>NZ_CP069350.1:1130000-4634534 GCF_016859145.1 Shewanella sp. LZH-2
CGTACAAGCAGTGGGAGCGGTACTTGAGACCGTGACTGCGTACCTTTTGTATAATGGGTCAGCGACTTACGTTTTGTAGCGAGGTTAAGCGAATAGCGGAGCCGTAGGGAAACCGAGTGTTAACTGCGCGTTTAGTTGCAAGGCGTAGACCCGAAACCCGGTGATCTAGCCATGGGCAGGTTGAAGGTTGAGTAACATCAACTGGAGGACCGAACCGACTAATGTTGAAAAATTAGCGGATGACTTGTGGCTGGGGGTGAAAGGCCAATCAAACCGGGAGATATCTGGTTCTCCTCGAAAGCTATTTAGGTAGCGCCTCGAGCGAATACCATTGGGGGTAGAGCACTGTTAAGGCTAGGGGGTCATCCCGACTTACCAACCCTTTGCAAACTCCGAATACCAATGAGTACTACTCGGGAGACAGACGGCGGGTGCTAACGTCCGTCGTCAAAAGGGAAACAACCCAGACCGTCAGCTAAGGTCCCAAAGTGTATGTTAAGTGGGAAACGATGTGGGAAGGCTTAGACAGCTAGGATGTTGGCTTAGAAGCAGCCATCATTTAAAGAAAGCGTAATAGCTCACTAGTCGAGTCGGCCTGCGCGGAAGATGTAACGGGGCTAAACATACCACCGAAGCTACGGGTGCAATTCATTAGAGTTGCGCGGTAGAGGAGCGTTCTGTAAGCCGTTGAAGGTGAAGGGGTAACCCACACTGGAGGTATCAGAAGTGCGAATGCTGACATGAGTAACGATAAAGGGGGTGAAAAACCCCCTCGCCGAAAGACCAAGGGTTCCTGTCCAACGTTAATCGGGGCAGGGTGAGTCGACCCCTAAGGTGAGGCCGAAAGGCGTAATCGATGGGAAACAGATTAATATTTCTGTACTTCCGCTAACTGCGATGGAGAGACGGAGAAGGCTAGGCTAGCGCGGCGTTGGTAGTCCGCGTTTAAGGTGGTAGGTGGGTGACTTAGGCAAATCCGGGTCACTATACACTGAGAGCTGATGACGAGTCCCCAAGGGGATGAAGTAGTTGATGCCATGCTTCCAGGAAAATCTTCTAAGCTTCAGGTTAGCGGGAATCGTACCCCAAACCGACACAGGTGGTCGGGTAGAGAATACCAAGGCGCTTGAGAGAACTCGGCTGAAGGAACTAGGCAAAATGGTACCGTAACTTCGGGAGAAGGTACGCTCTTGTTGGTGATGAGACTTGCTCTCTAAGCTGACGGGAGTCGCAGATACCAGGTGGCTGCAACTGTTTATCAAAAACACAGCACTGTGCAAACTCGCAAGAGGAAGTATACGGTGTGACGCCTGCCCGGTGCCGGAAGGTTAATTGATTGGGTTATCGCAAGAGAAGCTCATGATCGAAGCCCCGGTAAACGGCGGCCGTAACTATAACGGTCCTAAGGTAGCGAAATTCCTTGTCGGGTAAGTTCCGACCTGCACGAATGGCGTAATGATGGCCACGCTGTCTCCAGCCGAGACTCAGTGAAGTTGAAATTGCGGTGAAGATGCCGTATACCCGCGGCTAGACGGAAAGACCCCGTGAACCTTTACTATAGCTTGGCACTGAACATTGACCCTACATGTGTAGGATAGGTGGGAGACTATGAAGTTGGAACGCTAGTTCTGATGGAGTCGTCCTTGAAATACCACCCTTGTAGTGTTGATGTTCTAACTTGGCCCCATTATCTGGGGTAAGGACAGTGCCTGGTGGGTAGTTTGACTGGGGCGGTCTCCTCCCAAAGAGTAACGGAGGAGCACGAAGGTTGGCTAAGTACGGTCGGACATCGTACGGTTAGTGCAATGGCATAAGCCAGCTTAACTGCGAGACAGACACGTCGAGCAGGTACGAAAGTAGGTCATAGTGATCCGGTGGTTCTGAATGGAAGGGCCATCGCTCAACGGATAAAAGGTACTCCGGGGATAACAGGCTGATACCGCCCAAGAGTTCATATCGACGGCGGTGTTTGGCACCTCGATGTCGGCTCATCACATCCTGGGGCTGAAGTCGGTCCCAAGGGTATGGCTGTTCGCCATTTAAAGTGGTACGCGAGCTGGGTTCAGAACGTCGTGAGACAGTTCGGTCCCTATCTGCCGTGGGCGTTGGATGATTGAGGGGAGTTGCTCCTAGTACGAGAGGACCGGAGTGAACGAACCGCTGGTGTTCGGGTTGTCATGCCAATGGCATTGCCCGGTAGCTATGTTCGGAATCGATAACCGCTGAAAGCATCTAAGCGGGAAGCGAGCCCCAAGATGAGTCATCCCTTGGACTTTAAGTCCACTAAAGAGCCGTTCGAGACTAGGACGTTGATAGGTCAGGTGTGTAAGCGTTGTGAGGCGTTGAGCTAACTGATACTAATGACTCGAGAGGCTTAACCATACAACCCAGATGGGTTTTGCTAAGTAGCACTTAGCTTGAATATGAACACTTAAGAAGTGATACTCAAAACAGCTTTCTAAATTAACAAATAAAGGTTAATTACGCAGGTAATTGTACGGCAGACAAAGCCGTGACGAGCGAAGGGCGGAGTGTACGGTAGTACATGAGCACTGGAGTGAGGAAACAATGCCGTCAGACGTAGAATTAACCAGTAAGAATTTGCTTGGTGACAATAGCATTGTGGTCCCACCTGATCCCATCCCGAACTCAGAAGTGAAACGCAATCGCGCCGATGGTAGTGTGGGGTCTCCCCATGTGAGAGTAGGTCATCGCCAAGCGCCTAAATAAACACAAAAGCCAGCTCAATAAGCTGGCTTTTTTGTTTTAGGCGTTTGTAATAATGCTATCAACAGCAAAAATATGTCTGTGTATAGAATCTTGTTTCACCCCACAAGAGTAAACACGGGTCATTGTTATTGTACAAATAGCCAATAGTTAAACGATAACGTTGGTCATTTAACACTCTTCAAATTGTCAAAATATCTCCCCAAGTTTAAGTTGTTATACCATTCCGCATTAAAGTTCAGTCACCTTTGCCCATTCCCGAGAGCACATTTTTACCACGCGTTTTGTACAACTGATAAAGCTGTTCCATGCCTGGCTGCAGGCATCCACTATGTCCTCATATCCTTTAAAACAGCGATTGGCGAGATAATGTTGGCGCAGCCAACTCCATACCTGTTCGATGGGGTTTAGTTCTGGGGAATATGGCGGCAGTTTGAGTATCGACAGGTTGGGGATATCAGCAGCAATGTCATTGGTATGCCAACCCGCACCGTCCATTACCACGACAGCATGGCGGCCAGGTTTGGTGCGTTTTGCAATCAACTCCAAGTGCTGGTGCATGATGTCCTTATTAACGAATGGCGTGATGATGGCTTCAGTTTCTCCTGTTGCAGGACAGACTGCGCCGAAGAGATGCACATATTCAAACTGCTGCTGTCTTAACGCTCTTGGTCTACTGCCTTTGGGGGCCCAAAGTCGTGTCGTTGTATTTTGCTGGCCGAATCTGGCTTCGTCCTGAAACCAAATATCAATCTGGTGTGGCTGTATATGAATGGGAGCGTGAAGGATCGTTTCCAGAGGAAACTTTTTTAAAAGCGTCCTGTAAGCTCTGTGTTTGTTTTGGATGCCTGGAGCGGCTGGTTATCCAACAGAATCCCATGCTCTTTAGTAGCTTGTAGATGTGATTGGGATGGTACTCGACATTAAATTCACTTGAGATGTATTGCTGGATGTCGGCCCCAGTGAGTCTGCCGCCCTCATCTGATTGTGCTTTGAACTCAATGTATCTGGCGAGCCTCCTTTTTTGCTCATTTGACAATGACGGCTTCTTCCCTAGGCGTGGTTTATCTTCAAGTCCTGCCAGTCCTTGCCCAAGATAGCTGGAGACCCATAAGTTGACGCTAGATCTGGCCACCTTCAACTGGCTTGCCACCTGAGTGCGGTTATGGCATTGCAAAAATAGCGATACAGCGAGCAATCGCATGCGCTTATGCGGATTTTTTTCTCTTTTGGAGAGGCTAAGCAAACTTTCAGCAGTTTCAGGTTTCATAATCCAATTTTAAGCTGCTGGGTTGCTTGCTATTAGATCAGACTTCAATGCGGAATGGTATTATCCCGAGCTCAGGTTATTTAGTGTTTTCGGTTTCTGCTTGTTTAATTTTTATATTCTCTCTTAAACACCATTTCACATTGGGTTACCCTGAAGAATTTAGGCGCATAACATCAGGCCAATAAAAAGAGCAACCTAGGCTGCTCTATTCTGTATTGGGGTTAGCGTGAAATGCTAGTTTGATGCTGCGCAAAACTTAACGAATAAGCTTATTGCCCATTAATTTTGGCTTTGAACTTTGCTTTAGTAACGTCATCGGCGAGGTAATACCAATAATCCAGCATATGGCTGATTTCGGCTTGAGTTGGCGTATTGGGCGTTAAATTGCTATTCGTCATAGTAGATGATGCTTGAGGTGTGGATCGCTCTGCCATTAGCGTTAATGAGGCTGGATGTTGCCCTTGGTTATATTGAAAGATTTCCTGCTCGAAGTTTCGTCCTATCTGTAGACCATTTTTTACTAATTTATCTTGGTCAAAGTGTACGGATTGGTTGTGCTTATTCACAAGCTTGAGTGTGGGAGACTTATCAAATTGTTTTGCACTTTTAGCTGAGTTGATACTTGGTAATTCAAGCTGGAGTTGTTGATCGACTTCATTAAAGCGAATGATCAATACATCGGATTGATATTTTACTGAATTAGTTTGTTGTCGATATAGTGCATTATAGCGAAAGCTAATTTGGTTCAATCCGTTGCTAAGGGTGATAGGAGCTTCGCCTAATGGTTTTTGGCCATTGACAGTTAATAATTCTACATCGCTTGGAAGCTGTAAGATCACTTCTGCACTTGCTGGTTGAATATTAGTGAGCAGAATGGCAGAGGCTAACAGGATTGAACTGGGTTTCATAGGCTTTCTCTTGGTTGATATCACGCCTTAATGATAAGTGAGATTACCAGTAACACAAAATCACGTTTGCACGGTAGGATATGCCTGTTATTGGCTAGAATGCGGGTAAAAGAAAAGGCTCGCTGGGAGCCTTTTCTGGATAGAGCCGTTTGATTATTTCGTTTTATCTTGGCTTAAATTGATGCTGTAAACCGCGAAGCCGAGTTCATCTTTGCTGATCTTTTTCATTTCGCGTTGTTTATTCGCTTCGATAAAGGTTGCGGCTTTATCGCTATCTTGGGTTTGGAAGCGAATATCAAGGGTCACATTCGTGTTGATGGTTTTGAAATCCCAGTTGTAGTCAGCACTTGGGTTTACCATGCCTTCGTACTTGCCTGTTGTTTCATTGTACTTAGATTGCGCTGTGATATAGGCCGCTAAGGCTTCACGGTTGGTATCTGGCAGTTCCAGAACCACATGGTCACTGCCTGTACCGGCGAACTTACCACCAAAGGCGCGATAGTTATTTGAGGCCACGATAAATTCTTTGGCTGCAAATTCTTCGCCAGTGAATACTTTGCCATTTTCATCGGTATAGCTTAAATCGACGATACGGTTAGCATTGGCGTTGACAACAGCGCAGTCACGGTCGAATTTACTTGGTTGAGTGACATCAATTTTATAAGTTAAACCATCGAGTACGTCGAAGTTGTAGGTTGGATGACCGTCCCAGTTGATTAACTCCTGTGGCGTTGTTTTACTTGGGTCGATTTGCTTAAACTGGTTAGCGGAACATTCCAGCCAGTCTTTCAGCTCTGCGCCTGTGGCCTTTACCGCCACCATGGTATTAGGGTAGAGATAAAGATCGGCAGCATTTTTAAAGGTCAATGCGCCTTTATCCACTTGCACGTATTGGTCTGCATCGCTGGTTGTGCCATGGCGTCCGCCGGCTTTGAATGGCGCTGAGGCCGATAATACAGGCAGATCTTTTAACGCCTCTGGGAGTTTGGCTTTTACGTTGGCTATTTGTGCATCGGAAACGATTTGCACCGTTGGATCGTCCTGCACTAAGGTCAAGAAGCTATACATATCGGCGGCAGCAACCCCAATTGGCTCATCCACGAAGGCAAGTGTGCCTTGGTGCTCTTCAGCTACGGCATCGATAATTTCTTGGTCACGGTCGACTAATGGCGTTTTAGTTGCGCCATCATAGATAGGACGAGCCTTAGTCGTTGCACTAAGTACCATCCATTTACCGTCTTTACGCTCTAGTTTAAAGTCAACCACACCTAAGTTATCACCCCAACGTCCAGGCATTACGGCTGGGACGCCGTTTAATAGACCCTTAGTCACATCTGTATTAGGTAGGTCGGCATATTTGGCATCGGGGAAGATGGAGTGGCTGTGACCAAACATAATAGCATTAATATCTTTTACATTCGTTAACGCGTAGGTAGCGTTTTCCGCCATTGGATCGCCAGGATTCTCTGTTGAACCGATACCAGAGTGGGGGATCGCGATAATCAAATCAGCGCCTTTCGCCTTCATTTCAGGCACATATTTCTTTGCTGTCTCGACGATATCTTCAACCTTAACTTTGCCAGTAAGATTTTGTTTATCCCACAATAAAATTTGTGGTGGCACAAAACCAATATAACCAATCTTAATGGTTTGGTTATTTCCTTCGCTATCGACGATTTTTTTTTCTTTAATGATATAAGGGGTGAATAAATGCTCACCTTTTTTCACATTATTCCAACAACCGTTTTCATCAGCACAATATACGTTGGCGTTAATATAAGGAAATTTAGCACCATGAAGTGATTTATTTAAAAAGTCTAAACCATAGTTAAATTCGTGATTCCCGATATTCCCCACTTCATAATCTAGTAGGTTCATCGCTTTATAAGCCGGATGAACATCACCCATTTGCAGGCCGACTTTAGCCATATAGTCGCCCATTGGACTGCCTTGAAGCAGATCACCGTTATCAACGAGCACACTGTTTTTGGACTCCTGACGAGCCGCATGAATTAAACTTGCGGTACGCGCGAGACCAATTGTTGGGTCTTCTTTACCACTGTAGTAGTTGAAATCCATGATATTCGTGTGCAGATCGGTGGTTTCTAGTACACGTAAATCCGCTTGAACAATTGGCTCATCATCTGAGCCACAGGCGCTTACACCAAGGGCGGCAGTGATCATCACTGCGAGTAGTTTTTTATTTAACATAGTTTTCTCTATTTATATTTATGTGACCCTAATACATGCTCTATTTTTGAGCATGCCCATCATCCTGTTAACTTATATTCTGAAACTGTTCTGAAAACGATTAGTTACAGAAGCATTAAGTTAACGAACAGGATTATAAAGACATTTGATGATCTGAATGTGACATTAATTGGATAAAGGCTGTATTAAATTGTGACAATGAATTCGATTGATTAAATTACAACCGATATATGACGTGATTTTTGTTTGTCTATTGGATAAACACTTGGATTGGTTGTATGTTAAAAATAATTAATATTTGTTATTTAAATGGTTTGGTTTTAAGCCGATTTTTATATCGTTATCGCGTTAACCTTTAGCGTTTTTATAATTGTTCTTAGGTAACTTATTATTTTTAAATTAAATTATTTTTATATTTATCATGTTGTTTATAATTTTTGTTATTCAGATGTAATGTGGGCATGGCAGTGGTGCTCGCTTGATGATGTTATTTGAGGTTCGTCACACATAAAGCGATACAATTTAGCCTTGAATACGTTGGTCGAAAGCTTGGCTGAATGGCGGTTAACTTGCTAAGGTTGTGCATCGACGACAGTGCCTTGAAGATGCACTCGTTGGAAGAGAAGCCAAAATCCGTTACTCGCACCTTTCACTTAAAAAATATAAAGACAGGGCAGTGACACTTAAGGGAGTTAATATGCGTAAGTCTGTTATTTTTACCGCTGTTACCGCGGCGTTGTTATTGGGCGCCTGTTCTGAAAATTCTGCTGTAAATTCTGAAGCGACTAATGCTGTTGCAGCCAAAGCTGCTTCAACATCAGCTCAAATAGATGCGACCAATGTGTTATTAAGCAAGAGTCCATTACAAGATCAAGCTCCGCAGTTTAATTTGATCAAGAGCTCGGATTATGCCCCCGCCTTTGCGCAGGGGATAAAAGAGCACGAGGCTGAAATCGCCGCCATTATTGGCAATAAACAGGCACCGACCTTTGAGAATACCATTTTAGCTATGGAAACGTCGGGTGGGTTGTTGACTCGAGTGTCACGCACCTTCTTTAACCTCGCGGGTTTGATCTCCGATGATAATTTTCAAAAAACGGAGGCGGATTTAGCGCCTAAGTTATCGGCTCATCGCGATAACATTTATTTAGATCCAAGCTTATTTGCACGTGTTGAAACCGTTTATCAACAACGTGACACGTTAAATGCTGAAGATAAGCGCCTAGTCGAGTTTTATTACGAGCAGTTTGTGCGTGCTGGGGCCAAATTATCCGATGCCGATAAAGCCCAAATGCGTGATTTCAACGCTGAGTTGGCCACCCTTGCGACTGAGTTTTCCCAAAACAGCTTAAAGTCATTTAAAGACGATGTGATTGTCGTGACAGACAAGGCACAGCTAGACGGTTTATCTGACAGTGAAATCGCGACCTTAGCGGCCGCAGCGCAAGCAGCGGGTAAAACGGGTTACTTGATTACCTTAGTGAACACGACGCGTCAGCCTATTTTAGCCAGTTTAAATAATCGTGAACTGCGCCAAAAAGTCTGGGAAACCTCGGCCCACCGCGCCGTTGCTAGCAATGGCCCTTTAATCGTGAAGATGGCGCAGCTGCGCGCCAAGAAAGCTAATTTACTCGGCTTTGATACTTGGGCTGCCTATGCCGTGGCCGACCAAATGGCTAAAACGCCAAGCGCAGTGTATGAAATTTTAGATGACTTGGCGCCTAAGGCGTTGGCTCACGCTAAGGTCGATGCGGCGGATATCCAAGCTGAAATCAAAAAAGCTGGCGGCAATTTTGAATTGCAACCTTGGGATTGGGCTTATTACGCCGAGAAAGTGCGCCAACAAAAGTATGCCCTCGACGAGAGCAGCATCAAACCTTATTTTGAATTCAATTCAGTGCTCAAGGATGGTTTGTTCTTCGCAATGAACAAACTCTACGGCATTAGCATTAAACCTCGCACCGATTTACCAGTATGGCATAGCGATGTGCTCGCCTTTGAGGTTTTCGATAAAGACAACAGCTCAATTGGCCTGTTCTATCTCGACCCTTATGCCCGTGAAGGCAAGGGCGGCGGCGCTTGGATGGATGAGTTTGTCACTCAGAGCGGACTACTCGGTACTAAACCGGTCGTGTATAACGCCCTGAATATCCCGAAACCTGCTGACGGCCCAACCTTGATGACCTTCGATGAAGTGACCACTATGTTCCATGAATTTGGTCACGCGGTGCACGGTTTGTTCTCCAAGGTGAAATACCCGAGTGTGGCAGGTACCTCTACGGCGCGCGACTTTGTGGAATTTCCGTCTCAAGTTAACGAAGATTGGAACATTGACCCAGCAGTCATTGCCAATTACGCCAAGCACTATCAAACTGGTGAACCTATTCCTAAAGCCTTACTCGATAAAATCTTAGCCTCGAATAAATTTGGTCAAGGTTTTGATACCGTTGAGTATTTAGCGGCTGCATTACTGGATATGGAATGGCACTCGATTGGTGCCGACACCCAAATCAAGGATGTGGAACAGTTTGAGCATCAAGTGTTAGCCAAACACGGCCTCGATTTCGCGCCGATCCCACCGCGTTATAAGTCGAGCTATTTTAGCCATGCCTTCTCGGGTGGCTATTCAGCCGGTTATTACGCTTACCTGTGGACAGAAGTGTTTGCCGCCGATGCCTTCGCCTATATGGGCCAACATGGGGGCTTAAAAGCTGAAAACGGCGATAAGTTCCGTGAAGCGGTATTGTCTAAAGGCAACAGCGAAGATTTGATGCAGAATTACATCCACTTTACTGGTCAAAAACCTACGACCGATGCCTTATTAAAACGTCGTGGTTTAGTCGACTAAACGAGTCATTGTAAAAAGGGCCAAAGGCTTGGTAGGGCAACCTATCAAGCCTTTTTTTACGCTATTGTTTTTCGATAATCTTTACTCTAAAATCCCGCCACATTTGACTGTGGGATAACTTCTTTATCCCGTATCGACGCCCCTCGAAAATCAGGCTCAGTTTCCCCTCCTTTGAGCCCTTGAGTACAGCTAAAGCGTAGCCTCTTTATATTGGATGTAGCATTAATGGTTTCGCAATTAAGTGAAGCAGTGCTGGATGTGATCGCTGACGCCTTGGTAGACAAAGGCTATATCTTTTTACCCGAGTTAGTTCCTAGTCATATAAGCCAAGTATTGCTGGATAAAGTTCGAACAACAGAAATACATGAGTTGAAAGCGGCCTCCATCGGACGTGGTGCAGAACAACAACTTAACCCCGATATTCGTCGTGATCGTATTCAGTGGTTAGAGGAGCAGCATGAGCCTGATTCACTCTATTTGGATTTGATGATGCAATTAAAGGATGGGCTCAATCGTCGCTTATTTATGGGGTTGTTTGACTATGAAAGTCATTATGCTGTGTATCAACCCGGCGCTTTTTATAAGAAGCATGTGGATGCGCTAAAAGGCAGTCAAAACCGCATCTTAACTACGGTGTTTTTCTTAAATCCGGATTGGACGCCAGCAGACTGCGGCGAGCTGATTATTTACGATGAAGCCGATAATGAGATTGAACGTATAGCGCCAAAAATGGGGCACTTTGTGATTTTCTTAAGCGAGCGTTTTCCCCATGAGGTGACAAAAACCTTGGCGCAACGTAACAGTATTGCTGGTTGGTTTAGGGTGAGCACCAGCATGCATGGCTTTTAAAAGGGCTAAAAAAACCACCTTAGTTAAGGTGGTTTTTTGTATACAGTGATTCAATCCTAGGTATTAGGCTAACGATGTTTGAGTATCCTTGGCATTAAACTGTTCAATATCCAACTCATTTTCTGATTTACCAATCACAACGGCGGTCATCATATCGCCAGTTACGTTCGTCGCGGTGCGGATCATATCGATAATACGGTCGATTGCGGCGATAAAGGCAATACCTTCGAGCGGTAACCCAATCACGCCTAAGGTCACTGTTAACATCACCATTGCGCTGCCTGGCACGCCAGCAGTACCGACAGAGGCAACCGTGGCGGTGACGGCAATCATCACATAATCTAAAGTATCGAGTGGAATGCCATAAATCTGCGCGATAAAAATCGCCGAAATTGCAGGATAGATACCACCACAGCCATCCATGTTCATAGTGGCACCGAGCGGCATAACAAAGGCGCTGTAGCGCTTAGAAACGCCCATGGTTTCAACCGCTCTAGTGCTGGCAGGCAACGTGCCAAAGCTTGAAGAGGTACTAAAAGCCACTAATTGCGCAGGCATAGCCTTGCGGAAAAATTGCATAGGGCTTAAGCCTGCAAATTTCACAAAGCCACCATACACAAAAATCATATGTATCAGGGCTGCAATATAGATTGCGGCGATAAACTTACCTAGAGGTAATAGAGTCGATAAACCATATTCACCCACCACCCAAGCCATCAAACCAAATACACCAATTGGGGTGAGTTTTAACACCATGCGAGTCAGTTGAAACATCACTTCGGCGCCCGCTTCAATTGTGCGTTTAAGCGGCTCAGCCTTCTCGCCGACCTTGTTGATGGCAATCCCGACTAAAGCAGCAAACACAATAATTTGCAGTACTTTACCTTCGGCCAGTGAGGCAAATGGATTGACAGGGATCATATCGAGTAGCACCTGCGCAAACCCTGGTATATTGCGCTCACGCACTTCAGTGGTGGCCAGTTGCATCGTGCCGCCCATATCAATAAGCGAACCAACGGCTAAGCCGATTAACGAGGCGATTGTACCTGTTAGCATAAACATGCCTAAGGTCTTAAGGCTTAAGCGTTTTAGATTGGTTTGAGAGCCTAGCGAGGTAATACTTACCACGATAGCGCAGAAGACCAGTGGCGCAACTAGCATTTTTATCGCGCTAATAAATAGATCGCCAAGCGGTTTAAGCACAGTTGCGCTTTCGCCTAATAACACGCCAACGAGCGCACCTAAGATAAAGCCTGTGAGGACTTTTTGCCAAAAAGGGATGCGGCTAATAGTTTGAAGGATCATGCGTTTTCCAAAAATATATCATTACAAGCCCATAGACCTGAGATGCTAGTATGTGTATCCACTTGAAGTAAATGAACTTATACCAAGCGGCGCGTCAGGTACAGGACAATTTCTGCCATTAAAGGCATTGTATCGGCAGTGACAGGGTTATAACAAACCGATTTTCTTATAACTTATTGTGATAAATGAGTTTGTTGTGAAATAGTTGGTTGTTACATCGTTTTAACGTCAAAGTTGTAACCCAATATTTAATGTAAAAAATTATTAATTTCATAGAGTAAGTTTTTATGTCGGACTTAATTGTCATGTTTTCGGGAGCTTTTTTGGCGGCCACCTTGTTACCGGGTGGATCTGAAGTTTTGCTCGTCGCCCTGTTAAATAAAGTCCCGCAAGCTTGGTTAGTATTAGTTGCTGTAGCCAGTATTGGTAATACCTTAGGGGCGATGACAAGTTTTTATCTCGGACGTTTAGGGCGATTTGCTAAGTCCCCAGAGGCATTGAATGAAGGCAAACATGCCAAAGCCTTAACACTTATCGAGCGTTATGGCGTGTGGTCCTTATTACTGTCGTGGGCACCGATTATCGGGGATATATTATGTTTACTTGCGGGTTGGTTAAAGCTACCCATGTTACCCGCGTTGAGTATGATTTTTATCGGTAAAATAGTTCGTTATCTTATGGTAGCTGCAGTGACATTACACTGGCTTGGTTGATTTATTAACGCAGTTGTTCGGTTAAAGGGCGGGATTTAGTAAAGGAAGTCATTGTATTACTTGGAACTTTACTGATATTTAAGCGTCTTAAGTGATTGTGGATAAAAGGTTTTGAGCTGAGCTAATTTTTAGCCCATTGATGTATAAGGGGAATACTTTGAAAAAATGGATACTAGCGGTTGCGATTTCCGCTGCACTTGCAGGCTGCGCCTCTGAAACTTCAACCCAAATACCTACAGGTATAAGGTTAATTGAAAATGTGCAACTCACAGATTCACAAGTCGGTATTCCCTATAAAAAATATCAGCTTGCTAATGGCCTTACCGTAATTTTGCATCAGGATCGCTCTGATCCTCTAGTGCATGTTGATGTGACTTATCATGTCGGCTCAGCCCGTGAACTCGCTGGTCGCTCTGGGTTCGCTCATTTGTTTGAACATATGATGTTCCAAGGCTCAGAGCACGTTGCCGATGAGCAGCATTTTGAGGTGGTGACCGAGGCGGGTGGAATGCTTAACGGTTCCACTAATACTGATAGAACCAACTATTTTGAGACAGTCCCTAGCAATCAGCTCGAAAAAATGCTGTGGCTTGAGTCTGACCGTATGGGCTTTTTATTGCCAGCGCTGACCAGTGAGAAATTTGAAGTGCAGCGTGAGACGGTAAAAAATGAGCGCGCTCAACGGATTGATAATCAACCCTATGGCCGAATGAGCGAGCGTTTTAATCAAGCTATGTTTCCAGTTGGGCATCCATATTCCTGGCCTGTTATTGGCTGGCCTGAGGATCTTAACCGCGCCACAGTGGATGATGTTAAGCACTTTTTCCAGCGCTGGTACGGCCCTAATAATGCAACGCTGACGATTGGTGGCGATTTTGATGAGCAGCAAGCTTTAGCTTGGGTAAATAAATACTTTGGCGAAATCCCCCGAGGCCCAGAGGTTCAGTCCGAACCTAAGACCTTAGTTACGCTTGATAAGACCCGCTATATTTCGATGGAAGATAACGTACATTTACCGCTGATCCGTATAGGGTTTCCGACCGTGTATGCCAGTCATCCCGATGAGGCTGCGCTGGATTTATTAGCCAATATTTTAGGTGGAGGGAAAACCTCATTAATCTATAAAAATCTGGTGAAGGATGGTTATGCAGTGCAGGCCAGCGTGAGCCAACCCTGTCAGGAGTTGGCATGCCAGATGTCGATTTACGCCCTAGCTAATCCACAAAAAGGGACGACGCTTGCTGAGCTTGAGCAGCGGATCTTGGCATCAATTAATGAGTTCGAGCAGCGCGGCGTGACCGATGAAGACTTGCAAAAAGTAAAAGTCCAGTTTGAGGCCGATAGCATATTTGGTCTGCAAAGTGTCAAAGGAAAAGTATCGACTTTGGCGCTAAATCAAACCTTGTTTGGTGAGCCGAATAAAATAGCTTCTGACCTTGCTCGTTACGCTAATGTCACTAAAGACGATGTGATGCGCGTATTTAAAAAATACATCAAAGACAAACCTATGGTGGTGATGAGTGTGGTGCCGCAGGGTATGAAGGCCTTAGTTGCCCATCCCGATAACTTCACAGCCCAAACGCTGCCGGTCGCCCAAACGGCGGTTGAAGGTGAATTACCTACCGCTAAATTGGTTTCAAGCTTTGATCGTTCAAAAATGCCCGCAACGGGGGCTGCGCCTGTGCTGAAAGTGCCGCAAATCTGGACCAGTAAGTTAGCCAATAGCATTGAAGTGATGGGCACTCAAAGCGCCGAGACACCAACGGTTGAGTTGGTGATTTATCTTAACGGTGGTCATCGACTCGTCCCCGTCGAAAAGGCGGGACTGGCAAGCTTAACCGCGGAAATGCTCAATGAATCGACCCAAAAGCGTAGCAGTGAACAATTGTCACAGGCGCTTGAGATGTTAGGTAGCACGGTCGATTTTAGTGCTTCGGAATATCAAAGCACGATTAAAGTTTCAGCGCTCACCGAGCATTTGGATGAAACATTAGCCATCTTAGAAGAAAAGCTGTTTGAGCCTGCCTTCAATGAGGCCGATTTTGCTCGGGTTAAACAGCAACAACTCCAGCAAATTCAGCATATGCAGTCTGATCCTAGCTATCAGGCCAATGCTGCGCTGTATAGCTTGCTCTATGGTAACAATAACGCCCTTGGGGTGAGTGATGCGGGAACGTTAGATTCAGTAGCCGCGCTGACACTTGCGGATGTGAAAGCATTTTACGCCGAGCAGTATCGTGGTGCTAATGCCAAAATTATTACTGTGGCAAATCTGCCTGAAAGCGCATTGTTATCAAAACTTGCAGGATTAAGTCAATGGCAAGGTGAGGCCAGTGTATTGCCGCCGCTCAAATCATTCCCTGCTCTTAAAGGGGGCACTATTTATGTGATTGATAAACCCGGCGCTGCACAGTCGGTGATCAATATTGCGAAACGCGCCTTACCCTATGATGCAACAGGCAATTATTTTAAATCGTATTTAATGAACTACCCTCTTGGGGGGGCTTTTAATAGTCGTATTAACCTTAACCTACGTGAGAATAAGGGCTATACCTATGGCGCGCGTACAAGTTTCTCGGGAGCGGGTGAAGCGGGGGAGTTTATCGCCTCTAGCGATGTGCGTACTGATGTAACTGCTAAAGCCTTAAATGAGTTTATTAAAGAAATCAAAGCTTATCAGCAGCAAGGGATGACTGATGCGGAGCTGACCTTTATGCGAAACTCGGTTTCCCAAGGGCAGGCGCTGGATTATGAGACGCCTTATCAGAAGGCGGGTTTTATGCGGATGATTCAGCGTTATCAATTAAGCCAAGATTTTACTACCGAGCAGGACAAAATTATAAATACTGTAACAAAAGATGAACTCAATGCCCTCGCGGCTTCCGAGCTAGATATTTCACAAATGATCATCTTGGTTGTGGGTGACAAGGCTAAAATTGAAGCGGATTTGGCAACTTTAGGCTATCCAATTGAAACTTTAGTATTGTAAATTAGCTTTTTGGCCTTATATATACCTAACAAACCCAAAGATACGAGTTTCAACCTCTTTAGGTTGTTTGGGTATAAATTGCAGACAAGTTAATCGTGCAGCACAAAGTGGCTGTTGTCTAAAGTGTTAAAGTGTATGGCGGTGACAGCATTAGCTGTCACCGTCTGCGTTTAATCGCAGAAGAATGTAATTTGGCTTGCCCCATGGACAGGTTTAGATTTATTTTGAGGCGTATTTTGAAAGATAAGCCTCAAAATAAAGGTCTGACTGTTAACCTTGTCGCGATAGCGAACCACCAATCAGAGAAGCGCAAATTGAAGCCATTCAATGAATTAGTACAACATTTCTCGGACGCTCAAGGGCGCGCCGCACTCCTTGGCATGCAACGTGGAATTGAGCGTGAGGCGCTACGTATTGATGAGTCTGGCTACCTTGCGCTAGATGGTCATCCCATCGAGTTAGGGTCGGCCTTGACTCACTCGCGTATTACAACTGACTACAGTGAAGCACTGCTTGAATTTATTACTCCGGTGAATAATCAGGTTGAGCCGCTATTGCAAGGCTTGACCCAGACCCATGCCTATAGTGTGCGGCATTTGCATGGTCAGCGTCTTTGGCCCGTGAGCATGCCCTGCTATGTAAAAGATGAGGCGAATATCCCCATTGCTCGGTACGGTACGTCGAACACGGGTAAGATGAAAACCTTGTATCGTAAGGGCTTAACTTATCGTTACGGCGCTTTGATGCAGATTATTTCTGGGGTGCATTTTAACTTCTCGGTATCGCGGGAATTGTGGCAACGCCTCTATGAACTGAGCGATAAAGGCTTGAGCTTTGAGGATTTTATCTCCGAGTCTTACTTCGGACTTATCCGCAATTATCGCCGTTTGGTCTGGGTGTTGCCTTATTTGTTTGGTGCCTCTCCAGCGTTGTGTAGCTCATTTATCAAGGGTCAAAAGACCGATTTACGTTTTGAAAAGTCGGGACGCGGCACACTGTATTTACCCTATGCAACGTCGCTACGGATGAGCGATTTGGGCTACACCAACAAAGAGCAAGAAGATCTCAATATTAGTTATAACTCTCTGCCCGAGTATTTGGCGGGGATTAAAGCGGCAATTAAGATGCCATCGGCAAATTTTGCCAATATTGGCGTCAAGGTGGATGGTGAATATCGTCAACTCAATGCTAATGTGCTGCAAATTGAAAACGAATTTTACTCGCCTATCCGCGCTAAACGGGTCACTAAGACGGGTGAGAAACCCTCTGAAGCACTTGCCCGTGCTGGGGTGGAATATATTGAGGTGCGTGCATTAGATGTGAACCCTTTTAGCCCGATTGGGATTGAGGCTAGCCAAGTGCGTTTCCTCGACTTGTTCTTACTCTATTGTTTATTAACAGATTCTCCTAAATCAGATGCGGCAGAGGAAGCTCGTTTAAGTGCTAACTTAAAGTCAGTTGTACTTGAAGGCCGCAAGCCAGGGCTTGAGCTGATGACCGATTCGGGTACGCGGCCATTGCAGACGTGGCTCTTGGATCTCTTTGAGCATTTGGACTCATTGGCTAAGTTACTCGATGGTGATAAACAGGATTACCAAGTGGCCTTAGCCCATTGGCGTGAAGCCGTAAATGACCCACACAAAACCTTGTCGGGCCAAGTGCTTCAGCAATTGGTAACCAAGGGGCAAGATCATGGGCAGTGGGTGATGTCATTGGCACAGCAATATCATCAATATTTTATGGATTACCCCTTATCAGCTGAGGTTGTCAGCGATTATCAAGCTGAGGCACAGGCATCGCTTAACAAGCAAGCGGACATCGAAGCGGCGCAAAGTGCGGTATCCTTTGATGATTATCTGACTGACTATTTCGGCGCGCCAGCCTAATGAGTCAAGGTGTGAAGATGCGGACATTTATTCTCGCTGCCAGTTTGCTTGGGTCTACTGCGTTACTCTCAGGTTGCGCTTCATCCCCTGAAGATGATTTAAGTTGTGGTACGGTATCGGGCTATTTACAGCCCGATGCTAGTACCCATTGGTATCGAGTGGTGGTGACTCATCTAGATGGTAAGCCTGTGGTCTCAAAGCCTAATTATCAATTAGCACCTGGGGAATATGAGTTTACCGTTGCCGAGTTAATTGATGCTCCATCCCTTGGGGTGTCTCTTAGCGCGCGAACGCCAAAAACCTTTACGTTAGTGGTCGAAGGGCACCAGCGTTACCACATAGGGGCATTATTCCACACGGATAAACGCTACATGGGTAAAGATACCAACTATTGGGAGCCTGGTGTGTGGCAACAAGAAAATCATGAATGCCAGTTTGATTTAAGTCCTGAAACAAAATAGTTCGTTTTAACAATGGATTGTCATTTCTGTTAATGAGTATGACCTGAAAATAGGTGCTAAGGTGATCTTAGCGCCAAAAACAGGATTGGTGCTTTGCCTCATTCTATCACTGTGCGATGATGGGCAAGTTTTACTTCTTTGGAGAACAAGCGCTTAATGAAATGGCTTTCGACAACTCTGTTATGTGCATCCATAGGTTTTCTGTCTGGTTGCGCCACTTCTCCGCCAAAATCTCCTGACAACCTTTGCGATATTTTTCAAGAACATCGTTCATGGTACGAGGCCGCTAAGGATACCCGCGATAAATGGGGCGTACCCGTGCATGTGCCTCTGGCAATGATGTATCAAGAAAGCTCGTTTAAACATAATGCGGCGCCGCCTATGCAGTACTTTTTAGGCTTTATTCCCATTGGCCGAGCCAGTGATGCCTATGGTTATGCGCAGGCCAAATCCATGACGTGGGATGACTATGTTCGCGAGACTGGCAATAGTTGGTCTTCGCGCAGTAATTTTGATGATGCCATGGATTTTATGGGCTGGTTTATTTACAAGACCAATAAAATCAATGGAATTTCTAAATGGGATGCGAAGGCGCAGTACCTCAATTACCACGAAGGTTGGGGAGGTTATCGTCGAGGCTCTTATAAGTCTAAGGCTTGGTTAGTCAAGGTTGCAGCTAAGGTGGATGATAGAGCCAAACGTTATGCGGCTCAGTATAAAACCTGCAAGGAGGATTTAGATTCTTCTTGGTTATGGCGACTATTTTTTGATTAACCTTGCGCCCATGTACGAGGAGCTTATTGACTATAAGCTGTTGCCGAATGTTTATTGCGGCGGCTGATTATTAGCCGCTATGGCTTCGAGTGCATTAATGGCCTGTTTTTTACCGCGCTTTTGCTCATACATTGCATTATCAGCCTGTTTAAAAGACTTAGCCCAATCATTATTGTAAGGGGCGATGCCCACGCTAAAATTGAGATTTAGCGGCGACTCATGATGTAACTTAAGGCGCATGGCATCCAGATCGTTTTCGAGTAATTCAAGCGGGCCATGGCATAGGGCGACAAACTCATCGCCACCAAACCGAGAGATAATGCCTTTGTGTTTCCAGAAACCTAGGATTGTTTTAGCGACTTCTTTTATTGCCACATCGCCGACCTGATGTCCCTGTTGATCATTGATAATTTTGAGATTATCCATATCAATGATCACTAAAAAGCTGCCTAATTGAGCCTTAGGTTGCCAATGTTGCAGGGCATCTTCGAAGTTTTTACGGTTATAGAGTCCGGTTAAGTTGTCGAAGTTGGCGAGTTTAGTGATTTGTAATGACTTTTGATACAGGGCAATGGCGTTGCTGGCCTCGTGGGTAAGAATAGAGACCAAATTACGGTCGTAGTCGTTAAAGGCGCCAACACTACTGCTGTCGAGATTCAGCATACCGTAAAGTTTGCCATCAATCCGTATTGGGCTGGAGAGAGTGGAGCGTATCGGTTGCTTGGCTGCTGTAAGCAGCACCTGTTGCTGTTCATCTGTTAGCGTGCTTGCGGCATTGATATTTTTCATATCATCCACAACGACTACACGGTCACATTTACCCTTGGTGAGTCGATACTCGAAGGATTGTTCAAGGGAAAAATTTAATTGTTTTAGCTTGTTAAGATCGAGTCCAACTACTGACTCGAAATGCAGTCTATGGTTATCTTCATTGACTTTGATAATGCTGCCCATTTCTGCACCGTTAATAATACAGACGGCTTTATTCAACAGGGCATCGAGAAATGCATGTTCATTTTTATACTGACTCGACAGGTGGGCAAGTTCGTAAATGGCATCGTTAATGTTCACGACTTGCTCTAGATGTTGCCATAGGCGAGTTAAACGCCCTTGGTGGAGATAGTAGATTAAGCTGTAGGCAATGACATAGATAAGGCACACAAACAGCAGAGGGAGAATAGTCCAGCCTTCTGTCGGAGCATTAAAAACGAACAATAAAACGAAAAGCGCTATCGGTACAATCAACAATAAGAGGTGATAGCGATAGTCTAAGCGGTCAATAGTTTTACGTTTAAAATTATCCCTTAATTTCACTCGGCAGTTCCTTTATTCGTGCTCCGGTTAGTCTGATTGAATCGCCACATCACTAACTCATTCACGCTGAGTAAGAATAAGTATATAACGAAGTTGATAAATTCACTGATAAAGGAATAAATATATTCCCTTATCAGTGAGTTGCGCTGCTCGGTTAGGCTTTAGCAAACTCGGCTAAAATCCACGCAAGGGGCGCTTGGTATTGGCTTGGCATCCAAGTTTGCAACGCGCCAATACTATCTGTTAACACGCCCGTATTAGGCACCGAAAGATTTAAGTGCCCGACTTTACGGCCTGGGCGAACCTCTTTGTTGTACCAATAGAGCTCAGCATTAGGCAAGCTTAACCAGCGAGGATCGTTATCAATACCGATCAGATTGACCATCACGCATTGAAAGTTAACCTGTGGCAGCGGAATAGCAATACCGCACAGGGCTCTTAAATGCAGTTGGAATTGATCCATATGGGTACCCGCTTGGGTCCAATGGCCTGAGTTGTGTACCCGCGGCGCTAACTCGTTAACCAGCAGCTTATCGCCAACTCGGAAACATTCCATCGCCATTACGCCGACATATTCCAGCTCATGCATAATAGCGCTCAGCATGCCTTCCGCTTGCGCTTGCAGGTGATTCAGACGAGTCAGTGGCGAAATTGAGGCCATCAAAATGCCATCTTGGTGCAGGTTGAGTGTTAATGGATAAAACACGCATTGACCTTCACGGGTACGCACGCCGACTAAGGAGACTTCTTCATCGAAGTTGATTGCTTGTTCGGCAATGGCTAAGTTGCGCCAATCTTGGGGGATGTCACCCGCTTCAGCTTGTTTGAGCCAATGTTGGCCCTTACCGTCGTAACCGCCCGTGCGACGTTTCATCAACACGCGTGGGCCAAAGGCTTGATACAAGTTTTCGACGTTGGTCTTATCATCGACAAGTGTCCAAGGTGCCGTTGGGACTTGGAGCTGATCGAGTAAGCTTTTTTGGCAGTAACGGTCGGCCAAACGGCTAAATACTGGGCCGTTAACAAAATGCGGATGGCTACTGAGTTGTAAGCTTAAGGCGGATTCTGGCCACTGCTCGCGTTCGGCGGTGATAATATCCTGAGGCGCTAGCGGCAGGATTTCATCGGTTGGCGTCATGATATCGACGGCGCGAACATCAATAGCCAGTGGCTCGCCTGCGTGGGTCAGCATAGCGCCGAGTTGACCATTCCCTAATACCCAAACCTTTGATTTTGCATTTGCTTGGGTCATTAGGCTTCCCTCGGATCGGGATTGTCCAGTACTGCGCGGGTTTGTTCTTCCCTAAAGGCTTCTAAACGTGCGGCAAGTTCTGCATCGTTATTGGCGAGAATTTGGCAGGCCAGTAGACCAGCGTTAAAGGCTCCAGCGGTACCGATGGCGAGTGTGCCTACGGCGATACCCTTTGGCATCTGCACGATAGACAGTAAGCTATCCATGCCCGATAGCGCTTTGCTTTGTACTGGTACACCTAATACAGGTAAGCGAGTTTTTGAGGCAATCATACCGGGTAAATGAGCTGCACCGCCCGCGCCACCGATAATAATTTTAAAACCACGGTCAGCGGCTCCGGCTGCAAACTCCATCAGCTTATCTGGCGTTCTATGGGCTGATACAACTTCAACATGGTAAGGCACTTGCAGTTTATCCATGATCTCAGCGGCGGCTTCCATTGTGGGCCAATCACTCTTAGAACCCATAACAACAGCAACAAGGGCTTGCATGATAACTCCTTAACTCACTAATTTTAATTATATTTCGACCTTGTTTCAGGTCTGGGTACAGTCGATGTTCGCGGCTCCTGTAAGAGCTGGGAGCATCATGGCGCAGAATAATACCATGTAAAGCCCGATTTCTGGCGTTTTTTGCGCGTAAAAATAGTGCCTTTAGGATGGATAAAGTGTTCGTTGAATTGGCCTAAATAAACCCTATACCCCAACGCAGATACTGTGCGTTGGGGATAAAATATCAATTTGCAATTAGTGGGTTGCTGCTGGATTAGATTCGACGATATGCTCAAATGATGGCGCTTCGGCTAAGGCTTCCCGCAGGGTAGGATAAAACTTCAGTATCCCTTCAATCGGTTGCACTTTAGCCCTTGCAAGGGTGCGAATGGGCTGAAACTGCAAATCGGCAATAATCAACTTAGTATGGTTATGCTTACATTTTTCAATCAGTTTATTGAGTGCTGCAAGACCGCCTGCATCCAGAATCGATACCCCATCTAAGTAAAGTACAATCACTTGTTTATCTTGAGTGAGGCTGGCGATTTCGGCAAAAATACGATCGGCAGCGGCAAAAAATAGCGGGCCATTAATTTTGAGCACGGCCCAGTCGGCGGGCAGAGGCTGATCGATATAACGCTTGTTGCTACTGATATCATACAGCTTGGTCATCTCCGCGATTTCTTTCATAAATAGTAGCGCGGCTAAAATAATCCCCACGCTGATGGCGATCACCATATCGAATATCACCGTGAGTGAAAAACAGCTTAAAAACACCAATATATCGCTGGTGGGCGCAGTTTTCAGTAAGTGCACTGCTTTTGGGGCTTCACTCATATTCCAAGCTACAACCAGTAATAATGCGGCCATGGCCGACATAGGTAAGTAGGCAAGTACTCCTGCGAGCGCGACTAAACCAACCAAGACCACTATGGCATGGATCATCGATGCGATCGGACTCTGAGCACCCGCCTTAACGTTTGCCGCACTGCGGGCAATCGCCGCGGTTGCTGGGATCCCGCCAAAGAAGGGGGCGATAATATTGCCTATCCCTTGGCCGAGAAGCTCGCTGTTCGCGCTATGGCGCTTGCCTGTCATACCATCAAGCACAACGGCACATAGCAGCGATTCTATGGCACCTAACATGGCAATCGCGAAGGCGGCAGGGAGTAAGGCTTGAAAAGTGGCCAGATTAAATTCAAAGGTTTGACCATTGGCGCCAGTTTGTAACCAAGGCCATTCAAAGTGGGGGAGAACCGCAGGGATACCTGTGCCGACACTGCCGTCGCTTAATTGGTAATGGAAACGTGTTCCTATGGTCTCAATATCAGCGCCCATAGCATTTAACACTAAAGCGAGAATACTGCCCAAAACGATGGCCGGAAGGTGGGCTGGTACTGGGATTTTTAATCTAGGCCAGAGTAGCATAGTGGCTAAGGTAGCAGCAGCCACTAATAAGCTTGGTAGGTTAAGTGCAGGCAATGCCTGACCTAGTGCCATGAGTTTGGCAAAATATTGCTCTGGCATGTGCTCTATATGCAGACCGAAGAAGTCTTTTAGCTGCAAGGTTGCTATCACTACCCCAATCCCTGCGGTAAAGCCTAAGGTGACCGATTCAGGAATGTATAGGATTAATCTACCCAGTCTTAACATCGCCATGGCAACCAGCATCATGCCAGACATGACGGTAGCGATCAGCAGTCCCGCCAACCCAAATTGTTGGGCGATGGGATAGAGTAAGACGACGAAGGCGGCCGTTGGCCCCGAGACGCTATAACGGGAGCCACCTGTCATGGCGATAATAAAACCACCGACAATTGCGGTGTATAAGCCATATTGTGGGGCGACACCGCTGGCTATCGCCAGTGCCATTGCCAGTGGTATCGCAATGATCCCGACGGTCAGACCCGCCATGAGATCTTGTCCAAAACGTTTAAACGAATATTTATCTTTTACGCACGCTTCGCTAAGGGCGTGGGCAATTCTTAATGAAAACAAATGAGCAGAGTGTGACACGAGTGGGTCCATAAACGCGGCTTATTACAAGGCTCTATTCTAGAGTCCAGAAGAATGTTCTTGTGTGATCATGGTTGCAAAAGACGCTTAAATGTCTTTGTTTTTAATAAATAGTATGCTTGGCAAAGTGAGTGTGGCGATTTCTCTTATCAAATAACCCTTTTGTGCTTAGGCTGCGTTTATAGGGATATCAACCATTGGGGTCACAATCACTAGGTCACTATCATGAGATATCCATCTTCAGTCTTTCGCTATAAAACGCATTTAAGCTTTGTTGTTTCGGGATTAACAGTCGCTGTACTGCTAGGTTTGAGTGCTTGCAGTGATAAATCTGCGAAGCAGCAAAACCCTACTGAATTAGCCGTTCAAGCAAAAATTGCCGCGGAGCAACAAGCAGCGCTAAAGCAAAGTGCAGAACTTAAGCAAAGCGCAGAGCTTAAGGAAAGTGCCAAGCGTCAGGCCAATCGGCAATTGGATGCTGCAATCGCCATACAGGAGCAAGTCTCGTTAGCTAGGCTGCAAACAATGAATGCTGAGGGGCGATCGTATATTGCTCAACCTGCGGCCAGTATCAGTGCGGCGCCCGCGTTAAACGGCGATTGGCCAGGGGCTGTGCAACCTGAGCGCAATCGATTCGAGAAGCAAGTGCAAAACGGCATCATGGTCGCAGGGGAGATCCCTGTATCGACTTTTGCTATCGATGTCGATACCGGCAGTTACACGACGTTAAGGCGAATGCTAAAGGAAGGGCGATTGCCTCAAAAGGACACGCTGCGGGTTGAAGAAATGCTGAATTATTTTTCCTATGACTATCCACTGCCGGGGAAAAATGAGGCACCCTTCAGTGTTACGACTGAGCTTGCTCCATCACCCTATAACGATGACATGATGTTACTTCGCATTGGTTTGAAGGGGTATGAGCAGAGTAAAGCTGAACTGGGCGCCAGTAACTTAGTGTTTCTGCTGGATGTGTCAGGGTCGATGGCATCGCCCGATAAGTTACCTTTGTTGCAAACTGCCTTGAAAATGCTGACCCAGCAACTGGATGCTCAGGATAAGGTATCGATTGTCGTCTACGCCGGCGCTGCTGGAGTGGTGTTAGATGGCGCGGCGGGTAACGACAGTCAAACTCTTCATTATGCGTTAGAGCAGCTTAGTGCGGGTGGTTCAACCAATGGGGCGCAAGGTATTCAGCTTGCTTATCAGTTAGCGCAGAAACACTTTGTTAAAGGCGGCATTAATCGAGTGATACTTGCGACCGACGGTGACTTTAATGTCGGCACGAGCAATCTCGATGAGCTAATCGATTTGGTTAGCGCACAGAAACAACAAGGGATTGGGTTAACTACGCTCGGTTTTGGCATGGGTGATTACAATGACCATTTGATGGAGCAATTAGCCGATAAAGGCAATGGACAATATGCCTATATCGATTCACTCAATGAGGCGAGAAAAGTGCTGGTGGAACAATTAAGTGCAACCTTGCTCACCATAGCCAAAGAGGTGAAAGTGCAGGTCGAGTTTAATCCTGCTCTTGTGGCCGAATACCGTCTTATCGGTTATGAGAACCGCGCCTTAGCGCGTGAAGATTTTAATAACGACAAGGTGGATGCGGGCGAAATAGGCGCTGGGCATACCGTCACGGCACTTTACGAGCTGCGTTATGTTGATGCGGGTAATTTGGCTAATGATCAACTTCGCTATGGGTATAATCCCAAAATGGGCAATGAAAAATATAGCCGCGATGAAATCGCCTATCTGAAATTACGTTATCAGCTACCGGATGCCACTCAAAGCCAGTTACTGAGTTATCCAATCCGTGCCGATCAAAAAGTGAAATCCTTAGCGCAGGCGAGTGATGATTTTCGCTTTGCCGCTGCGGTGGCAGGATTAGGACAGTTACTGAATCAAAGCCACTATTTGCATCAATTTGATTATAATAAGCTTAGTGCGCTCACTCGTTCTGCGCTGGGGGAAGATACCAGCGGCTACCGACATGAATTTATGCAGCTTGTGGATACCGCTGCAATGCTTGCACAAACACAGCGAGTGCCAATCAAAAAATCCTTTGATGTCGGAGATAAACCTTTCCCGCCCGAGGATAAACCGCATCAACAATGAGCCAAATTATTATGTTTCAGTTAGTTAACCATTAGGGAGCTGCCATGGCCCTGGCGATACCGCAAATGCATGCCCATGAGCATACCGATGAACAGTTAATGCAACGCTATGCCAAAGGCGATGGCAAAGCGTTTGAGCTGCTTTATCTTAAACACAAAGGCGCATTGTACCGTTACTTTGTGCGCCAACTCGGTGACAAACAGTTAGCCGAAGATTTATATCAAGAAACCTGGGGACGAGTGATCCGTGCTGCCGCCAATTATGAGCCGAGTGCTAAGTTTAATACTTGGCTCTATCGGATTGCCCATAATCTGTTGATTGACCACGTCAGAGCTGTCAAACCCGTCGACTTAGTTAGCCATGATAATGAGGAAGGGCTAGATACCTTTGTGGGAGCGGAGCAGGAACAACCCGATGTACATTGGCAGGAAACGCAAAAGAGCCTGTTACTGAAGACCTGTATTGCCCTGTTACCCCAAGTGCAGAAAGAGGCTTTTATTCTCAATATCGAAATGGGCTTTACCGCAGCGGTGATCAGCGATATCGCAGGGGTGACACTCGAGGCGACCAAGAGCCGCATTCGCTACGCGTATCAAAGCTTAAAAGATTGTGTCAATGCTAAATGGCAGGAGGTTGGTCATGAGTAATTCCACTCTGTCATCGGAAGAAGAGGCACTACGTCAGGAAGTCTCGGCTTGGTATCACAAGCAAGCACTGGAAATGCCACCAGAGCGGCTCGACCAAGATATTTTGCGCCTATCACAAGCTCATTTGGCTGAAATGAATGTGAGCCAGCTAAAGCCTGCTGCTACGCCTGTGTGGCGCCGTTTCCCATGGGCGTTATCGAGCGCCGCTTCCTTAGCGCTCGTTGCCGGTTTAGTGATCCTCAACCGAGGCAATTTTGAGGAAGAGTTAGTCGCGCCAGCAGCGTTGACTATGAGTGCGCCTATGCCCGCACAAGCACCGTTAGATAACGCTGCTCAGCAAGCCGAAATGGCGCGTCAAGCGAGAATGGAAGATGCCGCAACACAAAGTAGGCAAAGGGAAGCGATGAGGGCCGAAGCTAAGATGTCAGCCCCGGAAAATCAGCAAGCAGAGTCTCAAGCATTATCGCAAAGGGCGCGCGCATTGCCTCAAAGTGATGTAGCCGCAGCTGCGCTGCGTGATAAAGATGTGTTGATGGCGTCGTTAACACGTTTGCAGGCGTTAATAGACTCGAAGCAAATACAGGAAGCCTTAGCTCTTGAGCAAAGTTTAGTGAAGCAGTATCCCGAGTTGTCTAAAACCAATGCTGAATCTACCGATGACACAAAGGCAATTGAGAAATTTAAAGCTCTACAGCATCAGCTTCATTCTGTGAGCAAATAAAGCGTAAATCAGTGGGCTGGTCTCATTAAGGCCACTCACTGATATTAATATCTTATTCTTAACGTTGTCGTATTAATCTAGGACACTTTTTACAGGTCGTAATGTTAATTACTTGATCATGGTCATAAAGTGCACAGGAACTCGCCTGTTATATTGGATATTGATAAACGACTTGACTAGTATCAATAGTCAGTCCTAAGTTCAGGAGGCGATATGCTCAAAAGACTCATGCATGATCAT
This sequence comes from Shewanella sp. LZH-2, assembly GCF_016859145.1. Lineage (NCBI taxonomy): Bacteria > Pseudomonadati > Pseudomonadota > Gammaproteobacteria > Alteromonadales > Shewanellaceae > Shewanella > Shewanella sp. LZH-2. The sequence goes on from NZ_CP069350.1 coordinate 1,157,744, forward strand.
AAACATATAGCAGTGCTATTGAATGTCTTGAAAAATAAACAGATGAAATTAGTTGAAGGCGAGGCGATTAATTTTATTGTTGTGAGAGACATCGTTGAGTATATGCAAGGATATGCTGAGCGTAGCCATCACCCCGTTGAAGATATTATTTATGCTTATTATTTGGCACATAAGGCGAATGATGACATCGACAAGCTAAGTGCCGAGCACCAAGTTGTGACTGCGGCTTCATCGGCATTAATGAATACTTTAAACCTGATATTAAGTGACATTGTTGTCGCAAGGGATAAACTGATTGCCGATTTTGCCGAATATGTTGACTTACAAGAAAAACATATGCAGATGGAAGAGCGGGAGATTTTCCCCTTACTTGCGAAGTCTTTAACCGAGCAAGATTGGAAGGAGATTGAACAACAATGCCAAGCATCGTTAATTGATGATCCGCTATTCCTTGACCGAGAGCAGCAAGCCTTTGATGACTTACGTTCCTATTTAAAAGCGTCCGATTAGGGGTTGTAAGTCATCTGAAGGGTAAAAACAGAAAAAGCGCCATAAGCGCTTTTTCTCTATATCCTGTCAATAAAAAAACAGCAGGTTACAACTGGATGGTGTCTATATCGTAATCAAAGTTGTTATCAATCTCTTGCAGTTCCTTGAGTAAACGATGTTTGTCCTTTAACGCCTCGATTTCGCGCCACTTACGCTTTTTATTAGCACCACGCGAGCGGTCGGGTCTTTCTACAACTTCATCTAGCGCACAACCATAATCTAAACGATCCATGGTAACCTCCTGTTGTTGTATGTTTTGTCAGCGATTAAATAACATATTTTCAAAACAGGGTGCAAGAATTATGTTTCATTTGTGTTAACTTGAAATGAAATTTGGATGATATGTCATTGATCTTAACTATCACTTTAGTGGTGGTTGCTTCTTGAAATGTTTATTTTATTAATGAGATACAATAAAAAAGCCAGCAATTGCTGGCTTTTTGTTCGATCAGATTTTGCTCCGTCGATAAAGATTGATTAAGCCATTGCTTGAAGCATCTAACGCAGTCGCTTCTTGATCTGCACCTATACGGGCGAGGACGTCGTTACCTAAGGTTTTGCCAAGCTCAACACCCCATTGGTCGAAGGAGTTGATGTCCCAAATGGCGCCTTGGACAAAGGTTCTGTGCTCATAGAGCGCAATCAGTGCGCCTAAGGTTTCTGGAGTCAGCTTATCCATTAACAGAGTGTTGCTTGGCTTATTGCCCGGCATGACTTTGTGTTTGGCGATAAGTAACTTTTCTTCATCACTCAAGTTGCTCTTGCTCAATTCAGCCAGCGCTTCATCTAAGGTACGGCCTTGCATGAGTGCTTGAGTTTGTCCAAAGCAGTTAGAGGCTAACTGATCATGGTGTTCACCGATAGGGTTATGGCTTTGCAGCGGCATAATGAAATCAGCAGGAATTAATGCAGTACCTTGATGCAGCAACTGATGGTAAGCGTGTTGACCGTTTGTGCCTTCGCCGCCCCAAATCACAGGACCCGTGCTGTAATCCACATGAGTACCATTGAGCGTGACTGATTTACCGTTACTTTCCATATCCAGTTGTTGGAAGTAGGCAGGAAGTCCACGCAGATAATGATCGTAGGTCAATACCACATGGCTTTGAGCATTAAAGAAATTGCCATACCACAGTGAGAATAGTCCCATGATGACGGGCATATTTTCCGCTAAAGGCGCAGTGGCAAAATGGGTATCCATTTGGTGCGCGCCCTTTAATAGGGAGCGGAAGTTATCCATGCCGATGAGTAAAGCAATGGGTAAACCAATGGCAGACCACAGAGAATAGCGACCTCCAACCCAGTCCCACATTGGGAAGATATTAGCGGCATCAATACCAAACTCAGTTGCTTTTGCCACGTTAGAGGTCACGGCAACAAAGTGTTTCGCGACATCTGACTGTGAACCACCTTTAGCTAAGAACCACGCTTTGGCCGTTAAGGTGTTGGTCAGCGTCTCTTGTGTACCAAAAGACTTAGACGACATGATAAAAAGCGTGGTTTCAGGATCGAGCAGCTTGAGTTTTTCACTGATCGAGGTGCCATCTACGTTGGCAACAAAATGGCAATTGAGACCTGTTATCCAGTATGGACGTAAGGCTTGGGAAACAATTTTAGGGCCAAGGAATGAACCACCGATACCGATACTGACAATATCGGTAATGGCTTTGCCTGTGTAGCCTTTCCACTGTCCTGAGGTGACTGAAGTGACAAACTGCTGCATCTTGTTCAGCGTTTGCTGTATTTCAGGAACGATATCTTGACCTTCGGCAATGATGGATTGGTCCGCGGTGCTGCGCAGTGCGGTATGCAAAACGGCACGTTTTTCGGTAGTGTTAATAATATCACCGGCAAACATCGCCTTGATTTTAGCGTCAAGCTTGGCTTCTTGCGCCAGTGTCAGCAGCAAGTTGAGAGTCTCAGGTGTTGCTCTATTTTTTGAATAATCTAAAAATAAGCCACAGGTAGAAAGCGACATATTGCTAAAGCGTGCAGGATCGCCTGCAAAGAGTTCCCGCATATGCGGGATCTGCTGGCTATGGGCTGCTAACGCCTTCCAGGTTGTGCTTTGGGTCAAGATAGTCATCGAATCGTCTCCGAAGATACTTAGTTTGCCAGTTTAGCCTTGAGCATGACTTCGAGTTTGCCTTGGTCGATGGCGAAGTTACGGATGCCTTCTGCTAGCTTGTCAACGGCCATAGGATCTTGGTTGAAGTCCCAGCGGAATTGCGCTTCGGTTAAAGGCTCGCCCGCAGCAACTGTAGTGCTGGCAGGAATGAGTTTAGGTTGAATAGCGACTTGAGAGTTTGCTAGCTCTTCGAGTAATGAAGGACCAATAGTCAGGCGGTCACAACCCGCTAATTCGATGATTTCACCGATATTACGGAAACTTGCCCCCATGACTACCGTGTTATAGCCATGCTGCTTGTAGTAGTTGTAAATTTCAGTTACAGAAACGACACCAGGATCATTTACTGCGTCATAGTCTTTACCTGTGTCTTTTTTGTACCAGTCGAGGATGCGGCCAACGAATGGAGAAATTAAGTACACGCCAGCTTCAGCACAGGCACGTGCTTGAGCGAAGCTAAATAATAGGGTTAAGTTACAGTTGATGCCTTGTTGCTCTAACTCTTTGGCGGCACAAATGCCTTCCCAAGTTGAGGCTAATTTGATCAAAATGCGAGATTTATCTATTCCTGCTTCTTGATATAGACGAACAAGCTTATGCGCTTTTGCAATGGATTTTTCTTTATCGAAGGATAAGCGGGCATCCACTTCGGTTGAAATTCGGCCTGGAACCAGTTTCAGAATTTCCACGCCAATGTTCACTGCAAGTTTATCGCTGGCATCATCAATCTGTTGCTCAATATCAGCACTTTGTAATTTAGCCCATGCAATAGCATTGTCGATTAGAGCGCTATACTCAGGGATTTGAGCGGCTTTTAGAATGAGTGATGGGTTAGTGGTTGCGTCTTCTGGTTGATAGCGCTTAATTGCTTCAATATCGCCAGTATCGGCCACAATAGTAGTGTATGACTTGAGTTGCTCTAATGTATTTGCCATGAAAAACATCCTTCTCAGATAGCGGTCAAAACTCAGAAATGAACTGATGACTATTAGAAGCGATTTTGCCAACTTTTCCAACCATCAATGTAAAAAAATTACAAAAATGGTAAAACTACATCGTTTCTTGCTAAACATAGTGGCGAATGCCACTTAATCAGTCTTAGCGCCATCAGGTTAGGTAGTGTAGATGCCTTAAAAACAAAAAGTCGCTGCAAGCAGCGACTTTTTTATTCTTAACAGTGCAATTACTTCAGAACAGGTTGTTTTTCAGTAGTTGTCACGATGGCTTCGATGCGGCGGTTAGCTGCATGAGCTTCTTTCGAGTCACCAGCCACTAATGGCTTAGTGATACCGTAACCGTTAGAAGTTACGCGGCTTTGGCTGATGCCATATTTTTCAACAAGGATCTTAGCAACAGCGTCAGCACGCTTGTCAGACAGAACCATGTTGTATTCTGGTTTACCTACGTTAGAAGCGTGACCCGCGATTTCAACAGTGAATTCTGGGTTCTTGTTCAGGTAGTTAGCCAGTCTTTCGATGTCTTTGTAGTACTCTTTCTTCACTACTGCAGAATCGTTAGCAAACTGGATAGAACCTACATCTTCTTGCTTTTTAACGTTTTCATAGATAGTACAGCCAACAGAGTCAACTTTGTGAGTTGCAGGCGTTGCTGGGCACTGATCTTTATCGTCGTATACACCATCGTTGTCTGAGTCAACTGGTGCTGCTGCAACAACGGCGGCAGCTACAGGAGCCACTGCTGCTGGAGTACCAAAACGGTAGCTTAATTCTAAGCCCCAATAGTTGCTGTCAGCTTCGATTGTGTTGAAGTCTGTGTCGTCTAAGTTTTCATAACGGCGGTATTTAGCTTGTAACTTCAGATTATCGGTGAAGTTATAACCAACACCTGCGCCAAAGTAAGGCGCAAAATCGTTAGAGCTGTATGAGCTTGAAGTTGTGCCAGTATGTTGGCTGTTTTCTAAGGTGTAGTACATTGCACCCGCTTCTGCAGACAGGCTCCAACGGTTACCTAGTGGCCATACACCGACTAAGCCCAGAGTTGCACCTTTAACATCTGCATCATTGCTAATGCCACCATTAGTCCAATCTGCACTACCTAGATCACGATAGCCGATTTCTGCACCAAAGTAGTCATTAAACATATAGCCTGCGAAGATGTCCCATGCGTATGGGTTATCATCGCCGTTATCAGTTGCAATGTGTTCATAGTTATTAACGCCTAAACCTGCACCAACATACCAAGGAGTTAACTCTTGAGATGCACTGGCAGCAAGTGGAAGCATTGATGTAAGTAAAACTACTTTTAATGTATTCTTCATCATTTTTTCTAAGTCCATTGTTTATGATTCTCCACCAATATGCTTTGCGGGTTTTAAGCAAAACATTGCTAGCACTTAGTGTGGGGATCCTTTGGTATTGTAGCCAGCGGTTAATTATCACTGCATTTGTTAAAATTTTCCAGTGCTTAGTCTGAAGTTTTTTTATGGGGCCCCATCCTGTAATCAACTTGAGATGTTAAAAAGGCATCCTTTTGGATGCCTTTAAATTGTATTTATTTTGTTAATTTAATTAACTGCTAGCGAGTCCAAACCCAATTTTCGATCTCAGTTGGGTCAACACCATGTGCTTTAATATAGTTACGGTGATCAACAAGTCTTTGCAACATATCTGTTGTGATTGAAACGTGTTTAGTCTCATCAATGACGCCTTGTTGGAATAGTTTATAAGCCATATCAATAACAAGGTGGTAGCGAGAGGTTCCATTACGCACACCCATATCAAATGGTGTAGTTGTTGAGCCTTCTTCTTCATAACCTTTAATTCTAAAACGGCGGCTTCCTTTGTAATCAAAAATTAACTTTTTGATTGTATTTGGATAACCGTGATAGTTAAATACTACTCCTTTATCTTGAGTAAATATTTCATCCATCATCCATGGTTTTTCTTTAAATTTACGGCTACCTAAACCATCACTGCTTAATTCGGTGACGCTCACAAAACGGATTCTGACTCGAGGCAGCATTTCCCGAATGATCACTAAAGAGGCCATACATTCTTGAGTGACATAATCACCACAGCCAGCAAGGACGATATCGGGATTTTCATCTGAAGCAAAATCCCACACCATGACGCCATCTTTGGCTTGTTTACGTGCTTCATCTAAGCTTAGCCATTGTGGCAACTCTTTTTTACCTGCGACTAGGATGTTCAGTTTGTCACGATCCGCAAAAGCACGTTCGGTATACACTAAGGTGCTGTTTGCATCAGCTGGTAAATAAGCAGAGATAATCTTTGGATGTTTTTCTAACATCGCACCTAGGAACGATGGGTTTTGATGCGAGTAACCGTTGTGATCCTGACGCTCTAATAATGAAGAAAGTACTACGTTGCATGCTGGTAAAGGTTTACGGAAATGCACCCCTTGACTGGCATAAACATACTTACAATATTGGTCGGCCATGGATGAAACTACTTGCGAGAATGACTCGTAGGTTGGGAACATGCCATGACGACCTGTCACTGTGTAGCCATGTAACATACCAAATAGTAAGTTCTCAGAAAGGAGCTCTAGTACACGGCCATCGCGAGACATATCTTCATCCCAGCTTTCAATTGGCCATTGCCATGCACGGTCGGTTTCTTCAAATACCGCTTGCAGTTGGTTTGAATAGGTTTCATCAGGGCTGAAAATGCGTAAATTGCGTTGATCACGGTTCAGTTTGAATGCGTCACGCATCCATTCACCCATTTTCAGCATGGAGTAACCGCGGTGTCCGCGTGGTACTTCTGGACCGTAACTGAGTTTTTCTAGATCTGGATTGGATAAAGCTCTAACAACTTCACCACCATAAGTGAGATGTTGGCGACCACAAGCTAAGTGTTTTGGTGGGATCAATGAGCTAATATCCGCATCAAAAATCAGTTCACCTTGAGCATTGATTTGATAGAGCTCTTGGAACTGGTAGCTAGCTAACCAGTTATCCAATGCGGCTAGATGGCCTTTATCGGTCGCGCATTTGTTAACAATCACTTGGTGTGATTCGCAGTTGCCTTCTAACTTCTTACCATTATATTCGCTTACGCCTGTCCAACCTTTGGCTGTGCGCATTAAAATCACTGGCCAGCGAGGTTTTACAATATCTTCGCCTTTACGTGCTCGGGCTTGGATATCATTAATCATGCTATAAGCGGTATCCATGGCGGTTGACATTTGAACGTAGATATCTTCTTCCGCTTCGCTGTCCACAATAATGGGGTGGTAGCCAAGACCGCGGAATTCAAGATCTAATTCTTCATGGCTCATTCGTCCCATACGGGTTGGGCCAGAGATTTTATAGCCGTTAATATGGACGATAGGTAGCACTGCGCCGTTGGTGGCGGGAGATACCAATCGGTTTGCATACCAAGATGCGGCTAATGGGCCTGTTTCTGATTCTCCATCACCTATTAATACTGTCGCGATAAGATCGGGGTTATCAAGCACTGCGCCCCAGCCAACGGATAATGAATAACCTAATTCTCCACCTTCCAGAATTTGTCCTGGTGCTTCAGGATTAGCATGTGAAGGATAACCGTATGCTGCTGAGAACTTTTTACAAATATCCTCAATGCCCGTTTCATTATAAGGAATTGTTTCTGGATAGTAGTGGCTTAGAGAGCCTTCAATGAATAAGTTAGCTTGTACGGCAGGGAAGCCGTGTCCTGGACCAACTAAGTAAATAAAGGGACGATTGTGTTTTACAATGAGTCGGTTAACGTTCGCGTAGACAAAGTTGATACCTGGACAGGTTCCCCAGTGACCGAGCAAGCGAGGCTTAATGTCCGAGTGCGCTAGTGGGCGCTTATGAAGTACGTTTTGCTTTAAGTAAATCTGGGAGGTGGCTAGGAAGTTAGTGGCTCTTACGTATTTTTTAAGAGCATTTATCTCATGTGTTGTCGTCATATTAAGCCTCACTAGAGCAGACGGAAGTAAATAATGTTTTCTTGGAGTTACTATATTTGTAATTTTATTACAAAAATGTGCCCTGCATCCAAATTTTAAAACTTGTGTTTGTCGTTAACGCATGTGAATGAAGTTTGTTAAATTGTTAATTTAATATTAACAGTGACTTATCTAAGCTTTATGATCGTGAGCTTGTAGCTATTTAACAATGAAAACCTAGGCTTGATCACATGAGTAATTTCGAATACTGTGCTATTTTGCTGCGTTGAATTCGGTAGCCGTGATGTTGTAAATTCACGGAAGGATAATTTGAAAGAATAAATCTACCGATATTCTTACCTTTATTTGGAAGGATTCATTCACCACAAATGTTGCACCTCGCTAAGTATAGGTGGGGGAGGGCATTTGCTACGGGAAGAAGTAAAATAATATGTTAGAAACGATTGTAAACTTTTTGAACGCACTGCTCTGGGGCAAATTGCTCGTTTACGGACTGGTGGGTGCGGGGCTCTATTTCACCTTACGACTTGTATTTATTCAACTTACTCACTTCAAACACTCTCTAAAAGTTATGACCATGAGCCGCCAAGGCTGTGAAAGTGGTTTGTCTTCATTCCAAGTATTCTGTACTAGTATGGCGGCCCGTGTAGGTGCTGGAAACATGGCGGGGGTAGCGGTGGCCATTGGCTCCGCCGGACCTGGTGCTGTCTTTTGGATGTGGTTAATTGCCATGTTGGGTATGGCAACGGCTATGGTAGAGTCCACTCTTGCGCAGGTTTATAAGGTGCGTGATACCAACGGCCAATTCCGGGGTGGCCCTTCTTATTATATGGAGAAGGGACTTGGTCAGAGATGGATGGGGGTGTTGTTCGCTTTCTTCCTGATCATCGCCTTTGGTTTGGTGTTTAACGCGGTGCAAGCTAATACCATTACGGGGGCGATGGAGCGCGTGTTTGGCTTTGATCCGACCTATGTCGGTATCGGCTTAGTGTTAGCCAGTGGTTTTGTTATCGTCGGCGGCTTACGTAAAGTTGCGCGAGTATCTGAGTTTATCGTGCCAATTATGGCGTTGGCTTATATTCTGATCGCTTTCATTATTGTGTTGTTCAATTTAGAGCAATTACCCGCAGTTATTAGCCTGATTGTAAAAAGTGCTTTCGGTTGGCAAGAGGCAGCTGCAGGTGGCGTTGCTTATACAGTCGCTCAGGCGATGCAAGCAGGTATTGCCCGTGGTTTGTTCTCAAATGAGGCGGGGATGGGCAGCGCAGCAAACGTGGCGGCGAGTGCCTCACCTAATCCTAATCATCCAGCATCTCAGGGCTTTGTGCAGATGATGGGAGTTTTTGTTGATACTATTGTTATTTGTACCGCAACTGCTGCCATTATCTTGTTGTCTGGTGACATAGGTTCTAGTGATGATGGTATTCGTCTTACTATTAATGCGATGTCGAATCATGTTGGTGATTGGGGCGGTGCCTTTATTGCGATAGCGATTTTTCTATTCTGCTTTACCTCAATCATTGCTAATTATTCCTACGCCGAAACCAATGTGATGTTCTTAACGGGTAACAGTACTAAGGCGTTACCGCTATTTCGCTTGTGCGTATTAGGCATGGTGATGTTTGGTGCCGTAGCCAAAATCAGCTTAGTGTGGAACTTAGCCGATGTGTCAATGGGGCTAATGGCTACCGTCAATATCGTCGCATTGTTGCTGTTATCTGGCTTGGCGATAAGGGTTATCAACGATTACAGTGAACAATTAAAGAGTGGCAAAATGCCTGAGTTTGACCGCAGTAAGTTCCCCGAATTGATGGAACAACTTGATGATGGCATTTGGCAGGACAATAGTGCCAATGAGTTGGCTAAATCGCGTACTGAATCAGCGGTTAGTCGTTAAGCTCAAGTTCACTGATTAGCGCTATCGGAAAAACCACGTCATCCGTACGTGGTTTTTTTATGCTTGTTCAGTATCATAGTGGCGTATTTTATTTGTTGGAGCGTGTTAATGTTGATTTTGGTTTCACCGGCGAAAACCCTAGATTTTGAGCAACCTCCCTTGACTCAAACCCATACTCGGCCCGATTTTTTAGCTTATAGCCAAGAGCTCATTCAAGTTTGCCAACGGTTAACCCCCAGTGACATAGCAACATTAATGAAGGTCAGCGATAACATTGCGGGCTTAAATGCGGCACGTTTTGGCGAGTGGACACCCGATTACAGCATTGATAATGCTAAGCAAGCTATTTTCGCTTTTAGAGGCGATGTTTACACCGGTTTTGATGCTGATACCCTGACACCTGAACAGCTTGAACGTACTCAGTCGCAGTTGCGCATTTTATCTGGGCTATACGGGTTACTGCGGCCATTGGATTTAATTTTACCTTATCGCTTAGAAATGGGGACGGCCCTTGCCAATCCTAAAGGTAAGAATCTTTACGATTTTTGGGGCAACACTCTCACCGAAGCGGTCAATAATGCTGTCGCTGCGCAGGGGGATGAGATCATTATCAACCTTGCATCCAATGAATATTTTAAGGCGATAAAGCCAAAGCAATTAGCAGGACAATTAATCACTCCTGTTTTTAAAGATTTTAAAAATGGTCAATACAAAGTCATTAGTTTCTTTGCGAAAAAAGCGCGGGGAATGATGGCAAGATATATTATTGAGCAGCAAGTGAGTTCGATTGATGAATTAAAAGCATTTGATGTGGCAGGTTATTACTACAGTGAAGAATTGAGTAAACCGAATGAGCCAACATTTTTACGTGAAGCGCAATAACGTATTACGGCTTAAATAAAAAGAGCTGCTTAGGCTTAATGCCAGTCAGTTAAGCTGACTGGCATTTTTCTTTTTATGGGTGAATGATTTACTTATGAGGCTTAATTCGATTCAGTGCTAATGGGGGTTAACACTAAATTTGAGTTTGCCATGATATAAGCAAATTGAGCATATGCCGCCACATTTTGTGCCAGAGCCTTAGGATCGATTTTATCTAAGGTATCGTTAGGTGTGTGGTGATAATCGAAGTAATCGTGGCCATCCTGTCTTAATGATGCAACAGGTACGCCTAATGCGGGTAGCATAGAGACATCAGGCCCACCAGATGCTTGGTTATTGCCGAGGGCAACACCGTTGTATGTCATTGGTTTAATGCTCTCTTGAACTTGGGCGAAAACGTTGTCACTCACCTTAGTGTCGATTTGATAAATGGGGCCTGCGCCAAAGTCCGATTCGGCAGCAATATAATGCAGAGGTAGCTCGGCTTTGTGTGCTTCAGCATAAGCCTTACCCCCCACTAAGCCAATTTCTTCAGCTGCATATAGTACTACTCGCACTGTACGAGCGGGCTTTTGTGGAAGATCTTGAATATGTTTTGCTGCCGCTGTCACAATCGCAACGCCAGCGCCATCATCAATTGCACCTGTACCTTCATCCCACGAATCTAAATGGGCACCAATCAGCACGATTTCGTTAGGCTTACTACTGCCAGTGACTTCTGCAATAACGTTGTAAGAGGTATTCGTACCTAAATCCTTCGGTGACATATGCAGCTCGAGCACCGCATTCGGATCGCGTTTTAACATGGCATCGACTAAGTCTGCATCGGGATTAGACATCGCCGCAGCAGGGATTTTAGCCACACCATCTTGATAACGCATCACGCCAGTGTGTGCCATGCGGTCATGGTCGGTGCCTATTGAGCGAATGACGATTGCTACGGCTCCCTTTTGTGCTGCTGCGACTGCGCCCTTCGAGCGGCCACCGACACTTTTTCCGTAACCTTCACCAGTTATATGACGCTCCGTTTTTTGATCGATAAAGGCAATTTTACCTTTTACATCATCAGGGTTGGCTTGTTGTAATGCTTCTAGGCTATCAAAGCGAGCTATTCTAGCCCTAATGCCCGTTACTGGCGTTGCAATGCTGCCACCCAATGCAGTAATCACCAAAGGTTGCTCTACCGGAGAGATAATCTTGGCTTTGGCTTCTCCACGTTCCCAAATAGGAACCTGTACTGGCTCTTTGTAAACCTTATCAAACCCGAGGCTGGTTAATTTATTCATTGCCCAGTTCACGGCAATAATGTCTTTTGGACTACCAGCAAGGCGCGGTCCTACTTCTACCGTAAGAGATTCGACAATGTCATATCCAATCGAAGAGGCTAAAGCGGTTTGTTGTAATTGAGAAGGGATATCTGTTTTGACTGGTGTTTCGATATGAGTTTGGCAAGCGCTCAAACCACTAATAAAAAGGCCTGTTATCAACGTTGTTTGGTAGGGTTTCATAGGTTTCCTTTGTTTTTATTAAGCATGTCCCACTTTTGAAAACAATCTAGCAAAAAGTGTGCTTTATGTCCCGACTATATCTGTAAGGCAACGCTATATTAGCGCAGGGGTTAGTTTTAGGAGAAAATGTGCGTAATGAATATTGAATTAATGCAGGAGCGAGCCGATCATGCCGTGGTGCTATTAAAGGCACTCGCAAACGAACGCCGTTTATTTATCCTTTGTTATTTACTGAATGAAGGAGAAATGTGCGTTGGCGAAATGAATAAAAAATTAGGCTTAAGTCAATCGGCACTATCACAACACCTTGCTTGGTTACGCAAAGATAATTTAGTAACCACACGCAAAGAAGCGCAGACCGTATTTTATTCACTGAAGAGTGATGAAGTGCGTGAGATGATCCATTTACTAAACAATATTTATTGTCATTAATGGTTTTCAGCAGATATAAAAAAACCGGCAATTGCCGGTTTTTTTTATTTACTAAGATAATTAAGCAACAAGCGCTTTGATCTTAGCGTTCAAACGAGCCTTATGACGAGCAGCTTTATTCTTGTGAATAAGGCCTTTAGTCGCCATACGGTCAACGATTGGTTGTGCAGCAGCGAAAGCTTCGGTTGCTGTTTTGTGATCACCAGCTTTGATAGCTGCGATAACTTTTTTAACGTATGTACGTAACATTGAGCGACGGCTGGCGTTATGCTGACGACGCTTTTCAGATTGAAGCGCGCGCTTCTTTGCAGACTTGCTATTAGCCAAGGTGCAACTCCTAAAAACTGGATTTGATACTTTTAAAGGCCGAGGAATATGCCTGCATTTAGTCACTTTGTCAATGACTATGATTGAATAATCATCATAAAGATAAATTAATTCAACCTGCCTTGGCTATCTTCAACCCAACTCGTGTAATATGTGGCGCAATTCTAGCAGCTATTACCGCAGTGTGACAGAGCCTGAGTCGATTTTTTGAGATGAATCACCTAATCCATTCGATATAGGTCTGGGGGACGTTTGAGTAAAAAATTATTGAAGTCAGGCATGATTGTTAGTGCTATGACATTGATTTCCCGTGTTTTAGGTTTGGTTAGAGATGTTGTCGTTGCCAATTTAATGGGTGCAGGGACAAGCGCTGATGTTTTTTTCTTCGCGAATAAAATTCCTAACTTTTTACGTCGATTATTTGCCGAGGGCGCCTTTGCACAGGCATTTGTTCCTGTACTGACCGAATATCAAGAAAAGCATACCTCGGACGAAACTCGCGAGTTACTCAGTAAGGTGGCGGGGACCTTAGGGCTCTTAGTGACGATTGTCACGCTTGTCGGTGTGATTGCATCTCCTGTGTTGTCAGCCTTATTTGGTGGCGGCTGGTTTATGGCCTGGCTGAATAACGAACCTGATGGTGCTAAGTTTGAGTTAGCAACGGTCGTACTAAAAATCACTTTTCCTTATCTGTGGTTTATCACCTTTACTGCTTTAGCGGGCTCAATCTTAAATACTCGAGGACGCTTTGCTGTATCGGCTTTTACGCCAGTGTTTCTAAATGTGGCCATTATTGCGGCGGCAATGTTTTTCGCTCCGACGTCTTCTCAGCCCGAAATTACCTTGGGATGGGGAGTATTTTGCGGTGGTTTAATTCAGTTTTTATTCCAAATTCCGTTTCTGCTCCGAGAGAAAGCGTTAGTAAAACCTTCTTGGGGTTGGCAACATCCCGGGGTTGTGAAGATTAGAACTTTGATGATCCCTGCATTGTTTGGGGTTTCTGTCTCACAAATCAACTTGTTATTTGATACCTTTATCGCCAGCTTCTTGATGACTGGTTCTATTAGTTGGCTCTATTATTCAGACCGATTATTAGAGTTTCCACTTGGTTTATTTGGTATTGCTATTGCAACCGTGATTTTACCCGCGTTATCGCGAAATCATGTGAATGCAGAAGGAGATGGCTTTGGTAACACCATGGATTGGGGAATTAAAGCGATTTTATTACTCGGTTTGCCTGCGATGATGGGGTTGATAGTGCTCGCGCAGCCTATGTTAATGGTACTGTTTATGCGCGGCGCCTTTACTATCAATGATGTGCAAATGGCCTCTTACAGTTTGATGGCTTACGGAAGCGGTTTACTGAGTTTTATGTTAATCAAAGTTTTAGCGCCAGGATATTATTCTCGCCAGGATACTAAAACCCCCGTACGCTATGGCATCATCGCTATGATCACCAATATGGGCTTTAACTTAATATTTGCAATCCCATTTGGTTATGTGGGTTTGGCGATTGCTACATCCATGTCAGCCTTGCTTAATGCCACATTACTTTATCGCGGCCTGCATAAAGCAGGGGTTTATCGTATTACCAAACCGACTATGGTGTTTTTCCTTAAAGCCGTGGTCTCTACGGCATTGATGGTGGTAGTCTTGTACTATTTATTACCCACGCAATCTCAATGGATAGAATGGCATTTAGCTTTACGAGCTAAGGCTTTGATTGGTTTGATTGCTGTTGGGACTATCACGTATTTACTTGGGTTACTGGCGTTGGGAATTCGTCCTTGGTCAATGAAACGGGGAGTTTGATTGCTGATTCTTATCGTTAGCTGTTATATAATCAGCCGATTTGCGCTTGGCAGTTGTCTAAAGTTATGGAATTAATCCGTGGTACACATAACATTTTGTCATCTCACCATGGCTGTGTGCTGACGATAGGTAATTTTGATGGCGTGCATCGCGGCCATGCACAGGTGATTGCTAATTTGGTGCAAAAGGCCAAACAGCTTTCATTACCTCCGACAGTGATGACATTTGAACCTCAACCACAGGAGTTATTCCGTGGTGAGAATGCGCCCGCGCGTCTGAGCTTATTGCGGGACAAAATCATCCTGCTCGATGAGTTAGGCGTTGAACGGTTAGTGTGTGTTAACTTCAACCGTGCCTTTGCAGATCAACCAGCGGAGCATTTCATCGAAGAACTGCTGGTGCGCAAGCTCGGGGTTAAATACCTCGTCGTTGGCGATGACTTTTGCTTCGGTCAAGGCCGAAAAGGCAATTTCGAAATGCTGATGCAGGCGGGAGTTCGTTATGGCTTTACCGTGGTCAGCACCCAGAGTTTTATGGTGGGCTCGCAACGTGTGAGCTCGACCGCGGTAAGAGAACAATTGGCTAAAGGAAACCTGGAGCAGGCGAGACGCCTACTCGGTCACCCCTTTACCTTAAGCGGCCGTGTGGCCCATGGCCAAAAAATTGGCCGAACCATAGGTTTTCCCACCGCCAATATCGCCCTCAAGCGCAATGTGGTGCCAGTGCGCGGGGTGTTTGCGGTGAAACTCTATTGGGAAGATAGCGATATTTATGAAGGGGTTGCCAACATTGGTTTCCGCCCGACCGTAAATGGTCAAGTTTGTCAGCTTGAGGTGCATCTTTTTGATTTTGAAGGTGACATTTATGGCAAGCATGTTGAGGTTGAGTTAGTGGCAAAACTTCGCGATGAACAACCTTTTGATTCATTGGATGCACTAAAACAACAAATTTTGAATGATGCAAATGAGGCCAGAGCTTTATTTGGTAACGATGCAGGCTGATATTTATCAGTTTAATTAACGGTATAGGATCAATGAGCGACTATAAATTTACTTTGAATTTGCCGGAAACTGAGTTTCCGATGCGTGGTAATTTGGCAAATCGCGAGCCAGAGATGTTAGAGCGCTGGACGAAAGACGGTCTGTATCAGCAGATCCGTGATAGCCGAATTGGCCGCACACCTTTTATTTTGCATGACGGCCCACCGTATGCGAACGGCAGCATTCATATTGGTCACTCAGTCAACAAAATTCTTAAGGACATTATTGTTAAGTCAAAAACTATGTCAGGTTTTGACGCGCCTTATGTGCCGGGTTGGGATTGCCACGGTCTGCCAATTGAACTGAAAGTTGAGCAAAAAGTCGGTAAGCCTGGTCAAAAAATTTCTGCGGCCGAATTCCGTGAAGAATGCCGTAAATATGCTGCCGAGCAAGTCGATGGCCAACGCGAAGATTTTATTCGTTTAGGCGTGTTAGGCGATTGGCAAAAACCTTATCTAACAATGGATTTTGCCACTGAAGCCAATATTGTTCGCTCTTTATCAAAAGTGATTGAAAACGGTCACTTACATAAAGGTGTTAAACCTGTTCACTGGTGTACAGACTGTGGTTCTGCCCTTGCTGAAGCCGAAGTGGAATACGAGGATAAAACCTCTCCCGCTATCGATGTGGCCTTTACTGCAACTGACAGCAAAGCCGTTGCCGCTCAGTTTGGTGTAAGCGATTACTCACATCCAGTCGCTATGGTGATTTGGACAACCACACCTTGGACGCTGCCTGCGAACCGCGCGTTATCTATCAGCCCTGAGCTTGATTACAGCTTGGTTGAATTTGTGAAAGAGGGGGCGACTCACGCGGTTATTCTGGCCGACGTGTTAGTTGAAGCTTGTATGACGCGTTACGGCGCCGAGAGCCATAGCGTGTTAGGTAAAGTTAAAGGTGTAGCGCTTGAATTGGTTCGCTTTAAGCATCCATTCTTAGCCTTTGACGTCCCAGCGATTTTAGGCGACCACGTGACCACTGACGCGGGTACTGGCGTGGTTCACACGGCACCAGGCCACGGTCAAGACGACTTCGTGGTAGGTCAAAAATACGGTTTAGAAGTGGCAAACCCAGTTGGTGATAACGGTGTCTACAAACCAGATACTGAGTTCTTTGCTGGCCAACATGTATTTAAAGCAAACGACAATGTGGTTGCGCTGCTGAAAGAAAAAGGCGCGCTATTACACCATGTTGCGTACCGTCACAGCTATCCACACTGCTGGCGCCATAAAACGCCCATTATCTTCCGTGCTACGCCGCAATGGTTTATCTCAATGGATAACCACAACCTGCGTAAGCAAGCATTAGGTGAAATTGAGCAGACTCAGTGGATCCCTGACTGGGGCCAAAGCCGCATCGAAAAGATGGTTGAGAATCGCCCTGATTGGTGTATCTCCCGTCAACGAACTTGGGGCGTACCAATTACATTATTCGTACACCGCGAAACTGAAGAGCTGCACCCTGACAGCGTGTCATTAATGGCACGTGTAGCTAATCGTATTGAGCAGGAAGGCATTCAAGCTTGGTGGGATCTCGATGCTGCTGAATTACTCGGGGAAGAAGCTGAACAATACCGTAAAGTGACCGATACCTTAGACGTATGGTACGACTCAGGTTCAACCTTTGCTTCAGTGGTAGGCGCGCGCCCTGAGTTTCATGGTCATGGCGTCGATTTATATCTCGAAGGTAGCGATCAACACCGCGGTTGGTTTATGTCATCATTGATGATTTCTACCGCGATGACTGGTAAAGCACCTTACAAGCAAGTGCTTACCCACGGCTTTACCGTTGATGGTAAAGGTCGCAAGATGTCGAAATCTATTGGTAACGTGATTGCGCCGCAGCAAGTGACTAACAAACTAGGTGCGGACATTTTGCGCCTATGGGTTGCAGCAACCGACTACAGCGGTGAAATGACTGTATCGGATGAAATCTTAAACCGTAGCGCCGATGCTTATCGCCGTATTCGTAACACCGCTCGTTTCTTACTGGCGAACCTTAATGGCTTCGATCCTGCTAATGACTTAGTGGCAGTAGAAGATATGGTGGCGTTAGATCGTTGGGCTGTGCGCCGCGCGGCCGCTCTTCAGCAAGAAATTATCGAAGCTTACGAGCAATATAACTTCCATATTGTGACGCAAAAGCTGATGCAGTTTTGCTCGGTTGAGCTAGGTAGCTTCTACTTAGACATCATTAAAGACCGCCAATATACCGCTAAGCAAGAGGGCCATGCCCGCCGTAGCTGTCAATCGGCATTGTTCCATATCGCCGAAGCTATGGTGCGTTGGATTGCGCCAATCCTGAGCTTTACTGCCGATGAAGTGTGGCAATTACTGCCAGGTCAACGTGATGCTTACGTGTTTACCCAAGAATGGTATCAAGGTCTGCAATCTATCACTTTAGATACTGATTTAAGCGATGCGTACTGGGAAAATCTGCTGACTGTACGTAACGAGGTCAACAAGGTCATCGAGCAAGCGCGCCGTGATAAACGTATTGGTGGCTCCTTAGAAGCCGAAGTCACACTGTTTGCTGATGCGGCTTTAACTGAACAGTTAACGCACATTGGTGATGAGCTGCGTTTCGTCCTGTTAACTTCAGAAGCTAAAGTATTGCCATTGGCAGATGCGACAAGCGATGCCGTTGAAACTGAGCTGGCGTCATTGAAGTTAGTGGTAAATGCAACAACAGCAGAAAAATGCGAACGTTGTTGGCACCACAGGGAAGAAGTGGGCACGATTGAGGCTCACCCAACGCTGTGCCATCGCTGCGTAACCAATATTGAAGGTGACGGCGAAGTTCGTCTGTTTGCGTAAAGGATCTGTATGCCATTAACTTGGAAAGACAGTGGCTTACGTTGGTATTGGGTAGTTGTATTGGTGTTTTTGGCCGATCAACTATCCAAACAATGGGTCTTAGCCAATTTTGATTTGTTCGAATCGGTGCAGTTATTACCTTTTTTTAATTTCACCTATGTACGTAACTATGGCGCCGCATTTAGCTTTTTAAGTGAAGCGGGCGGTTGGCAACGTTGGTTATTTACCTTAGTGGCCGTTGGTTTTAGTACCTTGTTGACTGTGTGGCTGCGTAAGCAAGCGGCATCCCTATGGAAGTTAAATTTGGCTTACACCTTAGTGATTGGTGGCGCCTTAGGTAACTTAATCGATCGATTGATGCATGGTTTTGTGGTGGATTTTATCGATTTTTATTGGGGTAAGAGCCATTATCCCGCCTTTAATATCGCCGATTCCGCGATTTTTATCGGCGCAGTGCTGATCATTTGGGATTCGTTTTTTAACAGCAAATCCGAACAAGATAAAACCGAAGAGGTGAAGTAGTGACTGTGACACGTTCGTTATTGTGCCATATGAATATTGTGCTTGAAGATGGTTCGACCGCCGATAGCACTAAAGCCTCGGGTAAGCCAGCACGTCTCAATATCGGTGATGGTAGTTTAAGCCCAGCATTTGAAGCGCAGCTTGCCTCCTTGAATGAAGGTGATAAGCACAGCTTTACGCTTGAAGCGGTCGATGCGTTTGGTGAGTCAAATCCCGATGCTATTCATTATATGGATAGAACCCGCTTTCCAGCCGACATGGAGCTAGAAGTGGGTGTTATCGTCAGTTTCGCTGGTCCTGGCGGCAGTGAGATACCTGGAATTGTGCGTGAGGTTGCGGGTGATTCGATTACCGTCGATCTCAATCACCCTCTAGCGGGACGCAAAGTCACATTTGAACTCGACGTGGTGAAGGTACTGTAAGATGAAATTAGATCCTACCAGCCCAAGTTTAAATATTATGCTGGCAAATCCTCGCGGCTTTTGTGCTGGTGTGGATCGTGCCATTAGCATCGTTGAGCGTGCGCTCGAGTTATTTTCACCACCGATTTATGTTCGCCATGAGGTCGTGCATAACCGCTATGTGGTGCAAAATTTGAAAGACCGTGGTGCTGTTTTTGTCGAAGAGTTAGACCAAGTGCCTGATAACAACATTGTTATCTTCAGTGCTCATGGGGTTTCTCAGGCGGTACGTGCCGAAGCTAAAGCGCGTGGGTTGCGAGTATTCGATGCAACTTGTCCATTAGTCACCAAAGTGCATTTGCAGGTCACTCGAGCAAGTCGCAAGGGTATTGAATGTATTTTGATTGGCCATGCGGGACATCCTGAAGTTGAAGGTACCATGGGACAATATGATAACCCTAATGGTGGGGTTTATCTGATTGAATCCCCGGCAGATGTCGAGACTTTAGAAGTTCGCGATCCTAATAACCTCTGCTTCGTGACTCAAACGACCCTCTCGGTAGATGATACTCTTGATATCATCAGCGCCTTATTAAAGCGTTTCCCGTCCATTGAAGGCCCTCGTAAGGATGATATTTGCTACGCGACGCAAAACCGTCAAGATGCGGTGCGTAACTTATCGGCCGATGTTGATTTGTTAATTGTGGTCGGTTCGAAAAACAGTTCTAACTCTAATCGCTTACGTGAATTAGCATTAAAAACGGGTACAGAGTCTTATTTGGTTGATACTGCAGATGATATTGATTCATCTTGGTTTGAGGGTGTAACTAAAGTTGCTGTAACGGCTGGCGCGTCTGCACCAGAGGTTCTTGTACAGCAAGTGGTTCAAGCCATAGCGAAATTAGCGCCAAGTGTAGTGACTGAAGTCGAAGGACGAAAAGAAGATACTGTCTTTGCTGTACCCGCTGAACTACGCTAATTAATGTAGAAAATAGTAGTCAATTGAAAGAGGCCAATGGCCTCTTTTTTATTGTCTAAGTATGACTAAATTCAAACAAAGCATAATGAGATTGCAGCTTATATGCTATTGTTACTGGCCACTTACATTTTACTCATCTATTATTAACTGTTAGCAATGGTTTTATCGTAAGATTAAGATTTAAAAGGGTAAATAGCTGAAAAGCATGTCAAAAATATGACTAAATTCGAACGATTGACACATCAAGGATTTCAACGAGGCTTCTCACTAATAGAAGTGCTTGTTGCATTAGTGATCTTAGTGATTGGCCTGATCGGTATTTTTAATTTACACATAGTGGCTAAGCGCGGCAGCTTTGAATCTTTTCAGCAGACACAAGCTTCTTACTATGCCAACGATATTATTAACCGTATGAAGCTTAATCGAACTCAATTAGCCAATTATAGCGGAGAATATACTGGAACGCTGGCTAAGCCGGCTAAAGAGTGTGATGTTGCTGTTGGCGCAGTCAGTTTGTGTTCTCCAGCTGAAACTGAAGCTTGGGACCTTTATCAATGGGAACAGAGTTTCATGGGCGCTGCGGAAATCGTTGATGGCCAAAATGTCGGTGGATTAGATACTCCAACAGCTTGTATAGCCATTGATGGAACGACGGTGACTGTTGCCGTGGCGTGGAGAGGTATTCGTGAGGGCGCAGGCACAACATACACTGGAAATGAATGTGGTGAAGATCTTGGCACTCGTCGACGTCTTTTTGTCGTATCAACAGTGATTATTTAGGCGAGCAGACAAAATGACGAATGTTCAAAAGGGAATGTCTCTCGTTGAGTTAATGGTTTCGATGCTTATCGGGCTATTTCTTACGCTAGGGCTTTTTGCCATGTTTAGTATGTCATCTTCTAATGTAGTAACGACCAGTCAATTCAATCAATTACAAGAGAATGGCCGGATTGCATTGGCGCTAATGGAAAGAGATATCACCCAGCTTGGTTTTATGGGGGATATTACCGGAACGGACTTTATTCTCGGAACGAATATGGCTCTAAGAGATGGTATTGCAAATGATTGTATTGGGGCTGGGATAAATAATGGCACATTGCCCAATAATGAACCTGCACACTTTAGAAGACTGTGGGGGTATGAAGCAGGTAAAAGTGCTGTGGAGTTAACGTGCTTAAATGGTGTTAATGCAAATACGGATGTGATCCAAATAAAAAGGCTGGTTGGCCCGCCTGTTACAAATCCCAACGGAGAGCGCTATTACATGGCTGCAAATTCTAGTCAAGCGGTGTTATTTAAAGGGGGGAATCCTCCAAATCCTGCTCTTGAAAATGCACGATTTTGGGAATATCAACATCATATTTATTTTATTAAGAATGATGGTTCAGTGCCGGTATTAAGACGTAAAACGTTAACTAAAAACAATGGTATGAACAATGAAGAACAATTAGTCGAAGGCATAGAAAATATGCGTATTCTCTATGGTTTTGATAATGATGGCGATGATACCGCTGATAGTTTTATGCCTGCTGAAAATGTTACACCTTTAATGTGGGATAACGAATTATTTCAGCGTTTAGTTGCTGCGAGAGTTTATTTATTAGTTAGAGCAATCGATGAAGATAAAAGCTATACAAATGATACGACTTACACTTTAGGTGACAAGGAAATCAAAGGATTAAATGACCACTTTAGACGAAAAGTGGTTTCAACCACTATGGTGCTTGCCAATCCTGTGTTAATTCGCAATTAGAGGGTAAAGGGATGAGAAAGCAGAAAGGAATAGTACTATTTTTCGCACTCATAGTCCTACTATTAATGACCATCATAGGTGTCGCGCTGGCGGTAAATTCTACGCAATCTATGCGAATGTCAGGTGCGGGTTCTGAGCGAATAGAAGCTAAAGCAATCGCCGATGGCGGCTTAGAAGCGGTTTTGGAGAAAGTTAATAAAGAGAAGAGTTTAACGACTTTATCAAATATCATGACTGCGACAGAGTTCGGTTCCCTACAAACATTAACACCGAGCCCATTTGAAGTGGACGCTGCGGGTAATGTAGTTGTTGGTGCGAAAGATGTTGAGTGTCAAAGAAATTCTAAACCAACACCTTTTATAGATTGTCGTCGGGTAGAAATTAGAAGTACAGCTAATTTTGGTCGTGATAATTTAGGACAACTTACAGTTATTATGTTAGTGGAGCAAGAAGTAATAGCTGGGACGGGGGGGTGAAGATATGCTAACTAAAAAACTCACTTTGTGTACATTGCTTGCATTGGCTGTAACGTCAATATCAACCTTTGGCGATGATACTGAATTATATGTTAAAGAGTCGACAACTCGCACGGGTGCTAGGCCTAAAGTTTTGGTAATTTTTGATAACTCGGGAAGTATGTCTACCGAAGAAATTACTCAGGTGATTGATTATGATCCCGATTATGATTATCCCCCTGTAAGTGGTTCGGGTTACAGTGGCGACCGAATCTATTACACAGTGGGAGGCGGGGCATTACCAAAGCCTGATACCAGTTCAGATAGACGATATTTTGATGCTACGATAAACGGTTGTAATCAAAGTAAAGCTGCATTGGATCAATATGGCCGTTTTACAGGCTATATTCGCGAGTTCACTTCAAGTGGGACTACGGGGGTGTGGAAAGAGTTTCCCGAGACAGATGGTCGTAATATTAAGGTTGTTGATTGCTGGGAGGATATTTCTACAGTAGATCCTCAAAACTCATCTTCTTACAATGACGGATTTCCTGCTAATGGGTTAACAATACAGAGTGGTTGGAAAAAGAAAGCATTTCCTTATTTTACCTCATCTTCCCCCAGTAGCACATGGGGTGATGCTTTAATTGCAGCAAAAAATACAGATTTTGGTGTTGGTCAGCCTGTCACTTTTTATACAGATAACTATTTAAGATGGTATTGGTTGTCTAAAGAAGGACGGTTGCCAACCGTAAAAGTTTCAAGGTTAGAGATTGCGAAGAAGGCGATTTCTAACATTATTAATTCTACCCCAACCGTGGATTTTGGGTTGGCTGTATTTAATTACAATTATCCTAATGAGGGGAATAGGGATGGTGGCCGGATAGTTTCTGGTATTACACAAATGACGGATGCTGCTCGAGATAGCTTACTATTAACTATTGATAAGTTACCAGCAAAAACTAATACACCTTTGTGTGAAACTATGTATGAAGCCTATCGTTATTTTGCTGGTAAAAGTGTTGTTTTTGGACACGCGGATACCGATTATGGCTCTTATGTAGGCAATCGCCCTCCTTATGATACTTCTGTAGAAAAAAACGGTACTTATAATAGCCCATTTAAAGTTTGTACTGATATTGCCTATGTGATTTATGTTACTGATGGCTCACCAACAGTTGATGGAAGTGCTAATAACGATGTTAAAAGTTTAACTGCGGCAGCAAGTAAAAGCGGTGATTATTCCTCATTTTCTCAGGGTTTAAGTTCGCCTAGTTATTTACCTGCATTAGCAAGTTATATGTTCAATAATGATCTAATCAATAAACTTGATAGCTCTAACACGGAGCAAATGCAAAATGTGCGCACTTATACTATTGGTTTTAGTAAAGGCGCAGAGGATGCAGCCCCCTTATTAGCGGAAACTGCTAAACGTGGTGGTGGCTTATATTTTGCGGCTCAGAATAGTTTAGAATTACAAAATGCCCTTAATGATGCGTTATCAAATATTCTTAATATAGACTCGAGTTTTACTTCTCCAAGTATTGCGAGTAATAACTTTGATAGAACACAAACCTTTGATGCTGCTTACTATGCGATGTTTTTACCAGGTAAAGGTCCTCGCTGGAGTGGTAATTTAAAGAAACTTAAAGTAACAGCTGATGGCACCTTAGTTGATAGTCAAGGAAATGCGGCTATTGCTGATAACGGAAATATTAAAGATACCGCTTGTACGATTTGGTCTGATTGCGCCAGTCAAAAAGATGGTAATAAGGTGGAGGTTGGTGGTGCTGCGGCTCAAATCAAGAGTCAAGCGAGTCGAACCATTTTGAGTAATTTAGGAGGAGCAAATAGTTTGTCTCCTCTTACGTTATCGAATGCACAAAGTGCCGCTGGTGGCGATCAAGCTTTAGCTACCTTTATGAGGACCAGCATTGATGAAGTCGCAAATACTCTAGACTGGTTAAAAGGTATTGATGTTGACGACGACAATAAAAACGGTAGTACAACAGATAAACGCAGTGATGTTATGGGAGACCCTTTACATTCGAAACCTCTTGCATTGAATTTTGGTAGTGAAACGGCCACGGATATCCGAATTATTTTGGGCACAAACCAAGGCGTTTTACATATGTTTAAAGATGCTGGTGAGTCAGTGTCAGAAACATGGGGATTTATACCCTACGAGCTTTTACCAAATTTATTTGAGCTTAGAACGAATGACCCATCAGGTGTCCACACTGTGTATGGAATGGATTCATCTCCCGTTGCTTATACTGAAACGGATTCTACCGGTAAAGTAAACAAGGCTTGGGTTTTTGTAGGTATGCGGCGTGGTGGCTCATCTTATTATGCTCTAGATGTATCTAATCCAGACAGTCCCTCTCTTATGTGGACTATTAATCCTTCTAGTGATGGTTTTGCCGATCTAGGTCAGACATGGTCGGAACCAATTGTGACTAAAATAGTTGGTTACGATAAACCGGTATTGATTTTTGGTGGAGGTTATGATGTGAGCTTTGATGCTACGCCGACGACTTCACCCCTAGGTAGTGTTGTATATATTGTTGATGCACAAAAGGGAACGCTGATCCATTCTTTTGGCGGATCGGCGAGTGGAGCAACTGTGCTTCCAGGTATCCAAGGCAGTATTCCTAATTCAGTCGCAGTGCTTGATAGCAACACTGATGGCTATACAGACCGCATATATGCATCGGATGTTACAGGTAATATTTGGCGTATGGATTTACCTACAGCAAGTTCAAGTACATGGACCGCTTTTAAGTTTGCTTCATTGGGAGGTTCAAATAGCGATAATAGACGTTTCTTCGCAGAACCTGTGGTTGCGCAAACAATGTTTACTAATTTGTCCGAAGTATCGGTGACAACTGGGACCGAAACCGTAACGACGAAAACACACCAAAATGTCCCCTATGATGCCGTTGCTGTGGGTAGTGGAATGAGGCCAAGTCCTTCAAGCACTGATGTTAATGATATGTTTTTTATGCTTCAGGATCGTAACGTCGTCACTAAGAGTTTTACGGGAAGTAATGTGCCCGCAACGATTACAGTTAATAATTTGTATGATGTGACATCAAGTGCTCCTACGTCAGAAACGGATAATATCAATTTCGGTACTAAACTTGGTTGGTATTATGATTTTTCTGGACTCGGTGAAAAAAGCTTGACTGCGGCACTGATTGTCCAAGGAAAAGTATATTTTACCTCTTATTCACCGCCAGCTGATTCTGTTGCTGATAACGTTTGTTTAGTTTCTGGTGCTGGTAAGCTCTATGCATTTGATTTACATAAAGGAACAAGATCTTTTTCTCAGTTATATTATGAACTCGGAGAAAGAGTTCCTGACACGCCGCAAATTGTGATCCCAGCTCCAGAATCTGGTAAGGATCCCTATATCTATATTATTGGTGTCGGAAAAGGCGATAAAAATGAAAATGGTGAATACAGTGGCACGATAAACGTCGCTTCTGGTTTAGGTGTAAATAAAATTTATTACCATATAAATGAGTAAATATTTGTATATGAAGATTAAAGATAACGGTTTTACATTAATTGAAGTGATGATAGTTGTTGTTATCATCGGAATTTTATCGGCAATCGCATATCCTTCTTATACTCGATACGTGGCGCAAAGTACGAGAGCTGAAGGTTTGTCGGCGTTGATGAGATTAGCCAATTTACAAGAACAGTATTACTTAGATAATCGTAAGTATGCTACTGATTTAACTAAGCTGATAGGCGCAGATCCCTATATTACTGAACATGGTAATTACTCTGTGACATCAAGTGGTACTACATCATTTACGCTAAAAGCAGTCGCAAAAGGAGTACAGGCAAGCAGAGATTCATCCTGTACACCTTTAACCATTACAGATACCGGGGCTAAAGGTCCAAGTACGGAGTGTTGGAAATGAAACGAGTCATTCTCTCCACGATTTTGGTGTTGATATCGAGTAAAGTTTGGGCTGACAGCGGAAATCCACAGGTCGAACAGGATTTTAAATGTTATATTACGTTTAAAAATAATGCTGAAATTGCTTTTTATCGTTGGAAAATGAGTGAAATGCCATTGAGAATGGCAAATCTCGTTGGGACTCTTCGTCAGTCGAGTGATGGTAAAAAGTCTTACATCAATGCAGTAGAAGAATGCGTTGAGCTTAATGCTTCTTTCAACAGCCTTAAGGCTCAAGAATTGGATAAGTTGACACCTAGATAAACACTTTTAGTGATTCATTTTAAGCTTAATAAAAACTTAGCGCCAAAACGATGGTTTTAAACTTAGCATTAAAAATGCCAAATCGTTTTATTTGATTTGGCATTTTTGAAATTGAATATAGTGATAATTTGTAAGTGGATGCTCAGTCAGTTATAAGCAATTTTGGTTATCACTTCCCTCTTTAATTAATCCTGATGTACTAATTTTTATGCTTTTAGAGCCGTCACTTTCTCCACTTGGACAATATATAATCGATGTTTCAGTAGAGACTAAACCATCTGAAGTGAAGTTTACTGTTTTATCTGTAGGGCCGCTAAGGGAGATCGTGTCTTTCGAGTTAAATCCATCAATTACCTTTAAGACTTTTTTAGCGCCACTGTTCTCAATATAGACACTAAACCCTTTACTCCAGTCATTGCCACAGGGTGTTGCTGCATAGGGGCATACTGTGACTGTAGCACCGTAATTCACCGCTTGATTTCGCGCAAAGGCAAAAAGGTCATTAATTTTTTGTATTTCATTTGCGCTACGAGTCGCTTCATACATTGAAGTAAAAGAGGGGACGCCAATAGAAAGAAGTAAAGCCGCAATTGCGATGGTGACCATTAGTTCAACTAAAGTAAAACCTTTTGAGAGAGTAAACATTGAATAATCCTCGCGTTAACTCGGTTAAGTATATGCGAGAGAGCCTACAAGATCAGTAACTATCTAAGATATTCAATATAACCAATAAGTTGTTTTACAGTGTCGTTTATAATTAGCACAGCCAATACACTAGGTTTAAATGGTTTTAGTTATGTACGAGTAATTTATATTCAGCATAGAGAAAGCTGATACCCTGCACCTCAATACTGTGGCAGGGCATTAACAACTTAGCAGCATTCAATGGATCGTGTACTAGCATATTAACCAATATGCATTTATTTACAGTCAATATTTTTTGCCGTAGATAAGCGAACTCGTCCCGCTTGATTGACCACAATTGCTTTAGAATTTTTGTTATCTAATGTTCGTGGGCAATATTTAAAGGTGCCGTTACTGCCTGATGCAAGCCCATCTGGCTGAAATCTTACAGAGTTACGGTTGTACTTTATAAAATCTTTGCTATCGAATTCATCAATAATCATTATCACTTTATCATTTAAATCAAGTGTTTCAGCTGCACCTGAGTCAGTAAAAACTGAGATACCTTGCTGCCAGTTATCAGTGCACTGTCCATTAACGAGAGGACAAGCAGTTACCCTATATCCGTAGTTTATTGCGGTGTTACGTGCAAATGCGAATGTTTGTTGAACAGTTTTTATATTCGAATCTGCTCTAAAATGGTCAGTTATGTCAGTATACGCTGGAGCCCCAATCGTAAGGAGAAGTGTTGATATGGATAAAGTGGTGAATAGTTCTATCAGGCTAAAACCATTTTGATGGGTATTCATAACAGTTCCTTTGTCATAAGTATCCCGCGTCCAGCAGGCGGTTTTAAACATCAACAGCTAACTACAAGTATAAATGTCAGGCTAGGATCTGCGATGTAATTTTTAGATTTTTATGTGCTAAGAACCGTTTTATAGAAACTGTGTTTTATGAGTAAAGCGATGCCGATGCTTCAATAATACCTTAACCCCGTGTAAGCTAGTGTTATTCTGTTTGATTATCTGTAAGCAAGTGCTGAGGAATGTTTGATGAAGAAAGTTGAAGCCATTATTAAGCCTTTTAAATTAGATGATGTGCGCGAGTCACTTGCTGAGATTGGGATCACGGGAATGACTGTGCTCGAAGTCAAAGGTTTCGGTCGTCAGAAAGGACATACGGAGCTTTATCGTGGTGCTGAGTATATGGTTGATTTTTTGCCAAAAGTAAAAATTGAGCTTGTGATCCAAGATGATCTCGTTGATCAAGCTATAGATGTGATTGTTGAAACTGCACGTACTGGTAAGATTGGTGATGGCAAAATATTTGTGACAGATGTTGAGCGGGTTATCCGGATTCGAACTGGGGAAGAAAACGAAGAAGCGGTTTAAATCTATTCTTTTAAAATTAGGGCCTGAGGGCCCTTTTTTGTCGCCTAAATTTTATCACGTAGCACATTAAGTCGTTCGATTTCTGAAATATCTTTAATGTAAAATGGTCTGCTTAGTTAGACTAAAGTAGTTATCTCTTATCTGTTCCATGGTATAACTTAGCCACTTAAATGAGCTTGTGAGGTTGTTATTTTGGCTACGAAACGAATCGTGATTGTGGGCGGTGGAGCTGCAGGTTTAGCGCTGGCCTCAAAATTAGGCCGTAAGTTGGGCGGTGGTGATGTCGTCGATGTCTGCTTAATTGATAAAAGCCCTATTCATATCTGGAAGCCAAAATTACACGAAGTTGCTGTGGGGGTTATCGATCAGTCGATTGAGGGATTACTTTACAGAGATCATGGCCTTAAAAATGGATATCGTTATATTCGTGGTGAAATTGAGCAGTGTGAACCAGATGCAAAGACTATTCAGCTTGCTGCTGTATATAGTGATTCAGGAGAATTATTGCTTGAACCTCGTCAGATTGAATATGATTATTTAGTTCTGGCCTTAGGTGGAGTATCCAATAGCTTTAATACCCTAGGAGCGGAGCAACATTGTATTTTTCTCGATAGTTTAGATAACGCTAACTTATTTCATCAAAAGCTCTTGGATGCCTTGTTACAACTCAATGAAACACAAGAGAAAGTCAGTATAGGCATTGTTGGCGCAGGCGCAACAGGCGTTGAGTTAGCCGCTGAACTTCATCATGTGATTGAATCAGTTAAAGAATATGGTTACCTTAATATCTCAAAACATCATCTTGATGTGCATCTTATTGAAGCCTCTCCCAAAATTCTTCCCCAACTACCAGAGCGTGTAAGTGCTAGAGCCCAAGCCGTACTTGATAAAATCGGTATTCGTTTACACATCGGGGTGCAGGTAAAGGAAGTGACGCGTGACGGCTTCATCACTCAAGATGGTGATGTGATTGAGGCAGGCCTAAAGGTTTGGGCGGCTGGCGTTAAAGGTCCAAAAGCCTTCCGAAATTTTTCTAAACTGCCTATTACGCCGCGAAACCAAGTCGAAGTTGATGCTTGTATGCGGGTGAAAGGCCATCAAGATATTTATGCCATTGGGGATTGCGCCCTATTAATTCTCGAGTCTGGTCAACCTGTTCCGCCACGCGCTCAAGCCGCCGCTCAGATGGCAGATACGCTATATGAGAATATTGTGAACCGGCTACAAAATAAGGCTGAAAAGGCTTTTGTCTATAAAGATTATGGTTCCTTAGTTTCATTAAGCCGCTTTTCAGCCGTGGGTAATTTAATGGGGAATCTGCGCTCTGGTACTTTCTTCGTTGAAGGCCATATCGCAAGGCTGATGTACATCTCTTTATATCAAAGGCATTTAGCGAGCCTATATGGCTGGTTCTCTGCGATTATTTATCGCATCGCACAAAAGCTACTCAAGTGGCAAAGACCAAAGCTGAAATTACACTAATGGTATAAACACGAGTGAGCTATGCTCTCTCGTGTT
Source organism: Shewanella sp. LZH-2 (assembly GCF_016859145.1). NCBI lineage: Bacteria > Pseudomonadati > Pseudomonadota > Gammaproteobacteria > Alteromonadales > Shewanellaceae > Shewanella > Shewanella sp. LZH-2. The sequence continues at coordinate 1,187,920 of NZ_CP069350.1, forward strand.
TTTAGTATGGCATTTTTCGATATTGGATTTGATATTACTGCTACTAGAAAATCCGTTTACGTACTACAACGACAATGCGCCACTTTTGCATCACACACTGCGAATATAAGTCTAAAACGTCAATCTATCCTAGTGTTTAGGTGAGGCAGAAGAATCGCGGATAACCGGCTCTGGGGTAAATGTTTTTGCAAATTTAGCATCTAGCTCACGACGTTTATCGATTAACAGTTCTGTCGCAACTTGGGCAATTTCAGAATTGGGTTGATGCACTGTAGTAAGCTTCGGCCAAGTTTGGCGTGAAAATGGGCTATCTTCGAAGCCTACAATTGATAGATCGCTAGGAATATCAAGCCCTGCTAAACGTGCGGCAAAAAGTGCTCCAGCTGCAATTTCGTCGTTACAAGCAACAATCGCAGTAGGACGGTTTTTAAGTTTAATCAGGATATTTGCACCTTCGACCCCCGATTCAAATGAGTATTTCCCTTCAATTATGTAATCCTCATTCAGAATTAGATGGTTTTTTGTTAATGCTTGTTTATAGCCAAGTAATCGTTCTTTCGTGGATTCGTGGTGCAAATCACCACTTATAAAAGCGATATTTTTATGGCCCAAATCAATCAAATGCTGGGTTATTTCAACCGCCCCCGACTTGTCATTCACTAAAATGGTGAGCCCATCTGGCTCTTTAACTCCTTCCCCTGCAATAATTCGGACATAATTTGCATCGATCTCGTTGAGAGATTTCAGTACTTTTGGATCTTCTGAAAGTGGCGGTGTTAACACTAAACCTGCGAGCCTCGAATGTTTAACAAGCTGAGTCAGCTCATCACAAATTGTGTCAGATTTAGCATTACAAGGGTGGATAACAAGCTCGTAGCCTTTATCTTTACATGCCGATAAAATCCCATTTTGCATATCAATAATGTAATACGCGTTAGGATTATCATAAATAAAACCAATAGCATAGGATTTTGTCCCTGCCAGATTTCTTGCGGCAAGATTGGGCTGATAATTTAATGCTTTAATGGCCTCGTTCACTTTATCAATCGTGGCTTGTTTCACCGATGGCTCATTATTGGTTACGCGGGAAACTGTCTTGATTGACACTCCAGCATATTTAGCGACGTCGTTGATAGTGACTTTCATTGATCTAAAAACTCTTTATTCGAATTTGCGAAGGGCTAGCAGATTGATGAACCTCAATCCTTTAAGCGTAATTTACAAGCCGACAGCGTTGTCAGTTAACTTTTTATTATGTTGCTTATAGTGCGAGCATTTATGCCGTATAGCAATGCTCATTTGTTACAAACTGCGGCATTTTTCAACTGTTAACACTCCGTTATAAGTTGTAATTTTACATCAAATTATTTAAGTGATTATTTTTGCTTAAATATATTCAGATTCTATCCTGCCAAAGTCAGTGTTATGACTTTTTTTTTCGTCCAGAGTTATTTTGTTGTGGCAAGGCTGTTAATTATTGTGTAATGTTTGCTCTAGACATGACAGCGTTGTCATTCCATCGGAATGGTTATGAATACTAAAACGATAATAAAGTTATGGAAGGGAAACGAGATGCGACCATCATCCTTTAAGAAAAGTGTACTAGCTACAAACATTGCTATCCTCCTCGGCAGCGCGGTTTCAATCAGTGCTGTCGCTGCAGAAGCAGCTGCAACTGCAGCCGCTCCTGAAAATATTGAAAAAATTGAAGTGCGTGGTATGCGTGCTTCATTAAAAGCCTCTGTTAATGAAAAGCGTTTTTCAAATTCTGTTGTTGATGCTGTGACCGCTGAGGATATTGGTAAATTTCCTGACGGTGACGTGGGTGAGTCTTTAGGTCGTATCCCAGGGGTTGCGGTAAACCGCCAGTTCGGTCAAGGTCAGCAAGTCTCTATTCGTGGCGCTTCTAGCCAACTTACAAGCACTTTACTTAATGGTCATTCTGTAGCCTCTACAGGTTGGTATGATCAGCAAGCTATCGATCGCAGTTTCAATTACAGCTTATTACCGCCAGAAATGGTTGGTGGTATTGAGGTTTATAAGTCATCTCAAGCTGATATCGCGGAAGGTGGTATTGGTGGCACTGTTATTGTAAAAACTCGCAAGCCACTGGATTTAGATGCCAATACTGTTTTTCTTAGCGCCAAAGGCGATTATGGAACGGTATCGGAGCAAACTGATCCTGAGCTTTCCGGCTTATATAGTTGGAAGAATGAAGCGGAAAATTTTGGTTTACTGTTGTCTGCAGCCAATTCGATGACAAATTATCAACGTAATGGCGTTGAGTCTCTATTAGGTTGGGGGGAAATTGTTCCAACGACGTTTGAACAGGAGCGTGAACGTACAGCGATTAATGCAGCGCTACAATATCGGGCAACAGAAAGTTTAGAGTTTGGCTTAAACTTGATGAGTCTGGATATGTCAGCCAACAACGCGAACACCTCTTTATTTACCATGTTCCCAGATAATAAAGAAACTGCATGTGAACAGAAAAATGCATCTGGCACCTGTATTTTTTATCGTCGCGATGGCAAAGATGAAAACCCGGGTTGGGCACAAACCTGGGCTCGTGTTGCCAGCATGGACTCAAAAACAGTTGATTTCGATTTTAAATACGATGCCGAGTCTTATAAACTCGAAGGCCGTGTCGGTAATACGAAATCAGAGGGCGGTACTGAACTTACGTCTAACTATGGCTTTTGGTTAGGCGATGCTGCAGATTATGCTGGTACCTATGATGCTACTGGTGATGTCATTAAAATTGATATTGCGAATAAGCATTTTGGACCAGAAGATTTTAAAGGCAAACTGTCTCCAGCGGGTTGGTCTTTGAAAAAACAACCAAACTCAGATGAAGAGACTTATGCACAGTTTGATATCACTGTGCCCGTTGAGTTAGGGGTAATCAGTTCTGTTAAAACGGGTCTTCGCTGGGCTGACCATGATGTTATCCAAGAAACCTTACCTGCAATTTTAAAGGCTGGGTTAGCTGAGAAAGATGCAAGTGCTTATTATTCTGGAACCGTATCTTCTGGAGCAGGCTTTACACTACCTAAGCCTAACTTAGATGCGATGATTAATGATGCTTATGCTGCAATCAATGGTTTCTCGACAGATGGTACAGTTTACAAATCTGGATACGGTACTATTAACGAAGAGAATTTAGCTATGTACGTCATGGCTAACTTTGATGCTGAAGGCGTACGCGGTAACTTTGGTTTACGTTATATTTCGACTGATGCATCGTCAGATTATTATAAATTGAAAGCTGATGGTTCTTATGCTGATGAATTAAGTACTTTATCGGCTGATTATGATGATGTACTACCGAGTATAAACATTGCCTTTGATCTCGCTTCAGATGTGATTCTGCGTGCTTCTGCTGCTCAGGTTATTTCTCGTCCTAATTATGCTGATATGTTTGCATCTTCAGCATTAGCTGGTTACGCAGATGGTACTGCTAATAATGAAGTGGTTAATACTGGCAACATCGCTCTGAATCCTTTCAAAGCCACACAAGCTGATTTAGGTATCGAATGGTATTTCAGTGCTGATGGTTTGTTAGCTGCAACCTATTTCTTAAAGGACATTAGTTCATTTGTTACATCAGACCAAATCTTGAATCAAAAAATTGAAATTGTTGACCCTGATTCTAAGGTGGATAATTGGACTAAATCGACCAAAACAAACGGAAGTGGTGGTGTAATTCGTGGTATTGAGTTGCAATTACAAGATGCTTTTGAAAATGGTTTTGGTTATTCAGCTAACTATACTTTTGCTGATTCAGATGCACCTGCTGTGAACTACCCTGATGAAGTTAGTGTATTCTCTGATTCATCAAAGCATACCGTTAACTTAGTCGGTTACTATGAGATGGATGATTTCAGTGCACGCTTAGCCTATAACTGGCGTTCTGAATACATGATCCGTGAGCTTCCTGGTTTTTATGGTAACCGTGAACATCAAGCCTATGGCACGCTGGATTTGAGTGCTAGCTACAATATCACTGATTACTTAGGTGTAACCTTTGAAGTGGTTAACTTACTGGAAGAAGACAGTGTACAACTTGGTGTGGCACCTGGTTCTGCAGAAGTAAAACCAGAACTGAAAGATGGTTACCCTGCATGGAGTTTTGACGGTGAAGCGCGTTATAAACTAGGAATGACATTACGTTTCTAATTTTATAAGCTGCTTAAAAAGCCTAGCATTCGCTAGGCTTTTTATTATCAATATATTTAATAATAAACTTAGGTTTCTCCAATTTAGAGGCTCGTGATGACAATCAGAAAAATAGCTATTATAGGTGGCGGTACTTCAGGTTGGTTAGCGGCGAACCACTTAGGCCGAGCATTGAAGGGGCGTTCTGGGTTATCTATTTCCGTGATTGAATCTCCTGATATTCCTATTATTGGTGTCGGGGAAGGTACAGTGCCTTCGATTAGAAAATCATTACAGAGTTTTGGTATTAGTGAGTCAGAATTTATTCGAACATGCGATGTCACGTTTAAACAGTCTATTAAATTTGTGAACTGGTTAGATAAATCGCGTCACGGTAAGCATAATTTTTATCATCATCTATTCGATATCATTAATTTACACCAAGGTGACGCTGTATCGACGTGGTTGGCCGAACAAAGCGGATATTTTGCCGATTTTGTTTCCCCACAGCATTTAGCTTGCGAAGCGGCTAAAGCACCAAAGCTCATTACTACGCCAGAATATGCTGGTGTTTTAGGCTATGCCTATCACCTCAATGCAGCAAAGTTTGCCAAATTACTCGCTAAAAATGCCATTGAGAAATTTAATGTAGAGCATATTTTAACGACGGTACACGACGTGTGCTTAGGTGTAGATGGCGCTATCGAGTCATTGCAGACTGAGCAGGGGAATCTATCTTTTGATTTCTATATTGATTGCAGTGGCTTTGAATCTATTTTGTTAGCTAAGGCATTAAAAGTGCCATTTATCAGTAAAGCGCAGCAACTTTTTATTGATACGGCATTAGTTGCGCAAATTCCGACTCAGCCTGCTGATGTTATTCCTCCTTATACTAAAGCAACAGCACATCAAGCCGGGTGGATTTGGGATATTGCGCTTACCCAGCGCCGCGGTACAGGATTTGTATATTCATCAGCGCATATGAATCAAACTGAAGCTGAACAAAAGTTTGACCGTTATCTTGGTGGTAAACTTGCCGATATTCCCCATCGCAAAATCCCTATGACGGTAGGCTATCGTCAACAATTTTGGGTCAAAAACTGCGTTGCATTAGGGCTGGCACAGGGCTTTTTAGAACCCATAGAAGCGACTTCAATTTTATTAACGGACTTTTCTGCTCGATTTCTTGCTGAACGTTTCCCTGCTAATAAAGATGAGGTGGATTACTTATCAATGCGTTTTAATCGCACTGTTAACCACGCATGGGAAAGGGTCGTCGAATTTGCCAAATTGCATTATTGTTTGTCAGATAGAAATGACTCGGCATTTTGGCTTGATAATCAGCGTGAAGAGACAATTCCTGAGCCGTTAAAAGAGCGGCTTAACATGTGGAAGTCATTTAGCCCTATTGCAGAGGATTTCCCCTCAAAGTTTGAGGTGTTTAACTTAGATAATTACTTATATGTTCTTTATGGGATGAAATATCCGACTCAACCGCATGATAGAGGTTTAGTCGCAAAAGCTAATTTGAATGCTTATATGAGTAACATGTCTAATGTGAAGCGCCAAATGTTTGAGGGGTTACCAGAACATAGAGAATTGATTGATAAGATTTGTACTTATGGCTTGCAAGCTATCTAAGCGCTTTAATTTAATGTGTAAAAAGGAAAAATAAAATGAAAACACAATTTGTACCTTTAAATGACGCAAGTCATAAAAATTTAGCGATTGGGGATAAGGTTGATTACAGCCTTTTTGAAACCATGCATATGCTCCCTCTTCAGGTTCAAGAGTTTATGTCTGCTGCGACCAGTTTCCCTATCGTGTTTACAAAAAACGCTCAAACTGGTGAGTTCCTCTCCATTGCGATTACTGCACTTAAGCCTAATACTAATAAGTTACTCAAAAACGGTCAGTGGCAATGTCGCTATTTACCTATTCAAGTTCAATTGTATCCTTTTGGAATGAGTTATATAGATAACGACAAAGTTATCTTGGGTGTCGATGTCAATAATTCATCAGTGGCAGAACATGAAGCGCATCGTTTATTTGATGATTCAGGCAATCAAACGGTTTATTTATCAAAAAAACTTGAATTGGCGAGTTTACAGGCTAGTTATCATGAGATGACAAAGTACTTTATCAAAGTGTTACTCAATCATGGACTGTTGCAACCACGTACATTAACAGTGACTACACTTGATGGCACTAAAACCAATATTGATGGAATATATACCATTGACGAAGGAAAACTGCAGCAGTTAGATGATACGACATTACTTGATTTTGCTAAACGAGGTTTCTATTCGGCTATTTACGCGCATCTTTGCTCATTAAATTTAATTGATTTAGTGATGGAAAAATAAACTCAATTTTATATAGTTCGTTTTAATAATATTAAAGCGAACTATTGTAATTGAGGCTATTTAGTTTGCTAGCATCACACTCCCAGTCAAAATAATCCAGCTTGCAAAAAACAGTTTTAAGGTTTTGACTGGAAGATATAGCGCCAGCTTGCGGGCTAACAATCCTCCGATAATTGCACCGGGTCCTGCAAATAGCACTAATTCATATAAAGCGTGACTGTGGTCGGAGAACACGTGTATTGGGCTTGCCGACCAAACGGTTATGGCTGATACCACAACGCCAACCGCGACCGCCATCTTGGCGCAGATACCTCGTAACATCAGATAGATTACAATCAGTTCACCTACACCAACAGACAACCAAGCGGTGATGATCCCGCCAAAGTAACCAATAACCGCTAAACAAAAATAGTCTATGGATTTAAGACTATTACTTTGCAGATAGCGGTGTTGACTGCTGAAAATGATTGCTATCCCAAGCGCGATAGAGAAAAGGCTAAAACTGGTGTGGAGCGAAGAGGGCGAAGTCAGTTGCCATAACTCACTGCTCCAAAGGCCGAGTACTGAAAAGCATGCACAAAGCAAGATACATGGAATAAAACCACACCAGGTTTTATCCGTATGGTGATGTTGTTGATAGTATCTTGACCATGAAATTGCGCCAGCAGTCATGCCAAAACACTGGATCATAAAAGACGTTGAAACGCTTTGAGTTTCTGTAAAATCTAAACTAGAGAACACTGGGATGAAAATAACGCCTCCGCCTGCTCCAGTTGAATTAGCAAAGATAGCTCCAGTTATCCCTAAAAATATAAACTTGCCATATTCTTTAATTAACTCAAATGGTTGTGCGAATTGAACAAACCAAACTATCCATGTGCTTAACAGAGTGAGCAGTACCGTTAACGACCGATAATATTGGCCGCTGAAGGTGTTTTTACGCTTAAAGGTAGGGATATATGTGAGCATCTTTTTAAGATAACTGAGTGTGGCGTTTGAGTTGTTGCGCCTATGTTATCAGTCAAAGACAGCGTTGTCACATAGGTTGATAAATATAGATTTTAATTTAACTAAATGAAATTTAAGGAATAAATTCATCTTACTTAAAAATATAAAGCTATTTGTCAAAAAAATGTAGAAATCCTGTTCTTTCTTGTGTAATTTAATGAATGACAACGCTGTCATATGCTTGTGTGATGCGTTGTTTAGTAAGGTCTGCATGAAGAGGATGAGGTCTCCTTATTCATGTGTTTGGCAGAAGTATTGCTGGTCGGGCGGCGGTACGTTTGTCTTTAATATTTGATAGTCTCTCCCCAGAAACTAGCGTTGGCTGGGTACTGTAAGCAGTGCCCAGCCATTTTTTTAGGTAGAGCGACCTTGCTTAGGATAAGCAAACAAGTTAGCGGCATTAATAAATAAAACTCGCTGGATTTTCCAGTTATAAAAGAGGCTGCGATTCATGGTTATTCATATTGCTACATTGCTTTGCAGCGTAGTGACAACTCTGGCTAAGCGTTTGTTGATGTCCATCTTGGGACTCTGGCCGAGCGTTATGCTGTGTGCGTTGAGTTTCACCGCGATAGCCGCTGTGGAGCAAATGTCGTTCACGCTTACTAATGCTGCTTTTGCGGCTGGCACTTCTTCGGCAAGCAATCCCACTCCTATCAAGATAGTGACTACCATCCAACAGCAATGGCAGTTTAATCTGCTTAAAGAGGCGCTGCGCCGCTCCGGCAAGACGTATCAAGTAGAACAAATGTCGACGCAGATGAACCAAAAACGCAATGCAGAAGAAGCACTTGCCGGCACTGTTGACGTATTTTGGAGCATGACTTCCAAAGAGCTTGAGGAAACCATGCTGCCCGTACGGATCCCACTGTTTAAGGGATTGCTTGGTAACAGATTATTAATTATCCGTAAGAGTGATGAGGCTAAGTTTGCCAACGTAAAAACACTGGCGGATTTTAAACAATTAACCGCTGGGCAAAACCGTTATTGGCCCGATGCGAGCATTCTCGAAGCCAATGGTGTGCCGTTGGTAACGAGCTATCAGTACACCAATCTATACCCTATGTTAGAAGGTGGACGGTTCGACTACCTTGCGCTTGGCGCACAGGAAATCGGCGATGAACTTGCGAGCCACCCCGATCCCGCACTTAAGATTGATAGCCATATCCTGCTGCAATATCGCTCTCCGGCCTATTTTTTTGTCTCACCAAAACGCCCCGAGTTAGCTGAGGCAATCTTAGCGGGGCTTGAACACATGATTAGCGACGGTAGCTTCGATGAAATGTTTAATCGTGAACTTAAGATTGAGCAGCTCTACCGTGATGCGCAGTTTGAGCGGCGCGTGATTATCCGCTTAGATACGCCAGATTTACATCCCTTAACGCCGATTGAACGCCAGGAGCTGTGGTTAGATCTATTTAGTATGCAAGGTGCAACATAATGAAAAATTTAGCCTTAAAAGTACAAATTGGGCTAGCTGCGGCGATATTTATGATAGTGAGCGCCTTGTTTGGGGCGTCCTATTGGTTGGCGAGCAATAAGTTAATGAGCAGCGAAATGGCCTTTGAAGACAATACGGTCGCTAATCTGCAAGTCACAATGGCACAGCCGATTTTTACCTACGATTACGAACAGATCCGGGCTGTATTATCCGTCATGTTAAAGTCTAAACAAATTTATCAAATTACCGTTGTTGATCATCGCGGTAAGCTGCTCGCAGAGGATAAACAAGCCGAGGCAGTTGCCGTCAACTATCTACAAACAAGAGAGTTACAGTTTAGCGACCAAGGTAATCCTACCGGACGCTTAACCATTACTTTTTCCATTTTGCCCGTAAAAGCGCAGTTATCCGAGTTGTTGCTGAGCTACTTTATACAGGCTTTGTTGATTTTAGCGGGCAGCCTCTTCGTGATTTTCATTATTTTAAAGCGTTTAGTGATCACCCCATTAGATAAGGTTGTCACCGCGTTAGAAGAGATTGCTAATGGTGATGGCGATTTAAGTCATCGATTACCCGTGGAGAGCGAAGATGAAATCGGCAAACTTGCCAATGCTTTCAACGGTTTTGTCGAACACATTCACGGTACAATTTCAAGGGTGCATGAAACCTCTGCTCTGCTATTGGGCGATGCTAAGGCGCTTGGAACCCTGTCGCAAAGCAACAACCAGCGTGTGCAAGCTCAGCTTAAAGAAACCGAAGCCGCGGTCACGGCCGTGACTCAATTGAGTGCCAGTGCCAACGAAGTGGCCATCAATGCTAAACGTACCGCCGATGCGGCAACCCAAGCCGATAGAGCGGTTGACGATGGTCAGCGTCAGTTTGACTCGGGCTTAGCCATTACTCGCCAACTTGCGGCTGAGTTAGCACGTTCGGCTCAGTCGGTGTCGCAGTTACAACAGGAAACGCAGCGTATTGATGAAGTTGTAGTGGTGATCAGCAGCATTGCCGAACAGACTAATCTGCTGGCGTTAAATGCTGCGATTGAAGCTGCCAGAGCGGGTGAGCAGGGGCGTGGTTTTGCCGTTGTTGCCGATGAAGTGCGCTCTTTAGCGAGCCGCACCCAACAGGCGACAGGTGAAATCCAAAAAATGATCCAACAGGTGCAAAGCCGAGTTGCCGAAACCGTGAATGTGATGCAATCGAGTCAGACTCTCTCCAATCAAGGGGTCAACCGTTCGGAAGAAATTAAGCTCGTTCTATCTAAAGTGACTGATTTAGTTTCAAATATCAGTAATATGAATATCGAAGTTTCCCATGCGGCGCAGGAGCAAACCTGTGTCACCGAAGCGATTTCTCGTACATTAAATGATCTTGCCAATGTCTCAGGTTCAGCCTCCCTCGATAGTGAGCACTTAGCACTATCGAGTGAGCGACTGTTTCACCAAGGGGAAAGACTGCGGACGTTAGTAACTTCCTTCAGATTGTAGCCATTTCTGAAGCTAGAAAAGGAATATCATGAATAAAACGATTGCCGCCACCGCCATTTTATTTGCATTAGGTTTAAGTGCCTGTAGCCAAGCGCCTAAAACAGTGAATGTGCCAGTGCCAAGCTCAGCCGAGCTCGCCACGCCTGCGTCATTAACCCAAGCACACTTGCAGCAGTTTGGGGATACTTTGGGCGTGAGTTATCGCGTGCTCACCAACCGACCCGATAATAACTGTGACAAAGCCGCCGCTGAAGGTCGTTGTTTTGTAGCTGAAATTGATTTTGTCCCTGGCGTTGATCTCAAAGGTCATGACTGGGCGATTTATTTTAGCCAGATGCGTCCGGTGCAATCGGTTGAAGGCAAAGAGTTTTCCATCACTCATATCAAGGGTGATCTTTATCGCATTGCGCCTACTGAGGCATTCAGCGGTTTTAACAAAGGGGTTAAAAAGACCTTAAGGTTCCGTGGTGAGCTTTGGCAACTGTCCGAAACCGATGCCATGCCAAACTATTACATCGTTGCTGGGGATTTATCGCCAGTGGTGATTGCCAGCACGCAAGTGCAGCAAGATCCTGAGACTCGAATGGAAGTGCGTCCCTATGTTGAGCCGTTCACCGATATGGTGAAACAGTATCGCCGCACTGATGCGGATAAATTAGTGCCTGCGACCGCATCACAGCTATTTAGCAATAACCAAAATGTCAGTGAAGATGCCAGTTTAGCGGTCAATACCATTATTCCCACGCCGCAAAAAGTCGCGATCCATTCTCACGATAAAGCGGTATCACTCACCTCTGGCATTAAATTGGATGTCGCGTCAGTATTGAGTCCATCCGCTGAAAATCAGTCTTTTAAAACCGAGCAAGTGGCTGCGGCGCTTGAACGCTTAGCACGTTTGGGTGTTAAAGAGTCAGACCAAGGCTTAGTGGTGAAACTGAGCTGGCGCCAAGGCGTAGAGAGCAGTTATCTGCTGGATATCAAACCCGATGGTATCAAAATTGCCGCAGGTGATGCGGCAGGATTTTCCTATGCGTTATCATCGCTTGCCAGTTTGATTGATGTGCATGATTTGCGCGTAAATGCGATGACAATTGAAGATAGCCCAAGATATCCATTCCGCGGTATGCATATCGATGTGGCGCGTAATTTCCACAGTAAGGCGATGATTTTTGCGTTGATTGATCAAATGGCGGCTTACAAACTCAACAAATTACATCTGCATATGGCCGATGATGAAGGTTGGCGCTTAGAGATTGATGGCCTGCCTGAACTGACCGATATTGGTAGTAAGCGTTGCCACGATCTTGAGGAAAATACCTGTTTATTACCGCAGCTTGGCAGTGGGCCTGTTGCGGAGTCAAGTGTCAATGGTTTCTATAGCAAACAAGACTACATCGATATTCTCAAATACGCCGATGCGCGCCAAATTCAAGTGATCCCTTCGATGGACATGCCTGGCCATAGCCGCGCGGCGATAAAATCCATGGAAGCGCGTTATCGTAAATTACTCGCCCAAGGTAAGCCTACTGAGGCGAAAACCTATTTGTTGTCGGATGCGGCTGATACAACTGTGTATTCTTCGGTGCAGTATTACAACGACAACACTTTGAACGTCTGTATGGAATCGACCTATCAGTTTGTCGATAAAGTCATTGATGAAATTGCCAAATTACACCAAGCCGCGGGTCAACCATTAACTCGATACCATATCGGCGCCGACGAAACCGCTGGGGCGTGGAAGCAATCTCCTGAGTGTTTATCCTTTGTAGCCAATAACGATAAAGGCGTGAAATCCATCGAGGATTTAGGCGCTTACTTTATTGAGCGGATATCGAATCAACTGGCGGAAAAAGGCATTGAAGCCGCAGGTTGGAGTGATGGCATGAGCCATGTTCGCCCAAGCTATATGCCAGCTAAAGTCCAATCTAATATTTGGGATGTGATCGCCTATAAAGGATATGAGCAAGCCAATCAGCAAGTGAACAACGGTTGGGATGTGGTGCTCTCGAATCCTGAAGTGCTTTATTTTGATTTTCCCTACGAAGCCGATCCTAAAGAGCATGGCTATTATTGGGCAAGCCGCGCCACCAACGCGCACAAAGTGTTTAGCTTTATGCCGGATAACTTAGTGGCGAATGCGGAGCAGTGGACCGACTTGCAAAATCTGCCTTTCGAAGCCGACGATAGGGCAAGAATCGATGAGAAAGGCAAAAAATCTGGACCACGGGAGCAAGGTAAAAACTTTGCTGGTTTACAGGGGCAGTTGTGGAGTGAAACCATTCGCAGCAACGATACCGTTGAGTACATGATTTTCCCTCGTTTATTGATGCTGGCTGAGCGTGCTTGGCATCAAGCAGAGTGGGAAGTGCCTTACCAATATCAAGGTGCATTGTATAACCAAAGCACTGGGCACTTTACTGCGGCAATGCGTGACGCGCAGGCACAATCTTGGCAGCAAATGGCCAATACCTTAGGGCATAAGGAGTTTATTAAACTCGATAAGTCAGGTATCGATTACCGAGTGCCGACTGTCGGTGCCGAGATCCGTGACGGTAAACTGTTTGCCAACGTGGCTTATCCAGGACTTAAGATTGAGTGGCGACAAGTGAGTGGGCAATGGCAATCCTATCAAGCAGGGCAGGCGGTAACTGCGCCCGTTGAGATCCGTGCTATTGCTGCTGATGGTATCCGCAAAGGCAGAAGCTTAATCGTTAATTAATCTGTTATGTATCTGGCTGTATTTTAAAAGAAAAATACAGCCTTTTTCTTTTTCACTTTCAGTCAATTCTTTCGCCTGACATTTGATTATAAATTGCTTCAAAAAGTAAATGACAACGCTGTCATTTTTGCTGTAACATTGAGTTAACTAAAGTTGAGTGTCGTATTAACGGCATAAGTATAAGCAACGGTAGCGCTGCATTAAGAGATGAAGAGGGGTGTCATGGGGTTAGTCCAGACAAAAGATCAACAACTGTTTATCGGTGTTGATGGGGGCGGCAGTAAGTGCCGAGCCACTATCTATACTGCGGACGGTACCGTTTTAGGGACAGGTGTTGCTGGGCGCGCTAATCCGCTGCATGGTCTTGCACAAGCATTTGCATCGATTGAAGCATCGACTCGCCAAGCTCTGTTGGATGCGGGCATGAAGGAAACCGATAGCCATTTACTCGTCGCGGGCTTAGGGCTGGCGGGAGTCAATGTGCCGCGCCTGTATCAGGACGTGATCAGCTGGCAGCATCCGTTTGCTGCCATGTATGTCACTACGGATCTTCATACCGCTTGTATCGGTGCACACCGCGGCGCGGATGGTGCGGTGATTATTACGGGCACAGGTTCTTGCGGTTATGCCCATGTCGGTGATGACAGCTTAAGTATTGGTGGCCACGGTTTTGCGCTGGGTGATAAGGGCAGCGGTGCTTGGCTTGGCTTAAAAGCCGCCGAGCATGTGTTACTCGCCCTCGATGGCTTTGCCGCGCCGACTGCTTTAACCAAGATGCTGTTAAACCATTTTGGGGTAAGTGATGCCTTGGGCATCGTCGAGCATCTCGCCGGTAAGTCTTCGAGTTGCTATGCCGAATTAGCCAGAAGCGTACTCGATTGTGCAAACGCGGGTGATGAAGTCGCTCGCGGGATTGTGCAGGAAGGAGCCGATTACATCAGTGAAATGGCACGCAAGCTGTTTAGCCTCAATCCGGTGCGTTTTTCGATGATCGGTGGCCTTGCCGAACCGCTACAGGCCTGGCTTGGCAGCGATGTGGTAGCAAAGATTTCTGAAACCTTAGCACCGCCAGAATTGGGTGCCATGTACTTCGCTCAGCAGCAATTTAACTCAATCAACATTAATGGATAAGCCGTTTTAGCGCATCAGTGCTAAAGCAATACCCGTATTGATTTGTAAGGTAAATAACATGACAAACACTATTATGGAGCAAGAAGCTCGCACCGCGCCGCAGAAGATTGCGGGTCAGTTAGCCGCTAACGCCGATTTAATGCAGCAGTTAGGTGAAAAACTGCGTGCTTTCGATCCCCGTTTTGTGATGATTGTGGGCCGTGGTTCATCGGACCATGCGGGTGTATTTGCTAAATATCTTTTTGAAATTGAAGTCGGCGTGCCAACGTTTGCCGCCGCGCCATCGGTAGCCAGCGTTTATGGTAAAACCTTGAAGTTAGAAGGCGGGTTAGTGATTGTGATTTCACAATCTGGCCGTAGCCCTGATATTTTAGCCCAGGCGCGTATGGCGAAAAACGCAGGCGCGTTTTGTGTGGCGTTAGTGAACGATGAAACCGCGCCAATCAAGGATATCGTCGATGTGGTAGTGCCATTACGTGCAGGCGAAGAAAAAGCCGTTGCTGCAACCAAGAGTTACCTAGCCACATTATCAGCAATTTTGCAATTAGCCTCGGCATGGACGCAGAGCGAATCCCTCGCAGCAGCAGTTAACTCATTACCGCAAGCACTACAAACTGCGGTTGATGCTGAACCACAACTGACGCCTGAATCAGTTGAAAACGTTAAAAACTTAGTCGTGTTAGGCCGTGGCTTAGGTTATGCGGTGTCTAAGGAAATTGCGCTTAAGTTAAAAGAAGTGTGCTCAATCCACGCTGAAGCCTTCAGTAGCGCAGAGTTTCTCCATGGTCCGGTGACTTTAGTTGAGAAAAAACTCACGATTGTGGATGTGTGCATTGGCGATGAGTCTTACGCTAGCCATATCGAGCAGATTGAAAATGTGAGCCAACGTGGTGCCGATTTAGTGCACTTAAATCAAACGTCGACGGATATTCATCCACGTGTGGCGCCGTTAGCCCTGCTACAACGTTTTTATATCGACGTGGCCGCAGTTGCTATTGCCCGTGGTATTGACCCTGACCAACCCGCAGGGCTGAAAAAAGTCACTCAAACGCTGTAATGGCTGGCCGTTATCGCCGCGTTAATTTGAAAAGAGGTTTGGATGAAATTCACCTTAATTGCCGAGCAACTGTTTGATGGTGAAGCCTTCCATCGGGATGTGCCAGTCACCATTGAAGATGGGCTGATAGCCAGCTTAGACACCGCATCGGGTGCTAAGGAAATTCGCTACCCAGGCACCCTAGTGCCAGGGTTTATCGATGTGCAAGTTAACGGCGGTGGCGGCGCATTATTCAATAGCAGCCCAACGGTTGCTTGCATTGAAACCATAGGCAAGGCGCATGCTCGCTTTGGTACCACAGGATTTTTACCCACGCTGATTACCGATAATGTGCAGGTGATGGCTAAGGCGGCCGATGCCGTTGCTCTTGCGGTTGCGCAAAAAAGTGCTGGTGTATTAGGGGTGCATTTCGAAGGTCCACATTTGTCTGTGCCTAAAAAAGGCGTCCATCCACAAGGTTTTATCCGTGAGATCACTGAAGCTGAACTGGCGATCTTTTGCCGTCAGGATTTAGGTATTCGAGTGGTGACTTTAGCGCCTGAAAACGTCTCGCCCGAGGTGATCCGCCTGTTGGTGGAGTCTGGCGTTAAAGTGTGTTTGGGCCACTCTAATGCGGACTACGATACCGTTGTCGCAGCCTTAGCGGCGGGGGCGACAGGCTTTACTCACCTCTACAATGCTATGTCACCCTTAGGTTCCCGTGAGCCAGGCGTGGTAGGTGCGGCGATTGAGAGCGAAACCGCTTGGTGTGGTTTGATTGTCGATGGTCACCATGTGCATCCTGCTGCCGCTCGAATTGCCCTGCGCGCTAAACCCCGTGGCAAAGTGATGTTGGTGACTGATGCTATGCCGCCTGTGGGTCTGGATGATGAAACCAGTTTTGAGCTGTTTGGTACTCAGGTGCTGCGTGTCGGCGATAGATTAAATGCGGTGACGGGTGAACTGGCTGGCTGCGTGTTAGATATGGCGACAGCGGTTGAGAACAGCGTGAAGATGCTCGGTTTGCCGCTCGGTGAGGCCTTGCGGATGGCATCTTTGTATCCAGCCGAGTTCCTTGGCATTGCCGAGAGCGTCGGTCGGTTAGCCGTAGGGCAGCGTGCCGATTTAGTGCTGCTGGATAATCAGCATAAAGTGCTGGCCAACTATATTGCTGGAAATGCGGTTTATGTTCGCCCTTAGTGTGTTGAGTTCGTAAACCGTTAACCTTGGCCCTTGTCGTATTTTGATGACAGGGGCTAAGTTTTTTTATTGTACAGTCTGCATTTGGCTCAACATCTCGAAAAATAATTTAAATAACAATAATAAAGGATAATGGTATGAGTACGACTGCGCCGGAATCTGTCGCCAATGCGGGCGTTAATGCTCAGGATGCTGCCGCGAAAAAGCGTCAGCCAAAGCCAAGATTGATGTCCCTTGATGCCCTACGCGGTTTTGACATGTTTTGGATTTTGGGTGGCGAAGCTCTGTTTGGCGCCTTGCTTATCTTGACCGGCTGGGCGGGCTGGCAATGGGGTGATACCCAAATGCATCATAGTGAGTGGAATGGCTTTCGCTTCTATGATTTGATTTTTCCGCTGTTTATTTTCCTCTCCGGTGTTGCCCTTGGATTATCGCCAAAACGCTTAGATAAACTGCCGATGCATGAGCGCCTGCCAGTGTATCGCCATGGCGTTAAGCGGCTATTTTTACTGTTGTTGCTCGGCATTCTTTATAACCATGGTTGGGGAACGGGAGCACCTGCTGACCCTGACAAAATTCGTTATGCTAGCGTATTAGGCCGTATTGCCTTTGCGTGGTTTTTTGCCGCCTTGCTGGTGTGGCATACCCGTTTACGGACCCAAGTGCTGGTGGCTCTAGGCATATTAGTGGCCTATGGCGCGGCGCAACTCTGGTTACCGTTTCCTGGTGGACAGGCGGGTGTGTTATCACCCACTGAGTCAATCAATGCTTATGTCGACAGCCTGTTATTGCCGGGTGTGAGCTATCAAGGACGAACCCCCGATCCTGAAGGCCTGTTATCGACACTGCCTGCCGTAGTCAACGCCTTAGCGGGTGTATTTGTCGGTCACTTTATTGTGAAATCCCATCCAAAAGGGGAGTGGGCTAAGGTTGGCCTATTGAGCGTTGCTGGTGGTGTTTGTTTAGCCTTAGGTTGGTTGCTGGATGGTGTCATTCCCGTCAATAAAGATCTGTGGACAAGCTCTTTTGTGTTGGTTACTAGCGGTTGGAGCATGCTGCTGTTAGCGCTGTTTTATGCCCTAGTGGATGTACTGAAATGGCAAAAGTTCGCCTTTGTGTTTGTGGTGATTGGTACTAACGCCATCATTATTTATTTGGCATCGAGCCTAGTGGATTGGAAGTATATTGCCCAAAGTGTGTTTGGTGGCGTTATCGCGGTATTGCCGGAAAATGCTCAGCACTTAGCGGCCGTGATTGGTTTGCTCACCGTTCAATGGTTAGTGCTGTATTGGATGTATCGTCGCAATATTTTTGTGCGGATTTAATCTTTCGTTATTTTGTGCTTTCAACAGGCCGCAGAGTAAACTCTGCGGCTTTTTTATTTCACATGAGTTATTCGTCATATGTGTCTTTTGCTTTAAATCAGTAGTGAGTGAAAGTTTAGGAGCCACAGTGGCTCTTAACGCGATATTTTAGGATTAAATCGTAAATGACAGCGTTGTCTTTTTGTGTTGTTTGTTTTAACATCACTGAAACAATGGTGGGTTCGAATGATAACATTAGCCATTGCAGATGAGTTGCAATAGGGATGTGTGCAATACTCAGCGGATTTTTGTCCCGCAATCACCTTAAAATTAATTACTATAAGAAGCAGGTTTATGGAAATGACACTCGATAAAAGCCAGCAGAAAAGCAGTTTTATCCCCATGGCGATAGTGGCAGCACTCTTTTTCATCCTCGGGTTTGCAACTTGGTTGAATGGTTCTTTAATGCCCTATTTAAAACAAATTTTGCAACTCAATCCCTTCCAAGCTTCATTAATCCTGTTTTCTTTCTATATCGCGGTGACCTTTACTGCACTGCCCTCGGCGTGGCTTATCCGTAAAGTGGGCTACAAAAATGGGATGGCCTTGGGCATGGGCGTGATGATGCTCGCGGGTTTACTGTTCATTCCAGCGGCGAAGACTCAAATCTTCGCCCTATTTTTATTTGCCCAATTAGTTATGGGGGCGGGGCAGACGTTACTGCAAACCGCAGTAAATCCTTATGTTGTTCGTCTTGGGCCTGAAGAGTCTGCGGCGGCGCGTGTTAGCGTGATGGGTATTTTGAACAAAGGTGCGGGGGTGATTGCACCGTTAGTGTTCTCGGCGTTGATTTTAGATAGTTTTAAAGACCGTATCGGCACAACATTAACGCAAGTACAAATTGATGAAATGGCCAATAGTTTGGTTTTTCCTTACTTAGGCATGGCGGTGTTTATCGGTGTTTTAGCCTTGGCGGTGAAAAAATCCCCATTACCAGAATTATCTAATGAAGATGAAGTCGCTGAGCATACAGATAAAAGCCAGATTAAAGCGGCGTTATCTCACCCTAACTTAGCATTTGGTGTGTTGGCACTGTTTGTGTACGTAGCGGTAGAGGTGATCGCTGGCGATACTATAGGTACCTTTGCGTTATCTTTAGGCGTTGAGCATTACGGGGTCATGACCTCATACACTATGGTTTGCATGGTGCTGGGTTATACGCTGGGGATAATCCTTATCCCTCGCGTTATTTCTCAACCGACAGCGCTGATGATTTCCGCAATTTTAGGCATATTACTCACCTTAGGCATTCTGTTTGGGGATAACAATTCCTACGCTATTGCTAACACTTTGTTGGTGCCTTTTGGGGGCGTAGCTTTACCTGATACCTTGCTATTGATTGCTTTCTTAGGATTAGCCAATGCGATTGTGTGGCCTGCCGTATGGCCTCTTGCTTTGTCGGGCATGGGCAAATTGACGAGTACGGGTTCTGCGCTCCTTATCATGGGGATTGCCGGCGGTGCGTTTGGTCCAGTGTCTTGGGGGTTAATGAGTTCGGCAACCGAAATGGGGCAGCAGGGCGGGTATATGGTGATGTTACCTTGTTATCTGTTTATTCTCTTCTATGCAGTCAAAGGCCATAAGATGCGCAGTTGGTCTGCTAAATAATAAAGATATAATAGACAAGCTCACTAAATCACTAAATAACTAAAGCCCTCAAAAGAGGGCTTTTTTAATGACATTAGTGCTAAAAAATCGCCCTTGGTTGTAAGGGCGTTTTGTCTGATGAGCTAAAGCGCTTAGAACGCGTAACTAACGCTCGCGAGGACGGTATCGTCGTTTTGGTATACACCGTCGGAGACTTTTTGATCGCCACTTAAATCAGTGCTTAACCAAGCAAGTGAAAGGCCAAATCCCATTAACTCCGTAGAGACGCCAACAGAATAATCGGAATAACTATCGAAGCCTTCACCATCATCTAATGCATCGCCAACGTTGTAGCCGTAATGCAGATCGAGATTCCAGTTTTCGACAAACTCATAGGAATAATTGACTTCACCGTAGTGGTAATCTAAATCAGTGCCACCGTAGTCATTGGTATACCAATAGGCTACGCGAAATCCGCTAAACTCGACGCCAGCCGTTACTTCAAAATAGCCAAGATCACTCTCGCCCGAATAGTTATAGCGGTTCAGTGTCACGTCGTAGCTGACGTTATCATTGATATCACCGCCGTAGGCAACATAGAAGTCATACTCAACATCTGGGCCATTATAACCAGGTTCATCAAAGTCGACGTTACTGGCCCAGGCGCCGACGGAAAATCCTGATTCAAAACTCCAGTCTATTCCACCTTGTACAGCGGGATCTCCAGCGGTTTGCGAGACACCGCGGAAGCGATAATCGTTAGTTAAGCTAATCTCACCAGACACTTCTGCACTGGCTATGCTGGAAAATAAGCTGGTAGTAAGCGCGAGTCCAGCAAGTTGTGCTAGCCGTTTTTTCTGTAGGTTGTTATTCACGGTATTTCTCCCATTTTCTTGATTGACACGGATGCACAAGCTTCTTTTATGTTTTAAAACAGGTTTGTACATCCGATAATTTGCCAAACAACAGCCAAGGAAACTCCGTTGCTGTGACCTCATGGCGGTAAAGCTAACTCACTTTAACTTTGTTCATTGAGGCAAAACGCACCTCTGTATTACTGTGAGTTTTGTTCGAAGATGACATACACCTTGCGACAGGGGGTGACGACTTGCCACACACCTTGAAATCCCGCTGGAATAATAAAGCGATCACCTACGCTAAAGGTTTGAGATTGTCCCTCAAGATCGGTGATCACACTGGTTCCTTCGAGAATTTCACAATACTCATATTCAGTGTAGTTGATTTTCCAAGCGCCTGATTCACTTTGCCAAATTCCACTATGGAATTGATTACAAGGGCTAGAATAATGATTTTGCAATTGCTGAGTTGGATTACCCAACAGCCGTTTTTCAGGGGCGACTTGATAGCTTTCCACTGGCGGTTGTGCGCTGGCAAAGCGAATGATTGATGTGACGCTCACTGTCATAAATGGCTCCGGATTATTTCATGGTGGGCATAACAAACTCGGCCTGAGTTTGCTTGCCTACAGGCCAGCGAGCGGTAATGGCTTTGCGTTTGGTATAAAAACGAACACCATCAGGGCCATGCATATGCAAAGGTCCAAAGAGTGAGCGTTTCCAGCCGCCAAAGCTATGGAAAGCCATCGGTACGGGGATTGGCACGTTAACGCCGACCATACCCACCTGCACATGGTGACAAAAATGACGGGCAGCCTCACCGCTTTGGGTGAAAATGGCGGTGCCGTTGCCAAATTCATGTTGGTTTATCAGTTTAAGTGCACTGGGATAATCGTTGACTCGAACAATTGATAGCACAGGGCCAAAGATTTCTTCGCGATAGATCCGCATATCCGGCGTGACATGGTCGAATAAACACGCCCCTAAGAAGTAACCTTGTTGATGATCGGCAACGGTTAATTGTCGGCCGTCTACCAGTAAGGTTGCTCCTTCCTGAACTCCAGTTTCTACATAGTCAGTGACTTTGGCTAAGTGTTGTTTGGAAATAAGGGGGCCCATTTCCATCTCTGGCGTGAGGCCATTGCCCACTTTTAATTGTTGGATTTGTGGTAATAACTTGTCGACCAGTTTATCGCCCACATCGCCCACAGCCAACACCACCGATATCGCCATACAACGCTCGCCTGCACTGCCGTAGGCTGCTCCCATCAGTGCACTTACCGCTTGATCTAAATCCGCGTCTGGCATCAGCAGCATATGGTTTTTGGCACCGCCTAAGGCTTGTACCCGTTTACCGTGTTTGGATGCGGTGCTGTAGATATACTCAGCGATTGGAGTGGAACCAACAAAGCTTATGGCTTGCACATCTGGATGAGTGAGCAGGGTATCGACGGCCTCTTTGTCGCCATTGATCACGTTAAACACTCCATCAGGTAAGCCAGCTTGTTTGAGCAACTCGGCAATCCTCATCACTGAACTTGGATCTTTTTCTGAGGGTTTCATAATAAAGGTGTTGCCGCAGGCAATGGCGATTGGGAACATCCACATGGGAACCATCACGGGGAAGTTAAAGGGCGCTATGCCTGCGACAACACCTAAAGCTTGATTAACGGACCAAGAATCCACACCACCACCAACTTGCTGCGTGTGCTCCCCTTTGAGTAAGTGCGGGATACCACAGGCAAATTCGACAACTTCGAGGCCGCGGATAAGTTCTCCTTTGGCATCATCGATCACTTTGCCGTGCTCTAGGGTGATGAGCTGCGCCAGTTCATCCATATGCTGCTCGACTAACGCTTTGAATTTAAAAAGCACACGGGCGCGATTAAGGGGCGTTACCTGTGACCAAGTCTCAAAGGCCGCTTTGGCGATGGCAATCGCGGCAGCGACTTCATCGCTGCTGGCGAGGGATACTTGACCTCGGCATTCGCCAGTGGCTGGTTCAAAAATATCTTGGCTTCTTGTACTCGCTGGAGTGTGTTGGCCATTCACATAGTGGGTAATCTTAAGCATAGCTAACCTTTATTTTCCCTAATTTCTGGGCGTGTGATTGAAAATTGTGCATCATCCAACGGCATGAATGGCATCGCTGAGACTATTTACCATTTGGTCAATTTGATGTTTCTCAACAATGAGTGGTGGGGATATGGCGATAATATCGCCCGTTGCCCGCACGAGCGTGCCTTGATGAAAACAGCGCTCGAACACCCGATAACCGCGTTTGCCAACGCCTTCGTTATTAGGCGCAAGCTGGAAACCCGCAACTAATCCGGTGTTGCGAATATCAATCACATTGGGCAGCCCTTTGAGGCTATGAACGGCATCCTCGAAATAACGCTCAAGTTCGAAGCTGCGTTCAAACAACTGCTCATTTTCATAGATGGAGAGCGTGGCGAGTGCTGCGGCGGCAGCGACTGGATGGCCCGAATAGGTATAACCGTGGAAAAACTCGATAAGTTCGGTGGGGCCTTGCATGCAAGTATCGTGAATATAATCCTGTACAAACACGGCGCCCATGGGGATGGCGCCATTATTAATGGCTTTGGCTGTGGTGATTATGTCGGGGATAACGCCCCAGCGCTGACTAGCGAATGCGGCACCTACACGGCCAAATGCGGTAATGACTTCATCGAAAATCAACAGGATGCCGTATTTTTGGGTAATTTCGCGTAGGCGCTTTAAGTAACCTTGTGGCGGTAAAATCACCCCTGCCGAACCCGACATGGGTTCAACAATAACGGCAGCAATATTTTCGGCGCCATGGAGTGTGACTAATTGCTCTAACACTTCGGCTTTTTCTGCCCCAAGGTTAGGTAATCCGCGGCTAAAGGCTGAATGTTGAATATCTAAAGTGTGAGGCAGGTGATCCACGCCTTGCAATAGCTGGCCGCTGAAGGCTTTGCGATTATTGCTTAACCCCCCCACGGAGATCCCACCAAATCCTACGCCATGGTAACCCATTTCTCGGCCAATAAAGCGGGTGCGTGACGCTTGGCCATTGGCTCTATGGTAGCAAAGTGCCATTTTAAGGGCGGTATCTACCGACTCAGAGCCTGAGTTGGTAAAGAATACTTTGTTGAGTCCTTCTGGGCTGAGTTCGGTTAAACGCTCCGCCAGTTCAAAAGCGATGGGATGGCCCATTTGGAAGGAGGGGGCGTAATCCATTTCTCGAATTTGTTTGCTGACGGCCTCACTGATCTCACGTCGACCATGGCCCGCATTACAACACCATAACCCCGCGGTTGAGTCTAATACCTTGTTGCCATTGATATCGGTGTAATACATGCCTTCAGCTTTGGCGAGTAATCGAGGGCTCGCTTTAAATTGGCGATTGGCGGTAAAAGGCATCCAATAGTGTTCAAGTGAAGGATGCTCGTGGGCGAGATTGTTGGGTGAGTCGGCCATAGATGTTTACCTTGTCCTTTTCCTTGTTAAATGGGGTGAGGTCTTCGTTAAGGGTGGCTAATATTTGCTATGCTATGTTAGAAATAATGAACATGGAAGAGTGCTGTGCAGTTATTTGTGGCAAAAATGCTATTTTTGTAAAAAATATTGAATTTTGATGTCTTAAAAGCGTAATCTAGGCAGCAGTTACAGCCTTAGGTCATCTTTGGCAGTTGTTAGTCGAGATAGCTCTTATCCCAATAAAGCTAAAATAAACGAATACAAACGATTAAGAGGTCATCATGAGTACACCTAAAACACGGAGCGATTGGGAAAACCTCGCTGCAAGCCTAGCAATCAATGGTAAGGCTTTTATTAACGGCGAGTATCGGGATGCGGCATCAGGCAAAACCTTTGATTGCATCAGTCCAATCGATGGTCGTTTATTGGCGCAAGTTGCCAGTTGCGATTTGATGGACGCCAATATCGCCGTGGCTAATGCTCGTGAGGTTTTTGAGTCTGGGGTATGGTCAAAGGCTACGCCTGTTAAACGTAAACAAGTGATGATCCGTTTTGCCGAGTTATTGGAAGAAAATGCCAATGAACTGGCTCTGTTAGAAACGTTGGATATGGGTAAACCGATACGTTTTTCAAAGGCGGTAGATATTGCCGGCGCTGCCCGTGCCATCCGTTGGTCGGGGGAAGCCATTGATAAACTCTACGATGAGCTGGCGCCGACGGCGCATAATGAAATCGGCATGATTACTCGTGAACCTGTAGGCGTGGTGGCAGCGATTGTGCCTTGGAATTTCCCGCTACTAATGGCCTGTTGGAAGTTAGGCCCAGCACTCGTGACGGGGAACAGTGTTATCCTTAAACCCTCTGAAAAATCACCGCTCACCGCCATTCGTATTGCCGAACTTGCCGTTGAAGCTGGGATCCCTAAAGGTGTGCTAAACGTATTGCCGGGTTATGGCCATACCGTCGGCAAAGCACTGGCGCTGCATATGGATGTCGATACCTTAGTCTTTACTGGCTCAACAAAAATCGCCAAGCAATTAATGATTTATGCTGGCGAGTCGAATATGAAGCGGGTCTGGTTAGAGGCGGGCGGTAAAAGCCCGAACATCGTATTTAACGATGCGCCCGATCTTAAAGCAGCGGCTGTGGCTGCCGCTGAAGCCATTGCTTTTAACCAAGGTGAAGTTTGTACCGCAGGCTCGCGTTTACTGGTGGAAGCTGGTGTTAAAGATCAGCTGATTGCACTTATAGCAGAAGAGCTCGCCTCGTGGCAGCCTGGGCATCCACTGGATCCTGCTACCGTTAGCGGCGCAGTGGTCGATAAGCAGCAATTAGATACCATCTTAAGCTATATCAAGGCGGGCCAAGATGAGGGCGCGAGCTTAGTGCATGGTGGACAACAAGTGCTGGCCGAAACGGGCGGTGTGTATGTGCAGCCAACGGTATTTTCAAATGTGAAAAACCAAATGAAAATTGCCAGTGAGGAAATCTTTGGCCCTGTATTATCTGTCATTGAATTCAATGGTATGGAGGAGGCGATAGCGATCGCTAACGATACCATTTACGGTTTAGCGGCAGGTGTTTGGACAGCTGATATCAGCAAGGCGCATAAAACGGCTAAAGCATTGCGTAGTGGTATGGTGTGGATTAACCATTATGATGGCGGTGATATGACGGCACCTTTCGGTGGATATAAGCAATCGGGTAATGGCCGAGATAAATCTCTACATTCCTTTGATAAATACACTGAAATCAAGGCAACGTGGATAGTGCTATAAGTAGATAGTGCGATAACCCTTTAACCCATACTTGGCCTCTTTCAATGTTATTGGAAGGGGCTTTTTAATGCTTTTTTACTTCGATGGCTTGGATTTTCATTGGTTTGTCTGTGCAGAATAACTGACATGTATCGCGATTTAATTAAAACCTTACACCCTAGACAGGTAGGTTAAACTCTTACATCGACTTACTAACCTGACTTTATAAACTGTGATCTTAGCTTGTGACTTTTCATGTTAACATTATTAGAATAATCTGATTGAAAAAAAACTAATGGAGTTTGTTATGGCTGAAAAAGTTGTTGAAGTCACCACACATATGGCAAGCGGTTGGAAGGTTACAGCGCAGGTGCGGGAGCATTTGCTGGTTATCGATCAACCCAGTGCCACTAATGAAGGCGCTAACCCTTTAGAGACCTTTTTATTCTCGCTTGGTGGCTGCATTTCGGCGATAGCTAAGATGGTTGCGCGTGAACGTAATATCACTATTCACCGGTTTGATGTGCATGTGAGAGCCGTGATGAATTCGGCGGGATTATTAGGCCAACCCTCGGACGATCCTGTTGGATTTAAAGAAATCGCCATCAATGCCAGCATAGACGCCGACTTAACCGATGCAGAAAAGAATGAGTTTTTAGATACAGTGTGTAACCGTTGTCCCGTCCATGACAATCTGCTGCGTCCGAGTCTGGTCACTCATCAAGTCCAGTGTTAACTCGATACTCATCTCGATTTTTTAGCGTCTTAAAAGCATAAACCCCAGTGTTCACTGGGGTTTATGTCAATAGTCATATGCTAATCATGCTATCACGGATTATTTTTCGGAAAGTTAGCTAATACTAACTCAGCCACTTTACGTAATTCATTGGGGCAAATGCCATTGGTTGCTTGTACGGCCATGCCTTGTAGCACTGTGCCAATGTATCGAGATAGCAGCAGTGGATCGGCATCTTCGGGGAGATCGCCCTCATCCTTTGCGCGTTGCAGGCGTTCGCATAATGCTTGCTCACCATCACGGCGACGGGTGATCAGGGTTTCTTTAATGGCTTGTCCAGCTTCACTACAGGCGAGAGCGCCTTGGACAATCAAGCAGCCATGGGGTTGGTTTTCATCCACTAAGGAAGATGCTGCGCCATAGAGCATAGACTCAACGACTTGATAGGCAGTTTCTTTTTCAAGAGAAGGATAGAAAAACGCACAGGGGCGCTGCTCGTATAACTCGATCGCTTTCAGAAACAGCTGCTCTTTATTACCAAAGGCGGCGTAAAGGCTGGGTTTGTTGATGCCCATGGCCTGAGTTAGATCGGTTAACGATGTACCTTCAAAACCTTTTCGCCAGAAGACTTCCAAGGCTTTGGCCAATGCATCGTCGGCGTCGAAGGCTCGTGGACGACCTACGCAGGGCGTCTGGGTGACGGTTGACATCATTAGGCTCCTCAATTCTCAATTGCCCCTAGGATAGACATGGGTTTAGTTCATGTCCAGCCACTCTTGCCTGCTGTCTGCGGGTTAGGTGAGTAACTCACCAAAATATATCGTCCATTCAAGCCCACATAACACGTTCGCTGTGGCTAGGGCGTATTGACGTTTCAGGGTTATTTTTGCAGCAATTTAGCTGGCTTTTATGCAAGGCAACGTCCGTGCAGTGTAGTTATTCTACATAAACGGACGATAACGCAGCAGAAACGCCAGCCAAATGCTGCCCGAAGGGTTCGTCTGGCAAGCCCTTGCTCTTACTTTCTGTCATAAGAGCCGCTCGTCATTTGAGTAGAATAACTACACATCATTCCTCGTTTCGCGAGCACGTGCTTGCCAGAACGAACAAAATCTAATCTCGAAACGTCAACACGCCCTAATTACCTCAAAGGCTTAACTACAAAGTTTCACGCTGTCACAAAAAATTAAATACTCATCGGTACAAAAATCTGTTGACAGGGTCATTTTACACTATATATTACCGCTCAGTACATAATATTTTTTACCAGTCGGTATTTATTGGTGTTGACCGAGTGTCCATCACTGATGTCTGTCTTAAACGAGATAAATGCCTGCCACATGAGGATTGTAAAATGAAAAGTAACCCATCTTTACGGATATTGATGTTGACTGCCGTGGCGGCGTTTGTCCTTTCGGCCTGTGGTAAACCAGCTGCACAGCAAAGCCAAGCTCAAGGTGCACCTAAGGTCGATGTTGCGCAGGTATTGCATGAGCGCGTTACCGAGTGGGATGAATTTACCGGCCGTTTGCAGGCGCCAGAGAGTGTGACCTTAGTGCCACGCGTGTCTGGTTATATCGCGTCGGTAAACTTTAAAGAAGGCGCCTTAGTGAAAAAAGGCGATGTGCTATTCCATATCGATGCGAGTGTGTTCGAAGCGGAAGTGGCCCGGTTAAAAGCAGATCTTGCTAGCGCGCTCTCTGCTGAGCAACTGGCCACTAACGACTTAGAACGTGCTCGCAAGCTCTTTGCCCAAAAGGCGGTATCTGCAGAATTACTCGATACCCGTGAGTCTAACAAACGTCAAACCACGGCGGCCGTAGCCTCTGTGAAAGCGGCGCTGCTGCGCGCCGAACTGGATTTAGATTACACCCAAGTGCGCGCGCCGATTGATGGCCGAGCCTCCTACGCCAATGTCACCGCGGGTAACTATGTGTCTGCGGGGCAGAGTGTGTTAACCAGCTTAGTGTCGACCGCCAGCATGTATGCCTACTTCGATGTGGATGAGCAAACCTACCTGAAATACGTCAAGTTAACCGCCGAGAAAAAGCGTAACGACCCTCGTGCTGGCGACAATCCCGTGTATATGGCGCTGGCCAACGAGCGCGAATATCAACACATAGGCCTAGTGGATTTTGTCGATAACTCGATGGATAGGCAGACGGGCACTATTCGAGTACGCGCCACTTTTAGAAATGAAGACAACAGCTTGCTCCCTGGTCTGTTCGCCAGATTACGTACCGCCGGTAGCGGCGCCTATGACGGCATCTTAATCGACGATAAAGCCGTGGGTACAGATCTGAACAACAAGTTCGTCTTAGTGGTGGCAAACGATGGCACTGTGGAGTATCGCGGCGTCACCCTAGGTGAAAAAGTTCAAGGTTTACGCATTGTTAAGCAAGGTTTAGCGGCAAACGACAAAATCGTCGTCAACGGCATGCAAAGGGTTCGTCCTAAGATGCAAATTGAGCCACACCTAGTCGATATGGCTGACAGCGAGCAGCTAGATGCGCTTCGTCAAGCTCAATTACTACTTGATAAACATCAAGAAAATATCACCACCCCAGACGTTGAAGTAGCGAGCCGCGGTTAAGGAATCCAACAGAATGTTGTCGCAGTTTTTTATTAAAAGACCGATATTTGCAGCCGTACTCTCGCTGCTGTTTTTTATCACAGGGGCGATTGCCGTCTGGCAGTTACCCATTACCGAATACCCTGAAGTGGTGCCACCAACGGTCGTGGTAACCGCCAATTATCCTGGCGCGAACCCTAAAGTCATCGCTGAGACGGTTGCCTCGCCCTTAGAGCAGGAAATTAACGGCGTCGAAGACATGCTGTATATGTCATCGCAGGCGACGTCCGATGGACGCATGACCTTAACCATCACCTTTGCGATTGGCACCGATGTGGACAGGGCGCAAACCCAAGTACAGAGCCGGGTAGACCGTGCTATGCCACGTTTGCCGCAGGAGGTTCAACGCCTCGGGATTGTGACCGAAAAATCATCCCCCGATTTAACCATGGTGGTGCATTTACTGTCGCCGGATAACCGTTATGACATGCTGTATTTGTCTAACTATGCAGCGCTGAACGTAAAAGATGAGTTAGCACGTATCAAAGGCGTGGGCGCGGTGCGTTTATTCGGTGCGGGCGAATATAGTCTGCGGATCTGGCTTGACCCGAATAAAGTCTCGGCGCTTGGTATGTCGCCAACTGAAATTATCGCCGCCGTACGTGAGCAAAATCAGCAAGCAGCAGCGGGCAGTTTAGGGGCGCAGCCTAGTGGTAATGCCGATTTCCAACTCTTGATTAACGTTAAGGGGCGTCTGACTGAACTGTCAGAATTCGAAGACATTATCATCAAGGTTGGTCAAAACGGTGAGGTGATCCGTCTTAAGGATGTGGCGCGCGTCGAACTCGGTGCAACGAGTTATGCGCTGCGTTCATTGCTGGATAACAAGGATGCGGTCGCTATTCCTGTGTTCCAAGCATCGGGCTCAAATGCGATTCAAATCTCCGATGATGTGCGCGCCGAAATGGCAAGACTGGCGAAGTCTTTTCCCGAAGGGCTGCAATACGAGATTGTGTACGATCCAACTGTGTTTGTGCGTGGCTCGATTGAAGCGGTGATCAAAACCTTACTTGAAGCCGTGCTCTTAGTGGTGTTAGTGGTGGTGCTGTTCCTACAGACTTGGCGCGCTTCGATTATTCCACTGGTGGCCGTGCCTGTGTCTTTGGTGGGAACCTTCGCCTTTATGCACTTGATGGGCTTCTCGCTTAATGCGCTGTCGCTGTTCGGTCTGGTGCTGGCCATCGGGATTGTGGTCGACGATGCTATCGTAGTGGTAGAAAACGTCGAGCGAAATATCGCCTCGGGGTTAAGCCCAATTGCCGCAACGCAAAAGGCGATGAAAGAAGTGACTGGGCCGATTGTGGCAACCACCTTAGTGTTGGCCGCGGTGTTTATTCCGACCGCCTTTATGAGCGGATTAACGGGGCAGTTTTATAAGCAGTTTGCGCTGACTATCACTATCTCTACCTTTATCTCGGCCATTAACTCGCTCACCTTGAGCCCTGCGTTATCGGCGTTGTTACTCAAGAGCCATAATGCGCCAAAGGATGGTTTAACTCGTCTAATGGACAAGCTGTTTGGTGGCTGGTTATTTACACCATTCAATCGCTTATTTAACCGTGCATCAGAAGGTTATGGCTATTTAGTGCGTAAGGTGATCCGTTTTGGCGGCATTATCGGACTGGTGTATCTGGGCATGGTTGCGCTGACGGGTGTGCAATTTGTGAATACTCCAACGGGGTATGTGCCCGGCCAAGATAAACAGTATTTAGTGGCATTTGCCCAATTACCGGATGCGGCCTCACTCGAGCGTACCGATGCGGTGATCAAGAAAATGTCCGACATCGCCTTGAATCACCCCGGTGTGGCGCACTCGATTGCCTTCCCCGGTCTGAGTATCAACGGTTTTACCAATAGTCCTAACTCGGGTGTCGTGTTTGTTGCCCTAGATGATTTTGAGTTACGTAAGCGTCCTGAGCTGTCGGCGAATGCGATTGCCGGCCAATTAAATCAGCAATTTGCTGGTATTCAGGATGCGTTTATTGCCATCTTCCCGCCGCCACCTGTGCAAGGCCTCGGCACTATTGGAGGGTTCCGTCTGCAAATTCAAGACAGAGCCAACCTTGGTTATGAGGCCTTGTATCAGGTGACCCAACAAGTGATGTATAAGGCGTGGGCCGATCCACAATTAGCGGGGATTTTCTCTAGCTATCAAGTGAACGTGCCACAACTTGAACTGGATATCGATCGGACTAAAGCGAAACAGCAGGCAGTGTCGCTCGATCAAATTTTCCAGACATTACAAACCTATATGGGCTCAACCTATGTCAACGACTTTAATCGTTTCGGTCGAACCTATCAGGTGAATATGCAGGCCGACGAAGCATTCCGTCAAAGCCCGCAGCAGATTAGTCAGCTAAAAGTGCCTAATGTGAATGGCGATATGATCCCACTCGGCTCCTTTATCAATGTGAGTCAGAGCGCAGGTCCCGATCGTGTAATGCACTATAACGGTTTCACCACGGCTGAGATTAACGGTGGCCCAGCACCCGGTGTGAGTTCGGGTCAAGCGCAGGCGGCGATTGAGAAAATCCTCGCCGAGACTTTGCCGATAGGCATGACCTACGAGTGGACTGAGCTGACCTATCAGCAAATCCTCGCCGGTAACACTGGTTTGTTAGTGTTCCCTCTGGTGATCCTGCTGGTGTTTATGGTGCTCGCGGCGCAGTACGAGAGTTTGAGTTTACCATTGGCGATTATCTTAATTATCCCAATGACCTTACTCTCAGCGCTCAGTGGTGTACTTATCTATGGCGGTGATAATAATATTTTCACCCAGATTGGTCTTATCGTCCTCGTGGGCTTAGCGACCAAGAACGCGATTCTGATTGTCGAATTTGCAAAGGAAAAACAAGACCATGGTATGGATGTGATGGAGTCAATTCTCGAGGCGGCGCGCTTACGTTTACGCCCCATCTTGATGACCTCTATCGCCTTTATTATGGGCGTGGTGCCTATGGTGTTTTCGACAGGAGCGGGGGCTGAAATGCGTCAAGCCATGGGCGTGGCAGTATTTGCCGGCATGATTGGGGTGACGCTGTTTGGTTTGATCCTGACACCATTGTTTTACTATGCCTTAGCAAAACGCGCCCGTCATAGTACAGCATCAGAGGTCTAACTTAGCTGTGTCATAAGTTCTATTTTATATCGATAAAAAGACCTGAAATTTCAGGTCTTTTTTGTATTTTGCAGCTAATTATCAAGGTATTGACTATATTTTAGTGAGGGACAAATAATTTATTAGGAAAATTCAATGAATGCCTTTCAGCCCCATGACTTCAAAGTCAATATTGATGTAAGGCATGCTTTATTAGCCGTTGCGACGGCATTGGATTTTGTTGGGGTGGACGATTTGCACCACGGTCATAGGGTTGGCTATATGGCTTACGAATGTGCGAATGTGCTCGGTTGGCCCGATGAAAAAAAGCAGTTCGCCTATTTTGCCGGACTTATTCATGATTGCGGCGTTTCTTCCTCCGAAGAGCACTTACGTCTGCTCAAATTAATGCAGCCAGAAGATGCGCAGTGCCATAGTCAACGTGGCTATGAGGCATTGCTTAAATGCCCGATTTTAGATGTTTTTGCGCCTGTCGTTCTTTACCACCACACACCTTGGCTTGAGTTGCAATCCCATGAGCTTTCCGTATTTGACCGTGATATTGCAGCACTGATTTTCTTAGCGGATCGTACCGACTTTTTAAGAGCCAGATATACGCATGGTTGTCATGAGGAGCTGATTACATTGCATGAAAGTATGGTCGCAGAGAATTTATTGGCCCATAGTGGAACCTTATTTGAACCAGAAATGGTCAATGCAATGTGTCAACTGGTCAAAAAGGATGGCTTTTGGTACAACATGGATGCAACTCATATTGAGTTATTAGGTCTGGAGTTCAAAGCTAATCACTTTTACGACAAAGAATTAGATATTGACGGGGTAAAGCAGTTAGCGCGATTTTTAGCTCGAATAGTTGATGCAAAGAGTCCCTTTACATTTCACCATTCAGAAAAAGTCGCACTGTTAGCAAAATTAGTGGCAAAGGACTGCGGTGTATCAGATACCGATGCTGAATTATTGTACGTTGCGTGATTATTACATGATGTCGGTAAGCTCAAAACGCCTGACCTATTGCTGCATAAAGAAGGCAAATTAACAAAGGAAGAGTATTCGATTGTCAAACGTCATACTGTTGATACAGAGCATACTTTACATCGTTTTTTCCCTAAGTCTGTAATAGGCGAATGGGCCTCAAATCACCATGAACGTCTCGATGGTTCAGGTTATCCCTTCAGTAAACAGCAGGAACAATTAGATTTACCCTCGCGTATTCTTGCTGTGGTCGATGTTTTTCAGGCGTTGACTCAAAAGCGACCCTATCGAGGCTCTTTATCGCTATCAGAGATTGGCGACATTATGCAGCCCATGGTCGATAAAGGGCAGTTAGATGCAGGTGTTTACAGCATTTTGTTGGCAGATATAGATAATTTTTATCAATTATCAACCCAAGAATTTTCAGCTTAATATTCATTGTTGTTAGAGCAGTAAAGCATTATCAATAGGATTAAACAGTGTTGCTGCATCCATTAGTGATTTTGCTGTCAGTTGGGGGACGCCATAGACTTCTGTCTTAACATCATATTTTTGCGTTATTTTCTCAAGCAAGATTGCAAAATCCCCATCGCCAGAAAGCAGTATTACGGTATCCACATTGGGAGCGGCATCGAGTACATCAATTGTGATCCCCACATCCCAATCTCCCTTTGCTGATCCGTCACTGCGCTGGATAAAGGGCTTAAGTTTTAACTCAAAACCGATATGTCTCAAAGCATCTTGAAACTTAAGCTGGCCATCATCACCTCGATGAATGGCATAGGCGACAGCACTGACAATATTTCCTTGTGCACTCAAGTGTTGCCAGAGTTTACGATAGTTAAACTGGCGCTGATAGGCCTCACGGCAGGTGTAATAAATGTTTTGCACATCGACAAAGAGGGCGATTCTTTTCAAGGGATAAGTTATGGCTATCAGTTGGAAGACTCTGCGCACTATAGCACAGCAAGGTAGCTAATGGCGCGAGCAGGCAAAAACAGCAATGGATCTAATCGGGAATGGCCGAGTTTAGCTTTGCTTAACGGATTTTTAGTAGGTTAATGGATTGATTATTTAAAGTATTGCGCCGGTGTTGTGCCGGTATATTGTTTAAAAAAGCTGATAAAGGCGCTGTCACTGTTATGCGTCGGACTTGATTTTGCAGATCATGTAGGTTGAATAAAACATAGAAGGAACTCATCTGAAACCTAAATGAAAAAGCCAAGGGACTGCTCCCTTGGCTTTTATGAGTTAAGCAAACGCATTATTTCACGCCTGTTTACATCATGGCGATAAATTAGGCTTTTGCCGTTTGTTCCTGCTGTTTGGCTGCCTCTTGTGCGGCTAATTCCTGCGCTGCTAATTCTTGAGCTTTAATGGCCGCTTCGAGTTTTGCTTCAACATAACCCGGTGAATGGGTCGCGGCCGAGATTAAACGGTACATTGCTGGGATGACAAACAGGGTGACAAAGGTCGCAAAGGCCATGCCGAAAAACACCACAGTCCCCACCGCAATCCGGCTCTCAGAGCCTGCGCCCGTTGAGAAAATCAGCGGTATCGCGCCGACTAAGGTGGTGAAGGCCGTCATCAAAATCGGGCGTAAACGGCGGGTTGAGGCATCGATAATGGCTTTATCTAAGGCTAAACCTCGGTCACGCAGTTGGTTGGCAAACTCGACAATTAAGATCCCGTTTTTGGTCACCATGCCAATCAACATAATCATGCCGATCTGGCTATAGATGTTAATACCTTGGCTGGTCACTAACAGGCCGAGGAAACCTCCAAATACTCCCATTGGCACGGTAAACATCACCACTAGGGGGTTGATAAAACTCTCAAATTGCGCAGCGAGTACCAAGTAAGCTACTAGTAGCGCTAAACCGAATACAATAAAAATACTACTTTGGTTTTCTTTAAAGTCTTTTGATTCACCGGTATAGCCAATGGAAATATCCTTGGGTAATAACTCTATGGACTTGTTTTCCAAGAACGTTAAGGCCTCGCCTAAGGTGTAACCTTTACTGATGTTGGCCTTAAGGGTGATGGATTTTTGTTTATTGGTATGGCTCAATCTTTGCGCTGAGGCCACTTCTTCGATATGGGTGACCGTATCGAGCGTGACTAATTCGCCCTTGGCTGAACGCATATAGATTTGGCTTAAATCGCCGACGTTGTTAAAACTGTTTTCATCACCGCGCAGATACACATCGTACTCTTCGCCGCGATCCACATAGGTGGTTTCTTTACGACCGCCGAGCATCACTTCTAAGGTTTGTGAGACGTCATCGACGCTGATCCCAAGTTCTGCTGCGCGCTCTTTATCAACGCTGACAATCAGTTCTGGTGTGGTTTCGGCGTAATCCAGATCCGCGCCTTCCATCATCGGGCTGGCATTGGCTTGCTCTTTTAACACCTGTGCCCATTTAAAGAGTTCCGCATAATCAGAGCCACCCAGTACAAATTGTACTGGCTCACTCGATTGCCCCCTAAAACCTGGCATCATAGGGCGAACCATCACATCGGGAATATCTTTCAATGCTTTACTTATAATCCCTAGCGCCTGTTGCGCCGTGACATTGCGATGTTCCCAATCCTCTAGCTGCATGATCACATAGCCAGTTTGATCGCCAGCACGACCACCAAAGGCAGGAGCTTGCACACTGAAAGAACGCAATACACCTTGGCCAAGGAGTGGCATTAATCTGTCTTCGACGATATCCATGTTCGCCGTCATACGGTTATAGCTAGTGCCCTCGGCGCCTTTCACAAAGGCGTAAAGTACACCGCGGTCTTCCTGCGGCGCTAATTGCGAGGGGACTTGCTGCATTAACCATGCGCTACCACCGATACAGGCGAGAATGACCAGTGGTGCCAGTAATCTAAAGCGGATCGCATGGGTCACACCCACACGGTAAACCCTTTCCATGCGCGCAAAACCACTATCCACAATGCGATTGAAACGGTTAGGTTTTACATTGGCTTTGAGTAATTTGCTACTCAATACTGGCGTTAGCGTGAGGGCAATGAGGGATGAGAACAGTACAGACACTGCCAGCATCACGGAAAACTCGGTAAAGAGTAAACCGACCATGCCATCCATAAATGAAATCGGCAGGAACACCATGACTAACACCGCGGTGGTTGCCACGACCGCAAAGCCGACTTCCCGTGTGCCTTTGTAAGCCGCAAGCAGCGGCTCTTCGCCTTTTTCGATATGGTGGAAAATGTTTTCGACCACCACAATCGCATCGTCGACCACGAGACCAATGGCGAGGATTAATGCCATTAATGTCAGTAGGTTAATTGAATAACCTAGCATGTTGGCGGCAATAAAGGCGGAGATTAAAGATACTGGAACCGTTACCGCGGGGATAAGGGTTGCCCTTGCTTGACCGATAAAGATATACAGCACTAACACCACGAGGGCGCCAGTGACATAGAGGGTGTTGTAGACCTCGTTGATTGAGCGGTCAATAAAGACGGTGGAGTCAAAGTCGACTACAAGACTGGTGCCATCGGGTAAAAAGTCTTGAATTTTATCGACTTCTTTATGGACTTCCTGAGCGACGACTAATGGGTTTGCATCGGATTGAGTGATCACCCCTAAGCTTAGGTTAACAATACCATCACTTTTAAAGGTGGAGTTTTCATTCTGTGCGCCCACGGCAACATCGGCCACATCTTTTAAATAGATAGGTGTCCCGTCGCTGGCGGTGCGTACGACTAAATAGTCAAAATCCTTTGGGGTGTAATAGAGCCTTTTGGTACGCACCGACATCACTGTCGTATCGTTACGCACTTGGCCGCCAGGGGTTTCGATGTTCTCTTTACGTAGGGCGCTAGTGATATCGGTGACGGTGACGTTGCGCCCCGCCATTTGCTCGGGTCTGAGCTTGACATACATGACCTTATAAAGACCACCCGAAATGCTGATGGAACTCACGCCGCTGATCAGACTGAATCTGTCTTCTAAAACCCGCTGGGCATAATCGGTCAGCTGGGTTCTGTCCATCACGGTTGAACTTAAGTTCACATACACGGAGGGTTCGCCTGAGCCATTGTCCTTCGATACTACAGGATCGTTAGCGTCTTCCGGCAGGCGGCGCTGGGCGCGGGCCACGGCATCACGCACATCACTCACCCCTTCGGTTAAGTTCCAACCGAGGAGGAATTTGACCGTGATCCGCGAGCTACCATTACGAGTGGTAGAGGTGATTTCATCGATACCGCTGATCCCCGTGAGTTCATCCTCAAGGGTCTTGGTGATTTGGCTTTCCATAATCGCTGCCGATGCACCGGAATAACTGGTGCTGACTGTCACCACTGGGCTTTCAACATCGGGCATTTCCCGCACTGAAAGTTTAGTAAAGGACACTAAGCCAAACACGCATAGCAGTAAGCTTAAAACAATTGCAACGACGGGGCGTTTAACTGAGACATCGGACAGCCACATTATTTCGTCTCCGCAGTGTTGACGTCTGACTTGGCTGGGCGGTTATTACTATTCTTAGCTTCAAGAGCGACTTCATTGATTTTTAAGCCATCGCGCATATTCACAAGCCCTTGAACCACCACTTTATCGCCAATTTTAAGGCCGCTATCGATAAGCACTTGGTCGCCAACACGGGCACCCAAAATCACTTCGGTGCGATGGGCGATATGATCCTCACCAACCACATACACATAGCGTTTAGTGCCTGAATATTCTAGGGCTTGCACTGGCACTATGGGGGCCGAAATCGGTGGGAAGGTGATGGTTGATGACATCATCATGCCGGGTTTTAAGCGATTATCGCTATTTTCAAATTGTACGCGGATCTTCAGGTTTAAGGTTTCTTCATTCACGCGGGGATCGATGGCGACCACTTTGCCTATAAAGGTTTGTCCTGGCCAAGCTCGGCTGGTGGCCGATACTGGCATGCCAATGCTAAGTTGTGACAGAAAATGTTCAGGCACTTGTAAGTCCAGTCGCATGCTGGATAAATCATCTAAGGTCATTAACTCTGTGCCAATACTTACCATCTTACCTTCGCTAAAGTTAATCAGCCCGGTTTTACCGGCAAAAGGTGCGATAAGGGAATGATAATGTAAATCCGCCTGCGCAGAGGCTAAGCGTGCTCTGGCAATATCGACACTGGCTTTTTGAGCATCGATTTCGGTTTGAGTGATGGCATTGCGGCTGATAAGTTTTTCAAACTCTCTGAGCTTGCGGGTTTCATCATTTAAAAAGGCATTGGCTTCAGCCACCGCGGCTTGAGCTTTCATATCATCGAGTTCGATTAGCAACTGGCCTTTTTTCACTGTTTGATTCGAAGTCACGGCAATTTGTTTAATTTTGCCGGTGACTTGCGGCGCGATCACCACTGCGCGCTCAGCGGCCAGTTTACCAATCAGTGAAATAGATTGAGCCAGTGGATGTTCAACCACTTCCCCTGTGACAACCGGCACGGTACGCATAAGCTGGGGGGCACTTTCGGGTTTGGCAGCCTGCAATACATCACTAAAGCTCACAGCGGCGGCAACCGCCGCAACTAAGGCAATGGCTATTATGGTTTTTTTCATTGGAATAATTATCTCGCACAAAGACGGTTAACAGGCGTTAGCACTAATGGCGCTATTCTAGTGAATAACCGTCATCAGGTGGGTAAAAGTTTGTAAAGTTAAGCACTCGAAAGTGAAAGAAATTGTGTTTTGTGTCGAGATACCCCATGGCAATCTCATTCGCCCCATTCGAAGTGCATACGATAGCTGAGTTATTCTGCTAAGGATGTGCTTGTGTTCGTATTTTTTCTATCGGATCTACGGCTGATTGAATTTGCGGATACTGGCTTAAAATTGCCTCAAGACGACCATCTTGGCCCATGCTTTCAAGGCCTTTGTTAAATTCGTCGATCAAGGTGGACTGATCCGTTATCGCCAAAGAGACGCCCAGATGGAATACCTCAGTGGCGATGGGGTCTCCCACCTGCTCGAAGGTATCGGCATATTCACTTTGATTTCTATTGATTAAATATTGAGCAATATTGTGGCCGATTAACACTATGTCAATGCGTTTTAGAAACAATTTCTTAAGATTCATTTCGTCGGAATTACCTTCCTCTGTCGTGAGTCCTGTGGCGGCTATTTCGGGTGGATTGGCGTAACCGCGGCCAATGCCGATGGTAAAGGGCTTAAGTTCGCTTAATTGACTAAAACGTAACGGATTATCTTTACGTTTGTAGAAGACAATCTGTACGGCTTGTATCGGTGCGGAATAATGCGCCCATTGCTCACGTTCTTTGCGGTACCAAAGTCCAATAATACCATCGGCTTGGCCGGTTTTTACCAGTAATGCTGCCCGAGCAAAGGGATAAAACTTAACACTAGCATTGTAGCCTTGGCGCTTAAAGGCCTCTTTAACGACTTGGGTAACGCCACCCTGCTCGGGTAACGAATCGGCATAAAAGGGCGGATAATTGGTCGCAACTAAGTTTAAATCTCGTCCTGCAAAACTGCGGGAAGGCAATCCTAACAACAGCAATACAAGGCTTAAATTTATCAGCAGTTTGAAGTCCATACGCATCCCTAACGTTAAAGCGTTATTTGCTGAGTATAGGGGGTGTTAAGCCGATGAGTTGAATTTTGTATAGAGAGGTAAGTTATCGCTTACTCGATATGGAGTCGACTCGTTATCCTTTTATTGAATAATAAAAAGGGCTTATGGATTAAACCTATAAGCCCTGAATCGATTTAAAGTGCTACTTGCTCACCCTTATATAACCCGCGGGTGAGTTTATTGTCGTCTATCAGTAATAATTCTCCTGACTGACCATCCTTAATACTACTATCTATTGCAATGATTTTATTATGGTAAAGTCCAAGTACTCGCTCCTGTGAAGTGTGGCCGACGATAATATGATCAACCTTAAAGTAGTTTAGGATTCGGTCGATCTCGGGTTCAGCGAGTGCATCTTTAAAGTAGCCACGGTACCAAGTGGGGCCATTAGTGAAAAACAGGAAATTCAACAGATCGTTTTGTTTTAAATCTTCTTTTTTATCGTCTAAATGTTGACGGAATAACTGATTAGCATCGCTGATATTGAGTTTACGCTCGACCCATTCAGGGCTTATTCCTCCGTGCATAAACAGCAGATTATTGATTTTCACCAGCGTGTTTTTACTGCGAAGCCAACGGCCGATTTCGGTGTCTTTATTGTAGAGCGCATCATAGCTGCGATTGAGTAATCCCGCCGAGGTTTGATAGCGCTCATTCACATAACGTAAGTCGCCGCGAAACACCATTTGCTCGTGGTTGCCCATAAGTAAATGTAATCGACCACCGGCGGCTTGGGCTTGCTTATCTAACTCATATAAAAACCACAGAACTTCGTTAACTTGGTGACCACGGTCGAACATATCTCCCGTCATGACCATATGGCCGTCACCAAAGGCCCAGTGATTATTTTCATCGATAATCTGATGGGCTTTCAGCAGGTTAATCATCACATCGAATTGCCCATGCACATCGCTTAAGGCCACTATCTTGCCTGCATGAGTGTAGGTATCAGCTTCAACTTTGGGAGCATCGGTATGGCGTTTGGGCTGTGGCAAGTTGCCACAATCATTTGGGCGAGCCAATTGATTGTTTGCGATAGGGGTTTGTTTTAACTGACTCTGGCAGATCCAGTAGGCGGTATTTTGGTTACCTTGGTCGAGGAAAACATAAGGACCATCGGTCACGGATGATGGCGTAAGTTCAGTGCTAAATGCGCCAACAGAAAATAAACTTAGCAAAGTAAACAGTGTAGCCTGAGCCGAAGTCAGTCTCTTCTTCAATGTGAGCGAAGATATATTCTGTGGTTGAGGTGTCGAGTGACCGAAACCATTGCGGAAGAGCGCGTGCATTCAAAGCTCCTGAGTTATTAAACGTGGCTTATGTGGGGTTGGTTAGCATAATGTTAATGACTTGGTAGGGCAAGGGATCCTATGTTGGGATATTTTCATGGTGAGAACGCTTTATCTCTATGTTTGTTGTTCAGCCTGTTTTGTTTTGGCAAGTTAAATTAATGGTATAGCATTTTTTATATTTTTTGGGCTGGAGTTCTCCTTTATTTCCTATAACGTTAATAGCGCATTCTCAATATCATAAGTGTCACTGTTTTTATTTTTTTAGCTCATTACTATGATGGTGATATTTTTATTGGTTACATTTTTTATTTATTTGTTGTCAATTCGGTGTGCATAATGGTAATAATTGCTGAAAGTAGCCTAAGTTTATGATTTTACTGTTTTACGTTCGGTTAACTTACTGTTTGTTGTGCGGTTAACTTGGCCTTTTTAAACAATTTAAATCCTAGTTTTGTAAATGCAGGTGCTTTTATTATTCCTTAATAACAGATGCGCATACTGTATGAGTCAGTTTTTATTTAAATGTCAGAAAAGCTCGTTGATGATCTTTTCGCTTAATTACGTTTTATTGAAACATATTTGTCAATCTCGCCTTCAAAACGTCCGCTATACGTTAACTTCAATAGTCGCTTTTATTATTTCGAGCCTCGTTGTCGGCGCGGCGAGTTTATTTACCGCGTCAAGCATTGCTGATGATACAGAGCTTTATGTGTTCGAAGCGTCCGCCCGTAATGGCTCGCGCCCGCAGGTGCTGATCATTTTCGATAACTCCGGCAGTATGAGTAATCTTGCCTATGGGGTCGATGCTCCTTACGAGAATAAACGTAATGCTAACTATGCCCAGTCGGGAAAGCTATTTTATAGCCGAGGTTCGGCTGATAATGCTGAGTTACCTAATCCTGCCTCTCAGCGTGAAATGCGTCAGTTTAATGCAGCACTCAATGGCTGTGAAAGCTCGTGGGATTACCTCAATCGGTATGGCACCTTCACTGGTTTCTTTCGTGAGTATGGTTTTTCGGGGGGGACTGGTGCGTGGAAAGAATTTTCTGAACTAAATGGTAGCTCGATAGCTGCTGTCGATTGCTTTGAAGATATCCAAGAGGAAAGACTCGGTAATGCAGCAGGAGAGGCTAACGGTTTACCCGTTGACAGTTTAGGCTCTGCGGCTAAACCCGTTCGGTACACGGCAGTCAATATTCACTCATCCGAGAGTGCTAAGGCAAGCGCGAAGGCAAAGGCGCAGAAAACAGGTTTTGGCTCCGGCAAAGTGGTCACAGTTTATACCGAAGATTATTTAAAATGGCACCATGGTACTAAAAAGAAGGTCAATAAAACCCGTCTAGAGCTGGCACAAGATGCGATTGAAAGTGTGGTTTTAACTACGCCGGGGGTGGATTTTGGTTTAGCTATTTTTAATATGAATGGGCCACGTGATGGTGCGCGTGACGGTGGGCGGATTATCTCTGGGATTAAAACTATGTCCGCCCAAGCCAAAATTGATTTATTGAAAAGGGTCAATCTTATTAGTTATGCCCAAAATACGCCGCTATGCGAAACGCTCTACGAAGCCTATCGTTATTTTGGTGGGCAGGAACAGTATTTTGGTGATGATGATAGCGATTATAATTACTACGATAATAGGGGGCGTTACCAAGGTACCTACAACGCCAGTTCTAATCCCTTTACTGACCCAGCTGCGCTTATTATTGGAAGTAATACGTACAATTCGCCGTTTAAGCCTTGCCAAAATGAAGCGTATATCGTCTACATCACCGACGGCGAGCCGACGCTTGATAACGCGGCCGATGGCATTATTGAGCGTTTAACCAATGGTGTAGGTAAGCATACCTCCAACCCGAAAAGTTATCTCAGTGCGCTTTCTGGCTGGATGCGAACTGAGGATGTGAATCCTAATTTAGCCGGAAAACAAACCGTTAGAACCTTTACCATTGGGTTTAGTGAAGGTGCAGCCAGTGCCGAGCACCTACTGAAGCAAACCGCCGATAATGGCGGTGGTAAGTATTTTGATGCCACCGATGCCAGTCAATTACGTTCTTCATTGCAAACGGCTTTAAATAATATCCTCGAAAAAAATGCCAGCTTTACTTCCCCCTCGGTAGCGAGCAATAACTTCAATCGTACTCAAACCTTTGATTCAGCATATTATTCTATGTTCTTGCCTAATAAGGGACCAAGATGGCTAGGGAATATTAAAAAGTTCAAGGTGACCAGTGACGGTGATATCGTTGATAGCAAAGGCAAAAATGTGATAGGCGAAGATGGCAATATCAAAGCCGATGCTTGCTCCTATTGGACATCAGCTGAAGAATGCGGAAGCAGCGGTGATGGTAACGATGTTAAGCGTGGCGGGGTGCTCGCTGCGATGCAGCAGGCGACTAGTCGCACTTTATACAGTAATTTTGGCAGTGGATTGAGCGCTTTTACTCTGTCAAATGCAGCTCGAAAAGCTGGCGATAATGTGCGTTTAGCCACCTATATGGGGGTCGATGAAACAGAACTCACTGGGCTATTTGACTGGGCGAAGGGAATCGATGTTGATAACGATAAAAATCAGGACTTAAGTACTGCCAGTGGCGCAACCCCAAATTGGCGCGCCGATATAATGGGAGATGCTCTACATTCCAAGCCCTTAGCACTCAATTTTGGTTCTGAAGCTAAACCTGATATTCGAATTCTTGTCGGGACGAACCATGGG
The DNA here is from genome assembly GCF_016859145.1 of Shewanella sp. LZH-2. Lineage (NCBI taxonomy): Bacteria > Pseudomonadati > Pseudomonadota > Gammaproteobacteria > Alteromonadales > Shewanellaceae > Shewanella > Shewanella sp. LZH-2. The sequence goes on from NZ_CP069350.1 coordinate 1,231,557, forward strand.
TTCCTGCATATGTTTAAGGATGAAGGTGATAGCGTGTCTGAGACTTGGGGATTTATCCCCTATGAGCTACTGCCGAATTTTCGCGATCTCAAGGCTAACGCGCCGACGGGCGTACACTCGGTATACGGTATTGATGGCTCGCCAGTTGCCTACACCAAAATGCAGGGCAAACGGATTGAAAAGGCATGGGTATTTGTGGGAATGCGCCGAGGCGGCAATGCGTATTACGCCCTCGATGTGACCACACCTGATAACCCCAGTTTTATGTGGAAGATAGATGCCAGCTCACCCGGTATGGGCGAGTTAGGGCAATCTTGGTCGACGCCTGTGGTGACGACAATTCCGAGTGCGACTGGCGATAAGCCTGTATTGATTTTTGGTGGTGGATATTCCCCTTCAACTAAAGATGGCGCTGAGATTGGTACTGATGACAGCAGTGGCCGTGGCGTGTTTATTGTCGATGCGCAAACGGGGGCGTTAATCCATCAATTCGGCGGCAGTGGGGCTAACACGCCATTGCCAGGTATTGCCAACAGTATTCCAAGCAGTGTTGCTGTATTAGACGGCAATGGTGATGGTCATACCGATAGAATCTATGCCACAGATATCCAAGGTAATGTATGGCGGATGGATATGCCCTCCGCGAATGTGTCGACCTGGTCGGGATTTAAATTTGCCGCATTAGGGGATAAGAGTTCAGTGGCGGGAGATAGGCGATTCTTTTCTGGGCCTATAGTGGCCCAGACCTTGATCTCAAATACCTTTGAGCAGACTAAAGTCGTTAATGGAGCATCGACCAAAGTTGTCACGTCACAGAATATTCCTTACGACGCAATTGTTGTCGGGAGTGGCCACAGGGCAAAGCCAAGTGATGTCTCCCGCTCGGATATGTTTTTTGCATTGCAAGATAGAAACATAGTCACTCAATCATTCCAAGGTAAATCAAATCAAAAGCCTGTGCCTAAAACGCTACAGTTAAGTGATTTATATGATGTCAGTTCGGCGGCGCCCAATGATCAGGCCAGTGAAATCGTTTTTAGTCAAAAACGAGGTTGGTACTATAACTTCTCTCGTAAAGGCGAAAAGAGCCTGTCATCTGCGACCATAGTGGGGGGGGAAGTGTACTTCAGCAGTTTTGTGCCTGGTAGTGATGGCTCAGTCAACCAATGTTTGAGTTCGGGTAAGGGCTATCTTTATAAAAAGAATTTGCACAGGGGCACTCGTGGTTACAAAACAGATTATTTGTATGCAGGTGAGTTGGTACTGGATACGCCGCAGTTAGTGATCCCGCCTGCCGAGCAGCCTAAGGACCCGAATGCTAAAGTACCAACGCCAGATATGTTTTTGATTGGTATCGGTAATGCGGTGCCAGATGAGGCGACATGTGAAAGTGGTAACCCTAAGTGTATTGGGGGCGGGCCAACAACGAACAAAATTTATTATTACATCAGTCAATGATGTAAAGAGTTAACGAGTCGAGATGAGTAATAGCCTTATGATGAAATACGGTACCCTTGGTTTGTTGCTGCTAGCGGGATTCCAATGGTCAGCGCTGGCGACAGAAACTGAGAAGCGACAGGATTACAAATGCTATTTAGAGACTAATCAGGGGTTTAAGCTGATGCGTTTCTCGTGGTTTGAATCTAAAGTCAATGAGTATCTGCTTACCTTGCCCGGGACACAGCTACCGCGTTTACCTCGGGATAAGCCGATTCCACTCTATGCGAAAGCAGTACTTGAGTGTGTAAAAATGAGTGAGCCTTTTACGCTCGAACAGGCAAAGCAAGCCGAGCTTGCGCTCGAGAATCAGGGTTAACTTGGCCTGTGGTATCAACATTGAAAATGCCGATGGGATAAATCCTATAGTGACTTATCCCATCGTTTAAGGGGGAAACCCCAAACTCAAAAAGCCAAGGTTTGAGTCTTCATAAGTAAAACGTAAGACTGGCGCACTTTCAAGAAAGTGGCGTGTTAAGACACTTGTTCATTCAGATACTCAAGCCACTTGCTCGGATGACCGTAAAAACGGCTGTGATTGAGTAAACGCAGATTTCCCTCACTTGTCGTGAGTGCTACTGAAGGGTAACCTTGGGCACCCAGCTGATTCATCAGCGCCCGTGATGCCAAAATGTGCTGGTAAAACGCGTCTTCATTTTGGGCAAATTCCTTCGTAAAGGCAGCGCCATCTATTCCCATTTTTTCTGCTAAAAGATGCAGATTCTGTTCATCGCTGGCGCTTTTGCCATCGCGATAATGGGCGAGTTGCACTGCATGTAGGTAAGCTAGCTCATTGCCCCCTAAGGCTGCAACGGCAAGCATAGCTCTAATGGGGGGCGCAGAATCCAGTACAATGCTGGTATCACGTAATAAGCCTTCATAATAGTTTTCACCAAAGGCTTGTCCGGTTAACGCGGCTATCCGTTGATCATGGGGCATCACATAATCGCGCCATTGGTTATCTATCTGTTTGCGCCTTGGCCCTGTGAGCATGCCGCCTGCGTGGAGTGTTATCTCAAACCCAGCATTAGCAGCGGCGTCCAAGAGTGGTGCAGCCGCATAACACCAACCGCACAGAGGATCGATAATGGCATGTAAAACGGCCTTGGGATTTTCTGTAGTATTCATTTATGTGCTTCCTACAAAACTATTTTGTGCTGTGACTCGCGAGTTAATGCACAATTGTTTGAATTAGTGGGGGCAGGATTATCCATGCCCCTATTCCCTTACATTGGCCAACGCATTTCACCCATGATGACTTTGGCACTGATCTCAAGCCCTGCATCCAAAGGAATTTGTGGGTAGAGTGCGAGCATCTTGGCGATTAAGTCCGCAGAATCTTTTGCTGTTTTGGCTGCCTTTTCAAAGGCATTAATATAATCGCGAGTAAAAGCGATGGCGCGCTTATCAAATCTGGCATCACCGAGATAATGTCCAGGGATAACCTCTTTGGGAGATAAGGCTTCCATCTTTTCTAAATGGGTTAACCAGGCTTTACGCGACGCTAAACTTTGCGTATCTGCCATCCAAACATGGGTGTTATCAAATACTTCAACGCCGCCAGTGATGGTTTTAGCCGACGGTATCCACAGGAAGGTATGCTTAGGGTGAGCATCCTCTAGTCCTTCAATCAGTACTTGTTCACCGTCGATACTAAAGCGATTGGTGGTGACCACTTTTGGCAGCACTAATTGGCTCGGGGCATTGTCCTTTAAAATCGGTCCCCAGTAGGCGAGCTTGCCGTCCATCGATGCTTTAATATCATCGACCGTAGTTTGAGTGGCGACGATTTCGACCTCGGGGAAGTTTTGTTTAATCACATCCAACCCAAAGTAAAAATCCGGATCGCTATGGCTGATATACACCAAGGTAAGCTTTTTACCGCTGGCTTTAATGGTATCCACTAAGGTTTGGGCATCATTTTTTTGAAATTGAGCATCGACTAGCATCATTTCATGTTCGCCGCTGATAAAGCTTGAAGACACCGCAAAAATACTGTTTTCGCCTGGATTAAAATGGCTCACTTGCAAAGGTGCAGCCTGAGCAGTAGCCATTCCCGCCACCAGCATGGTTGCAGCTAGCTGGGGTTTTAAAGAAGTTAACTTTAGATTGTTCAATAGTGTCATTTCTGTTCTCACTTATTCATTCAAATAGGATTCGGTGATTTGCACTGCTGCAAAAGTGAGCTTAGTTTAGGTTGCAAAAAACGTTAGATAAACACGGAAACTTGCGCTTATTTGTTGCATAATCCGGATGAATCAACGTTTGAAACTGATTATTTAGTGCAAAGCAATCAACATAAGGGCGGATAAACCATGGATAGACTCGAAGCGGCAAAGGTTTTTGTGACTATTGTTGAACGAGGCAGCATGATTGGCGCCGCAGAGGCGTTGGATATGTCGCGTTCTATGGTAACCCGTTATTTGGCCGAGATGGAGGAATGGTCGGGCGCACGCTTACTGCACCGTTCGACAAGACGTTTGAGCCTGACCAGTGCGGGCGAGCAAGTGCTCGATTATTGCCAGCGCTTGCTTGAATTAGCGCAGGAAGTCCCCGCGGTTAGTCATGTACAAAGCGCCCAACCCAGAGGATTATTGCGGATCAGTTGTTCGCAATTTATGGCCCATTTACTTCTTCCCACGGTCGTGCGTCCTTACTTAGCCCAATATCCTCAGGCGAGTGTTAACTTTCATGTTAGCAGCCAAACCGTTGATTTAGTTGCCGAACGTATTGATCTTGCCATACGTATCACTAATGAGCTCGATCCTAGTCTAATCGCCAGACGTTTAGGCGAGTGTGAGTCCGTGGTCTGCGCCGCACCGCGTTATCTTGCCACCCATTCACTTATTAGCCATCCCGAGGATTTAACTCGGCATAACTGTTTAACCTATTCCTACTTTGGCGATGTGATGTGGCGGTTTACTCAAATTATTCATCCTGATGGTATCGAGGCGGGGCAGCTTTTTAATATTCCCGTAAGAGGTAACTTAAGTGCCAATGATTCTATGGTGGTACTAAACGCCACCTTGGCCGGCGAGGGGATTGCTATGCAGCCCTTGTGGGCGGTTAAACCGCATCTCGACTCGGGGGCATTAGTGCCACTGCTGCGGGAATTTAAACCTCAATCTTTGGGCGTATATGGGGTGTATCAATCCCGTAAACATATGCAGCCCGCCTTAAGAGTGATGATGGATATGCTGGTGGCCTACTTTGCTAGCATGAACCAGCATGAATATAGTGCCAGCCTGAAATAACGGAAAATCCTCACCCTAAATTCAATGCAATAAAAAGGAGCTTAACCCTTTCGAGTTAACCTCCTCAGATACACGCTTGCCTAGATTCTAGATTCTAGATTCTAGATTCTAGATTCTCGATCTATTTCGTCATGCGCTTGTATTTCAGGCGGTGTGGTTCAACCACATCGGCGCCATAGGTGTTCTTCAACCACGCTGAGTATTCGGTGTAGTTACCTTCGTAGAAGTTAACTTGGCCTTCGTCGCGATAATCCAGAATATGGGTCGCGATACGGTCTAAGAACCAACGGTCGTGCGAGATCACCATAGCGCAACCAGGGAATTCGAGAATCGCTTCTTCCAGTGCGCGCAGGGTTTCAACGTCTAAGTCGTTGGTCGGTTCGTCGAGGAGCAGTACGTTACCGCCAGCCTGCAACAGTTTAGCTAAGTGAACACGGTTGCGCTCACCGCCCGATAGAGTACCGATAATCTTTTGCTGATCTGCACCACGGAAGTTAAAGCGGCCCACATAGGCGCGGCTTGGAATTTCCATGTTGTTGATGCGCATGATGTCTTGACCACCAGAGATTTCTTGCCAAATGGTGTTTTTGTCATTCATCGAGTCGCGGAACTGTTCAACCGACGCCAGTTGTACTGTTTCACCTATCTCAATGGTGCCGCTATCGGGCTGCTCGCTGCCAGACAGCATGCGGAACAGGGTCGATTTACCTGCACCGTTGGCACCGATAATACCGACGATAGCGCCCTTAGGAATCGAGAACGACAGGTTATCGATCAGCACGCGATCACCGTAGGACTTGGTTAAGTTCTTCACTTCGATGACTTTGTCACCTAAACGTGGTCCAGGCGGAATAAACAGCTCGTTGGTTTCGTTACGTTTTTGGTAATCAGTGGTGTTCAGCTCTTCGAAGCGCGCCATACGGGCCTTGCCCTTAGACTGACGGCCTTTCGCGCCTTGGCGAACCCATTCTAATTCTTTCGCAATGGTCTTTTGACGTGCGCTTTCTGCGGCAGATTCCTGCTTCAAGCGGGCATCTTTTTGTTCTAGCCATGAAGAGTAGTTGCCTTCCCATGGGATACCCTCACCACGGTCAAGTTCTAAAATCCAGCCAGCAGCATTGTCGAGGAAGTAACGGTCGTGGGTAATCGCCACAACGGTGCCCGAGTATTCCTGGAGGAAGTGCTCGAGCCACGCGACGGATTCAGCGTCCAAGTGGTTGGTCGGTTCGTCGAGTAGCAGCATTTCTGGTTTTTCCAGCAGCAGACGACAAATTGCTACACGGCGGCGCTCACCACCCGATAAGACTTCAATCTTTTCATCCCAATCAGGCAGACGTAGCGCGTTCGCCGCGCGCTCAAGGATGTTGTCTAGATTGTGAGCGTCCTGCGCCTGAATAATCGCTTCAAGTTCGCCTTGCTCTTTGGCAAGCGCGTCGAAGTCCGCATCGGGTTCTGCATAAGCGGCATAGACTTCGTCTAAGCGTTTGAGGGCATTTTTTGCTTCAGAAACCGCTTCTTCAATCGCCTCACGCACGGTTTGCGTTGGGTCGAGTTTGGGTTCCTGTGGCAGGTAACCAATCTTCAGCCCTGGCATTGGGCGTGCTTCACCCTCAATCTCGGTATCGATACCGGCCATAATGCGCAGTAGGGTGGATTTACCTGAACCGTTAAGACCTAACACACCGATCTTGGCGCCGGGGAAAAAGCTTAAAGAAATGTCTTTAAGGATCTGCTTCTTAGGCGGAACAACCTTGCCCACCCGCAACATGCTGTAAACAAACTGAGCCATTTTTCTGCATCTATAAGTGACTAATGATGCGGCTAATTCTACTCGATTGCGCGCCGAACTCAACTCGGCATTGAGGCGCATTCAAGCTAAAACTGTAGGATTTTCATGTTTCAGAGACTGGGATTGTCGGCTCGTTACGAGTAGAATACCGCGCAACCCTACCTATAAGAATTGGCTGCTGGAGTAAGCAATGCTGAAAAAAGATATGAATATCGCAGATTATGATCCGGAACTGTTTAACGCAATTCAGAATGAAACTCTGCGTCAAGAAGAGCATATTGAGCTGATTGCTTCTGAAAACTACACCAGTCCACGCGTGATGGAAGCGCAAGGTTCACAACTAACGAATAAGTACGCCGAAGGCTATCCAGGCAAGCGTTACTACGGCGGTTGTGAGTATGTGGACGTAGTTGAAACCTTAGCGATTGAGCGTGCAAAACAACTGTTTGGTGCGACCTACGCAAACGTACAACCTCACTCAGGTTCTCAAGCAAACAGCGCCGTTTACATGGCATTGTTAAAACCAGGCGATACCGTTTTAGGAATGAACTTAGCACACGGTGGTCACTTGACCCACGGTTCGCCAGTAAACTTCTCCGGTAAGCTATACAACATTATTCCTTACGGTATCGATGAGTCTGGCAAAATCGACTACGACGAAATGGAACGTCTGGCCGTAGAACACAAACCTAAGATGATGATCGGTGGTTTCTCTGCTTACTCAGGCATCGTTGACTGGGCAAGAATGCGCGAAATCGCAGATAAAATTGGTGCTTACCTGTTTGTTGACATGGCGCACGTGGCCGGTCTTATTGCTGCTGGCGTGTATCCAAACCCAGTGCCACACGCTCACGTTGTGACGTCAACTACTCACAAAACCTTAGCGGGTCCTCGTGGTGGTATCATTCTGTCTGCTGCCGATGATGAAGAGTTATACAAAAAGCTGAACTCTGCAGTATTCCCTGGCGGTCAAGGCGGTCCTTTGATGCACGTTATCGCGGGTAAAGCGGTCGCCTTCAAAGAAGCCCTAGAGCCAGAGTTCAAAGCCTACCAACAACAAGTGGTTAACAACGCTAAAGCCATGGTTGAAGTGTTCTTAGAGCGCGGTTACAAGATCGTCTCTGGCGGTACTGATAACCACTTAATGCTGGTGGACTTAATCGGTCGCGACTTAACCGGTAAAGAAGCCGATGCCGCGTTAGGTAGCGCGAACATCACAGTAAACAAAAACTCTGTGCCAAACGATCCACGTTCTCCATTCGTGACCTCTGGTGTGCGTATCGGTACGCCTGCGATCACTCGCCGTGGCTTTAAAGAAGCTGAAGCGAAAGCGTTAACCGGTTGGATCTGTGACATCCTCGACGATGCCCACAATCCAGCGGTCATCGAGCGCGTAAAGGGCCAAGTATTGGCACTGTGCGCCCGTTTCCCTGTTTACGGTTAACCGATTAATTTTGTGGGGCTGAGTCTAACAACCATCTGATAGTTAACCTCAGCCGATAAATAGGATAAAATCCCATGGCCGCATTAAGCGGCCATTTTTATTGCTAAAATCTTAGACTTAAACCTGCTCGGTTTAAGCAAGATAGGCTTTATTCCATTCACGGCAGGAGGCTCAATGCATTGTCCATTTTGCAGCGCGACAGATACTAAAGTGATCGATTCCCGATTAGTGGCTGAAGGCCATCAAGTGCGTCGTCGCCGAGAATGCACCGAATGCCACGAAAGATTTACTACCTTCGAAGGGGCCGAATTAGTCATGCCACGGGTGATTAAACGCGATGGTACGCGCCAACCCTTCGATGAAGAAAAGCTGCAAGCAGGCATGTTACGCGCGGTCGAAAAGCGCCCCGTGTCCATGGATGAAATCGAGCAGGCCTTAAGTAAAATCAAGTCAACGCTGCGGGCGACTGGCGAGCGTGAAGTGCCATCCGAGATGATAGGTAACTTGATGATGGAACAGTTAATGAGCCTAGACAAGGTTGCCTATATTCGTTTTGCCTCGGTTTATCGCGCCTTTGAAGACGTCTCCGAATTTGGTGAGGCGATTGCGAAACTGCAAAAGTAACATGGGTTATCTTAGGTTAGCGCTTAGGTTAGCGCCTCGTTATGCGCCGCATTCGGGCACGCTTCCTCAAGATTTCATAGGGTTTATATGAATTGGTCAGAACTCGATAACCAGATGATGAGCCGAGCCATACAACTGGCTCGCAAAGGATTTTATACCACTCGCCCCAATCCCAGTGTGGGCTGCGTTATCGTAAAAGATAACCAGATTATCGGTGAAGGTTATCATCAAAAAGCCGGCGAGCCCCACGCCGAGGTGCATGCACTGCGCATGGCTGGCGAGCTCGCCCGTGGCGCGACCGCATATGTCACCTTAGAACCTTGTAGCCATTATGGCCGTACGCCGCCGTGTGCCTTAGCGCTGATCAATATCGGTATTAAACGTGTAGTCGTTGCGGTGGAAGATCCTAATCCGCAGGTCGGTGGCCGCGGTATTCAAATGCTGCGCGATGCGGGTATTGAAGTGGATGTGGGATTACATCGCGATGAGGCCTATGCCTTAAATCTTGGTTTTATGAAGCGCATGGAGTCTGGTCTACCTTGGGTGACGGTCAAACTGGCCGCGAGTCTCGATGGTAAAACCGCGTTATCAAACGGGGTGTCCAAATGGATCACAGGCCCCGAAGCGCGCCGCGATGTGCAGCGTTTACGTTTACGCGCCTGCGCCATAGTGACTGGGATTGAAACTGTACTAGCCGATGACCCATCTCTCAATGTGAGATACTCAGAGCTTGGCAGTTTAACTGCGCAATTTAGTGCGTCGCAGGTTTTACAACCGCTGCGAGTGGTTTTAGACAGTCGCGCCCGTATGCCTATCTCGGCTGCATTGTTTGCGATTGAATCGCCGATTTTATTAGTCTCGACAGTGAGCTATTCGTCAGACTTTATGGCGCAATTACCCGCCCATGTGACTTGCCTCCAATTACCGGCGATTGATGGTCGAATCTCGCTACCCGAGCTCTTAAGCTATTTAGGCAAAAGCTGTAATCAGGTGCTTATCGAAGCGGGCGCGACCTTAGCTGGCGCCTTTATTCGCTCAGGATTAGCCGATGAATTAGTGCTATATCAAGCGATGAAAATCCTTGGCGCACAAGGGCGTAATCTACTCGAATTACCCGATTATCAAATGATGGCCGATATTCCGACCCTCAAACTGGTCGATGAGCGTAAAGTGGGCGCGGATACGCGTTTTACCTTGAGGCTCGAGTCCAATCCATCTTTAGCGAATAAGTGAGTTAACCATGTTTACTGGGATTATTGAGGCCGTTGGCACGCTGCGAAAGCTTGAACGCAAAGGCGATGATATCCGTTTAACGGTCGCCAGTGGCAAACTGGATTTAAGCGATGTGCGTTTAGGCGACAGTATCGCCACCAACGGTGTGTGTTTGACTGTGGTGCAACAATTAGCCGATGGCTATGTGGCTGATGTGTCAGCAGAAACCGTCAGCCTTACAGGCTTTGCCAACTATAAAGTGGGCACTAAGGTCAATCTTGAAAAGGCCGTCACCCCAACTACACGTTTAGGCGGCCATATGGTCAGCGGCCATGTGGATGGCATTGCCACCGTAGAGCAGCGTTTGGCGCGGGGCCAAGCGATTGAGTTTTGGTTAGCGGCGCCTACGGAGCTGGCTCGCTATATCGCCCATAAAGGTTCTATCACCATCGATGGCGTGAGCCTAACGGTAAACGAAGTCGATGGACACCGTTTCCGATTAACCATAGTGCCCCATACCGCGGGTGAAACCACGTTGGTGGATTTGAAAGCCGGCGATAAGGTGAATATTGAAGTGGATTTAATCGCTCGCTATTTAGAGCGTTTAATGCGCTTTGATACTAAAGAAACCCAAGGCGGTGGGGTGACCATGGAAATGTTAGCCCGTGCTGGCTTTGTGCGTTAGGGCACTGGCACTTAGCTCACTTAGGTATAGAATTTCATAACAACAGTAAAATCATAAAGGTCCTACAATGGCGCTGCACAGTATAGAAGAGATCATCGAGGATATTCGTCAAGGCAAAATGGTTATTTTGATGGATGACGAAGACAGAGAGAACGAAGGCGACCTGATTATGGCGGCCGAAATGGTGACGCCAGAAGCGATTAACTTTATGGCGAAATACGGTCGTGGACTCATCTGCCAAACCATGACCAAGGCCCGTTGCCAGCAGCTAAATCTGCCCTTGATGGTGACTAATAACAATGCGCAGTTCTCGACCAACTTTACGGTATCGATTGAAGCTGCCGAAGGCGTAACCACCGGGATTTCGGCCCACGATCGCGCCGTAACGGTAAAAGCGGCCGTGGCTAAAGATGCCAAGGCATCGGATTTAGTCCAGCCTGGGCATATCTTCCCATTAATGGCGCAGGACGGCGGCGTGTTAACCCGCGCTGGCCACACAGAAGCGGGTTGTGATTTAGCCCGTTTAGCGGGGCTTGAGCCGTCGGGCGTGATTGTTGAGATCCTCAATGAAGACGGCACCATGGCCCGCCGTCCTGATTTAGAGATTTTCTCTGAAAAACACGGCGTTAAAATCGGCACTATTGCGGCGCTGATTGAATACCGTAACACCAAAGAAACGACCGTTGTGCGTGAAGCAAAATGCAAACTGCCAACCCGTTTTGGTGAGTTCGATATGGTGACCTTTAGGGATACTATCGACAACCAATTGCACTTTGCCTTAGTGAAGGGCGAGGTGAAACCTGACTGTTTAGTGCGGGTGCATTTACAGAATACGTTTAACGATCTACTCCATTCTGAGCGCGATCAGCAACGCAGCTGGCCGCTCGAAAAAGCGATGGCGCGGATTTCTGCCGAAGGTGGTGTATTGGTGTTGCTTGGCAATCAAGAACATTCCAGTGAAATTCTCGCTAAAGTCAAAGCCTTTGAAGCGGAAGATCAAGGTCAAACGCCTGTATCGGCTAAATGGCAAGGTACGTCGCGCCGCGTCGGTGTGGGTTCACAAATTCTGGCCAGTTTAGGCGTGACCAAAATGCGACTCTTAAGCTCGCCTAAGCGTTACCATTCACTATCAGGCTTTGGCCTAGAAGTGACAGAGTACGTAGCTGAGTAACAGGCTAAGCTTTTAATAGGTTCCACTAAGGTAAAATTCACCATTTCTATCATTTGCATAAGGCCGTGGGCAATTGACTGTGGTATCATGTCGCCACTTTTCGCCCCGAGCCGGGTGCTTTAGCTAAATTAGGTAAGAAAATGAACGTAGTTCAAGGTAATATCGAAGCGAAGAATGCCAAAGTTGCGATTGTAATTTCGCGTTTTAACAGCTTTTTAGTAGAAAGCCTGCTTGAAGGTGCACTTGACACGCTGAAACGTTTTGGCCAAGTCAGTGATGAAAACATCACTGTCGTCCGTGTACCTGGTGCGGTTGAGTTACCGCTGGCTGCACGTCGTGTTGCTGCAAGTGGTAAGTTTGACGGCATTATTGCACTTGGTGCCGTAATCCGTGGTGGTACCCCTCACTTTGATTTTGTTGCAGGCGAATGTAACAAAGGTCTAGCTCAAATTGCATTAGAGTTCGATCTGCCGGTTGCTTTCGGTGTATTGACTACAGATACCATTGAACAAGCTATTGAGCGTTCAGGTACTAAAGCGGGTAACAAGGGCGGCGAAGCTGCGCTAAGCTTGCTTGAAATGGTCAACGTTCTGCAACAGCTTGAACAACAGTTGTAATAGTAGGAAAAATAATGAAGCCTTCTGAGCGCCGCAAGGCCCGCCGTTTAGCCGTTCAAGCCATTTATTCATGGCAACTAAGCGGGAATAATATTGCCGATGTCGAGCATGAGTTTTTAACTGAACAGAGTCTCGATGGTGTAGACGTAGCTTATTTTCGTGAGCTATTTGCAGGCGTAGCAACTAAGAAAACCCAACTGGATGAGTTGATCATTCCACACTTAGATCGCCCCATTGATGAGGTGTCTCCAGTGGAGAAAGCTATAGTCCGCTTAGCGGCCTATGAGCTGACTTTCCGTAAAGATGTGCCATTTAAAGTTGCCATTAACGAGGCGATTGAATTGGCTAAAGCTTTCGGTGCGGATGAAAGCCATAAGTTTGTTAATGGATTACTCGACAAACTGGTTGCACGTAAGTAATAAGGACAAACGGTATCTTAGGATACCGTTTTTCATTGCTAACAAAGGTGGCCGATGTGAGTCGCGCCAAACTGTACAGTGAAAGAATTCCAGCTTATTGAATGTTATTTCAATCACCGCGGCCCAGCACGCCGTGATGTAAAATTGAGTATTGGCGACGATTGCGCCCTTGTGCAGCCCGCCGAAAACAAGTCGATCGCCATTTCCTGCGATACCTTAGTCGAAAATGTTCACTTCTTCCCCGATATTCCACCTCAAGCCTTAGGTTACAAAGCCTTAGCTGTAAATCTTTCTGATTTAGCGGCAATGGGGGCCGAGCCTGCGTGGATGACGCTTGCACTCACTTTGCCAGAGGTTAATGAGACCTGGCTGAGTGGTTTTAGTGAAGGCCTGTTTGAAGCGGCAGAATATTATGGCATCGCCTTAATAGGTGGTGACACAACTCGCGGGCCTAGGGCAATTAATATCACAGTGCACGGGCAAGTCCCTCATGGCAAAGCCTTGACCCGTCATGGCGCTAAGGCCGGTGACTGGATTTATGTAACGGGTACGCTTGGTGATTCTGCGTTAGGGCTGGACTTGATCCGCGGCGTGCAACATGCTCGAGCGGAGCATAAAGAGTTTTTGATTAATCGCCATTATCGACCCACTCCTCGAGTATTGGCTGGGCAATCATTGCGCTCTTTGGCATCCAGTGCCATCGATTTATCCGATGGTTTTATCTCGGATATTGGGCATATCCTCAAGGCATCAAAGGTTGGCGCTGTAGTCGATGTGGGGGCGATTCCTTTGTCGCGCGCGATGCAAGATACCGTGAGCGAAGAACATGCATTAGGCTATGCGCTGACGGGGGGTGAGGATTATGAACTGCTCTTTACCGTGCCTGAGGCACAAAAAGGTGCGTTAGAAACCGCCCTCAGCCATGCTGGTACTAAGTTTGTCCGTGTTGGGCAAATTTGTGCGGGCAGTAAGCTTAAGTTGCAACTTAATGGTGAGCTATTTACGCCACCGTACCACGGTTTTGAGCATTTTTAATGAAGTTGTTATCCGAAGATCAGGCGCTGTCGCGCCTGTCCCTTAAAAATCCTATTCATTTTTTAGCCCTCGGTTTTGGCAGTGGTTTAGCGGCTAAGGCTCCAGGTACTTTTGGTACCTTGGCGGCAGTCCCGCTCTATTTATTATTGGCCCAGTTGCCCTTGAGTTGGTATTTAGCCCTGACCTTAGTGTGCGTACTCGCGGGGATTTATATCTGCGATAAGGCCGCTAAGGACATGGGCGTACATGACCATGGCGCGATTGTATGGGATGAAGTTGCAGGTTTATTGATCACTATGATTGCCGCCCCCGCTGGTATTCTGTGGCTCGCTGTCGGTTTTGTGCTGTTTCGGCTATTCGACATCCTAAAACCTTGGCCGATTCGATGGCTTGATGCCAAAGTTGAAGGTGGTTTTGGCATTATGATAGACGATGTATTAGCAGGATTTTTTGCACTTATTTGTCTGCAAGTAATTGTCTTTATTAGCCAATAATATCTTTAGTTAACCCAAACTAAAGTTCGTTACCCTATAAATGCCAATGCCTTATCTGCTGTAGATAAGGCATTGGTTATAAAGCTTTATTTTCGTTGCGGTGGCTTACTGTATTTTTACTGTAATAGTTCTCGTGCATTGGCGAGAGTGTTAGAAGTAATTGTATCGCCACCAAGAAGTCTGGCTAATTCTTGGATACGTTGCTCCCTATCCAAAGGCATCATAGTGGTTTCTGTACTGCCCGCCTTGTTGAATTTATTCACAAACATATGTTGATGGCCATTACCAGCAACTTGAGGTAAATGGGTTACACAAAGTACTTGAGTCGATTCTCCTAGACTACGCAGCATTCTGCCAACCACAGCAGCGGTCGGGCCTGAAATTCCCACATCCACCTCGTCGAAAATCAGGGTAGGAGTGGCAACCTTTTTTGCAGTAATCACTTGGATGCCTAAACCGATACGCGACAATTCACCGCCAGAGGCTACCCGTGAAATCGGTTGTAAAGGCTGGCCAGGGTTGGTTGTGACCATAAACTCTATATTATCGCTGCCATTTACCGACATAATCTCGGGATTAAAATTCACTTCAATGGTGAACTTACCCTTGGGCATGTTGAGTTCGTGGATAGATTGAGTCACTAACTTATCCAGTTCTTTTGCATAACGGGCGCGGCTCTGGCTCAGTTTTTGTGCGTTCGCTAAATAAGCTGTTTTACTCGCTTCAACTTGGAGTTGGATTTCCTCTAACTTAGTTTCATCATCATCGAGGGTTGTGAGTTCCGCTTTGAGTGCCAAATGATGTTCGGCTAATTTGTCAGGGCTAACATGATGCTTACGGGCCAGTTGCATAGCCTTTGAGAGTCGTTCCTCTAAATAGGCAAAATGCGCGGGATCGAGTTCGAGTTTACTCAGGTAATGCTGTAATTCTCCCGCGCTCTCTTGTACTTGAATGAGGGCCTCATTTAACATAGTACTGACATTGGTTAATGCGGGATCATAGCTTTGCAAATTTTCAGCAAGGCTTACAGCCTTGTTAAGCAGTGACTCAATATTGCTCTCTTCGCCATCAGTGAGTAAATATAGGCTGGCTTGGCAGCTATCCACCAGTTCAGTGCCATTGGCGAGGCGTTTATGCTCTTGCTCAATGTCCTCAAATTCACCGACCTTGAGGTCGAATTCATCTAGCTCTTCAACTTGATATTGCACCAGCTGTTTTCGGGCAATACGTTCATGCTGTGAGGCTTCTAATTGCTTGAGTTCGGCTTCGATTTGTTTGCAGCGTTGATAGCTTGCTGCCACTGTGTCTATCAGTAGTCTGTGATTGGCGTAGCTGTCGAGCAAGGTGAGTTGATGCTCACTCTTTAGCATAGCGTGGTGGGCGTGCTGACCATGGATACCGACCAGCAATTGCCCGAGTAATTTCAGTTGAGTTAACGGCACAGGATTGCCATTAATGTAGGCGCGTGAGCGGCCATCACTGCCAATAGTTCGACGCAGAATACACTCATCATCAAGTTCGAGATCGTTATCTTCGAGCCAACGTTTGGCAAGGGGAACATCGTGTAGTGAAAATCGAGCACTGACTTCGGTTTTACTTGCACCAGGGCGAACGCTGCTGGCATCGGCACGATTACCTAGGCACAAACCTAAGGCGTCGATGGCGATGGATTTACCTGCGCCGGTTTCACCAGTAATGCTGGTCATACCGGGACGAAAATCCAGTTCGAGAAAACGGACGATAGCGAAATTATTGATGCTGAGTTGGCAAAGCATAATGAGTTCCTGTCGAAAAACTTACCAAATCACTGTATTGATAAACAGTATATACTGATTTTATATACAGTAAAGTGGCTTTGGGTAAATATTCGACACATTGCAATAAGCTAGAGTTTAATCGCTTGTTTATGAATAGGTTTTAACAAGTTGTTCTAAAATAGGTAAGCTAAAAAAAGTCACTATAGTGCCAAATAATATCCCCTGCGCACTGGTTGAGGCTTGGGTGTTATAGCGCTGAGCAAGTAAATAGACGCTGGCCGCCGTAGGTAAGGCACTGAGGATTACACCCATCACTAAGTAATCTCCACTAACGCCAACGCTTTTAAGCATGAAGAAAACCAATGCGGGTTGTAGGATTAATTTAAAGAGGTTGATAAGGCTAAGTTCGATAAGATTCGTCAGGCTAAATACCTTGCTATCTTTTTGGTAGCGCATGGCTTTGGCTAATACCATGCCAACGGCAAATAAAGCGCAGGGGCTTGAGGTATTGCCAATTTGTTGGATCATCATCGCTACGCCAGAGGGCAGTGTTATCCCCAATGCCGAAATTGCAATGCCGATAAAGCAGCCGATAACGATGGGATTTTTAACCACAGCTAAACACATGATCACTACGGCGTGGTGTTGTCTGTGGGTATTTGTCGTAAGCTCCAGCGAGACCAAGGCCACGGCAAACATAAGCACGGACAATAAACTGGCTATGGCGGCGGCAACTAGGGCGCTTTGTTGTTCAGGAAATATAATCACCAGCAGCGGAATACCAATAAATGCGGTATTGCCAAAGGTGGCATTTAAGGCGCGCACGGCGGCAATTGCATGCTGTTTAGGATTGAAAAGTAAGGATATACCAACACAAATCAGATAAATCATCAGCATGGCGGCGCTATAGCCTGCAATAAATCCCCATTGCAGAATTTCTTCAATCGGTTGCTGGGCCAGTGCAATCAAGAGAATGGCAGGAAACGCAATATAGTAGACATATTGATTGAGCACTTGGTCGGTTTCTACTGGGAGAAAACGCAGTTTTTGTACAAGTGTGCCGAGCAGCATGATCCCGAAGACGGCAAACAGAGGGGTTAAAATGGTCATATCCCTCACTCATCCTTTTGTGTTTTTGCTTTCCCGCAAGAAGACGTTGTGGGTGCGCTAGCAGGGAATAATACCTAGGGTAATTGACGATAATCGGTGTTAGCGCAGTAAACTTATTGGCAAAATAGCATAGGATTAGCCTTGGAAGCTATTGCGCTATGGTCGTAGAAATGAATAATTCTACGTTTAAAACACAATGAGTTAGTGCCTTATATCTGTGAGCGGCACTCACGCTAAACGATGGGATTGAACATGGCTGATGATGTTGGCGCTGAGCTGCAGTTAATTTATCTGTTTGTGCATTTGGTGAATGCGGGCAGTTTTTCTCAAGCCGCGAAAGTGCTCGATATGCCTATCGCTACTGTGAGCCGTAAGCTGGCCAAGCTTGAAGAAAAGCTCGATAAGCAATTGTTTATGCGAAGTACCCGCAAGCTGCGATTAACCGAGGAAGGTTTAGCGTTATTTCAGCGATATCAGAGTGTGATTGCGCAGTTCGATGAACTCAGTGGCATTGGCAGCGATAAACCTGAAGGCACATTGCGGATAGCTGCGCCAATCTCAATTATTTCAATTATCTTTATTCACGCATTAAACGAGTTTGGCCGTTTATATCCCGATATTCGTTTACACATTTCCCAAAGCAATGAGTTAGTGGATTTAATTGATAAAGGGATTGATGTCGCGATTGTCGGTGGTGCACAGCCTGATTCCTCTTGGGTGTCGAGTACTTTAGGTGAGCTTGATTATCGTTTGTTTGCGACGCCGGAATATTTAGCCCATGCCCCTGAATTGATCCATCCCGATGATCTTGAAAACCATCAGTTGATCAAAGTTTGGCCGCTATTTAATTGGCATTTAAAGCATCCTAATGGCGAGTCTTTCTATTTTAATGGCCCAACAAAACTCACGCTCACGGATCTCCATGGCGCGATTCAGGCGACCTTAGATCATGGTGGTATTCTGTATGGGCCAGAATTATTCGTAAAACAACAGATTAAAGAAGGGCGTTTAAAAGTGCTCTTACCGGAATGGATTGGCGAACAACGTAGAATTTCGATTCTTTATCACCAGCGTAGTCAGCAACCGCTGAAAGTGAAGGTGTTTATCGAGTTTATGCAATCCAAAGCGCCTGAACTTTTTTCAATGGCTTAAGATTAACGTTTACGGGGTTTTAAAGTATTTTGGCTCATGGAGTTTTGCGTTTGCTTAGCATCTTGCAGGCTCGCGCGGGTGGCGGGCACAATCCCAAGCTCACGGTAATAATTCACTAAACGGCGTAATTCAAATAGAGAACCAATACGGTTTTGACCGCCTATGGTGAGTTTCCAGGTATCGGTAAGGCCTTCGCTATTGGTTAAAATAAAACCTTGATAAACAATTTTTTTCATATTGAATGGGTTATAGAGTTAACTCTATTCTCCGGTGATTCAAACCCGTCGCTGATGCTACCTAAGCAGTAAAAATGTTAGGTAACATCGCCGGATTTTCAAGGCAACTGAAGAGATAAACCCTAGACCTTAAACGGGTTTATTACGCGACGCTGATCCCGATATTCGATACACCCGCTTCGATAATCTCTTTGCGTAACCCCTTCACTAATTCGGCAGTGATCTTAGGGTTTTCTTCGATAATTTCCAGCAGGGTATTTTGCAGCGCGCGCTCTTCTTCCATCACTTCATGGGCGAAGACGTAGTCATCTAAGGCATCATCGGTTAACTCTACATCGCTGATAGTCTCGATATAGTTCGCCACAGTGCTTGAGGATAACTTGCTGATATTGGTTATATCTTCCTCAAGGTTGGTTTGAATCGCCCCAAGCAAAGTGGAAAGTGCAACCACGGCATCCATTGCTGGGTATACGCCATAGCTATCAAAATCGACAGGATCTGGGGTGTTATCTTCTAAGCGTTGCAGATGCACATCGATGTTGAATTTCAGCTTATTGTCGTACTGGGATTGCCAAAGAAGCTCGAGCACAGTGCTTAATACCGCAGGATCACCAAACTCACAAACCTCTGAAAACAGTTGATAGTTAGGCAACATTCGTTGGCAAAGGGCAATGGCAAAGAGTTTTTTCTGTGGTAGTTCTAGCGCTTTTAAACGCTTAAAGAAGCCCGTTTTTTTGGTCATCTGTTATTTCCGCTGATAGCTGTGATAGCACTTGTTTTGCCGCCGATTCTACCTTAGTTAGCTCATCAAGTAACTCTAGTATTTCCGGTTCGAGATCTTCGACACGGGCATCACGTTTCAATGCCGATTCAATCTCTTGGCATAATCGCTGTGTGGTAGGCACTCCGCAATAGCAACTGGCGCCATGAAGTTTATGGATAGTGCTGAGCATCGTGGTTTGATCGTTTTGACTCAGTGCCGTCTCTATCGCCGAGACCGTTTGAGGTAACGATTCCAATAACATGCGTAGCATATCTAATGCTAGGTCAGACTTATGGTTAGCTTGGGTTAAGCAAAGATCCCAGTTGAGGGTATGTAAATCAAAGTGAGTGAATTTGGGCCGAGTAATCCAGCGGTTAATCTCTGCTTTAAGTGCGGCTTCATCTATGGGTTTGGGCAAATAACCATCCATGCCACTACCTAAAATTAGCTCACGTTCCTCGGCAATGGCATGGGCGGTCACGGCAATAATCGGCGTATTGCGGTTCATCGACCCTTGGCGAATTTGCTTGGTTGCACTGATGCCATCGGTGCCCGGCATCTGGATATCCATAAAGATAAGATCAAAAGTGCGAGTCTTCGCCTGTTTTACCGCTTCTTCACCGCTATTGACGGCGATAACGGTAGTGACTAGCTCGTTAAGCAGTGTATCAATCAGTTTTAAATTGGCGAAGTTATCGTCCACCGCTAATACGGTAAGCGATTGGCGCGCCGCTGGAACTGTAATACTTGCGAGTGGTAATAGGTCATATTCCATTGGTGGATAGAGCATATTACGCGCCAGTTGGTGCTCGCTTACTGGCAGAGACAATACCACGTCAGCATTGGGGCGAATAAACTGACTTAACATGTCTTGCTCTTGGCAGTCGAATAGCACGACTAAACAATCTGTTTTTGTCTTGGCTAGATTTAACGTACTCACCAATTGATTGGGATTGCTAAATCCATGGCAACTTAATAACACATAATCAAACGGATGCTCAGTCGTTGATAGGGTTGTCTGCAAACTAGGAATATGTTGATGATGAGTGACCTTAGTATCCCACTGTGTTAGTTGGCGACTAATCACTGAATGGGTGAGCACTCTGGGCTCATAAAAGAGCACGGTTTTATCTTTCAGTTTTTCAAGCGGTAGTGAATCACCAATTTGGAATTGACCAAGGCCCAAAGGCAGCGTAAACCAGAAGTTCGAGCCTTTATCCACTGACGAGGTAAAGCCAATTTGCCCGCCCATTTGGTTGACGAGGCGTTTGGTGATGACTAATCCAAGCCCTGTTCCGCCAAAGCGGCGGGAAATCGAGGAGTCCGCTTGACCAAAGGCTTGGAACAGGAAGTCTTGCTGACTTTCATCAATCCCAATCCCGGTATCGATAACATCACAGCGCAGTACCACTTGTTCATCGGTCTGCGCTTGTAATTCTAATTTAACCAGTACGCTGCCTGAGTCGGTAAACTTGATAGCATTGCCCACTAAGTTATTGATAATTTGGCACACACGCATGGCATCGCCATTAACGTTGTCGGGGACGTTGGGCGCAATATCGACGACCAATTCCAGCCCTTTGGCCTGCGCACTGCCGGAGATTAAAGTGATTGTCTCACCTAGGGTTTCCCTTAAACCAAATGGCATGTTTTCTAACACCATTTTACCGGCTTCAAGTTTCGAGAAGTCGAGGATATCGTTGATAATCGCCAGTAGGTTAGTCGCGCTGCGCTCAATGGTATTAATGTAATCGACTTGGCTTGAGTGCAATGGGGTTTTAACGAGTTGGCGCGCAAAACCAATCACACCATTAAGCGGTGTTCGCAGTTCATGGGACATATTCGCCAAAAACTCTGACTTAATGCGGCTAGCTTCTAACGCGCGTTTTTTGGCTAAATCGAGCTCGACGTTTTGGATCTCAATTTGTTCTAAGGTTTCCCGCAGATCCGATGTCGCCTGATCGATATTTTGCTGCATCTCATCGTGGTATTCCGATAACGATCCTGCCATGGCATTAATGCCGCGTTTTAGCAGATCCAGCTCGCCGATAAGATTGCCTTCGAGCCGCGCATCCAGTTTACCCTCACGGATTTTGGCGACCACCCGCACCATTTCGGTAATCGGCTGGGTGACGTTTTTAACCAGACGAAAGGTAAACAACAGGTTCAATTGCACCCCAATCAACACGATAATAAAGGCGGCCACGGCGGCTCTGTGTTGCTCTAGCAAGGCGCGTTCTTTATTGATAATGACCGAAATATAGCCGAGTAACTCGCCATTATCGGTTTGGATATCAAAATTTGCAGGCTCGCCACCCGTAGGCTGAGCGGTGGCAAAGATCGGTGTGCGTAGAATAAGGCTGTCGCCTACATGTTCAATTTCGGTTTTGTGAAGATTGGTTAGCGCCTCTTTGTAGCGCATGATCTCGAAATCTTTATGGTAGTGCGATGTAACAAAGAGTTGATTATGGATATCAAAAATCGCAATCGATTTAACCAGCGTGGATTTATTGAGTTGGGCTGCGGCAAGGAGTCTTTTCGTTGCTTCCCTATCATTACCGACCAGTCCCACTTCGCTGGCAATCGCTAAAGGCTCGATAATATTACTGCCCTGTTCAATCAGCGTATCTTCGAGTTCATAGAAGCGATTTATGGTAAAGTAGCTGCCCAGCAGAATACCGACTAAGATCGTCGGCGCAAGCGCAAGCACCAGAACCCAGGAACGTAAGCTGTATTTGGTCATGTTGTTGACAGGGTTCATAGCCGCAGCGCAGTTTCCTAAGTTCTAGGGACGATATAATTTTATAAGACTGCCAGAAAAAGGGCGGTCTTGACCAGTTTTTTATTGATTTAGAGGCCGAAATGGCACAATTTTTTAAAGCAAAACCAAATAGTTCCAAGCAATTGTCCGCGAAGCAATCCTTTAGCGTGCAACAGCTCGATCACCTTGGGGCAGGTATAGCACAACATCAGGGAAAAGTCGTATTTATCCCCGGCGCTTTGCCCAGTGAAATCGTGCAGGCGCAGCTGACCGAACAAAAGAAAAACTATGCCCGAGCCAAGCTGATTAAAGTCGAGACGCCAAGCGCTGAGCGAGTCACGCCGCTATGTCCACACTACCAAAGCTGTGGTGGCTGTGATTTGCAGCATATGTCATTAACGGGGCAGCGTGAGCATAAGTCGGCGGCCTTGATTGATATTATGGCCAAATTTGCCGGCGCCGAAGGCAACTCAGTGCCCGCATTGACGGGCGAAGGTTGGCACTATCGCCGCCGCGCCCGACTTGCAACGTTATTTGATAAAAATACCAAGCAGTTAAGCCTTGGGTTTCGTGCATCGAGCAGCAACCAAGTGGTGCCTATTGATAGCTGTTTAGTCTTGGCGAAGCCCTTAGCGGATTTAATCGCCCCGTTTGCTAAGTTACTTAATCAACTTGCGGCCAAATCGAGTCTTGGGCACTTAGAATTGATTGACGCCGACAATGGTCATTTTGCGGTAATTCGAATCACTAAATCCTTAAACGATAAGGACATGGTAAAGCTTGCGCAGTTTGCCGAGCAGCATCAAATCCATATTTGTTTGCAAGACAACGACGGTGAGTTCCATGGGGTGAATGGCTCGCTGTTATTGCCCGTCTATCAGCTGCTCGATGATAAAGCCGATGCAACGCCTGTGAGCTTAACCTTTACCCCTGGCAACTTTGTGCAAGTCAATGCGCAAATTAACAAGGCCATGGTGGCGCAGGCGTTAGACTGGTTAGCACCGCAGCCGGGTGAGCGTATTCTCGATCTCTTCTGCGGTATGGGGAACTTCAGTTTGCCTTTAGCTAAACTGGGCGCCGAAGTGATTGGGGTTGAAGGGGTACCAGAAATGGTCAGCCAAGCCCGTGAAAACGCGGCGGCAAATGGCTTAAGCAATTTAACCTTTTACCATGGCGACTTAAGTGCCGATTTATCCTGCGAGCCTTGGATGGGCAAGATTGATAAATTGCTACTCGATCCTGCGCGCGCGGGTGCATTTGAGAGTTTGCAATGGCTTAAGAAGATGAAGCCCCGCCGAGTGGTGTATGTGTCTTGTAATCCGGCGAGCTTAGCCCGCGACAGTGCGGTGTTACTCGAGCGTGGCTACAAGTTACAAAAGTTAGGCTTAATCGATATGTTCCCGCAGACACATCATATCGAAGCCATGGCGTTGTTTGAGCTTGCAAAATAAGGCTTGTATGTCGGGCAAGGTTTTCTCATTTGCCCGCGTTATTCGAGTGTAAAGTAAGCAAAGCGTTTGAATAACGTAAAAAATGTGAAGTTTCGTCTCGTTGGGTTTGACAAGTCCGTGCCAATGCTGAAGATAGGAGTGCCGAGGTGGTGCCACTTTTCTCTGAGCACGAATAAGGAAATAAATTAGATGGTCTCTGTTCGCGAAGCGCACTTTAATGATCCCGATTTTCATCTTGAAGAGTGGGTGGCTCGCTATGTTAGTCATGTCGAGGAGGCGCAAACCTTACTCGCCCTGATTGAGCAGGTCGATGCTTTACCCGCTAAGAGTCCTGCCGCGAAAAGAGAACTGCTTGAACGTGCCCGCGAGATGATTGAAATCCTCGCGCCGCTGAATATGGACATTGAGACGCTGCAAGCGGCCATCCTGTTTGTGGTGTTTGATGCCGGTTTATTAGACGAAGAAGCGATCAAAGAAAAGTTTGGTGAGCCGCTGGCGCGGTTAGTCGCCAGCGTGGTGACCATGGATGCCATTGGCGCGTTAAAAATCAATCCCAATAGCCGCTCAACCGAGCCGCAAATCGACAATATCCGCCGCATGTTGCTGGCGATGGTCGAAGACGTGCGCGCCGTGGTGATAAAACTGGCCGAGCGTGTTTGTTTGCTGCGCGCCGTGAAAAATGCCGACGAAGAAACCCGCGTCTTGCTGGCCCGCGAAATTGCCGATATCTATGCGCCGCTCGCTAACCGTTTGGGGATTGGTCAGTTAAAGTGGGAATTAGAAGATATTTCCTTCCGTTATCTGCATCCAGATACCTACAAGGACATTGCCAAACAGCTTGATGGTAAACGGTTAGACCGCGAAGTCTATATCGAAAAATTTGTTGAACAGTTGCAGCAGCGCCTCGATGAGGATCATATCCGCGCTAAGGTGTATGGTCGTCCAAAACATATCTACAGCATCTGGCGCAAGATGAAGGGCAAACACCTCAAGTTTGATGAGTTGTTTGACGTGCGCGCCGTGCGGATTGTCACAGAGCGTTTGCAGGACTGTTATGGCGCCTTAGGCGTAGTGCACACTCTTTGGCATCATATTCCACGCGAGTTCGACGACTACGTGGCCAACCCTAAACCTAACGGTTATCAATCCATCCATACGGTTGTGGTGGGGCCTGAGGGTAAAACCGTTGAAATTCAAATTCGTACCCAAGATATGCATGAAGATGCAGAGCTTGGGGTTGCCGCGCACTGGAAATACAAAGAGGGTAATCACTCCGGTAAGCAAAGCGGTTACGAAGAAAAAATCAATTGGCTGCGTAAAATTCTGCAATGGCAGGAAGACGTGGTCGAAAGCGGCAACTTGGTCGAAGAAGTCCGCAGCCAAGTGTTTGAAGACCGAGTCTATGTGTTTACCCCAAGCGGTGAAGTGGTCGATTTACCACTCGGCTCAACCGTGCTCGACTTTGCCTACTATATTCACTCGCAGGTCGGCCATAAGTGCATCGGCGCTAAGGTTGATGGCCGCATTGTGCCGTTTACCTATCAGGTTGAAACGGGTGAGCGCATTGAGATCATCACCTCGAAACACCCCAATCCTAAGCGCGATTGGCTTAATCCAAACTTAGGTTATATCCGCACATCGCGGGCGCGCTCGAAAATTCAGCATTGGTTTAAGCAGCAAGACCGCGATAAAAACATTATCGCCGGTAAAGAAATGCTCGAAGCCGAGCTGGCGCGAGTCAGCCTTAAAATCAAAGATGCCGCCATCGCCGTTGAGCGTTTTAATATGGCGAGTATGGACGATTTGCTTGCGGCAATTGGCGGCGGTGATGTGCGGTTACATCAAGTCGTTAACCATATCCAAAGTAAGTTGCGCCTCGATGAGGCTAGCGAAGAAGATGCGGTAGAAGAATTAGTTAAGAAGAGCCAACCTAAATCTGGCACCAACAGCCGTGGGCAGGTGGAAGTGAATGGCGTGGGTAACTTACTCAGCCATATCGCCCGTTGCTGCCAGCCCGTGCCTGGGGATGAGATTTTAGGCTTTATCACCAAAGGGCGTGGTATTTCGGTGCATCGCTCCGACTGTGAGCAGGTGAAAGAGTTAATGCGCGTTCATCCAGAACGTGGCGTCGATGTGGTTTGGGGCGAGAACTATTCAGGTGGTTATCGCATGCGCCTGCGCGTCTTGGCCCATGATCGCAGCGGATTATTGCGGGATCTCACCTCAGTACTTGCCGCCGAAAAATCCAATGTGCTCGCCATGAGCTCGTCATCGGATATTAAGAATCAGACGGCAGCCATCGAGCTGGAATTAGAGCTATACAACCTCGATGGCTTATCGCGGGTGTTATCTAAGCTCTCCCAAGTCGATAGCGTGATAGAAGCGCGCAGATTGTAATTCTCGACTCCAATGGTTATCGGTTGTAAAAGGCGGTAGGGCATAAAGCACTACCGCTTTTTTGTATTTGGGAGTTTGTAGGGTAAAAGCGTTAAAATAGGAGTGCTAATACCTATACGGCTAAATCACTTATTTGGTCAATTGAAAGCTGCGGAAGATTGATGGATGAGCCATGGCACTTGCTCCCCGACGCGCAGCAAGTCCGTCCTTGGATGCTCGACCGCCCCGTCCATGGGGCGGACGGTCGTCTCGCTAATCTCCATGGCTCACCTTTTTAGTATTGGCGTAATCTGTCGGTTTGAAAGAAGGTACTTGTCTCGTTTTGGGACAAAAGCTTGCTAGATTATTCCCCCTTCTTAGCCTGATTTGGATTAGCTCTTCTAATAGCAATGCTTCGTTTGGCAACAAACCAACCAACACTCAATATCTCCAGTCTAAATACGGATAACAGGGGCATGGTAGGGATTTTAGCGGCTCGCGTGAATCAGTCTGGTGTAGAGTGATTCATGAGCTCACTTTGGGATATAAATGAGTTATCTCAATAACTCTAACTCGTTAAATTCGGATTAAAATATCTATGGATTTATCTTTTGCAAAATAGTAAGAGCCGCAACGAGGCCAAGTGAGCTATAGCAGACGGTTGGGCAACTTATATTAGATGCACTATTGCTTCATAGGTCCAACATCCATTCCATCGTAGCTATCCAAAGCATACTTATTTGCAAAGATGTATAGTTCATCGTTTCTTTTATCTAGTGTCTTAGGTGAATGAATTTCAACCTTTTCTACATGTAACCAATAGATATCTGGCTCATTAGGATCATCTTTATCAGACAAGTATATATCTACGTATTTATATCCTTGTTTTATTAATTCTTCGGCTGCTTGCTCTAATTTCTGTGGCTCGTGATGTGTAAAGAAATACCCCCAGAGCATGGGGCCAGATATATTCCATGATGTTTCATTTTTTATGTTCTGGAACATTTCGTTTAAGGAATCAAGTGTTATTTTTTTCCCAGGGATATCTCTCATATCTGCCCCATATGCATATGAATTGGCAATTATCAAACCTAGTAGGAATGTTCTAATATTCATTTTTCTTCTAACATTTTATCTGTGCGCATGCGCGATAATGGTTAACGTTGTTGGACCAACACAGTTAACTATCTGTATTGTAATGAACTTATCAGCTTCCGATTAAATATACCATCTGGGAAAACGCGAATGCACGTTTTCAAAACCAATTAACTAATCCATATCTCTAGTAATTATTTGATTTTAAATATTATTTTTCAATAAGACAAGCTAATGGGCGAAGGCGCGTAATGGGGGGAATGCTCATGAACCAGACTAGGCAAGTTTGATTCACTGTAACGATTTTTAAAATCTCTCATGGGCAGGTCATACTTTTTGGTATTCATTACTTTATGTATCTCAAACTATCAGACTAAGCAAGAGCTAGCCTTCTAGCCGTAGCAAGCTTTGGGGCATATCCTCTTCATTAAAACCTAATATCAGACTCAAAATAGCACTTTGAGCTTGGCTACTTTATTATTAGCGTTTTATTGCCCTTATTACGGCCTTAGTTGTGACTCAGCTTGAGTGTATTCCTGTTTACGCATCCTGCACCTGTGTCGACTCTCTTTCTTGAAAGGATATCTGCATGACTTCCCATACCACGCCTTCTACTACTGAGCTTTCAGCAACAGAGCTATCAACCAAAGAACCCTCTTCAAAAGTGCCATCACCAAATAAGCTTCCCGCAACCAAATAGATCGAGCCACCCATTTTGAATCAACAACATAATGCACTTTCCGTTTACCTACAACTTGTAAAAGTTAATATTGTTCAAAAAAGAACCATCAAAAGTCACAGGGATAGCATCTGAGGTAATAAATTGAGCTAATTCCTTCAAAAATAGTGTATTTCAGACGAGGTAAGTCATCCCATAGTGCTTGGGAAGTTTTAGGCAATGATTGTTGTCGAAGGGATATAAGCAGTTGTCAGTCACTGTAAAAGTGCTGGCAGCTTGCGACAAAGTGCCGTCGTCGCTTTTCTAAGTGTTCGCAGTAATGAGTCAGTTCTTGTAATGTGCCTACTGGACCATGAAATAGCTTACCAAACTCGGTAGTCAATTTGAGCCAATTGTCATGGGGGATATTTAATCTGGTCAGTAACTTACCACTATTTTCACTAATGCTTCCACGTTTATCATTGCGAATGATTCGGCCTGTATCTTCCACCAATTGAAGGTAATCGGTTAAGGAAAACGCAATGCCATTGGGTTGGTTGTCACACTCGTTACCAATAAACGGTAATAGATTACTCGGCTGCTCACCTTTTAATGCGGCCCGAATACGTAGTTGGATACTGGTATGGTCGGATTGTTCTAGTGTATCAGCAAGTTGCGCTCGAATCGGATTCAAATCAACATAGGTCATACAGGCTAATACCGCAGCTTCATCGAGTAGGGCTTGCGATTTAAATCGCCCCTCCCAGAAACGACCTGTACAGTTATCCTCTTGATTTGCTTGCCTTGCTATTGGTTCGTTAAGGCAGCGCATAAACCATGAGATATCACACAAACGACTACGATAAAGGGCGATTGAGTGCTTTAATCGGTTGACCTGATGGGCTTCGACTAACTCACCTTTAGCGAATTTTTGCGTTAACTCATCGCCTTTAAACAACTTATGCCACTGCTCAAGCACTTCGCGGTCAGTCCAACGATTTGCCGTCTCGATATCGACTCGCAACACCAGATGCAGATGATTAGACATCACGGCAAAGGCTGCGATATCAATAGCAAAAACAGCTTCAAGTTCAAACATTAGCGATTCTACCCAACCTCGACGATGGTCATAATTTTTACCCGAGTAACTGTCATCACCACATAAAAATGCCCGCCGCACCACGCGGCTACAGCAATGGTAATAGGGCGTGTCTTCAAGACTTATCTGAGTTCTGCGAGGGCGCGGCATATAAACCTCCTTGTTCAATGCTTAACCAAAGCATAGTCGGAGGTTAGCTACCTCGCTATTAAGGTTGGGTGTCCATGTTTTGTTCCCCAGATAGATAATATGAGCCACCAAATTGCTCGAATGAATAGCGACCATGAGAAAAGTACTTCGAGTATTTCTTTAGTAATGGGATAAGTGGAGTTCCTGTTGATGTGAGAAAATTCGTCTCAACCGCGCTCTGGGTTTCTGGCTTTAACTGCGTAAAGATTGCGTACAAGTCGTGACCTCGAACGGCTGACTCAGTATTTACAGCCTTCAGGAGTCCGTCGGGCGTGACTTCTGAAAATTTAACTAAGCCCTCTGATGCTTTTAGGCTTAGCTCACAACTGAAGGCGTAATTTACTATCAGCGGGTACACGTAACGTTCAAGTTCAGCGGTGTCATCATTCCAAATGTGCTCTGCAGCATTAAAAAATTGTTCAGCTGCCATCCATATATGACCATTTGGCTTTGTTCTCATGCAGATGCCTCCGATGCATCACGTCTTAGTATTTATACGCTGTGCTGTTTGCTGCACATAAATCGCTTGCTGGACTTGGCCGCTGCCACATCCATGTCAATTGGTACAAATGATGCTATAGGGATTTGCTTTTTTGCGATAGAAGTTTTTTATACGGTTTGATGGGTAATTACTTGATATCATTTTAGCTTTCTTATTGTGTTATGCTAACGATTGATTAATTATTGACTTTAAATCACTGCATTTAGAATAACACTCGTACCATATTTTTTCATTGGTTAGGAGGTGATAAAGGATCAGGCTAAAACTCTGTAGCATTACTTAAATTGGGTCAATGTTCTTCTGTTGGAGTTAGCTAGATGCCAATTTGCCAACGCACAATGGGGCATATCCTCTTCATTAAAACCTAATACCAGACTCAAAATAGCACTTTGAGCTTGGCTACTTTATCATTGGCGCTTTATTGCCATGATTACTGTGTTAGTTGCGACGCGACTCTGCTTGAGTGTATTCCTTTGTGCTCATTCTGCGTATTAGTCTGTGTCGACTCTTTTGAAAGGATATCTGCATGACTTCCCATACCACGCCTTCTACTACTGAGCTTTCAGCAACAGAGCTATCCACAAAAGAACTCTCTTCAAAAGTGCCATCACCAAACAAGCTTCCCGCAGCAGTTTCAGCAACCGATGTTGCGCCGTTACTGAAGATTATGGAGAAGCTACGCGATCCGCAAACGGGTTGTCCTTGGGATAAGGCGCAGACCTTTCAAACCATAGTGCCTTTTACCCTCGAAGAGGCCTATGAGGTGGCCGATACGATTGAACGTTTAGCCTTAGATGAATTACCTGATGAGCTGGGGGATTTATTATTCCAAGTGGTATTTTATTGCCAGCTAGGTAAAGAGCAGGGCAGGTTCGATTTCAGCACTGTCGTCAATAAAATCACCGACAAACTCACCCGCCGTCATCCCCATGTGTTTGGCGAAGCCACGTTTGAGGCCGATGCTAGTAGTCAGCAAATGAAGGCCAATTGGGAAGCAATCAAAGCCAGCGAGCGTGAGCAAAAGGCATTAGCGGCTGGGGTGACGTCACCAAGCGAGGTTTCTGTGCTGGATGATATTCCGCGCGCACAGCCAGCGTTATCCCGTTCTATCAAAATTCAACAGCGGGTCGCGCGCGTTGGGTTCGATTGGCCTGAGCTTGAGCCAGTTGTGGCAAAAATCCATGAGGAAATTGAGGAAGTGCTGGCGGAGGTGAACCAGCCAACGCTCGACCAAGCCAAAGTTCAGGCCGAAATGGGTGACTTATTATTTGCAGTGGTGAATTTGGCGCGTCATTTAAAGGTGGACCCAGAACAAGCGCTGCGCCAAGCCAATGTTAAATTTGAACGCCGTTTTAAAGGTGTTGAGGCATTTGCAAGGCAAAATAATAAAGCATTAGAAGAACATAGCTTAGAAGAGTTAGATGCCTACTGGGATAAGGTTAAACAGGGCGAGCCAAGATAAAGGGCAAATTATCCGGATTGGTGTTTGTCGAATGGCAACACCTTTGGTATACTACTGCCCCGTCCTAGTGCTTTCTTACAAGCACGTATTTTCAAACTCATTTTCTCAGGTTCAGCATGACTACAAGGTATATCTTCGTTACTGGTGGTGTGGTTTCATCACTAGGTAAAGGCATTGCAGCCGCTTCATTAGCCGCAATTTTAGAGGCCCGTGGTCTCAATGTAACCATCATGAAACTGGACCCATACATTAACGTTGATCCAGGTACCATGAGCCCAACGCAACATGGTGAAGTGTTTGTGACTGAGGACGGCGCAGAAACAGACCTCGACCTAGGCCACTATGAGCGTTTCATCCGCACTAAGATGAATCGTCGCAACAACTTCACCACAGGCCGTATTTACGAAGAAGTATTACGTAAAGAACGTCGAGGTGACTATTTAGGCGCGACAATTCAGGTGATCCCGCACATCACTAACGCGATCAAAGAAAAAGTATTAGCTGGTGGCGAAGGTCACGATGTGGCTATCGTTGAAATCGGCGGTACTGTGGGTGATATCGAATCACTGCCATTCCTTGAGTCTATTCGCCAATTAGGCGTTGAACTGGGCCGGGATCGTACCCTGTTTATGCATTTAACCTTAGTGCCATTCTTAGGCGCTGCGGGCGAAGTGAAAACGAAACCGACTCAACACTCTGTAAAAGAGTTGCGTTCTATCGGTATTGCACCAGACGTATTGATCTGCCGTGGCGACCGTGCGATTCCTGCCAACGAGCGTGCGAAGATTTCGCTATTCTGTAACGTTGAAGAACGTGCAGTTATTTCATTAAAAGACGTCGACAGCATCTACAAGATCCCAGCGCTGCTGCGCTCACAGGGCTTAGATGACTTAGTCGTTAAGCGTTTTGGCTTAGAATGCCGCGAAGCTGACTTGTCTGAGTGGGAAAACGTCATTTACCAAGAAGCCAATCCAAACGGCGAAGTCGTGATTGGTATGGTGGGTAAATACATCGAACTGCCAGACGCCTATAAATCAGTCAACGAAGCGTTAAAACACGCAGGTCTGAAAAATCGCGTATCAGTTACCATCAAGTATATCGACTCACAAACCGTTGAAGCCAAAGGCGATGAAGTCTTACAAGGTTTAGACGGTATCTTAGTCCCAGGGGGCTTCGGTGAGCGCGGTGTGGAAGGTAAGATTCAGGCGGCTAAATTTGCCCGTGAAAACAACCTGCCATACTTCGGTATCTGTTTAGGTATGCAAGTGGCACTGATTGAATTTGCCCGTAACGTTGCAGGCATGGCCGATGCTCACTCAACCGAATTCAATAAAGCAACGCCATTCCCAGTGGTTGGCTTAATCACTGAATGGGTTGACGAAGAAGGTAATGTTGAACAACGCCATGAAGCCTCTGATTTAGGTGGCACTATGCGTTTAGGTGCGCAGTTATGTCACCTGTTGGAAGGCTCAAAAGCGGCGCAAGCGTACAAAGGTAACACTTGTGTTGAGCGTCACCGTCACCGTTACGAAGTGAACAACAAGTACAGAGAACGTTTAGAACAAGCGGGTCTGGTATTTAGTGGTTTATCTTCTGACCGTAAACTGGTTGAGATGATTGAGCTCAAAGATCATCCTTGGTTTGTAGCGGGTCAATTCCACCCAGAATTTACTTCGACCCCACGCGATGGTCATCCATTGTTCGAAGGTTTCGTTGCTGCCGCGAGTGCACATCAAAAACGTGATCTGAAGAAATAAATTTTAAGGCCGGACCCGCGACAGTGGGCCCGGCCTTTTGTTACACTCAGGCCGCGTAAACATGAGTCAAAACTCATACCCATGTGTATAAACGACATGCGTCTAGACGGAAATAGTAAACGGAATTTAAAGATTTTGGTCGTACTCTACATCTGTTAATTCCCATTGGTATTGGTTTTTTCTTTTCTCTTTTAAACTTAAATCGAGGGTAATATGGCTAAGATTATTAACGTGATTGGTCGCGAGATTATGGATTCTCGTGGTAACCCAACAGTTGAAGCCGAAGTGCATTTAGAAGGTGGTTTTATCGGTATGGCGGCTGCGCCATCTGGTGCTTCTACCGGTAGCCGCGAAGCACTAGAACTGCGTGATGGCGACAAGAGCCGTTACTTAGGTAAAGGTGTATTAACTGCTGTGGCTAACGTAAACGGTCCTATCCGTGCTGCGTTAATCGGTAAAGATGCGACTGCCCAAGCCGAACTTGATCAAATCATGATCGACTTAGACGGCACTGAAAACAAAGACAAGTTAGGCGCTAACGCGATTCTCGCTGTGTCCTTAGCGGCGGCTAAAGCGGCTGCGGCATTTAAAGGCATGCCTTTATACGCTCACATTGCGGAATTAAACGGCACACCTGGCCAATACGCTATGCCTGTACCGATGATGAACATCCTCAACGGTGGCGAGCACGCGGATAACAACGTTGATATCCAAGAGTTCATGGTGCAACCTGTTGGCGCGAAAAACTTCCGCGAAGCTTTACGTATGGGCGCTGAGATTTTCCACACCCTGAAAAAAGTACTGCACGGTAAAGGTTTAAGCACTTCTGTGGGTGACGAAGGTGGTTTCGCTCCTAACCTGTCTTCTAACGCCGATGCATTAGCGGTAATCAAAGAAGCCGTTGAATTAGCGGGTTACAAGCTGGGTACTGACGTGACTCTGGCATTAGACTGTGCGGCTTCTGAGTTCTACAAAGACGGTAAATATAACCTGTCTGGCGAAGGCAAAGTATTCGATTCAAACGGTTTCTCTGACTTCCTGAAGTCACTGACTGAACAATATCCAATTGTCTCTATCGAAGACGGTCTGGACGAGTCAGATTGGGATGGTTGGGCATACCAAACTAAGATCATGGGCGACAAGATCCAATTAGTGGGCGACGATTTATTCGTAACCAACACTAAGATTTTAACCCGTGGTATCGAGAACGGCATTGCAAACTCAATCCTGATCAAGTTCAACCAAATCGGTTCATTAACTGAAACCTTAGCGGCTATCCGTATGGCAAAAGCGGCGGGTTACACTGCGGTGATTTCACACCGTAGCGGTGAAACTGAAGACGCTACTATCGCTGATTTAGCGGTAGGTACTGCGGCTGGCCAAATCAAGACCGGTTCACTGTGCCGTTCTGACCGTGTGGCTAAATACAACCAATTGCTACGTATCGAAGAGCAATTAGGTGAAAAAGCACCGTATCGCGGTTTGAAGGAAATCAAAGGTCAGGCGTAATTTAGCCGACCGATGTAAAAAGGCCACCACTTGGTGGCCTTTTTTGTTGTACTATCTGCAGTATCTTTTTTTAATCCAAGACATTGACGCTAATTCCTCCATGAAATTTTTTGTCATTGCACTCATAGTGCTACTCGGTTTACTGCAATATCGGCTGTGGTCGGGCGATAACAGTCTGCCCGAATACTTTGTTCTGCAAAAACAGATTGCGGCTCAGCAAGATGGTAATGCAAAACTCAATGAGCGTAACCAAGTGCTTAAAGAAGAAATTATCGATCTTAAGAGTGGTACCGAAGCGATTGAAGAGCGGGCGCGTAACGAGCTTGGCATGGTGAAAGAGGGCGAAACCTTCTATCGCGTGGTGGGCGGTGACCGTGCAGTATCGAGTCCCTCGCAGTAACGGAGCACAAATGGATATCGTCTTAGAAGCCGCGCCACAGACTGAAACAGAAGTCGCTATTCAGCTGGATCCTTTCTCACCTAATGTGGTTGCGATTGTGCCAGCCGCAGGGATTGGCAGCCGCATGGGCGCGGGTAAACCCAAGCAATATTTAACTTTGTTGGGACAAAGCATTCTGGCTCATACCTTAGACAAGTTATTGTCCCATCCGCAAATTAACCAAGTGATTGTCGCGCTGCATCCTGAGGATACCGAGTTTGCCGCGTTGCCCCAGGCCAAGCATCCCAAGCTGGTGACTGTTATTGGCGGCTCTGAGCGCGCCGACTCAGTGCTGGCGGCACTCGATAAGGCGCCCGACAATGGTTGGGCTTTAGTACACGATGCGGCTAGACCCTGCTTAACGGCGCAAGACATAGATAAATTGCTGGCTTCGCGGGTGCACTTTCCCCAAGGTGCCATTTTGGCGATGCCAGTCCGCGATACCATGAAGCGCGCCAATAGCTTAGGTGAAATCAGCTCGACCGTTTGCCGCGATAATCTCTGGCATGCCTTGACGCCGCAGTTATTTCCAACCTCCTTGTTGCGATTGCATTTAAAAGCCGCGCTTGCCGCAGGGGCCGTTGTGACCGATGAAGCCTCGGCGATGGAGTGGGCGGGTATTTCCCCTGGATTAGTCGCCGGGCGGGCGGATAACATTAAAGTTACCCATCCCGATGATTTGGAGTTAGCAGAGCTTTTTTTACTGCGCGCAAATGCTTGAAGGCAAGCTGAGCGAATTGTGCAATTTATTAAATACGTTAGGAAATAAGTCATGAAAATCCGTATCGGCCATGGTTTTGATGTTCATAAATTTGGTGAACCACGCCCGTTAATTTTATGCGGGGTCGAAGTACCCTACGAAACGGGGCTAGTAGCTCATTCCGATGGTGATGTAGTCCTGCATGCCATCTCCGATGCCATTTTAGGGGCGATGGCCCTTGGGGATATAGGTAAACATTTCCCCGATACCGATGCCGCCTATAAGGGCGCCGATAGTCGCGTCTTGCTGCGCCATTGTTATGCCTTAGCGCGGGCGAAGGGATTTGAGCTGGGTAATCTGGATGTCACTATTATTGCCCAGGCGCCTAAGATGGCGCCGCATATCGAGGATATGCGCCACGTGCTGGCAGCCGATCTTAATGCTGATATTGCAGATATCAACGTCAAGGCCACTACCACAGAAAAACTCGGATTTACCGGCCGTAAAGAAGGCATCGCGGTCGAAGCCGTCGTATTACTCAGCCGCCAATAGCCTGCAACTTTAAGAGATAAGAAAGACCCATGAGCGAACTACATTACCTGTACGGCAAACCGACGGGCACCGCAGATTTAAGAACCGTTAACAGCGACTTTATCGTCAAAGAGATTTTGCCTTTTAGCCCGTCGGGCGAGGGCGAACATCATTTAGTCCACATTCGTAAGGATGGATTGAACACGGTACAAGTGGCTGAAATGCTGGCAAAGTTCGCTAAGGTTCATCCCAAAGAAGTGACCTATGCAGGACAAAAAGATAAAAATGCCATCACAGAACAGTGGTTTGGCATTCGTATCCCAGGTAAAGAAACCCCTGCGTGGAGCGAGATAAACAGCGAGCGTTTAACCATATTATCCAGTAGTCGCCACAGCAAAAAATTACGTATTGGCGCGCTCTTGGGCAACCGTTTTATCCTTACCCTGCGCAATGTCACAAACGTGGAAGACATTATCAGCCGCATCGAGAAAGTCAGCCAAATAGGTGTGCCCAATTATTTTGGTGAGCAGCGTTTTGGGCATGATGGTAAAAACCTGGTGCTTGGTCGGCAAATGCTAGCGGGCAAAAAGGTGAAAGACCGTAATAAGCGCAGCATGTATCTGTCTGCGGTGCGCTCCAATCTATTCAATACCGTTGTCTCCTATCGTTTAGCGAATTATGGCACTAAACCCTTAGCGGGGGATTGCGTGATGCTGGCGGGCAGCAAAAGCTTTTTCGTTACGCCTGAATGGGATTTAGTGGTATTAAAACGTTTGATTGAGAAGGATATTCAACTTTCTGCGCCACTCTGGGGCCGCGGAAAAATGCTGCCGCAGGGCGAAGCCGCCGAGGTTGAAACCCAAGCCATGGCTGAGCTGAGCGACGATTGCTACGGCCTTGAGCACGCAGGTCTTGAGCAGGAACGCCGCCCATTGCTACTGGAACCTCAAGGACTTAAATACGAGCAAACCGCGGATGGATTGGTACTCGAGTTTATTTTACCTGCGGGTAGCTTTGCGACATCGCTGTTAAGAGAGCTGGTTGATTATCAAGATGTGAAAGAGCTGCAATGGCAAGCGACAGTTACGCCGGATACGAATGCTCCTGAGGCAAAGACTGCAACTGAAAGCGATGTTGCAGAGGTCAATCTAATCGACAATGGCGAGTCCAGTTTATGATCCGCATCCTTGTCAGCAATGATGATGGGGTGAATGCGCCGGGAATAAAAGCCTTAACGGAGGCGCTTGCCGAAATCGCCACTGTGATGACGGTCGCACCTGATCGTAATTGTTCCGGTGCAAGTAACTCTTTAACCTTGACTAATCCATTAAGAATTAATAGGTTAGATAATGGTTATATTTCGGTGTACGGTACACCAACAGATTGCGTCCACTTAGCCATACGGGAGCTCTGTGATGGTGAGCCGGATATGGTGGTATCGGGCATCAATGCTGGCGCGAATATGGGGGATGATACTTTATATTCGGGTACGGTCGCGGCGGCAATGGAAGGGCGTTTTTTAGGCTTCCCCGCAGTAGCGATTTCGCTTAATGGCAAAGCCTTTAAGCATTATCACACTGCCGCCGTTTACGCGCGGCGAATCGTGCAGGGGCTATTAGCGCACCCGATTGCCAGTGATCAGATCCTCAATATCAACGTGCCGGATTTACCGTTGGATGAGATTAAAGGCATAAGAGTGACGCGCCTTGGAGCGCGGCATAAAGCTGAAGGCATTGTGCGTACGCAAGATCCCGCAGGACGAGAAATTTTTTGGCTCGGCCCACCGGGTGTTGAACAAGATGCGAGTGAAGGTACCGATTTCCATGCCATTGCTCATGGTTATGTGTCGATCACTCCGTTAACCGTAGACTTGACCGCGTATAAACAGTTATCGATATTGCAAAATTGGGTAGATAAAATATGACTCGAGTTGCCTTAACATCGGCGGTGAATTTAGCGAAAAAGCTTCAGGATGCAGGGATCCGCAATCCAGCCGTGCTTAAGGCAATATCCTTTACCCCACGCGAATTGTTTCTTGATAATGCGTTAGCCCATAAAGCCTATGAGAATACAGCCTTACCTATTGGCCAAGGGCAAACCATTTCTCAGCCTTATATCGTCGCGCGAATGACTGAGTTACTGCTTCAACATAAACCCCATAAGGTGCTTGAAGTCGGAACGGGCTCAGGTTATCAAGCGGCGATTCTCGCCCAATTAGTACCAGAGCTTTGCACTGTGGAACGTATAAAGACGTTACAGATCCAAGCAAGGCAAAGATTAAAGCGGCTCGATCTGCATAATGTTTCCTTTAAGTATGGCGATGGCTGGCAGGGCTGGCAGAATCGTAGTCCCTATAATGGCATTATGGTCACCGCAGCTGCTGCAAAGGTTCCT
This sequence comes from Shewanella sp. LZH-2, assembly GCF_016859145.1. Classification (NCBI taxonomy): domain Bacteria; kingdom Pseudomonadati; phylum Pseudomonadota; class Gammaproteobacteria; order Alteromonadales; family Shewanellaceae; genus Shewanella; species Shewanella sp. LZH-2. The sequence continues at coordinate 1,269,739 of NZ_CP069350.1, forward strand.
GAAGCGTTATTATCCCAGTTAGCCGAAGGCGGCGTATTAATTATCCCCGTGGGGGAAGAAACGCAGCAATTGATGCGGATTACGCGTCACTTGGATAGTTTTAGTTCTGAAGTGATAGAGACAGTCAAATTTGTTCCTTTAGTAAATGGTGAGCTTGCATAGCGCGTTTATCGATTTATAAATTACTAAAACAGTAAGATAGCCCCAAAAAGGAGTTTTTATTGTTGAATGCGGGTTTACTTTTAAACCTCAGTTTACTGTTGTTGCTTGCGGGCTGTAGCTTTCAGGCGAGTCGCCCCGCACCTGTCGAAAGTCTTTCCCACAATTATTCAAAGCACAACAAAAGCAATATTAAATCTAATTCATATAAAGTTAAGAAAGGTGACACTCTTTACTCTATTTCTTGGGCTGCAGGCAAAGATTACGCCGAAATTGCTAAAATTAATCAATTAGATAAATCGTATACCATCTATCCTGGTCAGGTTTTGTATTTAACATATGACCATAATCAAAATAGCAAATCTTCTACGACTTTAGGTGGAATTAATTCGGCAAGCAAAGGTGGGTATCAGCATAATCAAAATAAAAAACAATCAGTTAGTGATGATTTTCCTCAGAATTCTGTATCTAGTGAAACACCGAAAAAAACACTTGATCAGAAAGCAAAGCCTGCGTATTCTGCAACAAGTTCCCAACAAAATATTAACCCTTCAATTATTGCTCCGACATCGACACTACCCGATAGTGTAAGCCAGTGGCAATGGCCTGTAAGAGGTAAATTGATAGGAACATACTCTGCCAATGAGCAGGGAAATAAAGGTATTAAGATCGCAGGAAAACGTGGAGATATCATCAAAGCTGCAGCAGATGGGCGGGTGGTATACGCAGGTAGTGCGCTTAGGGGTTATGGTAATTTAGTCATTATTAAGCATAGTGACGATTACCTTAGTGCTTATGCTCATGCGGATCAGATCTTAGTCGACGAAAAGCAACATGTCCTCGCTGGACAGACGATTGCTAAAATGGGTAGTACAGGTACTAATCAAGTAATGTTACGTTTTGAAATTCGTTACCATGGTCAGTCTGTTAACCCACTCAACTACTTACCTAAGCAATGATTGTTTAGGGCCTTGTTTTGGCATGGAGGATAATAAATTGCAGTAATACAAGCAGTTAAATTAGGTTTGGGAGATTCGATCATGAGCCGCATAAATAGCACTGCCGTAGAAGAACTAGTAGATTTTTCCGTTGATGCCGCAGAGTTTGATCTCGATAAAGAGGATATCGCCGCTGATTTAGTTCAAGAACTAGGACTCGAACAACAGGTTCAAGATGACCTGCAAAAAAATCTTGATGCCACACAACTCTATTTAGGTGAAATAGGGTTTTCCCCACTGCTTAGTGCAGAAGAAGAAGTTTACTTTTCCCGTAAAGCCTTAAAAGGCTGCGAAAAATCCCGTAACCGCATGATCGAAAGCAACCTGCGACTCGTGGTTAAAATTGCCCGTCGTTACAATAATCGTGGTCTTGCGCTGCTGGATTTAATCGAAGAGGGTAATCTTGGTTTGATACGTGCTGTCGAGAAATTCGACCCAGAAAGAGGTTTCCGTTTCTCAACCTATGCGACTTGGTGGATCAGACAAACCATCGAACGTGCAATCATGAACCAAACTCGCACAATTCGCTTGCCTATCCATGTAGTAAAAGAGCTTAACGTATATTTACGTACGGCTCGGGAATTAGCGCAAAAACTTGACCATGAACCTACGGCAGAGGAAATTGCCGAAAAATTGCAAGTCTCCAGTGTTGACGTCAGCCGTATGCTGAAACTCAACGAGAAGATCACTTCTGTCGATATTCCCTTAGGTGGCGATAACGACAAGGCGTTACTCGATGTGCTTGCTGATGACGATAACGTAGGTCCAGACTTTAAAGTACAAGACGAAGACATCTCTAACTCAGTTGTGAAGTGGTTAAATGAACTTAATACCAAGCAAAGAGAAGTGTTAGCGCGACGCTTTGGGTTATTGGGTTACGAGCCATCAACTCTTGAAGATGTTGGCGCTGAAATTGGTCTCACCCGTGAACGTGTGCGCCAAATCCAAGTGGAAGCCTTAAAACGCATGCGCGATTTGCTGGGGGCGCAAGGGCTATCTGTAGAGGCTTTATTTAGAAACTAATGCTTAAGGTTGTTTAATCAACCCATAAAAAAACGCCCATTTTTTGGGCGTTTTTATTATTAAGTTACGATGAACAAAGCTATTTAACTCAAGCGTTTAAGCTCATAGAGTAAATCCAGTGCCTGTTTGGGGGTCAGGTTATCGGGATTGATGGCTTTTAGCTTGCTTACGGCCGGATTTTCCACTGGCTCCGGCAGGGCTAACAGGGTTTGAATCGGTGCCTTTGTGCCCTCTACTTGATGGTCGCGGCTCTCAAGCTGATGTAACTTATGTTTTGCCGCCTTAATCACCCGAGCTGGTACCCCTGCAAGGGCCGCGACTTGTAAGCCATAACTCTTACTGGCCGCACCTTCTTGCACCGCGTGCATAAAGGCGATAGTGTCTTCGTGCTCAATCGCATCGAGGTGCACGTTATAGACCCCAGCCATGAGTTCCGGTAATTGTGTTAGCTCGAAATAATGGGTCGCAAACAGCGTCATCGCGCCGACTTGCTGTGCTAAATACTCAGCCGAAGACCAGGCTAATGACAGGCCATCGTAGGTTGATGTGCCGCGACCAATTTCATCCATCAAGACTAAACTCTGCGCAGTGGCATTATGGAGAATATTGGCCGTTTCAGTCATTTCCACCATAAAGGTTGAACGGCCTGAGGCGAGATCGTCTGAGGCGCCAATACGGGTAAAAATCCGATCGATAGGGCCAATAATGGCACGATCTGCGGGTACAAAGCTGCCAATGTGTGCCATTAGGGTGATCAGTGCAACTTGACGCATATAGGTCGATTTACCGCCCATGTTTGGACCTGTAACAATCAACATCCGGCGTTGATTGTGCAGAGTGACAGGGTTGGCGATAAAAGGCGTTTGACTCACACGCTCAACCACAGGGTGACGACCCGCTTCAATTTTTACCCCGATTTCGCTGCTCAGTTCTGGGCAGGTATATCCTAAGGTTTCGGCACGTTCGGCAAAGTTACTGAGCACATCGAGTTCGGCTGCTGCTCTGGCAAAGGCTTGTAGCTCATGCAATTTGGGGAGGATTAAATCAAACAATTCGTCCCACAGTTGTTTTTCAAGAGCGAGCGCCTTACCTTGGCTTGACAGCACTTTTTCTTCATATTCCTTAAGCTCGGGCGTGATATAACGCTCCATATTCTTAAGGGTTTGACGGCGTTGGTAATTTAATGGCACTTGCTGTGATTGCAGACGGCTGACTTCAATATAGTAACCATGGACTCGGTTGTAGCCTACCTTCAGCGTGGCAATGCCAGTGCGTTCTTTTTCCCGCGCTTCGAGTTGTACTAGATAATCGCTGGCACCTTCACTTAAGCCACGCCATTCATCTAACTCGGCATTGTAGCCTTCACGGATCACGCCGCCATCACGGATAAGCATGGGCGGGTTATCGACAATGGCGCGCTCAAGCAGTTGTTGCTCTTCGGGAAACTCGCCTAAGAGTTGGCCTAGTTTCACTGTATGGGGGGCACTTAACTGTGCTAATGATTGCTGCAATTGAGGCAATAGGTTTAATGCTTGGCGTAGTCGGGCAAAATCCCGTGGACGAGCGGTACGAAGCGCCAGTCTTGCCATGATACGTTCGATATCACCTAGGGCTTTAAGCTGCTCATGCAATGACTCATGGGCCGCGGTCGCGAGCAACTCATTGACCGCCGTTTGGCGAGCAAAAATCTGTGCATGGTCCCTCAACGGCTGATGGATCCAGCGTTGTAACATACGGCTGCCCATGGCTGTGGCAGTATTGTCGAGCACGGCTGCTAGGGTGTTATCCCGACCACCACTCAAATTTTGTGTCAGCTCGAGGTTGCGGCGCGTTGCCGCATCCAAGACAATCGTATCGGTTTGATTAAAACGGGTAATAGCATTGATATGGGGCAGGGCGGTGCGCTGGGTGTCTTTTACGTACTGCATCAAGCAGCCTGCCGCTTGCAGCGATAGGCGAGCATCGGTTATGCCGAAACCGTGTAAATCCTTAGTGCCAAACTGGGCCAACAGCAGTTTGATACTGGTATCGTAATCAAATTCCCACTCAGGGCGGCGACGTTTGCCTTTAAAATGATGCAATAACTCCAGTGCACCAAAATCTTCGCTATAAAGAATTTCGACCGGATTCGTACGTTGCAATTCGGCTTCGAGGGACTCCTTCGTTTCTAATTCGGCAATCACGAAACGGCCAGAAGACACATCAAGAGTCGCATAGCCAAAGCCCACTTTGCCTTGATAAACCGCGGCCAACAGATTGTCTTGCCGCTCCTGCAATAGCGCTTCATCGGTTAAGGTTCCTGGGGTGACAATGCGTACGACTTTACGCTCAACCGGACCTTTTGAGGTGGCAGGATCGCCAATTTGTTCACAAATCGCAACCGATTGGCCAATTTGAACCAATTTTGCGAGATAGCCTTCAACTGCATGGTAAGGGATACCCGCCATCGGGATCGGGTCGCCACCACTTTTGCCTCGGGCCGTAAGTGAAATGCCCAATAATTCAGAGGCTCGTTTGGCGTCATCATAGAAGAGTTCATAGAAGTCACCCATACGATAAAACAGCAGCATGTCGTGATGCTCTGCTTTCATGGTCAAATATTGACGCATCATCGGGGTATGTTTTTCTAAATCATCGGTATCTATAGGATTCATTAAATCGTTATCGTCCGCTATGCCGGCCCTGAAATAGGGAATAAAGTCATACAGTAATAGGAGATAAAATCAGTTGATTTGCACTATTACTGTCTAAAATCAATTGGCGCCAATCTTAGCAACAATTTACAGAAAATTGATCCTGAAAGCGTGGATATTCACTGATATCTTGATAAATCTGCAGGATGGGTGGGTAAAAGCTTGTCTAAATGGAAAAATTTTCTGACTGAAAAATAATTCATTCACAGGTATTGATACTGTATGATTGTACAGTATACTAGTCAGCAGATTACGACAAAGAGCCTCGCTTTTTGATCACCCGCTTTATTAAATTGAATATCACTTTTGACAGTACTGATGCTGTCTAGATGAGGGAACAGGAATGAAGGTCGATCCAAACAAAGAGAAAGCACTTGCTGCGGTATTGAGCCAAATTGAGAAGCAATTTGGTAAAGGCTCCATCATGAAGCTGGGCGAAGACCGCTCTATGGATGTCGAGACCATTTCTACTGGCTCACTTTCCCTTGACGTCGCCTTAGGGGCTGGCGGTTTACCAATGGGCCGTATTGTTGAGATTTATGGTCCTGAATCATCAGGTAAGACAACTCTGACATTAGAAGTGATTGCTGCTGCTCAGCGCGAAGGTAAAACCTGTGCCTTTATCGATGCTGAGCACGCTCTCGATCCTATCTACGCGAAAAAGTTAGGCGTAGATATTGATAACTTATTGTGTTCACAACCCGATACCGGTGAACAAGCTCTTGAGATCTGTGATGCGTTAACCCGTTCTGGCGCGGTAGATGTGATCATCGTTGACTCGGTCGCGGCATTAACACCCAAGGCAGAAATTGAGGGCGAAATCGGTGACTCACATATGGGCTTAGCGGCGCGTATGATGAGCCAAGCGATGCGTAAGTTAGCGGGTAACCTCAAGCAATCGAATACACTGTTAATCTTCATCAACCAAATTCGTATGAAGATTGGTGTGATGTTTGGTAACCCAGAAACCACAACGGGTGGTAATGCTCTGAAATTCTATGCTTCTGTTCGTTTAGATATTCGCCGTACTGGTGCTATCAAAGAAGGCGATGAAGTGGTTGGTAACGAGACTCGTGTCAAAGTGGTTAAAAACAAAGTGGCTGCACCATTTAAGCAAGCTGAGTTTCAAATCCTTTACGGTCAAGGTATCAACCGTACTGGCGAGTTAGTCGATTTAGGGGTAGCCCATAAACTGATTGAGAAAGCTGGTGCTTGGTATAGCTACAAGGGCGATAAAATTGGTCAAGGCCGTGCCAATGCGGGTAAATATTTGACTGAAAACCCAGCCATTGCCGCTGAAATCGATAAGACATTGCGTGAGTTATTATTGAGTAACCCAAGTGCACTGGCATCATCAGCATCCGATGATGATAATATCGAGGGGAATATTGATTTAGAAACAGGCGAAGTATTCTGAGCCAGTCTGCCCGTCAAATTGCGGTCGCGCTGTTAGCGCGCCGCGATTATTGCCGCCAAGAAATCCGCACAAAACTGCTCGAAAAAGGCTTTGAGGTCGCTGATATCGATCCTGTGCTTGATGATTGTGAAGCGTCAGGATTTATCAATGATAAGCGCTATGCCGAGCTTCTCGTTCGAAGCCACATTGCCCGTGGTCATGGACCAATACGCATTCGTCAAGCTATTGCTCAAAAGGGGCTTACTAAAGATTGTATCGAAGCTGCCTTATCTGCAAATGAGCATGATTGGTTTGAGTTGGCAAAAGCGAAAGCCATCAAAAAGTATACGGTCCCTAAAGTGCTTGAAGTAAAAGGCTCACTATCCCGCGAGCAAATCGCAAAAGAAAAAGCCAAACGAGTACGGTTTTTACTGAGCCAAGGCTTTAATTACGAACAAGTCACCTATGCCTTAGATTATGATCCTTTGGAAGATAATGATGACTAGGGCGTGTAGACGTTTCGAGATTACATTTTGTTCGTTCTGGCAAGTTCGTGCTCGCGAAACGAGGAATGATGTGTAGTTTACTCAAATGACGAGCGGCTCTTATGGCAGAAAGTAAGAGCAAGGGCTTGCCAGACGAACCCTTCGGGCAGTATTTGGCTGGCTTTTCTGCCGCGTTATCGTCCGTTTATGTAGAATAACTACACTGCACGGACTTTGCCTTGCATAAAAGCCAGCCAAACTGCTGCAAAAATAACCCTGAAACGTCAACACGCCCTAATGTAATCATATAAACTTGCCCTGGTAAGTTTGTGCTTATCATTCTTAACTCAGTTCATCTCCCTCACAGAATTAGTCCTTTTTCACCACTTTCACCTTGGGTTGTTGTGATAAGCCCTGTATTAGATGAAAACTCATCGAAAATATTAGACTCCGAAGCGCGATATCGCTATTCAAGGCTGGTCGTCTTTCTTCAGTCTGCTTATAATGCTGGGCAAATAGAAATACGGCTACCTTATGGTGTAGCTGGTCATGCTTACCCAATTCAGGACGATTTCATGTATCAAACGACAGCAGCGCTTAGAAGTGCTTTCCTCGAATTTTTCCGCAGCAATGGTCACCAAGTTGTGGACAGTAGTTCTCTTGTACCAGGCAACGATCCCACGCTTTTATTCACCAACGCCGGTATGAACCAGTTCAAGGACGTGTTTCTTGGCATGGACAAACGTAGCTATACACGTGCGACCACTGCCCAACGCTGCGTCCGTGCGGGTGGTAAACACAACGATTTAGATAACGTTGGTTACACCGCGCGTCACCATACTTTCTTCGAAATGCTGGGTAATTTCAGCTTTGGTGATTACTTCAAAGAAGATGCGATTCGTTTTGGTTGGACCTTCCTGACTGAAGTATTGAAGCTACCAAAGGAGCGTCTGTGTGTAACTGTTTATCAAACAGATGATGAAGCCTTTGAAATTTGGAATAAAAAGATTGGCGTTGCTGCTGAGAATATCATCCGTATCGGTGATAACAAGGGCGCGCCATATGCTTCAGATAACTTCTGGCAAATGGGCGATACTGGTCCTTGTGGCCCTTGTACCGAAATTTTCTATGATCACGGCGATCACATTTGGGGTGGACGTCCTGGTAGCCCAGAGGAAGATGGCGATCGTTTCATCGAAATTTGGAACATCGTATTCATGCAATACAATCGTCAAGCCTCTGGTGAGATGTTGCCGCTGCCAAAACCTTCAGTCGATACTGGTATGGGGATTGAGCGTATCGCTGCGATTATGCAGGGGGTTCATTCAAACTACGAAATCGATATTTTCCGCGCCTTGATCGCCAAAGCAGCCGAAATCATCGGCGTGACAGACTTATCTAACAAGTCACTGCGCGTGATTGCCGACCATATTCGTTCATGCGCCTTCTTAGTTGCAGATGGTGTGATGCCATCGAACGAAGGTCGTGGTTATGTACTGCGCCGTATTATTCGCCGTGCCGTGCGTCATGGTAACAAGTTAGGGGCAACTGAAGCCTTCTTCTACAAGTTAGTTCCGACCCTAATCGAAGTGATGGGCGATGCCGCTAAAGGTTTAGCCGATACTCAAGTGATTGTTGAAAAAGCCCTTAAAGCTGAAGAAGAACAGTTTGCCCGTACGCTTGAGCGTGGTTTAGGCATTCTGGATAGTGCGTTAAACGAATTGCAGGGCGACACCTTAGACGGTGACACTGTCTTTAAACTGTACGATACCTATGGCTTCCCAGTGGATTTAACCGCCGACGTATGCCGTGAGCGCAACATTATCGTCGATGAAGCAGGTTTCGAAGTGGCAATGGCAGAACAACGTAGCCGCGCGCAAGCCGCGGGTAACTTCGGCGCCGATTACAATGCTGCATTGAAAATTGATGCTGAAACCGCATTCTGTGGTTACACAGAACTCACAGGCAATGCCAAAGTCACAGCACTTTACCTGAACGGCGAGTCTGTTTCAGCGATCAATGCGGGTGATGATGCCGTAGTGGTGCTCGATGTAACGCCTTTTTATGCTGAATCGGGCGGCCAAGTCGGTGACAAGGGCGTATTAGTGGCTCAAGGTATTGAGTTTGCTGTTAGCGATACGCAAAAGTTTGGCCAAGCTTCAGGCCACAAAGGGACCTTAATGGCTGGTAGCTTAAGCGTTGGTCAAGTACTTGAAGCGAAAGTGGATAAAAAGCTACGTCACCGCACTCAGTTAAACCACTCTGTGACTCACTTATTACATGCTGCGCTGCGTCAAGTGTTGGGTACTCACGTTACTCAAAAAGGTTCGTTAGTTGACCCTGAGCGTTTACGTTTCGACTTCTCTCATTTCGAAGCAGTCAAACCTGCTGAGCTGAAACAGGTTGAAGAGTTAGTTAACACCCAAATTCGCCGCAACCATGAGTTGAAAGTCGCTGAAATGGCGATTGATGAAGCCAAAGAAAAAGGCGCTATGGCACTCTTCGGTGAGAAGTACGATGCTCAGGTGCGTGTTGTCACCATGGGCGATTTCTCTATCGAACTGTGTGGCGGTACCCATGTTGGCCGTACCGGTGACATTGGTCTGTTCAAAATTACCTCTGAAGGGGGGATTGCTGCGGGCGTTCGCCGTATCGAAGCGGTAACCGGCGCGGCAGCGATGGCCTATGTGGCACAGCAACAGGCACAACTTGAAGAAGCGGCAGCACTACTTAAAGGCGATACTCAATCCGTTGTGACCAAGCTTAAAGCCCAGCTGGATAAAATGAAGCAGCTTGAAAAAGATATGCAGCAACTGAAAGATAAGTTAGCTGCGGCAGCGAGTGCGGATTTAGCGGGTGATGCGGTTGTGGTTAATGGCGTTAACGTGCTGATTAAGAAGCTGGAAGGCGTTGAGGCGGGGGCACTGCGCGGCCTGCAAGATGAGTTAAAGCAAAAGCTGAAATCTGCCGTTATCCTGCTCGGTGTTGCTCAGGAAGGCAAAGTAAACCTTATCGCGGGTGTGAGCAATGACTTAGTTAGTAAAGTCAAAGCTGGTGAACTGGTTGCTATGGTTGCTGCACAAGTGGGCGGTAAAGGTGGTGGTCGTCCAGATATGGCTCAAGCGGGTGGTAGCCAACCAGAAAATCTGGATGCGGCTCTATCTCAAGTATTACCTTGGATTACTGAGCGTTTAGCTTAAGAGGTTGCTGTGCTCGAAAAACGAAAGCTTAGTGGTAGCAAGCTTTTTGTGAAGAAGTTTGGCGGCACCTCGGTGGGTTCGATTGAACGCATCGAAGTGGTTGCTGAGCAGATTGCAAAGTCCGCTCACAGTGGTGAGCTGCAAGTATTGGTCCTTTCTGCTATGGCAGGAGAGACAAATAGGCTATTTGCGCTTGCGGCGCAAATCGATCCCCGCGCAAGTGCGCGGGAACTCGATATGCTTGTCTCTACGGGTGAGCAAATCAGTATTGCGTTAATGGCGATGGCGTTGCAACGCCGCGGTATCAAGGCAAGATCCCTGACTGGCGATCAAGTGCAAATCCATACAAATAGCCAATTTGGTCGGGCGAGTATTGAAAGTGTTGATACGGAGTACTTAACCTCCTTGCTGGAACAAGGCATCGTGCCTATTGTGGCAGGATTTCAAGGGATCGATCCTAATGGCGATGTCACCACTTTAGGTCGTGGTGGTTCGGATACGACGGCTGTGGCGCTAGCGGCGGCGCTAAGAGCCGATGAATGCCAAATATTTACCGATGTACCAGGCGTTTTTACGACAGACCCTAATATCGACAGCAGTGCTAGACGTCTCGATGTGATTGGTTTTGATGTCATGCTCGAAATGGCTAAGCTAGGTGCTAAGGTGCTTCATCCTGACTCGGTCGAATATGCACAACGGTTTAAAGTACCGCTGCGGGTGTTGTCGAGTTTTGAAGCTGGTCAGGGCACATTAATTCAATTTGGTGATGAGTCTGAGCTTGCGATGCCCGCATCCGTACAAGGAATTGCGATCAATAAGGCCTTAGCAACCTTGACCATTGAAGGGTTATTTACCAGCAGTGAGCGTTATCAAGCCTTATTAGCCTGTTTGGCTCGACTTGAGATAGACGTTGAGTTTATTACTCCTTTGAAATTGAATGAAACGTCACCAGCGGAGTCTGTCAGCTTTATGTTGGCCGAGACGAAAGTGGATGTTTTATTGCATGAGCTTGAAGTTTTAAGTGAAAGTCTTGATCTAGGCCAATTGAATGTTGAGCGTCAACGTGCAAAAGTGTCCTTAGTTGGCAAAGGTTTACAGGCAAAAGTTGGATTATTGACTAAGATGTTAGATGTATTGGGTAACGAAACAATCCATGCTAAGTTACTTTCGACATCGGAGAGTAAATTGTCAACTGTGATCGATGAAAGGGACTTACACAAGGCAGTTCGAGCGTTGCATCACGCATTCGAGCTAAATAAGGTGTAATTAAATAACTGTTTGAGTATTGAATACTATTAATTTGTACTCAGCTGACCCTATAATAAGCCCATCTACCGGATGAGTGCCGTGTGTAAGCTGAATTAAGACATAAAGGAGCTATCGAATGCTGATTTTGACTCGTCGTGTTGGCGAAACACTGATGATTGGTGATGAAGTCACAGTTACAGTGCTAGGGGTAAAAGGCAATCAAGTGCGTATCGGTGTGAATGCACCGAAAGAGGTTTCTGTTCACCGTGAAGAAATCTATCAACGCATTCAATCTGAAAAATCAGGTACGCCTTCAGAAGGCGGTAACTTTTAATACGAAGCTTATGCGAGTATTAGTCAGATAAAAAAGTCAGTTTTTAAACTGACTTTTTTATTTTTGAAACCGAAAGATTGGCGTAAATCAACACATTGGCTTGATATAACCGCAATGTGATTAAAAACAGTTCAAATGGAATCGGTTTCAGAAAAAGGGTTTGACTTATTTTCGTCAAACAGTAATATGTGCGCCAAGAAAACGGAGAGGTGGCCGAGTGGCCGAAGGCGCTCCCCTGCTAAGGGAGTATGGGCTTTATCTCCCATCGAGGGTTCGAATCCCTCCTTCTCCGCCATTTCTTACAAATAAAAAACTGCGCGTGTAGCTCAGCTGGATAGAGTACCTGGCTACGAACCAGGCGGTCGGAGGTTCGAATCCTTCCACGCGCACCATTTTTTATTGAAGCAAGATAGATACAAGTCGCGCATGTAGCTCAGCTGGATAGAGTACCTGGCTACGAACCAGGCGGTCGGAGGTTCGACTCCTTCCATGCGCACCATTTCTGCATCAGTTATGTTTAACTCATCAGGTTTGAATTTCAGAAGAAATTTTGTAATTAGTGCTTCAAGTAAGTGTTTTAAGCGCGTGTAGCTCAGCTGGATAGAGTACCTGGCTACGAACCAGGCGGTCGGAGGTTCGAATCCTTCCACGCGCACCATATTCAATCTTAATGCGAATGTGTTGAGATAACTGTTAAAACTGCGCATGTAGCTCAGCTGGATAGAGTACCTGGCTACGAACCAGGCGGTCGGAGGTTCGACTCCTTCCATGCGCACCAATTAGCTGACAGAGCAATTGCTTTGTTAGCAAAACGCAAAAATGCGCGTGTAGCTCAGCTGGATAGAGTACCTGGCTACGAACCAGGCGGTCGGAGGTTCGAATCCTTCCACGCGCACCATTTTAGTAAGCAATAGCTTACAAATGCAGATTTTGCGGAGAGGTGGCCGAGTGGCCGAAGGCGCTCCCCTGCTAAGGGAGTATGGGCTTTATCTCCCATCGAGGGTTCGAATCCCTCCTTCTCCGCCATTCTATTCCTAGTGAATAGATTTAATTTGCGAGACTTAAGTGCTTCTTCTAGACTCAAGTCTGTCGGTAAGGTAGCAACTTACCCAGTATTTAAGCGCGTGTAGCTCAGCTGGATAGAGTACCTGGCTACGAACCAGGCGGTCGGAGGTTCGAATCCTTCCACGCGCACCATCTACTTAGTTAGATTAGATGAGCCCTGCAAGTAATTGCAGGGCTTTTTTAATGGGATTTTTCTGGATTATATTGCTTCAATCCTTATCTCTTCTCGAGCTTTACGCCTTGATAACCCGTCTTTTACGCCACGTTATGCTTGTTGAAATGCCAACGCCTTAAGCGATGATGTTTATCGCTCTGGCTTGCTATTTTACGCGCTATAAAGAGATAGCAATAAGTGCTATCTGGGCTAGCAAGATCTGCCGTAAAAGAGAGAAGGGGAGATAAGCATGGAACAAGGGATCGATGAGCCTCTTTGGGTCTTAGGGGGGCGAGTTCTGAGAGAGGTTTGAAGAGTGTTAACGCGATTTAGGATGGAACAGGGGAAATAAAAAGGGCTGTAAAATACAGCCCTTTTTAGCGTAGATGTCGTGATTAGGCTTCTAGCTTAGCAAACTCGGCTTTTTGCTCTTTTAGTTTGTCCATATCACGGCTGAGATCGGCCATCTTAGCGCGCTCTTTATCAATTACGGCTGGCGGTGCTTTTGCCACGAAGCCTTCATTGGATAATTTACCTTCGATACGGGCAATCTCTTGAGTCAGCTTTTCAAGCTGCTTGTCGATACGAGCCATTTCGGCCGCTACATCCACCAGACCTGCCATCGGAATTAATAATTCCATTTCGCCAATCAGACCTGTGGTCGACATTGGCGCCGTTTCACCTTCACCAAGAATTGTCATACTTTCTAAGCGTGCAAGCGTTGTGAAGAAGGCTTGGTTAGCTTCAACACGGGCTTTGTCTTGGGCACTCACGCCACGCAGTAGGGCATTTAATGGCTTAGAAGGCGCTATATTGAGCTCTGCACGGATATTACGAACCGCAACAATGACTTGCTTAACCCACTCGAGATCGGCCATCGCGGTCGCATCTACTTTGGCAGCATCATAGCTTGGGAATGGTGCCAGCATGATGGTGTCGCCTTGGGCGCCTGTCAGTGGTTTAACGCGTTGCCAGATGGTTTCAGTGATGTACGGCATCATTGGGTGCATCAGACGTTGCATCGCTTCTAACACATTGACCAGTGTATGGCGGGTGCCACGCATTTGCGCTTCATTGCCGTTTTGCAGCACTGGCTTAGTTAACTCTAAGTACCAATCGCAGAACTGGTTCCAAGTGAACTCATACAGTGTGTTAGCCGCAAGGTCGAAGCGGTAGTTTGCCATTTGGTCGTCGTAGGTTTTCACGGTTTGGTTGAATAAACCGATGATCCAGCGATCCGCCAGCGATAGTTCCATCTCACCACCTTGGTAGTCAGGTGAGTTCGGGCCGCAATCTTGGCCTTCGGTATTCATCAATACGTAACGTGATGCGTTCCAAAGCTTGTTACAGAAACTGCGGTAACCGTCTAAACGCTTCATATCCCAGTTGATATCACGGCCAGTTGAGGCCATTGCAGCTAGGGTAAAGCGCAGGGCATCAGTACCGTGGGCTTCGATACCATTTTCGAATTCTTTGCGGGTGCTCTTTTCGATCTTGGCGGCTAGTTGAGGTTGCATCATGTTGCCGGTGCGTTTTTCAACTAGGGCTTCTAGATCGATACCGTCAATCATATCCAATGGGTCAAGTACGTTGCCCTTAGATTTTGACATCTTGTTACCCGCTTCATCGCGGATAAGGCCTGTCACATAAACGGATTTAAAGGGTACCTGTGGCTTACCGTCTTCATCTTTGATGAAGTGCATGGTCATCATGATCATACGGGCAACCCAGAAGAAGATGATGTCAAAACCCGTTACCAACACATCGGTTGGATGGAAGGTTTTTAAATCTTCAACATTGTCAGGCCAGCCTAAGGTTGAGAATGTCCACAGGGCTGAGCTGAACCAGGTATCCAGTACGTCTTCATCTTGGCGTAGGGCGATTGCATCATCGATATTGTGTTTAGTACGTACTTCAGCTTCGGTGCGGCCCACATAAACCTTACCATTCGCATCGTACCAAGCGGGGATGCGGTGACCCCACCATAATTGGCGAGAGATACACCAATCTTGAATGTCGCGCATCCAGGAGAAGTACATGTTTTCGTACTGCTGCGGCACAAATTTAATGTCGCCATTTTCAACGGCTTCAATAGCGGTTTTGGCCATAGGTGCCACAGCTACGTACCATTGGTCGGTCAGCATCGGCTCAATAACTACGCCTGAGCGGTCACCGTAGGGCACTTTTAGGCCGTGTGGAGCGATTTTTTCGAGCAGACCTAAGGTTTCAAACTCTGCCACGATTGCATCACGGGCTTTGAAACGATCTAAACCTGCATAACGCTCAGGTAGGCTGCCATCTAAGGTGGTGTTGATGGTGCCATCGGTGTTAACCACTTCGGCTGATGCGCGAATGGCCGCATCTAAGGTCAACACGTTGAACATGGGCAGCTTATGGCGCTTACCAACTTCATAGTCATTAAAGTCGTGGGCAGGGGTGATTTTCACGCAACCTGTACCAAAAGCCATGTCCACATAGTCATCGGCAACGATTGGGATGCGACGATTAACGATAGGCAGCAGAATAAATTTGCCGATCAGTGCTTGATAACGCTCATCGTCTGGATGAACTGCAACCGCGCTATCGCCTAACATAGTTTCTGGACGCGTGGTGGCGACTTCGAGGTAATCTTTACCGTCTGCAGTCAGCTCGCCATCGGCTAATGGATAACGCAGATGCCACATGTGGCCTTGCTTTTCTTTGTTTTCCACTTCGAGATCAGAAATCGCGGTATGCAGCTTGGGATCCCAGTTTACTAAGCGTTTACCACGGTAAATCAAATCATCTTCATAGAGACGGACAAACACTTCTTGAACGGCTTTAGACAAGCCTTCGTCCATGGTAAAACGCTCACGGTCCCAATCCACAGAGGCGCCCATACGACGTAGCTGCTTAGTGATGGTGCCGCCCGATTGCGCTTTCCATTCCCAGACTTTTTCCATAAAAGCATCGCGGCCAAGATCATGGCGGCTCTTGCCTTCTTCGGCTTCAAGCTTACGCTCAACCAGCATTTGAGTCGCAATACCCGCATGGTCAGTACCGACTTGCCACAGGGTGTTTTTACCCTTCATACGTTGGTAGCGGATCAGGGTATCCATGATGGTATCTTGGAAAGCGTGACCCATGTGCAGACTGCCCGTCACATTGGGCGGTGGGATCATGATGCAATAGTTGCCCTGTGAGGCATCGCCGTGGGGCTTAAAGTAACCTTGCTCTTCCCAGTTTTGGTAAAGAGTCTGCTCAATGGACTGAGGATCGTATGTTTTTTCCATGGGAACGTATCTGTCTCAAGCTAAATTAAGTGGATGTGTTGCTAAATTTTGGGTTGTTAATTCAATCCCTAAGCCACGATATTGGCGGTAGCGTTCACGTGCTATCGCCTTATGTTGGTCGTCATTAGCTACAAAATCGAAGATTTGACCAAAGTTTACCGCAAATGGCGGTACTTGGTCTGCAAGATTAATCAGAAGTTGACGACTTTTGTTAGGTCCAAGTCGATCAAAACCGATTTCAACGGGGGAACCCGTGGTTGGGCCTTCACCTTTGAGGTTATGGGGGACAAATGCACTGGGTTCAAACTGCCATAGTAACTCGTCGATTTCGAAGGCGATGTTCTTGTCCTGACAGTGAATATAGACCTGCTGCTGGTTTATAAATCCCTGTTGGGCCAAGCGGCAAGCCAATTGATACATGTCACTAAAGGCCGTGTTCACGCCCATCGGCGGCAGTAGATAAAACAGCGCTTGAGTCATGATTTCAATGCCTTGCTTTGAGTTATGGACGAACGGGTAAGTCTACACTAAAACTCGAGCTGGGTTAACGCTTAGCTCTGGGGTTTTTAGCGGTAGATTAAGCTACGGGGGACTGGTGTTTCACTTAAACAGTTACTGTGCGAAATGTGCATTAGCTTAAGAACAAGCTTGATACTAAGTGCTTAAGTAAATGGTTGAACGACTATGGAGTATAAAAGCAAAGCGCACCCGAAGGTGCGCTGGTTGAAAGACTGGTCAAACAAACTATTCCTCCTAGGTTATTGAGCATTGTTATTAAAGGATTCATTGACGCTTTGTGAATAAACAAACAGATATTGCATTAGATTTGTTTATTCAGCATGTTAACTCACTTTTCAACTTACAACTTTAGCTTACATTTTCACTTACGATTACACTTTAGAACATAGATAAAGAAATCTGGCCGATATTAGTACTTAAAAAGGTACTGGGTATTTTGCTGTTAAGCAGCTCGCCTTGTTCCGTGTTATCTAAATTCTTTTTACTCACTATTTGTAATATGCCCACTTGCTCATATTACCGATAACGCTATTAACCTCCTCATATTGTTTGACTGTTAAGAAGCTAATTCACCTAAAGTGGCCTTTCATGGTACCTATGTGGCTCTATTGCTAACGTCCTCCTCTTGGTTGTTACATTTGTGCTTGAAGAGTGTGTAAGACTTAAACTGGCAATATGATGTAGTAGGTTACTCCTTAATGATCGACTCGTGAGTTAACACCCCTTAGTGCATTTGTCGTTAGTTTTTGGTCATCGGTTTGTACTTTTAGTAACCTCGCATCTCATTTGATAATCAGATGGGAAACGCATAAACATTACAGCTTGGCGTTACCGAATTTATGTGGCTGCTTTAATGCTTTATGTGACTACCTGTGTCACTGTTTTTGAGTGTGAGTTTTGTATGGCGGCGTACTCCTTCTTGTGGTGGTATTAAATGCTATTAAGCTGAAATTCACATCACTTCGATTCTGCTGTCACTTAGTAAAGTGTAGTAGTTCTTTAAAGGTTCACACTCTTTTTACTGGCCATTAGGATGGTCTATCAAACTTTTGCTAAAAAATGTGACCTATTAAACCTTATCTACTTTTATGCTCTCGAAGTGATGTGGTCTCGCACTACATTGAGTAACTTAAGCTGCATCTTCCTCCTCGTAATCATCCTCGACATTAATAGCCTCTTCGGGATGAGCAATGGATGTAAAACGTTGTGCTTCAGGTTTGTGGGTTAAACGATTGAGTTGCTTCTCTAATTTTTGACCCATAGCAGTGATAGCTGCATAAAGATTATCGTGTTTAGCTTGAGCAAAAAGTTCTCCATTTGGGATGCCAACCGACGCTTCAATTTTGAAACCAGGTTTCTCCTCGGTAATAATGACATGGGGATTAATCAACTGCACATCATGTCTAGAAAGTTTCTCCAAACGGCTTTCAATGCGTTCACGGATTGGGGCAGTTACTTCTAATTGCTTGCTCGTAATCTTTAGCATATGTCGAACCTTCTATTTATTTTCTTCAGTTTCAGATTACCAATCTACACCTTTAAAAACGAGATATAAATCACATTTTTTGTCCGGTTAGATACTGTTCGTTGGATATTTGATCGCTTAGACAAATCTCGGTGATTCTTAGCCGAAAAGGCTTGTATTGGCTATCAGAACAGGCCATATTTGATGGGATAACTCCGCAGTCTTTCCTATCATTTACCTATCTTTACTTTAAGTTTTTCATTAGATCCCGATAAAATACCTTCACTTATTTCATTGTTTCGTCGAGTGGCAGGTATTATGGAAACCGAACATATCAAAGTTAAGGTCTGGGATTTACCCATACGCTTTTTTCACTGGGGCATGGTGGCCCTAATAGCTTTATTGTGGTGGAGCGCCGAAGTGGGCGAAATGCAATGGCATCAGATCTTTGCTTATAGTCTGTTGATCTTGATTGGCTTTCGTCTTTTGTGGGGCTTAATTGGCAGTGATACAGCCAGATTTAGCCACTTCGTGCACCACCCTAGGGTTGTGTTTGAGTATTTAAAAGAAGTTCGAACAAAGGGCGTGTCTGTGGTATTAGGACATAATCCGATGGGCGGTTATATGGTAATTGTGTTGATTGCCATTATTAGCTTACAGCTAATCACTGGACTGTTTGCTACCGATGATGTGTTTACCGAAGGTCCGCTATACAGCTATGTGAGTGCTGATACAGGTTCGTTTCTCACTTGGTTACATAAGATGAATTTTAACCTGATCTTAGCCTTAACTGCCGTGCATGTGTTGGCGGTTATTGTGCACGCGCTTAAAGGTGACAAGTTAGTAGGTGCGATGGTTAGCGGTTACAAGCGTGTATCTAAGCTTGAGTACGCAAAGTTAGAGTCTCAGTTGGTTTTTAAATCACTGTGGCTGGCATTAATCCTGCTGTTAATCATCGCAGGGGTTGTATTTACTTATTTGATGTGGCCTGTAGTGCAAGTGCTTTAGCGAATGCTCAGGAGTAAAAAGCCTGCATATTGCAGGCTTTTTACAAGCGATTACGAGAACATTAATCTTTTTTGTAAACGTCATGGCAGCCTTTACAGCTCTTGCCTGTATCCATAAAGGCTTGCTTGATTTCAGCTTGGTCACCTTTTTGAGCAACAGTCGCTAAAATTGCAGCATTTTCTTGGAAGGTTTTCATCTTAGCGTCAAAGTCAGCCTTGTCTTGCCATACTTTGGCTAGGGCTTCGGTATCGCCTTTATCTGAACCTTCAATAAAACCTTCGAAAGGGATGTGTGAAAGCGCAGCGACATTTTTTGCGCGCATCGCAAAGGTTTCAGCATCGAAAGGCTTTTTACCTTTCATCATGGCGCCCATATCACCAAAGTTATAAGCAATTAAGCTGAATCCAGATTGGCGATATTGAATCGCATCTTTTGCATCTTCAAAATTGTGTGCTTGAGCAGTTGAAGCCAATAAGGTACCGGCAACGAGAGTTAGGAGTAATTTTTTCATCGTATTCTCACAAATTAGCGTCGAAGTGTGACATTGCTCTGCTATTGTACACAAATTAACTCAATGTACTAGAAGCAAATTTGTCAGTTTTTGTCTAGATAAGAGGGATAAACGTAACAAGTTATTTGCCGGTAGAGTAAATCTGCTAAACTGCCGTTGTAATGCTTAAACAATACTTATGGGGCGATTATGCGAGCCAATTGGGACTTAGTATTAGAAAAAATTTTGAGCCATGGGAATTATGAAGAGCTGTCGGTATTGTTTCATTTATTGCTGACCGAGGAAGAGCGCAGCGCTATTGCCGGTCGGCTAAAAGTCTTCCAGCTATTGCTAAATGGAGAAATGAGCCAGAGACAAATTGCTGCCGAGTATCAGGTGAGTATTGCGACTATTACCCGTTGTTCTAACTATTTAAAGAATATGGCACCTAGCCATAGGGATAAAATCCAACAGCTTATCAGTTAATTATTGGGTCTCCATTGGACTAGATATTTGATTAAAACTGGGGAGTTGTCGGTATTTTATGTCGGCGGTGGATGGAGCGTCTAACGAGAATATAAAAACTATAACTGAGTAACATAATGGCCAACAATGGATAAAGATTTTTAGGGAAAAATTTAAAAATAGCTAAGGCAGAAAAGAGATAAATAAAAGGCAATAAATCGTAAATTGTCTTAGGTAGATATCCAGATTTTCGACGTTTTACAGGATCGGTTCGGCGATTTTGAGAACGTAAATTGTAAATTCTGGCGCCCAAAACAAACACAACAAGAGCAGCAATCAGCGCATAATCAGGTTCTAACAGCATAAAGCTTAAACAGCCTAGTACCATATAGCCAAAGGGTAAAACTTCATATACTGGTTTTGCTAACATATGCACTCCGTTGCGTGATGTTTATATCGATTTGAAAATATTGTTTTTTTAGCTGAAAATGCTGTTTGATTTTAAACTTCCCTATTTATCTGCTGATTATAATCATTTGGCGATAAAAAAAGCACCTCCTTATTTAAGGAAGTGCTTTTTTATCAGCTCCTCTGGGAGGGCTATTAGGCTTGTGAACCTACATTAGCCGCGGCAGCCGCAGCCACCGTTGCCATCACATCCCGCTTTAGGTGTGTCACAAGCTTCGTGATCATGGTCATGGTGGTGATGCCCATGGTCATCAGAACCCCCACAGCAGCCACCAACATCATGACCTGAGCCACCACAGCATCCGCCGCCATGGTCATGTTCATGGCTGTGTCCATGACTGCCACATCCGCCGTGTGCATGAATATGTCCATGGGCAATTTCTTCAGCTGTCGCTTCACGTACATCGATGACTTCAATGTTAAAGCTGAGTGTTTGGCCTGCTAATGGATGGTTGCCATCAACAATCACAACATCATCTTTAACTTCGATGACTTGAACTGGACGCTGGCCCATTTCGGTTTCTGCAATAAAGCGCATACCTGGCACGATGTCTTCGATATCACCAAATGCTTCTAATGGTACTGCCTGGCGAAGGCCATCATGGTACGGACCATAGGCCTCTTCGGCACTGATCGTCACGTCCAGTTTTTCGCCCTTAATTTTACCTTCTAATGCGGCTTCTAATCCTGGGATTAGGTTTTCTGTACCATGCAGATACAACATTGGTTCGGCATCAAAAGAGTCTTCTAAAAGTCTGCCTTCTTGATCTGATAAACGGTAATGAATGGTTACCGCGCTGTGTTGGGTGATCTTCATATCGCCTCCGGTTCGGAATGTGCGCGCATAATAACGCGCTTTTAGGGTGCTGGCGATAATTTGAAGTTGCTTATGTTAGATATCGCACAGCTTTTTGTGAGTTCGATTTACTGAGATTAAGGACGATACAAAAGATGAATTGTGGTTTTTTATGAGTTGCCCTTTGTTATGTGCGGAAACAGACTGAAATGCTTTAATTTTCGAAAGATGGAAAATTTTCATTATAAATTATTTATTTTTTAATAGGTTAAGTTGATTGTAATTGTCTAGCATTACGTTTACGTAAACAGTTTTGTATTGATGAAAACGTATTTTTAGCCTATGAAAACTTGATATTTATTAATCTTGAATCACTAATTTACTCAAGTGAAAGATTTGTGCATAAATAATCCAGTTTGGGGGTTGACAAGGTTAGGTGAAAAAGGCAATTCTGTTTAACATCACATTGACATAGATAAGTCTAAACGTATGCATAGCCTTGGTTTCGTAGTAATTACCATTATTACAACCACCACTACAACCAGAGTGGGGGCGGGCTGATACACCCTAAAGAATTTTAACGACGAGCCCGCTTCCCACAAAGAAGCGGGCTTTTTTGTTTTTAGCTTATGTTTCTTAGTCGGGCGCGGTACAGGAGATCAAGATGAAAGTGATGAAATTTGGTGGTACCTCGCTTGCAAATTGGCAGCGATTTTCAATGGCGGCGGATATTGTTGCCAAGGCAGCGAAAGCTGAGCCGGTCGCGACAGTGCTCTCTGCGCCTGCAACAGTGACAAACGCTCTGCTAGAAATGGTCGATGTGGCGGTGAAAGGGGAAGATTATTCACCAGTCATTCAACACGTTGAGCGGGTGTTTACCTCGCTCTATCAGGATGCGGTTAGTTCTGGACTCTCTAGTAGCCAGAGCGAAGTGCTGTTCGCCGGACTAAGCGCGCAGCTTGCACGTTGGCAGGACAGATTACGCGGTATTACGCTGTTGCAGGAATGCCCAGACGGGGTGCGCGCCGAGATCGTGGTTGCGGGTGAGCGTTTGTCTGCTGCGTTGATGGAGCAAGTCATGCTGGCAAAAGGCATTACTTCGGCGCAGCTAGACCCACGTGAACTATTTTTAGGCCGTGGTCGTCCGCTAGAATCCGTGGTCGATATTGCCGTCAGCAAACCGCGATTCAAAAATCTTGCCCTCGATGAGAAGCGGGTTTGGGTGATGCCCGGCTTTACCGCCGCCGATGAAGACGGCAAGGTTGTGACCTTAGGCCGTAACGGTTCTGATTACTCTGCTGCCGTGCTGGCCGCTTGTTTAGATGCTTCAAGCTGCGAGATTTGGACCGACGTTGACGGCGTATACAATACCGATCCTCGGGTTGTTACCGATGCTAAGTTGTTGTCACAGCTCAGTTATCAAGAGGCGATGGAGCTGTCTTACTTTGGGGCTAAGGTGCTGCATCCTAAAACTATTGCGCCTATCGCCCAGTTCCACATCCCCTGTTATATCAAAAACAGCTTTAATCCCGATGCGCCCGGCACTCTGGTATCGAATCAGGCCGATGAAAGCGGTTTGCAGGTGAAGGCCATTTCTAATCTGGATAATCAAACCATGTTTGATGTATCAGGCCCTGGTATGAAAGGCATGGTCGGCATGGCGAGTCGCACACTGGCTGCAATTTCCCGTAGTGGCGTTTCTGTGTCACTCATCACCCAGAGTTCTTGCGAATACAGCATCAGTTTTTGTGTGGCGACCAGTGAGTCCGCCAAGGTGAAATCGGCGCTTGAGCAAGAGTTTGAGTTAGAAATTAAAAGTGACTTGCTAGAACCGATTGCAATGCGCCATGACTTAGCCATTGTCTCGTTAATTGGCGATGGCATGCGTACCCATAAAGGTGTGGCGGCGCGGTTTTTCCAAGCATTAGCACAGGCGAGTGTGAATATTATCGCGATTGCCCAAGGCTCTTCTGAACGTTCTATTTCAACAGTGATCGAACAGCGAAAGACCAAGCATGCGGTTGCCGCCTGTCATCAGGGCTTTTTCGATGTGCAGCAGTATCTAGATGTGTTTTTAGTGGGGTGCGGTAACGTTGGTGCAGGCTTACTGGAGCAGATCAAACAACAGGCGAGTGTGCTAAAAGAGCAGCACATTAGCATCCGTGTCTGCGGTATCGTCAATTCAAGCAAGATGTTACTCGATAGTGCAGGTATCGATTTAAACAATTGGCAAAACCTGCTTGCCGATAGCCAGCAGCCAAGCGATATACCTGCGCTATTGGCGTGGGTGAAAGAGCAACAGTTATTAAACCCTGTGCTGGTGGATTGTACTTCAAGCGATCAAGTATCGAACCAGTATTTAGAGGTGATGAACGCGGGCATGCACGTGGTGACGCCGAATAAAAAGGCTAACACTCGCGATTACGCCTATTACCAAGCTTTGCGTCAAACAGCATTAAAGCAACGTCGGCAGTTCCTTTACGAAACCAACGTGGGCGCAGGATTACCCGTTATCGATAACTTGAAAAAACTGTTATTCGCCGGTGATAAATTGCACAAGTTTAATGGCATTTTGTCAGGCTCCTTATCCTTTATCTTCGGTAAACTTGATGAGGGGATGTCACTTTCTGAGGCGACTAAACTGGCGCGGGAAAAATGCTTTACTGAACCTGATCCTCGCGATGATTTAAGTGGCATGGATGTGGCGCGTAAGGTACTGATTTTGGCCCGTGAAGTGGGTTTGAAACTTGAACTAAATGATATTGTTGTCGACTCAGTCTTACCCGCAGGTTTTGATGATTCAGGCGATGTGGAAAGTTTTATGGCACGTTTACCCGAGGCTGATGCGGCGATTGCGGCGCGAGTGGCGGAGGCGAAAGCGCAGGGTAAAGTGCTGCGTTATGTCGGGCAGATTGAAGAAGGCGCGTGTTATGTGCGTATCACCGAAGTCGATGCCACTGATCCACTTTATAGCGTAAAAGGCGGTGAAAACGCCTTGGCATTCTACAGCCGTTATTATCAGCCTATTCCCTTTGTGTTGCGTGGCTATGGTGCGGGCACAGAAGTGACTGCGGCAGGTGCCTTTGCCGATGTATTAAGAACCTTAAATTGGACTCGTGAGGTGAGTGTATGAGTTTGACCGTTTACGCTCCCGCCTCTATGGGTAATGTGGGGGTGGGTTTTGATTTATTGGGCGCTGCACTTGCGCCCATTGATGGCAGTTTACTTGGCGATAGAGTCACGATTGCGGCGGCGGATGCTGGGGTGAGTCTCACTCAAGTGGGAGCTTGGGCGCATAAGTTACCCAGCAATCCCGAGGAGAATATCGTCCATCAATGCGCGGTGTTTTTCTTAAAAGCCCTTGGGAAAGAAAACCAAGGCGTGGCATTAACCCTAGAAAAAAACTTGCCCGTCGGCAGTGGCTTAGGTTCGAGCGCTAGTTCAGTGGTTGCAGCGCTTTACGCGCTTAACGAGCATTTTGAGCGTCCATACGATAAGCAAGCGCTACTCGAACTCATGGGCGAATTTGAGGGCAAGATTAGCGGAAGCGTGCATTACGACAACGTCGCGCCCTGTTATTTGGGCGGCATGCAGCTAATGCTCAATGTGCCCGGCGCTATCTGTGAGGCTATTCCCAGTTTTAAACAATGGTATTGGGTGGTGGCGTATCCTGGGATTTCACTCTCAACGGCCATGATGCGTAAACTCATGCCAGCACAATACGATAAGTCTGTGGCCATCGATTTTGGGCGTTATTTGAGTGCCTTTGTGCACGCCTCTTATCAGCAAAACGCCAAGCTTGCGATTCAAGTATTAAAGGATGTATTGGCTGAGCCTTACCGCGCGGCGGCGATACCGGGTTATGACAATGCTAGGGCGGCGCTCGCCGAATTAGGCATGTTAACTACTGGCATCTCGGGCAGCGGGCCAACGCTGTTTTCGGTGACAGACGATCTTGCGACCGCTAACGCCGCCAAGGCGTGGTTGGAGGCTCATTATCTGACTGAAGCGGGGGGCTTTGCCCATGTGTGCCGTCTCGATGAGCAAGGCACGCGCCGAGTCGATTAATTTTCTTACTTTTAAAAGCATTAAGCCCAAGCCTTAAAGGTTTGGCACTGATAAGGTCGAGTGAGCATGGAACTATATAATTTAAAACACCCTTCACAGAAAGTGAGCTTTAAAGAAGCGGTGCAATTAGGACTTGGTAAAGACAGAGGGCTGTTTTTTCCTACACAAATCCCAGTATTGCACGATATTGAGGCGCTGCTGGCGATGCCTTTTGTCGAGCGCAGTAAAAAAGTGCTCGGTGCTTGGCTCGCCTCTGAACTGGGTCAAGATACGGTAGATCAACTGGTTGAGCGTGCCTTTAATTTCGATTTACCCTTAGTGGCAGTTGATGAGCAGCGCTCGTGCCTCGAGCTTTTCCATGGGCCGACCTTAGCATTTAAGGATTTTGGCGCGCGCTTTATGGCGCAATGCATCAATGTTTTTGCTCAAGACTCGCGCTTAACCATTTTAACGGCGACATCAGGGGATACAGGGGCGGCAGTGGCCGATGCCTTTTATGGTCTAGATAAAGTCAATGTTGTGGTGCTTTATCCTAAGGGCAAGATCAGTGAGCTACAGGAAAAAATGTTCACTACTTTAGGCAAGAACATCCACACAGTCGCGGTTGAGTCAGATTTCGATGCCTGCCAGCACTTAGTCAAACAGGCATTTGAAGATAGCGATGTGCGTGATGGTTTGCATTTAAACTCAGCTAACTCAATCAACATCAGTCGCTTACTGGCACAGATTTGTTATTACTTCGAAGCTGTTGCTCAGTCAAAACAGCGTCATGAGGCCGATCCTGTGATTGCCGTGCCCAGTGGTAATTTTGGTAATCTCACCGCGGGTTTGTTTGCTAAAGCCATGGGGTTACCCGTTAAACGTTTTATTGCTGCTACTAATGCGAATGACACTGTGCCACGCTATTTAGAGAGTGGCGATTGGCAGCCTAATGCCACTCAAGCCACTATGTCCAATGCGATGGATGTGAGTGAGCCAAGCAACTGGCCGCGCGTTGAAGCTATTTGCGAGAAACTCGGTTGGCCATTGGCAGACTTAGTGGGGATTCGCCTGTCAGAGGTGCAAACCTCGGAGGCGTTGGCAGATCTTTATGTTAAAGGTTATGTATCTGAGCCACATGCAGCGATTGCGGCTAAAGCGTTAACCCTTAACTTAGTGCCTGATGAAGTGGGGATTTTTTTAGGTACGGCTCATCCCGCTAAGTTTAAGGATGTGGTCGACAGGGAGCTTGCCCTTAACTTACCCCTTCCGCCTGAATTAAAAGTGGTAGAGCACAAAACAATATTATCGGCTGAATTACCAGCTGATTTTTCCCAGCTAAAAAACCATTTATTTGCGGTATTAAACTAGGGCGTGTTGACGTTTCGAGATTAAATTTCGTTCTGGCAAGCGCAAGCGCAAGCGCAAGCGCATGCTCACGAAGCGAGGAATGAAGTGTAGTTATTCTACTCAAATGGCGAGTGACAAGTGACAAAGAGCAAGTGCTTGCCAGACGAACTCTTTGGGCAGCACTTGGCTGAAGTTTCTGCTGCGTTATCGTCTGTTTATGTAGAATGCTACACAGCACGGATTTTGCCTTGCATAAACATCAGCCAAATTGCTGCAAAAATAACCCTGAAACGTCAACACGCCCTAATCTTTTAAACGACGATAAACAGGAACTTGATGAAATACAAAGGGAGTCGTTTGACTCCTTTTGTATAGATGTTTTTATTATTGTTCACGCTAGTTCGACCAATGGACTGTACAGAGCAACTTGATGGCATCAAGTTGGGATGCCGACTAAGCTTAGATCGAGTCATAAATAAGCCGTAGTAGCTTACATAGCATTAAGCCGTAAAAACTGAGCATTAAGCCGTAAAATCATCGAAGAATAACTCGCGACGGGGCAACGATAATGCCAAAGTGCATTTTTCAGTTTAGCCATATCTTGCTGTTATATATTTTTATTTTCCCCGCTTGGAGTGTTCCATCCGAAGCGAATGCTTCCGCTTGTTCGAATCCCATTAAAGTCGGTTATAACGATTGGCCTCCCTATGCCTGGCAAGATATGCAGGGGGAGGCTCAAGGACTGGATGTTGAATTACTGCGCGCGTTTGCTGAGTTTTTGGGATGTGAGATTAACTTTATCAATGTCCCTGCGAAGCGTTCACATCAAATGCTGAAAAGTGGCTCACTAGATATAATGATGGGTGCTACAAAAACCGTCGAGCGTGAAGAATATTCATTTTTTTCAGATCCCTACCGTGATGAAGAAGTGCGCTTATTCGTATTAGATGAAAACAAAGACAATGTTAAGTTAGAACGATGGCAGGATATTTTTACTCAAAAGTTGCGGCTATTAGTGCCAATCAGTGGTTGGTATGGTGCCGATTATGAGAACACTCGAGAACGTTTAGCACTGGAAAACTTATTGATACTGAGTCCTGATGTCGACAAATCAGTGCAAATGCTCACTTATGACAGAGCGGATCTGATGATTGGGGATGCTATAGCGATGCCCTATATTGCGAGTCAACACCAAGGGATCAGGTTATCAGCACTTAAACCGATATTGGACCATAATCCGATACACTTAATGCTAAGTAAGCAGAGTATGTCTCCCCTACAGTTAGCGCAATTTAATCGTGCCATTAAGGCGTTAACAATCAATGGTGAAATTGCGCGAATTGTCTATAAATGGCAGCAAATTTCGCTGGCACAGCAATCGAAAATCAGCAATCAACATGGTCCATTTTATCGCTTGTATGCTGGGTTATTAACGTTTGATATAGCAAGATAAGCGCTATTCTAATGAGTATGCAAAATGGTAAGTCTATGACACATTTGCTAAAACATCTCTTATTTTAAGTTACTGCTCTCTCTATCAATTTCTGCTAGCTTGTTGGGTTACTGGGTTAGACTTTGGGTCATTATTGGTGAATTTTGCCCACTTGAAAGTCCATTGCTAACAATAACAATAGGATAGAGATTACACATGAAACTTCGTCACTCCGTTGCCTGCTGCATGCTCGCCCTTGGCACTTTGTCTGCAGCGCAGGTATTTGCAGCACAATCGACTAGCAATCAAGGTTATTACCGCGCGCCAGCGTTGCATGACCAGACCTTAGTGTTTACCGCTGAAGGGGATCTGTGGACGCAAACCCTAGGCCAAAAGGCGGCGACGCGCTTGACTACCTTGCCAGCTGAAGAACTGGGCGCGGCAATGTCTGCCGATGGTAAATGGGTGGCCTATGTGGCCAATTACGAAGGTGCGAGTGAGGTCTATGTTATTCCTGTGACGGGCGGTGTTGCAAAACGAGTGAGTTTTGAAAATAGCCGAGTGCGCGTGCAAGGGTGGACCAGTAAAGGAGAGGTGCTTTATTCCACCGACACTGGCTTTGGCCCCGCGAATAATTGGATGCTGCGACTGGTGAACCCTGAAACCTTGGCGACGACCGACTTACCACTTGCCGATGCGGTGGAAGGGGTGATCGATGCCAATAATCAGTATGTCTATTTTACCCGTTTCGGCCTGCAGGTGACGGGCGATAATGCAAAGGTATATCGCGGCGGCGCTAAGGGCGAATTATGGCGCTTTAAACTGGGTGGTAAAGACGAGGCACAATTACTTAGCAAGCAGCACCAAGGCTCGGTCCGCCAACCTATGCTATGGCAAGACAGACTCTATTTTATTAGCGATAGCGATGGTAACGACAATCTCTGGTCAATGGCGCTTGATGGCAGTGATGCTAAACAGTTGACTCAGTATAAAGATTGGCAAATGCGCGCTGCCCGCATGGAACAAGGTAAAGTGGTGTTCCAGCAGGGCGCAGATATTCATGTTTTTGATATCGCCTCCGCTAAAGACTCATTATTAGATATTGAATTAACCTCCGATTTTGCCCAACGTCGCGAACATTGGGTAAAAGATCCGATGGATTATGCTACCTCCGCTAATCTTGCCCTTGCTGGCGATAAAGTGGTGATTACCGCCCGCAGTCATGTGGCGATTGCTGGGACTGATGGCTCGCGGTTAGTGCAAGTCGCGCTTCCTGGCACTTATCGTGTACGCAATGCCATTCTGAGTCAGGACGGCAAGTCGGTTTACGCCATCAGCGATATGAGCGGCCAACAGGAAATTTGGCAATTTCCTGCCGACGGCAGCAGTGGTGCTAAACAGCTTACTAAAGATGGTCATACTTTTAGAATGTCGCTGAGTCAGTCAAGCGATGGTCGTTATCTTGCCCATGACGATAACGACGGTAATGTGTGGCTATTGGATTTAAAGAAAAACACAAACCAAAAAATCATCAGCAACGGTGAAGGACTCGGTCCCTACGCTGATATTCGCTGGTCGGGTGACAGTCGTTTTATCGCGCTAACCAAAGCTGAAATCGGCAAGCAAAGGCCACAAATCGTACTCTATTCGGTGGATGAGAATAAGGCCCAAGCACTCACCAGTGACAAGTATGAATCCTATTCACCGACTTTCAGTAGTGATGGTCAGTGGTTATATTTTCTCTCCAATCGCCAGTTTACCGCAACGCCAAGCTCACCTTGGGGTGACCGCAATATGGGGCCTGTATTTGATAAGCGCAGCCAGATTTTTGCGATTGCCTTAGTGAAGAATGCCAAGTTCCCCTTCAGTAAACCAACGGAATTAGTGGCAAAGGCGGCAGAAAAAGCTGACTCAAAAGATAAACCGACGCCTGTAAAAATTGATTGGGCGGGAATTAGCGAGCGTTTATGGCAAGTACCTGTTGATTCGGGTAATTACAGCCAGCTATCCGCCATTGATGGTCGTTTGTATGTACTCGATCAAGCGATTGGTGACGAAAGCCAACCTAATCTCATGACAGTTAAGTTCACTGAACAGCGCCCTAAAGTCGAAGTGTTTGCTGAAGATGTGGCTAACTACAGTGTCTCTGCTGATGGTCAAAAGTTGTTGCTGCGTAAACAAAGTGATGAAAAGTCGCTGATGATTGTTGATGTGGGCGATAAACTCGGCGATACCGACAATGCCAAGGTACAAACTGACCAATGGCAATTAGCGATTTCGCCAAGCTTAGAATGGCAACAAATGTTTGAAGATGCGTGGTTAATGCATAGAGATTCCTTCTTCGATAAAAAAATGCGCGGTCTCGATTGGCAGGCAACCAAGGCTAAGTACCAACCATTACTCGCACGTTTAACGGATCGTAATGAGCTAAACGATATCTTTATGCAGATGATGGGCGAGTTAGATTCGTTGCACTCGCAGGTGCGTGGTGGTGATTTGCCGAAGGACCCTGACGCGGCGAAGGGCGCGAGTTTAGGCGCTCGATTACAGCAAACTAGCGACGGGGTGAAAATTGCCCACATTTATCGAAATGATCCTGAACTGCCGAGCCAAGCATCACCTTTGAGCCGTATCGAAGTCGATGCGAAAGAAGGCGATGTGCTACTCGCCATCAATGGCACGCCGGTGGGGAATGTGGCTGATGTGACCCGCTTATTGCGTAATCAACAGGATAAGCAAGTGTTACTGGAGCTTAAACGTGGTAGCCAAAACCATAAAACCGTAGTGATGCCTGTGAGCACTCTGGTCGATGGCCAATTACGTTATTTAGATTGGGTCAACCATAATGCGGAGGTCGTGACCAAGGCGAGCCAGGGCAAGATGGGTTATCTGCACTTATATGCCATGGGCGGCGGCGATATTGAGAGCTTCGCCCGTGAGTTTTACACCAATTATGATAAAGACGGTCTGATTATCGACGTTCGCCGTAACCGTGGTGGCAATATTGATAGTTGGATTATCGAAAAACTGTTACGCCGCGCTTGGGCATTTTGGCAGCCAACCCATGGCACGCCTAATACCAATATGCAGCAAACTTTCCGTGGGCATTTAGTTGTGTTAACCGACGAGCTGACTTACTCAGATGGTGAAACCTTCTCGGCGGGGATCAAGGCGCTGGGAATTGCTCCGCTGATAGGTAAACAAACCGCAGGCGCTGGCGTGTGGTTATCGGGTCGTAACTCACTCACAGATAAAGGGATGGCGCGGGTCGCCGAATATCCGCAGTATGCGATGGATGGTCGCTGGGTACTCGAAGGTCATGGTGTAACACCGGATATCGAGGTGGATAACTTACCCTTTGCGACCTTTAACGGCCACGATGCACAGCTCGAAACCGCCATTAGTTATCTTAAGGATGAATTGATTAAGCAGCCTATTCCAGCATTGAAGGCGCAACCTATGCCAGCGAAAGGTATGGCGGAAGATATAAAGGCTAAGTAGTTGGCTTAACGTAAATTTTTAACCGAAATTTAAGCTAATTCAGCTAAGCTGAGTCTGTTCAATGTTAGGGCGTGGTCTTGTAGTTCCCAAGACCAGGCCCATTTTTTTGCCTATAGATTTGGTGCTGGTTAACGGTTCATCGTTATTTTTGCGGCAAGGTAATTGGTCTATGGCAAGTCTATCTGCATGAACTTGCCTATAACCATCAAAACTTTATTTGAATATCCGTTGCTAAGCTATTAGCGATAAAGCAGTTTGCATGGGCTTTTTCGTGAATTTTCTCAAGTGTTTCCTGAGTGACTTCCACACCTTCAGCAAAAACGACCTTAGGATTTAAGATCATTTTAGTGACGGCAAGTTTACCAGCTTCATTTTTTCCTAGTTCCGCAGATGCTTCATCGACATAGGACACGACGGGGAGGCGTTTGAGGTGCGCAATAGCGAGGAAGGTCAGCATATGGCAGGAAGACAACGCCGCGAGCAGGCTTTCCTCTGGATTGACAAAATGTGCATTGCCCTTGTACTCAGGGGCTGAGGATGCCTGAATCGTTTGACCGCTGCCAAAGGTAATACTGTGATCACGGCAAAATTCGCCTTCTTCTGCTGGCGAGGTTTGCCAATTCACTGTTAAGTTAAAGCCCATGTTTTTCTCCTTATTGCAGGACATCAGGGCACTATAGCTTAGCTAAAAATACTTCTCCAGCATGGGGCGCACAGTTTAGTGCGCCATCTGTGAAACGGTTTAGATCCCACCACTTAACAGTAAGCTGCCAGTCAATACACTGCCAGTGACTATCCCTATGGGAAGGTGGCGTGGGCTGTAGCTTAGGGTCAAAATCACTAACATGGCGGCTAGTGAGATGATCCCCATAAACAGAATACTGCCATAGGTCCAGCCTTGTCCGTGGGCGCAGGTGCTTAAGCTAATGATTAATAACAGCCAAGCAAACAGGGTTAATAGGCGGCTCTGCCATTGTGACGGTGGGCGTTTAAACACATCTTTAAAGTGGCCAAACTTAGCTAACGCAAACAGCGCAAGGGAGAGATAACTAAGCCCGAGAATGCCGAGCATAGGGATAAATTCTGGCATCATGACTTTGCTTCCTCCAAGGGCGATGAGGTAAGTTTGGTAGCGTAAGTGGTCTCAACGGGTTTTCGCATAGGTTTTTTATCTGAAATAGTGTTTTTTCGATTCGTTTTTTGCAGTGTTTTTTCCACCACAGAGAGTTTTGTGCTGGCAAATAGCATTACTACACCGATTAAAACCGCTAACACATCAAAACCAACCAAAGCCCACTGTTGAGACTGGATATTATCAATAAAGTGGCTTGGCGATGTGAGTGCATTGAGTATGGGTAGCGCACAATAGAGTGTGCCAATCAGCACCAGAGCTATTTGCCAATCGCGTCTGCTGCGCCCGAAAAATGCCCACACGCCCATAGCACCTAAAGCAATAAAGAAGCTATGTACTTCCCAAGCAGAACGCGTTGCAAAATCGGCGGGTAATATGCGATTGGCATAGAAAAATGCAGCCGCACCCAAGGGCAAGCCTAAGATAAACATGAAGTTTAATCCCTCAACTAAGCGCAGGCCACTGCTCGGTTTCTCGCCTTTATCGATTGCCTTTTGCTGTTTCTGGCGCAAACGAATTGCCCACATTAAGGTGCCAGTCGCTACCATGGCGCAGCCGAGTAAGCCGCAGAAGAAGAACAAAATACGCAGCAACGGCGCAGCAAAACGCGCGGTGTGCAGTGACATCATAGTGTCGTAGGTTGCCACCGTTCCTGACACTTCGTGTGGACTGGCGTATTTGAGTTCACCTGTCACGCCGTTAAACACGAGGAGTGTTGATTCATCGGTGACCTCTTTGCCAGTATTTTGATAGAAGGTCACTTGGCTATTTTTATCTTGAGGATAGGAAACAATTACCTGCTTGATTGGCGCATTGCCCCATTCAGCCTGAACTTGGGGTAACAGTTGGCTTAAACGTACTTGCTCGGCATAAATGCCTGAGGCCTTCTCCGTTTGTCTTGCCGGATTGAGTTCTTTTAAAAAGGCTTGATTATCCTCAGGATAAGCTGTGCTTACCGTCCATGGGATATAGATCAGCATCAAGGTAATAAGGCCGGTATAGGTGATCATCAGATGATAAGGCAGCGCAATAACAGAACTGACATTATGGGCATCGAGCCAAGAGCGTGCGCCCTTGTTTTGACGAAAACTAAATAAATCCTTAAAGATACGCTTATGGATAACGATACCGCTGATAAGGGCAATCAGCATAAACATGGTGCAGATGCCCACAATGTAGCGCGCTGTAATGGCGGGCATATAGTGTAGGTCGAAATGTAAACGATAGAAGAAGTCACCCCCACGACTATCGCGGACGTCAGTGATGACGCCACTCCCATCAGCAAGTACCGTATGTTGCTCGATTTTGCCACGACGTTGCCCTTTTTCAGGCGGCAGTTGCCAAGCAAAGCTAAGCATAGGGCTACGCTGGGTCGGAAAATTTATTAACCAGCGTTGTGTTTCCGCTGGCGAATGACTCTCGATATAGTATTGGCCCTTATCAAGCTGGCTTATTAATTGATTTGCTTGATAGTCTTGAAATGTACCGCGGTGAAGTTCTGGCTCAGCCCATAGGCTGATTTCATGGCGAAAATAACTCAGGCTGCCTGCAAAAAAGATCAGCAATAATACCCAGCAAACGAGTAAACCCGCCCAAGTGTGTAGCCAAGATAAGGTTCTAAAAAAGGTTTCTTTCATCTTACTGTCCACACACCTTAAGCAGAGTAAAACACAGGAGGCTAAATAACATCAGATCCCGCCACGCATGCCAGGTTTTACGAACGCAAAAGGCATAAATAATGGCGATGGCATAAAACAAGAATGCCAGCATATTGGCCGTTAATGTGCTCTCAAATCGAGACATTGGCAGTATTTGAGTCAGTAAACAGGCCAGCGTTGCCGCTGCAATATAGCCAGCCAATAACGCAGCACTCGCGCGAACAAATACCTGCAAACCAAATTGAGTTTGCTCTTGTTTTAGCCACCGAATGGCGGCTTGAAAATAACCCGATACAGGACGTACAGCTATCGCTGAGAGGGGGGAATTTGATGTTGGGATATGTGACATAAGTGCTACTTATTTCAGTCAATATTAAACGGTTAATCCAAATGCCAATTCAGCCATAGCTGAATACAGCGGGCATTCTAATGAGCTATCAGGCTATTGTTTTGATGATTATAACGCAGTTGATTTAAATGATAAACAATATCATTTGCATTTATTGAGGCGGTGCACAAAATATCCTTAACGCATTTTGAGTGCTAGCTCGCGTTATGCATAACCCTGTGCAATATGTCACAAATGTTTGGTTTTATTGATGAGATTGATCTTACTTGTTTAGCATTTGGTTAAATTTTCTGCTTTCAGTGTGAACTTAATCAAAGTAGGTGTTCTGTCATTTTGGCAAAATCCCCTGCAACTTTCACTTGGAGTCATTTTGATATCCCTATGCAAACACATTCAAAAAAAGGTGAAAAACACCTATCTGAAAACGCAATCCTACTCTCTACGACCGATTTGAAAGGAAATATTAAGTACGTTAATCAAACCTTTTCGCAGATAAGTGAATATAGCGTTACTGAGTTGCAAGGGAGTCCTCACAATATCGTTCGTCACGAGGATATGCCTGCCGCTGCGTTTAAAATGCTTTGGGATAGAATTAAAAGCGGCAAACCTTGGATGGGCATAGTCAAAAACAAGACCAAAACTGGCGGTTACTATTGGGTCAATGCCTATGTTGCACCTGTATATGAAGATGGCAAAATTCATGAATATCAATCAGTACGTCGCCAGGCGACACCTGAGCAAATCAGAGCAGCTGAAGATGTTTATCAAGGCATTAATCAAGGTAAACAACCTAAAGCATTAAAAAAAGATAGATTAGGATTTCGGGGGAAAATTCTCTCCTCCATGTTTTTAGCTATTGCGGCGACGGCGTTTTTGGCATGTTACTCCCCTTTATTAGCCGCACTTGTGGGGGCTTTAGTTGCTTGGGTATTGTGGTACAAGCTTATGCAACCATTACAAGCATTGGTCAGCGTTGCTACTCATATTATTGATGATCCCGTCGCGATGGGTATTTATACCGGTAGACAGGATGAAATCGGGAAAATTGATCTGGCTCTGCGGTTTTTAATTACTGAAATCGGTGGGGTTGTTGGCCGGATGGCGGATTCAGCAAGTGAAATACAAGAGCAGAGCGTCAATCTCAAACAAACCATCACTAATACCTGGGAGCATGCCGATAGTCAGAGCGTACAAACCACCCAGGCGGCAACGGCAATGGAACAAATGAGTGCCAGTTTTGCTGAGGTAACAGATAATATCCATCGCACGGCATCTGAAATGGTCTCCAGCCATGAGGCTGCACAGCGCGGCCATTCACGGCTTGAAACTGTTATCGAAGCTATCCATCAACTGAGTGTGCAGGTGAGCCATTTTTCCGATGTGGTCCAAACCATAGAGCAGGATAGCCAAGCGATTTATCAAGTGTTAGAAGTTATTCGCTCTATCGCCGACCAAACTAATCTACTGGCGCTTAATGCGGCAATTGAAGCGGCACGGGCTGGGGAGACTGGCCGGGGATTTGCTGTCGTTGCCGATGAGGTGCGGCAATTGTCTAGCCGAACCAGTCAGTCAACTTCACAAATTGAGCAAATTGTGAGTCGATTTAAAGATAGCACGCAAAAAGCGACATCGACGATGACGGCCGGACAGGAGCAGGTTAAGCGCTCAGTCTCTTTAGCACAGGATGCCAGTGTGGCTTTTGGTGAGTTGTTATCCTCTATCGCTCGGATCAACTCTTTAAGTGATGACAATGCAGCAGCAATGACTCAACAGACATCTGTGGCGGCGGAAATTAGCCGTGCTATCCATGTGATCAGCGATTTGGCGCAGCAGAGTTTAGAGCAGACTCAAGATGCGGCGGCAAGGGGCGAGCAGGTTTCGCGCTTATCGACAAAAACTCATCACCTATCGCAGCAATTCTGGCAACAAAGCGTGCAGCGTAAGTATTAGCACTTGGCATTCAACTGGTTGATTTATTTTTTTTGTCGGTTATAAATCAACCAGTTAATTTATTTTAACGTTCCCGTATTGTGCTATTTCTTTGATGAGCCTCACATTTAGCTGCTGCTAATACCTGTTTCATTCGAAATATTTGTCTAGGGGGCTTGTGTTTTATTTGCCATGCCCCAAGCTCTAATGTGAAGCGAAAAAAAAGTAAAGACACTAAAAGGGACAACCTATGAAAATTAATCTTTCTGGTCACCATGTCGATGTTACTGATTCTGTCAAAGAACACGTTAACGAAAAGTTTTCAAAAATCGCCACTCATTTCCCCACTCTCATTGGGCTCGATATCATTATTGCTAAGGAGCATGGCGAGTTTCAGGTTGAAATTCGAACAAATTACGAAGGCAGTCGCATCTCCGCCTCAGGTACGGATGAAATCATGTACCCCGCGATTGCTGCAGCAGCTAAAAAATTGGATGCTGCACTAAAACACCGTAAAGGTCAGTTAAAGGCCGATTTACATGAAAAGCCGACCTGCACAACACCACCTATTGCCCATGAAATTATCCAAGAGATGGATTTACGCTAGTTTTTTGCGGCAGTGATTACATTGAAAAGGGCCTTTAAGGCCCTTTTTCGTTGGTGTGATCCGTCCTAAATTAAGCCGATTTGTAAGCCTCTTAGTACTGCTTGAGTACGGTCTCGGCAATTGAGTTTAGCCAAAATGGTTGAAACGTGGTTTTTCACGGTTCCTTCGGCCAAAAATACTGCATCGGCGATTTCTTTATTGGAAAACCCTCCCGCCATATAGCGTAAAATCTCTTGCTCGCGAGCCGATAACAACGCTTGAGCTGCAATGTTGAGAGGCGCAGGAGATAGAGATGTAGGAGATCGGTGCTGCATCTGTTCAAGTACTGAAGGTTCTATCAGATACTCACCTTTGGCAACTGTTTCAATGGCATGCAGTAACTTATCCAGAGACACATCCTTCAATAAGAAGCCATTTGCGCCAGCATGTAAGCTATTTAAAAACAATTCGCTGTCATCAAAGGTGGTTAACATTATTACTGGTAAGGGATTTTGTGCGGCGCGAAGCTGTTTTAGCAAACTAATACCATCGAGCACTGGCATGCGAATATCGCTTAATAGTAAATCTACGGCTTCAGTTTCCAGCAGCCTAAGTGCTTCTTGACCATTCTCGGCCTGCCAAGTCACCTTGATATGCTGAGAAATGGCAATCAGGCTCGCGATCCCCTGACGAACTAACTGTTGGTCTTCCACTAATCCCACCCTGATAGTATGAGGTGCGGATGGGTTATCAGTTGTGATTGCCGATTGAAATTTTTCCATAAGTAGCGACTTATTCCTTGTAACCCGTTTTGTTGGGATGTCTTTTACATTGTTGTATTTTGTGGCAGCCGGATAATAAGGCTACAACCTTTAGCATTTTCATTGGGCTGCAAACACACCTTACCATTAAAGGCTGATAACCTTTCCTGCATGCTATTGAGCCCGATACCTGTTGAAGCGGTTTGGTTAATACCTTGACCATTATCGTTAAGTTGAATGATAAGTTCGGTTTGTTGCTGTTGCATCGACAGCGTGAACTGATTGGCCTTGCCATGGCGCACCCCATTACTGATCCCTTCCTGCAATACCAGTAATAAGGCTTGAGCCAGTTCAGTCGACTGTAGCGGCACTAATGATTTATACCGCAAGCTAACATTAGGTAAACGGCTTGCTATTGCATCAAGCGGCGGCTTTAAGTCGAGGCCAATATTAACCCGCTGCGCACGAACCACGGCGCGGATACTCTCTAATAATTCCTTGGCAAGTGATTTACTCTGATTGACTGTGGATTTGAGCTCCGTAGGTGCTTGATGACTTAATAGCTCAAGTTGCAATGATAACGCAGTGAGTTGGTGGCCGAGAATATCGTGCAAATCCCGTGAGATCCTCAACCTTTCTTGCTGCTCGCTGGTTTGACTCAGCAAGGCTCTCGTGGCGATAAGTTGTTGATTAAGATGTTCCTGTATCCGGCGAGACTCGCGCTCGGACAATCTCGCTTGACTACTGCTGTAAGCAAATAGCTGGAATCCCATATAAATAAGGACATTAAAAATAATACTGTTTGAGGTGTGTGAGTGCAGAATGAAGTAATAGCTAAGATTGGCTAACAGGATTTGTCCTATCGCGGCATTGCGGCTAAAGAACTCGGGTAACAGTGACGCCCATATTACGAGCAAGATGGGTAACAAAGAATGCTCACTTAACAGCATTAAGCCGAGGGTACAGCAAACAAGTACTATGGTTAAAAACCTATTTATCTTGAGACTTTTACGAGAATGTTCGAAGATTGTCAGCAATAAAAACAATAATATAAACAATGCATAAAGTGCTATATGGCAACTTTTGTTGAGCGTGGGTAGCTTGGCTTGAATATCTTGATTAAATCCCAGCCAAGCGACAAGTGCCCAAGTGAGGCTACCCGCACCAATTAGCATCGTTTCTGCTTTGGTTAATCGATTTCCTTGCACCTATTTGCTTCCTTCAATCACAATTTATCATCCATTCTAAGGTAAGTATTCCATAAGAGACTATGTCTATCACGCAGGCAAAGTCTTAATCCGCTAAGTTATTCGAATTATTTATTTAATTCAGTTTGTGAAGTTTTATCTGATATGTGGTTTATTAACCACGCCTAATAGCGCCAGCTATATGGAGATGCTGCATATTTATTTCAAATCAATATATTAGAGTCCTATCTCAATGTGAGCAGCGTTTTTGATAAAACCAAGCTACGTTGTTTTTATTAAGCGGGAGTTGCGGTGTCGTTAACCTATGAGGTAATGAGTTAGTGATAGTAGGAATGCAACCTTGGCATTGCGATACCAATTGCCGGATGCGGTAACGCTTTGTTACTCGCAGGTGTTAGTGGTCGGTGGGTATTGTATGGATATGGCGCCGCTTTCGGCAGTGGCAACTATTTTCCATAATGATTATGGCCCATCGCGATGATGAGTCCCTCCATGAAGCGCGCTACGAGATCTCGCGCGTTTGGCCAAGTGTGCTGCGATTGAATTTCATGCATGATCGCAAATAAAAACGCAGCTCATTGGCTGCGTTTTTGTTAAGTAAGATTTTAATTAATCTTGAATTTCTGCATTGTGATAAACGTTTTGCACGTCGTCACAATCTTCTAAAGCGGCGATAAATTTATCGAATACTGCCACATCTTCACCGGACACTGGGGTCATGGTTTGAGGCACAAAAGTGATGTTCTCGACTTCAAAGTTGATGTTAGGCATTGCATCTGTCAGTGCCGTTTTAACTTTGAAAAACTCGGTGTGTGGTGCGATAACACTGATCATGCCATCTTCCACTTCAACGTCATTCACATCGACATCAGCCATCATCAGAATTTCAAGAATGGCATCTTCATCTTCACCAGGAAAAACGAATACGGCAGACTGGTCAAACATATGGCCTACTGTACCGGGTGTACCAAGTTTGGCATCGTTTTTTACGAAGGCTTGACGTACTTCCGTAAAAGTACGTTTTACGTTATCGGTTAAGCAGTCGACGATGACCATACAGTTACCTGGGCCGAAACCTTCATAACGGGCAGTATCATAATCTTCACCGCCACCACCTTTGGCTTTATCAATAGCACGTTCAATAACGTGTGCTGGTACTTGATCTTTCTTCGCGCGTTCGATTAAACGACGGAGTGATAAGTTGCCGTCCGGCTCGACACCACCTTGTTTGGCGACTACGTAAATTTCTTTACCGTAGCGTGAGTAAAGGCGGGTTTTCTGGCCAGCTGTTTTCGCCATGGATTCTTTACGGTTTTGATATGCTCTGCCCATCTTGATCTCGTTAGCTCAAAAAAATTGCGCCGATAGTAGCAGTTTTCTTGCCGTATGTGCAGTCACTCGAGTTGGAATTCTTGTCAATAAAGCGATAAGCACCACATTTTGTCAGCTAAAAATGGGCAGAGGATTTTAGGAAGGATTTATTGGGTAATTCGGCGAAATCTATACTAATGTCTAATGCCATAAGCGCGTTAGAGCGCTGAAGATAGGCTATAGGTTTTAGGATGAATAGTTCAATTTAGTCAGAAGGATAGACTCACTACGCAGTGCTTGAATTTGTCTATTCTACTTACTGCGGCGAATCAAATAGCAATGGATAGCAAGTGAATACTCACTTCTCTCACTTT
Source organism: Shewanella sp. LZH-2 (assembly GCF_016859145.1). NCBI lineage: Bacteria > Pseudomonadati > Pseudomonadota > Gammaproteobacteria > Alteromonadales > Shewanellaceae > Shewanella > Shewanella sp. LZH-2. The sequence continues at coordinate 1,310,615 of NZ_CP069350.1, forward strand.
GCATGTGCGTTTTCTTGGTGAGATACAAATATGGAATTACAACATAAAATCGTCATTGCACTGAGTTTAGTCTTAGTTGTGTTTGGCAGCCTTTTACTTAATGCCATCTCCTTATCCGGTTTGACACATGCCTTGGTTTTAGGCGGGATAGTTTGTGTGTGGGTATTATGGATTGTTAAGCGTTTTTTGAGTATCAAGGCGCCAAATCCTGATGAAAATGCTCTTAGGCTCAATCGGTTAAGCTCTCCTGAACATGATATCAGTGTCCAAACCAGTAAGATTGCAATTGGTGCAGCTGAGGTATCACATTTTATTGATTTATTGAATAAATCGATTGAGTCCAATGGTGAACATGCGAGTGCTATCGCGGTGGCTGCGGCGCAATTGAGTAATACAACTGCTTTGCTTGGGGATAATGCCAGCAGCATTTTAGTCCAAACCCAAGAGGCTGAGCGCTTGAGTGTGCAAGGCAGAACTCAAGCACAAAAGGGCGTATCTGCTATCGAATCATTAAATGCTGATATCAACACTGCCGCTCAGCAAGTGCAGGCCTTAAAGTCAAAAGCTGAACAAATTCAAAAAATCACCGAGGTCATTAATTCGGTTGCGGAACAAACAAACTTACTGGCATTAAATGCTGCTATTGAAGCGGCAAGAGCTGGAGAGCAAGGGCGAGGCTTTGCTGTGGTAGCTGATGAGGTTCGAAGCCTTGCCGGAAAAACGGCTGGAGCGACCCAAGATATCGGTAAGATGCTGCTCGAAATTCGTGCTGAAACAGACAAAAGTTCAGCGTTAATGGAACGAGTGGTTTTGCAAACTGCTGATGTTGTCGGTGCGATGGGGGAGTTGGATGGTCACTTTACTGATATCTCAACCTCTGTAACTCGTTCTGCGCATGCCCTTGGAGATATGGAAGAATCCCTTAAGCAATACAATCATACCACCAATGAGATTAGCAACTCGGTAGCGCAGATCCGTGACTCGCTGACTGCGACAGGAAGACAAAGCATGACGGTTTCTGAGCAGGCGTTTACCCTGTCATTAACGACAGAGGGTATATTTAAAGCATTGTCTCATTGGGATACTCAAACCTTTGATCAACAAGTGCTATTAGTCGCTAATGAAGCGGCAAAAGCTTGCGGAGAGAAACTTGCGCAAGGATTAGCTAATGGTAGTTTTACGGAAGCAGAGTTGTTTAGTCCCAAATATCAGCCAATTGCCAATACTCAGCCGCAGAAATATACCACAGCATTTGACCGTTTCACCGATCAACATTTTCCCGCGATTCAAGAACCGATTTTAGCTAAGCATAGTGAGATCATTTATGCTGGAGCCGTTGATAAAAAAGGTTATTTCCCAACCCATAATAAACGCTTTAGCCAAGCATTAACGGGCAAAGTTGAGGTTGATATGGTGCATAATCGCACTAAACGCTTATTTAATGACCCAACGGGCAGCCGTTGTGGGACACATACGGATCCTGTTTTACTGCAAACCTATAAGCGAGATACCGGGGAGATTATGCATGACTTGTCAGTACCCATTTATGTTAATGGTAAACACTGGGGCGGTTTTCGAGTAGGGTTTAAAGCGAAGTAACAGTAGTTTAATATAGAATTAACGCTTTTATTTTGTAGATAAATATTCATCTGCCCTTGTTACTTAAGTGTGATCGATTGTGCGGATTTGATTAACAAAATAGAAATAGATTGGCATCTATTTGCCGAAGTGCTTAAATGATGTGATATTCATGGCGCGATGATGTCTTTATCTTTTGTACAAAGCTATATCGCTTTGAGTTTTTAATTTGTTGATTTTAAATGGTAAAACAAGTTTTGGGTTTTGTTTTCATAAGAGATGAATGGAGACTCTTGCCACTTTGATCGATAGCAGTAGATACTGCTTAATGTGAGTTAAAAGTTATGCAAGCAACACAAGCGACTGTTACAGTTTTGTATTATGATGCGCCCGTTGGGTTAATTATGCACAATTCGGTGTTACAAGGTTTACCTGTTAGCGAGTCAGGTCGTGTGATGATTCCTGCAAGTTTTCGCAAAGGAAAATCCATTATTGCCGTATTAGAAGGTGAATGTAAGATTTTGAACTCACTCGGTGAGCGTGTTTTTGCACAGGCAAATATAGGTTAAGAAAAAATATACTGGCAAAACATCATATTGAAAGGACGATAAGTTGATTTATCGTCCTTTTGCTTTATGTGTTCGGTTAAATAAGCGTCAGGTTCGACTGTTATCTGCAAACATCATCAAACAGTTTATTGGCTAATTGCTGCAATATCTCCGCCTGCGGATGGGTGTGGGCGAAGGTTCGTAAGCCATAAATTCCCATCATTAAATATTGTGCTCTCTGCTCGCTATTGAGCTGCCCTTGTAACATTCCTTGAGAAGCTGCAAGTTCAAATTGTGCGGTGAGTGCGTTTTGCCATAGATGGAGATTCTGACTGATAATATGTTGAATCTCATCGTCTTGCTCGGCGATTTCATTTAACGCTTTGGTCAGTAAACAGGCTTGCTGGCTATCGCAGCTGATACATTCGACGACGACATTATCTAAGTAAGTTTTTAAATTTTTAAGCACTGGCTGGTTGTTGGAGAAGATAAGCTTGAATTGCTCGTTTCTATCCTGTTGATATTGCTCGATAGCGGCAATGAGTAATCCACGTTTATTACTAAAAGCACAGTAAATGGACCCAGGGTGTAATCCGGTGGCTTGGGTGAGATCTTGCATGCTGGTCTTGGTATACCCCTTACGCATAAAGGCCGCCATTGCCCCTCTGAGTACTTGCGCCCTATCAAACTCTGCGTTTCGCATTGCATTCTTACCTCTTACCGATACTTGCCGGAGATTCTAACTAATTTTGAACAAACATTCAAAAATGTTCTTGAATGATCATTCAAATAGTAATATCTTGAACGTACATTCAAGAATGGGGTTTAACCAATGACGATTGAAAATGCAGTGAACTCTGTAGGTAATCTATTCGACACCTATAAGCTTAATGACACGATAACCTTAAAAAACCGTATTTTGATGGCGCCATTAACGCGCTGCATGGCTGATGCCGACTTGGTTCCTACCGATGATATGGTGGCTTACTATGCACGCCGTGCTGAAGCCGGATTGATTATCTCCGAGGCCACGATTATTCGCCCAGATGCCCAAGGCTACCCAAACACTCCCGGTATTTTTACCCAAGGGCAAATTGCAGGCTGGCGCAAAGTGACTGATGCTGTGCATGCCAATGGCGGTAAGATTTTTGTGCAATTATGGCATACAGGCCGTGTTGCTCATCCACATTTCTTCGGTGGTGGTGATGTGCTGGCTCCTTCTGCCCAGAAAATTGAAGGCAGTGTGCCAAGAATGCGTGAATTGACCTATGTAACGCCAAAAGCTGCAACGGTTAAAGATATTCAGGGGCTGGTGCGTGATTATGCAAAAGCGGCTGAGAATGCGATTGAAGCCGGCTTTGATGGCGTTGAGATCCACGGTGCTAATGGTTACTTGATTGATGAATTCTTACACCATGATAGTAATCGTCGTACCGATGAATATGGTGGCACACCAGCCAATATGTCACGGTTTGCCTTAGAAGTGGTCGATGCAATTGCTGCGCGTATTGGTAAAGACAGAACGGGTTTACGTATTTCCCCTGGCGCCTATTTCAATATGGCAAGCGATAGCCGTGACCGTGCGGTTTTTGATTATTTACTTCCTGAGTTAGAAAAACGCGATCTGGCCTTTGTGCATATCGGTATTTTCGATGACAGTATGGAGTTTGATTACTTAGGCGGCTCTGCATCAAGTTATGTTCGTGCACACTATGGCAAAACGCTAGTGGGTGTGGGCAGCTATAGTGCACAGACGGCGAGCAAGGCCATTGCTGAGGATAAATTTGACTTAATTGCAATTGGTCGCCCCTTTATCGCTAACCCCGATTATGTTGCTAAAGTGCGTAAAGGCGAGGAGCTGGTGGCTTATAGTGATGAGATGTTAGCAACCTTGATTTAAGGTTTAGATTGCAACGCTGGTAAAAAAGGGTTAGCTAAGCTAACCCTTTTTGCTTTTTGTATCTATTGTTCAATCGAGACTATGAATTCGTTTTGCTGAGTGCTCTCAAAGCATTAAGTTTGTGTTGGGCAATGCCGAACACGCAATCTGATGCATAGTGCTCTGTGTGTTTACTCACATCGGTTTGCACTATCGCAGCGGCTTTACCTAATAGCAAAGTCATCGCTTGAGTAACATGGTTAATCGCCCAAATATGGAATTCACCACGCTCAACCGCTTCCACAATATCTTGGCGTAGCATTAAGTTTGCAATATTCGACTCGGGAATAATCACTCCTTGACTCGAGGTTCTACCCTTGATTTGACACACATCGAAAAAGCCTTCAATTTTCTCATTAACCCCGCCGATAGGTTGGGCTTCGCCAAACTGATTCATTGAGCCAGTAATGGCAATATCTTGTCTTAAGGGCAATTCACTGATGGCGGAGATAATAGCGCAGCATTCGGCCATTGATGCACTATCACCATCGACACCGCTGTAGGATTGCTCGAAGGTGAGGTAAGTGGTGAGAGGAATTTGCGCGGTTTTACCTAACACAGAGGCTAAATAGGCGGTAAGGATTAAAACGCCCTTAGAATGTATTCGCCCACCCAGTTTGACCTTATGTTCGATGTCCAGCACTTCTCCTTTACCATACGCGGTCGTGGCGGTGATGCGATTAGGCAGACCAAATTGATGATCTGAAGTAGAAACAACAGATAATGCATTGATTTGACCAACGACTTTATCGTGAGTATTAATTAGTGTGGTGCCATTAACGAAGCTTTCCATGATGTTGTCATGCAGGCGGGAGACGCGTTTCTCTTGATTTTTAAGTGCCTGTTCAACATGTTGCTTTTCTATTTGTTCACTTGCTGCGGCTTTTGCGCAAAAGTTGGATTCCCGTAATAGGTTGGCAATATTGGCAGAGTGCAGTGAGAGCTTTTGTTGATCCTGTGCCTCACGTGAGCTGTATTCAATGATGCGTGCGATGGCGCTACGGTCGCAGTGCAGCATGTTGTTATCGTGGACAATACTGGAAATAAATCGGGCATAATGGGCTTCGGAGTCGTCGGTTCTATCCATGACATCTTCAAAGTCGGCAGTTACCCTAAATAGTTCACTGAAATCAGGATCATAATGCTGTAATAGTTGGTAGGTTTCATGGTCACCGAACAGGATAATTTTAACATCTAACGGGATCGGTTCCGGTGCTAATGAAATGGTGCCTGACAATGAGACTTCCCGCTCTAATGAACTCAGATCCAACTTGCGTGAACGCAATGCTCGCTTTAACCCATCCCAAACATAGGGGCGTTCAAGCACTTTGATGGCATCCATTAACAGCACGCCACCGTTTGCCTTATGTAAACTTCCTGGGCGGATCAATGAAAAGTCGGTAAACACTGTGCCTCTGAAGGTGGCGTTTTCAACATAACCAAACAGGCTGTGGTAGCTTGGACTTTCTTCGACCACGATGGGGAATTTCTGTTCGCCTTGGCATACAAGTACATTGACCTGATAGCGGCGGGGCATTTTCTTTTCAAGTGAAGCGTAGGCAAGGGCGAGTTGTTCTTCGCTTTCTTCAAGGAAAATATCTAAATTACTTAGGATATCTGCCTGCATCCCGGTTAAAAATGCTCTGACATCTGGTTGATGTTTATATTTATCCTTCAAGGGTTTAAAAAAGTGGATCAACACATCCTTGGCAACTTGTTCATCATGTTCCTGCTGAGTATCACTAAATTCTTCTTCCCATTCAGTGTTTTGGCGAATAATGCTCCTTAGTTTTACTTCTAGCCCATTGATATTACTTTCAAATTGACTACGCTCGGCTTCCGTGAGGGCGCAGAAGCTGGCTTCATCATGGGGTTCATCACCATTGAGGGCGATCATTTGATAATCTCCCTGCATGGTTAAGCTCAGACTAATATTTTTTTGTTTGGCCTCTTCGCTGAGCTCAGTGAGTGCGGCTTCTTGCTTTTGTATCAGTTGGCTTTTAAGTTTTTCAGCTCTGGCATAGTACATTTCATTATCAAAGGCTAAGGGTAATGCTCTTACCAGTTTGAGCATGAGTTTCTCGATGGATTTCTTAAACTCTTGCCCCGTGCCAGCGGTGAGTTTTAGCACTTTAGGGCTGCGGGTATCGTCAAAGTTGACCACATAGCACCAGTCAAATAACGCAGGTTTTATGGGATCGTGGCGATTGAGATAGCGCAGCATCATGGTTCGTTTACCGAGACCATTTTGGCCGATCGCATAGATGTTATAGCCCTTTTCTTTTATCCCCATGGCAAATTCTACCGCCTGTTGGGCACGTTCTTGGCCAACAATATCATCGAGTGGCGTGAGCTGGGCTGTAGATTGGCACTCAGTATTAAGCTGTTTAAGTTCTGACTTTCGGTAAAGCTGCTGGCTCGTTAACGGGATGGCGGGTGTGGCTGTAGGCACGGTAGGCATAAAAATCCTTGTTTTTCTTTCTGATTATTTCCATTGTAGACAATAGGATAATGTTATTGTCAATGAAAAGACGGTAATTTCTACTTAAACAATCCTTATGCGAGGGGGCTATACCTTGGGATTCGGCCCTGTTTGTAGGCGTGAATTTTTGCTTGCGAAACGAAGATGAAGATGTTTGATTTTTATTCAAATGTTTTATTGCTAAGCTTTTACTGACGTACTCATTTTTGAGTAGCTTTGAGTCTAACCTTTATCGACAGTGAGTCTGTTGGCGATAATGGTGTTTAAATTTCGTTATCTGAAACAAACTAATCTGCTAATAACTCAAATAATTATGTATTAGTGAATGACGCTGATTGAGTGTCTGCGGTAATATCTGTCAATTGAGCATGGGATTGTACTGGTTTTGTACTTCAGCCTAGGCTCAGATTTTATTAAGACAGTGGGTGGGTATTGTTGTTGGTGTAGTGTTTTTTAGGGGGGCGCTTGTTGTCCTTATTTAACATGGAATTGTAGAGGCTATAGTTAGCAAGCTTATGATTGATTTTGCAATTTCACAAAAGCAGTTAACAGATTGGGCAAACGACTTACAGTTAGTCGCCAATATCACTCAGTCGCATGCGGTGATTTTAACTGCGAATGCAGCGGGTGAATATCGTCAGTTAATTCAGTCTGAACGATGCCAACTTGTTGATATAGAAGCTCTTGTTCGGCATTTTAATCATAAAGCTCATTTAAACCTCTATCAACATGCGACACCTAAAGTTAATACCCCATCCACTCGCTCCGCTTCCCATTATCCCTTCAACGAATCAAGTACCTTTAGCCATCATCAGGTTAATATTCCGTTAGATGTACGTCATGCTGCTGCATTCAAGCAAGCCTTGATCCCGGATGTAAAATCAACGCCAAAATGGCGTGATACCGGACTTGGAAGCTTAATTTATTTGCCTATCATCTGGAATTCTGGAGCGCATTTCGGGGTATTTTGTTTATATCATCATACTCCTTTACAGTTAGATGATAAGGCACTGCAACTCGCTTCCCTAACGGTTAATAGCCTACAGCTTAATTTGAGTGAGTTGCACAGGGCCCAACGACTGCAAATGGCCGCCTTGCGCGGTGATGCGAAGTCGATGGATGTTATTGACTTGCAGATCTTTATCGATAGTTTTGAAGAGCATATTTGGGTCAAAAATACCGACGGTGTTTACACCATTTGCAACCAAAGTGTTGAAAATGCGTGGGAGCTACCCCGCAGTGACATTATTGGCAAGACGGACGAAGAGCTATTTGGCAAAGCGATTGCGGATATTTTTCTCAATGGTGACAAACTTGCTATTGAGACTGGGGCGCCAATTATTGTTGCTGAATGTTTAGATGGTGAGAATCAAAATAAACACTTATGGCTAGAGACTCTTAAAATCCCCGCCTTAACGCCCGAGGGGGAACTGGCGGGCGTGATAGGCATGACCCGTAATATCTCTAAACATAAAGAAGTGGAAGAACAACTTACCCTCGCTACCAATGTCTTTAAACACTCCCTTGAAGGTGTAGTCGTGACTGATAGGCACGGTAATATTACCGATGTTAATGGTGCCTTTTACGAGATTACAGGTTACTCGCGGGAAGAGTTACTTGGGCAAAATCCACGCCTATTTAATTCCGGCCGTCACGATAGAGCTTTTTTTGAAACCATGTGGAATCATTTACTCGATGCTGGTAAGTGGAATGGTGAAATTTGGAATCGACGTAAAGATGGCACTATTTTTCCGCAAAATATCACTATTAGCGCCATCTACGATGAGGTTGGGGAGATCCGCTATTTTGTCGCAGTTTTCGCTGATATCTCCGCTCAAAAACAGAGTGAAGCGCAACTTGCTCATTTAGCTTATTTTGACCCACTGACTCATTTGCCGAATCGCATGAAGCTGATGATGCAGCTTAAGCAAGAACTCAGGCATGCGAAACGACTTAATGCCCAACTAGCGACAGTCTTTATTGATGTGGATTTGTTTAAACACATTAATGACAGTTTTGGTCATAGTATTGGCGATGAAATGCTGGTGGAACTGGCTAAACGTCTTCGCAGCCAATTACAGGAGCAAGATGTGTTGTCACGTATTGGTGGCGATGAGTTTGTGGCGCTGATTTCCGGCATTCAAGGCCATGAGGATGCTACAGCGGCAATTAACCAATTGCGCCAAGTATTTGATCTGCCTTTTGTGGTAAGCACCGGGGATCATTTACGCCTTACCGCCAGTATGGGGATTTCCCTTTACCCAAGTGATGGTAGTAATGCTGATACGCTGCTACGCAATGCCGATGCCGCCATGTATCGCGCTAAGAGTGAGGGGCGAAATAATTATGCCTTTTACACTGAATCATTGACCAAAGAATCGATCGAGCATTTAAAGTTGCAGAGTGCACTTTATGGTGCACTTGAGCAAAATTCTCTGTATTTGATGTATCAACCCAAATTAAATTTGGTGACCCGCAAAACCGTTGGAGTTGAGGCGCTATTGCGTTGGAACGATCCGATTTTAGGACAAATTTCCCCAGGGATGTTTATTCCCGTCGCCGAGAAAATTGGCTTAATTTACGATATTGGTTTGTGGGTGCTTGAAACGGCTTGCCAGCAAGGTGTGCGTTGGTTGGCTGACGGTAAACAGTTTGGCCGCATTGCGGTTAACGTCGCAGGACAGCAGTTGCAACGTGGCTCCTTTGTGGAGGACGTGAAACGTATCCTAACGCAAACAGGCTTACCTGCAACGTGCCTTGAGCTTGAAGTGACAGAAAGTGTGATGATGAATAATCCGGATGTCGCGATTCGTGATTTAAAATTGTTAGGTGATTTGGGCATTGAGCTCTCGGTCGATGATTTTGGTACGGGTTATTCATCACTGAATTATTTGAAAAAACTTCCAATTCATAAGCTTAAAATCGACCAGTCTTTCGTTCGAGACATTCCCTTCGATACCAACAATACCGCGATAGCTAAAGCTGTGATTGCCCTTGGCCATGCCTTAAAATTAGATATTGTTGCGGAAGGGGTAGAAACCACCGAGCAAGCCGAGTTTTTAACTCAAAATTTTTGCGACCAAGCACAGGGATATCTCTTTAGCCGCCCACAATTACCAGCGGATGTTGAGGCCTTTTTTACTGAAGCGGAATTGTTTACCAAACCTAAGTAGTGGTGTGGCTGTGACCGATAAGCATGATATTAAAGGCGCGATCGTAAACTGGTCGCAGTCAGTCCGGTCTGCTAACATTGCGGCATGATTGTTTTTGGTGATGTTTCATGTCTTTTAGCGCGCTTTCCTTAAATACCCAATTAGTTAACACCTTAGCTGAACTTGGTTATCAACAACCCACGCCTATTCAAGTTGAAGCCATTCCCGCCATTTTAGCAAAACAGGATGTGATGGCGGGGGCTCAAACTGGGACGGGGAAAACTGCTGCTTTTGCTTTACCCATTCTGCAACACTTAATCGCTGATAACGAAAACCTTAAGGCGCCAAAAGCAATCCGCGCCTTAGTTTTAGTGCCAACAAGGGAGTTGGCACTACAAGTTCAGCAAAGCTTTGTAAAATATGCGAAAGGCACAGATATTCGTGTGGGCATAGCCTACGGCGGCGTCAGTATCGAGGCGCAGCAAGCGGTGTTTAACGCCGGGATTGATGTGTTGATTGCAACCCCAGGCCGCTTGCTTGATCATTTACGTCAAGGTGCACTCAATCTTAACCAATTGAACACACTGGTATTTGATGAAGCAGATCGGATGCTTGATATGGGATTTATGGATGAAATCAAAGCCGTACTTAAGCAAGTGCCCGCTCACAGACAAACGTTGCTATTTTCCGCCACTTTGGATGATTCGATTTTTAGTTTCAGCAAAAACCTTCTGCGTAATCCCAAACTGATTGAAGTGGCTAAACGTAATACGACCGCGGCCCAGATAGAGCAGCGAGTCTATGCGATTGATAGCGATCGTAAAACTGAGTTTGTCAGCCATTTAGTCCGTAGCAAAAATTGGCAGCAAGTGTTGATCTTTAGCCGCACTAAGCAGGGTGTCGATAAGCTGACCACTCAGCTCAATCAACTCGGGGTGGCAACGCAAGCTTTCCATGGCGACCTGTCCCAAGGTGCGCGGGAAAAGGTATTGCAGGAGTTTAAACAAGGACAAGTGCAAGTCTTAGTTGCCACCGATGTGGCCGCAAGAGGACTTGATATTGCTGAGCTACAGTATGTGATTAATTTCGAATTGCCGTTTATTGCTGAAGATTACATTCACCGTATCGGTCGTACTGGTCGCGCTGGCAGTGCCGGGATGGCTATTACGCTTTTTAGCCAAGAGGATGCGCTACTGCTAGAAGAAGTCGAAGCCTTGCTCGATAAGCGTTTGCCACAACAATGGTATCCTGGCTTTGAACCCGATTTTAACAAAATGGTCTCTGAGCCAAGACGCAATAGCAAAGCTGCTCAAAAACAACGGGCTAAAAAACGCGCCTTAGGTGGTAAAAAGCGCTAATTAAGGCGACAAGGTTGTTTAAGCTTTTATTCTGATAGCGAGCCGCCCTTTGATAGGGCGGACGATCATTTCGCTAATGGTTTTACGTGATGATTCAGTTGGCTTGTTGTTCTTGCCATACCGCTCGCGTTATTAACTAACCTGAGCTCGGGATAAGTAGAGCCGCTGAATAGGCATCTTTTCGGGCCTCTCTGCGTTGCTCTGTCTAACCATAGCTCGCTATGGCATACGACAGAGCGCCTTGATATGCGCAAAAATCTGCGCATTCAGTCAGGAAAAAGGTTCTTCTTTTCAAAAAAATCATTTATAGCATTGATTTTGATTGTTAAATTTAGATTTTTCCGACACTCGTCACCCCGAGTTCAGGTTAACTAAAATACACTTCAGCCTGGTTATTGCGTTGTCGTTCTTCATTTTTCTCAGTGGCTTCTTTAATTAGCTCCACTTTTTGAGCTTGGAGTAATTCAATTTTTTTTGCTTTTTCCTCTTCGGATAAGCTGTCATCACCTGCTATTTTTGCTATCTCCGCATCTAGCTGTTTAAGCTTATCCCTATCAATGCCTGTGCGTTTATCGAGAATCGCCTGCATTGCGTCTTCTAATCTATTATGCGGCTTTTCAGTCTCTGCCGTACCGGCAATATGTTGCACATTAGCGGTGTAATGTTGTTTGGCATTAGGCGCAAGCTGACTATAGGTATCACTGCTTTCAGCATCTCGAGTCACGCCGCCAGATAGGGTGACTGTATCTTGCGGGGCTATCATTTGAGCTCTCGGATTTTCCGCAGGGCTTGATACACCTTGCGTTTGCTGAGTTTGCAACGATTTTACTTGGTTCAACGCGATGGCCGCATAGCTATTGGGATTGATGACAGTCATTTCCTTATTTTTCCTCGTCGATTTTCACTTTCAGATGCCGCGCCAATAGGGCAAATAAATTAAGCAATATCAAGGCCAAACTCTGGCGACTTTCGTTGGATTTTTAGTAGAAAAATATTTTTATAAAAAATTGTACAAAAACTTGATCCTTGTACAAGATTGGTCCGTAATAGTATCTAAATTGATACAAGGAATTTCATTATGTACAAGTTTAATCCGCAACGTATTCAAATAGGGATAAGTGCCTGCTTATTGGGGGAAAAGGTGCGTTTTGACGGTGGTCATAAAAATTCCTCTTATTGTAATCAAGAAATTGCCCCATTTTTTGATTATGTTCCTATCTGCCCAGAAATGGCGATTGGCCTAGGCGCACCTCGTAAAAGTATTCGTTTAGTACGCGATGGTGAACAAATACGGGTACAGAGCGCGGATGGAAGTTTAGATGTCACCGAAAAACTCAATGATTTCAGTGAGCGCAAAGTAGAAGAGTTAGATTTTTTAGGCGGTTATCTACTATGTGCTAAATCCCCAACCTGCGGTATGGAACGTGTGACAGAGTACAAGATTGGCACCAATAACGGCTCTAAATCCGGTATTGGCGTATTTGCCCGCAAATTAATGGAGCGTTATCCCCATTTACCGGTTGAAGAAGAAGGGCGTTTGCACGATATGGTGCTGCGGGAAAACTTTTTTACTCGGGTCTACGCCTATCACGACTGGCATACAATGCGTCACGAGGGGCTGACTAAGCATAAGTTAGTGAAGTTTCACTCCCGTTATAAGTACTTATTAATGGCCCACAGTCCTAAATGGTATCGCGAGCTTGGACCGATTGTGGCCAATATTGAGGATATTGAAGCGACCGCTGACCGCTATTTTACAGGCTTTATGACCGCCTTAAAAATTAATGCGACCCGTAGAAATCATACCAGCACCTTGCAGCATATTCAGGGCTATTTTAAAAAGCACTTAACCAAGGAGCAAAAACAAGAACTGTCTGAAATGATTATGAAATATCGTCAAGGACTCTTGCCTCTGTTAGTACCTATCACCTTGATTAACCATTACTTAAGACAATTCCCAACGCCATATATTGAAGATCAAGTGTACTTAAATCCCCATCCGGAGGAGTTAAAACTGCGTTATGCCTACTAGGTTTTTGCTGATATGTGCGTTTGATAAAAATGGCTTAGCAGATACAAACCACGATTGGCGAAATGGTTTAGCACAACATGCTTAGGCCAACCAATCTGATTCATGAGTTAAGAGACAAAAATGGAAGATCATAATTTAGAGCTTGTAGCTGATAATCCCAGCAGTAGCGAATTACTGCCGATCGGTGAGGTGTCGCGGCTTACTGGCGTTAATGCGGTGACATTAAGGGCATGGCAGCGGCGTTTTGGGCTTGTTATCCCTGAGCGTACTCCCAAGGGGCACAGGCTGTATTCTGCCGAAAATATTCAACAAATCCATGAGATTAATGCATGGTTAGCAAAAGGCGTTGCCATCAGTAAGGTAAAGCCATTATTGATGAGTTCGGCTAAAGCGATAGATGTCGCGAGTGTGCAATCTCAATCGTCTGATTTTTGGCATGAGCAGATATTGGCGTTAAACACTGCATTTTTTGAGTTAGATCAGCTCAAGTTTCACCAAATCTTAGATGAAGCCTTGGGCTTATATCCATTTCAATTGGTTAAACAAAAACTGCTACAAGCTTGGTTTGCACAATTAATGCCTTTATTGGAGCCGCGTTTAGATGTGGAGCTGCTGCTTGCTTGGTTAGACAGTGAGTTAGCTAGCCGTATCGGTGGGCGTTTAAGCGTAGCGGGGCTAGCAAGCTCGCCCCAGATTGCGTTAGTGCGTTTGCCTTATGTTACATCGCAAAAAAATACAGAGCCTACGCTTGCGCCCAGTTCAAGCCTTACTAACCGTTTGTATTGCCTTGCACTATTACTGGAACTTGCCGATTTAAGAGTCTCAGTGGTCAACTTAGGCGTGCAACATGTCAGCAGTCTTGGGCTAATCAATAACAGGCTTAAGGTTGATGCTTTAGTGTTATTGCCAGAGGCGAATCACTCACTATCAAAGCAGACAGAGCTGCAAATGTTGCTGGAGACTAAGTCACTCGCTTGCTATCTCGTTGGCCCTTTCGCGCCGACACTAACCACTTTATCGGACTATATCGCCCCTAGTGTTACCGAGATCATTCTGCAAATAACGGCCGCAAAGCAGCAACATAAAAAACAGTATCGTAGACAGAAAAACCAGGCTAATGCTGCACTGATTGAAGGAGAGAGCGCCGATGAGCATTAATCAATGCGGTTTGGAGAAACAGGCGTTAATGTGGTTTCGCCAAGATCTGCGCCTTACCGATAATCAGGCGTTTACGGCCGCCTGTGATTGGGTAAGGCAACATCATGCCGCCAAGCTTAAAGCGATTTACATTGCCACCCCAAGTCAATGGCGTCGCCATGATATCGCGCCAATTCAACTCGACTTTATTCAGCGGCATGTGAATCTACTGGCCCAAGGACTGGCGAGTTTAGGAGTTGAATTTGAACTCATTCAACTTGATAGCTTTAAAGATATTCCCGCATTTTTAACGGGTTATTGTGAAGAGCATACTATTGGACGGGTATTTGCAGGACGAGAACCTGAGATCAATGAGCAAAAGCGCGATCAAGCTTGTATTGAAGCGGGGATTCCTTTGGTGCTTAGTGATGAACATTGCTTATTACCACCTGGAACTGTGCTTAATTTAAGCGGTGACATGTATCGGGTGTTTACTCCTTTTAGCCGCAAGTGGCGAGAGGTTGCCGCAAAGCAGCCTATTGTGCCGCTGGGTGTGCCAGCACCGCTTGGTCCTATCTTATCGGAGCCTAAGCCATTATTTTTTAAAAATATCGGCTTTGCTGATTCTCCGACTAACAAGGGCACTACGCCATCAGAAACAGGTTTAAATCAAACCATATCAACCCCGCTTATCTCGAGTGAACAGTGGGCGGCAGGTGAGGGGCAAGCCAAGCGGCTGCTTAATCAATTTATTCAGCAAAAAGTGCAAGACTATAAGCAAGATAGAGATTTCCCCGCCATTGATGGCACCAGTGTTATCTCCCCTTATCTGGCGATTGGTGTACTCAGTCCAAGGCAATGTGTCGCGGCGCTTTTACAACGTTTCCCTGAGGTAATGGTTGATGACACTAGTCCCGGGCGTACATGGCTAAATGAGCTCATTTGGCGGGAGTTCTACCGTCATTTGCTGGTGGCTTTTCCTGATTTATCCAAGGGACACAATTTTAATCGCCAAGCCGATCATGTGCCATGGCGCAACAATCACGATGAGTTTTTAGCTTGGTGCGAGGGCAAAACCGGCTATCCGATAGTGGATGCGGCTATGCGGCAACTTAATCAAACCGGCTGGATGCACAATCGCCTGCGTATGGTGGTGGCGAGCTTTTTAACCAAACACTTGCTTATTGATTGGCGTTGGGGTGAGCGGTATTTCCGCCAGCATCTTATCGACGGCGATCTGGCGGCTAACAACGGCGGTTGGCAGTGGTCGGCAGGATGCGGTTGTGATGCGCAGCCGTATTTTCGGATTTTTAATCCTATGAGCCAGAGCGAAAAGTTTGATCCAGATGGCCGCTTTATTCGTAAGTACTTACCAGAACTCGCATCTTGGGGCGTTAAGCGATTGCATCAACCGAATCAGCAAAAAATGCCTTCGTTGTTTGAAGCACCATTATTTGCATCGCAAGCGGATTATCCCTATGCGATTGTTGAGCACAATGCGGCAAGAGCAAGAGCGCTGACGGTACTGGGTGTGCTGAAAAAGGCTTAGACCACAAGTTCAACCTTAATACTTATCCCTTAGGGAGTGTCTGGATGATAAACCAAGCGAAGATTGAGCATAGCGGATTAGTAGATGATTTTATCAGCCTCTATCAAGCGTTAAATAAGGATAATCTGCATCTACTTGCAGAGGTCTATGATGACAATATTTGTTTTATCGATCCGATGCATCAAGTGAATGGCTTAAACGCGTTGACACAGTATTTTGCCAAGCTTTATCAAAATATTGGCTATATTCATTTTGAAATCAAAGAAGTATTACAGGATGACACTCAAGCATCGCTGTTTTGGCAAATGCAATATCGTCATCCTAAGCTCAATAAAGGAGAGATAGTTCGGGTTGATGGGATGAGCCAGCTTAAGTTCCATCAGCGCATTTATTTTCATCGGGACTATTTCGACCTCGGGCAAATGCTGTATGAACATTTGCCTTGTATGGGCGGACTTATTCGCTTGCTTAAAGATAGGGCGGCTAAGTAATGACCTCATTGCTCACCAAAAAAATCAATACAGTGCTGATAACTGGGGCAAGTTCAGGTATCGGTTTGCAGTTAGCAAAGGATTATTTGGCCTTAGGTTGGCATGTGATTGCCTGTGGCCGTGACGCCTCAAAACTTGATTTGTTGGCGCAGAAGGAACTGATAGGCGCCACTTGCTTGAGTTTTGATATTAGCGATCGTGTTCAAGTCCAGCAGGCTGCTACTGAGCTAGGTGATATGCTCTCGAGCAGTGAATGTCTATTGGATATCGTGATCCTCAACGCCGGTAGTTGTGAGTATATCGACGATGCAAAACATTTTGATGATCAGCTCTTTGAGCGAGTCATACACACTAACTTGATTGCGATGGGCTACTGTTTAGGGGCATTTTTGCCTCTAATGCCAAAAGGATCGAAATTAGCCTTGATGAGTTCCAGCGCGATTTATTTACCCTTTCCCCGTGCCGAGGCTTATGGCGCATCTAAAGCGGGCGTTAAGTACTTGGCTGCGAGTCTGTCACTCGATGTTGCGCAAGATGATATTAGTGTCAGCGTGATTTGCCCTGGATTTGTGGCAACCCCCTTAACCGCCAAAAATGACTTTGCCATGCCAATGCAAATTGATGTGCATGAGGCTTCGTTGGCGATTCGTGTTGGTATCGAACGCGGCGACGCAGAGATCCATTTTCCAAAACGATTTACTTATTTGTTGAAATTGATGTCATTTTTACCAGCATTTGTATGGCAAAAAATGATCCAAAGAGATAGCCAAGCAAAAGCGCTAAAGGACACCGGAAGATGAAAAATATTGCCATTGTAGGTACTGGGATTTCAGGGCTGACCTGCGCTCATCTATTGAGCCAGTCACACAAAGTGACTGTATTTGAGGCTAATGATTATATCGGTGGTCACACTGCCACTGTGGATGTGGATTATCAAGGTAAAACCTATGCGATAGATACTGGGTTTATCGTATTTAACGATAGAACTTATCCCCGTTTTGAGCGGTTATTAGCCCGCCTTAATGTCAGTATTTTGCCGACAGAGATGAGTTTTAGCGTGCACAATGCGCTCACTGGGCTTGAATACAATGGGCATCACTTTGCGAGTTTGTTTGCCCAAAAGCGTAACCTTCTGAATCCGCGCTTTTGGGCTTTTTTAAATGAAATTGTTCGGTTTAATAAAAGCTGCAAGGCTATTTATCAGCAGGATCAATATCCTGAAGCCAACCTAGGTAATTTCCTCGACAGAGAAGGTTTTTCAGCTTTTTTTGCTGAGCATTACATTCTGCCAATGGGCGCGGCGATTTGGTCATCGAGCATTGAAGATATGCGTGCCTTTTCGTTGCGCTTTTTTATTCGTTTCTTCGAGCATCATGGGCTGTTAAATGTGACTGATAGACCACAATGGTATGTGCTGAAGGGCGGTTCTCGCAGTTATATTCCTGATTTAATTGCACCATTTAAAGATAACCTCCATTTAAACAGTCCAGTCAGTGCCATCGAGCGACATGAAGATTGCGTTAAGCTGCAGGTTAATGGTCAGTGGCATGTGTTCGATGAAGTGATACTCGCTTGCCATAGCGACCAAGCGCTTGGGATGCTAACCGATGCTACCTCCGCTGAAAAAGCCATTTTGGGCGACTTACAGTATCAAAATAATGAAGTGGTGCTGCACACGGATACCCGTATTCTACCTAAGCGTAAAGCGGCTTGGGCAAGTTGGAATTATCGCTTAGATGGCGATAAAAAACGTCCTGCATCAGTGACATATAATATGAATATCCTGCAGCGCCTACCTAGCGACGCGCCAACCTTTTGCGTAACGCTTAATCAGAGTGAGCTCATTGATGAGTCGAAAATTCTGCGGCGTTTTAATTACGCTCATCCAGTCTTTAATGAACGCAGTTTACAGGCACAGGCAAGGCGGGAGGAGATTTCTGGCAAAAACCGCACCCATTTTGCAGGGGCCTATTGGCACAATGGTTTCCATGAAGATGGTGTACGTAGTGCATTAGAAGTTTGCGACCATTTTGGGATCAGCCTATGAGTGAGCTCAATAGTGGTATTTACTACGGCACTGTGACGCATAGTCGCTTTACCCCAATAAAACATCACTTTAGCTACAAAATGGCGTTGCTGGCGATTGATTTGGATGAGGTTGATTCTATCAGTCGTATGGGGCGGATATTTGCTAGTCAGCGCCGCGCCTTGCTGAGATTTAATCCTGCGGACTATCTCACTACGTTTACCTCAAAGGACAATCTTAACCGCAAACTCGATATAGAGGAGCCGAGTGCTTCAGCCCTCAAGAGTCGAGTGCTTCAGCAAGTGGCAGAATTGGGCGGTGAAGAGCGATGTAATCGAGTGCTATTTGTTGGGCAAATTCGGCATTTTGGCGTGTATTTTAGTCCGGTAAATTTCTATTTTTGTTATAAAAATCAACAGTCTTTATACATGCTTGCCGAAGTGAGTAACACCCCGTGGGATCAGCGCCACTGCTATTTAGTGGATTTATCGGCTCCTGAAACAACGGATAAAGTGTTCCATGTTTCGCCTTTTATGAATCTTGATATGCGCTACCAGTGGCATGTGGCCCCCCCCACTGAACGCTTAAATATTGGTATTGAAAATCTGCCGAATCATTCAGGCAAGCGTTTATTTAATGCAACGCTTTCGATGACTCGCCAAGACATTAATGCCACATCACTTAGGACGCTGTTGTTTCGCTTCCCTTTTATGACGTTGAAAATTTTCGGTGGGATTTACTGGCAGGCGTTAAAGCTGTTCTACAAACGAGTGCCTTTTGTGCCACATCCTGCTCAAATGGAGAAATAATATGGAAAACACTGCATCGCAATCTTCAGTTGTTACGGCAAAATTGCCTGACAGTCTTGCCCGTAAGCTACTGCTCAAGGCCTTAGAAAATCTCCCTAACGGATGTTTAACCTTAGTCGAGGGGGATAAAAGCTATCGTTTTGGTGAGCACCACAGTGAGCTACATGCAACGCTAGTCGTGAAGCATCCGAGCTTTTATCGTCAAGTGATGTTTTCAGGCTCCATCGGTGCAGGTGAGGGCTATATTCAAGGCCATTGGACCAGCCCTGACTTAACCAAAGTCGTGCAACTTTTTGCTCGAAATCTGCCGTTACTTGACCAGATTGAAGCTAAATTTAGTTGGCTTACTGGCTCGATTAATCGCTTTAAGCACTTGCTTAACCGTAATTCTCAACAGGGCTCTAAGCGTAATATTCTTGCCCATTACGACTTGGGCAATGCGTTATATGAGCAGTTTTTAGACCGTGAAATGCTGTACTCCAGTGCCTTGTATCCCCATAGCGAGGCAAGCCTTGCTGATGCGCAGCTACACAAGCTCAAAACCATTTGCGAGCGGCTCGATTTAAAGCCGGGGCAAACCCTATTAGAAATCGGTACTGGTTGGGGCGCTTTGGCGATTTACGCAGCTAAACATTATGGCGTGCACGTTACGACCACTACCATCTCCGATGCCCAATATGCCTATGCTAAAGCGCGGGTCGAACGTGAAGGGCTAAGCGATAGTGTGACTTTGCTGACCGAGGATTATCGAAATCTTAGCGGTCAATACGATAGATTGGTGTCTATCGAGATGATTGAAGCCGTAGGTCATGAATATTTGTCTGGATTCTTTAAAAAGCTGGAAACATTGCTCAAACCCGAAGGGCGGATGTTATTACAGGCAATCACTATTTCAGATCAGCGTTACGATAGTTATCGTAAAAGCGTTGATTTTATTCAGCGATATATTTTCCCTGGCGGCTGTTTGCCTTCGGTTCATCAAATGGTTGGCCATTTGGCGAAGCGCACCGATATGCAGGTCTGGTCGATTGATGACATGGGCTTAGATTACGCCAAAACCTTAAAGGATTGGCACGACAACTTTGATCGTTCCGTTGCCCAAATCCAAGCCCTTGGTTATGGTGAAGATTTTATTCGCATGTGGAAGTTTTACCTCAGTTACTGCGAAGGCGGATTTTTAGAGCGCACCACAAGCACTGTGCATTTAGTGGCTGTACGCCCCGGGTATCGTTTACCTAATACGATTAACCGTAGTTAACGTCGCGCAGAGATGCTCTCTATGGTCAGATACATTCAAAATATGTCTAAGCTTCAAGGAGTTATTATCTACAACGCCTTGAGCTTTCAGTGTGTTTGGTGGAGTAGCATCTTATGGGGTAATCGAGTGTTGTTACTCAATATCTCATTGTTATTGATTCATTTTATACTGTTGGCTTTGGTTGAAAACCGACAAGCTGTGTTTCGGGACTTCAGTACCATGATTAAGGTGGGGTTGCTGGGTATTGCGATTGATACCTTGCTCACTTTGTTCGGGGTATTTGAGTTTACCGTTTTACCTTGGTGGCTCGCTTGTCTATGGCTGCATTTTGCCTTGAGCCTGCACCATAGCCTCGTTTTTATGCGTGCTTTACCTATTATTTTGCAGGTTATATTGGGTGGTGTTTTTGGCAGTCTTAGCTACATTGCGGGCGCGCAATTTAATGCGGTGACGCTTCCTTTTGGCGAAAGTATTTCCATGATTATCCTTGCTGTTGTTTGGACTATCTTATTGCCGCTGTTTATCAAAATATCCCGTAGTTATAGGCAGATAAGGCGTTATGGGCTAGAACATCGTCGCTTGTGTGATCGTTAATTTTCAAGTGGAGGAATCGGATGTCTATGCTATCGACTAAAACGTATCTTAGCGCCATCTTTGGGTTGTTACTCCTTTTTCCTGGATATGCAAATTCAACCGCTACGGTCGATAACTCGGTGACCCAGGATCTTGTTGAGGTTGGGCGCGGCGAAATGGATTGGCTGTGGTTCAACTTATATAAAGCTCGTCTGATGACGCCAACCGGTCAGTATCAGCAGGGGGAGTATCCGCAACTGTTAGATATTGAATATTATCGTGATATTGATGCTGCAGATTTACTGGAAGCCACAGCCGACCAATGGCGACATCTAGGTTATGCCGATAGTGATATTGGTCACTGGCTTAATTTACTAAAGGGCATTTGGCCTGATGTCACGCCAGGTGATCATTTAAGTTTTAAGATTATCGATGCAAACCAGAGTCAATTTTATTTTAATCAACAACCCCTCGGGCTTATCCAAGAACCACAATTTGCACAGGCTTTTTTAGCGATTTGGTTATCGACTAAAACCAGTCGTCCAAGTTTACGAGCGCAATTACTAGGAGAAAAATCATGCGATTGTTAACGCTAAATTGGACTAAAAATGTCATCTTAAGTTTATTGATGCTCAGCCTGTTATCTAGTTGTTCCTCGGTTGAAGTAGCTGATTATCAAGGTACAAATCCACCATTAGTATTGGAAAAATTCTTTAATGGCCCGCTTAAGGCATCGGGCATCGTTGAGGATTTTAGTGGCAAAGTGATCCGTAAATTTAATGTCACTATGGAGGCGAGTTGGCAAGGGAACGAAGGCGTTATCGATGAATGGTTTGTCTATGATGACGGTGAAACCCAAACCCGTATCTGGCGTATAACCTCCCTAGGTGATGGACAGTATACCGGCACGGCAGGCGATATTATTGGTACTGCAGTAGGTGAGGCGAGGGGAAGCGCGCTGCGCTGGCGCTACGATATGTTATTGCCTGTTGATGGTGATGAATACCAAGTGCATTTTGATGATTGGATGTTTTTAGTTAATGACAATACCATCATCAATAAAAGCGACATTATTAAGTGGGGGGTTACCGTTGCTAAGGTGACTTTAGTGATCCAAAAGCTAGATTAAGCGACTTGCTGCCATGGTTAACGGTATAGCTTGGCTAATAATCGCTCTCTGACTGCTCTAGACTGGCTCAAAGCAATCTATCGTGAATCATATAATGAAAAAGTATTGGATGTTACTGGCTGTGTTAGCAAGTATTTCATTAACAGCTTGTTCTAACATTGATTTTCGTTTCGAAGACACTTCAGAGAAACAAGCAGATCCTCATCAATCGAGTGGCGATCCTATGATGCAAGATAATGAGCGCCGTGTTCGTGATGCGCGCGAAGATGGAAAGCTAGAGCCAAAGGATCCGATTAAATTCTAAGATTGATCAATCTCAATAGAGTTTGAGTGGATTGTGCAGCCCTTACTTTGACATAAGGGCTGATGATTCGGAAAATTAACCCGCTTGACGACTATTATCCACTGTCTTCTTATCGTAATACTCAAAGGGAAATTGATTACGGATCCTTTGTTGTAGATTGTCATTTACATTGGCAGATATATGTAGTCGGACGTCGGTATTTTTCTCGGCTCTGATAGTACAAGTGAGTTTATCTGCTTTAGCAAGATGTCGACATTCCTTCTCGAAACGCTCGGGGATTTTGCCTTTGTGGTGAGTCATACGGCCGTCTTTAAAGTGCATTTCGAAAATAGTCGATCCCTTCTTACCACCAAATATCAGCTTATAAACCAGAAACAAACCAATTGCGATAAAAATAAGTTTAAAAATCGTAGCTGTCATGATGTCTCCTATCTTATGTTTATAGAATAAAGATACTCTGGAGTAGCAATGTTTAACAGTGCGCTAACACGCAATTTTAATTTGGCAACGTTAGGTTTATGACCTAGTGTTAATCAATTAAGGAAATATCATCCCCTTCGTTAAGGAAAACGCTATGTACCTATCAAATGCAGACCGTTGGTCGTTATTGTGTAAAATGCAAATTGAAGTGATCGACAAATTATCTTCGCACTTTCCTGAGCGAAAAGAGCCGCTAAGCGAGTTAACTCATGGTTGGCGACACTTGCAGCATCAAGTCCAAACGGGGGATAGGCCGATAGTGCATGAGCTGATAAAGTAAATTGCTAAAATCACAGATACAAAAAAGCCACTCAAAGAGTGGCTTTTTTGTTTTTTATGGTGCCGGCACCAAGAGTCGAACTCGGGACCTACTGATTACAAGTCAGTTGCTCTACCAACTGAGCTATGCCGGCTAAACTTTTACTGCTGAATAATGGTGCCCGAACCCGGAATCGAACCAGGGACACGAGGATTTTCAATCCTCTGCTCTACCGACTGAGCTATTCGGGCAACTAAACTAAGCGTTAGTTGTCTACTTCAAACCGTGAGTTTAACACCCCATTCGTTCGAAGTGCGCGTATCATATAGTGCACGCTTTCAGTGTGCAAGCCCTTTTAATTCGACTGACCAAGTATTAAACAAAATGCGCAATATTTATCGCTTTACTTGAATGTGAAAGGCTTACTTAGCCTAACTATCAATGGCTTAATACAATTAAATAGTGGGAGGCGCGAATAACACCTTAGTCTCTGCCTCCGAACTTTGAAAATTTGCAAAGTTAAGTGTAAAGCCTTTAATTAATATTTGTTTGAATGGTGTCAGGAGCAAAAGTCGAGCTTGAAACCGCTGCAATTATCGAGAGTAGGTTGGCTGTGACTTAGAGTGGAGTTATATGATTTGATTGAAATCCCAAAAACAAAAAAGCCACTCAATGAGTGGCTTTTTTGTTTTTTATGGTGCCGGCACCAAGAGTCGAACTCGGGACCTACTGATTACAAGTCAGTTGCTCTACCAACTGAGCTATGCCGGCTTAACTTTTACTGCTGAATAATGGTGCCCGAACCCGGAATCGAACCAGGGACACGAGGATTTTCAATCCTCTGCTCTACCGACTGAGCTATTCGGGCAACTAAACTAAGCGTTAGTTGACTACTTAAAACTGACAACTCAATGCTGTCTCGTTCGAAGTGCGGCTATATTAGCGAGGGTATTTAGCCGCTGCAAGTGCTTTTTCCTGATAAATGATGTGTTCGACTGTTTAATGTGCACTTTGGCTGTTTTTTATCTATAAACCTATCAAAATCGGTTCAGTTTAATATCACTAAGTTGTATTTCCACTCGAATATATTGCCTTTACTAACCTTGCTATCAGCTTCAAAACGTTAAAATGGCAAACATTCTAAATTTTAGAAAGATATGAGCTATTTTTACTGATTTTAGTTTTTAATTTTCGTTCTATGATAATGACTATTATTTAATTATGTGGCAGAAGTATAAAGGTTCGGAGTGGCAGTATGTTTAGAAATACTAAGTTAAGTTATGGACTTATTGCTATTGCAAGCCATTGGTTGAGCGCTGTAGCCGTGATTGGATTATTTGCCATGGGGGTTTGGATGGTTGAGTTGACCTACTACAGCCCATGGTACAAAACGGCGCCACATTGGCATAAAAGCGTCGGGATTTTGCTGCTGGCGGTAACGTTATTTCGTTTAGTTTGGCGTTTGATTAATCCAAAGCCTGCACCAGAGCAAAATCATCAGCCATGGGAAAAGGTTACTGCCCAGATTGCCCATGGCGCGATTTACCTCTTATTACTGCTGATTATGGCCGCAGGCATTTTGATTTTAACGGCAGAGGGGCGAGGAATTATGGTGTTTGACTGGTTTGAGTTACCTGGTCTGACGCCGCTGATTGAAAATCAGGCTGATATAGCGGGGGATATTCATCAATATGCCGCCTATAGCTTGATTGCTTTGGTTGTACTGCATGCCTTAGGTGCTCTAAAGCACCATTTTATCGATAAAGATTCAACATTACTCAAGATGATTAAATTTAACCGAGGATAATATAATGAAAAAACAACTATTAGCGGCTTTGATTGGCGGGTCTTTACTGGTTCCTATGGCTGCATCTGCTGCCGATTATGTGATTGATCGTGAAGGTGCCCATGCCTCTATTACCTTTAAAGTGAGTCACTTAGGTTATAGCTATGTGGTTGGCCGTTTTAATGATTTCAGCGGTGATTTCAGCTACGACGCTAAAAATCCAGCTGCAGCCAAAGTGAATGTAAAAGTGAACACCTTAAGTGTGGATTCAAACCATGCTGAGCGTGATAAACACATCCGTAGCGCTGACTTTTTAAATGCTGCTAAATTTGCCGAAGCGACTTTCGTTTCTACTTCGGTTGAAGATAAAGGTAATGGCGATATGGTTATCAAGGGTAACTTCACGCTAAACGGTGTGACTAAACCGTTGGCTATTCAAGCGCATGCTGTGGGTGAAGGTCAAGATCCTTGGGGCGGATATCGTGCCGGCTTTACCGGTACTACCACGTTTGCGATGAAAGATTATGGCATCAAGCTGGACTTAGGTCCGGCATCTGCCAATGTTGAATTAGATTTAGTGGTAGAAGGTGTGCGTAAGTAAGCACGCCATTTCTCCTGTAACAAAAAAGCGCCAACGGCGCTTTTTTACTTTAAGAGATAGTCACTTAGGTTTATTCCTGATCTTTTTCAGGCACAAAGCCTTCAATTTCCACTTCTTTTCCTTCGAAGAGGAAAGAGGTCATTTGCTCTTCCAAAAACTTACGATCATCAACATTCATCATGTTGAGTTTCTTTTCGTTAATCAGCATGGTCTGCTTCTTCTGCCATAGGCCCCAAGCTTCTTTACTGATGTTATCAAAAATGCGTTTACCTAAATCACCTGGATACAGTTGAAAGTCTAGGCCGTCGGCTTCTTTGTTTAAATATACGCAATTGACTGTACGCGCCATGATTATTCCTTACTGACTGTCGAGGTTGCTAGCATTAGCTACGAGTGATCCCAAGTTGGCTAACACGCGCTCGGTTGCGGCGGCGAGTCCCACTTTGGAAGGTTGATTGATGTTATACCAGAGAGACTGGTTTTGTTCCATGACTGCGCCCACGCTCGTTTTACCACTTGCCCATTTATCTACGTTCAGCAACATAGGCTGAATATCTAAATGGAAATGACTAAAGGTATGCCTAAAACCAATTAATGGTTCGAGTTGAGCGGCTTTATAACCTTGGGCTTCAAGCTCTGCATTGAGTGCGGCTTGAGTATTAAACTCGGGGAAGCACCAGAGTCCGCCCCAAATGCCAGCAGGAGGGCGCTTAGCCAAGAAGACTTGGTTATCTTTGAGCAAAACTAACATCCAAGCAGATTTCTCTGGGATAGTTTTCTTCGGTTTTTTACCCGGGAAATCGGTTTGCCTACCCATAAGTTGGGCCTTGCAATCGATAGCCACAGGGCAAGCGGCGCAATTGGGTTTGCTGCGAGTACAAATACTGGCACCAATATCCATCATGGCTTGGTTATATTTTTGAATATCCTGCTCTGGCGTTAACTGTTCAGTTAATTGCCAGAGTTGCTCCTCCACTGGTTTTTGTCCAGGCCAGCCCGCAATCGCGCCATGTCTTGCTAGGACGCGCTTAACATTGCCATCGAGGATCGGATGCTGCTGCCCAAGTGATAGGGATAGCACTGCACCCGCTGTCGAGCGGCCAATGCCTGGCAGTGCTAGCACTTTCTCAAAATTCGTCGGGAATTGTCCTTGATATTCATCGCGGATCATCTTAGCGGCTTTATGCAGATTGCGAGCCCTAGCGTAATAACCAAGGCCAGTCCAATGGTGCAATACTTCATCATCCGGGGCGTTAGCGAGGGCTAATACATCGGGGAAACGCGTCATAAAACGCTGGTAATAGGGAATAACAGTCGCCACCTGAGTTTGTTGCAGCATAATCTCTGAAACCCATACACTATATGGGGTTTTATCTTGCTGCCAAGGGAGGGTTTTACGACCGTGGGTGTCGTACCAATTAACGATACGTGTTGCAAAGGAGGCTGTAGATTTCATCGGCGCAGTGTAGCGGGAGATAGGGCGGCAAACAAGTCACTCTCACAGGAAAAACAGTGCTAGATTCGCTCAGGCGAAGAATCTTGTTATACTTCGCCTCCATTAGTGCTTGCACTGTAAGTTGAACTTTGGATAATGCCCTTCTTTTTAGAGGGTGTTGTCCACGAGACGAGGCAAAAATGAGCGAAGTCACTACCGCTGAATTTAATGAAGAAGGCAAGTATCTGCGTAAGATCAGAAGCTTTGTCCTAAGAGAAGGGCGTTTGACTAAAGGTCAAGCGCAAGCCATTGAGACTCAGTGGCCAACAATGGGCTTAGATTACAGCCCAACACCATTGGATTTAGCCGAAGTTTTTGGCCGCGAAGCTGACACTGTACTGGAGATTGGTTTCGGTATGGGCGCTTCTTTAGTGCAAATGGCGCAAGAAGCACCAGAGCTGAACTTTATCGGTATTGAAGTCCATAAGCCTGGTGTTGGCTCATGCTTAAGTGATGCCGCTGCCGCGGGCGTGACCAATCTTCGTGTGTATCACCATGATGCGATGGAAGTATTAGAACATGCGATTGCCGATGGCAGCCTGACGCGTGTGCAGTTGTTCTTCCCCGATCCTTGGCATAAAAAGCGCCACCACAAACGCCGTATCGTACAAGCTGAATTTGCCGAATTGATCCGCCGTAAACTGAAGATTGGCGGCGTATTCCATATGGCAACCGACTGGGAAAACTACAGCGAACATATGCTGGAAGTGATGAATGTGGCGAGCGGTTACAAGAATCAATCTGCCGATGGTACTGTTGTACCGCGTCCGGATCATCGTCCACTCACGAAATTTGAAGCCCGCGGTCATCGCCTTGGCCATGGCGTATGGGATCTGATGTTCGAGCGTATCGCTTAATATCGTTATCTTTTTATTGGTTTTTTAACACAACGGGGAAAATCACTATGGCAACGAATCGTAGCCGTCGTTTACGTAAGAAAATGCGCGTCGATGAATTCCAAGAGTTAGGTTTTGACATCACTTGGACGTTCGATGCATCTGTCTCTGAAGCTGAAATTGATGCAACTGTCGATAAGTTTATTGATGAGGTGATTGAAGCCCGTAAGCTAGGCTTCCATGGCGGTGGTCATATCGAATGGGAAGGTATTATTGCGACCCAAACTATCGGGAAGTGCACCGAGGAAGATATCGCTGCTGTTAAGGCATTCTGGGCGGGTCAAAAAGTGACTCAACTCGAAGTTAGCGAACTGTACGATATCTGGTGGAGTTAATGCCAGAACAGGCGTTATTAGAGGAAGTGGTCGACAAAGTTCGACCCTTGCTCGGCCAAGGAAAGGTTGCTAATTATATTCCTGCGCTAGCCAATGTTGATGCTGGCAAATTGGGCATAGCCGTGACCACTATTGACGGTGAAACCATAGGCGCAGGCGATTACCTTGAGCCATTTTCAATTCAAAGTATTTCTAAAGTTTTCAGCTTAACCTTAGCGCTAACTTTATATGAAGAAACCGAAATTTGGAGCCGCGTCGGCAAAGAACCCTCGGGACACTCCTTCAATTCATTAGTCCAAGTCGAACTCGAGCGGGGTAAACCTCGCAATCCCTTTATTAATGCTGGCGCATTAGTCATCGCTGACTTATTACAGAGCCGTTTAGGGGCACCTAAGCATCGGATGTTGGAATTGGTCAGGGCGTTGAGTCAAAACGATAAAGTTTGTTTCGATAAGCAAGTGGCGGATTCTGAATATCAGCATAGTGCTCGCAATGCGGCCATCGCCTATCTGATGAAATCCTTCGGCAATTTTCAAGGTGATGTCGATACAGTGCTGCGCACTTATTTTCATTACTGCGCCTTAAAAATGAACTGCGCCGATCTATCGCGTGCGATGCTGTATTTAGCTAATCGCGGTAAAACTTTAGACGGTACCGAGCTTATTTCGCAAGTGCAGACTCGACAGTTAAATGCCCTGTTAGCAACGTCTGGCTTGTACGATGGCGCTGGTGAGTTTGCCTATCGTGTCGGAATGCCAGGCAAAAGTGGTGTCGGTGGCGGCATTATTGCGGTGATCCCTGGGGAGCTATCGGTCTGCGTTTGGTCACCCGAATTAGATAACCAAGGTAACTCCCTTGCGGGGACGGCGATGCTTGAGCATCTCAGCCAGCGTCTCGGACGTTCAATCTTCTGATTTAACTCTTTTATTAGCACTGCTAGGCTAAATATTAGTGAAATTCACTAATCTGCTATCGGTGCTAATTTTTATAACTCCATACTAATCATATTGTTACAAAGTTGGCATATCTTCTGCTATTTGTCTTTTAGCATGTTAGCTTAGTCGAATCCCTCAGATTAAAGGATGAACAACAATGAAGATAAATTCGCTATTAACTGGAGTGGCATTATCGGGCGTTATTTTAGGTGCTTCTGGCTTGCAATCAGCACAAGCGAAAACCGAGCCGCAAATTGATGAGCGCTGTGAGGTTTCCCTTAATTATGATGTGAGAGTCGAACCTAAAAAATTAGTGATGAGTGAGAAGGGCGCCGAGAAGTATCGTATCGAGGTTGACAAGTTATACGTTGAAGGCAAGCAGGTAACTTTAACTGATAAGCAGAAGAAGCTAGTTAGCCAATATGCCGATGAGGTGTCAACTCAGGTACCTGAGGTGATTGAATTAGTCAATGAAGCGGTTGCACTGGCCTCTCAAGCTGTGAGTATGGCGTTAACGCCATTGATGGGCGATGCCGCTGGCGCTAAGTTTGATGAAATGATGGCAGGTGTGCAGAAGCGTGTCGATGCCGTAGCCTACAAGCAGGGCGATAGTTTTTACCTTGGTGCGACCGAAGAGTCGATGCAAAACACTTTTAACGATGAGTTTGAACAGGAAATGGAGCAAATCGTGCAAAACTCCATTGGCACCCTGATGATGAATATCGGTGGCCAAATTCTTGCCGGCGATGGTGAGTCCTTCGATGCTAAGATGGAGGCATTTTCACAAAAAATGGATAGATTAGGCGATGATATTGAGCAGCAAATTGAATCCCAATCCAAGGGGATTGAAGCGAAAGCCGACCGTTTATGTGACCGTTTTGAAAACCTGCTAGTGCTTGAAAATCAACTGCGTAAAGAAGTGCCTGAGTTAGCACCTTATGTGTTGACGCAAAACACTCACCACGAATTGCGTGAGTAGATATCGCAGAAGATATCTAAGGGAATAAACAGGTTTTTACGCTAGAACGTTTGCCTAGCTGACAAAATGAATAAAGCAGTATAAATGATCAATGCCTCAGCACCTTTGTGTTTGGGGCTTTTTATTGGGGAATTGTTACCAAGCACCTTGATATTAATCCCAATGCTTGCGGCTATTTAGTGTGGAATGTTACATTCTTCAGACTAATGTTTGGTATACTCTTAAAATATAATGAAAAGCTGGCAACTCAGTCAGATAAAACACTCTACTTTAGCTGACTTTTTCGGTTTAAATCTCTACAACGAACCCATTTGCTGTGAGATATTAAGGCGTTATGGAATGCTGCATTCCTGCGTTATTCCGAAAGTTTAAATCACTGTCGAAACTGCTTAAGGCGACTTTCCATGTTAGAACTGTTAGAACCTATTGCGATTTTTACTCATGTGGCCAGAGCCGGAAGTTTCAGTGCGGCCGCAAGAAGGCTTGGGATCTCTAAATCTAAGGTTAGTACGCAGGTAGCCGATCTCGAGCATAGACTCGGTGTTCAACTGATCCAGCGTACTACTCGCAGCTTAAGTTTGACTGAAGCTGGGCATTTGTTATATCTGCAAGGTGAAGAGTTACTCCGCGATGCTGAGCAGGCGATTGCTAGCGTGCATAATTTAAACGATGCGACCCGCGGCGTGTTAAAGGTGGGTATTTCTCAGTCCTTTGGCGCTATGCATATCATTCCCGCATTGCCATCATTTATGGCAAAACACCCTGAGCTCGAACTGCAAGTCAGTTTGCTTGATCATAAGGTGGATGTGGTCAGTGAAGGTTTAGACTTACTGTTAACTATGTCTGAGCAGCTTCCTCTTGGTATGGTGGCGCGACCTTTGATGAAGTGTCAGTTCCTACTCGTTGCCTCACCCGATTATATTGCTAAACATGGCGAACCTTCGCGTCCAGAGCAATTAGTCGACCATAACTGCTTGGTGTATCAAGGTGAGTGGCATGAGCACAGCATGTGGCAGTTTAAAAAGGGCGATGATTACTGTGAGATAGGTGTCTCAGGTAACTTTAGGGTGGATAACGCTCCTGCTTTAAAATCAGCTGCGATCAGTGGCTTAGGGGTTGTATATCTTGCTAGTTACTTGATGGAAGATGAGATCGCTAAAGGTACCTTGGTGCCACTATTGAGAGATTGGCAATTGACTCATCATTTACCGCTACAGGCGGTGTATCCACGTCGTAAGCATTTAGCGCCTAAGGTGAGTGCTTTCATTGAGTTTATTAAAGACCATATTGGTAATCCACCTTATTGGGATATCCCTTATGCTGAACTTTTCAGTGAGCGTCAGTAATTTTGGAAACATTGTTCTTAAAATGCGTTTAATGCGTTTTGGAAACGTTTGGTGATATTTTAAGTATAATTAAATCAATTACTTATATGTTTTTTGTCTTGCATTTTAGTTTGGTTTTTTAGCATTGTCTAAAACAAGTTTTTGAAGCTTGTATTGAAGTCTGTTCTTAAATGAATACAATGATTGCCAGATGATTCGGAATGACCTGAGTCCTATGCTTTTATTGGAAATGACCCCTTTCGATATGAGTGTACAGGTCTGCAATATTGCGGTTTCGAATCACCGCCAACAGAAGTTTGCGAACTAAAACAATGTTGGCTTTTAAACCATCATCCTAGTTTTTGGTTTACCTCAGCTTATTAGGCTGAGGTAATTTTTTTCTGATGGTTTAATCGTGGGAAATGAGTTTTGTCTCTCTGTACCCTAAAGTCACACCGAGTGTTAAGTATTGAGCTTAATTCATCAAATATAGTGATCCACAGTGAGATAGGGTTTTATGACCAAGCCGGTGATAAATCCAATAAAAAAGCCACTTGATAGTGGCTTTTTTATTGGCTGCGATTTAACGATGTTATTCGCAACGGCGTTCAAGGGAGGCTAGCGTTAGCCTCCCAAGCTTTATGCTTAGGCTTTATTAACGCTGGCAATCCATTGATCGACTTGCTCTTCTAGCACATCCAAAGGCAGCGCGCCGTTAGCCAAGACTAAAGTATGGAAATCCCGGATATCAAACTTATCACCCAGTTGTTTTTCCGCCTTGTGTCTCAGTTCGAGTAACTTAATCATCCCAACTTTATAGGCTGTGGCTTGCGATGGCATAACGATATGACGCTCCACCATTTTCTTCGCATCGGATTTTGCGTTAGGGGTATTATCGACGTAATAAGCAATCCCTTGTACGCGGGTCCATTGCTTGGCGTGGATCCCGGTATCGACGACTAAACGGCAAGCTCGCCATAACTCCATCGCCAGTCGACCAAAATCGGAGTACGGATCGGCATATAAGCCCATTTCTTTCGGGAAAGACTCACTGTAGAGCCCCCAACCTTCGATATAGGCGGTATAGCCACCGAACTTACGGAACTTAGGAATATCCTTCAGCTCCTGCGAAATGGCGATTTGCATATGGTGCCCAGGGATCCCTTCGTGGTAAGCCAGTGCTTCCATTTGGTATTTGGGCATGGCCTTCATATCGTAGAGATTAGCGTAGTAGCTGCCAGGGCGAGAGCCATCGGGCGCCGGTTGTTCATAAAAGGCTTTACCCGCAGATTTTTCCCTAAAGGATTCAACCTGTTTGACTATCATGGCTGCCTTTGGCTTGACCTTAAAGACTTCATCCAAGCGTGAGCGCATATTATCGATAAGCTTGGTTGCATCGGCTAAATATGCCGCCTTGCCTTCGGCGGTATTTGGATAATAGAACTGCGGATCATCGCGCATAAAGGTGAAGAACTCTTGCAAGGTGCCGTTAAAATTCACCTTTTTCATTATGGCGCGCATTTCATTATGGATGCGTTCCACTTCGGCAAGACCGAGCTGATGGATTTCATCCGCCGTCATGTGGGTAGTCGTCGTGCGTGCAAGGGCATTGTTATAAAACGCCTCGCCGTCTGGGAGTTTCCAAACCCCATCGCGGGTATCGGCCTTGGCTTCTAAGGTTTTGATATAGGCGATAAGCGTCTTGTATGCAGGCTCAACTTGCGAGACTAGTGCTTTTTCTGCATCGGCAATCAGTTGGGCTTTTTCTGCCTCGGAGATGCTGAGTGCATTCACTTTTTTGCGAAAATCCGCTAACAGTGCACTGTCTTCGCCTTTATCGAAGGGGGCGCCTTTAATGATGTTTTGGCTGTCAGATATCACGTAACCGAACACAAATTTAGGCGCAATAATGCCTTTATCAGCGCGCACTTCTAGCGCCTGTTGCAGTTGGCTTAGGCGTTTGGGCACGCCATTTAAGCGGCTGATATAGGCCTTAGCATCGCTGACATCGGTGATCTGGTGTTGATTAATCAGGAAGGAGGCGATCATCGAGTGGCCACCATGCATCTGATTTACTGGGTAGTTATGGTAACGCCACTGATAGTCTTTAATTTCGTTATTCAGGTTTTGGGTGAGTAATGTCAGGCTTAGGCGAGTTTGTGGGTCAAGTTTACTCGCATCCAGTTGATTCACTTCGGCCAGTTGTTTCTTAGTGCGCGCCAACTCACGGGCATCCGCCTCGTCGCCAATGTCATCCCACTTATCATAGTCCTGCTTAATGCCCATATAGGTTTGCGCAATTGGGCTTGCCATAATGTTTTCCATGAAGATGGTTTCAAACAAGGCGTTGGCTTTTTCTGACTCGCTTTGGGCGGCAATACTTTTACTGGTTACATTATGTGAGTCATTTAAGCTGGGCACTGCATAGGAAGGCAGTACAAGCAGGGCGGAGAGAGTAAATGCGACTAAGCTGATGTTCGTTTTTATTGGCATGATCAGGCTTCCTTAACAATGTTCAGGCAATTCTAAAGAAGCAGGGGAAAAATGTATGAATATAAATGTTAGAAAATGTGTTAGCCATAATAGATATCTCATCGAGAAACCTAGGCTAACACATTATTTATACGGGGAATTTAATCAGTGAATTAACAAAATTGCGTTAGTAAATCGTTCACAAACATGTGACCTTTACTGGTTAATTGCCAATGTTCAGCTGATTCGGTGAGTAAACCCCGTTGTTTGGCCTTTTCCATCCCATCCTTTAAGGTGTCTCGGTGTAAACCGGTTCTGTCTTCAAACTCTTGTTTAGGGATTGGCGTCATTAGGCGCAGACGATTCATCAAGTATTCGAGGGCGCGATCTTCTTGAGCGACTTCAGTTTGTTCGAAGGTATAGTTGCTGGCCGCTAAATAACCTTTAGGGTGTTTAATTTTGACCGTACGAATGATGCGATTTTCTTCAGGTAAGGTCACTTTGCCATGGGCACCGCAGCCTATACCTAAATAATCGCCGAACTGCCAATAGTTAAGGTTATGCCGGCACTGATAGCCAGGTTTGGCATAGGCCGAGATTTCATACTGCTCATAACCGAGTGCCGCTAACTTTTGTTGCCCTTGTTCGTAGATCTGCCAGAGATCTTCATCGTCGGGCAGTTGCGGTGGCTTGGAGTGAAACAGGGTATTGGGCTCAATCGTCAATTGATACCAAGACAAATGCGGAGGATTGAGTGCGGCTGCGGTATCGATATCTGCCATGGCTTCGGTGAAACTTTGATTCGGAAGTCCATGCATCAAATCCAAATTAAAACTTAAATAACCCGCTTGGCTGGCTTTTTGGGCGGCGGTTTGGGCTTCGTTTTGATCGTGAATTCGCCCCAGCAGATTAAGCTTATCCTTAGAAAAGCTTTGTACCCCAATCGATAACCGGGTGACCCCGGCGGCGCGGTAGGCGCTAAAGTCATCGTGCTCTAGGGTGCCTGGGTTGGCCTCCATGGTGATTTCAATATCGTCACTGAAGGGAATGAGCGCATTGGCACCATCTAATATCCGTTTGATTTGATTGGCATCAAACAGAGACGGCGTTCCACCACCAATAAAAATAGTGTGCAGCTTACGGCCCTGTACTAAGTGCAAGTCTTGGTGTAAGTCCGCTAGCAGCGCATCCACATAGGCCTTTTGGGGTAATTCGCCATTTTGCCCATGGGAGTTAAAGTCGCAGTAAGGGCATTTTTGTACACACCAAGGGATATGGATGTATAAGCTCAACGGCGGCAGGGTTAACTGAGGTGACACATTCACTGACATTATTGGGCGTTCCCGTCGGTAAATACGCCTTTTTCCTGCATGGCAGCAATCAGTTGCACTAACGCTTTACCACGGTGACTCAAGGCATTTTTCTCGTCACTGCTCATTTGGGCTGCGCTACAATCATGGTGTTCTGGAATAAAAATCGGATCGTAACCATGACCGTTGTCACCCCGTTGCACGAAATCGATTTGGCCTTCCCACGAGGCTTGGCAAATGATGGGCGTTGGGTCTTTCGCATGGCGCATATAGACTAAAACGCATTGGAATCTGGCCGTACGCGGCGCAGGATTATCCTTTAATGTGTCTAAGAGTTTTAACACATTGTCTTGATCCTTGGCATTCTCCCCCGCATAGCGCGCAGAGTAGATGCCCGGTGCACCTTGGAGTAAATCGACTTCTAATCCCGAGTCATCGGCAATGGCGGCAAGTCCAGTAATTTGTGCCGCATGTCTGGCTTTGATAATGGCGTTTTCGACAAAGGTGGTGCCCGTTTCGGCCACTTCGCTAACGTTAAATTGGCTCTGTGGCAGCACTTTTACGCCGTAGGCGGCGAGCATTTGATCGAATTCGGCAAGTTTACCTTTATTGCCACTGGCGAGGACGATTTGTTGCATGGGATACCTATTTCATTGAGCGATGTTTACGGCGGCAATGATACCCAAGCTTGGCGGTAAAGGACAGAAAAAGGCAGGACGATAATTGGTATCGTCCTGCCTGTGAGGCTGAAATTATTCGACGTAGAACTTTTGTTTAAACTGTAGGTTAGTATTCAGCTGGTTCCTATACTTGATGGCGATGTTGAAATTAATCTCTTGATCATCACGGTATGGCACTTCAGCAATATAGTAAATGGCGTTACCTTCACGGATTTCTCTAAATTTAAGATCGATACGCGCATCAAGTAAGTTATTGGCAACGCCAGTGATTTCTACGGGAACAGCGGGTGAGCCTGTTTCGCTCGTATCTAATACCGCGATGTTGATAATACCTTTGTAGCTACTACGCTCAATGCCATAGGTTTTAGCAATACTGGGGGTCAGAAAGGTACTTCCTAACGCGATATAATGAATATCAAAATTACCGACGGTTTCTTTTTGCTCGGCGTTTGCTACACCACAAAGGCTCGCGGTTAATGCGAGCATGATTAGGAGGTTACGTAACATAATGTTGTACCTTAACTTAATATGAGAGATTGCTTGATTATATGTATCGGAACCTAGACTTCCAACGCTGTGTTTATTCGAGCAGTGTCGCGATTTCTGTCGGGACGTTTTTAGGAGCGCTAATCCGTACCTGTTTATGGCGCCCCAATTCGCCCTTAAGGATGTGAACATCGCTTTTAGGGACTTTAAAGGCCTTGGCTAAATACTTGCTTAAATGGGCATTGGCCTTGCCATCGATAGGCGGGGCGGTAATGGCAACTTTTAACTCATCACCATGAAGCCCAACTATCTGATCGCGACTCGCTTTAGGTTGAATATACAAATTAAGCAGCAAGTCGCCTTGCTGCATAATGACTGCGCTCATTAAATCACAGCCCAAAAAGGTACGTATTGCGCCAACAGCATGTTGATAAAGTTCATGCCGATAATCACCAACATTACCGACAGGTCTAAGCCACCAATTGGCGGAATGATGCGGCGCACTGGGGCCAAAATGGGCTCGGTTAATTGCCCCATAATCATCACGATCGGATTATAGCCTTGATTGAACCAGCTCAAAATCGCCCGGATGATCAACATCCAAAACAGCAAAATGCCCGTCTGTTTGATGACAGTGACAAGCGCAAATACAAAGAACAGCACAATATCAATAGCGCCACCGGCGATAAGGCTCAATAGCAAGACTTTTACGATGACAACCAATAATGCCAACACAAACGAGGCTGTATCAAATCTTCCTATTGATGGGATCACTCGGCGCATTGGGGCGATGAGTGGGTGAGTTGCTTTCACGATAAATTGACTAAAAGGGTTATAAAAATCGGCCCGTGCCAAGGGGAGCCAGAGCCGCAAAATCACTACCATCAAATACAAATCGAAGAGTGTGCTGATCAAGAAGGTTAATGCATTCATCGAGATTTCTGCCTATATGAGTCCAATTAAAAACGCCCGTTATCTTTGTTTGAGCCGTCGGGAAAGTGGTTTAATTAAAATGTTTTTGCCATTTCTTCTGCGCGATTAATGCAGTTTTCCATGGCTTTTTTTACGACGCCACGGAGATCTGCTGCTTCGAATGTGGCGATGGCTTGCGCCGTTGTCCCACCTTTAGAGGTGACATTTTCCCGTAAATTACCCAGCGTGAGCTCAGGATTTTGTTTAGCCATCATAGCAGCACCAAGGGCGGCTTGCTGCACTAAGCTTCTGGCTTTGGCTTCGTCCATGCCCATTTGTTTACCCGCATCAATCATCGATTCCATCAGCAGGAAGAAATATGCTGGTGAGCTACCAGCAA
Organism: Shewanella sp. LZH-2; assembly: GCF_016859145.1. Taxonomy (NCBI): domain Bacteria; kingdom Pseudomonadati; phylum Pseudomonadota; class Gammaproteobacteria; order Alteromonadales; family Shewanellaceae; genus Shewanella; species Shewanella sp. LZH-2. The sequence continues at coordinate 1,348,331 of NZ_CP069350.1, forward strand.
GGGCAATGACTTGATTAATTTCAGATTCTTCATTTACCCACACTATTTCACCGCCGCTGGACATCAATCGTTCAGTAATCGCTTTTTGTGCATCCGATAGGGGTTGCGGTGCGTAGAGTCCCGTCATGCCGACGCCGATTTGCATTGGGGTGTTTGGCATAGTGCGAACCAGCGTGATGGGTTGTGCTAAATACTGGCTGTAGCGTTCAGCTTTAATCCCTGCGGCAATGGTAATGATCAGCTTGTTAGACATATCAATGTCTTGCAGTGCTTGGCAGACTGGTTCCATTAACTGCGGCTTAACGGATAATACGATGACATCGGCATCTTGGGCGGCGCTAACATTATCTTGGGATACACGCACACCAAAGTCGTGAGCGAGAGCGTCGAGTTTACCTTGGCTTGGGTTGGTCGCCTGAACCTGTGATGCTGGATAACCGCTACGAATTAAGCCGCTGATAATACTACGGGTCATATTGCCCGCGCCGATAAAGCAGATTTTTTGTTGACTCATGTGTACCCCATAATGTCTGGCCTAGGGCTGAATCCTATGGTTCAGCGATGACAAAATTAGACCGGATAAAAATTTCTATTTAATGTCTCTTTACAGTATTTGGGCTTTAGCCTGTAAAAACAAGACCAAATACCGAGTCAGTTGCTATACCTTAGTTTTCAATCTGTGATAGCGATGGTTGGCAATGACCTCTTTAATGGCAATAGGTTTGATACTTATCGACTCAATTGATCGTTTCTTTTGAGGAATAATCCCGCTCTCCAAAGATGGCGCTGCCAATGCGCACCATGGTTGAGCCGCACTCGATAGCGATGTCCAAATCATTACTCATGCCCATTGATAGTGTATCGACATCGGGATAATGCTGTTTCAGTGTCTCGAATAACTGCTTGAGCTCGGTAAGTTCCCAGGTTTGCTGGGTAATGTTATCGGTTGCAGTGGGAATAGCCATTAAGCCTCTGAGCCTTAACTGCGGCAGTTGGCTGATGATATTGGCTAGCGGTAGCATTTGCTCGGCATCAATACCAGATTTTGTGTCTTCATCACTGATGTTGATTTGAATACACACGTTAAGCGGCGCAAGGTGAGTGGGGCGCTGCTCATTAAGCCGCTGGGCAATTTTTTCTCGGCTAAGGGTGTGCATCCAATCGAAGTGCTGGGCAACTAAGGCGGTCTTATTGGATTGTAGAGGCCCAATAAAATGCCATTCAATATCGGGATGAGTATCTTTTAGCGCTTCAATTTTTGTCACACCTTCTTGAACATAGTTCTCACCAAAGCAACGCTGGCCTGCATTATAGGCGGCTATAATATCTGCGATAGGTTTAGTTTTACTGACGGCAAGTAAGCGAATAGTGTGAGGTAAGCGTGCGCATTTTTGCGCCGCTTGCGCGATCCTGCTCTGGGCGTGGGCGAGTCTGTCTGCTATTGTTGTCATGATGTAATTATCTAGTTGCAAGGATATCCCAAACTATGGAAATCACTGAGTTATTAGCTTTTAGTGTAAAACACAAAGCCTCGGATCTACACCTCTCTGCAGGGATATCTCCCATGATCCGTGTCGACGGTGAAGTGAGAAAAATCAATCTGCCCGCGCTCGATCATCAGGGTGTACACAGCCTTGTTTATGACATTATGAATGATAAACAACGCAAGGACTTTGAAGAACATTTAGAAATCGACTTTTCGTTCGAAGTCCCTAATTTAGCGCGTTTCCGTGTGAACGCCTTTAACCAATCTCGCGGCGCTGCGGCGGTATTTCGTACCATTCCCAGTGATATCTTGTCACTTGAGCAGTTAGGTGCGCCTGAAATTTTTAAAAAAATTGCCAGTTTTCCCCGTGGGTTAGTGTTAGTCACTGGGCCTACAGGTTCCGGTAAGAGTACCACACTTGCGGCCATGGTCGATTACATCAATGAAAACCGCCATGATCATATCTTAACCATTGAAGACCCAATCGAATTTGTTCATCCCAACAAGCAATGTTTGATTAACCAACGGGAAGTGCATCGCCATACCCACAGCTTTAACGCGGCACTGCGTAGCGCATTGCGTGAAGACCCTGACGTTATCCTCGTGGGTGAGATGCGTGACCTTGAAACCATTCGTCTGGCGATGACTGCGGCTGAAACGGGTCACTTAGTTTTTGGTACCTTACACACCACGTCGGCGGCTAAGACTATTGACCGTGTGGTTGACGTTTTCCCTGCCGGTGAAAAGGACATGGTTCGTACCATGTTATCTGAATCATTACAGGCGGTTATTTCGCAAACCCTGATTAAGAAAATCGGTGGTGGCCGTGTTGCTGCCCACGAAATTATGATGGGTACGCCCGCTATCCGAAATCTTATCCGTGAAGATAAAGTGGCGCAGATGTACTCCGCCATTCAAACGGGGATGGCCCATGGCATGCAAACTCTTGAGCAGTGTCTGCAAAACTTAGTTAACCGAGGCCTCATTACCCGTGAGGATGCCATGGCGAAGAGCTCAAACAAACAAGCGACGTTTTAAGGATTTATGATGGATGTCCGTCCGTTTTTAAAAGTCATGGTGGAGCGTAAAGCCTCGGACTTGTTTATTACCGCAGGGTTTCCGCCGAGCGCCAAAATCGATGGTGAGTTACGCCCGTTAGCCGAGAGTGCCTTCACGCCCGCGCAGTCTTTGGATTTTGTCGAGTCCGTGATGACGGAGGCGCAAAAGAAGGAGTTTCACACGACTCGTGAGTGTAACTTTGCTTTTGCGGTTAAGGAGTTGGGGCGTTTTCGCGTCAGCGCATTCTGGCAGCGTGAGTCTCCGGGTTGTGTTATGCGCCGGATTGAGACGAAAATCCCTGAAGTGGATGATTTAAAACTGCCACCGATTTTAAAAGATCTGGTGATGAGTAAGCGTGGACTTATCATCATGGTGGGGGGGACAGGGACCGGTAAATCGACTTCCTTAGCTGCATTAGTCGGTTACCGCAATGCCCATGCCCGCGGGCATATCTTGACGATTGAAGACCCTGTGGAATTTGTGCACGATCATCGCAAAAGTATCATTACCCAACGTGAAGTGGGCATAGATACAGAGTCCTTTGATGCGGCGCTGAAAAGCTCGCTGCGTCAGGCGCCTGATGTGATCCTTATCGGTGAAATTCGAACCCAAGAAACCATGGAGTTTGCGCTCTCCTTTGCTGAAACGGGCCATCTGTGTATGGCGACACTGCACGCGAACAACGCTAACCAAGCATTAGACCGGATTATGCACTTAGTGCCAGAAAGTAAACATCAACAGCTATTATTCGATTTGTCACTCAACCTGCGTGGCATTGTGGCGCAGCAGCTGGTGGCTAAAGTTGATGGAACAGGTCGTCGGGCGGCGATTGAAGTCTTGATCAATACGCCACGTGTCGCGAGTTTGATTGCTAAAAATGAACTGCATCTACTCAAAGAAACCATGGCCAAATCGAATGAGCAAGGCATGCAGACCTTTGACCAAGCTCTGTTAAAGCTCTATGTCGATGGGGAGATCAGTTATGCCGACGCGCTTCACCATGCTGACTCACCCAACGACTTGCGGTTAATGATTAAATTGCAAAATAAAGAACCCGCCAGTTCGAGCTTTATGGAAGGCGTGACCTTGGATATGGATTGATCCTATTTTGTCGTGTGTTAAAGCAGCTCGATTGAGCTGCTTTTTTGTCAGCTAAAGCAATCGATAACTCCTTGTAGCTTTTATTTTTTTATTCAATATGATCTTTACCGTAGCAAGTGACGTAATAAGAATAAGTTCGCCTATCTTGGATCATTGAATAAGAAGGACATTATGATGAAACTCCCGCTATTTATCTTGACTAGCTTGATGAGCACCAGCGCTTTGGCGGCAACATGCCCAAGCTACCTTGATGTTGAAGTGCGTAAATTGCACTCAGAACAGAGCGTTAACTTATGTGAGCTCACTCAGGGTAAGCCTGTGCTGCTGGTCAATACCGCCAGTAATTGTGGTTATACGCCGCAATTTAAAGCCTTAGAAGCACTCCATCAACAATATAAAGATAAAGGGTTAGTGGTAATTGGTTTCCCTTCGGATGATTTTTTCCAAGAGGAGAATGATGAAAAAGACACAGCTAAGGTGTGCTACATCAACTATGGTGTCACCTTCACCATGCTCGCGACGTCTCCCGTCCGAGGTAGTGATGCTAACAGTGTATTCAAATACTTAGGCGATAAAGCTGGCTCACCCAAGTGGAATTTCTACAAATATGTAGTGAGTGGCGATGGCAATACTGTGCAGCAATTTAATTCTAAGGTTAAACCCGATAGTGCCGAGCTTAAACAGGCAATAGAATCCGTGCTTTAATGCCCAATTTATTCATTTACAAATTTTAAGAGGCTACTTTGGCTAGGTTTTTAGGATTATCAAAAGAGATGGGTCACGCAACGCGTGGCAAAGTGGGTGTGTTGTTACTTAACCTTGGCACGCCAGATGCGCCAACGGCATCGGCCGTAAGGCGTTACCTTGCAGAGTTTTTATCCGACCCTCGGGTGGTAGAAATTCCAAAACTCCTCTGGATGCTGATTTTACATGGCATAGTGCTGCGCGTTCGCCCAGCAAAGTCCGCGGCACTTTATCAAAAGGTGTGGACAGAAGCTGGGTCGCCACTGATGGATATCAGTTTGCGGCAAACGGCTAAATTGTCTGATAAATTAACCGCCGATGGTTATCCAGTGTCGGTTCACTTAGCTATGCGCTATGGTAACCCTTCAGTGGCAAACACGTTACAGGATATGCATAAGCAAGGGATTGATAAGATAGTTGTTTTACCCTTATATCCCCAATATGCTGCGCCGACAACGGGTTCCGCTTTTGACGCTATTGCCAAGGAACTTTGTCAATGGCGCTATTTGCCCTCGCTGCATTTTATTAATACTTATCACGATAACCCTGAGTTTATTGCTGCATTAGTCAATTCGATTAGTGCCGATTTTGACAAACATGGCAAGCCACAAAAGTTAGTGCTGTCTTACCATGGTATGCCTGAGCGTAATCTTCATCTGGGTGACCCCTATTATTGTTTTTGCATGAAGACCACTCGTCTTGTGGCTGAGCAATTGGGTTTGGCCAAAGATGAATTTGCGATTACATTCCAGTCACGTTTTGGTAAAGCTAAATGGTTACAACCTTACACGGATGCGACGATGGCGGCTCTGCCGAGTCAAGGTGTGCGTGATGTTGCGATTGTGTGTCCAGCATTTAGTGCCGATTGTTTAGAGACGTTAGAAGAGATCGTGGGCGAAAATGGCCATATCTTTACTCATGCTGGGGGGGAGAAGTTCCGTTATATTCCAGCGCTAAATGATAATGATGACCATATCAGCATGATGGCGAGCTTGGTTAAACCCTATCTGTAAGCTTTATAACAGTTGAGATAAAAAAGGATAGCTCAGGCTATCCTTTTGTTTTGATATCGCTCATTAGTCGCCGAAATGATTTTCAAAATAGCTTTCGACAATCAATACGGCTGACACAGCATCAACTTGACCTTTGGTGAGGGCTTTGAAGCCGCCGAGTTCAAATAGCCTAGCTTTTGCATCTGTGGTGGTGAGTCTTTCATCCTGAGTGACAATTTTGACCCCAAACTTAGCGTTTAGTCGATTGGCAAATTTTCTTGCTCTGTGGGTCATTTCTTGTTCTGTACCATCCATGTTGAGCGGTAAACCCACGACGACTAAATCGGGTTGCCACTCTTGGATGAGTTTGGCTATTTCATCCCAATTTGGAATGCCATCAACGGCCTTAAGAGATAAAAGTGGTGCTGCGCTGGAGGTAATTTGTTGCCCTACGGCAACGCCGATGCTTTTTGTACCAAAATCAAAACCTAACACGGTTTTAGTATTCATCTGATATTAACTCGTTAAATAAAGTGAGATTAGGCGTGGCCTGCCTGTGTTGAAAGTTGCCAAGCCTCAAATCCCAGTGAACGGCTAGCTTGTTGCCATCTATCTTCGTGGTTTACTTCAAAGAGTAAGGTGTGATCAGCGGGGATCGTAAGCCAAGAGTTATCGGCAAGTTCTTGCTCTAACTGATTTTTACTCCAGCCAGCATAACCTAATGCCACGAGAAACTTATCTGGCGAGCGCTTACTGCCTATAGCGGTTAATACGTCTCGAGATGTGGTAAGCATCAGTCCCGAGCCTAATTCCGTACTATTGGCCCAATAGGGTTGGGAAGTATGCAGTACAAAACCTCTATCTTGGGAAACTGGCCCGCCCATTAAGACTTGCGATCCCATCGCAAAATCGGCAGACACTTGCTCTGTTGGGAGATCCATCTGCTCGAGCAATGAGTTAACTTCAATGCCCAGCGGTTTATTAATCACTAGTCCCATGGCGCCTTTTTCATCGTGCTCACATAAATAGATGACGGTGCGCTCAAAAAAAGTGTCATCGAGTGATGGCATGGCGATTAAAAAATGGTTCTGCAAACTCTCCATTAAATGCTCCGTTCAGCCCACATGCATTGATCGATAGATAAAATCCAGCTACTTAGGATCGTGGCGTATCAACCGCCGGCTAATTTGACTTTATAGTTTTGTTTTTCAAGCAACTGTTTGAGTAGTTCACGGTTATCGGTTTGCACTTCGATCGTGAAATCTTTAACCGTCCCACCACAACCACATTGTTTTTTAAGTGTTTGTGCTAGTGCTTTTAAGCCAGCATCGTCAAGCCCTAGGCCTGAAATGACCGAGACACCTTTACCTTTACGGCCTTTGCTGTCTCTGTGGATACGCACAATGCCATCGGATGCGGGGAGTGCTTTTGCTTCTGGTTCGGCAGTAATGCGACCTTTATCAGTGCTGTATACTAAGGAAACGTTGGGATCTACTCTCATAAGTCATCTTTTATCTGAATGTAAACTGCTTAAGTCTATCAAATTCATTATGCTTCGTGGAGGTAAAAAGTAGAGGTAAAAAAAGGCCACAGACAGAGACTGAAAGTGGCCGAAGGTAAATGCTAGCTCTTTGCAGGGAAGTAGCATGTTTTCAAATGGAATTTATAGATGTTGCAAAACCATAGCGATTAATGCCAATGCGGTGAGTAGGGCGCAGGGCATAATAAAACGATGTAATTTGGGAAGTGCAATTAAACAGGCTGTGGCAACAAAACCAAATGCGGCAATTGTGGTGTAGTCTGCACCATTTGATACAGCTTCGAATATCAGCCAACTCATTACAATCAAAGGCAAAAACAATAACATCATCGGGAGATGAGGCGTGAGTTTATTGTTATTGGTGTCGATTGAGGCTTTTTGTGGCGCTAGCCAGAAAATTGCTGATGCAACAATCAATGCGCTAATGAACCAGTACATGTTATTTATCCCTTAATCGCTTTAAGTGATAATCATTATCATTTAAATCGATTACTGAAGTCAAGCTGAATAACGCTCTGCTTTTCATTATATTGAGTTGTAGAATCGGCCATTGCTCTGTAAGCTAAATTTATTTATCGGCTCATTTGTGTTCTTTACGAAATCCAAGGAAATCACCATGAAAAATTTTATCGTAGGGTTAGCAGTGCTGGCCTTGAGTGCTTGTAGTTCTCTTAAGTCTGGTTGGGACTATGATCCCAGTGCCAATTTCTCTCAATACAAAACCTATGCTTGGGTAGCACAAAAGACCGATGCTTCAGGTTATCATCTCGATGGTCTGATGGATCAGCGAGTGCGTGATGCAGTTAATGCACAACTTTCTGCTAAGGGCATGACGTTAGTCGATACAAAAGACGCTGATGTCCTAGTTAACTACCTGACTAAAATCGACAAAAAGATTAATGTCGATACTTTCAATACCAACTTTGGCTATAACCCTTACTATGGTCCTGGTTGGGGATGGGGTGGCAACATGCAAACACAAACCACGGTGAGAGAATACGAAGTTGGTACGTTGATCATTGATTTAGTTGATAATAAAACCGCTAAGTTAATATGGCGTGGTTCGGTGGCTGACACCATTCGTGATAAAAATACTCCTTCTGAAAGAGTCCAGCTCATCAATGACGCCGTTGGAAGTGTCATGGCGAATTATCCTCCGAAACCTGAAAACAAATAATTTACTTTTAGTCTAAAAAAGCGGCTATTAGGCCGCTTTTTTGTGGCCAAAATTTAGGCTTGAATGACGTGATGTTGAGTTTTCTACAAAATTTCAAAGTTTAATTGATTATGCTTTATTAAAACTTATCAAAAAATAAGCTTAATTGAATGTGGTGGACTGCTATCTATTAGTTAATTTATTGTTATTTAAGGATTGTGGCGTAGCGTGATATTGAAAATTAGAAATGACTAATGCATAAATGGTATCAATAGATTAAATATTCTAATGACAAAATTTAAATAATCTCATTATCCAGCCCATGGATTATCAGGCAAAATCCGTTTTTTATGCATGGGTAATAAGTAGTTTAAATGCAAGAAGCGCAATTTATCGGATTATTATGGCTGATTGGGATTTTGGCTGAGGCCATGACTGGGGCATTAGCAGCTGGCCGTAAGCAGATGGATTTATTCGGCGTAGTCATTATCGGTTGTGCTACCGCTATCGGTGGCGGCACCTTACGAGATATGTTACTTGGAAATTACCCTTTGATTTGGGTCGAGAATGTCCACTATCTAATTGCGATTGCATTTGCATCTTTGTTAACTGTCGCGATTGCGCCAGTTATGCGTTATTTGTCTAAGCTGTTTTTGGCAATCGATGCCTTAGGCTTAGCGGTATTCTCAATTGTTGGCGCGCAAAAGACCCTGATGCTTGGTTTTAGTCCAACTATTGCGGTCGTTATGGGATTGGTTACCGGTGTTTTTGGTGGTGTTATTCGCGATATTCTTTGTAATCAAGTGCCTTTGATTTTTAAGAAAGAGCTCTATGCGGTAATCTCACTCTTTACGGCGGGGTTATATATCACGCTAAACGCCTATCAATTGGCTGAATGGATTAATCTATTAATTTGCTTAAGTTTTGGATTTAGCTGGCGGATGTTAGCATTACGCTATCATTGGTCTATGCCTACCTTCGACTATCAAGCCAACGGCGACCAACATACGCACTAGTAAAAAATAGGGCATTAAATGCCCTATTTTTATGCTTATTACTGTGCTTGAATGGTTTTTAGCGCCTCTAGCGCGGCATCATAGTTTGGATGCTGGGCAATGTTGGGTACTAATTCTTGGTACTTGAGTTTACCTTCGGCATCGACGATGAAAATCGCCCGTGCAAGTAAGCCATAATCTTCAATTAACAGACCATACTTCTCGCCAAAATCACGCCAAACAGAATCGGATAACACTTTAATATTTTCGACATTCTCAACTTTACAAAAACGTTTTTGCGCGAAAGGTAAATCCGTGCTGATGGTTAGCATGACGACATCATCAGAAAAGTGGCTGACCTCACTATTAAAGCGTTTAGTTTGTAACGCACAAACACCCGTATCCAAGCTAGGCACTGCACTAATCAGGATGGTTTTTCCCTTAAAGTCGGTTAAGTTGATTGGATTGAATTTATCATCAACGACTTTAAATCTTGGGGCCATTTGCTCAAGTTGAGGTAATTTTCCTTCTAGGGTGACAGTCTTTTCACCCATCATTACTTGGGTTTTATTGCTGGCAATCGCCATAGGGCTGAGCAGCATTAAACTAAAAACACAGCCAGCGGCCAGAAATGAAACATACTTTGGCATATTCTCTCTCTTACTCAGATATGTGTGCATATTCGGTTAAGGTACGCCAAAATCCGACTTATCACCATAAAAAAGGCCGGTTTTCACCGGCCTTCTAATATCACTGCTGATTATTTGCTCTCGGGCAGTTGTTTTACATGAATATCCATTTGTGGAAATGGAATTTCAATATTGGCTGCATCAAGCGCATTTTTGATTTGTTCTAAAATCTCGAAACGAGCTGTCCAGTAATCCGCCGTTTTTACCCAAGGACGAACTACAAAGTTAATTGAAGAATTTGCTAGTTCAGACAGACCCACGGTGTAACCCGGTTCTTTCAGCACATATTGGTTGTTATCTAAAATCTCGGTTAAAACTTTTTTAGTCTGGGCAATATCTGCAGAATAAGACACGCCAATGACTAAATCGATACGACGATTTTCTAAGGCTGAGTAGTTGGTGATCGTGCCATTCATGATTGAAGAGTTGGGCGCAACGATAACCTTATTATCTGGTGTACGTAATTTAGTTGAGAAAATGGTGATTTCATCAACAGTGCCAGCAATACCAGCAGCTTCAATATAGTCACCCACGCGACATGGGCGGAATAACACCATTAACACGCCTGAAGCAAAGTTAGATAATGATCCTTGCAGCGCTAAACCTATCGCTAAACCGGCGGCACCGATAACTGCGACTAAAGATGCGGTTTGCACACCAATTTGGCCTAAGGTGGCGATAATGGTGAAGACAAACACAACAGCCCACGATAAGTTGGCTACAAAAGAGACTACCGTTGGATCAACTTTGCGGCTGTTGAGTAGCTTTCGCACTACCTTTTGCGCAACGCCGGAAAAATATTTACCGACAAAAAAGATAACAAGGGCAAATAAGATCTTCACTCCATAGGTCATGATCAGATCTGGAGCCTGCTTTAATAAGCCTTCAAGGTTTTCCATTAAATTACTCCCTAAAAATACGCTAACAAAACTACTTATTATTGACGAAAAATTGTACTCGTCGATTTAATCTGCGACCTTCGCTGGAACGATTATCTGCTACTGGTTCAGATATACCTTTACCGACAACGGTAAAGCGATTTGGGTTGAATCCATAGTCTTCAACCAAAATTTGTTTCACATTTTGCGCACGTTGAAGTGATAACTGATAATTAAACTCAGGTGTGCCGACAATATCTGTGTGCCCAACCAAGATTAAATGAACATCAGTATTTGACTCTAAAAATGCTTTGACTAAGGCTAATGCTTTCCACTGCGATAAATCTACCTCTGCTATCGCAAACTCAAAATACACAATGGCTGTCTCAATATGATCACAATCAGGAGCTGAATAGGTGCTGGGGTCATTGAGATTGCATTGAATAGTAGTGGCCGTGGCTTCGACTTCATAAACACAGCCATTTGCCATCACCGTAGTGTTAGCGGTTGTGTTGGGGCAGGCATCTTTAATATCGGGCACGCCATCTTGATCTGTATCCTGCCATGCATAAGCTGGTAGCATGAGGGTTAAACTCAATGCTAAAGAGGCTAGTTTAATCCATTGCATTACGGATATATTCACCACAAATCACCTTATGTTTAATATCTAGCAGTCAAAATCACTAGGAGATTGGCATCGCTTTAGCAGGAGCATCCTAGTTGGCTATTGTAGCTTTTAAACGTTATAACGCCAAGTTTTGCCATTTATTCGATATAAATCAATTATATCAGATTAAATTTTGCATTAGGTTGTATGTTTTATCGGCAGCTATGTCAGCAAGCTATACAATTTTTTCCTTTAAGGCTAGAGTCGCTAGGCGTGTTTGACATGCGCATAGGGGATAGGCAGAAGAAGTTGAGGACAAAATGATAGATTTACGCAGTGATACTGTAACCCAGCCTACTGAGGCAATGCGTTTAGCCATGTCGAGGGCTGAAGTGGGTGATGATGTTTATGGTGATGATCCGAGCGTTAACCGTTTACAGGACATGGCCGCCGAGATGTTTGGTTTTGAGGGAGCACTTTTTACGGCATCTGGCACCCAAGCCAATCTACTGGCTTTGATGTCGCATTGTGAGCGCGGGGATGAATATCTATGCGGTCAGCAAGCTCATAACTATAAATTTGAAGGTGGTGGTGCGGCGGTGTTAGGTAGTATTCAACCACAACCGCTAACAAATCAATTAGATGGGACTATTGCTCTTAGCGAAATTGAAGCGGCAATCAAGCCTGATGATATTCATTTTGCCCGAACGCGCTTGCTGAGTTTGGAAAATACTATCGGGGGGAAAGTGTTGCCCCAAACCTATCTTGCCAATGCGCAGGCACTGGCTTTTCAGCGCGGTTTAAAAATTCATTTAGACGGTGCAAGAGTGGCTAATGCCGCAGTGGCACAAGGGATCGCTATTGCTGATATCGCCGTACACTTTGATTCCGTTTCGATCTGTTTATCAAAGGGATTATGCGCGCCAGTCGGATCGTTACTCTTAGGCGATGAACGCCTCATTAAAAAAGCGACGCGTTGGCGAAAAATGCTTGGTGGCGGTATGCGTCAAGCTGGGATTCTAGCAGCTGCGGGGGAGTTAGCTCTAACTGCGCAAGTTGAAAGGTTGGCAGATGATCATCAAAACGCTGCATATCTGGCCCAACAGTTAAGCCTATTAGACGAGTTTGAAATTGACTTGCCATCCGTTCAAACCAATATGGTGTTTGCAACCTTAGCTTCTCATATCGATGAACAGGCCTTAGCGCAACGCTGTCGTAATGAGGGCATTTTGATTAGTCCTGGGCGTACCATACGTTTTGTTACCCATAAAGATGTCTCGCGCCAGGATATTGATAAAGTACTGCGGGTTTTTAAATTACATCTGCAGGCATAATTGATTAAAGTCCAAGTTAAACCTTGGGCTTTTCTTTGTTTTCAGTTCAGCCTATTGCGGATTTAAAAATCAATCGTTGAATTGTGAACCAGATGCAAGGCGAATTTTTTAAGCCTATCTATACTAAAAACAATAACATTAAACCATCAAGGGAAAGCTAGGTTGAAACCTAATAATACTAATAAAGGGGTTGATTATTGGACAAAACGGATAAGTGAGTTGGAAATGCCAGCGCTTTGTTCCACCGTCCAAACGTTAGAAAAGCTTGCCAAGGATGACGTTTCTTCACTTGCCTTATTAGGGCGTAGCGTGATGCATGATAACGCCCTCACATCACGTATTTTACGGGTCGCAAATAGCGCTATTTACCATAAGGGCAGTACGCAAATTTCTACTGTAAGCCGAGCCGCTATTGTGCTTGGTTTTGATGCAGTTCGTAATATTTGTATCACTGCACAATTATTATCTAGCTTGTTAGAAAGTAAAAACCTCTCGCCTTCAGTATATCAAAGATTAATCAAATTAATGGCTAAGGCATTTCAAGCTGCCATGTTAACTCGGATGATGCTGAGTCATTATGATGATGATATTCAAGAGGAGGCCTTTATAGCCTGTTTGCTTTTTCATATTGGTGAGAGTGCGTTTTGGAGTATCGGGGGAGAATTTACCGAAACCCTCGATAGCCAATTAACGAAATGTGAAACTCCAGCAGAAGAGCGAACTCTTATTCGTGAATCATTAGGTACCTCTTTTTCACAGCTAACCCAGAGTATTGCTCGCCATTGGGGATTGGGGGAATTATTGATCCAAGCGGTAAATAATCCCGATGACTCTCGTCCTGAAATACGCTGTATATTTTTAGCGGATAAACTTTGCGAAACGCTCTCTGTGGCGATACCAGATCAGATCGATCTTGAGAAATTTATAACTCAAGCGGCCAACTTTACCGGGCTGGATGAGAGTGAATTTACCTTAAGAATGCAGCGTTGTACCAAGGCGACCCATAAATTAGCTGAAGCCTATGGCGCTAAAGTGTTGATTGACTATCTACCTGATCCCAAGAGGCTCGATAAGCTTGAGTCTCGTTTGCCAGAAGTAGAACTACCGATTTTTGCCGCCAATTTAAATATCCAATTAGCTAAACTGCGTGAGCTTACCGCTTTTGCAATCAATAAAGCCGATTTTAATCAAATCATGCAAACCGTACTTGAGGGTATTTTAGAGGGGGTTGGAGTTGATCGCTGTGGTGTGTTGCTGTTGTCTCCTAGCCGTAAACAGCTACAGCCAAGAATTATGCTTGGCAGAGATGCAGAGGAAATGAAGCGATTATTTATTATCGAACTTGGGGATAAAAAGGGGTTATTTCCAATGGCGATGGAGCATAAGGAGTCACTTTGGGTTGATAATCCGAGTGCAAAAAAATGGCAAGAACAATGTCGTGAGTTAAAAGTGCAATTGCCAGAGTCGGGTTTTTTAGTGGCGCCCTTGTTGGTGGATAATAAAGTGATCGGCTTTTATTATGCAGATAGAGGACCATCTGAGAGGTGTTTTACAGAAGTGGATTTTCAAGCTTTCATCCACTTCTCACAGCTGGCAAATGTGTGTTTTACCGTGTCCTTAAAATAACGAGTTACTGTGCTTTTTTAATTTCAGCAGTGATTTTTTTCGCTAAACCATTGGGGATGGGAAAACTTAAATGATATTGAGCTATTTTCCATTCTCCATTGGTTTTGATTAATGTTCCTGTACCACGACTCACGCCATAACTCGGACTATTGAGCAGTTCGTCGAACAGAATTACATCACCATGTTGCACTAAATGGCGCGAAGTTAAATCGTAGCGCCAGCCTTTTGTGGGACGGGAATAGTGTTCAAATTCTGCCATTCCCCAGCGCTCATTCGCATCTGTTCCGATAAAAATCCCATCCTGACGATACAGTGAAAAATATTTATCCCAATCGGCACTACTGGAATATTGATTCAATTGATCAAGTACTTGAGCTGCGGCTTGTTCATCGGCAGATGGGACTGATATGCCGCTTGTTGCTGGTATGATGGCATTATTATCATTAGCATGGTTATTCGAGCTGAAGAGTAACGCGACCACAACAAGAATGAACATAGTGGTACAGAATCGACTTGAATTTTGCCGAGTGGCATTATGCGAAGTGGCTGAAAGATGTTTGTGTTTAGCTATTGTCATAGGGTATTCCTTGTGTTTATTACTTTGTAATGACATCAGTGCCAATTGAGCGGATCGACTTGATAGAAATGACTTAACTCTCGATAAAGTGCTGGATGTTCTTGGTTGAGTTCTGCTGGTTTTTCAAAAAAAACTTCGGTCGCTACGGCAAAAAATTCTGCTGGGTTGGTAGCCCCGTAGCCATTAAATAGGGCTGGTTTACCGACGGCAGTATCTTCAACTAGTTCATTAAATGCTTGATTAAATACGCTTGACCAAGACAGATAATCTTGGCCACGAGCTAAAATTGGGGCGCCATTGGCGTGGCCATCCTCTTGATCTAATTGATGGGCAAACTCATGGATGACAACATTGTTGCCATCGTGTGGATTGGCAGCGCCTTCAAGCGTATTTTTCCATGAAAGTATTACTTGTCCTTGCTCCCATGATTCTCCAGCGAGTACGTTACGTTGCTCCCTGATTAAGCCTGATGGATCTTGTCGTTGGCTGTCGACTATAAATGCATCGGGGTAGACCAAAATTTGTCTTAGTTTAGGGTAGAAATCGGTCTTGCGATTAAGTAGCAGTAGGCATGCTTGGGCAGCAATAGTGACTCGAATTTCATCGGTTATGAGTAAACCATCGCAGCCAACAAAATGCTTTTCATCTAAAAATACCTGAATATGACGTTTAAGTTGCAATTGAAGATCTGCAGGTAATGCATGAAAAAATGGAAGTCTTCTTTTTAGTATTGCTCGCCAAGTCTTTGGAAAGGGGCTTGCCATCACTTGTTTACGACGGAGGTTTTTGCGCCAACGACTGGAGGCCAACCAAGCAATCGCACTGAGGCCAAATATTAGAATCGTTAAACTGGCGAGCATAGTCCCTCAGTGTGTTATTGGTGTCAGTTATATTAGCTAATGGGGATTGAGCGTACTGAACTCAATCCTTTGGTTAAAAATAAAACGCTTTCAGTGAGCGGCTTAATGCGGGATGAGTGGTGTTAGTGAGCGCCAATGAAGACTTCTGTGCGATTTCGCCCTGCTAGTTTGGCACGATAGAGCGCCTCATCAACATGGCTTATCAGCTTGTTTGCATCGAGTAATTGCGGAGGTTGCCAGCAGGCAATTCCTAAGCTAATGGTGACAATCCCCATGTTTGATGAGCCTTGATGGGGAATATGCAAGTCTATAATGGTTTCGCGCAGATGTTCGGCAATTTTGTAAGCATCTTCAATATGGCTTGAGGGCAAGAGTAACATAAATTCTTCACCACCATAGCGAGCTAGAATATCTGTGGGACGTTGTAGAATTGCTTTGGTGGCATCGACGATCTGTTTTAAGCATTGATCACCGACAACATGGCCATATTGATCATTAAATTCCTTAAAGTGATCTAAATCGAACATCACAATACTCAATGGCATATTATGATCGTTGGCGTAACTCAATTCTTTTAGTATTTGGCTATCTAAATAGCGGCGATTATAGCATCCAGTGAGTCCATCGGTTTCTGCCATCGCTTTAACTTGAGCTGCGTAGGTTTTTAGGGTTTCAAGTGAACTCACCATTTGTTGTAGTTCAAGGTTATCGGTAATCGGCATTTGGGTATCGAGTTTTTCATTGGCGATGGCATTCATTGCATCACGAGTCTCAATCACGGGTTTAATAATACCTTTAGCAATAAAGTGCCAACTGGTGAGCCAGATAAAAAAGCAATAAAGAATACCTCCACAAAAGATGAGGATGACAAACGAGGTACTATCACTCTTGAGATCGGTGCCTGCGATCTGAATTTCTTCTTCAACATGGTCGACTAACTCTTGGGTGAAGGTTGCTATTTGCCTCGCTGCACTGGCTTGATAGCCAAAATGAGCATTGGCTATTTGAGTACTTTTTAAGGCATTACGGGATAGCTCAAATAGGTTGTCATTGCCAACCATGTTTTGTTTTATTTGCGATAACCAGTTGAGATAAATTGTATTACTCGAATGCATAGACGCGACGATATTTTCCATTTGAATAAGTCGTCGCATCGCTTCCCGTTGAAGGTGATTTAACGTCGCTATATTTGGGGTATTTTTTACTTCATCTAATAACACAAACAGGTGCTCACCTTGGTGCTGGTACTCCGAAATTGCTTGATGTTCTATCTGATTGTTGGTAATTCCACTGAGATCTTTATGGTTAACTAATAGAGCGAATCGTTCATGGGTCTGATTCAGTTGAGTCTGCATTTCATCAGAAAATGCTGATGACATACCGGCCAAATTTGTTTGAATATTTTGTGCCTGTAACTTTGCCTGTAAAGCACTGTCTGTAAGCGTATTGAGCAATGGGAGTTGTTGCTGATAATAAAGCTGAGTATCAATCGTTGTGTTTAGGGCTTGATACATCTTGGGAGTGGTTTCAAGACTTAGTAATACTTTTGTATCTTTTAACAAATGCTCCCATTGATTAGTTAACTCTGAAAGTAGGGACAGTCGTTGTTGCTCAGTATCATAGTGGTTTAATTCTGTGGTGATAATTTGCAACCTTTCACTGTTTTTCGCTAGTTGCAGCGCAGTGGTGACTTTTACGACATCACTATTTACCAGTTGCTCAATTTCAGTTCTCAATTGTTGTGACAATAGGATAGCGATAATGCCATTGAGTAACGCCATGCCGAGAATAATATAGAAGGCTAGCGTAATTTTCTGTTTAAGACTGGTCAGTCGTTTTGAGTTCATTTGTTTTTCTTGTCGATTGCAGGGACTTCCCCGTAGGTGTTCTGCAAATGTTTAATTTTGGTACTTAACTCAATAAAAATATCTGTACTATTGGCTTCATGCTGGCTTGCGGCATAACAAGCATGGCTTAATTCTGGATAAATCTGCCCCATTGCTGTAGTGGTAAAGTGTCCTACTTCCAATACTTTAGTCGACCAGAACAAGTTAGCAATGTGGCTTGCCTCAAATGCACCAGCAACAGACCTTTTTGAAGCTTGTTTAAATTCGGGAGCCGTAACGACATCCATTCGGCATGGATTTCCGCCGCCAAGTGCATAGGCATATTGGGCTTCAAAAGTGCCCATATATTTGAGTAACCAATAGGCGGCTTGTGGATTTTTACTGTCGTAGCTCACCGCAAAGGCATAGGCACCATTGTAAGGAGTTCCTCCGGGGACTTGAGATACTCCAAGTCGAGCACCAGTTATATTGGCTTCAACTTTAAAAGAGGCTGGCCAAAGGTTGTTATAGGCAAAGGGCCATATGGCTACCTGTCCCGTCGCCATAGCATGCGCGGCTTCATTAAAGGCAAACTTATCATCAGCAGGATAGGCATAGGGCATTAGTTTGCGATAGATTATTCCAGCGGTAATTGCCTGTTGATTGACACTCGGAACTTCAAAGTGAGTCAGTTTTTTTTGTTGATCATAAATAGGCCACATCCAAACGCCGCCTAAACTCCAAATAATGCTGGAAAACTCATCGTTAATATGGGGTTTATTACCCGACATCAACGCTAGGCCATAAAAGTTATGGGTCAATGGTTTGTCTGCAAGGAGTTCACCCGCTTTTCGCGTAAAGAAGACGGCTTGATCTTCTAATTCTTGAAAGTTGGTCGCGGGTTTGAGTGGGTAGCCAAACCGTTGTTGAAAGTGAGACTGTTCGGTTTTATTTTCAAATAAATCGGCGCGGTAATGACTTCCCATTACGTAGTTATTATAGGGAATTGCGTGCAATTCTCCGTGGTAGGATAAAATATTCAGTAATGATGGATAGTAGGGTTCGAGGTAGCTTTCCATCGCTTTTTCACCGTCGGGATCATAGAGTTTTGCTAATTCCAACAGGGGGACTGTATAGCCGTTTGCCGCCCATTCTTTTGCCCAGCCAGCCTCCATAGTGAGCAGATCGTATTTTCCTTCCCCCATTAATAATGCGTGGGTCTGAAGTTCGAACATGCTTTCAAGTTCGGTGCTAATCACATTGACTTTAACACCGGTTTTTTCGGTGAATTTGGGTAGCATTTGCTGGGTGAGATAGTCAGTCCAAAAGCCTTTTTCGGCAACTAAAGTGATTGGCGTTTTATTCGGCAAGGGGGGAATTTGATCCAAAGAAAACTCCGCTAAGGCGGGAGGTGCTAGCGTTAATCCCAGTCCGAATAATAGGATTGACAAACGTGTTAACAAGAATAACTCCTTAAATACTCGGGCTATTGATGCTAATCAATAGCATTAATCAGCTCAGCTGTACATTAAGGATAGATTTGTAAAAAAATTGACTCAATTTTTTTATCGGTTTTTAGACAAAAAAAGTCCGATGACCTAATTAATTCAGATCATCGGTAAAGGGTGGGAGATGGTGCGCAATTAAGCTTGTTTTATTTGCTGTTCGCGCATCTGCCTCAATGCGGTTGGCAAAGCATAATGTTGTTCAATTAAAAAACGGATCAATTTAGATTTAGAAATATCACTTTCCTCTGAGAGCGTTGCTAAATGGGCTATTGCCGCCTCACTCAGTGAAAATGTGGCTTTGCGGTAATGTGGCCGTTCGTCGTCAATCGTGGCATCAAGGGGTCTTGATGCCGTTTGTGGTCGATGCAAAGTCACCACATTGGAAGTTTCCAAGGTGACTTCAACTGGTGCGACTTCAAGCGGTGATTCTTTCACTCGCTCCATCGCCGCCACAGAGTTGCCCGTGCTTGGAATATGACTTTCTCCCATAGCATAAAGGGTTGCGGCATCAATAAACTCATCGAGGGAGAGGGGCTGGACGCCTCCCCTAGATGGCATAGCGTTTTTCTTGAGGTCGCTGAGTCCCATATTGTCCTCTCAGATGATTCGGCTGAGGTTGATTGATAGCGGCACGATGCGCGGCTATTGGTGTGCTTGGTTTGAGTAAGGCCGTTAACGAGGCTGCGCAGTCCACTTGAAACATTTCACAGGCGATAGCACGGATTTCAGCTGCGGCTTTACCCTTTGGTTCTATCTCCATCACCGACAATCCAGACTCTTCACTGTCATCATAGATATTACGACTATAGGTAATTGCATCTAATACATTGATATCGTAGGTTTTACAGACCTCTTTAGCCTCTAAAATACGATTCGCTTGATTGGGAAGGTTGGGGCATTGTGTGATAACGAAAGACGCGTGTAATTTAGGGTTAATCATCTTACAAGTCGCGACTATATCATCCATATGACTCACGGTTTTTAAATCTCGGCGTTTGGGCCTGAGCGGCATTAATATATGCGATGCAACTGACATGGTTGCCCTTAATGCAAGATTATCCTGCCCACCACAATCAACGAGTACAAAGTCATAGTGTTGTTCTAAGCTCAGAAGATCGTTACGGATCTTGCCATAAAGTTGTACACAGTTGATGCTTGCCAGTTTCGGATTATTGTTTCTGGCTTGGATCCAATCCGATGTGGTTCGCTGTGGATCGCAATCCACCATGATGACAGAGGCACCACATTCGGTGGTGAGAAATACTGCGATATTTTGTGCGAGGCAACTCTTACCGCTGCCGCCTTTTTCGCCGCCGACTAACACTATCATGACGAGTTCCTCAATGCTTAGGCTATCACTTGGGCGGTAATATGTTGCTTATGGTTTTTTACCGCACCTTGTTGTCATAAACGAATGTAAACTCTGTGTTAATGTTGGTCAATTATCTGATTTTTGACGTTTTTCTATAAAATGTCGCGTGATTAATATTTGACGCCACCATGTAATATGCCGTTAATTTGACTCTTTCTGCTAGCGGGGTTACTTAGGCGATTTTGAATTTTAGTTATCTGATTATTAAGGTTTTTAGTGAATTTTTAACATCAATTGATTATGAATGTTTGCTCTCCATTGCGGCAATGATATTGAAATTAAGGCTTGGTATAGTTTACTTTGAACGTTTATTTTAATTTTTTATGCAAAAATATTATTAAAATATTGGCCTCTCACGACGACTTTTCAAACGAAAGTTGTCTTGCATAAAGCTTGAG
Organism: Shewanella sp. LZH-2; assembly: GCF_016859145.1. Lineage (NCBI taxonomy): Bacteria > Pseudomonadati > Pseudomonadota > Gammaproteobacteria > Alteromonadales > Shewanellaceae > Shewanella > Shewanella sp. LZH-2. Next base: position 1,369,079 of record NZ_CP069350.1, read on the forward strand.
TGTCATCAAATTGCCACCTTGTTGAGTTAGTCTTTCCCATTAATGCCGTCTAATCACCTTGATTTTTCTACCATTCGTGAAGGGATGCCCAAATGGATATTAAAATGTTAATGCCTATTGAATTTGAGCTGGTTGAATCTGCTCCTTTATTTCATGAGTTGCTGAATCTACGCGATGCGGCTGGGTATCCTTGTATCGGCGTTGAGATGGCTGATGGGCATCCGTTACAGCCTTTATATTGGGTATCTATTCGCTTAACGAGTGATCAGTCAAAAAATACCTGCGCGATAGTGGCAACAGCCTGCGTATATGGTGATAAGGCTAACCATCTGGCGATTGAGGATTTTATTGTTTTACCTGAATACCGGCATGTAGGGCTGGCAAAAATAATGTTAGAGCGAGTCATGACTTTTGTTGATGAGCATGCGAGTCAAGAAACTTGTGTGAGCATTAACGTCCACGGAGAAGAAGAACGACTCTGTATTGAGTACGGTTTTGAGTATTCACATTGTGCGAATCTTGGACCGAATCTGCGTAAAATCTACGCTTGATGCCGTATCAACTCAGGGTAAGCCTGTGGTTTGCTCTGAGTTTATCCCCCCTTAGTCGTTCTCAGCTTGTATTAGCCATAGGCATTCATCGGGTATTAGGGTAGCATCCTCAATCTAGTTTTCTGTCTGAGTTCAAGCTAATACTGTCATGGATCAACAACAGCTTATCGATGCCGTAAATCAGGTCATGCCCTTTGGCAAATATGCTGGCCGCCGCTTACTCGAATTGCCTGAACCCTATCTTGTGTGGTTTCATCAACAAGGTTTTCCAAAGGGAAAATTAGGGGAGCAGTTAGCGCTGATTTATGAGGTAAAACTCAATGGCCTTGAGGGCATGTTAAAACCGCTATTGAAATGAGTTCCCTACTAAGCGATAAAAATCCTACTTTTGCGATAAGTGTTGTATTTCGTGATAGAGATTGGCGATTTATTACCTATGGCATGTTTTAATGCTGCATATTAGTAAAACACAAGGAACAAAAGGCATGATGGCAAAATTGGTAAAATTAGCGGCTGTAGCAACATTAGCGTTAGGTATGTCAAGTGCTTGGGCACAGGGCGTAGTTCATGAAGGTACTGTGGTTGATACTATGAATGGTGGCGGCTACACCTATGTTCAAATTAAAGAAGCTGACAACACGTTTTGGGCTGCAGGCCCAGAAGCTGAAGTCAAGAAAGGTGACAAAGTAGCTGTGGTTGAGCAAATGTGGATGAACCAGTTCACCAGCAAAACCTTAAACCGCACCTTCGACAAGCTGTTGTTTGTTGGTCAAATCGAGAAGAAATAATCGATGTCTTAGCAACATTCATGTTGCAATGAGTTCCTAAACCGCCTCGCCTTGTTCGAGGCGGTTTTGTTTTCAGCGGTGTTCGGCTTAAATAAATGTCAACGCTATCACTTCTCAATAAATAACTGCAAAATACGGCAAATACTCGCAATGATATTTGAGCATACCGTGCCAACGTCTAACCAAACTAACGAGAAAATTGAAGTCGTCGCTTATCAGCGTTGCTATGCAAGTGCGGTCAGTCAGCTTTTTCATCACTGTGTTCATCAAATACAGCATGAGCGTTATACTACTGCGCAGTTAAATGCCTGGTCACCCTCGCCCCGTTCCAGTAAACATTGGCATTTACGTTTAAGTCGTTCCCAAGCTTGGGTTATTTTGGTGACAGATGCGCTGAGCTTAACTAAGATTTGTGCAGGTTTTATCAATGTTGAAACGGATTTTCGCCATAGGGGATATATCGATAGTTTGTATATTCATCCTAATTGGCAGCGCTGTGGACTCGGTGAACTGGCTATCAGACAGTTAGAGCAATGGGCGAGGAAGCAAGGTTACAGCCAATTAAGTGCCGATGCTTCTTATCTTTCCCGTGGGCTGTTTATTAAACTCGGATTCGTCCAACAGCAACGCAGCTATCAACAAAAACTGGGCCAAGTGTTGCCGAGTTTTTATATGACTAAAAAACTGTAACTGAATGGGAATGCACTGCCTGTGTGCCCATTGGTCATGATTAACCCATAGGAGTGGACTCCAATGCAGATACGCTTATTTTCTCCTGCGGACGTGGCGCAGGTAGCGGCGGTATTTAACGCCAGTGTTATGGAGGGCGCACAGGAATATTATTCGCTGACAGAACGTTTAGCGTGGGCGCAAAATCAAGGTGAGGCACGTAGCGATGCCTACTGGCTGGCCAAGTTAGAAGATACAACCACGTGGGTTGCACTTGAAGACGATAAGCTGGTTGGTTTTATCAGTTTAAGGTTGTGCCCCGATAAAGAGCTTGATTGCTTAGTCGGCGAAGTTGATTGTCTGTTTGTTCATCCTGAATATGGTCGTGCTGGTGTAGCGACACATTTATACTTGGCACTACTCGAAGAGTCGAAAAGGCTAAACCTTAAAAGACTCACAGTTGAAGCCTCCTATCAGGCGCGGCCTTTCTTTGAAAAACAGGGCTTTAATTGCATTCGCCGTAATGAACTACGCCGCTATCTCACCGCTGAAGACAAACAAAACGACAGGGCGCAGGTGTTAGTGAACTTTAGTTTGATCATGTCCTTATCATAGGTTCGCGCTTGAAGAGACTATTCTGTTTTAGCCATACACCATACACAGAGTAATAAAAAACCGCCTCGTTTCCTTGGCGGTTTTTATTGGTCAGTAAGCATCATCAGGCTAAGTCAAACACCAGTGCTGTGACTGGGCTGTCAGTGGCGCTAAATCTAACCACTTCTTCGGCGGTGATATGCGCGCCATCCCCAGGGGTGAGCACTTGGTCATTGACCTTAAGCGTACCTTCCACCAGTTGCACATACAGCTGACGCTGCGGCTTAAGCTGCGGCATATGCACTTGCTCTTGCGGTGCCAGCATTAGGCGATATAAGGTCGCATCCTGCTGCACTTTTAAGGTGCCATTTTCACCCGTTGGCGTGACCACGGCTGTGAGCGCCGAGGTTTGCTCGAAGGCTTTTTGCTGATAACCCGCATCAATGCCTAAGGTGTCTGGTTGGATCCAGATCTGCAAAAAGTGCAGTGGCTCAGTGTTTGATGCATTAAACTCACTGTGATAAATCCCTTTACCGGCGGACATTAACTGAAACTCACCCGCTGGTAAGGTCTTAATATTACCGAAGCTGTCCTTATGAGCTATGGTGCCTGAAATCACATAACTGATGATTTCCATGTCTTTATGGCCATGAGTTTCAAACCCCGCGTTCGGCGCGACTCTGTCATCATTAATGACTCGTAGGGAAGACACACCCATATGCCGCGGATCGTAGTAACTAGCAAACGAGAAGGTATGTTGACTCTTTAACCAGCCTAAGTCTGCCTGTCCTCGGTCCTGCGCTTTACGTATACGGATCATCGTTAACTCCTTATTTTAAGCGTGCGGCTAACAGGTTGTCGGCACTCAGTTTACCTGCACCTGACACGGCCAGAGATACCGTAGCGGCTAACAGGGCTAAACCAAATTCATAACCGTTATTGCTAAGGAACAGACCGTTACCAATGTGAACCGAGAAAATCGCGACCACCATAGTAAAGGACAATACCAGTGCCGTTGGGCGAGTCAGTAAACCGATAATGATCAGCAAGCCACCAAAGAATTCGCTTGAACCTGCCATCAGCGCCATTAAGTAACCTGGTGTTAGGCCGATGGAGGCCATCCATTGTCCTGTGCCTTCTAGGCCATAGCCGCCAAACCAGCCGAAGAGTTTTTGTGAGCCGTGGGCCATGAGGATGATCCCGATAGGAATACGCAGGGCCAATGGGGCGAAACTAGGCGCAGAGGTCAGTAATTTTGTGATAAGTGCTTTCATGGGATGTTCCTTAATTCAAATTTTTTAACTATGTCGTTAATGGGGTAGTCGGTCGAGATTTAGCGTCAATCTCTCCATTGGTTTACAGTCTAGACTTGACCTTTAAGAAAGAAAATCGGAACATTTTCAACGTATATTTCAAAAAATTTGAATATGGAGCGCTTATGTTGCCAGTGATGAGTCTCGATGGATTGATAGTGCTAGATGCTATTGATAAGAAAGGCAGTTTTTCGGCTGCGGCTGAATCCTTATTCCGAGTGCCATCGGCGCTGACCTATACAGTGCAGAAATTAGAGAGCGACTTAGGGGTAAAATTATTTGAACGTAAGGGGCAGCGCGCCGAGCTGACCTTAGTTGGCCAACTGGTATTACGCCAAGGGCGGGAGATCTTAGCCGCCACCGCAAGGCTTGAAGAGGCGGTTCGGCAACTCGAAACGGGCTGGGAGTCGGCGTTAACCTTGGCCATAGACACTGTAGTGCCCGATTTACCACTGTTAAAACTGATTGCTGAATTTACCGAGTTAGGTAAACAGGTGACCATCAATATCACTGAGGAGTCATTGGGTGGCGGTTGGGATGCACTGTATTCGGGCCGCGCCGATATTGCCATTGGGGTCACGGGGGAGTTACCTAAGGGGCAATATCACTTAGTTGAGATCGGTATGCTTGAATTCATCTTTGCCCTTGCGCCTCACCACCCCTTAGCGCAGTTTGACCATCCAATCCCGACCGAAGCCTTGTTGCAATTTCCCTCCGTGGTGGTGGCCGACAGCTCAACGGCGCTCGCGCAGCGCTCCAGTGGGTTATTTGATAGTCGCCAAGTCATCCGCGTGCCGAACATGCAGACCAAGATTAAAGCGCAGCAACTTGGGCTAGGTGTAGGTTATCTTCCCAAGCATTTGATTCGCGAAGAACTCGCTTCAGGCGCATTGGTCGCATGCAAGGTTGAGATCCCAAGACCGGCGCAGCCAGTGTTTCTCGCATGGCGCAAGGGAAATCAAGGCAAAGCGCAGGCGTGGTTTGCCGAGCGTTTACCCCATTGCGACTGGTTGTTTTAGTGAGGTGTAAAGAGCAAGTATTGATAGTGGATTGAGTGAATCACAGTACTTAACCTTTCGGCTAAGTACTGTGATTGATAAAGAGGATAGAGGTTTGTGGCAGTGCGCTTACACTGAACGCTTCAAATGGCTGGTGTAATGCACATGGGGTGAGAGCAAGTCCGCTAAATTGGGGTTTGGTGCCCGATTGAGGAAGCGAATAAAAGCCTGGGGTAGGGTGAGCGTCTCAATCGGCTCTTGCCAGCGTGCCTGTAACAGTGGGTGATAACCTTCTTTCCCCGCAGCGGTATAAGAGGTCGATACCCCCATATAGAGCGCATCGGGTTGCACTGGATACCAGAGTGATAAGCCATCCTGCTGCATCATTTCGAGCTTGAATAAACGTTCCCCTAAGGGGCGTCTACCATCGTAGTAATAACGCAATCCATAGGTATAGGGGAAGCTGCCAGCGCCTGTGCCGCGTACACTGTTATTGGTGGCGGCGTTAATCGCCGACTCCAGCGCCTGATACAGAAATTGGCCTTGGATTTCGTATTTGACTAAGGGCAGTTCGAAGGGCAGCAATTGGCCCAACACATCGGCGAGGGTCAGTCTGCCTTGGGCGACCGATTGCCTGACACCACCCGCGTTATGCAGGGCAAAGTGGATGCGAGGGTCTTCAAGTTTAGCCTCTTGGAACATACTGCGACTTACCCAAGGCGCGATTTCACTACCATGGGGTAGCGCCTTAGAAGGCAGTCTAGTGTGTACCAGATTCTTAGGCACTAGTGCTAAGACTTTGTTTTCCATCTCGGCAATCGCAGGGCGATAGATATCGTGGATCACGCCATGAATATCTTCATCGGCTTCATCCCACAATATATAGGGATGTTCATCAAAGCGTTGGCGCACGGCTTGATAGTCGGTGTCATCCACTTGCTCACTCGAACTCAACATAAACTGCTTATCGAGCATAAAGTAGTTGCCACCGCTTAAACTTATCGCGCGGCCAGCTTCATCAAACTCAACTTCGGCCAAACCTAAGGTTTCGGCGTATTTCCCTGCATGGACAATTGGCGTGCCATTGATGGTTTCGCCATAGGGAATATTGCTTAACCCCAAGGCGCTAAAGTCGCCCTGTAGAGTATGGGTATGGCCGCCAACGATAAGGCTGATACCATCGACTTGTTCTGCGAGCCGTTTATCCTGATCTAAACCTAAGTGACTCAGCACAATAATGTGCTTGATGCCTTTGGCATGCAGATGCGAGACGGTTCGCGCCGTGGTCGCAATCGCATCGACAAAGTGGGTATCGGGATCGGGTCTGGCAATGTCCTTCATCTGATCCAGAGTAATGCCGATGACGGCGAGCTTTTTGTCATAGAAGGGCTTTTCGAGGTAGCTGGCAAGCTGTGTTTTTTCATCATAGGCCAGAATATTCACCACAGTACGCAGGTTACCCGGCTTGCGGATATCCTCTTGGCTCAAGTCCATATTCCCCGCTAGCAGCGGGAAATCGATTTGCTTGGCAAATTCGGCGAGCCGCGCATTACCTTCGTCAATATCGTGGTTGCCAATTACCATGGCATCGGGGGCAAGTAAATTCAGCAGATGGGCGTTGGCTTTACCCTTAAAATGGCTGAAATACAGTGTGCCTTGGAAACTGTCGCCCCCATGTAAAAATAAAAACGGGGTATTGCTTCGGGTGGCTTGCTCGCGCGCCTGGCTAATTTGATATCCCAAACGAGCATAACCACCGCTGTGGCTGGTAATATCTAAGGACTTAAGCCCAAGATTAAGGGGAAAATGTACGCGGCTAGGCTCAAAATTCGAATGGGTATCGTTGATGTGCGCGAGTGAGAGAGTGTATCTCTGTGTCATAACTTACCTCTTTTACGGCGGGAGATTATAACCTTCTCATCAAAAACAAGAAAGGGAGCTAAGCTCCCTTTACTTTAACAATGACTAAATCAAGATTAACCCGAGCGTGCTTCATCATCGTCGGCTGCGGCTTCGAAGTCGCCATCATCCGAGAGGCGAATGCCTTTTTGCTTCATGCGTTTGGTCCAGAGTTTACGCGCCAATTGCTGCATGTCGGTCGCGGGGTCATTCACATCGACAATCTCTAATCCCAGTAGCGACTCGATAATATCTTCTTGGGTCACAATACCTTGGCTACTGCCGTATTCGTCAACCACCATGGCAATTTGGGTGTTGCGCTTAATCATCCGCTCAAATAACGGCAGGATTTTGGCCGTTTCGGGTACGACAAACAGGCTACGCTTGAGTTCGCCAATTGGCGCGTCAGGAGTATAACGCTCAGCCAGCAACACATCGGTGCGGGTGATATAGCCGATAATATCGTCGTGGTCCTGATCGTATACCGGAATACGCGTAAAAGGCTTGTCACGATATTCTTGCACAAACTCATTTTGCGTCAGTGAAATAGGCAAAGAGAACATCACGGTGCGCGGCGTCATAATCGCGGTAACGGGCACATCACGCACCTTAAGCATTTGGGTCAAAATCTTGGATTCTTGTTCGTCTAACTCACCGGATTCTTGACCGATTTTGGCCATCGCGCTCATTTCTTGGCGAATATATTGGCCTTCTTCACCTTTACCTAGCAGGCGAGTCACTTGCTGCGACATCCAAATTAATGGCTGGGTAGCACGCTTCATCCACGTAATGGCAATCGATACGCTTGGGGCTAAACGGCGCCAGTGGTTGGCTCCGACAGATTTAGGAATAATCTCTGAGAAGAACAGAATAATAAAGGTTAACACTCCGGAGAAAACGCCGAGCATATCATCCCCAAAGACCTTAGCGGCTTGCGCACCAGCAACGGCGGCACCTACGGTATGGGCAACAGTATTGAGGGTCAAAATAGACACCAATGGCGCTTCGATGTTCTCTTTCAGTTTACGCAACCTTGTCGCCGCAGCACTGTCAGTTTGTTCGAGCGTAGCGATATAACTAGGGGTAACCGAGAGCAACACTGCTTCGAATACACTGCACAGAAAAGAAACTGCAACAGCGACAAGCACTATAATGATGAGGGTTAACATATTGGTGGTATTACAACTCCATAATTTAGGCCAACATTGACCCTCGGCGATTCTAGCATAGGAGAATGGAGTTGCTGGCTAAAATTTTTCTGCGTCTGTATAATTCGCCGCCCTGTTGCAGGTTTTGGTGTTGAGGTTAGTCCTATGAGTGAAAAAAAGATCAATTTATTAGACCTTGATCGTAAAGCGATGCGGGCATTATTTGCCGATCTGGGTGAGAAGCCTTTCCGTGCCGATCAGCTGATGAAGTGGATCTATCATTTCGGTGTCAGTGACTTCGAAGAGATGACTAACATCAACAAAGTGTTACGCCAAAAACTGGCGGCGCGATGTGAGATTGTGGCGCCCGAGATTTCCAGCTATCAAAAATCCGCCGATGGCACCATTAAGTTCGCCATCCATGTCGGTGAAGGCCAAGAGGTCGAAACTGTTTATATTCCTGAAGATGACCGCGCTACCTTGTGTGTGTCGTCCCAAGTGGGCTGTGCCCTCGAATGTACTTTCTGCTCTACGGCGCAGCAAGGCTTTAACCGTAACCTAACTGTCTCTGAAATTGTTGGCCAAATTTGGCGTGTTTCGCATTTCTTAGGATTCGCGAAAGATACTGGCGAGCGCCCCATTACCAACGTGGTGATGATGGGGATGGGTGAGCCTCTACTTAACCTTGCTAACGTGATCCCTGCAATGGACATCATGCTCGACGATTTTGGCTTTAGTCTGTCAAAACGTCGCGTAACGCTATCGACCTCAGGCGTTGTTCCTGCATTAGACAAATTAGGTGATGCCCTCGATGTCGCATTAGCCGTGAGTATCCACGCGCCAAACGATGAGCTGCGCGATATTCTGGTTCCGGTGAATAAAAAGTATCCACTGCAGGAGTTTCTTGCAGGGATCCGCCGTTACATCGCCAAATCTAACGCTAACCGTGGCCGTGTCACCGTGGAATATGTGATGCTCGATCACATCAACGACAGTACCGAACAAGCCCATGAATTAGCACAATTAATGAAGGATACCCCCTGTAAGGTAAACCTTATTCCGTTTAACCCATACCCAGGTTCACCCTATGGCCGTTCGTCAAACTCGCGCATCGACCGTTTTTCGAAAGTGTTAATGGAATATGGCTTAACCGTGATTGTGCGTAAGACCCGTGGTGACGATATTGATGCCGCCTGTGGACAGCTGGCTGGGGATATTCGCGATCGAACCAAGCGTTTAGCAAAAAAACGCATGCAAGAAAATCAGATTTCGGTCACAATGAATTAACTCTTTGTTTGCACAGATTTATAGGCTTGCCCATGAAGCATGGATTGTCAGGGTTTTCATTAGCAATAGCCCTGTCATTATTAGTGACAGGATGCGTAACTGAGCGTACCTATTCAGGGACTGATATTCCGGTGTCGGAGCGAAAACTGGATAAAGTTGCCGCTGCGCGGGAGCGTATGCAGCTCGGTTTAACCTACCTTAATCGAGGTAACTCGGAACAAGCCAAGTATAATCTTGATAAAGCAATCGAATATGCGCCAGAGCTCGAAGATGTGCATGTGGCAATGGCTTATTACTATCAAACCGTAGGCGATTTAGTACGTACCGAACAGGCGTATCAGGACGCTATCAATACTAAGGACGCCTCTGGCGATTCCATGAATAACTTTGGGGTGTTTTTGTGCCAACAAAAGCAATACGAAAAAGCTGAAAAAATGTTTTTGGCTGCAATAGAAATGCCCAAATATACGCGTACCGCATCCAGTTATGAAAACTTAGGTCTTTGCAGCAGAGACGCGGGACGAGCAGAAAAGGCACGACAGTATTTTCAGATGGCGTTAAAGTATGACCCGAGACGCTCGGTGTCTTTACTGGAGCTGGTTGAGATTGGGATAGATAAAGGTGATTATGTTGATGCGCGTAACCAGTTAGCGCGTTACCACCAAGTTGCGGCCCAGACTCCAGAGAGTTTAACGCTCGGAATAAAAATTGAGCAGGCGTTGAATGATGATGCTGCCATGAAGCGATTTGGCATTTTATTGCTTGCCAAATTCCCAGCATCGCCTCAAGCCAAGCAATATAGAGTTAATTTGCATCAATGAAAGATAACGAAATGAACGCGTCAGTAGAACCAGTGACAACAGAAGAAGCTGAGTCGACGCCTAATGTAACGCTCGGAAGCGTACTCAAAACAGCTCGTGAGCAGATGGGCTTGAGCATTGCGGAGACAGCTGTGAAGCTGCATTTGCGGCCTGGTATTGTTGAAAATCTCGAAGCCGATGATTTTTCTAATATTGCCTCATCAACCTACGTACGCGGATACGTTAAAAATTATGCGCGTATGCTGGGGGTCGACAACACGCTCATCGAAGCCTGTCTCGCAAGGCAGGTGCCCTATGTAACACAGCCTGCGATGCAAAGTTTTTCCCGTAAGACCACTTATCAAGCTCGTGACACTAAATTAAAGTGGCTGAGCTTTTTTATTGTCATCGTGTTGCTCGGTCTGTTTGTGCTTTGGTGGATGCAACGAACGACGCTAGTGACTCATGTCGATATTTCAAAACCAACCGCTGAAGAGTTAGCCGCGGCGAATCAAACCTTGCCGGGTGATGTTTTGCTCACCGAAACGGATGCGAGTGCACGTTTGAGTGAGATCGCGGTCAACGGTTCAATGGCGACCGATGGTCCAGTAAAAGATACTGATGCTAGTACTATTGACCCGAATATCAGTGATATGGCGGCAATGGAAGCTGGGCAGGTGTCTGCCAATTCGACAGTCAATGCGAGTGAGCCTAATACTCCCCCAAGTGCATCAGGTGCGGTGCAAACGGCAGGGGTGACTGCGCAAAACACGCTTTCTACACAAAATTCTTATGCAACAAACGCAGCGGCTCAAAATGTACCAACAGCCAGCGCGCCGGTGAACAGTGCCACGCCAGCGGCTTCGAGTGAACAAACCATGCCTGTGGTTGCTGGACAATCCAATATCAATATTCAACTCACGGGTGATTGCTGGATCAACATCGTCGATGCCAAGGGCAAAGCGATTGTTGATGGGGTCCGAGGTGCTGGCGCAACTATTCAAGCCAGTGGTGTGCCTCCGTTTAAAGTGATCTTAGGCGCGCCGACTGTTGTGTCTAGTTTTACGGTTGATGGTAAAGCCATCAGTCTTGCTGAATTTCCTAAGGGTCGTGTTGCGCGTTTGACTATCCCACAGGCTTAAGTCTCACGCTTAGCGCAGAGTACCGAAAAGAGCGTATTGAGTATGTATAACGAAACACCCATAAAGAGACGTCCTTCAACCCGCATTTATGTGGGCAATGTACCGATTGGTGATGGTGCACCGATTGCAGTGCAGTCAATGACCAACACTAAAACGACTGATGTTGAGGCGACCATTGCCCAAATTCGCGCCTTAGAAAAAGTGGGTGCCGACATTGTGCGTGTCTCTGTGCCGACCATGGACGCGGCCGAGGCTTTTAAAGTGATTAAGCAATCGGTGTCAGTGCCCTTGGTTGCCGATATCCACTTCGATTACCGTATCGCCTTAAAAGTGGCGGAATATGGGGTGGACTGTTTGCGTATCAACCCAGGCAATATTGGTAACGAAGAGCGTATCCGCAGTGTGGTGGAGTGCGCCCGTGATAAAAACATTCCAATTCGTATCGGGGTTAATGGTGGTTCATTAGAGAAAGATCTGATGGACAAATACAAAGAACCTACGCCAGAAGCCCTGCTCGAATCGGCCATGCGCCATGTGGACATTCTCGACCGTTTGAACTTCGACCAATTTAAGGTCAGCGTAAAAGCCTCCGATGTGTTCTTAGCGGTAGAATCCTATCGTTTATTAGCCAAGCAAATTCGTCAGCCATTGCATTTAGGTATTACTGAAGCGGGTGGTGCGCGTGCGGGGGCGGTCAAATCTGCCGTCGGTTTAGGTATGCTGCTTGCCGAGGGCATTGGTGATACGCTGCGTATTTCCTTGGCGGCCGATCCGGTGGAAGAAATCAAAGTCGGCTTTGATATTCTAAAGTCACTGCGTATCCGTAGCCGTGGCATTAACTTTATTGCGTGTCCTTCTTGCTCACGTCAAGAGTTCGATGTGATCAGCACCGTAAACGAGTTAGAACGCCGCCTCGAAGATGTTACCACCGCGATGGATGTGTCGATCATCGGCTGTGTGGTCAATGGCCCAGGTGAAGCCTTAGTGTCGCACATTGGCTTAACGGGTGGACATCGTAAGAGTGGTTACTACGATGAAGGCGAGCGTCAAAAAGAGCGTTTCGACAATGACAACCTAGTCGATTCCCTCGAAGCTAAAATTCGCGCCAAGGCGAGCCAAATGGCTAACCGCATCCAAGTGAAAGACACTACTGAGTAACAACCGCAGCCGAATAACCTCATAGGTTAAGCGTTATAAAAACATTCAAGGCTTGAGCTAGACCTCGAAACTGACGGGGTCATTTTACGTTTAGTGTTGAACAGCCTATAATGCCTGACATTTTTTATTAATTTAGCGAAATCGGACGAGTCGATACAGTGGCAAAACAGATCCAAGCGATTCGCGGAATGAATGACATTCTGCCAACTCAAAGTCCTCTATGGCAAAAAGTGGAAGCGGTACTACGTTCAAGCGTTGCTGCTTATGGTTACAGCGAGATCCGCACTCCAATAGTGGAAAATACCGATCTTTTTAAACGCTCTATCGGTGAAGTGACTGATATTGTTGAAAAAGAAATGTACACCTTCGAAGATCGTAATGGTGATAGCCTGACGTTACGCCCCGAAGGTACTGCCTCAACCGTGCGTGCGGGTAACGAGCATGGTCTGCTTTATAACCAAGAACAACGTCTGTGGTATTTGGGCCCCATGTTTCGTCATGAACGTCCACAAAAAGGCCGTTACCGCCAATTCCATCAATTTGGTGTTGAAGTCTACGGTATTGGTAGCGCTGATATCGACGCCGAAGTGTTGATGTTATCTGCCCGTCTATGGGAAAAACTCGGCATTAGCGAGCATGTGACGCTTGAGCTGAACACTTTAGGCGATCCTGCCGAGCGCGCCGCTTACCGTGAAGCCTTGATTGCCTTTTTAGAGCAACACAAGGACAAACTAGACGAAGATAGCCAGCGCCGTATGTACAGCAATCCGCTGCGCGTATTGGACTCAAAAGATCCCCAAGTGCAAAGCATTTTAGGTGATGCGCCTGCGCTGATGGATTACTTAGGCGAAGAATCCTCACAACATTTTGCACAATTGCGTGAACTCCTCGACGCGGTTGGCATCCAATACCGAGTTAACCCGCGCTTAGTCCGTGGTCTGGATTACTACAATCGCACGGTTTTTGAATGGGTTACCAATAGCTTAGGCTCTCAAGGCACAGTACTTGCGGGCGGTCGCTACGATGGTTTAGTTGCTCAATTGGGCGGTAAAGATACGCCAGCCGTCGGTTTTGCGATGGGATTAGAGCGCATCGTTTTACTGCTTGAAACCTTAGAGCTGACCCAAGATATCCCAGCGGCTGTTGATGTGTATGTCGCGGCGATGGGGGATAGCTGTTTGGTTGAAGCCATTAAAGTGGCGCAGGAGTTACGCTCAGCGTTGCCCACACTGCGAGTGATGAGTCACTGCGGTGGTGGTAACTTCAAGAAGCAAATTAAGCGTGCCGACAAAAGCGGTGCACAAGTAGCCTTACTCATCGGTGAAGAAGAACTCGCCGAAGGTGTGGTTACCGTAAAATACTTACGCAATGACAACGAACAACAACGGGTCGCTCGAAATGCATTAAGCGCATTTTTAGCTGAACTTAGCAAATAAGGGGACGTGCGCGTGGAAATTTATAGCACAGAAGAACAACAAGTTGATGCTATCAAACAGTTCTGGAAAGACTATGGAACCTCGATTGTTATCGGGGCGGTCGTTGGTTTAGGCGGCCTGTACGGTTGGAACACTTATTCCGACATGAAAATCGTGAAGGCCGAAGAAGCATCACAGGCGTTCCAAACCTTAACCACCAAATCAAGCGACGAAGCGGCCATGATTGCTGGCGTGGCTGAGTTTTCGAAAAATTACGACCAAAAGGGCTATCAATCACTGCTAGACCTGATCGTTGCGAAAACCGCGGTGGAAGCGAAAGATTTTCCTAAGGCCGAAGAAGCACTGAAGAAAGTGATTGCTGCTAAGCCAGGTGCAGGATTAGACACTATTGCAACATTGCGTTTAGCGCGTATTCAGGCTGAACAAGGTCAAGTTGACACTGCGTTAGCCACGCTAGATCAAGTGACTGATAAGGCTTTTTTAGCACAACGTGAAGAACTGAAAGGTGACTTCTTTGTTCGTCAAGGCCAAGCCGATAAAGCGAAAACTGCTTATCAGGCAGCAATGGATAACGGCGGTGTTGTGACCAGCCCTGCACTTAAAATCAAACTTGATAACTTAAATCAAGCATAAGGGATCCCTTGATGAAGTCTTGGTGCAAGAACCTGCTAGCCGCTGGGTTAAGCCTAGCCATGTTATCCGCCTGTTCTTCTAGTGATGTAGAAGAAGAACCGGTAAGTGAGTTAACTGCGATTCAGGCGACAGTATTTCCTGAAGTAAGTTGGAGCGCCTCTGTAGGTGACGGTGTCGGGGATTACTATTCTCGTCTCACACCAGCAGTTCGTTACGGTAAAGTTTTTGCGGCCGACCGTTATGGTGAAGTCGTTGCTTTTGATGAAGCAACGGGTGAACAGGTTTGGAAAAAAGATTTTAGTGAAGAGTTCCGTGATAACGCCTTAGCCAAAAACAAAGGTGCACGTTTGGCTGCTGGTGTAACAGCGGCACGCAATAAGCTCTTTATCGGCGGTGAGAGTGGCCTTTTGGCTGCGCTGAATGCAGAAGACGGCCAAGTATTATGGCATGTGATTGCGGGTGGCGAATTGTTATCTAAGCCAACCGTGGCTGACGACGTCGTGGTGGTGAGCACCAGTTCAGGTTCATTTGAAGCCTATAACGTTGATACTGGCGCAAAACTGTGGGTTTATAACATGCAGTTGCCTAACCTGACGCTCCGGGGAACGGGTTCAGCAGCTTATGAAGCGGGTGGTTTCTTTATTGGTACCGCCGATGGCAAAGTGGCTGTTGTCGTCAAAAACAACGGTCAAGCTGCGTGGGAGCAAGCCATCTATAATCCTACAGGTGGCAATGAGTTTACCCGTATGGCCGATGTGGATATGACACCGTTGATCCTTGGCGATAATTTATATGCGGTCAGCTACAACGGTAACTTGGTGTCAATGGAACTGCGCACCGGACGGATTATTTGGACTCGTAAGTACTCAAGCTTCAATGAGTTAGCTACGGCGGGTTTAAGTTTGTTCTTGGTTGATGACCACAGTCGTATCTATTCAGTAGATAGACGTAACGGTTTAGAGTTGTGGAGCAACTCTGAGCTGGTCAATCGCACACTCACTTCACCAGAGGTATATAAAGACTATTTGGTCGTGGGTGATTTTGAAGGTTATCTGCACTTTATCGACCGTAGCACAGGCAGTATTGTCGGTCGTATCCAAGTGGACAGCTCTGGATTATTCAGCCAGCCATTAGTGGTGGATGATAAAATCTACGTGCAAGGTCGCAGCGGAAAGTTAGCTGTTGTAACACTTCCTTAGTTAAAAGTGTTATCCTTGTAGAGCCCCTGGAAGTGTGTTCCGGGGGCTTTTTATTGAAAAGTTTTTTAGAGGCGAAATCATGATCCCTGTAGTGGCCCTTGTTGGTCGGCCGAACGTCGGTAAATCCACCTTATTTAACCGCCTTACGCGTACGCGTGATGCGCTGGTTGCTGACTTTCCTGGCCTAACACGTGACCGTAAATATGGTCGAGCATTCTTATCCGGCTATGAGTTTATCGTGGTAGATACCGGCGGTATCGACGGCACTGAAGAGGGGATCGAAACTAAGATGGCCGAGCAGTCCCTTGCCGCTATCGAAGAAGCCGATGTAGTCTTATTTATGACCGACGCGCGTGCTGGGTTAACCGCTGCGGATTTGTCTATCGCTCAGCATTTACGTAGCCGCCAAAAAACCACCTTTGTGGTGGCTAACAAGATTGACGGTATTGATGCCGACTCGGCCTGCGCCGAATTTTGGTCTTTGGGTTTAGGTGAAGTCTATCAAATGGCTGCCGCCCAAGGTCGCGGTGTAACCAATATGATTGAGTACGCCTTAACTCCTTACGCTGAAGCCATGGGCATTGAGCGCCAAGGCGAAGAGGAAGAAGTTGACGAGCGTCAGTACACTGAAGAAGAAGCCGAAGCTGAGCAAAAGCGTCTACAGGACTTACCGATCAAACTCGCCATCATCGGTAAACCTAACGTGGGTAAATCGACTCTAACCAACCGTATCTTAGGTGAAGAGCGTGTGGTGGTTTATGACGAACCAGGCACCACTCGTGACAGTATTTACATTCCGATGGAACGCGATGGTCGCGAATACGTGATTATCGATACTGCTGGTGTACGTCGCCGCAGTAAAGTCCATGAAGTGATTGAAAAGTTCTCGGTGATTAAAACCTTGAAAGCGGTTGAAGATGCTAACGTGGTGTTACTTATCATCGACGCCCGTGAAGGCGTTGCCGAACAAGATCTTGGCCTATTAGGGTTTGCCCTAAACGCAGGCCGTGCGTTAGTGATTGCCGTTAACAAGTGGGATGGCATCGACCAAGGCATTAAAGACCGTGTTAAGAGTGAACTCGACCGTCGTTTAGGCTTTATTGACTTTGCCCGTATTCACTTTATTTCGGCGCTGCATGGCACGGGTGTTGGCCATCTGTTTGAGTCGATTGAAGAAGCTTACGACAGTGCGACTCGCCGCGTGAGCACCTCAATGCTGACCCGCATTATGCAAATGTCGCAGGATGACCATCAGCCACCATTGGTGAACGGTCGCCGCGTGAAACTGAAATACGCCCACGCCGGTGGTTATAACCCGCCAATCGTGGTTATTCACGGTAACCAAGTCAGCAAGCTACCGGATTCTTACAAGCGCTACATGATGAACTACTTCCGCCGTTCATTAAAAGTGGTTGGTACGCCAATCCAACTGCGTTTCCAAGAGGGTGATAACCCGTTTGAAAACAAAGTGGAAAAGCTGACCATGAGCCAAGAGCGTCGCCGTAAACGTGCCTTGAGTCATATTAAAGACCGCAAGGCAAAATAAGACTCAAACGAAAAACCGAGTCATTTATTTAAGTGAATCAATAGAAAAGGAACCCTAGGGTTCCTTTTTTTTAACTGAACGGTCATAAATAGCCTTAACACTTTCCAATAATTATTTGGAAATTAATATCAAATAATGTATTAGCTAATTCAGGAAATCTTTAAGTTACCCCTCTTGAACTGAAGACGTTATTTGCTGTTTACACTAAATTTTTGTCTGATGCTAAAAAGTTAATCATCAATATTTATCTCACGACTTTTCCTATAGATAGATCTAGATCACGCTCAGATTATAAGAAAAACTTATGGACATAAATGGCGGTCGTTAGTCACATTAACAAATGTTTAATAAAAATAATATGCTCATACATCGTGATAATTGTTAGCCTATTTTAAATGTTGCTTACAAGATTATCGATTTTTTAATTAGCAGTAAAATTAATTCCAAAAATTAGATTTATTGCGATTTATTATTTCTATTAATTTTTTTGATTATTAAATAGAATATTTAATGGGTGAGGGTATTATGGCCGGAAGAAGAGATTTCCTTAAGTTAGCAACAGGCGTTACCGCCGCTATGGCATTTCCAATTAAAGCATCGAACGATAATTATGGAAGAGCTTGGGATAAAGAATTTGATATTATCATTATCGGCAGTGGTTTTGCTGGCCTGTCGGCTGCTTATTCAGCTCATAAAGCAGGAATAAAAAATATCATAGTGCTAGAAAAAATGGAGGCATTTGGTGGTAACTCAGCTATATGTGGTGGCTTGATGTGTATGCCATTAACGCCGATGCAAAAAAAATTAGGAATTAAAGACTCCGCAGAATTAATGATCAAAGATATGCTTAAAGCTGGGCGTGGTTTTAATCATCCTGAACTATGTCGCACTTTAGCTACAGAAGCGCACAAAGCCTACGATATGCTGATGGAATGTGGCGTAAAGTTTCAAGACAAGGTAATTCGTCTCGGTGGGCATAGTGCTCCACGTGCACATTTACCCGAAAGTGCATCCGGTGGTGGCATTGTCGTTCCTATGCATAACTACCTTCGTAAGGCTGGGATCATATTTCAAAATAGAACGAATGTTGAAGAAGTCATTCGTGGCGACAGTGGTGTGACAGGAATTGTCGTCAGTGAAAAATACGATTTTAAGAGTGGTTCCAATAGAGGTCAATTCGCTTATAAGGCTAAAAAAGGGGTAATTGTTGCTTCTGGTGGATGGGGACAAGATCACCAGTTTATTAAAACAACAATGCCTGCATATCAGGAACTTGAAAGCACTGCTCAGCCTGGCGCTTCAGCAACCATGATTAAGTCATTATTGTCTATTCGAGCCCTGCCGGTAATGTTAGACATGTACCAGTTAGGTCCTTGGGCTACACCAGATGAGAAGGGCGCAGGCCCTGCGAGTTTCTTTGCGGATTATGCTTTTGCAGAAGGGATCGCAATTGACCCTAAAACTGGCGCGAGATTCATGAATGAATTAGCAGACCGTCGAACTCGTGCGGATGCGCAGTTGGCAGTATTGGCCTCAGGTACGAAAGAAAAACCGAATATGCCATTTGTATTTTGTGGTGAAGCAACGGCAAATCATGCTGAAGGTTTTAAAGCGGCTTACCGTGATGGTGCAATTAAAAAGTCAGAAACGCTTGATGAATTAGCTAAACGTTATGATGTTGATATTGATGCATTACAAAATTCAGTAAATGAATGGAATGAGATTGTTCAAGGTAAAGCAAAAGATCCGTTTAATAAACCTTTAGATGAGAAAACAATTTTAAAACCTCCATTTTATTCAATCCGATTGTCACCCAAGTTACATTATTGCATGGGGGGGGTTGCTATTACACCTAATGCAGAGGTTATTGATTCTAACACTTGTGAACCAATTTCAGGCTTATTTGCTGCTGGTGAAGTTACTGGTGGTACACATGGAATGGACCGATTAGGCGGTTGCTCTTCTATTGATGGTCTCGTGTTTGGACAAATTGCAGGAAATCAAGCTGCGATTAGAAAAGTGTAATAGGTGATAATGATGAAATATATACATAAATTAGGTTTGGTTAGTGCTTTATTAATGACATCTTTATCAGCCTACACTACGGAGAATACGTTAAGTGGAGTCCCAATTAAAGAACATCATTTTAAGTTGATGGGAAAAGGTGGCAGTTGTAAAACATGTCACGGTAGCGGTATCCCGAATGAAAGACCAGATTCAAGTTTTTGTATTAGATGCCATGGTACAATGGATGAAATTCCAACGAAAGAAAATAAATACGATAAATCACCCCATGACTCTGCTCACTATCGGAATACATTGGAGTGTACAGCTTGTCATTCAGAGCATAAACCATCACATGCTATATGTAGTGATTGCCATATAGTGGAGTTTCCAAATTTAAAGTAATTCCAATTTAATAGACTCTATTTGTTGATTCTTAATTAATCTTGATTCGAAAAATAACTAGGTATTTTTATATTAAACTAATAATAGGACGTTGCCATGAAATTAAAAACTATACCGCTTGTAATAGCCGCTATATTACCTATGACATCAATCGCAGCAACTCATACGCTTGATGGTACTTCATTGACTGTAGATAAACTTTGGGAAATATCTAAGTCCGGTGAAGATGTTAACATTTCGAAAGAAGGTTGGGAGCGTATTCGAGCGTCTTATAAAGCACCTATTGATGCAGCTGAAGATGGGCGATCTATTTATGGATTAACGGTTAATTATGGTGCGCTGAAAGACCAGCGTGTCGCGGGGTCTTCGGTCGAAAATGAGCCGAATCGTTCAGAGTCGATTAAATTTAATGAGCGGCAAATGCGAATTCAAGCAGCAGGGATGGAGCCATTTTTACCTGAAGCTGAATCTAAAATGGCGATGGTTATCCGTTTGAACCAGATGGCTGCTGGATTTACTGGGATGAGTGTTGAGGCTGCCAATGCCTACATGGAATATATCAACAATGATGTTTATCCATTAATTCCTTCACGAGGTTCAGAAGGTGCAAATGATTTGAGTATGGTGACACATGTCGGCTTAGCCTTAATGGGTGAGTGGGATGTCATGTACCAAGGAAAGCGGCGCTCTTCAGCTGAGGTACGTAAAGAGCTAGGATTGAAAAAATATCAGCCATTTGGGATGGATGGTATTTCAATTCTCTCAAATAGTAATGTAGCTGAAGCACAATCGGTTACGGCAGTGAAAAAAGTGGAGCATCTACTCGATCTATCATCTGTGATAATTGCGTCTAGTTTAGAAGCGTTAAATGGTAACGTGTCTCCTTTTCTATGGCATACAGTCGATACAAAAGGATGGCCACAGGGACATGAAGCGGCAGAATCTATTTTATCTCATTTAAAAGGTTCATATCTTTGGAGTGTTGATGCTAAGCGAAATTTACAGGACCCGTTAAGTTTTCGATCATCAGGTCAAATCTTAGCAGCAGCGAAAGAAGAATTACGCCAAGCAAAAGAGTTACTCAATACCGCAATCAACCATACGACAGATAATCCAATAGTGCATACAGATGCAAGAGATGATTTATGGTACAGCAATAGCGATTATGTTAATGGTTTACGGGTTGGTGGAAAAAATGTTTTTGTAAACTCAGGTTCTAATTTTGATAATACCCAGCTAGCAGTGCAGCTGGAGTCTTTGAGTCGTGCACTTGCTCAAGTGATTCATATTTCAGCCTGGCGTACTACCCAATTAGATGACGGTCACCGTACAAAATTAACAACATACTTAATTTCTAAGGAAAATGTCGGTGGTGATGGTTTTGCTAATATTGCACAGTCAATGTCCGGTCTTTATGCTGAAGCAATGTCTCTGACCAATAGTGCTGCAATTTATGGCGTACCAACATCTGTTGGTATTGAGGAAACTTTTAGTAACGTCAATTTAATTGCAAATCGCTTAGATAAAATTGCAGATATTGCTTATGAAATTTACTCTTATGAGGTGTTGCATACCACACAAGGTATGGATATCAGAACAAAAGAATATAGCCAAAAAATGGGAAATGGTACGAGTGAATTTCTTCATGAATACCGTAAATATGTTCCATTTGTATCTAAAGATAGAATTTACACTCCTGATATAAATAACGGTGTTAAATTTTTAAAAACCTACAGTACAAGATAATTTTTGTTACTTTCTAAATGATGGTTGTCGTGCAAGGCATTTTATATATGCTTTGCACGCTATAAGTCGACCTAGTATAACTATTTCATTTTTCCATGAATAATATAATTCTTTCAGTTTAATGTCTTTGGAGTAATTGATGAACATTAAGTTATTATGTAAGTTTATTTCTGTAATTGTTGGATTGTCTGCGTTTAGTATTTATGCGGATACGCCAGATGAAGGAATTAAATTTGGCGGTTCGGTTAGAGCGAACTATGCTTATAGAGATTATGACCAAGCTTCAAAAGATAAAGGGGGGGATTTTTATTTTGATGTTGCAACTTTAACGTTAAATGGAAAAATAGGGGACTGGGGGATATCTGCAGATTATAGACTGTCATCAAAAACGAATTTCATTAAACATGGTTATGGTTTCTATGATGTAAATGATGATCTGCAAGTTCAAGTTGGTATTAATAAGGTTCCTTTTGGTAATCGAGAGTTAATATCAAATAGTTGGTGGTTTGGTTTGCCATATTACTTAGGGTTTGAAGATGACTCTGACGTAGGTGTTAAAGTGGTTTATGAAAACCAAGGTTGGCATACAGATGTAGCCTTTTATAAAAGTGCTGAGTATGGTGCGACCGAGAACAAGCGTTATTCGACCGATTTGTATACCGGTACCATCAATGGCACTGAGTATCACAATGAAGAGACTAACCAGTTAAACGTGCGACAAACTTATACAACAGAATACGAAGGCGGCTCGACTACCTTTGGTGGCTCTGTGCAGTATGGCCAAATCTACAACAGCGAGACGGGCAACAATGGCGATCGCTATGCTGTAGCATTGCATTTAGACAGCAGCTACAAAGGCTGGAATTTACAAATACAAGCCATGCAATATGAATACGATGCTGCAGATGCTATTGACTCTAATAAAATTGGCGTGTCAGTAGTAAGCTGGCAGTATGAAATTGCTTCTAAGGGCCAAGCCTATAACATCAACATTGCCAAAACCGTGAACACAGATTGGGGTAGCATTAAGTTCTACAACGACTTTGGTTTAATGACGGCAGATGTTGATGACGATAGCTACGATAACAGTATGCAAAACGTCACTGGTATGGCGATTTCTGCAGGTCCTACCTACACAATGATCGACTTTATTATGGGTAAAAATATGACCTTCTCTACCGCCAATAATGATCATATAGGTTTACCTGAAGTAGGTGATGATTGGGATAAAAGAGTTAATATAAACTTTGGCTTCTATTTTTAATGGTAGA
Organism: Shewanella sp. LZH-2; assembly: GCF_016859145.1. Classification (NCBI taxonomy): domain Bacteria; kingdom Pseudomonadati; phylum Pseudomonadota; class Gammaproteobacteria; order Alteromonadales; family Shewanellaceae; genus Shewanella; species Shewanella sp. LZH-2. The sequence continues at coordinate 1,391,666 of NZ_CP069350.1, forward strand.
TCTAGTTCACCATATTTTGATATTTGTTACTTTTGACACGTGTTGTGATATTTTTGTTGGGCAGAAGTAGGTTTTTGACTATATTGTCATTATTTTAAATCAAGGTTTTTAATCTATGATTAGCAGTGGCACTGTTCATGCTTTCTATTTTTCAGCAAAATATTCCAGCTTTTCACGGGCTGCGGAGATATTGGAGACAACGCAGCCTAATATAAGTGGACAAATAATAAAATTAGAAAAAGATCTTGATACAATACTATTTATTAGAAAGCAAGGCCGCGTTTCACTGTCTAAAGAAGGTGAGAAGCTGTATTTGGTTGCAGAAAAAATAGTCAATAGTTATAAAGAGTTTGATAGTGTTGTAGAATATTTTTTTGAAGAAGAACCAATAGTAATTGTTACTCAACCTAGGCTTTACACAAAGTATGTTGCACCTTATTTGACAGATGAGTTGATAAACAATAATTTATTTCATATTAAAACTGGCGAGTTGACAGCAATTAAAAGTTGGCTGGATAAGGAAGATGCTGACATAGTGATTACTGAAGGGTTATTTGATAGTCATTCTAGATATATTAATGAGGGTGTTATTGATGTATTAAAGTTTAGTTGGGCTAAAAAAGTTAATGAACAGTTTGATATCCCCTGTCCAACACTCGTTCATTCAAAAGTCTGGGATCATTGGCATGATTTATCATCAGCTTTAAATCGAAACAAAGAGTTTAAGCGTAAGTTAATTATTGATACGCCAGATTTTGCTGAGCGTTTGATTGAGTCTGGTGTTGGTATTGGACTGCTACCGAACATTATGATTAGTAATAATGCTAATTTAGAAGTATGTCATGGTCCAACTAGAAACAATGTTCTCGGGCCAATATGCCTTTATTCAAAGAAATATTCACAACATAAAAATTTAAGGTCATTGGTTAATATGTTTAAAAAGGAATCAAGTGACAGTTAGTCGTTTATATAAAGATAATATTTTTAGCCTTTAGGACTAAATCTTTAGTTTATTAACTGCACGTCATGCGTGGCAGCTAATGCTTGAAGAGTAAATGGCAGAAAGCCTATCACTTTTTGCCACATACTCCCCAATAAACTGCAAAATAATAAAGGCTTAATATTATGGGAGACGAGTAACGGTAGACATTAGACGCTCGTTGGACAGTTGAGTTGTAATTGTATCACCAAGACTGATTTGACTTGCAGATGTGATAACTTCACCGTTTTTGTCAGTTGTGATGCTATAGCCGCGACTTAAGGTGGCTAATGGACTGACAGTTTCCAGTTGATGGGCGGCATATTTAATTCGCTGCTCGCTTTGATTGAGTGTATCTTGCATTGCGTCCCGCAAACGCGTTGCTAAATAGCTCAAACGATTGGCCTCAAGTGCGAGTTTATGTTTTGGTGATTGTTGCTCGAGGCGACTTGCCAGTTGCTGCTGACGGCGACTTAAGCCATGCAGTTTGTTAGAAAGTGCGGCTTCGAGCCGTAATTGCATCTCATCGAAACGCTGCTCAAATTGCTGTAAGGTGCGTTTAGGGTCTAAGCGTTGCAGTCTGTGCTCGAGCAAACTTAAGCGTCTCTCTTGCTTGAGTTGATAGTGGCTTGCGCTTTGTTTAAGGCGGGCAAGTACTGTGGCTAAACGTTGGCTTTTATTGTCACTGTCCTGTGAGAGCAGCTCTGCGCCTGCTGAGGGCGTGGGGGCACGCACATCGGCGACATAGTCGCTTATTGTGGTATCGACTTCATGGCCCACGGCACTCACTATGGGCAGTGCGCTGTTATAAATGGTATGGGCGAGCGCTTCGCTGTTAAAACACCATAAATCTTCTAACGAGCCACCGCCGCGGGTAAGTAGTAATACATCCACCTCAAGCCGTTGATTGGCGATATTTATCGCTTGGCAGATATTCATATCCGCATTTTCACCCTGTACTTGTGTCGGATAAATAATCACTTCAATCGATGGGTCACGGCGGGCAAGCACATGCAAGACATCACGGATCGCCGCGCCCGTGGGGGAGGTGATCACCCCGATGCGTTGAATATTTTTCGGAAGCTGGCGTTTAGTGTCGGCGGCAAATAATCCCTGCGCGGCGAGCTTCATTTTCAACGCTTCAAATTGTTGTGCCAGTAAGCCGTCTCCTGCGGGGAGCATTGACTCAATCAATAATTGATAGTCGCCCCTAGGCTCGTAAACACTAATCGCACCTTTTACGATCACCTGCTGGCCATTCACAGGTTTAAAGCTCACGCTTTGGTTGCGTCCCTTAAACATGGCGCAGCGAATTTGTGAATAATGATCTTTAAGGGTTAAATACCAATGGCCTGAACTGGGGGCTGAAAAGTTGGAAATTTCCCCATTTAGCCAGATCTTACCCAGTTGTCCCTCAAGAATTTGCCTGACTTCACCATTGAGGCGTGAGACGGTATAAATATTATTTTTAGGGACTTGCATGTGTTTTCTCGCGCAAATGGGATTTTTTCACTATTTTCCATTTACCGCTCCCTAGATGCAAGGTATAATCCCGCCGCAATATTTCACCTCTAAAATCCTACTCAACTGGGGAGATGTTGCCTATGCTACGTTTAATTAAAGAAGCGCTAACTTTTGACGATGTGTTACTTGTTCCTGCGCATTCTACTGTACTCCCAAATACCGCCATTCTTAAAACTCGCCTGACCAATACCATTGAACTGAATATTCCGCTTGTGTCTGCCGCTATGGACACTGTGACCGAAGCGCGTCTTGCTATCGCCATGGCACAGGAAGGTGGCTTAGGTTTTATTCATAAAAACATGAGCATAGAAAAGCAGGCCGAAGAAGTTCGTAAAGTTAAAATTTACGAAGCAGGTGTAGTTCAACAACCTGTAACGGTAACGCCTTCAACCACACTTGCCGATCTTAAAGTGCTGACCGCTAAGAATGGTTTTGCGGGTTATCCTGTAGTCAACGACGCCAATGAGCTGATCGGTATTATCACTGGCCGTGACGTACGTTTCGTGACTGACTGGAGCAAAACCGTAGAAGAAGTGATGACGCCTAAAGCGCGTTTAGTCACGGTTGCCGAAGGCACTAAGTTAGATGAAGTGCAAAAATTAATGCACTCTCACCGTATCGAAAAAGTATTAGTTGTTGATGATAACTTCAAGCTGAAAGGCTTAATCACAGTTAAAGACTTCGAGAAAGCCGAGCGTAAACCTAACGCCTGTAAAGATGAGCTAGGTCGTTTACGTGTGGGCGCAGCCGTTGGTGCGGGTGCGGGTAACGAAGAGCGTGTCGATGCGCTGGTGAAAGCCGGTGTCGACGTGCTACTGATTGACTCTTCCCATGGCCATTCTGAAGGCGTACTCCAACGTATCCGTGAAACCCGCGCTAAATACCCAGATTTACAAATTATCGGTGGTAACGTGGCGACAGCGGAAGGCGCATTGGCCTTAGTTGAAGCCGGCGTTAACGCAGTTAAAGTCGGTATTGGCCCTGGTTCTATCTGTACCACACGTATCGTGACGGGTGTGGGCGTGCCACAAATTACTGCGGTTTCTGATGCGGCCGAAGCCGTAAAAGGATTAGGTATCCCTGTTATCGCCGACGGCGGTGTGCGTTTCTCTGGCGACTTAGCCAAAGCGTTAGCGGCGGGTGCATCATGCATTATGGCGGGCTCAATGTTCGCAGGTACTGATGAAGCGCCGGGCGAAACCGAGCTTTATCAAGGCCGTGCCTATAAGTCATACCGCGGTATGGGTTCTTTAGGCGCCATGTCTCAAGGTTCTTCCGATCGTTATTTCCAATCTGACAATGCTGCTGACAAGCTTGTGCCAGAAGGCATTGAAGGCCGTGTACCTTACAAAGGTAAGCTGAAGGAAATCATCCATCAGCATATGGGTGGTTTACGTTCATGCATGGGTTTAACAGGCTGTGCCACTATCCAAGAGCTGAATGAAAAAGCCCAGTTTGTGAAAGTTACTTCAGCGGGCATGGGCGAGTCCCACGTGCACGATGTGACTATCACTAAAGAAGCGCCGAACTACCGTTCAGGTTCTTAAGCGTTTGTAATACCGGGGCGGCAGTTAGCCGCCCCGGTATTAAGATCCGTATGCCCTCAAGATTGCACCTCTCGTCTTGAGCTAAGTTAAAACAATAGATGAAATAAAGGTTATCCATGAGCGATATTCATGAGCATAAGATACTGATCCTCGATTTTGGATCTCAGTACACCCAACTGATTGCCCGTCGTATCCGTGAAATTGGTGTTTACTGTGAGTTATGGGCATGGGATGTGACAGAAGCCCAAATTCGTGAGTTTGCCCCGAACGGCATTATCCTCGCGGGCGGCCCAGAAAGCGTGACTGCGGATAACTCTCCCCGCGCACCTGAATATGTGTTCAATGCTGGCGTACCTGTTCTTGGTATTTGCTATGGCATGCAAACCATGTCTGAACAGCTTGGCGGTAAAGTGATCCAAGGCGTGGGTGAAGGCGAATTTGGTTATGCCCAGATTGAAATGCTTGCCGAATCTGCCCTGTTTAAAGGTATTGAAGATGCCGTTAGCAGCGATGGCAAGTCTCTGCTGGATGTATGGATGAGCCATGGCGATAAAGTGTCGGCGATCCCAGAAGGCTTTGTGGCCGTAGCTAAAACCGATACTTGCCCATTTGCGGCCATGTCTTGTGAGGAAAAACGTTTCTACGGCGTACAGTTCCACCCTGAAGTAACCCATACCCGTCAAGGTATGCGTATGCTGTCGCACTTTGCCTTAGATATCTGTGGTTGTGCGGCCAACTGGAAACCTTCTTCAATCATCGAAGACTCCATCGAGCGCTTGAAAAAGCAAGTGGGTGACGATGAAGTGATTTTAGGTCTGTCTGGTGGTGTGGATTCATCTGTCGTGGCCATGCTGCTGCACCGCGCAATTGGTAAGAAGCTGACCTGCGTATTTGTTGATAACGGCTTACTGCGTTTAAACGAAGCGAAGCAAGTGATGGAAATGTTTGGCGACCACTTCGGTCTCAATATTGTCCATGTGGATGCGGAAAACCGCTTCCTTGACGCGCTGAAAGGCGAAGCCGATCCAGAAGCGAAACGTAAAATTATCGGCCGTGTATTCGTTGAAATTTTCGACGAAGAAGCCAAGAAATGCTTTAACGCTAAATGGTTAGCCCAAGGCACTATCTATCCAGACGTGATTGAATCTGCAGGTAGTGCAACTGGTAAAGCCCATGTGATTAAGTCGCACCATAACGTTGGCGGTCTGCCAGACGATATGGAGTTAGGTCTGGTTGAGCCACTGCGCGAACTCTTTAAAGACGAAGTGCGTAAGATTGGTCTCGAGTTAGGTCTGCCATACAACATGCTTTACCGCCACCCGTTCCCTGGCCCAGGCTTAGGCGTACGAGTACTTGGCGAAGTGAAGAAAGAATACTGTGATTTGCTGCGCCGCGCTGATGCGATTTTCATCGAAGAACTGCACAAAGCTGATCTTTATAACAAAGTCAGCCAAGCATTTACTGTGTTCTTACCGGTTCGCTCTGTGGGTGTGATGGGCGATGGCCGTAAATACGATTGGGTGGTGTCACTGCGTGCCGTTGAAACCATTGATTTTATGACCGCGCACTGGGCACATTTGCCATATGATTTCCTTGGCCGCGTATCAAACCGCATCATCAATGAAATCGACGGTATTTCCCGCGTAGTTTACGATATTTCAGGTAAGCCACCTGCAACCATCGAATGGGAATAATTGCTTGTCTTAATGGCATGATGAATTAACGAAAGGCGCCAAGTGCGCCTTTTTTATTGGTTATAGGTATAATTGCCCAAATTGTTGAATAAAGAGAATCCTTAAGTGGAGCAGACAAAACTGGACCCAAAAACCTTGCATGCGAAGACGCATAGCTCTGATGAACTTGGTTGTGATGAAGTGAGTGGTGGTGAGCAAACTTGTCCCAAGCAAGCGGCTCTTGAACAAGCTCAAGTAGATGAACATTGGATGCGGGTCGCGATGGCCATGGCTGAGAAGGCCGAGGCTGAAGGCGAGGTGCCAGTGGGGGCGGTGTTAGTAAAGGATGGGCAGCAAATCGCGACTGGGTATAATTTGTCTATCAGTCAGCATGATCCCTGTGCCCATGCTGAGATCCTCTGTTTGCGTGCCGCTGGGCAAACCGTTGAAAACTATCGACTCCTTGATGCGACCTTATATGTGACCCTCGAGCCTTGTGCCATGTGTGCTGGTGCTATGGTGCATAGCCGTATTGCTAGAGTGGTATTTGGAGCTCGGGATGAAAAAACGGGCGCCGCGGGCACCGTGCTTAATCTCTTGCAACATCCCGTTTTTAATCATCAAGTTGAGGTAACATCTGGCGTGTTAGCGCAGGATTGTGCCGACCAATTGAGCCGCTTTTTTAAACGTCGTCGGGAGGAAAAGAAGGCTTTAAAACAGGCTCAAAAGGCGCAGCAGGAGAGGATTTCTTAAGGACTAAATTGAGTTATTGTTTTGATTTAGTCTTGCGCTTGCAGAAAGGTAAAAAACAGTTTGTGACGATTCAGCACTCGGCGATGACGAATTTTAAGTAAAGTACGACGGCGAGACGCATTGTTATTGATGGTTTTTCTTCTCATATAGACCCCATTTCAATCTTGTTATTGTTTAAGTTAAGGCTACTTTGCTTGGGTTACCATTTTGGTTGAGAGACAATGGTTAACACTGCAATCATTTTTGTCTTTATTTGTCATTACGACAGTATCAGTAGAGATCTCAGGCGGCAATCCCCCCAGGATGCATCTGCTCTATAAAGCAGCATTTTTACCTCAAAGTGGCTTCACTTTAGCGTGTATTCACTTAATCTAAGATTAAAAGCTAAGGCTTATTCTGTTGGCGTTTCAACACTGTGGCGTAACTCAAACTATTTGGCAGATATTTGTTGGGCTACTTTGGCTTATCAGGGCTTAAGGTGCCAGATACTGGTGCGGGTGTATCTTCTGAAGCGAGATCGCTGGGTTCGACGTCATCACTATTTTGCTGTTGAGACTGATTATCGACCCAGACTAAGGTGTCGTAGTAGCGACGAATGCTATCCACATAATGCACGGCTTCACTACCGCGGGCGTAACCGTAGCGAGTCTTTTGGTAGTATTTGCGCTTTTGCAGCAGTGGTAACACCTTTTTAAGATCTCGCCACGCGTTGGGATTTAACTCCATAGATTCAGCAAGTTTACGGGCGTCTTCCACATGGGCATAACCGATATTGTAAGATGCCAGTGCAAACCACATGCGTTGACTCTCGGGAATCGACTCGGGTAAACGGTTGATCATATCCCGTAAATAGGCGGCGCCGCCGCGGATACTTTCTTCCGCATCGAGTCGGTTGGTGATGCCAATTTCTTTGGCGGTCGGTTGTGTCAACATCATCATACCGCGCACGCCAGTCGGTGAGCGGGCATTGGGATTCCAATGGGACTCTTGATAACTGGTTGCTGCTAATTTTCGCCAATCTAAGTCACCGGCGTGGGTTTCAAATAACTGGCGGTAGCGTGGTAACACGGTTTCGATGGCGCGTAGGAAGGCGCGGGTGTCGATATAATCGAAACGTTTAACATGGCCAAAATATTTTTCGTTTAGGTGATCGAGTGTGCCTGCTAATTTTTCTTGGTGCCAAAATGCTAGCAGTTGACTCATCAAACCATCGCTATGATTGGCGGGTAATAACCAGACTACGTCGAGCTTCTCTTCAAGTACTAATCCTGCGCGGAGATCGGGTAAGTAGCGGCGGTTTATTTGTACGCTACTGGAGTCGGCTATGGTGTAGTCAATTTCTTTATTGGCGATCATTGCCAGCAGTTCTTCGCTGTCTTTATCTGTCACTTGATCCCATACCAGCGTCGGATGGCGTTTCTGCAATTGAGTCAAGGTTTCGACAAATGCTGAGTCGGCAATAACAGTAATTTTACCTTTTAAATCAGTAATATCTTTTGGGGTAGGCATACCTTCACGGTAAACCAATACTTGATTAACCCGATAAAGAGGCGGGCCTAAACGGAATTGCTCGCGCCGTGTTGGGGTTTCTGTCATCCCTGCGGCGATGATATCAATCTCGTTTTTTTTCAGTGCTTCATAGAGCTCTACACGACTGGTATAGGGCACCATTTTTAAGGGGACATCGAGGTATTCGGCAAAGAGCACGGCCATATCATAATCGAAACCGCTGTTGCCTTGGCCCGAGGTCATATAAATTTGCGGGCCATAGAGCGTGCCAACTCTTAATTCGGTGAGTTTATGGGGGACGTATTCTGTTTCTTCCACGGTAACTTGCTGACAGGCAGTCAGTAAGAAACCCAAGATAGTCAAGAACAGAAATCGAGCCATTAAGTACACTTTATTAAATAAAATCAAAAAGATGAATAGTAGAAGGTCAGTGAGGTAACTAAGATAAACTAGCTGACATTGCTGTGATTATATCCGTTTGTCACCGATTACGTAAAAAAATCGTATCGAATGGTGTGCAAACCAAGAAAAAAGGTTTGCTTTTTATCTTATAGGAAACACTGTTTTGCGTAAGGTCACAGGTGATTTGTGACAGACATTTCCCTATAATAGCGCCATCTCTGACCCCTGCAATTATAAATATAAGGTGAATTGACGTGATGGAGATCATCCGCGGAGCCCCAGCACTCTCGACGTTTAGAGTGCAAAAGCTAATGGAGGCCTGCGTAAACGCTGCGCTTCCGGTACGCCAAATCTATGCTGAGTATGTTCATTTAGCGGATTTGAGCGAGTTGCTTGAGACCAATGAGCGCAAGCAACTTGAAAAAATTCTCACCTATGGACCTGCTATCGAAGCCCATACCCCCCAAGGTTCACTCCTGTTTGTTACTCCCCGCCCCGGCACAATTTCCCCATGGTCTTCAAAAGCTACTGATATCGCCCACAATTGTGGTCTAGGTAAGGTAAAGCGTTTGGAACGTGGTGTTGCCTATTATGTGGAGTCAGACACTTTGACTGCCGAGCAGCAACAAACCCTTAAAGGGTTATTGCACGACCGTATGGTTGAAGTGGTTCTTGACGATTTTGCAAAGGCCGATGTGCTGTTTAAACGCACTGAACCGGCGCCTTTCAAGAGTGTGAACGTGTTGGCTGAAGGTCGCCGAGCCCTTGAAGTGGCCAACGTCGAAATGGGTCTGGCGCTTGCTGAAGATGAAATCGATTATTTAGTCGAAAACTTTGTCCGTTTGAACCGCAATCCAAATGATATCGAACTGATGATGTTTGCTCAGGCCAACTCCGAGCACTGCCGTCACAAGATTTTTAACGCAGATTGGACAATTGATGGCGAGGCGCAGCCTAAGTCTCTGTTCAAGATGATTAAAAACACCTTTGAAACCACACCAGACCACGTGTTATCTGCCTATAAAGATAACGCCGCTGTGATGGAAGGTTCGGTTGCGGGACGTTTCTTCCCCGATCCAAACGGTGTTTATAGCTATCACACTGAACCAATGCACGTACTGATGAAAGTGGAAACCCACAACCATCCTACGGCAATCAGTCCATACCCTGGTGCGGCGACGGGTTCAGGTGGTGAGATCCGCGATGAAGGTGCAACCGGTCGTGGTTCTAAACCTAAAGCGGGTTTAACTGGCTTTAGCGTATCGAATTTAAAAATCCCAGGTTTTGTTCAACCTTGGGAAGGTAATTATGGTAAGCCGGAGCGCATCGTTAGCGCTCTGGATATTATGACCGAAGGCCCATTAGGCGGCGCCGCGTTTAACAACGAGTTTGGTCGTCCAGCCCTGTTAGGTTACTTCCGTACCTATGAGCAAGAAGTCTCTAGCCACAATGGCGTAGAAGTGCGTGGTTATCATAAGCCTATTATGTTAGCGGGTGGTTTAGGTAATATTCGCGAAGAGCATGTACAAAAAGGCGAAATCACCGTCGGTGCTAAGCTGATCGTACTCGGTGGCCCTGCGATGAACATCGGTCTGGGCGGCGGCGCGGCTTCTTCGATGGCGTCAGGTCAATCGAGCGAAGATTTAGACTTTGCGTCAGTACAGCGTGAAAACCCAGAAATGGAGCGCCGCTGTCAGGAAGTGATCGACCGCTGCTGGCAGTTAGGCGATAAAAACCCAATCCAATTTATCCATGATGTGGGCGCGGGTGGTTTATCTAACGCATTCCCTGAGTTAGTGAATGATGGCGGCCGTGGTGGTATCTTCAATCTGCGCAATGTGCCATCGGACGAGCCGGGCATGAGCCCGCTGGAGATCTGGTGTAACGAATCGCAGGAACGTTATGTACTTTCGGTTGCTGCCGAAGACTTGCCTTTATTTACTGCAATTTGTGAGCGTGAGCGCGCACCGTTTGCGGTAGTGGGCGAGGCGACGCAAGAGCAGCATTTAACCCTAGCCGACAGCCATTTCGATAACAATCCCATCGATTTACCACTCGAGGTGTTATTAGGTAAAGCACCTAAGATGAGCCGTAATGTGGTGTCTAAAAAGGCGGTTTCACCTGCACTTGAGCAAAGCAATATCGATATTAAAGATGCGGTTAAACGCATTCTTAGCTTGCCAACAGTGGCGGACAAAACCTTCCTGATCACTATTGGTGACCGCACGGTAACGGGTCTAGTGAACCGTGACCAAATGGTTGGCCCATGGCAGGTGCCAGTGGCTGACTGCGCGGTAACGGCGGCAAGCTTTGACACCTACGCCGGTGAAGCCATGTCACTGGGTGAACGTACGCCGCTGGCACTGCTCGATTTTGGCGCCTCTGCCCGTATGGCGGTGGCCGAATCGATTATGAACATCGCGGGTGCGGATATTGGTTCGTTCAAACGTATCAAACTGTCGGCTAACTGGATGTCGGCCGCAGGTCACCCTGGCGAAGATGCGGGTCTTTATGAAGCGGTTAAGGCCGTCGGTGAAGAGCTGTGTCCAGAACTTAGCCTGACCATTCCTGTCGGTAAAGACTCCATGTCGATGAAAACCGCATGGCAGCAAGATGGTGTGAATAAAACCGTGACATCACCAATGTCATTGGTTATCACGGCCTTTGGTGTGGTGCAGGATATTCGTAATACCGTGACGCCAGAGCTGCGCAGCGATAAAGGTGAAACCTCTTTATTGCTAGTTGATTTGGGCGCGGGCCAAAACCGCTTAGGCGGTTCTTGTTTAGCGCAGGTTTACGGTGAGTTAGGCGATGTCGCACCAGACTTAGACGATGCTGCACTGTTACGTGGTTTCTTCGAAACCATGCAAAAGCTGGTGGCTAATAAGTTAGTGATTGCTTACCACGATCGTAGCGATGGTGGTTTATTCACGACCTTGGTGGAAATGGCCTTTGCGGGTAACACTGGCTTAGACATTGATATAGAAGATCTACAGGGCACTGATTTAGAAATACTCTTTAATGAAGAGCTTGGCGCTGTGCTGCAAGTGAGCCGCGATAACGCTGCCAAAATCGCCGCTCAGTTTGCCATCGCTGGCGTACCTTGCCATGTGATCGGAACGCTAGCCGATGATCAACGCATCACCATTAAAGAGGGTGAGCGTGAAGTGTTCAGTGAAACCCGTGTTGCACTGCGCACTGTGTGGTCAGAAACCACTTACCGTATGCAAGCGCTGCGTGATAACCCAGCCTGTGCATTAGAAGAATTTAAGCTTAAGCAGGATGAAACTGACTTAGGTTTAACGGTTAAGTTAAGCTTTGACCCGAGTGAAGACGTTGCTGCGCCTTATATCCTCAAAGGTGCAGCACCTAAAATGGCAATCCTGCGTGAGCAGGGCGTAAACTCCCATGTTGAAATGGCTGCTGCGTTTGATCGCGCAGGGTTTGAAAGCCGCGACGTGCATATGTCTGACATTCTGTCAGGCCGCATAAGCCTCGAAGAGTTCCAAGGTCTGGTGGCCTGTGGTGGCTTCTCCTACGGTGACGTATTAGGTGCCGGTGAAGGTTGGGCTAAGTCGATTCTGTTTAACGAGCGTGCCCGCGATGAGTTTTCACGTTTCTTTGAACGTGACTCAAGCTTTGCGCTCGGCGTGTGTAACGGCTGTCAAATGCTGTCAAATCTGAAGGAAATTATTCCTGGTAGCGAGCATTGGCCACGTTTCGTGCGTAACCGTTCAGAGCGTTTTGAAGCACGTTTCAGCTTGGTTGAAGTGCAACAAAGTCCGTCATTGTTCTTCCAAGGTATGGCGGGTTCACGTATGCCAATCGCTGTTTCCCACGGTGAAGGACATGCTGAGTTTGCTAGTGCACAGGCGCTGGCCTTAGCTGAGGCCTCTGGTACTATCGCGCTGCGTTTTGTGAATGGTAAAGGTGAAATTGCCACCCAATACCCACAAAACCCGAACGGTTCGCCAAACGGTTTAACCGGTATCTGTACTACCGATGGCCGTGTGACCCTGATGATGCCACACCCTGAACGTGTATTTAGAACGGTTGCGAACTCTTGGCACCCAGATAACTGGGGTGAAGACAGCCCATGGATGCGCATGTTCCGCAATGCGCGAGTCAACTTAGGCTAAGGTTTTTATTGAGAAAACCACGACTTAAGTGAGCAAAAAAAGGAGCGAAATTTTTCGCTCCTTTTTTATATATAAAACGCATCTTTTAAAAAGATAAGGTATTTTAAGATCTTAGTCTTACATTTGTTAAATCTAATAAAATGAAGTTTAAAAATATCAATTTTAAAGACTAATTACCCCTTAATAAGTAGTTCACACAAGTGAAACAAAATTGACTTGCCTTAATTTAGTCGCTGTACTTGCCTGTATTCTCGAGAGATAAAAACAAAAAGCCCCCAACTCATCGAGAAGGGGGCTCGTTTTGCGCTAACAAAACTTCAAATCAAATCAGTATTATTTCAGAGTAAGCGGTGAACGATTACAGCTCACGAGCTGTATAAAGTTCAACAAAAACACGCTTATAGCTGTTAACCAGACGTTCAAATAAGTTTGTCATATCTCTTTCTCCACACCAAAGTTATACCTATGTGCGCGGAGTTTGGCTTGCCTGGGGCACTTCACCAGTCACATCAAACCGTCTCCTTAACACAGGAGATATATTAACCAGTTCAATCTATCTTCTCAAACGAGAAAAAGTACATTTAACAATTAGAAAAACTAATCAATACATGTGGTGATTTTATTGTTTTAAGTTGTTTTGATTTTGTATATGTTTGAATTTAATTATGTATTTTTAGTTTCCTCAAATCGAATAGATAATGTTTTATTAGTGTGAATATTGTTTTTAATTTGTTTTTATTGGTTTTTGGTGCTTGTGGCGCAGTTTCGTGCTCAAACAGTCAAAAATGGACTTTTTAATTCAGTATGAATTGCTCTCTACCCCATAATTATGACTCTGTCAACTGTGGGTAAAAGTGAAGTGTGTGCCCCGTAGCAAAACCCATCTAAAGCCCTGAGTTTGATTGATTTGAATCAAAGGCGGGTGGTATAAAATACTCACAAATGAAAGCGATTAAATATCTTAACTATCTGATATTTATATCGATGGGATCATTTGTAGGATTGGGTGGTGAGGTGGAAGTCTCAAAGCCGAGCGATAGTGTGACTAGGGTCTCAGTATGCGAGGAAAAAGGGGATTTTTAAGCCTTGCTGCTTCGATGTAATGAAAAAGATGAAATTTAACGGTTTATACTGAATCCAGCTATAAACACAAAATGAAAACTCACTATCCTACAAAGGCACTTGCTACGAATGGCTCAAGTAGTCGTAGCAATTGGACGCACCACGTAAGGAGTCACCGATGATTGTTGAAGAGGTTGTTGAGCTATCACGGTTGCAGTTTGCGCTGACAGCCATGTATCACTTCCTGTTTGTTCCCTTAACCTTGGGGTTAGCATTTTTGCTGGCTATCATGGAATCACTCTATGTGATGACGGATAAACAAATTTATAAAGATATGACTAAGTTCTGGGGTAAGTTGTTTGGTATCAACTTTGCCTTGGGTGTTTCAACGGGGTTAGCGATGGAATTCCAGTTTGGTACTAACTGGTCTTACTATTCGCACTATGTGGGCGACATCTTTGGTGCACCACTGGCCATTGAAGGATTAATGGCATTCTTCTTAGAATCGACCTTCGTGGGTATGTTCTTCTTCGGTTGGGATCGTTTCTCTAAGCGTCAACATTTAGCGACAACCTGGTTGGTCGCCTTTGGTTCCAACTTCTCCGCATTGTGGATCTTGGTGGCAAACGGTTGGATGCAGAACCCTGTGGGTAGCGTGTTCAATTACGAAACCATGCGTATGGAAATGACCAGCTTTGCTGATGTTATCTTCAACCCTGTTGCACAGGTGAAGTTTGTTCACACTGTGGCTTCTGGCTATGTGACTGGCGCAATGTTCGTATTAGCGATCAGCTCTTACTACATTCTGAAGAAACGTGACTTACCTTTTGCTCGTCGTTCATTTGCGATTGCAGCCAGCTTTGGTATGGCGTCTATCCTGTCTGTTATCGTTCTGGGTGACGAATCAGGCTATAAAGTGGGTGAAGCGCAGCGCGTTAAGTTAGCGGCAATTGAAGCTGAGTGGCACACAGAGCCAGCTCCTGCAGCCTTTACTGCAGTTGGTTTCCCAAATCAAGAAACCATGCACACCGATTTCGCGGTGAAGATCCCTTACGCTATGGGTATCGTGGCAACACGTTCTTTAGATGAAGAAGTGACTGGTCTACGTGACTTAGTGGCTGAACACGAAGTACGTATCCGCAACGGTATGAAAGCTTACGAGATGCTGGTGAAACTGCGCGCTGGTGATAAGTCTCCAGAGTTACGTGAAGCGTTCGAAGCGGCGAAAGTTGACTTAGGTTATGGCTTACTACTGAAGCGTTACACCGACAATGTTGTAGACGCGACTGAAGAGCAAATCAAAGCGGCTGCGAAGGATTCTATTCCAAATGTGGCGCCGATTTTCTGGAGCTTCCGCGTGATGGTTGGCTTAGGCTTTGTGATGTTGTTTGTGTTCGCGGCGGCCTTCTGGCAAAGCACACGTCATCAGATCGAAGAGAAGAAATGGGTTCTTAAAGCAGCACTCTTTAGCTTGCCATTACCTTGGATTGCGATCGAGTGTGGTTGGTTTGTGGCTGAATATGGCCGTCAACCTTGGACCATCTCTGAGGTACTGCCGACCTTTATGTCTGCTTCGAGTTTAACGACTGGGGACCTGTGGTTCAGTATTCTTTCGATTTCACTGTTCTACACTGTGCTGCTGGTGATCGAGATATTCTTGATGCTTAAGTTTGCCCGTCTTGGCCCTAGCAGTTTAAAGACTGGTCGTTATCACTTCGAGAAACTAGAAGCCTAAGCAGAGGATTTCATTATGTTTGATTATGAAATATTGAGAGTTATCTGGTGGGCTCTGATCGGCGTACTGTTCATCGGATTTGCGGTCACTGACGGTTTTGACATGGGCGTGGGTGCACTTTTACCGATTATCGGTAAAGACGATACTGAGCGCCGTATTATGGTCAACACTATTGCCCCCCATTGGGACGGTAACCAAGTATGGTTAATCACCGCAGGTGGTGCCTTATTTGCGGCATGGCCTATGGTGTATGCAGTGTCTTTCTCTGGCTTCTATGTGGCCATGATGTTAGTGCTGTTTGCCTTGTACACTCGTCCAGTTGGATTTGACTATCGCTCTAAGATTGAAAATCCAAAATGGCGTAAATCGTGGGACTGGGCCTTGTTCTGTGGTGGCTTTATTCCACCGTTGATCATCGGTGTAGCCTTCGGTAACTTACTCCAAGGCGTGCCATTTAACTTCGATGAGTTCCTGCGTGCGACTTATCACGGTGGTTTATTTGGCCTGTTGAACCCATTCGGTTTACTGGCGGGCTTAGTGAGCGTGAGCATGTTTATGATGCAAGGCGCTGCTTGGCTGCAAATGAAAACCGACGGTGAGCTGCGTGTACGTGCCGCGAATGCGACTCAGCTATGTGCACTGTTAGTGGCAGTATTATTTGCCGCTGCGGGTGTGTGGTTAGCCAATGGTATTGATGGTTATGTTATCACTTCAACCCTTGACCACCATGCATTGTCAAACCCAACGCTGAAAACCGTAGCCGTTGAGTCTGGCGCTTGGTTAGCTAACTACGATAAGTATCCTATTACTATGCTATTCCCAGTATTAGGTGTGGCATTACCACTGTTAGTGATTGTGGTGAGTCGCTTAAATCGTTCAGGTTTCGCATTCTTATTTAGCTCGCTGACTGTGGCGATGGTGATCTTAACTTGTGGTGCAGCAATGTTCCCATTCGTTATGCCATCTTCATTAGATCCTAACGTGAGCTTAACCATGTGGGATGCGACTGCGAGTGAAATGACATTAACTGTGATGACTTGGGCGGCGATTATCTTTGTTCCAATCGTGTTAAGTTACACTGTATGGACTTACTTCAAGATGTTTGGTCGTTTAAACCGCAAACATATTGAAGATAACAAAGCCTCACTCTATTAGAATTAAGGAGCATCTACTATGTGGTATTTCACGTGGATATTAGGGGTTTTGTTAGCCTGTTCCTTTGGTGTGATCAACGCCCTGTGGCTTGAAAACACTGAGAATATGGACCGCTCAAGCGATGACGCTGAGTAATCGCTAAACTCCAACAGCGTAAATCATCTAAAACCCTGCATCTGCAGGGTTTTTTATTGGAATAAAAAATACCAGTACGCTAATCCTAAACACGCTGCTTATTCGCATGCATAGACAATAAGCCTGTTTAAGGAGGAAAGATTATGACTGAAATTATCGATAGCAGGGATAAGTCTGTGCTGTTGAAAATGGTTAAATCAATCGTAACAACATGAGAGGCAAAGTTTCTATTGCGTGCTGATGTGTTAGGGGATCAGCGGTTGGAGGGATGCTAGGTAATGTCGGAGTTTGATGTTACCTAAACGAACGAGAATGCCGCAGAAACGTTAGTCAAACATTGCCCAAACAGGCGTCTAGCTCGTTCGCTATTTGTCACTTGCTGTGTGAGGAGAGTAACGGCACATTGCTGCGCGTTTTACGAGGTCGAAATGGCTAGAGCGAACAACATCTTGCCTCAATACATCAACTAAGCTTTGATAAAGTGATAAAAAAATACCGCCCTGTTGGGCGGCATTAAAGCGTGGGGCTTAATTTTAGCTGTATTGGTTAAGCCTTAAACTGGCTAATTTGCTGCTTAAGCGCGACGGCGAGGGAAGATAACTCATTTGCTGAGTTTACTGTTTCAGCCGCTCTATGCTCTCCTTCATTGGCAAGCTCACTAATTTGATGCAGATTATGGGTGATCTCTTGGGCAACACTGCTTTGTTGCTCAGTCGCAGAAGCAATATTGCGCGAGCTAATCGCAAGTTCTCCAATCCTGCGGGTAATTTCCTCAAGTTGTTTGCCTGTTTCTTCCCCTTGATTTGCCGATGCAATACCCAGTTGATGGCTTTGCGACATTTGGTTTGTTGTCGTTTTAACTTGGCTTTGAAGCTTATCGATTGTTTGACCAATTTCCAAAATCGATGATTGCGTCCGTTGAGCTAAAGTTCGAACTTCATCTGCGACCACGGCAAAACCACGCCCTTGTTCACCAGCTCTGGCCGCTTCAATGGCTGCGTTGAGAGCAAGTAGGTTGGTTTGCTCGGCAATACTGTTAATCACTTCTGTAACTTTGCTGATCGCTTCACTTTCTTGGCTAACTTTCTCTACGGCTTGGTGACTTTGACTAAGTTGTTGGCTTAATTTAAGTAGGTCTTGTACTAAGCGTACTTGTTGCTGTTGACCTTCTTTCGCGGCGATATCGACCTGTTGGCTTTGAGTTGCACCCTCTTGAGCGTGATTTGCTACATCGCGGATTGAAGTGGACATTTCCTCAATTGCCGTAGCAATTTGATCCGTTTGCTGCATCAACGCTTGAGCTTCTTCGCCATTTTGTTTGGCAATACGCTGCGCTTTTGATGCCTGCTGTTCAATACTC
Organism: Shewanella sp. LZH-2; assembly: GCF_016859145.1. Taxonomy (NCBI): domain Bacteria; kingdom Pseudomonadati; phylum Pseudomonadota; class Gammaproteobacteria; order Alteromonadales; family Shewanellaceae; genus Shewanella; species Shewanella sp. LZH-2. The sequence goes on from NZ_CP069350.1 coordinate 1,409,639, forward strand.
TGCACCGAAGCTTGCAAGGCACTGATTAATTGACGCAGTTCCGATGACATAGTGGAAACACTTGTGGTGATCTTATCGACTTCGTTTTGACTACCTAAAGCTGATGCGGGGAGGTGGTGACTAAAGTCTCCTGAACCTAAGATTTCCATATGGTGTTGGAGTGTGTGCAAAGGCTTGAGTGAGCGCAGTAGCACTAAGGACAGTAGTACGGTAATTAACACTATGCCTGAGACGGCCACAATGGCATTAATCGTCAATAAGAGAAGGCTTTCTTCATTTAATTCATTTGCGTTAACTTGACCAATCAGCATCCAGTTCCAACCGTTAACACTTTGACTGTAAGCAAACATCGGTTGGTTTTTGCTGTTGCTATAACGCCATTCAGCTTGATCTTGGGTGGCTTGGCTGAGGGTTAAGCCATCAAGCATAGACTCTGTCACAGGTTCGCCAGTATTAAATTTGGGATGAGCGACGAGAACGTTGTCTATCTTACGCATTAATAGGAAATGGCCAGTTTCTTCTAGAGTGATTTTATTCACCGCATCTTGTAATTGAGTTAAGGATTGCGTGATTTCAAAACCGATATATAAGATCCCAATCACTTTTCCTTGGAGATCCTTAATGGGTCGATAGACGGTCATGTAGTCTTTACCAAAAAGTTTGGCGTAACCTTCATAAACCTCGCCCTTGATTAAGGTCGGATAACCTGGATGGGTTTTACCTAAAAAGGTACCTAAGGCGCGGCTGCCATCGGGTTTTTTAAGGGAGGTTGCAATACGAACAAAATCATCTCCAGCGAGAGCAAAGACCGTAGCGGTGCCACCTGTGAGGTTAGCAAAACGGTCAACTTTACTCTTTGAAGAGTTGATTTGTTCTTTTTCATGTAGCAATGCAGGCGTGTTTACGCCAAGTACATTGACCGTTTTATCCAAGATACTGAATTGACCAGGATACATTTCTTTAAATACATCGGCATTGCGTCTTGCTAGTTGCAACAAGCTATCGTATTGAAGCTCAAGCATATCGGATACAGCGTGCATTTCGGCTTTCATGGCACTAATGCCTTTGTCCTCGAGCACATTTGAAGCGGATTTATAGGAAAGAGTACTGAGTATACAGAAAATAATAAGGGTAAGGGCAAACGCGAGAGCACCGATCTGTTTTGCAATAGGCCAATTTTTATAGTTCATTCTGCGATCCTATAGGGTAAAGGTTAACGCTAATGTAACCTAACTTTTACGTCATGGTCTTGATATGGGTCTAAGATTTTCTATTATTTATAGATAGTTCGCTGACATATTGCCAATTCCTACCACGATAACCTTGCTTTATTTTAGCGGATAGGAATATAGCACTTTGCGATAGGGAATGCGGTCTAGAGTGATAAGTTTTGGGGTAAATGGATGACTTCCCATGGCTTATCGCAATCGAACCAATACAAGACGACAAGGAGTGACACTATGTTGGGTGAAAATCATGCGTTAATTTATGAGTTTCCAGATTTTGCTGACCATATTCATCATCTTAAAAAAAACAATGCAATTTTCGCGACCATGGCGCAGCGTTACCATGAGTTAGACCATAACATTCGCGCTCTAGAGTTAACCAAAGTGCCCACCAATGATGAGCACTTTGTGGCCTTAAAATTAGAACGGCTTCACCTTAAAGATAAGTTGTATCAATATCTGGTTCATGATGCTATTTGAGGCGACAACGGCGATGTATCTGACCTATTGCGGTTTTTCATTAGTAGCAGATACATGGTTGGCACCCAAACGAGTGATAGCAAGGTTGTTAGCAAGGTGCCTCCCGCGATAGCGATGGCAAAGGGCGGCCAAAATCCGCCACCTGCAATAATCAGCGGAATAAATCCCCCCACCGTCGTGATTGTGGTTGAGCTGATATGCCGTCCACAGCCGCTGACAATATTGATAATTACAGCTTTATCTCCCGCTCTGCCATTCGGTGTATCTTCCAGCTCAGCCAAAATCACAATCGCCGCGTTGATCGCAAGCCCCATTAGGCCGAGTAGGGCGATGATCACAGGGAAGCCAAAGGGATAACCAAACACATAGACCGCAAGTAGCCCAAGCCCCGCCGACTGTAATGCACTCAGTAAAATAATCGCTGTTAGCCTAAAGGAGTTAAAGGACAAGACTACTGTAGCTAGTAATAAGGTAACCACTAAAATGATATTAGACAGTAGATTACCTACCGCTTCATTGCGTTTAGCACTTTCACCGCCAATTTCAATTCGATAACCTGCCGGTAGTTTGATGGCGGCCACTTTATCTTTTACATCATTTAAAACTTGGGCAGGTAATACCCCGCTGACGATATAGGCTTCGATCGTGTTGACTCGTTGACCATTACGCCTAGGGATCGCCCCGCGACTGACTTGCACCTCGTTGTGGGACAGCGCAGATAAAGGAACGGCAGTGCCCGAAGGGGTCATTAGCTGGATTTCCGCAATACGGCTCGCCTGCTCGCGGCTACTCTCACCTAGACGCACGCGTATAGGAAGTGACTCGGTTTGTTCTAACACGCTGCCGCCAATCACTCCAGTTGTAGACATTTGGACTTGTCTAGCAATATCCGTCAGGCTTAATCCGCTGATTAAACTCGCATCTTCATTGACCTGAAGCCATACCTTAGGTGCGCCAGCACTTAAGGTGGCGCGGGTGTGGATCACATCGGGCGTTGCAGCCAAAATATGACGGATTTCATCACCCAAGGTGCGTAATGTTTCCAGATTAGGGCCAAAAATCATCAACTCGACCGGGGCATTAAAGGGCGGGCCTTGCTCCAGTTTACGCACCAACACCTGCGCTTCTGGAAAGTCTTTATCCAAGCTTTGCTGCAACTCTGGGATAAGGGCGTTGGCGCGCTCAAAGTCGCTGGCTTTCACCATGGCTTGAGCATAGTTAGTGGCCCCCTGTTGGCGCTGAGTTAAGTTGTAATAAAACGAAGGGGTATTGCCACCCACAACCCAATCGACTTGGCTGATACCCTCGATTTGATGCAACTGCTTATCCATCAACTGCACTTGGTTTAAGGTGTTTTCGAGGCTGACATGGGGGGCGAGATACAGCTCAATTTGGAACATATCCCGATCCGATGGCGGGAAAAACTGCTCAGTCATCTTGCCTGAAGCGTAAAAACCTAACAGCGGTATTATCCCGATAAGCGTTGCGCTCAGCAGCGGGCGATTGAGTGCAAACCTTAGGCTTGCTTGAAAGTAACCGCTTACTAAAGGCACGTTGATGCCATGTTGATACCAGACAGGATGTTTACCTTCGAGGCTAAAGCGTCCCGCAAGACCGGCGATCAAAGTATGGGAAATTACATAGGAGCCAAAGAGTGCAAACATTACCGATATAGCGATGCCACTCACAAACTCTCCGGCTGCGCCGGGCATTAATACGATCGGCGCAAAGGCTAGAATAGTGGTAATCGTTGAGCCCGCCAAAGGCAACCACAGGTGATGTAAGGTCTCAGTCACAGCGTTTAAGCGACTCATACCCTGTTGGCGGCGCTGGGAAATGGCATCAACAATTACAATGGCATTGTCCACCATAATCCCTAGAGCAACGACTAAACCTGTGACCGACATTTGATGAATGGGTAAGCCGATATATTTCATGCAGGCTAAGGTAAACAGGGCGGTTAAGGGAAGCGACAGGGCAACGATAATCGCGTTTCTTAAGCCCAAGGTCAGCAGTAAGACGGTGAGAATAATCACAAACCCTTGTATTAGGTTGATAACGAGTCCGCCAAGCCGGTCACTGGTGTAACTGTTTTGCTCAAATAACCATTGCACTTTGATATTTGCGGGAAGCTCGTTGTTGAGCTCATCGACCAGTTGCTTGACTTGTCCTTGCCAGATATCAACACGGGTGTTATTCAACATTCGCGCTGCGACAAACACGCTTTGCTCGCCGTCAACGAGAGCGATGCTATCTGCTGGTTTTTTAGCTTGGCGGCTGATAGTCGCAATATCGCCCAGACGAATGATTTGCCCATCGTTATCGACTTTAAGTGGTACTTGGCGAATACGGTTCTGCGAATCGAGCTCACCCGAGACTTCGACAAGGGCGCGAAAGTAATTGTTATTGATCTCGCCTGCGGCAATTTTACTGTCGGCGCTGCTTAAGATTTTCGCTATGGTACCCGGTGTTAATTGCAACTGGCTCATCTTATAGCCATCGAGCTGGACTAGGATTTCTTCCTCGGGTGCGCCGTAGAGTTTAACGAAATCGGTGCCGGATAAGAGTCTGAGCCTGCTTTGTAATTCCTTGGCATAGCGGTTGAGCATATCCACCCGTGGTTGACTATTATCGTTCCACACTAGGCTTAAAATCGCGGTGTAGGCGTAGCCGACTTGATCGTCTAAGGTCGGTGTCTGTATGTCATCGGGGAGGGGGTTTCTGGCATCGGCCAGCAGATCTCTCGCCCTTGACCACACTGGCGCAGTATCTGTCACTGTGTCTTTGAGCTCTAACTGGATCACCGAGATACCGGGTCTTGAGGTGGATTGAATCAGCTTTATTTCCTCAAGGCGACGTAATTGATTTTCTAATACTTCGGTGACAAGTGCCTCGACCCGCTCGGCGGATGCGCCGGGATAAGGAGTGATGACAGAGGCAAAGCGGTTGGTGATATGTGGATCTTCGGTGCGAGGCAAGCTGGACATCGCGCCAAATCCCGCGACCAGCAGTAGGGCGATCACTAGGCTGACTAAGCGACCATTTTCGACGAAGGCTTTAATCATGATTACCTCGTCGTTGCTATTGTTGTGGAAACGGCTTGGCCAACGACTAATTTATGCAAACCTTGAGTCACATATTGTTCGTCGGCTTTAATCGCTCCTTGGATATAAGCCATATCCTGCGTGGTGTAGAGGATATCGACATCGCGACGCTCTATTTGAGTTGAAGCGCTATCAGCTGTTTGTTGCGCCGTAACATAGATATTCCAGCGTCCTCGAATACCATCAATCAGTGCTGAAATTGGCACCCAGTAGCCTGCTTGTTCAACGGTTTGTTGTTGATGTAAATAGGCTATTTCTCCATTTATCACCTTAGCCTGTGCCGGTAGGCTAATCCGCAGTTGTACCGTGCGGCTAATGGGGTTGACCTCGGCACTGATCCCAGCGACTTTAGCCATAAATAGTTGATTCTGGACACTAACCTTTACTTCTTGTCCGGTAGTGAATTGGTTAGCAATAGCAACAGGGACACCGATATAGGCCTCGGTATTGATGCTACCAACTAAGGTAAAGACGGGGTTACCCGCGGCAACGACTTCCCCCAAATTATGTTGGCGCTGACTGATGATGCCATCAAAGGGGGCGAGTAAGTGTGATTTGTCGAGTTTGAGTTGATTGGCATGTTGCGAGGCGAGCAGGCGTTGTTTAGCCGCCTCTAGGCTGGTGAGTTGAGTTCGAGTTTCATCGAGCAATTGTTCAGAGACATAACCGGATTTCTTCAGTTCTAGATTCCGTTTGAGAGTGCTGGTGGCAAGGTCAACATCGGCTTGGGTTTGCGCTAAGCTTGCTTGGATTTCTTGGCGTTCGGCTTCAAGTAAGCGGGTATCCAGTTTGGCCAATACTTGCCCCTGAGTCACCTTAGCGCCACTATCGACAGTTAACTCACTGAGCTTACCCGATAATTCAAATCCGACGCCCGTGGTATTGCCCGCACGGATTGTGCCAGTGAATACTTGCTCACTCTGATAGCCAGTCGACAAGCGCAGCGGCGCCGTCGTCACGGTTTGTAATTGCGCAGTATTGGCATGCTCTGTCACTTCCTTTTGACAGGCCGTTAAGGTGGTGACGGCAATCACGCAAACGCAAAATACACGCCAAAAACATCGGGCCGCTTGATCCATTTGAATCCTTCCGTTGTAAGCTTAAGGTTAATTTTATGTAACTAGACTTGCTAGTCTAGTTGTGAGGAACTGGACTGTCTAGTCTATTTTATGCTTAACTAATACGAATTAATTATGTTGCTACCTTGAGTGAAGATATGACTCAGTCCACCGAGATCCCGATGAGCCGCAGTGAACAAAAGAAACAGCAAGTGCTAGTGGCGGCCATTGACTTGTTTTGCCGCCAGGGTTTTCCCCATACCAGTATGGATGAAGTCGCTAAATTGGCGGGTGTTTCTAAGCAAACCGTTTATTCTCACTATGGCAGTAAAGATGACCTGTTTGTGGCTGCGATTGAGTCAAAATGCGTGGGTCACAATTTACATGATGACTTACTGAGTGATCCAAGCCAACCCGAAGCCACTATCACCGAGTTTGCGTTGCAATTTGGTGAAATGATTGTCAGCCCTGAGGCTATTACCGTCTTTAAAGCCTGTGTGGCGCAATCGGAAAGCCACCCTGAAGTCTCACGCTTATTTTTTGAGGCGGGCCCACAGCATATGCTTGCGATGCTGACAAAATATTTAGTGGCGGTTGAGGCGCTTGGATTGTATCGATTTCCACAACCGCATCACTGTGCGGTTCGTTTATGTTTAATGCTGTTTGGTGAATTGAAGCTCAGGTTAGAGTTGGGGCTAGAAACCGAGAGTTTATTGGGGGAACGTGAGCAGTATATTCGGGGTTGTGCCGAGATGTTCCTAAAAGCTTATTGTGTTTAACTAAAGTGGCGTTAAGGTATCAGTTTGTATCATTCTTCGATTAAGAATGAACTTTTGTCTTGGGTAACGCGTATTATACGCAACATATCATCAACCAGTAATGCAAGGAGCAGGCGTGGCTAAACCATTTCATTCACCAGTCAATATTAACCCCAGCATAGTGTTCATAGGGTTGATGCCTTTGTTGAGTTACTCCGTTTTCGCAGCTGAGCCTCGCCAAGAATATAAGCCTTTTAAGGTCAGCGTATCGCAAATTAGTACCCAGAGTGCCAACGTTGCTAATGGTGAAACTGAGTTGCAGCGGGATAGCCTGTTACTCAACGCTGGCGTGACTATGCCCTTGAGTCAACAATGGTCCGTTGGGATGAGACTTGGCTACGACAGACTTGACTACGATTGGCGTAATATTCGTTTAACAGGCGCCAATAATACGGCAGCATTGTTTAGTGATGCGGGTGAAACCTGGGAAAATATCGATCGCTACCGTGCGAGCCTATCTGTTAATTATCGGATGGATAAGCATTGGTCATTTATGCTTTCGCCACAAATCCAATATGCTTATGCCGATACCGCGTCCGCCAGTAATGCTCAAAGTTATGGTGTGGTTGCCTCGGCCATGTATGCTTTTGAGTCGGGAAACATGCTGGGCTTTGGTGTGGCCTACTTGAATGACATAGATGAAGTGCGTACTTTGCCTTACCTTGCTGTGAGCTGGCAGATTAATGATCGCTGGCGTCTAGCAAACCCTTTCCAAGCGGGCTTTAGTGGGCCAGCAGGATTGGAACTTAGCTATCAGTTCAATCCCGCTTGGAACGTGGGCTTGGGTAATTCGCGCCGCACGGAGCGATTTTTAATTGCTGATGATGAAACGGTAGTCGAAACCAATGAATGGGTGAGCTATCTACGAGCTGGTTGGCGTATGACACCAGCAATCGCGTTAAATCTCTACGCGGGCTATTACTTTAACGGTGAATTAGAAGTGACCGATGAGGCCGCGCTTGATCTCGATAACCAAGGCGCAGCGGCCTTGGATCTCGAGTTTCGATTTTAATTACTGGCCCAGCATGGCTTCTTTGAGGCTTGTCTGGGCTGGTTTTTCACCTAACCAAATCTTGAGTAAGGCTTGACGGAACATTTCACCTTCAATCGTGGCTTGTTCTTGGCCATTTTTATAGGCGGTCACACCACGGCTTTTGTTGGCGACTAAGGTAAATTGGTCACCTTGTTTAATTTCGTCCTTAAATAGCGCCATAAACGCATCAATTTGTGGCTGAATGTCAGTCGTATTATCGGCGGTTGCGTGCTCAAAACCTTCGGTTATCGCATCACGCATTTTCTCAGACGTAATCATTCCAGACGTAATATTAAGGCGAATCGCGGCTATTGGAGCATTGATCACCTCGGCGGTGGTTTTGCTGGGAGTGGGCACGTACAGACTACCGACATACAAATCCATAAAGAATTTGCTGCGGACACCGGCGCCATTTAATTGCAGCGCCTGAGCGTCGAGCGTAATGCTGTCGGCGACTTGAACACCTGACACTTCTTTAGCTTGGGTAAATAGTGGAAAAAGCAAAGCAGTAGTGAGCGTTAAGGTTGAGAGTAACTTCATTATACACCTCATATTTTTAGTTATGGCCGTTGAGTGTATCAATCATCTGAGTGACTCGAACGGTGATTTATCTGTAGATTGCGAAGCGATACTAATCGAAACCCAAGAGGAGCGATAGCCTAATCTGTGCAAGCTATCGCTGGTGACTTAGGCAAAACAAGACGACTTTTCCTTGTCGAGCGCATTAAAAAAGCGATATGTGTGAAGAAATATTCGACCTGTTTAGTTTATTAGCTGACAGGGTCAGCCACGAACGCCTAATTTATATTGGCCATTTTGCTCAAACATCACCGCTTGTTTTTGTTTTGGAGAGATCAGAATTGGACCATCATCAAAGAACAAAAAGCACTTCCAATTGCGGACAAACACATCCCAACGAGTCTCAATCACTTGATATTTTTCGTAGCAAAAATAGACCTGAGTATCCTCTGGCCACTGAATAAACTCTGCCAACAACTCGGGTAGACTGTTATCTTCACTGTCCCACGCACTCTGCCAATGATCTGTTTTGACCCATGCGTTGGTTTTGGCGGCCCAATCCCCTTTAGTAAACTGTTCGGCGCGGCTACTTTTATTGCTAATCCACTGATTCCACACCAGCATGGCGCTTTTATCCGTTAGCGGCAGAATGACAGTCTTGTCATCATCGCTCACAGGTAAGTCTTTGTGGTTAAAAATCCACTTACGGCGATAGGTGTCTAAAGGTATGTAGGTATGAGCCAAGCAATATCTCCTAGGAAATGGCAAGATTGAAACAGGCTCATTATAAGATGCTAAGCATGAATAATAAAATCGCCAAGTGGAGATATCACCACTTGGCAACTAGGTTATTGTGCTTCAGTCATGATTCGGGTTAGTTCTGCCACATAATGTTGTGCTACCTGATTACTCGGATCGGCATTGAGGGCATTGGTAAACGCAGTGTGTGCGCCTTCAGCTTGGCCAAGTTCAACCATGAATAAGCCAAGTTTTATCCAAGTCTGCGTATCTGAAGGATATTTTTCTAAGTAGTCTAGATAGACGTTGACTGACTCTTGGATTTTTCCGCGTAGCTTAAGGATATGCGCATACTGTGGCATATACTCGTCGCTATAGGCCAAAATTTTGACAAGGGTTGACTCGGCCAGCTCAAGTTTGCTCAATTTTAGCGCAAGCAGAATAATGTGTTTTAACTCCATTTCTGTATAGAGATCTTCGGGTAATGCTAATAGTGCATCTAAGGCTTGCTGATGTTGTTGCTCTAGGCTGAGTTGTAACGCGAGAGCCAAGTGATACAGCCTTTGCAATTCTGGATTGCCATCGACAAATGGCAGTAGATTTTCTACTGTTATCGATAGACCTTGATTGTTTCTCATTGCGTAAAGCGTCATGATTTTTGTGTAGATATTTTCCGCAGTAGACGCTTTATTTAATGCCTCAACATAGACTGGGCTTACTAGGGTAATATCCTGAGAAAATTGTTCTGTTAATTCATTCCATATCACCTGATCGGATTCAGATAATGTGGGATGTTTATGGTTTTTATTCCAAATATAAATACGGCCTGATTGGTTTTTTTTCAACCAAATAGGTGCAAGCAGCGTTAATGAGGTGGAATTTAATTCGAGTTGTCGAAATTTAAGATTATCATAGGATTTTTTAGTGAGTTCCAAAATATCATGGCATATTGTATTGAACGCTTCATAATAGTTTAGCGTCATTTCATTGATATGGGATTGTGTCCAACTATCGGTATTTCTTGAAGTGAGAAAATGTGAGAACTCATAATAACCGTAGGTTTTAATCAACCGAGACAGTGTGGCGTAGTGAAGATTAATCTCTTCTTCTATTTGGTTGATTTTATCCAGCGTTAAACAAGCGTCCTGTGGATCCTCATTCAGTGTTTTTGCAAGCGTTAGCGCTTTTTTAGTTAGCTGCCTTAATGTGTCTAGTTGGCTAATGGCTTTACTGCACTCTTGTATTGCTGAATTTAAGTCATCCTCAGTATTGGGCGTTGCCTCGTTGATCACTTCAATGACGGATTTATCCGTAAATGATGAAAGCACTATTGCCGTTGTTGGCATGTGAACAATACCCTCAATTTTAGCCGCATTGATTGACAGGTTAATAAAGCTAATTTCGGGATAGGTCTTGGCTTCTTCAGCAAGAGATTCCATTGCATGAATGAGCTGAATTGGGGTTTCTGCTGGCAGTCCTGCGTAGGTTTCAACCCATTTATTATTACGGCCTAGACTTGGACCAATGCTGGCTTCAACCGTTCCTTTTGCATGGCTATAACCGGATTTTGAATAGCAATAATCGACGCCACTTAGCAATAGGGTAGCAAAGCCCATTTCGATAGCAAGGCGTATTGAGCTGTTGGTGACCGTTGGGCCGACGGTGATGATATTGTCATGATCATGCTTGCCACTCCAAGGATAGCGTTGACCCAAATAGGCTTTAGGGCCATTCCATTGGGAAAGGACTTTATGACTTACGTGATAGGAATTTACCAGCAAGGTTTTGTGGCTTAATTTAAACATGTCACGGCTTACGTCGAAACTAAAATCCTGAGGGTCGACGCAGGTAATTATGTCTACGGATATGCCATTATCGGCTAGTTTTCCTGCGATGCGTGAGACGGCGATAATAAATAAATTGTCGTTATTGTGTTTTATCCAATTGATATGTTCGTCAAGGGAAGGACCGCCTGCGATGATTAGGCAAGTTTTTCCGCTAAATCTATTCCGTAGTATTTTGGCTGGCGTTTGATTATCGGCAATATTTTCAAGCTGGGTTTGGAAAAAGATTTTTTGGGTAAAACCGATCCTATGGGTGAAGAAATCATCTTGGACTTTAGTTTCGATGCGATTGAATAAGGCAATATAGGCATCTAAGTGCTGGGATGCAACGCCTAAGGATTGATGGACTTCATATTGGCCTTTGATTAAAAAGACTTTTATCTCATCTTGCTCCATTAACTCTGTAAAACCGGCTTCATTGACAATACTGATTGCAGATTGTTTGTCTGAGGGGATATCGATGACCAATAAGGGCATGACTTCATCTAATTCAACAAAAAGAAATTTGCTGCCGAGGGGGAGCTTCTGCTCCAACACATAGTTGGCCAGTAGTCCAGAGTCCATGCCTACCACAATATGCAGCTTATCTTGTTGAGAAAATGATTGCCTGAAACGGCGATTGTATAAAGTTTTAGAGTCAATACTCTCAAAGGTGTGGCGGTTAATACTAGGTAAGTAGTATTCGTTAAAGCGACTGATCGCAAAGTTATTCAAAATGTGGGCTTGTAGTTGCATGTTTTCCTCGATTAGAGCGAACAACTGAGCGATTAAACGGATGATACGCCAGCATAATGTCACTTCATTCATTGTCTGAGCAAGTGTTGCTAGGACTTAGCAAAATACGTTCCAGCAAAAAATTGACACTAACTAATAGACTGGTACCTTGCTTGAGCTGTAAAGCATTTGTTTGCTAGGTATCTAGCAATAAGTATATAAAAAATTTATATTTTATCGATATTTTCCTATAATGAAGTGGCTTGTATGCATAACATTTCAGATCATATTATTCCGACGAGGATTTTTGGCGTGGATCTTGTAAGAGTTGGAGAGTTGACGAAATGGCTCATCGTTGTCACAAGTAGCTAATCGAAGGTTTAAATCGCGAGTGGGGAACTCTATGTTTGATAATAAAACAATTTTGATTACGGGTGGCACGGGGTCATTTGGACAAAAATACACCAAAACCATTCTCGAACGGCATAAACCGAAGCGATTGATCATATTTTCTCGTGACGAGTTAAAACAGTACGAAATGCAGCAAGTGTTTAACGCGCCATGTATGCGTTATTTTATCGGTGATGTGCGCGATGGGGAACGCCTGAAACAAGCCTTTAAAGATGTGGATTTTGTGATCCATGCCGCCGCACTTAAACAGGTTCCCGCTGCTGAATATAATCCGATGGAATGCATAAAAACCAATATCCATGGGGCCGAAAATGTGATTCGGGCCGCCATCAGTAATAATGTTAAGAAGGTTATCGCCCTCTCAACAGACAAAGCCGCGAGTCCTATTAACCTATATGGTGCGACTAAGTTGGCCTCCGATAAGCTGTTTGTCGCCGCCAATAACGTAGTGGGAGATGGCAAAACCCGATTTGCCGCAGTTCGCTATGGTAATGTCGTGGGGTCACGTGGCTCAGTCGTGCCATTCTTTAAACAACTGATTGCTAATGGTGCGACTTCGTTGCCCATTACCCATCCTGATATGACACGTTTTTGGATTACTCTTCAGGATGGTGTTGATTTCGTTTTAAAAAACTTCTCCCGTATGCAGGGCGGAGAGATCTTCGTACCCAAAATTCCTTCCATACGCATCACTGATCTTGCCGCAGCCTATGGGCCGAGTTTGGAGCAGCAGATTGTAGGTATTCGTCCCGGGGAAAAAATGCATGAGGTCATGTGTCCAGGGGATGACTCCCATCACACGATCGAATTTGATGATCACTTTGTCATCACGCCAAGTATTCGTTTTTTTGGGCGTGAAACAGATTTTTGTACCAATGCTTTAGGAGAGAAGGGGCAGGCTGTGCCGATGGGATTTGAATATAATTCTGGCACTAATCCACATTTTTTAACACAGGCTGAAATTCTTAAACTGGATACCGTTGCATGATCCCCTATGGCCGACAAGACATCAATCAGGCTGATGTTGATGCTGTGATTGAAGTGCTTAATTCTGATTATTTGACTCAAGGGCCTAAGGTTCCTGCATTTGAATCAGCAGTTGCTTCTTATTGTTCAGCTCGCTATGGCGTAGCAGTAAATAGCGCGACTTCTGCCTTGCATATTGCATGTCTCGCTCTTGGGGTTGGACCAAACGATATAGTATGGACTTCTCCAATTACCTTTGTCGCCTCGGCAAACTGCGCGCTTTACTGTGGAGCTGAGATTGATTTTGTCGATGTGGACCCTCTAACGGGTAATCTTTGTCCACATGCATTGGGAATGAAATTAGAACAAGCGGCTCGGATAGGGAAGCTCCCTAAGGTTGTTATCCCTGTACATTTATGTGGTCATAGTTGTGATATGGCAGCGATAGCAGCTCTTGCTGAACAATATAGCTTTCACATCATTGAAGATGCCTCGCATGGGATTGGCGGGAGCTATCATGGATACCCTTTAGGTAGCTGCCAATACTCTGATATTACCGTTTTTAGCTTTCACCCCGTCAAAATTATCACCAGCGCCGAAGGCGGTATGGCCATGACAAACAACTCAGAATTAGCTGAAAAAATGGCCCTTTACCGCAGCCACGGTATCACTAAAGCCCCCGATAAAATGCTAAGACCTGATGAAGGGGACTGGTATTACGAACAAGACGCCTTGGGATTTAACTATAGGATGACGGAGTTACAGGCAGCACTTGGTTTGTCGCAAATCAGCAGGCTTAATGCTTTTGTTTTGAAACGCAATGAACTCGCCGCTATCTATCGTAAAGAACTCGTTGGTTTACCATTGAGCTGTGTTGAACCTTTATCAAATACTCAAAGTGCCAGACATTTACAAATTATCCGCCTAAATGACGCATCAAGAAGAAAGCCGCTATTCAACGATATGAGAGCTGCAAATGTACAAGTGCATGTGCATTATTTCCCCGTACATCTTCAACCTTACTATTTAAAACAAGGATTTAAAGAAGGTGATTTCCCACAAGCAGAGGCATTTTATCAACAGATATTGACCTTGCCACTCTATCCTTTGATGACTGATAAGGAACAAGCTTGCGTTATTAACACCTTGTTAGCTGTACTGTAAGAAAATTCAACGGTGTTAGTTTACCGCTCCCAATAAGTGGCGGATATCATCTATAACCGCTTGTATTCCTTGGTGTGATTCAAAGACTCTTGTTGCTTGGTTTTGGATAGACCTTCTTTGTTCGGGCTCTGTAAGCAGTTGTTGTAACATCTCCTTTGCTTCTTCCAATGTGTTGCTCACTAGACAACAGCGTTCTTGATTGAGGGCGATGAGTTCGGCTTCATCACAGAGATGTTGAGGGGGAAGAAGTAGGGTTGCTGCTTTCCCATAAATGGACTCAAATAGCGATAAGCCATAACAGCTTAAAATGATCTCTGATTGAGCGATTATCTCTTTAAGGTTGTCAGGATTTTGTTGAACCACTATGGCTGAATTGGGGGGCAGTTGGGGAGCAGGAGCCAGTGGGCCTTGAATCCATAAAATGGGCCAATCAGTACCAATGGAGTCCAGTATCGTTGGGAGTTCTCGGCCATAGCCCAACGCATCGCTACCCCCCGTGAGAACTAGAATTTGTGCTTGTTTAGCCGCTTGTGGAATTGTGCTAAAGAGATAATTTTGCCAGCCAGCGGATATTTTTGGATGATGGGCTGGACAATTGAAGCTTGGAATAAATAGCCAATCCAGTACATCCAGTAGCGGTACCATTTTATCTATGCCCACTCGCTTTGTACCACGCTTAGCTAGCCCTGCTAGCCTATTGGCAAATGATTTTAAGTCGATAAAGTTAGGATGAAAATCAACTAGTACTAATGGATTTTGATCTTCGGTTAGTGCGCTGAGCAATGCTTGCTCATCCTCATGCCACACTACTTTTGAGCTTGAGTCTAATCGTTGCCCAGCTTCGCTATAAGCGTGAATATTTACTCCTATGCTTAAATGTTCTTGCAATGCATTGGCAATCAATTCTGAGCGCTTGAAATGTCCTAAACCTATTTGAGGCCCCAGATGACAATAGATACTCGCCTTAGCATAGTTTTTGTTAGCTGCCTTTTGTTGTACATGGGCATTTATGGCGAACAGGGCAGAATCTTTTAGTAACTCTTCTTGTACCCACTCTAAACTGACAACTGTTTCAGTTGGATTGTTTACATACCATCGGCGATAGACTTCAACCATAAAGCGATAGTCTGCATAGGTATCTACTGAGATACGATGGGTGATTTTTCCATAATTACCGCTGTCATCGATATATAGTTTTGTTAATGCAGGTCTTAATTTATCACCATATCCCACATGCTCCCGTGACATTACACAATCACTAACGGCCATCAACCTATTCCAGCCAGATCTAGTATAAAACCCCATCCCTTCATGGAGTGAAATGATCCCTTCTTTGAGTGTGATAGTGTCTTTATCCGAGGCTTTCAGGGCTCGCAGAGCGTGATCGATAAAATTGGGGTCTATAAGTGGGCAATCACCACAGATATACACGATATAATCAGGCTGTTGTCGTTGGATGATCCTATCAAGCCTGCCCATCAGATCATTAACATCACCTTCAAAGGGGACACAGGTTAGCTGGTTTTCTTGTGCCCAATTGATTAGGGGTTGGTTGAACTCATCTGCAGTTGTGGCAAGTTCTATTGCACTAATTGTGCTACATGTCTTTAGGCGCCTTAAAATATGGCCAATGATAGGAAGAGTATTACCAGCGGCATCACAAGCAAGTGGTAGCAAATGTTTACCAGCTAAGCGACTAGAGTTAAGGCGTGCGCCAATGATGGCGAGTATTTTGGTCATAGATTAATACTCTCAGGGGTAATGCAGAGATTGAAATCGAGTAAATTGCCACCTTCCTTGAGTGTCTCATCGGCTTCTGCTAACGAAAACCATAATCGATTAAGGTATTTATCATCTATTTTTTTACTCGAAATCATGGGGAGTGCAGCACAATTGGCGGGATCCCAAGTTAATCGCACGCCACATTGGCCGCTGCCAAACCGAATTTGGCCAGCAGTAGCACCAATGGCGCTATTTGCGGAAACAATTGAAGAAACAGGAGAACCTTGGTCCATATCCTCTTGTATTTGAAAAAACTCTTCCTGTTCACCACCGAGATTGGTCTGGTACCAGGCTCTATTATCACAGCCGAGTAAAGTCAGATAACTGAGTCGGATTGAGGCTTCAGGGCGCTGCTTGTCCTCAAAGAAAAGGCCTGTATGCAAAGATTCATGCTCGATACGGTACCATTTAATGATGGCGCCACTTTTTAATGATTGACGGCAATAAATCACTAAATTGCCCTCTGCGCAGCCCAATTCATAATTCACCCGATTGAGATCGGTGACACGATCACGTGCACGAAATCGTTCCATTAACAAATGATTCGAGTAGAAATCAGCACCATAACTAATATGGTCGAAGAAACCATGGGATAAGGTACCTAGGACGGGTTCAAAGCCGTGGGACTTAAAGGCTAATTTATCAATAGCCAATCCACGGTTACCATTTAGGCTCAGGTGTACTTTAGGGGTACGAATATGCAAACGACGTCTTTGTGTATCGTACTCAATCTGAATATCTTCTTGTGCTTCCCAAGGCGCAAATACTGGTGCATTAGCGGGATTAGCAACCAAGTTAAGTTGCTGATAGCGTTTTGCGGTGATATGGGTACGCAGATCGCTTGCCCACATACGGCATAAGTTTCGCCAGTCTTGCTCTGTTGCATGTGGATTATGTGCGAGTGTGGTGAATCGTTGATAGCATAGACTGTTGAGTAGGAGGTCATTACGACCACTTAATCCCCAGCGGCTAACATTATATTTAGCTTGTTTTTTGACTGAAACCGGATGCTCTGCATTGGTGATTTCCACCGCATTTGATTCTTGCCAAAACTTAAGAATGTGTTGAGGCAACTGCCAACAATAGTTGTCCATCCCCGCAAGAGTGTTAAAGAGGGTGGAAATCCGCTGCCATTCCCCTTCAACGTGATCCGCCTCAGTTTGATAGCGCCCGGGACGAAAGTCGAACACTTCGGCATCACTGCCATAAACTGGAAAGGCCAACATGCCAGGTTTGAAGATTTTAACGAGATAGTGCAGATAATCTTCTAGTGTTAATTCACCATGAACATAACGCTGGAACTTTTGAAAAGCGATTGCGTGGTTCCAAATCACCTTAATTGTTCTACCACTTGCGGCTTGTAAACTCTGTGGCCTATCTAACAGTGTGTTGGACCAGTTTGGATTATGGGAGTAGGGATTATCCCATTCCACCACTACAGCTTCAAAACCTTGATCGATATAAACATCTAAGAGCCCTGCTGAAACGGCTTGCTCATTGATATAGGCAATTTGAGGACGCACCCCAAGCAAGGTGTGATAGGTATCCTGCCCAAGACGGAGGTTAGCCTGATTGACTTTTGCAGGAACCAAAGGCCCAATAATTTGGCTATCACCGCTGGCGATAAGTTCGCACATTCCTTGTTGGAGCAATAGTTTGAATTCCTGTACCCACAGAGGGTCAACCTGTTGAACTGCTTCTAAGGTATAGGCCGTCATTTCAATTCCAACAGGAATACCTTTTTGCGCTATCTGTAGGAGTGGCCAATAGCATTTGCGAATGACTGCGGCATGTTGTTCATTTTCAATGGAGGAAAAGGCCAAGTTTAAATGGAACACTGTATATAGTGCGACGGATTGAACCTCTGGCATTTTCGCTTACACCTTAGTTGTTAAATGGCTAAATGAGATAGTTAAGTTTAAAAATTACAAATGCAGTAGATGTATCGCCAGTTACTAACCAACGACTAAAATCTTAGCAGTTATCAGTGGGTTGTTACAACGTCATATTAATTGGCTTAAAATTTGCGTATTCTTTGATACGCCAACTTACTGGCATTATCCACCTGAGGAATAGAGATGCATCAAAAAACATCCGAACAACATATGGGACATCTCGTTGACGAGATCAATGGTTTCCAAGTGATTGAATGTCAAATGTGTGGATTTAAACACATCCATCCTCTGCCAACGTTAGCCGAGCTTGAAAAAATCTATCGGCATGAATACTACACTCTAGATAAACCTCTATTTCTCCAAGAAACAGAAGAGGATAAAAATTGGTGGAACACAGTTTATTCCGATCGCTATGATACTTTTGAAGAGTTTTTACCTACTACGGCTCGACGTATATTAGATGTAGGTTCTGGCCCAGGTTATTTTGTGAGTTATGGCCAGAAGCGGGGTTGGAAATCGATGGGAATTGAACCATCTGCGCAAGCTTGTGAGCACGCAAGGGGGTTAGGGGCTGAAGTCGTTGAGAATTTCTTTAATCATAAGACCGCGACTTCACTAGGAAAATTTGATGCAATTCATGCAAATGCTGTTCTTGAGCACATCCCTAATCCAAGAGAAATGGTATCACTTTTTAGAGAATCTCTAGTACAAGGTGGGATATTATGTGTTGTTGTTCCTAATGATTACAACCCATTTCAAGAAACGCTGCGAACGTATGAGGGATATCGTCCCTGGTGGGTGGCACCACCACATCATCTTAATTATTTTAGCTTTGAGACCTTAGGAAACTTACTGACCTCTGCTGGATTTGAGGTTGTGCTGCAGGAGACGACTTTTCCAATCGATATGTTTTTACTGATGGGGGATAATTATGTTGATTCTCCAACCCTTGGACGTACTTGCCATAAAAAGCGAATTAGATTCGACAGTCAATTATCACTGTCGGGTAATAATCATATTAAACGAAAATTTTATCAGGCACTTGCTTCCGCAGGAATGGGGCGAGAAGTCGTCCTTTTTGCAAAGAAAATCTAGGTAAGTCATTAGGGATATCTATGAGTAATATTAAAGTATTGATCCAAGCTAGCTCTCGTTCTTGGGCTGGAGGACGGGATATTTGCATGGGGCTTGTGAATGGTGAAATTACCGTTGCTCGAACGATTAAGCGTGCATTAAAAGCGTTTCCAGCGGCTCAGCTATGTTTGGTGGCTCCAGAATTTGACCAAGATGGGGAATTGGGTGGGGTTATTGAGTATGTTAAAGACAAGCGTTTGAAAGCATTTTACGGGTTTGATGAAAGCCCCCTAAAACGTATGATTGCAGCATCAATAGAGTTAGCTGACAATGATTATATTGTTCGTATAGACGGTATTCATTTCTGTTTTGATGTTGAACTTAGCCAAAAGATGCTAGCTCTTGCACTGCAAAAAAAACTAGATTGTATAAAATTACCTGCTGATTTTCCTGTTCATTTTAGTTCGGAAGTTTTCCGTGTTGGAGCTCTTAGGGAGTTAGTAAAGTTACTGGATAAACCTGAGTTGGAAAAGTTTAATATTCATCCAAAAATTTATTTTGAACTCAATCGTTATAATTATAATTTTGAATATTTAAGGACCTTACCACAATATTCTGATGAATATTTGAGAGAATGTCGAAATTTGGCGAAGGACATTTATGATATTCCCCGTTTAGAAGTAGGTAGTAAGCGTACGATCTGGGCTGATACACCTAGTTATCACTATCAGCTGGCTCTTGAGTATTTAAACTCTAATATGAAAGTTTTAGATATTGCTTGTGGTAATGGATACGGCGTGAGAATGATGTCTACATTTCTTGCTGAAGTTCATGGAGCTGATTTGGATCCCGAAATTATCAATTTAGCTAAAGCTTATACCCATGAAAAAAATGTAGAATATTATATTGAAGATATTACTAATTTGTCTTTCGAAGATGATAGTTATGATGCAGTTACTTGTTTCGAAACATTAGAGCATATACCTGAGGATGATTGCTTGAAAGAATTACGGCGAATCATTAGGCCTGGTGGTATGTTGGTATTAAGTACGCCTCAAAACAGCTATGGGCATATTCCTGTCAATGCCTGTCATATAGTGGAATACAGTTTAGATGCTTTACTTAAATTAGTCGGACGATATTTTCTCGTAGTTAAGGTGATTGGAATTAAGGCCGGAACTATTCATAGTGATGCCGACCCATACGGAACTAATACGGTTCTAGTTTGTATTAAACCATTTTGAAAAAATTGCTTAATACTTTGATTTTATTTATTTTTTGCTTCGTAAACCACTTTGATTTTTGATAGTGCAGTCTGAGCTCTTGTAATTGCCATAGCTTTATCATCAGCTGTGGCGATTGCGAAACCAGTTCTTTGTGTATGATTGGCAAGTGGATAAATAATACTTCCCGGTTCAATGAAGATTTTTAACATTTCAATCCCAGGTTCGCTGCTTGCATCTGAAACTCCTTCAATATGAATCACTTTACCTGAAGGTAAATCAAGGTAACGTATCGCCACTGCGCGCTGCTGCTTGATTGAAACATCTTCATCGCTTAACTGCTCTCCTAAGGCTAGTTTTATTGCCTTTTCAATGAAGTTGACCCCAGTTGCAAGAGGTATTTGGACTGTTGAAAAGAATCCTCCTGATAGCCGCCCTGCAATTTCAATAACCTTAGCACCCTGATCCGTGTAGACCATATCTCCTTTGGCCACGCCTTGGTTGATACCAAGTGCTTCCGCTGCTCGTTCAACAGTGGCTATAACCTCAGCTTTGATGTTTGCATTAACGCCCGTAGGGGCATCGCCGCCATTTTCAATGATAAAAGGCTTTGTTCGAGGGAGCCACTCATAGTTACGGTCGGCAAAACCGAGGGTATAGTAGTGTCCACGATCGACCAAGGTTTCTGTACTGAACTGTGGGCCCTCGAGATATTCTTCTAACATGACCCTTGAAGTGGGGGATTCTTTAGCTGCCAATTCCCATGCGCTATCAAGTTCTGAGGCCATATCTATCAGTTGAACCCCACGTGCGCCACGGCTATCAACGGGTTTAATAATTAATGGAAAACCTATGGCACTAGCTTGTTCGGTTAATATCGATTTGTCCGACACATCAGCAAAGCGGGGAATGGGAATCCCCTCTGATTGCAGTTTAACCTTCATCGCCAATTTGTCCGAGACTAAAAAAGCACTTTCCAGTGATAGCCCTGCAAGTCCCAGTGCATTACTAACTGTTGCTACGCTAAGTGGCACATCTGCACACATAGCGATCACACCGTCCACTGAAACACCCATGTTGATCAGAGCTTGGGTTTTACTTAGGATTCCTTGGCCATGGTAGGTGCTTTCAATTATTCTCCAATCTGCCATTTCTAAGCCTGGAGCATTTGGATTACCATCGACAATGATGAGTTTTAGTCCCATTGATTTGGCGATTTTTATGCCTTCACAGGCTTCGACGCCTGCACCAATGATCAGTAAGTGTTTATTTTTATGTGTCATACTATTGCTCTAGTATCATCAACATTATGCAGCCGTAATGTATTTATCCCTTTGTTTCTAAGCCAATATAAAGCATCAAAAATTTCCTTTTCAGAGGCATAAGACGAGATTAGTACGGTATCTCCAACTTGCCAGTCGATTTGTTGTGGATCTTTGCAAATCCATTCTCCCTGTCTTAAGCCCCACTTTAGGGATGAAGTGTCCGTCAGGCCAACAATCCTGCTGTGGTCAAGCAGATCAGTGTTAGCGAGCAGTTGACAGGTGTGTATTCCTGCGCCCCAGAGGAAAATCCGCTGGCTTTGTTGTAATGACAGTTTTATACGGTCAACACAGTTTTGCCAGTAACTAAGCTCTTTTTGACGGTATTCACTTAGTCTTTTACGGTTTAGCTGGACGTCCATCTTCATCACATCATAGTGGTGCTGCTCACGTGTGCTGGCCAGTATACCTATTATAGGGGAGAGGTTGCTGTTAAAGTGTTCAACCACAGAAACGGGCCAATAACCTGCCTGCGTTAGGCTGCAGATCAGGTTTTCTTTGGTGTAATAGTTAACATGCTCAAAGGTCAAAAATCCTGGACACAAACTTGCAGCGGTAGCCATTAAGGGGACTTCTACATAGATAAATTTTTCACCCGGTGTATTTTGGATTTTACGGCATTTATCGAGGGTCACTTGTGGTTCGTAGATATGCTCCAAAACATGGGTTAGCAGGATCAGCTCAAAATCTTTGTCTGTCTCGAAATCTTCAGCTGTTCCATGAATGCAATCAATATTATAAAGGCGTTTGGCAATCTCGACTGCAGTACTTCCCGGCTCAACGCCCATAACAAGTTCAACTCCCGCTTGGCGAAATCGTGAGAGGGTGTAACCATCAGAGCTGCCAATCTGCATTGCAGACTTAGGCAAATGACCAATACCCCGCTTAATAAATTGGATTTGTTCATCTAAATCGCGAATTTTTGCGCTACTTGGTAGCCCTTGGCGACCTGGGTTGGTATACACTGCAATTGAACTATAAATAGTCATCATATCATCGTAGCTAACTGATGGACTTTGACATACGGAACCGCACTTAGGGCAGATTGAAAAGCCGATTTCTGTTGGTGCAAGACCCGGCAACATCCAAGTTGAGCTAAAAACATTGTCGGTTTTGGCTGCGCATAAAAAGCAATTTCTTATCATTAGAGCATCCTTATCCGAAGTACATTCCGCCATTGGCATTTATGGTTTGTCCACTGAGATAATCACTATCTTGGGAGGCGAGAAAGAGGGCGATTGAGGCTATATCTTCAACTTGGCCAAGACGTCCAACTGGAATTGCCGCTGCTTTTTGTTTGCCAGCCTCAGTATTCAATTCATGCTCAGTCATTTCTGTTGCAACTAAACCTATAGCAATCGTGTTGGCTCTTATCCCATCTCGCGAATAGATTTTTGCAATTGATTGGCTTAGGTTAATAAGCCCTGCCTTGGCTGCGGCATAGTGAACTTGGTTAAAGCCTCCCCACTGACCTCCAATGGAGCCAATGTTGATGATTCTGCCAAAGCCATGCTGTTGCATTGCAGGAATACAAGCTTGTGCGAGCAAGAATGGGCCGCGCAGATTAGTGTTCAGCATAGTGGTAAAATCATCGGCAGTAATGTCGCTAAAGGGCTTTTCCTGGGCTATGGCGCCATTATTAATCAGTACATCAATACTTCGATTAAAATATTTTTCGACCTCAGTAATACATTGTTTAATACTCTCAGGTTTTGATTGATCCAATGCAAAAGCGGCTACCTTATCTCCTAAGATGTTAGCTAATGACACGGCTTTATCTTGGTTATTAAGGTAAGTTATAGCGACCCAATATCCCGCCTCCGCAAAGGCTTTGGCGATACCGGCACCAATTCCTCTGCTTCCACCTGTGATTAAAACGAGTTTAGACATTTGATGGATCCCTTGGATTACCTTGCATGTCAAAGTAAGGCCACATTTTATCTGTTGTTTGACCCCCTAATAGCATTGGGAGGACATCATGCTGTGTGGCAATTTCGATATGAAGCAGAATAGATTCATCGGTCTCAATAAATTCAGCCAATGTTTGTTCTAGTTTAGCGCTATCACTACAATGCAATGCTTTAATGCCGTAACCTTGAGCTATTAAGGCAAAATTAGGCGATTGTTTGTTACCGCAAGCAGTATCGGTTTCCCAATTCATTAATTGGAATTGAGATACTAAGCCTAGTCTGTGGTTATCCAGAACCAGTATTTTGATCTTAAGGCCTAACTCCTTGATCACGCCCAGTTCTTGGATATTCATTTGAAATGAACCATCACCCGCAATACATAAAATGGTGGACTCTGGTGAGTGGATTGCAGCACCTATTGCGGTTGGAAGGTCATATCCCATGGTGCCATGGCCTGCCGAGGTAAAAAGCTGGCGATGGGGGAGGGCAAATCTAAAGTGCCTTGCAACCCAATGTTGATGTGCGCCAACACCTGTGGTGACGATAGTGTTCTCTGGTAAAGAGTTGCTTAGTTTTTCTAGCAAGAGTTTAGGTGCAATTCCTGGATAATCTGGGTAGGGCCAAGCTAATTGCGCTTTCCACTGCGAAATAGTGTTATGCCATAGCGATAGATTAGGTGGCGATAATTGAGCAAATTTGGGGTATAAGGCATCAAAAAATTGCTCAAGTTCAGCTTGAACAGCCTTATTGTGAGCGATACGACTATCAGTTAATTCTCCAATATCTAAATCGACTCTAAAAATTTTCGCATTGGAGGCAAAGGCTGTTTTCAGTGTGCCAGTTTGGCGAACATCTAATCTGGAACCTAGTACCAGTAATAAATCACACTCAGCAATGGCTTTACCTGCTAATTGGCTACCTGTATGGCCATGAAACCCTAAAGACCCAGAATCATCGGTGTCCAAAACTCCAACGCCTAGCAAGCTATGGCTCACTGGCGCAGGCCAGTAGTTTCTTAAGGTACGGATTGCATCCACTAATGCGGGTGATGTCATACCATTGCCGCAAATAATCACTGGTTTTTGCGAATGTTTAATGGCATTGATTAGTTCATCTATAAAAGTGCCTAGCTCAGTGTTATTGACTGGATAAGCAACCATTTCGGGAACTTTGATGGATTCAGTTGCTGCACTGCGTTGAACGTCCATTGGTAAATCAATCGAAACCGGGCCTTTTCTGCCTTCTAAAGCCAGTTGCCATGCAATAGGAAGAATAGCGTATAGCTCTTCACTGTTTTTAGGTTGGAATTGTCCCTTAGTGATAGGTTTCATCAATGATGGGGTATCAACTTCTTGGAATCCAGATTGTCTTACTCGTTTTTGGCCTGTGAGGTCGCTAGTACCCACTTGGCCCGTAAATACTAACATCGGAATACCATCAAAATAGGCATCGGCGACGGGCGTTAATACGTTGGTTACACCTGGGCCTGATGTTACTGCCACTATACCTGGTAATTGGGTTAGTTTACCTTGAGCCAGTGCAGCATAACCGGCGCCTTGCTCATTTCGTGAAGTGTAAACGGTTACTCCGAAACGTTTGCAAGCATCTAATAAAGGAGCGATGGTTCCACCGGGATAATTGTGAAATGCTTTAATCCCTTGGTGGGCTAAAAATTCAATAATAGCATCTGCTACTACTGTAATTGGGGACATACTCATTATTCTGATACTCCAAACTTTTCTCTTTGAGACTTCATTGGGCGTAATCCATCTTGCGGATCGGCTCGCCATTCTCTATCTGAGGCTTCGCTGGCAACAAATTGTTTTACTGGGTTTCCATCAATGACAGTTGCAAGTTTGACTCCCTGAATTACCGTTGCAATTTGTTGTGGTAACCAGCAATGACCAGCAGCGTATTCATCGCCTGTTTCATCTAAATCTAAATGGAACTCGACAACATCGGCTTCCCATCTGTGTACGGCTCGATTAATGACAGCACTGGAAACAGTATGATCAGACCATCCAACTTTAACTTGGTAACGATTTCTAAAACTACCTAAAACGGCTAAGTTACATTCACGTTCTGGGGTTGGATATGCAGAAACACAGTGCAGTAAGGTAATGTCACTGGCACCATTTTCTTTCAAGGTTTTTAACGCGTGATCGATTTCTTCTATCGTGGCCATGCCCGCTGAAATCACAACTGGTTTTCCTGTTTTCGCGCAGGCCGCGAGTAGGTTGTCCCAAAGTAATTCATAGGATGCGATCTTGTAGAAATTCACAAAGGGTTCAAGCTCTGCTACCGCGTCGAGATAAAACGGGGTACAAGAAAACTGAATACCGTATTCATCGCAGGATTGCTTGAGTTGGGGCAGAAAACTGACGGGCAACTCCCATTGTTTACGCTTACGATGCATTTCACTCTTAGATAGAATCTCAGGTGCAAACAGTTCTTCAATTTTAAACAGTTGAAACTTAACGGCATCGCAACCTATGTCAGCAGCTGTTTTGATAAATTCTATGCAACGCTGTAAGTCTCTATGATGGTTACTAGAAACTTCGGCGATAAAGACAGGGGAATGTTTAGTCATAGTGGCTCACACAATGGTGTTGATAACGTATTAACGGCAAATGACAGGGAAGCTTTAAATTAGTGTTTTAGCGACTGACAAGGGCAATGAGCTCATACTCTAAGTAATCAGCAAGATTAAGCCAATCGTGTTGCTCCTGAGCTTGTAGCATTGGCGCCAGCATTTGCTGAAACGAGGGTAATTGCATCAGCTCGGGGTGATGTTTCTCTATTGAATCGAGACATAAACGAAATTCCACTGATGCCTGAGCTTCCTTGCCTAAACGGAAGGAGTGGGCCGCTTGGCAAAGCATGTCTTCAAGGGACTGTTTTGGTGAAGGTTTTGGCGAATTATGTGGTTTAGACGACATTAAATCAGCTCCTTATATTGCGAACCGCGGATCTTCGCGCCCGATAAACTGGCTTGGTAAAACTTCACCTGTGGATGTTTAGCAATATAGCGTTCTAAATGTCGTAAATAAGCGCGAAGATTTAGATCAGTTGCAATCCGTTGACCTTTACCATTAATCAACCAATGTTTTGCTTCTCTCACCTTTTGTATCACAGCTTCAACCCATATTTTTTCAGATTTGTCCTTGCTTTCAAATGGATAATCATTCCAAAAAGCATGACTTTTATTATTGCAGTAACAAAAGTCACAGCCTAATAGTGTGATTTCCTTAGCATGTAACTTAACGGCTAAATCAATTGCTGGGTGAATCACACTGCCATTTGTAAACAGTCTCAGCTTGGGGTTCAGCTGGGCCATGCTGTCGTAAATTTTACTTGTGCCATAAGCCACAAATCTTGGCCCTAGCCAATGGGCTAATACTTCGGGGGCTACCCGAGGAAAATACACAAGATTGATTTCTTGGGTTTCTGACAAAGGCAAATGATAGGAGGATATTAAACCGTCAATACAGACCACGATATCAGGCTTAATCTGATGATGAAGTAAGCCACGTAAAGCCGTATCCGCAGCAATCAACAAGGGTTTCGATGGGCTTAAACTCAGTTGCTTAAGATAAGCATAATGTTCTTCTAAAGACGGACCTGAGCCTATAACAATTGCTTTGTATGGATTGTAGCTTTTCGTTAAATGGGCAGCATCAGGATCGTTGGTAATAAAAACCTGATTATCGGCAAAGCGCTTAAGGATCTCAGGATCATCGATTTGATGGTGTCGATTGGTGAAATCACGATTAAGCTCCATCACCAAGAGATCCCTCAGTGTGGCATTGTCATCACTGACGAGATTGAGATCTGGGGTAATGGCAACATTCGGAAATTGCAGCGTGGCACTGGGCATCGCATTTAATAGCACATTCGGATGACTGAGCCATTCCCTTTGATCGGTGTAACAAAGCAGTAATGCGAATACGGCTAAGTTTAAAATGCAAACTTCGATTTTTTGATATTGCGGATTATCCGTTAATAGACTCGGCACATCACCCATACCCACGCCATAAACCGTGACTTGGTGAACATTTGAGGGAAGGGTACTAATAAACAGCTGTGCTTCAGCGATACGGTCATGGCGACTGCTGAGCTGAATACCATTAACACTGATAGTTTGGTTTTGGCCTTGAACTAAGTGCGCATCAAGATGGTCAATTGATTGGCTTTTTATCGCAGCAGCCACAATTGGCCAGCGTTTAGCAATAATACTCAGATTAGTGGCAAATAGTTCAGTCATTCCGTTTCCTCGGAAGCTTTCGTGTTGATATTACCGACATCACTATCTGGTCTCTCCACAGGGACTCGAACCCCGATCGGCCGCTTAGGAGGCGGCTGCTCTATCCTGTTGAGCTATGAAGAGACGCTGGTGATTATACTGGTTTTATCTTTGATTAAAAGGCTTATGATTTAGTTGCTTAAATCTTAAGCGCGATGTCGTTTATCTGTACATTGTAAACCGCATTTTGGTCAACGAGTACGGCTGTTGCACTTTCTTCACTCACTTGTTCAATTTGCACTGTTGCTCGGCTTTTGGTAGCAATGGCACGCATTTCATTGAGTCTATCCGGTAAATTGCGTTGTAACACCACTTGGAACTTATCACCAACTCGAATGCCATGTTTTCGGCCTAGGTTGAGAATAATCCGATCTCCTTGACGACTGACAACTTGCCCAAGTAGTGGTCTACAGTTGAGCGTGTTATCAATATCGCGAGTCGCTTCTTGCAGCAGTTGGCTGATATTTTTGCCGTAGGATGAACGCCAAAATCTATCACTATTGGGGGCAACAATGGCTTGTTCCTCAAATTCCCACCGAGCCGATGTGCTGTAGGTTTTGTTCCATACTTCTTCACCGCTAATGCCGTGATAGAGGCTAAGCTTTAATTGGAACTGCCTTTGTGGCGCTTCATCCCACCATCCCATAAAGGTGGCTTGTACTGGCTCGGTTGAAATATCAATAATTTGCGGTAGTAAAATGTATTGGCTATCGGTAATTTCACTCAGCCAACTCGGAAGTCTATAGCCGCGGATATCGACCAGTTCTTGTGCGATATCGAGTCTTTCTTTGGCATGGATATGGCTGTATCCAGTTGATGAGTAGCCATCAATACTGTTACCGAGTCTTTCGGAGATGACTTCTTCAAATCCTGATAATTGGCCGTAGCGTAATTGTGCTCGATCTTTTATTTGGGCTTGGGGAATAAGGATCGCGGCTTTTAATTGGCCCGTAGGGCATTGTTGTGTTGGGTCATCATTTAGATCGAGCCTGAGCGACACATAAATTTTATTCCCTTGAATGCGTTCACTTACTAACTGAATACTAATCGCTTGAGCGTTACGATTAATGGCGAAGCTGTCTTGCGTGAGATTGCCGTTGGTGGTTTGTTGTTCACTGGATATTTGGATCCCGGTGCTGAGGGTGGCATAGCTAACCGCTTGATTGATGGCTTCTTCCCGCGCTTGGGCGATGTTGCCATTAGTGATGATTGCTTCACCACTGGCTTCGACCCATTCTGCTTGCGCTTGATTAGCTTGAAGTGCGGCCAGCAGTAGGCTGCTAATGATGAGCAAGTGCTTTCTGAGTATGTTCATTAATAAGCCCTTCAGGTCAATTGTGCCAATCAGTTGAGTCAGTTTAATGGCGGTTTTATTGGCTGTAAAAGCAAGTTTCGTGCCTAATTTATGAAATATACCCAAACCATCTGAAGTTGCTGAATAGGTATAGAGGGTAAAGTTATTGGCACTGTTGTCGATAATCAGGTGAGTTAATCAAGGATTGTATTTTGACTTGGTCTAATATTTGCAATCTTTTTGACTAAAGATTGCGGCTCGCTTTGAGGCGCATTGATATCGATAATGAGGTTATTCCCATGCTAAAGCGTGCGTTCATTCCCCTGGCTCTTTTGGCGCTGATTGGGTGTGCGACTAAACCCGTTGTGCCGCCAAAACCTAGCCTAGTTGATGGCAATGGTTTGCCGCCGACAGCGGTGATTAATCATTTAGCGCAGCGTATTGTGACTGAGCTAGTCAAGCAAAATGATGCATTGCGTCCTGATCAACCTATTGTTGTAACTACACCAGTATTAGTTGGCGACATGACGAGTACGAATGCGGTTGCGCTGCAATTGCAGCAGGGACTCATGGCATCGTTGCACAGTTTTCAATTTAATGTGGTGGAGTTAAATCTCGCTGATGGACTGCGTGTTACTGGTGAGGGCGATTTTATTTTGACGCGTGACTGGCAAAAATTGTCTACTAATTTGCCTGTTGACCATATTGTGGTATCCACGATGAGCCCGACGACCAATGGCTTAGCCATTAATACTCGAATCGTTACCTTAAGTAACAACCGAGTGGTGTCAGCTTCACAGACCTTTGTTACACAAAAAGAATTAAGCAATTATATGCAGCCCTCTGAGCAAGTGATCTCCCACGATGGGATTTTATATCGTCAGTCGGCTCCCGGTATGAATGAAGTGCGTGTATTAGGAGATGGAAAATGAAACGCTACCTGTTGGTGATTGCGGCGCTTCTACTGACAAGTTGTGCCTCTAGAGACAAGTATGTACAGTGGGAAGATGTTCCTCCATCTAGCTTCCCTAAACTAACGGCCATTGGTTATGCCCCGTTAGCGACTCAACCAGCGAAAGAGCAATCTCAAAGAATGTTGATGGCGATGCAAGCATCCAAAATTGTGGCTTACCGTGAGCTAGCTGAACAAGTATATGGTCAAAAGATCACCGCTAACAGCAGTGTCAGTGATTGGATGCTAACCGATGATAATGTTAAAGCTTCAGTCACTGGGGTGATCCGCGGCGCAAGAGTAGTTAAAAGTTATCCCGCAGGTGAGCATTATGTTACTGAGTTAGAACTTGATTTTTCTAAGGTATGGCAAATCTATCAACAGCAGAGTCGGCCACAGAGAATTAAAGAAGTCACTTACTTTTAAGGTGTCATCTCCTATCAACCAGAAGACAAGCATGAGATGGTTTGGGTACAGATAATCGATAAACAAAAACCGCGCTTACTAAGCGCGGTTTTTGTTTGAAATCCGTTTGTACTTATAACACCTTACGCTTTTAGATCATTGCCTAAGCTTGAGATTGTTGAGGTTTTACCTTTATCGTTATACGTCAGCGTGGTGGCATTTCGGCTCGCCTGCAAGGCTTGAGCAAAGCGGTTTAGGCTTGCAAGATTCATCTCGATCAAACTAGCATTTTGCGCGTTGAGATCTTTGCATTCCGCGAGAGCCTCTTTAACCACTGCCATTTTATCGGATAGCTCAACTTGCTCCGTGAGTAAGGCTTTATCGCTGTGACTAGCCAGCAAGTCATCATTTGCTTTAAGGGCTTGTAGACATGTTGATTTTTGCTCAGCAAGCGACAAAAGCAAATCGGCGTTTTGGTCAACCAAAGCGCCTTTTTCCTTAAGAATAATTTGTTTAAGAACAGCCAAATGGGCGTGTTGTTGATCTACCAGTTTAGCTATTTCTGTCATAGTTACTCTTTATTAAGCTCATTTAATTCTGCTTCGAAGCTGGCAATATTTGCAGCCAACTTTTCGGGATCAATTTTATAACGACCTTCGGCAATGGCTTGTTTTATTTCGGCCACTTTCTTTTGGTCGACTTCAGGTAGGCTGGCCATTTTGGTTTGAGCTCCTTGTAACTGTTGAGCTTGAGCCGTAATGACAACAGAGTCACCTTTTAGTTGAGTTGATTTAGCCGCTACCTGAGAGGTTTTCTCGCTTTCGCTGCTTTGTTTAGTGCTGTTTGAACGGACTTGTGCGGCCGCTCCGGCGTTAAATTTGCTAATATCAATTGCCATTTTAGGCTCCAGCGTCATGTATACGGATTTCTTAACTGGGGTATCGGCAGCTTATCGAAAAGCTTTAGCTTATTTTACATTCTAACTTCTACTTCGCCAATCTCCGTAATTATGGCATCTAGCTCTTTGTTAGAACTGCTATTTTTGATTCGAATTTGGTCGCCGATATTACCATCTTGCAGCGCCTCTCCCACAGTTTTTAGTACGAAGTTATTTGAACGCACATAAATCGACACTGTGTCATTTTTACAGACAAAGCAAAGGTTGTTCGCAAAAATAGGATAATTTTTCGCGACTCGGCGTTTAACTCTAACGCCTGTAAGCTGATTAGTATCGCTAAATTGCATACCACGCAAACTATTTTGGTCAACATAGCGGATCTCGACCTGTGAAGGACTGATTAATTCACCTGGCGCTAAGGTTTCGGTTGCGACCACAACAGGAAAAAGAATGTCTACTCTAACAGACATAAAAATCTGCCAAGGGTAGGCGAGATCGGGGGTATCACAACTGACTTTTATGGTGTTATTACGGCTAATTTCGCGTTCTGAAGCTAATTCGACCCTTATTGGTGATGTGCACTGTGCTGGCAGCATTCGGTTATCGACCGTTTGTGGATTAATGTCGACTTTCGCATTTGCAGGTACAGCAATCTTTTCATTAATAAGGGCTTTAGCTAATTCGGATATCGCCGATACGCTAGGTATCACGGGTTCAGCCTTAGCTGTCGTGGATAGAAAAAGTGCGAAAATACTCAAAAAATAGACTAAATTTACTTTCATAATGAAGAGACTAGCTTGTAACGCCAGAATACACCTATACTTTTATCAAGCGTGAAACTGTTCAATGCTTCTTTCTTAGATTTTTGGTGTCAGAAGTTTGACTTAGTTTCAACTATGTTTATCGATAACAAGACGTAAGCAATTAATATGCCTATACTCAAACGAGTTTTAGGGCCGTACATAAACAGAACAACAAGGCAGAGTTATGTCGAGTATTCTTGATTCAGTCAACAAACGAACCCAACTCGTAGGTCAAAACCGGCTAGAACTATTGCTATTTAAGTTAAATGGTCGTCAACGGTTTGGGATAAACGTATTTAAAGTGAAAGAGGTTTTGCAATGCCCGCCATTAACAACATTGCCTAAACTCAATCCTTACGTCAAAGGAGTTGCCCATATTCGCGGCACAACTATTTCTGTTATCGATCTGAGTGCGGCAACGGGAGGGCGTCCGTTAGCGAGCACTGAAAATTGCTTTATCATCATTTCGGAATATAACCGTAGTGTGCAGGGGTTCTTGGTTAGTTCTGTTGAACGTATTATCAACATGAACTGGGAAGCTATTATGCCGCCACCGCAAGGTGCTGGGCGTTATTCCTATTTAACCGCGGTTACCGAGATTGAAGGTGAGTTGGTTGAAATCTTGGATGTTGAAAAGATTTTAGATGAAATCTCACCTGTCAAAACGGCTATTAGTGAAGAGGTTAATGAGCAACTTACTCTCGATAGAAGTCAGCATTACCATATTATGGTGATTGATGATTCTGCGGTGGCACGCAAGCAAATTATTCGGTCGTTAGAGTCGTTAAATTTACAAATTGACACGGCAAAAGATGGTCGTGAGGCACTTGATAAGCTCAAGGCCATTGCAAGTGAAATGAATAACGTTGCCGATGAAATTCCACTCATTATCTCCGATATTGAGATGCCCGAAATGGATGGTTATACCTTAACGGCTGAGATCCGTGATGATCCTAAGCTTAAAAATATCAAGGTGGTACTGCACACCTCATTAAGCGGTGTCTTTAACCAAGCCATGGTACAAAAGGTTGGTGCCAATGACTTTATCGCAAAATTTAACCCTGACGAATTAGCTGCGGCAGTGAACAAGCATTTAAGTTTGTAGTGAGAGTGTGGGTTAGTGCCTAGTTGAGCTTTACGCTATAATCTAGCCCTTATTACATGATTGTTGTGCACTTATTTTGGTGCTTGCTATAGGATCTAGGACGTGAATGTGCCTGATAAATCACTCGCTGAAGCAGAATATAATCAATTTAGGTTGTTCTTAGAACAACATAGCGGCATCGTGCTAGGTGAAAATAAACAATACCTCGTACGTAGTCGTCTCGCGCCATTGATGGGCAAATATAACCTTCCTTCGTTATCCGATGTGGTAAAGCATTCGATGAAACCCACGGAACGAGCTTTACGAGCTGAAGTTATTGATGCCATGACCACTAATGAAACCTTATGGTTTCGTGACCGTTATCCATTTGAATTGCTTAATAATGTGCTATTACCAGAATACAGTAAGTTAGGTAGACCTTTAAAGATATGGTCTGCAGCTTGCTCGTCGGGTCAAGAGCCATATTCTTTAGCTATGACCATATTAGAGTACCAGCAAAAAAAACCTGGGGCGCTGCCTGGTGGTGCCTCGATTCAAGCAACGGATCTTTCGCCTTCTATGTTGGAGCGTTGTAAAAATGCTGAGTATGATAGTTTAGCGTTAGCACGTGGATTGTCTGAAGAACGTAAGCGGCAGTTTTTTGATGCTTTGCCTTCTGGCAACATGCGCATAAAAGATAACGTTAAACGTCTCGTCAATTTCCGAGCTCATAACTTGCTCGAGAGTTACACTTTGTTGGGTAAGTTTGACATTATTTTTTGCCGAAATGTGTTGATCTATTTTGCCCCTGAGGCAAAAGCAAAAATTTTGCGGCAATTTGCTGCCGCGTTAAATCCCAAAGGTATCCTCTTTTTAGGCGCATCCGAATCCATTGCTGGCCTTACTGATGAATTTGATATGGTTCGTTGTAACCCTGGCATTTATTACCAAAAGAAAACTTAAGGATTTGATTTTAATTGATAATTACCGGCATAGTTCGGTAATTTTTTTATCTGCTATATCCCTCACAAACTTTATTACCTCCCATAAAAGTATTGGCACATGAATTGCTTTGTTCCCGTGAGTGACACGATGGAGGCAATTTTATGGCGATTAATTTTGATAAGGCACTGGGTGTTCACCAATTCACCTTGGGGATCCGTGCTGAGCGGGCTGAAGTGATTTCAAGCAATATCGCAAATGCTGATACGCCACATTATAAAGCCCGTGACGTCGATTTTTCTGCCGCCTTAAATGTTGCTAAAACCCAGCAACAACAGCGTAATAGCTTAGAGATGACCGCTGATGAGCAGCATTTTGGGCTAGCGCAGCTAACCGGGCAGTACGTTAAATTTCGAGTGCCGAATCAACCCGATACAGGGGATGGCAATACTGTCGACGTTCAACAAGAGCAATCAGCATTTATGCAAAATGCTCTCGAATATCAAATGTCTCTGGGGTTTTTAGACAGTAAATTTAGCGGTATGAAAAAAGCGCTGAGAGGGGATTAATCATGAGTTTATTTAATATCTTCGATGTTGCGGGGTCTGGCATGTCAGCCCAGTCTCTGCGGCTAAATACTACCGCGAGTAACATTGCTAACGCAGATTCAGTCTCCAGCAGTGTAGATAAAACTTACCGTTCTCGTCATCCTATTTTCGAAGCCGAAATGGCCAAGGCGCAAAGTCAGCAACAAGCTTCCCAAGGTGTCACGGTGAAAGGCATAGTCGAGAGTGATAAGCCCCTATTAAAAGAGTATTCGCCGGATCATCCGATGGCGGATGCTGATGGCTTTATTTACAAACCAAATGTCAATGTCATGGAAGAAATGGCTGACATGATTTCAGCTTCTCGCTCATATCAGATGAATGTTCAAGTGGCTGAGGCGGCAAAATCTATGCTGCAACAAACACTTGGGATGGGTAAATAATATGCGTTATTTAGGAGGTACGTTGTGAGCCTCATTAACCAACTGAGTCAAACCTCATCGCAGCTGACTCAAACAAACACTCAATCGAATACGGTATCAACCAATACCACGAAAACCTCGACTAGCTCGACAGGTAACCCATTTTTGGATGGATTACGTTTGCCGAATAGTTCTGCTGTTCCAGAGGCTAAGAGTCAGCAGCTCACTCAAGAGGATTTTTTCTCATTACTCAGCCAGCAGTTATCGATGCAGGATCCCTTCAAGCCCGTTGATAACGACCAGATGATTGCACAGATGGCATCTTTTTCTACTGTCGATGGCATTTCTAAGTTAAATGATCAAATTGTTAATTTAAACAGTGTGATGACATCAAGCCAAGCTTTGCAAGCATCGGGATTAGTTGGGCGAAAAGTGCTGTTACCGACTGATACGGGTTATATCTCTGCAGAAAGCCCAGGCTTAAATGGTGTGATCAGTACTTCAGAGAAAATTCCCGTCATTAATGTTCGAATCGAAGATGATAAAGGGCAGGTCGTTAGAACATTTACTGTTGATGGTAGTAAGGGTGGTAACACTGATGTCAAGTGGGATGGTTTGAATGATAAAGGAGAACCCGTTGCTGCAGGTAATTACTCGATTAAAGCATCGGGTTTGGTGAATGATAAATCACAAGCGTTAGCTGTATCGACCTATGCGCATGTGACCAGTGTTTCTTTAGGTACAGCAGCGACTGGCGCCATTTTGAATCTCAAGGGTGGAATGGCCTTTAAACTGTCGGATGTACTTGCGATTAGTGAAGTTTAATCGTTATCAAGATTGTAAATGGACATCACACTTGTCCATCATTGAATTGAGCAAATGTAGAGGTGAATTATGTCGTTTAACATTGCATTGAGTGGCATTTCTGCTGCGCAGAAAGATTTGAACACTACTGCGAACAATATCGCGAATGCTAACACCATTGGCTTTAAAGAGTCGCGTGCTGAATTTGCGGATGTTTACGCTAATTCAATTTTCTCAAACTCAAAAACCGCTGTGGGTGGCGGTGTGGCTACGAGCCAAGTGGCGCAGCAATTCCACCAAGGTAGTTTGCAACTGACGAATAACTCGTTAGATTTAGCGATTAAAGGCGGTGGCTTTTTTGTAACTGCGTCCGAGATAGGTACCTTGGATCATCAGTTTACTCGGGCAGGTGCTTTCAAAGTCGACAAAAATAATTATATGGTTGACTCAGCAGGGAATTTTTTGCAGACCTTTCCAGTAGATAAAGATGGTAACTCTACCTCTGTCAGTTTAACGACAGCTAAGCCAGTACAAATTCCTGATACTGCAGGTAGCCCTGTTCAAACTGAAAACGTGACTTTGCAGATGAATTTAAATGCAAAAGAAGGTTCACTCGATCCTGCTGCTTTTGATCCTTTAGACTCCAAAACCTATAACAGTGTGACATCCATGACGATTTATGACTCTCTGGGTGAGCCACATATCATGACGACCTATTTCGTCAAGCCAAATAATGGTTCATATAATGGTGAAAACAACTGGGTTGCATACTATGCCATTGATGGTAAACAAGTTGATATTTCTGGCCCTGCTGGTACATATCAGACTGACACCAATGGTGATGGCACTCCCGATGCCTCTGGCACAGCT
This sequence comes from Shewanella sp. LZH-2, assembly GCF_016859145.1. Lineage (NCBI taxonomy): Bacteria > Pseudomonadati > Pseudomonadota > Gammaproteobacteria > Alteromonadales > Shewanellaceae > Shewanella > Shewanella sp. LZH-2. The sequence goes on from NZ_CP069350.1 coordinate 1,446,242, forward strand.
CAAACGGCTGGCGGCTGGAAGGGATCGGTTCTGAAGTTTAATTCTGTCGGTGTGTATACTGGGAGTGATCCGGCAGTCGTTGCCACCGAAGCGCTAGGGGTTGGCGGCGCTGGTGTGTTAGGCCCTGGTGCTGATGGTACTCAAGCCGTGACTATTAAATTTAATGCACCAACCCAATATTCAGCTCCCTTTGCCGCCACTGAATTGTCACAGGACGGTACCACAGTAGGACGTTTAACCAATGTCGAAATTGGTGAAGATGGTTTGATCACTGCCAGTTACTCCAATGGTTCAACAGTGCCATTAGCCCGCGTTGCTTTAGTTCGCTTTGCAAACGAACAAGGGTTGACACAAGTGGGTAATACCTCGTGGAAAGCCAGTTTATCGTCAGGTCCTGCGCTGGCTGGTGAGCCTAACAGTGGTACGTTTGGTAGTCTCAGTTCTTCAGCGTTAGAGCAATCTAACATTGACTTGACGACTGAGCTGGTGGATTTGATTTCGGCACAACGTAACTTCCAAGCCAACTCACGTACGCTGGAAGTGAATAACACTCTGCAACAAACTGTTCTGCAAATTCGTTAAGTTAATCTTGCCTCTGCTAAGTGTTGCCGCAAGCGGCAACACTTAGCCTCTTTCTGTTGTGCATTCATTCGTTTATTAAAATCTCCTAATTTATCAGTTAACTAGCTGCTTATTTTATTGGCATGATGCTTGCTTTGCTATTGTCAGGTTGAAACTTTGACGGAGCAGTCTGTGGACAAATTCCTTTATATCTCCATGAGCGGCGCTAAGCAAAATATGAATGAGTTGGCGTTGCGTGCCAACAACTTAGCCAACGCAAATACCGATGGATTTAAGTCGGATATGGCGCAAGCCAGATCGATGCAAGCCTTTGGTGAAGGATTGCCGACAAGGGTCTTTGCCATGGTTGAAACCCCCTCCGCCAATTTTCGTTCGGGCCCGATTAAATCTACTGGACGCGATCTTGACGTTGCCATTAAAGGTGACGGTTGGTTTGCCGTGCAAGCACAGGATGGTAGTGAAGCTTATACCCGTTCTGGCAGTCTCAGTTTTGACTCAACAGGTTTATTGCATAACGACCGTGGTAATCCCGTGATGGGTGATGCCGGACCGATTGTGTTACCGCTGCCAATTGAAAAGGTCACTATTTCACAGGATGGGATTATCTCTGTTCGTCCTCAAGGTGCGACGACAGAAGTCGTCGAAGAGGTAGGAAGATTAAAGTTAGTAAACCCTGGCAATGCACAAATGATGCGCGGCGAGGATGGATTGTTCCGTTTGGTATCCGGTGATCCGGCGCCTGCCGATCCCAGTGTATTTGTAGAAAGTGGTGCTGTAGAGGGCAGTAACGTCAACCCCGTAGATGAGATGGTGTCCTTAATCGACCTACAGCGACAATTTGAATTGCAAGTGAAGATGATGAAAACCGCGGAAGAAAATGACCGCGCTTCATCTTCATTAATGCGGATTAGTTAGGAGATAAATTATGCATCCAGCGTTATGGATTAGTAAAACTGGCTTAGACGCACAGCAAACCGATATTGCGGTGATTTCAAACAACGTCGCTAACGCCAGTACTGTGGGCTATAAAAAAAGCCGCGCGGTATTTGAAGACTTACTTTATCAAACTGTTAACCAAGCGGGTGGGATCAGCGCCTCTAACACTAAGTTGCCAAACGGTTTGAACATTGGTGCGGGTACCAAGGTGGTAGCCACCCAAAAAATGTTTACCCAAGGCAATATGCTGACCACGGATAACTCGCTCGATTTGATGATTGAAGGTCCTGGGTTTTTCGAAGTGCAGCTCCCCGATGGGACTACGGCTTATACCCGTAATGGTCAATTTACCTTAGATGATACTGGGCAAATTGTCACACCGGGTTCGGGTTATGTGTTGCAACCTGCGATCACTATTCCTGAGGATGCAACCAGTATTACGGTCTCTGCTGAAGGGGAAGTTTCGGTAAAAACACCAGGTGCGGCGGAAAACCAGGTCGTTGGGCAGCTCAGTATGACCGACTTTATTAACCCGTCGGGTTTAGATCCTATGGGACAAAACCTATACACCGAAACTGGTGCGAGTGGTACGCCTATTCAAGGCACTGCATCACTTGATGGTATGGGAGCGATTCGTCAAGGTGCGTTAGAAACCTCTAACGTGAACGTGACCGAAGAGCTAGTTAACCTCATTGAAAGTCAGCGGATCTACGAGATGAACTCCAAAGTGATTTCGGCGGTCGATCAGATGCTGGCTTATGTGAATCAGAATCTATAGAGGCACATGATCATGGCTAGATATCTACTATTGGCTAGTACGCTCTTGCTGGCGGCATGTAGTTCAACTCCAAAGAAGCCGATTGCGGATGATCCCTTCTATGCCCCAGTTTATCCCGAAGCACCACCGACTAAAATTGCTGCAACGGGGTCGATTTACCAAGATAGCCAAGCGGCGAGTCTTTACTCGGATATTCGTGCCCATAAAGTCGGTGACATTATCACTATCGTGTTGAAAGAAGCGACTCAGGCGAAAAAGAGTGCCGGTAATCAGATCAAAAAAGGTTCTGATATGACACTCGATCCCATTTATGCCGGCGGGAGCAATGTGTCTTTAGGCGGTATTCCCCTCGATTTACGCTACAAAGACAGCATGAATACTAAGCGTGAATCCGATGCAGATCAAAGCAATAGCTTAGATGGCAGTATCTCCGCCAATATTATGCAAGTGCTCAATAACGGTAACTTAGTTGTGCGCGGTGAAAAGTGGATTTCAATCAACAATGGTGATGAGTTTATTCGCGTGACCGGTATTGTGCGCTCGCAGGATATCAAGCCAGATAACACCATTGATTCAACCCGTATGGCCAATGCGCGTATTCAATATAGCGGTACTGGTACTTTCGCCGAAGCGCAAAAAGTGGGCTGGTTAAGCCAGTTCTTTATGAGCGATTGGTGGCCCTTCTAAGGAGTCATATTATGAAATATAAACTCATTTTGGCCGTTGTTATGTTGGCGTTTTCGATGCCAAGCCAGGCTGAACGCATTAAAGATATTGCTAATGTGCAAGGGGTACGAAATAACCAGTTAATTGGTTATGGCTTAGTAGTGGGGTTGCCTGGTACGGGTGAGAAAACCAATTACACAGAGCAAACATTCACCACGATGCTTAAAAATTTCGGCATCAATTTGCCTGAAAATTTTAGACCCAAAATCAAAAACGTGGCCGTGGTTGCTGTGCATGCCGATATGCCAGCGTTTATTAAACCAGGCCAAGAATTGGATGTGACCGTTTCAAGCCTAGGTGAAGCAAAAAGCTTACGTGGTGGGACGTTACTGCAAACCTTCCTCAAAGGGGTTGATGGCAATGTATATGCGATTGCCCAAGGCAGCTTAGTAGTAAGTGGTTTTAGTGCCGATGGTTTGGATGGTTCGAAAGTGATTCAAAACACGCCAACGGTTGGCCGTATTCCTAACGGCGCAATTGTTGAACGCAGTGTGGCTACGCCGTTTTCTACTGGCGATTATTTGACGTTTAACTTACGTCGCTCGGATTTTTCGACCGCGCAGCGTATGGCCGATGCGATTAATGATCTGCTCGGCCCTGATATGGCGCGCCCGTTGGATGCAACGTCGATTCAGGTCAGTGCGCCAAGGGATGTATCACAACGGGTGTCTTTTTTAGCTACGCTCGAAAATATTGAGGTGGAACCTGCTGAAGAGTCTGCCAAAGTGATTGTGAATTCGCGTACTGGCACGATAGTCGTTGGGCAGAACGTCAAGTTATTACCTGCGGCTGTGACTCATGGTGGTTTGACTGTGACGATCGCCGAAGCGACTCAGGTGTCTCAGCCAAATGCGCTAGCCAATGGCCAAACAACAGTGACCAGCAATAGCACGATAAATGCGACTGAAAGTGATCGCAGGATGTTTATGTTTAATCCCGGCACGACCTTAGATGAATTAGTGCGTGCCGTGAATTTGGTCGGTGCAGCACCTTCAGATGTCCTTGCCATTCTGGAGGCGTTAAAAGTGGCAGGTGCTTTGCATGGTGAACTTATCATCATCTAATTTCTGTCGGGAAAATCATGGAAAAGCTTTCAAGTTCATCACATTTTCTTGATCTGGGCGGGCTCGATAACCTGCGCGCCCAGGCTCAGAAAGATGAAAAGGGCGCTTTGAAAAAAGTCGCCCAACAATTTGAAGGCGTTTTTGTGCAAATGCTGATGAAGAGCATGCGTGATGCTAATGCGGTGTTCGAGTCAGACAGTCCTCTCAATAGTCAATACACCAAATTTTATGAGCAGATGCGGGATCAGCAATTGTCCGTCGACTTATCGGATAAAGGTGTGCTGGGACTGGCTGACATGATGGTGCAGCAGTTGTCTCCTGAGTCAAGCCAGCTAACACCTGCATCGGTGCTACGTAATGATGGTGGCATGAAACTAGAACATGACGCTAAAGCCTTTAATATTCCTGTTCAAGCCCCATCGACTGCTGAAGCTATAAATAGCAACACTTCAGAACAAGCCGTACAAGGTGTACCTGTATCGATAGCGCGTCCAAATGTTGAATTTGAAAAGGCCGATGGTGTCACTTCTTCCTTAGACATTGACCGACCTGAACGCTTGTTGGCGATAGATACACCTAAGCCAAGCTGGTCTGAGCAACCCTTATCACCGATAGAACCTGTTATCAGCGGCCAAATATTGCCGACAGTGGCATTTAGAGAAACGCAAAAGACGCTTAAGTTTGGTAGCCGTGAAGAATTTTTAGCGACGTTATATCCCCATGCAGAAAAAGCCGCTAAAGCCCTTGGCACTAAACCTGAAGTGTTATTGGCTCAATCGGCCCTCGAGACTGGTTGGGGGCAAAAAATTGTTCGCGGAAATAACGGCGCTCCTAGCCATAACTTATTCAATATTAAAGCGGATCGTCGTTGGCTGGGTGATAAAGCTAACGTGAGTACCTTGGAGTTTGAGCAGGGTATTGCCGTTAGACAAAAAGCCGATTTCCGGGTTTACAACGATTTTGAGCATAGTTTTAACGATTTTGTTTCCTTTATTGCTGACGGTGAGCGCTATCAAGATGCCAAGAAAGTGGCAGCGTCACCGACTCAGTTTATCCGTGCATTGCAGGATGCGGGTTACGCTACCGATCCAAAATATGCTGAAAAAGTGATTAAAGTCATGCAGTCCATCAGTGAAGAGCTGAAATCGATACTGCCAGGAGAAGACAAATGATCATTCTTCATAAGACATTAATGTTGAGGAGTATCGGCTAATGGCTATCGATCTATTAAACATTGCCCGTACAGGGGTGCTCGCTTCTCAGTCGCAACTAGGGGTGACCAGTAATAACATTGCTAACGCCAATACCGCGGGTTATCACCGACAAGTGGCAACCCAAACCACCTTAGATTCTCAACGTCTTGGAAATGGTTTTTACGGTACTGGGACATATGTTTCTGATGTAAAACGTATTTATAATGACTATGCCTCGCGCGAACTGCGTATTGGCCAAACGACCCTGAGTGCGGCTGAGGCTAGCTATGGCAAGCTTAGTGAGCTGGACCAAATTTTCTCCCAAATTGGTAAAGTGATACCACAGAGCTTGAACGATTTGTTTGCAGGCTTAAATAGCTTGGCAGACTTACCTGCTGATTTAGGTATTCGTAGCTCAACCTTAAATGATGCCAAACAACTGGCAAATAGCTTGAATCAAATGCAGTCAACCTTGAACGGGCAGCTAAATCAAACCAATGATCAAATCACTGGGATGACTAAGCGCATTAATGAGATCAGCACTGAACTTGCTAATCTCAATCTTGAGTTGATGAAATCGCCTAATCAAGATCCGATTTTATTAGATAAGCAAGACGCGCTCGTGCAAGAGTTAAGTCAGTATGCGCAGGTGAATGTGATCCCCTTGGATAATGGGGCAAAGAGCATCATGTTAGGCGGTTCTATCATGTTGGTTTCGGGGGAAGTGGCGATGTCGATGAGCACGACGACGGGCGATCCCTTCCCCAACGAATTGCAATTGGTATCGACCGTTGGCTCACAAAGCGTAAAAGCCGATCCTAGCAAGTTAGGAGGGCAGTTGGGGGCATTGTTTGAATACCGTGACCAAACCTTGATGCCTGCGAGCTTAGAGCTTGATCAATTGGCCTTAGGGGTTGCAGACAGCTTTAATAAACTGCAAGCGCAAGGATTTGATCTTAATGGTCAAGTTGGCGCAAATATGTTCAAAGATATTAACGATCCTCTAATGTCCTTAGGCCGTGTTGCTGGTCTTTCTGGTAATACAGGTAACGCGACCTTAGGCGTCAATATTGATGATACCAGTACCTTAACGGGTGGCTCATATGAGCTGTCGTTTACGGCGCCGTCGACCTATCAACTGAGAGATACGCAAACCGGCGCGATAACGCCGCTTACCTTAAACGGCACTAAGTTAGAAGGCGGTGCTGGATTTTCTATTGATATTAAAGCTGGCGCCATGGCCTCTGGAGACAGATTTGCCATTCGTCCAACCGCAGGGGCCGCGAATGGCATTGAAGTAGTGATGACCGATCCTAAAGGTATCGCTGCCGCGGCGCCCAAAATTACCGCAGATACTGCGAACTCAGGTAACACTCAAGTTAAGCTCACGCAAATTACTGACCGTAATGCGGCGAATTTCCCTGTAAAAGGGGGGGAGCTGACTATTCAGTTAAATACAACTGCCGTGCCGCCGACCTTTGAAGCCTTTGATGCCTCAGGCGCATCACTCGGTGCTGCTGCGCCTTATACGCCACCGAGCATCAGTGCATTTGGTTTTACCTTTGAAGTTGAGAGTAGCGGCGCAGCCGCGGGTGACAAATTTACCTTCGATTTATCTTTTGCAGAGGGCGATAACACCAACGCCGTTGCGATGGCAAAACTGAGTGAAACCAAAGTGATGAATGGTGGTAAGTCAACGCTTGCAGACGTATTTCAAAAGACCAAACAGGATATTGGCAGTCAAACAAAAGCAGCTGAAGTACGAGTAGGGTCTGCAGAAGCCATTTATAAGCAAGCTTATACCCGAGTTGAAAGTGAATCAGGCGTGAACTTAGATGAAGAAGCGGCCAACCTGATGCGTTTTCAACAAGCTTATCAGGCTTCTGCGCGAATTATGTCAACCGCGCAGCAAATTTTTGACAGTCTATTGACTTCAGTGCGTTAGGAGAAGTGACGATGCGATTATCAACCGCGCAGCTCTTTAATCAAAGTATTACTAGCGTGCTGCAAAAACAAACCGCAACGAGCAAAATTTTAGAACAGCTTAGCACTGGCAAAAAGGTCAACACCTCTGGGGATGACCCTGTTGCGGCTTTAGGTATCGACAACCTAAATCAACGTAATGCCTTAGTCGATCAATTTATGAAGAATATCGACTATGCCAATAACCGCCTTGCCGTTACAGAAAGCAAGTTGGGCAGTGCGGAAGACTTAACAGGTTCTATTCGTGAACAGTTGATGCGTGCTGTCAACGGCACTTTATCTGACTCAGAGCGGCAAATGATTGCCGATGAGATGAAAGATAGTCTTGAAGAACTACTCTCTATTGCCAATAGCAAAGATGAATCGGGTAATTATCTGTTCTCTGGGTTTAGTACCGACAAACAACCCTTCTCTTTTGATAATTCCACTCCACCCAAGATCGTATACAGCGGCGATTCTGGGGTTCGCGATAGCTTAGTGCAATCAGGTGTTGCCATTGCAACCAATATTCCTGGCGATCTCGCGTTTATGAAGGCTCCCAATGGGCTTGGCGATTATAGCGTCAATTATTTGGCCAGTCAGCAAGGGGACTTTAAGGTTCAAACGGCAAAAATTGCTGATCAGGCAACTTATGTGGCTGATACTTATACCTTTAATTTTTCTGATAACGGTTCTGGTGGCGTCAATCTGCAGGTGCTTGATTCAGCAAATAATCCAGTCGCAAACGTTGCTAACTTCGATGCGACGAATCCTGTCAGTTTTAATGGCATTGAGGTCAAGATAGACGGAAAACCCAGCGCTGGAGATAGTTTCAGCATGGAACCTCAGGCTGAGGTCAGTATATTTGACACGATCAGTAATGCGATCGCTTTGATCGAAGATCCTAACGCAGCAAATTCTCCCCAAGGAAAAGCTCAGTTGGCACAGTTATTGAATAATATCGATAGTGGCGTCAATCAGATGAGTTCAGCCAGAAGTGTGGCAGGAAATGGTCTGAAAACCGTCGAGCGTTACAAGGATACTCATACAGAGGAGAAAGTGGTGAATACTTCGGCACTATCACTTCTGGAAGATCTGGATTATGCGTCAGCGATTACGGAATTTGAAAAGCAGCAGCTTGCATTGAACGCAGTCTCTAACGTGTTTAGTAAGGTGGGTTCTGTTTCCCTGTTTGACTTTATTTAACAGAAAGCAAAGACCTAACCATCTGTAAGATAAATTGTTAAAAATTTAGCCAAGCTCCAAGCCTTGGCGGTATAACTAGGAAGAGGAACTCAACATGGCTATTACAGTTAATACCAACGTGACTTCGATGAAGGCACAGAAAAATTTAAATACCTCCAGTAGTGGTTTAGCAACCTCTATGGAACGTCTATCGAGCGGTCTGCGTATTAACAGTGCGAAAGATGACGCTGCTGGTCTAGCTATTTCTAACCGCTTAAATAGCCAAGTTCGTGGTTTAGAAGTAGGTATGCGTAACGCTAACGATGCGATCTCCATTGCCCAGATTGCTGAAGGTGCGATGCAAGAACAGACTAACATGTTACAACGTATGCGTGACTTGACGATTCAGTCTGAAAACGGTGCCAACAGCTCTGCTGACTTGGCTGCTCTAAAGGCTGAAATGGATCAACTGGCAACAGAGATTGATAGTATTGGTAATAGTACTGCTTTTGGTAATACTAAATTACTAACGGGTACATTCTCTGCTGGTAAAGTATTCCAAGTGGGTCACCAAGAAGGTGAAGATGTCAAAGTTACGGTAAAAGCCAGTAATAAAAACTCTTTATCAGTGGCAGCGTTAGCTAATGCAACGTCCGCCAATAGAGCTTCTTCATTGGCTAAAATTGATGCTGCGATTAAAACAATCGATGCTCAACGCGCCGATTTGGGTGCGGTTCAAAACCGCTTAGCCCATAACATCAGTAACAGTGCGAACACTCAAGCAAACGTTGCCGATGCTAAGAGCCGTATTGTGGATGTGGATTTTGCGAAAGAAACCTCTGCAATGACCAAGAATCAGGTATTGCAACAAACGGGTTCTGCGATGCTCGCTCAAGCAAACCAATTACCGCAAGTGGCGTTGTCACTATTGGGCTAAATTAAGCTCGCGCATTTTTGTAGAGTACTTTTGCCTACTTTTTCTAGCTAAGGTTAGAAAAGTAGGCAAAGTTTTAGTTAAGGAAAAGTTTATCTTTATGAAAATAAATGTTTTTTATAAAGATAAAAATTTTTCTCAAAATAGTCCTAAAGATAAAAAAATTGCTGCCGTTATATTTACTGTAACCACTAAGACCCGCCTGGCTTAAGTAGACAGGCAAGTTTAGACAAGCCAGGTATAAAGAGGAAACGATCATGGCCATTACAGTAAACACAAACGTTACATCTTTAAAAGCACAGAAAAACTTAAATACTTCCGCTAGCGGTTTGGCCACTTCAATGGAACGTTTATCCAGTGGTCTTCGCATTAATAGCGCAAAAGACGACGCAGCAGGTTTAGCTATTTCTAACCGCTTAAATAGCCAGGTTCGTGGCTTAGAAGTGGGTATGCGTAACGCCAACGATGCGATCTCTATTGCACAGATTGCTGAAGGTGCGATGCAAGAACAAACTAACATGTTACAACGTATGCGTGACTTAACCGTTCAGTCTGAAAACGGTGCCAACAGCTCTGCTGACTTAACGGCACTGAAAGCTGAAATGGATCAACTTGCCAATGAAATCGATGAAATTGGTAAAACCACGGCTTTTGGCACAACTAAGTTGTTAGCGGGTGGTTTCTCTGCTGGTAAGAGTTTCCAAGTTGGTGCACAAGACGGTGAGGATATTAAAGTTACGGTAAAAACCAGTAACAAATCTTCTTTATCAGTCGGGTCATTAACAAATGCTACATCAGCTAATCGTGCATCTTCATTAGCAAAAATTGATGCAGCAATCAAAACAATTGACGCGCAACGTGCGGATTTAGGTGCTATCCAAAACCGTTTAGCCCATAACATCAGTAACAGTGCTAACACCCAAGCAAACGTTGCCGATGCGAAGAGCCGTATTGTAGACGTTGACTTTGCGAAAGAAACGTCACAAATGACCAAGAACCAAGTGTTGCAACAAACAGGTTCTGCAATGTTGGCGCAAGCTAACCAATTACCTCAAGTGGCCTTATCACTGCTTTAATCATCTATTGAAGCATAAGGTTCTAAGGGAGGTTCGGTGACGGATCTCCCTTTGCCACATAAATGATCATTAAGTTATAGTGTTTGTTAGGCTGTATAAAAGACAAATGCTTATGATGGTGAGGTATAGCTATGGATACTAATATAGCAAGCACGTCAATGCAGGTTCCTAGCCGTATTGATTTGGCTCAAGTACCACTGAAAGCACCGACGGCGGATGTTGAGTTAAAACGCAATGCTGCCGTATCAGCTGTTGAACAGTCTACTGAGCAAAGAGCAACAGAAGATGAACAAAATCCTGAAAAGTTAACCCAAGTAGCTACTGAACTTTCTGACATGATGTCAATGATGCGTAAAGGGCTTGCATTTAAAGTTGACGAAAATTCAGGGCAAGCAGTAGTAACAGTCTTAGATAGAGATACTGGTGATGTCATCAGACAGATGCCGAGTGAGGAAGCACTAAAATTAGCAGAAAAATTGTCAGAAGTGACAGGTCTGCTAATGAAGACAGAAGCTTAAAACTCACACCACACAGTAAGTTATCCGTTGATGAGTGAGAGGTTTTTATGGCATTAACAGCGACAGGTATGGGGTCTGGTTTAGACATTTCTAACATCGTAAAAGTGTTAGTGGATGCCGAGAAAGCCCCCAAAGAAGCGATGTTTAATAAGACGGAAGACAGCATCAAAGCAAAAGTTTCTGCAATGGGGACTTTAAAGAGTGCGCTATCTACGTTTCAGGATGCCGTTAAGAAACTTCAAACAGGTGATGCGTTAAATCAACGGAAAATATCTGTTAGCACTGATGCATACCTTAGCGCAAAAGCTGAAAAAACAGCTCAAGCTGGTAGCTATGGGATTAAAGTTGAGCAATTAGCAACTAACCATAAGATTGCTGGTACCAATGTTGCCGATGCTACACAACCAGTAGGGGAGGGTAGTTTAGCATTTGGTGTTAATGGTAAAAGCTTTTCTGTTGATATAGCAGCTACCGATTCTTTGGCTACAATTGCCAAAAAAGTCAATGAAGCTTCTGATAATGTTGGTGTCACTGCAACTGTGATTACCAGCGATGCAGGAAGCCGGTTAGTGTTTAGCTCAAATAAAACCGGTGAAGATAACCAAATTAGTCTTACCGCAACGAATTCGTCTGGTTCTGGGGTTACTGATATGTTTGGTTCTGGCAATACTTCGATATTGCAAGATGCTAAAAATGCAGTACTTTATATTGATGGTCAAAAAGTCACCTCACAAAGTAATGAAGTAAAAAATGCCATAACCGGTGTGACACTGAATTTAACCAATGCCGATGTTGCTAAAACAACGACGATTAAAATTGAGCAAGACAATGAAGCTGTAAAAACAAACGTTCAAGCTTTTGTTGATGCCTACAATAGTTTAGTGACGGCCATCGATAAGATGTCCGCCTACGACAAAGACAAAAAAACGGCTGCCGCACTACAGGGCGATTCTATGATTCGCTCAATTGAATCCCAGCTTCGCAGTGTGGCAAGTGGACGTGTTCCCACTGCGGATGGTGGTTCAATAGCGCTTTATGATATTGGTATTAAAACAGACAGATACGGAAAATTATCCGTAGATGACACAAAACTCAATAAAGCACTCACCGAAGATATGCCGAGCGTTGAAGCACTGTTTGCAACTCCAGATAAAGGTCTTGCTAATCGGTTTAACGATCTTGCTAATAGCTATGTTAAATCAACAGGTTTGATTGCTGATCGTCAGTCTAGCTATACGAGTCAGCAAAGTCGTTTAGCTGATCAAAGAGCTGCATTTACATTGAAGATGGACCAGCTAACCGCCCGTTTAACCAAACAGTTTAATGCGATGGATCTTGTTGTTGGGCAACTCAATCAGCAGAGTAGCGGTTTAGTTGACCGACTAAACTCTTTGCCTGGTGCAGTTAAAAAGAGCTAAATCGATCTAAGTAAAAAGGAATATTGTTGTGAAGCAACTCGATGAGCTTAATATTACACTTGCGCAAGTGTTAGAGCAGCTAAACCGAATTCCTGCTGAGGATCCCCAAACAGATGACTTGGTCTCAAATTTGCAGAGTATGGTAGACGAGCGTCAACTTTTACTCAATGTATTAGTCGCCGATGCCAATATGACGGATGCTAACTATCTTCAGCGTCAGCTTGAATTTACTCAGGACTTTTCGAAAAAGGCGAGTATTATCATGGCTGATAGGCAAGCATTATTACATGCGAGCAATAAGAATAAGCGCCAGATCAGTGTTTATGAGACTATAGATTCAAATAGGTAGGTGTTTATGAGAGGATCACTGCAATCATATCGTAAGGTTTCACTTGAAAGTGAAATTACAGTTGCTTCCCCACATAGAATTATTCAGTTGATGTTTGCTGGTGCTCTACAGCGCCTTGCACAAAGCCGTTATGCGATTGAGCAGAATGATTTAGTCAATAAAGGGATTTATATAAATAAAGCCGTCGGTATCATTATTGGGCTAAGTAATAGTTTAAATATGGATGCTGGTGGGCAAATAGCTAAAAATTTGAGTGATTTATACGATTTTATGTTACGTAAGATTTCTGAAGCTAACCTCAATAACGATGTAAAGGCCATTGATGATGTTTGTGATATTTTACGAACCATCAAAGAGGGGTGGGATGCCATCCCTATAGATAAACACAATATCTCTTCCCATACTGAAGAAGCTCGTTAACCCTACTTTTAAGTAATGAAAAAGACGCACCCTAAAGTGCGTCTTTTTTGTCTTGTGTCAATTAATTGACCTTTTTAGCTAGAATCATAGCTTAAATGAACTAAAATCAATTCAGTTTGGCAGAATCGGCATTCGAGGCTTGCTTCTCGACTGCTGATAATACAATATTCATCACAGTAGTGATGGTGGCACAGATTGTTACATTGAATTTGTTAAGCTTTTACAGCAACTAATCATAAATAATTAATGCGAATTGATACCTAATTAGCGCTTTACGGCCTACTGAATGATGCAAACAGATCAACGAATTTTACTTGTCGGAACCCCATCAGAGCGCTTAAGTCGCTTGTGTTGCATTTTTGAATTTTTGGGTGAGCAGATTGAAATCGTCGCCATCGAAAAGTTAAGTATTTGTCTGCAAGATACCCGGTTCCGCGCTTTAGTGGTCAGTGCTGATAATATGCCTGCTGATGCACTCAAGTCACTTGCGAGTCAGTACCCATGGCAACCCATTTTGTTATTTGGCAATGTAGATGATCTGCAAGTGTCGAATGTGCTGGGTCAGATTGAAGAGCCACTAAACTACCCACAACTAACTGAACTCCTGCATTTTTGTCAGGTTTATGGGCAAGTCAAACGTCCACAAGTCCCAACCAGTGCAAATCAAACCAAACTGTTTCGTAGCTTAGTGGGTCGTAGTGAAGGCATTGCCAATGTGCGTCACTTGATTAGCCAAGTCGCCACCTCTGATGCCACTGTATTAGTCTTGGGTCAGTCGGGGACGGGTAAGGAAGTGGTTGCTCGGAACATTCATTATTTATCTGAGCGCCGAGATGGTCCTTTTATTCCGGTTAACTGTGGCGCGATTCCGCCTGAGTTATTGGAGAGTGAATTATTTGGCCATGAAAAGGGCTCTTTTACTGGGGCAATTAGTTCTCGTAAGGGCCGTTTCGAACTTGCCGAAGGTGGCACGCTGTTCCTCGATGAAATTGGCGACATGCCTTTGCAAATGCAGGTAAAATTGCTGCGCGTGTTGCAAGAACGTGTCTTTGAGCGTGTTGGGGGAACTAAAACGATTAATGCTGATGTACGTGTCGTAGCGGCAACCCATAGGGATCTTGAAACTATGATCAGCAGCAATGAGTTCCGTGAGGATCTTTATTACCGTCTTAACGTCTTCCCGATCGAAATGCCAGCATTAAGTGAGCGTAAGGATGATGTTCCTTTACTGCTGCAAGAGTTAGTGAGTCGTGTCTACAACGAGGGACGTGGCAAAGTTCGTTTTACTCAGCGTGCTATTGAATCGTTAAAAGAACATGCTTGGTCAGGTAACGTCCGGGAATTATCTAACCTTGTTGAACGCCTAACGATTTTATATCCAGGCGGTTTAGTCGATGTGAACGACTTGCCGATAAAGTATCGTCATATTGATGTGCCTGAGTATAGTGTTGAACTCAGTGAAGAGCAGCAAGAACGTGATGCGCTCGCTTCGATCTTCACCAGCGAAGAGCCAGTAGAAATTCCTGAAACGCGTTTCCCTAGTGAGTTACCACCTGAAGGCGTTAACCTCAAGGATCTGCTGGCAGAGCTTGAAATCGATATGATTCGCCAGGCGTTAGAGCAGCAGGATAACGTGGTTGCGCGTGCTGCAGAAATGCTCGGTATTCGCCGTACTACCTTGGTTGAGAAAATGCGTAAGTACGGAATGACGAAAGAATAGTCATTTTGATGTTATTTATCTTATTGTTTTATCTATCTAAATTCATTTCTTAATTTGGCATAGAATCTGCAACACTCCGTCATAAGCAATTTTTTGACGGAGTGACTATGTCTGCTCATCCACTAGCGCAAATTGAAACATTCAAGCACACTAGCAAACAATGGAACCAACTGCGTGAGGCCGCCAATATGTCCAATCGGATGGAGCATATTTTACAGGCTATGCCCTCTGGCGTGGTGATTTTGAACGGTGATGGTATTGTCACCGATGCAAACCCCGTAGCCGTCGAATTGCTGGAGCAGTCGTTATGCGGCGCCCGCTGGATTGATGTGATCCATACGGCGTTTGCGCCACAGGACGATGATGGCCATGAAGTCTCATTACGCAATGGCCGCCGAGTCAAATTTGCGATTACCCCATTAACGCCGGAACCTGGCCAATTAATTGTGCTAACGGATCTGACCGAAACTCGTCTACTGCAAAAGAATCTTTCCCATCTGCAGCGCCTGTCAGCCCTCGGTAAAATGGTCGCGACGCTGGCGCATCAGGTGCGTACGCCACTGTCGGCTGCACTGCTCTATGCTGCGAATCTGGCCAGTCCTAAATTATCGGAATCTGCTAAGGCAAAATTTCAACAGAAGTTAGTCGATAGACTCAATGAGCTTGAACGCCAAGTGAACGATATGCTGCTGATGGCCAAAGGTCGTCAAGATGAGCTGGGCGAACTAGTTAATCTTAATGATGTTATCGAGAATGTTGTTGCTAACTGTGAACCAATAGTTGCTAAGCATGGCGCTGAACTGGCGGTAACCAATATTTCTAATAGCTTAATGCTGGCGAATGTGAATGCGCTGAGTTCAGCCGTCAATAACCTCGTGATGAACAGTCTTGAAGCAGGGGCAACGCAGATCCAAATCGTTGCTAATGATAGCAATGAACAGTTACATCTCAATGTCATCGATAATGGCAAAGGATTGGATGCCAAAATGCAGCAAAAAGTGCTGGAACCTTTCTTTACCACTAAAGCTCAGGGGACAGGTTTAGGCTTAGCCGTTGTACAGTCTGTGGTGCGTAATCATGGCGGCCAACTGCAATTAAGCTGTATGCCCAATAAGGGTTGTACCGTTTCGCTTACTTTCCCACAGGCTAAATCTGCTACTGTATTGCCGCTGGAGAAACCCTATGTCTGAAGCCAAATTACTCTTAGTTGAAGACGATGCATCCTTACGCGAGGCGTTGCTGGACACCTTAATGTTGGCACAATACGACTGTATTGATGTGGCATCTGGTGAAGAAGCCATAATCGCACTAAAACAGCATCAATTTGATCTTGTGATCAGCGATGTGCAAATGCAGGGGATTGGTGGCTTAGGCTTATTAAATTACCTACAGCAACATCATCCCAAATTGCCCGTGCTGTTAATGACGGCGTACGCCACTATAGGCAGTGCGGTCAGTGCAATTAAATTGGGCGCCGTCGATTATCTGGCAAAACCCTTCGCTCCAGAGGTGTTGCTCAATCAAGTTTCCCGCTATTTACCACTCAAACAAAATAGCGATCAACCTGTGGTTGCCGATGAAAAGAGTCTCGCGCTCTTGTCTCTGGCACAGCGGGTGGCAGCATCCGATGCTTCTGTGATGATCCTTGGGCCAAGCGGCTCGGGTAAAGAAGTGCTAGCCCGTTATATTCATCAACATAGCAGCCGTGCCGACCAAGCATTTGTGGCCATCAACTGTGCGGCCATCCCCGAGAATATGCTCGAGGCGACCCTATTTGGTTATGAAAAGGGCGCCTTTACCGGTGCTTATCAGGCATGCCCCGGTAAATTCGAACAAGCACAGGGCGGAACTTTATTACTCGATGAAATTTCAGAGATGGATTTAGGGTTACAGGCCAAACTGCTGCGCGTATTGCAAGAGCGTGAAGTAGAGCGGTTAGGCGGCCGTAAAACCATCAAGCTGGATGTGAGAGTGCTGGCAACCTCAAATCGTGATTTAAAAGCCGTGGTTGCCGCAGGGCAATTCCGGGAAGATCTCTATTATCGTATTAACGTGTTTCCACTGACGTGGCCTGCACTGAATCAACGCCCTGCGGATATTTTACCCTTAGCTCGGCATTTACTCACAAAACACGCAAAGGCACTGAGTATCATCGACGTACCCGAATTTGATGAGGCCGCATGCCGCCGTTTACTTGGCCATCGCTGGCCAGGTAATGTGCGAGAGCTCGATAACGTTGTGCAGCGAGCCTTGATTTTGCGATCAGGTACGGTGATTACTGCCAATGACATTATTATTGATGCTCAAGATGTGCCGTTATCATCCGATGATGCTGAATATTGCAGTGAGCCAGAGGGGTTAGGTGAAGAGTTAAAGGCGCAGGAACATGTGATCATTCTCGAAACCCTAGCGCAATGCCAAGGCAGCCGTAAGTTGGTTGCTGAGAAACTAGGGATCAGCGCACGCACCTTAAGATACAAGATGGCCAGAATGCGCGATATGGGGATTCAATTGCCCAACTAACTTGTGTTTTGTACCTTGTCTAAAGCCATTGCCACTGGGGTCACCCTTTGGCAATTTCATATCTGACGATTCCCTCAATTCTTTTTAACACGGCTGAGTAAAAACTTGGCCGTAGTTTTGCATGTCCTCGTTATCTTGAGAGTTTAATCGTCAATAACTCGACGATGGGGAGCACGACATGCAAATTGGCGCGAATTCATTACTGCAAGAAATGCAGTCACTTCAAGGTGAAATCAAACCCTCTTTTGGGATTTCACCTAATAATATTGTGCAGCAAGTGAATAACACCAGTGGTGCTGACTTTGGCCAGCTACTTTCACAAGCCATTGGTAATGTGAGTGGTTTGCAGTCAACCTCATCTAACCTCGCGACTCGCTTAGAAATGGGTGATACCACCGTGAGCTTGTCTGATACTGTTATCGCCCGCGAAAAGGCCAGTGTTGCCTTTGAAGCCACTGTCCAAGTGCGCAATAAGCTCGTTGAAGCTTATAAAGAAATAATGAGCATGCCTGTTTAGGCCTTGAATAACGCAATTAGCAGGTACGAATCGTGAGCACAGAAATGATTGTCGGATCGAATGCCGGCGTAATGGACCAAGGGGTCCAACAGGAAAATAAATCCGGCGTGCTGGGGAGTCTCGGTGGCGTCGATATGATGCGTCAAATCACCATGATTTTAGCCCTCGCCATTTGTTTGGCGTTAGCCGTGTTTGTCATGATCTGGGCACAAGAACCTGAGTATCGTCCATTAGGTAAAATGGAAACTCAGGAAATGGTGCAAGTACTCGATGTACTTGATAAAAACAAGATCAAATATCAGATCGAAGTTGATGTTGTTAAAGTGCCAGAAGATAAATACCAAGAAGTCAAAATGATGCTTAGCCGTGCAGGGGTTAATAGTCCTGCTGCATCGACCCAAGACTTTCTTACCCAAGACAGTGGTTTTGGTGTGAGCCAAAGAATGGAACAGGCTCGCCTCAAGCATAGCCAAGAAGAAAACCTTGCCCGCGCGATTGAACAGTTACAAAGCGTAAGCCGCGCTAAAGTGATTTTGGCACTCCCCAAAGAAAACGTATTTGCCCGTAATACTTCTCAGCCAAGTGCAACAGTTGTAATTAACACTCGCCGTGGTGGCTTAGGCCAAGGTGAAGTTGATGCCATCGTTGATATCGTCGCTTCTGCGGTTCAGGGCTTAGAGCCTTCACGCGTCACGGTAACCGATTCTAATGGTCGCTTACTCAACTCCGGTAGCCAAGATGGTGTTTCTGCGAGAGCTCGTCGTGAGCTTGAGTTGGTACAGCAAAAAGAAACCGAATACCGCACCAAGATTGATTCGATTTTATCGCCTATTCTCGGGCCTGATAATTTCACCTCCCAAGTGGACGTGAGCATGGATTTCACCGCCGTTGAACAAACGGCCAAACGGTTTAATCCAGATTTACCGTCACTACGCAGTGAAATGACGGTTGAAAATAACTCTACTGGTGGTTCGAGCGGGGGGATCCCTGGCGCATTATCGAACCAACCTCCGATGGAATCTAATATTCCTCAGGAGGCTGATAAAGCTACCGAAAGTGTTACCGCAGGTAACTCGCACCGCGAAGCCACTCGTAATTTTGAATTAGACACCACCATCAGCCATACCCGTCAGCAAATTGGCGTAGTGCGCCGCGTGAGTGTGTCAGTTGCGGTGGACTTTAAACCGGGCGCTGCGGGTGAAAATGGCCAAGTGGCACGCGTTGCCCGTACAGAGCAAGAATTAACCAATATCCGCCGTTTACTGGAAGGCGCGGTAGGTTTTAGCGCGCAGCGGGGTGATGTTTTAGAGGTAGTCACTGTTCCCTTTATGGATCAATTGGTTGAAGATGTGCCTGCCCCTGAACTTTGGGAGCAACCTTGGTTCTGGCGTGCGGTTAAGTTAGGTATCGGTGCCTTAGTTATCTTAGTGCTGATCCTTGCTGTGGTGCGCCCAATGCTCAAACGCTTAATCTATCCTGATAGCGTTAACATGCCAGACGATGCAAGATTAGGTAATGAGCTCGCCGAGATCGAAGATCAATATGCTGCTGACACCTTAGGGATGCTCAATACCAAAGAAGCAGAGTATAGTTATGCCGACGATGGCTCAATTCTTATCCCTAATCTGCATAAAGATGATGATATGATTAAAGCTATCCGTGCGCTTGTGGCCAATGAGCCCGAGCTTTCAACCCAAGTCGTGAAAAACTGGTTACAAGACAATGGCTGAGAATAAATCAAAAGACGCCGCTGAAACCTCAAGTTTCAATATTAAGGATCTCAGTGGCATCGAAAAAACGGCGATTTTACTGTTAAGTTTGAGTGAAGCCGATGCCGCCTCTATTTTAAAGCACTTAGAACCTAAGCAAGTGCAAAAGGTCGGTATGGCGATGGCGGCCATGGAAGACTTTGGGCAGGAGAAAGTCATCGGGGTGCATAAGCTGTTTCTCGATGATATTCAAAAGTATTCTTCTATTGGCTTTAACAGCGAAGAGTTCGTCCGTAAAGCGTTAACGGCGGCCCTAGGTGAAGACAAAGCCGGTAATTTAATTGAACAAATTATCATGGGCAGCGGCGCCAAAGGTTTGGATTCCCTTAAATGGATGGATGCGCGCCAAGTCGCGACTATCATCCAAAACGAGCATCCACAGATCCAAACCATTGTTTTATCGTATTTAGAGCCAGATCAAGCCGCAGAAATTTTCGGCCAGTTCCCCGAGAACACCCGGTTAGACTTAATGATGCGTATTGCTAACCTTGAAGAAGTGCAACCTGCGGCATTGCAGGAATTAAACGACATCATGGAGAAGCAATTCGCCGGTCAAGGCGGCGCGCAAGCAGCGAAGATGGGCGGCCTAAAGGCGGCAGCCAACATTATGAACTACCTCGATACCGGTGTCGAAAGTCAGTTAATGGAAACCATGCGCGAAACCGACGAGGAAATGGCGCAGCAAATCCAAGACTTAATGTTCGTATTCGAAAACCTGATCGATGTGGACGACCGTGGTATTCAAACCTTGCTGCGTGAAGTGCAGCAGGATGTATTGATGAAGGCGCTGAAAGGCGCAGACGATCAGCTCAAAGACAAAATTTTGGGCAATATGTCGAAACGGGCCGCCGAATTGCTGCGTGACGATTTAGAGGCCATGGGCCCAATCCGGATCAGCGAAGTGGAAATCGCCCAAAAAGAAATTCTGTCAATTGCGCGTCGATTAAGTGACAGCGGTGAAATCATGTTAGGCGGCGGTGGTGGCGATGAGTTCCTCTAATCGGAGCGACAATAGCGACAATAAATTGTCCCACAGGGTGGTCAGCGACGCTGAGCTTGAGTTTAGCCATTGGCAATTGCCCGATGTGACCCAAACCGAAGAGGTGAGTATTTCAAACCTCTTTGGTTATTCGCCGCAGCAAGCGCCGAAGGCGGTGGCCGCCGAAACTATTGCGCCACCCACCATGGCGGAAATTGAAGATATTCGCGCTCAAGCCGAAGAAGAAGGCTTTAACGAAGGTAAGACACAAGGTTATGCCGAAGGACTGGAGCAGGGCAGACTTGAAGGTTTAGAGCAAGGCCATACCGAGGGCCTAGCCCAAGGTCATGAGCAAGGGCTTGAGGCTGGGCTTGCTGAAGCCAAGGCATTAGTCAGCCGCTTCGAAGGGCTGTTAAGCCAATTTGAAAAGCCATTGCAAATACTCGATGGCGATATTGAACATTCCTTAATGACACTCACTATGGCGCTGGCTAAATCTGTGATTGGTCATGAACTTAAAACTCATCCAGAACAAATCCTGTCGGCGCTACGTTTAGGGGTCGAATCTCTGCCAATCAAGGAGCAAAGCGTCAGTATTCGCATGCATTCCGATGATGTTGCCTTGGTTGAAACCTTATATTCCAGTACCCAATTGAACCGTAATCAGTGGCAATTAGAGGCCGATCCTAGCTTAACGGTGGGGGATTGTATTATCAGTAGCCAACGCTCGTTGGTCGATTTAACCCTTTCCTCACGGATTGATGCTGTGTTTGAATCACTGCGTAATCAGCAATCTCACTTAGCGTTACAGCAACAACAGCGACAAGCTGCACTTGATGACGAAAATGCCGCTAAAATCGTCCCTAAATCGACACTGGACGATAATGAACTGTTAACACAACCGCAAGCTGATGGAGAGCAAGATGCACAATCGCCGCCATCAACTGCTGAATAAACTGAATCATTGCATCAATAAAGTGCCACCATTTCGCGCCGTTGCCTGTGGGCAATTGGTGCGCGTGGTCGGCTTAACCTTAGAAGCGAGTGGCTGTCGAGCACCCGTCGGTAGTTTGTGTTCTATTGAGACCATGGCTGGAGAGTTAATTGCCGAAGTCGTTGGTTTTGATGATGAATTATTATATCTCATGCCAATTGAAGAGCTGCGTGGCGTGTTACCTGGTGCGCGGGTTGTTCCCCTTGGAGAGCAGGCGGGTCTGAATGTGGGCTTATCCCTGTTAGGGCGCGTGCTCGACGGTAATGGTGTGCCGTTAGACGGCCTCGGCGCGTTATCTACCGAACAGCAGGCGCCAAGACACAGTAACGCCATCAACCCACTTTCTCGCCGTGCGATCACTGAACCACTCGATGTGGGCGTACGCGCCATCAATGCCATGCTAACTGTTGGCAAGGGACAACGTATGGGCTTGTTTGCGGGCTCCGGTGTGGGTAAGAGTGTGCTGTTAGGTATGATGACCCGAGGTACAACGGCCGATATTATTGTGGTGGGGTTAGTGGGGGAGCGTGGCCGCGAAGTTAAAGAATTTATTGAAGAAATCCTAGGTGAAAAGGGTAGAGCGCGTTCTGTTGTGGTGGCGGCACCCGCCGATACTTCACCGCTGATGCGCCTTCGCGCCTGTGAAACCTCGACTCGTATCGCTGAATATTTTCGTGATTTAGGCTATAACGTATTGTTATTAATGGATAGTCTGACTCGTTACGCCCAAGCGCAGCGTGAGATTGCCTTGGCTGTCGGTGAACCTCCAGCCACTAAAGGCTATCCACCGTCGGTATTTGCTAAATTGCCGCGTCTGGTTGAACGGGCGGGTAATGGCGGGCCAGGACAAGGTTCTATCACCGCATTTTATACTGTGCTGACCGAGGGTGATGATCAACAGGACCCAATTGCTGATGCTTCTCGGGCGATCCTCGATGGTCATATTGTGCTGTCACGATCGCTTGCTGATTCTGGGCACTATCCTGCCATTGATATTGAGGCTTCTATTAGCCGTGTGGCACCTATGGTGATTTCCAATGAACATCTTGAGGCCATGCGCCGCGTCAAGCAAACCTATTCCCTTTATCAGCAGAATAAGGATCTGATTTCGATTGGCGCTTATGCACAAGGAAGCGATCCTCGTATTGATAATGCGATACGTCTACAACCTGCAATGAACGCTTTTCTGCGGCAAACCATGCGTGATGCCTTTAGTTTTGCTGATAGCCAAATGATGCTCGGGCAACTCGCTGCGCAATGTAAATAATTGAGGCCGTTATGGCGAATGCCGATCCCCTATTACTCGTATTAAAGTTAGCCCTCGATGCTGAGGAACAGGCTGCGCTGCTGCTAAAGTCGGCACAACTTGAGTGCCAAAAGCGCCAAAATCAGCTTGATGCGCTAAATAACTATCGCTTGGATTATATGAAGCAGATGCAGTCGCAGCAGGGGCAGGCCATCAGTGCGAGTCATTATCACCAATTCCATCGTTTTATTCGGCAAATCGATGAGGCTATTGCTCAGCAAAATCGTGTTGTAGCCGATGGTGAAAAGCAGAAACACTACCGTCAGCAGCACTGGCTAGAAAAACAAAAAAAACGTAAGGCTGTAGAACTACTGTTAGAAAATAAAGAGAAAAAGCGCCAAGCCATTGAGCTCAAAAAAGAGCAAAAAATGACGGATGAATTTGCTTCGCAGCAATTTTTCCGTCGTAAGAAGTAATTAACCAACCCGACAGTCAATAATACTCGAATTTTTAATATCCATTTGTTGGCATTTTATTTGCTTGATTTATGCCAGATATAGTCAAAGCCGTATAAATTGACGTTTGCCCACGCTCTTTTTCCTCTGGGCAGATGTTTAGGAGCTTTTATGCAACAAATGAACAATATCCTATTAGTATCTAGTGCGAAAAATGGTACTGGCTCAAGTAAAATATTGGGGCAAGATGCTAATAGTGAAGACTTTTCTGCCGCTTTGGCTTCAGTGGCATCTATTAGATCACCCTCGACTAACACCAATGTTTCTCCAGATGTTTCTGCCAAATCGGCAAAACAGAAAACAGATATTGATGATACTAGTGCAGATGATGAAGCTGATATTAGCTTGATTTTTGCTCAAATAGGCATGGCAAACGAGATGAAAAAAGCGGCCGCTCCGAGCGACTCTTTGCCGCTTGAAGCTCAATTAACGACAGAAGATGCCGCTAGCATCTTAGCTCCTGCAACAGAGGATGGCGCTTTACCAACGGAAGAGACTATCAAGCCAACTTTTTTAGATGAGCTAGCGAAATTTGCTCAGTCAAATGAAGTTACCTTAACGAATGATACATTAGATGCACAAGTTTTAGAGCAAACGGGTACATTTGTTTTTCAACAAGAACGAGCATCTGCACTTCCAGAAGATATTATAAATAAACAAAATCAGTCAATTAATACAGTAGGTTTGATTGCAACGGCGAATACTGAAACTGTGGATAAGACTGGCGCTTCGACCGATGATACCCTTATAGATGATGCATCAATGCTTGCAGAGATGCGAACTGAAAAATGGGTTAAACCGCCAGAAACCCCCATTTTACCGATTGAAGGGGAATCTATCTCTGAAGCTAACAAGTTAGAGACGAAAGAGGTTGAACTAAGCAATAAGTCGATAAATCTGTCGCTCCCATCAACAGATAAAACGACTGCGCCAACGGTTGGACAGTCACCGTCAGTCAATACAGCTAATGTGTCAGTTACCGATGCTGATGCCGTGATATTAAACTCTACGACTAAAGAGCTTAATGCCTTAGGTGCGGTTTCGGTTGAGCCTAATGCTATTGACGACAATCCTTCACGCGCCGAAATTTCGGCAGGATTATTGTTAAAAGATGCCAAGTTAGCCGTCACACTGGATTCGCGGCAAGAAAACGCCTTATCTTCGCTCGATACTGGCCATGAAGAATCTGTTACAGAATTTAAGCCTGCTGATTTTAAAGCGGTATCGATACAACACTCTTTAGCTAACCAGCAAATTCAACGCCAAGAGATACCACAGGTTCATCTTTCCTTACGTCAAGGCGTTGAAAACCAAAATCAGATGCAGGAAATGATCCAGCGCTTTTCTCCTGTGATGAAACAGCAGCTTGTCACTATGGTTAGCCAAGGTATTCAACAGGCGGAAATTCGCCTAGATCCACCCGAACTTGGACACATGATAGTGAAAATACAAGTTCATGGTGAGCAGACGCAAGTGCAATTCCATGTTGCTCAGGCACAGACCCGCGATGTGGTTGAGCAAGCGATTCCTCGTTTACGTGAATTATTACAAGAACAAGGCATGCAGCTCGCTGACAGTCATGTCTCTCAAGGTGACCAAGGACAACGCCGTGAGGGAGGATTTGCAGACAGTGGCGGTTCAAGTGGTGGAAATGTGGATGATTTCTCGGCAGAAGAACTCGATTTAGGTTTAAATCAAGCAACTAGTTTAAATTCGGGTATAGATTATTACGCTTAAGCAGGTAACCTATAGTAACAAAGTGGATTATAAACTGAGCCTTAATCCCATTCCCAAATTTAGCCTATTAAAGAGAACAGAAAATGGCCAAGGAAGAATCACTAGAACTTGAAAGTACTGAAGCACCAAAAAGTAAAAAGAAGCTATTTATTTTTATCGGTGTGGGTGTCTTTGTTGCGCTATTAATTGGTGGCGCGCTTTGGTTTTTCCTTGGAAGTAGTGAAGAGGCTCCTGTCGAGGCCGAAGGTGCTAAAACCGAAACGGCTGCGCCGGCAGCTGAGCCAGCATTAGCAGCTTATGTGCCGATGCCTCGCCCATTTTTATTTAACCTTCCAGGACCGGATCGCGCTCGGCTTGTCGAAATCAAAGTGCAACTTATGGTCAGAGGTCAAGATGATGATGTGTTGACCCAAAAGCACATTCCATTGATTGAAGATGCGCTGCTAACCACTTTTAGTGGTGCCGATGTGCAAAAGCTAAGTACACAGGCGGGTAAAGATGAATTACGACAATTAGCCCTGTTGAGCGTACAAAACACGTTGCAATCTGTAACGGGACGTAAAGTCGTTGAAAAAGTGCTCTTTACTGGTTTTGTCATGCAATAACCTTTCATCTTCAGCACCTTAAAGAGGCGAAGACAATACTGTGAGTGATTTATTAAGCCAAGACGAAATTGATGCGCTCTTACACGGGGTCGATGATGTCGAAGAGGATGATGAGCTTGATGCCGCTGGGCAGGAGGCTCGTTCCTACGATTTTTCTTCCCAAGATCGGATTGTGCGTGGTCGTATGCCCACGCTCGAAATTGTTAATGAGCGTTTTGCCCGTCACCTGCGGATCAGCATGTTTAACATGATGCGTCGCGCGGCCGAAGTGTCGATCAACGGCGTGCAAATGCTCAAGTTTGGTGAGTACGTACATACCCTATTCGTCCCAACCAGTCTGAACATGGTACGTTTCCACCCCCTAAAAGGTACTGCGCTGATTACCATGGAAGCGCGACTGGTATTTATTTTGGTGGATAACTTTTTTGGTGGTGATGGCCGTTTCCACGCCAAGATTGAAGGGCGGGAATTTACCCCCACTGAACGGCGTATTGTGCAGTTATTACTTAAAATTATCTTTGAAGATTATAAAGATGCTTGGGCACCCGTGATGGATGTGGAGTTTGATTATTTAGACTCCGAAGTTAACCCTGCGATGGCTAACATTGTCAGTCCAACTGAAGTCGTTGTCATTAACTCCTTCCATATCGAAGTGGATGGTGGTGGTGGTGATTTCCACATCACGATGCCATATTCGATGATTGAGCCAATCCGCGAATTACTCGATGCGGGCGTACAGAGTGATAAACAAGATACCGATATGCGTTGGTCACAGGCGCTGCATGACGAGATTATGGACGTTAAAGTAGGCTTTGATGCCACAGTGGTTGAGCACGAACTCACACTCAAAGAGGTAATGAACTTTAAGGCTGGGGATATTATCCCTATTGAATTGCCAGAGTACATTATGATGAGAATTGAGGACTTACCGACTTACCGCTGTAAAATGGGACGTTCACGCGATAATCTAGCACTTAAAATTTACGAAAAAATTCCTCGTCCTGAGACGGTCAAATCCGAATTACAATTAGTGACGCGTAAAGGCAAAGCTAGAGACATATCAGAATTATAAAGGTGGAGTGAGATGAGTACAGATGATGATTGGGCAGCAGCGATGGCCGAACAAGCTCTGGAAGAGGCTAATGCCGTTGATCTTGATGAGCTAGTGGATGACTCACAGCCGATTAGCAAGGCAGAAGCGGCTAAGTTAGATACCATTTTAGATATACCTGTGACGATTTCGATGGAAGTTGGTCGCAGCTTCATCAGTATCCGTAATCTGTTACAGCTGAACCAAGGTTCAGTGGTTGAGCTCGATAGAGTTGCAGGTGAACCGTTGGATGTGATGGTTAATGGCACGCTTATCGCCCATGGTGAGGTGGTGGTGGTAAACGATAAATTTGGTATTCGCTTAACAGATGTAATTAGTCAGACTGAGCGAATTAAAAAGCTTAAGTAATATCACTCATTAAGAAAAAGCCTGAAGGAGCGAGATGAGCACATCGGTAATTCTCTATGCCGCGTCAGCAGCTCAGGCGAGTGTCGCTGAAGTGGCCACCCAAGGTGCAGTGGCGACAGCAAAAGTGACTGAGCCATCACAAATGGCAGCAGCGGCGAGTATGCTCGGTGGGCTTATTTTAGTTCTATTACTTATTTTCGCCTTAGCTTACCTGCTAAGGCGATTTAATTTAGTGCCAACCAATCATAGTGTGCTCAAAACCCTTGCAGTAACATCCCTTGGTCAGAAAGAGCGCCTTGTTTTGGTTCAAGTGGGTGAACAGCAGTATTTACTTGGCGTGAGTGGGCAACAAGTTAATTTAATTGATAAATTAGCTGAGCCTATCGAAATTGAGTCCGTATCTTTTGCGGACAAGCTACGGCAGGCGAAATTAAAACAATGATGAAGTACATACTCACTTTTATAGGGATCAGTGCACTGATGTTTGCGACCTCGGTAGGCGCTGCCGATGGTGTACTGCCTGCGGTAACCGTAAAAACCGCCGCCGATGGTTCGACCGAATATTCGGTTACCATGCAAATCCTATTGCTAATGACTTCGCTGAGTTTTTTACCCGCCATGGTCATTATGTTGACGTCCTTTACCCGCATCATTGTGGTGCTCTCCATTTTGCGCCAAGCGATTGGTTTACAGCAGACACCGTCTAACCAAGTCTTAATCGGTATGAGCTTGTTTATGACCTTTTTCATTATGGCGCCGGTATTTGATAAAATTTATGATCAAGGGGTAAAACCTTATATTGATGAACAGCTTACTCTGCAACAGGCCTTTGATAAGGGCAAAGAGCCGTTAAGGGCATTTATGTTGGGGCAAGTACGTACCACGGATCTCAAAACCTTTATCGATATTTCGGGTTACCAGAATATTAATTCACCCGAAGAAGCACCAATGAGTGTGCTTGTGCCTGCATTTATCACCAGCGAGCTCAAAACGGCCTTTCAAATTGGTTTTATGTTGTTTGTGCCTTTTTTAGTACTCGATTTAGTGGTGGCCAGTATCTTAATGGCCATGGGGATGATGATGCTCTCGCCTATGATTGTGTCATTGCCCTTTAAAATTATGCTGTTTGTACTTGTTGATGGCTGGGGGCTTGTGATGGGCACCTTAGCCAATAGCTTCGGTTAGACAGGCGGAGTACTGAGATGACGCCAGAAGCGCTAATCGATATTTTTCGCGAAGCTCTAGCCGTTATTGTGATGATGGTTTCGGCTATTGTTCTGCCTGGGCTCGGCATTGGCTTAATTGTGGCGGTATTCCAAGCTGCGACCTCAATTAACGAGCAAACTTTAAGTTTTTTACCTCGACTTATTGTGACCTTGCTTGCTTTGATGTTAATGGGTCATTGGTTAGTACAGACCTTAATGGATTTCTTTATTGAAATGGTTAACCGTATTCCTCAAGTGGTAGGTTAATCCCATGGAGTTGCTGCTTGATACGTTAATGCAAACCATTGCTTCGTATATGTGGCCACTGTTTCGAGTCGCCAGTATGCTGATGGTTATGGTGGTGTTTGGCGCGGCAACAACTCCTACTCGTGTGCGTTTACTTCTTGCTATTGCCATAACCCTCGCAATAGCCCCCGTGTTGCCGCCCGTTAAGGATGCAGAACTCTTTTCCTTAAGCGCCGTTTTTATTACTGCACAGCAAATTATTATTGGTGTTGCCATGGGGTTTGTGACCCAAATGGTGATGCAAACCTTTGTGTTAACGGGTCAGATTATCGGCATGCAGACCAGCTTAGGTTTTGCCTCTATGGTTGATCCGAGTTCAGGACAACAAACTCCAGTGATTGGTAACTTCTTCCTGTTGCTCGCAACCTTAATTTTTTTAGCTGTTGATGGTCATCTGTTGATGATCCGTATGCTTGTTGCCAGTTTTGATACACTGCCGATTTCTAATGTGGGATTAACGTTGACCAGCTATCGCGCGTTGGCGGAATGGGGGTCTTATATGTTTGGTGCGGCATTAACTATGTCGCTGTCAGCAATTATCGCGTTATTGGTAGTCAATTTATCCTTTGGGGTTATGACCCGCGCTGCACCACAGCTAAACATTTTTTCGATTGGTTTTCCGATTACGATGATCGGTGGATTGTTAATTTTATGGTTAACCTTAACTCCTGTTATGGCTCATTTCGATGAGGTGTGGGCATCGGCACAGCTTTTGCTGTGTGATATTTTAGGGCTTCAGTGTCAAGCCGATGGCATACTTTAACCGGATAGGAACGCGTAATGGCTGAAGAAAGTAGCGGCGAACGCAGCGAGGAACCCACTGGGAGGCGCCTCGAACAGGCGCGGGAAAAAGGTCAGGTTGCCCGTTCCAAAGAATTAGGTACGGCCACAGTTCTGCTTTCGGCTGCAACAGGACTGTATATGCTCGGCCCTGGTATTGCAAAAGCACTTTCCAATGTGTTTGAACGTGTGTTTACCATGGATAGAGCTGCAATTTTTGATACTAATCAAATGTTTAATGTCTGGGGCGTTGTCGGCGGCGAAATAGGTTGGCCGTTGCTTAAGATTATGCTGCTGATTGTGGTGGTGGCATTTATCGGAAACGTGTCCCTTGGTGGAATGAATTTTTCTACCCAAGCCATGATGCCTAAAGCCAGCAAAATGAGCCCGATTGCGGGTTTTAAACGGATGTTTGGTGTGCAAGCCTTGGTTGAATTAACGAAGGGCATTGCTAAGTTTTCTGTTGTTGCGTTGGCGGCATATTTTCTTCTAAATCATTACTTTAATGATATTTTACTCCTTTCTGCCGATCATCTTCCTGGGAATGTCTACCA
The DNA here is from genome assembly GCF_016859145.1 of Shewanella sp. LZH-2. NCBI lineage: Bacteria > Pseudomonadati > Pseudomonadota > Gammaproteobacteria > Alteromonadales > Shewanellaceae > Shewanella > Shewanella sp. LZH-2. Next base: position 1,476,292 of record NZ_CP069350.1, read on the forward strand.
CGCCTTAGATTTACTGGTATGGATGTTTATCCTACTTTGCTCTTCCGTATTATTCATTGTGGTAATCGATGTGCCATTTCAGATCTGGAACCATAATAAACAGCTGAAAATGACAAAGCAGGAGGTCAAAGACGAGTATAAAGATACCGAGGGTAAACCTGAGGTCAAAGGGCGAGTCCGCCAAATGCAGCGTGAATTAGCGCAGCGACGCATGATGGCCGAAGTTCCCAATGCGGATGTGATTGTGGTGAACCCTGAGCACTATGCAGTGGCGATAAAATATGATGTTAAGCGCTCTGCAGCACCTTTTGTGATTGCTAAGGGCGTCGATGAGGTTGCCTTTAAAATTCGTGAGGTAGCAAGGGCGCATAATATTGCCATTGTTACTGCACCACCACTTGCGCGGGCGATTTACCATACAACGAAACTTGATCAACAAGTCCCCGAAGGCCTATTTACCGCGGTAGCACAGGTACTCGCTTATGTATTCCAGTTAAGGCAGTATCAAAAAGGGCGTGGCCGCAAACCTATCCCTATCCCCGTTAATCAACCTATTCCTGAAGATCTGAAGTACTAGGGCGTGTTGACGTTTCAGGGTTATTTTTGCAGCAATTTGGCTAGCTTTTATGCAAGACAAAGTCCGTGCAGTGTAGTTATTCTACATAAACGGACGATAACGCAGCAGAAAAGCCAGCCAAATGCTGCCCGAAGGGTTCGTCTGGCAAGCCCTTGCTCTTACTTTCTGTCATAAGAGCCGCTCGTCATTTGAGTAGAATAAACATCATTCCTCGTTTCGCGAGCACGTGCTTGCCAGAGCGAACAAAATTTAATCTCGAAACGTCAACACGCCCTAGGAACGATAGATGTTTCAGTATTATTTTTGCAGCCAAATGCAGCCATCAGGAATCGTCTTGTAAGCCCTTACTCTTACTTTCTGTCATAAAAGCTGCTCGTCATTTGAGTAGAACAACCACACATCTTTCTTCGTTTCGCCCCAGAATGAACAAAATGTAATCTTGAAATCTCAGCAAGTCCTAGTAACGAGTAAATAGTGCTCTAACCTAAAGTTAGCTAGCTACATATTAGCTTCACTACCTGATTGTTAGTTGTTGGCGTGCTTTTTGCTTTTAGGCTGTTATACGTCAAAGTTTAGGTATCTGTGAATGGATGTTAAAGCCTCCCTAGGCCAAGTAAAACAGTTGAAGCTAAGCTCTTTTAAGGGCATAGGTACGCCAGCACTAGTGCTTGCAGCATTGGCGATGATTGTACTGCCAATTCCCCCGTTTCTACTCGACATCTTATTTTCCTTTAACATTGCTTTAGCCTTGATTGTGCTTTTGGTCGCGATTTATACCGATAGACCTTTAGACTTTGCTGCCTTTCCAACCGTTTTATTAGTTGCGACACTGCTTCGACTTGCACTTAACGTGGCATCGACCCGTGTGGTATTACTCGAAGGTCACAACGGTGGTGATGCGGCGGGTAAGGTCATTGAAGCCTTTGGCTCCGTTGTGATTGGTGGTAACTATGCCGTTGGTCTAGTTGTATTTATCATTCTGATTATTATCAACTTTGCTGTTGTTACCAAAGGTGCTGGCCGGATTGCTGAGGTGAGTGCTCGCTTTACCTTGGATGCGATGCCTGGTAAGCAAATGGCAATTGATGCTGACTTAAATGCGGGCATCATTAATCAAGATCAAGCCAGAACCAGACGGGCTGAAGTCACCCGCGAAGCTGACTTCTATGGCGCAATGGACGGTGCGTCTAAGTTCGTTAAGGGCGATGCTATCGCGGGTATCATGATTTTAGTGATCAACATTCTCGGTGGTTTTATTATCGGGATTGTGCAGCATGGTTTGACATTCTCTCAAGCGGTTGAAATTTATACCCTCTTAACAATAGGTGACGGGTTAGTCGCCCAAATCCCAGGCTTATTACTGTCAATTGCTGCGGCATTGATGGTAACTCGCCAAAATGAATCTGGCGATATGGGTCAGATGTTGATGAGTCAGATGTTTGACAGTCATAAATCGCTAGGGATTGCTGCTGGCGTATTGTTCGTTATGGGGATTGTGCCTGGAATGCCGCACATGGCGTTTTTAAGTTTCGCCGTTTTAACGGGATGTGCGGCTTATTTTATATTTAAACGTAATGAGGCTAAACGTGCCAAAGCCCTCGAACAAGTCAAAACGGGCCCAACGGAAAGAGCTGAAAGAGAGCCTAAGGAACTTAGCTGGGACGATGTGCATCATGTTGACACTATCGGTCTTGAAGTGGGTTACCGTTTAATCCCCTTAGTCGATAAAGGTCAAGGTGGAGAATTACTCAGCCGGATCAAGGGCGTACGTAAAAAGCTTTCGCAAGAATTGGGATTCTTGGTTCCTGCGGTTCACATACGTGACAATTTAGACCTTTCGCCTAATGCCTATCGTATTTCTCTTATGGGCGTTGTTGTGGGTGAGGCGGATATTCGCCATGACTGCGAGCTCGCCATTAATCCAGGACAAGTGTACGGTAAGTTAGATGGCATTGAGACCCGTGACCCTGCCTTTGGTCTAGAAGCCGTGTGGATTGCCCCCGAACTGCGTGAACATGCCCAAACCTTAGGGTATACCGTGGTGGATGCCGCGACGGTAGTGGCAACTCATATCAGCCAAATATTGACGAATAATGCAGCAAAACTTTTAGGCTACGAAGAAGTGCAACAACTGATGGATATGCTTGCTAAACACTCGCCTAAGTTGGTGGATGGCTTTATTCCTGATGTGATGCCGCTCGGAAATGTCGTAAAAGTGATGCAAAACCTATTAAATGAAGGAGTTTCTGTCAGAGACTTGCGTACCATAGTGCAAACTTTGTTAGAATACGGCACTAAGAGTAACGATACTGAAGTGTTAACAGCGGCGGTGCGTATCGCATTGAAGCGCATGATCGTTCAAGAGATCTCTGGCCCTGAACTCGAAATCCCTGTCATAACTTTGGCGCCAGAGTTGGAACAGATGTTGCATCAATCAATGCAAGCAACGGGTGGCGATGGCCCCAATATCGAGCCAGGTCTTGCGGAGCGTATGCAACAATCCTTAGCGGATGCCGCTCAAAAGCAAGAAATGGTCGGACAGCCTGCCATTTTGCTAACGTCTGGTATGTTACGTGCGACCCTGTCTCGCTTTGTTAAATATACTATTCCTAATCTCAGAGTGATTTCTTACCAAGAAATCCCCGATGAAAAGCAAATACGCATCGTATCTGCCGTCGGCCAGTAGAGGACGCATAAGTGAAGATTAAACGTTTTTTTGCCAAAGACATGCGTGCTGCACTGGCCCAAGTGAAGGACACGCTCGGCTCCGATGCGGTGATTATGTCCAATAAAAAGGTGAACGGCGGTATTGAGATTGTCGCTGCCGTTGACTACGACGAGCCAAAAGCGAAAGCGCCTGCTGCCACTCCGACCTTTATGGATGTGAGTGATGACTTAGTTTCGCTCGGCGCCAAAGCGCCGATCCGCGCTGAAACTAAGCTAAAACCCTCGGCGCCAGCGGACTCACTCCAAGCCTTGCTTGAGAAGCAACAAAATCGTTTAAACCAACAACTCACGCATCAACAACAAGATGCTGAGCTTCCTGCATGGGCTAAAGGATTACAAGCCACCGCAGCTGCGCCTAAAGCTGAGCGCCGTGATATGGGCAATCCCTTCGATAAAAAGTCACAGAGTTCGCAAAAGCAAAATGCCGATCTTGAAGCCATGCGCGACGAGTTATCATCCTTACGTAATTTGTTGACCCATCAGGTTTCAGCATTGATGACTGAGCATAAAAAGCGTATCGACCCTGTCGGTGCCATGCTGGAGTCAAAGTTGTTGGAGGCCGAGTTTTCACCAGCGGTGGCAAACAAATTAGCTGCGCTGAGCCAACACTATACTCCTGCAGAATTAGTTCGTGCACTGCCGCAAAGTCTTGCTAATATGCTTGATAATCAAGGTGATGATATTGTTAAGCAAGGCGGTGTTGTGGCATTAGTTGGTCCCACTGGTGTGGGGAAAACCACTTCCTTGGCTAAACTGGCCGCACGCTTTGCTGCTCACCATGGTGCTGACCAAGTGGCATTGATTACCACAGATCATTATCGTATTGGCGCCTATGAGCAATTGGCCACCTATGGCAAAATCATGGGCTGCCCAGTCAAACAAGCCCATGACCTTGCTGAACTAGAGCAAATTCTGTATCAGTTTAGAAATCGCAAGCTAGTATTGATAGATACCGCGGGTATGGGCCAACGAGATATGCGGCTTTACCAGCAACTTGATAATTTAACTGCAAATAGCAGAATACCTATCCGCAGTTATCTGGTACTGTCTGCCACAGGACAGCGCCGCGTGCTGCAAGATGCTGTAAATCACTTTAAACGCATTCCCTTATCTGGTGTTGTACTCACCAAACTTGATGAATCTGTGTCGTTAGCGGGCGCATTAAGTGTGTTGATCCAAAGTGGATTGCCATTAAGTTATGTTACGGATGGGCAGCGAGTGCCCGAAGATATGAAAGTTGCTGATACTTTGATGCTCGCTGAGCAAGCATTAGCGGCCTTAGAAAACACAGAACAACAATCGTTACCAGACACAGCGTGGTCAGATAATATGACCTGTGCATTTGAGTAGAGTTATGACCCTGGATCAAGCAAGTGGTTTACGTATGATGAATCAACCCTATAACGAAAAAGTGAAAGTAATCGCGGTTACGGGTGGTAAAGGTGGTGTGGGTAAAACCAGCGTATCCATCAATACTGCCGTAGCATTAGCCGAGAAGGGCAAGCGTGTCTTAGTGCTTGATGCTGACCTTGGCTTAGCAAACGTCGATGTCATGTTAGGGATCCGTGCTGAACGTAACCTTTCCCATGTATTGTCTGGCGATGCTGAGTTAGATGACATTATTGTCCGGGGGCCTAAAGGTATTGGGATTGTGCCAGCCACATCGGGTACTCAGGGAATGGTAGAGCTAAGTCCTGCGCAACATGCGGGCTTAATTCGTGCTTTCAGTGAGATGCGCACCCAGTTTGATATTCTCATCGTGGATACTGCCGCGGGGATTTCTGACATGGTACTCAGTTTCTCCCGTGCGTCACAGGATGTGTTGGTTGTTGTTTGTGACGAACCAACGTCTATTACTGACGCCTATGCATTAATCAAAATCCTCAGCCGTGAACACGGCGTCTTCCGCTTTAAAATTGTTGCAAATATGGTGCGTAGTTTACGCGAAGGTATGGAATTGTTTGCTAAACTCAGTAAAGTGACCGACAGATTCTTGGACGTGGCACTTGAATTAGTTGCGACCATTCCATTTGATGAAAATTTGCGTAAATCGGTTCGCAAGCAAAAGTTAGTGGTTGAAGCTTATCCTAAGTCTCCCGCTGCAATTGCTTACCAAGGCCTAGCGAATAAAATTATGAGCTGGCCAGTACCACAGCAACCTGGTGGGCATTTGGAGTTTTTCGTTGAGCGCTTAGTTCAACGACCAGATTTTCAAGAGGAAAAAACGAGTGAATAAAGCCGCAGCGTATACTTGTTTAGACAATAAAACGTCAATCGTTGAACAGTATGCACCGTTGGTTAAAAGAATTGCACATCACTTGCTCGCCAGATTACCTGCCTCTGTACAGTTAGATGACCTGCTACAGGCGGGGATGATGGGATTGTTAGAAGCATCATCTAAGTTTGATGGCGGTAAAGGTGCAAAGTTTGAAACCTTCGCCGGCATAAGGATCCGTGGCGCCATGTTGGATGAAATCCGCCGTGGCGATTGGGTTCCTCGTTCTGTCCACCGAAATAATCGTCGAGTTGCCCAAGCTATTGATGAATTAGAGCAAGTGCTAGGTCGTGATGCGCGCGACACAGAAATTGCAGAAAAACTTGATATGACGCTCGATGAGTACCATCATATTCTTAACGATGTTTCTGTTGGTAAAATCATAGGGATAGAAGACTTAGGCGTATCACAGGATATACTCACTACAAGCGATGATATTAGCGATGGTACGTTTGAGGTCTTGGCAGAAACCCAGTTTCATTCTGCACTTGTTGAGGCGATAAAATTATTGCCCGAAAGGGACGCGCTAGTGCTATCGTTATACTACGATGAAGCATTGAATTTAAAAGAGATTGGCGCCATTCTTGAGGTAAGCGAATCGCGTGTTAGCCAGATATTAAGTCAGGCAATGTTGCGACTCAAAGGCAAACTCAAGCATTGGACATAAGTATAATTATTAATTGAGCACTGAATGTCAGCTCACCGGAGGAAACCTTGGACAAGAATATGAAGATTCTCATCGTTGATGACTTTTCGACAATGAGACGTATCATCAAGAACTTGTTGCGAGACTTGGGCTTTAACAACACCCAGGAAGCGGACGATGGCTCAACCGCCTTGCCAATGTTGCAAAAAGGCGATTTTGATTTTGTCGTTACAGACTGGAATATGCCAGGCATGCAGGGTATCGATTTACTTAAAGCCATTAGGGCCGATGACTCCTTGAAGCATCTACCAGTATTAATGGTCACTGCCGAGGCAAAACGTGAACAAATTATTGCTGCTGCACAAGCGGGTGTGAATGGGTATGTGGTAAAGCCTTTTACCGCAGCAACATTGAAAGAGAAGCTAGATAAAATATTTGAACGACTCGCTTAAGCAGGGATGAGCTATGAAGTCACATACATCAGGGCTCATCACGCTCGAGCATGCTCAGCGTTTAGTCGAACTGTTAAGCGCGAATGAACAAAATCAAGCTGATGATTTATTAAGAGAACTGGCAGCTCCTCTTCAGAGGGAACTTTTTGATGAGGTAGGCAAACTCACTCGCCAATTGCATAGCGCTCTTATGGATTTCCAAATCGATAATCGGTTAGTTGAGTTAGCAAATACAGAAATACCCGATGCTAAGGAACGGCTAAGTTATGTCATTGACATGACTGAACAAGCTGCAAATAAGACTATGGATGCTGTTGAGGAGTGCTTGCCGTTAGCGAATGCATTAACCGCGAACATCCAACAAGTGATGCCATCGTGGGACAAATTAATGCGTCGTGAAATTGCCCTCAGTGATTTTAAGGTGCTTTGCCATAACGTTCAGCATTTGATGTCGCGAAGTGAATTGGACTCAAACCGATTACGCGAATTGCTCAACCAAATATTGATGGCGCAGGATTTTCAAGACCTGACTGGACAAATGATCCGCAGGGTAATCGATCTAGTGATGGAAGTTGAAAGTAATCTGGTGTCTATGCTGACGGTGTTTGGTGAGCAGCCAATGATTGAGAGTCAGATTACTCAGAAAAATAATATTGAAGCTGAAGGGCCGATAATGAATGCCGAGCTTCGTCAAGATGTAGTAACAGGTCAAGACGAAGTGGATGATCTGCTATCGAGTCTGGGTTTCTAACTGGGAGTCAATTTGATGGCCTTTGATGTAGATGAAGAGATACTCCAGGACTTTTTAATCGAGGCGGGGGAAATATTAGAGTTGCTTCAAGAGCAGCTTGTTGCCCTTGAGAATAATCCTGATGATACTGACTTGCTAAATGCCATTTTTAGGGGGTTTCACACCGTAAAGGGCGGCGCAGGTTTCCTAAGTTTGACTCCCATGGTTGATGTCTGCCATGAGGCAGAAAACACATTCGATTTATTGCGTACTGGCAAGCGCAGTGTCACAGCAGAATTAATGGATATTATTCTTCAAGCTGTTGATGCGATTAACACCATGTTTGCTCAAACCCAGCAGGGAGAGCAACAAGATCCTGCTGATGCTGCATTACTTGCAAAGTTAAAGTTACTTAGTTCTGGTGAGCCTCTGCCGTCAGAATTAGGACAAACTGCGTCAGAGCCTCAATCTATTGCTGAGCCCGAACCCGTTATTGAAACTGTTGTTGACGTTGTCGCAGTTGAAGAGATGCCTGTTGAGGCTGTGAGTTCTTCAAACTCAAGTATTGATGAGATTAATGAAGCGGAGTTTGAGGCTTTGCTTGATGCACTGCACGGTAGTGGAAAAGGTCCCGGTGTGACTAACACTACTAATGCTGATGTTGTGGCAGTACCCACTGCGTCAACTCCCTCTGTATCAAATACAGCCAAGCCCAAAGTACAACAAGCTACCAGCTCGGGTGATGATATCACTGACGATGAGTTTGAAGCCCTGCTTGATGAGCTTCATGGTTCAGGAAAATTTAATGGCAAAGTAGATACACCTATATCACCTCAGCCTAAGGTTGAAACTGTTGCTGTGCCAGTGTCAACACCAACACCAACTGCTGTTGCTGTCGATTCAGACGAAATTACTGACGATGAATTTGAGCGTTTACTCGACGAACTTCATGGAAAAGGTGGGGCACCAGCCAAAGCTGTTGCAAAAGTGGAATCTGCGAAACCGACTCCCACTCCTGCCACATCTACTGCGGCTCCTGCTGTGCCTAAAGCCAGTGTTACTCCGGTAACACCTCCAGCGGTTAAACCTCAGGCCGAAGTTGCGCTCGCCGAGAAGGCTCCTGTTAAAGCGGCCGCAGCCTCATCTGCAAATGTTCCTCAAGGTGAAACGACCGTTCGCGTAGATACTGCACGACTCGACCAAATCATGAATATGGTGGGAGAGCTAGTATTAGTACGTAACCGTTTGGTGAGTTTGGGCATTAGTCGTGATGACGAAGAGATGTCTAAGGCACTCGCGAATCTAGATTTAGTGACTGCTGATTTGCAAGGCGCGGTCATGAAAACCCGTATGCAGCCTATTAAAAAGGTTTTTGGCCGTTTCCCTCGCGTTGTTCGTGATTTAGCCCGTACGCTCAATAAAGAAATTGATTTAGTGTTGGTCGGTGAAGAAACTGACCTTGATAAAAACTTGGTTGAGGCGCTGGCGGATCCTTTAGTTCACTTGGTCCGTAACTCGGTCGACCATGGTATTGAAATGCCAAATGACCGTGAAGCCTCTGGCAAACCCAGGACGGGGACGATTACTCTATCGGCAAGCCAAGAGGGTGACCATATTCTGCTAAAAATCGAAGATGATGGCGCAGGTATGGATCCCGAAAAGTTAAAACAAATTGCCATTAAACGTGGCGTGTTGGATGAAGATTCCGCTGCGCGTATGACGGACAATGAAGCTTATAACTTGATCTTTGCCCCAGGCTTTTCGACCAAGGTCGAGATTTCAGATATCTCTGGTCGTGGCGTGGGAATGGACGTGGTTAAAACCCGTATCACCCAACTCAACGGTACTGTGCATATTGACTCGATGAAAGGCAAAGGCACCATACTTGAGATTAAAGTGCCGTTAACCTTGGCAATTATGCCAACGCTTATGGTTGATGTTGCGAAACAAGTTTTTGCATTACCTTTATCCAGTGTTAATGAGATTTTTCATCTCGATCTTACCAAAACCAATATTGTTGACGGACAACTCACTGTCATCGTTCGCAACAAGGCCGTGCCGCTCTTCTATCTAGAGCATTGGTTGCATCGAAATAAAACTACCTTCAAACATGGTGACAAGAAACATGGTCATGTTGTGATAGTGCAGTTAGGTATGATGCAGATCGGTTTTGTTGTGGATGCACTGATTGGCCAAGAAGAGGTGGTGATTAAGCCACTGGGAGCCTTGTTGCACGGTACGCCAGGTATGGCTGGGGCAACGATTACATCCGATGGTGGTATTGCGCTTATCTTGGATGTTCCTGGGTTATTAAAGCATTATGCGAAAAATAAAAGTTAGTTCCCAAGTTAAGGAATGGAATGGCCATTAAAGTATTAGTCGTTGATGACTCAAGCTTTTTTAGACGACGTGTTAGTGAAATAGTCAATCAAGATCCTGAACTGGAAGTGATCGCGACGGCTGCTAACGGGGCTGAAGCGGTGAAGATGGCTGCTGAGCTTAATCCCCAAGTAATCACTATGGACATTGAAATGCCTGTGATGGACGGTATCACAGCCGTCCGTGAAATCATGGCAAAGTGTCCAACCCCGATTCTGATGTTTTCATCATTAACCCATGATGGCGCTAAGGCTACCTTAGACGCCCTAGATGCGGGTGCGTTAGATTTTTTACCTAAACGTTTTGAAGATATCGCGACCAATAAAGATGAAGCGATTTTGTTATTGCAGCAAAGAGTCAAGGCTCTTGGTCGTCGTCGAATTTTCCGTCCAGTGGCGCGTCCTAGCGTTGCCCCAATTCCCCCAAGACCAAGCACGGGCTCGGTATTAGGGAATGTGGCCACACCTGTTCAAAGTGCACCTGCGCCAGTGCGTACGTCACCTGTATCGTCTATTCGTGCTAGTGGTAAGCAATACAAATTATTGTTAATCGGTACGTCGACGGGGGGGCCTGTCGCCTTACAGAAAATTTTGACTCAGTTTCCAGCAAATTATCCGCACCCTATTTTGCTGATCCAACACATGCCAGCCGCTTTTACCCCAGCATTTGCAAATCGTTTAAATGGTTTATGTAAAATCGAGGTAAAAGAAGCGGCAAATGGCGATATTTTGCGTCCAGGTTGTGCGTATCTAGCGCCAGGTGGAATGCAGATGATGGTAGAGCGTGCAGGCGTCACAGGCCGAATAAAAGTGCTCGCTGGTAGTGCTGAAATGAATTATAAGCCTTGTGTCGATATCACTTTTGCTTCAGCCTCAAAAGCCTACGGTGGAGATGTGCTTGCTGTAGTGTTAACTGGAATGGGAGCTGACGGCCGAGAAGGAGCACGCATGCTTAAAGCTGCTGGTGCGACCATTTGGGCGCAGGATGAAGCGAGTTGCGTCGTTTATGGCATGCCTCAAGCAGTGGCCAGTGCGGGAATTGCCACTCAATCCATTTCACTGGAGCACATGGCTGAATCGATTTTAAAAGAGTCTGCACGTGGCTAATAGCAAGTCACAGATAAGCACAAATATTGTGCTTATTATGGTGCTAATGATGATGACGATCGTTTGTCTTGGTGCCTTAAGTTTCGATTATCATCGAAAAAACATAAAATTGCTTGCTGATGTTAAACGCTTAGCATCGACCCAAGTCGTGCTCATGGTGCCTGATGAGCAAGCTAAGGTCATTGCTGATTGGCTTGCCACACACCCAGAACAAACTAAGGCTATGCTAAAAATGGTGGCGCCTGGTGAACATAATGCGGTGACTCTTGGGCCTGAAATGCCAGCGGCGGATGGTAATAATATTCCGCCTTTACTTGAAAAAGTGCCTGAGATGGATAAACAACAGTTATCCTCTCAGTCACCTGCTGAATCATCAGTCTCTTTGCGTTTGCAAAATGAAGCAGCATTGACAACAGAGGTTCGACAGGAGTCGACTCAAGTTCCTGTGGTGATTTCGGAAAATGCCGACGGTGTTAAGGTGATAAGCCTGCCTAACGGTGGCATAAGAGTCACGACAAGGGAAGAAGAGTAACGTGGTGGGCCGCGTAATCATTTCACTTATAAATGGCACAGAATCAACATTTAAGAGGTCAGTGCTTTGAAAGTCTGGACCATAGCGAATCAAAAAGGTGGGGTCGGTAAAACCACTTCGGTAGCAAGTTTAGCGGGAGCCCTCGCTAAACGGGGGAAGCGCGTCTTGATGATTGATACCGATCCTCATGCTTCACTCGGTTACTACCTTGGGATTGACTCAGAAGAGGTGCCTGGTTCTCTTTTTGATGTATTTGTTGCGCACAATCATCTTACAAAAGAGCTGGTTAAATCGCATATCGTACCAACTTTGGTGGATGGTTTAGATTTATTACCGTCGACTATGGCGCTAGCAACACTTGATAGAGCTTTAGGCCATCAAGAAGGCATGGGACTTGTCTTGCGTAATTTGCTTGCCCTTGTTGCTGATGAATATGATGTTGCCATCGTCGACTGCCCGCCTGTCTTAGGTGTGCTGATGGTAAATGCGTTAGCCGCGAGCCAACATATTGTCATTCCTGTGCAAACAGAGTTCTTAGCGATTAAAGGGCTTGAGCGCATGGTCAAAACTATGGAAATCATGGGGCGGTCAAAGAAGACTCGTTACAGTTATACCGTAGTCCCAACCATGTTTGATAAGCGTACTAAGGCATCTCCTGCTGCGTTGCAGGTGTTGAGTGAACAGTATGGTGAGAGTCTATGGCGTGATGTTATTCCTGTAGATACTAAGTTTAGAGACGCAAGTTTAGCGCATTTACCCGCCTCCCATTATGCAAGCGGTTGTCGTGGTGTAAAGGCCTATGAAAGATTATTAGATTTTCTTTTAGCTGGGGAGTTTGGCCATGTCAAAATCGGTTGATGAAACTGTTTTTGATTTTTTTGAATTATTATTGCACGAAGACGATAGTGCCTTTGGTGCTTCCCCCATTAAATCTCAAGAAAATGTTGTGACCGCTTTTGATAGCAGTAAAAAAACGGAAACTCAGCAGCTCAATAATGCCATTTTGGCAGAGCATGAGCGGTCTAAAGCGGATGTTAAAGCTACTCTAGAGCCTGAAGTACAACCTATTCGGGCAAAAAGCATTGTTACTGTCTCCTCTAAGGAAAGTGCTGAGCCGTTAGTGAATAAACAGTCGCTAGAACGACTGCTTGCGCCAGTCCTAAAAGCGGAAGCTACAGTTGTTGATAAGCCAACGGAGGTTATCGAGCAACCTTTACCAGCACCCAAGCAACCTGTAGTAATAACGGTAGCTGATGTCGATGAGACTGCGAATGTTGCGCCGACGCAAGTCGATAACTTATGGACTGTGCCCGACACTCAAGTCGGCTTTGCGCCTCCAAGTGTGACAAAAGATCTGCAAGAAGTACTCGATGATGAGTTTCAAGTACTATTCTTTAAGGTAGCTGGGTTGACGTTAGCGGTTCCATTAGTCAGTCTCGGTGGTATCGTCAAAGTAGAACGGATTAATCATATTATTGGCCGTCCTTCTTGGTTCCTTGGTGTACAAACTCATCGAGAAGAACAGTTAAATCTAGTGGATACCTGTGCATGGGTTATGCCAGAAAAATACACAGATAAACTGGCGCAATCGGTAAATTATCAATATCTTGTATTATTAGAGGGCAGTAATTGGGGATTAGCTTGTGAGTCCCTGCTTAATGCAGTAAAAATTACCAAATCGCAAGTAAATTGGCGCAGCAAAGCAGGGAAACGTCCTTGGCTAGCTGGTGTGGTTAAAGAACAAATGTGTGGCATTTTGCACGTACAAGCCTTAGTTGAAATGCTTGATGCGGGTTTAGGCTGTCAGGACTCCATTGGTTGAGGTAAACATGAAAGATACAAGAAATGTCGCAGCCGTGGCTGCAAGTAAAGATGATGCAGTATTGCAATGGGTTACCTTTAAGTTAGACAACGAAACTTATGGTATTAATGTCATGCAAGTGCAAGAAGTGCTGCGTTACACCGAAATTGCTCCCGTACCTGGTGCACCACACTATGTTTTAGGGATTATCAATTTACGCGGTAATGTGGTTACTGTTATTGATACCCGCTCACGTTTTGGGTTGCAATCAGCAGAAGTGGATGATTCGACACGTATCGTGATCATTGAAGCAGAAAAGCAAGTCATTGGTATTTTGGTCGATAGTGTTGCTGAAGTCGTTTACTTACGCCGCTCTGAAATTGATAACGCGCCTAACGTTGGTACAGAAGAGAGTGCGAAGTTTATTCAAGGCGTCAGCAATCGTGATAATGAGTTGTTGATCTTAGTTGATTTAGACAAACTATTATCTGATGAAGAGTGGGCTGAGTTAAATCAACTCTAAATATTCATCGGAGGCGGCAGATAGTGTCTATCTGCCGCTTTGCTTTTTGTTATGCGAACGATTCATTTGGCTTTAATTTACTCTTTTAGTTTTAGAATGCCACTTGATGAGTCGGTGCTGATTTCAGCTGATTGTGATGCGTAGGGATGATGAATGGGCGATGAATTTTTAATCGCAGCCTTAGTTTATGTGATTGCGTGTTTAGGTTTAGTTCTTTACCTTCAGAAACAATTAAGTAAGTTGCGCAGTAAAGTTGAAGCGTTAACCGTATTAGTGAAAGAGGGCGATCGTCAGCGCGAGGGATTTAAGCGTGAAATGCAGGAGCTTCGAAGCGGTACCATTGGTATGGGACGTCGTGTGATTGAGCTTGAAAAACGCTTACATCAACAATCTGAACGCATTGAAGAATCTACTCAACAGGATCCCCAAGCAAAGCTTTATACGCGTGCGATGAAGATGGTGGCCCTCGGAGCTGGTGTAGATGAGCTAATCAAAGAGTGTGAATTGCCTAAAGCTGAAGCTGAGTTGTTAATTCGTTTACACCGTAAATAGATGAGCAATTTAGGACGCACTTCGTGATTCTCGGCCACAGCAAAGTGCTGTTCTAGAACGTTGTGGCTCTAGGAGCTAGCCACTTTTGCTTTAAGCCTTATCAACAATCTTCTTATGCATATTGTTCCATTGTTCTGGGAATTTTCCGTCCAACATATATACAAATGCGATTAATTCGGCGATGAGCAGATACAGCTCTCTTGGAATTTCTTCGCCTAATTCAAGCAATCGAAGAAAGTTACTCAGGTGCGGATCTTGGTGAATATAAACGCCTGAGGCCTTTGCTAGAGCGATAATTTCGTCAGCGATTAGCCCTTCACCCGATGCGACTACTTTAGGCGCATGTTTTCCGTCATAACTCAAGGCAACTGCTTGCTGGGTTTTGTATTCTTCCGCCATAGATAGACTCTTTAATTATGCTCTTGTTTTCACAAGAAAATGATCACCAGGCAGCAACGTTGCTGGAACTGGTGCTAATTGGGTGGATAATTCACCCGGTGTAAATCCTAATTGCGATAGTTTTTGTCCCAGTGGAGCCAGAAAGTTATCTACTCGGCGAAGTAATGACTGACTGTCACCTTTGAACTGAATATCTAGTACTTGTTGGTGAAAACGTGCCGATATCAGTAATGGACCCTGGGCGAGATTAAACTTCAATTGTAAATTCCAGCCTTTATGATGTTGCTGTTCATCGCTATCGGCTTCTCGCTCGAATTTACCTTCTAATTGTTCATGACGTTGATTAATCCCATAGGGAAGGGCAAAAAACCACACTAAATTACCATTATTTTCACTACTGGCTTGTTGATAAAGCTGTAGGCTTGAAGCTAGTTGTACCATGCTTTCTAGGCCGCCAGCTTTACTAAATTGTCCCAGCTGGTGGTTAGATAATCCGATTCTAGTTTGGAGTTGCTCTAAGTAATCGGCCAATTTAGCACTCATTTTACTATTGGCATTATTTGCCCTAAACCCCAATAACAACTGAAACAATGAGCTAATGGCTCCCGCATTGAATAGCATTGAGGCTTGACCGAGCTGCGGCGTTGCTAAATTTAAGGTTGCGAGACCAAGGATGCTGTCTTTTAGTTCGTTTGGATCGCTTAATTGGCCTAAAGGATGTGGGCCTAGATGAGGCAAATGTTTTAACAGCTCGGCAGCTAAGTTTGTGCTAGCTCGAGAGACCATCTGCTCGATGGGGAGAGCACCGGCCTTGGTAAAGGCTTTTTGAAGCACTTGATTAACATTGATATTGGCTTCGTTGAGTTTATTTTGTTTGTCTGCACCTAACGAGTCTGATGGGGTTTTAAGATTTAGCTGTGTTTCATTACTGGACAAATTTTTGGTCATCGCTAACTCATTAGCGGGGACCTGTGGTTTAGTCTGTAAGCTGCTAAAGTCCGATTTTGCATGTTGACTTTGCAAAGTATTTGATGCCGTTACGGTATTTTTTACATCCGATGCGCTTGCATCTTTAGTCAGTGCCTTAGGTTCAGGAATAGCCGTTTTGGGATCAATTTGTTGATTGGTAGTTTGTCCTGTCGTCAGCTTTGCTTCAGTAGTGGATTGTAAATTGACACTAATAGCAATCTTGGATGGTGAGTTTTTTACGGATGTCACTTCATCCGCAATAGAACCCGTTTGAGTCTGGGATATTTTTATGTCGGAAATTGATCCACCTTGGGTGCTAGACGTATTTACTTTTGCAGCAGTGCTATCCGTTTGGGGGACTAAGCCCTCAAGTTTCCGTAAAAAACTCGCAATAATCTGAACGGGTTCCATTTTGCTTATCACAACATGACTCGCTTGCTTATCAATAATGGGAAGCTGAGTTTCATTTATCGGAGCGCCAATTTGGATTTCGAGTTTGCTCAGTATTGGGGTCAACACTAAAATAGGTTTCCCTTGTAAAAGGGTAATTTTTGCTTGATATTCACCCGCATTAAGTCGTGTTCCTGGATCCTGTGGCACAACAGTTCCATTCGTAAATTGGAATTCTTTTCCAGTAACAATGACATTAGGGAGAGGGTAGCCCTGTGGGCGGGCAGAGAGAGCATATAATTTTGTCTCTGAAATCCCATTTTGTTGTGCAAGTAATGTGATCGCTTCTGGGAGCTTAAGGTTGACTGTCGAACCCAAGGCAATCAGTTGCGAGGTTTGTGTCATAGCACTCGATTCAGTGGGGCTATTCACGACTTGATTGACTAAAAATTGACTAGCAATAATTAATGCTTGGCGCTGCTGAGCATTAACGAGCTTTAAATTATATTCTGTACCGTTTAGAATAATACTATCGCCTTCAGGAGATAGTTGGACTTCAGCGGGAATAGGACGCGCATTGGTGCTCAGGGCAGTGTTTTGAGTCCCTGAAGTGATTAATGGCGCGTTGGTAATCTGACTAAGTGGAATCGACTCCATACTAAACCTTTGTTGGAATAACTCGCGGTGCGTTATTTAAAAAATTAACAATTGACCAAACTGTTTTGCCAAGTATGCTTATGCGCTTTGTAAAGTCAGTGGCATTTTGTCTGTCATACTTAGTATACGACTCGGATGACTAATCTTTTATCGTCACTTGTTGATGGTCACTTTAACGAAAACTCGTGAACTCGGCAGTACATTTATTTAAGAGAGCAATATGAAGTTGAAATGGATAGGGGTACTTTTAGGCTTTGCATTACTGCCCAAGGTTTATGGCGCAGAGGTAGCCGTACCCGATAGCACTCCAAAGGACGGGGCTTCAGCTGTAAAAATTACTTACGAAGATCCAAGAGATCCCTTTGAAGGGTTCAACCGGGCCATGTGGGACTTTAACTATCTGTTTCTCGATAGGTACCTATACCGGCCAGTTGCACATGGTTATAACGATTATATCCCGTTGCCTGCTAAAACAGGGATTAATAACTTTGTGCAAAACTTGGAAGAACCCAGCAGCGTGGTAAACAACTTATTGCAAGGCAAATGGGGTTGGGCGGCGAATGCGGGTGGTCGTTTTACGGTTAACACGACGATAGGGTTACTAGGCGTTATTGATGTGGCTGATATGATGGGAATGCCACGTAAGCAGGACGAGTTTAACGAAGTGTTGGGCTATTACGGTGTACCTAATGGTCCCTATTTTATGGCACCCTTTGCTGGTCCATATGTTGTTCGTGAACTCGCATCAGATTGGGTTGATGGTCTATACTTTCCACTATCTGAACTCACAGTGTGGCAATCCGTGGTTAAATGGGGCCTTAAAAGCTTACATGCTAGAGCCTCGGCAATTGACCAGGAAAGACTTGTTGATAATGCGCTCGATCCCTATGCCTTCGTGAAAGATGCGTACTTACAACACATGGACTATAAGGTCTATGATGGCAATGTTCCTCAAAAACAAGAAGATGATGAGTTACTCGACCAGTACATGCAGGAACTTGAGTAAGCTCATGCGCTAACTTGGCTGCAGGCATGAATATGCAGCCAAGCCCATGCCGTATAAATGATTCTTCCCATGTCATCATTGAATGATTGCTGTTGCAGTAAACGTTACGCGGGAATCTTTATGGCGTTAAATGGTGTTTCAATTCTGTGGGTTGAAGATGACCCAGTATTCAGGCAAATCGTTGCTACCTTTCTAAATGGTCGCGGTGCACAGGTAGTGCAGGCTGGCGATGGAGAGCAGGGGCTGATTCATTTCAAGCAACAACGTTTCGATATCATACTTGCCGATTTGAGTATGCCAAAGCTTGGTGGCTTAGATATGCTTAAGGAAATGAGCAGGTTAGAGCCATTAGTGCCTTCTATTGTTATTTCAGGTAACAATGTTATGGCGGATGTTGTCGAGGCGCTGCGCATCGGTGCGAGTGATTATTTGGTTAAACCTGTTGCCGATCTCTTTATTATCGAGCAAGCCATTCAACAAGGGCTGCAGCGAAATCACCCCGATGATATTACTCAGGCAGACTTTGATGCTTTATCTCACCAAGAGTTGAATGATAATTTAGCCTTATTAGAGCAAAGTGTTGAAGCGGCCAAACAAGTTCAGCAGCAACTTTTCCCAGCCTCAAATATCAGTTATCCCGCCGCCAAAGTTGATTACAGCTTATTTAAAAGCAGTGATATCAGTAGCTACTTTATTGACTCAACAATGGTGGGCAGTGATCATTTGATCATGTATATGGCTCACCTCTATCCCGAAGACAATCGCGCGGCGTTTGCTTGTGTTTTGCTACGCAGTTTTGTCAACCAAAAGCTGAAAAGTTATCGAAGTGGTCAGAGTAAAACCATTATCGAGCCGTTCAATATGCTGAGCTACTTGAATGAGCGTTTAGTCAAGTCCGGTTTGGATATCACCGTAGATATTGTTTATGTCGCAATCGAACTAACTCGTTATCGTGCCGCCATTGCCTTAGCAGGCAAGGGACTGAGGTGCTATTTACGTAATGACAAAGGCTTAAGTCCATTGGCTATTTCAGAAAGTTTACCACTAGGGGTATTAGATTGGGGTAAACCGAGTGTTCAGTTTCGAACGATTCTGCCGCAGGAGCAACTTTGTATCGCAACCAATGAGCCTGAACACAAGCAGCAGTTATTAGATAATCAATTTAAAGGATTAGTCTACAATTCAAACTTGCCTGCGGGTGGTTTTATTCAATTAAGTTTATAAGAAGATAAGGTGCTAGGACGCAGCCAAAAGCGCTGCTAGAACGCCACTGCGTGGCTCGAGAAGCTAGACTCTAGCACCTAGCACCTAGTCCCCATATTCTAATTTGTCTGTGTGCGAAACATCCCATCTCTAACCTCAACGTGCTTTGGGAGCAAAGCAATAAAAAACGCTGCATTTCTGCAGCGTTTTTATCGAATATAGAATTATTCAGGATGGTAGAAGCATCCTATCAGGACGAAGCCCGATCTGCTTTTTCTCACAGCTAAGTCACCTAGAGCAGCGCATTTGGCTGCGTCCTAGCTTCTAGCTGCGTTATCTCTTAATGGCTTCGTGTTCAGCGGTTACCGCAATTTCATCTTCTAATGCTTCTGCTTCATTGTGATGTTTGCTTTCCGCACCGTGCATCCAATCGACTAATTTGTCAGCCATAAAGTATAAGATCACACCAGAAAGTGCCGCGGTAATGGCAATACCTGCAAAAATGGACATCGCGTTGGCTAATTGCTCTTCTTTACCGCCACCGTGGCCAATAAGCGAACCCACAAAACCTGCAACATAGTTAGCCATAGCGATAAAAAGGAACCAAGCCCCCATCATTAATGATGCAATACGTAGCGGAGCGAGCTTAGTTACCATAGATAAACCAATCGGTGATAAACACAGTTCACCCATGGTATGGAAGAAATACGCACCCACTAACCACCACATGCTTGATTTAGCGGTTGGATTGCCACCCATCTCGACAACTGCACCAATCATAAAGAGGAAACCGATAGCTAACAGCACAAGACCTAAAGCAAATTTAACCGGTGAGTTAGGTTCATTTTTACCTAAACGGATCCAAATAGAAGCTACAACAGGAGCAAATAACACAATGAATATAGCGTTAAGAGATTGGAAGTAGGTCGTTGGTACTTCCCAGGTGCCAATGTAACGGTCAGTGAATTCATTGGTAAATAAATTCATTAAGCCGCCTGCTTGTTCAAATCCGGCCCAGAAAATAATGGTGAATAAGCCTAACACCATAATAACCTTGATACGGTCGCGCTCAACTTTAGTGAGAGGTTCTTTACGAACGTTACCTAATTTAGCTTGGCGCTCACGCTCAAGTCTTGCCGCAGGAACAGTACCAATATTTCCAAGTAATTTTTGGGCAAACAAAAATTGAATGACCAGAGAAAGTAGCATCCCCACACCGGCACAGAAGAAACCTGCTTGCCAGTTATTGATAAATACTTCTTTACCGTTGATAACTTCTATATTACCAAAGCTGGTATAGGCCCAAGCTACAACGAAACCAGATAATGCGGCACCTAAGTTAATCCCCATGTAGAAGATAGTAAAGGCGCCATCGCGTCGGTGATCTCCTTCCTCATACAGATCACCTACCATAGTAGAGATATTTGGTTTGAATAAACCGTTACCTAAAATCAGTGTGCCCAAGCCGATATAGAAAATAGTCGTTTCAATACCAGGAAACCATGCATGGGGAGCCGCAAGCATAAACTGGCCAGTTGCCATTAAAGCGCCACCAAAATAAATGGCTTTACGTTGCCCCAGAAAATTATCAGCTAACCAACCACCGATAAGCGGTGTTAAGTAAACTAAAGCCGTGAAGGTACCATAAAGTGACAGCGCGTCAGCTTGGGTCCAACCTAAACCTCCACCTTGCTTGCCAACTTGATCAACTAAATACAGTACCAAAATGGCACGCATTGCATAATAACTAAAACGTTCCCAGAGTTCTGTTGTAAACAGTAGGAACAGACCTTTGGGATGGCCAAGCATTGTCCCTTGTGGTTTTGCTACGCTCATGAAGTTTCCACCTTAAGCTCGTGATTGCCTGTGGCGCCCCTGAAACAGGATGATGTCACCACAGAAAAATGATTGTTGCTCTTCTCATTTATCTTGAGTCAATTCGATATTTAGCTCTAGCTTAAAAGCATGAGTAAATTGTTGAATTGCTGAGATTTAAGTATGAGTTATTGTTACGTTCTTATAATAAAAGTAATATTTTAAGCGTTAATTAGGATATTTTCGCTAAAATTCCCACCTTATATACCCTTTAAAAGTCACTAAAGTCAATTTTGACTTGCTAACTGGTGAGATTATCTGCAACTCGCCACCAAATATCGATTTATGTTGATTTTCCTAATATACCGGCACTTTGTTTAGATACCGAACAGCAAGGGTTTTAAGGCAAAAAACTGCTTCCATCCGTCTTGACAACTTTGTTATGATTGCGACCCGTGAATGGACGTCACTTAACATAGGGTAGTGAGATTAATCGATGAAGGCATGGTACCTTTTGTACTGTAAACCTCGTAGTGAAGCGAGGGCACAACAAAATTTAGCTCTTCAAAATTTAGAGACATATTTGCCAATGGTCTCTGAAGAAAAATCTCAACGCGGTCAGAAGCGGATCTGTCGTGTGCCTTTATTTCCCAATTATTTGTTTATCAATTTTGACCCAAGCCAAACTAGCGTTAAGCAAGTCCACTCTACTCGCGGTGTGAGTCGTATTGTCAATTGTCAGGAAAGAATGACACCCATTGATGACCGAGTCATTCACGCCATTCGCATGAAAGAATTAACGCCTTCCCAATCTGTTTTAGAGACTCCGTTAGAGCTAAAAACAGGGGAGAAAATTCGTTTTAAAGACGGCCCGTTTGCAGACTTAGAAGCTATTTTTCAAGAGAAATGCCCAAACAAACGTTGCCACGTTTTATTTAATATTATGGGACAGATCAATATGTTAACTGTGCCAGAACAGTCTGTAGAACGAGTGTGAGTTGTGAACTATTTTACTATGTTGATTAAGACTTTAGCTTAGAGTTGTGTAAGACATTTGCCATAGCCTGAGTTATTTCATTTCAAGTAATATAGAGCTTGAAATTAAAAATATATAATTTTCAGTGTGTTATATTTGTTTGTGCATTGAGGTGGTATCACAAAACTAAATTTGCACCATTAAAAGTTAAACATAATTTGTGTGCATGTTTTTTGAGCAAACGACGTAGTGGTTTGGCTGTACAATTTTTGCCACTGAACTAAATTGTGTGCAACAAAAGTTTTACTTGTTTTTTACGCTGTGGCATATGAGGCTCGCGGGCTTAAATTGCCAGCAGGGCTTAGGTCTTTTGAAGATGGTAGCCAAACTAAAGATGGTTAACTGATAAGTTTGGGACTTTAGAAAGCCAACAATTAAAAACAGCAAGTAACAAATGCTAAGGTTTTGAAAAATTAGAATATTCGCAGCGCGAAGGGCAATATAGAGGCCGTAATCTATGGGCGGTAGCGTGCCTGAAAGGCATCGAATGAATAGTTTCATTCGTTAAGCGGACGCCGCAAATAATTGTCTGGAACAATTATTAACAGCGTTAGCTGATCCGAAGGATGAAGTGCTAGATGCACTGAATAAGGCCTCTGGCCGCCACGCGATAGAAGTGTCAGGAACACTTCAAAATTGCTTTAGCAAGCCCGCAGGGTGGAGTATATGGACATACGGAATAATCGGTAGCGTGTCTGAAAGAAAAGAAGGACGTTGCTTCGCAACTGCTAGGACGCTGCAAAGAGCGCTGCTCTAGGACCTAGAATCTAGAAGGAGCGTAGCGACGCTCTGCTTTATCATTGTTTTTCATCTTTAAACCCAATCGGAGATATCTGGTGTTACAACAACTTAAAAAATACATCAAGGCGGCCCCTCGAGTCGCGATATTCGCAAGCATGAGTGCTGCAATATTGATGGGCGCTCAGGCGCAAGCCGTTACGCCCTCTCCGCAGATGATTGAACAATTCAAACAATTACCCAAAGCAGAGCAACAGCGCTTAGCGAGACAGTACGGAATTGATCCCAGTATGATTTCTGGTAGTCAAGCTCAGCCGCAGATAGCAAATCCGCAGGTTGTTTCCGAGCGTGACATGCAACCTGAGCGCATCAATGCGGCAAGTGATAAGAAAGAAAAAGCGGAATTAGATTTTTCTGCGGATTCTTCCAACCTTAAACTACGTCGCTTTGGCTATGAAATGTTTGCAGGTGAGCCTAGCACCTTTGCGCCAGTATCTGATGTGCCAGTCCCTGGGGAATATCTTGTCGGTCCAGGCGATAACATCAAAGTACAGCTTTATGGGAAAGAGAATAAAGAATACGACTTAGTAATTAATCGCGAAGGAGTCATTCAATTCCCCGAATTAGGGCCCATTCCTGTAAATGGGTTAACGTTCACTGAGTTAAGAGAAACGCTGGGGCAGCGTATTCAACAACAAATGATTGGTATTGAGTCCAATATCACCATGGGGGAATTGCGCTCTATTCGTATTTTTGTGGCGGGTGATGCTTACAAACCTGGTTCATATACGGTTTCTAGTTTATCGACTATCACCCAAGCGTTATTTGTTGCTGGTGGTGTTAACGAAATTGGCTCATTACGGAATGTACAACTTAAACGTAATGGTAAACTTGTCGGTACATTAGACTTATATGATCTGCTGTTAAAAGGGGATGCATCGGGCGACCTGCGCTTACGTTCTGGAGATGTCGTCTTTATTCCTTCAATTGGTGGCCTTGTTAGTGTCTCTGGTGAAGTAAGACGTCCAGCTATTTATGAGTTGAAAAACAACGAAACCATGGCTGATGTTATTGCTATGGCAGCGGGTTTAAATCCTGGCGCCTATCCTAAAAGCAGTTCGGTTGAGCGTTACAACAGTAAATCGCTAAAAACAGTCATCAATGTCGACCTTACTAGCGAACAGGGCAAAATGACATTAGCCAAAGCGGGTGATGTTATTCGTGTTAAAAACGCTTCTGAACAGTTTGAAAGCGCCGTGACCGTAGTCGGTGCTGTCGTACGTCCTGGTAAATATCAATGGTTTTCCGGACAAAAAATCAGTGATGTTTTTCCCTCAATTTGGGGGGATTTAGCCATTTCTGCTGATTTAGATTATGCCTTAGTGGTTCGTGAAGTGAACCAATATGGTGATATTGAAGTTCGTCAGTTTTCACCGGGTAAAGCCATTAATGACAAAAATAGTGACCAAGATATCGCTTTAAATCCCCGTGATAAAATCATTATTTTTAATTTTTCTGACGATGTACAAAATCGTTTCGAGCTGAATAAATTAGTTAAACAGCGCGTAGAGAAGGTGACCTCTTTAAACACGAATTCTCTGATCAGTTCTGATTTATTCAAAGCAGGGTTTGTTCAGCTTGATAAAAGTAGATTAACTCAGCGTACGCAGTTGGCTGGAGTGGTTGTTACTGATAAAACTGAGTCAGAAGATGTGGCTGTGGTTAAAGGTGTCGTCAACAAAATGTTGGCAAACTTATTTGATGATACAGAGTTACTCAAACTCAGTAATCAAATGGCTCGCCAAGAATTACTCTATCCGGTCATGGTTAAGCTTAATAACCAGGGGCGAGCAGGAGCTGGGATTCAGGTTGTCGGGATTGATGGTCAGGTACGTTTACCCGGTCTGTACCCATTAACCGCAGGTGCAAGAGTCAATGATTTAGTTATTGCTGCTGGTGGCTTAAAAGAAGGCGCCTACACAACTAGAGCCGAATTAACATCAACGGTAGTTGATAATTCAGGTTCTAAAACTGAGCATAAAAATATTGACCTTGCTTTAGCACTGCAAAATAACTCAAGTGCTAATTTATTGTTATCTGGCAGAGATATTCTTACTGTGATGACAACGCCAGATTGGCAAGAGACCAAAGTGGTTGAGGTCAGAGGCGAGGTTAAATTCCCTGGCCGTTACAATATTCGCCGTGGTGAAACCTTAAGTGACTTAATCACCCGTGTGGGTGGCTTTACCGAATATGCGGCATTACCTTCAGCAGTCTTTGTTCGTGAGTCTGTGCGCCAACAAGAGCAGATTGAAATCAAAAAGCTGGCGGACCAACTGCGTCGTGATATAGCTACCCGCGGCATTTCAAAGGATGGCACGGTAGTTAATTATGCTGATGCACAGTTAATGCTAACCGACCTTGAAAATATTAAAGCGGTTGGCCGTTTAGTTGTCGATTTACCTGCAATTTCACTTGGTATTACTCAGGCTGATTTGCAGTTAGAAGATGCCGACATTTTATATGTCCCTTCAACTAAGCAAACAATTGCTGTGATGGGTGAAGTCCAACATCCTGCCACCCATAGATTTAAAGAAGGTTTAACAATCGACCAGTACCTAGCTATGTCTGGTGGTGCGAGAGAACGTGCTGATGAGGGAAGAACCTATGTTATTCAGGCTAATGGTTCAGTTCTAATGCCTTCGCGTTCAAGCTGGTTCAGCGGTGGTGATCAATTGCAACCTGGTGATACCGTAATTGTGCCATTAGATACCGAGTACAAAGATAACCTTACACTCTGGTCACAAGTGACTGGCATTATCTATAACACCGCAGTTGCTATCTCAGCCATCTCTGGGCTGTAGAAATAATGAGCTAGAAAGGCATTCGGCCTCTAATTTACTTATAGCTCGCCCTAGGTTCAGTACCTAGGGCATATAACCTAGAATCTGAAGAACCAATGAACACACAAATTACTCAAAATCCAAATATATATCAATCCGATGCCAGATTTCCTCAAGTGCAAGACGATGAAATCGATCTTCGCGAACTGTTCTCTGTCATCTGGCGTGGTAAATGGATTATTTTGGTTGTTACCGCTTTATTTGCCGTTGGTGCTGTGGTCTTTGCCATAAAGCAACCGAATATCTATAAATCTGAAGCCTTACTGGCCCCCGCATCTGAAGAACAAGGTGGTGGTTTAAGTGCGTTAGCTTCTCAGTTTGGTGGTCTAGCTAGCCTTGCTGGCGTGAATCTGGGTAGCAAAGGCGGTACAGATAAAACCGAATTGGCAATTGAGGTATTAAAGTCTCGCCAATTTACCAGTGATTTTATTCAAAAGCATAATATCCTTGCCGATTTAATGGCGGCTGAAAAATGGGATAGGGATGCAGATAAACTTATCTATGATCCTGAGCTATATAACGAGCAAACCAATACTTGGGTGCGCGAAGTGAAAGCGCCATTTAAACCTGAGCCATCTATGCAAGAGGCCTATAAAGCCTTTAGCAAAATGATTGTTGTCAATAAAGCCAAAGATACGGGAATGGTGACTTTATCAGTTGAGCATTTATCTCCGACAGTCGCGCAGCAATGGGTTACTTGGTTAATTCAAGATATTAATAAAGTGATGAAAGATCGTGATGTAGCAGAAGCACACCGCAGTACTGAGTTTTTAAATAAACAAATCGCTTTAACCAATGTCGCAGATATTAAAACCGTACTTTATAAACTCATTGAAGAGCAGGCAAAAACCATTATGTTTGCCGAAGTGCGTGATGAATACGTATTTAAAACCATTGACCCCGCATTAGCGCCTGAAGAAAAGGCTAAACCAAAACGCGCATTAATTTGTGTATTAGGCACCATACTTGGTGGCATGTTGGGCGTGATGTTAGTGCTATTAAGACATTTTGTAAGAAAAGAAGAGATTCCTGATTCTAGATTTTAGAGGTTGTGCGGATGCACACTATTCTCCTTCTTAAATAAGCGAATTATTTTAATTTATCGAGGTCTTTTGTTGTGAAAATTCTAGTGACAGGTGGTGCAGGCTTTATTGGTTCGGCAGTGGTAAGAAATATCATCGAAAACACTAATGACAGTGTGATTAACCTAGACAAACTGACCTATGCAGGTAACTTAGAATCACTCACTAGCATTGCGAATAATGCACGCTACACATTCGAAAAGGTTGATATTTGTGATCGTGCTGAGCTTGAACGAGTGTTTTCATTACATAAGCCAGATGCCGTTATGCATCTTGCTGCCGAGTCACATGTCGATCGCTCAATTACCGGGCCAGCAGATTTTATTCAAACGAATATAGTGGGTACGTACACGCTGCTCGAAGCTGCTCGCCATTACTGGATGCAACTTGATGGAGAGCGTAAAGTTGCATTCCGGTTCCACCATATTTCAACCGATGAAGTGTATGGTGATTTGCCACATCCTGATGAAGTGGAGGCTGGCTCTGAACTGCCATTATTTATCGAAACTACTCCTTATGCGCCTAGCAGCCCCTACTCAGCTTCTAAAGCTTCAAGCGACCATTTAGTTCGTGCTTGGCTACGTACCTATGGTTTACCGACGATAGTAACCAACTGCTCCAATAACTATGGTCCTTATCACTTTCCTGAAAAGTTAATTCCATTAGTTATCTTGAATGCTCTCGAAGGTAAGCCATTACCCATTTATGGTAAAGGTGATCAGATCCGCGACTGGCTATATGTCGAAGACCATGCTCGAGCTTTATACAAAGTCGTTACCCAGGGGAAGGTTGGTCAAACCTACAATATTGGTGGTCATAACGAAAAGCGAAATTTAGAAGTAGTGCAAACTATTTGCAGCATCTTAGATTCATTAGTACCTAAAGCCACACCTTATGCTGAGCAAATCACCTATGTCGCTGATAGACCAGGCCATGATCGCCGTTATGCTATAGATGCAAGTAAAATGAGTGCAGAGCTTGATTGGCAGCCACAAGAAACTTTTGAAACAGGCTTACGCAAAACGGTTAAATGGTACTTAGCTAACCAAGAATGGTGTAAGCATGTTCAAGATGGTACTTATCAACGTGAGCGCCTAGGTATTTAGTAACATATGGCATTTTTAAAGGCTATGTTTTTCAATCGCAAGCCTTACTGATTTAGGAACTTATTTCAAATGAAAGGAATTATTTTAGCTGGTGGTTCAGGTACGCGTTTATATCCATTAACTCGTGGTGTATCTAAACAATTATTACCAATTTATGATAAGCCTATGATTTACTATCCGCTTAGCACTTTAATGCTCGCGGGTATTAGAGATATCCTGATTATTACCACCCCAGAAGATAACGAAAGCTTTAAACGCCTATTGGGTGATGGAGCGGATTTTGGGATCCGCTTGCAATATGCAGTACAACCGAGTCCCGATGGTTTAGCGCAGGCTTTTATTATCGGCGAAGAATTTATTGGTAATTCGAGTGTTTGTTTGGTGCTTGGTGATAATATTTTTTATGGACAATCCTTTTCCAAGACACTTAAAAACGCTGCTGTTCGTCCGATTGGCGCTACTGTTTTTGGGTATCAAGTGAAAGACCCAGAGCGCTTTGGTGTAGTTGAATTTAATGCTGATATGAAGGCTATTTCTATTGAAGAAAAGCCAAAAAAACCTAAATCAAATTATGCAGTAACTGGGCTTTATTTTTACGATAACAAAGTCGTACAGTGGGCAAAACAAGTAAAGCCATCACACCGCGGCGAGCTTGAGATCACAACTCTAAATGAAATGTATCTTAATGCAGGTGAGTTAAATGTCGAACTATTAGGACGTGGATTCGCTTGGCTTGACACTGGTACCCACGAGAGCCTACATGAAGCATCCTCATTTGTTCAAACCATTGAGCATGTTCAAGGATTAAAGGTGGCGTGTTTAGAAGAGATCGCCTATCGCAATGGCTGGTTAACTGCATCGCAACTTAAAGAACTCGCGAAACCCATGCTGAAGAATGACTATGGGCAGTATTTGGCACATCTGGCGGATAAACAATGAAAATCCTTATAACTGGAAGTAATGGCCAAGTAGGTAGCTGCCTAGTTAAAATCTTAAGCCAGATGCCCGAGATTGAGTTTTTAGCGTTAGATCGCGATCAGCTGGATATTACTGACCATGATGCAGTAAATAAGCTGGTTAATGAATTTAGGCCAAATGCAATTATTAATGCAGCAGCGCATACAGCAGTAGATAAAGCTGAACAAGAAGTTGATCTATCCTATGCCATTAACCGCGATGGCCCACAATTTTTAGCCCAAGCGGCTAACAGTGTTGATGCAACAATGTTGCATATCTCGACAGACTATGTGTACGCAGGCGATAAGGTCGGTGAGTATATTGAGACCGATGCTGTTGCACCTCAAGGGGTATATGGCCACAGTAAGCTTGCAGGCGAACTTGCCGTTGCAGCAGCATGCCCGAGGCATATAATTCTTCGTACTGCTTGGGTGTTTTGTGAAACTGGCAATAACTTTGTTAAAACCATGCTTAGGTTGGCGCAAACTCGTGATGAACTTGGCGTGGTCGATGATCAATTTGGTGGCCCAACCTATGCTGGTGATATTGCTAGTGCACTAATCACAATGGCTAAAGCATTGCATTCGGGCAATAACCACTATGGTGTTTATCATTTTGCAGGCTTGCCGCATGTTAGCTGGCATCGATTTGCCATGGAAATTTTCGCTAAGGCAAAAGAGCAAGATGTACTAAATAAAGATATATTGGTTAATGGCATTACTTCAGAACAATATCCTACTTCAGCCAAACGACCTGCTAATTCAAAATTGGATTGTCGTAAAATAGAAAAAAGCTTTGGTATAAAGCCTAGCTATTGGAAAGTTGCATTAAATAATTTGAATAGTTATATATGAATCATTACGCGGTTGCATATTGGTCTCTTACCACTAACGATTAACAACACGCAATAACATGAAAATAATAGATACGAAAATCCCCGATGTCAAAATCATCGAACCTAAAATATTTGGTGATGAACGTGGTTTCTTTATGGAAACTTGGAATCAAAGACAATTTGAAGAACTTGTTACCGGAAAAAACACACAATTTGTCCAAGATAATCATTCTAAATCTAAAAAAGGAATTTTGCGAGGTCTACATTATCAGACTATGAATACTCAAGGAAAGTTAATTAGAGTAGTTTCTGGTGTTGTGTTTGATGTTGCTGTTGATATACGAAAAAATTCACCTACATTTGGGAAATGGATTGGCGAATATCTTTCTGCGGAGAATAAGCGACAATTATGGATACCTGAAGGATTTGCACACGGATTTTATGTGTTAAGTGATGAGGCTGATTTTCTATATAAGTGTACTGACTATTATAATCCTAGTTGTGAAGTTTCTATAAAATGGGATGATCTTGACATTGGCATTGAATGGCCAATGAAGGGGGTACCAGTATTATCAAATAAAGATAGACAGGGCATTAGACTCTCAGAAATTACACCATTAGAGATGTGAACACATATGAGCTTAATCAATTTAATAGAGTTTGAAGAAATAGGTGATTGGCAATCATTGTTGGATAGGAGCTGGGGCAACTATTTTGCCTGGAACAGTATTAGAAGATTTTTGTGTTGTAGGAGCTAATAGTGTTGTCAGAGGGCATTTTAAAGAAGGCTCTGTTATTGCTGGCGCTATGGCAAAAGTAATACGGGTTGAAAAATATGATATATGATAATTCCAGTGAATCAAAGAAAGTTGTAAACGAAACTCAGGTTTCTGTGTATGATTTGCTTTATTCATCATTTAAATTTAATATTTTCAACCAGTCAAAAGTTGAGTATATATATACTCATTTTGACAATAAAATCTCAATGATATTCGGTGTTAATAATGGTCGGATTTCTGCTCCATTTAGTGCTCCATTTTCTTTTATCAGATATTCATCTGAATATTTAAAATACTCGCACATTTATTCTTTTTTTTGCTCACTTAAAAACTCATTTTTAAACAGTGAAATACAAAGCTTAAAAATAACGCTGCCTCCAAGTATTTATAATGAGTCAATAATTTCAAAAATAAGTCATTCTTTAGGAGATTTAGGGTTTAAACTATCATATAGAGATCTAAACTCTCATATTAATTTAAATGAATTCGAGGTATCATTACTTCCTTCATCAACAAAAAAAGCCATAAGACAGAGTAGTAAATATGAGTGTAGTTTCATTAAAGCTGATTCAATTAATGACATAAGAAGAGCATTTGATATTATTAATGAAAATAGAAGAAGCAAAGGATACCCACTCAGAATGAGTTGGGATCAAATGCTTGATACAATTAATTCGGTTGCGAAAGCTCATGTTTTCATTGCTAAAGTTGATGGTGAAGAAGTTGCTTCAGCTTTTGTTTTTGAAGTTAATAATGATATTGCTCAGGTAATATATTGGGGAGCTACAGATATTGGTGAAAACAAAAATGTAATGTATTTCTTACCATTTCAGATATTTAGCTATTTTAAAGAGTTAGGCTTTAGACTCTTAGATATTGGCCCTAGTAGCGAATTTGGTGTGGTTAGTAATGGGCTTAATGATTATAAACAACTTATAGGTTGTATCACATCTATTAAAGAAACATGGATAATTGATAAAAATGATTAAATTTTTAAGTCTACAACAATTAAATTCTAGATACATGGATGAATTGAAAGATGCATGTAATAGAGTAATCGAGTCAGGATGGTATATCTTAGGTAATGAGCTCGAGTCTTTTGAGTTTGAGTTTGCAAGTGCTATTGGTGTTAAAAATTGTATTGGTGTAGCTAATGGCCTAGATGCTTTAACTCTAACACTCAAAGCTTGGATTGAAATGGGTAAGCTAAATCCTGGTGATGAAGTTCTAGTTCCTGCTAATACATTTATCGCTTCTATCATGTCTATTACTAATAATGGGTTAAAACCTGTTTTTGTTGAGCCTGAAGAGAAAACGTTTAATTTAACAAAATCTGCTCTAGAACTATCACTAACGAATAAAACTAGAGCAATTCTTCCTGTTCATTTGTATGGCTTGATAAATCCTATGAATGAAATAATGGATTTTGCAAATGAAAACAACTTGTTAGTTTTAGAAGATTGTGCTCAATCACATTTAGCAGAGCTAGATGGTATCAAAGCTGGTAACTGGGGACATGCAGCTGGTTTTAGTTTTTATCCAGGGAAAAATCTTGGTGCATTAGGTGACGGAGGCGCTATAACTACAAACGATGATGAATTGGCAAACGTCTTGCGTTCGTTAAGGAATTATGGTTCAAGTATAAAATATAAAAATGACTTTATTGGTACAAACTCTAGGTTGGATGAAATTCAAGCTGCAATATTAAGGGTTAAATTAAAATATTTGCGTACAGATACACAGAAAAGAATAGAAATCGCAGAATTTTATAAAAATAGTATCATTAACCCTTTGATTACATTGCCTGTTTGGGATAAGCCTTTTTCGCATGTTTTTCATTTGTTTGTTATCAAAACATCTTATCGAGCTGAATTGCAAACTTACCTTTTGAAAAATGGTATTGAGACTTCAATTCATTATCCTATTCCACCACATAAACAAAACGCTTATTCTAATTTTAGTTATTTAGATTTGCCTGTCACAGAGAAGTTGCATAACGAGGTGTTGAGCATACCACTTAGTCCAGACTTGACAGAACAAGAACTGAATAAAATTGTAAGTGTACTTAATAGTTTTAGTTTGTAACATCAAGTTTATATTATTTGTGAGCACAAAATAAAGCCTTCAAATGTCTAATTTAATTGCTGATTTTTGTGCTCACAAAAGGAATAATTTAAATGTTTTATAGGACTTTTCTTAATTCACTTATCATAATTTTAAAAATAATTTTTGGTTTTGTACTTACTAAAATTGTTGCCGTTCAAGGTGGTCCTATAGCAATTGCTCAATTTTCTCAATTTCAGACAATTTTGAGTATTATACAAAATTTACCTAATGGATCTTCAAATGGGGTTGTAGCAAATACACCAAACTATAGAAAAATTGATCGAATTGAGATTTTATGGGGTAGTTCATTAGTTATTTCTGTAGCTATTTATTCAGTTTTATTGTTGATTTCAATTGTGCTATTTTTATTTTTTGAGTTGAATATTAATGCATATCCCTATATTCTGATCGCAATTTTTTTATACCCTTTATACCATTTTTACTCCTTAGGTAATGCTATAAATACTAGTTATGGATTTTTTAATGAATATTTTTTTTCAAATATAGTATCAATTTCTAGTTTCATATTTTTACTATTAATCTCGTATTTTTGTTTTGATATTTCTAACGTATATTTTTTTGCATTATTTTTTTTCCCTTATTGTTCTTTTTTTATTTTCCATTCTATATATAAAAGGCATAATTCAATATTAAAATATTTTTTTTATGCCGATCTTTCAACGATCCGTACATTGTTTAAGTTTGTCTTTTTATCATTTATCAGTGTTTTTTTTACTCCGATGATAATTTACTTCATAAGAGAAATTTTATCTTCAGAAGTTGGTGAATACGCAATGGGTAATTGGCAATCTATATGGAGGATCTCTGAAGTTTATACAAGCATGTTAATATTAAGTATTTCATCCATAATACTTCCTCGTTTTTCTTATTCCAATACCAAGAGCCAAATTATTAAGACTTTTAAGTTCTCATTATTTATGATTTTTCCAATTTACTTAATTGTTTTTTTTGTACTGTTAATATTTACCGAACAAATATTCCATCTTTTATATAGTGAAAGTTTTGTTATTGATCGTGAAGTTTTGATTTATCAATTAATTGGTGATTTTTTTAAGTTGTTAGGTTGCATATTGACTTTCTTTCTTCTGTCTAATTCTAAGTTACAGCTTCTTGCGATATTGGAAATTCTTTTTGGAATATTTTTTATTCTTGGTGTT
This sequence comes from Shewanella sp. LZH-2, assembly GCF_016859145.1. Taxonomy (NCBI): domain Bacteria; kingdom Pseudomonadati; phylum Pseudomonadota; class Gammaproteobacteria; order Alteromonadales; family Shewanellaceae; genus Shewanella; species Shewanella sp. LZH-2. Next base: position 1,509,751 of record NZ_CP069350.1, read on the forward strand.
TCATTTTTTGTTTCAGACTTTGGGGCTTTGTCTGTATCAATAATTTACCTGCTTATTCAAATGTCTTGTGCTTTTATACTTTCTATATATACAGTTAGATTGGTATCAAATAAATATGAATGACTCTAAAGATATACATTCTTCTAATACTCTAGTTTCTTATTGTATTCCTTCCTTTAATCATGCTAAATATTTGCCAAAATTATTAGATGTCATAATTGACGAAGCTACTCAGTTAGATTTTTTATATGAAATCGTAATTTTAGATGATGGTTCAACTGATGATACTCGTTCTGTTTTGAAACCATATTGTAATGTTAAAAATTTAAATATTTTATATTTTGAAAATGTTGGGGTATCTAAAAATCTTAATCGAATAAAACAATACACAACTGGTATCTGGATACGTTTGATTGCTTCTGACGATCTAATTGTCAAAGGGTCTACCATTAAAATGATTAATGCTGCAAAAGAAAATACTCTCTGTGTAGTTGCTGATGGAAATGTTATTGATGAGTCTGATAATATTATTTTTCAGTCTTTGATTGAATATCATGGTGGTTCAAAATCAAAACTACGAAACAAGTTAACACTACCATATGAATTTATTTCAAATTATTCTTTAGCAGGCCCATGCCTTTTGATTAATCGTAAAGTTTATGATTTTTATCAATATGATGAGAAATCACTTATTGATGACTTTGATTTTTTTGTGTCGCTTTTAATTTATGATAAAAATTGCATAGATTATGTAGATGAAAATGTATGTAAATATAGAATTCATGGTAATAATAGCTCAAAATCTACTGATGTAAATCGTAGAATACTTAATCAGAAATCTATGCTCATGCTGGTTAATAAATTTCTTAAGTGCAACCAATTCAAGTGTCATTTTATTAAAATGAAATTTGTTATTACTCTTAAGATTGTTTTTTTAAACATTATTAAAATTTTTAAATTATAAAATCATGTTTAGTTCATTCTCTTTCTATACTTTGTTTCCTATTTTATCTCAGGTTTTACTTTTGTTTATATTTTATGAACTTCCCGAGGTGATTTTTTTAGATGTTTTGGTTTTACCGATCATATTTGTTTTTTTGTTTTCATTTTTTACATTTTTTGTAAGTAATAAACTCGAAGTAGCTATTACACGTTGTGTAAAGCCAGCAAGATGGCGTTTAGAAGATAGTTTTATTTTACTTTTTTGCTACTCAGTAATTTTACTAGTACCTATTGATATATTCTTTAATGGTTTTAAGTTGGCAAATCCTTTAACTTATGCTGAATTTAGTGGTTTAGGACGTTATGTAAGACATATAACTAATTTTTCTTGGTTAGTAACTTTATTTTGCTTCATTAATTTTAAACGAGGTTTGCAGTTTCGTTGTTTATTAATATTTTCTTTGATTACCCCAATTTTATTTGTTGATAGAAATAGATTGTTAATGTCTTTTTTTTCTCTTCTTTTGGTTTGGTATTTTTCGACTTCACTATCAAAAAGGAAAAAAAATTTCAAATTATTGATTTTCACCACTGCTATTTTAATGCTTTTTTCTCTAATAGGAATGCTTAGGTCTGGTGATAGTTTTCTTGTTGAAACAAGTGGTGACTCTCTAGTTAATGGTTATTTTCCTTTGAAGGCATTTTTCTACGAACTACCTATTGCGTTTCAACAAATTATTCTGTATGTAACGACGCCAATTCTAAATTTTTCGTACATGCTGCATTTAAACTTTTTTTCTGATGTCTTCTGGCTCAAACAACTGGCTTTTGTAAATAGAGATATCTTCCCTGATTACCCATATTCTCCTGTTCTTGTGCCAAGATATAACGTAGGCACAGAGTTCTTTCCTATTTTGTTATATTCAGGTCTATTAGGTGTGGTCTTAAGTTCATTTGGTTTATTTTTATTTTTTGTATTTTTTTACAACTTAATTTGTAAATTCCCTAGTTTTTTTACTTTAGTTTTATTTGTCAAGATAGCTTATGTTGTTCTTTTAGTTGGCTTTGCTCCTCAATTTTATATTTTTTATAATTTTTTCTCGCTTTTACTGATTTTTTTACTGATTTTAGGTTGTGTTGTTTTCCGGCTTTATTTTTTTTCTTTTTTAAAAACGAAGTGATTAAGGGTTTTTATGTCAAGGTTCTGTGTTTTATTGGCTGCGTATAATGGTGGTGAATACTTATTAGAGCAACTCGAATCTATATATCATCAGTATGAAGTTGAATTAGATATATATATCAGTTTGGATTCGTCTAATGATAATAGTGAGGAAATAATAAGAAATTTTGCAAAGGGCAGGAATATAAAGCTCTTAAATAGCCAAATCGTTTTTGGTTCAGCAGGGAAAAATTTTTTGCATTTGATTTCTGTCGTAGATTTTAGTGGTTATGATTTTATTGCATTTGCTGACCAAGATGACATATGGGAGCCTGTTAAGTTATTAGAGGCAGTTAAATTGATGAGTTTGTATTCTGCTGATGGGTATTCATCCAATGTAACTGCAATTTGGGAAAATGGCGATGAAAAATTAATTAAGAAATCTGATCCTCAAACAAAATTTGATTTCTTGTTTGAATCGGCAGGGCCTGGCTGCACATTTGTTATGACATATAAATTATCTACGAGTATACAAAGTTTTCTCCGAAAAAACTCTAGTGATGCTTCTGGAATATGGTTGCATGATTGGTTTTGTTATGCTTTTGCAAGAGTTAATGATTTTAAATGGATTATAGATAATAATAGCTATATGCTCTATAGACAACATACAAATAATTCTGTTGGAGCAAATTCTGGCATAAGATCTTTTATAAAGCGCATAAACAGTGTCATGAGTGGAGATGCATTTGAAAAGGTTATTTCTCAAGCTCGCATTCTTGCTGTTGATAATTTAAAACCAATTGTTCTACTTAAAAATAATTCTTTTAAAGATTCTTTAGAGCTTTTAATGCTATCAAATCAATGTCGAAGAGCTAAAAGGGATAAAGTATTTTTCTTTTTAGCTATTCTATTAAGTGCATTTCGTCGAGGTAACTGATGCAGTATGTTATGGTTACAGGAGCGACAGGTTTTGTTGGTAGGCATTTGTGCAGTTTGATTGAAGGTTGCTTGCCTGTTGCCAGAAAGAATCCTTTTAGTGGTTTTTCTTCAATAATTGTACCTGAATTTAATGAATCTGTTTGTTGGGGGAGTTTAATTAAAGTAGATGTTAGTTGTGTAATTCATCTCGCAGGTGTTGCTCATAAGGCCAGTTCTTCTTGTAATGAATTATATTCTGTAAATACTGAAGCAACGTTACATTTAGCTAGAGAGATAGCTAAGATAGGTGTAAAACGCTTTATTTTTGTTAGCTCGATAGGGGTAAATGGGGCATCAACTCATTCTCAGCCATTTGATATAAACTCAGCGTCCAATCCTCACAATGTGTACGCTCAATCAAAGCATGATGCTGAAATAGGTCTTAAGAAGATAGCTGCTGAAACTGGCCTTGAAGTTGTTATTATTAGGCCTACTTTGGTTTATGGGCCTAATGCACCGGGAAATTTTGGTATATTAACTAAATTTGTCAAAAGATCGTCTGTGCTACCTTTTGGTCTTGTCAATAACAAACGCGATTTCATTGCTGTTCAAAATCTTGTAGATCTTCTTATCACTTGTGTAAATCATCCCAACGCTGCTGGTCATACGTTTTTAGCTTCAGATATGGAAACAGTGTCTATAAAACAGTTTACAAGTGCTATCGCTGATGGACTAGGTAAGAAAGTATTTCAATTGCCAATTCCTGTTAGCTTGATGAGATTCGGGGGTAAGTTGATGGGGAAATCTGCTATGGTTGAGCAATTGGTGGGTAATTTACAAGTTGACTCTTCCAATATTAAGGAAGTATTGGGTTGGACACCGCCATTAACAATGAAGCAAGCTATGGCTACACTACGTGATTCCGGTAAATCTAGTTCAGGTAAAGAGTTAATATGATCCGTTTAATTGATTTTCTTGCAGCCTTCTTTGGGTTGTTGTTGCTATGGCCAATATTATTAATCGTCACCATTATTGGTCTGTTTGATACTGGTTCACCGATTTTTATCCAAACTCGTGTCGGTAAACATAAAAAACCATTTAACTTAGTTAAGTTTCGTACTATGACTAAGGATACCGCATCGGTTGCTAGCCATCTTGCCAGTAATGCCGCAATTACAAAGTTTGGTGGTTTTTTGCGCAAAACTAAAATAGATGAATTACCACAACTGATTAATGTTCTAAAAGGCGAGATGAGTTTGGTTGGCCCACGGCCTAACTTATTTAACCAAGAAGAATTGATCGCTGAACGTGATGCGTTAGGTGTGTATAATGTGTTGCCTGGTGTTACAGGGTTAGCCCAAGTGCAAAATATTGATATGTCAACGCCTAAATTACTTGCTCAAACTGATAAGCAGATGATCGATACCTTAACCTTAGGTCGCTATTTTAAGTACATTCTTATGACGGCTACTGGCAGTGGCAGTGGTGATGCTGTTAAACCAAGTTAGATATCGCATTTGGATTTAGCTGTAACTCGTTATCTCATGTATACTCATTTGCTCGAAAGACTTGATGTCTATTATCGATGCATAAGCCGTTACTAAAATTCATGAATTACTTAATTAAGCTGGAGCAAAAGATGGATTTTTTGCAGTTTTTATTCTCATTAAAGCGGTCACAAAAGCGTTTAGTTAGTGTAGCGATTGACTCTGTGTTTTTGCTGTTTGCCTTTTGGTTTGCTTTGCTGGTGCGCTTGGACTCGATAGATGTATTGTTTAAATCGCACTATTGGGGACTGATTGGGTTAACTATTCCTATCAGTATCGCTGGGTTTGTGAGGCTAGGGCTTTATCGCGCAGTGCTGCGTTATATCGGCTCGCAAGCGTTTACTGCAATCGTGGCTGGTGTCGGCATTTCTACCATAGCTCTGGTTTTACTAGCCTATTATGGCGGAGTGGACTTACCTCGCACAGTGCCGTTCATCTATGCTGCTTTTGCTCTCGTTTTTGTTGGGGGGGCACGTGCACTAATGCGTTCATTAGTCGGTGCAGGTATTAACCGCCGTGGTGAGCCGGTTATCATTTACGGTGCTGGTGTCAGTGGCCGGCAAACGGCGATTGCACTTGCACAAAGTCATGAATACCATCCTGTTGCTTTTGTCGATGATGATGAAAGTTTGCACAACACATCAATTCAAGGTTTGCATGTTTATTCGTCTAATCAACTCAGTAAGCTTATAAAACAGCGACCTACAACTCGTGTGTTGCTGGCAATGCCGAGTGCATCACGTTCACGTCGTCAGGAAATTATTAATCAGCTTGAGCCGCTCACTGTTAAGGTGATGACCTTGCCTGCCATGGCGGATTTAGTAAGTGGTGATAAGTTATTTAGTGATGTGAAAGAAGTCGAAATCGAAGATTTATTGGGTCGAGACTCTGTTGCACCAAGACAACATTTACTGACGGCAAATATTAAAAACAAAGTTGTTATGGTTACAGGTGCTGGTGGCTCTATCGGCTCAGAGTTATGTCGCCAGATTCTAAAACAGCAGCCTAAACAATTAGTTTTATTCGAGTTATCGGAGTTCGCACTTTATTCGATTGACCGTGAACTTTCTGCGACTGCTAATGAGCTTGGTATTGATGTTGAAATTGTCCCTATCATGGGGTCTGTGCAGCGTGAAAACCGTGTGCAAGCGGTAATGCAGGCGTTTAAAGTGCAAACGGTTTACCATGCCGCAGCTTATAAGCATGTGCCTTTAGTTGAGCATAATGTGGTTGAAGGTGTGCGCAATAACGTATTTGGTACTTTGTATACCGCGAGAGCAGCGATTGCGGCAAAAGTAGAAACCTTTGTTTTGGTCTCTACCGATAAAGCCGTGCGCCCTACAAATGTGATGGGTACCACTAAACGTATGGCGGAACTGGCATTGCAAGCATTAGCAAAAGAGGTGCATCAAACGCGTTTTTGTATGGTGCGTTTTGGTAATGTGCTAGGGTCTTCTGGTTCAGTTGTGCCATTGTTCCGTAAGCAGATCGCTAATGGCGGTCCGGTAACTGTTACTCATCCTGAAATCACCCGCTTTTTTATGACGATTCCAGAAGCATCTCAGCTGGTTATTCAAGCGGGTGCTATGGGTAAAGGCGGTGATGTCTTTGTACTTGATATGGGAAAATCGGTCAAAATCGTTGATCTCGCATCTAAAATGATCCGCTTAAGTGGTTATGATGTGAAGGATGAAGCAAATCCCAATGGTGATATCGCTATTGAATTTACCGGCCTTCGTCCTGGTGAAAAATTATATGAAGAGTTACTGATTGGCGATGATGTGACAGGTACAGACCATGAGCGGATTATGACCGCGAATGAAATTTACCTGCCATGGGCTGAATTAGAGTTAATTTTGAATCGTTTGGATAAAGCCTGCCATGAGTTCAACCATGAGGCGATTCGTGAGATTTTACTTTCGGCACCAACTGGTTTTGCCCCAACTGACGGTATTTGTGATCTAGTTTGGCAGCAAAGGAAATTATTTAAACCAGCTGATACAAAACCGAAAGTGGTAACGTTAGTTTCTTGATTCAATGTCTTATGTCGTTTAGATGTTGAAAGGTTAAATCTTTTTTAAAAGCCAAATCCCCATGGATTTGGCTTTTTGTCTTTTAGCGTTTTTAAGGATTTAGTATGTCTAGGAAGTATTTTGGTACTGATGGTGTGCGTGGCAAAGTAGGAACATTCCAATTACGCCTGATTTTGCGATGAAGTTAGGTTGGGCGGCAGGTACAGTGCTCGCATCCACAGGCACTAAAGAGGTGCTAATTGGTAAAGATACCCGTAGTAGTGGGTATATGCTTGAATCGGCAATGGAAGCGGGTTTTTCAGCCGCTGGTGTCAATGTGGCTTTGATTGGTCCTATGCCAACGCCCGCGGTGGCTTATTTAGCTTCAACTTTTAGGGCCGATGCGGGCGTGGTGATCAGTGCTTCCCATAATCCTTTTTATGATAATGGTATTAAGTTTTTTTCAAACACAGGCACTAAGCTGAATGATGCACAAGAGATTGAAATTGAAGCGCTATTAGAGCAAGCACTTGAGCATAATGCGTTGCAATGTGTTGCTTCTGAAAAACTGGGTAAAGTGCGCCGCATTGATGATGCTGCCGGTCGTTATATTGAGTTTTGTAAGGGAACCTTCCCAAATCATTTAAGCTTGGCGGGATTAAAGATTGTTGTCGATAGTGCCCATGGTGCTGCCTACCATATTGCACCGAATGTATATCGCGAATTAGGGGCTGAGGTGATTAGCATTAACGACAAACCCAACGGCGTGAACATTAATGATCATTGTGGCGCAACACATTTAGATAGCTTGCAATCTGCGGTGATGATCCACGAAGCGGATTTAGGTATTGCGCTTGATGGTGATGCTGATCGAGTCATGTTTGTTGACCATAATGGCCATGTAGTGGATGGCGATGAGATTTTGTTTATTTTGGCGCAAGCGGCATATCAAAAAGGTGAAATGCAGGGCGGGGTGGTTGGTACGCTTATGTCGAATCTCGGATTAGAACTGGCACTTAAACAAATGGATATTCCTTTTGTGCTGGCTAAGGTTGGTGACCGTTATGTGGTTGAACAGCTCAAACAAACGGGTTGGAAACTGGGCGGCGAAGGCTCTGGGCATATTTTGAGTTTGCAGCATGCTTCAACTGGCGATGGCATTGTGGCATCTTTGCAGGTTCTCAAAGCCATTCTAGAGTCAGGCAAACGTTTAGCCGATATTAAAGCGGGCATGACTAAGTTGCCACAAGTGCTTATCAATGTGCGTTTAACCTCTGGCAGTGCTGATAGTATTTTGGCTAAAGACAGTGTTAAACAGGCAGTGCTAACCGCTGAGGAAGTTTTAGGGGATAAGGGGCGAGTATTATTGCGTAAATCGGGTACTGAACCCTTAATTAGAGTGATGGTTGAATCCACGGACATTGCCTTGACCCAACAACAAGCTGAATATATCGCTCAGGCAGTCAAAGCGGCATAAGCGAGGAGATTGAATCTAGGGCGTTGCTTCGCCAACTGATAGGACGGCCTACGGCTTCTAGAACGCCACTTCGTGGCTCTAGAACCTAGATCCTTTTATGCATTCTATAACGATGCGCAGCACCTGGCTTTGTGTATGGTTTAGTGGATGCTGGTTATCTGCTTTGGTTTGCTTAATTGTTGATTGTCCCTTGTTTGAACGGTTTGCTTCGGGAGTTATTACTTCTAAGAGCCGTATTTCTGGCGATTGTGCTGCTGAATTTTGGACTTCTGGGTATTGCACCATGTCGTAACGCTTAAGTTGGATCATTTGATCTTGATAAACTAAGCACATTGGTTCAAGGCAAAGTAGCCATTGTTGCAACTCGTTGTTGTACAGTTTTTTTGTTTGATAAACCTTATCGTCATGGCTGGTTTCATAGGACGTAAGGTTTAACGAGCCATTAAACTCCAGCCGCTCAATATGCGCGCGATACTTGCCGCGTTTGATCATCACATTAAAGTCGATAATTTGTTTATCTAAGAGTTGGCTTTCAATCTGAGTTTCGCCGCTAAAACAAAATGCAGGTTGGTTTGGGCGGAGTACTAACTCGCTTGATTTAGCCGCATTGTCAGACATCATCAGCTTTACGCCTTCGCCTTCCAAGATACACAACTGTCTATCGATGCCAGGAAATGGTGAGAAGGGGCCGTTGCTCGAAATGGTGGCAATGCTGATCCTATAATCAAAGTTAGTTAGGTCAGCATCCTTTGGCGATATTAACAGTTGTTTAGTACTACCGCCGCCGTTTTTCCATAAACTCGATTCACAGTCTTGATAGCGGATAATTTGGATATCTGGGTTCATGTCTTAGTAACTCTTTTCATTCTGGTGACCGCCGATGTGCGAATCTAGGACGCTGACAAGCTTGCTCTAGAATCTAGAATCACAGCGTTCTAGCTGGGTGGAGCACTCAACTTCTCACCGTCACGCTGCAAAGCTCTTGTCTACATCTCTTTCTTTTTCAATATATAGTGCTCAGCCAGTTCGCCGCTGATCCGGTTGCCTTCGTTATCTAGCATAAATAGCTGGTTTTCACCGACGAGGTATTTACTGCCATCGGATAAAGTAATTTTTGAGCCCTTGCCATCCCAGTCAAATTTTCCTGCCACCTTGAAGATGCTCTCATCTTTGCCCAAATAAATACTTTTTAATTCAAAGCTGTTATCTGCCAGTAGCGTTAGCGTGGTTTGAATACCTTCGCAACTCGCACAGGGTAAAACACCTTCATACATGCCTGGCCAATCGAGTGCATTTTGGCTGGTATCGCCAAGGGGGATGGTCTTTTGAGTTTCTGTATTGGCTGTGGAGTTTTGATCTGTTGCATGTTGCGGATCGCTGCAAGCGGTTGCCATGATTGCCACTAAGGCGATAGTAAAGAGTGGACGTTGCATATTCATCTCAAGCCTCTGATTTATTGATATTAAGGATGATAACCGCCATCTACGATGGCACCAAACTTATTTACTATGCTAAAGGGTCATATTAAAGGCATTAAGGCTATGCTCGATATGGCATTTGGGAGCTTAATTTCAGCGGCGCTTACGGCTTCATTGCTATAGTGTTAAATCCGATAATATGCCGCGATCGCAGTTGAGCAGGGGGAACGAGAAGCGCTGAAATGCTATTCTGTAGAGTAATGACCTAGTGAGTTTGCAGATAGAATCTATACTAAAGACTATCACTTTAAGGTTAGTACTTAAGACTCTTGCATAAGCATTGGCCACTGAAGCTATTGTCAGATTTCAATGTCTGGTGAAGCCACGCGGGGAACTCCATCATTATGACGCGGATGTTAGATAGGATTTTATTTGACGTGAGTCGCTCTTCAATTATTGATGGTGGCGATTTAGCTGAGGCATCGCAACTCATTGTTGCTTCAGTGTGCCAAGGCTTAAACATCAGCCGTGCCAGTATTTGGTTATGGACTGAAGATCATCAAAGTATGCACTGCTTTTACCTGCTCGATAATATGCAAAGACAAGAAGCTTTTGTCTTAACGCGTGCTGATTATCCTTATTATTTCAGTTTATTAGATAATGAAAGAGCAATAGTGGCTAATCAGGCTCAAACCGATAGAGCAACCCATGAGTTTGTAAAGGTTTACTTAGTGCCTAATGGTATTACCTCCATATTAGATAGCCCTATCCGTCATCGCGGTAAGATGGTGGGCATTATTTGTTCTGAACATCAAGGTGAGCCAAGAGAATGGACCCGCGATGAAAAAGCCTTTGCTTCCGCCTTGGCCGATTTATTTGGTCGGGCAATGAGTGCAAGGGAAATTTTAGATTATCAGCAGCAATTAAAAGCCATTAATGCGGATTTGGAAGCGCAAGTTGAATTAAGAACTCAAGAATTGGAAACCGCATTGGCGGATTTACGTTCAACACAACATCACTTAATTGAAAATGAGAAAATGGCGGCCTTAGGGAGTTTAGTGGCAGGGGTTGCCCATGAGGTCAATACGCCTTTGGGGATTGCTGTGACCTCCGTAACTCATTGTTTAGATGAGGTCGCATTGCTAAAAAGTACATTTGAGCAAAATGAACTCGACGAAGATAAGTTTTTAAACTTTATCAATACGATGCAAGATGGTTTGGGACTGATAGAGCGAAATTTGGCGCGAGCAGCGGAGTTAGTCCACAACTTTAAGCGGACCGCGGCGGATCAGTCGGTACTTGAACGTGAGCGATTTAATTTAAAGACTTATCTTTTCCAGATTTTTAGCTCATTAAGGCCATTAATGCGTAAGAAGAATATTACCTTAACCGTTGACCTTGATGACCAAATTTTTATTGAGTCTTATCCTGGGGCAATAGCGCAAATTTTTACCAATCTAGTTGCCAATAGCTTTCGGCATGGGTTTCCTGACAATTTTGCAGGTGATAAACAAATTACTATCCGAGTTGAACAGCAAGGCGCGAATGTTTGCATGAGTTATCAAGATAATGGTGTCGGTATGACTGATGAGGTCAAGATGAAAGCCTTTGAGCCTTTTTTTACCACCGCCCGCAAAGACGGCGGCACAGGCTTAGGAATGTCAATTATCTACAATTTGGTTACCCAAAAGCTCCATGGCAGTATTATTCTGACCTCTTCGCCTAACCAAGGCGTAAAAGTCGACATACAACTTCCTGAGAAATAAAGCGGAATCTAGAACCTATAAGCCTAGAAGTCGCATAGCAACGTTCTGCCTTTTCTCGTAAGCCATTGGCTGCGCTTAGTTTGCAGTTATATGCTACAATCTGCGCCTTGATTCAATTCACTAATCCTCGATATATCAATGAGAAAAGGCATTCTATTGGCGGGTGGTACAGGCTCTCGCCTTTATCCGATGACGCAGGTTGTGTGTAAGCAATTATTGCCTATCTACGATAAGCCAATGATCTATTACCCGTTGGTGACACTGATGCAGACGGGCATTAGAAACATTTTGATTATTTGTACTCCTAATGATTTGCCACTTTTTAAGGCATTACTGGGTAATGGTCAGCGTTGGGGGATCCAGCTTGAATATGCTGTACAGCCTTCACCAAGGGGATTAGCTGAGGCCCTTATCATTGCTGAACCCTTTCTTGCTGGCCACTCCTGTGCGTTAATTCTTGGCGATAACTTATTTTATGGCCAGCAACTTAACACAAACTTACAAAAGGCGACCCAGTTAGCCGTTGGCGCCACCGTATTTGGCTATCATGTGGCGAATCCTAATGCTTATGGCGTCGTTGAGTTTGATGCTAATGGTAAAGCCATTTCCATCGAAGAGAAACCGAGCGCAGCCCGCTCTTCCTATGCCATTCCCGGTTTATATTTCTTTGATCATAGAGCCAGTCAACTGGCTAAAACGGTTGCTCCCTCTGCGCGAGGTGAGCTAGAAATTGTGGATGTGATCAATCAGTATCTGCTGCTTGGGGAGTTGCAGGTTGAAATCATGGGGCGGGGCACCGCTTGGTTGGATACAGGCACGCCCGATGCGATGGCTGAAGCGACCCAATTTATTGCCGCTATTGAGAAACGACAGGGCTTGAAAGTGAATTGCCCGGAGGAAGTGGCATTCCATTGTGGCTGGATTAATGCCTCGCACCTAGCTGCCTTAGCTCAACCTTTACTTAAAAGTGGCTACGGTGAGTATCTTTTAGGCTTATTAACTAAACAGGTGTTTAATGAAGTGCATTGAAACCGAGCTGGCTGAAGTACTAGTCTTTGAACCTAAGGTATTTGGCGATGAGCGTGGCTTTTTTATGGAAACCTTTCGGCAAGCGTATTTTACTGAGTGCTTGCTGAGTCGCGGATTTGAAGCGCCAGCGTTAGTGCAAGATAACTATAGTCGCTCGCAGCAGCATGTATTGCGTGGATTGCATTACCAGCAACAATATCCGCAGGGCAAATTAGTCCGAGTGTGTGCTGGCAGTATTTTTGATGTTGCCGTCGATATTCGGCCACAATCCGCGACCTATGGCAAATGGGTTGGCAGGATTCTTTCTGCAGATAACCATTTGCAAATGTGGATCCCCCCAGGGTTTGCCCACGGGTTTTATGTGTTAAGTGAGTATGCTGATGTGTTATATCGTTGTAGCGATTATTATGCGCCGGATGATGAGTATGTACTTGCTTGGAATTGTGCCGAGTTTGCGATTGAGTGGCCACTGTTAAACAACACACCCATTCTTTCCGCAAGAGATGCCCATGCCGCCGTTAGCGTTTAGACGCTAACGGCGGTTTCGGTTATTTTACAGGCTTATTTTCAGTGCTGGGGCGAGTGAACCAAGGTGAGCGAGCATCAGTATTATCAAAGAGGTAATACTTACGGCCGACCATTTGACCACCATCGCGGGTGAGCGGCATCCAACTGATTGTCGCACGACTATGAGTTGATTTAATCGTCATTAAATCAAATGGGATAGAGATATAGAAGCCTTTGGTAAAGCTACCCTCACCATATTCCTCAGAAGAAAGGTTGGTCTTAGTCGCAAAGGCGCCAACAATCACACCGCTGTCAAATTGTTTTGAAAAATCAACCGTTACCCCTTTATCTTCAGTCAGATATTGACCCGCACTGATCCTCAATAAAGTATTGGGGAACCAGTCAGGTTGATAATAGACGGTTGCATTACCTGTGACAGTCCCAGTTTGTGCTCGGTATGACTGACCTGTAATTGGGTCATATTGATACTCATCTTCAAAGAAGCCAAGCATGCTATCTGGGTCGCGCTGCTTAACATAATTCACATCAACACCAAAGGCCCATTGACTGTTTAGAGGACGGTAAAGAGCCTCACCACCCACACCGCCATACATCATTTCTAAATAACCGCCATAGGCTTGATAGGATATATTATCGGTTAAATTATCCATCCAGGTCAGTTGTAGGCTATTCACCCTCACTGGATTATCACTAACATATTGACGGATAAGTGTACGAACACGTTTTAAGTCAGTTCCATCAGGTGGCACGTCGTATAAAAACTTGTCGTAGTTATCGTAAAGATTCAGATAAAGGGAACCTGAAAAATCTAAATTATCGGTAAAGCGATAATTTGCGCTGCCTGTTACCCCAATATTGAACATATAAAAACCTTCAGAGCCTCCGAAGGATTGGGCCATGGTGGGCGAAACATCAAAACTAAGCTTATCTAACCAATCTTTATCAGTGTTATTGACTTGTTGTCCCTGTGGTAAGCTGGGAACACTCACAACACTGGCATCAGTGATTTTAGCATTCAGATAGCCATAACTTGCCACTTGGGCAAATTTTTGCGCATCGATGCGCGTTTCTGTTATTGGTTGGCTATAACGGGTTTCAATCAACCTATACTCTTTGATACGAGTTGCATCAGTGCTATTAGCGAGTATGGTTGCCGCTCTTTGATGTGCTTCATTTCTATCACGGAATTTGGTTTGTTCACCGACGACAGTGATGCTGTCTTTATCCAAATAAATTCTGGCGTTTGCGTACCCTGCGATGGTTTGTAAGTCTTGAGCGACCTTATTCCAATCTACTTGGGTATTCGCAACCGTCTGACTGGAAGCGTTTACAGGCTCTAGATTAGCTACTTCTGCATTTTGCTCTTCTGATTTATTTGTTGCGGAAGTATCAACACTAACAGTCACTTGTTCGACTGTTGGTGTGTTTACTGGCGCGGAGGACTCTGTCTGTGAAAGGGTTAATGGCGCAGCCGGGAGTGGCTTATATTTTGCGGCAGCAGGATCGGTTTTAATCTGCGATAAGGTATTAAAATTAGTTTGTAGACTAAAACCAAGCGTCCAAGTATTACCGCGCTCATAACTTAAATGCAGATCCCCCCAGTTGCCAAACCGATAGAGCATCCCATAGTTAAATTTGCTGTCCTGAGGCATTGGAATGCCGCCACGTACAACGGGGAAATCCGATTGATAGTCGTTACCGTCGTACTCCACTTTTAAGCGAAGAGGCTTCCATGGCGTTTGGTATTCAACACCACCAAAGAGCGCTGCGCAGCCTTTAAACCAACGTTGGTAATCTACGGTTCCACCTTTACCACCATAGGAGGTATCTCTGTCGCAGTTGTAATTAAGATCTTTTTTGTCCGAGGTTAGATTACCGCTATTGCCAATATAGCCCCAGCCAATGCCGAGGGTAAAATCTAATGGGCCGACTCGTTTTGTTGCGGCAATAAACTCACCATCAAATAAGCCTGTGCCGCCAAAGTCCCGAACCCCAATCGAGGTTTCTGGCAGCCAGTTACTTTCTTCAAGTAGACGTACCTTAAAATCAATTCCTTTATCTGTGTATTTAGTGCTTCCGCTAAAGCTCGGATCATCGCTATAAAGTAAATCCTGTACTTGGGTATAGCGGATTGTTGTTTCAAACCAAGGGAATAATTGTACTGAGGCGGTGAAGTGTTGGTATTCGTCGTTATAACTTGTGGCAAAGTTAAACTCACCTTCTGGTGCCATGCGGCCAGTCGGCATTTGCATTAGACCAACGCCACCAAAATCTGACTGTGAAGGTAAGAGTGTTGGATAAGAAAATTCATCGGCGCTAACATGTAATAAAGGTAGCAGTGCTAATGACAGCGCAGATAAACGCCCGAACGTATGCAAAGTGGGAGTTGACTTTTTCATTACAGAGCCCGATTTTTGAGTAATTCAATAATATTGTTATTTAATTCGGCATGGTCATCAAACAGCGCCGTGAACTCCACAAAGAGTATTGCTCCAGGGGCGATATCCTGAGCCTGATGATTCCAATAGGCGATAGGCTGTTTTATCGCATTGCCATCGGGTTGAATAATCCACACAAAGCTATCTTCAGCATTATCGAGTAAACCTGCTTGGTTTAGATAATCTTTACTGCTGGCCCGCGATTGCCATGCTTGTTCACCCGTTTGCGCGACCGCACCAACGACAGTGACCGTAGTTGGTCGTGGTGGTAGCACCAGTAAAAAATCACCATCGATAACCGGATTATAAGCGTCGGTAATCCGGACTAAGTCGAGATCTAACGGCTGATTAACTCGCTGGCCTAGTTTGATGTTGCGCAAAAACTGGGCAAATTTGGCCAGTTTAGCAATATATTGACTATTATCGACCTGCTCTCCCATGTCTGCTAATTGTTGCAATACTTGCTTGCGAGTGACCTCTAATTCAGCAGTATTGTTTGTATCCAAGAGGGCTGCACCTAGCCAATAAATTGAGACTGGCTCATTTTTTATCGTTTGATTATAAAGGGGAAGTTGTGTTAACCCATCTTGTACCGCTTGCCCTACTCGAATAGCTGTGGGATAGGTAATGTGTAGCTGCGGCGTGTGAGACGCTGAGGTAGTGACAGAAAGTTGGGTATTGGCTTCTACGGATGGCAAAAACACTGAACTTACTAGTAGCGCCAACGGGGTAATATAGGATCTCATTATGGCTCCACTAAGCAGCAAAAGGCTTCAGTAAGGTGATATCAATAAACGGCAGATTAGGCGCAATTTTCTGATGGCTTTTAATAACGTTGCCTGTTTGTGGATCTAGCCAAAACTCATTTTGATATTGGATATTGAGTGCATCCACAGAGACGTGTTCACTAAAATGCAAAGCTTGTGTAGGAGCGCCATTGATTAGAATATTTTCGTCACCAATCAATTTAAATTCTGATCTTGCTCGGTAGCCATAATGATAACCAGGTTGCCAATCGAGGGTTCGAGTCCAAGTTTTAGGGGTGGAGCTTAAGTGTAATCCTAATAACAGTGGATCTGGCTCATCACTTTCAACAGCACTTAAATTACCAGTGAGCAAATTATGGGTTTTGACTAGGCGGCCGTTAACTGTCACTAACATGCCCTTATCCGCTGATAACCATTTAAGTTCGAGTGCTTCGGGCGAGTTTTTTACTGAAGATAGGCTGATTTTAGGCTCTGCAAAGGCTAAAACCACAAATGCCTGAGCCGTATCTTCCATTTTTACATAGATGCTGGCATAAGGATTAGCCGATACTTGCTCAGGGGAGAGAACCACATCGTCACTCCCAAAAAAGGCGAGTTTTGCAGTATCGTTTAATGCGCTAATTCGTTGGCTACAGCCCGATAAGCCTAGACATACTGCCGAAACAGCAATAAAGGAAAAGATTTTTTTATATATACGCATCCGAGTTGCTTATTCTCAATAGTAGTTGTTAACCAATGTAAATATATGATGGCGTGATTTCAAGCTAGATTAAGCATACATTTTGTTTACAAAAAGCCTAAAAAAAACAACCGCCAAAAGGCGGTTGTTTAAATACACTGACTAAAAGATTAGTTAGTGCCAGTAGTTGTGCCAGTACCAGTACCAGTACCAGTTGCTGCTGGGCTACCATCAGAACTGTTAGCTGCAACTAAAACACCAGTTACAACTGCACCAGCTGCGATACCGCCAGCAACGATAGCACCAGTAGCGCCACCAACACCAGTACCACCAGTAGTTGTACCAGTTGTGTTAGCGTTAGCAGTAACTGAACCTAACATTGAAATAGCAGCGATAAGTGCTAATGAAGTTTTTTTCATCGTGATTCCCTTTTAGAAAAAATTAACCTAATTTTTAGCTAATCTAGTACAGCATGATAGGTGATTCAACTTAAATGATCAATGTTAAATCTATTCCGCCATTCAGACTTTAGACTGATTTACAGCTTAGCTGCTACTGAATAATCCTTAATTTTTAATGAGTTTCGCACATTGTGGTTAAGGAATTATGTCATCGTTTAATTTATAACACGGCAAGATACGGGCTTCAATTCGATTTTACTTAGCCTTTTTATTGTGAGTCATCGCACTAGGCTAAATTGAAAAATGCTTTCAATTCGTCAAGGTGCGCCATACCGTCTTGATAGCCTAAATCGATCAATGCGCTGGTATAGGATTTTTCAAACAAGAGATAAGACACAATACTGGAGTCAGACTGCCTATCGATACCAAAAAATCCCAGTAAGGTTTTAATTGCCCAGGGCATATCGTCATAGAAGCGGGCGGCGATTTTACTTAAATCTTCGCTGGGTTTTATCACTAAGGTTTTTATGGGGTGTAATGCTAGTTGCGCACGACTTTCTTCTGGAATAAGGGAAAGCGTATGATTTATGCGCTCTAGGCGCTCTAAATCGCTATTTAAGGTATCGGAAAAGATGGTATCCAACAGATGACCCGCGATGGTCGCTGTCTTCGGATGATATTCTAGCTCCATCGGAAAATGCTTATGGGGACTGTCTAGGTTTATCACCAATAGCTTATTAGCCCCCAAATGGATTGGACTTGAAAGCGGCGCCAGCTGGTGGACTGAGCCGTCACCATAATAAGCTTGATTAAGTTTAATTGACGGGAACACCATGGGAATGGCTGAGCTTGCTAACAAGTGCTCGGTATTTAACATGCGCCGCTCACCGCTGCGTCTGGCGCGGGTCCAGTTTTCAATATCCCGTGCCGCTTGAAAAAACGTCACCGAACGCGAGTTGTTATAGCAGGAGGTATCGACACTCAGAGCGGTTAAAGCGCCGTTGCGGATATTGCGATCAATTCTTTTAAAATCGATAAGTTCATTCAATAAGTGCCGTAAAGGTTCATTATCGAGCAGGCTGCCAGCATCTGTATTGACCTTATCGTCCTGTAAGCCTTTTAGCGCCATTTTTGAGAGGTGCTTTAACACGCTAGGAAGAGTGGCTCGGTACACTTTTCTAGTTTCAAAATGACGCCATACCCATTCGAGTTTTTTGACACCTAAGTGAAAACATGAGGCATGGGTGGCGATTGAAGTACCATTAATGGCACCAGCGGAAGTGCCACATATGATTTTGAAGGGAATGCCATGGTTGCGAGGATAAAGCTGGACCAGTGCTTTTAACACTCCCACTTGATAGGCGGCACGAGCGCCACCGCCACCGAGAACTAATGCTGTTGATGTTGGCAATCTTAATACTCAACGACTTGTTATTATGATTTTATTAAAGCAATGCCTTGTCTAAAAAAGCAAGTCTGAGCAGTTATCTTAATGACATTTCTTTAGTTTTTGATGAGAAGAGTCAAAGGTAAGCACTTGAGAGCTTGTTTGCCATCAACAGACGGGAAATAAAAAACGCACTTAAGTTAAACCTAAGTGCGTTGCTGTATTGAGAGGTTAATGGTAAGCCATTAACTCACACAGGCTCAATGTGCATTCAGTGCCAAAAGATAGTGCTTAAGCTTGCAGATTCTTTAAGAAATCGACGATTTGGTCGAATGGTACGTCTTGTTTTTCACCGGTGCGGCGGTTTTTGTATTCAAATACACCCGCGTCGATATTGCGATCACCAATCACCACAGTGTGAGGAATACCAATGAGCTCCATATCGGCGAACATCACGCCTGGACGCTCTTTACGATCGTCCAGTAGCACATCAATACCCGCAGCGCTTAAGTCTTTGTATAACTGCTCGGCGATATCGGTGACGCGGTGCGACTTGTGCATATTCATTGGCAGAATGCCCACACTAAATGGTGCAATCGCTTCTGGCCATACAATGCCACGGTCATCAAAGTTTTGCTCAATCGCAGCTGCCACGATACGGCTCACGCCAACACCGTAACAACCCATCAGCAGCACCTGTGATTTACCGTTCTCATCGAGAACAGTCGCATTCATCGATTTAGAATAGTTAGTGCCGAGTTGGAAGATATGACCCACTTCGATACCACGAGCCATGGCATAGGTACCTAAACCATCCGGTGTTGGCTCGCCTTCAACCACGTTACGGATATCAGCCGCTTGTGCCAGTGGCAGATCGCGCTCCCAGTTGATACCAAAGTAGTGTTTATCATCCACGTTTGCACCGGCAGCAAAATCGCTCATCACGCTAACACTGTGGTCGATGATGATCGGCATATTCAGGCCGACAGGGCCTAATGAGCCTGGACCTGCGCCAATGGCGTCACGGATCAGGGCTTCTGGGGCAAATTCTAATGGTGATGCCACTAAATCTAATTTATCTGCCTTGATTTCATTTAGCTCGTGGTCGCCACGTACAATCAGCGCAACCAGTGGTGCAGCGTCGGTCGCACCCTTAACAATCAAGGTTTTCACTGTTTTAGTGATATCTAAACCGAATTGCTCAACTAACTCTGCAATGGTTTTCGCATTGGGGGTATCGACTAAACGTAATGCTTCAGTCGCCGCGCCGCGCGTTTCGGTTGGCATTGGCGATTCGGCTTTCTCGATGTTAGCGGCATAATCGCTACCCGTAGAGTAGGCGATTAAGTCTTCACCGCTTTGTGCTAATACATGGAACTCGTGTGACATGCTGCCACCGATAGAACCGGTGTCCGCTAAAACTGGACGGAAGGCTAAGCCCATGCGCGACAGAATGTTGCTATAGGCTTGATACATTGCCTCATAGGTTTCATTCATGGTATCCACATCAAGATGGAAAGAATAAGCATCTTTCATCAGGAACTCGCGAGAACGCATCACGCCAAAGCGTGGGCGAACTTCGTCGCGGAATTTAGTTTGAATTTGATAAAGATTCAGCGGTAATTGTTTGTAAGAGCTGACTTCTTTGCGGATT
Source organism: Shewanella sp. LZH-2 (assembly GCF_016859145.1). Taxonomy (NCBI): domain Bacteria; kingdom Pseudomonadati; phylum Pseudomonadota; class Gammaproteobacteria; order Alteromonadales; family Shewanellaceae; genus Shewanella; species Shewanella sp. LZH-2. Next base: position 1,529,873 of record NZ_CP069350.1, read on the forward strand.
AAGTCGGTGATCACTTCTTCGTGGGTTGGTCCCAGAACGAAGTCACGGCTATGACGGTCTTTAAAACGCAGTAGTTCAGGACCAAACTTGTCCCAGCGACCTGTTTCTACCCATAAATCAGCCGGTTGCACCATAGGCATAAGGATTTCAATCGCGCCCGCTTTGTTCATCTCTTCACGAACAATCGCTTCGACTTTACGTAATACACGCAGGCCCGTGGGCAAGTAGCTGTATAGGCCTGAAGCGTTACGGCGGATCATACCCGCACGTAGCATTAATTGATGGCTGATGACTTCTGCATTCGCAGGTGTTTCTTTTTGAGTAGAAAGTAGGTATTTGCTAACGCGCATTACCGATGTCCAAATTTGAGTTGAATGGGCGCCATTTTATCACCTGCTTTGATGATGTCACCTATGGATTTAGGTTAAATTCAACTAGCTGGGAGACAAATAGCATTTTTGATGCTGGATAACGGATAAAGAAAGATAAGCGCTGCGCCGCTAGGGTGCGACTTCGTCATTGCTCGTATCTAGATTCTCGTCGCTGCTCACTTATTTCGCCGATCGCCAATCACCCGTGCAGGATTACCGGCGACGATGGCCCATGCGGGGACATCTTTAGTGACAATACAGCCCATGCCAATCACCGCATGGTCGCCAATGGTGACACCATCAACTATCCCAGCCTGTGCGCCAATCCACACATCTTTACCTATCACGACTCCTTTAGAGTGGGAGGCTTGTTGATAAATGGGCGTATCGGGCGCCATGCCATGATTAAAGGCGTAGATTGTCACATGGTTAGCAATGCGAGTTTGATCGCCAATTTGAATCCCCACTCGACCGCCATCGAAGGAGCAGCCATGATTGATGGCGACTTCATTACCAAGGGTGATAGGGCCATGTAAAAAACATTCGGCGGCAATCATGCAGTGATTACCTATCTTGATATCGCGATTGGGCTCGGCAAATAACTGTGCCTCGGGAGCGATAAAACAGTTATCACCAATGGTGACGGTTTCGAGGGCGCAAAGGTTGGTTTGAATTTCATCCTGCCAAGGTTTAGCCCAGACTAAGTGTTTTTCTTTGAGTGAAAAATACAGCCAGGGCATCCAAGACAGACGCTTTTTGTGTTGGCTCTGATAATCAGGCAATGCGGTTGTGTTTAGCGTCTGCATTTAGCCACATTTCCCGGGTTTGAGTTCGAGCACTTGAATATATTCCCGATCATCCTCATCAACCGCCATCCGCCAAAAGATATCCAAATCATACAAAGCCACTTGATATAGCTTGGTATCATCCTTGGCTTTTTTATAGGCAGGGCGAGGGTCTTGTCCGAGTACGCCGCGGATAAGTTCGGCCAAATCAGTATAAGCGTTCTGTTTGCTATAGGCGTTAATCTGCGTTGCCGCGAGCTCGGAAAACACCACGCTAATCAGCTTAGGCGCTTCTTGGGCGATACCGCCGACGGCACCTTCAATCGAATCTGAGAAGGGAATATAGGGCTTAATATCGATAATGGGCGTGCCATCGACAAGATCCATGCCTGAAATCTCCAAGCATACTTTGCCTTTACGTTGCACCACTCGGTGGAGTTTTACCACGGATTGGCCAATGCCGTTTGGGCGAAAAGTCGAGCGGGTTGCGAATACACCGAGTTTTTCATTACCACCTAAACGCGGTGGGCGAACTGTGGTTTTCCAGCCTTGGGCGAGATTTTCATGGAAACAAAACAGCAACCAAAGGTGCGAATATTGCTCGATGCCACGCACAGCGTCGAGATGATTGATATGGCCTTCCAGCTCAACATAACCGCGTGCTTCCACCAAACCAGGTTGCCTTGGAATGCCAAATTTTTGTTTGTAGGGGGTACGGCAGGTAGCCACAGCGGTAATTTGGTTGGTAAATGTCATGCAAAAAACACCTAAAGGAAGGAGCAACAACCCAAACTCAGATGGCTTAGGTTGTAAAGTACAACAAGAATGGCGTGCAGTATACACGCGATGAACTAGTCGGCGGTGGCCATTTTAATCGCTTGACCGACACATAACGCTCGGCTGATACAGCCTTGCGCAGCTTCTTCCATCATCACGCATTGTTTGATGATGATACCGTTAGCACCTTTATCAGCCGCAGCGCGGCGGGCTTCGGTTCTCGCTTCGCTTAAGGATGCTGGCACGCCATTTACATCCGCTTGGCAAGATTCTCCTTGCACTAAGCCTTTCAACTCGTAGTGGCCTTTAGGCAAACTATCACCTTCAAATAGCGTAACATCGCCCGCCTTGAAGTAGTCACTAATCGCCTCACCGTCTAAATTGCTATTAAAACTGTAGTCGCTGGCACAGGCGCTAAGCAGGAGCACTAATGCACTTGAGAGGATGATTTTCATGGTTTGACCTGAGATTAAGGGTAAAGAAGCGCAGTCCCATGACTGCGCGGTGCTGTGCGATTTATCTCAGTAAATTCTATCGCTTAAGATACTTTTGATAAAGCTGCTGGTGGCGATTATTCAGATCTATTTGTCTTCCTTCAATCCAGATCGCATCAATTTTGTTACTCATGGGGTCGAGGATATCTCCGTCACTCAGCACAACGCTGCCCTGATAGCCTACTTCGATAGCGCCTAAATCGTTAATCCCTAACAGCTTTGCAGCATCTAACGTGACAGATTTTAACGCTTGCTCTGCCGTAACGCCATAAGCTGCGCTGTAACCTGCGGCATAGGGTAGGTTACGACTGTTCCAATCCGATGAAAAGCCAAGCGCATAGGGAATGCCTGCGCTCGCAAGTAACGACGGGATTTTAAACGGTAAATCTACCGGTTCATCTGTACGTTTAGGTAGGCTTAGGGTGTGCGGATAAATCACACTGGCATTCACTTCCCTTAAACTTGAAGCTAATCGCCACGCATCATAACCACCGACAATGACCAATTTAAATTGATATTTTTTAGTCAGGGCAATGACTTGCTCGATTTGGTTAACACTGTCTGCGTGGGCAAATAGCGTTGCTTTACCTTGATACAGTGGCAACATGGCCTGCCAACGCAGATTAGGCTTGTGGTCGGCATCCGGTGTATTTTGGCTCAAAAAGTAGCGGTAACCATCTTCAAAGGCAGTGATGAGTTGATTGATTGCCTGCTGATTTTTTTCAATCGCTTTGGCTTTTCCTTTTTCATCCTCTGGCATGCGTTTTATCTGTGGCCAGTAAACATGAAATTGGCCTTCACTGGGGTGCAATGCATCTTCAATGGTCCACGCATCGAGATCGACGACCACCGATTGGCCCGCGAGTCCGTCACCACTAGGGACAATTTGTGCGTGAGTGATGCCATTATAGCGAATGGTTGGCAGCAGCTCCGAATCCGGGTTGTAAGCCGTTGCTGCACTAATTTGCGGGTTAAAGTCACCGACTTCAGCGTTATCTACGGTCGGGCGAACCATCTCGATTTCCACTAAGCCAAGACTGGTATCCAGTGCAACAAGGCCTGGATATAAATGCTTACCCGTAGCATCGATGATCTGCATCTGGCCATCAGCCTCATTGGCGCTAAGCTGTGGCCCTAGCGCGCTGATTTTACCGTTTTCAATCAAGACATCGGTATTGGTTAAAACCCCTTGGCTGACCGTATGCACAGTGGCGTTTTTAATCAACACACCGTGAGTTTGTTTTGGCGCAGGGATGAGATTATGTGCCTGCACGGACAAGGTGATGGCAAGTGTCGACAGCAGCAAGGTCGTGGGTAAGTGCTTCATTATTTTGCTCCCTGATGATGTTGGCCCCAAGCCTGATAATGGGTATCGCAGTGCCATTGTGGCTCGTTAAGCGGTGTAACTTTTTCACCCGCCTTAGCGTTATCATCACTACTGAGAATTTTTTGGATAAGAGCGGCACGCTCAGCCACCACTTGCTGCTGGGCAAGCTGGTCTTGGTCGCGATCGAAGTAGCGTTTGCCTTCAACCCAAGCCTGGGTCACTTTGGCATAAATCGATAGCGGCTCGGCGTTCCATAGCACGATATCGGCCATTTTGCCTGGGGTGAGTGAGCCGACATACTCATCGACTCTGAGCTGTTTCGCTGGGTTGATGGTCACCATATTCCAGGCATCTTCCTTTGACATACCGCAGTACATCATTGACTTAGCCGCTTCTTGGTTGAGTCTGCGCTGCATTTCGTAGTCATCGGAATTGATACTCGTCAGCACACCTTGTTTTTGCATTAGGCACGCGTTTTGAGGGATCGCATCATAGACTTCGAACTTATAGGCCCACCAATCGGCAAAGGTCGAGGCGCCCGCACCATGGGCAGCCAGTTCACTGGCAACCTTGTAACCTTCAAGCACATGGGTAAAGGTTTGCACTTTAAAGTGGTAGGCTTCGGCTAAGCGCAGGAACATTAAGATTTCCGACTGTACATAAGAGTGAATATGCACATCGCGCTGTTGCTTAAGCACTTCGGCCACCGCCTGCAAGCGATAACTTGGGCGCGGTGCGAGGGTTTTCTTCTTCTCACTGCTGCGTAAATCATCATAATCCTTCAGCGCATTCTCATAGGCGAGTGCTGCATCGAAGGTTTCTTCAAATAAGGCTTTTACCCCCATGCGCGTCTGCGGGAAGCGCTGCACAAACTTTTCGCCCCAGTTACTCTGTTTAACGTTTTCGCCAAGGGCGAATTTGATACTGGTAGGGGCATTGGCAAACTTTAGCTGTTCTGCGCTTTCTCCCCACTTCATTTTGATTAACTGGGATTGGCCACCAATAGGATTAGCGCTGCCATGGAGTAATTGTGCGCTGGTCACGCCACCCGCGAGTGCGCGATAGATGGAGACATCTTCAGGATTAATCACATCGCCAATCCGCACTTCAGAGGTGACTGCGTCTGTGCCTTCGTTGGTGCCGCCGTTGATGGCAATATGGGAATGCTCATCGACAATCCCCGCTGTTAAGTGCTTGCCCGTTGCATCGAGGACTTGATATCCAGAAGGCGTGTTGAGTTGCTGGCCGATTTTTTCAATCTTGCCATTGGCCATTAGCAGATCCGCATGTTCCAAGATACCTTGTTTATCTGAGGTCCACAGGGTGGCATTTTTAATATGGAGTTTCTCGGCTTTGGGCGCCTCACTTAAACCATAGGCGACGTTAGGGTAGGTAAGTTGACTGACTAAGGTTTGCGTTGCATCGGCTTTAGGCGTGTTTACTTGCTCCGTCTTTGGCGGAGGTGTAAGGGCAATACCAGCAACATTGATGCTACGACTTTGGGCGTCTACCATCCGGCCTTGAATGCCGTCTTTGGCAAACCAGAGGGTAAAACGGCTGATCCCATGAATGCCCGCATCAGTTAAATTGGCGTTAAAGCTGACGCGGCCATCGTTTTCAAGCTTGAGGTTGGTGAGTGGAATACTCTTCTCGCCACTGCTCAGATTTCCTTGCAAAGTGGTTTTACCTGCTTTGTCTGCTTCTTCAAGGCTCAAATCTAAAGTTAAATTATTCAACGTCAGCTGATAGTCACCCAACATCTTGGCTTGTGAACGTGAGCGGATTGCTTGTTCTTGTCCCTGTAGCCAGACACTGTAAATTTGTCCGTCTTTAAAAATATTGCCCTTAGTAATGACAAAGTCCGCCATATAGCCCGCGGCAAGTTTACCGGTCAAGTCAGCGGTTCCTGCCATTTCAGCAGCTTGAGTGGTGAGGGCCGCAAGGGCTTTATCTTCGCTGAGTCCTTGCGCAATCGCTTGACGAAGGCGTGGCCAAAACGCCTCGGTCTTAATGCCAAATTGGGTAAACGCAAAGGGGATACCTGCATTTGCTACTGCGGCAGGGTTTGTGGGCGCGCGCTCCCATTGTCTGAGTTCTGCAAGGGAGACTTCGCGATCGGCATCATCGGTACCCACATCGGGTGCTTGTGGGTAATTAAGAGGAAGAATTAAAGGATAATTCAAAGCCTTTAATTCGTTGATCCGAGCATATTCTTGGCCACTTGCGAGTAAGTTGGCGGGCTGCTTATGTTCTTTGAGTAGGTTAGCTGCACGCAATAAATCGTTCAGATTTTTTGTTTCAAATACGATTGGTTTCTCGGCTAAGTTATCTAAACGTTCGAAGGCAATATTAAATTCAATTTGAGGTGTAGCTGAACTATTAACCGATTTGTGCTTATTTTGGTTATACCAGTTAGCATCGGCAAAGGTTTGCCTGATAAGCGCAATACTGCCCATTAAGGAATTGGGATAATCTTGCTCGGAGGTGCCTTTATCAAAGGCCATAAAAGGTTGGCTGCGCGCCCGATAAATCACCTCGTTAGCATTTTTATCGGCTAATGATAGGCTGACACCCGTGCCTCGGAAAATACCATCAAGCTTACTGCTTTGCACACTGGTAAAACCGTTTACGATCCAATCTTTAGCACGTTGCTTATTGGGGTAAACGTAATTAAACCATTCTTTTTCAGCGTGAATTGCACCATTCTCAGCATTGCCACCGATACGTTTAATATCATATACCGGACGAGTTAGCCCCAATTTTGGATATTCAAACTCGATAGCATAATCGGTAAAGGGATCGATAAAACCGGGATAAATAGTATAACCACTGAGATTGACCTTTAATGCCGCCGCGGGGATATCACCTTGGTCAATAATGGCTTTGATCCGATTGTTTTCAACTAATAATGTGGCATTTGAGAGTCGTTTCCCCGGTGCAAGAATTAATTCTGCATTGGTCAATGCAGTTAACTTATTGACGGGAGTGATGGGATTGGCCTCGGCAAAAATGGGTTGAGATACAAAACTACTTATTATGCCGCAGCTTATTATTATCTTATTGTTTATCTGCATTTTTTATTCACTTAGACGGAGGGTGAATAAAGAGTAACCTAAAGTAGATGTAAATACTAAAGATGAATTGTAACGCAATTTAAGCATTTACTTGAATGACAATGGGCGGGGTGGGATAGGCATAAAAAAGCTCGCAGGGCGCGAGCTTTTTTATGTTACTCAATGATAATAGCGAATGGCTATTGTCATTACCATTACGGTATTGGATTAGATTAAGAAATCATCCATAGAACGGCCTTTATTGACTTCGTTCTTAAATACTGTTGGCATACGGCCTTGACCTGTCCACTGGATCACTTCGCCATCAACTTCAATTTGGTATTTCGCTGGACGAGGAGCGCGTTTCTTGCTCGAGGCTTTAACTGCAACACCACCTAAATCGTCGATTGATAAACCAACGGCTTCCATTTGTTGACGGATTTCTTCAATTTTTGCATTACGAGCAGCAATAGCTTGCTGTTCTTCTGCTTCCATTGACTCACGCTCAACTAAAATTTTATCTAGTTTAGCCGCTAAATCACGCAGTTCTTCAACGCTAAGATCTTTTACAGCAGCTTTAAAACGACGACCGTGAGTTAATATCTCTAAAAATTCGCTCATATCTATTTTCGTCCCACTCTATTTTTATTACAGGATAATGGTGAACAACAGCTAAATGATAGAAACTAATATTGCTCGAATCAAATAAAATTATGCAATAAACAAAAATTAAATATTATTTAATTTTTGAACTTTTTATATATGGCAAATAAGTGTTCAAAAATGTGGCCAATACGACAGTCTTAAAAATGCAAACAAGCGTTTGACTTTGGTTGACGTTAACGTTAACAGGACGTAAAGTGGCTCTATCCTGCATTGGTGATCACCAATGTTTTGTCCATGTACATGAAAGTGTAGGAAGGAAGCCCTATGAAAGTATTGGTGCCTGTTAAGCGCGTAGTTGATGCCAATGTGAAGGTCAGGGTAAAAGCTGACAACACCAGCGTTGATACCGCAAACCTCAAAATGGCGTTGAACCCTTTTTGTGAAATTGCAGTAGAAGAAGCGGTTCGTTTAAAAGAAGCGGGCAGTGCTACTGAAGTAGTGGTCGTGAGCATCGGCAATAAAGCCGTTCAAGAACAATTGCGTACCGCATTAGCACTAGGTGCTGATCGCGCGATTCACATTGATACTGAAGAAGAGTTAGCACCAGTATCAATTGCCAAATTACTTAAAGCCGTACAAGAAAAAGAACAAGCGCAATTAGTGCTGTTTGGTAAGCAATCCATTGATGGTGATAATAACCAAACGGGCCAAATGTTTGCTGCATTAACGGATATGCCGCAAGCGACTTTTGCTTCAGCAATTAAAGTTGAAGGTAATTCACTTCAAGTTGCTCGTGAGATAGATGGTGGTATGCAAACCTTAAATCTACCATTGCCAGCTGTGGTGACTGCGGATTTACGTTTGAATGAGCCACGTTATGCCTCATTACCTAATATCATGAAAGCCAAACGTAAGCCATTAGACGTCCTGACGGTAGCTGATTTAGGTGTGACGCTCAAAGCGCATCAAACGGTGATCAAGGTAACGCCGCCTGCTGAACGTAAGGCCGGTATTATGGTTGCGTCGGTAGCAGAGCTGGTTGAAAAGTTAAAGAATGAAGCGAAGGTGATCTAAATGGCCATTTTAGTATTAGCAGAACACGATAATGCGGCGCTGAAACTGGATACCGCTAAAGTTGTCACCGCAGCTCGTGCGATCGGCGGTGATGTACATGTATTGGTGGTGGGCCATCAATGTGTTGCAGTGGTGCAAGCTGCTCAAGCTCTACAAGGTGTCGCGCAAATATTAGTCGCCGATAACAGTGCTTATGAAGCGCATTTAGCCGAAAACGTGGCTAAATTGCTGGTGGACTTAGCACCAAACTACAGCCATATTCTCGCAGCGGCATCGAGTGCGGGTAAAGACACGTTACCGCGTGTGGCAGCGCTTTTAGATGTGGCGCAAATTTCTGAAGTGATTGCTGTGGTAAGCAGTGATACTTTTGTGCGTCCGATTTACGCGGGTAACGCCTTAGCGACAGTTCAAAGCCATGACGCTATCAAAGTGATGACAGTGCGTGCCAGTGCGTTCGATGCGGTTACACAGGGTAATAATGCTGCTGTGACTACCTTGGATAAAGTGTTTGAAGCCAAAGCTCAGTTTGTGTCTCAAGCGCTGACAGTTTCAGCACGTCCAGAGTTAGGAAATGCTGGCATTATCGTATCTGGTGGCCGTGGCATGGGCAGCGGTGAAAACTTCGGCATGTTAGAGCAACTGGCTGATAAGCTTGGTGCCGCAGTAGGTGCTTCGCGTGCGGCGGTTGACGCAGGCTTTGTTCCGAATGACTTGCAAGTCGGTCAAACCGGTAAAATTGTCGCACCTAATCTCTATATTGCAGTAGGTATTTCAGGCGCGATCCAACATTTAGCGGGAATGAAAGACGCTAAGGTGATTGTGGCTATCAACAAAGACCCTGAAGCGCCTATCTTCCAAGTTGCCGATTATGGCCTCGAAGCTGACCTGTTCGAAGCCGTTCCGCAGTTGATTGCAAGCTTAAGTTGATTTTATTTGTGAGCTAAGTCAAAGTAAGCGGCTTCGCGGTGGTAACTGCTTAGCCGCTTATGTTTTTATGAGCCTCACGCCCATGTATGGGCGTTCTTAGAAGTAGAGGCGCACCAAATATCAGTAGTGATCAGTAGGGTGATTCCGTTGATCGTTCACGAAAGGATTTGGTGCCGAAGTAGTTTGATTTATCACGATCAACTGCTGGGGTTGTGTCTAATAGGTACAACACTGCCATAGTATTTCCAGATACGGATATTAGGAATAGTTACTATGGAGCGCTACTGATAGGACAGGTGATCTTGGGTATCTATTGCCTTTTCCCACCAGTTCAGTCGCCCTCCATTCGTATTTTGACGAAGAAATAATCAATGACTGTAGTTAGTTATGCCGATTCGGCGCTTTCTTTGCTCCCGCCTGTGGTTGCAATTGTATTGGCGATTTTTACTCGCCGAGTGCTTCTTTCCCTCGGTTTAGGAATTGTGATTGGAGTATTATTGCTCAATCAATTTTCTCCTGTGGCCAGCGGTGAGTTTTTATTTAGCAGTGTAAAAGGACTTTTTTGGTCGGAAGATAGCGTAAATTCTTGGAATTTATACATTCTCGGTTTCTTGATTGTATTGGGGATGATCACCGCTCTAATTACTGTGAGTGGTAGTGCTCGGGCATTTGCTGATTGGGCAAGGTTACATATTCGTAATAAGCGCGATGCGAAATTACTGACCATGTTTTTAGGCTGTGTTGTTTTTATTGACGATTATTTCAATAGTTTAGTCGTTGGGTCTGTCGCAAGGCCTGTTACCGACCGTTACCATATTTCCCGCGCTAAATTAGCTTATTTATTAGATTCTACCGCAGCACCAGTTTGTGTCATTTCACCGGTATCAAGTTGGGGCGCTTATATTATTGCGTTAATTGGCGGAATATTAACAGCACATGGTTTTGCGGACTCTGGTCATTTGAGTGTATTTATTCAAATGATCCCTATGAATTTCTACGCAATTTTCTCTTTATTATTACTGCTTTGTGTGGCGTTTATGGGCTTAGATGTTGGCCCTATGCGTGAACATGAATTAAATGCCATGCGCGGTAATTTATACGATGAGACTAAAGGTTTACCGCCAGGTGCTAATGCTGATTTACCCGAAGCTGAAACAGGTAAAATCCTCGGGTTATTCCTACCTATCACAGTACTGGTATTTGCGACCCTGTATTTTATGATCGATAGCGGTGCCCAAGTATTAGCTAAAGAAGGCATTGAATTTAATATTATTTCTGCTTTCGAGAAAACCGATGTGAGTTCATCACTGTTCTTTGGTGCCCTGATTGGTTTAGCGGTTGCGCTGGTACTTAACTTAGTGCAAGGCGTTGAAAAATCAATGGTATTAAAAGGTGTAGTGCAGGGAGCTCGCTCTATGTTGCCTGCGATTTACATCTTGTTATTTGCTTGGACCATTGCAGGTGTGATCGGCCAGCTTGAAACCGGTAAGTTTATGGCTAGCCTAGCCACTGGGAATATTCCCTTTGCTTTCTTACCTGCATTAATGTTTGTGTTAGCGGGCCTGACTGCATTCTCTACTGGAACCAGTTGGGGTACGTTCGGGATTATGCTGCCGATAGCTGCGGATATGGCAATGGGAAGTCACACAGCCATGATGTTACCTATGCTGGCTTCGGTATTAGCGGGGGCGGTATTTGGTGATCATTGTTCACCGATTTCTGATACCACTATTTTGTCGTCGACGGGGGCCAGTTGCCATCATATCGACCACGTAGTGACGCAGCTTCCCTACGCAGTAATCGTTGCGCTGATCAGCATGATCGGCTACGTAGTGCTTGGCTTTACTGAATCGGTCAATGCGGGATTAGTGACTTGTAGCATATTGTTTGTATTGACGATTTTTGGTCTGCACATTAAATCCAAAAGTACGGCTTTATAAGTCCGTGATTTAACTTCGCTCTTATCTTGAGAATATAAAACAAATCAGCCAGCAACTATGCTGGCTGATTTTTATCTACTCAGTATCTAAGATTACTGAGTCTGATTGAGCCCACGGCGGTTGAGTAAACCTTCAGTGGTAGGCTCTTGGCCGCGGAAGTTCTTGTAAGCTTCCATTGGCGCAATACTGTTGCCCACTTCGCGAATGGTCTTACGGTATTTCATGCCGATCTCACGGTTTAGGCCGCCTTGGGTTTGCACATAGGCAAAGGCGTCAGCCGCTAAAATTTCACTCCACATATACGCGTAGTAACTTGCAGAGTAACCACCTGGGAAGGCGTGGGCAAAGTAAGTTGACTTATAACGTGGTGGTACGGCGGTGATATTTAAGCCGTGCTTTTTCAGCGCATTAGCCTCAAAGGTCGCTACATCTTGCAATGGTGCATCAGGGCTTAATGAGTGCCATTCCATATCCACTAGCGCCGCAGCCATATACTCTAACGTATCGAAGCCTTGGTTAAAGCTGCCGGATTTTAACAGTTTTTGCAGTAACTCATCAGGGATAGGCTTGCCTGTTTCGTAGTGCTTGGCGTAGTTGGCTAACACTTTAGGGTGGGCCGCCCAATCTTCTTCGAAAGTCGATGGAAATTCCACAAAGTCACGGGATACCGAAGTCCCAGAAAGACTTGGGTAAGTCACTTTGGAGAACATACCGTGGGTACCGTGGCCCATTTCGTGGAACATCGTGGTGACTTCGTTATAGCTGACGAAGGTAGGTTGGCCATCAGGCGCCTTTTTAATGTTCATCACGTTAACTACGACAGGCTTAGTACCTTCGAGGAAGGATTGCCCTACAAACGAGCTCATCCATGCGCCACCGCGTTTACCTTCACGGGCAAAGTAATCAGCATAGAAAATCGCCATGCTTGAGCCATCGGCATCAAACATTTCATAGGCTTTCACATCTGGGTGGTATACGGGCAAATCTGGACGTGGTTTTAACGTCACGCCATACAACTCTTTAAGCGTATAGAACACGCCGTCTTCGAGGACGCGGTTAAATTCGAAGTAGGGACGAATGCTATTTGCATCAAGAGCGTATTTTTCTTGGCGGACTTTCTCTGCGTAAAACTCCCAGTCCCATGGTGCGAGCTCAAATTTGCCACCGGTCTTGTTGATCATCGCTTGGATATCGGCCGCTTCTTTCTCTGTGTTGGCGACTACTGCTGGCACCATAGAGCCAAACATGCTGTAAACCGCTTCTGGCGTTTTTGCCATTTGCGGTGCAAGGCGATAGCTAGCCCAGTTCTCATAACCTAAGAGAGCGGCGCGCTCGGCACGTAATTGGGCTAAGCGAGACACTAAAGATGCGGTCTCGTTTTCACCCGTTAAGCCACGGTTTGCCGAGGCTTCCCAAATGCGCTGGCGCAGTTCACGGTTCTCTAAAGAGGCGAGTATTGGCTGGCGAGTAGTGTTGGTGATATTGATTAAGTACTTACCTTCATGGCCTGCTGCCTTGGCATCGTTTGCTGCCGAGGTGATTTCGCTGTCACTTAGGCCCGCCAGTTGTTCTTTGTTATCGACAACAATAGCGATTTCTTTGGTTAAGCGTAGTAAACGTTGAGAGAACTCGTTGGTCAGCGTTGATTGTTCTTCATTTAGGGCGCGGATTTTTACTTTTTGCTCATCGGTCAGCTTAGCGCCAGCCATGATAAAGCGCTGGTGATACACCTCAACCAAACGTACCGCTTCAGGCGTTAAACCTAAGTTATTGCGGTCGTTATAAATGGCTTCAATACGAGCGAATAGCGCAGGATTAAGGTTGATGTTATCCGAGTGAGCAGCCATTTTGGGGGCCATTTCACCTTGGATTTTACGCAGGGCTGGATTGCTGTTCGAACCTGCGAGGTTGTAAAACACGCTCGATGCACGGTTGAGCAGGGCGCCACTTTTTTCCATGGCGACAATTGTGTTATCAAAGGTTGGCGCAGCAGGATTGTTAGCAATTGCTAAAATTTCTTGATACTGCTCTTTAATACCTTGTTCTAAAGCGGGCTGAAAATGCTCGTCTTTAATAACACTAAAATCAGGTGCTTGATATTGCAGTGTACTGGCTTGGAATAAGGGGTTTTGGGTTTGTACTGCGGTGACATTTGCAGCTTTTGTATCTTGAGTGCTACAGCCTGCGAGTGCTCCGGTCATCAGTGTGGCGCCAATGGCGATGGCAATAAAACTTTTACGCATAGTTGAGTGATTTCCTTAGAATTGTAGTTTTTGTGACTCTAGCGTTACTAACTTAAATAGGACTGAAAACCTATGGGGTGAAGTTGTAAGTAAAAGTAAACAAAAAAAGCGCCCCAAGGTTACGGGGCGCTTTGAACTATTTTCTTGCAGGGAAAATAGCGGGACGATTAACTATTTACGGGTGAAGTTGTGGTATTTGTCGATACCTGAGCTGCTACCTGTGTTATGGCAAACAGCACATGCTTCTCCTGTTGGTTGTTTGAACCAATCACCTACGGCAGGAACGCTGATCTCGCCACCATTGCTAGCCATGTGAGCTTTGACTGCATCGCCTGTGTGGCAAGCATAGCAGTTAGCGGTAACAGGGCTGGTCATTTTGTTACCAGGTTCAAGGATGTATTGGTTTGGTATTTTGTTTAAATCAATCGCGGTTTCGTGACAGGCAACACAGCTTGTGACTGGGTTGATTGCACCTGCACCGTTAGCGGTTTTCGCTTGAGTGCCATCGGCCTTCATCTCACCGACATTCGCACCGTTGCCCCAGTGCCAGCTGTGCACCATAGGACCAAAACCAGCACCGAGTGTGGCTGATGTCCGTGCCATACCGTTATCATGGCAAGCTACGCAAGCCTTACCGCCTTCGTCAAATGCGCCATTTTTGTGGAATGCGGTGGCATCATTGTGGCAAGTAGTACAGCTGTTATCACTGACTACGGTGCGACGTTCAAAGGCGGATACTTTGGTTGCAGTCGCAGGATCGACTACATCAGAGTATGCGGTGAACGAGACCCCCATTGAGCCGTCATAGCCATTGGCTCTGAGGCTGCCATTGCTTTGATAGCGTTGGTTACCGTCGTACTCCATCCAACCTGCGGTGCTGAAGGTCACACGTGCAGAGTAGACATAGTTGGCGTTTACAGGGCTGATATCGGTCAGCAGATGACAGATATTTTTAGTACCATCAGCATTGTAGCCATAGTAATAGTTAGTACGGTTACCAGGGCGACCGACTAAGCTATTTTTTTCGTAGGAATGCAAATAAGCACCTGCGTAAACAATCGGTTTCTTAGCATCAAATACCAGCGGATTTGAGTAGTTGAAGTTATCTTTAATGCTAAAGATATTACCGTCAGTATCTTTTACTGTCAGAGTGGTACACCAGCCTGGTGCGGTAACGGCAGAAGCTGCACCAGTTGGCGCATAATGATCTGTTTTTGTTGAAATATCATCAACTTTAACAGGGGTAGATAATTCAAGTTTATACTTAGCACGTAATGCTTGGCGCTCAGTAATACCTGTTTTACCTTCATGCATCGGACGGACATCGGCACCATTACTTGGCACAATCGCGCCTGGTACACCACCAGTATTGTGACAGTCAATACAGCCTGGGCCTGAAACACTAATATTGGTTGGAGCTTCAACGTGGCAAGAACTACAGTTCATCACGCTGAAATCTTTAGTAAATTTCTGGTGATTAATGTGGCCAATCTTAGACAGTGTGTTGGTTGCATAACCGCCGATAGAGAAACCTTCGGCATTTTTTGCTGCAAAGCTAACTGAGCCGTGACAGACTAAACAGCCTTCAACGAAGGTGACTTCGCTGTCCATACCGGTTGCTACATAACTAGCGTGACGACGTGGGCTTGTTGAATAGTCTACGTGACAGGAATAGCAACTATCGGTCGTGGTTGAATGAGTTCCCTCTGGCTTGTTCACCACCAGCGGTGCTGAGCGAGCAATGCCAGTTTCAGCATTACCGCCGACTCTGAGCCATACAATACCTTCGGTACCAGCGTTAACACCTTTCATTGGGGCTTTAAAGCTATAGTGACCATCGCCTAATGAAGTGAGCAAAGCGCCCTCAGTTGCTTGAGTCGCAGCGCCACCGATATTGACGTTATCTTTGACAGGATTGCCACTTGCGTCGGTTTTGTCGGCTTCATTTCTATTATTGATAAAGCCTTTATCGGTTAATGCTGCAACTTTGGCTTCAGCATTTTTCAGTCCATTGATTAAGTTGCCATTTTCGTCAGTGATCTTAAATTCATAGGTGATATTGCCTTCACCAAAGCTATAGTTCAGTACTTTTACATTGGTGACTGTTGAACTCGTGACTGGTGGTGGAACCCAAGGTTCACCCGGTGTTCCCGGTGTGCCAGGTGTCCCCGGAGTGCCTGGCGCGCCATCTACACCATCTTTACCATCACTGCCGCAACCTACGAGAGCACCGGTAAGTGCTAAGGCGACAACGTATGCCAGTTTTTTAGAGGTGAATATTCTCATCATAATCTCCATTAATCCAATACGCATTTAAAGGCACGGATTGCAGCACTAACGTTTGCAGGGGAGATTAGTGCTTTGAACCGCTGATTTCATTTGCAAGCATCGAATACTTTTATTTTTTGAATTGAGTACTTTTGGTCTCAGATGAAATATTACTGTTATTGATATGTTTGTTTTTTGAGCCAAACCGCATTTAGGACTATAACTTTGGAGGTAGATCGCATTTCTAAACTTTTGTTAATGTGATTTTTCTTAATTAAAACAGTATTTAAGGTTAAATTAAGGTTGTTGTAACAATTGCGCCTTTATGGCTTTATCTGTTTCCATATGTTGAGCGTTGAATAGAAATACGAACAATGATTTTTAAAGTGGATTGACCATGAAACCGATAAAATATCCATTCTAGATATTTAGATTGAGATTTCAGTATAAAAGCTGAGCAAGCCCTAGTGTGCTAGGGTCAAGCGCAATGCTAAACTAAGCGGCATAAACTCTGGTGACAGAGATATGATCAATCAGTTTGAAAAAGGGATTCATTTTGGCGCAATTGTACTTTTACTATTCAGCAATGAATGCGGGTAAATCTACCTCTTTATTACAATCTTCCTATAACTACCGTGAGCGCGGTATGAATACGTTAGTGATGACGGCTTCTATCGATGATCGATACGGTAAGGGCAAAGTAGCTTCGCGGATTGGTATTGAGACTGAGGCGCAGGTTTTTAGCCGTGATGACAACTTGATTGAAATGATTACCGCTGCCCATCACGTGAATCATCTGAGTTGTGTGTTGGTAGATGAATGCCAGTTTTTAACTAAAGAACAAGTCAAACAACTTACATATATTGTTGATAATATAGACATTCCTGTATTGTGCTATGGGTTGAGGACTGACTTTCAAGGTGAGCTTTTTAGTGGTAGCCATTATTTATTAGCTTGGGCAGATAAATTAATTGAGCTAAAAACCATTTGTCACTGTGGTCGCAAAGCGAATATGGTGGTGCGGCTAGATGGTGAAGGAAAAGTCATGCGCGAAGGTGAGCAGGTCGCAATTGGCGGTAATGAAAGTTACGAATCGGTATGCCGTAAACATTTTCGTGAGTTTATTTGGGATTAACCTAAGCTCGGTTAGCACTTAACCAAAATATAAGAATTTTTGTGCTAACCACTTTGAGGCTTGCTGCCAAGTCATTAAAATATGGTGAGATATAACACATATAATCCATCATCCAAGAGCAGTTAGATCTTGTTCGAGCAAGGTAATAAGAATGTATCGCGGCGATACACTCAGATAAGCATAAGTGTGAGTTTTGCCGTTGTACTTCATGTTGATGCATTAAGCATAAGTTGGGAAAAATCCCACGTAGAAAGGATGTGTTAAGTGATTTTTTGGAGCCGTTTTGCCTAATTCTACGCAAGAAATGCAATTTGAAAACTATCGTCCTCGTTCGCCACAACCCGAGCCTAAGGCAAAGCGTGAGCGTAAGCCTAGATCCAAAGGGCGTGCTTGGTTTCTATTATTTATTCTGGTTTTTTGTTTAGCGATTTTGATTGGTCAGGAGGTCAAAACCTCTTATTACCAGTCTAAGTATATTCACCAATACGCTAAAACTCTGACCTATGAGCTGAAAAACGAGCCCACTCAGTCGATTATCTATCCAAGTTATGGTCCCTTCGATGAGCGTCATGGCTACAGTAAGTTGCCACAATATATTGATCGCTTATTGCAACGTAATTTCCAAGTGACACAGCAGGTTGAGTTTTCTCCTGCGTTGCAGGAATACGCCCAGATAGGCTTTTTCCCGCCTTACCATGAGAAAGCACAATCGGGTTTGACCTTGCTCGACTGTCGCAATACCGATCTCTACGAGTTCACTTATCCAAAACGTGTGTATCAGGATGACGATAAAATCCCTAATGAAATCGTCAATACTTTGCTGTTTATTGAAAACCGCGAGTTGTGGACCACAGAGCCAAAACTAAATCCGGTGATTGATTGGCCACGTTTTATTGTGGCGGGGATGAGCCAAATCGCTGAAATGGTGGGGATGAATGTCTCAACCGCGGGTGGCAGTACACTGGCGACGCAAATTGAGAAGTTCCGCCATTCTTCTCAGGGATTAACTTTAAGTATCAAGGATAAATTGCTGCAAATAGCCTCAGCAACAGTGCGAGTGTACCAACAGGGAGAAATCACTGAACCAGCCCGTAAACGTATCATCCAAGATTACTTAAACACAGTGCCATTATCCTCAGCCCCTAACCATGGTGAAGTGCATGGCATAGGTGACGGCCTATGGGCTTGGTTTGGTACAGATTTCGATACAGCAAACCAGCTGTTGTCTTCACCCCAAATTAAAGCTAATACGGCCAAACGTGGCCAAGTGTTTCGCCAGGTGGTGGCACTGATGATTGCTCAGCGTCGTCCTTCCTATTACCTATTACAGGGACATGAAGATTTAGAGAATCTAGTTGATAGCCATATCCGTTTACTCGGCCAATATTATCTGATTGACCGTAAACTCAGGGATGCCGCACTAGGACAAAAATTACAGTTTAAAGTCGCTAAACCTCAGCGTAATACCCAATCGGGCGCAGACAAGGGCGTTAACACTATCCGTATTCGTACTGCGGGTATGTTGAATGTCGGCTTATATGATTTGGACCGACTCGATTTGACCGTGAATAGTAGCCTACACAGTGAGTTACAACAGCAAGTAAGTAACTACTTACGCAGCCTTGGGCAAACTTCAACGGCTGAAAAAGTCGGACTTTTAGGTGAGCGTTTACTCGAACCTAGCCAACTGCAAAACGTACTCTACAGTTTTACGCTGTATGAAAAAACCGCCACGGCCAATCGTGTACGGGTACAAACAGACAGTACTGACCAACCTTTCGATATTAACGAAGGTAGTAAGTTGGAGCTTGGGTCGACGGCAAAGCTAAGGGTGCTCGCGACTTACCTTGAGATCATTGCTGAAATTCACGATAAGTATTCGAAAAAGCACGGCATTGAGTTGGAGTCGATTGTGATTGAACCTCGCGATCATCTCACGCGCTGGGCGATTGACTATTTGATTGTCAATCCCGATAGGCGCCTTGATCGCATGCTCGACGCCGCGCTGCAACGGGAATATTCAGCCTCGCCTAATGAGCAGTTCTTCACTGGCGGTGGTTTACATGTATTTAATAACTTTAAGAAAACAGAAGATCTTAAGGTTCCGACCATGTATCAAGCACTGCAAGACTCGATCAACTTGCCCTTCGTGCGCTTAATGCGGGACATCGTCAACTACAGCAGCAGTATGCAAAACGAAGGCAATATGGCGCGCTTACTGCGCAATGATAAGGATCCGCGCCGAGAGGAATATCTGCGGGTATTTGCTGACCGAGAGGGCAATACCTTCGTGACTAAGTTCTACCGTAAATATAAGAAAGTGGCGCCCAATGAGCGTTTAGAACTGTTTTTCGATGGTCAAACCCAAGCTGAACAACAACTCACTGCGGCTTATCGTTATTTGCAGCCTAATGAGTCTATCGCCGCCTTTAAGGCCTTTTTACAGCAGCGGCTACCACAAAATAGTTACACCGATAAGCGCATCAAAGAGCTATATAACAAGTACGGCCCCGAAAAATATAACCTCCCAGATCAAGGCTATATCGCGCGGGTGCATCCGCTTGAACTCTGGGTACTCGATTATTTGAATCAACATCCTGAAGCTAACCTCAACGATGTGAAAGAGGCCAGTAAAGATGAGCGTCAGGAAGTCTATCGCTGGCTGTTTAGAACTCGGCACAAAAACGCGCGGGATGTGCGTGTACAAGTAATGCTGGAGGTCGAAGCTTTCCTTGATATTCATCAGCGTTGGGCGCGTTTAGGCTATCCCTTTGAATCTATGGTGCCTTCTTTAGGTTCGGCGCTCGGTAGCTCGGGCGACAGACCTGCTGCTTTAGCGGAATTAATGGGGATTATTCAAAACGATGGTTATCGTTTACCGACGGTACGGATTAATCAATTGCACTTTGCTGAAGGTACGCCCTATGAAGTACGGCTCGAAAACCAAAATACCCAAGGCGAACGAGTGATGCGTCATGAAGTCGCCCAGGCGTTAAAGGCGGCGTTGGCAAATGTCGTTCAAAACGGTACTGCACGACGTCTTAAGGGCATCTTTACCGATGATAACGGCGAGATGCTGGCCATTGGCGGCAAAACGGGTACGGGCGATAACCGTATTGTGACCCAGATGCAGCAGGGCCGAAAAGTCGCTACCACGGCGATGAACCGTACTGCGACTTTTGTGTTTTACTTAGGTGATAACTACTTCGGCACCTTAACTGCCTTTGTGCCGGGCAGTAAGTCCGATGATTTTAGTTTTACCTCGGCGCTGCCATTACAAGTGATGAAAGGGATGATGCCTATTCTTGCGCCTTATGTGAAATCATCAAAAGGCATGTGCGTGCGGGATGAGTAATGACTCACTTTTGCAATATGCGTTTTTGAAACATAAGCATTGTAATGCGAGTTTGCAGTTCCTTAGATAAAGCAAACCCCGCAGCCGTGAACCGGTTTGCGGGGTTTTTATTGGCACCGACAGGCTTACTCGTCGGCGTTGATATATTGCTTGCGGTCTAAATCGTACTTACGCATCTTGTCGTACAAGGTTTTGCGGGGCAGTTCGAGTTGTTCCATGGTTTGCTTAATACTGCCCTTGTTATGACTTAAGGCCTCTTCAATCAAGACTCGCTCAAAAAACTCAACCCGTTGCAGTAAGGACATACTGGTATGCAGACTCGGTGCATTACCTAAGGTGCCAGCGAAGGCGGCTTCACCACCGAGTAACACATAACGCTCTGCCAGATTTCTAAGTTCGCGCACATTACCCGGCCAATCGTGGGAGGTAAGGATGGCATTTTGCTCGGCATTGAGGGCAATCAAGGCCTTGTGATAGCGCGCTGATGCCATACGAGCAAAATGTAAGAACAATAAAGGGATATCTTCGCGGCGATCCCTGAGTGGTGGAATTGGCACAGTCACCAGATTCAAGCGATAGAGCAAGTCTTGGCGGAATTCCCCTGTGTCACATAGGGACTTTAAATCCACTTTAGTGGCGGCAATCACCCGAATGTCCAAATGGATGCTTTTATTGGAGCCTAGGCGTTCGACCTTGCGATCTTCGAGCACCCGCAGCAGTTTGACTTGTAACGACAGCGGTGTACTTTCGATTTCATCTAAAAAGAGTGTGCCACCATTAGCGTACTCAAACTTACCTATCCGTAGCTTATCGACGCCGGTAAACGCGCCGGCTTCGGCACCAAAGAGTTCGCTCTCAATTAAATTTTCAGGAATAGCGCCGCAGTTAATAGCGACAAAGTTGGCCTGATTGCGACTACTGTGGTCATGCAGATAGCGGGCGACCAATTCTTTACCCGTGCCAGTTTCACCTTCGATAAGCACATCTGCGGGGGTGTCGATAACTTGGTCGATAATATGGCGCATACGCAAAATGCCGACGCTGTGGCCTAATATTCTCGGCCCTGGCACGTTATGGCTTTCTAACTCTTTCTTTAACTTGCGGTTTTCGAGGGTGAGGCTGCGTTTATCCAAGGCACGTTTCACCACATCTAACATATGCTCGTTGTTAAAGGGTTTTTCGAGAAAATCGTAGGCACCTTGCTTTAACGCATTGACTGCCATAGCGATATCGCCAAAGCCAGTGAGTAGCACGACGGGTAAATCGGGATCTTGCTGGCGAATTTGCTGCATTAGGCTGATGCCATCGAGTTGCGGCATATTCACATCTGAAATCACCACACCTGTCCAGTCTCTATCAAGGAGTTTAGCAATGCCTTTAGGATCGGTGGTGGCAAAGGCTTTGATGCCTTCAAGCTCAAACAGTTGTACTAGGACTGTGCCAATATGGGGCTCATCGTCGATGATCAGTACGCTATAGTCTTGAATTGAATTGGGAAGACTCATGATGACTGGCGTTCCTCAGCTAAATAAATCGGTAAAATAATGTGGAAAATGGCGCCGCCGTCCTCGGCATTGGCAACATTAATCTGCCCCTGCATAGACTCAATAATGCGCTGGGAAATGGATAAACCTAGGCCAAGTCCTGTACGCTCGCTAGTGGTAAAATAAGGCTCAAAAATTTTCTCCATTTGGCTTTCGCGTACTCCAGGGCCTGAATCTTGAATACTGATACAGAACTTGTACTGACAGTTTACCCTAATACTCAGTGTACGTTTTGGAGATTGCTGCATGGCGACTACCGCATTGCTCATAATATTGACAAACACTTGCTGCAGGCGCACTTTGTCGCCCCAAACCTGATATTGGCCTTCAGGTAGCAATACATCGAGTTCAACCCCTTGTTTGTCGATTTCGGGCTGCACTATGGTCAGAGCTTGTTTTATACAGCCCTTAAGATCGGTGGCACTATCCGCACCTTTGCTCTTACGGGTAAAGCTTTTAAATTGCCCAACAATATCGGCTAAGCGGTCGGTCAGCTCAATAATAATTTTCAGGTTATCCAGTGCCTTATCTTGCATATTGCGGGCAAGGAAAGTTTGAGTATTTTGCGCGTAGCTGCGAAGAGCCGCTAAGGGCTGATTAAGCTCATGATTGATACTGGCGGATAAACTACCAATCACGGTCAGCTTAGCGGCTTGGATCAGTTCATCTTGGGTATCTTTTAGACGATCATTTGCCTGCTGCAGATCTTGGGTACGCTCCTCGACCCGTTGCTCTAACAAACTTTGTGCTAATTGCATACGCTGCAAGTTACGGCGCCGCTCACTGCTAAAGAGTAAACCTAAGGCAAGCAGCAAGTAGATAGATGCCGATAGCAGCATCAATGCGGGTAAAGAGTCATGTAGCGGTTTTAATGGTGCAAGAATATGTACTCGCCAACCCGCTTTAGTCATCAAATGGTGGGTATCCATATATTGCGATTGATTATTGCCTTGGCGGATTTGGTAGATATGGCCGCTGCTGAGGCTATTTTCTTGATATTGCGGTTTTATTAATAGTTCACCTATCGGGCGTTCGGCGTAACGCTTTGAGGCATTTAAGGCATATTGTTTGGCCTGAGTCAGTGGTGTGAGTGAGGTTAAGCGCCATTCATCTACACTTGAAATAAACACGATATCGTCGGGATCGCTGATTAAAAATTGGTATTGGCCAGCCATTGCAATACTGGTGCTTTGCTGTTCAATATCGGCGATATCCACTTTTACAATAATGGCACCCAGAATGCCTTTTCCGCCTTGCTGATAAATAGGATAAGAAAAGTAAAAACCGCGTTTATCCGAGCTAGTGCCCACCGCATAGTAGCGGCCTAAATTGCCCGAAATCGCATCGGTGTAATAGGGTCTGAAGGAGTAGTCTTTGCCGATAAATGAAAATGGCTGTTGCCAGTTGCTGGCTGCGACTGCAATGCCGAGGGCATCAATAAGATAAATATCAGACGCCTCTGTCACATGCTGAATTTCCTCTAAATACAGGTTGAGCTCTTGCACCTTCTTGGCATTTTGTTGATCGTTGAGCACATTGGCGAGCATGGGATTGGTTGAGAGTACATGAGGGATGCTTTCATAGCGTGACAGGGCGCCATCTAAGAAGCTGACTAGCTCTTTGAGTTGTTTCTCAGATTGTTGTTGGATGTCTATTTTTCCCTGATAAAAATGCACCCAGTACGTTAATTTTAAGATGGCAAACAAACCCGCAAGTAGCACTATGGTCATGAATAGACGTTTTTTGGCTTTAGGCGTCATGGGCAACATAGCAGGCGATCCTGATCCACACTGAATAAAACAAAGCGAGCCTGAGTAGGCTCGCTTAAAAACTATCTAGAATCAAGGAATAATCTTTATTCCTGAAGATTAATATCCATTAAGCTTATCCAGTAATTCTGGCAAGAATAGCGAGATTTGTGGCACGTAGGTGATCAGCGCCAGGAAGGCCAACATCAGTGCTAACCATGGCAGTACGGATTGGATCACCCAACCAATGCTGCGGCCAGTGATCCCCGCTGTCACAAAGAGGTTAAGCCCAACAGGCGGCGTTAGCATACCAATCTCCATGTTGACCACCATAATGATGCCTAAGTGGATAGGATCAATACCAAGTTGAGTGGCAATCGGAAATAGAATTGGCGCCATAATTAACACGATCGCTGATGGCTCCATAAAGTTACCCGCCGCTAATAGCAGTAAGTTAACAATGATTAAGAAGCCCCAAGCGGGTAGCCCCATCCCCACAATATACTCGGCAATAATATGGGGAATACGTTCAGTGGTGAGCACGTGTGCAAACAACATGGCGTTGGCAATAATAAACAGCAGCATGATGCTGACCTTGGCACCATCACGCACCACATGGCGAATTTCTTTGTCGATTGGGGTTTTTATCAGCCCTAGCACCATATGACCTAAGTTACGAGCGATCGCGCTTGGGATGGCTTCATTAGGGTTACGCCATGCGACATTTTTCAATGGACCAATATCACGATATCCAAATACCGCAATAAAGTATGCATACATACAAGCCACGGCAGAGGCTTCAGTTGGGCTGGCTACACCGCCGTAGATTGAACCTAACACGATAAAGATCAGCGCCAGACCGCCTAAGGCTTTGGCACTGGAAATTCCCAGTTGCTTAAAGCCAGGGAAGGGACGTGATGGCAGATTCTTAAAACGGGCGACGATATAAATCACTATCATCAGTAGGAAACCCATCATTAAGCCTGGGATTAAACCCGCCATGAACATTTTAGCCGCAGAGACTTCTGTCGCCGCTGCATATACTAGCATCACGATTGAAGGTGGGATCAAAATCCCTAAGGTGCCAGAGGTGGTAATTACCCCTGAAGCAAACTTTTCGGGATAACCTGCTTTCACCATGCCAACGATAACAATTGAGCCAATTGCGGCTACTGTCGCTGGGGAAGAACCTGAAACCGCAGCAAATAACATACAGGCCATCACAGAGGCCATGGCTAAACCGCCACGGATATGGCCGATACTATCCATTGCAAAGTCGATGATCCGCCTTGCCACGCCACCGGTTGATAGGAAAGCCGAGGACAGAATAAAGAAAGGGATCGCCAGCAGGGTATAGTGCTCTGACGATGACTCATAAAGTTTTAATGCCACAGAGGCGAGGGAATCGTTGGAAAAGAATAAAATCGTCAGCATGCTCGAGAAACCTAACGCAATTGCGATAGGCATACCTAAAAACATACAGACGAGTAGGGCAGTAAAGAGGGTCGCAATGGCCATTACTTCGCTTCCTTATTGTCTGTTTCTTGTTGCGCGTGCTGAGCAGCTTCATCAATTAAATGCATACTTTCTTTCGCTTCATCGGCAAATTGGAATCCAGAGACTTGGTTGCGCAGGATAGCGATAAACAGTTCTAAGAAACGCCAAGTCAACATGCTAAAACCAATCAATAGAATGCTTTGGGATAACCAAATTGGCACAGCGCCGTCTTCAATATCAATTTTTAATGTGTTCCAAGCAAAGTCAGGATCTAAGCTGTTTAACAAAAACTTAGGGAAATGAATATCTTCCATCGGAACGCCAATTTGGTACATCTGCGACAGATATTGCCAGCTACCTTTTAGAAATAGTCCGCAATAAGCCAAGCAAATCAATGCTGTCACTAGAGATGTGAGCTTTTTAGCTTTAGGTGGTAGATTTTTTACAAACGCATCAACACCGATGTGAGCGCCGACTTTCACCCCATAGGACATACCAAAGAGTACAAACCAACCACACAGGGTTAAGGTGAGTTCTTGGATCCATAAGAAACCGGTATTGAAGAAAAATCGTGCCACTACCTCTGTAAACACTAAGAGTGTCATTAAGGTGATCAAGAGATTGAGCACCCCTTCTTCAAAGTAACCAAAAATTCGCGATATCACAGCTGTACTCCCCTCGCTTAAATACCGCTTAACCTCAAAATGAGATTAAGCGGCTTATTTCATTATTATTTATTTGCAGCAACAGCGGCTTCAATCACATCTTTACCGACTTGGTCTTCAAACTTAGCCCATACTGGTTTCATCACATCAACCCATTGTTGACGTTCTGCTGGGGTTAAGGTCACCAATTGAGAACGTTTTGAATCAAGGATTAATTGCTTGTCTTCGTTATCTTTTTCTGCAGCGATCTTGTTACCTAAAGCGATAGATTCGTCTAATGCTTCTTTGATCACTTTACGTTTATCCGCAGGTAAGCTTTTCCAGAAGGCATCAGAGGTCACGACCATGTAATCCAATACGCCATGGTTACTTTCTGTAATATGGCTTTGAACTTCATAGAATTTTTGTGAGTAAGTGTTAGACCAAGTGTTTTCTTGACCGTCAATCGCGCGGGTTTGTAGCAGGGTGAACACTTCAGAGAATGGTTTTTTCACTGGGATAGCGCCAACAGCATCAAATTGTGCGGCTAATACGTCAGATGCCATTACACGGAATTTTAAGCCTTTAGCATCGGAAGGTTGCTTGAGTGGTGCGTTAGCAGAAAACTGCTTCATACCATTATGTAAATAGCCTAAACCCACAATCCCTTTGCGGCTCATTGAGTTGAGTAATGCTTGACCGGCTTCACCCTGTTGGAAACGGTTTACTGCATCCATGTCATTGAACAGGAAAGGCAAGTCGAAAACTTGTAAGCGTTTGGTGTAACGTTCAAATTTTGAGAGTGAAGGTGCTACAAATTGCACATCATTTAGCAATAGTGCTGCTAACTCGTTGTTATCCCCAAATAACTGTGAGTTAGGAAATACACTGACCTTGTATTCACCCGGTAAACGTTGCTCAACGAGTTCTTTAAACTTCAGTGCCATTTGGCCTTTGGGCGTATTTTCTGCCACAACATGCGAAAACTTAATTTCAATCGGTTCTGCAAATACGTTAAAGCTGGTTGCGAATACTGAGGCAACGGCGAGCATTTTGACTAAGGTTTTGAGTGGACGGGTCAATCCAGTTTGTTGATTCAATGTCATTTTGAGTTCCTTTTTCTGTTGTTAGGATTTGTCCTCAGTCTTGGTTAGTTTGTTACCAAGTGTGAGTAGGAATACAGCCTTGATTTCCCTGAGGTCTGTCTTAATAAAGGCAAATACCACGCCAACTTACGATGGATTCTGTAAGTGTTTGGTTAATAAAGTGTAGTTCATTTGACGTTTGTCACACTTTTAGTTTTGTGGGTGAGATCTCGCTCACGTTGATTTTGGCTATGGGTGGAAATCCACCCAAACTGCATTTTGTGAGATATGAGCTGAGGTTTTTAGCTTGATGGTTAACTGAGCAAAATAAGTTGCTTTTAGATCAAAAACGGTTTGAAAAATGACTGTGGAGTAGGGGGAGGTGACATGGCTAAAATAAAGCCCAGTGACGGTCAGCCGTGATCTTCGCCTATTCGTTTTAAGATCTCATCACTTGGGAGTAACTCCAAGTGTCCACGTTCATCGAAATACCAGCCAGTAATAAACCCTTTTTGGCGCATACTCACAAGGTTTTGCATGACCTCACGGGCTTCTCTTAAGGCAGTTTGCTCGTCACAGGCATGAGTATGTTTAAGATAAGCGGCGATATTGGTGAGGGATGCGGATTGACTGACGCTAGCCATAGTGCTGATCTCCAAATTGCTCAAGACAATGGATCAGCGCGTTTTAGCCAAAATTAGGGTAAATGCTAGGTAATGGACTCAATTAACGTCATGCTGATTTAGAACAAGCATAGTTGAGATAATAAGGTGGTAAAGTTTTTGAAGTGAATATGGTGGTCGCTACTGGGATCGAACCAGTGACCCCCTCCTTGTAAGGGAGGTGCTCTCCCGGCTGAGCTAAGCGACCCGGGGTAAATCAGTAGTGCAGAATATGGTGGTCGCTACTGGGATCGAACCAGTGACCCCCTCCTTGTAAGGGAGGTGCTCTCCCGGCTGAGCTAAGCGACCCGGGGTAAATCAGTAATGAAGAATATGGTGGTCGCTACTGGGATCGAACCAGTGACCCCCTCCTTGTAAGGGAGGTGCTCTCCCGGCTGAGCTAAGCGACCGGAATTCTTTCAATACAAATTTTTATGTCATTCACAAATATGGTGGTCGCTACTGGGATCGAACCAGTGACCCCCTCCTTGTAAGGGAGGTGCTCTCCCAGCTGAGCTAAGCGACCTGGGAATGACTACACAGTGAGGTTATATGGTGGTCGCTACTGGGATCGAACCAGTGACCCCCTCCTTGTAAGGGAGGTGCTCTCCCGGCTGAGCTAAGCGACCCGGGTATATAACAACATGTAAACCATGATTAAATTTGCATTTAACACATGGTGGTCGCTACTGGGATCGAACCAGTGACCCCCTCCTTGTAAGGGAGGTGCTCTCCCAGCTGAGCTAAGCGACCTCTGCTGTGTGGAGCCGTATTATAGGGAGGTTCGATCGGGTGTCAACGCTTTTTAATGAAAAAAGCATTGGTCGCGCTATTTTTGTTCGCATTGACTTAATGTTAATCACGGGCTCATTTAAAGTGTTACTTTATTGGGCAATTTAAGATTGAGTGATTTAAGCAAGCTTTGTATATCAGCCCATAGTGAATATTACCGCACAAATAACCACTAAACTTTATCAGGTTTTCTATATCGACGAGACGATGGATTTTTAGGTCGGTTATAGGGCATGAGTTCAACAGCGCTGGTATACATTTATGATCCTGAGTCGAGGTGAGTGAGCGCGTTTAGTTTCTATTATGATTGGTCAGCTAGCGATATCTATATCGAATTAATACATCGACTTTTGTGTTATCTGTATTATCAGCGGATATGTTCCATTTGCAGCGCTGACTTAGGCTGCTAGAATAAGCCCACTTTTTATCGTGATTGTCTTTATCTAGACGACTTTATATAGGTTAGTGTCCCACTATGAC
Organism: Shewanella sp. LZH-2; assembly: GCF_016859145.1. NCBI lineage: Bacteria > Pseudomonadati > Pseudomonadota > Gammaproteobacteria > Alteromonadales > Shewanellaceae > Shewanella > Shewanella sp. LZH-2. Next base: position 1,558,680 of record NZ_CP069350.1, read on the forward strand.
AACTAAGACGCGTTTTGCCCCTAGCCCAACAGGCTTTTTGCACGTGGGCGGTGCCCGTACTGCACTTTATTCTTGGTTACAAGCTCGTGCCAATAACGGTGAGTTTGTTTTACGTATCGAAGATACGGATATTGAGCGTTCTACTCAGGCCGCTTGTGATGCCATTTTAGAGGGCATGAACTGGTTAGGTCTAACGTGGGATGAGGGCCCGTACTATCAAACTAAGCGTTTTGATCGTTATAACGAAATCATCGCGCAAATGTTAGAGCAGGGCACAGCCTATAAATGTTATTGCTCGCGTGAACGTATCGATGCGTTAAGAGAAGCACAAGCGGCAAATGGCGAAGCACAAAAATACGATGGTTGCTGCCGTGACTTGCCGGCGCGTGATACTGATGAGCCTTTTGTTGTACGTTTTAAAAACCCTATCGGTGGTTCAGTCGTATTTGATGACCATGTTCGTGGCCGTATCGAATTCTCAAACGACGCGTTAGATGATCTGATCATTGCTCGTACCGATGGTGTACCTACCTATAACTTCTGTGTAGTGGTAGACGATTGGGATATGGGGATTACCTGTGTAGTGCGTGGTGAAGACCATATCAACAACACGCCACGCCAAATCAACATCCTTAAAGCATTGGGTGCACCTATTCCTGAATACGCCCACGTATCGATGATCTTAGGGGATGATGGTGCCAAGCTGTCTAAGCGCCATGGTGCGGTAAGCGTGATGCAATACCGTGATGATGGTTATCTGCCTGAAGCACTGCTTAACTATTTAGTACGTTTAGGTTGGTCACATGGCGACCAAGAAGTGTTCTCTTTAGAGGAAATGAAGCAGTACTTTAAGTTAGATGATATTAACAAAGCCCCTTCAGCCTTTAATACCGAAAAACTGGTTTGGTTAAACCAACACTATATTAAGACGCTTGATCCTGAATATGTGGCTTCCCACTTACAATGGCATATGGACGATCAAAAGATTGATACGTCAAATGGTCCAGCTTTATCAGCTGTAGTGACAGCATTAGCTGAACGTGCCAAAACGTTAAAAGAGTTAGCTGCATCTAGCCGTTACTTCTATGAGGATTTTGCAGAGTTCGATGCCGAGCAGGCGAAAAAGCATTTACGTGGTGTGGCGCTTGAGCCATTACAATTAGTGCAACAAAAGCTAGCGGCATTACCGGAATGGACCGTTGAAGGTATCCACCAAGCGATTGAAGCCACCGCTGCTGAATTAGAAGTAGGTATGGGTAAAGTGGGGATGCCATTACGTGTCGCTGTGACCGGAGCAGGGCAGTCTCCAGGCTTAGATATCACCTTATTCTTAATAGGAAAGGCACGCTCTGAGCAAAGAATATCCAAAGCGATTGAATTTGTAGCAGATAGAATAAATTCCTAAAAAACGAGTTGACACATTTAGGTGCGCTGCATAGAATGCGCCTCGCAGTTGAGACACAGACGAGCAAATGCTTGTAGTGCACTTAAATGTGGTTTAATAAGTTTGGGGCTATAGCTCAGCTGGGAGAGCGCTTGCATGGCATGCAAGAGGTCGACGGTTCGATCCCGTCTAGCTCCACCAAACTTACCGCCGATATTAAGCGAGAGTTTTTAACGAAATTCAAATTAATATGTCCTTGTGTCCCCTTCGTCTAGAGGCCTAGGACACCGCCCTTTCACGGCGGTAACAGGGGTTCGAATCCCCTAGGGGATACCACTATGTTTTACGACATAGTGCTCCTACCAAATAGCTAACGAGTTGTCTGGTAAGAACAAATCTAAATTTCTGCGATATACTGAGTTTCAGTTTTGTCGAAAGAGTTTGGGGCTATAGCTCAGCTGGGAGAGCGCTTGCATGGCATGCAAGAGGTCGACGGTTCGATCCCGTCTAGCTCCACCAATTTCGCCATATTAAGCGAGAGCACTGTTAGTCATAATAGTTGTCAAATTAATATGTCCTTGTGTCCCCTTCGTCTAGAGGCCTAGGACACCGCCCTTTCACGGCGGTAACAGGGGTTCGAATCCCCTAGGGGATACCACTTTCATCCCAAATGACTAACGAGTTGTTTGAGATAAATAGCAAGACCTCAGTTATGAGGAAAAACATAAGTCCTTGTGTCCCCTTCGTCTAGAGGCCTAGGACACCGCCCTTTCACGGCGGTAACAGGGGTTCGAATCCCCTAGGGGATACCACTCTATCTCTAATAAGATAGAGTGCATCACAAATGACTAACGAGTTGTTTGAGATAAATAGCAAGACCTCAGTTATGAGGAAAAACATAAGTCCTTGTGTCCCCTTCGTCTAGAGGCCTAGGACACCGCCCTTTCACGGCGGTAACAGGGGTTCGAATCCCCTAGGGGATACCACTCTATCTCTAATAAGATAGAGTGCATCACAAATGACTAACGAGTTATTTGAGATAAATAGTAAGACCTCAGTTATGAGGAAAAACATAAGTCCTTGTGTCCCCTTCGTCTAGAGGCCTAGGACACCGCCCTTTCACGGCGGTAACAGGGGTTCGAATCCCCTAGGGGATACCACTCTATCCCTAATAAGATAGAGTGCATCACAAATGACTAACGAGTTGTTTGAGATAAATAGCAAGACCTCAGTTATGAGGAAAAACATAAGTCCTTGTGTCCCCTTCGTCTAGAGGCCTAGGACACCGCCCTTTCACGGCGGTAACAGGGGTTCGAATCCCCTAGGGGATACCACTCTATCTCTAATAAGATAGAGTGCATCACAAATGACTAACGAGTTGTTTGAGATAAATAGTAAGACCTCAGTTATGAGGAAAAACATAAGTCCTTGTGTCCCCTTCGTCTAGAGGCCTAGGACACCGCCCTTTCACGGCGGTAACAGGGGTTCGAATCCCCTAGGGGATACCACCTCAACTAAAGTTAATCGCTAACGTTAGTTGAAGACAATAAACCATCGAAAGATGGTTTTTTTGTATCTATTATTTTATCGTGCCACAAGCCACAAGCCACAAGCCACAAGCCACAAGCCACAAGCCACAAGCCACAAGCCACAACGTTTATTGGTTTCCTCTGTTTCTATTGGGTTTAGACTTGCTTACTGCATATTGGGATAAAGTCTTGGAACGATGTCTCGCTGTTAGTATGCAACAACGCTATTCAGGACGGAGCAGAACAAAATAAAAAGGCGACTTAATGTCGCCTTTAAAATCAGTTCATTAAGTTACAACTCGGCACTATTCAACCCCTAAAAATCCGCCGGTTTGGTGAGCCCATAACTGGGCATAGATACCGCCAGCAGCAATCAGCTCTTGATGGGTTCCTTGTTCAACAATCCGACCTTGATCAAGCACGATTAATCTATCCATTGCGGCAATAGTCGATAATCGATGGGCGATTGCAATTACGGTTTTGCCCTGCATCAATTCGTACAAGCTTTCTTGAATCGCAGCTTCAACTTCAGAGTCCAAGGCAGAAGTGGCCTCATCGAGCAGTAAAATAGGGGCATTTTTTAATAGCACCCTAGCAATCGCGATACGTTGTCTTTGTCCGCCAGAGAGTTTCACGCCGCGTTCACCGACTTGTGCATCTAAACCATGATTGCCATTAGGGTCGGTTAGTTCATTAATAAAATCATGGGCCTGAGCTTGTTTAATCGCATGTTCGAGTTGGATTTCGCTCGCCCCTGGATTGCCGTACAGAATATTTTCACGAATCGTGCGGTGCAGTAGGGATGTGTCTTGGGTGACCATACCAATCTGTGAACGTAGCGAATCCTGTTTGACGGACTTAATGTCTTGTCCATCGATACAAATTTGGCCTTTCTCAACATCGTAAAAGCGCATTAACAGATTGACTAAGGTAGACTTACCCGCGCCCGAGCGGCCAACTAGACCGACTTTTTCGCCCGCTTTGATCGTGAGGTTGAGTTCGTCGATTACGCCAGTATTTTCACCATAATGAAAGCTCACCTGATTAAAATCGATCCGACCTTGTTCCACTACTAAGGTGTTTGCATCTGGCGAGTCTTGAATGAGTGTTGTCTTGGAAAGGGTGTTCATCCCATCGGTGACTGTACCAATATTTTCAAATAATGAACTGATTTCCCACATGATCCATTGCGACATCCCATTGAGGCGCAGCGCTAAACTCACGGCAATTGCAATTGCACCCACCGAGATGGCATTGTCACTCCAGAGCGCGATTGATACGGCGGCAATGCTGAACGCGAGTAAGTAGTTAATGATTTGTACACTGACGCTGATCCCTGTGACGAGGCGCATCTGGCGATAAACCGTGTCGAGGAAACTGCGCATACTCGCTTTCGCGTAATCAGCTTCTTTATCCGTATGGGCAAACAGTTTTACCGTGGTGATATTGGTGTAACTATCAACAATGCGTCCTGTCATCGTGGAGCGGGCATCGGCCTGTTCGGTTGAGACCGTTTTAAGCCGCGGCACAAAGTACCATTGCAGACCAATATAGAGCGCTAGCCAAATCAGCATCGGGACCACTAGGCGCACATCGGCACTGGCCACCATCACCAGCATGGAGGTGAAGTACACTAAAATGTATACCAGTACATCGAGCAACTTCATTACGGTTTCACGCACCGCAAGGGAGGTTTGCATCACCTTAGTGGCAATACGGCCAGCAAAGTCATTCTGATAGAAGGAGACGCTTTGTTTGAGCAGATAGCGGTGCGCAAGCCAGCGGATCGACATGGGATAATTGCCCAGCAAGGTTTGATGCATGATTAGTGCATGAAATAGCACTAACAATGGCATCACCACTAGGACCATTAAACCCATTAATATCAGCGTTGAACCTTCATCCTGATAGAGCGTCTCTGGGCTTTTTTTCACTAACCAATCGACTAATTGTCCCATAAAGCCAAAGAGTGAAACTTCGAGCATGGCGATGAAGGCTGTCAGCACTGACATTAATATCAGCGGTAATTCATAACCCTTAGTGTAGTGACGGCAAAACGCATACACCCCCGTGGGAGGCTTGGTTGGTTCGCCATCCGGTAGGGCTTCCACCCAAGATTCAAATCGTTTAAACATGAATTGACTCTATTTTATTGAGAAAAGTAAATGGGGAAAACGTCGAGGTGTCTAGCATATAGGATCTTGCACTTTAAAAGCACGCGATGATCCAGTTCCGTTTTCCGCGAGTGTGCTAGCATAGGGTGACGTACAGTAACCGACAAGTACAAAATTGTGAATAAGATTGTCGGATAGCCAAATGAAGCTGATAGCAGTGAGTCCAAAACCAACCACTAAACCACTAGTCGTGCCGGTAATAAACGATTTGCAAGAGTGCTACTTATCCGCGACGATTTGCCGCGAGGCTCGCATCAGCCGTGATCCACGTTTTGACGGTAAGTTCTTTGTGGGCGTGTTAAGTACGGGTATTTACTGCCGAACTGTGTGCCCTGCCGTTGCACCTAAAGAAGAAAACGTACGTTATTTCGACTCGGCCATTAAAGCCGCACAGGCGGGGCTGAGGCCTTGCCTACGTTGCCGCCCCGACAGTGCACCAGGCTCTAATCCGTGGAAAGGTACAGGCACAACCCTAGACAGAGCTATAGGTTTGATTGAAGCTGGCGCCTTATCGGGTGAGCATGGATTAACGGTCGAGGCCTTGGCGGACAAACTGGGGATCAGCAGCCGTTATCTAAATAAGTTATTTACCTCTGGATTTGGCACTTCGCCTAAGCAATTTGCACTCTATCGTCAGTTAATGTTCGCAAAACAGTTGTTGCATCAGACGCAGCTGCCCATCACTCAGGTTGCGCTTGCCGCAGGCTTTAACAGTATTCGCCGTTTCAACGAGGCATTTCAGCAGTCGCTGCAATTAACGCCCACACAGTTAAGAAAATCCAGTCTGAAGTCGACTGCCAAGTTAGAGGAAGGGGAGAGAACTAATAAGGCTAGTCCACAGCAGATGCCAGTGCATAGTTTGAGTCTATATCAGTATTACCGACCGCCGCTCGATTGGCCGGCGCAATTAGCTTTTTATCGCCTGCGCGCCGTGGCGGGAATGGAGTGGTTTTGTGAGGGGGCAAATCATGACTCCAACGACATGATGCCCCAAGATACACTTGAGTATGGTCGCACCCTGCAACTTGAGGATATCCGCGCAGTGGTGCGTATCGCCCATGAGGCACATTTGCATCGCTTTAAAATCACGCTGACATTAACACCCGACTCGCCCTTGGCGGGCCTACAAAAACTCATCACCCAAGTGCGGCGCATTTTAGATCTCGATGCCGATATGCAGCTGATTGAGCACAACCTACAGCGTTTGACCGATCTTAAGTTAATCCCTAAATCAGGTCTTAGGATCCCGGGAGCAGGATCTTTATTTGAGGCGGGTTGCCGAGCCGTTTTAGGTCAGCAGGTGAGCGTAGTGCAGGCCACTAAGTTACTCAATTTATTGGTCGAAGCTTATGGCGAACGTTTTAGCTTAAACGGGCAAGAGTATCGCTTGTTCCCTACACCGCAGCTGATCCGTCATGCCTGCCTCGATGAGCTTAAAATGCCTGGCGCGCGCAAACTGGCGCTCAACGCGCTTGCAGCGTTTATCTATGAGCACCCAGAAGCCACAGCCGATGATTGGATTAGGGTAAAAGGCATTGGCCCCTGGACCATTGCCTATGCCAAATTATGTGGGCTTGGCGATCCAAATATCTTCCTGCACACGGATTTAATTGTGAAAAAGCAATTACTGGCGACGATGGGTGAGCAGACAGGGTTGGATACTGAAGCACAAAAACAACAGGATTATTCAGCGATTGTTGAGCGGATCAGTGCGGATATCGCCCCTTGGGGGAGTTATTTGACCTTCCTGCTGTGGTCCAATGCATAGGGCATTTCAGGCCATGTAGTTATTGATTCAGTACCGAGGCTCTATATGAGAGCCACTATTTGAAACACAGTACTAAAACACTGTACTAAAGCCGTTGACGAGAACCACTATGAGCCCGAATTTATCGCAACTGATTAGCGCCCCAACGGCCAAAGATTATCAGCCCTGCGCTGTCGATATTTTAAGTACCCCTGTGGGCGTACTACAACTTAATGCCAATGCCTACGGATTGAGCCATTTAACGGTCGTCGGGTCGAGTCGTACCGAGATCCCCCTAAAGGTCGCAAGTGATGACGAACTCGCGCGTGCTAAAAGTCATATTGAGCAGGCAAAGGCGCAGCTTCTGGATTATTTTCGCGGTGAGCTAACCCAGTTCCACTTAAGCTTAGCGCCCAAGGGCACCGAATTTCAGCAGCAGGTGTGGCAAGCCTTGGTGCAGGTCGGTTATGGCCAGAGTTGCAGTTATGGCGAGATCGCCCAGCGTATCGACAGGCCAAAAGCCGTCAGGGCGGTCGGTGCCGCCAATGGCGCCAATCCCATCGCGATTATTGTGCCCTGTCACCGTATCATTGGTAAAAATGGCCAATTAACGGGTTATGCCTATGGACTTACGATGAAACAACAACTGTTAATGCTGGAATCGACAAGCAAGGGCGCGCATTTTACGTTAGAATAGCGGTCATATTTGTTATTGATGAGCCATGTAATTTTTTATGACCCAAGCTTCTTCCGCCGTTGCCAGCTTTGCCGAACTTGGCATTATTGCTCCCTTATGTAATCGACTCTCTGAGCTGGGTTATGTTTTTCCCACTCCGATACAGGCGGCTACCATTCCTGCCGTACTCAGTGGACAGGACGTGTTAGCAGGGGCGAATACAGGTTCTGGAAAAACTGCTGCTTTTGCAGTGCCGTTATTGCAGCGATTGAGTGAAGCAAAAAGTGCTGATAAGTCGGCAGGCCAAGTGCGGTGTTTGGTGCTCGTACCTACCCGCGAATTGGCGCAGCAAGTCGCCGACAGCTTTTTATCCTATGCATCCCATTTTAATGGTCAGCTTAAGATTGTCGCGGCCTTTGGTGGTGTGTCTGTCAATCTGCAAATGCAAAGCTTACGCGCTGGCGCCGATGTGTTGGTCGCAACTCCTGGGCGTTTACTGGATTTATTAGCCAGCAATGCGCTTAAGTTAAATCGCGTCTCGGCCTTAGTGCTGGATGAAGCGGACCGCATGTTAAGCCTTGGGTTTACTGATGAATTAAATCAAGTGCTTGAGGCGCTCCCTGCCAAAAAACAAACCTTACTGTTTTCGGCGACATTCCCCGAAGAAGTGCGCGCGCTAACGACCAAATTACTCCACCAACCGCTTGAATTTCATCTGCAAAGTGAGCAAGAAAGCACCATTGTGCAGCGTGTGATAACCGTTAACCGCGAACAAAAAACAGCGTTATTGGCCCATTTGATTAAACAGCATCAATGGTCACAGGCGTTAATTTTTGTCAGTGCTAAAAATACCTGTAACCACCTCGCGCAAAAGTTGTCAAAACGGGGAATTAGCGCCGAAGTCTTCCATGGCGATAAAGCTCAAGGTGCGCGGACTCGCGTCCTTGATGGGTTTAAAAATGGTGACATTAGTGTGCTAATTGCGACTGATATCGCAGCCCGTGGTATTGATATTGATAAACTCCCCGTCGTGATTAACTTTGATTTACCAAGAAGTCCAGCCGATTATATGCACCGTATTGGTCGTAGCGGTCGTGCGGGCGAGGCGGGCCTCGCGGTGACTTTAATTTCCCATGAGGAATATCACCACTTTGGTGTGATTGAAAAGAAAAACAAAATCAAACTGGTGCGTGAACAAATCCCCGGATTTGAAGCCAATGCTGAAATACCGCTGGATGTGTTAGCGCAGGAAAAACCTCAGGCCAAGCCCGAAGGCTCTGGCAAGAAAAAGCGTAAACAGTTACCCGTGGCGAATGTTGAGTTTTGGGGTAAAAAGTCTTAATTCCTCAGGTGTGAGTTATGCTTAGCATATCTTCAGGTTGTTTCGAATTGGTTTGGTAGAGGCAGTATGCAGCATTTATTTTGGTTAGTTGAAGGTAAAATCGCGGGCCGCAGTGGCCCTAATAAGGACCCTTGGGATTTAGCAGAGCTTAAAGCATCGGGGATCCGCGCCGTGTTATCCGTTAATGGCGGAGAAGGCTGCGAGCCCGGTAGTTTTCAGCACCATGGTTTGCGTTATGAATGTATCCCGTTTTCCAGAAACGTGCCGCCACAGGAAGGGGATATCGCCATTTGTGTCGCCCAACTACCCAGAGCGTTAGCCTTTATTCAACAATGTGAAGCCGATGATTTACCCGTGTTAATCCATTGCCGTTCGGGCAAAGATCGTACTGGGCTCATTATGGCTTATTACCTCATGGTTAATGGTGCTGCGCCGTTGCATGCCGTTAGCCAAGTTCGTAGTATTCGCGACATTGCTTTTAGCGCTGAGGGGTGGGATCAGTTTGCCTTCGATGTGCTCTATGCTTTGCAGGATTAGTCCTTGAGAAGGGAAGATTGTTCCAAAGATAAAGTAATTGGCTGATTTGATCACATTTGACCTTAGTCATCACTTTTAAGGCATGTTAAGGTTAATATACTGGCAGTTTAATTTGAGTGAGCGCTTAGTTTTATCATGAAAAGTAAGGCAAATCAGTCACAAGGGCTACTCCTTTTTCGGTTATCTCAACATCAGGTATTTGCCTTAGGCACGCTCAAAATTCGTGAATTAGTGCCCTACACGCCGCTGAGTAAAATTCCTCAATCCCATCCCACCATCCTTGGTGCAGCAACCATTCGCGGCCATACCATTCCTGTGGTGGATATGGCGGCTGCCATTGGTTATCGGCCAATCAGTGATGAAGAACGTAAACATTGCTATATCATCATTACTGATTGCCAGCGCATGATTATCGGCTTTTTAGTGCGTGCTATTGATAAAATTATTGAGTGCAATTGGCGTGACATTGAAGCGCCATCGGCAAATTTAGGGAGAAATGCCTTTTTAACTGGGGTGACGCGCTACGATAATCAGTTAGTGCAGTTACTTGACGTGGAGCTGTTACTGTCTAAGGTGTTCCCCGATGCACCGGAGGCCAATCGAGCAATCCTAACGGATGTGCAGCGGGAGAAGTTAAAACCCATGCGGATTCTGTTGGTCGATGATTCTAAGGTGGCCCGCAAGCAACTTTCCGATGCGCTCGATAGTATTAATATTCCCTATTTCGTGACCCCTGATGGAAGAGAAGCGCTCTCTATTATGGAGCAGGCGGCTGCTGAGCGTCACCCGATTGATATTTTAGTTAGTGACATCGAAATGCCGGGGCTCGATGGCTATGAGCTGGCATTTGAAGTCCGAGATAATCCACTGTTGGCTAATGCTTATATTATTCTCCATACCTCGTTGTCGAGCGAAATCAGTGTCAGCCAAGCTCACCAAGTGGGGGCAAATGAGGCGCTGACGAAGTTTGATGCCCACGAGCTGGTAGAAGCCATGCTACGGGGGGCTGATTTAGCGGCTAAGCGGTCAAATTAGAGCGTGTTGGATTTTTGTAAGGGTTTTGCAGGGACTGGGTAATTTAATTCGCTTATTTCCCTGCAAAGCTAGACAAGTTCCATCACATCCTATAAAACCTTATTGGCCTCAATTTTGAAGGTGTGGGATGGGGAAACTCAGCCGAAATATAATAACGATAGGTTAAGTAATGAAACAAGAATCATCTTTTTTAGCCAAGTTGGCTAATAGCAGTTTGGTGCTGCAAATTCTCGTCGGGATTATCGCTGGTGTCGCTTTAGCCAGTTTTTCACATGAATGGGCCAAACAAGTCGCTTTTTTAGGTAGTTTATTTGTTGGTGCATTAAAAGCGATAGCGCCTATTCTAGTCTTTATTCTCGTGGCATCCTCCATTGCGAATCAAAAGAAAAATACTCAAACGAATATGCGCCCAATCGTGGTGTTGTACTTATTGGGTACCTTTGCTGCGGCATTAACTGCAGTGATTTTAAGTATGATGTTCCCGACTAATCTGGTGTTAGTTGCGGGTGTTGAAGGCACCAGTCCGCCACAGGGAATTGGTGAGGTGATTAACACCCTGTTGTTTAAACTGGTTGATAATCCCGTGAATGCCCTGATGACGGGGAACTATATTGGTATTTTGGCTTGGGGCGTGGGTCTTGGCTTAGCCTTACATCATTCGAGTGATTCAACCAAACAAGTGTTTGCGGATGTGAGCCATGGTATTTCGCAAATGGTGCATTTTATCATTCGGTTAGCGCCTATTGGTATTTTTGGTCTAGTTGCTGCCACATTTGCTGAAACCGGTTTTGCGGCAATTGCGGGCTACGCTCAGTTATTAGCCGTATTGCTCGGTGCGATGGCTATTATCGCCTTAATTATTAACCCGCTGATTGTTTACGTTAAAATCAAACGTAATCCCTATCCACTTGTGATCCGCTGTCTGCGTGAGAGTGGTGTGACGGCATTTTTCACCCGCTCAAGTGCGGCCAATATTCCAGTGAATATGGCATTGTGTGAAAAGTTAAATCTGCACGAAGATACTTATTCAGTCTCTATTCCGTTAGGGGCAACCATCAATATGGGCGGCGCTGCGATTACGATTACCGTACTGACTTTAGCTGCGGCACATACTTTGGGGATTCAAGTTGATCTGCTGACAGCCTTGCTGCTTAGCGTGGTAGCTGCGATTTCTGCCTGTGGTGCATCTGGTGTGGCGGGTGGTTCGTTATTGCTTATTCCGCTTGCTTGTAGCTTGTTTGGCATTTCTAACGATGTGGCGATGCAAGTGGTTGCTGTTGGTTTTATTATCGGCGTGATCCAAGATGCAGCCGAAACGGCACTGAATAGCTCTACGGACGTGATTTTTACCGCTGCTGCTTGTGAAGCCGCTGAAAACAAAGCTAAACTTGGATAAAGTGTGCTGTTGTTAGTGTAGAAGAAAGTATCATAGGAGCAGTCACTTCGGTGGCTGCTTTTTTTATGGGAGTAGTTATGATCCTTTTCGATTTTAAAGAGTTAAATGCGGCAAAGTCTTGGTATGGCGTTAATGATACTGTGATGGGCGGTTTGTCACGCAGTAAGCTCACCATCTCTCCGTTAGGCTATGGGATGTTTAGCGGCCATGTGTCACTCGCCAATGGTGGCGGGTTTGCCTCGGTGCGCTGTGAGTTTGAACCCAAAAATGTGAGTGAATTCACTGGGATTTATCTCGAACTCGACCGTGATAGAAGTAAGCACTACAAAGTGAATCTCAAAGATGCCGACACGCCGCAGAGTACGGTTTATCAAGCACCGATGCCCGATGCTAAGCATCAGTCTTTTGGCGTTAATGGTGGCAGTATTATTCACTGGCAACGTATTGAAATCCCCTTTACGGCGTTTCATCCCCAGTGCCGTGGCAAGCCGATTGAGCGTGCTGAGATTGATTTGAGCCGTCTCACAAGTATTGGGCTAGTTATTGGTGCGCAGCAAAGTGGTGATTTTGCATTAAAAATTAAATCAATAGGCTGTTATTGAGTCATAAGGGGATAAGCTAATGCTTGTCCCCTTAATCTACTGCTACACGCTCAACTCAGCGCGATTTAGGCTCCCACAATCCCTAGGGGCTTAGCATGTTCCCATGCGCCGCGGGTAAAGTCGGGAAAGTTTACTGAGTTACTGCGGTTATTGAGTGATTGTTCACTTAAAATATTGACCACAGACCAAGCCGCACCATCATAGACATCCTGATCGAGTGCCTCGCCGTTACGTAGGCAGTAGATCATTCGCCAAAGCATCACAAAATCCATGCCGCCGTGACCGCCGTTGATTTCGGCTTCTTTACCAATACGTTGCCACAGTGGGTGATCGTATTTGTCATACCACTTTTGCATGTCCATATCCCACTCGTGGTAACTCTGACCAAAACCCCCATTTTCGATTGCGATACGATTAGGGAAGCCAGCAAACACACCGTTAGTGCCTTGGATTAGATTATGGCGACTGTAGGGTCTTGGGGTGGTGGTATCGTGTTGAACCATAATGGTTCTGCCTTTCACGGTTTTAATCAGGCTAGTGCTCATATCGCCATTAATGTATTTGAGCTGATTACGTTCATGATCGGCGGGAAATTCTCGCTTAGCATATAAAGCACGACCTAAAGCTGGCGAACTCATGGAAGTCAGGTAATCGAATCTGTCACCGCGGTTGATATTCATATACTGGGAAATAGGCCCTAAACCGTGAGTGGGATATAAATTACCATTGCGTTTAGTATGCCAATAAGTGCGCCATGATCCGGTTTTATGATCAATTTCTTTCATTTGCCAGCGCAGTTCATGGATATAAGCGGCTTCGCCGTGGAGTAATTCGCCAAATAAGCCTTGGCGCACCATGTTAAGCACCATCAGTTCTTCACGACCGTAATTGACGTTTTCCATCATCATGCAGTTTTTCTGGGTACGCTCGGCGGTATCGATGATTTGCCAGCACTCTTCGACTGTGAGGGCGAGTGGTACTTCAACAAAGGCGTGTTTACCACTTTCCATAGTGTCGATAGCCATTGGAGCATGCCATTCCCACGGAGTGGAAATAATCACAATATCGATGTCATCACGGTTTAATAGCTCGCGATAGCTCAAATCATTGCCGGTATAGATCGCAGGTTTTGGCCGTTTTTGTTTAACGATATGCTCAACCGCTCTATCAATAACCGCTTGGTGCGTATCGCAAATGGCTTTTAGCTCCACGCCGTCTAAGTGACAAAACTGTTCGACATGGCTAAATCCACGCTCTCCCACACCGATAAAACCAACTCTAACCACCTCCATTTTAGGGGCAATGAGTCCAATAACTGATTTCCCACGACTGGGTTTCGGGGCAACGTTACTGGCGGTAGCGTCGAGGGCAATATTGGCCGTAACAAGGCCGGCAGTGACGGCGCCTGCGGCTTTCAGAAAATGGCGGCGATGAATATTGTGCATAGGCTTCCTGCTTTATTGTTGTTTATTTGTAGGGCGATTTTAATCCATCTTGTTATATCAGAATCTCACTGTAAGTGGACATTAAAAGATGTAACAAGCTCATTCATACGTAATTAAATAAACCGTATTGCAACAGGTTATTTATCTTTACTTTAGCGATAGGTAAATAGTGATAAAGATCGCGTTTTTATTTTCTAATTAAGCTACACTGCCCATTAATTAATCAAGCTAAATTATCTTTTAGTTTTTAAATGTTTAGCAAATTAAATTTAACCAAAAAATTACATTTTTTGATGAGTTTGACGTAATTTGCGACTCGGGGGAGTAAAGCGGTAAATGGGTTCTATGCTTAATGTACTACCACAACTGACGTTCACTTTAGGTGATTGGGTATTGCATAAGGATATCAGGATGTCTGGGATTGAAAAACGCCGTCGCCTACATTGGCGGGAGACAGATATGCAAAATCGTGAAATTATTGGTCGTTGGTTAGATGAGCGTCCACTGCTAGGTGACAAAATTACCCTCTATAAAGAAGCAGATAAATATTATTTAGAAACTTGGTTCAGTGATGGCTGCCATAGCTTAGATGAAGTCAATTTAACTGATACGCCACAGGGCAAAAAAGTAGAAGATGTGGGCGGTAATTTCTTCGGTGAGTATTTTATGGTAACGCCTAATATGCAACTGCAATTTTGCAACGAACAGGGTAGTTATTTTCAAGTAGATAAATTAGTTGTGGATATTGATTTTAATCAGCGCGTTGCTTAAAACGGTTGTGATTTTTTAATGGCAACTGAGTTGGGCGAATAATATTCCCTCTCAAGCTTATCCCTGTGTAGCGGGATGGTCAGGTTTGGTTAAAACAGAGGTCGCTTAACGCGACCTCTTGTATTTTTGCCGATTATTCATTGAAAGAATGCTGACTGTAAAAATGCATCCTTTTACCCGAATACGGATGGGTAAAGCTCAAGCTTTGGGCATGGAGACACAGTCTCGGTCTGGCCTTGATCACCTCAGCATTACCATAAAATTCATCCCCTAAAATGGGATGCCCAAGGGCGAGCATATGTACCCTAAGCTGGTGGGTTCGGCCCGTTTCTGGGGTTAATTCCACTAAGGTGCTGTTTTCGCGTCTTTCTAGCACTCGGTAATGGGTCAAAGCACTTTTCGCGCCAGCCGTCCCCGCCGCTTGGGTCTTTTGATAGGGTGGATGCTCGGGGTCGGGGGCGATAGCTAAATCAATTATACCTGCATCCAGCTCGACCAGTCCCATGACCTCAGCAATATACACTTTCTCACTTTGTCGATCTTGAAACTGGGTTTTTAAGTGGGATTCGGCTTTTTTATTGCGCGCAAAAACCATAATGCCTGAGGTGGCGCAGTCGAGTCTGTGCACCAGAATCGTTTCAGGATAAAGACGTTGCAGCCGAGTGAGGGCACAATCGAAGGTATGTGCGGCTCTGCCGGGATTAGACAATAAGCCCGAAGGTTTATTAATAACGATCACATCTCTATCTTGATAGCGAAGATCTAACCAAGGGACTGAAGGGGGCTGGTAATCAAATATCTGCATCGTATCCTCATCTTTTGCGAGGCCATACTAGCAAAATATCAGTTACTAAGCAGTATATTCTCAACAATGTCATGGGGCATTAAAACTGCGCTAACCATAATCTAAACTTCATCCCCCAGGTAGACGTGACTCCTGAGGTAACGTAACGAATATTTCCTTGCGTATCGATAACATAAATGGCTGGAAATGCCATCGCGCCCCAGAGAGCACTTTGCGTTCCACCATCATCATTAAGTACCGGAAAGTGATATTGATGTTCATCCATAAAGGTTTGAATCTCACTATCACTACCTGAAGCAACGGCGACTGAAATCACCCGATGATTTTGGCTGATGGTCTCAACCATCGGCGATGTTACGCGGCATACTGGGCACCAGGTTCCCCAGAAATAGACTAATGTTGGCTCAGTTTGGGCTGTATTAAGTGCAAACTTGCCGCCATCAATGGTAATACCGCTTAATACTGGCGCTTGGCCTGTGACCATATCCCGTTGTAAATAGAGGCTTACCCCATAGAGCAGTAGCGCCATAATGGTTAAATCCCTAAGCTGCTTTAGCCAAAATCGAGGGCTTTGCAGTTTTTGTTTCCATCCCTTTGGATGAGGTGATTGCTCCCTTGAGCTTGCTCTTATCACTGAGATGGTCTCCTCGGGATTATTCGGGTAAATAGTCACTCGGAGTTTTACGGCTCCAAATACGGGTATAGGCCATCAACTGGGGGTAGAAGGTACGAAAGGCGGTTTCTGTCTCAATCTGCATTTGGGCTAAAATTTTATCCGCACCGTTAAATAAGGCACTGTGCGGATGACCTTTGGCCCTTTGGGTTAATGCCTGTTGAATGCCCTTAGGTGTGGCGTAGCCGTTTAACCAATCTTGACGGCGCATATCGGCGATAATGTCTAGGCATAGCTGAGGGTGATACACATCGCTTTGCGCGGCAAATTCTGCCAGTTCACTATAGGCTTTTTGGCTAAAATCAGGCAGTGACAGATGATGATATTCTTCCCAGTAGAAGGCTAAATAATAATCGAAACTGATGAACATCAAATCTGCTGCTATACTTGTTAACTGTTTAGGAAACAATGCGATGAGTTCTTGAGTCAACTCATGGGTCGCACAGAGCTGATTGATTTCATGGTTTAACCACAGTCCTTGGCGTAGTGCTTGTGGGGCATTGTCTATCGACGCGGTAATAAAATTGCCTGCTAGATTGGCACCAAGGTGGGTTTTACTGATATCAGCCAGATGTAAGTGTGTAAGAATGTTCATTTTTTGTGCTTGGTTAATCGCGTTGGTTCACGTTATCATGGGCAGGCGCGCTGAGGAAAGTGCAAATAGGCAAAAATCGTGTGCTTTTGTAAGGTAGTGCTAGATTCAGCATTTCTAACAGGAGTGTAAATGCTGATGCTAAAGACAGAAAATGCGCTAATCAACTAACCTGTTAAGGATCATGGACGATGTGGAACTGGTTCATCAAAATGCTTGGTAAAGACGAGCGTCCCAAACGTAAAAAAATGCTGGTTGATATTCCCTATGAGCAACATAGTTTCAGCATCGATCATTTTGCTCGCACTCGGGCTAAATATGATGTGGATGACGCATTGAGCTCAAATACGCTCAATGAGCAGGATGCAGTGACCGATATGGATATCGCGAACAAGTAATCTTGATCTTATTGGCCTCTAACCATAGACTAGCCGCCGTTCTAAGCTATCTAGAGGCCTTTGCATGCGCGTAACAGACTTTTCTTTCGATCTTCCCGACGAACTCATCGCTCGTTATCCCATGGCGCAACGTACGGCGTCACGTCTGTTAACCTTAGATGGCAATACTGGCACGCTCGCCGATAAACAGTTTACCGATCTGCTGGAGATGATTAATCCCGGCGATTTAATGGTATTTAACAATACCCGGGTGATCCCAGCACGTTTATTTGGCCAAAAGGCCAGTGGTGGCAAACTCGAGATTTTAGTTGAGCGTATGCTCGACGATAAGCGTATTCTCGCCCATGTGCGCAGCTCTAAATCCCCGAAAGTAGATAGCATTATTCATCTCGACGGCGGTTATGAGATGAAGATGGCTGCTCGCCATGACGCCTTATTTGAACTCGAACTCTTATCCGATCTCACAATTTTAGAAGTGCTCGAAGCAGTAGGGCATATGCCATTGCCTCCTTATATCGACCGTCCCGATGAGGATGCCGATAAAGAGCGCTATCAAACCGTGTATAATCAGAACCCCGGTGCGGTTGCCGCGCCAACGGCGGGTCTACACTTTGATGATGTCATGCTTGAGGCATTAAAAGCCAAGGGCGTAAGTATCGCCTTTGTGACTCTGCACGTCGGTGCAGGCACCTTCCAACCCGTGCGCGTCGATAATGTGCTCGAGCACAAAATGCATTCCGAGTGGGCCAATGTGCCGCAGGATGTGGTGGATTTAATTGCCCAAACGAAAGCGGCAGGCAAACGTGTGGTTGCTGTGGGCACGACGTCTGTACGTTCACTGGAGAGTGCGGCCCGTGCAAGTGAAGGCGAACTTAAAGCCTTTAGCGGTGATACCGATATCTTTATCTACCCTGGGTATCAGTTCCAAATCGTCGATGCCATGATCACTAACTTTCACCTGCCGGAATCGACGCTCATCATGTTGGTTAGTGCCTTTGCGGGTTTTGATCATGTTATGGTGGCGTATCAACACGCAATCACGCAAAAATATCGCTTCTTTAGCTATGGCGATGCCATGTTTGTGACGAAAAAAGCTCACTAGACCAAGATTTTGTTTTAAAATAGCCGCCCACATTGAGTTTGGGCGGATATTTTTTCAGCCAAAGGTTGAACCTTTTTGAACTGTCCCTATCTCTATTGTTAATCAAAATGGCGCTTGCCATTAAAAATGTAGTCAGACTGTTTATCTGGCGAGGTGAATGATGAAATTTGAACTTGACACTACCGACGGCCGTGCGCGCCGTGGTCGCTTGATTTTTGAACGTGGTACAGTGGAAACCCCAGCATTTATGCCTGTAGGGACTTACGGTACGGTAAAAGGGATGACGCCAGAAGAAGTGCGTGCTACTGGCGCCGATATTCTGCTCGGTAACACTTTCCACCTGTGGTTACGCCCTGGCGAAGAAATCATGCGTAAGCATGGTGACCTTCACGATTTTATGAATTGGCAGCGTCCTATTCTGACCGATTCGGGCGGTTTCCAAGTGTTCAGTTTGGGTGACATTCGTAAAATTACTGAAGAAGGTGTGCATTTCCGCTCGCCAATTAACGGCGAGAAAATCTTCTTAGATCCTGAAAAGTCAATGCAAATTCAACATGCATTGGGCAGTGATGTGGTAATGATTTTTGACGAATGTACTCCGTATCCAGCAACCGAAGATGAAGCGCGCAAGTCAATGCAGATGTCACTGCGTTGGGCTAAGCGTTCACGCGACGAGTTTGACCGCCTGGAAAACCCCAATTCATTATTTGGGATTATCCAAGGCAGTGTGTATGAAGATTTACGCGACGAGAGCTTAAAAGGCTTAGTCGAAATTGGTTTCGACGGTTATGCCGTCGGTGGTTTGGCCGTAGGTGAGCCTAAGGAAGACATGCATCGCATTCTTGAGCATGTCTGTCCACAAATTCCTGCTGACAAGCCGCGCTATCTGATGGGGGTCGGTAAGCCAGAGGATTTAGTTGAAGGTGTGCGTCGTGGTATCGACATGTTTGACTGTGTGATGCCAACCCGTAACGCCCGCAACGGCCATCTGTTTACCAGTGAAGGTGTCATCAAGATCCGCAACGCGCGTCATCGTGATGACACTTCACCGCTCGATCCTAAGTGTGATTGTTATACCTGTAAAAACTATTCACGGGCATACCTTTACCATTTAGATCGTTGTAATGAGATTCTGGGTGCGCGTTTAAACACCATTCACAACTTGAGATACTATCAAATGTTAATGGAAGGTTTGCGCGGTGCGATTGAGACGGGTACATTAGACGCCTTTGTGAAGGACTTCTATACCAGTCAAGGTCGCGAAGTACCAGAGTTAGTCGATTGATTTTTTGCTAATAAGAAGAGAAAACTATGTTCATTTCAAATGCATATGCAAATGCTGCTGGCGCTCCACAGAGTGGTGGCACTATGGAATTGATTTTCATGCTGGTGATTTTCGGCCTGATTTTCTATTTCATGATTTTCCGTCCGCAATCGAAGCGTGTTAAAGAGCACAAAAACCTGATGTCATCACTTGGAAAAGGTGATGAAGTGCTGACCAGCGGCGGCATTTTAGGCAAGATTGCAAAGATCAGCGATGACAATGACTACGTGTTACTGAGCTTGAACGACACGACTCAAATTACAATTAAAAAAGATTACATTGCAGCTGTATTGCCTAAGGGCTCTATCCAGTCGTTGTAAGCCAAGAGGGCTCAGGCGTGTTAAATAAATACCCAATGTGGAAGAACATTATGGTGGTGCTTATCATCGCCATAGGTTGTTTCTATGCCGTACCTAACCTGTTCGGTGAAGATCATGCGGTGCAAGTAGTGGCGACTCGAGGTGCTGAAGTCACGGCATCTACCCAAGCCAGAGTGAACGAGCTGTTAGCCAGTAAGGGCATTGCGGTAAAGCGTTCTGAGCTTGAAAAAGGCCAATTGTTGGTTCGTGTACAAAACGCGGATCAACAATTGTTGGCCAAGGAAACCATCGCCGAAGACTTAGGTGATAAGTTTACCGTAGCACTTAACCTTGCCCCTGCAACACCTAAATGGCTCGAGTCTATGGGTGGTAGCCCAATGAAACTCGGTTTGGACCTTCGTGGTGGTGTGCACTTCCTGATGGAAGTGGACATGGGCGAAGCCATTCGTAAGATGGAAGAAGCCAAAGTGGCTGATTTCCGTTCACAATTACGTGAAGAAAAAATCCGTTACGCGGGCATTCGCAACAATGCTCAAGGTATCGAGATTAAATTCCGTGATGCTGAAAGTTTAGCCAGTGCAGAACGTTTCTTAAAATCCCGTAGCAACGATATGGTGTTCACCGATGTGAGCAAGGGTGAAGATTTTGCCCTGCAAGCCGTGATGAGCGAAACCTATCTCAAGCAGATTAAAGAAGAAGCTTTGCAGCAAAACATTACCACTATCCGTAACCGTGTGAACGAGTTAGGGGTAGCTGAGCCTGTGGTACAACGCCAAGGTGCTGAGCGTATTATCGTTGAGTTACCAGGTGTACAAGATACTGCTCGCGCCAAGGAAATTTTAGGTGCAACCGCATCGATTGAATTCCATATGGTGGACGATAAGGCTGACCCTAATGCGGCGCAATCTGGCCGTATACCCGCGGGTTCTGAGGTGTATCAACGCCGTGAAGGCGGTCAAGTGGTGCTGAAGAAGGAAGTGATGCTAACGGGTGATCATATCACTGGCGCACAACCCAGCTTTGACCAATATAGCCGTCCACAGGTAAGCATTAACCTCGACGCTAAAGGCGGTACCATTTTTTCTAACGTGACTAAGGACAATATCGGTAAACCGATGGCGACCTTATTCATTGAATATAAAGACAGTGGTGAACGTAACGCCGATGGCAGCGTCAAAATGCTGAAAATCCAAGAAGTGATTTCAGTAGCGACGATTCAAGCACGTTTAGGCCGCAACTTTGTGATCACGGGGTTAAGCCACGGTGAAGCACAAAACCTCGCGTTATTGCTACGTGCAGGTGCTTTGATCGCGCCAGTATCGATTGTGGAAGAGCGTACCATTGGTCCAAGCCTGGGTGCGGAAAACATCGAAAGCGGTGTGCAAGCCATGATCTGGGGTATGGCAGTCGTGCTTATCTTCATGTTGGTTTACTACCGCAGTTTTGGCTTTATCGCCAACTTGGCCCTAACGGCCAACTTAGTGATGGTGGTTGGGGTGATGTCTATGATCCCTGGCGCCGTGTTAACCCTGCCAGGTATTGCGGGTATGGTGTTAACTGTGGGTATGGCGGTTGATGGTAACGTACTGATTTACGAGCGTATTCGTGAGGAGTTACGTGCTGGTCGCAGCGTGCAACAGGCCATTCACGAAGGTTACGGCAACGCATTCTCTACTATCGCCGACGCTAACATTACTACCTTCATAACAGCATTGATCCTGTTCGCCGTAGGTACGGGCGCGATCAAAGGCTTCGCAGTGACCCTGATGATCGGTATTGCGACATCAATGTTTACCGCTATCGTGGGAACCCGCGCAATCGTTAACGCGATTTGGGGCGGTAAGCGCGTGAAGACGCTGTCTATCTAAGGGGAAGTGATAATGTTAGAAATTTTATCTTTAAAACGTACGGTTAACTTCCTCCGTCATGCGCTGCCTATCAGTATTATGTCGGCCATTTTGGTATTGGGTTCGCTTGTTTCTCTGGCGACTAAGGGTATCAACTGGGGCTTAGACTTTACTGGCGGTACTGTGGTTGAGATGGAGTTCACTCAACCTGTTGATTTGAACGTGTTGCGAACAAAACTGTCATCGCCTGAATTAGATGGCGCGATTGTGCAAAACTTTGGTTCAAGTCGCGACGTGTTAGTTCGTCTGTCAGTGAAAGAAGGCGTGAGCAGCGATGCCCAGGTTAAATCTGTGATGACAGCTGCCCAGCAAGTGGATGCCGGCGTTCAACAAAAACGGGTTGAATTCGTCGGTCCTCAGGTGGGTAAAGAACTGGCAGAGCAGGGCGGTTTAGCCGTGTTAGTTGCACTAATCTGTATCATGATCTACGTTTCGTTTCGTTTCGAATGGCGTTTGGCTGCGGGTTCAGTCGCGGCATTGGCCCATGACGTGATTGTGACCTTAGGGGTGTTTTCAGTATTTCAACTGGAGTTTGACCTAACAGTATTAGCTGGTGTGTTAACGGTAGTCGGTTACTCACTGAACGATACCATCGTGGTATTTGACCGTATCCGTGAAAACTTCCTCAAGATGCGTAAGAGCGATCCTGAAGAAGTCGTGAACGTTTCAATTACCCAAACCATGAGCCGTACCATTATCACGACGGGTACGACGCTGGTGACAGTTGTTGCGCTGTTCCTGAAGGGCGGCACCATGATCCATGGCTTTGCGACCGCACTGTTACTGGGTATTTTCGTTGGTACTTACTCTTCTATCTATGTGGCGAGTTTCTTAGCGATCAAACTCGGCATTTGCCGTGAGCATATGATGCCAGTTGAGATAGAGAAAGAAGGTGCAGATCAACCACCGATGATGCCGTAAATTGGTCTCAAATTAATCTATTTTAGATACCAATATTGTTGATAAAAATGCCACTTTTAAAGTGGCATTTTTTTCGCCATGATTACTCACTTTCGATAATCTGCTATCAAACTCACAACTTTATAGTGACTAATGCTGTAAAACGTAAATGTTAAATTGATTAACAACTGGCGTAAAAAACAGCACTCGACAGGCTCAGTTATTTCACTGTAGGATGTCGGCTGCCGCTATTTTTAAAAGATAAATGCAGTAGGAAGTCGCATGGAAGAACGTAAAACATTAATTGCTGGTGGAAACCTATTACAGGCCCATACATGGAAGGGATTATTAGAAGCCTGCGGTATTCATGTGGAGTTGCGTGGAGAGGCCTTGTTGGGTGGCGTTGGTGAGTTACCTGCCAATCTTCACAATGTTGAGCTTTGGGTTCGAGAGTCGCAGTTGGCTAACGCACAAGCGCAATTAAGCGGCTTGGATGTGGTTAGTCCCCAATGGCAATGTGTACAGTGCCATGAGATGAATGAGGGCAGCTTCGAATTGTGTTGGCATTGTAGTGCTGAGCGTAGCGAGAGCCATAATTAATTTACTCATCAATCCATCTATCGTCGGGATCCATATTCCCGACCATCATTGCATATTTTTATTTAGATAAAAATTTTCTAACTTATTCATATTATTAAGTATTTATTGTTGAGTATCGTGTTAATCTACGCTGACTTATCATTTAGTTAGTACGATAAGATATGCCTGCATTATTCTGTCAGATAATGCGTTTATTCATAATGTTGAGTTAACGCTGTTTAGAATCAGAGCCTTGATTTTTATAGGCCAAAACAGATGTTAACCCTGTGCATGAAAATAATTGAAGTTTGTTTTTACTCAATATTTATTAGGCTTATACGATGCAATATTTCCCGTTATTTATTGATACCGTTAATCTGAATGTGCTGCTTGTTGGGGCAGGGGATGTAGCGAGTCGTAAACTTGCCTTGCTGACGCGTACCGAAGCGAATATCCATGTTATTGCGCCAGAGGTAAATTCTGAGGTGCAAGCCTATGCTGATAAGGGACGGATATTATTGTCACAACGATCAGTCGTGCAGGCTGATATTCAAAATTACGATCTTATTTATCTCGCAACGGCCAACGATAAACTCAATAGTGAATTAGCGACCTTAGCCACTGAGCGTGGCATTTGGGTTAATGCCGTGGACAATCCCGCTTTTTGCCGTTTTATTACGCCGTCCATCGTGGATAGAGGGCGCCTTGTTGTGGCGATCAGTACGGCAGGGGCCGCGCCTGTATTTGCCCGTACCATCCGAGCGAGATTAGAAGCCAGTCTACCGCAATCCTTGAAACCGCTATTTGACTTTGTGGCCGACAAACGTCTCGAAGTACAACAACGCCTCACCAAAACCGCGACACGTCGATTATTTTGGGAACGTTTTTTCGATACCAATGGTGATAGGTTTGATGCACGTACGCTAGAGCATTACCAAAATGCTTTTAACCATATCGTCAGCCGTGGAGAAATCCTGTTATTGGATGAGGCTACCCCCGTCGAGTTATTGCCGCTGGCGGCCATGCCGTTACTGCAACGCCTTGACTGGATTTATAGCCAAGAGACCTTAACGGATGAATTATCAGAATTCGTTCGCCGTGATGCTAACCGCGGCGGATTACTCGCTCTGAGCGAAATAACTCACGAATATGAGCAGGGCACAAGAATGCTGATTGTTGCCGATACTCAGAAAATTAATCAGCTAAAGGCCCACTTTCCTGTCGCGAAGCATTTACGCCCCGGGGCGATTTAGTCTTCTTTATCGTAGTTTGTTTGAGCTGACGGCGAGTCTTAGGTAGACTCGCCGTTATTTTTTATCATTAAGCTTAGGATGTACTATGGCGCTTAAAGCGACCGTGTTTAAGGTCAATCTTCAGATCGCTGATATGGACCGGGGATATTATCAAGATCATCAACTGACGTTAGCGCAGCATCCTTCGGAAACCGATGGTCGCATGATGGTGCGTTTGCTTGCTTTTATCCTCAATGCTTCCGAGACCTTAAGCTTTACTAAGGGATTGTGTGTGGATGACGAACCCGAACTGTGGGATAAGAGTCTCTCAGGGGAAGTAAACCTGTGGATTGAGTTTGGCCAAGCCGATGAAAAATGGCTGCGTAAGGCGAGCGGCCGCGCGAAAGCGGTGCAGCTGTTTACCTACGGCGGACGTAGTGTTCCTATTTGGTGGAAACAGAATCAAGCGGCATTAGAGCGCTATAAAAATTTGAAAGTATGGAATATTGCCGAAGAGTCAGTGACGGCGATGGAGGCGTTAGTGAGCCGCACTATGTCGCTGCAAGCGTCTATCAGTGAAGGGCAAGTCTGGCTATCTGACAATGAGCATAGTCTGCTTATCGAACCAGAGATGCTTAAGGATTATCAATAATACAAGAGCCTGTGATTGCAGGCTCTTGTGTTAATTCGCTGTGATTATTGGAATTTCAATTCCCAGCTATCGATATAACCTACGTCACCACGGCCGCTATCTACCGCTTTGAGTTTCCACACACCGCTCGACTCAACGCCAGTCATATCCACTGTGTAGCTCTTATTGATATTGTCAGTGCCAGAACCTGTTCTATTGTGCAATGTTGAAGTTTGACCACTTGGGCTGATCAATTGCACTTTTAAATCACCGATATAAGGATGAACAATATTAACCACAGCAGTAACCGTTCCTGAATTGCCAGTGCGGGTCACTGTAATTGGGCTAGTGATCCCTGCTGTTTTATTATCAGGAATATTGTAGTTATCGGTGTTGGTGTAGCTTGCAGGCGTGGTAGGAGTACCACCACCGCTTTGGGCTGTGTAGCTTGCGGTTAACGATACACCGCTAAAGGATGAATAACCTTTCACCATCGCGTAGTAAGTACCTGATTG
Source organism: Shewanella sp. LZH-2 (assembly GCF_016859145.1). Lineage (NCBI taxonomy): Bacteria > Pseudomonadati > Pseudomonadota > Gammaproteobacteria > Alteromonadales > Shewanellaceae > Shewanella > Shewanella sp. LZH-2. Next base: position 1,584,296 of record NZ_CP069350.1, read on the forward strand.
AACGTTGCTGATTGGGCAAGATTCACTGTTACCACCTTTGTATGGACGGCAATCGTAGTTTGAGGTCGTCGGCGCTGCGCCGTACTGTACGTACAGATCCGCATCACCCGTGCCACCGTTCATCACAAAACCTAAGTTAGTTGCACCCTGTGGTACTTCAAAAGAGAAATGCAGTTCTTCACTGGCGGCGCCGCTTAGACCAGTTTTTGGCACACCGTTCACTAACACGCTGTCAGTTGGTGTAGGGTCAACCGGATCCGTAGGACCATTACAGGACGCATCTAAGAAGGTTTTCGCTGCAACGGCATTGACCAGACCATAACCATAGTAATCATCACGGCCAGCTGTGCCTAAGTCTTCAGCCGTTTGCTTGAGTGCATTACGCACCTGAGCAGCGCTACATTCTGGGTGATAGCTCCACACTAAGGTTGCTACGCCTGAAACATGTGGAGTCGCCATCGATGTCCCGTTGTAGTACTCGTAGTCTTTATTACCTTGGTTGCTTACGGTAACGGTTGCGCCTAACTGGTTACGCAGTGCTAGACCGGTTGCACGGTCAACAGACACTGACACCATGTTGATTTCGCTGTTAGCATCGACCAAGAAGGGGTTTTGTAGTCCAGGTAAGGCGGTGTTACTGTACACGATAACAGCGCTAGCGCCCGCATTCTTACAGGCTTTTACCGCATTGATTTCTGGATAAGAAGTGCCTTGGTTACCCACACGCTCAACTAGACAGACTTTGTTGGTCATATTGCCGCAGTTGAAGGTTGAGCCGCTAACCGTACATTCGGCTAAGGTTGCGGTTGCCGTGCCATTGAATGGATTGGGGGCATAGTTAGTGCCTGATGGCGTAAAGCGATTGTGTGGCACAACGCCGGAGTTAAAGTATGACTGACCACCGATAGTAATATCGGCTAAACGTCCTTCACCGCGTGTAACTGTAGAGAGAATGGCTTCACCAGGACCCGAGATCTCGACTTGGTTGGTGTATTGCGAGAAGGCTGAGTGGTCCTTGTGATTATCAACAGACGCTACTGACATTACCGCATCGTACGAAGCGGGGTAGCTATGGGTATTGTTACCATCGTTACCCGCGGCTGCAATCAAGAGTACACCGTTATTGTAGTGGGCGGCTAAGGCATTGCGCTCGGTTGTACTTGAGCCTGCGCCACCTAAACTCATGGTGACCACATTGGCGCCATTATTCACGCAGGTATCGACCGCAGATACGAGTGAAGATGAGTAACCCCAGCCAGCTTCATTAAATACTTTAATCACATGGATATTGGCATTTTGATTTGGCATCACGCCAATCACGCCGTCGTTGTTGGCGATCGCCGCGATAGTACCAGCAACGTGGGTACCATGGGCATTGTTATTGCCAGGTTCAAACCAATTACCTGTGCCGGAGTTATTGGTGCCTGTGACATTGTTACCGCTTAAGTCGCTGTGACCACGGTCATAACCTGAGTCGATAATACAGATGGTGCGGTTACCCGCTTGGCTATCGCTTAATTGGGTCGCACCCACAAAGGTTTGCCCCCAAGGGGTTGTTTCACTTAAAAAGCGGCGTGGCATGTCTTCTTCCACATATTCCACATCGGCGCGGGCTCTTAATGCCTTAATGCCATTGTTATCTAGCTTGACCGAGTAGCTGTTACTGCGGCCAATACGCTTCATTTCTTTGGCTTGCGCCTTGTTCAGCACACTGTGCTGGGCGCTAATTTCAGCCACTTTAGGCTGGTAGTTCATGGTGGTGGGTAATTGGTCGCTGACTTGAGCACTATCGACAGACATCAGAGCGGGAGCATCGGCATTTTTAAATTTAACGATATAGCGCTTAGGCAAAGGAGAGGTCTGTGCTTGCATCGCTGCGTTGAAACCCGGTACGTCGGGGGCAGCATGAACACTTGCTGAAATTGCAATAGCTAAGCTGGATAAACTCAGGGCTATTTTAGTGGTTCGGTTGATTGTCATGTTTTTCTTCCATGTTCAATTTAGAGTTAATCATTATTATTTTGTGCTTTTAAAGAATAACTACGACTCAGATGCTACTCGATTAGTGAATTTATCTTTCGTGTAAGTATTTGTAAATTAAATGTTAATGGTATGGCGGTTGGTAAAATTGTCTGAGGTAATAAGCGAATTTATTGAATAAATAATCAATTGTTACAACTTGTAACGAATGTGTTGGCACTATTTATGTTTATTTATGTGGAAAAGGTGAATAAGTAAAAGTGAATTCTAGCGGCTTCAACAGCGAATAATGAGTTAAGGGTATTGTTTAAGTGGTTGAAATTTAAATTTATAATTTTTTGGAATTAAAAGATGAGAAATCTATAGTATTTTTCAGTGTTTGATGTTGAGTTTAATTCAAGTGATTGATTATGCAATTTTATTGAGTTAATGCGTCGGTGGTTTGGCATTTGCCAATTTATTGGCTTTTATGCATGAGCGCAACAGGATAATCGACTAGTGAGTGGTCGGTGAGATACATGAATCTCGGCAGAAATATAAAAAAGCGCCAACAGGCGCTTTTCCATCGTGAATCGAAACAGCAAGTTACTCTGTTTTAGGCTGAGCGTCGGCTAAGGTCTGATAACCGCCACCGTTATAGGTTTGAGTGTAACCCGCCGCGACTAAGGCTTCGGTCGCGATACTGCTGCGTCGACCGCTGCGGCAATACAACACCACTGGCGCATCTTTGGCGATACCGCGTTTAGCGAATTCTGCGGCGACTTGCTCAAAGGGAATATTAACCGCATTGGCTAAATGGCCCGCGGCAAATTCCTCAGGGGTGCGAACATCAAGCACCATGGCCCCAGCAGCGATTTTCTCCCATGCTACTTGAGGCTGTTGATCTGCCGCATTTGCTGCATGAGGTACTATGGAGAGTGACAAAAGACTCAATAGGGCTACTCCAAGTAATTTTTTAGTGCCAAACAGTAACTTGTTAAACACTGACTTTCTCCTTTGCAAATCTGCATTAACGTTGTTTAGCGATTTCAGCTTCGGATTTGATGCCGAGTTTGCGTAATACCATTGCCGCTGGGCAAAAACCCGTGAAAGCGCTTTGGAATAGGTTAGCGCCTACGAAGGCGGTTAACCACAAAAAGTTATGGTGAACAAAAGCGGTTAATACCAAAGACAGTAACACCATAAATCCGGCAAAGGCCATAATGCTGCGTTCGAGTGACATAGCTTGCTCCTAGAGGCAGCGCGATGGCTGCTATTGTGGGTTAATCAGCTGTTTGAGTTAAGTTTATGCGATTTTTCATCGCCGCGTAGTAAAGCACAGGGATCACGATTAGGGTCAGTAAGGTCGAGATAAAAATCCCGAAAATCAGACTGATCGCAAGTCCATTGAAAATCGGATCATCTAAAATAAACAGGGCGCCAATCATGGCCGCCAAAGCGGTCAGCATAATCGGTTTGGCTCGCACCGCACCCGAGTGGATCACTGCGCGCTCAAAGGGCACACCTGAGGCGGTTTCCTGATTGATAAAATCCACTAATAATATCGAGTTACGGACAATAATCCCCGCCAAGGCAATCATGCCAATCATCGAGGTGGCGGTAAATTGCGCACCAAGCAGGGCATGACCCGGCATCACTCCAATCACCGTCAGTGGGATGGGCGCCATAATGATAAGCGGCACGAGATAGGATCTAAATTGGGCGACGACCAATAAGTAAATTGCAATCATGCCCACGGCATAGGCGATACCCATATCTCTAAAAGTTTCATAGGTGATCTTCCATTCCCCGTCCCAAAGTACGGCCACTGAGTCTAAGCCTGTTGGTTGGTGGATATAATGCTGATCGAAACCTAAGCCACCGTCGCCGTCGATTTTGCCCGCCATGTCGAACATGCCATAGAGCGGACTGTCGAGCGGGCCTGCCATATCGGCAATCACCATCACCATAGGGATCATATTCTTATGGATAATAGGGGCATCGATTTTACCGCGCTTGATGGTCACCAGCTCAGACACGGGCACGGATTGCCCAGTTTGGCTTTGTAACTTCATGTTTAGCACTTGTTCTAAATCGATTTTCGCCCCTTCTTGCAGTTGCAGGCGGATAGGCACGGGGTGTTTTTGCTGAGCAATATGCAAGTAGCTTACATCCTTACCGCCCACTGAGGTCGCAATTAAATCAACGATATTGCTATAGGGCACCGCCATCAGGCTAGCTTTAGAGCGGTCGATCATCACCTGCCATTTTTGCTGTGCTGCGGGTAAGAAGATATCAATATCGACCACATCTTGAGTCTCACGGAACAGTGACTGCAGATCATAAGCTGTTTGTTCACGAATCGCAGGGCTTGGGCCATAGACTTCGGCCACAATCGGCGACCAGACTGGTGGGCCTGGTGGTACTTCAACCACTTTTATATTGGCTTGATATGGCGCACCTATTTGCTGTAGTTCCTCTCTCACTGAGAGTGCAATGCTATGGCTATCGCGTTTGCGATGCTTTTTATCGACTAAATTGACCTGAATATCGCCTAGTTCTTGGCTATTACGTAGGAAATAGTGACGCACTAAGCCGTTAAAGTTCATTGGCGCATTGGTGCCAGCATACAGCTGCAAATGTTCCACCTCGGGTATAGTGGCAAGGTAACGACTTAAATCCTGAAGCACGCGCTGGGTTTGTTCCACTGGTGTGCCTTCTGGCATGTCCACCATCACTTGGAACTCTGACTTATTATCGAAGGGGAGCATCTTTAACACCACGAGCTGACCTATGGGCAAGGCCACGGCGATACCGATCAATACAAATACACCCGCAGCGAGTCCAATCCGTGCTTTACGGGCGCCTTTACCTAATAGGAAGGGGCCAATTAGACGGGTAAACAGGCGCACCATTTTACTTTCATTTATCGCGGCATCGTCGCTGTGGACAGTTTCGGTCGCTGGGCCACTATGGTGTTTGAGCAGCTTACGGCTTAGCCAGGGCGTGACCACAAAGGCAACCACAAGGGAGATCAGCATGCCCATACTGGCGTTGATGGGAATCGGGCTCATGTATGGGCCCATTAATCCTGACACAAATGCCATGGGCAGCAGGGCGGCGATAACCGTAAAGGTGGCGAGAATCGTCGGGCCGCCGACTTCATCCACCGCAACGGGGATGAGTTCACTAAAGGATTTTTTACCCAGCGCCATATGCCTGTGAATGTTTTCCACTACCACAATGGCATCGTCGACCAAGATCCCGATGGAGAAAATCAGCGCGAAGAGTGACACTCGGTTGAGGGTAAATCCCCACGCCCATGAGGCGAATAGAGTGATCGCCAAGGTGATAATAATGGCGACACCGACCACTAAGGACTCGCGGGCGCCCATGGTTAAAAATACCAATACGACAACGGCGCTGGTGGCAAAAATCAGCTTAAGAATAAGGGTGTTAGATTTATCCGCCGCCGTCTCACCATAGTTGCGCGAAACAGTCACTTCGACATTGCTGGGGATCAATACATTCTTGACCTTAGCAATGCGAGCAAGCGTTGCATCGGCGATATCGACAGCGTTTTGCCCCGGTTGTTTACCTATGGCAATCGTCACCGCAGGGTAAATATCTGTCTTGTCACTGTGCCAAACGCTTTGAGTGGGAATATCACTCTTTAAACTGATGTCGGCGATATCGGCCAAATAAACAGGGGTAGGCTTGCCGTTTTTATCCTGCGAAATACTCACAACGAGCTGTTTTACATCGTCTATTGTTTGTAAAAATTGCCCAGCCTGAACCTTAATCTCTTGATTACCTTGTACTAAAGACGCAGGCATCGAGATGTGATTATTGTCATTTAGGCTTTGTCTCAACTTGTCGTAGGTGAGATTAAAGCTATTCATTTTGGCGGGATCGATGCGTACATTGGCCACTATCTCATGTTGGCCGACGGTGTATATCTCCCGCGTGCCAGGGATACGCTTGATTTCGGTTTCTAACCCTTGCGCAACATGGGTCAATTGTTCGGCCGAGACCTGTTTGTCCTTGGACCATAAGGTCAGGCTAACAATAGGTACATCATCAATGCCCCGAGGTTTAATTAATGGTTCACCCACACCCGCGCCCTGCGGCAGTTTATCCATATTGGAATAAATCTGGTTGTAGAGACTCACTATGGCATCATTGCGGGTTACGCCGACTTTAAAGATCACAATGATCATGGCGCCATCGGGTTGGGAGAAAGAATAGAGCGTGTCTATCCCTTTGATTTCAGAGATCACTTGCTCGGCGGGCAGGGTGACTAAGTTTTCAACTTCGACCGGAGTGGCGCCAGGAAAGGGGATAAAGACATCGGCAAAGGTAACGTCAATCTGTGGTTCTTCTTCCTTTGGGGTCACTAAAATAGCAAATAAGCCGAGCAATAAGCCTAAAAGTGCCAGCAGCGGTGTGATGGCACTGTTTTGGAAGGCGGCCGCAATCCGACCCGAAATACCAAGTGTCATCGGAGATTCATTAGCGTGTTTCATTCAACAACCTCATCAAATTGATATCGCTAGGGAATTTATTGCTTTTGCTCAAGCAACACTTGGTAAGCATCCATGGCGACAATATCTCCGGATTTAAGTCCTGCGAGTATTTCCACTTCACCATTGACAGGTTCTGATACTCGTACCTGAGTGAGCACAAATTGCTCGCCTTTTTTCAGGTACACACTGCTGAGTTCGTTCATGGTGATTAGCGCTGAGGTCGGTAGCTGGATTTTTTCTCGCTCGCCATTTTTAAACAGCGCCTTGGCCCAAGTTCCGGGTTGCAGGTTAGGTTCATCCTTTGGCAGGTTAATCCGCACTTGATAGCTATGGCTCACGGGATCGGCAAAGCTAAAGATGGTGAGGTCCTTAGAGAGGATTTCACGACCATCATTTAAGCGTACTAAAAATTCAGGGGCGCTTTTTAGCTGTTGAATATAGCGTTGTGGCACTTGGGTGATGGCGCGCATTTGGCTTGGTGAAAATCCAGAGAGTAGCGGCTGACCGACAATCACGGTTTCACCTAATTCGACTAAACGCTCGGTAACAATCCCGCTAAATGGGGCCGATACCACAGTATATTTGAGTGACTCAGTCGCCTTGATAACCCGCGCCTTAGCCGCACTCACGGCTTGTTCGGCAGCTTTAGCATTGGCGGTTGCTTCATCCATAGCGCCTTTTGAAATCGCGCCTTGGGGAAAGAGTTCTTTGTAGCGTTTATATTGTGCCTGCGCCTCCACATTTAGTGCGGTGGCTTTGGCGAGATCGGCTTCATAGCTTGCGAGTTCAGCGCCTTGTTCTTTACTAGTTATCTCGAGTAAGGCTGCGCCTTCTGGTACCACATCATTGACATCGTAGTTGAGTTTGACGATACGCCCTGAGGTTTGCGCTGACACCGTGGCAGCTTTTACCGCCTCAATATTGGCATCTAAAGTCACCCAATTCGCGTAGGGTTTGCTCATCACTTCCAAGGTTTCTAAAGAAGATGCCTGCGTCGTGAAGGTAGAAAATGCTAATAATGTGAACAGAGTTCGTGATATTGCAGCCATAACAAATCATCCCAAAAGTAATTCATGAGTAAATTCTAATGGAGTTGGTTTCAATAGGCAATCAATATTTATTAGAAAAATTTAATGTAATCGGTTTCACTAATATAGGGGAAAGGCGAATGCGTTTTCCCTTACATCAATCGCCATCGTCATCATTTTTAAGCCGCAATCAGAGCGGCTTAAATATCAGTCGTTTAAATAATAGGTCAGCGTAGAAACAATGCGAATTTGTTTTATATAAGGCGTGCTGCTGTCACGATCGGAAATCGTGAACTGGCCTTGGCTGGCACTCTTAATCTTACCCAGACGCGATTGTGAGTCCTTAGCAAACTTTTCGGCCACTTCCCGCGCATTTTGCGTTGCTTCCTGCACCATGGTCGGTTTGACATCATTGAGCGCCGTAAATAAAAACTCAGTGCGGTTTTCATAGTCTTGGCTGGCGATAGCAATGCCTTCTTTAACTAAGTTTATCATTTGCTTACGGGTGCTTAGCATGAGATCAATTTGTGAGGTATAGACAGAGAGATTAATCTTAGCCGAGTAACGATACCTGACATTGGGGTCAACATAGCCTTGGGCCTGACGGTCTTCGATGGATGGCAATGACACTGTAATCTCACTGTCGCTAAATCCACTTTCTTTAAGGAAGGCGACGACTCTGTCGGTTTTTTGCTGAACAGTTTCATAAAGCTTAGGGAGGTTGTTGTCGACCTCAGTAAAGTTAATCGGCCAGATAGCGATGTTGGCTTTGACTTCTTTTTCTGCAAGACCTTTTACGGTGACTGTACGTTCTAGTGCTTTCATTTCTAGTAGCGCTGAGCTGGCGCTTTGTCCAACATAAACCATGCCTGCACATAAAAAACCACCGAGCACGATGGCGGGAAGTAGATAATTGCGTTGCATAACAGACTCTCTTGATAGAATTCCTTCAGATACCTTACTTCAATTAGCTAGCTTTGTGCATAGGCAAATGCCTAACACATTCAACTTTATACTAAATGCTCAGGTGTTATTCAGGATTAGCGTCATGCTGTCGCAAAAGTGGCTTGTAAGTTAACCTGTTAGCTCATGGGTGGGATTGCACTAGGTTGCCACAATTCGACTTTATTACCATCGGGGTCAATAAACCAGCCGAAACGGCCGAATTCAGAGTCTTCAATATCGCCGATTTGCTCGCCGCCACCCTGCGTGACTTGAAGTAGGGCTTGCTCAAGATCGTCCACGATAAAGTTCACCATAAAGCTTTTATTCGTGGGGGCAAAATAGGTCGTGTTATCGTCAAACGGTGTCCATACATGGTAACTCGGGATGGATTTATCACTATGATAGAACGCCGCGCCTCCCCAGTTTTCAATAGGGATCTCAAGGTGAGTTTTATACCAGGTTGCTAAGGCAACGGGATCGGTACTTTTGAAGAAAATACCACCAAGTCCAATGACTTTTGCCATAAGGGTTATAGAGTGAGAGGAATATGGATTAACTTTAGGCAATAAATACGCAAGATACAAAAAAGCCGCAAAAATGCGGCTTTTTTGTGTTCGAAACAGCTTAGAACTGGTAGCTGTACTGTACTGAGTAGTACATACCGCTTGATTCTGTTACTGCGTTCACAGGGCCTGTGATTGCGCTGTTTTCAATCAGGTGAACTTCTTCACCCTTAATAAAGGCAATACCAAAGTCAAGGGTGTTTTGTGGATTGATGTGGTAGCTCATACCTGCTGTGTACCAGTTACGGTCAGAGTCTGGGAATGAAATCGAACTAATCTCGTCTACAACGCCTTGGTCATGCATATAACCCGCACGAACGGTGAATTGTTCGTTGATGGTGTAAGTACCACCTAAGCTGAATAACCATGAATCTTTCCATTGGTATTCTTTAAGGGCGATATCACCTACGCTTTTAGTGGCGCCTACAGCTGCAATTGTTGCTGTACCGTCTTTAGCTGTGATTTGATCAAAGTTGCCCCACTTACTGTATTGCGCGGTATAGTGCAGTGCAAACTTAGGTGTAATCTGATGGAAGCCCGCAACTTGGAAAATATCTGCTAGCGGTACATCTAAACTATCAAAACTGGTCGTAACAGGAACCGTACCCACGCCAGGTATTGTTGTTGAGGTGATGGTGCTGATATCCCCTTCAACATTGACTGTTGGGCTGAAACGGTAGCTGATACCGAAACGGTTATCTTTATCTAACTCAACAGTGGCACCCACGATACCACCAAATGCCCAGCCGTCTGCGTCTACGTCAACCAGAGGCGTGGTGCCCATATTACGGGTTAAACGACCTTCACCATAGACGGCATCTACACCCGCACCGATGCTGAACATATCGTTGATGCGGTAAGACACGCTGGCGTTAAAGTTGACCGTGGTTACTTCTGTTTCACCAAGTAGGTCATAAGGTGCTGGTGAGCCTGCTGGCAAACTCTTCGAAAGTGAGCTGGCATCGGTACCTGTGCCGAAGTTAGAGAATGCCGCAAAACCTACGGCGAATTTATCGTCGATTGGGTGGATATAGAAAATGTTTGGGATAACTTTAGAGCTACCCGCATCATCGATGCTGCCTAAGTCATAGGCGCCACCGGCAAAGTTAACGTCTTTAACGTCAACAGTAATATCGGCATAGGTTAAGCCGAAAGAGATCGCATCTTTATCAAATAATGCCATCGCTGCGGGGTTACGCGATAACACGGAAGCGTTGTCAGCAATAACAGCATCACCTGCAAAAGCACGACCCATACCAGTGGCCGATTGACTGTTTAATTGGAAACCCGAAGCGAAAGTCTGTGAGCTCGCCAATGCAACAGCAACAGCAAGCAACGTCTTGTTGAATGATTTCATTATTATTCTCTCATTATTTTGATATTGGATTTTGTTCGGTCCTAGTTACCAGAACAACGCGCAAATCCTTTTATAGTCTTCGGCATGTTAGGGATTGTGTGTAATCTCAACAAGTCCGACCAGATTTGAAATTTGTTAAATTTCAGTTAATTAAAACTAGGTTGTACTTTAGCTTGAACGAATGGTCTGGCCAGATGCTTGGTATCTATGACTTTTAATTGGTGAGGTGGTTTTAATTGAGGTTAATACTTTGTAATGAGGCGAAGGTTAATAAAATTATACAAATTGTAAAAAGCGTACACTTGTACGCTTTTTACAAGAAGAAGCGATATTCGGCGGTTATAACGCTGACTTAAATTGCTCAAATTCGGCGGTGATTTCATCGCTTGGTTGAGTGAGTTTACTCACAATTATACCGGCGATAATGGCAAACATAAATCCGGGCAAAATTTCATATAAGTCAAAAATACCGCCAGAAAGTTGCTTCCAAAACACCACGGTTAACGCACCGACGATAATCGTTGCGATAGCGCCATTACGGCTATAGTGCTTCCAAAACAGCGACAAAAGCACAACTGGGCCGAAGGCCGCACCAAATCCCGCCCACGCATAACTCACCAAGTTTAATACACTACTTTCAGGATTCAAGGCGATAACACCGGCAATCACTGCAATTGCAAGTACGCCCATGCGACCAACCATCATAAGTTCACGGTCATCTGCTTTAGGGCGTAACCATTTGCGGTAAAAGTCTTCGGTAATCACACTCGAGCACACCAATAATTGAGAATCTATGGTACTCATAATGGCCGATAAAATGGCCGCAATCAGTAAACCTCCTATCCAAGGATTAAATGCCGCCTGAGCTAAGTGAATGAAGACAGTTTCGGCATTTGCGAGTGGTTCATTGGCAAAATACAATGATCCCGCCAAGCCTGTCGCTAGGGCTCCGAGCAGGGATAAAATCATCCAGCTCATAGCAATACGGCGTGACACAGGCAGCGCATCGGCACTACCGATCGCCATAAAGCGCGACAAAATATGTGGCTGACCAAAATAACCTAGTCCCCAAGCCAAGAGTGATAACAAACCAATCACGGTAGTTTTATCGCTGATTAATGCCAGCATGGCAGGATCGATAGATTCAATGCCTGCATGACTCTCGGGATGAGAAAATACCGCAAACGGGATGATCAGCAGGGCAATTAACATCAAACAGCCCTGAAAGAAGTCGGTCCAACTCACGGCAAAAAAACCGCCAATAAAGGTATAACCTACGATAATTGCTGAGCCTATTACCAAGGCTACGTTGTAATCTAAGCCAAAGACCTTTTCAAATAGAATGGCACCGCCCACCATACCTGAGGAAGCGTAAAAGGTAAAAAACACTAGAATCGTGATCGCGGAAACCAGCTTGAGATACCCCTGTTTATCGTGAAACCGTTTCTCGAAAAAGTCGGGTAGGGTGAGGGCGTTATCTGCTAATTGGGTATAAATGCGTAAGCGTTTGGCTACAAATAACCAGTTCAGCCAAGCACCTATCACTAAGCCAATGCCAATCCACGCTTCACCTAAACCACCTAAATATACCGCGCCGGGTAAGCCTAACAGTAACCAACCTGACATATCGGAGGCGCCAACGCTGAGTGCGGTTACGGCGGGGCCCATTTTGCGGCCACCTAAAATATAATCATCCACAGTATCGGTAGCACGGTAAGCCCAAAATCCGATGCCCATCATCAATACTAAATAGCCAACAAATGTGATTAAAATTGGGGTTTCAATCGTCATATTGTTTTTATCCCATCTTGTTATTATTTAAAGTGGCAAGCATGCTACCAGATGTTTGAGCAAGAGCCCATTAGTAGATGGAGATGTGATCGAAATCCGACCTCCGAACGTGAAAAAATATCGGAGGTGGATTTAAGAAAGGTTTATATATTAGTTGGTTAGATAAAGGTGTTGTTGATTTCGTCTTTTACAAAGCTAAGGTCTGCTTGATCCTCACCCACAAGCAAAATATAAGCATCGCGGGTTTCAAATCCCATTCCTTTATATTTGCCATCGGCAAAGGTGTTATCCAGTACCATACGTTTTTCAATCGGCACAATAAACAGTGTGACTTTGCCTTTTTCTGCTTGTAAAACTAAATGCAGACTCTTAACACCTTGAAAATCACAGTAAGAGGTGTAGTAAACTTTGCCTGGTTGTTCGATAAATTTTGCATTTTGAAGGTTTTTCATCGAGGCAAGCTGCGCATTCACTTGGCTGAAATTGACATTCTGATCAACCTGCAACGCCACTCCTTCATGGTAGACATGGGCTAATGCATGCTCAGCTAAATCCACTGGACCTAAACGTAGCAGGCTAAAACTGATGCCCACGATAAAGGCGATGGAGGCAGCCATCGCCACTAAAAAGCCCGTTTGACGTCGCTGTTTGTGGTGTTGTTGTAGTTGTTGGCGTAGGATGAGTTTATCGGCTAAGTCTTCCGGTACTTCCACTTTTAAGGCTTGGTTGAGTTTTGCATCGAAGCGTTTAAGCTCAGAAACCAGGGCCTGATGCTCAGGTTTGGCACGCATTTGCTCAAGAAACTCTGGGTCTTGATTATGAGGATCTTCATAAGCTTGACGTCTAAATTTAAGCTCATCCATTGGATTGACCTCTTACCTCTGTTTTCTCAAGTAATTCTTTCAATTGGTTCCTCGCCCGAAATAAGCGCGTCATTACTGTGTTACGATTCAGTTCCAACAGTTCGGCGATTTCATCCCCACTAAAACCACCAATCAATTGCAGTAGTAATGGCTCTCGATATTCGATATCCAACTTAGCGATTTGCCTTCTCAACCAGTACTGCTCGGTTTGCTCTTCAGTGCTGGAGGCTATGTGATCTTCTAAGCTGTCTTGCTCGACATCGGCGTAATCAAATTGTTTGCGCTCGAATCGACGGGCATTTTCACGTCTTAAAATCGTGATCAGCCAAGCCTTCGCCGCTTTATCATCCTGAAGGGAATCTAAAGAGCGCCACGCACGCAAGAAGGTTTCTTGGGTTATATCTTCAGCAACCGACTTATCACCGCACAACCAAAAGGCATAACGGAAAATATCGGCGTGCAGCGCCTTGACTAGGCTGTTATATCGTCGTTGTTTACTCAGCATGTCAGAAGAGACCGCAGGCTCAACGGATTTCTTTCGCCAGTTAGTAAACATTTTTTTGATTTTTTCTTTTTATTTTACGATTCAAAATATTACACCTTATTTATTCGAGTAAGCCGTCGCGCTGTTTAGGATTAGCCGTTTGGATTTAGCGGCCGTAATGGCGTAGATGGCTGCACCATGGTTTTTAGATTGCCGCTTTTTACCGCGCTTAACAATGCTTTTACCGCGTCAGCCAGTTGTGTACCGCTATTTGCTTTTCCGTCGTAGGCCAATGCTTGTAATTGGCGAATAGCCTCTGCTAATTCATTCGATTGTGCGGCAATTTTATCGAGCGTCATAGGGCGAGCGGCCTGCTCACTAAAGTATTGCTGTAATTGCTGCAAAATATCGCTGACATGACCTCTAGCGCAGGCCTGCTCCAAGCCTTTAAGACCATTGCCAAGGACGAGTGGTTGAGGTTGAACCTGAGTGTTAACAGGTCTTTGGCGCTTAAGTGCACGGCGCCAAGCAACCAAGGTCACGCCCCATGCAATCAATGTTACTAGCCATAGCAGGGCAAACAGATTGGCGCTCCAACTACCTTCATTGCGGGTGCTGGTATTTGCTTGCCAGTTGGGTTCGATGGGCGTATCGACCACGGCGCCACCTTTTACTTCAATAGTGCGAGCGGGCAGGGTCGCGATTTCTTGGCGTTTAAGATGTGGATTCCACCAAGGTACTTTCACTTCAGGTAAGGTAAAAGTGCCTGCTTTACTGGGCACAATCGCTGAGGTAATACTGTATTGGGACACTATCTGCGCGTCACGCACAAAGCTCTGGCGCTGGGGTTTTTCGGGATAGGATTTGAGCTCTGGCGGCAGCCCTTGCACAATATCCGGTAGACTATTCTCATCGGCATTGGATGCCAACAAGGTGATTGTGCGGGTAATGGGACTACCAACAGTAAACTCTTTTACATCCTCAGGAAAACTCTCTTTTAATACTACCAAGTCGGCTACAAGCCATTGCCCCTGGAAGCTTGCTGGGGCCGGATTTACTTGAATGCTTAAGGACGGCGCACCTGCTTGCATAGGACGGCTTTCATTAAAGCCAAACATGCCACCGCGGCGTTGTGATTCTACTAATACATCACCAGAAAAGGTGGCGCCTTTAATGTTCACTTGGCCGGGCAAATCGGGAATGATGCCATAGGTGCGCTCAATGACGCGGTAACGACGGCCATCGATGATCTCCGAGCCGTCTTTATCTTCGCCAATTTGCTTAATCTGCGCGCCTTCGATAACGGGAGCATTAAGCACACCGCGTTGCAGTTCGACCGCAAGGTAGAGCTTCACTTTATAGGTGATAAGCTGGCCGACGTAGGCCTCATCACTCGATACCTTAGCATCGATAAACAGATTCTTAGCCTGCTCAGGTTGCGCACCGGCTTCGACTACTTTGAGGGGAATTTCGGCGGAGCTGACGCCATCAATACTAAAGGATGGAATGGTCAGTTGACCCTTTTGCTTTGGCGCTAGCAGCACTTGCCAGCGTGTTTCTTTAACCGCGTCAAAGTTCATGATCTGAGTGCTGCGGCTCACGCTGGTGCGGCCCACAATAAAATCCTTTAGCAAGATGGAGGTGTCGAGTTTACCTGTGTCGACCTCATCGTCGGCACTGACATTGAGCACAAAGTACTCTCCCTCCATTACTGGATTGCGATCGACCGACGCCTCGAGTTTGCTCAGGGCAAAGGCGGGATTGATAACCGCGATGCAAAGAATGAGGAGGATAAAAAATTGTCTGATTACCACTGTTCGTTATCCCTTGATATTTGGCCATTTTGACGGCGTTTTTGATATTCGAGTTGCATCTTGTTTCGCAGCAACACCTGCGGATCTTCACTCACGCCTCGCAGGGCTCGCTGCATCTCAGCGGGCAAAGGTTCACTGTTACTGGGAGGGGCTTCTAGTGTTTCACTGATGGCGGTTTCAGTGTCTTTATCTGCCTGCGACTGTTTCTCTTTATCCGCTTTTTGCGCTAGGGCTTGTTGTTCTTGCTCAGTGTTGGACTTATCATCTGCGACCTTTGCCTGCATTTGGGCTTCGTTGCTGGCTTGCTCTTCTGCATTATCTTCAGCATTGTTATCGGCGCTATTTTGCTGATTGGCTTCTTGCTGTGCCTGCTGTTGTTCATTTTTAGCTTCTTGCTGATCTCGTTGTGCTTTATCAGCATCTTGCTGTTTATCCTGCGCGCCTGGCTCAGCATTATCCTGCTGCTCGGATGAAGTGTCTTGATCCTGCGACGGTTTTTCGTCCGCTTGGTCGGCATTATTTTGCTGTTGGGACTGTTGCTCTTGAGACTGCTCTTGAGCTTGGTCGTTTTGCGAGGATTGCTGATCTTGCTGCTGGTTTTGTCCTTGCTGCTGATCGTTTTGGTTCTGTCCCTGTTGGTTTTGGTCGCCCTGAGACTGCTGATCTTGGTTGTCAGCATTTTGCTGGGATTGTTGCTGATCCAGCAGTTTTTCCGCTAACTCAAGGTTGGCCTTGGCCTGTGGGAAATCGGGTTGCTTGTCGAGCGCTGCTTGGTACCGTTCTTTAGCTTTATCGGGTTTGCCCATTTGCATCAGCGCGTTGCCTTGATTGTAAAGCCCATTGGCTGAATTATCTTGCTCAAAGGTTTTTAGCGCTTGTTCGAAATTGCCTGCCTTATATTGCGCAGCGCCTTGCCATTGGGGCGTTTCAAATTTTTGGGCGGCATTGGCATAATCTTCGGCTTGATAGGCCCGCATCGCTTGCTGCTCTTGGGTGTGCCAGAGCGAATCCGAGGCGCTGGCGTGGGCGTTTTGCGGCAATGCGCCGAATAATAAACCAGTTAATCCCATCAACAGCCAGTTGGCGAGCATACCTTGCTTAAAGCTCAGCAGGGCAGGAATGAGTAAGAATAAGGCGAGGTAAGGGCCGAGATCCTGCCAGGTTTCACCATCGAGATCCGTGGCTTTGGCATCACCACTATCGCTTAACCAATGTTGAAGTTGGACAAGATCCTCACCATCGGCGCGATTGGGGATCATAGTGCCACTATGGTTATCGGCTAATTTCTGCAGCAAGCCAAAGTCGGTTTTCGCGACGACAACCTCATTACTGCTATCTCGTTGTAGTTGACCATCGGGTAAGCGAATTGGTGCGCCTTGGGGGCTACCAAATCCCATAATCGCGAGGCGATATTGGCTGCCTGATAAGGCTGAGTTGGCCTCATCGAATTGTTTAGGCGTGATGCCATCCGTCATCACAATAATATCGCCACGAAGATGTCCACCCTGTGCCAGCAGGTTTTTGGCTTGGGTTAATGCGGCGGCTAAGTTTGACCCTAGCAAGGGCATTATCTCAGGGCTTAAGGTGGGTAATAAATTGAGTAGTGTGCCCGTATCGCGGGTTAAGGGGCTTATGGTAAAGGCATCGCCGGCGAAGGCGATGAGCCCGGTTTCCCCTTCTTTTAGGCCGCGTAATAAATCCGTCGCCCTAAACTTGGCTTGGGTTAAACGGTTAGGTGCCAAATCGGTGGCAAACATGGAGACGGACATATCCATCACCAGCACTCGGCCTTGCTCCGCGGCGAAGACGGGCAAAGATTGTTTATTGAGGGCGGGTCCCGCTAACGCTAACACGGCGATAAACCAAGAAAAGGCCAAGATATACAGCGGCCTGCGGGACTTTTGTGAACCTTCTGTGACTAATATTTTTGCCAAATGTGGCGCAATATAACGATTCCACGCACTGTTAGTTGCATGCTGGCGCCAAAGCGCCCATAAAATAATCCCTAACGGCAATAGGGCGAGTAACCATTCAGGACGAATAAAATGCAGGCTCATTAACGGACATTCCCCCGCGGTGTGGCTGATAAAACAAGGGTTTTAGCGCGAGTAAAAAACGGTAACTGCGCTAGTGCAATCCAGAGACTGGTGAGAAGTGCTAATGCGAGCGGCCAGTAAAATAGCTCCGCTTGAGGGCGATAACTGAGTTGATCGCGGCTAACGGGTTCAAGTTTATCGATTTCTTGATAAATCTGTTCTAACTCCTGACTATTGCGGGCGCGGAAATAGCGGCCGTGGGTGACATCGGCAATCTGCTGCAGTTGGTTTTCATCCAAATCCATTGACGGATTGACGCGCTCACGACCAAAGAGTGTGCGTCTTTCCATGACATCGGCACCCACGCCAACGGTATAAATCGTCACTTTACGATTGGCGGCAATTTGGGCCGCTTGCTCAGGATCGATATTGCCGGCGTTGTTTGAACCGTCAGTCAATAAAATCAATACTCTGTTACTCTCATCCATTTTATCGAAACGTTTTACCGCGAGTGCAATCGATTCGCCTATCGCCGTTTGTTTACCAACGAGGCCGATTTGGGCCTCTTTTAAGAACTGGGCAACGGAACGTCTATCTTGAGTCAGTGGTGCCTGTAAATAGGCGTGATCGGCAAATAAAATCAAACCGATGCGATCGCCTTTGCGGCGTTCAATAAACTCACTGACCACGTGTTGGATGAGGGTAAAACGGTCGACCACTTTGCCGTCGATCACCATATCTTCAATCTGCATACTGCCGGATAAATCCACCGCCAGCATGAGATCGCGACCTTGGCTAGGGAGCTCAATTGGATCGCCAAGCCATTGTGGACGGGCGATAGCAAGCACTAACAAGCACCACATTAACCAATAGCGTTTACGGCTTTGACGGTTGTGGCTAGTGATATTGGCCTTGCCCGTTTGACTAATACCGGGCAGTTGCAGGCGCGCACCTTCGGCATGTACTGATTGCCGACGCCAAAAAATAAAAGGTAAAGGCAGTAAAATCAATGCAAAAGGCCAGGCTAAAGTTAACATTGCTCCTCCGCAGGCTTTGCTGGAGCCGGTGTTAATGCTGCTGACGTAGCCGGGTTTGGGTTTGTAGCCGCGTGCATTATCGGTGCGCTTAATTTGGCTTTTGAGGCAAACCAGCTGCGGGCGAGGGCCTGTAACTCACGGGCCTCGTCAGCGCTTAGTGGTTTAGCCTGATGACGCTTTCCCAATAAGGGCCCAATGCGGCCACGCTGTTTTGCGGGCAAATGGCTATCTAACCAAGTTGCCCAAGCGGGGCCATCGAGTTTCGCTATTTCTTCCCTTGGTAAGTAACTCAGTGCAGTTCGTTTTAATAGCTGATTGACTTCCGAGGCGTACTGGCTTGAATTGGGGTCAAGTACTGCAAACAAACCTTGGGCGGCTTTTTTCGGCGCTAAGTAAGCGGCGCGTTTTTTAAGCCAAAGGATCGCGCTGATGATTAGCACCAGCAGGATAGCAAGTACTAACCAATAGCCTACGGCCCATGGCCAAGCACCAATAGGATCGGGGATAATAATATCCTGCAAATCCGCCAACATGGGATTTGGCGTTACAGCCTTATCCGAGGCTGGCGGTAAAGTTTGTGGGTTCACGCTTTGGACTCACTTATTCTTTCGGTTCATTGTCAACTGAATAGCTTCTCTGCCATGTGGTTACTGCAGCAATGCTAATTGCTCTGCAAGCGGTAAGCCTGCATCGATAAATTGGGTGTGTACCCTAAGCTTTTGCATCATGGTAATAAAGTCATTCTGTTGCTGGTGTTGCAGCGCAAGCCACGCCTGATAGCTATGGCGAGTCAACACTAAGTCTTGCTCCCCATCTCGGACGGGTAAACTGAACTGTTTAGGCAAATTCAGGTTACCTTGCCTCAAAGGGTCTGTTATCAAATACGCGCCAATATCACAGTGGCGTTTGAGTTCTGTCAGCGGCGCGATACATTGCGGCGTAAAATGGCTGCCATCGGTGATGATCCAAATTAATGAGCCCGGTTTAGCGATGCGTTGCAACCGCTGGCAGGCGCGCAGGATATGATCAGGATCGCGCGGATGACTGCCGAGCTGATTGAGTTGCTGCTCGTGCACTCGGCGCAGGCCTGAGATGAGCTGCAATATCCCTTGGCGGCGACTGCGGGGTTTTAATTCAAGGTGCTCCGATTCGCAGGCGATTAAGGCGCCGAGTCGGTCGCCGTGGTTAATTGCGTTCCAGCCAAGCGTGGTAGCCAGATGCCCCGCTTGAACCGACTGTAACAGCAAACTCGAGCCAAAATACAGACTCTGGCTTAAATCGAGCAGCAGCAGAATAGGGCGCTCGCGCTCTTCGATAAAGAGTTTGGTGTGGGTTTGCCCAGTGCGGGCTGTGACGCGCCAATCTATGGTGCGGACATCATCACCTTGCTGATAATGGCGCACTTCGGCAAATTCCATCCCGCGGCCTTTGATTAGACTGCTGCGATGACCTGCCAGATTGGCACGTGCTCGGCTGTGACGCTCTGGGATCGCCCGAGCTATGGTCTGGCAGGCGAGCAGTTCCTTCTCGGTTAAATGCAACCCGTCGGCAAACAAGGGCAAACCATTAAGAGGTAAGCCATGTTGTGCAACATCATTATGTAGGGATGCGTTTAGCGCACTGTTATTCATTCAAAGTCACTCATTTAAAGCCATTTATTTAACTTAACGTTAGTTTGTTCGCCACCTGAACACATAGCTATGGGACTGTTTTATGGCGTTCAGGTCTAAGGCACGGCGACTTGAGTCAAAATATGGTTAATCACTTGGTCGCGGCTGACCCCTTCGGCCTGCGCTTGATAGCTCAGCAGCAGTCTGTGCCTTAATACATTGGGCGCAACAGCTTGAATATCCTCGGGAGAGACAAAATCGCGCTCGTGTAACCAGGCTCTGGCGCGGGCGCAGCGTTCAAGCGAAATCGTCGCACGAGGACTCACACCGTACTCTAACCATTTGGCCAGTTCGTCGCTGTAACGCGCGGGTTGGCGGGTTGCCATAATAATTTCGACTATGTATTTCTCTAGCGGTTCGGCCAGATAAATTTCCATAGCTTCGTCACGGGCGGCAAAAATATCCGCCTGAGCAATCGGCTCAGTGGTTGGCAACTCGTGGGTGAGTGCTTCCTTACGGGATTGACGCAAGATTTCGATCTCGGTGTCGCCACTTGGGTAATCCAAATTCAGGTGCATTAAAAAACGGTCGAGCTGAGCTTCGGGCAGCGGATAAGTGCCTTCGTTTTCCAAGGGGTTTTGCGTTGCCATCACTAAAAATAACGGTGGCAATTGATAACTATTTTTTCCCACGGTCACTTGACCTTCCGCCATGGCCTCTAATAACGCCGACTGCACTTTAGCGGGGGCGCGGTTGATTTCATCGGCGAGGATCAGGTTATGGAAAATTGGACCAGCTTCAAATTCAAAGGTACCGGTTTGGGAGCGATAGATATCCGTTCCTGTTAAGTCGGCAGGCAGCAAGTCAGGGGTAAATTGGATCCGGTGAAAATCGCCTTCAACTCCGTCGCAAAGGGCTTTAACCGCGCGGGTTTTGGCAAGTCCTGGTGGACCTTCTACTAATAAATGGCCATTGGCGATGAGGGCAATGAGCAGATTTTCGGTCAGTACTGGCTGCCCTAAAACAACCTTATTTAGGTAAGTGCGTAATGCATGGAAGCGACTCAAAGGCATGATGCTACTCGTTTTTAGGTTGAAAATATCAATTGAAAATACGTGTGTGGGCTTAAGACAACGAATATGGTAAAGAATTCCCTAAGGGTTTGGCTAGTGTTAAAAAAACAAACAGGTGTTTAAAACTTGCTGACAAGAAGTTAGAATCAGATCACACTTTAATGGTCAGACCTGTTATTAGGCTTTTTTGGTGCCAAACAGCAGGGCAAACATGGAAATCGATAGCGCCGCCTGAAATCTCTCAGCGATAGCGCACATAAAGAGGGTGACAAATGAGTGATAGACAACAGGTAACTAATGCAAAGGGTGAGCGTATCGCTATTGTGGCGGGCTTAAGAACGCCATTTGCGAAACAGGCGACCGCATTCCACGGAGTATCGGCGCTCGATATGGGTAAAATGGTGGTTAACGAACTGCTTGTTCGTAGCGAACTGGATCCTAAATTGATTGAGCAACTCGTGTATGGTCAGGTGGTACAAATGCCTGCGGCACCGAATATTGCCCGTGAAATCGTATTAGGAACGGGTATGGATGTGTCTACCGATGCCTATAGCGTGACCCGTGCCTGTGCGACCAGTTTTCAATCTGCGGTGAATGTGGCTGAGTCAATCATGACCGGCAATATCGACATCGGGATTGCCGGCGGTGCCGACTCTTCTTCTGTATTACCTATTGGTGTGTCTAAAAAGCTCGCCCATGCCTTAGTTGATCTAAATAAAGCCCGCAGTTTTGGCCAAAAACTACAGATTTTCCGCCGTTTAGGCATTAAAGATTTATTGCCGGTGCCGCCTGCCGTTGCCGAGTACTCTACTGGATTGTCTATGGGGCAAACCGCAGAACAAATGGCCAAGACTTACAATATTAGCCGCGCCGATCAAGATGCGCTGGCGCACCGCTCCCACACGCTGGCGAGTGAAACTTGGGCTTCAGGCCATTTACGTGACGAAGTGATGGTGGCCCATGTTCCACCCTACAAACAGTTTATTGAGCGCGATAATAATATTCGTGAAAACTCTGATTTAGCCTCTTACGCCAAACTGCGTCCCGCTTTCGATAAAAAGCATGGCAGTGTGACTGCAGCGAACAGTACGCCGCTGACCGATGGCGCCTCGGCGATCATTTTGATGAGCGAAGGTCGTGCTAAAGCCTTAGGTTATCAACCTATTGGTTACATTAAGAGCTACGCATTTACCGCGATTGATGTCTGGCAAGATATGCTAATGGGCCCATCTTATGCGACGCCATTGGCATTAAAGCGCGCTGGCATGGAATTAGAGGATTTAACCCTCATCGAAATGCATGAAGCTTTTGCAGCGCAAACCCTAGCGAATATGCAGATGTTTGCCTCCAAAAAATTTGCCGAAGAAAAACTTGGCCGCAACCGCGCCATTGGCGACATCGATATGAGCAAATTTAACGTGCTCGGTGGTTCTTTAGCCTATGGCCATCCATTTGCGGCTACAGGTACGCGTTTAATCACTCAGGTTTGTCGTGAACTTAAACGTCGTGGCGGCGGAACGGGTCTGGCAACTGCCTGTGCTGCGGGTGGTCTTGGTGCTGCAATGATTGTGGAAGTGGAGTAATGGCGATGGAAAAGACATTTAATTTAACCCGCCGTGAAGACGGTATCGCCATTCTAACGATGGACGTACCCGGCGAAACCATGAATACCCTCAAGGCAGAGTTTGGCCCTGAGATCAGTGAGATCCTGTCTGAGATTAAACGCGATTCGAGTATCCGTGGCCTAGTGCTGATTTCGGGCAAAAAAGATTCATTTGTTGCCGGTGCCGATATCTCTATGCTTGATGCTTGCCAAACGGCGGGCGATGCTAAAGCCTTATCCCTGCAAGGGCATGTGGTGTTTAACGAGTTAGAAGCCTTAAATATCCCTGTGGTTGCAGCTATTCATGGCGCCTGTTTAGGAGGCGGTTTAGAGCTCGCGCTCGCATGCCATCAACGTGTGTGCAGTGATGATGGCAAGACCATGCTGGGCGTACCCGAAGTGCAACTCGGTTTATTACCCGGTGGTGGTGGTACTCAGCGTTTGCCTCGTTTAGTGGGCATTACCACTGCGCTGGATATGATGTTGACAGGTAAACAAATTCGTCCAAAACAAGCGTTAAAGATGGGTTTAGTTAACGATGTGGTGCCACAGACTATTTTACTGCAAACCGCAGTGGAGATGGCGCTTGCGGGTAAAAAAACAGCTAAGCCAGTTAAAAAATCACTAGTAAACCAATTGCTTGAAGGTACTGGCTTTGGTCGCAACATTATTTTTGATCAAGCCGCTAAGCAAGTCGCTAAGAAAACCCAAGGGAACTACCCCGCGCCTGCAAAAATTATTGATTGCGTGCGTCAAGGTATGGCGAAGGGAATGCAAAAAGGGCTTGAGGTAGAAGCCAGCCATTTTGCTGAACTGGTGGTGTCGAAAGAATCTGAAGCGCTGCGCAGTATTTTCTTTGCAACCACAGAGATGAAGAAAGAAACCGGCGCCGAAGGGGCAACACCACGTAAAGTCAAAAAAGCCGTGATCTTAGGTGGCGGTTTGATGGGCGGTGGTATTGCTTCGGTCACCACGACTAAGGCTAAAATCCCTGCGCGGGTAAAAGACATTAACGAAAAGGGCTTAAGCAACGCGCTTTCCTACGCCTATAAGTTATTGGATAAAGGCGTTAAACGTCGTCATATGACGCCAGCTGCACGCGACAATTTAATGGCGCTGATGACAACGACAACAGAATATAAAGGCGTTAAGGATGCCGATATTGTTGTTGAAGCGGTATTTGAGGATTTAGCGCTCAAACATCAAATGGTTAAAGATATTGAGCGTGAATGCGGTGAGCACACGATTTTTGCGTCTAACACCTCATCATTACCCATTGGCCAAATTGCACAAGCGGCAAGCCGTCCTGAAAATGTGATTGGCTTACATTACTTCTCACCAGTAGAAAAAATGCCGCTGGTGGAAGTGATTGCCCACGCCAAAACCTCCCCAGAAACCATTGCCACCACGGTCGCTTTTGCCCGCAAACAGGGTAAAACGCCAATCGTAGTACAAGATGGCGCGGGGTTTTATGTTAACCGCATCCTCGCGCTTTATATGAACGAAGCCGCACAATTGCTGCTAGAAGGGCAAAGTGTTGAACATCTCGATAAAGCGTTAGTGAAGTTTGGTTTCCCCGTTGGCCCTATTACTTTGCTTGATGAAGTCGGTATTGATGTGGGCGCTAAAATCGCTCCCATTCTTGAAAAAGAGCTTGGCGAGCGCTTTAAAGCCCCAACTGCTTTCGACAAGCTGTTAAATGACGATAGAAAGGGCCGTAAAAATGGCAAAGGTTTCTATCAGTATGGCGCTGCTAGCAAGAAAAAAGCCGTCGATGAAAGTGTGTATGGTGTATTAGGCATCAAGCCTGGTGTCGATAAAGAAATGAGCGCGGTAGCGGAACGCTGTGTAGTGCAAATGCTCAATGAAGCTGTGCGCTGCTTAGATGAAGGCATTATTGCCTCACCGCGCGATGGTGATATTGGCGCCATCTTTGGTATTGGTTTCCCACCATTCTTAGGTGGCCCATTCCATTATATCGATACTTTAGGCGCGGATAACTTAGTCAAAATACTTGAACGTTATCAAACGCAATATGGCGATCGATTTGAGCCTTGCCCACGCCTTAAGGCGATGGCGGCAGAAAAAGCTCGCTTCTTCTAATACTTAGATGTTTTGGTTAAAAAAGCGGCAATGCTATGCCGCTTTTTTATTGCCTCAAGGCTACGTTTTGCCTAAAAAACGTTCACATTTATTGGGGGGATCTTGTATTATGGCCACCTATTACGGCAGTTGTGCTGTTATACCGTATGTGCATATCTGATGTTGATTAATGCTTATAAGTAGCCTCGCTCGGGGTCTATTTGTATAGCGAATTGCTATTTTTGGTTTTCAATATCAGGACTTAGTCGATAAAGAGGTTGCTGTGGGATTGATGTTTTATATAGTTGCTGCCTTGTCGGTGAGTTGTTCGTGGTGTTTTGGGATTGCGGCTTTTAGAGCTGGGTTATCGGTAAGCTATTGGGCTGTAATGGGATTTATACTGGGTCCTTTAGCGTTTCCACTCTTTTCCTCCCATAAGCGTATAGCACTAAGAAGAGTGTCTCAGAGTTCTGACGGAAGTCTAACCGCTTAATATAGATATGATTTGTCATAAATGTGGCCAATAAAAAAGGAGCATCAAGCTCCTTTTTTATTGGCCTAGGCCGTGCGCTAGCAGAGTTGCTCTAGACTATCTAAACGTAAGGTTTCCACATTTAGATGGAATTAATTCCACCAACCCTTTGCTGGGATCACTTCAAGGTGGTTTAAGCCTTCTGGTAATTTTACTTTTTTACGAACAGGCTTTGCGAAACCAAGTGCTTTTTTGATTGAATTTAACATAGACACTCTCCTTCACATGATTAATATTATGCGATTTGCTCAAGAGATTTGAATTTCACATATGGAGAACCAGCGACTTCGAGAGGTTTGAATTTCACATATGGAGAACCAGCGACTTCAAGAGGTTTGAATTTCACATATGGAGAACCAGCGACTTCAAGAGATTTGAATTTCACATATGGAGAACCAGCGACTTCAAGAGGTTTGAATTTCACATATGGAGAACCAGCGACTTCAAGAGGTTTGAATTTCACATATGGAGAACCAGCGACTTCAAGAGATTTGAATTTCACA
This sequence comes from Shewanella sp. LZH-2, assembly GCF_016859145.1. NCBI lineage: Bacteria > Pseudomonadati > Pseudomonadota > Gammaproteobacteria > Alteromonadales > Shewanellaceae > Shewanella > Shewanella sp. LZH-2. The sequence goes on from NZ_CP069350.1 coordinate 1,610,102, forward strand.
TATGGAGAGCCAGCGACTTCAAGAGGTTTGAATTTCACATATGGAGAACCAGCGACTTCAAGAGGTTTGAATTTCACATATGGAGAACCAGCGACTTCAAGAGATTTGAATTTCACATATGGAGAACCTGTGACTTCTTGATTAACTTCTTTAGTCGCTTCAGATGATACAACTGTTTGAGAGAGGCTTTTCTCTACAGTTACAGTTGTTTCAATGGCTGCGGCAGTTGTTACAAAGCCGATTGTAGATAGTAAAGCTGCTGCGGTAAGAATTCCTTTCATCGTTTTATCTCTCAGGGTAGTTGATAATATTTTATTTTTTGACACTGGACATCTATTTGCAGATGTTGTGCCAATGTTTCAAACTACTGACAGAGAGATAATTAGATGATCAAATAATGTTGTGGTGGGGCATGAATTTACTCCGGTCATCTTGCAGCAATTGAGTAAACTCGGTCTCATTAATCGCTTTGCTAAAGATATAACCTTGTATTTCTTCACAGTTTAGGGCGCGCAGGATATTTAGCTGTGCTGCTTGTTCAACACCTTCTCCAACCACGGATAGTCCCATATTATGAGCAATGGTGATAATAGAATCGACCATCTTCAAATCACGATCTGACTTATCAATATCATCGACAAAGGCTTTATCGATTTTTAGCGTATGGATAGGGAATCGTTTTAAGTAAGAAAGTGACGAATAACCCGTACCAAAGTCGTCTAATGCTAGATTGACACCCATTTTCGTCAATTGCTGCATAACGATAATGGCCATTTCCGGTTGTTTAATCACCGTCCCTTCGGTGATTTCGAGTTCAAGATGTGCAGCTGGCAATTGTGTTAATCGTAAAATAGATTCAATTCGTTGTTGCAGATCGGGCAGTGCAAACTGACGTGACGATAAATTGACGGCGACTCTCCCTTTAAACAGACCCAGTTCACGCCATTTTTGGGCGGCAAAACAGGCTTTTCTGAGTACAATTTCGCCAATTTCAATAATGAGGCCATTTTCTTCTGCAAGAGGAATAAAATCATTCGGTGGAATAAGTCCTAAGATTGGATGATTTAATCTCACTAAGGCTTCCATTCCGGTAACATGACCATGCTTTAGATCAACTTTAGGCTGGTAATACACCTCAAATAAATCATCTTTTAAACCTTCCCTGATAAGATTTTCAATTTCTAATTGCTTAATCGCATGTTGGTTAAGAGATTCTGAGTAGAATTGGTAACAATTACCGCCAGCCGATTTGGCATGGTACATGGCAATATCCGCCTTTCTCAGTAATGCTTGTTCACTCTGTTCATCCTCTGGATAAAGTACAATCCCGATACTTGCACCCAAAACAAGTTGCTCATTGCCTATTTCATATACAGCTTTAAAAGCTTCAATAATTCGTCCCGCAATTGCCGCGCAGGCACTTATATCAGAGGTTTTATCGAGCACAATGGCAAATTCATCTCCACCTAAACGATAGATGCTCGTGTTTTTCGGTACGGAGGATTTTATTCTGACAGATACCAGTTTAAGTAATTGATCGCCAATTTGATGACCTAATGAGTCATTAATACGCTTAAAATTATCTAAATCGAGTACCATTAATGCATGATTAATTTCTTTATTGACTAAGTTCCCTAATGTGACTTGTAAGTTTGAACGGTTTGGCAGGCCAGTCAGTAAATCATTGTTGGTGAGTTTTCGAAGCTCTTCTTCCTGCTGTTTACGTCTTGATATGTCGGAGAAAACACCTACATAGTGTGATAGTTCACCCGACTCATCGTAAATCGCGTCTATGGTGAGCTCCATATGGAAATGGCTTTTATCACCACGACTAGCTTCGACTTCACTCGCCCATCGACCTTGCTGCTTCAGCATACTGCGGATCTGATTTGAGAAGGACTCTGGATATAACTCAAAGGTAAGCAAGTTACCAATAAAATCAGTTCGATTTCGCTGTGAAATTCTACAACATGCTTCGTTGACCTCGACAAAACGATACTCGCTGTCGAGAATAAACATGCCTTCTGAAATATTTTCGATGGCTTTTTCGAATAGTTTTAATTGTTCTTCTTTTTGTTTAAATTGACTGATATTTTTAATAGTGCCAGTCATTCGAAGGGCATTATCTTTATCATCTCTTTCTACAATTTTGGCCCTATCTAAAATCCAGATCCAGCTATCATCTTTGCCCTTAACTCTATATGCCGCTTCAAAGTGATCTGTCTCACCATAGAAATGTTTATTAAGTGCTTCTCTGACGCGCTCCTGATCCATGGGATGAATGTTGCTTTCTTCATCATTATTACCTGAACGGTGGCCATCCCTTGGGAACTCTAATGCACCCCAAATATTCGAGCGGAAAATATTACCCGTTTCTATATCCCAGTCCCACATTTCATCGCCACTTCCCCAGAGAGAAAGCTTTAGGCGTTCTTCACTCAGCGCAATTTGACGTTGAACCTCACGTTTACGTAAGATTGATTTTGTAACTCCAAGGAGTATGAAAATTACAATAGCTAAATAAAGTGATTTTGCTAAACTCGATAACCACCAAGGTGGTGTAACTATAACTCTTAAAACCTTTACGGGACCATTTTTTTGTGTCAACGAATCAACTGCATACACTTTAAAAAAATACTCGCCTGGAGATAAGTTAGTATAGGTTGCTGAATTTATTTTATTTGATGCGATCCATTCGTTGGATAGACCATCCATTTTGTAATAATAAGATGTAGATGATGGCTCTGATGTTGGTGAGTTAAACGTAAGTGTGAATGGGTAATCTGAGTATTTCAGCTTTATACTTTCTGATTTACTTATTGAACCGGTAAAATACTCTCCGTCACCCACTATTATAGAGTTAAAAACACGCAATCCAGAGATGAGCGTCTCAGGTGGAGAGGATTTTTTTATATGTTCAATAATTATATCTTTAGATATTAAACTTAATCCATCAATACCGCCGAAGAAAATGTTTTCATTATCAACAACACCACTTCTGGTATTATATTCATATTGACTGCCATTGTTAGTTGAAAGAATATAGCTATTATCTCCTTCAATTAAAACTATTTGACCAAGGGATGATGCAAAAATATTACCATCTAAGGTTAATATCGAGTAAATTTCTTTATTGTCAGAGAATATTTTTTCTACTTTTTTACTATCGGGGTCATACTCCATTATTGATGTTGCAGTTCCAAATATAATTTTGTTTTTAAATTTTGAAATGCTGTAGGTTAGTTCTTCTGATAACTTATTAAAAATACCATCGACGTAATGATATAAACCATTCTGGCTTGCTAAATAAATGTTAGAATCTGATATGTAAAGTGTCTCGAATATGGGATCGCTTTTATTTGTTGTAATTGTTTTATTGATAAGATTGTTTTTTATGATGATAGCCTTGCCTGAAGTGGTTCCGGCGATAATATCTTGTTCTTTATTAATCACATCAATGGTTGTTATTTGCTCGTTTTCTAGTATGTTAGTTATACTTCCATCTTTATTTAAAAAAATTATTCCAGTTTCACTTCCAATATAAATTCCATTTTTGGTCATTACTGCATTTTTATAACCAATAATACCTGTTTGGTAAGTTTTTATTAAGTTAAGTCTATTGTCATAACATCGAAGAATACTATCGTTGGACGAAACTAGTATGTTGCCATCAAAGGTCTTGCTAATATGCCAAACATTATCTTTTATTAAATTTGTGCTTAGTATGAGGTTCTTTGACTTCCTTACTAATTCAAATCCTTGATTATTCATTCCTATTGCTAGATAATTTTTTGTTGCAAGTAAGTATGTTTTATAGCTTTTACCTTTCCCCTCACTTAGAGTGCCGATCAGGTGCGGCTCGTTATTAAGTGAGTATATTTTGTTTTCTTCTATTCCAAAAAAATCACTTTCACTTTGACTTAAAAATGTATATTTATCATTTGAAATCTTTGTTATTCCACTATCATTGTGGCTATAAAATCCATCATTTGTTGATACGTAAAGAGTATTGTTGTACTTTTCTATATCGAGTACATTGTCAATGATCTTGACTATGCTTCCATTATTTATTTCGTATAGATTACCACTATAACTTTTTATGAATATTTTTTTTCCTATATTTAAACTTTTCTTTACTTCAAAATATTCATTTTGGATGAATTCATAACTTATTTTTTGATTGTTTAAGTTAAGGCTAAGTATACCCTTATTCGTTCCTACTAAAATTTCTTTAGTCAAGTCATTGTTGGATAAACTCCATATTTCACCATTCAAATATTCATTTTTTATATTGATGCTTTTAAGTGATTCATCATATTTATCGTATATAACAAGTCCCTTGTCTGTACCGATAAGTAGCTCACCATCTTCAGTGATTAATAGGCTTCTAATGAAAGAGCTGGGTAATCCAGAAGCGCCTTCGTCAGCATAATAATGTTTAAACTCTTTCCCATCGAATCTGTTGAGTCCATTAAGTGTACCAATCCAAATGTATCCTTCATTATCCGTAACAATGGAGGTAACGGTGCTTTGGGAAAGTCCTTCTGGTACACCAAAAGATTGTGATTGGAGAATTATTGGAGATTTATTTGAAAAGGGCGACGCGTTTACGTCTTCGAATGCATAGATGCCAAAAAAAGCGAGCAAGACGATTTTTAAGAGTATTTTTGGCATAGTGTTGTTCTTAGTATTGTCCGAGGATGCCATGAAACAATTGTGTTACATCACTTTTCCAGAAATAGAAGCTTTTGTCAAAAGTGATAATGTAAAAATTCCTTTAAATTGCAGACAGATGGCGTTAGATAGTGTGCAGCATTTGATCTGAGGGATGGATTGACCATGTTTTACATTAATTTTTACTACAAAGACCAGAGATACTACTGCACAAATGCATGAATGCAGCGGTTTTGTTTGTTTACAGTAAATGCTGGATTAATGATCTAACAGCTTTTTTTAGGTTAAAAATTGAACTTTTCAGCATTTTGTTTGAACAGTTTTAGATCGGTAATCATATTGTCAGATTTGAGGGCTGATTGAGATACATGCTCAGAACCGGTACTAAAAAGCACTAAGCGATCACTATGCTTTGTGCGCATTTTTTGCATCATAAACTTGATTAAATCGGGGCGGGTGAGCTTGCTGATTTCAGCCACAACAAGTTCCCGTTGATTGAACTGATAATCTCGATTACCGACACTCACCCAATAACGTTGGCCACGAGTTTTAAGATTGGCATCATGTTCCATTACCTGGTTGATGAGTCCTTGTTTGGTGCTTTCCCATTCTTCATTCGTTATTTGCATAACAGCATAGTTAAAGTCCGAGATAAACTCGTCGATTGCTTCCAGTAAATGCAGTGGACCTGTTGTGGGTGATTGAATATAGAAAATGAGCCCAGGATGGCGATTCAGCGGAAGGTAACCTGTGCCAACCATGTAGCCTAATTGTTTTTCAGTGCGCAGTTCATGGAAGAAGGTTGAGGACATCGCGTGATTGAGTAAGCTAAACAGTGCCATTTTTTCTGGCGTTGCCCTTGCTGATTGATAATAGACGATAATGGCGCTGTCTTGATGATCTATCGCCAGTTCTCTTAAAAGGGTGCCTTGTCCGGTTAAATTAATTAATTCACGGGTGGATTCTGCGCTAGGGCTAGAGACCAGAGACAAGATATGCTCCAGACGTTTGCCGAGTGCCTGCGCCTCTGAGACTAACCAATCGCCGTAAATTAATCCTTCTAGATAAATTTTTTCGTAAAATGCCCTTACATGGTTATGTAGATCATTTAAGGTTATATTTTCAAGTGCTTGGGCCATTCTGGCTGGTTCGTAACTGCGCTTCTGTAATGTTGCTGTCAGGCTGGTAAACAGTTGTGAAATCGGCTTAGCTTGAGCCAAATTTTGCCAACTACGTAACAGCTGAGACTTGATTAAGGCAAATCGTTCTTCGGTAAAATTACGTTCTCTTGCTTTATGGATAAGCAAAGCTAACAGTGTCTCTTGATTACCGGTAAAACCGGATAAATGTAGCGTTATGCCCCCTTGGTGTGGATAGATGTTGTAGCTTAATCCTGCGACTTCAGCTTGATAAGTAGGCTCGGTTAGATAATCCAGTAACATCTCGACATACAAGCGGGTGAGAGCGGCATGTTTGGGGGTTTTACTTGCTTGCTCAGAGTCGAGTGATAAATACATATGCCCTTTAGGGACATTAAATTCATCATCTTTTTTATGCCAAATACGATATCCCGTGGATTCCGCAACGATAACAGGGGCTGCGACTTCGCTTTTATCGGGACGAGCAATAGAATCAGCCACAATGAAGGGATTCGCTGTGGGTAACTGGAGTTCTGGACGAATCTGAGTGACTTGCCAACGGGCGAGGGACTCAGGCTTTATCGGCAAAATTTGGTATGGCGTGTGATACCAGTTAGCTTTACGGTCGTTCTTAACGGACTGTGCAATAAGTTGCAACCGCATGTTTTGCGGTGTCATTAGTGCCAATAACTCGAGTGTTTCGGGCACGTCTAAACCATCCATACGATAATCACCAAAGAGCAAATCTTCCACTTCATAGTGGTGCATATTGATGCTTAAGTGGCTGGCCAAATCGAGGGATTTAACGTGTTCTTGATAGCGAAATGCCATTTTTAGCAGATTTGCTCGCTCCAAATAGCGCCAGTCTTCAAGGCCTTGAGTTTTGATTAACTCAATATACTCAAAACAGCTGCAAACAATGTCTTCAATATTGCTCATGCCTTTATCTGTGAGCTGCAGGCCAATGCAATAGTCCTTGAAGTTATAGCCATTGACACCGCCACCTGCCGATAAATTATTCACTAAACCTTGTTCTTTAAGATACGACAACAGGCTGCCTTTACTCTCATTACCGAGAATATGGCTAATGTAGGTGAGTGGTTTACGTTTGTAGTAGTGGTCGATGCCTGGGAAATTAAAGCTGATACTTAAACGTTTTTGTTCCTTTAATGGGACAATATTGATTTGCTTAAGCAGTTCATTTTGTGAAAACAGCGGAACATCAGGATACTGTTTGACTAAGTTTAAGTTACGGATCTCGCTGAAATATTGTATTGCAAGTGCTTGCAACGCATCTAACGACACAGGTGCAACTAAACACAGTGTCATTAAATTAGCACTGTAGTGAGTTTGATAAAACGCCAATAACTCGCTTCTAACCTGTGCCTGCGTTCCTCCTAAAGTAACTAAGTTTCCCACGGAGAACTTTGAGAATGGATGCTGTTGATTGACGGTTTCTTTTAGCACTTGATAGCTGCGGCGGATATCATCTTTCAGCTTTAAACTAAATTCAGATTCAATGGCTTGGCGTTCTCTATCCACCAATTCCAAGTCAAATTTCGGCGCGATAAAGAATTGGCTAAATCTGTCTAAGGAGTCGGCGAAAACATCAGCATTGATGGTAAAAAAGAAATTGGTATGCTCGGTGCCTGTCCACGCATTGTTACTGCCGCCGTGCTGATTGATAAATGAGTGGTATTCGCCTGAGTCGGGGAATTTTTCAGTGCCTAAAAAGAGCATATGCTCTAAAAAATGCGCCATACCGGGTCTATCTACAGGATCATCAAAATGTCCCACTGCGACCGCCATGGAGGCGGCGGCTTGGCTAGCGTCCAAATCTTCCACCAATAATACCCGCAGCGCATTATCTAACACGAGATAACGGTACTGGCGATGATCGTTTGGACTTTTGTAAATAGACTGAGAGGCTTGCAAAGAGACACTCCGATGACGATGGCTTGTTATATATTGATAGTCTTAATGGTTTTTGGCAAATATCTCTTGTGCTTATCGACTAAAGATTAACTCTTGCAAGGTTTGTCGAAATCCATTTTAGGGCTACAATTGGGATAAAACAAAAACAAGTATGGGTAACGAGAGACGTATGCAGCTATTTTTGATGCGACATGGTGATGCTGGATTTAATGCTCAGTCGGATAGGGATAGAACGTTAACCGATGTTGGAAGACACCATACAGTGTTAATGAGCAACTGGTTAGCCCGAAGCGTCAGCGATTTTGATCTTGTTTTGGTTAGTCCTTACTTGCGGGCTCAGCAAACTTGGCAAACATTGAGTCAACATTTTCCTGAGCCGCGCAAATGGCTGGTTGCCGATGATCTCGTGCCATCTGGCGATCCTGCTAATGTTGCCGCATTAATTTTGGCCTATGCCGAATTGTATAAGGCCGATAAAGTGTTGGTGATTTCCCATATGCCGTTGTTAGGTTATTTGGTGAGTGAGTTGGTAGCGGGTGTTGAACCGCCTTTGTTTGCTACCTCTGGGATTACATTAATCGATAAACATGCCGAGCAAGCCTCTCTTGTGTGGCAGCATGCTCCTCATAGTATTAGTTAATAAATTCAATATAAACAAAGGGCTCACAGATGTGGGCCCTTTGTTTTAGTATGCTTTTTTATAGAGTTGGATAACTTATCGTCGATGGGGCTGGTCACCAATATCAATAAGTACCAATAACGCGGCATCGCCACCCCATTCTTTGGGCGCTTGGTGAAAGGCTTTTACCATAGGATGTTGCACCAACCACATCGGCACCTGTTGTTTAAGTATGCCAGTGCCATAACCGTGCATCACACAACAACATTGGCTTTGCTGTTTTACACAGGCTTGAATGAGCGCAGCTAATTCCAGCTTGGCCTCAGATTGGCGATAACCGTGTAAATCCAGCAACAAATCCGGTTGATAATCGCCACGTCTTAAACGTTTAAGCTCGAGGCTATCGACTCCTTCATCAAGCCAGCGCATCGGCCCTTGAACGGGGAGTAGCGGTTGATAAGTATCTGAGAAATAACTATTAGCATGCAACTGTTGCTCTTTTAGTTCAATTTCTTGTTTGGTTTTTAGGGGCGCGCGAAAATGCCGCTTATCTTGGGTGATAGGTTTTATCCCCTCGATTAGCGCCGAAAACATCGCCATGCCTTCTTTGTCATCGTCTTTATTCATGTCGGGTATTCTATTGAATCCTATGGTTTCTGAATAGAGTTCAGTTACAATGTTTGTGAACATACAAGCGGGAGAGCGTTTTGGATAAGATCTTTGTAGATGAAGCTGTGACAGAGTTACGCACCATAGGTGACATGTTGCGTTGGGCGGTGAGCCGCTTTAATGATGCCAATGTGTACTATGGCCATGGTACAGATAATGCGTGGGATGAGGCCATCGCATTAGTGTTTCATGCGCTGCACTTGCCCGAAGAAATCGGCCAACAAGTGATTTTAAGTAACTTAACCAGCAGCGAAAAACACAAAATTGTCGAGCTTATCATTCGCCGCGTACGTGAGCGTTTGCCTGTGCCTTATTTAACCAATAAAGCGCGCTTTGCAGGGCTTGAATTCTATGTGGATGAGCGCGTATTGGTACCTCGTTCACCTATCGCCGAGATGATCGCCAATCGCTTTAGTCCTTGGTTATACGGCAAGCCAGTTAATCGCATTTTAGATTTATGTACCGGCAGTGGTTGTATCGCGATTGCCTGTGCCTATGAATTTGATGAAGCTGAGGTCGATGCGCTCGATATCAGTGATGATGCCCTCGATGTGGCGCAAATCAACGTTGAAACCTTAGGGGTGATGGACAGAGTCTTTCCGATGCAATCGGATCTGTTTTCAGCCATTCCTGAAGGTCCACAATATGATTTGATTGTCTCCAATCCGCCCTATGTGGATGAAGAAGATATTGGCGATATGCCAGATGAATACCACCATGAGCCTGCGATTGGTTTAGCCTCGGGTCGTGACGGCCTTGACTTAACCAAACGCATTTTAGCGAATGCGGCCCAATACCTGACACCAACAGGCATTTTAGTGGTTGAGGTGGGTAACTCTATGGTGCATTTGATGGAGCAATTCCCTGAAGTACCTTTCACTTGGGTTAACTTTGAACACGGCGGCGACGGTGTGTTTGTGCTAACTCGTGATCAATTGATCGAACATCAATCGCTTTTTGCCATTTATCGCGACGCGCAATAATCACAATAAGCACATAAATTAGGTTGAGTCTTTTCCCGCTGCCAGTTAGGCTTGCAGCGGGAAAAAGAATTGTCCAGCCATTGCTGGGCGCGGAGCGATAAGCAAATCATTTAAGGTGTAAAAAGCGGATGTCTGGAAACAGTATTGGTCAAAATTTTGTGGTGACTACCTTTGGTGAAAGTCACGGTGTGGCGCTCGGTTGTATTATTGATGGTTGCCCCCCAGGGCTCGAACTCACCGAAGCCGATATGCAACATGATTTAGACCGTCGTCGTCCTGGCACATCCCGTTACACTACCGCGCGCCGTGAGCCTGATGAAGTACGGATCTTATCCGGTGTGTTTGAGGGCAAAACCACGGGTACTTCCATTGGGCTTTTGATCGAAAACACCGATCAGCGCAGCCAAGATTACTCTAATATCAAAGATTTATTTCGCCCAGGCCACGCAGATTACACTTATCAGCAAAAGTATGGCTTGCGTGATTACCGTGGTGGCGGCCGTTCATCGGCACGCGAAACCGCTATGCGGGTTGCGGCGGGTGCTGTGGCGAAAAAGTATTTAAAACAAGTGCATGGCATTAGTATCCAAGGCTATATGTCTCAACTTGGACCGATTAGTGCCGAGACCCTCGATTTTAGTCAAATCGAGCAGAATGCCTTTTTCTTCCCCGATGCGACTAAGCTCGAGGCGCTTGATGAATATATGCGCGAGCTGAAAAAATCCGGTGATTCGATTGGCGCCAAAATCTCTGTAGTGGCGACTGGCGTTCCCGTTGGACTGGGTGAACCCGTTTTCGATAGGCTCGATGCCGATATCGCCCATGCCTTAATGGGCATAAACGCGGTAAAAGGCGTTGAAATCGGTGATGGTTTTGGCGTTGTGACGCAAAAAGGCTCGGAAGGACGCGATTTAATGTCGCCGCTGGGTTTTGAATCAAATCATGCCGGTGGCATACTTGGCGGCATTTCATCGGGTCAACCCATTGTCGCCCATATTGCATTAAAACCGACCTCGAGTATCAGTGTGCCGGGCCAAAGCATGACGGCCCAAGGTGAAATGGCGGAAGTGGTGACTAAAGGTCGTCACGACCCCTGTGTCGGGATCCGCGCGGTACCGATCGCCGAAGCTATGCTGGCGATTGTGTTGATGGATCATCTGTTAAGACACAGAGCTCAAAATCAGGATGTTCGCAGTCATACACCGATCCTCGGCATGAGATAGGTGCGATGAATGAGACAGTCTGCATGGAATAAAGATGCATAGCGGCTGTGTAATATATGGAATGCGTTAATGCCAACTATCTCTAGCACAAGCCAGCAATTACGCTGGCTATGTGCCTGTTATTTTTTCTTCTTTTCAATTCTCGGCACTATGATCCCTTACCTTGGGGTGTTCTTCGAAAACCGTGGATTTAACCCTCAAGAAATTGGTTTTTTGCTCGCGATTTTAATGGCGACCCGTATCGTGGCACCCAATGTATGGGCCAAGGTGGCCGATCGCACTGGCATGCGCGCCGAATTGGTGAAGATGGGCGCGGGCGCGGCGATGCTGGCGTATTTGAGTTTCTTCTACCACGGTGGTTTTGTGTATATGGCGCTGAGCCTTGCGCTGTATACCTTCTTCTGGAACGCGATTTTAGCGCAGCTTGAGGTGATCACCCTCGAAACCTTAGGTGAAAATGCCAGCCGCTATGGACAAATCCGCAGCTTTGGCAGCATTGGTTATATCTGCTTAGTGGTCGGCGCCGGTTTTGCCATCGGTCAATGGGGCACCGAGGTATTGCCCTATATTGGTTTAGTTTTGTTTACGGGGATGCTGGTGTGTGCCTTGCCATTGCCTGCCAATCGGGCTGTGCGTCCACAAGGACAAGAGCGCCAGCCACTTAAATGGACTAAACCCATTCTGTGGTTCATGGTGTCGGCGATGTTATTACAGATGAGCGCAGGGCCTTTTTACGGTTTCTTTGTGCTCTATCTTAAGCAGGCGGGTTACACCGAAGCGGCCGCGGGGATTTTTGTCGCCCTCGGTGCTATGGCCGAAATCGTGATGTTTATGTTTGCGCCTCGCTTGCTTGGACGGTATGGCGTTAATACCTTGCTTGTCGTCAGTATTGCCATGACCGCCGTGCGCTGGTTGCTGGTCGCCTTTGGTGTTGAGAGCATGTTGTTACTGGGTTTAAGCCAAGTGCTGCATGCGTTCACCTTCGGCTTGACCCATGCGGCCTCGATTCAATTTGTGCATCGAAATTTTGATGCCAGTCATCGCAGCCAAGGGCAAGCCCTTTATGCCAGCTTAAGCTTTGGGGTTGGCGGCGCACTCGGCACTTGGATTTGCGGGTATATCTGGGGTGATGGTAGCGGCGCTGTATGGTCTTGGGTATATGCGGCGGCCTGTGCCTTTACGGCCATGTTAGCGGTATTTTTGATCCCTAAGGATGGGGCGCAAGCGGTTACGTCATAAGCTGACATTGATTGTGAAAAATAACTCATTGTAAAAACTAAAATAATGAACAAGAGAGGTTAAGGTGATCCGGTTTCGTTTAGGCTTAGTCATCAATCCACTAGCGGGTTTAGGTGGCAGTGTGGGGCTTAAGGGCAGCGATGGCGTGGCCGAGCAGGCACTCGCCTTAGGTGCCGAGCCCAAGGCAATAAAACGCATGATGCAAGCCTTAGAAGTGATTGCCCCTTTTGCCAAAGATATCGAAATCATTACCGCCTCAGGTGTGATGGGGGAGGATGCCGCCAACGCCTTAGGTTTTAACACCCGTGTGGTGTATCAAACTCCGGATAAAACTCAAGCGATAGACACGCAAGCCGTTGTGCGTACCTTGCTTGATGAACCGTTAGATTTATTACTGTTTGCGGGGGGCGATGGCACGGCGCGTGATGTGTATAGCGTGTTTGAACAAGCCGTTATCGACGATAAATTACCCGTGCTTGGTGTGCCGGCTGGGGTCAAAATCCATTCGGGCGTTTACGGCATCACGCCCCATGCCGCGGGTATGGTGGTCAAAATGTTGCTCGAAGGTGAGTTAGTCAGCCTAATGAGCGCCGATGTGATGGATATCGATGAAGTAGCTTTTCGCCAAGGCACGGTGCGCGCCAAACGGTTTGGTGAGCTATTAGTGCCCGCTGAACCCCGTTATGTGCAAGCGGTGAAGATGGGCGGAAAAGAAGTCGATGAGCTCGTGCTCGCCGACATTGCCGCCGATGTTATCCAGCAGATGGAAGACGAGCTGTACATTATGGGCTCGGGCAGCACGGTCGCCTTTGTGATGGAAGAGCTTGGGCTCGATAACACTCTGTTGGGGGTTGATCTTATCCAAGATAAAACATTAGTGGCGAGTGATTTAACCGCCAAGCAGTTACTCGACCTTACCCAAGATAAGCCGGTAAAACTGGTTATTACCTTGATTGGCGGGCAGGGGCATATTCTCGGTCGTGGCAACCAGCAGTTGTCGCCAGAGCTGATCCGCCGCCTCGGTAAGGACAATATTATTATCCTCGCCACAAAAACTAAGCTAAAAGCACTTGAAGGACGCCCCTTAATTGTGGATAGTGGCGACCCTCAATTAGATCGTGAGCTTTGTGGCTATTACAAAGTGACGACGGGTTACCATGATTATGTGATGTATCAGGTGGCCAACCCCGACTAATCAGATTTATTCTCCTCGGAGATTGCAAGCACCGAGGGGCCAGCGGCCATTTGGGCGAAATACGTTATTGGAGAGTTTGACCCGATGTTAGAGCAGTATGAAGAAGCACTAGAACAGTGGATTGAGTCTGTCGTAAGCCATGGTGATGACGATGCCTTATTTGCCTGCGGTTATCTGCAAGGCCATGTGGCGGTGGTGTTATCGCAACTCGAAGACGAAGGCGAGAGCACGTTAGAAGCCTTACTTGAAAAAATGACCGACTGTTTAGCACTGGCGCGCCAAGAATTAAATGATGCCGATTTTGCATTAGTGGAAGCGGCGTGGACACAATTGCATGGCAAAATTGTTAGTCATTTAGCGGCCTAATTGATGAGTATATCCAAGACGACTTCGGTTGATACCATGGCTGAACCTGAGGGGCAGCAAGCGGTTTATATCGGTCTAGTCAATCCGAAAACCCCGACGAACGTAGGCGGCATTATGCGCGCTTCGGGTTGTTATGGTGTCGATGCGGTGTTCTACACGGGTAAACGCTATGAATATGCCGCCCGTGGGCCGCAGCAATATAACGCCGATACGCAGAGCGCCGCCGAGCGCATTCCGTTAACTGGGGTGGCCTCCTTACTCGATGCGCTCCCCTCTGACACTAAGCTGGTGTGCGTGGATTTAGTCCTAGGGGCGACACCCTTACCTGAGTTTGTGCATCCCGAGAAAGCCTTTTATGTGTTTGGCCCTGAGGATGGCACTATTGGCCAAGAGATTATCGATAGGGCGGATGCCGTGGTGTATGTGCCTACGGTAGGCTGCATGAATTTGGCGGCGTCGGTCAATGTACTGCTGTACGATAGATTAGCGAAAGCCCATCGTGAGCAAGTATCAGCTCAAACCGAGTTCGATGGTGATGCCTTGATCCGTCAAAGTCGCGACAATAATAATCGCACTCGTGTTAAAACCACTAAGCGTGAGTCTTCGAAGTAGTCTTAAGGATCAGCGTATTATCCCAAAAGGATTAAGCAATGGCTTAATCCTTTTTTGTTTTTGCACTTATATCTTTAGAAAATACCCGCATTGGAGTGCTTGGTTTTCTCTGAGCGATAAAGTTTAATTGCTGCAACTAAGCTCATTAATACGGTCACCAATAAAAACCACTAAAATCACGAAGCTCACATCCATTAAAGTGCTTTACCCTTTAGTAATTTGCGTAACCACATCCGATTTGGGTTGAGTTTATTTAAGGTTGGCCAATCCAGTGGCAGCGGCTCACCAGTTAATTGTGCCGCCAAGCATTCGGCCGCCAAGGGGCCGGAGCTTAATCCCCGCGATCCTAAACCGCCCAGAATATAAAGGCCATTGAGGATGGGAGCTGGGGTCGTTTGCCAATAATGCTTGCTTTGTTCGGCCTGCTGCTGATTGAGTTGATGCTGTTCATAGCGCGCCAATATTTCAGCCACATCGGGCGCGCAGCCCATCATCGGGAAATGATCCCGCGTTACCATGCGCACGCCAACTCGGGCGCTATTGCCGCTGATGTCGATATCGTCAACCCAGGCTTGATCGGGGTAGCTTTCTTGCATTTTCCCCAGGTTTTCCCGTTGCTCCTGCGGGCAAAAATCGAGGTGAGCTGCCGCTTTTACATAACTGGCGCCAAGACAATGCAACCCTTGATGACTCGGCGTGAGGTAACCATTCGCGCATAACACTGTCGCCAATTGGCTCAGTTTAAATTTGGCAGGGACGTGGCTCACTTGGCCGCGAAACGGACTTATCTGCAAACGTTCACTGGCTGAAAACTGTGTCACCTGCGCGCCATTGGCGAGCACGAGTTGGCTGTATGGTCCAAAACGTTGGCTTTGAGTGTGGAGATACCAAGCATTTGTATCACACTTGATTTCGGTGATGTCGGTATTGAAATGGCACAGCACATGGGCAAGTTGCGAGGCCTTATCTACCGCCGCCTTGGCGTATTCAAATGGGCATACCCAGCCTCCAAGGGGATAGAAAAATCCAGCCTTATCAATCCCTATTTGAGCTATTTCGTTGGCTTCATTCGCATCAACGGCGTAGGCGATTTCCACTGGCCAGTCTTGGCTTTGGATGATTTTATCCAGCCGTTGTTGACTGCGCTCATCATGACCTGTTTGCAGCACGCCACAAAAATCATGGGAAATTGGCGTCACACCAGATGTTCCGTTCGTGCCCATCGTTGATGCAAGACTCAGCGCCTCGATTCGGCGGCGACTGAATAGAAACGCCTGTTGGAAAAAACGGCTAAGTTCATCATTTTCTGGCGTGAGTAGGGGATAGATCGCCCCTTGGCGATTACCAGACGCGCCTTGGCCTAACTCATTATCCTTACAAAACAATATGCTACTTTGGCCTCGTTCGGCGAGTGATAGCATCAGATGTGCTGATGCGAGTCCCCCGCCTATGATGGCAATTGGCTGCTCTTTAGTGGCGAGTGCCGAAGGTTTTGGGGTAAATGCCTGAACGGTATCGGCTTGCTGACGCAGCAATTTACGCTCATGGATCAGAATATTGTCGCTGATAATATGGTTTCGCAGTGAGTCGCAGGCATTTTCATTGAGAGCGTCTTGGCTGACGTCAAGCGTGCTAAAGCCGCAGCTGTGGGCAAGGTGCTGTGCTGTTTCACTAAGATTAAGCCCAATCAGTAGGGCATCATCCGCACTCAAGCGTGCCATTTGCCAGAGCTGCTTACCATTTAGCTGCGCAGATATATGCGGTAAAACCAGCCATTGCTGAATGGGATGAGAAGTACTGTGGGGGTGTTGGCTAAGTGCTGTGTTCTGATCGCCAAAATGCAAATCGACTGTGATTAGGCCGTCATCAAAAATTAATCTCTGGCACCCTATAATGCGCGCAGGCTTTGCCTTAAGTATGGCATTGGCAATGGGTTGTAAATGAGGCTTGGAAATTAAACTTTGCGATTGATCCCAAAGTAATTTAAGTTCGTAATCGTTAATGGGATTGGGCTCAAACACTTTGACTAACAGACGCGTTTTGCCTTGAGGTTGAGTATGCGTTTGCCAGTGATGCAGTAAAGATAGTAGCTCGAGTCCATCGCCTAATCCCCATTGCCCCATGACGTGCAAGCCCTGAATGAGCTGGGTTGATTGCGTCGGTAAGCGAGAGAGTTGAAGGAGAGTAAAATTGTCCAGAGACTTTGCAGTAGTCAATGCGCATGGGGGATAAAGGTTGATTAGTTGCGGGTAATCACGCTTAAATTGGTAAGATTTTTGGGGCTTAGCAGTCAAAGAAATATACTCTCGGTCTCATATTAGGCATTATTTTACCCGCCTTTATGGAAAGCTGACCACTTAATTGAAGCAAAACAGATACTATTGGCTCAGCAAAAAGTAGGTACTGACATGTACACAATGGATAGCAATAAAATGAAAAGAGTCGTGATCACCGGAATGGGTGTTGTTTCAAGTATCGGTAATAACAAGCAAGAAGTGACTGAGTCACTTAAAGCGGGCCGTAGTGGTATTACACATTCCGCTCAGTTTGAAGAAATGCAACTACGCAGTCATGTATGGGGCAATATCAAATTAGATCCTTCAGAGCTGATTGACCGTAAAGCGCTGCGTTTTATGGGCGATGCTGCGGCATATGCTTACATTGCAATGCAAGAAGCCATTAAGGATGCTCAGTTAACTGAAGAGCAATATTCAGATCCTCGCGTAGGGTTAATTGTGGGTACAGGCGGCGCTTCGTCTTCTAACCAAGTTCAAGCGGCTGATATTCTACGCGAAAAAGGCGTAAAACGCGTGGGTCCTTATATCGTGCCACGCATTATGTCGAGCACGGCCAGCGCTTGTTTAGCGACACCCTTCAAAATTAAAGGTATGAACTACTCAATCAGTTCAGCCTGTGCGACCAGTGCTCACTGTATCGGTCACGCCGTTGAACTTATCCAAATGGGTAAGCAAGATATGGTGTTTGCGGGCGGTTCGGAAGAAGTGGATTGGACTCTGACCATGGGCTTCGATGCGATGGGCGCGCTATCGACTAAATACAATGCCACTCCAGAAAAAGCCTCTCGCACCTATGATGCTGACCGTGATGGTTTCGTTATCTCTGGCGGTGGCGGTATCTTAATCGTTGAAGAGTTAGAGCACGCTCTGGCTCGTGGCGCGAAGATTTATGCTGAAGTGATTGGTTATGGTGCATCATCAGACGGTTACGATATGGTGGCTCCGTCTGGCGAAGGTGCGGTGCGTTGTATGCAAATGGCACTGGCCGATGTGGACACACCAATTGACTATATCAACACCCACGGTACTTCTACTCCAGTAGGTGACGTGCGTGAATTAGAAGCACTACGTGAAGTCTTTAAAGACAAGTGTCCACCGATTGCATCGACTAAGTCTATGACGGGTCATGCATTAGGCGCCGCAGGCGTACATGAAGCGATTTACAGCTTAATCATGATGGAAAACAGCTTTATTGCCCAAAGCATCAACATCGATAACTTAGATGAAGCTGCGAAGGACATGCCAATCGTGCGTGAATACCGCGATGCAGAGCTAAACACTGTTATGAGCAACAGCTTTGGTTTTGGTGGCACTAACGCAACGTTAGTGATGCGCAAATATAAGTAAACTATTATTTTTGTTAAAAAAGGAAGCTTCGGCTTCCTTTTTTATTAGCTAAAATTGAGCAATGCGACTCAGGGATTGGGTTTATGATCAGAGTCTTGCTAGAATCCTTGGCTACTCACTCTCTAGCCCATTTTTATCAGAAAGGTCCCCATGAAGATTGTTGTCGATGAAAATATGCCCTATGTCGAACCCTTATTTGGGGCGTTAGGCGAGATAATCCCAGTTAATGGCCGCACATTAACGCCTGAGCAGGTGCAAGATGCCGATGTGCTGCTGGTGCGCTCGGTCACCCGAGTCAATGCCGCACTGTTAGATGCCAATCCAAAACTTAAGTTTGTCGGCAGCGCCACCATAGGGACTGATCATGTGGATCTGGCCTACCTTGCTGGGCGTGGCATTCCCTTTTCGAATGCACCCGGCTGTAATGCGACCGCTGTCGGGGAGTTTGCCTTTATTGCGATGTTAGAACTGGCGGCGCGGTTTAACTCGCCGCTCAAGGGTAAAGTTGTGGGGATTATCGGTGCGGGCAATACTGGTAGCGCAACGGCTAAATGTCTCGAAGCCTACGGCATTAAGGTATTACTCAATGATCCCATCAAAGCGGCCGAAGGCGATCCCCGTCATTTTGTGAGCCTTGAGACCCTATTACATGAAGCGGATATCATCAGCCTACATGTGCCCATCACTCGCTCTGGCGAGCATAAGACACTGCATTTATTCGATGAAGCGCGCCTGATGAGTCTTAAACCTAATACGTGGTTGGTGAACTGTTGTCGTGGTGATGTAATTGATAATCAAGCCTTAATTAAGGTCAAGCAGCAAAGGGATGATCTTAAATTGGTGCTCGATGTATGGGAAGGGGAGCCGAATCCCATGCCGGAGTTGGTGCCTTTTGCTGAGTTTGCCACCCCGCATATCGCCGGTTACAGCTTAGAAGGTAAGGCTCGTGGCACTTTTATGCTGTACCAAAAGTTGTGTGAGTTGTTAGCCATTCCGGCCACCAAACGCTTTTTCGAGCTATTGCCTCCATTTCATTTTAAGGCGGTTGAACTCGAACAAGTCCCCGATGAAAAAGCCCTATTACAGCTCGCAAGATTCGTCTACGACCTGCGTGATGACGATGCCGTATTCCGAAATGGCTTTGCAAGGTCGAATGGCTTCGACACTATGAGAAAAAATCACAAACATCGACGCGAATTTAGTGCATTGGCGCTGGCTTATCACGGCCAATCTGAGGTAGATTGGTTGTCCAATTTAGGTTTTTCAGGAGTCGGTCGGTAATTATGTCGCAGGAATTTAATGTTGTCGTTTTAGGTGCATCGGGTGCAGTGGGTCAAACAATGATTGAGATCCTCGAAGAGCGTAACTTCCCGGTTGCGAACTTATATCCTTTAGCCAGTAGCCGTAGCGCCGGTGAAACGGTCAGCTTCCATGGCAAACAAGTTACCATTTTGGACGTCGAAACCTTCGATTGGAGCCAAGCGCAGTTAGGCTTTTTCTCTGCCGGTGGTGATGTCTCGGCCAAGTGGGCGCCTATCGCAGCTGAAGCGGGTTGTGTGGTGATCGATAACACCTCTCACTTCCGCTATGACATTGATATTCCATTGGTTGTGCCTGAAGTTAACCCCCATGCGATTGCTGATTTCCGCAACCGTAATATTATTGCCAACCCGAACTGCTCGACCATCCAAATGCTGGTGGCTCTAAAACCGATTTACGACACTTATGGCATCAGTCGTATTAACGTGGCGACTTATCAATCGGTCTCTGGTACGGGTAAAAAAGCGATTGAAGAACTGGCAAAACAATGCACTAAGCTGCTGCAAGGTCTGCCTGCTGACGCTGAAGTTTATCCAAAGCAAATCGCGTTTAACGTATTGCCGCAAATTGATAAATTTATGGACAACGGCTACACCAAAGAAGAAATGAAAATGGTCTGGGAAACCCAGAAGATTTTTGGTGACGATGACATTCTCGTTAATGCGACTGCTGTGCGCGTGCCGGTATTCTATGGTCACTCAGAAGCCGTACATATCGAAACGCGTCAAGTCGCCGATGCAGAAGATATTAAAGCTTTACTGCGTAATGCCGAAGGAGTGGTATTGTTCGAGTCCGATGACGAATATCCAACGGCTGTGACCCATGCAGCGGGTACCGATCCTGTTTACGTGGGCCGTGTGCGTAAGGATATCTCCCATTCTCACGGTATTAATCTTTGGGTAGTGTCGGATAATATTCGTAAAGGCGCAGCCTTAAACAGTGTGCAAATTGCCGAGATTTTAGTGAGAGATTATTACTAAGTCTTAAGTAGCAATTGATGCCCAATGAAAAAGCCTGCTGCCAGCAGGCTTTTTTTGTTTTACAATTGTGAACAGTAGCAGGGCTGGGATTTCTAGTTTATAGTAATCTCAATAAATACAATTGCCTAAAGCCTGTTATCAGCGAGATAACTTAAATAGCGCTTCAAAGGGAAGGATTGATGAAATTTCGCACTTCGTATCTTGTGGGCCTGATGGCCACCGTTTTAGCTGTTTTTTCCACGACCTCTTTTATTGATCCTGCGATAGCTGCCGATACTCCCAAAATAAAACCTTTAAAAATCATGGGACCAGATGGACAAATCCGTCAGGTCAATCATCAATATGGGCCAACGACCGCTAAAGATACTTTCTGGAGTATTGCGCAAAAAGTCCGTCCCGATGCCAGTGTCAGTGTTTATCAAGTCATGGCTGCAGTATTTGATGCCAACCCCCATGCGTTTAACTCCGACAGTTACAATAGCCTCGAACGTGGCATGATTTTGCTGATCCCTTCGAAAGAAGTGATGTTATCCATTCCCAATAGTGTAGCGATTGCCCGCGCCGAACGCAGCGATAAGCAAGTCCGTAATACCGCCAAAGCGGCGACTAAACCAGTATCTAAACCGACTGTTGTTACTCCTGTAGTTGAAAATAAACCTAAGGTAGAGCCTCAACCTCAAGTCGATGTTAAACCCGAAGCGGCTAAGACCGAAGTTGCTAAAACGGATGCCGTTGCGATGCCACCCGCTGCGCCGAAAATGGTGAGTTCCGATGTGAATACTCGCCTTGAGGCCGCGGAGAGCAAAAATTTATCCTTAACTGATGAGTTAGCCAGAGCACAAGATCAGCTCGCCGTGAGAAATGCCGATGTTGAAGCCCTTAAAGCCAAAATTGAGGATTTAAACCAACAAATTGCAGTATTAGAGGAAACCTTACAGGCGAGTAAAAAGCAAAATCTTGCACTGAAGGCTGAGGTGGAAGCTGCTCAAGCCCCATCAGATGCCGATGCGCAACCGCAAACGCCTACTGAGCCTGAAGATCTATGGCGAAACTTGATAAATAATCCGCTGCTATTGGTTGCAGCAGCGGTGGTCCCTGCATTGTTACTACTGCTGCTTGTGTTCTGGATGCTTCGTCGTAAGCGTAATAAAGAACGCCGTGAGTTAGCAGCCCAGCAGGTAGCCATGGCGACAGGTGCTGCTGGTGTGGCAACGGGAGCATCAGTGCTGGCGATGGATGACGATGATCTTGACGATATGGCTGTGCATTTAGACACTGACCATGCTGATTCCATCGATAGCTTATTAGATGTCGGTAGCGTGAGTTTACAACCCGAGCATGAAATGACCGATGGCCATGAGCAGATGGACATCGCTTCTGAAATGTTTATTGACCCAGGTGTTAACACTGCGGCAGAACCACAATTTGAAGAGGACGAAGGCCAATCCTTAGATGATCTCTGGGCTGAGGCCATGGGCGACCAAGAGGAAGCCTTTGCGGAAGAAGAAAAACCCAAATCAGGTAATATTCTCGAAGAAGAGGATCTTGATGCATTATTGGCAGGGCTTGGCTCCGAAGAGCCTGATGCGCCATCTACTAATGAGAACCTTGATGAATTAGCGGGATTTGATATTCCAGCCGACCCAGAGGTGGTTGATGCGGCAGAGTTAGATACCGATCAAGATTTAGCCGCATCGCTTGCTGCGGAATTAGATAATGAACTTGAAAATATAGCGTTAACTGAAACGGCTGAAGATGATATTGATGCCTTGCTCGCCGGGTTTAATCAATCTGAAATGAACGATTCAGTATCTGAGCCAGTGGCTGAGGACGACCTCGATGCATTATTAGCGGATTATGGTAAGGAAAACACCGCTACAGCATCCGATCTAAGCGATGAAATTGCTGCTGAATTAGATAATGAGTTAGCAGAGCTAGGGGTTGCACAAACCGACGATATTGATGCGTTACTGGCCGATTTTGATAAACCAGCTGCGCCAGAGCCTGACTTAAGCGATGAAATCGCCGCAGAATTAGATACTGAACTTAATGATATCGGTGTCATTGAATCCGACGATATTGATTCTCTGCTCGCAGGTTTGGATGCACCAACCGCGCATGATCCTGCGCTTGCAGCAGCCATTGCTGCCGAATTGGAAGAGGAATTAAACACCGACCTGCCAGTCAATGATGATCTTGACCAGTTGCTCGCAGGTTTTGAGGCCCAAGATTCGGCGGAACAACAAACGTCTAGCGATGAATCCGACATCCCTCACGATATGCTGGCAGCAGAGCTCGAAACGGCATTACCTGAAGAGTTATCGTCTGCAGAGGATGATCTCGAATCTCTTCTCGCCGAATTTGATGTGCCAGAGCAGGCTGAAGCCGACGCGGATGAGTTTAATTTCGACCTCGAAACCACCTACCCTGAGACAGATGATAAGCTCGAGGATGAAGGCTTACTCAAGGGCATCGGTGCTGCCCATGCGATTGATGGTACGGATGATACCTTTGAGCTTAGCGATACGATTGCGAAGAGCCCAGATGATAATCCAAACGAAACCGCAATTGAGCCAACATTTACCGGTTTCGATGCTGATAATCAAGCGGATGATACGGTACTCGCCACAGCAGCTTTAACGGCTGCGACAGTTGCCGCCGCGGCAAAAGTTAAAGAGAAAGAGGCTTCTTTCTTTAACGACTTAAAAGCTAACAAGAGTAAAGATCCCCATGTACTGGATTGGGACACTGAGCTTAACTTTGCGCCTACGTCTAGCGCACAAACTGACAGTCCTAAATCCGAACCTGTTGCACCCGTGGATCCTATCGCTGTCGATCCGCAAGCGGTTTCCTCGCGTCAACCTCTGGAATTTGTTTTAGACGAACCGATTGATAAGGTTGAGCCTACATTTGAGATTATCACTGACAAAGATGATGATATTGTTGATGAGGATGTCGCTCATGAGTTTGCCTTTAGAGCGGACTTAGATACTGATGACGATATCGATTTAAGTGACGACAATGTGCTTGCTGCTTTTAGTGCCAATACCGAAGTTGAAGATGATGAGGTATTAACACCAGAAGATAGCTTTGCCCTCGATGATGAGCATACTCTCACGGTCGATGAAGCATTAGCAGCGCTAGATGCGCGGGAGTCACGTCAGTCGAAGAAGTTTGTACCTGAGCATGATTTGACTAATTTCCAAAACGAACATGGCTATATCGATATTGAAAAACTGCTTAATGACGCCGAGCAGGATAACACCGAAACAGATCTCTATCCTGAAATGGATGTGGAGATGAGTGATGTGGGTGCCCTGATTGGTGATGCAGCCATGATTGATGTGGACGATGAAGAGAACTCTGTTAACGCTAAGCTCGATTTGGCCCGTGCCTATATCGAAATCGATGACAGTGACAGCGCCAAAGCGCTACTCCGTGAAGTTCAAATTGATGGTAATGAGCGTCAACAGGACGAAGCGGCTCGTTTACTTAAAGAGATCGGCTAAGTTTGAACTGGCATTAAGCTTTAATGTTAACGATCAACGGCGCTCACAGCGCCGTTTTTTTTACGGGCTGCTGTGATAAAATGCGCCGCTAAATTAATTGTGAGGATGTGTGATGCGGATTGCATTAGGTATTGAATATGACGGCAGTGGCTATTTTGGTTGGCAGCGTCAGGCCGAAGTCGATTCAGTACAAGGGCAATTAGAACAAGCCTTGTCTAAGGTGGCAAACGAGCCCATTAGCTTGTTTTGTGCAGGAAGAACCGATGCTGGTGTTCATGCAACGGGGCAGGTAGTGCATTTTGATACCAACGCCGTACGTAACGAAGGTGCCTGGACCTTAGGTGTTAATGCCAATTTACCCGATAATATTGCCGTACGCTGGGTAAAAGAGGTAGATGAGAGCTTCCATGCCCGCTTTTCGGCCACGGCTAGACGTTACCGCTATGTGATTTACAATCATAATCTTCGCCCAGGGATCCTACGCCACGGTGTCAGCCATTATCATGGTGATATCGACGCTGATAAAATGCATATTGCGGCGCAGGCGCTGCTCGGCGAGCAGGATTTTACCAGTTTTCGTGCTATTCAATGCCAATCTAAAACTCCGTTTCGCAATGTGCACAGCGTTAAAGTGACGCGTCAGGGCATGTATGTGATCGTCGATATATCTGCCAACGCCTTTTTGCACCATATGGTGCGTAATATTGTCGGTTCGCTGCTGGAGATTGGGCTTGGCAACCAGCCATTGACCTGGATGGCGGATCTGTTGTCATTAAAAGATAGAAATCAAGCCGCGGCAACGGCTAAACCGAACGGACTTTATCTTGTGGATGTGACATATCCGGAGCAATATCAATTGCCAAAGTTAGCGCTTGGGCCATTGTTTATGTTGGATTAATGGCTTTTATAGTGGCAGAGCTTAAATGCGTTTCGAAGGAAGGAAATAACCGATGACCATAGCCCCAAGTGAATTGACAGCCTTAGTTGCGCCAGGAGCAAACGCGCCACTGGATCAATGGCTCGCGTATTTATTATCGATTCACCCAACCGAAATCGACATGGGATTAACTCGGGTTTCTAAGGTTGCCGAGCGCCTTAATGTATTGGATTTAGGGCCAAGTCAAATTGTCACTGTTGCTGGCACCAATGGTAAAGGCACGACCTGCGCCATGCTAGAGAACATCCTGCGTTTATCAGGGTTGACGGTGGGCGTCTACAGCTCGCCCCATATGCTCAAATACAATGAAAGGGTGCGCATCAACGGTCAGGACGCCAGCGATGACGCCTTTGTAGCGGCTTTTGAACAGATTGAAGCGGCACGTGGCGAGATTTCGCTGACCTTTTTCGAATATGCCACCTTGGCGGGCTTAATCCTATTTAAAGCGGCCAAGCTGGATGTGGTGATCTTAGAAGTCGGTCTTGGCGGCCGTTTAGATGCCACTAACATGATTGATGCTGATATCAGCGTCGTGACCTCGGTTGATTTAGACCATGAGGCGTATTTGGGTAATACCCGTGAGCTGGTTGGCCGCGAAAAGGCGGGGATTTTTCGCCAAGGAAAACCTGCCATTGTCGGCGAGCCAAACTTGCCCCATACCGTCAATGATGTCGCCCAACACCTAGGCGCCAAGTTGTATCGAGTCGGGACAGAATTTACCTATCAGCAAAATGGCAACACTTGGGACTATCAAGGGCAAGTACTTAAATTAACACAGCTTAGTCTCCCCACATTGCCATTACCCAATGCTGCGACAGTGATTGCCATTGTCGAACAGGGTTGGCCACATATTGCTGCCGATATTATTGCCAAAGGCATCAGCAGCGCCCGTTTAACTGGACGTTTGGAGCAAGTCAATGAGCAGCCACTGATTTTACTCGATGTGGCTCATAATCCACATGCTGCAAGGTTTTTAGTCAAGCAACTCACGCCCATCGTCGCGGGTAAGCGAGTGTTTGCCCTGTGCGGTATGCTAAAGGATAAGGATATTGGCGGCGTATTACCTGTGGTTTCGCCCTTAATTGACACTTGGTACTTAGTGAGTTTACAGGGCGAGCGTGGCGCTAATGCCAGCTTGCTACGTCAAACATTAGCTCAAGACTGCAAGGCCCTCGAATTCGAGGATATCGCCACGGCTTGGACGGCATTAAAAGCGCAAATTCAACCCGATGATGTGGTAATTGTGTTTGGCTCCTTTTACACTGTGGCAGGTTTTAAGTCTCTCTTTAAGCAGGATAACCGTTTTGTCTAGCCAGTTTCATAATCGATTAGTCGGCACTGTGGTGCTGGTCGCCCTCGGGGTGATTTTTTTGCCGGATATTTTAGACGGTAAGAAGGAGCGGCAAGAGGAGCAATTTGCCGAAATTCCCTTACGTCCTACCGCGATAGCGCATAAAAATGCCGATGACACGTTTGAAGTGCTATCTGCGCAAGACGTGGATGGCAAAGATGTTATGCCAGAAGAGCCTTCTCCCAATGATGAGGCGACATTAGCGCAGGCAGTGGGCGCGGATGCTAAGCCAGAGTCTAAACCTGAATCTGCATCTGAACCCGTGCAAGCTGCGGCTAAGGAGCAACTTAAGCCACAGGCCGTACAAACTGATGCCAAGGCTGAGTTGAAGGAAACGGCAAAAACTGAAACGGCAAAGTCTGAACCTAAAAAAGATGCACCTAAGCCTGCGATAGCTAAAACCGAACCTAAAAAGCCAGAGGTTAAACCAACCACGGTTGCAAAAGCTGAAAAGCCTAAGGCCGAAACGGCGAAAACTGAATCTGCAAAACCTGCCAAAGACGATGGCATAAAAGTGGTGAGTCGTGATTCATTAAAGCCCGGACTTACCCTGCAACTGGGCGCATTTAGTAATGCCGCCAATGTGAAAGCGCTAGTGGCGCAGTTGCGTAAAAGCGGTTACAAGGCGTACACAATTCCAGACACACCAAAGGATGGCGTGTTGACTAAAGTGTTTGTGGGGCCAGATGTGTCAGAAGTTAAGTTGAAGAAAATACAAGAAGAAGTTGAAAGTCTGACACGTTTAAAAGGTCGGATTGTGCCTTTTAATCCGTTGGAATCTTAATGCAGAACTGCCGAGGCTGAAATAATTTATTTACCTCTCTAGGGGTGAGAATCGTTTCAGTCTCTGGTAGAATCGCGCCGTCTTAAAGCCTATGCTGGAAAGCCATCTCAATGGTTTGGATTGATTACGCTATCATCTTCGTTATCGGGTTATCGACTCTTATTAGTCTGATCCGTGGATTTGCCAAAGAAGCCATGTCGTTAGTGGTATGGTTTGCTGCTTTCTTTGTTGCCAGTCAATTTTATCAAGACCTCGCCATCCATCTGACACAAATGAACGATGAGATGCTGCGCAATGGCGTTTCTATAGCCATTCTTTTTATCACCACATTAATACTCGGTGCCCTTATCAATTACATCATAGGGCAATTAGTGGTTAAAACCGGATTATCTGGCACTGACAGACTTTTAGGTCTGTGTTTCGGTGCTATTAGGGGCGCGTTGATTGTCAGCGCGCTGCTGTTTTTTATGGATGCTTTTACAGGCTCACCTAACGCCCAATGGTGGAAGGATTCTGTATTAGTGCCCGAATTTGGCGTTGTCATCCAGTGGTTCTTTAACTATTTGGAAAACACCTCCAGCTTTGTACCCAAACTATAAAAAAGACAATAAATTTATCCTAAGTGATGAAAAATAAGTCTGCTTTGAACTCTGTCGCGCTATTGGTGCAGACTCAAATCGAGGCGAAGGTCGCTGCTCAAATGGCTGGGCAGTTACTTCGTGTTTTACTTATATTTCACATGAAAGGGCATAGAACATCTTACAATGAGGAAGCTTACCCATGTGTGGTATCGTCGGAATAGTTGGCCAATCATCGGTTAATCAGACCATTTATGATGCACTGACTGTGCTTCAACACAGAGGTCAGGATGCGGCAGGTATTGTCACCGTTGATCGTGGTGCTTTCAGACTACGTAAAGCCAATGGTCTGGTCAAAGACGTATTTGAAGTCAAACACATGCAGCGCTTACAGGGCAATGCGGGCATTGGTCATGTGCGTTATCCTACTGCTGGCAGTTCCAGCGCGTCAGAGGCGCAACCTTTCTATGTTAACTCGCCATTTGGGATTTCATTAGCCCATAACGGTAACTTAACCAACACGCTTGAATTAGCCGAAGGCCTGATTAAAAAGCGTCGCCATGTGAATACCACATCCGACTCCGAAGTGTTGTTAAACCTGCTCGCCGATGAGCTACAAAAAACCACGAGCTTAGCACTGACGGCTGATGAAGTGTTTGACACTATCGCTAAAGTGCATGAACAAGCCCGTGGCGCTTATGCCGTTGTGGCGTTGATTGTTGGCCAAGGTTTAGTCGCGTTTCGCGATCCTTTCGGCATTCGCCCCTTAGTGCTGGGTAAGCACGAAACCCCAACTGGCACTGAATATATGGTTGCCTCTGAGAGTGTAGCACTCGATGCTGTCGGCTTTGAAGTGATGCGTGATGTCGCGCCGGGTGAAGCGATTTATATTTCCCTCGACGGTAATCTTTACACTCGCCAATGTGCAAAAGAGCCAAGCTACTCGCCCTGTATCTTCGAATTTGTGTATTTTGCGCGTCCAGATTCTACTATCGATAATGTCTCGGTTTACGCCAGCCGCGTGAACATGGGTGCCAAGCTCGGTGAAAAGATCAAAAAAGAATGGTACGACCATGATATTGACGTGGTGATCCCAATTCCGGAAACCTCATGCGATATCGCATTAGAAATCGCCCGTTGCATGGACTTACCTTACCGCCAAGGTTTTGTGAAAAACCGTTATATCGGCCGTACCTTTATTATGCCTGGCCAACAAGAGCGTAAAAAATCGGTACGCCGTAAACTCAATGCCATCAACACTGAGTTTAAAGGTAAGAATGTCCTGTTAGTCGATGACTCCATTGTACGTGGTACTACTTCAGAGCAAATCATTGAGATGGCCCGTGAAGCAGGAGCAAAGAAAGTGTACTTTGCTTCGGCTGCACCGGAAATTCGTTTCCCAAACGTGTACGGTATCGACATGCCAACCTCGAATGAGCTTATCGCACACGGCCGTGATGCCGATGAAATTGCTAAGCTTATCGGCGCCGATGGCATTATCTTCCAAAATCTGCCGGATCTGGTCGAAGCGGTGAGAATGGAAAACCCAGAGATCAAACGTTTCGAAACGTCAGTATTTGATGGTCACTACATCACCAACGACGTTGATCAGTCCTATCTCGATCATTTAACGCAGCTTCGTAACGATGATGCCAAAGCTGACCGCAATAAGGATATTGGCACTAACCTTGAGTTACACAACGTCTGCCATCCATAAGACGAAACGCTTAAGATGAAAGAGTGTGCTTGGCGTTAAGCGTCGGCACACTTTAAAATGCACAATAAAAAGCCAGTGATAAGTCACTGGCTTTTTGTTTGGAATTTTAAGCCTTAGGAGATTTTTGGATTCTCGTTGGATTGGCTCTGTGTTAGCTCATCCTGCGCATTTTTACGTTCAACCCAATAGTCCGCATGGTGAATACCGAGTTTTTCAGGATCAAACTGTGGCTCAATACCTTGTTTTTGCTGAGATTCATAATCTTTAAGACAAGTGAAGGCAATTTTTTGCAGGAGAATAATGGCAATAATGTTTAACCACGCCATAATTCCCACACCAATATCACCCATCCCCCAAGCCAAGTCTGCGGTTTTCACTGTGCCATAGACTGTGGAGGCCATGAGCACCACTTTCAGTACCACTGTAAGCCAAGGACGATTCACTTTGCGATTGATATAAGCGATGTTTGTTTCGGCAATATAGTAGTAGGCCACAATGGTGGTGAAGGCGAAGAAGAATAGCGCAACGGCGACGAACATATTACCAAAGCCTGGCATCATGCTTTCCATTGCGGTTTGTACATAACCAGGGCCCGCCGCAATCCCCGCAATCCCGGTATAAAGCGCTGCGCCATCAGGGCCCTGCACATTATACAGGCCTGTGATCAGCAGCATAAAGCCAGTGGCTGAGCAGACGAACAGGGTATCAACATACACTGAGAAGGCTTGCACTAACCCTTGTTTGGCTGGATGACTCACTGCGGCGGCAGAAGAAGCGTGCGGCCCAGTACCTTGACCCGCTTCGTTGGAGTAAATACCGCGTTTTACCCCCCACATAATCGCAAGACCTAAAATCGCACCAAAGCCTGCATCGAGTCCGAAGGCACTTTTTAGGATCAGCAGAATAATGTCGGGCAGCTGGTCAATGTTAAGGGCGATAATCACGCAGGCGACAATGATATAGCCGAGCGCCATAAAAGGCACTACAGTACTGGCGAACTGCGCAATCCGTTTCACCCCTCCAAAAATAATAAAACCTAATAGCATCGCAAGAATGGCTGCTGTGACATTAGGGTCAATATTGAAGGCGGTTTTTAAGCTTGAACCAATCGAGTTGGCTTGTACCCCAGGCAGTAAAATCCCGCAGGCAAAAATGGTCGCAATGGCAAATGTCCAAGCGTACCACTTCATGCCTAAGCCTTTTTCAATATAAAAGGCGGGGCCGCCGCGGTACTCACCGTTGATTTTTTCTTTGTAGACTTGTCCTAAGGTGGATTCAACGAATGCTGAGCTTGCGCCCAGAAACGCTACCATCCACATCCAAAAAAGAGCGCCAGGGCCACCAAAGGTAATCGCCGTGGCAACACCAGCGATATTACCTGTACCAACACGACCGGCTAAGGTCATGGCTAAAGCTTGGAAGGAAGACACGCCAGCATCGGTGCTTTTGCCATCAAACATTAGACGGATCATTTCGGGTAAATGACGTAACTGTAAAAAGCGTGAGCGCAGGGAGAAAAAGAGTCCTACACCGAGGCAAAGATAAACGAGCGCGGGACTCCAGACGATATTGTTGACCGCATTAACAATCTCATTCATATAATTCAACTCCAATATTCTGTTGTTTTTTGCAGAGTTTTTAAGATTTTTTTAGGTGATTTTGGGTACTAAACAGCCAATTAGGCCTAAGGTTAAAACGCGTGTGTGCGTCCAAGAGCTTCAACATAACGATTTTTTTAGTCACTTCATAGCTAAAGTTGTTAAATATTTGATAATTTAACGTTCTTAATTTGATGGGGTTACTGAGGAGCTTTATTTGGCAGCGTGTTATCTCTGCTGCATTGAGATTTGTAATCTAGTAACTTGAATCATTGAGAAAAGCGGGGGAGATAAGGCGAATTGATTGAGACTATTAACTCAGCCAAAGTGGATAGCGGGGACGGTATTTGTGCAAGGCAAACAAAACTTGGCTTAAATTACCAGCCATAACAGCATCCACAGTCCAAATAGCCATGCCAGGCTACGGCGGCTAACGCGATGTTTTAATAGCAAAGATAGACTTACAGCTACAGGTAGAAACAGGATAAAAGCCCAAGAGAGGAACGGAACCTCAAGATTTAATGTTTCAAGACCCATCCCACAAAGCAGACTTAATGCCAGTAATAAGAGGCTATGAAATAGCATTAATTGATTGAATCTTAATACTAATGCTGGTTTAAATGCGGGTTTAGCATGATAGGGCAACGTCAGTGTATTCATCTCTTTTTCCTGATTCCTCTTTAAGTGATGGAAGGAATAATAAATTTAGATGAGAATAATTCTCAACTAAATTTACACAGCTTTAGTGTTCAGTTAGAGCTTAACGAACTAAATTGGCTCTTGAGCTAAAGAAGGCTGTTTGCACTCTTGTCTGCTTTGGGCTAAATTACACTGTAATTATATCCAGTGTTTAATGTAGATATGATCCTCTATATTGCTGAAAAACCAAGTCTTGGGCGTGCAATCGCCGATGTGCTACCAAAACCCCACAAAAAAGGTGACGGGTTTATTGAAGACGCCCAAGGAAACTGCGTGTCTTGGTGTGTTGGGCATTTGCTTGAACAGGCCGAGCCCGATGCCTATAACCCCGAGTTCAAATCGTGGAAGTTTGAGCATTTACCCATAGTGCCCGAGAAGTGGCAGCTTAAACCTAAGGCCGCGACCCGTAGCCAACTCACTGTACTTAAAAAGCTGGTAAAACAGGCCGATACCTTAGTGAATGCGGGTGATCCAGACAGGGAAGGGCAATTATTGGTTGATGAAGTAATCGCCTATTTGGGCGTGACGGGCGATAAATTACAGCAAACGCAGCGACTCCTTATCAGCGACTTAAACCCGCAGGCGGTGAAACGTGCCTTGTCGCAACTTCGTAGTAACCGTGAGTTTATTCCTTTGTCTACTTCTGCACTTGCCCGGAGCCGTGCCGATTGGCTCTATGGCATGAATATGACACGGGCCTACACCATCCAAGGGAAAAAGGTCGGCTATCAGGGCGTGCTATCCGTCGGTCGAGTGCAAACCCCGCTCCTTGGGCTTATCGTGCGCCGCGATGAGGAAATCGCGCGATTTCAATCTAAACCCTTTTATGAAGTCTTAGCGCATTTAGTAACGGATAAACAACAATCTTTCACTGCGAAGTGGCAACCCAGTGAAGCCTGTTTACCTTATATGGACGAAGAAGGGCGAGTGCTTGCTAAGGGCTTAGCACAAAATGTGGTGCGTCGGATCACCGATAAACCCGCCAAAGTGACCCAGTTAAGCACTAAGGATAAACAGCAGAATCCGCCATTACCCTACAGCTTATCGGCACTGCAAATTGATGCAGCCAAGCGGTTTGGGATGAGCGCTAAGGACGTGCTCGATACCTGCCAGAGTTTATATGAGCGCCATAAGCTGATTACCTACCCGCGCTCTGACAGCCGCTATTTACCTACAGAGCAACATGGTCTAGCAAGCAGTGTATTAGCGGCCATTATGGGGGGGGGGCCCGAGTTAGTCGCACACGCTGAGGCGCCGAATCCTCGGCTTAAATCTAAGGCGTGGGATGATAAAAAAGTCGATGCCCACCACGCCATTATTCCAACGGAAAAACAGCCCAATTTAGGCAGTTTAAGCCAGCGGGAAAGGCAGCTTTATCTACATATTGCCCGCCAGTATTTGGCGCAGTTTTACCCCGCCTATTGCTACAGTGAAACTGCGGTCGAAGTGACCATTGAAGGTGGTCTCTTTAAAACGAAGGCTAGACAGGATAAATCCCTAGGTTGGAAACAACTGTTTGCACGGGAAGCTGATGAACATAAAGAGTCTACGGGGCGAGAATCGCTTAAAAACACTGATGATAAAAGTACCGATAAGGATGCAGAAGATGAGGTGTTTTGTGGCATTTTACCGCCTTTGGCCCTAGGACAAATC
Source organism: Shewanella sp. LZH-2 (assembly GCF_016859145.1). Classification (NCBI taxonomy): domain Bacteria; kingdom Pseudomonadati; phylum Pseudomonadota; class Gammaproteobacteria; order Alteromonadales; family Shewanellaceae; genus Shewanella; species Shewanella sp. LZH-2. The sequence continues at coordinate 1,643,526 of NZ_CP069350.1, forward strand.
CTTCACTGCAACCAAGGTGAATTGGTCGAGAAGCAAACTCAGCCCCCCAAAGCCTTTACCGATGCGACCTTGCTGAGCGCCATGACGGGGATTAATCGTTATGTGACTGACCCTGAGATCCGCAAAATTTTAAAGGAAACCGATGGCTTAGGGACGGAAGCGACCCGCGCAGGCATTATTGAACTGCTATTTAAACGGGGATTTATTCAGCGTCAGGGCAAGTCGATTGTGGCCACTGAGGTGGGCAAGGGCTTAATTAATAGTTTACCCCTTAGCGCCACAACACCCGATATGACGGCGCTGTGGGAGGCAAGCCTAAATGGCATCTGCCATAAGGAAATCTCTTATCAAGGATTTATGCAGCCACTGCTGGGGACGCTAAATCACTTAATCGAAAATGCGGGCGCCCAATTACCCTCAGCCCTCAATGGCTTAAAAGGACAGGGTTTTAAGCGAGCAGCTAAAAAGTCCGTCTATCGAAAAGCTGGAACCAGAGGCGCTGCTGGCGGGAAAAAAGCCGGAACGGGCGCTAAAAAAGGAAATGCTAGAAATTCAGCCGCAGCATCTTCCACATCCACAACAGCTAAACCGACCGTCCCTAGACGGCGAACGAGCAAAGCGACCGCCCAAGCCTGATGACACAAATGTAATCAAACTGTCGCTAATGTTCGCGATTTGGTAACGATATTTAATTTATTCCGCGATATTTAATTACCGCCAATCACGTTATTTCGTGATTGGCCGATCCACTTCTAAAAAATACCTGGAAACTCAACTTTTCTGCTCCGTGGCATGCTAACTGCTTTGCCTTGGCCGGAGAATATAATAAGCCAATCAAATCATAAGATTATTTATGATTTAGCTGAATGAATAGGTATAGATGATATGAAAAAGAAATTGCTTGCAGTGATGATCCCCGCGATGTTATTCACAGGTACAACTCATGCGGTTGAGTTGTATAACGATCAAACCAATAGTGTCAATATGATCGGATGGTTAGGCTTTGCGGCGTTAAATGATGGTCATGAAACTTCAGTTATCGATAACTTTTCCCGGGTGGGATTTCGTTTTGACCGCCAAGAGAAAAACGGCTGGCGCTCCTTTGCCCATACTGAATGGGGTATTAATATGGTCACCAGCGACGATGGTCTAATTTATACCCAAGGCCAAGGTGGCGGCCAATTATCCGCTTCAAAAACCTCAGATTTCCTATTTAACCGCTTAGGTTATGTTGGCATGTCGCACGACAAATGGGGCACCCTCAGCTTTGGTAAGCAGTGGGGAGCTTACTACGATGTTGCCTATACCACGGATGTGCTCAATGCGTTTACTGGCTGGTCGGTCGGTGCTTATACCTTCGGTGATGGTGGGTTAACGGGGGCTGGACGTGCCGATGCGGCGCTGCAATACCGTAATACCTTTGGTAAACTGCATATCGCGGTGCAATACGCTTCAAAGCAAAATAGCGATGTAGCACTTTATGATAACCAAGGTCATGCCTTAAATGATGGTTCAGAGCTGAGCTTTGATCCTAGCTATGGTGCCAGCGCGACTTACTACATTACAGATAAATTTAAGGTGTTAGCAGGCTTTAACCGTGGCGACTTTACTGGAAACCTCGCCGGTAAAGACGTAGACAATACCAATCAAATCATTGGTATTGGTGCGCAGTACGGTCGTTTTTATCAGTATGCGCCGGGCCGTGATGCAGATGGATTATATGTTGGTTTTAACGCCCATAAGAGTGAGCAAAATGAGTTAGTGGGTGGCGAGCTTTACGATTCTACAGGTGCTGAATTTATCGTGGCTTATCAATATGACAATGGCTTTGTGCCGAGTGTATTGCTGACCTATCAAGATTTGGATACCGATGAAAACACGGCAATTCAAGGTAAGTGGACCCGCCAGTTTGCGGTACTTGGTCTGCATTATCGTTATAGCCGCGACACCATTATGTACGCCGAAGCCAAGATTGACTTCAGCAACATGGACGATAAGGCCTATGAAGATCTGCAAGACAATAACTACGCTGTTGGTATTCGTTATTTCTTCTAAGCTCAATGGCTTGAGCGACTAATTCGGCAGCATAAAACAAAGGCCACATTTTTGTGGCCTTTTTATTTACGATCCATTTTTGAGTGTTACACAATCCCTAACTTCTTCATTTTACTGCGTAATGTATTGGCATTGATGTCCAGTAATTCAGCGGCACCACCTGGGCCATACAGTTTGCCCCCTGTGATCCTTAAGGCATGGCTGATGTATTTTTTGGTCATCACATCCAGCGGCACCAACTTATCGGTGGCATGGCTTGGGTCGATAATCACGGTCTGATTGGATGGGGTTTTCACTTCTTCACAGTGTTGCGGTGCCAGAAATCGAAAATCGAGTGGCCCAGCAGGATGCTGGATCATGGCGCGTTCAAGTACGTTGATAAGTTCTCGCACATTCCCGGGCCAGCCATATTGATTGAGGATATTCAGTTGGTCTGGTGCAATCCTTGGCAACTGCGGCAAATTAAACTTGGCACTCAGTTGCTCGATAAAATGTTGTACCAATAGAGGAATGTCCGTGCGTCTTTGTCTTAATGACGGGATTTCGATCGGGAAAATCGCCAGTCGATACCAGAGATCTTCACGAAACACCTCTCTGTGCACCATGGCTTGAAGGTTTCTGTGGGTCGCCGCGATTATACGAATATCGAGTTGCACCGCATCGTGGCCGCCAACGCGGGTGATACAACTATTTTGCAGTACCCTGAGTAACCTAACTTGGGCCGAAAGCGGCAATTCCCCTATCTCATCTAAGAAAATCGTGCCGCCGTTGGCCTGCTCGAAGTAGCCAATTTTGCGTGAATCGGCGCCAGTAAATGCGCCTTTTTCATAACCAAAAAGCTCGGAGTCAATCAAGGTATCAGGAATGGCGCCACAGTTTACCTTGATAAAAGGCTTACCCGAGCGTTCCGATAATTCGTGAATGGCGTTGGCGATGACTTCCTTGCCACAGCCCGTTTCCCCAAGCATTAACACTGTGGTGTTGATTTTGGCGATGGATTGCACCTGTTGCATTACCTGTTTCAGGCCAGAATTAGCGCCAACCACGCCATTTTGAACATCTAAGGTGCGGCGTAGACTCACGTTTTGCTTCGAGAGCGCTTCATTCTCTTTGAGTAAGTTGCGATCCCTTAAATTCAGCGCCGTGATCAGCGCGAGGTTTTGCATATGCGGTGCGATTAAGTCGGCATGGCGTGGTCTAAATACTCCAGTGGTTTTGGCATAAAAACCGACTATCCCAAGATGGGTGTTTTCAATCGACATTCGCAAGATAATCAGTGACCGAATATCTTTAATCACTTGAGGTGCGACTAATGCAGTAACAGGATCATGCTCAATATCGTTAACAATTCTAACCCTTGGTCGCTCGGGATCTTCTAAGTATTGCGCCATCTTCTCAGGAATTTGGACGCGCTTATCGAGCGTACAGCAATGGGTGTTATCTACATGGGCGATAAACTGTATATCATTAAATTGTTTGCGAAAAATATTCACAAATAGCCCATCAATGGGGAGTTCATCCCGAATAAACTCAAAGTAGCTCTGTAGGGATTTCTCCAGTTGCAGACTACTACAGAGCCTTAGGGTTGATTCGTAATAAAAGTGTTTTTCCATTGATATTTCAAGTTGATCACTAAGTATCGTGATTGTAGATCTTTATATTTCGTGATTTTGTGCCTGCAATCAAAATTCACCACTTAAATACTTCCTTTTAGGTGCTTGGCACAGCACCTGCACTTTCATGCTGACAAGTTCCAGTGATTATTGAAGGAAATCAGCATGAGTAAAACCCAAGATATTAATGCGGGGCGTCGCCAGTTATTAAAGGGAGGCATGGTCATGGCCGCAGGGCTGGGGGCGAGTATCGCGTTGCCTGCCTCTGCCAGCTGTGACTCGGCTCCTGTTAATTTCGATGAAATCGTAGATGTGCTCGTGGTTGGCAGCGGTTTTGCGGGCATGTCAGCAGCGTTGCAGGCCAGAGAAGCCAGCGTGAGCGTGATGGTTATCGATAAGATGCCCGTGTTTGGTGGCAACTCGACCATCAACGGCGGCGCGATGGCGGTCGCGGGGTCAGCCCTACAGAAGCAGGCAGGGATTGAAGATTCGGTCGATGCAATGGTGGCGGACATGCTGCGGGCTGGTCGCGGCATGAACGATGTGGAAATGCTCAAACTGGTATGTAACGGCACAGCTGAATCCTGCCAGTGGCTGATCGATTACGGCGTGAACTGGAAACCGTTTGTACAGCACTTTGGCGGCCACTCGGTACAACGAGTGCTACAAACCGTTGAAAGTTCAGGCGCAGGCATTATTCGCCCCCTAATTAAAGCCGCCCGGGACAAGGGCGTCATCATGAAAAATCAGACCAAGCTCGAAGGCTTTGTACAAGATGAGGCCGGACGGGTGATCGGTGTCGAAGTTCGCGAAGGTTTTTATTTTCCCAATGACCGCACGGGTAAAATATCTCGAATCGGCGCGCGCCGTGGCGTGATTATGGCGACTGGCGGTTTTGGCCGCGATATTGAATACCGCATGATGCAATTACCTGAGTTAAATAGTGATTTAGATTCAACCAACCATGCAGGTGCCACCTCCGAGGCGCTCAAGCAGATGATGCTCATTGGGGCCAATCCCATTCATTTAGACCAAATTCAGCTTGGCCCATGGGCATCCCCCGACGAGAAGGGATTTGGCACGGCTTCCCAGTTCAACACTATCGCTACTTATCCCCACGGCATTGTTGTGGATGTGCGCACAGGTGAGCGTTTCTTCAATGAATTAGCCGACCGTAAAGCCCGTGCCGACGCCATTATGACCAGACGAGATGAAAAAGGGCAACCTGTCTATCCCATTGGTTTTACTAATGCTGCCGGTGCCAGCAAGGCACAGACCTTAGATTGGGGCCTGAAATACAAGGTCATCAGCAAGGCCGAAACCTTAGACGAACTGGCCGCTATTTACGGCATGCCGGCCAAGGCATTAAAGGCGCAGGTTGCGCGTTGGAACGAAGCGGTGAAGACAGGCATCGATAAAGAGTTCGACCGCCCCATGCAGGAGGCAATAGTGCTCGACAAAGGGCCTTGGTATGCGGTGCGCATGTGGCCGAAGGTGCATTACTGCATGGGCGGCGTGAAGGTGAATACTCAATCCGAAGTGCTGCATTTGGTCAGTAATAAAGCCATTCCCGGATTATATGCCGCTGGCGAAGCCACGGGCGGTATCCATGGTGCCAGCCGTTTAGGGGCCTGTGCCGTGGCTGAAGGAGTTGTCACTGGGCGTAATGCTGGCCGTAACTGCGCCGCAGCGAGTGCTGTGACACTTAAGCAAGCCTAGATTTTACTAAATATAACAAAATGTTGGAGATGATTATGAATAAATCAGTGTTGATGGCTTCACTCACCTTGAGCTTACTCTCAGGCAGTGCGTTAGCGATGGAGCAAGTCGTGCTTGATGGTAAACATTTAACCCAAGACCAAGCTTGGGCCATTGCCGATGGCGCTAAAGTAAAAATTGCTCCACAAGCGAAAACCCAATTAGTGAAAGCACACGAGCTATTGATGGAAGCCGCACGTCTAGGTAAACCCGTTTATGGTCTAACCGTAGGTGTTGGACTTAATAAAGACCACAAACTGTTCGATGCTAATGGCAAATTGAGTGATGCAGTACTCGATGCCTCAAGAAGTTTTAACTTTAGTACTTTTCGTGCTCATAGTGCAGGCGTGGGTGACGCTGCGCCCATCCGCTTAACACGTTTGGCATTAGCTGTGCGGTTAAATACTATGCTAGCCGGACAAACCGGTGTGCAGCCTGTGGTGGCAGAGCTTTATGAAGCTTATCTTAACAAGGGGTTGACACCTGTGATCCCAGCCAAGGGCACGGTAGGTGAGGCGGACATTCTACTCTCATCCCATGTCGGTTTAGCCATGGTTGGCGAATGGGAAGTATTCTATAAAGGTCAGCGTGTTAGCAGTAAAGAGGCGATGGCTGATGCAGGGATTGCACCATTAGTTCCAATGGGGAAAGATGCGCTGTCGATTTTATCTAACAACGCCTTTGCTGTGGCGTATGCAATGCAAGGTTACCGCGAGGCGAAGCAACTATTGGCCGTGTCGCCCACCGTCTTTGGCTTAAGCCTTGAGGGATTAAACGGTAACGTGGCGCCATTCTTGCCACAAACCAATGATATTCGCCCATTCCCTTATATTAAAACCGCCGCTAGTGACATTTTAAAACAACTCGATGGCAGCTATTTATGGCAGCTGAATGATGAGCGTCCTTTGCAAGACCCGCTGAGCTTTAGAACGACAGCTTATACTTTTGCTGGCGCCGAACAGGCCTTAGCTTCATTGGATGAAGTACTCAATATCCAAATCAACCATTCAGATGATAACCCCGCAGTAATTGTGGGTGCCTCAAACCAGTATGCGCAGTTCCCACAAGTGGCTAAGTATTTGGTTGAAGGGCAGGGTGGTGTATTCCCAACCACTAACTTCGAGCCGCTGCCTGTGGCTCTCGCGGTGCAAAACCTGAGTGTGGCCTTGACCCATGTGTCCCATAACAGTGTGATGCGGACCATTCATTTGTCTGATGAACACTTTACTAAGCTAACACGTTTCTTAAGTGCGCCAGAAAACCAAGGCCATGCCTTTGGTGCAATTCAAAAAGCCTTTGTGGATATGCAAGTGCGTAACAAGCAGTTAGCGACGCCAGTCTCCTTCGATGGGATTTCTATCGCTGGTGGTATTGAAGATACCTTCACTAACCTTAAGTTAGCGTCGGATAACCTGATCCAAATCGTGGATAACACGCGAGTTATCTATGGTTTAGAGCTGCTACATTCAACTCAAGCGATTGATTTACGTAAACAAGCGAACCCTGAGCTGCAACTTGGTAAAGCGACGCAAGCCATGTACAAGGCTTACCGCGAGAAAGTGCCTTTTGTTGCGAAAGATCGCCCATTCACGCCGGACATCCGAGCGTCGACTGACTTTATTACACACTATTAATCTGCGATGCGGGGCACCATGCCCCGCCTAGGAAGACTCTGATGTTAAAACCCGTATTTATTCTATTACTCGGTGCCATACTGGCAGCACCTATGGCTGCTAATGCAATGAATATCAAGGATTACCATAAAGAGGTAATGACTGGAGCCGATGGTAAAGTCGATTGTGCGGCATGCCACGGTGATGCAAAACGTAAAACCGTTCCCGATGCTGCGACTTGCAGTCGTTGTCATGGTTCACCCGAGGACGTGGCTAAGTTGACTTCGCGCCCTGCGGATGCGGGTCATTCGGTTGAGCCGAATCCCCATAACAGTCTGCACTATGGTACTGATCTGCCTTGTACTTACTGCCATCAGGAACACAAAGAAAGTAAAGTCTATTGCAATCAATGCCATGAGTTTACTTATCCTCAAATGAAACGTTAATTTCATCCTCGTTAAACACCCGCTCCCCTGTATTTTGACGATTATTGTCATGCACTCAACTTTGTTGAGTGCATTTTTCAGCAAAAAAAAGAGTAATCCAACTCGGATTACTCTCACGGAAAATAGGTCGTTGAACGTTGTAGCCAAAATCACTCATTTGGATGAGGAGCCTGCACACAATGACAGCTTTTACTTAATTAACCCTTAAAATTAACATTTATCTTAAGAGTTCACCGCGGTTGAGACTGATGAGCTTATCTAAGATCCGCTCGCCATCCATTCGAATACCATTGTGTTCATATTCTGAGGTTAACCAATACTTTAGGTGCGCTACCTGTTTGGCGGTTTCTAGGCTGAAATCCATCTCTACATACATATCTTCGCTATAAATCGCGGCCGCAACTGGGACGCGGTTTTGGCTGAGCTGCTCAAGATTGTATAGCGCTGGCCAGTCCGTTTTATGGGCAAGAATATTGGCTGCGGCTTTAAGTGGCGCTAAATGGCTAAATTGTTCAAACATCCAAGGGTAAATCATCTCGCCAGTAAACAGGAAAGGCTTACCCACTTGATAGTTAAAGGCCGGATACTGCTCCCGTACCCTATGGGCAGACCACTGTGACGCACTGTGTTGGCAGTAGATGGCCTCGTGTAACAGGGCAAAAATTGGGTTGGTGTTATAGTCGAGTAATTGGCAGAAATGATTTAAAAACAGCGGGTTGACATAATCACCTTGGGGCGAGTGCACTAGGGCCTGTTCAAGTAAATAGTAGACTGACTCAGGGCCTTGCTCCATGCCTAAATTAATGCCAAGCAGTTGCAGCATTTCAACCGTGAGGCGCTCACCCGTGGCTAACTGCACTGGATGTTCGAGTAAATGTTTGGCGAGGCGAGTCACCAGATGCTGCGCATCGTGGAAGCGCTGGAAGAAGTCCTTATTCTTGGCGAGTACGCGCTGATAGGTGGCTTGATAAACCTCATCACTGCTGCGCGTTAAGGAGGGAATACCACCTGTGATATAGGCTTCACTTACGCCCTGAGGCGCAGCACTTAAGTAGTGCAGCACGCAGAAACCACCAAAGCTTTGACCGAGGATAGCCCACTTGTCGGCGGGGCAGAGCTGGGTGCGAATGGATTCGGCGTCACGGACGATATTGTCGGCTCTAAAATGGCTTAAATATTCGGCCTGTTGCTCAGGGGGTAAGTGACTGAGGCTCAGATAATTGATTGGGCTAGAAAGGCCTGTGCCCCGTTGATCGAGCAATAAGACTCTAAACTCTTTGAGTGCTCGACGGATCCAGCCGCTACTGCTGGCGGGCCGCATAGCGGCAAAGCCAGGACCTCCTTGGAAAAAGACGATATAGGGTAATTTTTTATCTTTATTTTCAATGGCGCAAAGTTCTCTCGCAAACACAGTAATCTGCTCACCAATGGGTTGTTGGTAGTTGAGTGGCAAAGTAAATGTGTGTTTCTTGGCGAAAACACCAGCGAGCATCATATCGGGTTTCATCAATTGACCTTAAGGGCTAGGCTTGTTATTTATGGCAGATTGTATACAAAAGCCCTGTTGTCGCAAGTTAGGATTATTTGATTAGCCTTTGGTTGAGATCAATTTTTATTATAAAAAATTGAGCCATGATAACCCTCTTAGCGTAATCTATCGGCTATGGATAACACGAGATTGAAGCTATGAAGTACCAAATTATTCCTGTGACACCTTTCCAGCAGAATTGCAGCTTGATCTGGTGTGAAAAAACTAAGCATGCAGCGGTTGTCGATCCGGGAGGGAACGTTGACCGTATTTTAGGTGAAGTCACTAAATTAGGGCTGACCCTTGAAAAAGTGTTACTCACTCATGGTCATATTGATCATGTTGGCGGTGCTAAGTTATTAGCACAACAAACGAATGTACCCATCGTTGGTCCACATGAGGCGGATAAGTTTTGGATTGAAAATCTGCCTAAACAGAGTCAAAACTTTGGTTTTCCCCACTGTGATGCCTTTGAACCCGATCAATACCTGTGTGATGGCGATACCGTCACCGTGGGCGAGCAAAGTTTGACTGTGCTGCATTGCCCTGGCCACACACCAGGACATGTGGCGTTTTATTCGGCCTCATCCAAGCTTGCATGGGTCGGAGATATTCTCTTTAGAAGCTCGATTGGCCGTACTGATTTTCCTCAGTCAAATCATCAAAGCTTGATCCATTCAATCACCTCTAAACTCTGGCCTTTAGGCGCTGACGTGGAATTTATTCCTGGCCACGGACCTATGTCTACCTTTGGCGAAGAGCGTGAACATAATCCCTTTGTGGCTGATCAGTTACTGCTCTAAGTTGCATAACACTGTGTCAATTGACTTAATATCAGCCAAAATGCGAGTTTTAATCAGGTACAATTCATATTTACTGTGCCTGATTAAACCTGCAAACCTCATCTCTGCTTGACACACGTCTTAGGTCTTTTTAGTTAGATTTATCCGCAACTATCTATTTTTAAGCATTATATTTTGACCTAAACCAAGTATCGGTTATTTACGCAACTGAGAATCGCTCGTAACTCTGTGTATTATTTCATCAAAATTCTGTTTTTTTTACGTTTTAGCTACATTTTACTGACTAGACTTAAAGCTAACGTTGTAGGTGTCTATCGGGGTAACTATGAATACAAAAACGATGATGAGTGTTGTTTTTTCCACAATCGTCGCTAGTGCAGTGATTACGGCGGTGCTGAGTTTTAATGTCAAATCTAAGATTGAACTCTTTAATGATGCTGCGAATATTCGCTATCAATCCTACCAAATTGCTGATGAACTTCGGCAAAGTTCTGATGATTTGACCAGACTCGCCCGTACCTATGCGGTGACTGGGGATGAAAAGTACGAAAAAATGTATATGGATATTCTGGCCATTCGTAACGGTGAAAAACCTAGGCCGGAAAAATATCACCAGATTTATTGGGATTTGGTGCTCAGTTATGGCGATAAACCTAAGCCTGATGGCGCCAGAGTGGCCATCAAAAGCCAAATGAAGGCTTTGGGGTTTTCCGATGAGGAGTTCCATTATCTCGAGCAGGCACAGCAAAATTCTGATGCTTTAGTCGCCCTTGAGGTCAAGGCGATGAACGCGGTGAAAGGAATTTTTATCGATCCAAATACCCAAACCTACAGCATTAAAGGTGAGCCGAATCTCGCGATGGCGAGGGAATTACTACATAGCGATCAATATCATAGTGAAAAAGCCAAGATCATGCAGCCGATCGATCAGTTTTTTACCGCCTTGGATAAACGCACTGAGGGTGAGGTGAGTAATCGATTGGATTCTTTAAATATGGCACTCAATGGTTCGCAGTTTGTACTCTTTTTGGTGATTTTAGTTGCCGTTGGCGGCTTTATTATTGTTAAAAGTAGGATTGTGACTCCACTCGTACAAACCTGTCGCGAATTACTTGATATTCAAAGGTCTAAAAATCTTGCCCGCAGGATCTCAGTTTCGACTCAGGGTGAAATTGGGGAAATTGTTAGCCAAATTAATTTATTCATTTCATCTCTAGCCAGTTCATTAGCGACGACGGACAGTATTGCGAAGGAGGTGGCGGATCTAGCTAAACAAACCAAAGCTTCGATTCAAGTTTCCCGTCAAAGCTCAAACCGAGTCGCCAAAGAGCTCGATGCCAGTGCGAGCGCGATGGAAGAAATGACGACCACCTTAGTGCATGTTAGTGAGAGCACCTCGAACGCCGAAATTCGGGCAGCAGAAAATGAAACCCATGTGGGCGTTGGTCAGGATACGGTTTCAGAGGCATTGAATGCGATGGCGGTGCTCGAAAGTGAATTTACGACCACCCAAGATTCGATGCAGCATTTGGTGAATGAGAGCACTCAAGTCAGTAATGTATTAAGTGTGATTAAAGCGATTGCTGAACAAACTAACTTATTGGCACTCAATGCCGCCATTGAGGCGGCGAGGGCGGGTGAGCAAGGGCGTGGTTTTGCGGTGGTAGCCGATGAAGTGCGTTCACTCGCACAGCGCACTCAAGATTCTACCAAGGAAATTGATGATATTGTTGCCAGTTTACAAAATCGCACCAATCAGGTGGGCAGCTCAGTCACCCAAGCGGCTAACTTAATGAAAAAAGCCTCAGGTGAATTGCAACGTATCGTGACGGTCTTTGATGATATTCGCCATAGCACTGCGGCGATTCATGGGATTAATACCCAAGTAGCGGCATCAACCGAAGAGCAATCTCTGGTGTCTAAGGATATTGCCACCAGTCTTATGGTGATCCGCGATAATTCCCGCGAAGTGTCACAAATTATTGAGCAAATCGAATTCACCTCTATTAGCTTAGATAATCAATCCCAAGCACTACGAACTAAGGCTGGAGAGTATCAGTTTTAACCCTTAGTTCAAGGCTATCTCACACTTGTTGACAGGGATGTCAGCTTTATCCTTTAGCTATTTTGTGTTTCCCCGCTTTTGCCCTTTTAAATTCAATTTTCCTTTGTTAGCTTGTTCTACATAAAGATAATTTTTTAATCAGTTACGCTGATTTCAATCGTGGATGCATTAAATGTGTCCCTAAGTTAGCGAAATAGAGAGGAGTCAATGTCGATGGATCACCAAATGGAAGACTTATTAGAACATTGGTTGCCCCTCGCGGATGATTCATGGGTGCTGGCGGTGATTACCCATATCCAAGGCTCGTCCTACCGTAAACCCGGCGCCATGATGTTATTCCACGAGTTTGGCCAAGGCGCAGGGATATTAAGTGGTGGCTGTTTAGAGGCCGATCTTCGCCGTCATGCGCAGCAAGCCATGCAATCGCAACAGATTACTTGTATCACCTATGATGCAACCGATGAATCCGATGCCAGCTACCGCCTAGGTTGTGGTGGTAAAGTCGATATCATGTTGATCCCTCTGCTTAAAGAAAATCATGATCTTGGCCTAGTGGACATAGTACAAGCGTTTCGCAAGGGGCTGTCGGGCTACTATCAATTGCCCTTAGTGCCTGCGGGCAGCGATGCTCGCAGTTACGCTGCACAGTTTTATCCGGCGCAAAGTGCCCCTTTTCCTACGGCGGATTTTCCAAAGGCGGGCATACTCAGTCAGCCTGAAGGGGAGGCGCTTATCATCCCACTCAGACCACGATTTCATTTAGGGATTTTTGGTGGAGGAATAGATGCTAAACCCGTGGCAGCGATTGCCCACAGTTTAGGTTGGCAGGTGAGCGTGTTTGATACGCGCACCGCCTATGCGAGAAGCGCCGATTTCCCCCATGCTCATATCGTCAAGCAAAGCCTTGATGATGCCGAAGCGCTTGTCGCGCAATTAGATTGCGCCGTGGTCATGCACCATCACCTGAATTTGGATGCGGCGGCGCTCAAAGCTATTCAACCTTTTGATCTTAAATATGTTGCCCTCTTGGGGCCCGCTCATCGGCGGGATAAAGTGCTGGCGATGGCCGAACTCAATACGGAGTCGTTTAGTGGCTTTTTCTCGGCACCTGCGGGGCTTGCTCTTGGTGGCGAGTTACCGAGCGCCATTGCCTTGAGTATCTTGGCCCAATGCCATGGGGTGCTTCATGGCGCGGCATTTTCCTCGCTCGATGGAATGATGCCTTAATGCGCATCAGGCAAAGATTGCTCATTGCTGTGCTCGCGGCAGGCGAGAGTCGGCGCTTTCAGGGGGCGAAGCTGGCACAACGTTTATCAACAGCGGCGAGTGAAGGGCAAAGGCAGAGCATCTTACAACGCCATATCGACCGTTTGGCTCGCTTCACCTCGGCTCCATTAGTAATGGGATCATCCAATCAAGTTACCGCTGAATTGCTGATAGTGCTTGGTGCCCATCAAACATTATTGCGTCCGCAACTTGACGCTCTCGGAGCGCTAAAACTGACGTTGCTTGATAATCCTAATTGGCAAACAGGTTTGGCGTCGTCTCTGCGAGTTGCGGCGGACTTTGCAAAAGCGCAGCAGTTTGATGGCATGTTACTCACCTTAGCGGATCAAGTTGCGCTGACATTTGAAGACTATCGGCAGGTGATTGAGACTTGGCAGACGAGTCAACAATCTGTGGCCGCTTTTTATACGAACGAAGCTGACATGTTGAATGGACAAGGGACGTTGGATGAACAAGGAACGTTGGATGAATTAGGCGCCCCTGCTATTTTTAATGCCTCAATACTCGATTTATTAACGGATTTGACTGGCGATCGCGGCGCCAAATCTATCTTAAAACAACTGGCAAATGTGGATGAGTTAGTGGCTGTTCCCTTACCCCATGCCGCGATTGATATTGATACTAAAGCCGATCTTGCGTCGTGGTTGGCACTTAAGGAGTGAGTTATGGCAATACCATCCTCGGAGGCGGCACAGGACCAGAGCCTTGCGATGCCTTCCCAAAACCTGACCATTAATGGCAGATCTTTTACCTTAAATGCGGATCCGAATATGCCTATCCTCTGGGCGTTACGGGATATTTTAGGCTTAACGGGCACTAAATATGGCTGCGGCGCGGGGCTCTGCGGCGCTTGTACCGTGCATGTAGATGGTCAGCCTGTGCGCGCCTGTTTAACCAGCGTATCCCAGGTGCAAGGTAAACAACTGACCACGATTGAAGGGCTGGATAATCAAAAGCTTAAAAATGCTTGGGCCGAACACAATGTACCCCAGTGTGGTTATTGTCAGGCGGGGCAATTAATGTCAGCAGCGGCTTTAGTCACTCAGCATCCCAAACCATCGGCGGAACAAATTGATGCTGCCATGTCGGGTAATTTGTGTCGCTGTGGTACTTATCCTCGGATAAAAGCGGCGCTGCAAAGCTATGCCAAGCAGGAGGGCTAAGATGAGTACATTCACCGCAGTTGAAAATATCAGTCGCCGCGATGTGTTAAAACTCTTCGGCGCCGTCGGGGGCGGCCTCGCACTCGGGGCGAGTGGCCTCAGTTGGAGCCCCATGGCATTGGCACAGGACCAACAGGCGCGGCTCAATCTGTTTATCGCCATCGGTGAGGATGACAAGGTCTATTTGACCTGCCACCGCTCCGAAATGGGTCAGGGGATCCGCACGGGGATTTTACAAATCTTGGCCGAAGAGCTGGAGGCCGATTGGGATAAAATTGTGCCTATTCAAGGGCTCGCCGATAAACGCTACGCCAGCCAAAATACCGATGGTAGCCGCAGTATCCGCGAAAACTATGATCGCATGCGTGAAATGGGCGCAATGGCTCGAACCATGCTTGAACAAGCCGCTGCAGCCCGCTGGAAAGTGCCAGTGAGTGAAGTTCAGGCTAAAGATCATCAAGTGCTGCATGCCAAATCTGGCCGTGCTGCGCGCTTTGGTGAATTAGCCCTCGATGCGGCGGGATTACCATTGCCCGCAGCCGATTCGCTGCGGTTAAAGGCAGTTAAGGATTTCAAGCAAATAGGGGCTTCGCGTCAGATAGTCGATATGCAGGCCATGCTCACTGGTAAGGCTGTCTATGGCTATGATATCCAAGTGGATAACATGCTTTATGCCAGCATTATGCGCCCACCCGTATTGGGGAGCGATGTCGCAAGTCTTGACGATAGTGCGGCGCGCAAGGTAGCGGGTGTGGTCGATGTGTACCGTTTGCCAACGTCCAAGGGCGCTCCCGCTTTTCAAGCCCTAGGCGGCGTAGCTGTGGTGGCGACAAATACTTGGAGCGCGTTGCAGGGGCGTAAAGCCTTGCAAGTGAGCTGGACTGAGTCTGCCAACAGCAGCCACGATTCTAAAACCTACCTGCAAGAGCTGGTGGACAAGGTACAAGCCCCTGGCAAGGTGGTACGTCAAGTTGGTGATGAGGTCAAAACCTGGCCGAAGGACGATACCCTTAAGGCGATTTATACCGTGCCTTACCTTATCCATTCCTCCATCGAGCCGCCTGTGGCCACCGCGAATGTGACCGAGAAGGGCTGTGAAATTTGGGCATCGACACAAACACCGCAGAGTACCCAACAAAATGTGGCCGCGGCCTTAGGTATCGCCGAGGATGCGGTGAAAGTGAATGTGACGCTACTGGGCGGCGGCTTTGGGCGCAAGTCCAAACCAGATTTCAGTGTGGAGGCGGCGCTACTCTCCAAGCAATTTAAACGGCCGGTGAAGGTGAGTTGGAGCCGTGAGGATGAGATCCAAAACGGTTATTACCATGCCATCAGTGTCCAGTGTTATCAGGCCTTGTTCGATGCCAACAACAAACCCACGGCGCTGCTGGCGCGTACAGGCTTCCCGTCAATCAGCTCCACCTTTGCCGAGGGTGTCGAATATCCATCCGGCGGTGAGTTGGACTTAGGTTTTGTCGATGTGCCCTTTGCCCTCTCCAATTTACGCTACGAGGCCGTTAAGGCCACAGCCCATAGCCGTATCGGTTGGATGCGCTCGGTATGCAACATTCAACATGGGTTTGGCGTGGGCAGTTTTGTCGATGAAATGGCCCATAAAGCCAAGTTATCTTGTCCCGATATGTGGCGCATCTTACTGGGGCAACCAAGACGAGAGACCTTTGAGAACCAAGGCTTTAAATATGGTAACTATGGTGAAGACTTAAATCGTCATCCCGTTGATGTCGGCCGTTACCTCAAGGTGATTGAGGCGGTTGAACAGGCACAGGCTAAGGCGCCTAAAGCGGGTAAACATCAAGGTTGGGGCTTTGCGGTGCACCGAAGTTTTGTGAGTGTGGTGGCGGTAGCGATACGGGTTGAGGTTGGTGAGGATAAACAGCTTAAAGTGCTCAATGCCATTGCCGCCATTGATGCCGGCACAGTGGTTAACCCCGACAGGGTGAAAGCGCAGACCGAAGGTGCGATTGTCTTTGGTCTAAGCTTGGCGCTAATGGGGGAGATCAGTTACCAAGAGGGTAAGGTGATGCAGTCTAACTTCCATGATTATCCGCTTCTACGTTTACCCCAAGTGCCAGAGATGGAGATCATCATTATCGACTCGGATGCACCGCCTGCGGGAGTGGGGGAGCCCGGCGTACCGCCTGTGGCACCTAGCCTGACCAATGCGATATTTGCCGCAACAGGCCTTAGGATCCGCGACCTGCCAGTTAATAAACAGTTAAAGGTGTGATGCCTTAAACCACACCTGAGTGAGCAAAAAAGCGCCTAATAAGCGCTTTTTTCGTTTTTTTACCACAAATAAATTGCTTGTTAGCAAATTTACGGGCATTAATGCCGAAAATTAGCAATAGATCAGGTTTTTGTTACCAGAATAGAGGTAATTTAACCAATATGTTTACTCAAGTGACCTAAGGTATGCGGACTCGCGTACACATTCATTTGAATCGGTTACTAGTCGGCCTGTGAGTCAGTTTTCGATTGCAGATCCCTACTAAAAATTGATCGACACGGAAGTGAAGGGCGCTATAACACCATAATACAGCCGCACCTTGAGCGCATTTGAGTAGTTAACTTCCGTGAAAACAATAAAGGGGTCATCATGGAAAATCGTTGGCAAGTCGCTATTTCTGCGGGGCTATTAGCCGCAATATGGTGTGGTATCGCAGATACTTTTCATCTTGTTACTTGGATTGGCTTTTTAGGTTGCAGCACGTTTTTTGCTCAGCCTAAAGCAGGCTTTCAAGGCGTGATGATGGCGTGGTGCACCAATCTCTCCGGTGTGTTTTGGGCTTGGCTAATTATCAGCGGTAGCAGTTTTTTCGTATCGCCTGTGGCGGGTTATCTGTTTACAGGTATCGCTACCTCGGCAATGTGCCTACAGGCCAGTTATCAAAAACTCAGTTTTATTCCCGGTGCCTTTATCGGCTGTTGTATTACCTTTGCTATGGCTGGGGATGTGGCCAATATTGTGCCGCCTTTAGTGTTAGGCGCCCTGTTAGGTTTTTGCATGAGCTTATTGACGGCGCAGTTAATCACCCTTCGCCAAAAATGGTCAGCATCAACAGGTTCTGAAATCGCCAGTGCCGATTAATCTTCCATCACTTTT
The DNA here is from genome assembly GCF_016859145.1 of Shewanella sp. LZH-2. Lineage (NCBI taxonomy): Bacteria > Pseudomonadati > Pseudomonadota > Gammaproteobacteria > Alteromonadales > Shewanellaceae > Shewanella > Shewanella sp. LZH-2. The sequence goes on from NZ_CP069350.1 coordinate 1,660,981, forward strand.
GTGTTCGCATGATAGCCATGCGGTAACTGAGTGATCGAATAGATGAGCTATAATGCTGATTTAGTACCCGATAGCTTTAGGTCTTAGGAAATATCAAGATGAAACAAATCCAGTTTCGCACCATTGATGCCATATTGATCAAGTTTAGTCTTAACGGCAAATTTTGGATTGTCTGTTCTATGGTGGCGTTAATCACGGCTACCATCGCACTTATCAATTACCAACATGCTCACCGCAACCTAGAAGCAGCCTCTTTGGCTCGAGTTCAGGCGACGGTTGATGCCTTTGCCCAAGTCGCAAATGCGCAACAGTTACAGGGCGATGCATTATCACAATTTGCCCGAGACAATGGGCTGAGTGTTGTCTCTCGCCAAACTGAGGCGCAGCGCCAAAGGGATAATGTTACCGCCAGCGCCACGGTGGCATCTGGCAGCGCGCTCGCACTGTCGCAAAATGTGTCCGAATGGGAAAGTGATGGCCGCAGCGATGCCAACTTAATGTTTTGGCTCGCGTTAATCGGTTTATTGCCCTTATTCCAGTTAAGCTATTGGATTTCAACCTCCCTCGGCGGTGGTCTGTGGGATATGTACATGGCCATCAAACGCTTAGCAGATGGCGATTTGAGTTTTAGATTAAACTTTTTCGGTACCGATGACTTCAGCTTAATCGCCCGCGAAATTGACCGCTGCGCCGACAATATGAGCGAAATGGTGAGCGCTATCCGCAATAATGCCCAGACGCTCTCCCTTGCCGCCGATGAGTTTAATCAGCAGGCTAAAATCAGCGGTGAGTTAATTGGTGCCCAACATCAATTTTTAGATTCAGTGGCAGTGGCCATGGCACAAATGACTTCGGCCATTGAAGAAGTATCGGTTAATGCCAGTAATACTTCGCAACAGACTAAGGACAACGCCACTCAAATGAACGCTAGCCAAGGACGTATTAGCCATACGGTGGAGAGTATTGGCTTGCTTTCCACAAAAATTGGTGCGGCATTTTCATCGGTAGAACAATTATCTAAGGATGCGGCGGCTATTGATGCGGTAGTGACAACCATCAATAGTATTTCTGGGCAGACTAACTTGCTGGCGCTGAATGCGGCCATTGAAGCGGCGCGTGCGGGTGAGCAAGGTCGCGGTTTTGCGGTGGTTGCCGATGAAGTGCGTACCTTAGCGGGACGTACTCAACAAGCGACAGTTGAGATCCAAGCGATGATCGAAGGCTTACAGTCTGGTACTCGTCAGTTATCCAATATCACCACCGAGATTGTGGACCGCGCCGATGAAGGCCGCAGTGCCATTGTTGAAGTGGGTAACGATGTCGAAGGGATGGCGCAATCGGTTAATGCCGTCTTTGATATGAGTAGCCAAATTGCCGCATCGGCGGAAGAACAAAGTGTTGCCGCCCGTGATATTGCTGGCCAGCTTAATGAGATCCGCCATCAATCCGATACCATTAAACAAACAGCGCAGCGCAGTGTCACCCTAGCACATGATTTGCAACATGCCTCGGTTCAGCTTGAAGGCATTTTAAAGCAGTATCGCACCAGCTAAGTGGTTGCTTTTATGTGGATATGTGGATTAGCTTTATGAATCCTCATTAGCTTTGAAGCTGAATTTCGCTCCCTTGGCGAAGTGTAATAGTCAAATAAACATGGCGGTTACATCTGATGTACCGCCATTTTTATATTCTTAAAATTAGGCAATATCGTTCATTTAGTTTAACTGTAAATTGACTGTACATTTGGCCAAAAACTTATACCCACAGTCGTTTTGCTATTCAAAGGTAATAGGGCGAGTAACGTTGTCGAGATAGAAAGCTAAAGGCTCACGTGCGACCTTGAGGTTATGTCAGTCTCAACTTTTTTCTAATGCATTAGCTCGATTTTTCCTCTGATGAGGTCCTGCGACTTTTGATGACGCTCATCCAAGCTACTTTAGCCTGTGTAGGTTGTAGAAGAGCAGAAAGTGCATTATGTTGTTGAGCTAATACGGATGGCAGGATTTATTTTCTTATTGCGAAATGGAGTTTAGATGCAGTCTGAAACAATCTATAGAATATCAATTATCATTCTTTGCTTGGCTAGTTTCTTCTTGAACTATATGACTGGTGGTTGGGAGTATCATAGTGACATCGTCAATGCGATGGAATGGCACGGTTTTAATTCACAAATTCCGCATTGGCTTAAATTGTCCATAATTGGTCCTTTGCAGGTTGCGGCTTTAATTATGCTAAGTTTTAACCTGATAGCGAGGAATATATTTGCAATTCTAAGTTTAATCAGCTTGTCAATTTCATTGTTTGAAGGTGTTGCGGCGTACAGTGCTTTTGAAATTTTTATTGTACAAATCTTCTATTTTTCTAATGGTGTAATTTTAACGCTTTCTTTTACAACGTTAAGTGACAAATTTCGCTCTCCCTTCATTGATAAGGCCTCACAATTGTCACTATCACCAGAAAATAAAACATAGAAATCCAAGAGGCCGTTCAAATTTCTGTGTCAGGTTAATCTCAGTATGTCGATGATCGAATGTAATCACTCAATCATTAATCGGAGATTATATTTTAATGACAAACAAAAACATCGGCTTAGGCCGATGTTTTTTATATCGATAAAAGTAGACACTCAAGCGAGTTAGGCTTCTTTAAAGGTGCTCCAAATTGGCGCGTGATCTGAGGGTTTATCGATGCCGCGCAGCTCGTAATCGACGTCGGATTCGACTAAACGCGCGGCCAGTGACGGCGTGGCTAAGATCACGTCGATGCGTAGACCGCGGTTATCATCGAAGCCTTTGCTGCGGTAATCGAACCATGAATAACGTTCGCTGCGGTCGGGATGCAGTTGACGGAAGGTATCCACCAGTCCCCAATCTTGCAGGGTTTTGAGCCATTCACGCTCTTCGGGTTGGAAGCTACATTTTCCGGTTTTTAGCCAACGCTTGCGGTTGACTTCACCGATGCCGATATCCAAATCGATGGGCGAAATATTGATATCACCGATAATGGCGATATCTTCATCGTTGCTATGATTAGCGTGCAAATGCGCCATTAAGTCCTGATAAAACTTACGCTTAGCAGGGTACTTAGTCGGATGGTCAATGCTTTCGCCCTGAGGGAAATAACCATTCAGCACAGTTAGCGGACGGCCATTTGCCTGCGCAAAGGTGCCGATAATCATGCGGCGCTGGGCATCTTCTTCATCGGTCGCAAAACCCTTTTGCACCTTCAGCGGGGCAACTTTGGAGAGCATAGCTACGCCATAGTGTGCCTTGCCACCGTGGTAATGCACGTGATAACCCATGGCCTCAACTTCGGCGAGCGGGAAGGCTTCATCGTGCACTTTGGTTTCTTGCAGGCCGATAATGTCGGGCTGATGGCTGTCGATTAACGCTTGCAATTGATGCAGGCGAGAACGCAATCCATTGATATTGAAAGAAACGATTTTCATTAAGGCAGAACTCGTTTGAAGGGTTTAACCACAACGCTTTGATATACGCCCGCCGCAAAGTAAGGATCGGCATTTGCCCAGGCTTGAGCCGTGGCTAACGAATCGAAATCCGCAACCACTAATGAGCCGCTAAAACCCGCATCACCTGGGTTTTCGCTATCGATAGCAGGGTGTGGACCTGCAACGAGCAAGCGACCTTCATCGGCCAGTTCCTGTAAGCGTGCTAAATGTGCAGGGCGTGCTGCTAAACGTTTTTCTAAGCTGTTCTCAACATCTTGAGCTGAAATCATATACCACATTATTTGAGTTCCTTGCGTTGATCTTCGGGAAGATGTTTATAAAGGTAAAAGACGGTGATTACGGTATTAATCAGGGTTAAGGCGGTGAGGCCAAACACTTTAAAATTCACCCAAGTTTCTAATGGCAGACTAAAGGCGACATAGATATTGACTAGGCCACAGATGGCAAAAAAGCTTACCCAGTACCAAGTTACATGTGCCCAAATCTTATCGGCCACCTTCATCTCTTTACCCAACATGGACTTTAAAATCGACTTGTCGAGTAGTTGGCTCACGCCAAGGGCTAGGGCAAATAACGCATAAATAATAGTGACTTTCCACTTGATAAAGGCATCATCATGGAACACTAAGGTGAGGGTGCCAAACACTGTCACCATAGCGAAGGTAATCAGGTGCATCTTCTCCAATTTTTTATACAGCGCATAGGTCACGACTAATTGCAGTGCGGTGGCTGCGATTAAGGCGCCACTGGCGATATAAATATCGAAAAATTTATAGACGGCAAAAAAGATAACGAGTGGCAAAAAATCAAGCAGTTGTTTCATAAATAATCGTGTTAAGAAGACGTGGGCTTGAGTGTAGCACGGGGGGCTAGAGGGAAAAAGCCGTGAAAGGTGACCGATTGCTAACTGTTGCATGAAAGCGGCGGCAACGGCTGTTGTAATCCATATAGTCCATCAAGTCTGCGAGCTGCGACCGATAAGGCTAAGCGTGAGCAGCACATTTTGCTTGGGCGCGCGTAGCTAACGGGCAATCGCCGCAGCGATGACTATTCGTGAGTTGATACCTTAAGCAGCACACGCGGCGAATATTGCCCACGTCAGCAACTGGGGCGGGTAGCAGATTAATGCTGTTATAGAGTGGATTAACCTCGCCATCGTCAAAGGATGTTGTGTTAAATAGCAGCGCCTTGAGGTGCTCAAATTCAATTTCTGGCAATGCCATTTCGCCTAAATACCAGTGAATAAGGTAGCCTAAATGGCTCCAATACAGCTTGGCGGGTGTTGGGCTTAGACCGGTTAATCGCTCAACGCTAGGGATTAGATGGTTTTGAATCCACTTAATAAGTTGTCGCTCGCGGGGTGGCGTTAAGACCGTGGTTTTAACTATGGCGGCTTTCACCTTAGGAGTGGGTGTTAATTGAAACTCAAAACCTGCGACTCTGCCCGAATTGTGGGGCCGAAGATAAAAATGCTCAGGCGCTATATCAATCAGCTCAATTTGCTCAATCGTGCTCGCGAGCGAGTGCGGCGCGTTAATAATCCATTCCAACATGGGGGGCACTAACAGACCGAAATACCACTGTCCCCAGAGCGAGTGCAGGGCTTTGGAATTATGGCTATGGCTGAGCAAAATCTGCTCGGGTATATTTTCTGTCGGGATGGAAGATATGGTTTTTGCTAAAGGAGGATAGGCTTTGGCAAAATCCAGTAATAGCGATTGATACACGGCTGGCTGACTCCAAGTATCAAAACTGAGTCCTTGGGGCTTGGTGGTTGCCACAAAGTGCTGGGCATAAAATGGGGCGCGCAGCGCCAGTCGTTGATTAAACGCTTTGGCGACTTGAGTTAAATCCGCAGGGCTTAGCACTGTTAAGTCGGTTGTTTGCGCGCCGGCCACAGTGCCAACACTCTGTGAGGGTTTGTGATGACACTGCTTGGTATGTTCAGGTTGAGTTCCTCTGGAAAGCTTGGCTAATGTCGGTAGCGTTTCCCTTTGGCGCGCCATAATCACTCCTTTGGCTTTAATTGATTAAACTGCGGTGAACGCTAAACTCACCGCAGCTTTTATTGATTAACCGCAGGTTATCGACAGTCCGTTAGAAGCGATAATCCAAATTCACACTCACGCTGCGCGGGGTGCCATATTGGAATTGGCTATATTGCCCCACTTGGCTGTAGTAGGTTTTATCTAAGGCGTTGTGCACATTGGCGCTCAGCTTTAGCTGCTCGGTAAAGGCATAACTTGCCATTAGGCTGGCCAATGCGTAGGAGTCTTGCTCAACCTCTACTCTGCCTAAGGGCGAGTTGACGGTTTGATAGACTCGGCTTTGCCAATTAACCCCAGCGCCAACTTGTAGCTTGTTCCAATCGCCACTAAAGGTATAAGTGGTAAAGAGTTTTAGCTGCTGGCGGGGGGACGTGGTGTTGATGCGATTGCCCTTAGGATCATCGGTACTGAACTGGGTGTAGCCGAAGTAGATATTCCAGTCATCGGTGATTTTGCCTGTGGATTCAAACTCAAAGCCTTGGGTCTTAGTGCCGTTAACCTCTCGATACACTGGGATAGTGGTGCCTGGCAACACATCTCCGGTGCGTTCACCAACATTGTCTTGGCGAATTTCAAATACCGACAACGACATATCTAAGCTTTCATCCATTAAGCTGGCTTTAATGCCCGCTTCGTAGTTTTTGCCTTTGACGGGGTCGATGTAGCTGGCATCGATGCGCTGCAAGGTTTGCGGCGCAAAAATATCCGTATAACTGGCGTAAAGCGAGTATTGCTCGCCCAGAGCGTAGGTCAGGCCAAAATAGGTGGTGAGCTCATTGTCGACGTTGAAATCATACTTGCTGCCAAAGTTATCTTGGTCGGTTTGCCACTGGTTAAGGCGCAGGCCTGCGAGCAATGCCAAGGCATCGGTTAGATTAAGCTGTGTGGCCACATAGGCGGCGCTTTGCTCGGTTTCGCCGAAGGAGCCCGTGGTGTGAGTCTCCTTCCACTGAGGTTTTGGATACTGGAAGTTGGCATCGCGAAAATCTCCCAAGGGCGGTACGGCGGCCGTGGGATAATAGTACGGGTTGGCAAACTCTTGGCGTTGACCCGTCCAGCCAAAAGTGAGCTGATGTTCTTGGCCAAACAGGGCAAACATTCCCTGCGCCCGTAAGTCGAGGTTATGTTGGGTTCGGCTACCGTCAATATAGGCGATGGAACCTGCGGTTGCACCAAGATTGGTCACAGGATCTGGATAACCCGTAGCCCACAGCACATTATATTCCAGTGAGTTATCGCCATAACTGTAGGTGCCTTTTAGCTCCCAACCGTTATCAAAACGATGTTCAAGGCTGGCGAAGGTATTAAGCCCTTGGGTATGCGCCGAGGCCCAATCGGGGGCGGTGGAAGTGGCGCGATCGTAATGTGTTCGGCTGCCATCACTGTGGAACAGCGGCAGCCCGCCGGACATAGTGGCATAGGGCGTGGTGTCTTGATAATCCACGCCTAAGGTCAGCAGTGTGCTGTCGGTAATATCGGTTTCAACAATGCCATAGAGGGTGGTGCGTTGCTGCTCGTATCTGTCTTGGAAGGATTCTTTATCCTGATAGGCGGCGACAACCCGGCCACGAATGCTGCCACTGTCATTTAAGCCGCTGGATAAATCGACCATGCCGCGCAGATTGTTCCATGAGCCGACACTCACTGAGGTGCTGCCCATAAATTCTTGCGTCGGGCGTTTACGAATAAGGTTAATCGCGGCCGAAGGATTACCCGCGCCTGTCATTAACCCTGTGGCGCCACGGACAATTTCCACCCGCTCGTAGATGGCGGTATCGATAAGGTTATCGCCGTAGTTAAAACGGGTGTCATAGGTGGTGGGAACGCCATCGTAAAGAATGCTAGTGACCGCAATCCCCCGCGAGCTGATGCTGTATCTGTCGTTGTCCATCGGCCTAGCATTGATGCCAGCCACGCTGGTCATGGCGTCGATCACGCTGTTTAGTTGTTGATCGTGCATCATTTGGCTAGTCACTGAGGTGACGGATTGCGGCGTCTCTAAATAGGACAAATCTAAGCCCGTTGCCGTATTCATCGCCTGAGTTTTGTAGCGATTATCGTGGAGATCCTTAGCGCCAACGACATTAATGATTTCAATGTCTTTGGTGGTTTTTTTCTGGGTGTCGCTGGCATCGGCATAAGCATAGGGCATGCTGAGTATGGCTGAGCAGAGGATAAGCTCTGGGCGTGTGATGGCGAGTTGGCAGTGAGCAGCGAGTCGGTTGAGGGCGAAGGTTTTCATAATAATGATCTTAAATTCCATTTTGGCGGTTTGATTGACTAGGTTGTTTTTGGGCACAGATGAGTGCCCAGGGTGGGCGCAGGCCCACTCAAGGTTGAAAATGCTTTAGGGTTTTAGCTTCTTATTTGCTGAGCCAATGGCATGGCTTTGCCTGAAGGCGGCCAGCGGATTATCAAGTCCGCCCGCAAAGCGTAGATTTTTTTCTCGGTCGGCAAGGTCAATCATCTGCTGGTTGTTATTAAGCTGAATGCGATTCAGGCAAGTGCGGACGAAGCTGTCTTTAAAGAGATCGTATTGTGCAAACTTGTCCGCCAACTGCGGATGCTGCGCTTGATAGTCGCGTACATTGTCTGCCACCAACTCCCAAAATAGCGCTTCGCTCACCGCGGTTTGCTTATCCAGAATTGGCGCTAAGTAACGGAAAATACAGTCAAAAATATCGAGCAAGATATAGTTGAGCTTCATCTCTTCTTCAAGCTCGACCGCCAGGCGTTGCACCTCTTTAGGTAGTGGCTCGCTACCGTTGAGTACTGCGACTTCTTCGCCGATATCCTTCATCAATATTTTGACTGGGATACCGGCATCAAGCACTAAAATCAGGTTCTCGCCATGGGGCATAAACACCAGATCATAGGCAAAGAAAGCGTGCAGTAGCGGCGATAAGTAGAGCTTGAGATAGCGCTTGACCCACTCCTTGGCGCTTAAGCCTGAGTGCTCAATTAGCGCAGTAATAAGTGCCTGTTCTTGATGATCTATGTGTAATAGCGCTGCCATGGTCATCAGGGTTTGCTGTGGCTCAATATGCGGTAGTGGGCTCTCACGCCATAGCGCCGACAGCATTTTCTTATAGGCGCTATCTTGGGTGAGTGTCTCTTCGTAATACCTGTGGTGATAACCAATCGCGGCGATTTCTTTGAGGATCACAAAACCTTGCTCGGCAAAATAGCTGTCGCTTTCGATAAGCTTGGCTACCCAAGCGTTGATCTGCGGGGTGCAGCTCATATACAGCGGCGAAAGCCCGCGCATAAAGCCCATATTTAAGATAGAAAGCGCGGTTTTGACGTAGCATTTTTGCGGCGCACTTAAGTTAAAGAAGGTGCGGATCGATTGCTGAACTTGGTAGCAATCTTGGCTTTGGCCAAGGTAAATAATGTCGCCGCGGGCGATTTCGCCGGCAAAGGTGCGGGCAATCTTTTCGCGCCATTGCCACGGATGAACGGGCATAAAATAAAAGCTATTGGCCGCTTGCCCCAGTGCGCTTAAGTGTTGTTGAAACTCGGTGAACTGTTCACCAAGCTCCTGTTTTAGCAAGGTATCATGGTCTAATCCTTCGAGGGAGGAGAAGGTGGTTTTGTCCTTACGCACCGCAATCCACACTAGCTGAAGCGCGCTGGCACTCTCGGGGGCAAATTGGTAATAGTCCTGCATATCAAAACCAATGCGGCCATTGTTGGCAATAAACACCGGATGCCCCTCGGTCATGCCCGCCTCAATAGTTTGATAATCGGCCTTAGCGAGTGTAGCGGCGGGGATGGCTTGATGGGCCAACTTGTAGGCCTTGCTGTAGAGGGTGCTGGTGATTTCTTCAAGATAAGTGGGCAACAGGGTTTCACTGATGCCAAGCACATTTTTTAAGCTGATTATCAGCCTCATGGCATCGAGGGGTCTTTCAGTGCCCGCACTGGTGACTCGGATAGAATCTGTCGCGATATCAAGGTGGTCGAGCTGATAATGGCGCGCGCTAAAGTAATACGTGCAGTCATTTAACCTGAGCTCATAGTGATTTACCTTTGCGCCTTGGGCGTAAATCTGTGGGGTGATGAGCTTCTCATGGGTAAACTCACAGAGGATTTTTTTCACTAAATGGCGATTGGCTGCCTGCCAATGTTGGGGCGTTAAATGGACGGGCACATGGGCGTAAGAGGGTAAGGCCTCGATATTCGGCAACTCGGTTTGGGCGCATCGTTTGAGTAATAAGGCGTTAGTGGCTAAGTTCATCGGTTCACCTACAAAGTGATAAGGTTAAAAGTGACTGGGTAACAGGACGATTTTTACTCGGCAATTGGGGGGCGGCTTGAGTTGCCGTCTGGCGGCTTTGGGCACTGCAAAAACCTAAAAACGCAGCTTTGGTACTGAGTTGGATGGCTTTTTGGTAGCGGATCCCAATCTGGCAATTTAAGCGGTGAATTTTGTGATTTTGCTGATCTGGCTCGACTACCAGTCGCGTAAACGCGAGGGTTTCAAGGACAAGTTGGGCGATAGCCTCCATCACTTGGCGGGATAAGCCATGAACGGGTTTGCCTTCAATCGGCGCAAGGATTAAATGCATACCGCAATCGAGCGGCTTAACCTGATAGTGCAGGCCAATTTCGTCATGGGAGGGATCGTATAACTCCACCATAAACAGCGGTTTGGTTTGCCATTCACCGATCAGCGAGAGCTTGTGCTCGCTTGGCGCCATCGCTTGAGCAAGTGCATCAAGACTCATCCCCTGCATGCCCCAAAACTTGGCATAGTCTTGGTTAAGCCATGATTGCAGCATGGCAATGTCTTGCTCAAGGTTCAGTGGTTTAAGCACAAACTCATTGATTACAATCTGTTTTGAGAGCAAATCTAAACAGCGTTGGCTCCATTGGCTGGCCATTACAGTGCCTCCTTATTCGGTGCCATTAAGGCCGATGTACTGCCACCAGAAGGGCTTATCCGTAGCACGGTTTGTGGCTCATTACTGGGTTGTTGCGTGGGCTTGGCTGACGGATTTAACTCCTGACAAGGCTTAGAAGACGCAACCGCTGAGTGAGTGTTGCTTTCGACGGGTTGGTTTTTCGCGTCGTTGATGTTGTTGGGGTCAAAGGTTTGGAAGGCGATCCGCGTTTCAATCGGATAGGGGGCGTAACCTAAAACCGCTTGCAGAATGATGGCATTGCGATAGCAGCCCATACCCAAATCGGGTGAACTAATGCCATGGGTATGTAGGCCCGCATTTTGGATAAAAATATCGCCTCTGACATCGATGCCATAGTCACGCTGGATGGCGAGTTGGCCACGATCATCAAATTCGATTTGTGATTTAATTCCTTGAATAAAATCAGGTAAACGATATTGATAGCCAGTGCCTAAGACGACGGCACCTGTCCGTTGCTCGAAGGCATATTCTTGCTCGAGGTGGTTGAACTTGAGTGTCAGCTTGTCGCCCGAGGTGTCGATTGCTGTCAGTGCCACGTTAGTCAGCAGCTGGCATTGGATATCGCTGACTAAACGCTTTTGGTAAAGGAGGTCATAAATATCGTTGATTAGCTCGGCATTGATCCCCTTGTAGAGTGACTTTTGCTCTGCGATTAAGTGATGGCGTTTTTCCGGCGACAGCTCGTGGAAATAATCAACATAATCTGGCGAGGTCATCTCTAGGGTGAGTTTGGTGTATTCCAGCGGATAAAAGCGTGGCGAGCGGGTCATCCAATTTAATTGATAACCATATATTTCAATATCTTGTAGAAGATCGTAAAAGATTTCCGCAGCACTTTGGCCACTGCCAATCACTGTGATAGCACTTTGGCTTTGCAAGTAGGCTTTTTGCCGGATATAGCTGGCGCTGTGCATGACACGCGGGTCTTGAATTGGGCAATTATCGGGTAGATAGGGAGTCGTGCCAGTACCTAATACCAGTTTGCGGCAGCGATAAGTGTGGGGTTTACCACTGCGTCTATCTACTCCCGTAACATGGTAGATGCCTTCACCGGCGTTGTAATCTAATTGTGTGACCTTAAAACTGAATCTCAGATTGGATAGTTGTGTGCTAACCCATTGACAATACTGGTTATACTCATTCCGTGGCAGGAAAAAGTTTTCACGAATATAGAAGGGATACAGCCTGCCAGTTTGTTTGGCAAAATTCAGGTAGCTATAGCGGCTGGTGGGATCGGCCATGGTCACTAAGTCGGACATAAATGGCGTTTGCAGCCGAGAGGCGCTGAGCAACATGCCTGGATGCCAATCGAACTCGGTTTTGGCATCAACAAATAAACAGTTAAAGCCATCAATAGGCTCACTCAGGGCAGCCAATCCGAGATTGAATGGGCCTATGCCTATGCCGAGTAGATCGAAAATCCTTCGATCGTTTTCCTTTTTTGGGGTAGTCACTTACGCCTCCTTGAATTCCTATTAAAACGGTGCAGCCACCATCGACTGATTGATGAGTAGATGAGTGGACCTCTCTACTGACTGTTGCTTTATGAATCATTCTTTTGTGCTGCCGAACAGGAGCTTTACCGCTTGTTTTGCTATTACTCGCTCAGTGCAACGAGGAATAAATTAGCATCATAAAAGTTACAAATGCAAATCATTCTCATTTGTAACTTATCGGATGAGTCGTACTTTTGACTGTTAAATAAAAGGCTGAAATACGGTTTGTCGGTGAGTTGATCAATGGGGAAGAAGGAAGGTCTAAGAGGTGTCTAAATATATCAACAAAAATAATATTTATTTAAAAACAGTTAATTAAGTTGTTTTTTGGTTGGTGAGATTTTGCACTAATTGTTTTTAGTGGCTTTTTAGGAGGCAACGAAAGTATGAATAACTGCTGAGTGTAAATCGACTGTAAATCCGAATTAGTTCGTCAATAAACACTGCTAGTAAGCCATAAAAGATCGGATAAGCAAACGTAAAAGCCATCTTAAAAATGGCTTTTTGTTGAGTCAAAAGCAGGGGGAGAAGTAAAGGCCTAAGGTAATTGCACAAAAGCGGCGGTAAGTTTACGCACTAGGGGCAATACCATCAGCAGAGTCGGGAATGCCACCACCCAAGAGATAAACCATGCGCTCAACCAGAGCTCAACAAATTGTGCTGATGCGCCGACACCATTAAAAGTACTGATCCCAGAAACGATACAACTCATTAAAATAGAAAGAAAAAATGGCATCACAACTGTGGCGTATTTTGCGGGTAACTTTGGTGTACCAAAAATAGTGCGGCTTTTATTTGTTGGTACAGAGTGTAAGCTGGACATGGAAACCTCAACAGGGTGTGACTTAGGCGAAAGAGCTTGCTGATTAGTGCTTAAGATTTACATGTATTTATGTAAACCCAAAGCGCAATCCGTTCGCCATTTTAGGAGCAAAACACGGCAAAAGCTATGGTGATACAGACCGATACTGGTCGTTTTGCGTTGGGTGAATAATCAGAACTAATCGTTTTATCGCCTAGGCTTGCCAATTGGTTGCCCATAATTCCCCAGTAACGTTGACCCAATGACCGCGAGAAATTGGTGAGGTACCGAGTTCATTATCAAAGGGTAGGGTGAAACTTGATTGCAGTAAATACACAGTATCATCAGGCGTTTGGGTGATTTCAACAATTTGTCCCGAGGCCTCAAAGTGACAATTATGTTTGGGGAATTGCAGACTTTGGCGATGTTCAATAATGTCGGTTTGCAAATTTGCCTTGGCTAAACGGCCAAACAGTTCAACCGTCACCCATTGATTGACGGGGAAACGTTGCTTAGCTTGTTGATCATTGCCTTGATAGTAAAACCACACTGGAGCGCCATTATCCCATTGGGCAGCGACTTCACCTTGAAAACCACAGCCCCAAGGTGTGACGTCGAGAATATAGATCCGATACTGCATATAAAGTCCATTTACCATAACAAAAGCGTCGATATTATTTGCGCTATATTAACATTTATCTCGTAAACGCATGAGACATAGATCCTAATATAAGCCTTGGGTTTGACAGTTTTAAGATGCTGTTGATTCTGTGCTAGCCATGGTTGTTACTGCTATGGGGAATATATAAAAAAGGGCCAACTCTGCTGATTTGGCCCTAAATCGGGATGTTATTCAGATGAATAGATTAGGTTGCCGCTTTCATCGCGCGGGTAAAATCGCCTAATGCTGCTAGTAGTTTCACTTCATCCTGTTGATAGGTTTCGATAATTTTCACCACGGCCGAGCCAGAAATTGCACCCGCGGCGCCTGCTTGAATGGCGGCGCTCACTTGAGCAGGCTCTGCAATCCCAAAGCCTAATAGCGGTGGCGGCGCATTAAATGCTTGCAGCTTAGCTAAAATTTCTTCAACGGGCGTACCTGCCTTAGTGTCTGTACCTGTTACGCCAGCGCGGGACAATAGATAGGTATAGCCTTCACCACTTTGGCTGACCTTCGCAAGGGTGTCACTGTCGGCATTGGGCGGCGCAATAAAAATTGGCGCAATGCCATGGGCTTTGGCCGCTTGAATAAATGGTGCAGCTTCTTCAACTGGCACATCGGCAATTAACACTGAATCCACGCCCGCTTGCTGCGCTTTGGCATAAAAAGCATCTATGCCATTGCCGAATACGAGGTTCGCATACAGCAATAACCCAATTGGAAGTTCAGGGTATTTAGCGCGGATCTTGGCCAGCAATTCAAAGCAGGCTGTTGGTGTTGTACCCGCGGCTAAGGCTCTGAGATTTGCGCCTTGGATCACGGGGCCATCGGCGAGCGGATCGGAGAAAGGAAAGCCTAACTCCAGCGCATCGGCACCGTTTTGCACTAAGGTGTCGATAATTTTCATTGACAGCTCAGGGCTTGGGTCGCCTAAGGTGACAAAGGGCACAAAGGCGCCGCGGCCTTCGGTTTTTAAACGGCTAAAAGCGGCGTGATAACGGCCGGCTTGATGAGGGATAGTTTGGTTTGAAATGCTGCTCATCTTAGTTATTCCTCTTTACCGTTTAAAATGTCTGACACAGTGAAAATATCCTTATCGCCTCGGCCTGAGAGGTTGACAACCAAAATGGTCTCTTTGGTGCACTCTTTCGCCAGACGCATTGCATAGGCTAGGGCGTGGGCCGATTCGAGCGCCGGAATAATCCCTTCGCTGCGAGCCAGTAATTGGAAGGCTTCTAGGGCTTCATCATCGGTGGCCGATTCATAGCGGGCACGGCCGATGGCGTTCAAATGGGCATGCTGTGGGCCGACCGAGGGAAAGTCTAATCCTGCTGAAATCGAGTAAGACTCTTCAATTTGGCCTTCGTTGTCCTGCATCAATGGGGCTTTCATACCAAAGAAAATCCCGGTTTTACCATGTTTTAGCGGCGCGCCGTGCATATGGGTATCAATACCTTTACCCGCAGGCTCGACGCCAATCAGCTCAACATTGGCTTCATCAATAAAGTCGGCAAACATCCCGATAGCATTGGAGCCGCCGCCGACACAGGCGATGACCGCATCGGGCAGGCGACCTTCGCGCTCAAGTATTTGTTTTTTGGTTTCTTCACCAATAATACGTTGGAATTCACGCACTATGGTCGGGAACGGATGTGGTCCAGCAGCTGTGCCGAGCAGATAGTGGGCTTTTTCGTAGCTACCAGACCAGTCGCGCATCGCCTCGTTACAGGCGTCTTTCAAGGTGGCAGAACCAGAGGTTACAGGGATAACCTCGGCGCCCATCAGCCGCATTCTAAATACGTTGGGTGATTGGCGGGCAACGTCTTTCGCGCCCATATACACTTTGCATTTTAATCCCAGCAGTGCACAGGCAAGGGCGGTGGCAACACCGTGTTGGCCTGCGCCGGTTTCGGCAATGATTTCTTTTTTACCCATACGCTTAGCCAGTAACGCTTGGCCTAATACCTGGTTGGTTTTATGGGCGCCGCCGTGGAGTAAATCTTCCCGCTTGAGGTAGATTTTAACCATGGGATTGGGGCTTAAATTTCGGGTTAAGGTGAGCGCCGTGGGGCGACCCGCGTAGTTTTTCAGTAAGTCGGTAAACTCGGCTTGGAAGGACTCATCGGTTTGTGCGTCGACAAAAGCACCCTCAAGTTGCTTGAGGGCGGGGACTAAAATCTGCGGTACATACATACCACCGTATTCGCCGAAATAAGGGTTAAGCTTTAACTGTGACATACCTTGTTCCTTATCCTATTTATTTGTTTCGATGGCGGTTTAGGTTAACGCCATCGAGTTTCAATTCTTGCTAGCCTGTGCTTTGCACAGTTTTTTATAAAAGTGGGTCTAGAGTCGTAATTGACTAAATGCCGCTTGGATCTTCTCTGCCGACTTAATGCCAGGGGCGGTTTCGAGGCCAGAGTTAAAATCTAAACCGTAAAACCCTTGAGCATTGGCACGGGCAGCATTGTCCGCATTGAGGCCACCCGCGAGCATGGCCTCGGCTTTATGGGCAATGGGGAGTTGCCAATCAAAGACTTGCCCCGTGCCACCAAAACCTGCGTCATTCTTGCTATCAAAGAGATAACGCTGCACCCCTCTTGGCATAGCAGCAAGTTCGCAGCTTTGAGCATCGACACTGATCGCCTTCCAAATTTGGGTGTTCAGTCCGGCCTGTTGCAGCAATTGGCTTAGCTCGGCAATTTCCAACTCAGTTTCGCTGCCGTGCAGTTGCAGCGCGGCTAAGCCACATTCTTGGGCGATACTCACCATGAACTCAGGCGTGCTATTCACACATACGCCAACAAACTCAATGGCGGGCAAGTTGGCGGCACGGTATTGCTCGACTAACTGTTTGGCGGCATCTTTTGTGAGTGCTCGTGGTGATTTTTCAGCAAAAATGAGTCCAGCATAAACTGCGCCCGCAGTGGCTGCTGCTTGAATATCCTCAAGTCGGGTGAGACCGCAGACTTTATTGTGACCGAAGATCAATTTACGACAGGCTAAATCAATGTCTTCTTCGGCCATAATCGAGCTACCGACCAAGAAGCCATCGACCAATGGACTTAAGCGGCGTACTTGATCGTTAGTGTAAATGCCCGATTCGCTGATCACCACGCGATCGCTGCCGATGTGTGGCGCAAGGGCTTCTGTGGTGGCTAAATCGGTACTTAAATCTCGCAAGTTACGGTTATTTATGCCAATAATTGGTGCATTTAAGGCGATGGCTCGTCTTAGTTCTTCCTCATTACTGACTTCGGTCAATACATCGAGTTGATACTTGGCCGCTTCGCTGGCAAGTTGCTGATATCGCTTATCATCGAGCACAGAAAGCATCAGTAGAATCGCATCGGCGCCCTGATGTGCGGCCAACTTGATTTGATATTCATCAACAAAAAAGTCTTTACACAGAATCGGTTGGCTCACTTTGGCCCGCACTTTCGGGATATAGCCCATGTCCCCTTGGAAAAATTGCTCATCGGTTAAGACCGAAATCCCCGCAGCATACTTGGCATAAATCGAGGCGATGGCTTCGACATCAAAGTCTCTACGGATTAAGCCTTTGGATGGACTGGCTTTTTTGCACTCTAAAATATAACCCGCCTTCGGGGCTTTTAAGGCGGCAAATAGACTACGGTCCGAGATTTTTGGGGTTAAGCTGTCTTCAGGAAAACGCAACTTAAGGGCGGCGATATGGGCGGCCTTAGTATCGACGATACGGGTTAAAACGTTGGCTTTTGCGGTACTGGTTTGCATGCTACCCCTTACATCCTGCGATGCTTGATTATCTTCCGAGCGATGCGCGTCGGGTTGTTGAACCTGTGCCATGGTCATTATTCCTGTGCTTCGCTGCTGACTTTAGCGAGTTGATTCAGTAATTCAAAGGCTTTGCCGCTTTTTATGGTATTGAGCGCAAGGGCGGTGCCGGCTTTGACTGAGTCCGATAGGCCACACAGATATAAGGCACAACCCGCATTGATGGCAACCGCATGGGTGTGGGCATCGCTGCCTTGTCCTTGCAAAATCGATTGCGTGATTTGGGCGTTCTGTGCAGGCTCGCCCCCTTCAAGCTCAGTAATGTGGGCTTGAGGCACACCAAAATCCGCCGGTGTTAATTGATATTCAATAATCTCACCGTCTTTGAGTTCGGCGACCTGTGTGCTGCCATGGAGCGCTACTTCATCTAAACCACTGCCATGTACCACCATGGCTCTTTGCGTGCCAAGGGCTTGCAGTACGCGGGCGATAGGCGTCACTAGCTCTGGGCTATATACCCCAAGCAACATAAATTCTGGGCGCGCTGGGTTAATCAATGGCCCTAACACATTGAATAAGGTGCGAGTTTTCAGGGCTTGGCGCACAGGCACTGCATGTTTGACACCGCCATGGTAGTGGGGCGCAAACAGGAAGCACAGATTGAGTGATTCGAGGCAGCGGCCCGCCAGCTCGGGTGACATAGTTAAATCGATGCCAAATTGGGCGAGTAAATCTGACGAGCCCGATTTGCTCGAGACGGAACGATTACCGTGTTTTGCAACCTTGGCGCCAGCAGCTGCGGCGACAAAGGCGGCAGTGGTGGAAATATTAATGGTATTAAAACCATCGCCGCCGGTACCGACGATATCGATAATCCCTTGGCTACGGCTTGAAGCTGGATAGGGGAAAGGCTTAGCGGCTGCGCGCATCGCATCGGCGGCGCCACTGATTTCGGCAATGGTTTCACCGCGAATTTTAAGCGCCATTAACATGCCCGCCATCACGGTTTCATTCATTTCACCTTGGATAAGGGTGCTAAAGAGGCTGGCGGTTTGCTCGCGTGTTAATGCCTTGCCCTGAAACAAAATATCGAGCAGGGGCTGAATCGATGTTGCATTCATTATTGCGCTCCTGCGGTATTGTGGGCGATGTCTTGAGTCAAAAAGCTTAAGGTTTGGGTTAACAATGTGCTGCCCAAGGTCGTTAAGATGGATTCGGGATGAAACTGAAAACCGACTGCCCTGTGCTCGGCATGCAAAATCGCCATAGGCATATCTTCTGTGGTGGCAATAACATCAAGACAATCAGGTACTTTTGTGGCTACTAAACTGTGGTAGCGGGCGACAGGTAAGGGCGAAGGTAAGTTAGCAAACACGCCTTCACCATTATGGAAGGTGGGACTGGCTTTACCGTGCACGACAAAAGGCGCGCGCTCCACTTTACCGCCGTAATATTCCACCATGGCTTGATGACCTAGACAGATCCCAAGCATAGGCACTTTGCCCGCGACTTTGTCTATTAGCGCCATCATGGAGCCCGCTTCATGGGGCGCACCTGGGCCTGGCGATAAGACTAAGGCGCTAGGCTCGGTTTCCGCCAACAGCTTGTCGGCAATATAGTCGGCGGCAACATCGTTACGGTAGATCACCACTTCACAGCCAAGGCTTCTAAACTGGTCGACTAAGTTGTAGGTAAAGGAGTCGAAGTTATCGAGTAAATAGAGTTTCATCTTAGGCTCCTTATCTTGGTTGTTCAGTCGAAGTGGTCGCAGTTGCTTGATGGCTTTCATCCAAGCCTGCGCCCATCTTGATGGCAGAAATCACCGCCTGCGCCTTTTGGCGCGTTTCATCGGCTTCACTCTGGGGATCGGAATCAAACACCACGCCAGCACCCGCTTGGATATGGGCTACACCGTTTTTCACAAAGGCGGAGCGGATAACGATACATGTGTCCATATCCCCAAGGGCATTGAGGTAACCCACTGCGCCACCATAGCTGCCTCGGCGGGTCTTTTCCGCCTGACGTACGAGTTGCGAGGCGCGCACTTTCGGGGCGCCAACCAGAGTGCCCATATTCATACAGGCTTGGTAGGCGTGGAGTGCATCTAAGTCTTGGCGTAGTTGACCTGTGACGCGGCTGACTAAATGCATCACGTGGGAATAACGGTCGACTTTAAGTAACTCGGCCACTTTGCGGCTGCCGCTTTGGCTGATACGGGCGATATCGTTACGGGCTAAATCGACCAACATTAAGTGCTCGGAGAGCTCTTTTTTATCTAAACGCAATTCGAGTTCGATACGGCTATCGAGGTCGAAATCAATCTCGCCGCTGGCGGTTTTGCCGCGCTTACGGGTGCCTGCAATCGGGTAGACTTCGACCTGATTATTGCTGGCTTCATATTTCAACGCGCTCTCTGGCGAGGCACCAAACAGGGTGAAGTCATGGCCCCTGAAATAAAACATATAGGGGCTGGGATTGGTTAAACGTAGTGCGCGGTAAGCCCCTAAGGTATTTGGGCAGGGCAGGCTAAAACTGCGTGAGGGCACCACTTGGAAGATATCGCCCGCAATAATGTGTTCTTTTAAATCGATAACGGTTTGTTTAAAGGCCTCATCACTGATATTGACTTGCTCAGTCGCTGTTATCCCAACCAGCGCGGGCGCAGGTTCTATATCATTGGCTAAGGTTTGGCAGTCAGCGCTAATGTGGCTAGCTCGTTTGGCTAAGGCTTGGGTCACTTCAACCAGTTTTGCAGAACCTTCACTAAAATTGTGGGTGATGATTTCGGCTTGTTTCTGCTTGTGATCAATAAGAATTAAGGTTTCGGCAAGATAAAATAAATAATCAGGGCAATCATTTGCACCATTTGGTGCTTTAGGCAGTGGCTCCACTGTATCAATCAAATCGTAGGAAAGTACGCCACCTAAAAATAAGTCTTCGAATGCTGGCGTCTGACCACAGTCGATATGTTTAACAAACAAGCGTAAACCATCAAGTGGCGAGGTGGACTTTAAGCGGGCATCTTCGTCCTTAAGCTCAGTGTCTTTTTGTAGCGTGACCACTAAGTTGTGGCCATCGCGTTGGCATTGAGTTTGGCTTGAGCGAGCACTAAAAAATTGCTCGATGGGGGCAAGTAAACTGGCACCATTGTCGCTCAGTGCGCTAAAGCGTAAACAATACCCGTCGCAGCGGATCATCAGCGCCGCATGGGTCATCACCATGCTCTTAAGATTTTCCTTGCTGTTTATTTCTGCTGATTCCAACAACATGGTATGGGGCGCATCTTGAGTGATGTGTTGGTACAAACGCAGCGGATCGCTATGGTATGCCAAGGTGGCCTTGATCGTATGTGAACGTGCAAATGTCTGCGGAGGTGAGGGGAAATTCCCTCCGTCGGCTTGGGTAACCTGATTAAATGTCTTTAGGGTCATGCTGTTATCTCGCTTTTATCCGTTTACCGCGTTGCAGACATTTTTCGCACCAACAAAAAAGCCCGCATTTCTGCGGGCTTTTGTTGATTCTGTTACTTTCAAATGAGCACAGAGCTTCACACCACCCGCTACGTTGGGAAGTGCCACCACCAAATGATGTTGAAAGAAGCGTTAGTATGGGTCATTCAAAAGGGTCTCAATAATTCGTTAGTTGAGCTATAGAAAACATGAGCCTGAGGCGAAAGTCAATTGAATATTTTTCAAAATGATGGATTCATGTGGCTAACTCACTGTGTCAAATGCGGTTCCTGCTGGATAAAGTGTGAGATAAATGCACATTTCATCTTAAATTAACGTACAATAACGGCATGAATACTCAAAGCATCTTGGCTGACTTGCACAGCCACACGACCGCATCTGACGGTCATCTCACGCCGTCCGAGCTGGTCGCCAGAGCCCTTGAAAAGGGCGTGCAGTTATTTGCGATAACGGATCACGATACGGTTGCAGGCTTAAGTGAAGCCCGCGCCTTCAATCAAGCGCAGACCGAACCGTTAAAGCTGATTTCTGGGGTTGAGATTTCAACCCGATGGAATAGTTACGATATTCACATTGTGGCGCTCAATTTTGATGAAACCCACACAGAGTTATTAACGTTTTTAGAAAACCAGCGTGACTTACGTGAGCTTCGTGCCGAAGAAATCGGCCATCGATTGGCTAAAGCCGGGATCGAAGGCGCCTATGAAGGCGCAAAAGCAATTGCGGCAGGCGCAGCGTTAAGCCGTGGTCACTATGCTCGTTGGCTTGCCGATCACGGTTATGCGGTGGATATGCCCAGTGTATTTAAGCGTTACTTAGCCCGTGGTAAGACGGGTTATGTGCCCAATAATTGGGGCGATATGGCCAGCGCAATTAAGGTGATCCACAACGCGGGCGGGCTCGCGGTATTGGCACATCCGAGTGGTTATAAGCTGTCTGCCAAGTGGTTAAAGCGTTTAGTGCGAGAATTTAAAGAAGCAGGCGGGGATGCCATGGAAGTGGTGCTCGGCCAGCAAACGGTGGATGATAGGGCCAATTTAGTGGCGCTGAGTGTCCAAAATCAGTTGCTTGCATCGATAGGAAGTGATTTTCACTTTCCAAGCAATTGGATTGAATTAGGTAAAAATCTCTACCAGCCTCAAGGTATTGATTGGGTCTGGCAGTCGGGATCTTGGATGGAACGACCATGAGTCAATTTTTTTATGTACACGAAGTAAATCCACAGACACGTTTGATTAGTCAAGCCGTGGCTGTGCTGAAGTCCGGCGGCGTAATTGTGTATCCAACCGATTCGGGTTATGCCCTCGGTTGCATGATCGGTGAGAAAGACGCAATGACGCGCATTACTCGCATTCGTCAAATCGAACACGATCATAATTTCTCGTTAATGTGCCGTGACTTATCTGAATTAGCGACCTACGCCAAGGTGGATAATCAGGCCTATCGCATCCTAAAAAGTTGCACGCCAGGGCCGTACACTTTCATTTTTAAGGCGAGTAAGGAAGTGCCCCGTCGTCTGCAAAATGACAAGAAAAAAACCATTGGTATCCGCGTGCCAGACAATGTGATTGCCTTAGCACTGCTCGAGGCGTTAGATGCGCCGTTGATGTCGACCAGTTTAGTGATGCCAAACGCAGAATTTGCCGAGTCGGACCCTGAACATATTCGCGACCTGTTAGAGCATCAAGTGGATGTGATTATTCATGGTGGTTATTTAGGTGAAAAGCCAACCACTGTCATCGATATGTCGGAAGATGGGTTCGAAGTCCTGCGTGAAGGCGCTGGGGATGTGACTCCGTTTCTGTAAAATCAGGTTTGTCTCAGCGATAGTGTATGGCAGCGTATGTTAGCCCGATAAAACCGTCATTTGGCAGTTTTATCGCCATTAAATTACGGGTATAATCGCGCGTTTGCGAAGAAGCGAGTCAACTCGATTTAATGAGACTGATACTGTTTGCTTGGGAATGGCGGTTTCAAGGTGATTGTTTTACATGGGGATAGCGGATGCAGGGCACGCAACAAAGTTTACCCTTAGCCGTTGTTCGTGGTCAGGCGATGACCGAAATGCCGCAGGATTTGTTTATTCCACCTGAGGCGTTGGAAGTGTTCTTGGAGTCCTTTGAAGGGCCGCTAGACTTACTTTTGTATCTGATCCGTAAGCAAAAATTAGATGTTGTCGATTTACCCATTTCTCAGATCACCGCGCAATATTTAGAATATATCGCGATGCTCACTCAGGCGCGTATTGAACTGGCCTCGGATTATTTGGTCATGGCGGCTACACTGGCTGAGATTAAATCCCGTCTGCTGCTGCCGCGTATGGTGGCGGAAGATGAGGTGGAAGAAGATCCACGGGCCCAGTTGATCCGTCAATTGAAGGCCTATGAGGTAATCAAGGAAGCCTCGCAAAAAATTGATGATTTACCTCGGCTTGAACGCGATGTGTTTCAAGCAATCGCGGCACCTTCACCGAATATCAAACCTTTGGTGATTCCGCCTGATGTATCGTTATTTGAAATCGCCCGCGCCTTTGGCGAGGTGCTTAAACGTATCGATGCCAATGAAGATCATCATGTTAAGCGTGAACAGTTATCGACCCGCGAGCGCATGAGCCAAATTTTAGCCATGCTTAATAGCGAGACGTTTACGCCCTTTGAGCGTTTATTCAGTGTCGAAGAAGGCCGCGCCGGTGTGGTGGTGACCTTTTTAGCGCTAATGGAATTGGTCAAAGAATTATTAGTGGAATTGTACCAAACAGAGCCGTTTTCAACTATTTATGTAAAGGCCTATTAATTGATGCAGATAAATCCAATTCAATTAAAACAGCTTATTGAAGCGAGTCTGTTTGTATTGGGGAAACCCTTGTCGGTGAAAATGTTGAAAGAAACCGTGTTGGCGGATTTCAGTGTTTCCAGAGACAAAATCAAAGCCGCATTGGACGAGTTGCAACAGGATTATCAGGAACGGGGTGTTCAACTTGTGAAAGTGGCTGGAGGTTATCGCTTCCAGACCTTGGAAGTCCTGAGTCCGTTTTTGCAACCCCTGTGGCAGGAAAAAGCACCTAAGTATTCGCGGGCAACATTAGAGACTCTGGCGGTGATCGCCTATCGTCAACCTGTGACCCGTGGCGATATTGAGCAGGTGCGTGGTGTGGCCATTAGTAGCCACATCATCAAAAGTTTGTCAGATAGACATTGGATTAAAGTCGTTGGCCATAAAGAAGTCCCGGGGCGACCCGCACTCTACGCCACGACCTTAGAATTTTTAGCCTATTTTGGCTTAGATACCCTCGCGGATTTACCCGCGCTTACGGATACTGAGTCATTGCAGGCGGTATTTTCGGGTTTGAAAGTAACGCCTGAACAGTCAGAAGAGCAAGATACTAATGAGTGAAAAATTGCAGAAAGTCTTGGCCCGTGCAGGCCATGGCTCCCGTCGTGAGATGGAGGCATGGATTGCTGCAGGCCGAGTTAGTATTGATGGCGTGATTGCCAATCTTGGCGATCGTATCGAAGCTGATGCAAAAGTACGTATCGATGGTCGAGCCATATCGCTCAAGTCTGCCGATGATGTGATTTGCCGCGTGCTGGCCTATCACAAACCCGAAGGTGAGATTTGTAGCCGTAAAGACCCTGAAGGTCGTCCAACTGTGTTTGATCGCTTGCCTAAAGTGCGTGATTCGCGCTGGGTTGCGGTAGGCCGTCTGGATATCAACACTTCAGGCCTATTGCTGTTTACCTCTGATGGTGAACTGGCAAACCGTTTGATGCACCCGTCTAACGAAGTTGAACGCGAATACGCGGTTCGTACCTTTGGTGAAGTACCAGAGGCTGCGGTACAACGTCTGCGTACCGGCGTGATGTTAGAAGACGGTATGGCGCAGTTTGATGCCATTAAAGCCGCGGGTGGTGAGGGTATGAACCAATGGTGGCACGTGTGTTTACGTGAAGGCCGTAACCGTGAAGTGCGCCGTTTATGGGAATCCCAAGAGGTGCAAGTTAGCCGTCTTATCCGTGTGCGCTATGGTATGGTGGAATTACCTAAATCTTTACCCCGTGGTGGTTGGATTGAATTGCCAATTGAGCAAGTTAACTACCTGCGCCAATTAGCGGGCCTTGAACCTGAAACTCGCACTATGCTGGCTGCAGATAAACACAGTGTGGCCCGTGCGCAGGTGAAGAGTGCCAAAATTCGCCGCGCTGTACGTAAGCATAAAGTCACCTCAACGGGTAAATCGAAGCCAACGCGTCAACGTAGTTAATCGGTTTATGTTACCCAGTTAAAAGGCCGCTTGCGGCCTTTTTTGCTTTCTGTAGCCTATGGTTATGCTATAACAAGCCTAAAGATGACGAGGAGATGAACCATGGAATTAATATCGGTCAAGCGAATTTGGGCGCAAGGTGAGCATAATGCTTTTACCGATCTGGTGTTATACCAAGGGGCATTATTTTGTGTATTTCGAGAAGGCTCTGCTCACGTATCTCCTGATGGCGCTTTACGTATTCTTTGCTCCCATGATGCCGGGGAAAATTGGCAAAGTGTGGCGCTGCTGACTTCGGCTCATGCTGATTTACGGGATGGCAAATTAATTGAATTTCGAGGTGAGTTGTTGCTATTGGGTGGTGGTACTTTGCACAATAAATCAGGTTTACAATCCTATCTTTGGCGCTCAAAGGATGGCGTACATTGGTCCGAACCGCAGGCGGTAGCTGATAAAGGTTACTGGTTATGGCGTTTAACTGAGCATCAAGATGCACTTTATGGTGTGGGATATCGGGCGGGGCCTGATGGAGATACCCGTTTCTACAAAAGTGACGATGGACAGCTCTTTAAACCTTGGATGCCTGTTTTTAACGACCAAGGTTATGTAAATGAAAGTTCGCTTGTATTTCACCAAGGGAGTTGTTTTTGTTTATTAAGGCGCGATCCCGTGTGGAGTGACGAGTTTTTAGGTTTACTGGGTCACAGCTTGCCACCTTTCAAGCAATGGACTTGGCAAACACTCGATAAACGCATCGGTGGGCCAGTGCTGTTTGTCTATCAATCCCGTTTGATGGCGGTTGTACGTCTTTATGAAGGGAACATTCGCACTGCACTTATTGAAATAAATCAAGATACGGGCGCTATTCATGAGAGGCTCACGTTACCTTCGCAGGGCGATACTAGTTATGCTGGCATTGTTCTGAAAGGTGATCATCTTTGGGTGAGTTATTATTCAAGTCACGAGCAGGTATCGGTTCCCGATAATATTCAAGTCCAAAGTGATAACTTGCAAGAGAAGTCTAAAACAATGATTTACTTTGCTAAAATTAGACTCAGCGACTGAGTAAAAGTAAAGGGAACCATTCGGTTCCCTTTACTTTTATACCACAGCGTTTAGTGAGCCTTACTTACTGGGCATTGAATTGCTGACCGTTAATATCGCTAGAGTCCTGTCCCATTAAATACAAGTAAGTCGGCATGATTTCTTCGGCCGTTTTTAAATCGAATGGATTTTCGGCAGGGTATGCTTTAGCACGCATTTCGGTGCGCGTTGCGCCTGGGTTAATACTGTTCACGCGGACTGAAGTGCCATCACATTCGTGGGCGAGTACCTGCATCATGCCTTCGGTGGCAAATTTCGAGAAGGCATAGGGCCCCCAGTAGGCGCGGCCCTGACGACCAACACTGCTGGAGGTGAAAATAATCGAGGCACTTGGTGCTTGGCGTAGCACTGGCAGTAATGCCTTGGTTAGCATCACTTGTGCGGTGACATTGACTTTAAGTACATCTTCAAGTGAAGGAATATCGATGTGTTCAAACGGACCTAGGGCGCCGAGTAAACTGGCATTATGCAGTAAACCATCTAAATGGCCGAACTGTTCGCTGATCGTGTCGGCCATATCACGGTAGTTTTGTTCGGTCGCACCTTTTAAATCCAGTGGCACAATGGCTGGCATCGGATAACCCGCTTGCTCGATAACATCGTAAACGGCTTCGAGTTTTTTAACGGTTTTACCGAGTAAAATCACCGTGGCGCCATGCTTGGCAAATTCGATAGCCGCCGCGCGACCAATGCCTGCTCCTGCACCAGTGACTAAAATAGTTTTACCTTTAAGTAAATCTTTTGCTGCTTGATATTCCAACATGAGCCTTTTATTCCTCTTGGCGAAAATGCCCGCCACTTCTAGAGTCGCTGAACTGCTAAACGCATGTTTCAAACAAATGAATGAAACTTTGTTATAAATAGCTAAAATCTTTGTGACAAACTTGTGGCTAACTCAATATTTTTACGTTAACTTGAAATGAGTTAGGGGCTAACATAAGCCCTATTAGTCATAGCTTTTGCGCTATTGTGACTAATTTCTTGGGGAAAACAAAACTATTACAACAAGATTTGGGGAAAAAAAATGAAAAGACTCATTTTGTGTGTTGCGATTGCATCAGCACTGGGCCTCACAGGATGTGGCGAGGACAGTTATAACGAACTCAAGGATAAGACGGAGCCGCTCATCCCTGAATCCCGTATGGTATTCGACCCTGCTAACTCTAAAGTTCCTTTGCCAAATGACCTCCTGTTCAGCGGCACTAAGGATGGTACTTTATCTATACCGGGTGAAAGTTCTGGTAATTATACCGATCCTCAGATTGCACTCGGTGCATTAGATGGATGGTCAACTACGTCGCCCATTTCAATTGATATCGATTTAGCAAAAGATCATGATGGCACCCAGCTCACCCTGATGGCGGCATCTGTTGCCCAGCCTGGCGCGGTAAGAATGTTTGAGGCTACCGTGGGGGGCGCTTTGTCCTCTGATCCTGAGTGTAAAGCCAAACCGTCAGTATCAGCTTGTAAAGTAGGGGCTGAATTACAATTTGGTGTGGACTTTGTTTCTACTGCCTCAGGCAATAAAGTCGTCATTATTCCACTAAAACCGCTTAAAGCGGGTCAGTCTTATATTTATGCGACCACTAAGTTAATTCAGGATTCAGAGGGACGCGGCATTGCCCCTTCAACAACCTATGGTACGTTGAAGATGGATATCAATACGCTGCCTCTAGAAACGCCAGATCAACTGATGTTGCAAACCTTAATCAATAGTTATGAGAAGGGGATAGCAGCTGCACATAATGTTGATACTTCAACCATTACCTACTCTGGCTTGTTCACTACTCAATCAGTCGCAAATGTTTATGAAACCACAAAACTGTTGATGGCAAGAGGCGCTCCCTATGCACCTAGTTTTGCACAAATGCCTACTCCTACTGGGTTAACTGTGGCTCAGGCTGCGGGATTAAAACCAGCAGATGGTATGGCTTACGTGGTTTCAAATTTAGCGGATGTCTATACTGCAAAAATTAAATTGCCAATTTACGGTGATTGTTCTTCTGTCAGTTGTTTATCTGCAGAAGGTAAACCACTAATAAATGGGAGTTGGAAAGCCCAAGGCGATAGCCCCGTTTCTGTGCTATTAGCGCTGCAAGCGGGCACCTTAAGTCAAACAAACTTTGGTATGCAGGCTGTCGCTAATGGTATTGCTAACCCTGCTGATGCATTAGCTAATCCTTCGCTAATGGCAGGTAAAACCTGGCTATTAGACGATGGTACTGCGGTTGATAAAACCAAACATTTGACCAAATTTAACCCAATCCCTGCGATTAAAGGTTATGAAACGGTACCTGTACTGATTTCTATGCCTAATGCCACTAAACTCGCGGCCTTCTATCAGCAGCAAGGCTTAACCTTTACACCACCAACATCAGGCTGGCCAACCACGATTGCGCTGCATGGTTTAGGTGGCGGTAAGGAAATGTCTTTAGCTTATGCGGGTTCTTATGCGGCCATGGGCGTGGCAACGGTAGCTATCGATATGCCTTTACATGGTGCTCGTTCATTTGATGCCAATGGGGATGGTATTTACGAAGTTTCGGCAACCGATCCCTCTTTTGGCAATGTGATTGGTACTCCGGATGCCTTTAAAAATGGTAACCCGTTAGTCTTTGTCAATATCTCAAGCACACTTTCTGTGCGAGATAACTTCCGTCAGGCAACCATGGATCACCTTGGCGTGCGTTTAGCCTTAACTGGCTTCGCACAAGGGCTTGCGCAGGCTAATCAACCACAAGTATTTGATGTCTCT
Source organism: Shewanella sp. LZH-2 (assembly GCF_016859145.1). NCBI lineage: Bacteria > Pseudomonadati > Pseudomonadota > Gammaproteobacteria > Alteromonadales > Shewanellaceae > Shewanella > Shewanella sp. LZH-2. Next base: position 1,689,731 of record NZ_CP069350.1, read on the forward strand.
AAGATCAGTGCGCAGGGGTTAAGTTTAGGTGCGATTGTGGGAACCGATTTTGCTACCTATGCCAGCACGGGGATGAGAAATCCAACCACGGGTGAAGCCTTACCTAACCCTTATGTGATTAATGCGGCTTCTTTGGTTGCTCCTGCTGGTGGTTTAGCAGGCGCTTTTGCCGGTTCAGCCACCTTCGGTCCCGTACTGTTTAATAATGTCACTGCTTCGGCGACATTCAAAGCTTTAGTCGATAAGGCTAATACGGCAGGATATGAGCCAGGCAGCCCTGAATATGCGGCTTTAGTTCAGGCGGTTTACGCGCAATTTATTCCTACTTTTGCCTTTGCTGTGCAAACGGCGGTGGACTCAGCAGATCCGGTTAACCATGCTGGCATGTTAAAAGCAACAGGATTACCTGTGCACTTAATTGAAGTCGCCGGTGATGGTAATGGTAACTTAGCGGATCAAGTGTTACCTAATAGTGTCGATAACTTCCCATTATCAGGTACTGAACCGCTGATCTCTGCAATGGGTTTACCTTGCGTCGATGCTACGACGAAAGGGCTTGGTGTGGTGCGTTTTGCCAAGGGCCATCACAGTTCTATTGTTGACCCAAGCGAGAAGAGTTCTACAGATGGTATGGCAGCTGCGGCAACGGTAGAGATGCAGACTCAAGTAGCCACCTATGCATCGACTGCGGGTAAAGGTGAGGCCACTATTTACGTCACCGATCCAAGTGTGATCGCGACTTGTCCTAACTAATCCGAGTTAAATCCTAAAAACCCAGCCTTTGCTGGGTTTTTTTATGGCGCTTTAGGCTGTTAGAATAGCGCGCATTAAACCGGATCACCTTAGGTCCCAACGGAGAGTACTTTGGAATTTCTATACGAATATGGCATGTTTTTGGCCAAAGCTGTGACTATCGTTGTTGCGATTGTTGCTGTGATTATTGTCGTCCTCGCGTCCACTGTGAAGCACAAATCGGATAAAGGTGAACTGAGGATCACTAACCTTTCAGAAGAACTGGAAGAACTAAAGCACAGTTTGAAGGAGGAACTGCTGACGAAGAAGCAGTTTAAAGCCTACGAAAAACAGCTGAAAGCAGACGAAAAGGCGAAGGAAAAAGCGGCCGAAGAAGACCACAAAGGCAAGGTCTTTGTCATTGATTTTAAAGGCAGTATTGATGCCGCCGAAGTAGCATCTTTGCGGGAAGAAATCAGCGCAATTTTAACCATCGCCGAAAAGGGTGATGAAGTTATTGTCAAGGTCGAAAGTGGCGGTGGCATGGTGCATGGTTATGGATTGGCATCGAGCCAGCTCGATCGTCTGCGTCAGGCCGAGATCCCATTAACGATTTGCGTGGATAAAGTTGCCGCCAGCGGTGGTTATATGATGGCCTGTGTCGCCAATAAAATATATGCCGCGCCATTCGCCATCGTGGGTTCTATCGGGGTAGTTGCTCAGTTGCCTAACTTCAACCGTTTGCTGAAAAAGCACGAAATTGATTATGAGCAACACACAGCCGGTGACTTTAAGCGCACCTTAACCGTCTTTGGCGAAAATACTGACGAGGGCAGACAGAAGTTCCAACAGGAGCTCGAAGAAACCCATGAGCTGTTTAAAGCTTTTGTAACCAAATATCGTCCTCAGCTCGATTTGGCAAAGGTGGCAACTGGTGAACATTGGTACGGTCAACAGGCGATTGAATTAGGCCTTATCGATGCGATTTCAACCAGTGATGATGTGTTAATGCAGTTAGCGGGCGAACGTACCGTGTATAAGCTGCGTTATCAGGTGCGCAAGAAACTAGCCGATAAAATCGCCCATGGTGCGTCCCTGTCGGTAAATGCGATTTTTAATCGATTAGTTGAGAAAAATCGTCCCATGTAAGCCGACGCATTGACTTAATACAGATGAAAACGCCTGCGAATATGCAGGCGTTTTTGTTTTGTTTGGGCGCGAAATGAAATAATACATTTTTTTAACATTAAGTTTGGTTTAAGACTATTCAAAATAAGCGAGATCTTATACAACTAATCACCTAGGGAATTAAAAGCTGAACAAATCACATTAAGGATATTCCATGTTACAGCGCGTCGATTACAAGACGAACCTGATGGTAGGCGATCAAACCTATCCCGCATTTGAGCTGCGTAATATTCTCGACTTTATTGCCTCACAGTTAGGCGAAAAAGCCTTACAGCAAGTCTGTGGTCATATTGGTGTTGGCCGGACTGAGCTTAATCATTGCCAGTTTGTCTTTGTCTGGCAGGTGGAATATGCGATGGAGTTTTTACGCTTACAGGGTGGAGATCCCGATATTGGTACTAAATTAGGGCTGAGTTATCGGGTGAGTAGCTTAGATGTATTGTTGCCCCATCTTGCTCAACTTAGCTCATTGCAGGCCTGCTTACAGTTTGTGATTAATCACCCGAGTTTAGTTGGTAGTTTTACTGATTCTTTGGTACGTCTAACAGATGACAGTGTTTGCATTCGTTGGCTTAATACGGGTCGTATTGATAAAGCACAATACGGATTTCAGTTTTTACACAGTATTGGGTCACTATTGGGGCTCGCCAGAGAGCTGACTGGGGAGGCGATAACGCTAAGTCAAATTAATTTGGTTGGGTCAGGTCGAGACTGCCGTTTTTTAGAGGAGGCAACGGGTGCGAAAGTGCAGTTTAATTGCGAATATTACGAATGGAGTATTTCCCTTGATTATCTTGCTCTTGCAATAAACTATCCTTTCCCTAAATTTGCAGAGGTAACGCCTTCAGCTTTTACCACCTCCTTTATCGAAACCGTATTGATAGCGATCCGCGCACATTTTCCCCATGTACTTCATTTGGATGAAATGGCGGCGCAGCTGCATATGAGCGACCGCAGTTTTCGGCGTAAACTTGCTCAGCTGGGATCGAGTTATCAGCGTCTCGTTGATCAGGTGCGCTGCCAACGTGCGGTCGAGTTGATTTTAGCCAACAAGCTAGATATTGAGGCGATTGCCGAGACCTTAGGTTACAGCGATGTGAGCCATTTCCGTCAATCCTTTAAGCATTGGATTGGCCACCCGCCAGGGTATTTTAGTCGGCTTAACTGCGGCTAAAGGATAGTGAACTAGCTTAATTGGTTAAAAACGGACGCGATACTTTAAGGGAAACGGCGCTATCCTATATTCAATTTCATCCTTGTTTATCCCATTTATTTTTGTTTAACGTCACTCCATTGCTATGCAATGTGAGTGACATTAGGGCGTGTTGACGTTTCGAGATTAGATTTTGTTCGTTCAGGAAAGCACGTGCTCGCGAAACGAGGAATGATGTGTAGTTATTCTACTCAAATGACGAGCGGCTCTTATGACAGAAAGTAAGAGCAAGGGCTTGCCAGACGAACCCTTCGGGCAGCATTTGGCTGGCTTTTCTGCCGCGTTATCGTCCGTTTATGTAGAATAACTACACTGCACGGACTTTGCCTTGCATAAAAGCCAGCCACATTGCTGCAAAAATAACCCTGAAACGTCAACACGCCCTAGTACTACTCAGCACTTTCCTAAATACAATTCCCTAAACTCGGTGCCAGTGAATCTATCCATTGACGAATTAATTCAACGCCTTCTTGGTGCTCAAGATTGCGACCGATAGGCGGCATGCGATCTTTCGGTTCAGAGAGCGTTTGGCGATACAGCAAAATTGAATGTTCAGCATTGCCGGGGACAATATCGTAATCAAGTCCTTTCGCACCGCCATCCCATCCCGGAGGCTGCTTGCAGATCCCATATTGATAACTGGTGTGATCGATATAAAAACCGAGGCGTAATCCAGAGATACTGGCAAAGCCTTTAGCGCTATGGCAGTGGGCGCAGTTTACATCTAAATAGCCCTTAGCGCGGGCGGTTAAATCGGCTTGATGGTTGTCAATTGCATAGGTTTTGGCCACTTGGCTTAACTCGGGTAACTGCTCAAGCTTGCCTTGTTTGGCCCACAGGCTGAGTTGATTGACGCTTTGTCCTTGGTCGACTATGTCGCGATTCAATAAGTGGGCTTTAAGGCCAATCGGAATGATTTGGCTGCTGTTATCTTGGTTGGTTTGGTGACAAATTTTGCACTCGGCGCGGCTCGGTATGTTGTAATCGAAGCTTTGACTTTGGCCTTGGTTAATCAGGGTATGATGCACGCTTGCACCTGCGGTAAGCAGCTTTGCCTCACCTTGTTGCCATTGATAAACCAGACTCGTCCAACCTTGGGGGCGTTTTATCAATAGCCGCGTTTCGATTAGCGTTTCGTTGGCTATGCCTGTGATAGCCGTATCCTGTGGAAGAGCAAAGGTTTTAACCAGCACGGCGCCAGTTGGAAACTCAAATGCCTCCTGCGCTTGGTACTGTATGCTGCTGCCCGCGGGTAAATAGATAAAGCGGTATTTGCTGGCATAGTTAGAAAACAGCTGCGTAGCGAGCTGATAGCTAAACCCCGGAGCTTGTGGCTGTATGGTTGGGTTTGTCGGGTCGATAAAGAGACCATATTGACTTAACACTGGGCAGTCTTCTGCCATCAAGGCGGGCCAGTTAACTTGCCCTGAAGTATTAACACAAAGGCTAGTTGGTATCGTTGGATTGGTTGGGGTCGTGGGCGGCGGTGTTTGGCCGCTATCGCTGCTTTGGCTGTCACTACCGCCGCAGGCTGTGAGCAGCACAGTGATAATCAACACCAACGAAAGTGTTTGGCGATTTTTCATGGATTATCAGCTCGTTAAGATGTCATTAGAAAATAAGAAGGCCTCGAGTTGGCCTTCAATGTCAGGGGTCGCTCTGTCTTGAAGTGGTAAGCAAGTGGGTGATTGCAAGCATGCTTTCACCCACTGTTACGTTAACGCTAGCGTGAGCAGCTTGCTGCGGGTAGACGTTTAATCCATTCGCTGATCAACGCTACGCCTTCATCATGGGCTAAGCTTCGGCCAATTTCAGGCATACGATCGCCCGGAGTCGTGCTTTGCATTCTAAAGTGCAGGATGGACTCAGCGGCATTGCCTGGGACTATATCGAAACCTAAGTTTCCACCGCCATAGGCAACCGGTGATTTACAGGTGCCATGGGAGAAACCTGCATCATCGCTGTAGCCACGCCAGTACTCGAGTTTTAGGCCAGTATTAGAGGCGTTGCCCTCGGGTCTATGGCAATGGGCGCAGTTGATGTCGAGATAACCCTTAGCCGTTTGCATTAATGCGGTATCGCTTAAGCTTGCGACGGTCGCTTCGTCACCATCGTGGTAGGCGGGCACTTGTGGCACTTGGCTTAGGTTGGGCAATCCTTGCAAAATACCAAGGCTTTCCCATTTCAGCAGTTGGTTCATACTGCCATCTTGATAGCTGAAATTGCGGTTCAAATGGCGCGCCTTAGGACCAATAGGCACAAACACGGCGTTGCTATTGTTATCAGCTTTAAACTGGTGACACTGCTTACATTGGTTCATGCTCGGGACCATGTAGTTAAAGGTCAGACTTTCCCCTTTATGGCTCAACGTTTGACTGCTAATCGCTCCCGCTTTCGCCAACGTGGCATCGGTTTTATCTGCATTCCACACATAGGGCAGTGCGCTCCAGCCCGTTGGACGATGGATGAGTAAGCGGGTTTCAATCAAGCTCTCGTTGCTAATACCGCGCTTACTGGTATCGCTTGGCAAGGCAAAGGATTTGACGATAACGCTCCCCACAGGGAAATCAAACGCTTCTTTTTCGGAGTAACTGGCTTTTTGTCCCGCAGGTAAATACACAAAGCGATATTTACTGGCGTAGTCAGTAAAGAGCTGCGTGTTGAGATCGTAAGGGACACCACCCGAATTCGGGCCTGTGGTGGGGTTTTTGGCATCGCTAAACAGGTTGTAATCCGACAGTTTAGGACAGTTTGCTTTCAGCAGTGCATCCCAACTAACATTTGAGCCAGTCGCTTTACACAGACTTTGATCGCCATCGCCTACTAGACCGCCTTCGCCTTCACCGATAGTACCACCGCCACCGACCAATACGCCGCCATCACAACCTGCGGTATTATCGTCAACCCCGCAGCCAAATACTTGGCCTGCAAAGGTGACGGTATGCACAGGCAGACTCACTTGAGTACATTTCAGTAGGGCGTTTTGGGTCTTTTCATATTGCACATCGGCGATGCTGATATCCGTATTGCTGTTGGCATAGAGCCGGCCATAGGATACGTTGCCGTTATCACTGGCGCAGACGTTATCGCTACCGTCAGTGGCAAAGGGCGTCTCTTTCAAACCGAGGTAAGCGGCGGTGCCGTTATTAGCAAGCATTTCCCCTAAGCCGTCGTAGAGTACGCCGGGTAACGTGCCATGATTTATGATATAGGCTCGAATAATATCTTGAATTAAATAACCTTTTGGCTTGCTACCATAATCGGTAATTACGTTGTCGTGTAAATAAATATTACGTGGTACAGGACGCCAACCATCCTCAATCGCTTGACCAGGTTGACCATAGTTGCCGACAAAGGAGGTCATATCGGGTTCTGCAATAAAAAAGCTACTCACAGTCACTCCTAGGGTGTCGTGACGGGTAATTTGGTTATTGAAAATTTCCACATCTGCGGTGGATAAAATGATCACTCCAGTGCCTGGCGGCACAATATGCACACCTGCGGGGTTAGCAGAAGCATTGGCGAAGTTCGGCGTGTTGTTGTCATACACTTTGTTGTTGAAAATCCGCACGCTAGAGCCGTATCTGTGGTTATTGATCGGCAAGTCGAACACTAAAATCCCACCCGTATTACCCATCGCTTCATTGTTATACACGTCGGCATATTTGGAGTTTTCGATTTCAATCCCCGCCACGTTTTCTTTGGCGATATTGCGACGCACCACAATATATTGGGACTGCCCAACATAAATCCCCGCATCGGCACTGCCGCGAACATAACTGTCTTCAATCAGAATGTTTTCACATTCAACCGGATACAAACCATAGGCACCATTATCTTTATCGAGTTCGCCTTCCCATACTGCACCAACGCGGCGCAGGATAATGCCGTTAGTGTTTTTAAGTTTGATACCATTGTTTTTTGCCTCATTAACCGACAGATCTTGAATGGTAATGTTGAGAGCGTTTTGGACGAAAATCCCATCTCCCGAGTTAGCTTGGGCGAAATTAAGGATAGTGTCCTTCATCCCGTAGCCCATGATAGTGACGTTTTTGGCATAACTGCCATCCCCATCTACATCGCCATCGAACAGCAAAGTTGAGTCGATATTAAAGGTTCCTTTAGGAAGCACGATCACTGCACCACTTTGCGCGTTAATTAAGGCTTCTTGAATACGCATCGTGAGGTTATCGCCAGCGGGGATTTTGATTGCACCTTCGGGAAAGGTGGGTCCAGTTTCAGGTGGCTGCACCACGGGTGGCGTTACCACTGGGGCGGGATCATCGTCAGAAAAACAACCCGTTAGATTAAAAGCCATCAGTAGGGCGACCCCTGTAGGCATCAGCCAGCTTGCTTTACCTTGAGTTATTTTTCTGTGGGAGTTGCTCGGCCAGAGCTGGCGTGATTTTGCCTTAATGCCCTTGCGTGAGAGTGGGTGTGTCGTCTTGTTGAACATAGGTGCTCCTGCTTTTGTTATAATTTCGTTAACAGGATGCGCTCGGAGCTGAAAAAGGCAATGTGAAATATGGCCAAAATCATGCCGTGTACAGTGAAAGATAGGACATGCAACCCATTCATTTTTTTAGAATGGTTAAGCGAAAAAAGCTGACCACTTAATGGCTGTTTTAAACTATTTTGGGGATATTTAAGCCAGATTAGAACAAAGTGTTTACAAGATGAATAAAACATCATGAAGCGAATGATTAATTAGATTGCCTCTCCAAAATCACTATGTTAAAAATCGTTCGATTAAATAGGGTTGAATAATAAAATAAAGTTAATTTTATTTTAATGTCCTATCAATGCTTATTGTTGATTTTATTTGCAGATTAAACAGCGCTTGGAGAGTAAAATGGGTAGGCGGATCCGTGTGATTATTAGTTTGATAATATTCACAGTCTCGTTGTTTCTGCTATATAACTTAGAGCAGGATTATCAGTTAAATGATATTTTTTTAGAGATTAAACAATTTGCACCATCAAAAATTTTATTAGCGGTTTTATTGACGTTGGTCAGTTATCTACTATTAACATTATATGATTATCTTGCCATTAGAAAACTAAAATCGCCCTTAAGTTATCAACAGGTAGCTCCTGTTTCATTTCTGGCATTTACCTTCTCTAATACGATAGGTTTTTCATTATTGACCGGCACATCTATACGCTACAAATTTTATTCTGAATTAGGTTTGAGTGGCAATAATATTACCCAGGTTGTACTCGCTTGCTCAGTGACATTTTTCCTTGGACTTTTCTTTATCTGCGGACTTGCTCTGATTAGTTTTCCTGCAGAGCAACTTTCCGACTTACCGTTGCCAACTTGGTTTTTCTCTCTTAATCGAGTGATTGGTATCTTGATGTTGCTGGGTGTCATTAGCTATTTTGTATTTAGCCTGATCTGGAAAAGGTCTATTCATTTTCGTGGGTTCGAATTGGCACCACCGATTTTTTCCTTATCTCTAAAGCAGTTTCTAGTATCGAGTATTGATTGGATCGTTGTGGGGACATTATTTTACTCTCTACTACCTGAGGTGGATGGATTAAGTTATTTACAGGTCCTTAGCATCTTTTTTGTAGCCAATGCAATCGGGGTGCTTGCCCATGTGCCTGGAGGGATTGGCGTATTTGAAACGGTAGTTACTGTTACCTTATCGCAATATTTACCTGCCGAACAAATTTTAAGTTCAGTGATTATTTATCGATTAATGTATTACATAGTGCCATTTGTTTTAGCGCTGATGTATTTTGTGGCAACCTTAGTATTAACTAATAAGGATAAGTTTTCTAAGTTAAATGTTAATTTACAGATTGTCAGGCAATTATTGCCACCATTATTAAGCATTAGTGTTTTTGGCGTTGGCTTAGTGTTGTTGCTATCGGTTGTTAACCCTTCCATTATTCATAAATATCATTGGCTAGGTGCGATAGTGCCGCTACCAATTGTGGAACTATCAAGTTTGATATTGAGTGCGAGTGCTATTTTACTCTTGCTATTATCACACGGTCTATTTAAACGTTATCAAAAAGCGTTTGAGTTAACGCAAAAACTCTTATTGGTAGCCATGGTGTTTATTGTACTAAAGGGCGCTCAGTGGCAGATATCCCTCGCACTTGGTCTTATCTATTTATTAATGCTGCCCTGCGAGCAGGTTTTTTATCGCCAAGGTTCTATTGTGGGAATTAAATATTCTTTTGGTTGGGCCTTATCGCTGGCGGCGGCATTATTTTTGATGATGTGGGTGCTATTTTTTGCCTATCAGGATGTGGATTACGATCATTCACTTTGGTTTACTTTTTCTCAAGATAGCCATGTGTCCCGTGCATTGCGGGGTGGGGCGGTTGCCCTAGTGATCTTGTTGATTTTTGCCTTTCGCTACGTGTTAGCGATGAGAAGACCGCAAACCCGTCTATTGGATGAGCATACTTTAAGCTGCGCTATGGATATCGTCGCTAACGCTCCAAGTAGCCACGGATTTCTTGCTTTAGTTCAAGATAAGTCATTGTTATTTAATGAAGATAACGATGCATTTTTAATGTATGCCCGCGCAGGACATTGCTGGGTTGTGATGGGCGATCCGATTGGAAATCCAGATAAATTTGATGATTTACTCTGGCAGTTTAGGGAGTTATGCGATGCTTACGATGGTTGGCCAGTATTTTATCAAGTCACGCAAAAGTATTTACCCCACTTTTTAGAACAAGGGTTGAGCCTATATAAACTCGGCGAGGAGGCCATAGTGCCCTTGGCGGAATTTGATTTACAGTCGAGTAAGTATCGTAGCTTGCGTCAAAGTCATGCGAAGGCTTTAAGGGAAGGGTTACGGTTTAAAATTATCGAGGCCAGTGAAGTGAAGGCCCTATTGCCAACGTTAGAGGTTATTTCTTCGAGCTGGCTTAAGGCGAAGCAAGGTCGAGAAAAGGGATTTTCAGTTGGGTATTTTTCTGCTGCTTACCTGTGCGCCACGCCGATGGCCTTAGTGTATTTAAACGACGAGCTTGTAGCTTTTTCCAATGTGTGGGCCAGTGCGGCCAAAATAGAGTTTTCGGTTGATTTGATGCGCTATCAGCCTAGTTTATCGGGCAGTAATATTATGGATTTTTTGTTTACAGAACTCTTGCAATGGGGCAAACAGCAAGGATATCAGCTGTTCAATCTTGGCATGGCGCCCATGTCTGGATTGACTGATAGAGCCTTGGTGCCATTTTGGACTAAGCTTGCCAAAACGGTTTATAAGAAGGGGAATAAATTTTACAACTTTCAGGGGCTTAGAAGGTATAAGGATAAGTTTAATCCAAGGTGGGAGGCTAAGTATTTGATTTGTTATGGTGGGCTCTCTTTACCTGTAGTGGTGGGCAGTCTTGTGACCTTAACGAGTCGTGGTACAACTGGCGTGTTTAAAAAGTAGGTGCGAGATGACGAAATCCTTAATCAAGCTACTTAGCGTTTTACTTTTATGTTCCACTGCTAACGTCTTTGCTGATGAGTTTACCGATAATCTGGGGCTGACCCTATTGCCTGTCGAATCATCAACTCAGGTAAAAGCTGCGTCATCCCATGCCAAACCACCGTTGGTGATTTTTTTGAGTGGTGACGGTGGCTGGGCAACGCTTGATAAAGCCGTAGGGGGCATTTTGCAGCAGCAGGGCTGGCCTGTCGTCGGCTGGAGCTCGCTGAAATATTATTGGAAACAAAAAGATCCTAAAGAGGTCACCCAAGATACCTTAGCGATTATTGATAAGTACCAGGCGGAATTTGGCACGCAAAAAGTGATTTTGATTGGTTATTCCTTTGGGGCCGAAGTGATTCCCTTTGTGTTAAATGATATGCCCACTCAATATCGGCAGAATGTCGTGGGCGCTGTGCTGCTTTCTCCTTCACAATCTTCGGATTTTGAAATCCATGTGAGTGAGATTGTCACCTCGGATAACCAATCGGCTCGTTACTTAACCTTGCCCGAAGTGAACAAACAAACCACTGTGCCTATGCTTTGTCTCTACGGTAAAGAGGACGATGCGCCGCTGCATTTATGTCCAGAGGTCAAGCAGCCCAATGTCACTGTGATGGAATTAAGCGGTGGCCACAGTTTTGATGACGATTACGATAAAGTAGTCAAGCTGATAAAAGGTTGGCTGAAGTCAAGTTAGAGGGCTTTAGTGCATGGCATCGTATAAGCGTAATGCTTTGCAATTATAGATAAAAGGGCGCAAATGCGCCCTTTGTTATCGGTCGTGCTACAGCGAATAATTAGAGCTGGTAGCTAATGTGCTGATGGAAGCGCACCACGAGATCTTCACGCTCAGGATCTAGCCCAATCTCGGCGGCAAAGGTTTTCAATGCGGCTTCAACGTTATTCATAAAACGGCCATAGCCTGAGTCATCACAGTCCTTCGCACCCGCGACAATAGTAAAATGCGCGGCTTCGACTAAGTTATCAGCATCCCAGCGGCGAATTACTTGCTGCTCAGTTGCGTTCGGGTCAAAACCAATCATCTGCACTTCGGCCTTGCTGTCGAGTTTTTCAAACTTACTGTTACGTACTAAGGGAGTTAAGCCGTTGGCTATCATAGCCAAGCGCGTTAATTGCTTATTGGTAGCCGCCTTGATGAAATTATCCTCAAGGTGTTGATATAACGGGCTAAAGTCAGTTGCTGACTCTGGTAGTAAACCTTGTTTGAGTTTGCGACTCAGCGGCAGGCTGACGGTGACATAGGTGAGTGAACTGACATTTTCCGGCAGGTCACATTTTCTGGCCTTGTATCTTGGTGCAATGGCTCTGAGTTTATAGCCGTAGGTTTCTTTATTACCTTTTGATTTGGCGAATAAATCATAGGATAAATGCTGGTGGTCGCGGATCTTTACCTTAAGATCTTTAATCGGCAGCTTAGGCATTAATTCGTTTAATAGCTCCCGTACACGGGTATGGAAATTAGCTGAGTTGCTGCGGATTTCATCGCCAGTCGCTAAGAAAACAATACGCAGTTTGCGGGCGCGGTAGTTGTCCGCAGTGAACAGATTTTGTGCCTCGTGATAGGCGGGATTGTAAAAAAACAGAATTTGTTCAGCGGTTTGGAAACAATACGCTTCGGTATGGTAACGCACGACTGGCAGTTTATCGTTAGTGATCACATGGACGTTACGGAGATCGTGTTGTTCTGCCAAGTTAAAAATAATGCGGCTTAAGGTTTGATAACAGCTATGGTAATCGGGGTATTGCGCCAGTAATTCATCCGTGACTTTAATTTCGGCGGTGATGTACTGATTGGTACGAGCTTCCTTGGGTATGTACACTTTTTGCTGATGGCTAAGGGACATATTGACTCCTTGTTGGGTTAACCATTTGCTAACACGAATTTTACTGTTTATCTCAGGCGTTAATGTTGCGTTGGAGCATGTTTTTATCGCTTAAATACAAGTTTACATCAGCAAGCTGTTTATTAGCTTAAAATTGCAGCGATTTTATTGAGTTAAGGCTTTTTCAATCCAAGGTTGCATCCAAGTGGCAATCTTCTCTTGGGCCTTTTCATTGGGATGAATACCGTCTCTTTGCATCAACTCTGGATGGGGAGCGACCTCCTGCATAAAGAAGGGGATAAGGTCAATATCCTCATCTTTTGCAATCTCTTGATACACTTGGGTGAACTTTTGGCTATAGCGAGGGCCATAGTTAGGCGGTACCATGATTTCGGTCAGTAGCACTTTAGCACCGCTATTTTTGGCTAGGGTAATGATTTGGGTTAGGTTATTTTTGAGTTGCGTCGGGGGGAATCCACGTAGACCATCGTTACCACCGAGTTCGACTACTACCAAATCGGGGGCAACGGAATCGAGCAGCGCAGGCAAACGACGCAAACCGCCCGCTGTCGTTTCACCGCTCACCGAACCGTTGGTAAATTCATGCTCGGGTAAGTTTTTTTGCAGCAGTGCCACCCAGCCTACTTGTTCCGACATGCCATAGCTGGCACCTAAGCTATCGCCGAGGATCAACACTTTCGCCGCCTGAACTGGCGTGGTTATAAATAGACTTAACAGGATGCAGGCGCTCACGGCCTTTGCCATAGGCTTGCATCTTAGCAATTGACGCAAGAACGATTTGTATAAGAAGGATCCTATGTCTAACGTCGTTTCAAAAAATAGTGCCATTAATGTGGTTAACCTCGAAAAATCGGTGACTACTCAGGAAGGTTCGCTCACTATCCTCAAGGGCATTAACTTAGATGTCAAGCAGGGCGAAAGTGTTGCGATATTAGGACCCTCCGGCTCGGGTAAATCGACGCTACTTGGCTTACTCGCCGCGCTCGACACCCCAACGGCGGGGGAGATTTGGCTCGATGGCCAGGCCCTATCACCGCTCAATGAAGAACAGAAAGCCGCGCTGCGTAAGCAAAAAGTGAGCTTTATTTTTCAATCTTTTATGTTAGTTGATACCTTAACCGCCCTTGAAAATGTGATGCTACCGGCCGAGCTTGCCGGGGTTAAAAATGCCAAGGAGAAGGCCGAGGCCATGCTGGGGCGCGTGGGGTTATCCCACCGTTTGACTCATTTACCTAAACAGTTATCCGGCGGTGAGCAGCAAAGGGTTGCGATTGCGAGGGCCTTTATTTGTGAACCTAAAGTGCTATTTGCCGACGAGCCAACCGGCAATTTGGACAGTGTTAACGGCCATAAAATTGCCGATATGTTGTTTGAGCTGAACCAAGAGAGCCACACCACGCTCATCCTAGTCACCCATGACTTACAACTGGCGAAGCGTTGCCAAAGGCAACTGGTTATGGACAACGGCCACTTGCAGGAAGAGTTGGATTCGGCCCAATCGCACAATGTGAGTGACAACCTTGAATTAAGCGCCAAGGAGGCCTAACCCATGGAGCTTAATTTGGCATGGCGCCTGTTTAAGCGCGAGTTGCAACAGGGGCAGTTGTTATTGATTATCCTCGCCATTACCTTGGCGGTGCTGTCGGTTAGCGGTCTTGCGCGGGTCAGTGAGCGTTTGCAAGTTGCTATCAACGGACAAGCGACTCAGTTTATCGCCGCCGATCGTATTATCGACTCTCCCGTTCAAATTGACGCCAGCATTCTGGCCAAGGCCGATGAGCTTGGCCTTAAGCATGTCACCAATATGCAATTTAATTCCATGGTATATGCGGGGGATAAGTTTCAGTTAGTCACAGTGCGTGCGGTTGAGTCCGGTTATCCACTTAAGGGAGACATCGAACTTAAAGCGGTCAATGGCCAAGATGTAAAAGCCCAAGACTTGCCCCACGCCGATGAGGTGTGGTTCGAGAGTCGCTTAGGGGGACTCTTGGGATACCCGCAAACACTGGAATTAGGCAACAGTGAGTTTCGTTTAAGTCAAGAAATCAGCCGCTTACCCGATGCTGGCTTTAATCCGTTCGCTTCTTCCCCCGTGGTATTAATGCGGATAGAAGATGTCGCCAAGACTGGGGTTATCCAACCCGGCAGCCGTGTGACGTATCTGTATCAATTTGTGGGTGAAGAAAGCGCCTTAAGCGCCTTTGAAAATAGCGTTAAGCCGCTGCTGAATAATTCCCAGCGCTGGGTCGATGTGCAGTCTGGCGACTCGCCAATTGCTGGTGCGGTAAAGCGGGCGGAGCGATTTTTACTGCTGGCAAGCTTGCTCGGTATTGCCCTTGCTTGCGCCGCGATAGGGATTGCCGCCCAGCGTTACTGCCAACGTCATTATGATGTGGTGGCTATGCTTAAAACCTTTGGCGCCTCATCAACGCAAATTCGTCGACTATTCGGCATTCATTTACTGCTCGTGACGCTGTTTGGTATTGTGCTGGGGTTAATCGGCGGGGCACTGCTGGATTTAGGCATTAATCAACTGTTACCCCCTGAAATCGCTGCCTATTCGCCGCCGTTGACGCGACCGCTACTGCTTGGGATCAGCACAGGGCTTATCAGCGCCTTTATGTTTTCGGCCTATCCTTTAATGCGTCTGCTGGCGATTCCGCCGCTGCGCGTTTTACAAAGGCAACTCGAAGGCTTGCAGCTTGGCATGTGGCTGCATTTACTCTTAAGTTTAGGGGCGATGGCCCTGTTGGGATATTTGTATTCCCAAAGCTGGGCGCTGACACTGACGGTAGTCGCGGCTGTGCTGCTACTGGGCGTATTGCTCAGTATTTTAGGTTTTGTGATGATCCGCCTTGGCCACAGTGTCGGCATGAAAACCACCAACCCATTGCAACTGGCACTTGCGGGGTTACGCCGCCGTGCGCGGCAAAATGCGGTGCAACTGGTGGGCTTTAGTGCGGCTTTGGTATTGTTACTGACGATTTTGGCGCTTAGACAGGATTTACTCAACGAGTGGCAAAAACAGCTGCCCGAGAATGCACCTAACTATTTCTTGGTCAATATCGCCCCCGATGATGCTAAACCATTAAACGACTTTATGGCACAAAAGGGCATAGCAGCCACGGATATCTACCCCGTCATTCGTGGCCGGCTAACGCAAATTAATGGTGAGATCTTGATCTCTAACGAGCAGGCCGAGGCCGGAGATAAGGGGCGAGTAGGGATTTCCCGCGAGCTTAATCTCACTTGGCGCAATAGCTTGCCTGCCAACAACGAGTTGATTGAAGGGCATTTTAATCAAGCTGCTGATGAGGTGTCGGTGGAATCCGGTGTTGCCGATCGTTTAGGGCTAAAACTGGGCGATACGCTGACCTATATGATTGATAACCAAGAGCTAAGGGTTAAGGTCGCCAGTATTCGTGCCGTGCACTGGGAAACATTACAGCCAAACTTCTTCATGATCTTCACCCAAGAAGCGTTGGCGCCCTTTGCTTATACCTCGATGGCAAGCTTCTACCTCGACGACAAGAATGCGGATTTGCAAGGTAGTGATGCCCCGAAGAACACAGTGATCCTCGAACTTATCCAGCAGTTCCCAACCGTGTCGATTATCGATGTTGGCGCCATGGTGGGGCAATTGCGGCAGATCATTGAGCAGGTGTCACTGTCGCTGACGTTAGTCTTGATCCTCGTCTTACTAGCGAGTTCCTTAGTGCTTATCGCCCAAACCGAGGCGGGAATGGCGACGCGCCAGCGTGAACTCGCGGTGCTGCGTACCTTTGGCGCCTCGGGCTGGTTACTGCGTAGTGCCACTGGGCTTGAATTTGCCTTACTGGGGGGCATTGCTGGTGTGCTTGCAGTGATAGTGGCGGAATTTGCGCTGTATCTGTTAAAGACCCAAGTGTTTGAACTCAATGTGTATATGCACTGGCCCTGGTGGGGGATTGCCCCAGTCTGCGGCGCCTTATTGGTCGCGCTGCTGGGTGTATGGCGCTGCCGCCAATTACTCAATCAATCCTACGCTGAATTATTAAAAGTGGGCACTTAAGATGAGGTCAGTTTGGAGCTGAGGCAAACGCTGTAACACCCCATTTGTAAAATGAAAAGCACTGGAATAAACCAGTGCTTTTTTATTGGCGGTGAAATCGTTGCTATCATTGGATGACAACGATGATGACTTTACCGTTCATTTCATTACAAAGTCTTGTATGGTTACATTATAAAACTGAGGTAGCCCTGCAATACAATCAAATTGACGATATCGATAAAGAAGGCGCCGACAATCGGTACCACCATAAAGGCCTGAGGAGAAGGGCCAGTGCGGGATACCAGTGCGCCCATATTCATCACTGCGGTTGGGGTGGCGCCCATACCAAAGCCACAGTGACCGCCAGTGATCACTGCTGCATCGTAATTGCTGCCCATCACTTTAAAGGTTACAAAATAGGCGAACAGCGCCAGCACGACGGTTTGCACCAACAGGATAATCAGTAGTGGGATCGCTAGATCTAAAATTTCCCACAACTTGAGATTCATCAATGCCATAGAGAGGAATAACGACAGTGCCACTGTGCCTATCACATCGATACTCTCAGTATGCGGTTTATAACCACGGGTGACTTCGGTGATGTTGGCGATGATAACGCCAAGAAACAGGGCATAGACAAAGTCTGGCATCTTGAGCCAATTCAGCTGATATTCGCTGACAAACACAGTAAACCATTTTGCCCCCGCAACGCAGATCAGCAGTACAAACAGGGTTTCGATGATTGTCTTGGCGGTAACTTGGTCCTCTTCGAGCTGATCATAGGTTACCAGTTGTGGATGCGTGGCGTGGTGCTTACGGCCCATGCCGTAACTAGATATCAGATTGTGCTTGCCAATGAGTCGCTGCGCGACAGGGCCACCGATAATACCGCCCATGACCAAGCCAAAGGTCGCCGCCGCCATGGCAAGTTCTAAGGTGTTGATGCCGTAGTTTTCGGCAAAGGTTTGTGACCAAGCAACACCTGTTCCATGGCCGCCAGAGAGGGTAATCGAGCCTGCGATAAGTCCTAAGATAGGGTCTAAACCAAGGAGGCTCGCGAGACTCACGCCAACCGCATTTTGAATAATAATATAGACCGAGGCCACGCCGAGAAAGATAAACACTTTCTTGCCGCCACTAAGCAGTAGCTTATAGTTAGCTGATAAACCTATGGTGCTGAAAAACATCAGCATTAAGGTATTTTGCATGGGTAAACTAAAGATGAGAGTGATGTCTTGGAAATGTAAAAAGGCAACGACTGCGGCGATGACCAGTCCACCTACGATAGGCTCTGGAATATTGTATTGTTTAAAAACACGCACATGGCGATTGATGGAATGGCCAATAAACAGCACGAAGATAGCAATTAAGAACGACTCGAGTTCGCCAATTGTGTAAGTGGTGTGCATGATAGTTCCTTACAAATGGTTTGTGTGGGAATACCGCTAGACTCAAGGTGAGTTAGGGTGACCCATCTCATTGTTTAGCTCTCGCTAATGCTAAGTGTTAAACGCGCGATCTAAGGACCGATTCTTGTCAATCCCCAAGGTTGGAGAAGAAATATTAAGCGCGAATATGAACCGTATTGGTATAGTTGATCAGCATCGCCACCGAGTGGGCGAGTACTGAAGATAATGGTCTTGCTTGGGGCGTTAACTGTGCTTCAGTGCGGGTGCTAACACGACAATATCGATAAGCAAGAGGCGAAAGTGTAACAGAAAAATGGGTTCATGTCGCTAAATAGTCTTTAGAATCATTGTGTTGTATTTATGTTTTGATGCTGTTGCCAAATCGGTCTAATCAGCCTTGTTGCACTAGGCTGATAAACAAATTCTATACTTGGTTTTTTATCTCTGATTTCTAAGTCATTCTTCAGTATCATATTAACGCTTGCCGATTGGCTTGATAACATTTTATTACCAAGCCAGTTACGGGGTATGAATGACGCCATAAAACAGATTAACTTGTGAGTAGGTCTTTAAGTGCTGGCTCAAGTTGAGCAAAACGGAAACTAAAGCCTGCGTCGAGCGCATGTTTGGGGAGAACAAATTGGCCTTCGATCAGCAGATCCGCCATTTCACCCATTGCGAGTCGTAAAACTGGTGCCGGTGCTGTCATAAAGGCTGGACGGTTTAATACTCTACCAAGAGTTTTAGAAAATTCAGCATTACTGACAGGATGGGGGGCTGTGGCATTAAATATGCCTTGGCAAGTTTCATTACAAAGTAGAAAGTCGATCAGGGCCACCATATCGTGGATGTGTATCCAACTCATCCCTTGACGGCCATGACCTATCGGCCCGCCAAGACCGAGTTTGAAGGGCGGTAACATTTTTGCCAGCGCACCGCCATGCCCAAGCACAATCCCCGTACGGAGGATACAAACGCGGGTTTTGCTCGTCGCTTTAAGTGCCAATCGCTCCCATTCTTTACAAATGTCATGGCTAAATTCAGGGTGGGGCACTGCGTGCTCATCAAGGGGAACCGCGCCTTGGCGGCCGTAAAAACCAATGGCTGAGCCACTTATCATTACCTGTGGTGGATTGCTACTTTGCAAAATCAGTTGGCTAAGCCTTGCAGTAATATTCCAGCGACTATCGCAGATGCGCTGTTTTTGCTGAGCAGTCCAACGTTTCGCCACTATCGGTTCGCCAGCAAGATTTATAACGGCATCGATATGATTTAAATCATCAATTTCGTCTAGTGAACTAAGATATTGATGCTGAGGGCCTAATAATTGCCGACTATTGGCAGGATGGCGAGTCAGCAATAACAGTTGGTGATGGTTGGCTAAATGGGCCACTAATTGCTGACCAATAAACCCACTTGCTCCCGTTATCAAAATCTTCATCGTCAAATCCTTAGGTGAGGGTGGCTATCTTTTATTTCAAACCTTATAAGCAATATACGGCAACGGACAAGTGGGGATCACTTTATTGATTTTTTTGGTAACACAGTTCCATCGATACCGAATCAGCAAAGCGCAAGGCATGGGGCTTATCGATTTCGACACTGGCAAATTCAACCCAAGGATGCTCGCTGGCAATGGCTAAGGTTTGGCTGGTAAGGTTTTCAAGTAGTGAGAAGCGATTGTTTTCAATCAACTCAATGATCTTTTTTGTGATAGTACGATAATTAAGCGCATCATCGACATTATCGCTGTTGCGAGCTTTGGCGGCGCAGTAATGGATAACGACATTAATGATTACATCCTGCCTATTTTGGATTTCATCTTCTTTTATGCCGATAAAAGTGCGCAGTCTTAAGTTTTTAATGCGTATAATCGCGGTTTCTGGTTTCATAATAACAATCTAGTATCTAATGCTTAGGTGATTGAGTTTGAGACATTTCTTAGGCTAGCCTAACAACTTTATCGAAGATCAAGAAGGATTTTTACTCCATGACACGATCCAATTCGCCGACTGCCGCCTATAAAGGTTTTGCAGTTATGGCTTTTGTAGTGATTATTTTGGCAGGGATAAAGGCCGCCAGCCCGATTGTTGTTCCCTTTGTTTTATCCTGTTTTATTGCGGTGATTTGTAATCCTGCGATTGTCTTGATGACTAAATATAGGTTGCCTAAATGGCTTGCCGTGATCCTGCTAATGGGGTTTATCGTGTTGATGGGCTTATGGCTCGCCTCTTTAGTGGGCAGTTCAATCAATGAGTTTTCTAAGCAGTTGCCCCAATATCGCGATCAGCTGGTGGAGCAGTTTTCTTGGGTGCTACATAAGTTACAGGCACTCAATATTCAAATCTCTAAGGAGCAAGTGTTAGCCTATTTTGACCCTGGCATGGCGCTATCTATGACCACCAATATGTTGTCGGGTGTGGGTAATGTGATGGCGAATTTGTTCCTTATCATCCTGACCATCGTCTTTATGCTATTTGAAGCGCAGTCTTTACCGAAAAAACTGCACTTGGCCTTGGATGACCCGGATATGCGCTTGCAACAGATTGACCGTTTTCTGCAATCGGTAAATCAATATATGGTGATTAAAACCCTCGTTAGTTTAGCGACGGGCTTGATAGTCGGTATTGGACTGGCCTTTATCGGTGTGGATTACGCGCTGCTTTGGGCGGTTATCGCCTTTTTATTCAACTATATTCCCAATATCGGTTCAATTATTGCCGCTATTCCTGCTGTATTGCTGGCCTTTATCCAATTAGGCCCTGCCGCAGCAGGCGGAACCGCGCTGCTTTACATCGGCACGAATATGGTGATGGGCAATGTGGTCGAGCCTAAATTTATGGGCCGCGGTCTCGGGCTTTCCACTTTAGTGGTATTTCTATCGTTAATTTTTTGGGGCTGGTTGTTGGGTTCTGTTGGCATGTTGTTGTCGGTTCCCTTAACCATGGTGGTTAAAATTGCCCTTGAATCCAGTAAGAGTGGTAGCTGGTTAGCCATTTTATTGTCCGATGATGTGGATGATAAACTGGTGAGCCAATCGACAAGCACTACTCCGGTTTCTGAACCTGTCGATACTCATTCAACTGATAAGAAGTAGTAGATAATGCAAGGTTTTATAGATGCACTGGCGACAATAAAAGTCAGTGAAGATGCCACGCGCTTATTCCACGGCCGCGGTGGACATTATCCAGGTTGCGAGCATCTTTGCTTAGACTGGTTCGCGCCCGTATTGTTATTGACCAGTTTTTCGGCCCTTGAGGCAGCTGAGCTCGCCCTTTGCCAACAGGCCATTACGGCACGTTGGCAAGTGATACAACCCAATCAGCCATTAAATTTGGTGTATCAATACCGCAGTGGTGGCGAAACCTTTAGTCAATTACTGGCGGGTGAGGTGCCAGAGCCTCATATCGTGACTGAAAATGGTGCGAGGTTTCAGGTACATTTACTACGTGGTCAAAACCACGGTTTGTTCCTCGACATGGCCAATGGCCGTCAATGGGTCAGAGCCAATGCACGCCACAAGAAAGTGCTGAATTTGTTTGCTTACACCTGTGGATTCTCGGTGGCAGCACTGCAGGGCGGCGCCGATGAAGTGGTGAATATGGACATGAGTAAGGGGGCACTTGCGATAGGTAAGCAGAATCATCTGCTGAATGGCTTTACCGCTGGCGCGCGTTTTTTAGGGCACGATATTTTTAAATCGTGGGGTAAATTGCGTAAGTTAGGCCCCTATGACATCGTGGTTGCTGATCCGCCGAGTAATCAAAAGGGCAGTTTTGTAGCAACTAAGGATTATGTGCGTTTGCTCAGGCATTTACCCGAGTTGTTAGCCGATAATGCTGAAGTCTTGCTTTGCTTAAATGCGCCAGAGCTTGACACTCAATTTTTGCGTCAGCAGGTTGCGGAGGCGGCTCCTGAGCTTGAATACCTTGAACGTTTACCTAACCCTGCATCCTTTGCAGACATCTCTGAGGAGAAATCATTAAAGGTGCTGCGGTATCGTTTAAAAGCGTAAACTACAGTAGTCATCAGGGTTAAGTGGCCTTGATGACTACTTTTATAGCATCGATATTATCTTTCTACGCAATTGCTCCCAGTTTGCACTCATCTTCTTATATGCTTTATTTATCAACCACAATTCTTTAGCACATCATCCTACACCGGCTGAAAGTCTTTCATGGTTTAATACTGCTTTTTGGCATTTTAGATGATAAAGCACCGATTTCATCTTTAAGTTGGAAACAAAACTGAAAGTTTTCTGTAATTGTTGATTTTGCTTTGGTATACTCAGCGCCACGGAAATTCCCTTTCCTCATGGGCAAAATGTCTGCATAGAACGACATGCCTTTGCGACCTTACAAAATCGAGCAGGAGTTGTTATGGAAGTTCATGAATACGAAAACGCTTACTACCAAGTTAAAGACGATGTGATGACGTCTTTACCTGCGCAGAACGAAGAAGAAGCGGTCTAAGTTCTGTAAGCCATTCGCTTACAGTACAATTCTGAGTCTGAAGTAACAAATACAAGCACATGAAAATAGCAACCTTAAGGTTGCTATTTTTTTATCTGAGTTTGGATACTAGATTGATGCGTTATCAAGATATTAGCCATTGACCTTACGTTTTTCAGGCATAATCTCAACGATAATCCATTTACCATTAATTTTATGTAGGCGAATGGTTCTGTCATCAATCCAAGGTTGCCCTCCCTTTAAGCCCTTCATCTTGACGACCACCATAACGTCTTTGGTGAACTTACGGAAAAAGTCGATATCAATATCATCAATTTCCATTTCGACATTAGTCATAGACAGGCTAAGCACATTACGTTGTACTGCGGCTGCAATGTAGTAGTGGGTTAGGACTTCTTTGAGCGGAGCATCAACGTATAACTTTGCTTTCTCTACATCTCGGTCAACATAAATGGCGCTAAAAAAGCCTAGGCTGACTTCTTCGGGCGTGAGCACGTGTTGTTCTTTGTCTGTGGGTTCGCCACAGCCAAACAAAAACAGTAATGAAAGGAAAAATAAGGTTCTCATGGCTTTTAGTTATAGGAATTTGTCACGAGTATCGCGATTTTAGCTGCTATGTTCAAGTTTTGTAATAATGGGCATCTTTGGCGAGAATGTCTTGACTCCTGTCTAATGGTTGTGGCATACCTTAAAGGATTCGCTTTTTAGGTTATCCACAGAATCTGTGGAAAAGTATGTTGAAGACTAGATGGATACTTTATAAGTGTCTGATACTCTAGCGCTTTATTGGCTGGTTAAAAAGTGACGCCTTTCTGTTAAGCCTTATTTCTGGCCTTTCCTTGTGGATATTTTTATAAAACTTTCCAGTCTATTCACAGCGTTTGTTTTTCATCAGCAACATTTTCACCGTATTTTGGCTTTAATTTAAGCGTTTAATGCTGTCTGTTTTGCGACCATTTGCCTCTGGAAATAAAAAAGCACTGAACAAGTCAGTGCTTTTAGGTTGAGCGTGTTGTTAGCTCAATTTACGATTTTTTAGCATCGTTTTGTGACGCTTGAATTGCCGTGAGGGCGATAGTGTAGACAATGTCATCCACTAACGCGCCACGGGATAAGTCGTTCACAGGTTTACGCATGCCTTGTAGCATTGGGCCAATACTGATCAGGTCAGCACTACGTTGTACAGCCTTGTAGGTAGTGTTACCCGTGTTGAGATCGGGGAACACAAACACAGTGGCTTGACCTGCTACAGGGCTGTTAGGTGCCTTAGAGCGAGCCACGTTTGGCATAACGGCCGCGTCATATTGCAGTGGACCGTCAATAACCAGATCAGGACGTTTTTCTTTGGCGATACGAGTGGCTTCACGTACTTTATCCACATCTGAACCAGTACCTGAGTTACCCGTTGAGTAGCTGATCATCGCCACTCTTGGCTCGATACCAAAGGCCTTAGCAGATTCTGCCGATTGAATCGCGATATCGGCCAGTTGTTCGGCATTAGGATCGGGGTTAATCGCGCAGTCACCGTAAACCAGCACTTGATCCGGCATCAACATAAAGAAGATGGAAGAAACAAGGCTCGAGCCTGGGGCTGTTTTGATCAATTGCAGCGGTGGACGAATGGTGTTGGCGGTGGTGTTAACCGCGCCAGAGACAATGCCATCGACTTCGTCTTGTGCCAGCATCATAGTGCCGAGCACCATGTTGTCTTCTAACTGCTCTTTGGCAACGACTTCGGTTAAGCCTTTACTACGGCGTAGATCCAACATTGGCTCTACATAGCGATCACGTACTTCATCGGGGTCGACAATAACAACGCCTTCACCCAGAACGACATCTTGCTGAGCCGCTATACGCAGAATTTCATCTTTTTTACCTAATAGCACGCAACGCGCGATACCACGTTCAGCACAAATGGCCGCGGCTTTGATCGTACGAGGTTCATCACCTTCAGGCAGCACCACGGTTTTGTGGGCGGCACGGGCAAGCTCGGTTAGCTTGTAACGGAACGCTGGTGGTGACAAGCGATGTTCCCGCGGAGAGTTTTTCGTGACACTCTCAATCCACGTTTGGTCGATATGGCTAGCGACATATTCCTGCACTAAGTCGATACGAACGGCATCATCGACAGGCACTTCATGGTCGAAGCGTTGGATATTTAATGAGGTTTGCCAAGTATTGGTATCAATCAGGAAAACCGGTAAACCTGTCTCAAAAGCTTGTTCACAGAGTTTAAGGATCTCTGGCTCAGGCTCGTAGCTACCTGTCAGCAGCAGGGCACCAATCTTCACGCCGTTCATGGCGGCAAGACACGCAGATACAATCACATCGGAGCGATCGCCAGAAGTCACCAGTAAGGAGTCTGTCTTAATATGGTTGACCATATTAGGCAAGCTGCGAGCACAGAAGGTGACTTTACGTAGACGGCGAATATTCATCTCACCGGCATTAAGAATCCGTGCGCGTAAATGTTTAGCTAAATCAGAGGCGCGTGGTGCGACTAAGTCTAGGTTGTAAGGCACGCTACCTAAAATGCGCAGTGGGCTTTTACCCGGCAGTTGGAACATGATAGAGGCATCAGAGCGTTGTACACCTTGATGATCAAACACTTCTGATAAGTCAGGGCGTGCACGACCTTCATCGTCCACCGGTGCACCAATCTTATTGATCACGGCACCAATCAGACGTTTGTTGTTTTTGCCACCCCAAGAGTTGTAGGCAATTTCGAGGCGATTCATTAACCCTGTTGGAGTATCACTGCCAGGAGTGGCAATGAAAATCACGTCCGCATCCATGGCTTTAGCGATAGCGTAGTTAACGTCATCGGCAAAGGGATGGTTGCGGGTAGGTACCAGACCTTCAACAATCAGGGTTTCGGTGTTGCTGGCGCATTCTGCGGCGCGGGCAATGATTTGCTCCATCAGCACATCGGTTTGATCGGCGCGGATCAACGCTTCAGCATGGGCCATATCGAAGGGCTCTAACGGATTAACCGTTGGCGATTTGCTTAAAATCGTGGTTGAGCGTTCTGGACCGTTGTCATTCGGACGAAGCTGTGAAATAGGCTTAAAGAATTGGACTTTTACCCCGTGGCGCTCTAATGCGCGCACCATACCAAGGCTTAAGGAGGTCAGGCCGACTCCTGTACCTATGGGGATTAACATAATATTTCGAGACATAAAAACCTCTAAGTTCGATGGTTTTTGGCAGAGTAGTCTCTGCGGATTTGCTTGTGTTTGTTTAGTTGTAGGTCACTAATAATAAAGCCGTTTGACGACGCAAACGGCTTAATGAGTCTTATTATTTACTAATGAGTTTAATTGAATCTTCGGCGATAACCCACTCTTCGTTGGTTGGGATGACCATAGCGACAGTACTGTTGCCGGCGGTGATAATGCCTTTCTTACCGAAGCGTGCCGCTTTGTTGCGCTCGCTATCAACATGGAAATTAAAGATTTGCAGCATGTTGAGTACTTTTTCGCGGATAATATCGGAGTTTTCGCCGATACCGCCAGTAAAGACTACGGCATCTAAACGACCAAGTGGAACAGTATAAGAAGCAATGTATTTCGCTAGACGGTAGCAGAAAATCTCCAGTGCTAAGGTTGCACCTTTATGGCCATCGGCATAACCTTCTTCGATGCCACGGCAGTCGTTAGTCAGTTCAGAAATCCCCAGCAGACCACTTTGCTTGTTCATCAGGTTGTTGACTTCTTCCAGCGTGTAACCGAGTTGGTGTACTAAGTGGTAGATGATCGATGGGTCGAGATCGCCACAGCGTGTGCCCATGACTAAGCCTTCAAGCGGCGTCAGTCCCATTGAGGTATCAACGCTCTTGCCGCCTTTAACCGCCGTCACAGAGGCACCGTTACCTAAGTGCGCGCAGATCACATTGGTTTCTTCTAAAGGCTTGTTCAACACTTTAGCGGCTTCACGGCTGACAAACAGGTGGCTAGTGCCGTGCATGCCATAACGACGGATACCGTGCTCACGGTACAATTTGTATGGCAGGGCGTAGATGAAAGCGCGCTCTGGCATACTTTGGTGGAACGCAGTATCGAACACCGCCACTTGTGGCAGTTTAGGGAAAGATGCAATGGCGGCGCGAATGCCGATAAGGTGCGCAGGGTTATGCAGCGGTGCTAGAGATGAACACTCTTCAATACCTTTGATCACATGCTCGTCGATGATCACAGAGCGGGTGAACTTTTCTCCACCGTGTACGATACGGTGACCAACGGCTTGAATTTGTGCGGCTAATTCAGGTTGACCGGCAAGGATTTTATTGACGATAAATTCAACGGCTTCACGGTGAGCGGTGAATGCACCTAAAGAGGACTCATGTTTTTCACCGTTGATTTTCCATTTAATGCGCGAGTCTTCTAAGCCAAAACACTCGGCGAGGCCAGAGATCTGATCGTCACCTGTTTGCGCGTCAATGACGGCAAATTTGAGTGAGGAGCTACCGCAATTGAGTACTAAAACCAGTTTATTAGACATGTGTAAACCTTTTGCCATTGTGTTTAAGTTAACGATTCAAAATCTTGGGAACACGCGAGTAATTTGCCATCACAGTCTTGGGGCGAAGTGCCAGATTGTGCTATGGTAAAAGCAGTATTCCTCTGTAGTAGGTGTCTAAAATTGAGTCTCAATATTCTCAAAACCTTAGGTGACGGTCGTCGTTATATGAAGACGTGGCCTATGGTTAGACAACTGGGTTTGTATTTTCCTGAGTATCGGGTGGTACGCGCCACTCAGCTTGCCATTCTGGTGATGCCAGTATTGGCAATTTTAGCGAGTGTGAGTCAGCTCTATACCTATGGTTGGGGATTTTTACCCCAAGCACTCACTATCGCGTTGTTTTTTATCAGCCTGCCATTGCAGGGCTTGTTATGGCTAGGCTGGCGTGCGCGCCATCCATTACCGTTATCGCTGTTCGACTGGAGTAATCAGTTGAGTGCGAAATTGTCTGCCATGGGCATTCATTGCCAATCCTTGGGCGCTAAGGCGTGTTACCTTGATATGGCGCTCATCTTAAAAATAGCCTTTGAGCGCTTAGATGCCAGTTATTGGGAGGAGCTTTAAGCCTCCCTTGGCGCTTAATATGCCGCGTTAATCCCCTGTGAGCTAAACACGGCTTTAATTTTTTCCATGGTTTCGCGACTAGGTGGTGCGACACCATCGAGTTGATAGCTTTCTCCCATCGCTTCCCACTTGTGTTTACCCAGCTCGTGGTAGGGCAGGAGTTCTACTTTTTCAATATTCTTCATGGGTTTGATAAATTCGGCCAGTTGTAATGCCGAGGCTTCATCATCAGTAAATCCACCCACAACCACATAACGTATCCAAGTTGGCTGATTGCGTTTGGTGAGGTACTCGGCAAATTGCAGCGTTCTGTGGTTGCTAACCTTGGTCAGTTCAATGTGTTTATCGTCATTCATCTGTTTGATATCGAGCAACACCAGATCGGTATTATCGAGTAGCTCATCAATCACTGGCGTGTACTTACGCACAAAGCCATTGGTATCTAAACAGGTATGAATGCCTTCTTTTTTACAGGCTTTAAAGAGTTCGGCGACAAACTCCGCTTGTAATATGGCTTCGCCGCCGCTAGCGGTGACGCCGCCGTTGCTGGCATCGAGGAAGGGGCGGTAGCTAATGATTTGGCTCATTAACTCGTCGACTTGTACTTCCTTACCGCCATCAAGATCCCAAGTATCACGGTTGTGGCAATATTGGCAGCGCATTAAACAGCCCTGCATAAAGGTGATAAACCGTATGCCTGGACCATCCACTGTGCCAAAGGATTCCACTGAGTGGATCCGACCGGTAACTGCCATTGTGACTCCTGTTGAAATAAGTGAGGCTGTAGCACATTGTACTACAGCCTTACCTAATTTAGCTTACAGACCTTTTGTGAACGTACGCGTGATCACA
Source organism: Shewanella sp. LZH-2 (assembly GCF_016859145.1). Lineage (NCBI taxonomy): Bacteria > Pseudomonadati > Pseudomonadota > Gammaproteobacteria > Alteromonadales > Shewanellaceae > Shewanella > Shewanella sp. LZH-2. The sequence continues at coordinate 1,718,024 of NZ_CP069350.1, forward strand.
TCTTGTTGCTGTTCTGGAGTCAGTGAGTTGAAGCGAACTGCATAACCAGAAACACGAATGGTCAGTTGTGGATACTTGTCTGGGTTGACAACCGCATCCTCGAGCATTTCACGGTTCATCACGTTCACGTTCAAGTGTTGACCGCCTTCGTGTCCTTCGTTGTGGGCAAAATATCCGTCCATCAACGCTGCTAAGTTGGTACGACGACCATCTTCATCTTTACCTAGAGCATTAGGTACGATAGAGAAGGTGTAAGAGATACCGTCCTGAGCGTGGGCGAAAGGCAGTTTAGCCACTGAGGTTAACGAGGCGATTGCGCCTTTTTCATCACGGCCATGCATTGGGTTTGCACCCGGTGCAAATGGCGCACCTGAACGACGACCGTCTGGTGTGTTACCGGTTTTCTTACCATAAACCACGTTCGAGGTGATGGTCAGAATTGACTGAGTTGGGATCGCGTTGCGGTACATTTTACGGTCGCGAATTTTCGCCATAAAACGTTCAACTAAGTCACAGGCGATATCGTCAACACGTGGGTCGTTGTTACCAAATTTTGGATAGTCACCACTGATCTCAAAGTCAACGGCAATGCCATTTTCATCACGTACAGGTTTAACTTGAGCGTACTTGATGGCTGATAGTGAGTCGGCTGCGATTGAAAGCCCTGCGATACCACAGGCCATAGTGCGACGTACATCTCTGTCGTGCAGCGCCATTAGCGCAGCTTCGTAGGAGTACTTGTCGTGCATGTAGTGAATGGCGTTCAGTGCTGTGACATATTGCGTTGCTAACCAATCCATTAAACCGTCTAAGCGATTCATCACATCATCAAAGTTCAGCACTTCGTCAGTGATTGGGTCGGCTTTTGGCGCGATTTGGATTTTCAGTTTTTCGTCAACGCCGCCGTTAATCGCATATAGCATGGTTTTCGCTAAGTTAGCGCGAGCACCGAAGAACTGCATGTGTTTACCCACAACCATTGGGCTCACGCAGCAAGCGATCGCATAATCGTCAGATTGGAAATCTGGACGCATTAAGTCATCGTTTTCGTACTGGATTGAGCTGGTGTCGATAGACACTTTTGCGCAGTACTTTTTAAAGCCAACAGGCAGTTTTTCAGACCAGAGCACAGTGATATTTGGCTCAGGGCTTGGGCCCATGGTGTATAGCGTGTTCAAGAAGCGGAAGCTTGATTTGGTCACCAGTGTACGGCCATCTAAGCCCATACCGCCGATAGATTCGGTTGCCCAAATTGGATCGCCTGAGAATAACTCATCGTATTCTGGAGTACGTAGGAAGCGCACCATACGCAGTTTCATCACGAAATGGTCAATCATTTCTTGAGCTTGTTGCTCAGTGATCACGCCGTTTTTCAGATCGCGTTCAATGTAGATATCCAGGAACGTTGAAGTACGGCCTAAAGACATGGCCGCGCCGTTTTGGCTCTTAACCGCAGCTAAGTAGCCAAAATATGTCCATTGGATCGCTTCTTTGGCGTTTGCGGCTGGGCGAGAAATATCGAAACCGTATTTTGCGGCCATTTTCTTCATTTGGCCCAGTGCGCGGTGCTGCTCGGCAATTTCTTCACGCAGTTGGATAACGTTAGATAAATCTTCGCCGGCTTCAAACTGGGCTTGCAGTGAGCTGAACTGGGCAAATTTATCCTTCATTAAGAAGTCGATACCGTAAAGTGCAACACGGCGATAGTCACCGATGATACGGCCACGGCCATAGGCGTCGGGTAAACCGGTTAATACGCCAGATTTACGGCACGCCATGATTTCTGGGGTATAGACGTCGAATACGCCTTGGTTGTGGGTTTTACGCAGTTCTGAATAAATGTATTTAACATCTTCATCTAGTACGCGATCGTAGGCGGCGCATGAGCTTTCCACCATACGAATACCACCGTTAGGCAACATAGCGCGTTTGAGCGGCGCATCAGTTTGTAAACCAACGATAGTTTCTAAATCTTTATTGATATAACCCGCGTCGTGGGAAGTGATGGTTGAAACCATCTTAGTGTCGAAATCAACTGGCGCATGGGTACGGTTTTCTTGCTTGATGCCTTCCATCACTTTGTCCCACAACTTGGTTGTGGCTTCGGTGGCACCGGCTAGGAATGACTCGTCACCTTCATAGGGAGCATAGTTTTGTTGAATAAAGTCACGTACATTGACTTCAGATTTCCAATCGCCAGGGGTAAAACCTTCCCATGCGTTGGCAAACAGTTCAGTTTTGTCGGTCATCGTACTAATACCTTTTGGTTGAGATAAAGGTCATTGGCGCTCATGGGGTAAGCCATGTTGAGTATAGGCCAATTGCTATTTCCTGATTAAAGCTCCCTTCAAGATGACGCCCTATGATGGGAACTGGAACTTGGGGATGTTTATCGCGCCAAGTGTCTGTCTATTGATACCCGATAAGATGACAAATATACGTTTAACGTGGATTATCGGCTATCGATAACTCTTTTTATAAATTGGTAAGACCAATTATCCATAAGCATATTAACATAGCTCTTACTGTCTCGCATCTTAAACGGGCGAGTTTGTCCTCTGTTAATCTTAAATTTGCTAGCGAGGTAGCATTTTTTTAGCACAATAAGGATTAAAGCACGCTTTTGTTGGCCCATTGCGGGCTGAAGCTATCGCTTATTTAACAGACTGTCGCGCTTTTAACCGGCGAAAGCTATCACCGTATCGATTGATTTTTAATGGTTACGATTTAATCTCCAATTGGCAGGTAAAGCTGCGATGAAAAAGGCCTGATTATACGGAATGCTTGGCGGTGCTAAAGCATTTAAAGTTATGGAGGTTGATGCGGAATATTGTTGTGTTGGGCTTCGAATACTGTGATTTCTTGTTGAGCTGCTATTTAAAAGATTGCAGCACTTAGTCAACAAGCTGCCATCTCAGTGAAGGATACTTATGCTTCACTCACTCTGTATAAGGTTAAATCTGCTTAATCTAGTCAGTGAATAATGCTTAGATGGGCGGTGATAAATTGGTAAAATGCAAACAAAATTGGTATGACCAATTAACCTATTGTGTTTACCTCTTCAAAAATTTTACATTTTACCTGTGAATAACATCACGCTTTGGCAAACTCTGCTTCACGGCGAACACGATTTGTATGTTACAAAGCGTGACTTTAGTGAGTCATCATTTAAGCAAGTCTTAATGTAAATTTTGATTGGTTTGATCTGCGCCTCGGCGCTGTAGGAGAGACCTATGTTGCAAGTTCGCGTTTGTTTATCGGGTTTGGGAGTACGGTTATGAAAGACTCACATGCTAACGCTCCACAGACATCATCAAATGGCTATGAGCCTGTGCAGGTTTCTTCGCATTTTAGTTGTTATCACCAAGCCGAAATCTATGGCAAAAGTAAAGTGGTTAAGGCGCCTTGGCAATCCTTTGGTTTAGCGGTGTTTGCGGGAGCCTTTATTGCTTTAGCCTTTGTGTTTTACCTGACAGTCACCACGGGCGCGGGCGATAGTGCATGGGGCTTAGTACGTCTTGTGGGCGGTATCGCCTTTAGCTTAGGGTTAATTTTGGTCGTGATTTGCGGCGGCGAGCTGTTCACTAGTTCAGTCTTAAGCAGCGTGGCTTGGGCGCAAAAACAAGTGACTACCAGTGAGTTACTCAAATGTTGGACGCGAGTTTACCTAGGCAACTTTGTCGGCGCCATGTTGATGGTCGGCTTGATTATGGCGGCGGGCTTATATGAGCTTGATGGCGGAAATTGGGGACTAAATGCTTTAAAGGTCTCACAACACAAGCTGCACCATACATGGATTCAAGCATTTAGCTTAGGTATTTTATGTAATATGCTGGTATGTCTTGGTATTTGGATGACCTTCGCCAGTCGCGAATCACTAACCAAAGCCATTTTATTGATCCTACCTGTAGCCATGTTTGTTAGTAGCGGTTTTGAGCACAGCATTGCAAACCTGTTTATGGTGCCGTTTGGGATAACAATTCAAGCTGTGGCAAGTCCGGAATTTTTTGCTTCCTTAGGTATTACCCAAGAACAATTTGCCGATTTAACCGTAACAAATTTTGTATTCAATAACTTAATTCCTGTGACCTTAGGCAACATCGTCGGCGGCGGCGTGATTGTTGGCCTCGGCTATTGGTGGATTGAGCAAGGACAACTTGCCTTACCCGATCCACAAAAATCCCATCAGGCCCATTTTTTCGCGTCACCATTGCATACTGAAAAGGCGAAAAATAGCCAAGAGACTAAGTCATTAAGGGACTAAGTAATTAAGAGAAAGTAATCAAGAGAGTAAGGCACTTAGGTTTGTGAGTCTCTCTGTGAGTGATATTTGCCTTAGGCTCATAAAAAAATGCCCAGTTTTACTGGGCATTTTTTTGTTTTTTCACCGCAAAGGCTTTTTTATGCAGATTACTTGTTTGTGATAGATGTGACCATTTTGCATATTCATGCAAGTGAATGAAGATTTTATATACTGATTTACGGCGCTTTAGTTTATAGTGCGGCCTTTTCCGTTTGACATAAAATGGCGCATCTATGACGACTCCACCTTCGACGAATCAGCCAACAGAAGCAGCTCAGACTGCTCCGGCATCATCCGCTTCACACACTCCCTCACCATTTCAAATGCCCGATACCTTAGTGATCATCTTTTTTGTGGCATTGCTTGCGGGATTAATGACTTACTTTATCCCAATCGGGTCGTTTCAAACCCAAGAGGTGCATTATCTGGCTGATGGTGTCGATAAAGCGCGGACGGTGGTCGACCCTACTTCTTTTGCTTATCAATTGGATGCTGCGGGCGAGCCTAGGTTACAACCCGTGGCATTGTTTAAAGGCGAGGGCGGGGTTGGCTTTTTTAACTTCGCCTTTGAGGGCCTAACTTCAGGATCTAAATGGGGCAGTGCGATTGGCGTGATCATGTTTATGCTGGTGATTGGCGGCTCCTTTGGAGTGGTGATGGCCACAGGCACCATAGATAACGGCATCTTAAAGTTAATCGATAAAACCCGTGGCAATGAAAAGTTGTTCATTCCGGTGATATTTACGCTGTTTTCCCTTGGTGGCGCCGTGTTTGGCATGGGAGAAGAGGCCATAGCTTTTGCCATTATCATCTGCCCATTAATGATCCGTTTGGGCTATGACGGCATCACCACTGTGATGGTGACCTATGTGGCGACTCAAATTGGTTTTGCCAGTTCTTGGATGAATCCCTTCAGTGTGGCGATTGCCCAGGGTATTGCGGGAATACCGGTTCTTTCAGGCAGTGAGTTTCGCTTTCCTATGTGGCTTGGATTCACCTTGCTCGGGATTGTTTTTACCATGCGTTACGCCCATCGCATTCAGCAGCAACCCAGTTTATCCCATAGTTTTCAGTCCGATGCTTATTTTCGAGAGCATCATGCCAATACGACATTAGAGAGTCGCTTTAATCTTGGCGATATACTGGTTTTAGCATTGTTAGTGCTCACTATGGGATGGGTGATTTGGGGCGTAGTGGTAAAAGCTTGGTTTATCCCTGAGATTGCCAGTCAGTTTTTTACCATGGGTATGGTAGCTGGCGTCATTGGCTGCGTGTTTAAACTTAATGGATTGACGCTTAACAAGGTGGCGCAGAGTTTTAAGGACGGCGCTAAAACCATGTTAGAGCCTGCTCTTTTAGTGGGATGTGCCTCGGGGATTTTACTGCTCCTTGGCGGCGGTGCACCGACTGAACCGAGCGTGTTAAATACGGTACTTAACAGTGCTGGCGGGGTGATTGGCCATCTGCCGGATGCGCTCTCGGCGTGGTTTATGTTGCTGTTTCAATCCGTATTCAACTTTTTTGTGACTTCAGGGTCAGGGCAGGCTGCCTTGACTATGCCACTGATGGCACCTCTTTCTGACATCGTTGGTGTGACGCGCCAAGTGGCGGTATTGGCCTTTCAATTAGGCGATGGCCTCACCAATATCATAGTGCCCACTTCAGCGTCTTTGATGGCCACTCTTGGCGTATGCCGCGTCGATTGGGGTAACTGGCTGAAATTTGTATGGCGCTTTATGTTGCTGCTGATGCTGGTCTCAAGCGTACTGGTGATTGGCGCGCATTATCTTGGATTTAACTAGGTGCGAGAATTTAGCTAGGCGCTAGGGGTAACCTGAAGCAGCGGGGTAAATAGGAGCTAAGGTTTGACTTAGTCATATTGGTTCAAAAGTATATAAAAAAACGGCATCCGAGGATGCCGTTTTTGTTGTGGTTTTCTATCTTCCTAAAGGGAAATTAGAATTTCACTTTGTATCCTGCAAATACGACACGACCTAAGATGTTATGAGTATCTGTATCGTATCCTGGATAGCCTAAGCTGTAGTTAACAGTTGGCATTGCATCAAACAGGTTACGAGCACCTACAGTGACTTTACCGTAGCTGTCGAAGTCGTAGTTCAGTGTCAGATCCCACGTGGTGAAAGATGAGAAGTCTTGTTTATTCGTGCCAACTTCTTGTTGTTGTGGCGTTTCACCATCGTAAGAATCAATGTACTTAGCAATCAAAGATGCAGAGAAGTCATCAATTGCATAGCTAAATGTCGTGTTGAAGCGTAGTGGCGGATAACCTTTAGTACCTAACACATCATAACGTTTAGCAATTGGGCTTGCTTGTTCGGTGTATTCCAGGGCATAAGTACCTTCAACTGCAAACTTAAATGTACCAATTTCCCCTAAATCGAAGTTTGACGTGAAAGATACGTCAAGACCCGAAGTTTGTACGCCGTCCATGTTGATGTTGCCTGCACCAATCTCATCGATAGTGCCATCAGCTTTACGTTTAACATAGATGTATTTAGGGTCATAGGCACCTAAGCCACCAATTGCTTCTAAGTCAACGATAGTTTGTGCACCGATGTAGCTTACTTGATCAGTGATTTCAATGTTGTAGTAATCAACAACAAAATCGATATTCTCAGTAATATTCCACACTGCGCCGAAAGCGTATTGAGCAGATTTCTCTGGATCTAGGTCTTTATTACCTGAACTCTTACGCAGATATTGGTTATCTTCACAAGCAGGATTACCGTTTTGTTGATCAGGTGGTAGACTTTGGCACAGAGTAGTATCTGTGACTCTATCGTAACTAGTTGCTGGTTTGCCTAACAGGTCATCTAGTGATGGTGCTCTAAAGCCTTGGCCATAAGATGCACGTAGCACTAAGTTATCTAAGGCTTCGTAACGTACGTTTACAGAGCTAGAAAGCTGACCAACATCTGGTAAGCTATATTGGTCGTAACGGCTTGCGAGCTTCACGTTCAAGTGATCTAAAACTGGTAACTCTAACTCAACGAATGCCGCTTTGTAGCTTCTATCGCCAGCAGAATCACCACCATAAGTCCCTAATACGTTACCAGCTGCTTGTTGAGCGTCACGGGAATCTTTGTATTCAATTTTTTGGTATTCCATACCAACAGCATAACCTAAGTCACCGCCAGGTAAGGAAATTGGAGCAAGTGCCGCCCATGACAATCCGGTGCCGGTTGTATTTGAGGTTGCTTTACGAGTAGCTGTGTGTAAGAAAGTATCTAAAGTGGCTTGAGTTGCGTTGCCACCTTCAACGAATGGGTTATACAAACCTTTATCAACCGCTTCTTGCAGCTTATCTTCGAAGACATAAGAGTCAGTTTCAATGTTTACAATTTGATCTGAGTATTGAACGTACCAGCTCAGAGAGCCTGCATCTAACTCAAGGTTTAAACCTGTTACTATGTCAACTACATTTGAGTCGAATTCCGTTGAACGGTCTGCTACGCCTTTCAAGCGATGATAAGCTTGAACTTCTGACGCATTAGCTGTGCCGAACGTTGGGTTTAATGGGTTATCGGCTGCTATGTATAGGTTAGGAGTCCACAGCGCAGTAGAAGATGTGATGGATTTATCACGCATTACGATAGCTTGACCAAACCACTCTAATTCATCAGTAATACGGTAAGTCATATTAGAGAATACAGAGTCTTTTGTTTGATCTGGGAGATAGTCAGTACCGTCAAACTGGTTAAAACCACAAGCTGAACCGTCTTTGGTGGTTACAATGCGATCGGCTGGACAATCTTTACCTGGAACCTGTAAGCCGGTATAGACAGGTGTGCCGAATGTGCCATCTGCGCCTTTCACTGGACGAGATTCAACTGGACGATATGTGCCTTCTGGCGCATACAAGCCGCTACGGCCGTATTTCTTATCCCAGTTAGCGGTTAAGTGAGGACGTTGGCCACCTTGCAGTGGATCAAATTGCTTGTGTTCGATGATTACTAAGCTGCTGCTTTTATCACTGGTATTACCAAAAGTGATAGAAGCCGACTTTTCATCTCTTCCGCCTTGAGTTGGGCTACCAAATTTTGCATCAAATGCTAAACCGTCGAAAGTCTTCTTAAGGATGATGTTGATTACACCACCGATAGCATCTGAACCATAAATTGCTGATGCACCGTCACGTAAAATTTCAATACGTTCAATTGCATCCATTGGAATTAAATTGAGGTTAGTGGCATCACCACCAAATGTAGCAGATGGCGCAATACGGCGACCGTTGATCAAGGTTAGCGTACGGTTTGAGCCTAAACCACGCATACCTGAGCTAGCATGGTTACTTGCAGAACTACCTGCATCGCTAATGAAGCTACCGGCAGTGTTAAATGGCATTTGTGCTAAAACAGCAGAAACATCGCTTAAACCTGTTTTTGCAATATCTTCAGCAGATAAAACTGTTACTGGTAACGCTGATTCCATATCCGTTCTTTGGATACGTGAACCTGTTACTTCAATGCGTTCTACCTTAGCGTTATCTCCTTCTTCAGCGTAAACAGCCATACTAGATAAAGCAGCTGTTGTAGCACCACCAATTAACGCAAAGCGAACCGCTTTGGCCAATGTTGAATTAGCGCGCATATCATTCTCCCTTAACACTTGTTATTTGTTTAGTTGTTATTTTAATTAAATACGGAACGTTATAGGAAATAAGTGCCTATTTAATTAGGCTCCAGATATAACCACAAGAAAATAACAAGTGCAACAGTTGATATTGATGTTGGTTACGATGTGTAAAGGTGTTTTGTTGCAAAAATGTTTGTCTTAAGTTGTTTTTTATTAGTTTATTACTGGCTTAGGGTGCGTTTAATCTTTTTTGCTAATGAAAACATGGCTTTTGTTTATTTTTGTTTGTTAATTTGTTTTTTATTTGTAAAAATTGAAAGCATTTGTAATAAAAAAATAATCATACTTTTTCAGTATGTGTAGATTTAAATTTAAGCAATATTAAATATACAGATTTTTATGCGGTATTTTGGAGTCTTTAATATTGAAAATATCTTAACGAAAGGATTTAAGAATGGTTTTATAAAGCTGTTATAGCCTTTATTAAATTTTTGAGAGTTCTTTATACTTAGTCAGTCTAAAGTTTTGTGAGTGAATTGATGGTGTGGATTTTAATTTGAAAAGGAGTGAATATAAATTCACTCCTTATTTTATTCTGTATGTTGTGTTATTAAATTTTTATTTAGTACGTTAAGTAGCCAAATATACTTACCGTATTTTATGCCTATTACTTAAGTTCAACTATAGTTGTGTCAATATTGGCCATTGGGTTGGGTAGATAATGAGTCAAATACCGAAGAGCGACGTAGGCAACGACGACAGTGGCGACACCGAGTTCAAAATCTGCCAACAACCTTACCCATTGAGTGAGATCGGTCATTTGACTAAATTGCTCAAGCCAGTGAGCGGTTTTAAAGAGTGCAGTAGCACCGATCACCATGGGGAAAGTAAAGGCTGCATAACCAGGGCTAAAGGGCAATTTAAGTAAATGGAAAAAAGCAAGGTAGATAACCGCTGTCATCAAAATAGCAATACTTGCTAATAAGGCGACTAAGGCGATTGATGGTTGCTCACAAACCGTTAAATAGCCTGCAAGTGATAAACTTGCGGGAGCAGCAAGGATGGCAATAGTGGGCTTAGCTGCGTCAGGAATCGCTTGACAAAAGATCAAGCGATAGAGCATCAGTGGCAGCATGACTAAATAGGCGATCATACCGAAGGCTAAAATGGTGTTAACTAACCAAGGTTCACCATTGCTGGGGAAAGACACAGCAGCCACTATGATGCCAATGGGTGGCACAAACCAGCTAGGCACCATATGTTCGAGTTTAAAGTCGATAGCACGATAGTAGATAAAGGCGCCTAAAAATACGATATGAATCGCAATGGCGGCTAACCAAAGGGCTAATCCCGCATGGGGAAAATAGTGACCGAGCAGGTTAGACACTACCATTAATGCCATGGCAAAAGTCGGTATTACGCTGCCGACGACGGGATGGCTAAGTTCATTTTTGAGCACTGTAGGATGCAGCAAAAACTTACCGGCTAGCATTAGTAACAGTGCTGAGGCAATAATTGCACCAATTAATTGACCCCAGCCATTCAGTGAAGGCATTACACTTTCCCAAGTCCACCCTAAGCTTGCGATTGCGAGTGCGAGTCCGCCCATAGGGCTAGGTAATTTTGCGGCCTGTGCGGTCCAACGTTTACGCTTTGAAGTCATATTACTTACCTCTCAACACTGACATTAATTCGATGTATCTATTTGTTAATGTCAGTGTATGACTAAGGTGTTAATAAATAAAATTGATTAATTTTATCCATTGATTCAGTTTTTATTAACTAGCAAGGTTTTCGTTTACAACGAAGCAAAGTATGCCCAAGCCCAATATTGTCAGTATCCTCATCGACGTATAAACCTGCTTGATGCAGCAAGGCCATCAAGTCCTTAGAGTGGTACATTCGACTATTGCCATTGGCCATTGCGGTGAAGTACAAGCTCGTGGCGTTAACACAATAGGCCGAGGCGGCAGAAGGCTGTCTATCCCAGAAGGTTTCGACAATAAACAACTGACTATTGGCTGTCATCGCATTTGCGGTGCGTTGCAAAATGCTCAAGATTTGCGCCTTAGAGAAGCAGTCAAGAAACTGACTCATCCAATAGGTATCAGCACCTTCAATAAAAGGGCGCGACTCATCGAGTAAGTCGGTGGCAAAGGTATGGACTCTATCGGTAACGCCATGTTTTGCAGCATTTTCTTTGGCAATGGCTAATTGCCCTGGAAAGTCCATCAGGGTCACTTCAACCTTAGGATCGAATTTGCAGCAGCTTAGAGCCCACTTTCCGGTGTTACCACCAATATCGACTAAGTGTTTTGGACTATGGGCAAAGACTAAGGGTAAAAGCTGCGGAAAAGCATGATCAGAATAATAATGATCAAATGCAAACCAACTCTCTTTTGCGGCGTGAGGCAGATCTTTCAATGCGGGATAGATAGTTTGCCAGTCACCAAATACACTCAGCCCCGCGGGTTTACCAGTGAGTAGCGCCTTATCCAGCGTAAATAATCCCTGATAACATACATCCTGCACAAAGTTGAGGTTGATTGCTGCCATATCATCATGCAGTAAAAAATGACCTGTTTTATCGAGGACATAGGCGTCTTCGTTAAGCCATACCAGCCCCATGCTTAGTCCCATATCCAATAACACCCCAAGGGCGTATTCACTCAACAGGTTCGTTTGGGCTAATTTCGCTAAGGTCACCCCTTGCTCACCAGCCTTATCAATAGTGGCGAGCACTTCAAATTTGAGTAGACAATGCGCGACCTGAAAACTCACGGGTCCAAAGGCAATTTTCTGTGCCTCAAACTTAGCATCAAAGGCGCTTAGCGCTTTTGGATTTTGGTAAAAAGACATAAAAGACTGACGTTAATCTTGGAGAGGGCTATTTATAGCGGACTGAATTGTTAAAGCTAGCATTGCACGGAAAAACTATGAACTGTGTCCAATTTCACCAATAAATCAGGCTCTTGATAGAAACAATATTCGTTCGAAAGAGATATGCATGGCAAGAATTAACTGACAGACATAAAAATACCCAGACGGAGCTGGGTATCTTTATCAACAAGCGATGAGATTACTGAATATTTTCTTCGTCGCCAAATTGGCCTTGGAACAATACTGATGATAAGTAACGCTCGGCAGCCGAAGGCAGGATAACCACAATGTTTTTATCCGCAAACTCTGGCAGGGCAGCGATACGGTTCGCCGCAACCACAGCTGCACCAGAAGAAATACCGACTAAAATGCCTTCTTCTTGCATTAAGCGGCGCGCCATGTCGATGGCTTCATCGTTGGTGACGGTTTCAACGCGGTCGATTAACTCAAGATCTAAGTTACCAGGGATAAAACCTGCGCCAATACCTTGGATTTTGTGCGGACCTGGTTGCACAGGTAATCCCGCTAAGGTTTGAGTGATAACCGGTGAATCTGCGGGTTCTACTGCAACAGAAGTAATGGCTTTGCCAGCCACTTTCTTCAGGTAACGGCTCACGCCAGTGATAGTACCGCCAGTACCTACACCCGCAACAAACACATCCACAGCACCATCTGTATCGTTCCAAATCTCTGGACCTGTGGTTTTTTCGTGGATTTCAGGGTTAGCAGGGTTATTAAATTGCTGCAGCATAATGTATTTTTCAGGCGCTGATTGACGGATTTCTTCCGCTTTATCGATAGCACCTTTCATGCCTTTTGCGCCTTCGGTCAGCACTAGGTTTGCACCTAGTGCTTTAAGCAGTTTACGACGCTCTAAGCTCATAGTATTTGGCATAGTTAACGTCAGCTTATAGCCACGGGCGGCTGCCACATAGGCTAAGGCAATACCAGTATTACCTGAGGTAGGCTCAATCAGTTCGTGATCTTTGGTGAGCAGGCCTTTTTTCTCGGCATCCCAAATCATATTGGCACCGATACGGCATTTGACACTGAAACTTGGATTACGTGCTTCGACCTTTGCCAGCACTTTACCTTGGCTTACGCGGTTTAAACGCACTAACGGGGTGTTGCCAATAGTATATGAATTGTCTTCGAAAATTTTGCTCATGGATTGCTTGCTCCTATGTTTGCACTATTGAATCATAATCGCCTGTGGCGCATTTAGAAGTGATTGTTTGTTCTTCTTTATTCGATTTGGTTATTAAAGATAATCCTGTTATTCGCAAAGCCCAATTGGCTGTGGGTTTAACTGTGTTAACCTCTTGCTAACATCAATAAAAAATTACGCGTATAAAAGAATAACCACTTGATGTTTCACTTATAAAACCGCTATCGGAACCGGATTGCCACACTATGAAGCAACAACAAACGGACTTGGGCAAAGATCCAAGAACTATGGTCACCCCTAAGGCATTCACTATTGCCGAATCTGTGCTTTACACCCCGTTAGCGACGCCATTAAGGCGGGCGCTGGCGATGTTAATCGACGGATTATTCATCACTATTTTAGCCGAACAAATGGATTGGCTGTTTGTTCTGCTGGTGGTGGGGATTATTTATATTGAGAAACGCAGTCGCCAATTTGGCCGCGTACTCAAATGGGGCCTCTATGCCGCCATGCTGGGATTAATGCTCTTTAGCTCGGCGGGAAATTTGTGGGATTTGCATCAATCCAATCAATCCACCCGCGACAAGGTCTCCGCGCCCCAGGATAGTAAGACTGTTGTTAAGGCGATTCCAGATCTTGTCTCCCTCGGACTCTGTGAAAATACGGATTGTGCCCGTGAACAAATCCGTTCTTTGCAACAGACGCTCGAAACTCAGACGCTGGAAAATGTACCCATTGAGGGCATGTCGGCAGCTGAGCGCCGCGATATGGTATTAGATACTTTAGCTAGCACGGATTTATCCGAGGCTGATAAAACGCAGTTACGTGATGAAATCATGGCGGGCACTCTCTGGCCCGAGGTGAAAGTGTTTGAAGTCACTCTCGATTCAGCCACGGATTCAACAACACCCTCACAATCACCAAAGCCAAGTCATTTGCTTGATGACAAGCTTGAACGTAGGGCGAACCCAGTGTCTGAACCACAAGCCGATGGATTAGCTAACGCGCATACCGATAAACAAGCCGCAGATGAAGATCTTAATTCCGTGCATCAAGCGGAAAGTAACAACACCAAAAACGTCGATGAGGAAGAAAGTGATACCCGCAGTGTGCTGGCGTGGATTAAAGGCTTTATGAGCGATATGGGCTTAGGGTTTGGTTGGGCAGCATTTTACTTTACCGTGTTTACCGCCAAATTTGATGGTCAGACCTTAGGTAAAAAACTATTAGGTATTCGCGTTATTCAACTTGATGGCGCTAAAATCAGCCTTTGGACCGCTTTTGGCCGTTATGGTGGCTATGCGGCGGGCTTTACGACAGGCTTACTTGGCTTTATCCAGATTTTTTGGGATGCCAATCGGCAGGGGATCCAAGATAAAATATCTTCCACAGTCGTGATAGACTTAGCGCAAATGCATAAAAAGCAACAATTAGAGCAGCAACAGGCGCAGGCTGAACACGCATTAGCCGCCGTGCCAACACAGAATAATGCGACGTCTGCTCACCTTACAACAAGCACCCGTTCGGAGCACCTATGAAACAGGTCGTTATTTCTGGCAGCGGTTTATTTACGCCGCCACACAGTATTTCAAATGAAGCTTTGGTGGAAAGCTTCAACGCCTATGTCGATATGTTTAACCTTGAAAATGCAGGATTAATTGAGCAGGGCCATGTTGCGCCGCTGTCTTATTCTTCCAGTGAGTTTATCGAGAAAGCCTCGGGCATCAAGCACAGATATGTGATGGTTAAAGACGGTATTCTCGATCCTGAAATCATGATGCCGCTTATCCCTGAGCGCAGCAGTGACGAGTTATCCATGCAGGCCGAAATTGGGGTTGAGGCGGCATTGATGGCACTGAAACAAGCGGACGTGAAGGCCGAGCAAATCGATTTAGTGATTGTTGCCTGTGCTTATACGCAGCGCGCTTACCCGGCGATGGCGATTGAAATCCAGCGGGCACTCGGTACCCGTGGCTATGGTTACGATATGCAGGTTGCCTGTTCTTCGGCCACCTTTGCCATTGTGGCCGCTGCCAATGCGATTGCGACGGGCTCGGCTTCACGGGTGTTAGTGATTAATCCCGAAATTTGTTCGGCGCAAGTGAATTACCGTGACCGTGACAGTCACTTTATCTTCGGGGATGTCGCGACCGCTATGGTGCTTGAAGAGCAAAGCCTAGTGGCCGCGAGTAAAGGCTTTAATATTGTTTCAAGCCGTTGTTTTACCGACTACTCGAACAATATTCGCAGTAATTTTGGCTTTCTCAATCGCTGCGATCCAAGTTCGGCGCATCAGGCAGATAAGCTATTCCACCAACAGGGGCGCAAAGTCTTTAAAGAACTGTTGCCGATGATTTATCAGCATTTAGATGAGCATCTGGCCGAGCAATCCCTCACGCCGCAGTCCTTTAAGCGTTTGTGGTTGCATCAAGCCAACATCAATATGAACCTGTTTGTGGTGAAAAAACTGCTAGGGGATGAGGTGACGCCCGATCAGGCGCCCGTGGTGCTCGATGAGTATGCCAATACCGCCTCCGCCGGCTCTGTGATTGCTTTCCATAAATATTCCGCAGACTTTAATGCGGGCGATTTAGGGCTATTAAGCTCTTTTGGTGCGGGTTACTCCATCGGTAGCGTGATCCTGCAAAAACGCTAAATCGACAAAAGCCCCATTGCCAGCAATAGGGCTTTTGCTTTTATATCAGCACATTGGTTAAACGGCTTGATGCCGTACCTTAACCGAAAATGCCTTTAATCAGTACTAGACCGTTTGCAGTCTTGATAGCACTTTCTTTATAGCCTCAATTCAGATACCAGAGCCAATAACGATGATGCTTTTTTATCCCGATTCGGATATTCCGTTCCATCCCAATCCTGGCTGGTTTCTTGGCGCCTTTAATTGTTATGACCGAGAGGAAACCCTAGGGGAAACACTCAATCGCTACGATCCTTTAGATCCCGTGCAGCTGCAAGCGCTGTACGATGCTTATGTGTTTGATGAGTTTGGTGAACAGTTGGGATTTACCTCTGCCCACAGGGCTGCAATGGCGACAAATCTAATCGCTGCGCTGAGTGAGACAAAGCATGATTTTGTCGCCTATTTAGCGATTGATGAGAGCGAGGAGGAATGGTGTTTTCCTTCAGCGTGGGCATTCCCGCGGCCACGCTATCCCTTTGAACAGGCGTATCTTGCGCTGCTGCGGCATTGGGGAGTGGAGCTCACCGCAATAGGGATTGCGCTTCCCAGCCCAAGCTTATTGGGGATCCATGAGTCTTAGTTAGCATTCCGATTTAAGCCCACAAGCCTTGTTGTGGGCTTTATGCTAAACCTTCCTGCCTAGAGCAACCAGGCGTAGCTTAGCTTCATAAAATAGGTCTTCTCATCCCGAGTGAGCCGCGTGAGCTCATCATCCGAGGTTAAACTGTCGGAATAGCCCAAATAGAACACGCTCTGGGGATTAAGTTTGTAGCCGTAGAGGATTTCATTGCCTAAGTGAGCCGCTTCGCTATCGGGCGACGAATACAAATACTGCGTAAGATTACGCTCGATTTGGGTGTAAATGCTCGATAGGCGAATAAAGCTCTGCAGACTCAGTTGCCAGTGCAGGCGCACATCTGAAAGGTTTGCGGTAAAGAGTTTATCCTGCTCGACCTCCATATGTTGATAAAGATGAGAAATCTCCACCGATAAACCGTTGGCGATTTTCCAGTTCAATATTGGATTGATTAAGGTCTTTGTGCCTAATCTATCATTGAGAAAATCAATCTCATCGCCGTAATGGATCTCCAGCTCAAGGCTGAGGGCTGAAATCGGCGTAATGGCTCCGTAAAGCCAGCCTTGAGTTTCCTCATATTGATTGCTGTTACCTATTACGGCGAGTTGCGCTGTATTATGGCGTGGTCCGACCCGCTCACGGGTTTCTACCCCAAAGGACAATTCACTTTGTAGTGCGCCATACATTTCCCAAAAGATCTCAAATTCTTGCTCGAGCTGTTCTCCCGCTTGATTGTGGGTGATATCCCAATCACCGCCAAATTTTATCTTGTTAAACACCACTTGCGGATACCAAATTAAACCACCTCCAGCCATAAAGGTGCGATAGTCAATTTTCTCTACAAAGCCCAAATCGGCACGAAAATTAGGGGAAACATCGTGATATTCGCTGTAGGCAAACCAATCGCGGGCATTGTGTTCATAGGTCAGTTGATACAAGGCGCCACTAAAATCCTCATCTGATTGGCTACGTAATACTTGTTCATTCACTTGGCATTGGCCAAATTCACAGTTTAAGGGCGTTTGACCGCAGAGTAGCCCTTCTGTGAGTTCTCCCTCCACAGTGCCACAAAATTGTTGGTACAGGGCTGTGGGGTAACGTGTCTGGGAATGGGCGACCTGAGCGGTAAGTATATCTTGCTCAGTAGGCTGGTATTTGGCATCTAAACTTATCACATAATTGTGGTAATCATTATTATCATCGGTTTGTGCAGCAAATTCAGTCAGTTGATTGTCGGCACTGCTCTTTGCCGTGATAAGACCCCCAAAGGAAAAGGTTTTATCCATATCGAAGCGGTAACGCGCAGCCAGATTGAGGCTTTCCTCTGCTAATGAGGCGACCTCTGAACTTAAATTACCCGGCATTAAAAAGGTGGCTTGGCTGTCATTGGCGGCCAGCAGTGCCCAGGTGTGTTGCTCGGTTTGGCTGGTGAGTTTGAGTCCGTAATCCGGCGATACGATATTGCGGGTATGTAGCAGATTCACTTGGGTATCGAAGTAGTCTTTATTATCGAGGAAGAAGGGGCGTTTTTCGTCGTAAAACAATGCGAAAGTACTGTTAATATCGAGCTGACCAGCATCGGATTCGACTTGAGAGAAATCGGGGTTAATGGTTGCATTCAACAAGGTGCGGGCATTCATTCCCCAGCGTAAATCAAACCCCGGTTCATAGTCCGTATCTGTTTGCCAACCATGTGCAGTTTTATGTTCATTGCGAGTTGCTACAAAAGCGGGAGTAATTTGCAGATCTTGCCCTTGCTTGGCTGAAGCTAAACCTGTGGCGACACCGAGCTGACAGAGCTGGCAACTGATGTTGCGGTCAATTTTATGGGTGGAGAGACGATGGTTTTCATTACGTGGATAGTAGCGAATAAGCTCAAATCCCCAGTCTTGAATAGGCTTTTTATCGTCAAAGTTGAATAGCCGTAATGGCAGCTCGACTTCCACCTGATAGCCATCGGCGGTGATTTTACCGGCGGTTTTCCAAATACCATCCCACGCTTCGCTCTCTTCGCCAGTGAGTTCATTCTCTATCGAGTCTAGTTGCACGCCCAGCGGGTTGATAAAAAACTGATAGGCCAAGCGTGCGTTATTGAGGGTATCGAGTTTGATCCCCACCAGATCATCACCCCAGAGATTATCCCTGTCCTTGAGAGTGGCACGAATGCGTTGAGGCTGACTGTCTTTGGCGATAAAGGCCACAAATAGGCTGGTTTGGGTGGCGTAGATTCTGGCCTCGGTATAAACCGGAGCGGCAGTGTTTTCTCCGGGCTGAGTCTCATAGCGTAACTCGGCCAGCGCCGCGTGCTGCCACACTGCCTCATCAAATTCACCATCAATCTCGGCGGTATCAGTTAAGGTTGGAATCGTTAACTGAAATTGGCTAACTGAGCCGGCCTGACTCGGTAAGCTCAGAAACATCATGCTCGATAGCAGAAAGGGGAGAAACGTCTTCAACAACTGGGCCCAAAATAATCCGTAAATTACGCGCAGTGTGCCAGAAGTTTTGAGTTAACAAGAATGAGTAATTGTTACAAGGATTGTATTTAAATTGGATTGAGTTAGAGCCAAAGCGCACTGGATGGCATGCATCCAGTGCGATAAGGAGGATTATTCAGGTGCGACCACAGGATTACGGTAGGCTTCACGGTACTTATCGACCCACATGGCGGTGGCGCCACAAATAGCCACAGGCATCACAATAAAGTTCACCACAGGGATCATCGAAAACAGTGTCACTGTTGCGCCAAAGCTGAAACTGGTGCCGCGGGTTTGATTCAGTGCAAAGCGCATATCCTTGAAGCTCACCTTGTGGTTATCGAAGGGATAGTCGCAGTATTGAATCGCCATCATCCAAGCACTAAATAAAAACCACAGAATAGGCGCCAAGGTTTGCCCGACCATTGGCACTAAAAATAGCAGTAAAAATACCAATGCACGGGGCAGATAGTATTTCAGCTTGATCCATTCACGGCCAAGAATGCGCGGTAAGTCTTTGACTAAGTCCATGCCTGAACCGGTATGCATGGGTTTGCCGGTTAATAGTTGTTCAACCTTTTCGGCCAGTAAGCCATTAAAAGGCGCGGCTAGCCAGTTCATCACTGAGCTAAACACAAAGGCTAGCATCACCAACATAGTGACAACCGCCAGTGGCCAGAGCAGAAAGTTAAGCCAGCTTAAATACTCAGGCAGTTGGGCATTCATCCAAGTAAAGAGCAGATCGAGCTGACCGACAGCCACATAAATTACGGCGGCAAAAAGTAACAGGTTAATCATTAAAGGAATAAATACAAAAGTACGAAGACCTTTACGTGTGATCAAACCAAAGCCATCGAGAAAATAATTCACACCACTTTTAGCCTGTGAGGGCGAGGGAAATTTCTGTGTCATATCGTCATTCCAAGAAAGTTGAGATACAGCCTGAGAGACAGATAAGTACGATTGTGATCAACTCGTCGCGAGATGACAAGCTAAAAGCCGCATGAATTCAATAAAAAGCGTTACAAAATGCAGCTTGCTTTGCTAAAGTTGGCCTCAGAATTCTATGACACGACTCGGGCTAATATTGGCCTGCACCGATATCTGCCATCGCCCTGATGGCTTTTTAAACTGAGACGCGCTAACTGGCACTATGAGATTAAAACAAATAAAACTTGCCGGCTTTAAGTCGTTTGTCGATCCCACCAAAATTCCGTTTTTACAGGCATTAAGCGCCATTATTGGCCCTAATGGCTGCGGTAAATCGAACGTGATTGACGCCGTGCGTTGGGTGCTTGGCGAAAGCTCGGCCAAACATTTGCGCGGCGACTCCATGAGTGACGTGATTTTTAACGGCTCCAGCGCCCGTAAACCTGTGTCTGTGGCAGGCGTTGAACTGGTGTTTGAAAATAAAGAAGGCCGCCTTGCGGGCCAATATGCCAGTTATGAAGAAATCTCGGTCAAGCGTCAGGTGAGCCGTGACGGTGAATCTTGGTATTTTCTCAACGGCCAAAAGTGTCGCCGCAAAGACATCACCGATCTATTTATGGGCACAGGGCTTGGGCCGCGCAGTTACGCCATTATCGAGCAGGGCACGATTTCACGTTTAATCGAATCTAAACCCCAAGACTTACGTACTTTTATCGAAGAGGCGGCGGGGATTTCTCGCTATAAAGAACGGCGGCGTGAAACGGAAAATCGTATTCGTCACACCCGTGAAAACTTAGAGCGTTTAGGGGATATTCGCAGTGAGTTAGCCAAACAACTGGAAAAGCTCAGTCAGCAGGCTAAAGCCGCAACACAATATCGCGAGCTAAAGCAGGCTGAGCGTAAAACCCATGCTGAATTGCTGGTGATGCGCTACCAAGAGCTGCAAAGCCAGATGGCGAGTTTATCGGATCAGATTAGCTCGCTTGAGCTGCAACAAGCGGCAGCGCAATCCTTAGCGCAAACGAGTGAGTTAGAAAGCACTGAGCTGCAAGTTACGCTTTCACAGTTAGCCGAGCAAGAGCAGCAGGCGGTCGAAGCCTATTATCTAACGGGTACTGAAATCGCAAAGCTTGAGCAACAGTTGCAGAGCCAAAAGCAGCGCGACGCCCAGCTACATACTCAGCTCGAGCAATTGAGCGAGCAAATCACCCAAAACCAAGCCAAATTAGCCGCTTATCAAGCTAGTTTTCAAGCGCTTGAGCTAGAGCTTAGCCAACTTGCGCCGCAACATGAGTTGCAGCAAGAAATGCTCGATGAGCTGCAAGCCCTGTGGGAGATGAGTGTTTCGCGCAGTGAGGCGCAAAGTGAAAGCGCCAGAGTGCTGGCGGCAGCCGCCGCTCAGCATAAGCTGCAATTAGAATTACACCGCAGCAAACTGGCGCATCAGCAGCAATTAAATGCCCATAAAACCCAGTTACACCAAGAACAACAGCAAGAGTTAGCCTCACTCAATGAGCATGCCCTTGAAGATAACAGCGCATCACTCAATGACGAGATTACCCAGTTAGAGCAAGCATTAGCTGAACAAGTTGAAATTAATCAAGAGTTTGAATCCACTCTGGCTACCGATACTCACGCGTTAGATTTGGCGCGCGGTGAGTTTGAGCTGTTATCGCAGCGTTTAACTTCGATGCGGGTGCGGTTCGAACTGGT
Organism: Shewanella sp. LZH-2; assembly: GCF_016859145.1. Classification (NCBI taxonomy): domain Bacteria; kingdom Pseudomonadati; phylum Pseudomonadota; class Gammaproteobacteria; order Alteromonadales; family Shewanellaceae; genus Shewanella; species Shewanella sp. LZH-2. The sequence goes on from NZ_CP069350.1 coordinate 1,739,366, forward strand.
TGAACAATGGCTGGCGAAACAAGAAGAGTTAAGTGATAAGCCGCAGCTGTGGCAAAGCATTCAAGTGGAAAACGGCTGGGAAGCCGCGGCAGAGCTGGCGCTGCAGGGATTAATGACGCTGCCCGTGGGCGTTGACGCTAATGAGATAGGGTTTTATGCCGATGCGGCCTTGGCGGCGGATGCGCATCTCGATGGTTCTCCCATCTTAGGGGCAAAATTGAACCTTGCCCCTTGGCTTAAGGGACTTAAATGGGCCGATAATCTGGCCAGCGCACAAGCACAAGTGGCGAGCTTGGCGGCCGATGAGCGAATTGTGACCGCTGATGGTTATCTGCTTGGCAAAGGTTTTTTGATTGCCAAACAAGACAATAGCCAATCGTTAGTGCAACTGAGTAAAGAACAAACTCAATTAAGCGAAGCGATTAATGAGTGTGAGCAGGCGCGGGTAATACAGCAGTCAAAGCTCGATGCGTTGGCGCAGCAATTAACCCAAGTACGTGACAGCTTAAGCCAAGGTATCAAACGCTTACACCAATTACAGCTCGATAAAGCCACCAAATCTACCCAGCTTAATAACGCAGAGGCCCAGGCCAAGCAGCGCGAAGTGAAACGGGGACAACTAGCAGAAACCGTTGCGCGAACGCGCAATGAGTTAGCCGAGCTGGCTGAGCAGTTAATGCTGCTTTCGGAACAAGAGGATGAATTGGCGGAGGCGCTAGCGTTAAGCCTTGAGAAACAGCAACAACAAAGCCTTGAAGCCCAAGGGGATTTAGCCCGTCACCAAGCGCTAAAGGCACAAATTAGCGATGCCGAGCGCCGCTTAGCGAGCCTAAATACCAGTCTGCAATCGGTCACCACTCGGATGGCGGTGAGCACAGAACAAATTGAATTACAGCGGGTCCGTGTCAGTGAATTAGTCCACTCACAGGAAACACTGTCAGCCCAGCTTGCCAGTGTTGTCGCACAGCAGGGTGATCAGCAAACGGCAAAGCTGAGTGAACAACTGGCGCAGCTACTCAATCAGCAACAGAGTCAGCAACAGGCACTTAAAACGCTCAGGGCACAACAAAGTTCGCTCACTGAAACGCTAAACAGTATAGGATTAAAGCAAAAACAAGAGCTTGGTAAGCTTGAGGGCTTGACTCAAAGCCTCAGCACGTTAAAGTTACGTCGTGAGGGATTAAAAGGGCAGGCTGACAGCCAGTTGGCAGCCCTGGCGGAACAGCAAATTGTGCTTGCTCAGGTGATTGATTCACTGCCTAGCGATGGTCAGCCAGACAAGTGGCAGCGTGATTTGGATCAGATCCGGCAAAAAATTATCCGCTTAGGTGCAATAAACCTCGCGGCGATCGAAGAATTTGAGCAACAAAGTGAGCGAAAATCCTATTTGGATCATCAAGATGAAGATCTCAATAAAGGGCTTGCAACACTAGAAGAAGCCATTCGTAAAATCGACAAGGAGACCCGCACCCGCTTTAAAGCCACATTTGATGCAGTCAACGAGGATTTAGGGCGATTGTTCCCCAAGGTGTTTGGTGGCGGGCGTGCTTACCTTGCGCTAACGGAAGACGATTTATTAGAAACGGGCGTGACCATCATGGCCCAGCCGCCAGGTAAGAAGAACAGCACAATCCATCTTCTTTCCGGTGGTGAAAAAGCCCTAACGGCTTTATCATTGGTATTCGCTATTTTCAGGTTGAATCCAGCTCCCTTCTGTATGTTAGACGAAGTGGATGCGCCCTTAGACGATGCCAACGTAGAACGTTTCTGCCGATTATTGAAGGAGATGTCGCAGAGCGTACAGTTTATCTATATCAGCCATAACAAAATTACGATGGAGATGGCTGATCAACTTATCGGTGTGACTATGCATGAGCCGGGTGTATCCCGTATAGTCGCAGTAGATTTAGAGCAAGCGGTGGCGATGGCCGACGCGTGATAACTAGAAGAAAGACAGGGTAACCAATGGAAGATTTGCAACTAGTTTTGTTCGTTTTAGGCGCCATAGCCATAGTTGCTGTGCTGGTGCATGGATTTTGGTCTATCAGAAGACAACAGCCTAAGTCATTGAAAGATAGTCCGATGGGCAATTTCTACAAAAAGCAGGCAGAGCGTGGCGAGGCTGCCCCCAAGCGTATTGATGCCGATGGTTTCGACGCCGATGGTATTGGCGCGGTCAGAGTTCGTAAAGCGAATGAAGCTCATACCCCAGAGGCACCTGCGTTTAACCCTTATTTAAAGCAAGAAGCCAAAGCACAACTGCAACCAGTGGAACCCGTTCAAGTTGAACCTAAACCACTGTTTAAGCAAGAACCAAGCATGGCGCAGCCCGACTTTAATTTGCAATCACCGAGTGTGAAAGAGCAACACCGCGGCCCTAAAGCATCGCGCCAAGAGCCAGTATTGCAAAGCCATACAGCGCATTTAAATCAAGCTCACGTTGGCCAATCCCATGCGGCGATAGTGGCGCAAAAGGCGGCTGAAGAGCAACGTGCCCAAGTGCAAATGCCCACCCAAACCGCGTTGTTTGATGATGAAGAGGCGTATGAAGAAGAGCAACCTCAAGCCGTTGAACAGGCCGATGATGATTTAGGTGAACCACGTGATGTACTCGTACTGCACGTAGTGGCGAAAGAAGGTCAGCAACTTAATGGTGCAGAATTATTACCTTGCTTCTTAACCCTTAACTTTAAATATGGCGATATGAATATTTTCCATCGTCATGTGGATAATGCTGGTAATGGTAAGGTGTTGTTCTCCATTGCTAATATGGTAAAACCTGGTGTTTTTGACCCAGACAATATGGAGCAATTCAGCACCCAAGGCGTCGTATTCTTTATGACTTTACCTTGCTACGGTGATGCGCTAATGAATTTCTCTATCATGCTTAACTCGGCGCGCCAATTGGCGGATGATATCGACGCGGTTGTGCTCGATGGTCAGCGTCAACCTTGGGGCGAGTTTACTAAGCAAGATTATTTACACCGCATTCGCGCAAACGCTTAATGCACCGCCGCGAGACCGCGGTGATGGACAGATGGGGCCGCTAAATGCGGCCTCATTTTTTGCAACTTTTTGATGCTTAAGAATTCTGGATAATGAATATGCAAGACATTCAACTCGATAAACGCCTATCTGAACTGCTTTCACAAGCTGTTACGTCGGAAAATGCGCAGCCATTGATGCAGGCGCTCTGCCAATCTCTGAATGAACACAATATTCGTTATTATGTCGACGATGCGCCAAGCATTACTGACTCAGAATACGACAGATTAATGCAGCGGCTGAAACAGCTTGAGGCCGAGTATCCTCAGTTTGTTGCTGCCGATTCGCCCACCCAAAGAGTGGGCGGCATGGCGCTGGCAAAGTTTGAACAAATTACTCACCTTAAACCCATGTTAAGTCTTGATAATGCCTTCGATGAGGTGGACTTTAGCGCATTTCATAAGCGTGTCAGCGACAGAGTGGGGCAAGTGAGTTTTTGCTGTGAGCCGAAACTCGATGGTTTGGCGGTGAGTATTTTGTATCGCAATGGGGTGCTTGAACGCGCCGCGACCCGTGGCGATGGCACTGTGGGTGAGGATATTACTGAAAACGTTAAAACCATTAAGTCGATTCCGCTCAAACTGCGCGGTGACAACTATCCCGAATTGGTTGAAGTGCGCGGCGAAGCCTTTATGCCCAAGGCGGCATTTGAGGCGCTAAATGAGCGTGCACGCTTAAAGGATGAAAAACTGTTTGTGAATCCGCGTAATGCGGCAGCGGGCAGCTTACGTCAGCTCGACAGTAAAATTACCGCGTCACGGGCGCTGTCTTTTTATGCCTACGCCTTAGGTGTGGTGGAGCCGACTTCCCACGAGTTAGCTAAGACGCATTATGAGCAATTGCAGCAACTTAAATCTTGGGGGCTACCAGTCAGTAGCGAGATTAAAGTCTGCGACGAACTCAGCCAAGTCTTTGCCTACTATCAAGATATATTGACTCGCCGCAGCGATTTACCCTTTGAAATCGATGGTGTGGTAATGAAGGTGAACGATATCGCCCAGCAGCAAACCTTAGGGTTTGTGGCCAAATCTCCCCGCTGGGCGATTGCCTATAAGTTCCCCGCGCAGGAAGAAATGACCCTACTCGAAGGCGTAGATTTTCAAGTGGGCCGCACTGGCGCGGTGACTCCAGTTGCGCGCCTAAAACCTGTGTTCGTTGGCGGCGTGACCGTATCGAACGCCACTTTGCACAATGCCGATGAAATCGAGCGTTTAGGTGTGATGGTGGGCGATACCGTAATTATCCGCCGCGCCGGCGATGTGATCCCGCAAATTGTGGCCATAGTGCCAGAGCGTCGCCCTGAAGATGCTAAGGCGATTGCCTTCCCGCAACATTGCCCCGTTTGCGGCAGTTTGGTTGAGCGATTAGAAGGTGAGGCCGTGGCGCGTTGTAGCGGCGGCTTATTCTGTGAGGCCCAGCGTAAAGAGGCGATCAAACATTTTGCCTCCCGTAAGGCATTAGATATCGACGGCATGGGCGATAAAATCGTCGAGCAGTTGATTGATAAGGAGTTGGTTCAAAGCCCGGCGGACTTATTTAAACTCACCGCCTCTATGATGACCATGCTCGACCGTATGGGAATGAAGTCTGCCACCAATCTCGCGCTGGCGATTGAAGCGGCTAAAACCACGACTTTGCCACGTTTCCTCTATGCCTTAGGCATTCGAGAGGTGGGGGAGGCGACGGCGGCGAACCTTGCGACACACTTTGGTAGTCTAGAGGCACTGCGCGTAGCTACCATTGAGCAACTTATTCAAGTTGAAGATATTGGTGAAGTGGTTGCCCAGCACGTAGCGCATTTCTTTGCTCAGCCCCATAACCTAGAGGTGATCGATGCTTTGATTGCGGCTGGTGTCAACTGGCCTGCGATTGCAGCGCCAAGTGCCGATGAACAACCATTGAAGGGGCAGACTTGGGTGTTAACGGGTACCTTAAATCAACTCAACCGTAACGATGCTAAGGCGCAGTTACAGGCCTTAGGCGCCAAAGTAGCGGGCAGTGTGTCGAAAAATACCGATTGTTTAGTGGCGGGCGAAGCAGCGGGTTCTAAGCTTTCCAAAGCGCAGGAGCTTGGCGTGAAGGTGATTGGCGAAGACGAATTGCTCGCGCTGCTCGCTGCCAATACCTAATGCGAGTTTGATTTGATGAGTAAAACGCCTTGCTTAGCAAGGCGTTTTTGTTGAGGGTTCATCTTGGTTGGGCGCGGTTTTCTGGCGGAGCCATGATAAACTTGATCTATCCGCAGATTGCACAGATAGCAATCATTGTGCGCTTATAAAAAGGAAAACCTATGACAGATCTCAGTGATATTCGCCGTGAATACACCAAAGGTGGCTTAAGACGCGCCGATTTACCCCAAAACCCGATGCAGTTATTTGAATTGTGGATGACACAAGCCAGAGATGCGCAGCTGAGTGATCCTACCGCGATGTGTGTTGCCACAGTGGATGAACATGGCCAACCTTTTCAACGAATTGTACTGTTAAAGCGTTTTGATGAAACAGGTTTTGTGTTCTTCACTAACTTGGGCAGTCGCAAGGCACAGCAGATTGCGGCCAATAATAAAGTGAGTCTACATTTTCCTTGGCATCCGATTGAACGCCAAGTGTCGATTCTCGGTGAGGCGCAGCCGCTTTCTACCGCCGAAGTGCTGAAATACTTTATGACCCGCCCCAAGGATAGCCAGATTGCCGCTTGGGTGTCGCAGCAGTCGAGCAAACTGAGTGCCAGACAAGTGCTCGAAGGTAAGTTCTTTGAAATGAAAGCGAAATTTGCTAAGGGCGATGTACCATTGCCGAGCTTTTGGGGCGGTTACTTAGTTAAGCCGTCAAGTATTGAGTTTTGGCAAGGTGGAGAGCATCGCCTGCATGACCGCTTTCTCTACACTCGCCAAGCGGATGAGTGGATGATTGACCGTTTAGCACCCTAATGGCTTTAGGAGCTTAATGTGGAACAGTATAAGATTTGGGTGGATGCCGATGCTTGCCCAAACCCAATTAAAGAGATTTTATTTCGCGCAGCTGAGCGAAAGGCGCTGCCGCTAGTGCTGGTGGCGAACCAAATGCTACGGGTGCCACCGTCACCGTATATCAGTCAAGTGCGTGTTGGCTCAGGCTTTGATGTGGCGGATCAATACATTGTCGACCATGTTGAGGCCACACATTTAGTCATCACTGCCGATATCCCGTTGGCGGCGCAAGTGATCGAAAAGGGCGCGCTGGCGCTCAACCCCCGCGGTGAACTCTATACCACTGACAATATTCGCCAAAAGCTTACGATGCGTGATTTTATGGAAGATTTACGTTCATCGGGTGTACATACAGGTGGACTTGATACTTTGTCTGCGGCCGATAAGCAGGCTTTTGCCAATAGTTTAGACAAATGGCTTGTGCGGGTTAAATGATAGTTCACTGGTCGCTAATCAATAAAAAGAGTATCTTTAGTGAAGCTTAGGTGATCTTTGTCACGGTTTGCTAAGTGCTGAGCAGCTTTGTACTTCATAACAAGGAGCTGCTGGGTCTTACAACTCACAATTGAGGATGGATACGATGAATAAATGGATAGGAATCGCGGCATTATCGACGTTGATGAGCTTCAGCTCCGTTGCCCAATGGCAAGTGATTGAGCAGGATTCTAGGGTCAGTTTCGTGTCGGTAAAAAAGGGTGATATTGCTGAGGTTCATCATTTTAAGCAACTAAAAGGTACTCTGAAGGATACTGGCCAATTTGAGCTAACAATTCCGCTGATAAGCGTAGCAACGGGTATTGATGTGCGTGATGAGCGTATGCAGCACTTATTGTTTGAAGTGTCACTGTATCCTGAACTTAACTTGAGCGCCCAAGTCGATAGTCAAATGCTCAAAGCGCTTGCAGTGGATGAGTCAAAGGTTGTTGACATCGAGGGCAAAATTGCCCTGCATGGAAAACAGCAAACAAAAACTTTTTCGGTAATTTTGACCAAAGTATCTGATAATAAACTGATGGTTAGTAGTTTTCAGCCGATAATTATCAATGCCAATGAATTTGGCTTGGTTGCTGGGGTTGATAAGTTGCGTGATATTGCAGGTTTATCTAGTATTAGCCAAGCCGTTCCGGTGTCGTTTGTACTAACCTTAACTCAGTAACAACAATAAGATTGGTTTAGATCAATACGTCAGCTGTTGTATTTAAGATAAGGTTATGAGGTGGCTGACGTATAATGCTCATACTGACCACTTAATGGGTGGATGTTGAGGCTTTTTAGATGTTAACAGTGTCCTTAATGGCGCTCGATTTAGTTGTTTTAAGGGTTAAAAATGGTCACAGATAAAGACGGTTACATGCATTTAATCCAGTATTTGACTGAGCATCTTGGCTTGTTCGAAACGCCTGATACCCAAAATGTGTCCGACGATACCGTGATGGAATTGTTTGAGGAACAATTATCCGCGCAGATTATTATGGTCTGTGGTCAAAATCCGTCACTCTCCTTTAGTGAGCGTAATACCATTATCCGTGAGGTCGATGCCATCGTGTATGATCTCGAGGAAATTCTCGCCTCTGTAGCCAATCATAGGGCAACACCTGAGCAAACGCTGTTTATCACTGAATTTTCAGGACTCATCAAAAATTTATTTGATCAAGAGATCGCAAAATTTCAATCCCATGCTTAATGTTTGAGGCTAGTCATCGGGTTACTCTTACTCCCATTGCTTATCGTTAGCTCTTGGGAATTGAAGTCGTGTTTTAATCCCGTTCCTTGCCTTCAGCAATTGCATATTGGTTTTTCCATCATGGCTTGTCTCTTCACGCTGGATTGATTGCCGTTGTTAGTAACAACCCTTTGTGCTCATTTTTCTGTTTTCTGTCGATATTCGCACAAAAGCCTATGTGGTTAGGGGAGATAAGCTATCACTCTGCTTATTTTGCTTTCCGAGCCGTAGAAAAATCACCAGTTGTTTAAGCATCTTTGCTTACAGGGTATATCTTTACTCTATAACGATATTTTTGGGTGATATACGAAGGGAGATGCATAATGTTAACCATATGTCCTAGCTATGCCGATGATTTATTAACCATTGCTGTTTCCGGTCAGGTAACGCATCAGGATATTGAAACCATTTTGTTTCCGGCCATTGAAGCTAAGTTATTGGATCATGCTTGTATTCGTTTATGGTATGAATTTAGTGCTGATTTTATGGGTGTTACAGTTGGAGCACTTTGGGACGATGCTTTACTCAGTGTGTTCCATTTCAGTGATTTCGCGCGGGTAGTGATGATTGCGGATACGCAAATGCTTGGGACTATGGTCAATACGTTAGCTTTTATGTTGCCTTGTCCGGTTAAAGTCTTTGGCGAAAATGAGCGTGTACTGGCTAAGGAATGGCTAGACGACGACAAAGTGATTGCACTGTAACAGAGAGTAACTGCTCGGATTGTTGATGCTTAATTTGTAAAGCATAGAGCCGGGCGGCAAAGAGCTGTTACACCGTAGCCAACGGCCAATAGCACTCGATTTGAGTGCCTAGATTGAGTTCGCTGTTTACGATTAGCTCGCCATTTAACTCATATTTTATCCACAAATTGAGGCAGGATAGCGTTCCTGTGCATTGTCTTTGAAGTATGTCATGCCTGAGTTGCTCAAGATGAGCTGTCGAGATCCCCACACCATTATCCTGTAGCAGTATATGTAATTCATTACCTCGTTTATCGAGTTGCAACAGTATTTCGCGATGTTGATGATGCTCTTTAAATGCGTGTTGTAGAGTGTTATTAAGCAATCGATAGAAAAACTGCAAATATTGCCAAGCATTACCATCGATAATTAATAGTTCATCGCAGTTAAGATTTACTTTCACCTGTGCTTTGAGTAATTGTGGCTGTAATAGGCTGAGTAAATGTTGGAGAAACTGCGCTAAATGGAGCGGGCGTATTTCACTATGTTGATCAGTAAATAGCTGCGATATTTGTCTTAATCTTACGGCCTGTTGACTCATGAGATGCACCGCTTTAGCAGACTGGTCGACATATTCATCTTGACGAATCTGACATACTTGAGCGAGGAGGCGATCCTGCTCTTGCATCATTTGATTAATCACTTCGGCGAGGAAGTGCTGCATGAGTTTTAGACTTTGCTGTTTATTGAGGTTGAGTTGGATTTGCTGTGTAATTTCATGATTGAGCTCACCTATCTGCTCCCTCATTAAGGCGAGTTCTTGCTGGGCTAACTGAGTTTGATGTTGCTGTTCCTTCATTTGTTGCTGTTGTTGTTCTAGCAGTTTTTCTTGTGCTTTCTCTTGGCGCTTTTTGAGATCCATATTAAAGCCAATTGCACCAACGCCGATAGAATTATCTTCATCATCTCGGATATCAAACTTTGTCATCTGGTAAATAATTTCACCACGGGGAGTTGGTATTGGCTCTTCAAAATGCAGAGCATCGTGGCGATGGTTTACCCGTTGATCGTTCTGTTGGTAGAGTTGAGCGAGAGGAGCTGGGAAGAGTTCAAAATCCATGGCACCGATAATTTTTCGCCGTTCGATACCGAGTACTTCGCAATATTTATGATTGACCAAGGTGTATCTGCCATTTAAGTCTTTGATATAAATGATGGTAGATGCAAAGTCTAATAAAGATCTTAATTGTTCCTTATGTCGATTCAATTCCTGTTGAACATGTTGTTGACTAAGTAACTGTTGTTCCAGTGCGAGATTGCTGGCATCTAAACTCGCCATAGCGATTTCAAGCTGTTGAGTACGCGATAAAAAAGTCTTTGCGAGTAATCCGACTTCGTCATGGCGCTCTTTGGCTTTGAGTTCGATGGAGGCAGAGTCATTGCGTTTAAGCGCTCTGACCATTTCCATTATAGGAGCCATGATTAGCCTATGTTGCAGTATGAACAAGGATATAAGGCCTAGCATTTGGATTGCGACTAAAGAAAGCCCCACCTTTTCAATCAGTTTTTTAGCGGTGTCTTGTAACGGCGCGACTGGTGTGACGACTAAAATTTTCCAATAAGTATGTGGCATAAGAAAAACAGAAACGAGTGAAGGCGCCTTTAGGACAGGATCCATTGTCAATGCGATTGAAGCGATACGTCGGGAGGTTGTGAAATGGTTTTTCGCGTTGTCATTCACAATTGCAGAGAGCATTTCTCGCTCATTATCGCTGCTTAATCGAGTGAGATTATCCATTTGCTCTTGAGTAAAAACGCGCTCAGCAATTGCTTGGTCGATAAAACTGCGATCTGCCAACTGAAGCGCTGATGCTATAGGAGTAAAAGCGTGCTCTACTTTAGCTAACGCATCAAAGCTCATTAAATGGTGTGTCGTATCAGACTGAGATTGGCGTGTATTATCACGATTAGGAAAAGCCAGTATTTGATTTTGATGGTCAATAGCCACGACATAGCCACTGACATCCAACATGGCATTGCGTAACAGCTGGTTGAGTTTTTCTAGACTAATATCCGTGGTAGCTGCACCGATAAATTGATGATCTACCCACATGGCGCTTGATGCGGTAACCATAGGTTCATGGGTTGTGGGATCGACATAGGATTTAGACCAAAAGACTTTACCCGCGGGGAAAAAACGGGTTGGTCGATACCATTCTTCAGTATGATAACTTGGGAAGTTATCACTGTTGTAGCTGTCTATCGCTACCAACTCACCGCGAATATTGTGCGCCCAAAACAAGCTGTCACGGAACTTTTGCCGATTAAATGCGCCTGGCTCAGGCCAAATACCGCCACCAGAGATGATGTCTTTTTGACTTTCTATCGAAAGTAAAACGGGAATACTTTTACTGAGCTGTTCAGGTTCATGGCGGTAGAGCATGGCGATTTGACTAATCGCATTCACTTGATTTTCGACTTGTGAGGTCATCTCCTGCAGTTTTGCAATAATTATTTGACCGTGATTCTGATTAAGCAACGTCTGTTGCTCACTGATTTGTTGGGTCTGGATATTAAGGATGACCCAAGCAGTACTGAAAATCAGTATGCTGGCGATGATGAGTTGGAGCAAGCTGAGCTTAAACGGCAGGCTTTTTTGCCATTGGGTTAACGAGGCTTGTGGCGCAATGATAGGCCGTTTATCCATGTTATACGGGGTCCAAATGCCGCGATCATTGAGCCAGTTTAGCTTTTTTTGATCTAATTGCCATTGGCTTAAATCAAAGTTAAGTCATAACACTAACTAAAGTTATAAATGGAGAGGCATAAAAATAAGGCAGACCTTAAGTCTGCCTATTGAAACTTATTTATAGAGTGACGGTTTATTTGAGCCGCTGAGAATTGGCACAATAAACAGTAATAACATCACTAGATAACCACTAAAGGCAACGACCATCCATTCGGCCATTGTCACTCCCATAAATTGCCATGGCACATCGGTACACATACCCGTCGGCATCATGATGGCAGGAAACCATTCATGCAGTGGCATCCAGGCTGGAAATTCGGGTAAAAACGAGCAGGTAGAAAACGGTGAGGGATTGTTTTGCATATCCACTAAGGCTAATGCTAGCTTTAGGCCCCATGTTGCGCTTATTGCCCAACCCAGTGCTCCCAAAATTCGAACGATACGGTACTTTGGCACCGTCATTCCCACAAGTCCTGCAGCCAAAATACCGAATACAGCGAGTCTTTGGTAGATACACATCACACAGGGATCTAATTTCATCACGTATTGAAAATATAAAGCGGCCGCTTCAAGGACAATCGCAGAGCCTGTCAGAATAAACCAAGATGCACGGGAATGGGCAAAGCGAGTGAATGCTGTCAAAAGTGAACTCCGTATCAACAAAAAACGCCCTTGAAGATAGGGCGTTTGTTTGACTGTACTGAACTCATAAAGTTCAGTCAACTCTGATATTTATGTTAGTGAGCTGCCGCAGGCGCTAAGGCTTCCTTAACACTGTGGTGCAAAATTGCATGGGAATCATAGAAATACTGCGTCATTTGCTCTAAGAAACCCATTTCAATCGCCATTACACCCACAACCGATAGGACGATCGTGTAAGGCAATGCCATCCATACCATTCTGCCGTAGGACAAGCGGATGAGTGGTGCAAGTGCTGATGTCAGTAAGAACAGGAATGCAGCTTGACCATTGGGTGTTGCAACTGAAGGCAAGTTAGTTCCAGTGTTAATTGCCACAGCCAACAGGTCGAATTGATCGCGGGTAATTTGACCATTAATCAAAGCCGCTTTGACTTCGTTAATGTAGACCGTCCCCACAAACACGTTATCACTGACCATAGAGAGTAACCCGTTAGCAATATAGAAAATCACTAATTGGGTATTGCCTTCGTGGTTCAGCGCCCATTGGATCACGGGAGCAAATAGTTGTTGATCAATAATCACTGCGACCACGGCAAAGAATACCGCTAACAGCGCCGTAAAGGGGAGAGCTTCTTCGAAGGCTTTTCCTAGGGCATGTTCATCGGTAATACCGTTAAACGCAGTGGCTAAAATAATCACGGATAAACCAATCAAGCCGACAGAGGCTAAATGTAACGCAAGACCTGCAATCAACCAAACCCCAATAATGGCTTGAACAATAAGCTTCATTTTATCTTTATTGGTACGACGTGCATCTTCATAGGCTGCATAGTCACAGAGGATTTTATGAACAGCATCAGGTAATTGCGCACCGTATCCAAAGATACGGAATTTTTCGACTAAGTAGCAGGTTAAGATACCAGCAATCAGGACCGGCACGGTAACTGGTGACATACGAATTGCAAACTCACCAAACTGCCAGTTAGCTTGGGCGGCAATAATTAAGTTTTGTGGTTCGCCCACCATAGTACACACGCCACCTAATGCGGTACCGACGCCTGCGTGCATCAATAGGTTACGTAAGAAGCCGCGGAAAGACTCCAGCTCAGCTTCGTTGAGTAGGGCATCACCTTCCTCGTTTTTATCTTCTGAGGTATGGTCATGATCGGCAGAGAAATCTTTACCCGAGGCAACTTTGTGGTAAATAGAGTAAAAGCCCACTGCAACGGTAATAATTACTGCAATAACGGTTAAAGCATCTAAAAAGGCGGATAGGAATGCTGAAGCTAAACAAAACATTAAAGACACTAAGATTTTAGATCGGACTTTGGTGATCATCTTAGTAAACACGAATAGCAGCAGTTGCTTCATGAAGTAAATGCCAGCCACCATGAACACTAGCAATAATAACACTTCAAGGTTAGCTTCAATTTCGTGTAGCACTTGACTGGCTGAAGTCATGCCAATTGCAACCGCTTCGATGGCTAACAAACCGCCGGGTTGTAATGGATAGCATTTTAACGCCATTGCTAGGGTGAAAATAAATTCAAGCACTAATACCCAACCAGCCACAAAGGGACTGACATAGAAAAAGAGTATTGGATTGATTATTAAAAACGACAGTATTGCGATCTTGTACCACTTAGGTGAGTTACCTAAGAAGTTTCCAATAAACGCCTGACTCATTGTCATCGGCATGGCATCCTCTCTTCTAATTATGTTTTAAATTTCACAAGTTATTGTTAGTGACATATGTTTTAGGATTCAGTCTAGCCTAAAGAGAATGCTAATGTAACGAGTTACTCAAACCCAGATTTCAAAAAGCGGAGCTAATCGGCAAAATTGGTACAATTGCTATTGATTTGTGTCGATTTATTAAACATTTTTGTGACAATTGTACGCTGATGAAGCGGGGAGTTTCAGTCAATGGTTTCCATTTTTTACCGCTCTGGTATGATCAGTGACCATTATTAAAGCACAACAACTGGATAAGTGGGCTGATGATTATCAATGCCAAAGGACCTGCAAGTTTTGCAGAGAAGTATATTGTAAGATCGATTTGGGAAAATAAGTTTCCTCCAGGGTCCATTTTACCGGCTGAACGTGAGCTTTCTGAATTGATCGGCGTGACCCGGACGACGTTGCGTGAGGTGTTACAGCGTTTAGCGCGTGATGGTTGGTTGAAAATTCAACATGGCAAGCCGACTCGTGTCAATAATTTTTGGGAAACTTCGGGTCTGAATATTCTTGAGACGATTGCAGATCTCAACCCTGAGGGCTTCCCTGTACTAGTGGACCAATTACTCTCTGCTCGTACCAATGTGAGTGCAATTTATTTCCGTGGCGCACTGCGCAACAGCCCTGATACTGCGATGGAAGTATTGGCTAAAATCCATCAGTTAGAGGATACCGCTGAATCCTTTGCCGAGTATGATTATCTGTTGCATCATACGTTAGCGTTCTCATCGGGTAATCCGCTTTATGTATTGATCTTGAATGGCTTTAAGGGACTATACAGTCGAGTTGGGCGTTACTATTTTAGTAGTCCAGAGGCTCGTCAGTTGGCACTTAATTTTTATAAAGAGTTAGAACTGTTAGCGAAAGCGAAAAACTATCTCGATGTGCCTGCATTAATGCGTACCTATGGGATCAATAGTGGCAAAATGTGGTTGCAATTGCGTGATGATATGCCGTCTTCAATTGCTCAACAGGATTCGCATTCGTAGCTGACGCTGAGCATTCACTATCTGGGTGCTTGTTAACATCAGGTCAAATAAAATATGAAAGCCGTTTTCGCTAAAACGGCTTTTTTGTATGTTGTCTTACCACGGATTATCAGTCCGCTTTGGGCTGCTCAGGGCATGTAGCTAATAATGTAATACTATTATCAGCGTTGGCTTGTTCAAGGCTAACACTAAAACCCCAAAGACGGTGCAGATGCTTGAGCACTTCTTTGTAGCTATTAGCAAGCGGGATATCTTTGTTGGGAACATACCTTAGCGTAAGGGATCTGTCGCCGTTTATTTCAACATTATGCACTTGAATATTGGGTTCAATATTAGACAAATTGTACTGCTGCGATAATAAATTACGAATATCTTGATAGCCCTGTTCATCGTGGATGGCGGATACGGATAAATAGTTACGTTTTTCATCATCATGGATGCCAAACAGCTTGAATTGACGGATCACTCTTGGTGACAGGTATTGGCTGATAAAACTCTCATCCTTAAAGTTCTGCATCGCAAAGTGTAGGGTTTCGAGCCAATTACTCCCCGCAATATCCGGAAACCAGGCTTTGTCTTCATCAGTCGGAGCCTCACAGATGCGCCTAATATCGGTAAACATCGCAAACCCTAGGGCATAGGGATTGATACCGCTGTAGTATCGGCTGTTATATTCAGGCTGCGCTACGACGCCCGTATGGCTTTGCAAAAACTCCATCATAAAGCGGTCAGTGACAACACCATCATCGTATAAATGATTCAAAATAGTGTAGTGCCAAAAGGTTGCCCACCCCTCATTCATGACTTGTGTTTGTTTTTGCGGATAAAAATATTGTGCCATTTTGCGTACGATCCGGATAATTTCCCGCTGCCATGACTCCAGCAATGGCGCATTTTTTTCAATAAAATAAAGAATGTTTTCCTGCGGCTCGGCGGGAAAACGGCGCTTAGTGGTCGACGGTTGCTGCTGTTGATGGGTGGGAATAGTGCGCCACAAATCGTTCACTTGGCTTTGCAGGTAGGCCTCGCGATCTTTTTGCCTCGCTTGTTCTTCCCTAAAAGAGATTTCAGCAGGACGTTTATATCTATCAACGCCATAGTTCATTAAGGCGTGGCAGGAGTCAATCACGCTTTCAACTTGCTCGACACCGTATTTTTGCTCGCAATCGCTGATATAGTTTTTAGCGAACACCAAATAGTCGATAATCGAACTCGCATCGGTCCAGGTTTTAAATAGGTAATTGTTTTTAAAAAAACTATTATGTCCAAAACAGGCGTGCGCCATTACTAATGCTTGCATTGTGATTGTGTTTTCTTCCATGAGATAGGCGATGCAAGGGTTGGAGTTGATCACGATTTCATAGGCGAGCCCCATTTGCCCACGTTTGTAGCCTTGTTCGGTCTCAATAAAGCGTTTGCCAAAGGACCAATGGGTATAGCCTATGGGCATCCCAATACCGGCATAGGCATCCATCATCTGCTCTGCGGTGATGATTTCGATTTGATTCGGATAGGCGTTTAATTTGTAAATTGCTGCCACCCGTTCAATTTCCTTTAAATAACTTTGTAGCAGCTCAAAGCTCCAGTCTGGACCATCGCTTAAGGCTGTACGTGTTTTTGCTTCTTTAATCCCCATAGAGCCCCCTTAAACCGCCTGTTTTTTAAATAATTCTCTAAAGACAGGGTAGATATCTTCGGCTTGACGAATATGTTGTACCGCTATGTTGTCGTAGTGTTGTTTTAGGGATTCGTATTCACGCCACAGGGTTTGATGGGCACGATTGGTGATTTCGATGTAGCTGTAATAGCGCACCAGTGGCAATATTTTTTGTTCTAACCATTGCCTACAGGTTGGTGAATCATCGGCCCAATTGTCGCCGTCGGATGCTTGCGCGGCGTAAATATTCCACTCATTGGCAGGGTAACGCGCCTGTTGAATTTCGTGCATTAATTTCAAGGCGCTCGACACTATGGTGCCGCCAGTTTCCTGGGAATAGAAGAACTCATGTTCGTCTACTTCCTTCGCTTGGGTATGGTGACGGATATAGACCACCTCGAGGTTTTTGTAGGTACGAGTGAGGAACAAGTACAGCAAGATATAGAAACGTTTCGCCATATCTTTTGTCGCTTGATCCATCGAGCCTGACACGTCCATTAAGCAGAACATGACCGCTTGGCTTGAGGGCACCTCGCGCCTTGCAAAGTTGTTGAAGCGTAAGTCAAAGGTATCGATAAACGGTACTTTAGCAATCTTCTGCTTTAACTCCTCAATTTGTGCTTTTAAATCCAAAATCAGCTCAGCTTTTGTTCCAGGTATATTTTCAAGCTCTGCCAGTTCCTGTTCCAACTCTTTGAGCAATTTCTTTTTACTCGCCGACATGGCGATACGGCGCGCCAAGGATGAACGCAGTGAGCGCACAATATTGATATTGGCAGGCACCCCATCATTGGTGAATCCCGCACGGTAGATTTGATACTCAACGAGCTTGTTGAGACGGTTTTTTTGTAGATTCGGTAGCTCTAAATCTTCAAATAACAACTCAAGGTATTCATCCTTTGAGATTTCAAATGCAAAGTCATCATTACCTTCACCTGAATCGGAGGCATCACCTTTACCCGCTCCGCCGCCAGCACCTCCCGGTGGTCTGTCAATTTTATCGCCACGGGTGAATTGGTCATTCCCTGGGTGAACTCTGTCTCTTACGCCTCCTTTACCTTGATGGAACATAGGTTCACTGATATCCCGTGTGGGAATACTGATTTTTTCACCTTTATCTACATCCGTTACACTGCGACGCGTGACGGCATCGCTGACGGCTTTTTTGATTTGTTGCTTATATCGGTTGATAAAGCGTTGGCGGTTGACTGTACTTTTTCCTTTCGCATTCAACCGTCTATCGATAAAGTTCGCCATACGCACCTCCCAAACCCCAGCGAAGGCTTTGGCAACACCAAAGCCTCGTTTTTAGTGAGCGCAAGTTAAGAGGATTTACGAACCCGTAAATACCACTCAGACAGGAGTCTGACTTGTTTTTTGGTATAGCCTTTCTCCATCATTCGATTGACAAAATCATCGTGTTTACGTTGATCGTCAGTCGAGGTTTTGGCGTTAAAGGAAATGACTGGCAGTAAGTCCTCTGTATTCGAGAACATTTTCTTCTCGATCACAGTGCGTAGTTTTTCATAGCTGGTCCACAGTGGGTTATGGCCCTCATGACTTGCGCGAGCGCGCAGGACAAAGTTGACAATTTCGTTACGGAAATCTTTTGGATTACTGATGCCCGCAGGTTTTTCGATTTTTTCAAGTTCGGCATTCAGTGCGGCGCGGTCAAACAACTGGCCTGTTTCTGGATCGCGATATTCTTGATCCTGAATCCAAAAATCGGCATAGGTGACATAACGGTCGAAGATATTTTGGCCGTATTCAGAGTAGGACTCTAAATAGGCGGTTTGGATTTCTTTACCGATAAATTCGACATATTTAGGAATTAAGTAGCCTTTTAAAAACTCCAGATAACGTTCGGCGGTATCGCTAGGGAATTGCTCCTGCTCAATTTGCCGTTCAAGCACATAGAATAAATGCACTGGATTAGCGGCAATTTCGGAATGGTCAAAGTTAAATACCCGTGACAGGATCTTAAAGGCAAAACGGGTAGAAAGGCCGTTCATTCCCTCATCGACGCCTGCATAATCGCGATATTCTTGGTAGGATTTTGCTTTAGGATCAGTATCTTTTAAGCTCTCACCATCATAAACTCGCATTTTCGAGTAGATAGAAGAGTTTTCTGGGACTTTGAGCCTTGATAGTACGCTAAATTGCGCTAGGGTTTCTATGGTTCCGGGGGCGCAAGGTGCTTGAGATAGCTCAGAATTTTGTATGAGCTTTTTGTAAATCTGCAGTTCTTCCGATACCCGTAAACAATAAGGCACTTTGACAATATAAACCCTGTCGAGGAATGCTTCGTTGTTCTTGTTATTTTTAAAGGTTGACCATTCTGACTCGTTAGAGTGTGCCAAAATAATCCCGCTATAGGGCAGGGCAGACAAGCCTTCCGTGCCGTTATAGTTACCTTCTTGCGTCGCGGTCAGCAGTGGATGTAGCACCTTAATCGGCGCCTTAAACATTTCCACAAACTCCATTATCCCTTGGTTAGCGCGACATAATGCGCCGGAGTAGGCATAGGCATCGGCATCATCTTGGGAGTAATGTTCCAGTTGACGAATGTCAACCTTACCCACTAAAGAGGAAATATCTTGGTTGTTCTCATCCCCAGGCTCGGTTTTGGCAATCGCCAATTGATCGAGAATAGAGGGATAGACTTTGACCACGCGGAACTTAGAAATATCGCCACCAAACTCGTGCAGACGTTTCACCGCCCAAGGTGACATGATGGTTTTGAGATAACGGCTGGGAATATTGAATTCATCCCGCAATAGTTGACCATCTTCGTCCACATCGAAGAGACAGAAGGGATGATCATTCACTGGGCTTCTTACCCCATTAGCGCTCAGAATATAAATGGGCACTTTTTGCATCAATGATTTAAGTTTTTCTGCCAGTGATGACTTACCGCCACCCACTGGGCCGAGTAAGTATAAAATTTGCTTAGATTCTTCTAAGCCTTGGGCTGAGTGTTTTAGGTAGGCAACGATTTGCTCAATCGCATCTTCCATACCGTAAAAGTCTTTAAATGCGGGATAGCGTGAGATGAGACGATTCGAAAAGATACGGCTTAGGGTTGGATTTTTAGCCGTATCGATAATTTCAGCATCACCGATGGCGAGCAGTAATCGCTCAGATGCTGACATATAAGCACTGCGATCTTCTTTACAGATATCCAGAAATTCCTGCAAAGTGTATTCTTCATCGAGTTTTTGTTCGTAGCGCTTTTGGTAATGCTCGAAAATGCCCATATAAACCCCCTGAAACGCCAGTGATGTTATGGAAGGGATAACTGATTTTTCAGCTTCCTACACTAATCTTAGACACAAACTTGCTTGCTGTGTCAAAAAAATATCAAATAAAAACAATAACAAATGATTGCAATTGCAATTATTGCACTTGTAGTTATTAGGTGAAGTTTAACGGGAAGTCGAAGATGAATGATTTTTGAGGTAATAAAAAAGAGCCACTAGGGCTCTTTTTAAGGATCGCTGAGAGACGATTAACCTGCGAAGTTTTGGTTCACGAAGTCCCAGTTAACTAATTGCCAGAAGTGAGCCAAGTAGTCAGGACGTACGTTGCGGTAATCGATGTAGTAAGCGTGTTCCCACACGTCAACAGTCAGGATTGGTGTTACAGTGCTGTCAGTCAGAGGTGTTGCAGCATTGCTAGTGTTAACGATAGCAACAGTGCCATCGGCTTTTTTCACTAACCAAGTCCAAGCGCTACCAAAGTTGTTTACCGCAGAATCAGTAAATTGTGCTTTGAATGCGTCGAATGAGCCGAAAGCCGCGTTGATGGCATCAGCCACAGGACCTGTTGGCTCACCGCCAGCGTTAGGCGCTAAGCAGTTCCAGTAGAAAGTGTGGTTCCAAACTTGAGCTGCGTTGTTAAATACGCCACCAGTAGAAGTTTTGATGATTTCTTCTAAAGATTTACCTGCGAAATCGGTTCCTTCGATCAAACCGTTTAGCTTAACAACGTAGGTGTTGTGATGCTTGCCGTAGTGGTATTCAATGGTTTCTTGAGAAATGTGTGGTTCTAGTGCGTTCTTTGCATATGGTAATGCGGGTAATTCGAAAGCCATTAGTATCTCTCCATGGTCTTAGGTTATCGTTTTTTAAACGTGCTCACTGGACACTATTGTACCGATAAAATTTGTGATGTGAATCATTGTTTGGCTAATTGATTAGATAGGCGTCATCGAAAAACTAATTGCAGGCCATAACCTTACAAACTGTGGGATTTTGTTCTGTGCTTAGCTGTCGTACAATAGCCAGCATTGAGTCAATGTCATCATACTTAGGAATTAAAATGGAAACAGTAGAGAAAATTAAACAGCAGATCGCTGAAAACCCAATCATTGTATATATGAAGGGTTCTCCTAAATTACCTAGCTGTGGTTTTTCATCTCAGGTAGCCCAAATCATGATTAACTGCGGCGAGCAGTTTGCGTTTGTGGATATTCTCCAGCACCCAGATATTCGTGCTGAATTACCTAAGTATGCAAACTGGCCAACCTTCCCACAACTGTGGATTGAAGGCGAGCTGATTGGTGGCTGTGATATCGTGGTTGATATGTACCAAAAAGGCGAATTACAGCCATTAATCAAAGCGACCGCAGAAAAGTACAAAACCGCAGAGTAATTACTCGTCACAGAGCGATGAAGAATAACAAAAAGCCGCTAAGTGAATAACTTAGCGGCTTTTTTATTGCCATATTCCTACTGAATGAGGAATTGAAGGGCAACACTTAGTGTGATGCCGCATCTCTATCGTGGTGTTTGCTCGCAGGTAATAGCAGATTCATGGTAATGGCGACAATCCCGCAAAGACTAATGCCTGTAAGGCTAAAAGAACCAATACCAAAGGCCATACCGCCAATACCGAAGACTAAGGTGACACCGACAATGCTTAAGTTACGCGGCTCGGATAAGTCCACGTGATTACGGATTAAGGTATTTAATCCTACAGCGGCAATTGAACCAAATAACAAACACATAATGCCGCCCATAACTGGAACGGGGATAGTTTGCATCAGTGCCCCTAATTTACCTACAAACGCCAAGGTAATGGCAGTGATGGCTGTCCATGTCATGATCCTTGGGTCGAAGTTACGGGTTAAAGTGACTGCACCTGTGACTTCTGAATAGGTGGTGTTTGGTGGACCACCGAAGGCTGCTGCGGCGATTGTTGCTACGCCGTCACCAGTTAAGGTGCGGTGCAGGCCAGGTTTTTTCATAAAATCCTTACCAGTGACATTGGAAATAGCCAAGATGTCACCGATATGTTCAACCGCAGGAGCAATGGCAACAGGGATCATAAACGCAATCGCATGCCAGTTAAATTCGGGGGCGACAAATTTTGGAATGGCGATCCAACTTGCTGCAGTGACTACCGCAAAATCGACGATACCAAATGCTAGACTCAGGCTGTAGCCAACGATAATGCCAGCAAGAATGGGCATCACCTTGAGTAACCCTTTAGCAAAAATCGCTACGGCAATGGTGGTACAAAGGGATACAAGCGAAATGATTAATGCCGTATTGGTTGCGACTAAGGTTAGACTGCCGTCGCCACTTTTGCCCAGCGCCATATTCACGGCAACAGGCGCTAAGCCTAGGCCAATGATAATGATGACGGGTCCTACAACTACAGGTGGTAACAGCCGATGAATAAAGTCAGTGCCGCGTACTTTAACTAAGGCGCCTAGGCATACATAGACCGCGCCTGCGGCCATGATACCGCCCATGGTTGATGGGATCCCCCAAGTTTGTACCCCGTAAAGAATAGGGGCGATAAAAGCGAAGGAGGAAGCCAGAAAAATAGGCACTTGGCGTTTAGTGATTAATTGAAATAGTAGGGTACCAATACCTGCGGTAAAGAGTGCAACACTGGTGTCGAGTCCAGTTAACAGTGGCATCAGTACTAGGGCGCCAAATGCGACAAACAGCATTTGTGCGCCCTGCAATGGAATAGCAAGTCGTCTCATTTATTATTCTCGTAAATTTAGGGTAAACCGCGAGATGATAACAGTTTGTTGCAATATGATCTTTATTAAATGATATATTTGCGGGTGGCGATCACTGTTTTATGGCTTGTCAGAGTAGCGATCCTTATTCAGAGTATCGAATAAGGCTAAGACTCGCTAAAGGCGCGAACTATGGTACAATTTGCACTATCTGATGTTACTTCAACTACCCAAAGATGCTGAAATTTCTATTAAAGCCAAGCTTAGTCGCGTTTTTATACTGCCTGTTTACCGTTAATAGCCTGCAAGCTGTTGAAGTGAGTAAATTAGATGAGGCCGATGTACCGGTCACTTCCCGTGCGGTTCCAGAGCGTAATAGTGCGCTGAAAACCGCTTTAGAAAAAGTGATCATTAAAAACACGGGGACGGCCCGTTCTTTGGACAATAGCGTCATTCAATCGCAGTTGGCCAATCCTGATGCTTTGCTAAGTCAATTTGGTTATGTTGAACAAAATGGTCAATTGCTGCTGAAAGCAAATTTCGAGCACAGACGAATTGTGTCCTTGTTGCGTCAAGCACAACTCCCTGTATGGGGCACCCAGCGTCCATTGACCCTGTTTTGGGTGGCGATGCCCGGTGAAGGTGACACCATTCTATTAAGTGATTCTTCCACATCGACCGAGCGTCAGGCGTTTAGCTCTTTCTCTGATGAACGTGGGATACCTGTGCTATTGCCTATCCTCGATCTTGATGAACTCATGGGGATTAACCCGAACGATGTCAAAGGCATGTTTGCAGATATAGTGGCCAGTGTCTCTGGACGTTATCAAGCTGATTTCTTAGCGCTTGTTGCCATTGAGCCAGCAGGGAACCAGGTGCGTTATCGCTTAAATCTGTATTCTAAAACTACGATTGATTCATTAACGCCACCATTGTTTAGTTTTAATGGCAGTGCCGAAAATAGTGCGCAGGCGATCACAGCGATGATGGCTGCCCTAGGGGATTACTATTTTACTAAGTATGCTATTGCGGATTCTGGAGAGCAGGTTGGCGCTAGTGTGACCTTTGTGAACATTGATAAAATGGCACAAGTTGTCGAGGTCGAAAAGTATTTAAAACAACTGAGTGCGGTTAAGAATGCGACTTTGTCGCGCATTCAAGGTAACACTGTGACTTTTTCGTTAGATCTATTTGGCTCACAGACAGACTTTGAGCGTTTATTAAGTTTAGAGCCGAGAATTTCGGTGGTCGCTCCTGGAGAGTTTTCCGCCAGTGCGAGCCCTGCAGGTAAAACTGTCTATCAATGGCGGTTACCTTAAACTTCCCTCGTAGAGGCTGGGAAATACTCTACCCAGTCGCGTGGGGTTGATAATTTATTGATATTGAGACGTACGAGTGCCATTAAACTCACCGCTACAACTTTCATTGCCGGTTTATCTGCCAGACGATGAAACTTTTAATAGTTATTATCCTGCAGCGGGTAATGATGAACTTATTCAAAAGCTGCGCGCTAATGCTGAGGGGCATGGTGAAGCGGCTATCTATGTTTGGGGACCCGTAAAATCGGGACGTACTCACTTAATGCATGCCGCCTGTGCCCATGCGAATGAGCTCGACCGCCGCAGCTTTTATCTGCCACTTGGGATCCATGCGAGTATTTCGACGGCGCTATTAGAAGGTTTGGAACAACTTGATTTGATTTGCATTGATGATGTGGACGACATCGCAGGCCACCCCGTTTGGGAAGAGGCGATTTTTGATCTGTATAATCGTGTTGCTGAAAATAAACATTGCGCGCTGGTGGTGAGTGGTCGGTCTGCGCCTGCGGATGCAGGGTTTTTATTACCCGATTTAGTCTCAAGA
The DNA here is from genome assembly GCF_016859145.1 of Shewanella sp. LZH-2. Taxonomy (NCBI): domain Bacteria; kingdom Pseudomonadati; phylum Pseudomonadota; class Gammaproteobacteria; order Alteromonadales; family Shewanellaceae; genus Shewanella; species Shewanella sp. LZH-2. The sequence continues at coordinate 1,763,398 of NZ_CP069350.1, forward strand.
ATGCAGTGGGGACTCAATTATCAACTCCAGCCTATGGCTGATGATGAAAAACTCGCAGCATTGCAACGCCGTGCTGCCATGCGTGGGCTGCAATTACCTGAAGACGTTGGACGTTTTTTGCTCAATCGAATGGCAAGAGACCTTCGTACTCTGTTTGATGTGTTAGATAAACTTGATAAAGCATCTTTAGTGCATCAGCGCAAACTCACCATTCCTTTTGCAAAAGAAATGCTGCACCTCTGAGCCGATACCGTATTAGCAAAAAGCCCGTCGCATAATTACGATGGGCTTTTTTATATCTCCAAATGAGCTGAAATACTGAAATCTTGTCTATCTGCTCGCTTAGATCAAGTGACTACTGCTGCGGATGGCGATGACGATCGCCACTGAAGCGCAGCTCTGGCTCGGCTATGCTATCGCGACTGGCTGCGGTACTACTTTGTTGTCCTTTCACAATGGCAGCATTGGGCGATATCCCTAATGTTTGACGCCAGCTTTGCCCTTGGGTCATCGGGATGGGTTCGGGCAGGCTTGCTAGCAAGGTAATACCATCTAACTCGGGTAACATACCATCGATCACTAAGGCTGCACGGTTGAGCAAATTATCGGCGCCAATGCGGCCTCTTTGTCCCCAGTTGACGATAATCGTATCCGCGGTGATTACATCGGGTGCATTTGTCACAGCTACATCCCGCAGGATCTGATAGCGATAGCTCATCATCGCTTCTTCAAATAGCATTGCAGTGTCTTCGCGGGTGCTGGAATAATTGTAAAAATCATTGGCGATATCACCGGAGAAAAACGTACTGACATCCGAAGGTTGGTAGGCTTTTTGGGTGGCAGTGGCTTTCGCACCCAAGAAGCTCACTCCAGCAAGCCCAGTCATTTCGGTACTCGTGAGGGGATAACTGCGGCTTACTTGATCTGAAATCAAACTCTTACTGGCATTTCGGCGACTATAGTCATCCAATAGTCTTGGACCTGTAAGTGATGCGTGCACGCTTCTTGGGAAGAAGTCATTAGCGTGAGCGAGCTCATGGTATAAGAGTGAGGCGAGGTCAGGATTAATTTGAGCCAGAGTCCGTGTGGCGCGCGTAGTGATTGGGAAGCCCTGTGAAGCATATTGATTATTTTTAACGTAACGCCATGGCATGATGAAATTCAGCTCATTGCCAAAGCTACTGCGATAATCTGGCGCTTCGTTGATGGTATCGCGCTGCATAGGTGTCAGCCAAAGGTCGTTGGGGTCGAGATAAATCGCCCCTGTAACAACCCAATAGAAAGATGGGCGCACATCATAACTAATCACCACTGCGGTGACCGATTGTAGCAGGCGGGCAAAGTCACTATTAGGATCCATCTGCCGTAAAAATGCGGCAAAATTGTCCCCCATCCAATCGTGGGACACTAATACCCTATCAAGAATCGTATCGACATCAAGGTTATCCGAAACTTGGCCTATGAGTGGCAATTGATTGATTGTACAAGCCTCTTTTAACTGATTCGAGTACACACAGCTCGTTAACGCACTGGCATAAGGTGAGGTTGGATGATAAGCGTGAGTGCGTGCAAGTGGCGTATCAAAGTAACTGGAGCTTATCGTGGGCGCTGCCGTGGTTAATACAAAGGCTTCATCTGTCACTACATTACCGTTAATCGTGGCTGATGCCCTAAGACGGGTTAAGGTATCTTGAGCAACAGCGGGTGCGGTAAATAGGGGTCTAAAGGGATCGCTTATGTCAAGGCTGACATCGGGGCCTTCGGCGATACACCAATTGATATTGGCGGCACTGAGGCCGGCTTGCTGACCAATTCGCAAGCTCACATCGTTACCCTCAACGGCTTGATGATCTTGACGAATATTCAGTAATCCGCCCGTGTTGTTATCGGCATTAATGCTGATGTCACCCGTCACATTGGTATTGGTGCCGGTGATTTGTAAGCGAAAGCGGTAGCTGCCCGCGGCCGGGAGGTCCATCGCTAACACAGGACTATTTTGACTAACGAGTTCAATGCTGGGGCCTTCGAGTTGTTGCCAACGGAAGGTGAGATCCTGCGAATCGCGATTACCTAGGCTGGCAATAATGGCACTGGATTGTCCTACACCATATTGAGATTCCGTTTTAAACCGAATAGCACCAGTATCTGTGGTCACTAATGGTGTGACTGAGGTACAACGTGGCACATTGGTTGTGGGAGGCGTAACTGTGCCGCCATCGCTGTTGCTATCACCTCCGCCGCCACAGGCACTCAGTGTTGCTGCGGCGGCTATGATACTGAATCGACGAATTGGGCCCCATATTTCCATCATGACTCACTCCAATTAATTCGCTGTTATTGTTTGTTTTTGTTGTTTGACAGGCACGATTCACCGTCATTTATTGGCACAAAAAATGACTATAGCACGCTCTTTTAGTTACAAAAAGCGATCGAAGGTAGCTTAAATGTTGTAGATTGTTTGTAGTGATTATTGGAGATAGGCGGGGCATTGATCATTTTGACTAAAAACGGATGGACTGGCGCCGAGGGTGTGTCGGGCAATAAAAAGCGCGGTGTAAATCAACCGCGCTTTATTATATTCGGAATATTAGTCTTGCTTATCGGATTTTTTCTTCAGACCTAGGCCGAGTTCACGCCCACGGATACGAGCATAAAACGGGAACGCGACTAACAGCGCGCCAATGAGCAGGACCTCAATAATGGCAAAGGCCAATGCATCGGTCGTGACATACAACAAGGTGAGGGCGTGCAGCATATATAAGCATAAAATAAAGCTCGCCCATGCGTAGGTGTAAGGATTACCTTTTAAAATGCCTTTGATAGGAAGCAATAAAGGCACTATCCATAATAGGCTGAATAATAATGTATATTCCCCATTTATGCCTTGACCAATAAACCAGCCGCCCAGCAGCAGAACAAGGGCAAGGTAGCCTAAGCGGCTAAGTGTCAGTAGAGAGCTTGAGGTCATGATTTTCCTAATCTAAACATCTTGGAACAGTGGTGAAATAGCCTGAACAACTTAGAGAATATTCAGTACATTTTCCGGTGGACGACCAACGGCTGCCTGTTGATTAGCCAGTACGATTGGGCGTTCAATCAATTTTGGCGTCTTGACCATGGCGTCGATAAGTTGTTCTTCGGTTAAAGCCGGATTGGCAAGACCTAGTGCTTGATACTCGTCTTCCTTAGTGCGCATTAACTCACGGGCGCTGAGTTTGAGCGTGGCTAAAATTCCACGAATATCAGCGGCGCTTGGAGGGGTTTTAAGGTATTCCACTATTGTGATTTCGCAGCCTTGTTGCTCGAGTAGGGCTAAGGTTTCGCGGCTCTTTGAACAACGTGGGTTATGGTAAATCGTTGCTTGGGTCATAGTACTCATGCTCAATCGGCTAAAACAATGGCGCGGATGATAGCAGAAAAAACAGCGCCCCGTCAGGGTGTTCGGGGCGCGATTATAGGCTGTAGAGATAAAATGGCTGATTTTACTTTAGGGCATCCATTTCTTTATCTGCCTGTTTAAATTGGCGGATCCGTGCTTCAATTCGCGCCAGTTGTAATGGATTACCTTCCGAGGCGCGATAGGCAAAGTTCAGTTGATCGATTGCGCCTTTATAATTCGCCCCCAGTGCCATTAACTCGGCATTGGAGAAATACTCCATCCCTTGGTTACCAAGTTTCTTGTAGGCAAGATTTAGCAACTGATAGGGCAGTTGATTCTGCTTATCGAGGAAAATCATATCTTCGAGCAGCGGAATCGCTTTGGCGGGATCACCAGCCTCGATATAGATATTGGCTAAGTTAGCGTTGATCACCTGCGAAGTGGGTTTCATCTTCCGCTGAGTTTCGAGTAACTTAGTTGCCTGGGCATAATCCTTACGTTCGTTAAGCAAATCCGTCTTAGTATCGAGATAAAACAAGTTGTTATCATCGATTTTTAATAGATCATCGACAATTTTTTCGGATTCATCAAACTTCTTCAATCTAAACAGTGCTAAGGCTTTGCCGTAGAGGGCCGCCTCTTTAAAGCTGTAGGTTTGCTTATTGAGCTGCTTTTCAAACATGCTCAATACCGCATCGTCGCTATAACTGGAAAAACGCACCTGAATACGGGCTTTAGCGAGCTGGAAGTTCAGATTATCCGGCACATAACGGTGGGGATATTGCTGGGCACGATCCCGCGCTTCGGAAATCCGTGATTCAGGTAAAGGGTGGGTTAACAGCATTTGCGGTGGCGTAGTCGTAAAACGGTAACGACTGGCGAGTTTGCCAAAGAAATCGGCGGAGGCATTAGGATCAAATCCCGCATCGACTAAAATTTGCATGCCGATACGATCGGCTTCTTTTTCATGCAGGCGGGTATAGTTGATTTTTGATTGTGTCGCCATGGCTTGGGTGGTTGCCAACGCGGCCATCCCTGCTTGAGGAACGGCGATCGTTAATAAAATGGCGCCGAGTAAGCCAGCTACGGTCGCTGGTCCGGTTTTTTGCTGCGCTTCGAGGGAGCGTGCTAAGTGACGCTGGGTCACGTGGGTGATTTCATGGCCTAATACTGAGGCCAGTTCACTTTCGTTATCAGCATTAAGAAATAGCCCTGTGTGCACCGCAACGTGGCCGCCAAAGAAGGCAAAGGCGTTGATTTCATCATTTTGCAGCAAGAAGAAATAAAAGGGCGTTTTGACTCCCGTGGCGTGGGCGACCAATTTGTTGCCCAGTTCAGTTAAATATTGGCTCAATACCGGATCGTTCAGCATGGGCGCCGATGAGCGAATAACGCGCATATAGGCATCGCCATAGACCATTTCTTTTTCTAGGCTGAAGGTATTGACGGCGGCGGTACCCAGATCGGGCAAGTCGTTGTTGGCAAAACTCTTTGCGGCTCCACCGAGTAACATTAATGAAAGCACACTCGCCGCAAGGGGTTTACATCGGGTCAAAAACGTCAAATTACGCAAGTGGATCCTTTATTTCTTTTAAGTGTCTCAACTAAGGCTTAGGTAGCCCTTAGCTTGTAGTTTGAATTGCAACTTAGGATAATAGCCCAAGTTCGTTCATAGCAAGTTCATTATGATTTTTATTGATTTAACATCATTGCGCTGCCCCGTTCCCTTGGTTAAGGTCAAACTTGCGTTGAAGTCTGTGTCTGCTGGTGACAGCTTACATATCCTACTCTCAGACCCAGGTTCCCGCCGAGATGTTCCCACTTTTTTAAAAAAACAGGGGCATCAGGTCGTGACGTTACACGATGATGCAAGCCAGTTAGGCCTATTAATTACAAAAGTTGATTTATCGCAGGGATAATCATACACAAAGCATGATTCAATGCCGCAGTCAAAATGGCGAGTTAGCTAGCTGACTGCAACTTAACCTAGGCTTGTCAGTCATAGTTAGCAGTTAACTGATTTTCAAGCATATACACAGTTAATCTACTGCGATAAGGTTAACTCATAAGTCACTTTCCTGCCTGTTGGGAAAGCCAACCCCCATTGGAATGAATGCATGTTTAGTTTTTTTTCTCGTTGGTATCAAGAGCGATTTAGTGATCCACAGGCCGTCACCTTATTGGCCATTCTAGTGGGTTTAGCGTTAGTACTTTATTTTGCTGGTGGTTTGTTAGCCCCGCTACTTGTTGCTCTGGTGTTGGCTTTTTTACTCGAATGGCCTGTGGCGCAAATGCTGAAATTGGGGATTAATCGCACGACGGGGGCTTCCTTAGTGCTAGTGCTGTTTTTAGGGATAGTGGTGCTGCTGACCTTTGGGCTAATCCCCAGCGTGTGGCGTCAAGGGGTAAGTCTGATGACGGATTTACCGAATATGATAGATAAAGGGCTACTGACCTTGCAGGGGTTAGCGACCCAGTATCCTAAATTTATAAGTACTGAACAGCTCGATTTAATGGTCTCCGAGTTGAAGAAATTACTTGATACCCAACATGTGCTCGACATTGCGAAACAGCTGATTGGTTACTCTGCGTCATTATTGGTGCTGATGGTGTACGCTATTTTAGTGCCATTGTTGGTGTTCTTTTTTCTTAAGGATAAAGATCAACTGATCCTCGGTAGTAAGCGTTTTTTCCCCACCAATCGTCAGTTGGCTCGAAAAGTGTGGTTTGAAATGCACCAACAGATCTTTAACTATATTCGCGGCAAAGTGATTGAGATTGTGATTGTCGGAGTGGCGAGCTACATCTTCTTTGCGTTTATGGGGCTGAGATACTCGGCCTTACTGGGGGTGTTGACCGGGTTGTCGGTGTTGATTCCCTATGTGGGCGCGACCTTAGTGACTCTACCCATTATGCTGGTGGCCTTTTTCCAGTGGGGTTTTAGCTCTGAGTTTGGTTATTTAATGCTAGGTTACGGCATTATTCAGGCCTTGGATGGTAACGTACTTGTACCTATCCTGTTTTCCGATGCGGTGGATTTGCATCCGGTGATCATTATTGCTGCTGTGTTAGTTTTCGGTGGTTTATGGGGCGTTTGGGGGGTGTTCTTTGCCATTCCATTAGCTTCCTTAGTGAAAGCGGTGATCAATGCTTGGCCTAAAACCGAGATTGAACCTGTAGCGATAGCGCAGGTGAAGGCGGATTCGACAGAAGCCTAAGCCGCTGGTAATAGGTAAAACTAATAGTTCAAAACTGGGCACGAGTGCTCAGTTTTTTTATCCGCTAACTATTTGTACTAACAATTGTTTTACTCACTCTTGCTGCACTCATTATTGCTGTAATAGATGCTGTGCGGTGGCGGCAAGGGCACGATAGACCAAAGTGGTTTGTTTGGCTTTGATATTCCAATGCTGCCAATAGAGGGGCACCCGAATGCGTTTTTCTGGGGTGAGCTCAATTAATATGCCTTTGTCTATCAAGGGTTTTGCCTGTAAGTGACCCACTAAACCGTAACCCAGACTTAAGTTAATCGCCTCTAAAAAACTCTCCGATGAGGGAATGCTGTGTTGCCACCATTGACCTGGCAACATTTGAAAATACTGGGCGAGATACTTTTCATGCATTTTATCTTTGGTCGAAAACACCACGGCCGGGGCTTTCGCAAGCTGCGCTTGGGTTATTTGAGCGCCGACATTATCGCTATTTTTTGCCCATTCGAAATAACGCGCCGCAAATGCTGGGGTAGCGACGCACATATATTCCATGGTTCCTAAAAACTCGCTGCTACAACCGGCCATGGGGTTGGCTGTCGTGGTCACGCAACCGACGGCCTCACCGTTTTTCAATAGGTGATGGGTGTAGGACTCATCATCGACAATCAATTCGAGCAGCCAGGCATGTCGGCTGAACATATCGGCCAATGCGGGCAAAAACCATGTCGCTAAACTGTCGGCATTGACTGCAATTCGCACCGTCGTGGGATGATTTGGGTCATCGGCATCTAACTCGGCTCTCAATTCACTCTCGAGTAGTTGCACCTGTGAATAGTGGCGCAATAAACGCTTCCCTGTTGGGGTCGCCACCACGGGCGTTGAGCGGATAAGTAAGGATTGGCCGACTCGTTCTTCTAATTGCCTAACGCGCTGTGACACCGCCGATTGGGTGATATGCAACACTTTGGCGGCGCGCTCGAAGCCGCCTTCGGAGACGACGACCGCAAGCGCTTTAAGATTGGCGTATTCCAACATGATTGCCGTCCTTAAGGTTATTAATTTTACTTATGATACATAAAAAACATTAGTTATATTAATTTTGTTGTTTTGTCTATGCTAGCGCCTTCTTCAGACATGAGAGGTAGTTATGCAAACGGCGTTTATACAAGGTATGGGCATTGGTGGTAGTTTGATCATTGCCGTAGGGGCGCAAAATGCCTTTGTGCTAAAGCAGGGGATTAAGCGAGCTTATCCTTTGCCGATTGCGCTGCTTTGTTCAATCATCGATGCCTTAATGATCACTGCGGGGGTTGCTGGGCTTGGGCATATTATTGAAGCCTTCCCGACCATCAAACATGTGGCCAGTTTTGGTGGTGCCGCTTTTTTGCTTTGGTACGGAGCCAATGCGCTTAAGGCCTCATTTGCCGCTAAAGGGATGGAGATGGATAATGCGCAAAATGCCGACACTTTGCGTAAAGCCATGCTGACCACGCTTGGGATCAGCCTGCTTAATCCACACCTTTATTTAGATACAGTCGTGCTGCTGGGGAGCATTAGTACTCAGTTCGAAGATGCCCATCGTCCTTGGTTTGGTGCGGGTGCGGTACTGGCTTCGTTTATTTGGTTCTTCAGCCTAAGTTTTGGTGCGCGTTTATTGGCGCCGATATTTAGCCGCCCAGCGGCGTGGCGATACTTAGATCGTTTTATTTGGTTGACTATGTGGAGCATCGCCGCGGCAATTATTTGGCCATATATGACGGTAAATTAATGTGCCTTTTTGAAGTTTTATGGCTGGTTGTCATGTTCAGGTCGAAGGGGCTAATCCTTCGACCTTATTCATATTAAGTTCAAATGGTTAAATCTACATATCGAAGGGAGTATGGGGTAGCGCACACGGCGGAAATGTTGATCTAACCGTTGAGTGTGCTTGATTTGTTTATCCCTCCCATTGAAATTACGCCAATAGGCACCATTTAATATTTATTGCTTAAGTTTTTACTAAATGGATTGCCGTTGAATTTTAGTCACATCACTTGGCTTGATGATAAAGGCCATATTAAACCGCCGATTTTTTTATATGTGATTTTGGCATTCCTCGCGCGAGGCTGGTGTATTTTTATAGCCTCCTTGACTCAAGCCAGTGATAGAGCGGAATTGGTGAGGCTCTTTTATCCTGAAAAATCAGACTTTTTACTTGCACTCGCGGCAGGTCTTGGTGCTGTAGTGCTTTATTTTGTCGTACTTGCGGAGCGGCGCCGCTCGCCCTCATGGATTCGGCCGTTGTTTGTCCATCTCAAATGGGGACTGTGGTTATTATTATTAGTTGATGCGGTTTTACTGTCTCAGCGGTTAATTCACGGACAGTTTTTATTCCATTGGAGTTTGGCACTCGATGCCTTGGTGTTGTTTTGGTCCTGTCTTTATGTCTATCAGTCAAAACGACTGCGTTATTATCTCACGGATTGGCCGAAGGAAATAAAAACTTAAAAAACATTAGTCTACATCTCTTTGTTATTACAGATTTTTATATCTTATTCGATGAAGTTAGCATAATTTATGTGTTCTATCCCTCAGTTTGATAAGCATTTTTTCATCAACAGCTTACTGATTTTGCTGAATCATCTATAGTTATATGTACTTAGCTTAAATGTACGCGCCAAGAAGTCATATTGCGTTCTTACGTGCATGAAAGGAGTCATATTGCGTGGCAAAAGCAGATCATAGAAGACTATTACTTTCACAACTTCAACTAGGAATGCGGGTTAAGTTGCCTTTGTCGTGGACAAATCACCCATTCTTATTTAACCGAGTTGATATCAATAGTGCGGCTCAGATTGAGATGATCCGGGGGCTTGGTGTTCCCTATGTTTACCTCATTTCTGGCAGTAATGATGAGATTGATACTGCTGAAGAAGAGGTTGAAATTGAAGATATTGACGCCGCGCCACCAGAGCGAGATCTGAAAGCGGATACGCGTAAATCGATGCGATTAAGCCAAAAGCGATTTTTGGAGAGTGTTAATCAGTGTCGTAATATCTTTGGTAAGGTCGTCAGTGATCCCGAAGGGGCCTATCGATTATCGGCTGCTTTAGTTGAAGATTTACTCAGTCATTTACAAGAGGTGGAAAAACCCTTCTTGACCTTAGTCGGGATGGACGAAAAGGATGTGAGTGTGACCCAGCATGGGGTATCAGTGGCGGTGCTCGCCATGATGATAGGTCATGCACTGGATTTACCAGCGAGGGATCTGCGCGATATTGCCCTTGGCAGTTTATTCCATGACATTGGCAAGTTAAAAGTGCCCGATGTGATCCGTCGAAAGCGTGGTGCTCTGACTCCCCATGAAGCCAATTACTTACAGATGCATCCTAATTTTGGCTATGACATGCTTAATCGCTCTGGGTTGTTCCCTAAAGAAGTACTAAACATCGTGTTACATCACCATGAGTTTGTTGATGGTTCGGGTTTCCCTGATGGGCTCACAGGTCATAAAATTCCCATCGTCACTCAAATCGTTAGTCTAGCAAATGATTACGATCAGCAACTGAGTGGTCAGCAAGCTTCTTCTCCTCAAGTTGCCCTCGGTTACTTATTTAAAAATAGAGCCAGTAAACATTCGGAATCGTTGATTTCTGTCTTAGTCAAGATATTAGGTATTTATCCACCAGGGACCTTAGTTAAGCTATCGGATGATAGCGTTGCAAAAGTCATTATGACCACGAAAGAGGTGAGTCAGCCTCAGGTGTGGGCCTGTAAAGAAGATGGTAGTGAAGCCTCGTTACGCTTTTTAAGTGATGAGGGCGTGACAGTGCAAAAGTCTTTGCGAGTTGAAGATTTAACTGAAGGCGCAAGGCGAACATTGCAGGTCGATAAGGGGATTAGTTTTTATTTTAGTTCCTTACAAGCTTGAATCCCTTTGCCAGAGTTCCGTATGCTATTGGCCAAAATATATTATTAGCAGTAAGTAGGTCAGAGATAATGGAACACACTGTGGTGGAGAAAAAGAGTGTTGCGGTTGTAGGCTGTGGGTGGTTCGGTTTTGCGCTCGCAAAACAACTTGTTCAAGCCGGTTATCGCGTGACTGGGGCTAAGCGCCAGTGTGAGGATCTTCCGGCGTTAACACACGCGGGTATTGAGGCATTCCAACTACAACTTGGTGATGAGGCTGATATTGTTCCCGATGCACAGCTGTTGCAAGACTTATTTCAGACAGACTTCCTTGTTGTTAATATTCCTCCTCGTCAAAAGCATGGTAATACAGCTTATCTTAACGAACTGAAACAACTCATCGACTTAACCCAAGGTTGGCAATATCAAGGCATAGTGTTTATTAGCACCACGGGCGTTTATCCCTATCTTGATAAATCCATGACCGAAGCCGATGCCCAGGCCGAGTCACCTTCAGCGCAGGTGTTGCTGGATGCTGAAGCTTTATTTGCTCACCAATCTAATACTTGCGTGGTGCGTTTTGCTGGACTCGTTGGACCAAAGCGTCATCCGGGGCGTTTTTTTGCAGGCAAAACCGATGTGGCTGGTGGTAATGTTGCAGTCAATCTCGTGCATTTACAGGATTGCGTCGCGGCAGTGAGTTTAATTATTGACACTAAGCTAAAGGGAGAGAAGATCGCCTCTATCTATAATCTATGCGCGCCAGAGCATCCTTCGCGAAGCGAATTTTATGTGGCGGCTGCCGAGTCCTTGGGATTAGCGGCGCCGCAATTTAATGGGCAGTTACAACCCAGCAAAGTCATTCTAGGTGATGCGATAGTCCGCGAGCTTGGGTTTGAGTATCAGTTTGCTTCGCCCCTTGCGATGCTGGCGGCCTGTTAGTGGGTGATTTAGCGCCTATTGTTAACAAATGTTTAAGAACCTTGGCCATCTTTTGAGGTATCTTAATGGCTTGTGCCTGTTGCAAACGACTTACGATTCAATGATGCAGTCACTAATAAGAAGAGAATATATGAAAACCCTAACTAATCTTGTTCGACCTTTGGCTGCTTTGGCCTGTGGATTGGTCTTAAGCGCCAGTTTTGCGCTGCAAGCGGCCAGTTTTGAAGAAGGAAAGGATTATGTCACTGTCGCAGGTATGAACGAGGCGCAAAAGCCTGTGCTGCGAGAGTTTTTTTCCTATAACTGCCCACATTGCTACAAACAGGAACCCTTTGTGGCTTCCACGGTAAAACTCTTGGGCAAGGATGTAGCCTTTGAGCGTACGCCTGTGGGGGCGGGGCGTCCTGCGTGGGAACTGAGCCAATTGGCTTATTATATCGCGCAAAAGCTCAATATGACCAAGCAAGTCCATGAGGCGATTTTTAAACAAATTCATGACAAGGGTGAGCAATTTACCCGCCCTGAGCAAGTGAAAGCCTTTTTTGTGGCTCAAGGTGCTAAAGCTGATGATGTGGATGCGGCGATGAATTCTGTTGACGCTAAATTTTCACTGATGAGTTACGATTCGCAAGCGGAATTGGCCGGGATTAAAGGTGTGCCATCATTATTGGTAAATGGCCGTTATTTAGTCACGTCTCAGGTTCATACTCCTGAAGAATTGGCCGAGTTAGTGAAGTACTTAGCCGCTAAATAATAACGTTGATAATGGCGTCTATGCTGGCGCCAATTTACCAGTTTCCCAGTTTCCCATAACCCAGCCATGCTGGGTTATTTTTTGCTTGTCTGCTGGCAAATCTAAGTGGTGTAGATTGAGATGATAGCTCTCGTATTACACTCGAAGTAATACGATATTTTGTTTATATGACAGGCTATTACTACTTTCTAGTTGTTCCACTTATCACGCTAATTTGTCTCTTTCTAGCCTTAAGTTCTTCGACATTGGTCTAAGTTGCTCAAAAAACGACTTTTGCAACAAAATGTAAAATCATTGTTAAGTTTATGGTTTTAAATGATATTTTATTTTTTGCTATGTGAGGTATTTCGCAAATTAGACTAAGGTCTTGATTGTGGTCACTCCAGCTGTTGCTAGATTTAACGAGACTTAAAAATAAAACAGCACAGGGGAGTCGCTATGGCGTTTGAAAATAATGATAAAGCAAAAGGTTACTGGAACGAGAATTTACGTCTGGTTTTGGGCCTATTAGCTATTTGGGCCGCAGTTTCGTTTGGATGCGGCATTCTATTGGTTGATGTACTCAATGAAATCCATTTTATGGGATTCAAATTAGGTTTCTGGTTTGCTCAACAGGGATCGATGTATGTCTTTGTTGCGCTTATTTTTGTCTACGCGGCAAAAGCCAACGCCTTAGATAAAAAATATAACGTACAAGAAGACTAAGGAGCACAGAGATGGGTGTACAAGGATTAACTTATCTGATTGTGGGGCTGTCGTTTGCCCTCTATATTGGGATTGCGCTCTGGACTCGCGCAGGTTCAACTAAAGAGTTCTATGTAGCGGGTGGTGGTGTTCATCCCGTTGTAAACGGCATGGCAACCGCCGCCGACTGGATGTCTGCGGCATCTTTCATTTCGTTGGCGGGTATTGTCTCTTTCGTCGGTTATGACGGCAGTGTGTACTTGATGGGGTGGACCGGCGGTTACGTTTTATTAGCCCTGTGTATGGCACCATACTTACGTAAATTTGGTAAGTTTACCGTGCCTGATTTCGTGGGTGAGCGTTATTACTCCCAAGCGGCGCGCACGGTAGCTGTTATTTGCGCCATCTTCATTTGCTTTACTTACATTGCTGGCCAAATGCGCGGAGTGGGCGTGGTATTCTCGCGCTTCCTTGAGGTAGAGGTAGATACCGGCGTATATATTGGTATGGCCGTAGTGTTTTTCTATGCGGTACTCGGTGGTATGAAAGGGATTACCTATACTCAGGTTGCCCAGTATTGCGTACTGATCTTCGCCTTTATGGTGCCTGCAATCTTCCTGTCTGTGATGATGACGGGTCATATCATTCCTCAAATTGGTTTTGGTGCTGAGTTACTCGATGCTGCGGGGAATAATTCTGGCGTTTATCTGTTAGAGAAACTGAATAATCTTTCTGTGGATTTAGGCTTTGCCCCTTACACCGATGGTTCTAAGAGCATGATCGACGTGTTCTGTATTACTGGTGCTTTGATGGTCGGTACAGCGGGCTTACCCCATGTTATTGTGCGTTTCTTCACCGTACCGAAAGTGAAAGATGCTCGTATATCAGCGGGTTGGGCGTTGGTGTTTATCGCCATCATGTACACCACAGTTCCTGCATTAGCGGCATTCTCTCGCGTCAATATGATCGAAACCATTAACGGCCCAGATCAAAAGGGTGTTGCCTATGAAACTGCGCCTGATTGGATCAAAAACTGGGAAAAAACCGGCCTGATCAAATGGGATGACAAAAATGGTGATGGCAAAATCTACTATGCCAAAGGCAAAATGGAAGATGCTGCTAGCCCTAACGAAATGAAAATCGACAACGACATCATCGTATTAGCAACGCCAGAAATCGCGAATCTGCCAGCTTGGGTGATTGCGCTGGTAGCTGCGGGTGGTCTCGCTGCGGCGCTATCTACCTCTGCGGGTTTGTTGTTGGTTATCTCAACATCAGTGTCACACGATTTAATGAAGAAAAACCTGATGCCAAATATTTCTGACAAGAAAGAGTTAATGTACGCTCGACTTGCTGCTGGTATCGGTATTGTGATTGCGGGTTACTTCGGGGTTAACCCTCCAGGATTCGTGGCGGCGGTGGTGGCATTCGCCTTCGGTTTGGCTGCGTCATCTCTGTTTCCTGCAATCATCATGGGTATCTTCTCTAAGACCATGAATAAAGAAGGTGCTATTTCAGGTATGGTGCTTGGCTTATTCTTCACCGCTGGTTATATCATCTACTTCAAGTTTGTTGATCCGACTGCAAACGTGCCTGCGAACTGGTTCCTTGGTATTTCGCCTGAAGGTATCGGTATGGTGGGTATGCTAGTGAACTTTGTGGTAGCAGCTATTGTCTGCAAACTGACCGCAGCGGCACCAGCTCATGTGCAGGAAATGGTTGAGTCTATCCGTTTCCCTAAAGGGGCGGGTGAGGCCAGCGGCCATTAACTTTCACCTAGATTAAGAGAAAAGGACGCGTTTGCGTCCTTTTGTTTTTGGTGGTGTCAGTGCAGAGTTTGAGCCTGACTTTAGTCGTATATGGCCCAACAATCGAGCGCGTTATAGTGGGATAAAATTCACCTAAAATAAGGTGTTGCTATGAACGCCAGCGAATTACAACCCGTTGTGCAGTTTTTAACGTCTACAGCTCCCTTTGATACTTTGCCTGACGAAACCATTCGCCATTGTGCTAAGTCAGTCATCGTCGGGTATTACAGTAAAGCCTCAGGGTTTGTGACATTTGATGCCGATGCGCCGAAATTGTATTTGGTCCGCAGCGGTGCCTTTGAGGTGCGCGATCCCGAAGGGGTATTAGTGGATAGAGTCGCTGAAGGGGAGTTTTTTGGTTTTTCGACGCTATTGTCAGGGGAGAAGGTAGTCAATCGGGTCGCCATTCTTGAAGACAGTTTGGTATACCACTTACCACAGGCATTATTCGATCAGCTACGAAGTGAGAGTCGGCACTTTGATAAATTTTTTACCCGTGCTTTTGCCAAACGGTTACGCCATGAAGCGCGTTTTAAGGCTAAAGATCTGACGACCACCAGTCGTATTAGTACCTTAATGTCATCTTCACCGATTATGATCGACGCCCACGCAAGTGTAACGCAAGCAGCCCTTTTGATGCGTAACTCGCGGGTATCGTCTTTACTCGTCACCGATAATCGTAAGCTGGTGGGGATTTTAACCGATAAAGATTTACGCAATCGAGTGCTCGCCGCAGGGCTTGATGGCCGAATTGCCGTGCATCAAGCCATGACGACTTCACCGATTTCGATTTCATCGAATGCCTTGATCTTTGAAGCTATGCTATTGATGAGTGAACATAATATTCACCATCTGCCGATTATTGATGAGCAAAATAGCGAGGAAGTGAAAGCCATTGGCATGGTGACCAGTACCGACATTTTACGCGGTCAAGGTTCGCAGCCATTACTCCTCATTGGTGAAATCGAGCGCCAACGTGATCTCGCAAGTCTCATTAGTGTTAGTAAACAAATCCCCTTGTTATTGCAAAATTTAATCAGTGCTGATGCACGGGCTGAGGAGATTGGTCGCGTGCTGACCTCGGTCACCGATGCCTTAACCCGGCGCTTGATTGTGTTAAATCAGCAAATTCTCGGTGAGGCGCCGATGGCGTTTTGTTGGTTAGCCTTTGGCTCGCAGGGGCGGCAAGACCAAGCCGCCTGTTCGGATCAAGATAACGGCTTGTTGGTGGCTGAGGAAATGGATGA
Organism: Shewanella sp. LZH-2; assembly: GCF_016859145.1. Taxonomy (NCBI): domain Bacteria; kingdom Pseudomonadati; phylum Pseudomonadota; class Gammaproteobacteria; order Alteromonadales; family Shewanellaceae; genus Shewanella; species Shewanella sp. LZH-2. Next base: position 1,779,312 of record NZ_CP069350.1, read on the forward strand.
TTATGCGAAAGGGTATTTCGATGCGTTAACCCATGCGGTTTGTGCAGGGCTTGATCAGTGTGGTTATGCGTTTTGCCCTGGTAATATCATGGCGCAAAATCCTAAGTGGCGTATGTCGCTCAAAGAATGGCAGCAGGTTTTTGAAAAGTGGGTTGTCACGCCAGAGCCTAAGGCATTGATGCATGCAAGTATTTTCTTCGATATGCGTTCGGTATTTGGTCCATTATCATTATTTGATGCATTGCAGGATAAGGTGTTGGCACAGACCAAAGACAACGATATTTTTCTCGCGGGTTTGACTGGCAATTCCTTAATCGAGTCTCCGCCCTTAGGATTCTTTCGAAAATTTGTGTTAGAGCGCGATGGCAGTGAGGTAAAAGGCATTGATTTAAAGCATAAGGGGAATGCTTTGATCAATGATATTGCTCGCGTATATGCCCTGTCTGCGGGCATTAAAGAAGTGAATACCGCCAAACGCATTCGGGCACTGATGGACGCTAATATTCTTAATCGTAAGGATGCGCTTAACTTAGCCGATGCCCATGAGTTTATCGCCCATATGCGGTTATCAAACCAAGGTTATCAACATACGCAGGGACTTGAGATTAGTAACTATCTGTTACCCGCACATTTATCTTCTTTAGTTCGGCATCAACTACGGGATGCCTTCAAGGTGGTTCATGACGCCCAGTCGGGCATGAAGATGAAATTTATGCGGAGCTTTTAATGGGCGCTTGGTTGATTAATGCTAAGTTGCAATGGCGAGCACTGCGCTGTCAGCATCAATTATTTAAGGATTATTATCAGTCCTTAATCCCGCTGATGGCGCTGCCCATCAATCGTGCTCCCTTGATGGCGATGGATTTGGAGATGACAGGGTTAGATCCCCTTCAGGATCAAATCTTAAGCATTGGCTTAGTCCCCATTGAAAATGGAGTGATCCCCCTTGGTGAGGCGCAGCAAAAATTAGTGCAAATTAAGGGCAGTGTCGGCCAAAGTGCGACGATTCATGGGATTCTCGACAACCATTTAATCCAAGCTGTGAGCATTGAGGAGGCTATGGCATGGTTTATTGCTCAAACCCGTGGCCGAGTATTAGTTGCCCATCACTCCCCACTGGATTGTCGTTTTTTACAACAAGATATATTGGCTATCTATCATCAAGCCGTTTCACTCCCCGCTATAGATACCTTAGTACTTGAGAAACAGCGATTATTACGCGAGCATTCGGTACTTAAAGAAGGAAGTCTAAGGCTTGGGGCCTGTCGAGAGCGTTATCACTTACCGATTTACGGTGCCCATAGCGCATTAACCGATGCGTTAGCTTGTGCGGAGTTATTATTAGCACAAGTGGCGGCCATGGGGGGAGGTGCAGATATTTCGGTCGGGGATTTACTGACCTAATCACGTTAAGCCACTTCATTCGCGATATTTTCTGGAACAGAAGGCTTTTCATATTTGATTAATGGCTCATTGACTACACTCACTACGAATGAGGCATTTGCGATTGCTTAGCTTATACGTTGTTTGGTTGCTCTCGCCAAGTTGTGTTGAGCAAGTGGTGCACGCGAGTATTACTGCGTGGTTTGGAGTGTTAAGTCAATAGGAGAAGATCATGCCACTACCGTTACTATGGATTGGCGGTGCAGCGATGGGCGCATTGATGCTCGCCGATGAACGCGAAAAGCGACAACAGCTTGAACGCAATCGACTATTAGGCAGCGTTCCTCGCCAAGTAAGCACAAAGCAGGCGATGATTACTGCGCCGAGCCAATGGCAAAAGGGTTTTAAGCAAGTCACGCCACAACCTGGAAGTATCGTTTGTTGTTATGTGTTTGGGGTGATTGAGCATACAGGGATTTGGTTAGCGGATGATTGCATCGTGGAGTTACATGGCTCAGGGCTTGTTCGAGCCGTATCGGTAAAGCGATTTTTAGCGGGCCGAACAGGTAGCCAAATTTTTATTGCCTGTAATCATCAACATCAACCGCTTATCGCTAATACCATTGTTAATCGAGCCGAGCGGGCGATTTATCAGTACCGTGAATATGACCTGTTTGACAATAATTGCCACCGATTTGTGTGGTCATGTCTGTGCGGTGAAGAACGAGCGATTAAAAGCTTTAATGAGTTAAATCAAAAACTCGCAGCTTATTTTGGGCAGGGGATTTACTGGGATGAAATGCATTTAGCATCAGCGCTTACAGATATATAAAGGCCATCCAATGATGGCCTTTATATGCATAAACTTACTTACAGAAATAATCTACAGCGCGTTTTACCAACTCAATGCCAGTTTGATCGCAAGGCGGTAATTGGGCATCACTGATTTGCACTGGCGTGACACGTTCACCCCATTGCAATAGCAATGCAGCAGAGGTTAATCCCGCACCAAAGGCGCAAGAAAGAATGGTTTGGTTAGGTTTAATTAAGCCTTTTTCGAGTGCATCACAAATCGCAATTGGAATTGTTGCCGCCGATGTATTGCCATAGTTAGCAATATTCACAAAGGCTTTTTCTTTAGGGATCTTCATGCGGCTAACGAGGGTATCAATAATGCGCTCGTTCGCTTGATGTGGGATCACTAAATCAACTTCATCCTTATCGACGCCACATTTTTCCAGCACTTGAGTGCTTAACTTATTCATACCATTAATGGCGCGTTTAAAAATTTCTTGGCCATCAAATTGGATGTAAAAGTCTAATGATTCGGCGGAGAATCGATCCATCGCGGTACCGAAACCCGCTTTGAGGATGTCTCGACCATCGGGATCGTTATTCAGCTCATAACCTAATACGCCACCAGGGATATCGGTCGCTTCCACGACAACTGCGCCTGCGCCATCACCAAACAATACGGCGGTTTCACGGCGAGACCAATCGAGGTAGAAAGATAAGCGTTCGGCGCCCACAACGAGGACTTTCTTGCATTGACCACTCTTGATCTGTGAGCTCGCTAAACCTAAGCCGTACAAAAAACCACTGCAGGCGGCGTTGATATCAAAGGCTGCGCAGCTTGCACCAATATTGGCCTGCACTGTTGAGGCTATATTGGGGATCAAAGTATCTGGGCTAGCGCTGGCTAAAATGATCATATCAATTTCGCTGCCCTCAATCCCAGCCGCTGCAAGCGCACGCTTGGCGGCAACTGAGGCTAATTCCGAGGTGTTCACATGGCTGATATGACGTTGACTGATCCCTGTGCGTGATTTAATCCATTCATCGGACGTTTCGATAAAAGTGGCAAGATCATCGTTAGTCAAAGTGGCGGGTGGAACACATTTTCCCCAGCCAGTGATTGTGGCGTACTGCATGGTGTTTTCTCTCAAATAAAAAAGGCAGAACCTTTAGTGCTGCCTCAAATCGACAACAAAGCTTATCGGTATAACGAATGACAGTCCGTGATCTATACCACCTGTTTGGCGACCAGATCCCGAATTGTCATTGCGGCATGCAAAATATGATGTCGCAGTAACGCCGTGGCTTTCTCTGTTTCTCTTTGCTTACAATAGTTGAGCAGTTCGCGGTGCTCGTGTTCTGCTGCGGGAATGCCTCCTGCGAGCAGTAATTGCAAACGAATATATCTATCGCAGTTGGTATTGAGGCCATGCACGACCTCTAGCGTATGTGGGCGATTGGCGGCTTGGTATAAACAGGTATGAAACTGTGTATTTAGCTCGCTCCAACTGGCGACGGCATCTTCATGTTTAAAGGCTGATTCCAATTGTTCTAATACGCGTTCAGCTCTTATTAAATCTTCTTCTTGAAGTCGTGGAATGGCTTTGGCGAGCAGATCCGTCTCGATCATGGCGCGCAACTCAAACAGCTCGGTCACTTGTTCAACGGATAATTCAGTCGCCGTTGCCCCTTTATGGGGTTCGAATTTTACCAGCCCTTCAGCTTCAAGTTGCAGCAAGGCTTCTCTTACCGGAATGCGGCTAACATTCAATGCTTCGGCTAGTGCGCTTTGTCTGAGTGGTTCTCCTGCGGCTATATCACCCGAAAGTATTTTCTCTCTGAGCACCTCTACAACTAACTGGGTGCGGGTTTTATGGACTATAGGCGTAGTTCGACTCATTATGACCGTCTATTTTTAGGTGTTTTATTGTTATCCGTGCAAGATTACCGTTAAAAACAGCACAAATAAAGGGAAAGCTCGATTGAGCTGCGCATCGACTAGATGGCTAAAACAATTATTCGCGGACGAATTCGCCCTTAAAGATGTGTTAATCGACCATTTATAGGCGTTACGATGGCAAATGAATTGTCAGAATATGAATCAAGCTCAAATTGCTAAGTGGTATCCGTCAACTTCGCGGTGCAATTTTTTGCAATGGATGGAATAATAGTAAAATTACGCATTAAGCGCTGTTTTTTGTGAGTGGAGTAGTACTGTGAGTGCAGTCAATCGAGCCGTTTTTTTGGACCGTGATGGTGTGATCAACAAAGATCATGGTTATGTGCATCAGGTAGATGACTTTGAATATATTGAAGGCGTATTTGAGGCGTGCCTTGCATTAAAGCAAATGGGATACAAATTGGTGGTGGTCACTAATCAGTCGGGAATTGCCCGTGGCATGTATACCGAAGACCAATTCCACAGTCTCACCGAATGGATGGATTGGAACTTTGCCGATAAAGGTGTCGACCTCGATGGTATTTATTATTGCCCGCACCATAATGAAAAAGGGATTGGTGAATATAAAGTCGATTGCGACTGTCGCAAACCCAAACCAGGAATGTTACTCGACGCGGCAAAATTTTTGAAAATCGATTTGTCCCAATCTGTGATGGTAGGAGATAAAGCCGACGATATGCTCGCGGCCAAAGCTGCAGGGGTGCCGACACGTATCCTCGTCCGTACTGGTAAAGCCATTGCTAATGATAGCGAGGCGTCTGTGGTGCTCGATAGCATTGCCGATGTACCGGGTTTTTTAAAGAAATAGCCTATTCTTGCAACTTAAAGCGTGCATCAATCTATTTGAACCGTGAGATTGAACTTGAAGCGCGAGCTTAACAATAAAAAGTGCGGTATTGGCTTTATCGTTTTGCTTAGTGACCGATGCTAACGGCGTTATCAGGCGATAAAGATAGCCAAAGTGATGGAAATTACAGCGAATTAGGCGCTAAAACCTAGGTTTGGTTTAAAAAATGCGCATTCACATCGCTTTTTCTAATTATTTTGCCTAAAGGGGTTGCGGTAAAATCTGACATCCCTATAATGCGCATCCACTGGCCCAGCGGGGTCAACGGTGAAAGCCAAAAGCGCTAAATGCTTAAGGTAAATAACCATGCTCTTTAACAATTTATCAAGCAAATCTGTGTGGACACTCACAGGTGTTGAGTTAATCGAAATTACTCTGCCGTTTGGCGAGTAATCAAAGAATTAAATCAATGAATGAGTGTTCATAGCAATATGTACATACAGTAATGTATGAATTGAAACGCGATGCTTCCTTAGTGAGCAAAGCGAATCAAAACAGTAGAATTCATTGAGTCGTTTAACGCGAGTTAAACAAAAAACTTTAATTGAAGAGTTTGATCATGGCTCAGATTGAACGCTGGCGGCAGGCCTAACACATGCAAGTCGAGCGGCAGCACAAGGGAGTTTACTCCTGAGGTGGCGAGCGGCGGACGGGTGAGTAATGCCTAGGGATCTGCCCAGTCGAGGGGGATAACAGTTGGAAACGACTGCTAATACCGCATACGCCCTACGGGGGAAAGGAGGGGACCTTCGGGCCTTCCGCGATTGGATGAACCTAGGTGGGATTAGCTAGTTGGTGAGGTAATGGCTCACCAAGGCGACGATCCCTAGCTGTTCTGAGAGGATGATCAGCCACACTGGGACTGAGACACGGCCCAGACTCCTACGGGAGGCAGCAGTGGGGAATATTGCACAATGGGGGAAACCCTGATGCAGCCATGCCGCGTGTGTGAAGAAGGCCTTCGGGTTGTAAAGCACTTTCAGTAGGGAGGAAAGGGTGAGTCTTAATACGGCTCATCTGTGACGTTACCTACAGAAGAAGGACCGGCTAACTCCGTGCCAGCAGCCGCGGTAATACGGAGGGTCCGAGCGTTAATCGGAATTACTGGGCGTAAAGCGTGCGCAGGCGGTTTGTTAAGCGAGATGTGAAAGCCCTGGGCTCAACCTAGGAATAGCATTTCGAACTGGCGAACTAGAGTCTTGTAGAGGGGGGTAGAATTCCAGGTGTAGCGGTGAAATGCGTAGAGATCTGGAGGAATACCGGTGGCGAAGGCGGCCCCCTGGACAAAGACTGACGCTCATGCACGAAAGCGTGGGGAGCAAACAGGATTAGATACCCTGGTAGTCCACGCCGTAAACGATGTCTACTCGGAGTTTGGTGTCTTGAACACTGGGCTCTCAAGCTAACGCATTAAGTAGACCGCCTGGGGAGTACGGCCGCAAGGTTAAAACTCAAATGAATTGACGGGGGCCCGCACAAGCGGTGGAGCATGTGGTTTAATTCGATGCAACGCGAAGAACCTTACCTACTCTTGACATCCACAGAAGACTGCAGAGATGCGGTTGTGCCTTCGGGAACTGTGAGACAGGTGCTGCATGGCTGTCGTCAGCTCGTGTTGTGAAATGTTGGGTTAAGTCCCGCAACGAGCGCAACCCCTATCCTTATTTGCCAGCACGTAATGGTGGGAACTCTAGGGAGACTGCCGGTGATAAACCGGAGGAAGGTGGGGACGACGTCAAGTCATCATGGCCCTTACGAGTAGGGCTACACACGTGCTACAATGGCGAGTACAGAGGGTTGCAAAGCCGCGAGGTGGAGCTAATCTCACAAAGCTCGTCGTAGTCCGGATTGGAGTCTGCAACTCGACTCCATGAAGTCGGAATCGCTAGTAATCGTGGATCAGAATGCCACGGTGAATACGTTCCCGGGCCTTGTACACACCGCCCGTCACACCATGGGAGTGGGCTGCAAAAGAAGTGGGTAGCTTAACCTTCGGGGGGGCGCTCACCACTTTGTGGTTCATGACTGGGGTGAAGTCGTAACAAGGTAGCCCTAGGGGAACCTGGGGCTGGATCACCTCCTTACCTATACGACTAACTCGATGTTTGTTGAGTGTTCACACAGATTTGCTTGATAGAAGATAGAGTAAAAGATGGGTCTGTAGCTCAGCTGGTTAGAGCGCACCCCTGATAAGGGTGAGGTCGGTGGTTCAAGTCCACTCTGACCCACCAATCCTTCCTTATCAGCGTTGGAAAGTGACTCGTTTAGTGAACTAAACGTCGCCACTGTCCGCCTTGATAAGAAATGATTGGCAAACCAATCCTTTAAGAGGTTTGGAACATCTTATTTACTCGCACTGCATGTAAATGGGGCTATAGCTCAGCTGGGAGAGCGCCTGCCTTGCACGCAGGAGGTCTGCGGTTCGATCCCGCATAGCTCCACCATTTACTGCATTATGGTTAGAGATGCCAAAGATAAACTAAAACATTATCTTTGGCTTTTTTAAGCCCGCTCTTTAACAATTTGGAAAGCTGATAGTAGTTAATACAATGATGTCTGTCGTTGTGTTAATACGAAAAAAATTGAGTTCTTAAAACACTTGTTAAGTGTCTTGAATATTCAAGTCTAAGGCGAGTCCATCTTCTTGGTCGAAGATGAGACAAGTAAAACCAGCTGGTCGCAACAATTCAAGTGGCTCACGCAAGTGAAACCTATTTGGGTTGTATGGTTAAGCGACTAAGCGTATACGGTGGATGCCTTGGCAGTCAGAGGCGATGAAGGACGTAGTAACTTGCGAAAAGCGTTGGCGAGCTAGTAACAAGCATTTGAGCTAACGATGTCCGAATGGGGGAACCCGGCCGCATAAGCGGTCATCATTAAGTGAATACATAGCTTAATGAGGCAAACGAGGGGAACTGAAACATCTAAGTACCCTTAGGAAAAGAAATCAACCGAGATTCCCCTAGTAGCGGCGAGCGAACGGGGATTAGCCCTTAAGTCAGAGGGGTGTTAGTGGAATGGTCTGGAAAGTCCAGCGGCACAGGGTGATAGCCCCGTACACGAAAACTAACCTTTGATGAAAACGAGTAAGGCGGGACACGTGATATCCTGTTTGAATATGGGGGGACCATCCTCCAAGGCTAAATACTCCTGACTGACCGATAGTGAACCAGTACCGTGAGGGAAAGGCGAAAAGAACCCCTGTGAGGGGAGTGAAATAGAACCTGAAACCGTATACGTACAAGCAGTGGGAGCGGTTCTTGAGACCGTGACTGCGTACCTTTTGTATAATGGGTCAGCGACTTACGTTTTGTAGCGAGGTTAAGCGAATAGCGGAGCCGTAGGGAAACCGAGTGTTAACTGCGCGTTTAGTTGCAAGGCGTAGACCCGAAACCCGGTGATCTAGCCATGGGCAGGTTGAAGGTTGAGTAACATCAACTGGAGGACCGAACCGACTAATGTTGAAAAATTAGCGGATGACTTGTGGCTGGGGGTGAAAGGCCAATCAAACCGGGAGATATCTGGTTCTCCTCGAAAGCTATTTAGGTAGCGCCTCGAGCGAATACCATTGGGGGTAGAGCACTGTTAAGGCTAGGGGGTCATCCCGACTTACCAACCCTTTGCAAACTCCGAATACCAATGAGTACTACTCGGGAGACAGACGGCGGGTGCTAACGTCCGTCGTCAAAAGGGAAACAACCCAGACCGTCAGCTAAGGTCCCAAAGTGTATGTTAAGTGGGAAACGATGTGGGAAGGCTTAGACAGCTAGGATGTTGGCTTAGAAGCAGCCATCATTTAAAGAAAGCGTAATAGCTCACTAGTCGAGTCGGCCTGCGCGGAAGATGTAACGGGGCTAAACATACCACCGAAGCTACGGGTGCAATTCATTAGAGTTGCGCGGTAGAGGAGCGTTCTGTAAGCCGTTGAAGGTGAAGGGGTAACCCACACTGGAGGTATCAGAAGTGCGAATGCTGACATGAGTAACGATAAAGGGGGTGAAAAACCCCCTCGCCGAAAGACCAAGGGTTCCTGTCCAACGTTAATCGGGGCAGGGTGAGTCGACCCCTAAGGTGAGGCCGAAAGGCGTAATCGATGGGAAACAGATTAATATTTCTGTACTTCCGCTAACTGCGATGGAGAGACGGAGAAGGCTAGGCTAGCGCGGCGTTGGTAGTCCGCGTTTAAGGTGGTAGGTGGGTGACTTAGGCAAATCCGGGTCACTATACACTGAGAGCTGATGACGAGTCCCCAAGGGGATGAAGTAGTTGATGCCATGCTTCCAGGAAAATCTTCTAAGCTTCAGGTTAGCGGGAATCGTACCCCAAACCGACACAGGTGGTCGGGTAGAGAATACCAAGGCGCTTGAGAGAACTCGGCTGAAGGAACTAGGCAAAATGGTACCGTAACTTCGGGAGAAGGTACGCTCTTGTTGGTGATGAGACTTGCTCTCTAAGCTGACGGGAGTCGCAGATACCAGGTGGCTGCAACTGTTTATCAAAAACACAGCACTGTGCAAACTCGCAAGAGGAAGTATACGGTGTGACGCCTGCCCGGTGCCGGAAGGTTAATTGATTGGGTTATCGCAAGAGAAGCTCATGATCGAAGCCCCGGTAAACGGCGGCCGTAACTATAACGGTCCTAAGGTAGCGAAATTCCTTGTCGGGTAAGTTCCGACCTGCACGAATGGCGTAATGATGGCCACGCTGTCTCCAGCCGAGACTCAGTGAAGTTGAAATTGCGGTGAAGATGCCGTATACCCGCGGCTAGACGGAAAGACCCCGTGAACCTTTACTATAGCTTGGCACTGAACATTGACCCTACATGTGTAGGATAGGTGGGAGACTATGAAGTTGGAACGCTAGTTCTGATGGAGTCGTCCTTGAAATACCACCCTTGTAGTGTTGATGTTCTAACTTGGCCCCATTATCTGGGGTAAGGACAGTGCCTGGTGGGTAGTTTGACTGGGGCGGTCTCCTCCCAAAGAGTAACGGAGGAGCACGAAGGTTGGCTAAGTACGGTCGGACATCGTACGGTTAGTGCAATGGCATAAGCCAGCTTAACTGCGAGACAGACACGTCGAGCAGGTACGAAAGTAGGTCATAGTGATCCGGTGGTTCTGAATGGAAGGGCCATCGCTCAACGGATAAAAGGTACTCCGGGGATAACAGGCTGATACCGCCCAAGAGTTCATATCGACGGCGGTGTTTGGCACCTCGATGTCGGCTCATCACATCCTGGGGCTGAAGTCGGTCCCAAGGGTATGGCTGTTCGCCATTTAAAGTGGTACGCGAGCTGGGTTCAGAACGTCGTGAGACAGTTCGGTCCCTATCTGCCGTGGGCGTTGGATGATTGAGGGGAGTTGCTCCTAGTACGAGAGGACCGGAGTGAACGAACCGCTGGTGTTCGGGTTGTCATGCCAATGGCATTGCCCGGTAGCTATGTTCGGAATCGATAACCGCTGAAAGCATCTAAGCGGGAAGCGAGCCCCAAGATGAGTCATCCCTTGGACTTTAAGTCCACTAAAGAGCCGTTCGAGACTAGGACGTTGATAGGTCAGGTGTGTAAGCGTTGTGAGGCGTTGAGCTAACTGATACTAATGACTCGAGAGGCTTAACCATACAACCCAGATGGGTTTTGCTAAGTAGCACTTAGCTTGAATATGAACACTTAAGAAGTGATACTCAAAACAGCTTTCTAAATTAACAAATAAAGGTTAATTACGCAGGTAATTGTACGGCAGACAAAGCCGTGACGAGCGAAGGGCGGAGTGTACGGTAGTACATGAGCACTGGAGTGAGGAAACAATGCCGTCAGACGTAGAATTAACCAGTAAGAATTTGCTTGGTGACAATAGCATTGTGGTCCCACCTGATCCCATCCCGAACTCAGAAGTGAAACGCAATCGCGCCGATGGTAGTGTGGGGTCTCCCCATGTGAGAGTAGGTCATCGCCAAGCGCCTAATTAAACAATGAAGCCAGCTGAATAAGCTGGCTTTTTTGCATTTAGTGTTTTGAATTTCAACGTTCTATTCTTCAAAATACTTCTCTAATCACTGACTTCTTTAATTTATCGCCTCATACGCAATGTAAACAGAGAGCCCCTCATTGCTCCGTTTTCTTCATTCTCCAACACCCTTAGCATCATTCATTTAAATGGCTGCTTGGTCTAAATACTGTAGCGTATTGAGACCTCTTTGATTTTTGTCCTTATAGGACTAATCAGTAAATTTAAAGCTTGTACTCTTCGTATGCTCGTTTAAGGGTGAGTCAGAACCTTATTGTCAGCCCATGTTTGCTTTTGGTTTCATCTTGGCTGGTATCTTCATTTCGTCATTACTCCTCAATAAAAATTTCTGCTTTGCCGTTTCATTAACGAATATTCATTTTATCGGTCGTTCACTAAGGATCCCTCAGACACTTGCTGCTGATCTTATGTAAATTGGTCTTACCAATTTACATTCGCCGATTAAATTTGTTATCAATGCAGATGTTGTGTGGTTGTTAATTTAAAACGCGAATGTTGGTTAAGGGCGAAGGAGGTAGGGCAGTGAAAGGGGAGCTAACGCAACAGTTATTAGACGCTGTTGGCATCATGTTATTGGGGATGGGGCTGGTCTATTTATTTTTAAGTGTATTGATATTAGCTGTGAATCTGGTTGCTAAGTGGTGTCGTGAAGAGCACAAAGCAGTAGAACCGTTAAAGGTCAATGATGCGAGCTCAACCGGAGCTGTAAACACTTTAGATCCTAAATTGGTGGCTGCGATTAGCTTAGCCGTCCAGCAGTATCGTTCTCAGGCTAAATAATGGAGCGCCATATGAACCGAGTAAATTCGATAGTGGCGTCTAAGCCATTACAGTTAACTGATGTCGTCTTGAGGGATGCACATCAGTCTATTTTAGCGACGCGTTTACGCATAGATGACATGCTTCCGATTGCACCGCTCTTAGATAAAGTGGGATTTTGGTCGCTAGAGTCTTGGGGCGGAGCGACCTTCGATGCCTGTATCCGTTATTTAGGTGAGGATCCTTGGGATAGGATCCGCGAACTGAAAAAGGTAATGCCCAATACGCCTCAACAAATGTTATTGCGTGGTCAAAATCTATTGGGTTATCGCCATTATGCCGATGATTTAGTGACACGTTTTGTCGAGCGTGCGCATGCCAATGGTGTCGATGTCTTCCGTATCTTTGATGCGATGAATGATGTGCGTAACCTAGAGATGGCAGTTAAAGCGGTGCGTGATGTCGGTGGGCACGCGCAAGGCACAATTTCTTATACAACTAGCCCTGTTCATTCGGTTGATACTTGGGTTGATATGGCAAAGCGTCTTGAGGACATGGGCTGTCATTCGCTGTGTATTAAAGATATGGCGGGCTTACTCAAGCCTATGGAAGCTTTTGAGCTTATCAGCCGCCTAAAATCACAAACTCAACTCATGCTCTCATTGCATTGCCACGCGACTACAGGGCTGAGTACGGCGACCTATCAAAAGGCTATTGAGGCGGGGGTCGATGTGCTCGATACCGCGATTTCTTCCATGAGCCAAACCTATGGTCATACGGCAACTGAAACCGTGGTTGCCATGGTGGAAGATACTGAACGTGCAACAGGCTATGATCTTGCATTACTTGAGGAGATTGCAGCTTATTTTCGTGAGGTTCGCAAAAAATACGCCAAATTCGAAGGTGCGCTAAAGGGGATTGATTCCCGTATTCTACGTGCTCAAGTCCCTGGGGGCATGCTGACAAACATGGAGAGTCAACTCAAAGAGCAAGGTGCACTAGATAAGATAGATGCGGTGCTGGAGGAGATCCCTCGGGTACGCCAAGATTTAGGTTTTCTGCCTTTGGTCACGCCAACCTCGCAAATTGTTGGCTCTCAGGCGGTGATCAACGTACTGATGGGCCAAAGATACCAATCGTTGACGAAAGAGACTGAAGGCGTGCTAAGGGGCGAATATGGCGCTACGCCAGCGCCAGTGAATTCAGAGTTGCAGGCAAGAGTACTTAATGGACAGGTGGCGATCACCTGCCGTCCTGCGGATTTACTCGTACCAGAGTTAGGCAAGTTGCGTGCAGAGTTATTATCAAAGGCGCAGGATCAAGGGATTAGTCTCGTCTTAGAGAGTAAGAAAAAGCCTTCGGACGATGATTTACTCATTTATGCGCTCTTCCCACAGATTGGCTTACAGTTTTTGAAGAATCGCCATAATCCGGCGGCATTTGAGCCTAAACCTGAACTTGCGCCAATCTTACCAGCTACGCCGCGTGAGGCCGAAACCTATACCGTCACGGTTGAAGGGCAAACTTATGTGGTTGAGGTTGCCGAGGGCGGCGAAATTAGTCAGATCCAACCTCAAGGACAGGTAGCTTCGCAGCTTAATTATGCCCCTACTTCTCATTCAAACAGTGCTCCATTGGCTCAATCCGCCGAGATTAAGCTGAAGATGAGTGCGCCGCTATCGGGCAATATCTTTAAAGTGCATGTGGGGATTGGCGACAAGGTTTGCGCCGGCGATGTGGTGATCATCCTTGAGGCGATGAAAATGGAGACAGAGATCCGCGCTCAGGGGGATGGTGTTATTACCCATCTCTTTGTGAAAGAAGGCGATTCAGTTGTCGTGGGTTCTCAATTATTGGCCTTAGCCTAGGAGTCTATATGGATGGTTTACTGGCGTTTTGGGCCGAAACGGGCATAGCCCATTTTACCGCGGGGCAAGTCTTAATGATGGCCGTTGGAGTGCTACTGTTATATCTCGCTATCGTGCGTGGATTTGAGCCTTTGTTGCTGTTGCCTATTGGCTTTGGCGCAGTGCTGGCGAATATTCCCAACGCAGGTTTTACCCAAGAGGGTGGAATACTCTACTACGCCTATCATGTGGGGATTGAAACCGGTGTTTTTCCACTACTGATCTTTATGGGAGTCGGGGCGCTGACAGATTTTAGTGCCCTTATTGCCAATCCAAAGACGTTGTTGCTCGGTGCCGCAGCGCAGTTTGGGATCTTCGCGACCTTAATTGGCGCTATCGCCCTAAATCTGGTGCCAGGCTTTGAATTTACTATGCAGGATGCCGCCGCTATTGCCATTATCGGTGGGGCAGATGGACCGACAGCAATTTTCCTCGCCTCAAAGCTTGCGCCCGAATTACTTGGAGCGATTGCTGTGGCGGCTTATTCCTATATGGCGTTGGTGCCTATTATTCAGCCGCCGATCATGCGTTTACTCACAACCCAAGCGGAGCGTGAGATAAAAATGGAGCAGCTACGGGAAGTCAGTAAAAAGGAGCGGATTATTTTTCCGCTGATGGTATTAGGCTTAACCATTCTGTTTTTACCCGCGGCAACGCCACTGGTAGGGATGTTTTGCCTGGGTAACTTAATGCGCGAATCGGGCGTGGTGGATAGGCTTTCAAAAACAGCACAAAACGAGCTTATTAATATCGTGACGATTTTTTTGGGCTTAGCTGTCGGCTCTAAATTATCGGCCGAGCAGTTTTTGCGGGTAGAAACCTTGGGGATCTTAGTACTTGGTGCCCTTGCTTTTGGTATAGGTACGGCCGCAGGAGTGTTGATGGCAAAACTGATGTGTAAGTTATCCGGCGGTAAGGTTAATCCACTGATTGGGGCGGCAGGAGTATCGGCTGTGCCTATGGCTGCAAGGGTAGTGAATAAAGTGGGATTAGAGGCCAATCAGCATAACTTTCTATTAATGCATGCTATGGGGCCAAATGTTGCCGGCGTGCTAGGTTCTGCGGTCGCTGCGGGGATACTACTTGCCGTACTCGGCTAATAAAATAAATGAAACGAAACACAGTGTGAGTAGCCCTGTGTGATGGTTATACCACTTACTCAAGCGAGTGGACTAATCGTTATATTGCCTGCCTAAATAACAGTTGTGTTGGCGGGCTTTATATCATCAGGCTCTGGCTCCTTTGGCCACACTTTGCATGTTCTTAATCGCGACAGGTATGCACCTAGTCATTAACCTGTCATTTTCGGCGGAGAAGCTTACGATAAACTTAGCCATTATCCTGAGCATCAATTTATATAATCACATTGAAAATATGGGTTTTTTTATTTTATATAAATGATAGGCTAGTAAAAAGTGTGCGCAATGGCACACTTTTTACCGCGTTAATGGAGACGAGATAATGGGCAATGATGATCTTTCAGCGTGTTTAAATGGTGAACATGTCGTTCTAGAGCCTTTGTCGTTATCCCATGTGGCGGCACTTAGCTTAGCGGTCACCGATGGTGAACTGTGGCGTTTATGGTTTACCAGTGTGCCTGAGCCGAGTGAGATGAAAGCTTATGTAATGAAAGCCTTAGCTGAAAAATCCCGTGGGGAAAGTTTTCCCTTTGCGGTGCGAGACAAAGTTTCTGGTGAGATTGTGGGTTGTACGCGCATTTGCCATTGGGAGAGTGAGCATCGCCATTTAGAGATTGGTTACACTTGGTATGCTAAGCGCGCCCAGCGCACAGGTATTAATACCGAGGCTAAATTGCTACTACTCACCTTTGCCTTCGAAACCCTTGAGGCCATTGCGGTGGAGTTTAGAACCCATTGGCACAATCAAGCTTCGCGCCAAGCCATCGCTCGTTTAGGAGCCAAGCAAGATGGGGTTTTACGGAATAATAAAATTCTTAAGGATGGCACCATTCGGGACACTGTGGTTTATTCCATTATTGATTCTGAGTGGGCGACGGTGAAACATCATTTAATCTTTCGCTTACAACAGCGACTGGTAGTGTAAGGAATGATGGATGCGTATCGCGCATATCTACTATGAGTAGATATAGCTTGATAAGACGTCAAGATGGATATGGACTTAAGGTTGGTTAAGCCGATGGCAAATAGAATCATTCAAGCTAATGAGTCCCACAGTCATGATATTGCTCCTTTATTTAATGAGTATCGGCAGTTTTATGGCTGTAAGGATGATGTAGAGGCGGGTGAGCTGTTTATCCGAACTCGTTTGCATGAGGGGTCATCGGTAATTTTTTTTGCGCGCTCACCTCAAGGTTTAGGCTTGGGTTTTGTGCAGTTATATCCCAGTTTTTCATCCCTTAATTTAGCGCCGATTTTTATTCTGAATGATGTATTTGTCACGCAGCATGCGCGATGTGTCGGGCTAGGTCGGGCGCTGGTACAACGGGCAGCAGACTATGCTCGTAGCCAAGGAGCACGTTATTTAGTGCTCGAAACCCAAAAAGAGAATTTACGTGCTCAAGGGCTTTATGAAGCACTTGGGTTTGTGCGCGATCAACAATTTGTAACCTATGAACTTGAGCTAAATCCTTAGCTTAAGTCGCTTACTCTTAATTACTAATAAAAAGGACAATATCAATGTTAAAAGCTTTTGCTATTGCAGGTCTTATGCTGACGATGAGCCACAGCGTGTTTGCGGATGAAGCCCAACAGGCTCTGGCTAAAGAAGCCATAGAATGTGCAGCCTATTATCAAATTAGCTCTGAAGCGATTGGCGCCATGAATGCCCCACAAATGCAAGCGGTGGGTGAACGCTTAAAAGCGTCTAAAGTTGAAGCCGAAAATCTGGCGAAGAAATACCAGTCAGAAGCCGAGGTGACCCAAGCCGTTGCCGATGCCAAAGCTCGTCAAATACAAAGCCTGGGTGGCTCTAGTAATCTCGGGGTATTGATGGGGAAATATAAAGAAGAGTGTAAAAACTTACTGGCTGATCCTCAAAAGCGCCTCGATTATTGGACAATGGCAACCATGTAACGTGGTTACTATGACTGACGTAAAAACCACCTTCGGGTGGTTTTTAGTTTTTAGCATGCATTGCGATAAGGAGCGAAGAGGTCGAGCATCCACTCGATAAATGCTTGCACTTTTAACGGCAAGCTTGGGGATTTAGGTGTGAGTAGGTAATAAACGTATGGGCTGGTAAACGGTGCATGAAAGGGGATGACTAAACTGCCGTTAGCTAATTGTTCTTCAATAAAAAAGCGTGGGATCAACGCCGCGCCCATGCCACTGGCAGCCGCCTGACTCAACATGTAAAAATGCTCCACGCCAAAGGTTTGCTCTTGCGTGAGTGTTAAGCCTACCTTTTCAGCCCAATAATCCCAAAGTTCTGGGCGAGTGGTGTGTTTGAGTAAGGTGACATGATTAATATCCTCAATACATTTCAGTTTTGGGGCCAATGACGGCGCACAAACTAAGCACAGATCTTCATCCATGAGTTTGATGTAATTCACTCCTTTGGGCAGCTTGGTACTACTGCGGATCGCGATGTCGTAGCGCCCTTGGCTGAAGTCAACGGCAAAGTCACCTATCGAGAGATCCACATATAAATGTGGATAACGCGACTTAAATTGCTCCATACGAGGGATTAACCAGTTGATGGTTAAACTTGGTAATACATTGATGGCTAAGGTTTGTGGCCGAGAACCTTGGCTATGCAAATCGGCGGTGGCGCTCGATAAGGTTTGCAGCGCCGCTTGTACGTGGGGGAAGTAACGCTTGGCTTCGTCAGTGAGTTCGACTTTTTTATGTAGCCTAACAAAGAGGGCGAAACCTAAAAAATCTTCTAATACCCTGATTTGTTTACTGATTGCGCCATGGGTGACGTGCAGTTCTTTGCTCGCCAGCGTCATACTCTGTAAGCGGGCAGCAGACTCGAATGCCCGTAATGCATTGAGCGGTGGCAAGCTAGTAAACATATTCATATCCAAATCTAGGTGTTTAACAAACGGTTTAGTGTGAGCTTTGCTCACGCTAGCGCGACAATAACTCCTTTGCATTTATAAGGCAAACGCAGTCTAATGCGAAGCCTTAGCTCCTATAACTCAATTATAAAAATCATGGAATTTGAATTAACTCTACAAGTTGCAGCATTACTGTTTGGCGTGGCTATGGTGGCGGGCTTTATCGACTCTATTGCTGGAGGTGGGGGATTACTGACCATTCCTGCGTTAATGTGGGCTGGGTTACCGCCAGCGGTCGCCCTTGGCACTAACAAGTTACAGGCATGCGGTGGCAGCTTTTTTGCGAGCTTGTACTTTGTTCGTAAGGGATTGGTTGATCTCAAAACTGTCAAACTCGCACTGTTTTGTGCCTTTGTCGGTGCGGCGTTAGGTACAGTGTTGGTGCAGTTAGTGGATACCAAAATTCTTGAATTAGTATTGCCGTTTTTAATTCTCGCCATTGGTTGTTACTTCTTGTTCTCGAAAAAGATTTCGGAAGATGATCGCCACCAAGTCTTAACCCCTACCGCCTTTGCTTTTACTGCCGCGTTAGGTGTGGGCTTGTATGATGGCTTTTTTGGTCCAGGAACTGGCAGCTTTTTTGCGTTGGCGTTTGTTACCCTTGCGGGGTTTGGCCTCGCCAAAGCGACGGCTCACGCAAAGGTGTTGAATTTTTCGACCAATATTGCCTCGCTGATTTTTTTCGCCCTTGGCGGAAAAGTCATTTGGTTACTCGGCTTAGTGATGTTAGCGGGCCAAGCCATTGGGGCAACCTTGGGATCACGTTTAGTGGTCACTAAGGGCACAAAGATCATTAAGCCCTTAGTAGTGACCATGTCGCTGGCCATGAGTGTGAAATTGCTCGCCAGCCAATACCAACTGTTTTGATGATGATTTTGGTACGGATCAACTTTCTTCAAGCTGAGCACTGACCTTATTTGCGCTAATGGTGATCTGTTAGCGCAGTCTTCGACCTCTTTGCTGTAAATATCTCCACTCCCATTGTATTGACTATACTCAGCGGCATTTTTTAGGATAACCTAGCATTTTTTAAAGTGTTTTTAGGGTTTATTGGCGAGTCATTGGGCGAGATTATCCGACAAGCAGCTTTGACAAATAACTTAACGACAAGCATTCCGCGCCATAGCGTTGGCTTAGCATCCATTAAGGTTCAGCAATAATGCGATTTATTCACACCTCAGACTGGCATATTGGCCGTCAGTTACATAATCAATCATTACTGGATGATCAGGCCTATGTACTTGATCAAATTGTTGCATTGGCGCAGCAGCACAGTGTTGATGCGGTGATTATTGCGGGGGATATTTACGATAGATCGATTCCACCCGCCAGTGCCGTCGCTTTGCTTAATGATGTGCTTAATCGCCTTATTAACCAATTGGGTATACAAGTGCTGATGATTGCTGGCAATCACGATGGCCATGAGCGTTTGGGATTTGCTGCTAAACAAATGGCTGCCAGTGGTTTACATATTATTGGGCCGCTACAGGCCGAATTAGTGCCTATTCGTTTAACCAGTGCCAGTGGCGATGCTTACTTTTATCCGCTTCCTTATGCCGAACCTGCCACCGTGCGCCAAGTGTTTGAAACCGATGCCAAAGGCCTTAGCGTATCGAGCCATGAAGAGGCGATGGCGTTGTTGCTAGAGCAGGTCCGTTGCCATGATAGCCAAGGTTTACCTAAAGTGGTGGTGAGTCATTGCTTTTTGGATGGTGGCAGCGAGTCTGAATCCGAACGGCCATTAAGTATCGGCGGCGCGGATAAAATTTCCCCACGGCTGTTTAGTGAGTTTGACTATGTCGCGCTTGGACATTTGCATGGTCCGCAATATAAAGGCTGCGAACAGATACGTTACTCCGGCTCAATCCTAAAGTATTCCTTTAGTGAGCAACACCAGCATAAGTCTGTCACCTTAGTGGATATCGCTGCGCAATCTCCCGCTCAAATCCAACTCTTACCCTTAACTGCGCTACGTGATGTGCGGATAATTGAAGGTGAATTGGCACATTTATTAGCAGTAGGGAAAACCGATGCCAAGCGTGAGGATTATTTAATGGTGCGTCTGCTCGATAAACACGCCATTTTAGATGCCATGGGCAAACTGCGCAGTGTTTATCCCAATGTGCTGCATTTAGAACGCACCGGATTGATGGCGGGCGATCAGGCGGTGGTGCTCAATCGAGATCATATAAAAAAAGGTGAAATGGCCATGTTCCGTGACTTTTTTGCCCAAGTCTCGGGGGATGAATTAACGCCGGCGCAGCAGGCGGTGATGGAGGATATCCTAACCCAGCTTCATCGAGACGAACTTGAACGCAGCGAAACACATCGTGACGTAAAAGAGGAGCAGGCAGAATGAAGCCACTACAACTTTCCATGTCGGCTTTTGGCCCGTTTGCTTCGACTCAGACCATTGATTTTACTGAACTTGGTGATAATCCGTTATTTTTGATCAACGGGCCAACTGGCGCGGGTAAAACGACTCTGCTCGATGGTATCTGCTTTGCGTTGTATGGAAAAACCACCGGCAATGAGCGTGAAGGCAGCCAAATGCGCTGCGATATGGCCGATGATAATCTGCTTACTGAAGTGACCTTTAGTTTTAAATTGGGTAACACTGCTTATCGTATTCGCCGAGTGCCCGAACAGGACAGACTCAAAAAGAATGGCGAGGGGTCGACAGTCCAAAAGAGCGAGGCGCAGCTGTTTAAGATCGCTCCCGATGGTACTGAAACCCTATTAGTCGCCAGTAAAGTCTCAGAGGCAACGGCTGAAATTGAAGCGTTAACGGGCTTAGACGTAGAACAATTTCGTCAGGTTATGGTGCTGCCACAGGGGAAGTTTCGTGAATTACTCATGGCCGACTCTAAGGCGCGTGAGCAAATTTTTAGTCAATTATTTCAAACCCATATCTATAAACGTATTGAAGATATCTTAAAGGCGAAGGCGGCCGATATCCGCGGCTTGGTTAAAGAGCAGCGTGCGCGTCGCGATGGCATTCTACAAACCGCGGAGCTAGCGAGTGACGACGAGCTTGCCGCTGAATTTAGTCGAATAGAACCCGAATTGGCGGCCGCTATCGCCGCGAAAGAACGTAGCACGGCGGCGCATCTACAGGCGTTAAAACAGCATGACAGTGCGCAGCAACGGTTTGCTGAATTTACTCGTTTAAGTGAATTAGAATCCCAAGCCACTTTGCTTCATGAACAGCAAGCTTATATTGCAGCGCAAACGGCTCGCCTGAATGTCGCAAAGCAAGCGCAGCGTCTAAAGCCCTTATTAGATAATGCGTTATCGAGGGAACAGGAGGCGACAATTGCTAATGATCAGCGCAGCCATGCCCAAATGGTACTTGAAGCGGCAAAGCTTGCGCTTGCCAAAGCTGAGATCGAAGCGCAGGAACTTATTCCCCTTGAACAACAGCTGCGCGATTTTGATCAACAACATAATCAACTCAGCACGTTAGTACCGCAGTTGGCAGAATTTTCTAGCCTTGAACAAGCTTTATCGCAGGCAAAAGAGATACTGCAACAAACCAAAGATCAGGGACAAGAGACTAAGACGGCGCTTGTAAGCTTAGTTGATCAGCGCAGCACCTATGAAAATCAATTGCCAGCATTACAACAGCAAAGTGAGCGTCAACTCGCGACCGCACAAGCCTTGCAGCAACAGCGCCACTTACTTGAGTTGTTCAAACAATGGCAACAAATTTGCGCCAAAGTTGCACAAACCGAAGAGGCGCTTGTACAAGCAGGATTACAAGGAAAGACGCTGAGCGCGCAGCATCAGGCAGCGCTAAGTGACTATAAGTCTTTACAGCTCAGTTGGTTTCAAGGCCAAGCAGCCATTTTAGCGAGGGAACTCAAACTCGATGAACCCTGCCCAGTTTGCGGCAGTATCGAGCATCCTCATCCTGCAACCAGTCATGATCATTTACCAACGGACGCACAGCTGCAAGCTGCGCAGGATGCCGAGGTGAATGCACTCGAACAGCTCAGCAAAGCGAGGGCAGAGTATCGGGGGCTACAAAAACAGTTAGAAGCACAGCAGTCGCAGGCAAATGAACTGGCCTCCTCGCTGGGGGATACGGTTGAGTTACCACTTGAATCGCATGTCCATCGGCTTGAGGAATTAACACGCCAAGCAAAACAAGCTGAAGTCGCCACCCAAGCATTACAGCAGTTACAGAAGCAAATCAAAGCGTTGCAGCAGCAAGAGTTAGTATTGACGCAACAATTAGAGCTTGAGCGTGAGCGGTATCATCAACAAGAAGGTGAAGTGGCGCGTCTATCCGGTCAATTAGCGGAAAAAGCGCTTCGGATCCCTAACGAATACCGCTCGCTTACTGCGTTAAATCAAGCGATTAATGATAATCAACGGCAGCTTGAGAAGACTCGTGAGCAGATTCATGCTCTTAGAAACTCACTAAAGCAGGCATCTGAGCATTGTGTGGCGGCGCAAACGGCGCTAGAGGCTGCGATACAACGCTGCCATAGCGCAGATGAGCAGCAGGCTTTGGCCGATGGTGACCTTAACTCACAACTGCATTTAGCGGGTTTTACTGATAGGGACGCATTAAGGGCGGCATTATTAGCCGATGAGCAAATTCAAGCGTTGGGCGAGCGTATTGAAACCTATCATCGACAGTGCGCCTTAAATCAATCACAGCTTGATCAGCTAAGAACTGAGCTTAGTGATGTCAGCGTGCCCGACCTTGATGCCCTAGAAGCCATGCTCGCAGAAAAGCACCAACAACTTAATCTCGCTGAAGCTACATGGAGCCAACTTAATACACGGTTCTCTTTGCTTAAACAAACTCAAACACAGCTCAGTATTGTCGATCAAAAAGCGAAAGCCCTTGAGGATGAATACGCCATTATTGGCACCTTGGCCGATGTGGCCAATGGCAATACCGGCAACAAGATTTCTCTGCAACGTTTTGTATTAAGCGTATTACTCGATGATGTTTTACTCGCAGCAACTCAGAGATTACACCTGATGAGTAAAGGTCGTTATCGATTACTGCGTAAAGAAGACAGAGCGAAGGGAAATAAGGCATCAGGGCTTGAGCTTGAAGTCGAAGACGCTTACACCGCAAAAGTGCGTCCCGTGGCGACCTTAAGTGGTGGGGAGAGTTTTATGGCAGCTTTATCTATGGCGCTGGGTTTATCAGACGTGGTGCAAGCCTACGCCGGTGGGATAAAACTTGATACGTTATTTATCGACGAAGGTTTTGGCAGCCTAGATCAGGACTCCCTTGAACTTGCCATCCGTACCTTAATGGATTTGCAATCGGCGGGTAGGATGATCGGCGTGATATCTCATGTTTCTGAGATGAAAGAGCAGATAAATACCCGAATAGATTTGTTGAAAACCTCCCATGGGAGCGAAATCAAGGTGATTTTGCCTTAGTGTCAGTTAAAGGGATTAATTTTTTATTTAACTTATTGTTTTTATTGTAATTAAATATATTGTTTTGTGCTATTTAACATCTGGATACAGAACGCGCAATCGATTTAAAGTGCCAACTGACGCATGTTTTTGGGAAATAGTGCTGTTAAAGTGCAAAATAGCGTTTGTCATAATCGGTTTTTTGGGATAAGTTGGGAAAATTCGGGCTTCCCTAGGTGGGACTGGTTCAAAAATATAACGCAAAAACGATAACAAAAGGTGAAAGCGTTGCAGACAGGCAAACCCAATTTGGCTAATTTTCCGCAAATTCGTTTGCAGAATTTATCTTCAGCCCATAAAAATATTCTCCTCGTAGGTGGTTTATTGATCGGTGCGGCGATGTTAATGCCGAATGCTAATCATGTCGTACCCACAGCACAACGAATTCCCGTAGCTCTCGACATTGAAACTGTTTTACCGCAAGTTTCTGAGCCTGTTGATTCTACCACTGTTATTGACAATACCCCTGATTTTGAGCGTGTTATTGCCTCCGGTGATACTCTAAGCGCTTTATTCTCTAAGGCGGGTGTTGACCAGCTAACGATGTATAAAGTACTAGAGGCCGATTTAAATATTTTGGCACTCGATACCTTATTACCAGGGAACCGGATTCAGTTTTGGCTCGATAATGATGGCCAACTGCAAAAGTTAGAGCTTTATTTTAACGCCGCACGCCAAGTCGTATTTACTCGTTATGAAGATGGTAGCTTCAACGTTGAAGAAATTAACGTTGAAGGCGTTTGGCAAAACCGCATTATTACTGGTGATATTAAAGGCTCATTTTACGTATCGGCTCAAAAAATGGGCTTAGCGGCAGCTGATATTCAGCGGATTGAAGATTTACTCAAAGAAAAAGTGAATTTTGCACGGGATTTACATGCAGGAGATAAATTTTCTGTTTTGGTAAATGATCAATATGTTGAAGGTGAAGCAACCGGTAGCAGCCAAATATTAGGCGTTAGCATTAAAACTGGGCGTTCAGAAATCAGTGCCTTTCAGCATACTGATGGCAGTTATTATGATGCAAAAGGGCGCAGTTTAGTGCGTGCTTTCCAGCGTATTCCATTGGCTAAACAGCCTCGCATGAGTTCACGTTTTAACCCTGCTCGTAAACATCCGATCACTGGCCGTATTTCCCCCCATAATGGTACTGATTTTTCTGTCCCTATTGGTACTAAGGTTATAGCGCCTGGTGATGGCGTGGTGAGTTTAGTAACGGATCACCAATTTGCAGGTAAATATATTGTGATTGAACATGGTGGTAAATATAGCACCCGTTATTTACACCTTTCAAAGGCATTAGTGCGTAAAGGCCAGAGAGTCACACGTGGTCAAGTGATTGCTTTATCTGGTAATACTGGGCGTTCAACTGGTCCGCATTTACATTATGAATTCCATGTAAACGGTAAACCCGTCGATCCAATGAAAGCCGATATTCCTATGGCGAGCCAACTAGCAAACCAAGAATTGCGTAGCTTTACGAATATGGTCAATAGTCGTCAGTCGTTGATGAATTTAGGTTAATTCCTTTTCGTTTGTCCCGTTCTGAGTATAAAAACGCCGATGAATACTGATTCATCGGCGTTTTTATTTCTATTGAGTGTGCCTCAGCAACTAAATGATTTGAGTGGTGTATTTGTCAGGCTTTTTGTTGGGTTTGTTGTTTAGCTGCATATGCTTGGATAAGACTGCTTGCTTAAATTTGATTAAATTTCGCCCTTGTTATCGGTATTTAAAATAATAAATCGAGCCACTTTAGGCTTTAGTGAGCGTACAGGTATTGATTGAATGACGTGTGAATAGCGAAGATAGCTAGCAGAAAATATCTAACCACTCTTACTTTGAGATATCTTCAAATTTATTTAATCAAGATCGATAAACAATATTAACTTGCCTGGCGTTTCTGCATCGCTTTTAACGCACATTTACATAGACGCCCCTTTAATGCAGGACATCCTCCACAGGGAGACTTTTTATAAGGACGAAGTGCAAAGCTTCGCTCTGTCGGTAAGGGGGAAATACGTTTGATGGCTGCAAAGGATAAAAATTGTGCATCATTTGCGGCATTAAAATGCGCTTTGGCTAATTTTAATTGCTGCTTACGGGCTGCTTTATCAAGATCTTGAATGTGTTGTTTGGTAATATACTCAGCCAATAATTGATTTAAGTGCTTGCGTTGTGCTTTTTTACTTTTGGCCGCAGTCGTCTGTTTTATTGGTTCCGCTGAGAAAGATGATTTTGCAGCATAGTTAACTGATGCCGCATAGGATAATGTTGCCTGTTGCTTTTGCAGTTTCTTGGCTTGTTTCTTACACCATTTTTCTAGCTTTCTACCAATATTTTGCGTTTTCATACAGCCTAAGTACGTGACAGATAATACATGACTATTCTAAATGAAAACTATTATCAGTCAACTCTTGGGGCAATAAAAATAAGTACTCAAACTGAGTCTATTGAGTGCGCGATATAAGGGGATTGATTGGCATCAATACAGGTCAGCAGTAAGCGCAGATCAAATTCAAATTGGTGGTAATCTGGTTCCATATAAGTACACAGATTATAAAAAGCTTTATTGTGATCCTTCTCTTTTAGGTGGGCGAGTTCGTGCACCACTACCATTCGTAACAAAGGTTCAGGTACACGTTTTAAGCGAGAAGATATACGAATTTCATTCTTCGCTTTGATTTTGTTACCTTGCACTCTAGAGACGTAGGAATGTAAGCCAAGTGCATGATGACTCATGCTAATTTTGTCATCAAAGATCACTTTCGATAGGGGAGCGGATTGGCGTAAAAACTGATTTTTTATCCCTTGGGTATAGTCGTAGAGGGCTTTATCGCTGCGGATCTGATGAATGTGCGGATGACGGCGAAGCAATACTTCCCCAAGCTTGCCACTTTGTAAAAGCTGTTCAACTTGGCGTTGGATATCTAGGCTATAACCACTGACATATTTTAGGTTTTGCATGATGCTTTCGACATGTAAGAGGCTTGGCGCTAAGTGATAGCGCCAAGCAAGAGCACTTAAGCTTTACCAAAAATATGGCGATTTTGCTGAGCGTAGGCAGCCTCAAAGGCGGGTTGTTGGAAGCGTTTCAGATCTAAGCTATCAAAGTCTACCTGAGGTGGATTGCGCTTATTTTGTTCCTTGATCGCCACTGGAGATAGCAAGGTTACAGGCAGCTCGCCTAATTGAATTGCGGCTTCGAGTTTGAAGCTAGTAGCAGAACCTGCCAGTTTGCCTTTTTGCTCACGTTCAATAATTACAATTTCATCGATCTTGTAATCTTCCATCAACTTATGGAAAGCAAAGTGAAACTCACGAATTGCCTCCGTCGATGCCGACTGTGCAATGCTAAAAGACACTTTACGGCAGCTGGGTACATTGAAGGTTTCACCTTCGTAACTGAGCAGACTGATGATGGCTTCGCCACCTTTTAATTCAACACCACAAATTCGCATGTTACACCTTTAACTATTTCAAATTGCTTATGTATCGCTGGAAGAATCGCTCCCGCGAGTCACTGATTTTGAGCGCTCAAGTTTCACGGACTTGAGCTATCTTTTGCGTTATTTTTAGATCTCGTCGTCATTATCTTGTAGCAGTTGTGCCGCAGGTTTTTTGCGCATTGGCGCATCACCGACATCAACACCCGTGATAAAGCGTTTATCACGGGATGGCGCGGCTTTAACAAGGTGCGACTTAGGTTTAGATTTGGCTTTGGTGTTTGCCTTTACTACACCTTTAGTCGCGACGGACTTTGGCTTTTCTTTTAGACCACTAAATTTAGCTTCAAGCCCCTTAATTACACTGATCTCAAAAGTTTTTCTTAAGAAAAGTTGTACTTTTTTAAAGTTATCCCAATCCTTAGGACCAACTAAGGAGATTGCGTCACCTTTGGCGCCCGCGCGGCCAGTGCGGCCAATGCGATGAACATATTCTTCGGCAAATTTGGGCATATCGAAGTTAATGACTAAGGATACATTCAGTAAGTCTAAACCACGGGATGCCACATCTGTGGTCACCAATATTTGCTGCTGACCACGGGCAAATTGGTCCATGATCTGGTTACGTGCCGTTTGTTTTAACTCGCCACTTAAGGCGGCGGTTGCAAAACCTTGAGCCGAGAGCTTAGCGGCTAACCGCTCTGTATCGGCACGGGTGGCGGTAAAAATAATCACTTGCTTGTGCGGCTCATCCGTCAGTAAACGACTGAGCAGGGCTTCTTTATGATCTAAATGATCACACAGATAAATTCGCTGCGAAATATCCTGATGTTCACTGTGGGCCGTGCCGATTGCCACATGTAATGGATTTTTAAGTAATGCCGCCGCGATATCATTGATTTCACTATGATCTAAGGTTGCTGAGAACATTAAGGTCTGACGACGTTTATGATCGGCCGCCTCGTTGATAGCTTTTAACTGTGGCGCAAAGCCTAAATCCAACATACGGTCGGCTTCGTCCAAAACTAACAACTCTAATCCATTGAGGAATAAGTTTTTTTGTTCTAAGTGATCAGCGATTCGCCCTGGCGTTGCAACAATAAAATGCGGCTCTTTTGCCAGCGCTTTAGCCTGATCGTTAAAGTTTTCACCGCCCAATACACTAATCGCTTTATATTGGGTATTGGCCACCAATAAGCGTAACTGACTGTACACCTGATGGGCTAATTCGCGGGTCGGTAATAAAATCAATACTCTAGGGTCGCGCTTACTGAGGGCGCGGGTGGAGATAACCCTTTGCAATGCGGGCAGCAAAAATGCCAAGGTCTTACCTGACCCAGTCTTTGATGATGCCATTAAATCTTTACCTGCCAATGCGATAGGTAATGCTTGTTCCTGGATGGCGGTTGGGGTTGCAATCCCCATATGCTTTAAGCTTTGTAACAGACGCTGGTCCAGAGAAAAATCAGTAAACTGCAAAGGTATATCCCCTAAATCTGAGTGAGGGCAGATTATAGCGCTAAATCACTATGGTCAGCTATCTTGATTGGGCATAATCTTGCGTAATCATCTAAATAGCCACTTATTTGCTTGGCTTGTGTCACGCTCGATATTTGTCCCGAGTGCTATGTTTAGCCAAATTGGCTATGAACTTACAGGATATCAAGCGACGATGTGGTTACTCTCTGCCCAAGGGGATAAGGCCGAGCGTAAACCATATAAATGTATCTAATGACTGGCTAGCATAACGGTTTATGTTGTCTAATGATTGACAACACTTTGGCTGGAATTTAGCTTTTTCACGTCATAGCGCTTCTTTAAATCATCGATTTATTAAGGGAATTTATTATGAGTAAGGGGACAACTCCGACGATCGGTATTGCCTTAGGCAGTGGTGCAGCCAAAGGTTGGGCACATATTGGCGTACTCAATGGGCTTGCCGCCATGGGAATTAAACCCGATAAGGTCGCTGGATGCTCAATCGGCGCCCTTGTTGGCGCTGCTTATGCTCATAATCATTTAGCGGAACTTGAAGAGTGGGTGCGCAGCTTCTCTAGTTGGGATGTGTTGGGACTGATGGACATTCGTTGGCGTAAAGGTGGGCTAATTGGCGGCGAAAAAGTATTCGATGTACTGCAATCGCGGATTGGTGATATCAATATCGAGGATTTAGAGCGTCCCTTTGCGGCCATTGCCACGGATCTTTATTCAGGTCAGGAAATCTGGTTTCGCCATGGTGATTTACGCCAAGCCGTACGGGCCTCTTGCTCTATGCCTGGGATATTAGCGCCTGTCCGTCAAGGTGAGCGTTGGTTAGTGGATGGTGCAGTTGTTAATCCTGTCCCCGTTTCGGTGAGCCGTGCTATGGGGGTAGATATTGTCATTGCCGTTGATTTACAAGGTTTTCATACCGGTCGATTACAAGTTTTACCCGTTAATATGACCAGCCATCGGGCATCTAAAGATGAAACCCAAATGCCCGCGCGCCAAGAAACGGGTTTTATGGATTTATTCGCCCGCGGGCGAGAATATGTCGGTAGCTTAACCGATAAGTTTTCCCTAGGGACTAAATCTAATCCCGGTATGATTGCGGTGATGTCCCAGTCGATGAGTATTTTAGAGCAGCGGCATAAACGGGCGCGTTTAATGGGTGACCCTCCCGATATCTGTGTTGTACCCGAAGTCGCGAATATCGGCACCATGGAGTTCCACCGAGCAGCTGAAGCCATTGCAGCAGGTGAAGCTGCCGTGGCAAAAGTGGCACATTTAATTGAAGCTGCGATCTGGAAAGGCTAAAAATGTCAGGATGAATTTATCTGTTAATTACGATATGACACTACTTACTGCTTGATTGGCTTAGTTTTTGCTTTAAAACCATTAATCAGTATTAGACGCCGAATTATTGACGATGAATTCTCTTTTAAATGCCCTTAATCTAAATCGTAGCAGTGCTGCTGAAGCTTATGGCCTGAATAGCAAAAAGACGGAGACAGGTAAAACTGAATCGAGTACGGAGTCAAACTCCTCAGCCAAAGAACCCCCTAAGGTGGATACTAAACCGAGTGACGAGATAGCGCTGTCACCACGGGCACTGCGAGCACAAAAAATTCAGGCCATGTCGAAAGACTTTTTTGCTGATGGCAAATTTAGCGTGGCTGAGATACCCGCTTTAGTCTCGCGGTTACAAAAAGACGGTATTCTTTCCGATGCACAGGTGGAACGGCTCTCGCAAAACGGCATTAGTTTGCCAAGCCAAAGTACCAATAAGCAGTCTTTGCAGGATTTTATCGATGATGAGCTAAAGTCTTTGGCTGAAAAATCGCCTAATAGCCCGATGATCAACACGTTAGTAGATGCTAAAAATGTGTTAAAAAACATGGATGATGCCCAGTCGCCAGTGCTGGCACAAAAGGCGACTAAAGTGTTTGGTCAATTAACGGATTATTTGAATAGCAACCCCACCATGAGCGATAGTCAAAAACAGTTATGGCAGGGACTTAAAT
This sequence comes from Shewanella sp. LZH-2, assembly GCF_016859145.1. Classification (NCBI taxonomy): domain Bacteria; kingdom Pseudomonadati; phylum Pseudomonadota; class Gammaproteobacteria; order Alteromonadales; family Shewanellaceae; genus Shewanella; species Shewanella sp. LZH-2. The sequence continues at coordinate 1,809,431 of NZ_CP069350.1, forward strand.
CAACGATGCAGGTGGCTTCATCCATGGGGATGCAGCAATTGGCGTTGGGACAATTGAGCAGTTATCTTGCCTTAGCTAAGCGCTAGTCTTATTTACAATATTCTTTCAAAAACAATAGACTTTGGCTTTTGGGTCAGAGTCTTTTGTCATTACTAGCGCCATTTCCTGCGTCTACTATCTTGCTTTAGCATCAAGGTCAAGGCCTAAAACTGAGATCATTGGGTTTGGCAGCAGTTCTTATTTGTTCTTTTTATCCATCCGATAAATCATGATCTGGATCATGGAATTTTAGGTGTCGATGCCGCTTAATTGCCTACATATTGTGTTGATAGATTATTTAATCACTATATATAGTGTTAATTTTAATCGGGATGGAGAGGAATTAAACAATGCCAGTCGTGATCAAGCGGGATGGTTGCCGCACACCTTTTGATGAAACAAGGATAAGAGATGCAGTGGTCGCTGCTGCAAACTCGGTTGGGATAGAGGACGCAGATTATGCCGCGACGGTAGCCGCTTGTGTGAGAGAACGAGTGGCGAATATGGCAGAAGTTGAAATCCACCATCTACAGGATGCGGTTGAAAACCTATTGATGGAAGGCCCTTATAAATCATTGGCACGGGTCTACATTGAATATCGTCACGACAGAGACATTTGCCGCGATGCTACCAGTAAGCTCAATCTTGAAATCCGTGGTTTAGTCGAGCAGAGCAATGCCGCGCTGTTAAATGAAAACGCCAATAAAGACTCTAAAGTGATCCCAACTCAACGGGATCTGCTGGCGGGCATCGTGGCTAAACATTATGCCAAGAGCCATATTCTGCCTAAGGATGTGGTGGCTGCGCACGAAATCGGTGAGATCCACTATCACGATCTTGATTACTCGCCCTTTTTCCCGATGTTTAACTGTATGTTGATTGATTTGGCGGGCATGTTGACCCATGGCTTTAAGATGGGCAATGCCGAAATTGAGACCCCAAAATCGATCTCTACCGCTACGGCCGTGACGGCGCAAATTATTGCCCAAGTGGCAAGCCATATCTATGGCGGCACCACGATTAATCGTATTGATGAAGTGTTAGCGCCTTTTGTGGCCAAGAGTTATGACAAACATTATCAAGTGGCACTGAACTGGCAGATTAAAGATGCTAAAGCCTATGCCACTGCTCAGACTGAAAAAGAATGCCACGATGCTTTCCAATCCCTTGAATATGAGGTGAATACCTTACATACCGCTAATGGACAAACCCCGTTTGTGACCTTTGGTTTCGGTCTAGGTACTTCGTGGGAGTCGCGTTTAATTCAACAATCGATGCTGAAAGTACGCATGGCGGGGTTAGGTAAAAATCGTAAAACAGCGGTGTTCCCTAAATTGGTATTTGCCATCCGTGATGGTATTAACCACAAAGTCGGTGATTGCAATTACGATGTAAAACAAATGGCCCTTAAATGCGCCAGTATGCGCATGTACCCAGATATTTTGAACTATGAGCAAGTGGAAAAAGTGACGGGTTCGTTCAAAACGCCTATGGGTTGCCGCAGCTTTTTAGGTTCCTATAAAGAAAATGGTGAACTCGTCCATGAAGGCCGCAATAACCTTGGCGTTGTTAGCTTAAACTTACCACGTGTTGCGCTAGAAGCGAATGGCGATGAGGCTGAGTTTTACCGTATTCTGGATGAGCGGCTATTACTTGCCCGCCGCGCATTAGATACGCGTATCGAACGGTTAAACGGAGTGAAAGCCAGAGTTGCGCCGATTTTGTATATGGAAGGTGCCTGTGGCGTGCGCTTGCGTGCCGATGATGATATTGCCCAAATCTTTAAAAATGGTCGGGCATCGATTTCATTAGGTTATATCGGTTTACATGAAACCATTAATGCGCTCTATGGCACTAAAACCCATGTGTTTGATGATGCTAAGCTTCGTGAAAAAGCGGTGGCGATTGTTGCGCACCTTAAAGCGGCTACCGACGCATGGAAGGCCGAAACGGGTTATGGATTCAGCCTGTATAGCACCCCAAGTGAGAGTCTCTGCAGTCGTTTTTGTAAGCTCGATGCGCGCCAGTTTGGTGTGGTTGCGGGGGTAACCGATAAGGGCTATTACACCAATAGCTTCCATTTAGATGTGGAAAAGCACGTGAATCCTTACGATAAAATCGATTTTGAGCAGCCATATCCCGCCATCGCCAATGGTGGTTTTATTTGCTACGGCGAATATCCTAATATGCAGCACAATATCGAAGCGCTCGAAAATGTCTGGGATTACAGCTATAGCCGTGTACCTTACTACGGTACTAACACGCCGATTGACGAATGTTATGATTGTGGTTTTACCGGCGAATTTAGCTGTACTAGCAAAGGATTTACTTGCCCTAAATGCGGCAACCATGAGCCAAGTCGAGTGTCTGTTACGCGCCGTGTGTGTGGTTACTTAGGCAGTCCCGATGCCAGACCGTTCAACCATGGTAAGCAAGAAGAAGTGAAGCGTAGGATCAAACACTTGTAACATTTTTGCCTTGTTGTGTTTGTTGCACTGATATCAGCACAGTCGCTTACCATGGGACTGTGCTTTGATTTTTAGCCAGTCTGGCGCTCTTTGTATTTCGTATTGGACTTATACAATGAACTATCAGCAATATTATCCCGTTGATGTGGTCAACGGCCCAGGCACTCGGGCCACCTTATTTGTTTCAGGTTGTGAGCACCAATGCCGTGGTTGCTATAATCAAAGTACTTGGGATGTGCGCTCTGGCCATTTATTTGATAAGGCAATGGAAGATAATATCATCGCCGATTTGCAGGATACGCGGATCGTTCGCCGTGGCTTATCACTCTCTGGCGGCGATCCACTTTTACCCGCCAATCTTGAGGGGATTTTGGCGCTTGTTAAGCGCGTCAAAGCTGAATGTCCCGGTAAAGATATTTGGCTGTGGACGGGCTATGTATGGAATGAATTGAGCGATAAACAGCGTGCGGTGCTGGAATATGTAGATGTGCTGGTGGATGGCAAATTTGAGCAAAATCTTGCAGATCCGAGCCTTCCATATCGAGGTAGCAGTAATCAGGTGATCCGTTTCTTATAAAAGCGGTAACGAGGATCGCTAACTTGCTGTTATAATCCCACACCTTGACACAGTGACCCAGACAAACAGGCCAAAGATTAGGTCAATATCGGTCGGGATTCGCTAAAGTAATTTAAGGTAACATAATGAATTTAAAGCAAGAACTGCAGCAGCTAAACGATAAGTTAGATAAGTTTCGTCGTAAACTGGCGGCGGCAGAGCAACGTGGCGATGTTGTCATCGTGGCGCAGTTTAAACGCGAGATTGAGGCTGTTACTAAGCAAATCAATAGCGTAAAAACGCAGCAGTCGCGTTTATTACAAAAGCAAGGGGTGGATATTCAGCACTTGCCATTTCACCGCGCCCTCACCAAAGCCGAGCAAGCCGATATGGGTCAACTGAAAAAGTCAGTAAAAGGCTTAGTTGTTGTGCACCCAATGACTGCTTTAGGGCGCGAAATGGGCTTGACTGAAGTAACAGGTTTTGCACCAGCAAAATTTTAAGCTACATTGCTAAGTTATTCAATAAGTTGCAAAATAGAACACTTATCTATTTTGCAGCGCCTTGGCTCGACATATTACCCATTGAGCTGAATGAGTCACCCAGTTAATAGCTTAGTTTTGTAGTTGATTAAATTACTAAAGTATTTCGTGATTGCTGAAAACACTTTAGAATAGGTGCGCCGTAGGCTAAGTACCTAATCATTGTTTTGTTTATGGATGTTCCTTCCGTCTCATGGAATGAGAGTTGTCGTTAAGGTTAAGTCATGTCGATAAAATATGTCGCGACGTCAAAATTACCCACTCCCTGGGGCGTTTTTGCCATGCACGGTTTTGAAGATACCGAAACCGGTAAAGAGCATGTTGCCCTCACATTTGGCACCCTAAGTAGCGATGCTCCTGTTTTAGGCCGTATTCACTCTGAGTGTCTCACGGGCGATGCCTTATTCAGCTTACGCTGTGACTGTGGATTCCAGCTGCAAACCGCGATGCAAAACATTGCCGAGACCGGCAGTGGGTTTATCTTATATTTGCGTCAGGAAGGTCGTGGTATTGGTCTGCTAAACAAGATCCGTGCCTATGAGTTGCAGGATAAAGGCGCCAATACGGTTGAGGCGAATGAACAGTTAGGTTTCCCTGCGGACATGCGTAAATACGATATGATCCAGCCTATGCTTGAGCAGATTGGCGTAAAGCATGTACGCTTAATGACCAATAACCCTCGCAAAGTCAAAGCGATGAAAGACATCGGCATCGAAGTGGTTGAGCGCGTACCCTTACAAGTCGGTAAAAATCGCTATAATGAGGCTTACTTAAAGACTAAGTCCACTGAGCTTGGGCATATGATGTCTGAGTATCATTTTACGGATGAACAGTAGTTCTTAGTGCAATAAATTTACCGATTAGGCTGCAAATTAGGATCTGTTTGCGTAAATTGAATATCATTTTTAGTCGGTTTATCGTCAACCTCTGCTCCATTTCGGCGCTATCAATGGGGATTGTTTTCCCGCTGTTGGCGTCGACAGAGCCTGTTTCAAACTCCAGTTACCCGCAAGATTTTGCTGCATTTGCCCCCCAATCTTCCCAAGCGTTTTCGAAGATTAGCCCTGAAACGCCGATTGATGGGAAAAATAATCCTAACTCTGTTTATGCCTTTGGCAGTTACCTTGGCACAGGGGTATATCGAGCTGCTGAGCAAAATGCCACCGTCGTTAGTATTCCGTTAAACTTTGATTTTTTGAAGGATGATAGTAGTCAGACTTGGCTGCGTTTACCCTTATCCTTCGGTTTTTTTGACTACTTAGCCAAAGACATCACCGACGGCGAATTGCCATCGTCAGTTGGCACCATGACGATAACGCCCGGCATTGAGCACCATTGGCAGGCAACGGCAAATACGCGGATGGAAGCCTATTTGGATGTGGGCTTTGGGACAAATTTTGAGACCGATGCGAATGTGGCGATTTTAGCCTCAGGTGTAAGTACCTTGTATGATTTTAGTCTCGCGGGTGAAGACAGCGTCTGGGTATCGAGGTTAAGGTTTGCGGGCTATAGTGAACGGGTAGGAAAATTAACCGACCAATTTGCGGTATTGCAAACCGGGGTAGATATTGGCCTTTCGCCGCGCTGGCAATGGTTGAATATCCAAATGCAACCTAGATTATTTGCGGTTGGTTATTGGTACTTCAACGAGCTGGATTTTAGCCAAGATACTGAAGATGAAACCATAGTCTCCGGAAGCTATGAGTTTGGTGCCACACTGGCATTTTCTAAGCCTTTGGGCGGCGATCTCCTCGGCATAGATAGAATTGGCATCAGTTATCGAACCGGTGACGGGTTAAACATTTGGCGTTTATTGTTTAGTTTCCCAATCTAGTTCACAGCTACCAAGATTGAAAATGATTCTGTACTCAGCTTAGCCTGCGGCTTTTTGTGCATCGCGCATTTTCTGGTCCATTAACACGGCAATTTGGTTACCGAGTTGCATAATTTGTTCCTGCAATAGCTTACGTTGCTGAGCTGCGGCCTCTGAATCATCTCCTTCCAGTTTCGTGAGCATCTCCTGCAAAGCTTTGATTTGCTCTTTCAGACGCTTAATTTGTTCGTCGATGATAGATTTGGGTTCTTCATTCTCAGCACTTTCCGTCTGTTGCCGTTTTTCCGCGGTTTGACCTCTGAGAGAAGCGCCTACTTCGGTAGCGAGAGCTTGTCTTCCGGCATTGGATATATTGACCGTTTCTTGCGTGCCGGTCTCTGCCGACGAATTCTCAGAAGCTGAGCTAGCTGTTGGCGTAGTGGTGATATAAGCGCTGGAAACAGATTTGAAGGCGCTGCTATTTGCGGTCGTATTTAATCCATTAATGTTCACGATAGGCTCCATAAGTACCTGAAGGTTATTTATCGAATTATCGGCCTTGAGATAAAAAACTTAAGTGCTAAGCATCCTATTTGATACAAAAGGCGTATCTAGGATAGGTTAGGGGATTAATGGTTAAGGTCGTTCACTTTTTGACTGATAAGGATATGAAAGATATGGCTCGTAAACTACAAATAACATGCGCTGCATTTTTGGCTTTGAGTGGAATAAGTGTGCCTGCGATGGCTAAAAATATTTTAGATAAACTGACCGTTGCAGAAGGCTTTAACCTGAGCTTATTTGCAGATAATGTTGACAATGCGCGCGAAATTGCCGTATCCGAAAAAGGCATTGTCTATGCGGGCTCGATGAAGGCCGGGAATGTTTATGCCCTTATCGACAGTAACCAGGACGGTGTTGCCGATGAGAAAATTCTCGTTGCCTCGGGACTAAAGCTACCATCAGGTGTGGTGATCAAAGATGGCGATCTGTATGTCTCCGAAGTGGAGCGCATCATTCGCTTCAAGGATATTGATAACCACTTAAACTCACCAACATTTGAGGTGGTCTTTGATGGGTTTCCAACTGAAACCCATCATGGCTGGAAAGTACTGGGAGTTTCACCGACAGGCGAGTTAATTATTCCTGTGGGCGTGCCTTGTAATGTGTGCGCGGAGAATGAACGCTATGGGCGCATTTTCTCGCTCAATCTGGAGACCAAAAAATTAACCACTATCGCCCAAGGAGTTCGTAATTCGGTCGGATTTGATTTTCAGCCCGGCACTCAAACTCTTTGGTTTAGCGATAATGGCCGCGACATGATGGGCGATGATATTCCTCCCTGCGAAATCAATAAGGTCAGTTACTTGGGTGAACATTTTGGCTTCCCCTATGTGCATGCAGGTACGATTATTGACCCTGAGTTTGGCCAAGGTAAAAATCCTACCAAGTACACCGCTCCTGCGCTCTCCTTAGGGGCCCACGTGGCGCCTCTGGGCATTCATTTTTATCTTGGTAAACAGTTCCCTAGCGATTATCAACAGCAGTTGTTTGTGGCTGAGCATGGTTCGTGGAATCGTACTAAAAAAGCGGGTTATAAAGTGGCCGTGGCGACGATAGAGCAAGGTAAAGTGGTCAAATACACTCCATTTTTAACTGGCTTTATGCAGGACGAGCAAACCTTTGGTCGCCCAGTGGCTTTTGCTGAATTGGCCGATGGCAGTTTACTCGTATCGGATGATTATGCAGGGGCAATCTATCGCGTCACTTATCCGCAGACAAAGTAGCCAATAGGTGAAGTTTTAAACGCTTATTCTTAGCTGTAGGCTTGATTAGCAGGGGGCTCTTGCCAATCAGGTTGCCTACCGAAGGATATTGGATTGGCGCTAATCTAGCTGATAGACTGCTTAAAAATAATGCGCGGGATAATTGAATTAATTATTCCGCGCATTTTTGTCTGTTCTTGTGAATATGCGTTTGAATATTCTAGCGAAATTTAGTCGCGCTTGCCCCAGATATGGCTATTAATCTGGCCATCTGTTGCGGCTATTGATGTAGCCGTACTTGCCTGAGCTGGTTTCTGTGCTGGTTTTGCAGGTTTTTTGGCCGATATTTTCGCTGGTGCATTGGATGTTTTCGCGGCGGGCAACGGCAGTTTATTGGTTTTTAAATATAAATATTCTACTTTTTCCCGTGCCCAATCGGTTTTTCTTAAAAATCGTAGACTCGATTTGATACTCGGATCTTCGGTAAAACAGCGGATCTTGATGCGAGCTCCGAGTTCTTCCCAGCCATAGTGCTCAACGAGTTGTGTGACTATGGTTTCCAGTTTGATGCCGTGTAATGGGTTATTTTCTTGAGTCATTTTGTATAAATTACCGTGAACAATAATCGGATTATACCAGTATTATACCGATTGACTAAAATCATAGATAAAAAAACGGGCACTCATCAGTGCCCGTTTGCTTTGTATATCAATATTGTTGGAAATTAAGCTTCATCGGGTAATTCGCTGTCGCTATCAACTTCACCTTTACCTTTGGTTTTCACAATCAGTAAGCCTGTGATGACTAGTGTTGAAACAGTCCCTGCGATGGTGGATAAGGTCATCGGTAAGCCTGCACCTAAAGTTGCAGAGTTAAGTAGGAAGGTGATAACCACTGTGGTCATAAACATGGCTGGAATGGTGGTGATCCAGTGCAGCTTATTGTGACGCAGTAGGTAAGCTGAGGCCGTCCAGAGCATTAATACAGCTGTCGCTTGGTTAGCCACACCGAAGTAGCGCCAGATCACGCCGAAGTCGACTTGAGTCAGTAAGCCACCAATCACAAACAATGGAATAGCTAACACTAAACGTTTAGGTAAAGCCACCTGCGGCATGTTAAAGAATTCAGCCAAAATCAGACGAGCAGAGCGGAAAGCCGTATCGCCTGAAGTAATTGGCAGAATGATCACACCAAGGATTGCCATAAAGCCACCCACTGCGCCTAATAGACCAGTTGATGCTTCGTATACAACGTTTGCAGGGTTACCCGCCATGCCTGTGCTTAATCCTTCAACACCGTGGAAGTAAGACAGTGCAATCGCACACCAGAGTAGGGCGATGATACCTTCACCGATCATGGCACCAAAGAACACAAAACGACCGTTCTTTTCGTTTTCAACGCAACGTGCCATCAGTGGTGATTGCGTGGCGTGGAAGCCTGAAATCGCACCACAAGCGATGGTGATAAACAGCGCAGGCCATAATGGCATATCTTTAGGGTTTAAATTTTGGAAGAAGTCGCCCGCTTGCACATTGGGCAGTAGCGTATGTTCGCTTGATAACATGATCGCAAAGGCTAAACCAAATGACATGAAGAACAACAGCGCGCCAAAGAAAGGATATAAACGGCCGATAATTTTATCGACAGGTACCACAGTGGCAATCAGGTAGTAAACGAAGATAATCGCAACAAAAATGCTAACATCCCAACCCGTTAGCTTGCCTAACAGGCCTGCTGGCGCAGAGATAAACACCACACCTACGAGCAATAATAGAATGATGGCAAACACATTCATAAAGTGCTTGGCACTTTTGCCTAAATACTTACCAGCAAGGTTTGGTACAGATTGACCACCATTACGGACCGACAACATACCGGAGAAGTAATCGTGCACCGCTCCTCCGAAGATACAGCCGATCACAATCCACAACATCGCTGAAGGACCGTAGAGCGCCCCGAGGATTGGACCGAAGATTGGACCCACACCTGCGATATTCAATAATTGGATTAAGTACACTTTGCCTTTCGACATAGGCACATAGTCCACACCGTCGGTTTGGGTAAAAGCCGGTGTTTGACGTTTTTCGTTGATACCAAATACCTTTTCGACAAAGGTACCGTAGATAAAGTAGCCGCCGATCAATAGACCGACACAGAGTAGGAACCACATCATTTTAGTTATCTCCCCATTTTGAGTTGTGCAGAGTGTAAACAAGTTGTTTACATAAAACAGGGGTAACTGGGTGAGAGGTCGATAATGCTGACTCAGCGGCAATAGAATGGGGCGAGCGGTTGTGTGAGGATGTCATTCATAAGTATTAACCGCCTCCAGCGGCTTAGATACGCGCATTAGTGGTTAACAATGGGGCTATTGGAAGCCGAACAATTGCTTAAGGCTTTTTAAATAACGGCGAGAAACGGGCACTTTGTCGCCAAGCAGAGTCGTGACTTCGGCGCCAGTATCGAGCAGCTCTATTTCGGCAATGGCTTTGGGTGAAATCAGATATTGGCGATGGCAACGCACTAGCGGTGTTTTTTCTTCCAGCACTTTAAGGGTAAGTTGGGTATGGACTTTGCCCTTGATACAGGCGACATGAATACCGCTTAAATCACTAAAAACATACTCAACATCTTGAATGGGGATCACTTTTAATTTACTACCGCTGTAACAGGGTAGGTGCTCGAGGCATCGAGGCGCGATCAGATTAACGGCTTGCGGAGTGAGGTCCTTACGAACACGTTTTAGGGTTTGGCTGAGTCGATCGGCATCTATTGGCTTAAGTAAATAATCAAAGGCATGATTATCAAAGGCTTTGACGGCAAATTCATCAAATGCAGTGACAAACACGATTTTAGGTAAGGTGTCGGGATCGAGCATAGCAATCAGTTCCATGCCTGAAATACGTGGCATTTGGATGTCGAGAAAAACTAATTGAGGCTTTTCTTTGGCAATGGTTTGCAATGCTTCTATGGCGTTGCTGCATTGGCCAATAATCTCAATGTCGGCTTCTTGGCCGAGCAAATCCGCAAGCTCCTCGCGGGCAAACAATTCATCATCGACAATCAAACAAGTGATCACGTGCTAGTTTCCGTCTGTTCTATGGGTAAGCGGATGGTCACCTTGGTGTATTCATCCGGTTTGCATTCAACTTGGATGCCATACTGTTCGCCAAACAGATTTTGTATCCGTTTATGAACTAAATTCATCCCCAATCCCTCAGAATCTATTGAGGGTTGATAAAGGCCAGCGTTATCTGTCACCTCAAGGGCTAATATATGGTCATCCATATGTCCAGTGACCTTGATTTGTCCTTGCTCAATCATATGGGAGGTGCCATGTTTTACTGCATTCTCAATGATGGGTTGTAGGGTAAATGCAGGCACTTTACAGTGGTAAAGTGATTCAGGTATAGCAATGTTGACCTGTAATTTATCAATAAATCTCGCTTTCTCAATAGTGAGATAAGACGCTATGTGATCGAGCTCATCCCCGAGTGTCACTAAACCCGTTGTACGTTTTAAATTGATCCGCAAAAATTGTGACAACTGCTGCAACAGTTGCTTCGACATATCGGGATCGCGCTTAATAATCGCACTGATGGTATTGAGAGCGTTGAATAAAAAGTGTGGATTCACTTGAGCTTGCAGTAATTTTAATTCCGCTTGGGTGAGCAGGTTTTGCTGCTGTTCAAAACGGCCGTAGAGGATCTGGTTCGACAATAGCCGTGCAATCCCTTCCCCTAAGGTGCGATTAATGTTCAAAAATAGTTTATTTTTTGGCTCGTATAACTTGATGGTGCCAATGACTTCGGTGTCACTGCGAAGTGGGATCACAAGGCTCGAACCGAGTTTACACTGGCTCGAAATCGAGCAGGAATAGGGCATCTCCACCCCATCGGCGAACATCACCTTGTTTTGGTTTATGGCCTCAAGAGTGATTTTTGAGGAAATCGGTGTTCCTGGGATATGATGGTCGGCACCAATACCGATAAAGGCCAAAAGTTTTTCTCTGTCCGTAATGGCAACAGCACCCACATTGGTTTCTTCAATGACAATTTGCGCGACCTTGCCGCTGCTTTCTTCGTTAAACCCCTTAGAAAGCAGCCCAACACTGCGCTCGGCAATTTTAAGCGCCTTGGTTGAGAAACTAGAGGAGAGCTTGTCAAACATGGTTTTTTGGTCGCGGATCATGCTCATAAACAGCGCTGCGCCAATGGAATTAACCAACAGCATAGGTGGAGCTATCTGCCGCACTAATTCCCATGCGGCATCAAACGGGCGTGCAATCAGCAAAATAATGCTCATTTGCATCATTTCGGCGTAAAAGGTCACCAAACAGACTAAGAGAGGATTGTAGATAAGTTCACTTTTACCCGCGCGGCGTAGGTAAAAACTGATCATTCCCGCGGAGAGTCCTTCGAGAGTGGTTGAAATCGCGCAGGCTAAATCGGTAAAGCCACCCATGCTGTAGCGGTGTAAACCGCCAGTGAATCCGACTAAAAATCCGGTGACAGGACCGCCGAGTAAACCGCCTAGCACGGCACCCATGGCGCGAGTATTGGCAATGGCCCCTGAAGTTTGCTCACCAAAATAGGTCGCCATGATACAAAAGCTAGAAAAAACCAGATAAATAAATATTTTATGAGGTAGGCGCGGTGATGTTTCTGCAAACAGTTTAAAAAGAGGTGTTTTACTGACTAAATAAACAATCACTAAATAAAGTGACATCTGTTGGGTCAGTAGCAAGATCAAGGACATAGTGGCTCACTTTATCGTCACAGCGGTCAGCGCAGTTATTGACATTGGCAGTATGTGCGCGAGATCAGGGTTAAAATTCAACAGTTCGGTTATAAAGCCTAATCTTATTTGCATCTTTTGGAGAGACTATGTCCGATTCTGTTCACGGTCATGACGTTATGGCGCTGATGGTAGCGCAAGCTCATCCCGTTTTAAAGCCTCAGTTTATTGCTCTGATGACTGAAACTTTTGGTGAAGCAGCGCGTTATCACACTTGTAGTGCCGAAAACCTTACTGCGGAGGAGTTAATTTTTTTGTTGTTGAGTAAAGGGAAAATGGCAGAATCAGCGCAAGGGCTCGCCCTTGTTGCTGGGCGGCAGTGTCATCATTCTCATCATTAAGTATGGCTAATCTGGTCTATGAGCCGCGCAATAGCTTGGGGTCATAGGCCATAACTTGCTGTTAAAGAAAGGGTGATCAGCGGATTGGTTTACCTTGATGCTCATGAAGATTAATGCTCATCCTGCTTACTTTTATTTAACACTTCAAGCTGTTCTGCAATCGTTTTTTGACAGAATTCATCAATCAAGATCCGCAATAAGCGTGATTTGGCGATTTTAGTTCCTTTAGCGAGCCCATCTAATTGGGTAATACTGGTTTCCGTTAAGGTAAAGGTGGCATGGCGATAAATTTTGGCTGACTTTTTATCTAAGCCTTTTGGCTCTGCGGGAGGCACCGCTAAAATACTCGCTTTACCTAAAGCATAGTTATTGGCATCTTCGATAAAATCCTCAATAGAAACCGTTTTGATAACTTGTTTTGGTTTCTTGCGTTTAAGATCAGTTAAGCTCATAACTATTTTCTGGTGGTAAGGTGAACAGCTCATCCACTATGGCGCGGATCTCGTCGGCCGCTTTCCCATCTGGCTCAATTTCCATTACGGACGATCCTTTTTCCTCACTGTCATCGTAGATATTTCGGCAAAAAGTCACCGAATTGAGTACGCGTAATCCAAAGGATTGGACTACTTCTTTGGCCTCTAAAATACGCTTTACTTGGGTGGGCAAAGCGGGACATTGGGTTAGCACAATGGTTGCCACCATTTTGGGATTAACCATCTTACAGGTGCTGAGCATATCTTCCATATGGGGTAAGGTTTTAAGATCGCGACGTTTGGGTCTAAGTGGGATAACTACGTAAGTGGCCACCGACATGGCGGCGCGCATAGCAAGGTTATCTTGACCGCCACAGTCAACAATGACGTAGTCGAAGCGTTCATTAAGACTGAGCAGATCGTTACGTATTTTGCCGTAGAGCTGAATACAATTGATTGCTGGGAGGCTAGGGTCGTTGTTTCGAGCTTGGATCCAATCGGATGTTGTACGTTGGGGATCGCAGTCTACCATTAGTACATTGGCGGCAAATTTTTGCTTTATATAAACCGCAAGATTTTGCGCGAGGCAACTCTTGCCACTGCCACCTTTCTCTCCACCCACCAGCAATATCATAGCAATGTCCTTTGTACGAATAGTTCAACTAATTCAGTGTAGAACAGCTCAATCGACCCTGCGTAGCTAGATTGAAATTAAAGCAATTGCATCGCGACATGATAACTTTGATCATGACGTTTAGAGCAGCGGCAAACTTGGCCTTTTACGCTATTTTGTCGGGATGTTTCTGGATTGAATGTCACGTTAACTAATTCACCGAGTTCAAATGGGTTTTTATAATCAAACAGAATGCCTCTGCGGGCTAAATCGATACATACGCCTTCGTCCGTATGTTCAACGCCATTCTTATCAGTCCAATGCAAGAGCACGCGTTCAGCTTCCATATCTACTCGAAGTGAGCTGCGTTTTTCTTCAAATCCAACTGGATGTTCACCCATAACTCAATTGTCCCGTAAATAATTGATCTCAGTAAAACTAGCATAATTGCTTTTTGGCAGAATACCAATCTGAAAGCGAGGGATTTGGAAGGATTTTGCAGGTAAAGAATGGCGCCATTGAGCTTGGTTGGCAATGGCGCCCAGTAGTCATTAGTTATCGTATTCTTGATTTTTAGGATAGGGCATTTTTAATTGGCCCCAACGGATCACGATGACCGTTGCCGCAAGGATCAAGGTTGAAAGCGAAATTGCGGCGATGCGCCAGTCATCCATACTCTTCATATCTAAGATCAAATAACGAGCAAGGGCAACAATGGCAATATACAGCGGCATGCGCACAGGCAATTTTCCCGATTCTGCATAATTAGCAACCATGGCCAGTACTTCGAGATAAATAAACAATAACAACAGATCGGCAAGGGCGACTGCGCCGACATTAAATACATGGACAATTTCTTGACCAATAGCAACCACAGTCGCTATTGCTATGATGATTAAGACGAGATGCTCAACTGCTTTTAAGCCTTTGGCACCATATTGACGATAAAATGGCATGGGTACTCCCTACTCAATATTTTTGTAAATAGTAACAGTAAAAATACTTTAGTTAGGGAAAAGAGACGCGATTCTCTGTGACTCAATTCACAAGATAGTAATTGGTTGTCTGCTATAGGCATCGCGCCATGAGTTTTCTCGAGTCACCTTGCTTAGCCTGGCCGTCCATCGGCTCTGACGCGACAAAGCATTGGTGCGTAGTAGTAACAGAAACACCCAAAAGCCAGCATCCAACAAATAATGGCTGCGAGCATTAATTCGATAAACCATGCACTGGGTAAACCCGCTAAGACACGGAACACTGTAGCCAGTAACATTAACCCAAAAGCCAGTGTCATTGGCCTAGCGGGTTTTAGTTGTCTGCCGGTATGGCCTAGCGATACCCTCGACATCATTGCGAGGATCATGCCGCCAAGTCCTCCAACAGTAATGGCATGCATTCCTACGGAAAGTGGTAGTCCTGTAGCAATCAGTATCAAACCAATGGGAATACATAAGTAACTTAAATGCAGTGACCATAACAGCGGCACAGACCAACTTGCCTGCCATCCCCAACGAGACCAACGTAGTAACAGCACCATACCCGCAATACCTGCCAGAGCTCGCGTCAGTAATATTATCTGCGGTAAAAAGAGACTCGCAACAAGCGCTAATAGGCTAGCAAAACTTAACCATTCCAGTACGGGAATGGCGGAGTGTCTTTGCCATTGGGTGGCGCGCTCAGTAAAGAATGGGATCACTCTACCACCAAGCAGGGCAACAATTACCCCAACAAGGATGACTGCTGCATAAAGACCATTATTAGCCCACTGTAATTGATTAGTTATTAAACCGTAATAGCTAAATCCATTAAAAAGCGTGAGTAAACTGAGAATAGGGATAAACACAAAGTTACGCCATTGGCGTACTTTAACCACAGATATTGATAATGCAATTGCGGTTAAGGGTAAAAACATCAAGTCGATGATCATGATCGCCACAAACGGAATATCTAGCGGCAATATAAATAAAAGCCTTGGTAGTAACCAGACCGTAAATAGCCCTATAAGAGGTAAGCCTTTCAACCCAGGTTGTCCTGTCCAGTTTTGTACTGCGGTGAGTAAAAAACCTGCGACGACGGCACAGGCAAACCCAAAAATCATCTCATGACCATGCCACCATAAAGGATTGATGTTGTTAGGAAGTAATGACAGACCGGAAAGAAATCCTCCCCAGATCCCTAAACTTAATAGACTAAATAGACTCGCAAATAAGAAGAAAGGTCTAAAACCTAAGCGGAAAAGCGGTAGTTTAGGTTGTAAATGTGCAGGTTCATCAATATTCAACATAATGACAGCGTAGTAGTGAAACACGAAAAGTATTTTAAGCTGCAAATTAAATGAATGTATATATCTACTTATGAGTAGCTTGTAAGTAAGCGTCCGAGTGAAGGGATTAAGATAGTCTTATCGCCGTGGTTTAATCTATTGATAAGGTAGAATAAATTACAATAGAGGACGTAAAGGAAATACAGGGATGCAAACGCTAAAAAGGTGTTAATGCTTAACTTGTTCAATTAGGAAAGTCAATTTCTCTAACATAAAACAAGTTAAGCCATTGTATCTGCAAGTCGCAATTATTTGGTCTTACGCTTTTGCCACTTAAACATGATCGAGTATTTCCAGAGGTTACTGATCATTAAATATCCTACAGTGGAAAACACGATCCCTAATACTAGGCAACCTAGTAGGAATGCTGGCCCAATTGTGGCTAATGAGGCTTCTATCCATTGCCAGCTTGCCTCAAAGGCAAATTCCTGCGGTGCGTGGCCAAGAATTTTTGCACCTAATAAATAAGCCCCATAAAACATAACTGGCATCGTAAGTGGATTGGTGATCCAGACTAAAGCGACGGAAACGGGAATATTGACATTAAAAAGGATTGCAAAGGCCGCGGCGACCACCATTTGAAAAGGCATTGGGATCCAAGCGACAAACAAGCCTATGGCAAAGGCCCCCGGCGCAGAGCGTCGATTAAGCGCCCAAAGATTAGGATTGTGTAATAAGCGACCGAAAATGCGTAGGTGTTTGTGCTCACGCAGGGTTTCAGGCTTAGGCATAAATCTTTTTATTAATTTTTTTGGCATAGGCTGAAATTGCTGTCTTAACTTAATTCACTATGAATGGATTCATGTTTGGCTTTAGTGCCACCTTACTGTCAGCGATGTTATGGCCTTCGCTGCCGCCAATTACTTATCTACCCTACTTTTGCTTTGGGGCTCTCATCTTATTCAAAAAAGCACCTAGCTTATCTGGCACACTCTTTGCGATGTTCTGGCTAACAGGATTTTGCTTAGTGTTATCTCGGCAGGATCTTCCTTTATCCCAAAAGCCTATACAGGTGAGGGGCGAAATCATATCACTAGTTAGTCAAAACAGCGACTGGGTTAGCTTCGATATTGTTGTCGATAAACCAAATTTAATCTTTGGGCCAACGGCTAAGTTGCGTTTAACCTGGCAATCCGAGGCGACACTGCAAGTTGGGCAAGTTTGGGATTTCACTTTTATGCCTAAAAGTATATCCAGTGTACTCAATCAAGGAGGATATAACGAACAAAAGCAATTGATTAGTCAGCATATTGTCGGTAAAGGCCGCGTTATGCATGCAAGGCTTCAAGCTGAGCGTTTTTCGTTAAGACATCACTTAATCACACGACTTGCTCCAAAGTTATCTGCGTTAACACAGGGGGATATTCTGCTGGCGTTAATCCTCGGGGATAAACAACTTATCTCGCAAACTAAGTGGCAGGCGTTAAGGCAAACGGGCACGGGCCATCTGGTGGCGATATCGGGATTACATTTATCGGTGATCACCGCTTGGGTCTATGCTTGCGCTTTGTTTTTTCTTACGCGTTTGGCGCCGCATCCAAGTCGACGAAATATAGTTATTGCGCTCATTTTAGCAGGAGTGAGTGCTCTATTTTATAGCTATTTAGCCGGTTTTGCCGTGTCAACACAGCGGGCGTTAGTGATGATTTTATTGGTTATGCTGTTGAGTTTATTAAGACGCTACTCAAGCGCATGGGATCGTTTGCTGTTTGCCTTATTTGTGGTGTTACTCATTGATCCTCTCGCTTGTTTGAGTGCTGGATTTTGGCTTTCTTTTTGTGCTTTGGCGATTATTTTATATACCTTAGAAAGTGCCAAATTTACACAGTCTGTTGATAGTAAAACAACTTTTTTAGCCAAGTCGCGAGTCAGAGTCATACAGTTTTGGTCAATACAATGGCGCTTAAGCCTGATATTGGGACTGCTGCAAGCCATCTTTTTTGGTGGTGTGAGTATCCATAGTTTGTGGATGAATATGCTGGTGGTGCCTTGGTTTAGTCTTATTGTCATTCCGCTATCGATGCTGGCTTTTATCATCTGGTGGTTAGGTACGCTTTTGGGGCAATCGTGGTTGGGATTATTCAATTTGGCGGATTTAGCACTATTTCCCTACGGCAAGTTACTCGAACTCAGCGTCGATTTACCCGCCCATTGGCATGTGGTTTCCGAGACATTATTAGCAAGCGGCCTGTGCGCACTTTTTGCGTTGATTCTGTGGCGATATGTTCCTCATCGGCGCCAATATTGGCACTGGCATTTGTTGATAGGGTTACTGTTTCTACCTCTGGCATTGTCTGTTTTTCAGCGCATTACAGCATCGAAAACCACTCAATGGACACTACATTTACTTGATGTAGGGCAAGGATTAGCCGTGGTGGTTGAAAAGGATGATAGGGCACTTATCTATGATACGGGCGCCGCATTTGGCGATGATTTTAGCTACAGTGACCGTGTGGTTATCCCTTTTCTTAATACTCGAGGATTAACTGATATCGATTTTATTGTGATCAGCCACGGCGATAACGACCATGCTGGAGGCGCTCAAGTACTGGCAAAAGCGTATCCTCAGGCAAAATGGATTACTGATGTTGACCACTTAAATGCTCAGCCTTGTTTGCCACAACAGATTGATTGGCAACAACTTACCTTACGCTTTATTTCCCCACAAACCCAGGCGGGTGGCAATAATGCTTCTTGTGTGCTGCGGATTGATGATGGTCAGCAAAGTCTATTACTGAGCGGTGATATTGAAAAGGAAACAGAGAGTATATTGATTGAGCGAGTGCAAGCGGGCTTTATACTTAAAAGTCAGGTGCTTATTGCTCCACACCATGGAAGCCGCACCTCATCTACGCTGGCATTTATTGAAAGGGTGGCACCGGAGTTAGTACTGTTTCCTGCGGGGTTGAATAATCGTTATGGCTTTCCTAAAGCCGATGTCGTTGCCCGCTACCAAGCTTTGCAGATAAACCACTTAACCACAGGGATTGAAGGACAAATTAGCGTTACTTTTGAACAAGGGCGACTCGACGTAAAAACCTATCGGCAAGATTTAGCTCCATTTTGGTATAACCGCTTGTTTAGATTTGGTGACTTGATTAATCCAGAGTAGAATGAGCACTTTGCCATAATTTAGTGTTACCAATGACAGCATATCCTAAAGACGAAATGTGGACCGTATTCAAGCGATTACTGGCCTATCTCAAACCGATGAAGGGCATGTTTTTGCTTTCAGTTGCTGGCCTTATTGTGTATGGGCTTGTCGATGCGGCTTTTATTTCTTTTATTGGCCCTTTTATCGATAAAGGGTTTTCCAGCAGTACACCAGCGATAACTAACGGTATTGCACTCCCCACGAACCAAGGCTTTCATGCCGATAACCAAGTGCTATTAATGGCGCCTATCGTGGTTATTTTAATGTTCTCCCTGCGCGGCTTTGCAAACTTCGTATCCACCTACGGCATTTCTTATATGAGCGCTAGGTTAATTATGGATATGCGCCAGCAAGTGTTTCAACATTATCTAAGTTTACCCGTGAGTTACATGGATAAGGAAAACACGGGCAATTTAATTTCAAAAGTGACCTTCGATACCGAGCAAATTGCCCGTGCATCGGGCAGTGCCTTGATTTCGATTGTTCGTGACGGTGTGACCGTTATCGGTATGCTGGGATTGATGTTTTATAACTCTTGGAAGCTTTCTCTGTGTATTTTAGTGATTGGTCCGATTATGGGATTAGTGATGACTATTGTGAGTCGCCGCTTCCGTAAGGTGTCGAAACAAATCCAAACGGCGATGGGGGATGTCAGTGCCGCAACGGAGCAGATGATCAAAGGTCATAAAAACGTACTGGCCTTTGGTGGACAAGAAACAGAAACGGCTCGCTTTGCCAAAATTAATGACAGAAACCGTCATCAAAATATGAAACTTGCGATCGCACAGGCTATCAGCCAGCCGCTTATCATGGTGATTGGCTCCTTTGCCTTGGCCTTTGTGCTGTATGCGGCGAGCCTAGATAGTATGAAAGCCGATTTGACCGCAGGTACCTTCGCGACGATTCTGGGCGCGATGATGGCCATGCTGCAACCCATCAAAAACCTCACGCGTGTGAATGCCGAATTTCAACGTGGTATTGCAGCGTGCACCACAGTATTTGAACTGTTAGACACTTTGCCAGAATCGGATACTGGTACTTATACCGTCAAGCGTGCTAAGGGCAACTTACGTTTTGATAATGTTTCCTTTAGTTACGAAGGCCAGGAGCGCCGCGCTTTAGATAAAATTGACTTTGAAGTGTCCCAAGGGCAAACCTTAGCCTTAGTCGGGCGCTCTGGGTCGGGGAAGTCGACGATCGCAAGCTTGGTGACTCGTTTTTACACCGGACTAGCGTCTGGCGATATTCTGCTTGATGATGTGAGTATTTATGATTACTCATTGAAATCATTACGTAGTCAAGTGGCTTTGGTATCGCAGCAAGTGACACTCTTTAACGATACTATTGCCAATAATATCGCCTATGCCTATCCGGGCGAAGTCACCCGCGAGCAGATTATTGAGGCGGCGACCTTAGCTCATGCGATGGAATTTATTGAGCAATTGCCCGATGGCTTAGATACCCAAGTCGGTGAAAACGGCGTGCTATTGTCAGGCGGTCAGAGGCAACGGATTGCGATTGCGCGGGCAATGTTACGTGATGCACCAGTGCTCATTCTGGATGAAGCGACATCGGCCCTTGATACTGAATCTGAGAAAGCGATTCAGCAGGGATTAGACAATTTACGCCATAACCGCACCTCGGTTGTGATTGCTCACCGGTTATCAACGATTGAAAGTGCCGATCAAATTTTAGTGGTCGATCAAGGTCGCATCGTTGAGCGTGGCACCCACAAATCTCTACTCGAACTTGGCGGCATGTATGCCAAGTTATACCAAATGCAGTTTGGTAGCTAAATGCAGGCGTTAGTGAATAAAATTTGGTATCAAGGCCACCCATTACGGTGGCTCTTACTGCCTTTTTCTGCGTTGTTTGCGCTTATTACCGCAATTCGCCGTGGTTTATTTCGCTTAGGGATTAAATCACAAACCACACTGCCAGTCCCCGTGATCGTGGTGGGCAATATTACCGTTGGCGGTAGTGGTAAAACCCCTACAGTCATCTATTTGATTGAACTGCTGCGTCAACAGGGGTTTAATCCGGGTGTGATCAGCCGTGGTTATGGCGCGCATATCCAAGGGGTAAAAGTCGTTAGCGTAAAGGATGCTGCAACTGATGTGGGCGATGAGCCAGCTATGATTGTGGCGCGTACTGGTGTGCCTATGGTGGTGGGCCCTAAACGTGTTGATACCGCAAAAACCTTGCTGGCGCAGTTTGCCGTGGATGTCATTATCTGTGACGATGGCTTGCAACATTACGCCCTCGGCCGTGATATTGAGCTGGTGGTGATTGATGGAAAGCGCGGTTTAGGGAATCGTCATTTGCTTCCAGCAGGCCCACTACGGGAAGGTGCTTGGCGTCTTAATCAAGTGGATTTTGTGGTGGTCAATAGTGGACCCGCGCAGGCGAATCAATATGAGATGCAGCTGAGCCCAAGTGCGGTGTTGCCGGTAAATCCTAAGGCTGAGGCCGTGTTTGATCCGACCCAGCCCGTGGTGGCAATGGCGGGTATTGGTCATCCGGCGCGTTTTTTTGAAACCTTAACGCAGCAAGGTTTTCAACTCGCGTTATCCCATGGTTTTGATGACCACCAAGCCTACGATAAACACGTGTTATGCGAGCTTGCAGCATCTCGCCCCTTGATGATGACTGAAAAAGATGCGGTTAAATGTCGCGATTTTGCACAAGAAAACTGGTGGTATTTGGCTGTCGATGCCAAGCTATCGCCACAATTTGATCAACAGTTGCTGAGCCGATTACGCTCTGTGGCTGCAGCTAAAAAAGGAAAATCCCATGGCGTTTGATAAAAAACTGTTAGATATCGTTGCTTGTCCAGTATGTAAAGGAAAGTTGGAGTACGATAAGGCGGCGCAGCAATTGATTTGTAAAGCGGACAAATTAGCTTATCCCATTACCGATGGCATCCCAGTGTTATTGGAAAATCGTGCCTTACCGTTAAATGAAGCAGTTTGATTTTTAGGCATAAAACTCAGCGTTATTGAACTTAACGGTTTGAGCTAAGTCGTGTACTTGCGACACCGCCGTGCATAAGTGTAGAGAACAGGGCGATCATCTCGCCCTTTTCATGACTTAAAAGCGCACAAACTTTTGTTTATCTTCCTCAGTGGCGCCTTCTTTACATTCACCACGTATTTCTCCCCGTCCTGATTCTATTATTCGGCTCAACTCAAAGTAACCTTCGCGGCAGTAACCTGTCATTTCTAAGGTTTTCTCGAGTCCCAATTCAACTTGTCTGCCCCAGATATCGAGTGCATCCGCTTGTTGTTGGTATAAACGACGCTGCTCGCGGGGATCTTGCGCGACTTGACGCATACGTTCTTCGTGGGGGAAGGGGCGTTCGGTGACATCTCTTGGTGAGTATTCCTCCGCAAAACCTGCCTGATAGGTAAAGAGTTTAAGGCCATCTGCGCGGATATCAGTGGTGAGTTTGTCTTTAAATTTACCTGCAAATTCAGAGGGGTCTATCGGAGCGCTGCTGCAAGCGAGTAATGTTAAGCAGCTCAATAATGTCAGGCTTATCGATCTCAATGGCATATCAAGGATTACTCTTAGATGATTTACTTAGCGAAGAATACCTTAATATGTCGCTCAATATCATGCAATTATCGGTTTTATTCGCGATATACTGGTAAAGAAGTTTATTCGCCCGAATAGGTTGGTTAATCACCCTAATACCGAAACAACTTGAATCTGCTCTGAAACTTGTCGCGATAGGTTGAATGGGCATCTACTCCGGAGCCTTACTGATGCTGGATTTTTGGGCCAAGCGATTTGCTGAAATAGACTGGAATATCAGCCCATTACAGGGGGTAAGCCTGCTACTGCTGGGACTTTGGATTTATGCTATTTGGCCTAAGGAAGAGTTACTGCAGGTTGTTAAGGATAAAGGCTTGCAATGGCGGTTGTTGTTAACGCTGATTGCGGTAAATACCTTATGGCTCCTCAATGCCAGTATTCAAGTCGGAATTCATTTACATTTTCTAGGGATAGTCACTTGTCTATTGATGTTTGGTTGGCGCTTAGCGACGGTTGCCTTACTCCTCCCAAGTGCGTTTTTCAGCATATTTGTCCTAAAGCAGCCTGGTGAGTTTGGTGCATTTGGCTTGTTTGCAATAGCCCTCCCGTTATTCTGTGCGTTTATGCTTTACAGCCGCAGTTACCATTTATTTCCTAAGCATCTTTTTGTGTTTATTTTTGTTGGCGCCTTTATTAATGCAGGATTATCGACGGTTTTTCATCAATTTAGTTGGGCATTTTGGCTTTGGTTGTCGGCGGATTATGACTGGAGCATGTTAGTTGATAACTATCTGATGTTAATCCCGTTATTAGCCTTTCCTGAGGCGTTGCTCAACGGCATGGCGGTGACGCTGTTGGTGGTGTATCAACCCCAATGGTTGTTTGATTATTCTGACCGTGAGTACTTGTGGCGTAAATGAAAAGCGCGCCGTGGGGCGCGCATTGTTGTGCTAGGCAAAACGTTGTTCTAAGTAGCTGATGATATCCTTAGATTCATATAGCCATTGCACTTGACCATTGTCTTCAATCCGTAAACAGGGCACTTGTTGCTTGCCACCTTGGGCGATGAGCTCGTCTCTATGTGGGGATTTTTTTGCATCCAAGGTTTGGATATTCAGCCCTTGACGGCGCATAGCTCGGCGCACTTTTACGCAGAAAGGACAAGCATTGTACTGATATAGCGCCAGTGCTTGAGTTTGCGCATCGATTTTTTGTTGTTCTGCTGATGGGCGTTTGAGTTTCTTTGGGGCGAACACAAAGTTAAGCAACAAAATGATCCGGCCTAAAATCCAGCGAATAATGAACATAACTACCTCGAGTAAAAGTGTTTTAGCGCGCCGCAATATTGGCTGTGCGAAAGGGGATAGACGCGCGGAATGTGATTCCGCTCGCATAAAGCCGCAGAGTTTAACCTAATGGATGTTTTAGGCCAAGTAATAGAACGAGGGGGCGCTACCTTAATCAACCAATAAAAATGCCCAGTGAATACTGGGCATTTGATTCTCTATGGTCTTGTACAACGCGTTATTTAGCTTCGATGCTCATATTCACTTGGGCAGCATCTTGATTGAGGGTGACGCGACTTTCGAGTAGGAAAATGCGTTCAGGTGCGATGCCCTTGCTATCAACAAGGTAGGCCTTGACTGATTTCGCTCTCTCCTGCGCTAAATCTCCCAACCTGTCTTGACCGACCGTTTGCGCTTTTAGCGAAAGGTTATAAAGCGCGATATGCCATCGGGTGGTCAGTTCCTCTTTACTCAGTGGTGTATCTTTGGTTTCAGCAATAATATTGTCTTTCACATCATCAGGATTGGCTTTAACTTCCTGCTCATAGAGTTTGAGAAGGGCATCGGCTAGAGGTCCTTGAGTCGGAAACTGACTCGGGCTGAGATCTGCCGGCAATTCCGTCAGCTGAATATTCGCTAAGGCAGCCAGCTTGCGTTTCATCATACGCTCGCTAATTGCTTGGCTATCGTTTATTGCATCGACACTGCCCTCAAGACTGAGCTGTAGCATGGGTCTATCCTCTAATCCTTTGGCGAGCTTATCTAGGCTTTCTTGCTCACGGGAAGTGAGGGTAAATTGCCCGGGATTAAAGGGGATTTTATCTAAGGTATCATCAGCGCCAATGAGACCTGCAAGGAAAGAGAAGGGGGCTGTGACGGCTTTAGTAATCACATTGGTAATGGCTGTCATGATGATGCTGCCAACACTAAAGCTGGGTGAGTCTAGATCGCCAGAGACTTCCATTCCTAGGTCAATCACGCCATGGCGATCCTGCAATAATGCAATCGCTAACGTTACGGGCAAACTGGTGGCTAAATCACTGTTACTGCGTTTCCCCAGTTTGAGTTGATTAATCACTAGGTGGTTGCTGCCCTTGAGTTGGTTTTGCTCAAGTTTGTAGTTAAGTGCTAACGATAATTGCCCTTTATCAATGTAATAGCCTGCATAGGTGCCAGAGTATGGGTTTACTGACGTCAGCTCAACACTCTTAAAAACCAAGTCTAAATCAAGATAAGGTTTATCTAACAAGGGATTAATATCCCCCTTTAATGTAACTGGTGCATAGCGGTCAATTTTGCCTTTAATATCGACTGATGCCTTAGTACCCGGCTTGGAGGATAGGTGACTGATATAACCTTCTAGCTGCTCGATGCCTGAGGCAAAGTTAGGTGTTAGCGAATTATCGGCAAAAAATGCTGATCCTTGGTTAAAGCTAATTTTTTGAATATCTAAGCTTAACTCGGGCTTTTTAGCTGCGGTTTGGGATGGCGCAACTGTATTGGTGCTGATTTCGGCTTGAATGCCAGTTTGCGCCATTTGTCCAGTGACTTTAGGCTCGGTAATGGCTTGCTGTTCAATAATCAGATTGCTGATATTGGTTGTACGATCCTTCGCGATAACAACCTTGGCATAAGGTTGCTCAAAACTTAAATGATCAATCTTGATTTGATTCTGTTGCTGGTCAAAATCGAGCTGATTAATATGCATTTTTTGCCATTTCACCAATGGCGCTTTGCGGATGCTGTCGAGGATATTCAAATCATCCAGCTCAACGTTACCTTGATAAATGGCTTTGCCTTTGCCATTGGCATGAACCTCGCCATCGCTACTGAATAGGCCGCTTTTAAGCTGCATATTGACATAGGGCTCAAGGTAAGGTTGAAATTGGGCTAAGGCCAACTGCTCCACTTTGAGGTTAGCGCTGATGGCTTTCCCAAGGACATCGACTTGCCCCTTGGAGGTAAAATGGCCTTTATCGTTTAGTCCAAAGGAGAGTTGGTATTCAATCGGGGCTTTTAAATCGCTCACTATGGTTTCAGTCGCAAAATCTAATGGATAGATTCGCCATTGCTGCGCCGTTTTGCTGAGTTTGTGCTCCTCAAGCTGAATATCATAGTTTTCGACATTCAGTCCGCCCAGTGTCACTAACCAGGCATCTTGCTGTTCAGTAACACTCTTATCCGAGGTTGCTTGTGAAGGCGATGCGGCTGACGTGTTCGTTTCAGCTGACGCTTCTGCTGTTTGCGCTTCTGCAGGCGAGTTCGGCGTTGCAGTATCAGTGCTGGCAGCCATAGATTTTGGCATTAATAGTTGAACTAAATCAATACCTTGTTCATCTAGCTTAGCCTTAAGACTTAAGCCTTCAGTGTGGATTTGCTTAATATTGACCCGCTGCTTGGCCAGATGAGCGCTGATCCCATCTACAGCCAGCAAAGGTAAGGTGATAACTGATTGGTCACCATTGAGCAAATTCACTTTTTCAACAATCACTTGCCCACTTTCGGCAGTGAGTTGTAATTCACCTTGTTCGGGTAAATCGACTTGGTAATGGGCGTTGATACTGAGCTCACCTGTCCCCAGTTTGACATTGAATTGATCGGCAACAAATTGCCAGAGCGGCACAAGTTTGAGTTTGGCAAGCTGTACATCCCCGACGAGCTTAAAGGGAAACAGCTGAAATTGTCCGGCAAGGCTCACTTCACCTGCGTGGGCATCCTGCAACTGGGCGACAAATTGGTTATGCACGATAGTCGTAGTGGCATTTGTCGCCGATGTTGCTGGAGTAGTATTCGCCGTAGTTGTTGCTGGAACGGCATTGTTTGTCACCGCATCTTTGGTTGATGACGTCTTAGCTACGCTAGCAGGATTAGGTAACATCAGGTATTCAGTATCTAATTGACTGAGTTTGAAGTTGATATTGGGGTAATCAATTTGCGCCTTGGTTATCTTGTCATCAAATTTGAACTTGGCTGCACTGACGGTTAACTCACCTAAGATGATGCGCAAAGGACGTGCTTGTTCAGCACTCGTGTCTGGTTTGCTGGCGGTTTTAGCTTGGTTGAGGGTGGTAACGATGTCGTCAAAGTTAAACTGAGTTGCCCCATGAGTTTGAAACCGTTGGATATGAGCAAAGGGCGTTTGCAACTGAATATGATCAATCACTAAGGCTCGATTGAATATAGACTGCCAAAAATGCACCTCAAATTGGAGCTGTGCTAATCCGGCAAAATCCCGATTATCTTTCTCCTTAACGGCGAGCTGGCCGATATTGACGCGGTAGTTAAAAGGATTGATATGCATACCCTGTAAACTGACCGGACGCCCTAATAGCTGTGAAAGCTTCTCTGGGGCGAAGGCGACGATAGCCTTGGGGAGTATTAATCCGAGGGCGATAAGGTAACTTAAGTAGGTAATGGTTAAATAGACGAGAACTCGTTGGTATCGGGGGCGACTAAAAAACGCGAGTTTTAACCGTGATAGTTGAGTTAGCATAGTCAGATTAATGCTCCAATACGCACGCTGGCGCGAAATCTATCAATAAATGTGGTTATTCTAGCGAATAATGCTTACCTCTGCATGATTTTTTTGGTGTTTTGTCAATTAAATCTGAGTGTTACCGTATGGCAACCAATGTGAGTCAGAATGTATGTTAACTCATAACCCTCGCTTTACGAGGGTAACATGTTGTGTCTCCAGTGGGCATTTTATGACCGCTAAGCTTTTTAATACGAATAGCTTAGTTTAAGTGGTGAGATAACTTATCGCGGCGATGACGGCGCCTTGTGGATCTTTTATCCAACAAAAGCGACCCACTTTCGGAATATCTTCTGGACCAAACAGAATATCGCCACCAAGTTTTTTAGCGTTAATCGCGACCAAGTCGACATCGGCGACCGTGACATAACCTGTCCAGTGCGAAGGTAGCGTCGGGAGCTGATTATCAGTGATACCGCCGATACCTACACCTTGATTTTCAATCAAGTGGTACTGACCATGGGGCATCTTGACCGTTCTAAATTGCCAGCCAAATACTTCACCATAAAAGCGCATGGCCTCTTCAGTGTTGTGGGTCGTGAGTTCATGCCAGCCTAAGGCACCAGCGGTATTAAATGCAGAGTCCATAAGCGCGTCCTTTATGTTATTGAGCCTTGTGGCGAGGCGATTAGTATTTTGAGTGTAGACGATGCTTTTCAATAATTCCTAAGCAGATCCAGAAATGTGACATTATTTTCTGCTGTAAATCATTAAACTAAGTTAATGTTAATTAATGAAATAACAAAAATCTGTTTATCGAGTTTGTCTTGATGTTGTGCTTGTGCCGCTCCGCTGAGTATTTGCTGAGTTTGCGCTCTGTTTTGCGGCTGATTGGTGGTGTTAGTATTGTTTTACAGCATTAGACCTTACTCCCCTTCGCTTGCTAAACTAGCGCCATTTGCAATCGATGAAATTGCGTAATAGGGGGATTAACGATTGAATAAGAGTTTAGTGACCAATGTGTTGGCAGCCATTTGTGTGATCTTGGGATACGCACTGAGCTTACCCATTCTATTTAATGTTGGGTTATTTGCATTATCTGGTGCGATAACCAATTGGCTTGCGGTGTATATGTTGTTTGAAAAAGTCCCTGGCTTGTATGGTTCTGGTGTGGTGCCTTCGCGGTTTGAAGAATTTAAACTCGGCATTGCTCATCTGATGATGAAACAGTTTTTTACCGCTGAAAACATTGATCGTTTTTTGTCTGAAAAAGAAGGTATAAGCCAAATCGATTTGGCGCCTGTGATTGAGAAAGTAGACTTAGCACCGTCTTTCGATGCCTTAGTCAATACTGTGGCACAATCTTCATTTGGTGGCATGTTAGCCATGTTTGGGGGGACTGAGGCGCTAATGCCGCTAAAAGAACCCTTTATTGAGAAGATGAAAGCTTCATTGGTCGATATGGCCGAGAGTGAACAATTCCGCGGCCTATTGAAGCAAGAGCTTGAACAGCCAAATGTGATGGCCGATTTACAACAGAAGATTGCTAATATCGTTGAGCAACGCTTAAATGAATTAACCCCGCAAATGGTTAAGCAGATAGTTCAGGAGATGATCCAGACGCATTTAGGTTGGCTCGTGGTGTGGGGCGGTGTGTTTGGTGGAGCCATCGGACTTGTCGCCGCCTTAGTACAGGGCTAATCTGAGATTAGCCACTATCGCGAAGGGAGCAATGGCTCCCTTTTTTATTGATTAAGTTATTCATTGGGCAGGGAAGATTATGAATCGTCATCACACTATCAATTATTTAGAGATTCCAACATCTGATATTGATTGTTCTAAAGCGTTTTTCAATACTGTATTTGGTTGGCGTTTTGAGGATTATGGCCCACAGTACAGTTGCTTTATCGATGCGGGAATAACGGGTGGTTTTTATCAAGCTGATGTTTGTTTTACCCTAGAAAAGGGCTGTCCCCTGATTGTGCTATACAGTAAGACCTTGGAAGAAACTTTAGCCGCCGTGATCGCGGCTGGCGGCACCATTAGCACTGAGATTTTTAGCTTCCCAGGTGGTCGACGTTTCCATTTTATCGAGCCTGCGGGCAATGAATATGCGGTCTGGTCAGAATAACAGTATTTATCAGCCCTGTGTACGAAATTGCTGTCTCGATCAGCAGGATATCTGCATGGGGTGTTTTAGGCATCTTGAGGAGATTTTGGCGTGGCGAAACATGACAGAGGAGCAGCGAAGCGCCTGTTGTCTTAAAATGGCTGAGCGCAAAGCCGTTTTTATGGCAAAACGCCCTAGCAGCTAAAATAGGCCAAAGCATCGCGGCGCAACTTAAGTCAATACCGAAGTATAAAAACAGAAGCGCCGCGTTAACTGACTAGATAGGATCAACCACAATATGTTCGAGTTCTATCGCGGCAACAGCATGCAATGCATCCATTGCTGCGCCCACTAAGCTGATTTTACCTTGGGAGGATTCCACCAATACCGCGCGGCGGATCTCACCAAAATCACGATTATGCCGAGTCAGATTCGATAGCGCCATTTGCATTGGGAGCATCGATGGGTTAAACGCGGCGTTTTCAGCGTAGCGACCACAGTAGGTTGCGCCATCCGCGGTTTCTAATACAACCGCCGCATAGCTTTGGGTATAAGGTGCATAGCTTAAGCCCGCATGATCTAAGGCTTCAATTACCATAGGATCACTGCTATCGAGTGCAAATTCAGTTTCCTGCTTGACTAACAGCGGTGACTGAACATTTAAGTCTTTTGGCCCAAACGCATAGGGCAGATAATAGGACAATAAATGGCTATCCTGTGATGGCAAATGGATCTTGATTTGGCCGCCTTCGACTAATTCATTCATAAACTGACGGCAATGACCGCAGGGACTGGCGTTCACGATCATATCCACAATCTGGCTTTCGCCGCTAAGCCACGCGTGACTAATAGCGCTTTGCTCTGCGTGTACTGAGTGGAAGAGGGCTTCGCCAGGCAGTTCTAAGTTGGCACCCATATAAATGTCGCCACTTTTTCCTTTGGCAATTGCACCAACATAAAACTCACTAATGGGTGGTTTGGCCAAGGCGGCGGCAATAGGTAACAAAGCCAGTAACACCTCTGATTCGGTCATATTGCTGCTTTTGACTAACTCTGCCAGTTGCTGTACATCGATATGTCCCGCAAAACCTTGATGTAATAAGGGAATTAATGCGTCAGCCAATGGGGTTGGCAGCTGGGTTATGCTTCGGATAAATCTATCTTGCATTTCCCGACTCCTTGTTTGTTAAGTTCATGGAAGAACATTCTAGTAATTTTGTTACAGTATAAATGCGAGTTAGTTCGCGTTTATGGTTCAATTAAGCGCCTGTTAGTTAACATCTGAAAGAAGTTATCAATCATAGGCGCTAAATCAACAAAAAACATGGGCTATTTTGTGGTCTACAATCCACGCAAATAGTGGCACAGGGCGGCGAGTAGTTTTTGTTTATGCTCATCGCCTTCGGTATCTTGCAACAAATTTTCAAGTTTGAGCAGATAATCCTGATCGGCCAAACGCTGCTGACAGAAGGTGCGCCAGCGATGGGACTCTTGATCATCAAGCAATTCGGGATAATTGCGCGCCCGATAACGGAATAGCATTTCTGGGATGCGTCCATCATCAAATTGCAAATCAAGTGCGGCTAAATTTTGAGGTAAGGTATGGCGAATGATCTCCATCTTAGCTTTATCGGCAGGGCTGAAAAATCCACCCGAATACAACATTAAGTCAGGATCCGTGGTGGTTACTTCGCCATCATGCTCAAACAGTTGCGCCAGCTTCTCCCGTAATTCCGGGTGAGACTTTAAGCGTTTGTATTGTTCTCTGGCAAAGGCTTTATCAATGTTGAGTCTTTCTGCCTGCACATCATCTAAAATTTTGGCCGAAGTAATAAAAGGGCATTTGTTAAGATGCACCTGTTTAACTGGGATGGGTAACTCATCCTCGGCAAGCTCCGCTCTGGGCGTGTACATGCGCGTTTTTATCTGCTCGACATCCAGCTCAAACAGTGGGCTTAAATCCATCGCTAAATTCACGCAAATAATGGCATTTTTGTTACTTGGGTGGTGTGCAACGGGGGCGATAAGGGTTGTACAACCGTGCATTGCACTTATCTTCGAACTGACATGGGCAAGCGGTAGCATATTTAATACGTCAATTTGCGCGCTGACGGCTTGTTTACGGCGCAATTCAAAATAGTACTGGTATAACTTAGGTTGCTTTTCTTTTATCAGTTTTGCCATTGCGATGGTGGCGTAAACATCTGACATGGCATCGTGCGCTTTTTCATGGCTTAAACCATTAGCTTGGGTCAGATGTTCCAGTTTAAAACTGGGTGAACCGTCTTCTTTTAATGGCCAATGGATACCGTCGGGTCTAAAGGCATAACAAGCCCTCACTAAATCAATGATATCCCAACGCGTATTGCCATTTTGCCATTCGCGGGCATAGGGATCGATAAAGTTA
The DNA here is from genome assembly GCF_016859145.1 of Shewanella sp. LZH-2. NCBI lineage: Bacteria > Pseudomonadati > Pseudomonadota > Gammaproteobacteria > Alteromonadales > Shewanellaceae > Shewanella > Shewanella sp. LZH-2. The sequence continues at coordinate 1,841,131 of NZ_CP069350.1, forward strand.
CGGTAAAAGCCATAGCGGGTGACTTCATCGTCAAATCGTAACGAGTTATAGCCAGCGACACAGGTATTAGGTTGGCTGAAGAGAGTATGGATACGCCCCATAAACTCGGTTTCAGGTAAACCTTTTAAATTGGCTAATTGTGGCGTGATCCCTGTAATTAAAATCGCTTCGGGTGAGGGCAGGTAATCCGTTGATTGTTTGCAGTAAAAAGTCTCTGGCTCACCGATAATGTTAAGATCTAAATCGGTACGGACCCCGGCAAATTGGGCGGGTCTATCTTGGGCTGGGTTGGCACCGAATGTTTCATAGTCGTGCCAAAAAATACTTGGCTGAGATGCTGTATACATAATTTCAATCAAATGACGGTTTTGTCGAATGATAGCATCTTAGCCGTTAAACTCACCCCAATATTGATCAGCAAAAACCTTGATGGATAAATTATATTGAAAAGAGAAGCGCTTAACAGGTGATCTTTACCACGATTGGCAGTTACAATTCCCATTGAACAGGGGATCAGTCTTATGCATCATCAATATCTCAATGAACCTATGATACTCGATGTCGCACAGACGTCGTCATTGATCATAACGTTACCAAGCAACATGAGTGATTTTATTGTGCTTGAAACGATGGGAGCTCCCTTACTTGAGCTGATTGTCGTTTCACAAACTCCACCACAGATTGCAGTGCGCCTTCAACCGATTTTAGGGTTAAAACTAAACACAACTTCTGTTTCAGACGCAGGGCTAAGTGCTCCTGTATCAAGGTGCTTGGGTCAAGGTGTGCGGCTTTATCATCGAATGGGGACTGCCCCTAAATTTGTTGCCCAAGAGCTTCGGGCAGGAATTTTAATTAAAGTTGATGTGAGAGAAAGTGTAACATTCTCTTTGCAATCGGCATCAAAGTTCGAGTTTGTAACACTTGAATCCGACGTCAGATGCTTACATGAGCCGAGAGTACTGATGATGGCTAAGGCTATTCTTGCTAGGGAGTACGATTACGGTGCGACATCGGAATCCCTTGCGGTTTACCTCACCGAAATTGAGCAGATAAGATTGGAGTTACAAGCATTTTTACGGGGTGAACTCGGTCAATACCATACTGGCTTAGCTGAAGAGGCCGTACGATTAGATCCATTACTACAACAGAAGCGCCAATGGCTTTTTCGAACTTATACCCACATGTTTGAGCGCCCGAGCTTTAGTCGCGCCGCAAATGATAGTCAGAATATCGACAAAGCCTTAAGGAAACTTGAGTGTTTTGAGCTACTCGCTTCTCCTGAATTACTGCAAATGGTCGAGCGATTAATGGAAGATGAGATATAAGCTTGACATCCCCCATTTTAAATAGAGTTAATCAATGCAATATATATGTCCTTTGTGCGCGTTACCCCTCACCCTAACACAACGAACTTGGGGATGCCCGCAGGCACACAAGTTTGACATGGCGAAAGAAGGTTATGTCAATTTGCTTCCCGTTCAGAAAAAAAACTCGAAAGATCCGGGTGATAATCAGCAAATGATGTTTGCTCGTCGGGAGTTCTTAAATGCGGGTTATTATCAAATCTTAAGTGATAGAGTTAATCAACTGGCACTCCAATATGCCAGTAGTGCACAGCAGATCCTTGATATAGGCTGTGGTGAGGGTTACTACAGTCATCGTTTATATAATGCCCTTGTTGCTCATCATTTTTGTTATTTACAGGGCGTTGATATCTCTAAGTCGGCAATAAAATATGCAGCCAAGCGCTATCCTAACTTAAGCTTTTGTGTAGCGAGTGCCTATGAAATGCCGATCCCATCTAATAGCATTGATTTAGCGATTCGAATTTATGCACCATCAAAAGTAGAAGAACTTCAGCGGATCATGGCACCTAGCGGCATTCTTATCACGGTATCGCCAGGGCCTTTGCATCATTTTGCGCTAAAACAACAGATTTATGACCAGCCAAGATTGCATCCTGAGTCTGAGGCCAGAGTTGATGGATTTGAATGCCTACATCAAGAGCGGCTTAGCGCGCAACTCGAGCTTAACGACAGCAAAGATATCGGCAATTTTCTCGAAATGACTCCCTATGCGTGGAAGTTTACCGCAGAGCAGAAACAAGCATTTACTCAGCGCGGATTAAGCTGTGAGTTAGATTTCCAGATTGAAGTACATCGCATTTCAGTCTAGGGGCTGATTTTAACCTATTGAAATAAATTATTTAAAATGCTTTACTGTCTAAGCTTAAGCCGTAAGAACATATTGTTCTGCGAGCCGGTAGCAAAACCTTAAAAGGCTTTGTTTAAATAAATTTTTCAAAGTGTCGCAGTATGTTGACTTATCTTTAGAATGGTTTATAGTTTTACTAGCTTGAAGGTTGGGCTTATATTTATGTGTTCAATACGACCCGTTCGTCCTGTAAACATAAGTAATACCGGCATTTTCCAGCTCCACCGCCGTTAAGGCTTTAATTTTTTATTTACAGGATTTATATCATGTCTCAAGTAACTGGTGTAGTTAAGTGGTTCAACTCTGACAAAGGTTTTGGTTTCATCGAGCAAGAATCTGGTCCAGACGTATTCGTTCACTTCCGTGCAATCAACTCTGACGGTTTCAAAACTCTTGATGAAGGTCAAAAAGTGTCTTTCACTGTGACCCAAGGTCAAAAAGGTCCTCAAGCTGAAAATGTAACCGTAATCGGTTAATTTTCAGTGCTGTTAGCCTAGGCGCTAATAGCAATGGATTTAAGAGCTGTGGTTTTTACCATAGCTCTTTTTATTTGTGCTGTTTTATCATAATACTTACATCTCTCATTTCTCTCACTTTTAAGACCGCGTTCAGATTAATCTGCTGTTAGCTGTTATCATTTTTCCCGTGAATTTTGTTTATTTCGCTGTTAACGATATTAATAAATACATAAGCTTGGCTTGAAAACTGACTATTTACGTACGCGAACATTCAGGGCGATGACTGTCAGCCCACAGCCATATTGCAGTGCCGTGGACCGTTGCTTAAGGATGGATAGTGACTTCATTAGGAGTCGAGTTTATCATCCGCGACTTTATAATGTGGGTCATCCAACAGATTCACTTCAACAAGATCACCTGCCTTATGAAGTAAGGCTTTACAATCAGCACTTAAATGCACCAAGTGTAGTCTTTTGCCTATGGACACATAACGCTCTGCAAGCGTATCAATCGCTTCTAAGGCGGAGTGATCGGCTACGCGAGAAAACTTAAAATCGATTACGACATCCTGTGGATCCTGTGAAGCATCAAATAACTCGAGGAAACTCGCGACAGAACCAAAAAACAGTGGTCCATTAAGCTCATAGACTTTCCAGCCTTGAGAGTTTTGAGTCACTTTGACGCTAATGTGTTTCGCATGCTGCCAAGCAAATACCAGCGCGGATACCACCACTCCCACAAATACAGCAAAGGCGAGATCAGTAAACACAGTTACTGTGGTTACAAGAACGATCACAAAGGCATCATGTTTGGGCACTTTGCCCATAAACTTAAAACTTGCCCATTCGAATGTGCCGAGTACAACGATAAACATCACCCCAACGAGGGCTGCTAACGGAATAATTTCGATAAAGGCTGCACCAAAGAGAATAAATGCCAGTAGGCCAATGGCCGCGGTAATCCCTGATAACCTGCCGCGGCCACCAGAATTAATATTAATCATCGATTGACCGATCATGGCACAACCACCCATAGCCCCAAAAAAGCCGCTGGTGATGTTACCTACACCTTGGCCAATACATTCTTTATTGCTGCGTCCTCGGGTATGGGTCATCTCATCGATAACCGTCAAGGTTAACAGGGATTCGATTAATCCGACTGCGGCTAAAATAAAGGAATAGGGCAGAATGATATAGAGCGTCTCAAGGTTAAAAGGTACCTGTGGGATTGCAAAGCTTGGGAGTGAGCCTGCAATTGTCGCATTCTCGTCACCACTCATAGTCTTGAGAAAATCCAATACGTTACGAGTATCAAGATCAAAGCTGACGACAATAGCCGTGACGCTAAGAATTGCGACCAACGAGGACGGTATTGCAGTGGTCAGCTTAGGCAAGAAATAAATAATTGCCATGGTTAATGCTACGAGAGCAAACATCAGCAACAACGGCTCTGGTGGTAACCAGACTAAGTTTCCAGCAGTGTCTTTTACTTTAAACTGGCCAAGTTGTGCCAAAAAAATCACAATGGCGAGGCCGTTTACAAAACCTATCATCACCGGATAGGGTACGATGCGAATAAATTTCCCCAGTTTAAAGATGCCAGCGCTGATTTGGATTAATCCTGCCAGCACGACAGCCGCAAATAAGTATTGCACGCCATGTTCAACCACTAAGGACACCATGACCACGGCCATCGCTCCTGTTGCACCAGAAATCATCCCAGGTCGACCACCAATCAGTGCGGTGACCAATCCCATGATAAAAGCCGCATAGAGGCCCACCATAGGTTCGACATTGGCAACAAAAGCAAAGGCAACAGCCTCAGGGATCAGTGCGAGTGCGACGGTTAGCCCTGAGAGTATATCGGCTTTGTAGCTAGATGTTTTGTGGCGGAAGAGATCGAACATGAAACCTCTGTTACTGGTGTGTAGACAAAATAAGCCGCGCATACTATCAAAGAAACTGATTGAGCTAAACCTGAAATATGCCTTAATTAGCTGAAAATAAAAAAGCCATGCAGATGCATGGCTTTTTAGATTGTGGAAGGGTCCTATGGACGAGCCATATCCGATTCAGCACTATTGCTGTGTTTCAGCTTAGGTTCAGTGGCTTCAGCGGTGGCGGTATTTTCATACTCACGGCCTTTAGGCACTTCAACCTGCGCTCTGACTTCTACCGTTGGTTTAGTCATTTCAGATGATACCATAGCACCAAAACGGCTAGACGCTTTCGGTTTGCTGACGACAACTTCCGTTGGTTGAGCCGTAGCAGCTTGCGCCATTACAGGTTTTGCCTGAGGTTTAACAAACGCTGCAGGTTTCGCCATCGGTGCTGATGCGACTGATTTTACCGCTTCTTTCGGCTCAGTCTTTTCTGTCACTGGTGTCACTTCTTCGGCTTTTGCTTCAGGAGTTATATCAGTCACTATTTGCATAACCTCTGTGGCTTGCACTGCTGGTTCTGTTGCTGATTGTGGCTCGGCATCAGATGCTTTAACCGTTTCAGCGGCCTTATCGTTAACTACAGGCTCAGATGTAACTTCAGCGACAACAGCATTAGACTTAATTTCCGCGGAGGATTCAGTTACTGTGGTATCTGATACCGTGCTTTCTGTCGCTATGCTTTGAGAGACTGCGGCTTCAGTTGAGGAGATCACATCAGCAGTGTGCACAATAGGCGCTGGCTGCGTTGCTGTACTCTTCACTTCAACTGCAACCGTTTCAGCCACGGTTTGCTCTGTTAAGTTAGCCGTTTCAACAACTGCAGTTGGTGCTGGATAGTCTTGATCTTCGCCTAATGCATCATTAGGAATGAACTGCGCAGGAGCCGTTGTGCCTTGTTCATCTTCATCGCGGCGACGGCGTTGGCCAGCAGCTCGCAGATGGCGAGGACTACGGCGGCTACGACGTTGTCCATCACGGGATTCACGTTTGGCTTTGTCATCTGCATCAACATTTGCTTCGGCGTTATCTTCATCAATGGCCGCTGGTTGAGTGTCTAACTTAGCATCCACTTGAGTGTCTGCTTGGCTTTCAACAACAGGCATATCAACAATAGCATCGGCTGGCTTAGTTTCTACGACATCAGCAGCTTCTGATACTGTGGTGTCGCCGACCTCATTTGCAACCGTAACCTCTTTACGTGGCTGGCGGCGGCGCGGCGCTTTCACTTCCGGTTGAACTTCTACCGTGACATCCGCATTGATTGCAACCAACTCAGCTAAAATCGCTTCTTCCTGAATTGACGTTTCTACAACATCTGTGGTGTTGTCGATACGAACTTTACGGCGCATATTACGGCGCTGACGACGTTCACGGACGACCTCTTGCTTTGGTGCTTCGTCTTGAACATCCGCAATCACTTCTTTAACTGCTTGATTGCGGGGTTTAGGCTCAGGCTTAGCACGTTTCGCACTTTCATCCTTTTCACGGATTGGGCGCTCTTGAGCTTGTGGTGCATCGGCGACTTTTTTGGCATTACGAGTACGTGGTTCGCGAGTACCTTCTTTCGCTTTTTCAGTATCTTGTGGATTTCGAGTACGGCGAGTGTCGTTACGACGATTGCGACGGTTGGCATTCGTGGCTTGACTGTCTTGCTTCTTAGTCTCTGTGCTCTTTTCTGCGACTGCGTTATCACTTGAGCTAAAGAAAGCACCAATTGCACTGAAGAGTTTACTGAAGAAACCCGGCTGTGCGGTTTCAACTTTGGCAACTGGTGCAGTGTCTTGTTCCACTTTTTGTGGAGCAGCAAAGCCTTTTAGGGCTGGAGCTGGCGCCGCAGTACGTTCCAGTTTACGTGGCTCGTACAATTTTGCTTCAGGCTGTTCGATGCGCTTGTAGCTGGATTCATCGATTTCATCGTCGGTGCGGTGACGGATCACGCGATAATCTGGGGTCATCATATGTGGATCTGGGATCACATAGACTTCCACGTCATGGCGTTGTTCGGTGATACGAATCGCTTTACGTTTCTCGTTAAGCAGGAATGCAGCCACATCGACAGGCACAATGGCTTCGATTTGTGAGGTATTTTCTTTGATGGCTTCTTCTTCCATCAAACGCAGAATCGACAACGCTAAAGATTCAGTACTGCGGATAGTGCCTTGGCCATGACAGCGAGGGCAGATATGTGCAGCGGATTCTTCTAATGATGGACGCAGACGCTGGCGTGACATTTCCATCAAGCCGAAACGAGAAATACGACCTAATTGAACGCGAGCGCGGTCATGGTGTACGGCATCACGTAGGCGGTTTTCGACTTCACGTTGATGGCGCACTGGCGTCATATCAATAAAGTCAATAACCACTAAGCCACCTAAGTCACGTAGACGTAATTGACGGGCAATTTCATCGGCGGCTTCAAGATTGGTATTTAATGCGGTTTCTTCGATATCGCCGCCCTTGGTGGCACGGGCAGAGTTGATATCGATAGAGGTTAAGGCTTCAGTTGGATCAATGACGATTGAACCACCCGATGGCAGACGTACTTCACGTTGGAACGCCGATTCGATTTGCGACTCGATTTGGAAGTGAGTGAATAACGGTACTTCAGCTTCGTAGAGTTTTACACGTTCAACAAAATCTGGGCGCACAAGTGCGATATGCTGTTTAGCTTCTTCGAAAATACGTGGATGGTCGATTAAAATTTCCCCGACATCACGGCGTAAATAGTCACGAATGGCGCGAACAATCACGTTGCTTTCTTGGTGAATGAGGAAAGGTGCGCCTTTGGTTTGCGCCGCTTCAGTGATCGCCGCCCAGTGGTGTTGCAGAACTTTTAAGTCCCACTTCAGCTCTGTCGACTCTTTACCCACACCAGCGGTACGGACGATAAGGCCCATACCAGCAGGGACTTCTAAATCGGCCATAGCTTCTTTTAATTCAGTGCGCTCATCCCCTTCGATACGGCGAGAAATACCGCCTGCACGTGGGTTGTTTGGCATTAACACTAAGTAAGAACCAGCAAGGCTGATAAAGGTGGTCAATGCCGCGCCTTTGTTGCCACGTTCTTCTTTGTCAATTTGAACAATAACTTCTTGTCCTTCACTGACGACTTCTTTGATGTTTGGGCGACCTTGGAATGAATAACCTTTAGGGAAATATTCTCTGGCAATTTCTTTTAATGGTAAAAAGCCGTGACGATCAGCACCATAGTCTACGAAAGCGGCTTCTAAAGAGGGCTCTACGCGGGTGATCTTACCCTTGTAAATATTTGATTTTTTTTGCTCATGACCAGGACTTTCAATATCGAGGTCGTACAGTTGTTGCCCGTCAACGAGGGCAACACGCAACTCTTCTGATTGAGTTGCATTGATTAACATACGTTTCATGATGACGTCATTCTTCTTTAAATGGAGGTCATCAAACAATCGCGTTTCGTTGCATTACGGGCCTAGCTGTGGTGAACAAAGCCTCACGGCTGGTGAGCTAGGCAAGGTGCGCATTACTGTTAGACGCAGTCGCTGCGTGTCGCATCCTATTTATGGCTTATTTTTTAATGATTACAAAAACAAGGAATTCGTTGTAAAACATCAACCAACCCCATAAATTCTTTAATTTCGTTCCGGTAATGCCCAAGTCGAATCGGTTTGTCTGACGACAAGTTAAAATATATTTCGAAATCGGTGAGAAAAGCTTTAGATAAACCTTGATAAAGTAAGGTGAGATTCTCGATTTAATCGTAAAAAACGCATTTGTGGTATTTTTACTCAGTATACGATTTGCAAATCAATGATTTGCTATCAAGAAAATCTTTTTTGATCTATAAAGCTTTTCACTTGGGACAGGGAGTTTGTGAACACTTTATTCACGGCTTATCCCTAATCGCTGGTGAAATATAGCAATAATCAAAAAATTCAGCAATGGAAAGGCACAATTCTTGTGAGTTGTTGTACAATGGCCGCCGTTATAAGCAGATGGCACATCATGAATACAGAATCTCCACAGCAACAGGTGCAGTTGATCACCATTGACGAAGATCACCTCGACCAACGAATTGATAATTTTTTAATCACAGCGCTCAAAGGTGTACCTAAGAGCATGATTTATCGTATCGTCCGTAAGGGCGAAGTACGGGTGAATAAGAAGCGCATTAAGCCAGAATATAAATTACAAATTGGTGATGTGGTACGTGTGCCACCCGTGAGAATGGCTGAGTCTGATAATCGGACTGCGCCTTCGGCTAACTTGAGCAAAGTGTCGCAACTTGAAGATCGTATTTTGCATGAAGATAATCATCTTATTGTGCTCAATAAACCTGCGGGTATTGCGGTTCATGGCGGCAGTGGTGTTGATTATGGTGTGATTGAAGCGCTGCGCTCCTTACGTCCGCAACAGAAGTTTTTAGAGTTGGTTCATCGCCTTGATAAAGATACCTCTGGCGTACTGTTAGTCGCTAAAAAACGCAGTGCGCTTAAACATATGCACGATCAACTGCGTTATAAAAAAATGCAGAAGGATTACTTAGCTTTAGTTAAGGGAGAGTGGTCGGCGCAGGATAAAGTGGTCAAACAACCTTTATTAAAGCTGACACTTAAATCCGGTGAGCGCATTGTGCGGGTCAATGTAGAAGGCAAACCATCAGAAACGCGTTTTAAAATTGTACAGCGTTATCAAGGTTGTACGCTTGTGCAGGCGAGTCCGGTCACGGGACGTACTCATCAAATTCGCGTGCATTGTCAATATGCCGGGCATCCCATTGCCTGTGATGATAAGTACAGTGAGCAAGCTTTCGATGACAGTATGCGCTCGCTTGGCTTGAGTAGATTGTTTTTACACGCTGCAGAATTAATGTTTATCCATCCTGAAAACGATGAAGTGATGCGGGTTTCTGCACCACTGGATGATAATCTGCAGCAACTGTTGAATAAGTTAAAGCGGGTTTAATTCCCGCTCCTCTATATACCTGTGGATAACCTTGAAGTATGAAGGCTGCCAACCATTCTAGCCTGCGTAAATATGATTTAGTGATTTTTGATTGGGATGGCACTTTGATGGATTCCATCGGTAAGATTATTATTTGCATTGAGAATATGGCTAGGGCACTTGCGCTGCCTGTTCCTGCTGAGGCGGATATTCGTAATGTGATTGGCTTGTCGATGACGCAGGCGTTACAAGTGTTGTTTCCTTGCGGATTATTGTCTTCATCACAGCGATTTTCGGCGTTTCCTGAAGAGGATATGTCTACTGCTTCTACTGTCAGCACTGGCACTGACGAGTGTTACATCACGATGCGCGCCGAGTTTAAGACGCAGTATTTGCATCTTGATACCACGCCAACGCCAATCTTCGACCAAGCGCCACAATTGCTCGAATCATTATCTACAAAGGGTTATCAGCTAGCAGTGGCGACGGGGAAGGCGAGAGCTGGTCTGGTGCGCGTGTGGGAGCAATCTGGATTAGGGCATTACTTTATTGCCTCCCGCTGCGCCGATGAAGCGCAGAGTAAGCCCCATCCTGAGATGATCATCAGCCTATTGCAGGAGCTGGGCATTCAGCCTGAGCGTGCTTTGATGGTCGGTGACTCTTTACTGGATTTAACCATGGCAGCAAACGCAGGCATCGATAGCATCGGTGTGACTTACGGCGCCCATAGTGAGGCGGTATTACGACAAGCTAAGCCGATAGCATTGATTGATTCACCGCAGCAGCTCCTTCAGCATTTATAAGCATTATGCTAATACATCTATGCCTTGGCTGAGCAGCATTTCCGTGAGCAGGATTAAAGGTAACCCCACGAGCGTATTAGGATCTCGTCCTTCTAAACGATTAAAGAGTGCAATGCCTAAACCTTCACTTTTAAAACTGCCTGCACAGTAAAACGGTTGCTCTTTATCCACATAAGCACTGATTTGTGATGCTGTAAGGTGCCGAAAATGCACTGTAAAAGGCTCAACTTGGGCATTCATTTCACCCGTTTGAGCATTATAAAGCGCAAGACCTGTGTAAAAGGTAATGGCTTTCCCCGAGGCTTGACTGAGCTGCTTAATCGCATTATCGCGATTTAATGGCTTACCGATGATCTTGCCATCGATCACGGCAACCTGATCGGAGCCAATAATCAGACCATCAGGACAATATTTTGCACCAGCTTCTGCTTTTGCCTGCGCTAATCGTTGTACTAAGGCTTGCGCTGACTCATTAGGCAGTGAGGTTTCATCAACCTTGGGATCGCAGCACTCAAAGGGTAAGCCTAATTTGTTCAGCAGTGCTTGCCGATATACGGAGGTGGAGGCGAGGATTAACTGGGGCGTCATCATTAATAATCCATTAGAAAACTTCACTTATTGTCGCCAATCTGGATGATTGAATGCAAGCCGTGGCAATAGATGCTGTCACTTTAGGAAGGTAATTGAGGATTCTTTCGGTGAATGCGGCTATTTTAGACGGCTTACGCTTGTGTGCCGCCCCCTGCTTGGGTAAAATTTCGCTTCCATTAATTCAATGTTGGGGCTAGAGAATCGCTTAAGTTGCAAACTGGGACTTAAGTAAGAAATTTTTCTTTGACTCTAGCGTTTTCAAACTATAATATGCGCGCCTTATGCAAACAGTAAAGATACCGGTTTCAATTGATCCTATTCGCGCCGCCTCGAGCCGTTCTACCTATGAGGGGATCGTGCCCGGGCAGCAATTGAAAAGATTAAATGAGTTATGTGCCGGCGACTGTTCCGATGTGGCAGTGTCGCTTGAATGTGGCGTAGATTTGCAGGGGATAGTCTACCTGAAAGGGAAGGCTGTGACGGAGCTCACTCTGGTTTGTCAACGTTGCATGACACTATTTACCACTGAGGTTACGGTCGAGTTTTGCTTCGGTCCATGCCGGACTAAGGCAGAAATCGATGAGCTCCCGGATGCGTATGACCCAATTGAGTGCAATGAGATTGGCGAAGTACGTCTGCATCAATTGATCGAAGATGAATTGATAGTCGCTATGCCCATCATCCCGATGCATGAAGAAACTGATTGCAATATCGGGTCAATGGATATAGTTGTAGGCGAGATCGAACCCGCTCAAGAGGAGCGTCCAAATCCGTTTGCAGTGTTAGAAAAACTGAAGAGCAAGTAATCTAGGAGACAGGGCCAATGGCTGTACAACAGAATAAAAAATCTCGTTCAAAGCGCGGTATGCGCCGTTCACATGACGCACTGAGCACTGCTCAGCTGTCTGTAGACGCTACCAGCGGTGAAGTCCATATGCGTCACAACGTGACTGCTGATGGTTTCTATCGCGGTAAAAAGGTAATCAACAAGTAATTTGTTGGTTTCCTAATGACGAGTCTGACGCTCGCGTTAGATGCGATGGGCGGCGATCATGGCCCCCACGTCACAGTGCCTGCAGCTTTGCGGGCACTAAAATCTCATTCTTCCCTTAAAATCATTTTAGTCGGTGATAAGACTGAAATAGATGTCTATCTGCACCAAGCAGAACAAGAGTTACTCTCCCGTATTGAAGTCATCCACACCGATGAAGTGGTGAGTATGTCTGACAGGCCCGTGCACGCTTTGCGCACTCGTAAAAATAGTTCGATGCGTTTATCAATTGAACTGGTGCGAGATGGACGTGCTGCTGCGTGTGTGAGTGCGGGAAATACCGGCGCGTTAATGGCGATGGCCAAGGTGCTGTTAAAAACCTTGCCCGGCGTGGACAGACCTGCATTGGTCAGTTGTTTACCCTCCGTGACGCAAAAGCCAGTTTATTTATTGGATTTAGGTGCCAATATTTCCTGCGATTCCGAAACGCTATTCCAATTTGCCGTGATGGGCTCAGTACTGTGTGAGGCCGTGGATAAAAAATCCCGCCCTAAAGTCGCACTCCTTAATGTGGGCACAGAAGAAATCAAAGGCAACGATCAGGTTCAACAAGCGGCACAAATACTGCAAAACACTGATCAGATTAATTACACCGGCTTTATTGAAGGTGATGAAATCTATTCTGGGAATGTTGATGTGATCGTTTGTGATGGTTTTGTGGGTAACATCACGCTCAAAACCTCTGAAGGCATTGCCAAGCTATTGGTACATCAGTTAAAACGGGGCCTAACTCAAGGTTTCTTCGTGCGTTTTTTGGCAAAACTCATCGCCCCCCGCATTCAGGCGGTTCTCAGCCAGATGAACCCCGACCACTATAATGGTGCAAGTCTGATAGGATTGCGCGGCATAGTTGTAAAGAGCCATGGAAATGCGGATGAAACTGCCTATTTACAAGCAATTAGTTTGGCAGTGACTGAAGCGCAACGTCGACTCCCCGAAATGATAAAAGATCGTTTGGAGTCGATTCTTTTAGATATAAATAACTGATTCCTCCTTATGCATACAAAAATTCTCGGAACTGGTAGTTACCTACCGGTGCAGGTGCGTAGTAATCAAGATTTGGAAAAAATGGTGGAAACCAGTGACCAATGGATTGTTGAACGCACTGGTATTTCAGAGCGCCGCATTGCAGCGCAAGACGAAACTGTCTCAACGATGGGCTATCAGGCGGCATTAAATGCGTTAGAGATGGCCGGTATTGAGGCATCAGATTTAGATATGATCATTTGCGGTACAACCAGTGCGGCAAATGCATTCCCTGCCGCGGCCTGCGAAATCCAAGCCATGCTCGGTGTGCATACCATTCCAGCCTTTGATATTGCGGCGGCTTGTTCAGGTTTTGTGTATGCCTTATCGGTTGCGGACCAATTCGTTAAAAATGGTACCGCGAAAAAAGTATTAGTGATTGGTGCTGACGTTTTATCCCGTCTGTGTGAGCCGGAAGATCGTACCACCATCATTCTGTTTGGGGATGGTGCGGGGGCGGTGGTTATCGGTGCTTCCGATGAGCCCGGGATTATTTCAACCCATATTTATGCCGATGGTCGTCAAGGCGATTTGCTTAAGTGCGCTTTCCCACCACGTCAGGGGGAAACCTCTGAAGCGGTTGGTTTTATGACGATGAAAGGCAATGACGTCTTTAAAGTGGCGGTGACCCAGTTATCCCATGTCGTGACTGAAACCTTGCGCCTGAATAATATCGATAAGTCGGAAATCGACTGGTTGGTTCCCCATCAGGCTAACTTCCGCATTATTAATGCCACGGCGAAAAAGCTAGACATGAGCTTAGATAAAGTGGTGTTAACCCTTGCTAAGCATGGTAATACCTCGGCGGCTTCGGTACCTATTGCTCTGGATGAAGCTGTGCGTGATGGTCGGATCCAACGTGGTCAGCTCTTGCTGCTCGAAGCCTTTGGCGCTGGTTTTGCGTGGGGCAGTGCGCTCGTCCGTTTTTAATCGTATCTGTATACGAATAAATTCCTGCTCATCGTTATCTTGGTTAGCTGTCCAAGATAACGGTTTAGTGTTCAATAAATTAAGTTCGCCATAGGTAATTTGATATGGAAAATGTAGCTTTTGTATTCCCAGGCCAAGGTTCACAGGCCCTAGGCATGTTAGCCGAGCTGGCTGCTGTACAGCCAATAGTGGGACAAACCTTTGCCGAAGCGAGTGAGGTGCTAGGGTATGATTTGTGGGCATTAGTGCAAGACGGCCCCGTTGAAACCTTAAATGAAACCGATAAAACTCAGCCTGCTTTATTAGCGGCAAGTGTGGCGATTTGGCGTGCCTATGTTGCCTCTGGTAAATCTATGCCTGCGATGTTAGCGGGTCACAGCCTAGGTGAATATTCTGCATTAGTTTGTGCTGGTGTCATCGACTTTAAAGATGCGATTAAACTGGTTGAGCTACGTGGTCAATTGATGCAGCAAGCCGTACCCGTTGGTACTGGCGCTATGTACGCGATTATCGGTCTAGATAATGACGGTATTGCTAATGCGTGTATTGAAGCCGCTCAAGGCGAAGTGGTAAGCCCAGTTAACTTCAACAGCCCTGGCCAAGTGGTTATCGCCGGTCAAAAAGATGCGGTTGAACGCGCCGCTGCGGCCTGTAAAGCGGCGGGCGCCAAAATGGCGGTAGCCTTGCCTGTTAGCGTGCCATCACACTGCGCATTAATGAAACCTGCTGCTGATAAATTAGCTCTTGCGTTAAACGATGTGCAGTTTAATGCGCCGACCATTACCGTTATTAATAACGTAGATGTGGCATCACCCACTGTGGTTGCCGACATTAAAGATGCACTGGTGCGTCAACTGTATTGCCCTGTACGCTGGAGCGAAACCGTTGAATTAATGGCCGAAAAAGGTATTACCCAGTTAGTTGAGTGTGGTCCTGGTAAAGTATTGACAGGTCTTGCGAAACGCATTAATAAATCTCTTTCTGCCCAAGCAGTTAATGACGTTGCATCTCTTGCCGCGTTAACTGAATAAGGAGTTTGTATGAGTATCAATCTGAGTTTAGCGGGCAAAGTTGCCTTAGTGACAGGCGCGAGCCGTGGTATTGGCCGTGCGATTGCCGAAACCTTAGTCGAAGCCGGTGCGATTGTGGTTGGAACTGCCACAAGTGAGAAGGGCGCCGCAGCAATTCAAGAATATCTGGGTGACAAAGGTTTTGGTTTAGTGCTTAATGTTACCGATAGTCAATCCGTCACCGATTTATTCGATTCGATCAAAGAAAAAGCGGGTGATGTTGATATTCTAGTCAACAACGCGGGTATCACCCGTGATAATTTGCTGATGCGAATGAAAGATGATGAATGGAACGATATCATCGATACCAACCTGACATCATTGTTCAGACTATCAAAACCTGTGATGCGTACCATGATGAAAAAGCGTTTCGGCCGGATCATCAATATCGGTTCAGTGGTAGGCACTATGGGCAATGCAGGTCAAGTTAACTACTCGGCAGCAAAAGCTGGTTTGATCGGATTTACAAAATCTCTTGCAAGAGAGGTTGCATCTCGTCAAATTACAGTTAATGCTATCGCTCCTGGATTTATCCAGACCGATATGACTGATGAGCTGACCGAAGATCAGCAAAAAGCTATCATGTCTCAGGTTCCGATGGAACGATTAGGGCAAGCGCAAGAAATTGCCAATGCCGTACTCTTCTTGGCGTCGGACTCTGCCGCTTATATCACAGGCGAGACTTTGCATGTGAATGGCGGAATGTACATGGTTTAAGGGCGGATGGCAGGGATACTGTCGCAACTGAGTAGTGATCTGTATCAATTGGTCGCTAAATTTCGTGGTTAGACCACGAAAACTAAGCTTGCATTGTCAGCCAAATCTAATAAACTACTCGCAATCTTACGCAAGTGCGTAATTTGAATAGGAAAGAAAACTAATGAGCAACATCGAAGAACGTGTAAAGAAAATCATTGTAGAGCAACTGGGCGTTAAAGAAGAAGACGTTAAACCAGCGGCATCTTTCGTTGACGATCTGGGTGCAGATTCTCTGGACACTGTTGAGTTGGTTATGGCTCTGGAAGAAGAGTTTGATACCGAGATCCCTGATGAAGAAGCTGAAAAGATCACTACTGTTCAAGCAGCGATCGATTACGTTTCTAAGAATCAGTAATTCTGAATTCTAGAGAACAGGCGGCAAATATGCCGCCTGTTTTTGTTTTATCCCCGCCTAATTCTGCAATAGTGCCATTCAATCGTCTCTGGAAGCTGTGTTGAATTTATCCATGAGATGCTCGCCGCAGATTGGCGAAGACATTTTAATGATAGAACCGCATTTGTCTGTCATAACTTAATCTATTTAGCATTCAAAAGGTGACTGCCGTGTCTAAACGTCGTGTAGTGGTAACCGGTTTAGGGTTAGTAACGCCCGTGGGCAATACTGTCGACACTACTTGGAAAGCCCTGCTTTCGGGTAAGAGTGGGATTGCGCCCATAACCAAATTTGATGCCAGCGAATTTACCACTCGTTTCAGTGGTTCTGTAAAAGATTTCGATGTTGAGCAGTACTTAACTAAAAAAGACGCCCGCAAAATGGACCTCTTTATTCAGTATGGTATGGCTGCGGGCATCCAAGCTATCCAAGACTCAGGTCTGGATATGACTAAAGAAAACCCTGGCCGTGTGGGTACCGCAATCGGTGCTGGCATGGGCGGTATGTGGTTGATTGAACAAAACCACAGTGCGCTATTAAGTGGTGGCCCTCGTAAAATTTCGCCTTTCTTCGTGCCTAGCACCATCATCAATATGATTGCTGGCCATTTATCGATTATGTACGGTATGACGGGCCCTAACTTTGCCGTCACTACCGCCTGTACTACTGGTGTGCACAATATCGGTTTTGCGGCGCGCACTATCGCCTATGGCGATGCTGACGTGATGGTTGCCGGTGGGGCGGAAGATGTCACTTGTCCACTCGGTGTTGGTGGTTTTGGTGCCGCCAAAGCGCTGTCAACCCGTAACGATGACCCAACGGCGGCCAGTCGCCCATGGGATAAAGACCGTGATGGTTTTGTCATCGGTGATGGTGCGGGTGTGATGGTGATGGAAGAATACGAGCACGCGAAGGCGCGCGGTGCGACCATTTATGGTGAACTCGTCGGCTTTGGTATGAGTGGTGATGCGTTCCATATGACATCGCCTCCAAGTGATGGAGCGGGCGCTGCGGCCGCTATGGTCAATGCAGTGAATGATGCTAAGCTGCCATTTGAAAAAATTGGTTATATCAATGCGCACGGCACTTCAACGCCTGCGGGTGATAAAGCGGAAGCGGCAGCGGTGAAATCTGTGTTTGGCGATCATGCCTACAACCTGCTTGTCAGCTCGACTAAGTCTATGACGGGTCACTTGCTGGGCGCTGCGGGTGCGGTTGAAGCGATTTTCACTCTGCTTGCGCTGCGCGACCAAGCCGTACCACCGACCATCAACCTCGATAATCCAGATGAAGGCTGTGATTTAGACTTCGTGGCGCACACTGCCCGTGATGTAAAGTTAGAGTATGCTCTGTGTAACTCCTTCGGATTTGGTGGCACTAACGGTTCATTGCTGTTTAAGAAAGTCTAAACAGCGGTTAGCTCGATAAAAAATGCGCCTACTGGCGCATTTTTTTATGCTCGAATTGTGCCTAATATCACTTTCTAACCTGCTGATATCCAAATAGTTAACCTTTGTTCATCAAGCTTGTTTAATGCCCTTTGCGGCCGATAATGACAGGCATATTCTATTTAAAAGGAAATCTGTCATGTTAAACCCTCTGGTGATCCCGCTTGTGCCTATCGTTGGTGCCGTAACCGCAAATTTGACCGAATTAATTCGTGGTGAATCCAAAGCTTGGCATCCTAATATGGATATCGGCATGAAGACCTTCACCTTTGCGATTGCGGCATATGTGTTGGTGTGGTTCGCCTTATTGGTGACCGCCATCAGTGTCGGTGGCAGTAACCATATGTCATCGGGATTTGAAGTGAT
Organism: Shewanella sp. LZH-2; assembly: GCF_016859145.1. Taxonomy (NCBI): domain Bacteria; kingdom Pseudomonadati; phylum Pseudomonadota; class Gammaproteobacteria; order Alteromonadales; family Shewanellaceae; genus Shewanella; species Shewanella sp. LZH-2. The sequence goes on from NZ_CP069350.1 coordinate 1,859,103, forward strand.
TGGGCTGTTTTTGGCAGGGTTGGGTGTTTACACTTATGGCAAGGGCACTCGCTTTGTTAGCAGTCAATTACAGCTGTGGTTGTATCGCCTGGCGTTGCCGGGATTATTACTCTCCTGTGGGCTAATAAGTTACTTTGGCTAAATCGGTTCTCTTCACTGGGACAATCGTAATTATCTTTACGCTATTGAGCATTTCTATCGTAAACTCAACTTATTGCAAAATCATTGAGCCACAGAGGCTGAATAAGTTGAGGTTATATGGCTGGTATCGATAGACAAATTACCCTGAGATTTTTGTCAGAACCCGCAGATGTGAATTTTGGTGGTAAGGTTCACGGTGGCGCTGTGATGAAATGGATTGACCTTGCGGCTTATGCCTGTGCTGCGGGCTGGAGTGGTAAATATTGTATTACCGCCTATGCGGGTGGAATTCGATTTGTTCAGCCAATTCTCGTGGGAAATATCGTCGAAGTCAGCGCTAAGGTGATTTATACCGGCAAGACCTCTATGCATATCGGTATTGATGTGCGGGCAGGAGATCCTAAGGTCTCTGAGCGTCATCTCACCACTCACTGTATCGTCATCATGGTTGCCGTGGATGAAAATGGTCAACCTACACCCGTGCCTGAATGGGTGCCGCAGACTGAGTATGATATTCATCTGCGTGATTCCGCACTGCGCTTAATGGAAATGCGCAAGAAAATTGGCGCCGAAATGGAAGCACACGTACAAAAGTGATTTGGGTTAGTTATAAAAACAAAGGCGCCTCTGTGCGCCTTTGTTGTTTCTGTCGAACACTGCGTTTGTTACCAAGGGCATTTTTACTCTGACGCTCGCCTAATCGAGTGCTACACTGCCGCCACCGTTTTAGCTACAGATTGACCTTTTAAGTTGAAACACTTGCTCGCATTTTTTTAGTTTGGGTCGGGTCTTTCTCGGAGTAACATAAGCGCGCATCCTGTGTGTCGTTAATCTATTGTGTTAATTCAGTGAGGTTAAATGAACGCAGTGCAAATGTGTGGTGTAAAACGTTTCACCTTGTTTATCAATTAAAGGAGTTCCTCATGGCAAAAGTCGCATTTATTGGTTTAGGCGTAATGGGTTACCCCATGGCAAGACACTTACTCAACAAGGGCCATGAGGTTACTGTGTATAACCGCACTTTTGCCAAGGCACAAACCTGGGTCGAGAACTACGGTGGTCGCTGCTGCCCAACGCCTAAAGAGGCGGCAATCGGCCAAGATATTGTTTTTACCTGCGTAGGCAACGATAACGACTTGCGTGAAGTGGTATTAGGCAATGATGGCCTGCTCCATGGTATGGCTCAAGGCACTGTATTGGTGGACCATACGACGGCTTCAGCCGATGTGGCCCGTGAATTACATAAAGTGCTGGCCGAAAAAGGCGTCGATTTTCTCGATGCGCCTGTATCGGGTGGCCAAGCTGGTGCCGAAAATGGCGTACTGACTGTGATGGTCGGGGGCGATCAAGCCGCGTTCGAGCGTGTAAAGCCCGTTATCGAAGCGTTTGCGCGCTGCGCAGAGCGCTTAGGTGAGGTAGGTGCCGGCCAACTCACTAAGATGGTCAACCAAATTTGTATCGCAGGTGTGGTTCAAGGCCTTGCCGAAGCGCTGCAATTTGCTCGTAAGGCCGGTCTTGACGGTGAAAAAGTGGTGGAAGTGATCAGTAAAGGTGCGGCGCAAAGCTGGCAAATGGAAAATCGCTACAAGACCATGTGGGCACAAAACTATGATTTTGGTTTTGCCGTCGATTGGATGCGTAAGGATTTAGGCATTGCCCTAGAAGAAGCTCGCCGCAATGGCTCGCACTTACCCTTAACCGCGTTAGTGGATCAGTTTTATTCTGAAGTTCAAGCCATGGGCGGTAATCGCTGGGACACCTCAAGCTTGTTAGCGCGTTTTGAGAAAAACCCTAAGTAGGCGGTTATTGCCAAACAGCTGGCCATAGTGAATTTGATGGTATAAAAAAGCCCAGTCATGCACTGGGCTTTTCATTGATGAGGTGATAAAGACCGATTAGTCTGCCCAGCGAATATGGGTAACTAAACTGTGGCTTTCGCCGGGAGCCAGCGTTAACTTATCTTCAAGCACATTGGCAGCTTCGAGACACACCATGGTGAGATAGTCATCGTCATTAAAGCGGGCAAGACGGGTCGATTTTTCAATCCAAGGGTTCCACAACACGGCCGAGTGGCTATTTTCACGGCTCACTTCAATCACACCTTTGGGCGTATGTAAGTGTTGTTCTGGACCTAGGTTGGTGTAAACGCGGTCGGTTTCGCGGTCAAATAGCACGTCATCCGTCGTTTGTGGGTAAGGCCCTTCGGAAAACTCAATATATTGAGCACCGCTAAAACCAGTGGCTTTAAGCTGGTGAATATCTTCAACCGGAAAATAGCTGTGTAGCGCTTGGGTGAGTGTAACCGGGACATCGCCAAGGTTAGTGTTAACTAAGCTGATACTTAAGGTTTCACCTAAGGTAAAGAGTACGTTGACTTGGGTATGGTGCGGCCAAAAGACCTTATCTTCTTCGCTGATAGTTAAGCTAAAACGTAAATCCACCAGTTGATTACGCATCTCAACCGACTCGAGTGTCCAAATTCGGGTGCGGGCAAAACCATGTTGCGGAAAATTAGCTTGATTGCTCATACCAAACCAAGGCCAGCAGACGGGCACTCCGCCACGGATCCCATTACCGGGTTGATAGTCATCCGCTGAAGACACCCATAACAAGGGGGGCTTACCTACGGGTTGAAAATGATCGATTTGCGCGCCCTGTAAAAAAATCCTTGCTTGGCATAACGCAGTGTTCACTTCGACATAATCGAGCCCGTTTGCGTGTTTTTTGGTGGTAACAGAACCCATAGTAACAATATCCTCAACCTGATGACGTATCAGCAATACAGACACTTAGCTTACAAACTTTTGCACTTGAGCATAAGCCTTTGTTGCGATCAATTTACGGTTTTGCTGTTCGATTGTGCAAACAAAAGTCACTGCACAGAGGCTCAGATGCTTCCTTTTTCAACAGATTTAGCTAAAGTGGTCAGAGCACTTAGTCCATTGCCATAAAACAAGAAAGGGAAGCGATTATGCCAGTCTATCAAGCACCACTTCGTGACTATCAATTTATCCTCGATGAAATGTTGCATGTTTATCAGCAAGATGCCCTAAAAGGCTTCGATGAAATCGACCCCGATTTGGTCGATGCCATCCTACAGGGGATGGCGGATTTCAGTACTGAGGTGATGTTGCCGTTAAATAGCGTGGGGGATGTGCAGGGCTGCAAACTCGTGGATGGCAAAGTGGTTACCCCCGAAGGTTTTGCCGACGCTTATCAGCAGTTTGTCGACAATGGTTGGCCGACACTGACCTGCGATCCTGCCTTTGGTGGTCAAGGGCTACCCGAAGTGGTTGGGATTTTCGTCACCGAAATGCAAACCTCGACCAACATGGCCTTTGCCATGTATCCCGGACTTACCCATGGTGCTTACTCAGCCATTCATGCCCACGGTAGTGAGGCATTAAAACAAAAGTATTTACCTAAATTGGTGAGTGGTGAATGGACTGGCACCATGAATCTAACTGAATCCCATGCCGGAACCGACTTAGCACTATTGCGTACTAAGGCCGTACCTGCGGCGGACGGCTACTTTGCGATAACAGGTGAGAAGATTTTTATCTCCTCGGGCGACCATCAATTTACCGATAACATAGTGCACTTAGTGTTAGCACGCTTGCCCGATGCGCCCGAAGGGGTTAAGGGCATTTCGCTGTTTGCCGTGCCCAAAGTGTTAGTGAACAGTGATGGCAGTTTAGGTGAGGCGAACAGCCTCTATGCCAGTGGGCTTGAGCACAAAATGGGCATCCACGGTAACTCAACCTGTGTGATGGTATTTGAGGGGGCACTCGGTGAGTTAGTGGGAGAACCCCACCAAGGGCTGCGCGCCATGTTTACCATGATGAACCAAGCGCGTTTGGGGGTTGGAATGCAGGGATTAGGCGTCTCCGAAATCGCCTATCAAAATGCCTTAGCCTACGCAAAGGACAGATTGCAGAGCCGCGCCATTAGTGGCGCTAAAGCGCCTGAAAAAGCTGCCGACCCGATTTTGGTACACGGTGATGTGCGCCGGATGTTGTTATCGCAAAAAGCCTTTAATGAAGGTGCTCGGGCTCTGGTTGGCCAACAGGCGTTGTGGCTCGATGAGGCAGAGCGCCATAGCGATCCTGCAAAAGCCAAAGCGGCCTCGCAATTAGCGGCCTTGTTTACGCCTGTGGTGAAAGGCTTTATCACTAATCGAGGCTTTAATGCCTGCGTGGATGCGCAGCAAGTGTTTGGTGGCCATGGTTATATTCACGAGTGGGGGATGGAGCAATTTGTGCGTGATAGCCGTATTGCACTGATTTATGAAGGTACAAACGGTATTCAGGCGCTCGATTTAGTTGGCCGTAAACTGCTGAGTGACCGTGGTGCGGCTATGCAGCAATGGTCTGTGCTTGTTACCGAATTTATTCAATCGCAGAGCAAAGATGCGCAAATGCAGCCCTATGTGAGTGGACTAATGGATTGCGCCACCGATTTACAAAAGGCGAGTGGTTATTTAGCGAGCCATGCAGCCAGCAATCCCGACATTATCGGCGCGGCATCGATGGCGTATCTGGAGTTATTTGGCATTACGGCTCTGGCATGGATGTGGGCGCGTATGGCCAAGATTGCGCTAACTGCGCTCGCAAATGGCACGCAAGAGGCGCAGTTTTACCAGGCTAAACTGAAAACGGCGGACTTTTATATGGCGTATTGGGCCGTGCAGAGCCGCAGCCTGCGTAAACAGTTGGAGCAGGCGAGTGAGATGCTAACCACGCTTGATGAAGCTATTTTTTAAGTTTTTATATTCAAAGCGTTATAGCCACTAAAAACAGTAAAAAGCCAGCAGAGTGATGCTGGCTTTTTTATTGGAGATGGCTTTCGTTAAACGCCATTCAGTAAGTGCGATGCACTAAGAGTCATGCCGCTATATCCACACATAACGAGTAGACTCTCTTTACAATTGTTACAAATCCTGACCGATGTAAATTTAAATGAGAATTATTGTCATCTAATAATCAAACTTTATAATGACGGCACATTTTAGATGACATGGGTAAACCATAGGTTTGCTCAAGGTTGGGGGACTTTGTGAAATCACGTTTTGCCTATTCAATACTAACGCTTGCCCTGATGCCGCATTTGGTCTTTGCGGTTGCGCCTAACGCTCAAGAGAGTAAACCTGAGCAAGAAAGTACTTCAACGGTACAAGCTGCTATGCAAACCAACACTCAGGTCGAAGCACAAGCCGAGACTAAAGCGCCCGAGCGGATTGTGGTACGTGGTCGCGCTATGCAAATGTACGTCGATAAAGAGACTGAAATCGGCACTAAAACGGCAATCAATGTGATGGAATTGCCGCAGTCTGTACAAGTGCTGACCGAGCAACTGATTGACGATCAAGCCGCTCGTAACATCACTGACTTATACCGCTCCATTGCCGGTGTGAGTGAATTTAGCTATTCCGGCGTGACCTTTCGTGGCTTTCGCGATGATGCAAACGTGTTTTACGATGGTGTACGTGGCGACCCGTATTCGGGATTTTCGGTGCCACAACTGTTCAACGTACAGCGGGTTGAAGTATTAAAAGGCCCTGCATCGGCACTCTATGGCGGCGGTGAACCCGGCGGAATGATTAACTATGTGACGAAGAAACCGACCTTTGTCGAGCGTAAAGAGCTCACCTTAAGCACGGGTAGCTACGATATGATGGGCGGCTCGCTGGATTTCACTGGCGGTTTAACTGAGGATTTAGCCTATCGATTGGGGGGCTACTATCAGCAGGAAGATAGCTTTCGTAACAATGCCGATAGCTTAAATGCCGAAGTGGCAGGTGGTTTGCTCTATGAAATCAGTGAAGATACCAAGCTCACCACCACCTTCGATCTGATAAGGCAGGATTTGGGTGGCAATCGACTCCGTGGTGTACCCGTGGATGATGCGGGTAATTTCCTTGTCGATCCTTCCTACAATGCCAACGAGAAGAGCGATTTCCAGAAAATGGATGCCTTGGTGCTGCAAGCGATTCTCGATCATCAATTTAGTGATGATTTTTCGGTAAAAACTCAAATTCGTTACCTGAATAATGAATCCGATCAGCAATATCACGAATCCCGTGGTTGGGTCGATGTGAATGGTGATGGCAAGGCAAACAGTGCCGATGGCACCATCAAACGTGAATATCGTGTCCAATCCCGTGCCAATGACGAAATCAGTTTAACCAATGATTTTGTCTATCGTTTTAATGCCTTAGGTTTTGAGCATGAGTTCCTGTTTGGTGGTGATTATCACTACGTCGAAACCGAATACCATTACAAGTTGGCGACCAGTAAGGAAGGCGTGGGTAATCTGAATATCTTTGAGCTGAATTACGGTGAAACAAACCCAAGTGCTTATCAGTTAAAAGACATGGATACCGACGGTACCCGTGCCAACCGTTTTGGCCTCTATTTGCAAGAGCATCTGCATTTCAACGAGCAGTGGTCTTTAATTGCGGGTCTACGCTTTAGCCAGTTTGATGATTACGATAAAAAGACCGGATTCTCCTTTAGCGATAATGCCATTACCCCAAGGGCTGGATTGAATTATCGTCCAATCGATGCGATGTCTTTCTACTTGAACTACTCAGAGAGTTTCAATCCGGCAGCATTGTCTGATCAAGAGAGCATCAAAAGTGACGGCGCACTCGATCCCGAAACTGGTAATCAAATAGAACTTGGGATGAAAAACGAGTGGCTCGATGGCCAGTTTATGACCACGCTTGCACTCTATCGCATTGAAAAACAAAATGTGGCCCAGGCTAACCCTTTAGATACTGGGGATGACGATGGTATTCCGAATTTAGTTAATTTTGGCGAAGTACGTAGCCAAGGGGTGGAATGGACGCTGGTGGGGGATCTTACGGAGAACCTTACCGTAACGGCCAACTATGCCTATAACGATACCGAAGTGATTAAAGGCGTGATCAACGATAGCCTGACCAACACCTTTGGTGACGGCAAACACTTTGCCAATGCGCCGCGACATCAAGCTGGGTTATGGACACGCTATGATATTCAAGCGATTGATTCCGCCATTGCTTTTGGGATGGACTATGTAGGCGAGCAATTTAGTCTCAATGGTCAAACGGTAAAACCCCATACGGTGTTTGACATGAGCTGGACGACTCAGTGGGACCAAACCCAAGTGCGTGTAAATCTGAAGAATATCTTCGATAAGGAATATGCTGTTAGCGGGTTTAGTGAACGCAATGGCCATTTCCCTGGCGAGCCGCGCAATGTCACGCTTGAACTGAGCCATAAGTTCTAACGTTAAGAAACCAAGTGCAATCTAAGCCAGCGTGACGATTCGCGGGCTTAGATTGCATATGCAACGCATTGTATCTACAAGCAACGTTACCTATAGCTTTTAACTATGTATGCGAGTATTGCATCGTTGCTAAAGTGCTTTAATTCACGCAAAACGCTTCTTATATTTATCGATTACAACAATAGATTCTATCCGTTTTTTACTATGGCTTTCTTTGTTTAGACTGGGCTTATCTATTCTCCATTGCGATAAGGTCAGTTATGCCGCCGATTAACCATTTATCCTCAGCTTCTCAATCTGTTACCGCGCCTAAAGTGGCGTTAATTGCAGAGGGTGGTGGTCAGCGCGGTATTTTTACCGCAGGCGTACTCGATGCTTGGCTTGATGCGGAGTTCGACCCTTTCGATTTATTGATTGGTACCTCCGCTGGCTCGCAAAACTTGACGAGTTTCTTAGCTAGGCAAAAGGGATACGCTAAAAAACTTATCCGTGGCTTAACGCGTCATAAACGCTTCTATCAATTAGGACGAGGTCTGATTGGCGCCAATGTGATCGATCTCGACTGGTATTTTGACCAGATTCAACGTGGAAGCTTTAAGCTAGATTTAGCCGCGGCGAGTCAATCCCTCCGTGGGCGAGAACTTCTTATCGCCACCACGCGAGTCAGCGATCGCCAAGGGTATTTTTTGAGCCCAACCAACCACGATCACTGGCGTGAACTACTTAAAGCCTCTAGCGCATTGCCTTTTTTATATAAACAAGGGGTGAAGTTAACACCTTGGTTAGCGATTGAATCTGCTAATCATGCCGAAGTTATGGCTGAGCCAGAGCAGGATTTTTATCTCGATGGCGGTTTAGCTGCGCCGCTACCTGTGCGTGAAGCGTATCGACGCGGCGCCCGTAAAATTGTGGTGGTCAGAACGGTGAATGAGGATTTTCAAGCCCAATCCGCTTGGGTACATAAACTCAAGTCGTGGATCTGCGTCTCAGGTTTTTGTCCTAAGACCATTGATTACTTAGTGCAGCATGAAGAGGCCTATCAGGCCGAGCTAGACTTTATTGCAAATCCTCCCGATGATGTTGAAATTGTGCAGATTTTTGCGAAGTCACCATTACAGAGTAAGCTGTTAGGTAGCACAGATGCGGATTTACGGATTGATTACCAGCAAGGGATAAAGGCGGGGGAGGCGTTTCTTGCTAAGTCTTCTGGGCAAATTGCCAAGGTTAAAGATGTGACGCCAGTTTTACCATTGGCAATATCGGCCTAGGTCATTGGTTCGCTTCTTCTTGAATCACTCAAGGTATTATTGCTCGGCCGTATTTTAGCTTGCTTGGCAAAGCTAAATGAATGGGGCAAAGCGTTAAAGGTAATAAAGCCACCCGAGGGTGGCTTTATTATTAGGATGGAATATCAGTGGTTAATAACTGGCGGCATGCACTGAGCGCACGGCGCGGCCTGATGGGTCGATAATACCCCGTAAACTTTCATCCCATGCCAGCGCTTCTGGGGTAGAGCAGGCGACCGACTTACCACCAGGAACCGTTTCGGCAGCACTTGGCAGTGGATAATGCTCTTCAAAGAAACAGCGATAGAAGTAAGCCTCTTTGGTTTCTGGCGTGTTATACGGGAAGCGGAACTTCGCGTTGGCTAGTTGCAAATCGTCGACCTGTTCTGCGGCATGGGCCTTCAAACCATCAATCCAAGAGTAGCCTACGCCATCGCTGAATTGCTCCTTTTGACGCCAGGCGACTTCTTTAGGTAATTTATGCTCAAAGGCTTGGCGCAGAATGTGTTTCTCAATCCGGCCATCCTTAGACATTTTTGCTTCAGGGTTGATACGCATCGCCACATCCATAAATTCCTTATCGAGGAAAGGCACACGGGCTTCCAATCCCCACGCCGCCATGGCTTTGTTGGCGCGTAGACAATCGAATAGATGCAGTTTATCCAGTTTACGCACGAGTTCCTCATGGAAGGCCTGCGCGTTTGGCGCCTTATGGAAGTATAAGTAACCGCCAAAGAGTTCGTCGGCACCTTCACCCGATAACACCATTTTGATCCCCATCGCCTTGATTTTACGCGCCATCAGATACATGGGTGTGGCAGCACGAATGGTGGTGACATCATAGGTTTCTAAGTGGTAGATGACTTCTTTAATCGCATCTAGCCCTTCTTGGAAGGTAAAGTTGATCTCATGGTGAATCGTTCCAATGGCATCAGCAACCTTTTTGGCCGCGATTAAATCCGGAGCGCCTTTTAAACCGACAGCAAAGGAGTGTAGCTGTGGCCACCAAGCGTTTGTTTCACCGTCATCTTCGATACGGCGTTTGGCAAATGTCTGGGTGATAGCCGAGATTACCGATGAGTCTAAACCGCCGGAGAGTAATACTCCGTAAGGTACATCCGACATCAATTGACGTTTTACCGCGGCTTCTAGAGCTTCACGCAATTCTTCTTGGCTGGCGCCGTTATCTTTAACTGCATCATACTGTTGCCAATCGCGGGTGTAGTATTTCACTGCCGCAGCATCGCTTGAGTATAAGTATTGGCCCGGCTGGAATTCTTCCACCGTTTTACACACTGGCATCAGTGCTTTCATTTCGGAGGCGACATAGAAGTTACCTGCCGCATCTCGACCCGTGTAGAGCGGAATGATACCCATATGATCGCGGCCAATTAGGTAGGCGTCTTTGGCTTTGTCGTAGAGTACGAAGGCGAAAATACCGTTTAATTTATCAAGAAATTCAGTGCCATATTCCTGATACAACGCCAGAATGACTTCGCAATCCGAGTTGGTTTGATAGCTATATTTATCGCCGAGTTGGGCTTTGAGTTCTTTGTGGTTATAGATTTCACCGTTGACCGCGAGGATAAGGCTGCCATCTTCGGTTAGCAGTGGTTGCGCGCCATGTTCAATATCGACAATGGCCAAGCGTTCGTGGGCCAAAATCGCTTTATCGCTGGCGTAAATGCCTGACCAATCGGGGCCGCGATGGCGCATCAGTTTGGACATTTCCAGTGCAACTTGGCGTAGCTCTTTCGCATCGGATTGAATATCTAAAATTGAAAAAATCGAACACATAATGCAACTCCTAAACCGCTGTATTTCATTTGAGGATGTCTCAATTGAGTATCAATGTGCCAGCGATTCGGGATTTTGCCAAATATTATTTTTGATGATTTATTCGTTTTTAGGTGTTTTGGATGAGTTTGATCTATCTTTAAAATGATTTTAATTGAAGTTTATTTAATTAATTTCGCTTTTTTATGAATAAAGTGTTTTTGCTTGTTGATTGCAAAGCGGGATATTGGCAAATACGTAATGTTCACTCAAGAAAATCCGTTTTTGAGAAAATCATGATAAATGTGAGCAAGATAGTGATCTAAGTGTAAATGTTGCTGGTTTTATGAACGGCTTATCGGCAGTCATTGCCCGTGTTGCTACAGTCAAGGTCAACAGTGAGCGTAAAGTGGGGCGGCTCATAAAATACTCATAACATAATAAGGCACCCTTCAAGGTGCCTTATTAGATTTTTTAGCGATTAATCCCTTTGCTCAAGCCGCTTACTTTGCGGTCGTGGCAAGTTCTGTTTTGGCAGGACGCAGGCTGTTAAACTCAGTGCCTTGATAATAGCCTGGCCAATCTTGGCTGTTGCCTAAGCTGCGAGTCACTTGATAGTAAATTTCCAGATCTTGAATCGCACCACTCAAATCCCAGTCATCACGGTATTCATCGCAAACATTGTGATAGCAGCCTTTCATGGTCGCCTGCATTTGAGTCTTATAGTCCGCAGTTGCCACATCGATTGGCTCACTACCGCCACCGGCAAAAACCGCAGGAACGCCAAGTTTGGCGAAGCTGAAGTGGTCAGAGCGGAAGAAACCGCCCGATGCAGGATTCTTTTCACCCAAAGCAATGCGGTTTTGCTGTTTGGCGGCATCGATTAAGTAGTTTTCAAGCTCGGACTTGCCTTTACCGACGATAGTGAAATCCTTGGTTTTTCCATAGATATTGGTGCTATCTAGGTTTAGCACTGCCACGGTTTTATCAATGGGGTAGATAGGATTAGCGGCATAATAACGTGAGCCAAGCAACCCTTGCTCTTCGCCCGTGGTGGCGATAAAGGTCACCGAGCGAGCTAAGCCGTGGCCCTGTTTAGCGTTATCGGCCAGTAGTCTGGCGATTTCTAAAATGCCCGCAATGCCCGATGCGTTGTCCATGGCACCGTTGTAAATTTTATCGCCTTCTTTACTGTCATCTTTGCCAATATGGTCCCAGTGGCCAGTAAACAGGATTTGCTCATCTACTTGCTTGGTGCCAGGAAGGGTGGCGACGACGTTATAGCTATTGGCGTATTCCGCTTTGTTTTTAAAGGCGATGCTGGCCGTTTGCTCTAGGGATAAGCTAATTGGGCTATCGGCAGCGCGAGCCATGAGAGTAGGAAGTGATAGGCCAGCCTTTTCAAACAGTTTTGTGGCGGTATCTAAGGTTAACCAACCTTCAACTTGGACGCGGCTATCCTGCTCAGCTTTGCTGTGCACTAAATCCTGTTGTGGCCCCGTCCAACTGTTTTCGACGACAGACCAAGGATAAGATGCAGGCTCAGTATCGTGGATCAGCAGCGCGCCGAGTGCGCCTTGGCGGCTAGCTTCTTCAAATTTATAACTCCAGCGGCCGTAGTAGGTCATCGCTTTGCCATTAAATTTGCCTGAGTCTGGGCGGGCAAAACCGGGATCGTTCACTAAGATGACTGCGATTTTACCTTTCATATCCACATCTTGGTAATCGTTCCAGCCATATTCAGGTGCATTAACACCGTAGCCAACAAATACCAATGGCGCGTTTTCAATGTTAATACCACCGTTATCATGGCGACTACTGAGCACCAGATCTTGACGGTATTTAAAGGGTAATCCTGCTAGCGTGACTTGCTGTGCTTCATCTGCGGTATAGCTCACCATAGGCACAGGTTGTAAAAAGCTACCTTGGTAAGCACCTTTAAGTCCCATCTCTGCAAAGGCCTTGGATAAATAATCCAAGGTGAGTTTTTCACCCTGAGTGGTTGGGGCGCGGCCTTCAAACTCATCGGAAGACAGGTTTTTAATATCGTCTCTAAAACGTGCTTCATTCATTTGCACGGGTTTCAGTGCGGCACTGCTGTTGGCATCGGGCTGGGCCGAGTTGGGGCTACAGGCACTGAGCAAGGCTAGTGCGCAAAACGGATACAAACGTCGCATAGGTTGATCCTACTGTTATTTTTAGGGCGTGTTTAACGCGAATATCAAAGGGGGATGTCGTGCCTTATCATGAATCAAGCGACAATGGGGTACAAGGGAAGTCCAACGGCAAATATGTTACTTAATGTTAAGGTCAGTGGTGTTTCTCAGCACGCTAAGGTGCTGAGAAGCTGGCAGTTTGATGCTTAAACGACATCGATATCGCCCGCGCAGGCGAAAACATGATTTGGGCGGAAAGGTTCTTTATCGATATCTTCAAGCTTACTTACGCCGCTGGTAACCAGAATGGTCTCAAGTCCGGCTTGGAAGCCCGCCAAGATATCGGTGCGCATATTGTCGCCGATGATCACGGTATTTTCGGAGTGACCGTCAATATGATTGAGCGCCGAGCGGATAATCCATGAACTCGGTTTACCGACGTAGAAAGGCTTTTTGCCGGTAATACGCTCAATCGGTGAACACAGGGCGCCGCAGGCTGGACTGTAAGCGGGGCCGTGAGTGTCGGGGTTGGTGGCGATAAAACGGGCGCCACGGGCGACAAATCCGGCGGCCTTATGGATCATATCCCAGTTATAGGAGCGGGTTTCACCGACAATCACGAAGTCGGGGTTAATGTCGGTAATGGTAAAACCAGCCTTGTAGAGCTCATGGGTGAGGGCGCCTTCACCGATAACAAAGGCTTTACTGCCCTCTTGGTGCTTTAAAAAGTCAGCGGTAGCCATAGCAGAGGTGTAAAAACATTCTTCGGGAATATCCATTCCAGCGGCGCTGAGGCGATTTTGTAGATCTTTGCCCGTTTGTACCGGATAGTTTGTGAGGATGACGAGGGGGTTGCCTTGCTCGAGAATGCGCTGGATAAATTTATCGCTGCCGGGGATCAGCTTATTGTCGTGCAGGAGTACACCATCGATATCGCAGATAATATTTTTCATCTAATAATCTCTTTTATGCCGAACAAAATCACTTTTCGTTAGCTTATCTAATGCCACATTAGTCCATAAAACAATGGTTTTGTATGTCATAGCCCAAAAAAAAGAGACCTTTAAGGTCTCTTCTTCAAATATTCAGAGATTAATCGGGTGCGTAACCATTAGGTCCGATGAGCGTGCCATCAAGATAGGCTTGGCCGTCTTGCATTTTTAGGCGTTGATGGCTAAACCATTTCACCACTAGGGGGTAAATAGCATGCTCTTGCTCGTGGACACGCGCAGCGAGCATCTCTGCGGTATCGTCTTCATAAACTGGGACTTTCGCCTGTAAAATCACCGGACCAGCATCTAGCGCTGGGGTAACAAAATGCACACTTGCGCCATGTTCTGTTTCTTTGGCATCAATGGCACGTTGGTGGGTGTGTAATCCGGTAAATTTGGGCAGCAATGAAGGGTGGATATTGATCATGCGACCTAAATAATGATTCACGAATTCATCGGTTAGAATGCGCATAAATCCAGCCAACACGATTAAATCCGGTTGGTATTGTTCAATTGCAGCCATTAACCGTGCATCGTAATCAGAGCGAGATTCACCTGTGCGAGCAATCACGCAGCTGGTATCAATTTCACTATGATGGGCACGAACTAGGCCGTAGGCATCGGGTTTATTACTGATCACTCCGACAACTTCGGCTTGCAAATTATCGTCACAACCGTCGATAACGGCTTGCAGATTACTGCCATTTCCGGAAATTAATACAACTACACGACAGCTTTGGGGCATTACAGGATCTCCACTTGCTCTTCATTACCTTCGCGAGCAGCGATAGCACCGATAAGCCATGCTTGTTCGCTTTCCGCTGCAAGCAGCGCAAGTGCGGCATCCACTTTATCGGCTGGCAGCGCAACGATCATGCCTACACCACAGTTAAAGGTGCGGTACATTTCATATTCTGCAATGTTACCGTTTTCCATTAACCAATTGAAAACAGCTGGCCATTGCCATGAATCACCTTGGATAACGGCTTTGCAGTTTTCAGGCAGTACGCGAGGAATGTTCTCCCAGAAACCGCCGCCAGTGATGTGTGCCATTGCGTGCACGTCTGATGCTTCAATCAGCTTGAGCAATGATTTAACGTAAATTTTGGTTGGTTCTAACAGATGTTGGATCAATGGCTTGCCATTGAGATCCTGTTGAGGGTCCGCTTGGCTGACTTCTAATACTTTACGAATTAATGAATAGCCATTTGAATGAGGACCACTTGAAGCTAAGGCGATCAGTGCATCACCCGCGGCCACTTTACTCCCGTCAATGATGTCGGCCTTTTCAACCACGCCCACACAGAAACCTGCGAGGTCGTAATCTTCACCTTCATACATGCCTGGCATTTCAGCGGTTTCGCCGCCGATTAACGCACAACCAGATTGGAAACAACCTTCACCGATGCCGTTAACAACAGAAGTTGCTGTTTCAACATCGAGCTTGCCTGTTGCGTAGTAATCGAGGAAAAACAATGGCTCAGCGCCTTGAACGATCAAATCGTTCACACACATGGCCACTAAGTCGATACCGACTGTGTCGTGTTTTTTGTAATCGATAGCTAAACGCAATTTAGTACCAACACCATCGGTGCCTGACACTAAAACAGGTTGCTTGTATTTAGTGGGTAATTCACACAATGCGCCAAAACCACCTAAGTTGCCCATTACCTCTGGACGACGGGTACGTTTAACAGCCGCTTTAATGTTATTTACCAGTGCATTACCAGCATCAATATCAACGCCAGCGTCTTTATAGCTCAGTGGGGTAGGAGTGCTCACGGAGGATCCTCTCGGGTACATCGTTATTGGATTTTTATGCGGCGGTATTCTATCAGCTTGTGCTAGGGGTCGAAAGTCATGATTTGGATTTATCAGTATCTCTGAAGTTTTTTTAGCTTCACAGGGGGATATTTCACATTTTCAATCTAGTGATTGGTCATAAAATAGTGTGTTAGTGGGCGTATCTTAAGCGATAAGTAATAATTCTTGCGATATTGCTCACGATTAGTCCGAATGGAAAAACTTTATGTTTTACCCAATAAACAAATCATCTAAAATCTGAAAAATTTGCCTAAGATAATTCGCGAACAATAGTAGGAGAGAAAAATGAAAGTTGTCGAGGTTAAACACCCGTTAGTGCGTCACAAAATCGGCTTAATGCGTGAAGGTGACATTAGCACTAAACGTTTCCGTGAGCTAGCCGCTGAAGTCGGCAGCTTGTTAACCTATGAAGCTACCGCAGATTTCGAAACCGAAACTGTTACGATTGAAGGCTGGAATGGTCCGGTAGATGTGGATCAGATCAAAGGCAAGAAAGTGACTGTTGTGCCTATCTTGCGTGCGGGTTTAGGCATGATGGACGGTGTACTTGAGCATATTCCAAGTGCGCGTATTTCGGTTGTGGGTATCTACCGCGACGAAGAAACCCTAGAACCTGTGCCATATTTTGAAAAGCTGGCCAGCGACATGAACGAGCGTATTGCGCTGATCGTTGACCCTATGCTGGCAACTGGTGGCTCGATGATTGCGACTATCGACCTGTTGAAAAAACGCGGTTGCACGTCAATTAAAGCCTTAGTGTTAGTTGCCGCGCCCGAAGGGCTCAAAGCCCTTGAAGCGGCTCACCCGGATGTTGAGCTGTATACTGCCGCCATCGACAGATGCTTAAACGAGAAGGGCTATATCCTGCCTGGTTTAGGTGATGCGGGCGATAAGATTTTTGGGACTAAATAATGTTCTGATGGCTTAAATGCTATCTCGATTTGACAAGGGGGCTTAGGCTCCCTTTTTGTTTTTTATGATTCCATTTTTGCCGACTCGTTCTACAGTTAACGATAAGATTAATTTTTGACAGAATGCGTTTTGCGCGGCGCAGTAGGTTTGCAATAAATCGATTTAACTCAGGTCATCATCGGGGATTATGATGGTTTCAAAACTAAGTTGGTCACTTGTTCGCCAATCTTGTTCATTGGCTACCTTGATATTTGTTGTGTTACTGCTGGTCCTTTTACCCCTGCGAATAGAGAAAGAACACAGGGCATTTGTCAAATTTGTACGGGCGAAACACGTGGTGCCAAGTTATTTAGAGTTGCTTGGTAAGAGCTTATCTTTACACGATATTATTGATTTTGATAGTGCGCTACTGACACCATTTAAGCTTGATTCCTCCCGCTTATTATTGCCTTCAGGCGGAGCCTTATCACCAGAAGAAGAGCTGATCCTGCGCTATTTTGACTATTTATATTCAAATAATAAGAATCCTGTCAGAAGTGCGTTTATATATATCGGTCTATACAAAAGTAATGCGCTATATTTTGCCTCCACGATTCCTGATGAGGTGAAAAGTCGCTTAATACACGAAAATTCTTTCACCAATGAGTTTTGCCAACGGCTGCATTATTGTAGTAAGGATGCCTCTGCGGACTCCTTAGTTGATGATATTGTGCTGTCCGTTCCTTATCGTGATGAAGTAACGGGAAACATTATTCTTTCTATGGCGGCGCCCATTTCATCCTCACATGCGCCTGAGCATCTTTGGGGGGATGTGATTGCTGATACATCATTTATGGCAACGGATTTTATGCAAAGAAAAGTGTTTGAAACTCAGAACTCGGCTTATGGCACTGAGATTGTCATTAGCGGAGATAGTTTTTGGACACGGATCACGCCCAACTTTCTGTTTTATGCTATGAGTAATCACTTAGATAATCAGAGTGTTTTAACGTACAAAATCAGTACTTTAAGGTTTTTTATGCAATATCTGCCTCTTTGGTTATTGCTGTCGGGCTTAACAATTATTTTCCAACTTAAATTTATGCGTCTCAAGCAGTTACGTACTGAGCGTCAGCAATTTTCTGAAGCTATGCTGTTGGATCCATTTACGAAGACCTACAATAAAAAAATCTATGAAACACTTATTTTTAAGGCTGCAACTGCGTCTCAATATGCTGTGATTTGTATTGATGGCGATAAAATAAAAACGATTAACGACACCCATGGGCATCAATTAGGTGATTTGGCAATAATGCAAATTGTCGAAGCGATGCGAGCCGTTTTTCGAGAAAACGACATTATTATCCGCACTGGTGGTGATGAGTTTGTAGTGATTTTAGCCAACTGTCCTATTGATAAAGCACAACAACTTGCGGATAGACTTAAAGATAACATTCGGCAGCGACATTTTTTAAATATGCTAACTGTTTCTTGCGGTGTTGCAGATTCAATGGATTGTCCATCCTTTGAGGCGGTATTTCTGGCGGCAGATAAGGCGTTATACGCGGATAAGACACAAAAAAGATCCGATGATGAAAATGATGTTTTGCGGTAACGTTCTAATACTCAATGCTTAAATCCCTATCATAAAAAAAGCGTGGCATTACCACGCTTTTGCTTATGTCTATATGTCTTTCCTACGCTTAGAGCACCATGGCGGCAATCCAGCCAAATACTAACAGTGGAATATTGTAGTGAATAAAGGTGGGGATCACGCTGTCGCGGATATGGTCGTGCTGACCATCGGCATTTAAACCCGATGTGGGACCCAATGTCGAGTCCGATGCTGGCGAGCCTGCATCGCCCAACGCAGCAGCAGTCCCGACTAACGCGATAGTTGCAGGTACTGAAAAGCCAAAACTTAGCGCCAAGGGCACATAAATGGTCGCAATAATCGGGATGGTCGAGAAGGATGAGCCAATACCCATAGTAATTAATAGTCCAACGACTAACATCAAAAAGGCGGCGAGGGCTTTATTGTCGCCAATCAGACTACTCAATGATGAAACCAGGGTGCCAACTTCACCAGTTTCTTTCACTACTGCGGCAAAACCTGCGGCGGAGATCATGATAAAACCGATATTGGCCATCATGCGCACGCCCTGAGTAAAGATATCTTGATCAGCAACGTGTTTTAGTGCGCCAGAGAAACTAAAGATCATAAAGCCGACTAAAGCGCCGAAGATCATCGAATCAGTTTCAAGCTGTACAAATAAAGTTGCAAGAATTGCTACCGCTGCGATAGCGATATTGCGCTTATTGAGCGTCTCTTCGGGCTCGGCACTGAGCACTTTAGTTTCATCGTATACCCTTGGCTTGCGATAGCTAACAAATACGGCGATCAATAAACCGACCACCATGCCTGCTGCGGGGATCAACATGGCAGGGGGGATTTGGTCACGCACAGCGACTAAGCCGTTGCTGGTGAGGTTTGACAGCAAAATATCATTTAAGAAAATACCGCCAAAGCCCACGGGTAAAATCATATAGGTAGTGACAAGGCCAAAGGTCAGCACGCAGGCGACCAAACGGCGGTCGATATGCAGCTTGGTCATCACATGCAGCAGTGGTGGCACGAGTATCGGAATAAAGGCGATATGGATCGGCAGGATATTTTGCGAGGCCATCGACATCACGAGCAGGGATAACAGCAGTAACCAGCGCACCCAATTAGTGTTGGTCGGATTAGGTTCTTGGCCGAGGCTTTTAATGATCGAGTTGGAGATCAGCGTCGTCAAGCCTGAATGGGATAATGCTACGGCAAATGCACCCAATAAGGCATAACTCAGGGCGATTTGTGCGCCGCCACCTAATCCTGTATTGAAGGCATCAATCGTTTGATGCAGATCCATTCCCCCGACTAAACCAGCAACGAGGGCGCTGATGGTGAGCGCTACCACTACATTCACCCTCGCCAAACTAAGGGCTAACATTAAACACACAGCAATGACGACTGCATTCATAGACAAATTCTTAATTCTGTAAACCAAAAGGGTTATTTTCGACTGCGAAGGCCGTGTCTGTCCAGTTTACCGAGCCTTAATCTGAAAAATATCTGAAAATGTGAATCGAGAGGGCTTTTAGTGTTAGATGAATGTGGGCTAAAGCGCTTATCAATGGCACAGATTGCTCTATCCTTAAGCAGTAACGTCAAAATGCCCTTGAAAAATGTGATATTGGTCTTAAATAGGTTGTAAGGCAAAACGCACGACTTATAATGCCTAAAGATTTGATTGGTAAGCGCTCTCAAATACACTCGCACAAATGTGCAAGCGTGTTTAAGGGATGTTTTACTTTTATAGTTAGTTCAACTCATAGATGGAGATATAAAATGAGCGTATTAGTAGGCCGTCCGGCTCCTGATTTTACTGCAGCAGCTGTATTAGGTTCTGGCGAAATCGTAGATAGCTTTAACTTAACTGCAGCCATCAAAGGCAAGCCTGCAGTGGTATTTTTCTATCCACTTGACTTCACTTTCGTTTGTCCATCAGAGTTGATCGCTTTTGATCACCGCATGGAAGAGTTCACTAAGCGTGGTGTTGAAGTGATCGGTGTGTCTATCGATTCTCAATTCACTCACAATGCATGGCGCAACACCCCAGTAGAAAAAGGTGGTATTGGCCAAGTGAAATACACTTTAGTTGCTGACGTTAAACACGACATCTGTAAAGCATATGATGTTGAGCACCCAGAAGCTGGCGTGGCTTTCCGTGGTTCATTCCTGATCGACAAAGAAGGTATGGTACGTCACCAAGTGGTTAACGATCTGCCATTAGGCCGTAACGTTGACGAAATGCTGCGTATGATCGACGCACTGCAATTCCACGAAGAGCACGGTGATGTTTGCCCAGCAGGTTGGGAAAAAGGCGACAAAGGTATGAACGCAAGCACTGAAGGTGTTGCGGCTTACTTAGCTGAAAACGCAAGCTCTCTGTAATTTACAAACCTTTAGTTAGGTAAAAAGAAAGCTGCCAAATGGCAGCTTTCTTGTTTTAGGCAATTGTTGGTAAAGCTATGCTTCGCTATCCGAATCATCAGGTTCGTTGGTGGCTAAGAGTGGCCAGCCACCTAAAGATTTCCAGCGGTTGACGATATAACAAAAGAGTTCAGCAGTGCGCTCGGTATCGTAGAGTGCTGAATGGGCTTCTTTATTGTCAAAAGGGATGCCTGCCATAATACAGGCTTTTGCTAATACCGTATGGCCAATCGCTAATCCTGCCAACGTCGCGGTATCAAAAGTGGCAAACGGATGGAATGGAGAGCGTTTTAAGTCACAACGTTCAATAGCCTTACTCACAAAGCCATGATCAAAGGCTGCATTGTGCGCCACAATAATACTACGGTGACAATCAGATGCCTTTTGGGCTTTTTTAACGGCTTTAAATATCTCTAAAAAGGCTTCTTTTTCGCTGACCGCACCGCGTAATGGATTGGTGGGATCGATACCATTAAAAGCCAGCGCCTCGGGTTCTAAATTTGCACCCTCAAAGGGCTCAATGTTGAAATGCAGGGTTTTATCAATCCCGAGCACGCCTTCATCATCCATTTTCAGTAGCGTGACGGCTATTTCCAGCAACGCATCGGTTTGAGAGTTGAAGCCCGCGGTTTCGACATCTATCACTACCGGAAAGTAGCCACGAAATCGGTGTTTCAATTTGTTTGCGTCGCAAATATCGCTCATTAAAGTACCCAAGAAAAATCACAGGGCGCTATTATGCTTAATGAACTAGGATGTGTCATGTTTGATTGCTGGTTTTATGAGCTAAAGGAACTAAAAAGTTTGCCGATAAAACCTCGTAACCGAATAAACACGAGTAAGGGCTATGTGGCGAAAACTGATATTAGTATCAATTTTATGCGTTCCAGCAACTGCAATGGCAGAGTTGCGCCACTATGTGGCCTCTTTGGGTGAATCCCAATGGCGAGTCAGTCAAAACAGTCCGATCGTGTGCCGTCTTGAGCATGATATTCCTTCCTACGGTAAAGCGATTTTTACCAGTGAAGCGGGTAAGCAATTAAATCTCAATTTCACTTTGGATATGTGGGTAAAACCTGATCAAGTGACCCAAGCCAAGTTGATGAGCCGAGCTCCCAAATGGCGACCAGGTGTGGTGTCAAAAGAAATCACTTCGTTACGTTACCAAAAGTATTTTAATGGTGAAGTGCCTAAACGCGCCGCGTGGTCCATGTTAAACGAGCTAAGCCGTGGTATGGAGCCGACATTTTACTATGCCGATTGGTATGATGAGTCCAATAAAATTGCTGTAGGGCTGTCGGCAGCGAATTTTGGCCGAAAATATGCTGAGTTTAAGGCGTGTTTATCGCACCTATTGCCTTATAGCTTTGAAGATATTGCTTTTACCGTGCTTAATTATGATGAAGGAGGAACGGATTTAACTCGCTTCTCACAGCAACAGCTTACGCGAATACAGGAATATTTGTCATACGATCCAGATGTAGAATTAGTATTAGTCGATGCTTATACCGATAGTTATGGTGGTCGTTCAGTGAATCAGAAAGTCTCGGACAAACGTGCTGAATCGGTAAAAGATTTCTTTGTCTCAAGCGGTATACCGCAAGATCGAATTGTGACTGTGGGTCACGGCGAGCGGCGTCACGTGGCTTCAAATGACGATATTGAGGAAAGGGCGCTAAACCGCCGAGTTGTGATCCGAATTAGTAAGCCCCTCTAAATCAAAGCTTAACCTAACAATGCCAAGTCTACTGACTTGGCATTGTTGTTTATTGACGCTGTTTGTATTCGCGTCAAAATACTATGGCAGTCTGTTGATTCGGATAGTGACACGCAAATAAGCGCCATTTATTGAGAGGCTCCAGTGGTTTTTATGTAACAAAAAATACTGAACGCCGATAAGTGTCGCTTGATGTTTGATTCTGGGTAAAAAAAAGCCCGCTTAATCTAAGCGGGCCGCAAAATAATGCATTTGCAATCAACAAATTGAAGGAAGGAAGTCAAGCATAAGAACCAGGGATGAACTGAAGTACTTAAAAGACATCAGTTTAAAAGTTCTTTGTTTTCAATATCCGCTAGCGGATATCTCCTGAAAACAAGCACATTTTAGTGTGTTGTTATTTGGCTAGCAAACGAGAAAAATTGCCTCGATACATTAGCAAAACTAATGATTGATTAAGTGATCTGCCTCACTTAAGTCACTATTTAGCATGATTAATAACTTGTCAGTCATAATTACTGCATAAAAATACACTTCAATAAGCTCATCATTGCTACCAGTTTGTTAAATCTTTCTTCTTCGCTAGAAAACCTCATCTTTTGCTACAGCATTGCCATGAAAAATTTTGCTTGTATAGTACTTGCTGCAAAAGAGCGTTAAGCCGGACATCACCAAAAGGACGATAAAAGATGGCATTAAGATTTCGCCTTGCCCAGCAAGGTTTATTAGTAGCCACATTGGGCATGGCGTTGGCCGCCTGCCAGAGTGGCAATACGCCAGAAGAGGCCGCACAGCAGGTCAGCGCAAACAAATTGGTTTACCCTGAAACGAGAAAAGACGCTTTAGTCGACACTCTTCACGGTGTTGCGGTGGCGGATCCTTACCGTCATCTTGAAGAAAACACGCCAGAAACCGAAAGCTGGGTAAAAGAACAACAGGCCTTTGGTCAGGCTTACTTGGCGAAGATCCCCAACAAACAAGCCGTGGTTGATCGTATCACTCAACTGTGGAACTACGAGAAGATTTCAGCCCCCTTCGAGAATGGCGATAACCAGTTTTATTACCGTAACGATGGTTTACAAGCGCAATCGGTCCTTTATGTAAAAGGCAAAGATGGCGTTGAGAAAGCCGTGCTCGATCCAAATAGCTTCTCAGCCGATGGTACCGTGGCGTTGTCTGGTGTATCGGTAAGTAATGACGGTAAGATTTTAGCCTATGGTGTGTCTAAGTCAGGCTCTGACTGGCAGCAGTGGCAGTTTATTGATATTGCTACGGGTAAAAAGCTTAAAGATGAACTCAACTGGATTAAATTCTCCAGCGCGGTATGGGATAAGGAAAACCAAGGTGTTTTCTATGCCCGTTACGATGCGCCAGCGGGTGGGGATTTACTGGCCGATGTGAACTTTAATCAAAAAGTGTATTACCACAAATTAGGCACAGATCAACGCCAAGATTTATTGATTTATGAACGTCCCCAAAACAAAGATTGGGGATTTGGCATCGATGTGTCTGAGCAGGGCGAATATTTACTGCTGTCGATTTCGCAGGGTACGGACAAACGTAATCGCTTTTTCTATAAATCACTGTTTGAACCTAAAGCACAGGTGGTGGAATTAATCCTTAACCTCGAAGCAGAGTATGAGTTTTTAGGTAATGACGGTTCGGTATTTTATTTTAAAACCGATTTAGATGCGCCTAACGGTAAAGTGATTGCCATTGATACCCGTAATAGCGAGAAATCGCAGTGGCAAACTATTATTCCTGAATCAAAAGATCCCATTAATAAAGTCGCCATTATCAATGACCATTTAGTCGTCAGCTATTTACACGATGTATTGGGACAATTATCGATTTTCAGTATGGGCGGACAAAAGCGTCAGGATGTTACTTTACCTGGTAAAGGTAATGTCGCAGGGCCTTTCGGTAAGGCGAGCAAAGACTATTTCTACTATGTCTTTAACAGCTATATTCAACCCGAAACCACCTATAAGTTCGATTTTAAAACGGCAGAGTCGACCGTTGTGGCTAAACCTCAGGTGTCATTTAATCCCGATAATTATGTGTCTGAGCAAGTGTTTTATACCAGCAAAGACGGTACTCGCGTCCCGATGATGCTGTCCTATAAGAAAGGTCTTGTGAAGAATGGTCAAAACCCAACGCTTCTGTATGCCTATGGCGGTTTTGCAATTTCAATGACACCGCGTTTTAGCCCCGCCAACATCGCATGGTTAGATATGGGCGGCATTTACGCCGTACCAAGTTTACGCGGCGGCGCGGATTATGGTGAAAGCTGGCATCAGGCAGGTATGTTCGATAAAAAGCAAAATGTGTTTGATGACTATTTTGCCGCTGCCGAATACCTGATCAACGAAAAATACACCAACACTACAAAGTTAGGCGCTTATGGCCGCAGTAATGGCGGTTTATTGATGGGCGCCGCGGTGACGCAACGTCCTGAGCTGTTTGCTGCCGTGCTACCAGCTGTGGGTGTGCTGGATATGCTGCGCTTCCATAAGTTTACCATTGGTTGGGCTTGGACCAGTGAATATGGCAGTGCAGATAATGCAGAGCAGTTCCCGGCATTATTAGCTTATTCGCCTTACCATAATGTTAAAGCGCAGGCTTATCCTGCAACTATGGTGATGACGGCTGATCACGATGATCGTGTGGTGCCGCTACACAGCTTTAAATTTGCCGCCATGATGCAAGAAAAGCAGCAGGGTGATAAACCCGTGATAATGCGCATTGAGTCCAATGCCGGACATGGTGCGGGTAAACCTACCGCGATGAAGATCGACGAGTTTGCCGATATTTATAGCTTCCTGTGGCAAAGCTTTGGTTTGGCACTACCGCAAACCCTTGCAAAATAGCTAACTATGTTAATTAAATGGGGTCGTTTGACCCCATTGTTATTTACAAATCCCTCAATTGCGTTGAAACCCCTGCCATCCCTATCTATATCTTCATCGGGTCATTCACAAGTCTTGTTTCCCTAGGTATAGTAGCGTCAATTTTTCAACCAAAATCTACTGATTTCGCATGACGTTTAATTGGCCCATTTCAGTCTATTACGAAGATACCGACGCAGGTGGCGTTGTCTATCATTCGAACTATCTCAATTTTTTTGAGCGGGCGCGAACCGAATGGTTAAAAGCCTTAGGCGTAAGTCAGACTGCACTGTTGGCCGATGACACGGCGTTTGTGGTTAAGCGGGCGGAATTGGATTTTAAAAAAGCCGCACGTTTTGAACAGAACCTTATTGTAGAAACTAAGGTCATAGAGTTGAAAAAGGCCTCGTTGGTATTTCATCAACGTTTGGTTGATCATCTGGGAGACTGTTATTGTGAAGGCACAGTGCTAGTAGCCTGTGTAGCCTTATCACGTATGCGGCCCCGAGCTATCCCCTTAAATATTGTGCAGGAGTTTGACAGTGCAAGCTGATATGTCGATTGTCGGGTTATTTTTACAAGCCAGTTTATTAGTGAAATTTGTTATGTTCACTTTACTTTGCTTGTCTGTAATGTCTTGGACGGTGATCTTACAACGCCGTAGTTTATTGACATCTGCAAAAAATAAATCGGCAAAATTTGAAGATAAATTTTGGTCAGGCGTCGATTTAAATCGTCTGTATAAAGAATTGTCGGCTCGTCCAGATAATACGGGCTTGGAGTCATTATTTGTGACGGGTTTTAAAGAATATTCACGTCTGAATAAATTAAATAGCAAAGTGCCTGATGCGGTGATGGATGGTACTTCGCGGGCGATGCGTGTGACCTTATCCCGTGAATTAGAAAAGTTAGAAGCTAACTTACCGTTATTGGCAACCATTGGTTCGACTAGCCCTTATATCGGTTTGTTTGGTACGGTATGGGGTATTATGAATTCATTTATCGCAATTGGCTCGATGGAAAACGCAACATTAGCCATGGTAGCGCCAGGTATTGCAGAAGCACTGATTGCTACCGCTATGGGTCTGTTTGCGGCAATTCCAGCAGTTATCGCTTATAACCGTTTTGCGACTCAGGTTGAAAAGCTGGAAATCGGTTACGCTAACTTTATGGAAGAGTTTTCTAGCATCCTGCATCGCCAAGCATACAGTGAGAAGGAAGGCGTATAATGCAAGTCGGTTATCAGCGTAAACGTCGTCGCCCTGTTGCCGAAATCAACGTGGTGCCTTACATCGACGTCATGCTCGTGTTGCTGATTATTTTCATGGTAACAGCACCGATTGTGACCCAAGGGGTGAAGGTGGAGCTGCCGCAAGGTGCGGCCGAAGTGCTACCCGCGGATAGTAAGCCGCCGGTTGTAGCGTCTATTGATGCCGACGGTACTTATTTTCTTAATCAGGGCGGTTCCAATAACGAAGAAATGGAATTGGAAGAGTTAGCCACCGCCGTGGCGGCGATTATGGTGACTGAGCCTGAACGTCCAGTGGTGGTTAAAGCCGATAGAACTATTCCTTACGATAACGTGATCCAATTGATGGTGACCTTGCAACAGGCAGGCGTTCCCTCAGTCGGTTTGATGACGGATTCACCCAAGGAGAAATAGGTGGCGGATAATTCAAATGTTGCATTACCTCTGTCAATTTCAGCAGGTATTCATATTGGCGTGATAATTATTCTGGCCATTGGCATAGATTTCACCCATAAACCTGAACCTGTGCAACAAGTTAGCGCCCCTGCAGTAAAAGCTGTTATGGTTGATCAGCAACAAGTCGCTAATCAAGTTGAAAAGCTAAAGCAGGAAAAGCGCGATGCAGAGCGCCGAGAACGTGAGCGCCAAGCCGAACTTGAACGCAAAGCACAGGAAGCAAAGCAAGCCCGTGAGCGTGAACAAGCACAGTTGAAGAAACTGGCGGAAGAACGTAAGCAGCAAGAAATTGAGACCCAAAAGGCCAATGATGCCGCGAAAGCCGCGCAGGTGAAGCAGCAACAGGAAAAGGAAAAAGCACAAAAAGCCGAAGCCGATCGCAAGCAGAAGGAGCAAGAACGTAAACTTGCTGAAGATGCAGCTCAAAAAGCCGCGGAAAAACGTAAAGTAGAAGAGGCCGCTGCCGCGAAAGCTGAGGCAGACCGTAAGCAGAAAGAAACCGAAGCCAAGGCAAAAGCTGAGGCAGAAGCTAAAGCCAAAGCAGAGGCAAAAGCCAAGGCTGATGCAGAGGCGAAAGCAAAAGCCGAAGCTAAGGCAAAAGCAGATGCTAAGGCGAAAGCGGATGCTGAAGCCCGTGCTCTACAGGAGCAGGAAATGGCTGATGCGTTAGCCGCCGAGCAGGCAGCCTTATCGCAAACCATGAATAAGCAGATGCAAACGGAAGTCGGTAAGTATACCGCGATGATTAAATCAACGATTCAGCGTAACCTTGTGGTTGATGAATCGATGCGTGGTAAAACGTGTACCGTTTCTGTGCGTTTAGCGAATGATGGATTTGTGATTAGCAGTCAGACACAAGGTGGTGATCCGAATGTGTGTCGTGCAGCTAAAGCGGCGATTTTAAAAGCGGGTAAGTTACCAGTGTCTCCAGACCCTGCGGTATATAACTTGATGAAAGAAATTAACTTAATCGTTGAACCAACGTTTAATTAAAGGAGTCCCATGAAAATTTTGGCAAAATGGTTAGCATTGGCAGTTCTGCTTTGCACTATGCCGGCAAAAGCGGCGCTGGATATTGTGATTACCGAAGGTGTGGATGCGGCGCGACCAATCGCGGTGATGCCATTCCAATGGCAAGGTGCTGGTGCGCCACCACAGGCGATTGCAGATGTGGTTATGTCTGACTTAGTGCGCAGCGGTACGTTTAAACCTCTCGATGAATTAGGGTTACCTCAACGTGGTATTGGAGCCTTAGCACAGTTTGATGCCAATGCTTGGGCTAATGTTAGTGCAGAAGCCGTTGTGGTTGGTTCGGTTAAGCCTTACGGCACGGATCAGTTTTTGGTGAGCTTTGATCTTATTGATTTGGTTAAAGCACAAAACCAAGCACTAAAAGGTCCTGCAAGTCCAACTGAATTTTTGATGGATAGTCGTCAGACCGTGATTTCTGCGACCCAGTTTCGTCAGTATGGCCACCGTATAAGTGATATCGTTTATGAAAAATTGACCGGTATTCGTGGTGCGTTTTTAACGCGCATTTCTTATGTATTGGTTAACCACAGTCAAAAAGCGGCTTATTCATTAATGATTGCTGACTATGATGGTTACAATGAGCAGATGTTATTGCGCTCTCCTGAGCCTTTGATGTCACCCGCGTGGTCACCCGATGGCCGTCGTTTAGCTTATGTGAGTTTTGAAAACAAAAAAGCCGAGATTTTTGTTCAGGACCTATACACTCAAGTGCGTACTAAGGTGAGTAGTTTCCCTGGCATTAACGGTGCGCCTTCTTTCTCGCCCGATGGTAAATCATTGGCCGTGACCCTCTCTAAGGATGGTCAACCTGAGATTTATGTCATTGATATTGCCACTAAGGCGATTAAACGTATTACCAACCACTATTCCATCGATACTGAGCCTTCTTGGTATCCTGATGGCAAGTCATTGTTGTTTACCTCCGAGCGTGGTGGTAGACCACAGTTATATCGTGTAGATTTAAATTCAGGCAAAGTGACCCGTGAAACCTTTGAAGGTGAATGGAATTTAGGTGGTTCAATTACCCCTGATGGTCGCAGCATGATTTTTGTGAATCGCACAAATGGTAAATTTAATATTGCACGTATGGATTTAAGTACGCGCTTTATGCAGGTGCTGACATCGACACGTTTGGACGAGTCTCCAAGTGTGGCCCCTAATGGTACTATGGTGATTTATGGCACTACGTATCAAGGCAAGCAAGTTTTAGCAGCTGTTTCTACGGACGGACGCTTTAAAGCGAGATTACCGGTAGGTCAGGGCGAGGTGAAATCACCTTCTTGGTCTCCGTTTCTCTAGTGTATTAGTTTGATTTATTAACATTTAATTTTATAAGGAACAAGTAATGGATCTGAACAAGTTGTTAAAAGCTATGTTGGTAGCACTTCCAATTATGGCTATTAGTGCGTGTAGCTCAACTTCTGAATCAGAAACTGATGCTATGGGCTCTACAAGCGGTTCTGGTAGTGAACTCAATGGTGGTGTTCAAACGGGCGGTATTGGTGGAATGTTGTCGCCTGAAGAGCAACAACGTCAGCAACTCGAGCAGTTGAGAAAAGAGCACATTATTTACTTCGATTTCGACCGCAGTGAAGTTCAAACTGAATATGCAGCTGTCCTCGAAGCCCACGGTACTTATTTAGTTGAGCACCCAAGTGTTCGTGTATTGATTGAAGGTCATGCCGACGAGCGTGGCACGCCAGAATACAACATCGCACTGGGTGAGCGTCGTGCTAAAGCTGTTGCTAAATACTTACAAGGCATGGGTGTACAACCAAGCCAAATGAGCATCGTAAGCTACGGCGAAGAGAAGCCACTTGACTTCACTCGTACCGATGAAGGTTTTGCTAAAAACCGTCGTGCAGTTTTAGTTTACTAAGATTGAATTACGGAGAGTAACGAGATGAAACGTGCCGTCTTAATTACGGCAATGTTCTTCGGCGCAGGAGCTGCAATTGCAGCTCCTGCTCCTGTTGAAGACCTTGCTGGTGGTTCAGGTGATGACAGACTTGCTCGTTTAGAGCGCATTGTAAAATCGAGACAACAAAGCGAAATTGATATGCAGCGCCGTCTGGATACTTTGCAGCAAGAAGTTCTCGACTTACGTGGTTTGACTGAACAACAAAATTATCAAATAGAGCAGATGCAGCAACGCCAGCGTCAGCTTTATGATGAAATTGCTAATTTATCTTCTAAAGCAGCGACTCCAGCCGCTTCAGTGCCTTCCACTCCTGCCGCTGCAGCAGCAACCGCGAATGCGGCCGCCAGTAGTTTAAGTGAAACGGCCAGCTACGAAAGCGCGGTTAATCTCGTGCTGAAAGAGCGTAAGTATGATGATGCAATTCCAGCCTTTCGCGCTTTCATTAAACAATATCCAGATTCAGTTTATGCCGCCAATGCTAATTATTGGTTAGGACAATTGCTGTTTAATAAAAGTGAGTTTGCTGAAGCTAAGCAAGTTTTCAATACGGTCGTGACCCGTTTTAGTGATTCCAACAAACGTGGTGACAGTTTAGTGAAGCTTGGCATGATCGCAGAGAAAATGGGCGATAAAGCTGGTGCAACTCAATATTACCAACAAGTAGTAAAAGACTACGCCAACAGCGCTGCAGCACGCATTGCCCAGCAACAACTGGCTGCAATTAAAGCGTAATTAACTAAAAAACATACTCTTAGTCTGTTTTTCATGCAAACGACAAAAAATTGGGAATTTACGCTTGCATGGGGAAATGAAAAAGGTATTATAGGCGCCCTCGGAACGGCGAGGTCGTTCGGGGCGCAAAATACCAGTATATGGGTCGTTAGCTCAGTCGGTAGAGCAGTTGGCTTTTAACCAATTGGTCGAAGGTTCGAATCCTTCACGACCCACCACTTTTCTGAAAGTGTAAAACTCAGAGTCTTTAGATGGGTCGTTAGCTCAGTCGGTAGAGCAGTTGGCTTTTAACCAATTGGTCGAAGGTTCGAATCCTTCACGACCCACCACTTTTCTGGAAGTGTAAAATTCAGAATCCTTAGATGGGTCGTTAGCTCAGTCGGTAGAGCAGTTGGCTTTTAACCAATTGGTCGAAGGTTCGAATCCTTCACGACCCACCACTTTTCTGGAAGTGTAAAATTCAGAATTCTTAGATGAGTCGTTAGCTCAGCCGCTTATGTTATAAAGCTAGGGCAGTTGGCTTTTAACCAATTGGTCGAAGGTTCGAATCCTTCACGACCCACCACTTTTCTGAAAGTGTAAAACTCAGAGTCTTTAGATGGGTCGTTAGCTCAGTCGGTAGAGCAGTTGGCTTTTAACCAATTGGTCGAAGGTTCGAATCCTTCACGACCCACCACTTTTCTGGAAGTGTAAAATTCAGAATCCTTAGATGGGTCGTTAGCTCAGTCGGTAGAGCAGTTGGCTTTTAACCAATTGGTCGAAGGTTCGAATCCTTCACGACCCACCACTTTTCTGGAAGTGTAAAATTCAGAATTCTTAGATGAGTCGTTAGCTCAGCCGCTTATGTTATAAAGCTAGGGCAGTTGGCTTTTAACCAATCAATCGAATGGTTTAAATCCTTCATGATTCACCACTTACTGAAGTGTAAAATCAGCGTTCACTAGATGGGTCGTTAGCTCAGTCGGTAGAGCAGTTGGCTTTTAACCAATTGGTCGAAGGTTCGAATCCTTCACGACCCACCACTTTTCTGAAAGTGTAAAATTCAGAATCCAATAGATGGGTCGTTAGCTCAGTCGGTAGAGCAGTTGGCTTTTAACCAATTGGTCGAAGGTTCGAATCCTTCACGACCCACCACTCTTTATCTCTCCTAGTAATAATTTTCTTTCGCTACTCATCACTAAAAATCTTAATTAATTTCACTGCATTTTCTAGTTTGCTCATAGACTTATTGTCAGTTTTTCTCACGTGTTAAATGGTCCATATTGGCTGCAGATAAATAATAACAACTGGGGAAACACAAAATGGAACAAGCAAAATTGAGGTTGCTTTACTCTGCAACATTATTGATGTAACAACTGATGCAAAAGTAAAAAAGGAGACCACAGGTCTCCTTGTTATCTCGTATTAGGGTTAACCTAACAGATTGTTATCACGAACATATTGTTCGAAATCGGTGCAACCACCTACGTGTTTTTCATCAACGAATATCTGGGGCACCGTTTCGACTGGCTTGCCGACAGTCTTCTCGAGATCCGCTTTAGAAATCCCTTCGGCGTGGATATCTACATATCTAAATTTAAAGTCATCACGTTTTTCAACGAGTTGCTCTGACAGTTGTACTGCTCGCACGCAATAAGGACAGCCAGGACGGCCAAAAATAACAACGTACATAATAGCTCCTTAGGATTACTTTAAGCGTTTTATACCATAGCGCTAACCGAATTGATAATGTCAGATGTGTTTATTTTCAGTTTGATAGCGCCCTTGGTAATCGAAATAGCTTTCGAGCAGATCCCAGCCTTTTTTGTGCTTTTTCAGCAGTAACAGATCTGGCATCCGAAAAGCGGCGCTATCGGCAATCAGCTCAGACACTTTTTTGTATTGCTTAGGTTTAATGCCTGGCGTGCGACTATGGGGGAAAATAAACAGCGCATACAAGGCACGCCATTGGGCGGGTGTTTGCAGCTTAAAGTGCCGATTAAACTCATTTCCGTCAATGTCTAGATATTGCACCTTAAGATCGCCTGCATCATCCATTAACGTCATATGCTGGCAGCGGAACAGATGATGGTGTTGCTTATTCAATACTTGCTTAAGGCGTTTATCGGGGTCGATTAAGGTCGAATGGCAATGCTGGCAAATACGCGCCGCAATGTCGTTCTCTTGTCCGCAATCGGGACAGGATTTAGACCTAAATCGAAAGTCACATTGTTGCTTTTGCCCATGATGCTCGACAATGCCCTGACAGCGACGGCCAAAGTGCTCGATAATATCGCCATCCTTGTCGGTTAATCCCCAAAAGATATTGGCAAACTGGCAGACAGGGCAATGCACTTGTACCGGAACCGACTTACTATTGGGCTTAGCTTGGCCGACTTCTGGAAAATACAAATCATAACCATTGGCCGCGTAATCAATCACTAAACAATCTTTTTTACCTTCACAGATCCTAAGGCCTCGGCCAATCATTTGCTGAAACAAACTCACCGATGCGGTGGGGCGTAAAATCGCAATCAAATCCACATGGGGCGCATCGAATCCGGTGGTCAGTACCGCGACGTTGACGAGGAACTTAAGCTTCCTCGCTTTAAAGCGCCCGATAAGCTCATCACGTTCATTATCTGGCGTTTGCGCCGTGACGATTGCCGTTTGCTCGCTGTGCTGCTTGTTGAGCTGGCTAACAATTTCTTCCGCATGGCGAACCGTCGCCGCAAAAATAATGATCCCCTGGCGGTGATGACTCAGTTCAATCAGTTGCTTCACAATCGCCGTAGTTGCTCGTCCAGCGTGATTTAGCAGCGCATTGACTTGGGCCTCGGGATATTCGCCATTGTCATTGGGCTTGATTTGGCTGAAGTCATATTGAGCGCTTAAACCATCGAACAAGGTTGGCGCGGTTAAATAGCCTTGTTTAATCAGCGGACGGATGGGAAGCTCGAAAATACACTGCTCGAAGACCCCAAGTTCAGGCGAGCCGACTTTGCCGTGGTAATGGTGTTTGTAAATCCAACCCGTCCCGAGCCGATAGGGAGTGGCCGTGAGGCCTAATAACCTCAGCTTGGGATTACGCTGCTGTAAATGGCTTAAGATCTGCTGATATTGGCTGGTTTTTTCGAGGCTGACTCTGTGGCACTCATCGATAATCACTAGCGAGAAGGGGTCATCGAATTGATTTAATGAGCGCGCGGCGGATTGGATACTGGCCACGACGGTTTTGCCATCAGTCGATTTTTGATTTAACCCTGCGGAATAAATGCTGGCTTCGGTCGTCAGTAATCCCACCTTTTGCGCGTTTTGGGCAACCAGTTCCTTCACATGGGTTAAAACCAGCACACGTCCTCTGGCGATGCGGGCGAGCTCGGCAATAACGATACTTTTCCCGGCTCCCGTTGGTAGGACTAACACGGCGGAATCGGTGCTTTTTTTGAAATGCGCGATGGCGGCATCGACGGCTTGTTGCTGATAATCCCTGAGGGTAACGCTTGGGTTGGAATTAACTGACACGCTGCTAGCTATTCTTGGTCGATTGAGTTTGGCGCCAAGCTTAACACAGAACCAAAAAAATGCCCCTTGGTTGGAGGGGCAACTAAGAGAAAGGGGCAATCAGGCACTTTCTCAACAGGGTTTGCTTCATTGAAGGAACCTGTACTAGATGGAGCAAGGTTCAAACGTACAGGAGCTAAAGCTGCGCTTAACCGTGATAAATCACGATTAAGCGCGGGATAACGATTACTCGTTACGATTCAAGCGAGTTTCAATCAAGGTTTCAATTACGGCTGGATCGGCCAGTGTTGATGCATCACCTAAGTTAGTCACTTCGTTCGCGGCAATCTTACGCAGGAAGCGGCGCATGATTTTGCCAGAACGTGTCTTAGGTAATCCTGTTGCCCACTGGATAAGATCCGGTGTGGCTAGGGCACCAATTTCTTTACGAACCCATTGGCGCAGCTCTTGGCGAAGTTCTTCACTCTCTTCTGTGCCGCGGGTTAAGGTGACATAGGCGTAAATACCTTGGCCTTTAATATCATGGGGATAGCCCACAACGGCGGCTTCAGCGACCAGTTCGTGTGACACCAGTGCACTTTCTACTTCTGCTGTGCCTAACCTGTGGCCGGAGACGTTAATCACATCGTCTACACGGCCGGTGATCCAGTAGTAACCGTCTTCATCGCGGCGAGCGCCGTCACCAGTAAAGTACATGCCACGGAAGGTTTTAAAATAGGTCAGTACGAAGCGTTCATGGTCACCATATACGGTACGCATTTGGCCTGGCCATGAGTCGAGCAGCACTAAGTTTCCTTCGGTTGCGCCTTCTAAAATGTTACCCATGTTGTCCACGAGCGCCGGTTGTACCCCAAAGAAAGGACGAGTCGCCGAGCCGGGCTTAGTATCAGTTGCGCCTGGCAGTGGGGTG
This sequence comes from Shewanella sp. LZH-2, assembly GCF_016859145.1. Lineage (NCBI taxonomy): Bacteria > Pseudomonadati > Pseudomonadota > Gammaproteobacteria > Alteromonadales > Shewanellaceae > Shewanella > Shewanella sp. LZH-2. Next base: position 1,893,886 of record NZ_CP069350.1, read on the forward strand.
ATCAAAATACCGCCAGTTTCAGTTTGCCACCAAGTATCGACAATCGGGCAATGCTCGTGGCCGATGACCTCGTGGTACCAACGCCAAGCTTCTGGGTTGATGGGTTCGCCTACAGAGCCCATGATGCGCAGTGAGCTGCCATCGTACTTATCAAAATGTTGTTTCCCTTCGGCCATTAGTGCACGAATAAGCGTTGGTGCAGTATAGAGAATATTGACTTTATGGCGGTCAATCATCTCGCCTAAACGTGCAGGGCTTGGGTGGTTAGGAACACCTTCGTGGATGAGCACCGTTGCGCCGTTGGCAAGCGGGCCATATACCATGTAGGAGTGGCCAGTGATCCAACCCACATCAGCAGTACACCAGTAAATCTCACCGGGTTTGTAATCGAACACATACTCGTGAGTCATGGAGGCATACACCATATAACCGCCAGTAGTGTGCAATACGCCCTTTGGATTACCCGTTGAACCTGAGGTATAGAGTAAGAACAGCGGATCTTCTGCGCCCATTTCTTCGACAGCGCAATGTTCGGATGCGGTTTCAACCAGTGAATGCCACCACACATCGCGACCTTCTACCCAGTCAATCTTGCCGCCAGTGCGTTGAAGCACAATGACTTTCTCAACACTGGTCACATCGGGATGTTTTAACGCATCGTCGATGTTGCGTTTGAGCGGAATGGCGCGGCCACCACGCATACCTTCATCGGAGGTGATGACGATTTTGGATTTACCATCGATAACCCGAGAGGCGATAGAATCGGGTGAGAAACCACCAAAAACAACGGAGTGCACAGCACCAATGCGAGCACAGGCCAGCATCGCGACGGCGGCTTCTGGCACCATTGGCATATAAATCGTGACGATATCGCCACGGCGTACGCCTTGGCTGCGTAGCGCGTTGGCAAATTTACATACTTGAGTGTGCAGTTCACCGTAGGTGATTTTGCGTTGTTCGTTGGCGTTATCGCCTTCCCAAATAATGGCAACACGGTCGCTGTGCTCCGCCAAATGGCGATCTAGACAGTTTGCCGATGCGTTTAGGGTGCCGTCATAGAACCAGTTAATCGATAAATTATGATCGTCAAAAGTGGTTTTTTTGATTTTAGTGTATGGCTTTATCCAATCGATACGTTTGCCGTGCTCTCTCCAGAAACCCTCTGGATTGACAATCGACTCTTGGTACATTGTTTTATATTGATCGTTATTTACAAGTGCATTGGCAGCGATATTGCCGGAGACTTTGTAGAGAGACTGCGAGCTCATAGGGCTTCCCTTTCGAAAAATTGCGTGGTCTGAGTATGGTATGCAAGAGGGAGTCAACTCCATTAGACCTTGGTCTAGTTTTAAAATTTCCTTTATATTTAGGCTGTTGCACTCGAAAATCTGGCTAGATTTCAGCCATTATTTATCGCACAATAATGGAAAAAAGAGCAAAAATATGAATCTCACCTTAGTCGTCGCCGTTATTGCTATTTGTTATGTATCACTTTTATTCCTTTTAGCCTGGGGGGCGGAGCGCTGGTTTAGCGGCGTGACCAAGAAGCTGCAAGTGGTCATTTATGGCTTAAGCTTGGCGGTTTATTGTTCTTCTTGGAGTTTTTTAGGCACGGTTGGACAGTCGGCTAAGGATTTTTGGTCGTTCATTCCGATTTTTATCGGCCCAATTCTTATCTTCACCTTAGGGTTTGGCATGTTGCGCAAGATGGTCCTCGTGTCCAAGGCGCAAAATATTACCTCGGTCGCCGACTTTATCGCCGCCCGTTACGGTAAGTCACAAACCTTGGCGGCCATTGTTACCCTCATCGCGCTATTTGGCATCATGCCTTATATTGCGCTGCAACTTAAGGCGATGGTGTTCAGCCTTAATCTATTTCAACCCGCGGATGACCCCTTAAATGGCATTATGATTGCGCTACTGATCACCGCGCTGTTAGCCATATTTGCCATTCTTTTTGGCACTCGTAAGCTCGATGCTACCGAGCATAATCCCGGGATGATGCTGGCTATCGCATTCGAATCCTTAGTGAAACTCGCAGCATTTTTGCTGGTGGGGATGGTGATTAGCTTTGGCGTATTTGACGGGTTTGGCGATATTTGGCAGCAGGCGAGTGATAAAGCGTTAATTCATCACCCAAACCCCCGTATTGAAACCTTGATGCCTGAACTGCTTGTCGGCATGGCGGCATTTTTGTGTATGCCGCGCCAATTCCATGTGATGGTGGTGGAATGTGCCGATGAGTCTGTTTTGTCTAAAGGGCGTTGGTTGTTTCCGCTGTATTTGGCCTTATTTGGCCTATTTGTCGGGCCACTGGCATTAGCGGGTAAATTGATCTTGGGCGATAGCGTTGCCGCTGATACCTATGTGATTAATTTACCGCTTGCGTTAGATCATCCGCTGCTGGCGGTGATTGCGCTGTTAGGCACCTTATCTGCGGCGACGGGGATGGTGATTGTGGCCGTGGTGACAATCAGTGTTATGGTGAGTAACGAATGGCTTGTCCCTGTGATGTTACGTACTGGCAATATCCGCGAGAAAAACTTCAGCCAGTTTTCACAGATGCTACTAAATGCCCGCCGCCTAGCGATTATCATCATCCTTGGGTTGGGCTACGGCAGTTATCTGGCGCTGGCTGACAGCGACTCGCTATCGCATCTGGGGATGCTGTCCTTTGGTGCTTTTGCCCAACTTGCACCCGCGTTAGTGGGTGGACTCTACTGGAAACACGGTAACCGTGCAGGGGTGTTTTTAGGACTCAGTGTGGGTTTTAGCTTGTGGTTTTACATCATGCTCAGTGGTATGACGGGTAACCAAAGCCCAGCGACATTAATGTCTAGTAATTTCGACCTATTAGATGCTATTACACCGAATGTGCGTGATGCGCTTACGGCGTTATTTGCCAATATTGCCTGTTATGTGTTGGGCTCGATTTGGTTCAGGGCCGGGGTGGCCGAGCGTATTCAGGCCAGTGCTTTTGTCAGCCCTGGTAAGCTTAAAAATAATGCCAATAAGAAAAGCGGCCCTATCTCGCAGCAGGATTTATTGATTTTAGCTAGCCGCTTTGTGAGTCCAACCCGTGCCTATGAAAGTTTTAGTCGATTCTCTACCGAAGCGGTTAAAAGTGACAGTTGGCATAAGGCCGCGACTCCAGAACTGATTGCTCATACCGAGCGTTTACTCGCTGGCGTGCTCGGCGCTTCGAGTGCTTCTTTAGTTATGGATTCGGTTTTACAAGGTCGTGACTTGGCCTTAGATGAAGTCTTTAGCCTTGTGGATGAAGCCTCATCCAAAATCATGCTTAGTCAAGATATGCTGCGCGGCGCTATCGAGCATGCCTACGAAGGGATGAGCGTGATCGACAGCGACCTTAACTTGGTTGCATGGAACTACAAATATGTCGAGTTATATCAATATCCTGAAGGCTTTTTACAGCAAGGAATGCCTATCAGTGAAGTGATCCGCTTTAATGCCGCCAGAGGTTATTGTGGCGATGGCGATATAGAACAACAGGTTGAAAAACGTGTGCAGCATATGCGTAATGGCACGCCCCATACTTCAGAGCGGCAACGTAAAGACGGTAAAGTGATTAAAATTCAAGGTAATCCTATGCCCGATGGTGGTTTTGTGATGACCTTTACCGACATTACCCAATATCGTGAGCAAGAACGGGCGTTGCTCGAAGCCAATGAAACGCTCGAGTCGCGTGTTAAAGAACGTACCTACGAACTAGCTCTGCTAAATAGTGAGTTACTTGAGGCCAAAGCACAGGAAGAAATGGCTAACGCCTCTAAGAGTCGCTTTTTAGCGGCGGTGGGGCACGATTTAATGCAGCCACTGAATGCGGCAAGATTGTTTACTGCGTCGTTATCCCAATACCCTAATTTGGATCGCGAGGCACGCACTACCTTATCCCATGTGAATAGCTCGCTTAAAACCGCCGGCGAGTTGCTCACCGACTTATTGGATATTTCTAAGTTGGATTCTGGCATGGTCGAAGTGAACCGCCGCGACTTTGCTATATCTGAGCTACTCAATGGTCTGTCGGTCGAATTTGAGGCGATGGCGGCGGACAATCAAATTCGCTTTAAGATGATCCCCTGCAGCGCGACGGTGAATTCTGATCCTTCTTTGCTCAGGCGTGTGCTGCAAAACTTTTTAACCAATGCCTACCGTTATGCCCGTGGTGGGCGAGTGCTGTTTGGTTGCCGTCATCGCGGCAGCGAATTGGAGATCCAAGTACTCGATACGGGCTGTGGAATTGATGAGCATGAAACTCATGAAATATTTAAAGAGTTTAAACGCTTAAATAATCCACGTAGTAAAAGTGTCAGCGGTTTAGGCTTAGGGTTGGCAATTGCCGATAGGATAAGCCGGGTACTTAACCACAGTATTCAGGTGTCTTCACAATTGGGGCGTGGCTCTGTGTTTTCCATTACGGTTCCCTTAGGGGAAACCGTGCGCCAGCCGCAGGTGAAGGCATTGCCATCGTTATTACAACCGTTATCAGGGATTAAAGTATTGTGTATCGACAATGAGGAGGCGATTCTTGCTGGGCTTGAAAGCTTACTCAGTCGTTGGCAATGCGAGGTGATTTGTGCCAAAGACTTAGCCGACGCGCGGATTAAGTTAGGCCTTAAAGGCGTGGCGCCCGATATCGTGTTAGCCGATTTTCACTTGGATGATGGTCAAAACGGTGTTGATGCGATGGATGGGATCCGCGCACTCTATGGCAAAGAGTTACCGGGCATTTTAATCACAGCGAACACTCGCAAAGAGCTGGTGGAAGATGTGCAGCGCCGCGGTTATCACTATATGGCCAAAATGATTAAACCGGCGGCGCTGCGGGCATTGATATCAAGCCTGGTCAAGAAGGCTTAATAACTTGCAGCCATGGCGATTAGCCATGGCTGATGCAGATGTTTTGGCCTCGACTTGCGTCATCCGAAGTGGTTTTCGATGGTGTAATAGTGGCCGCGACTTGCTTCATCGCCTGAGTCAGCTGTGTGAGTTGAGCAGGGCTTATCACATAGGGCGGCATAATATAAATCAGGTTGGCAAAGGGTCTAACCCATACGCCTAGGTCGACAAATTGCTGCTGCAGCGCCGCGGTATTCACCGCTTGGTGCATTTCTAACACACCAACCGCGCCAAGCACGCGCACCTCTTTCACGCTGGGAATATCGATGGCATCGGCAAGCTCACGCCGCATTTGCTGCTCGATGGCAGCAACCTGTGCAGGCCATTCCTGCTGATTGATTAAATCTAAGCTTGCGCAGGCGGCAGCGCAGGCGAGGGGATTGCCCATAAATGTGGGGCCATGCATAAAGACGCCGGCGGGCGATTGGATAATGCCTTGGGCGACGTTATCCGTGCATAAGGTGGCTGCAAGGCTGATATAACCGCCCGTTAATGCTTTGCCTAGGCAGAGAATGTCGGGCGTGATGTCGGCATGTTCGTAGGCAAATAACTTACCGGTTCGGCCAAAACCCGTGGCAATTTCATCGAGGATAAGCAGCACATTATATTCATCACACAGGGCACGCAGGCCGCGTAAATACTCGCTGCTGTAGAATCGCATTCCCCCTGCGCCCTGCATAATCGGCTCGATAATCACGGCGGCAATGTCTTGATGTTGCTCGCGCAATATACGCTGCATGGGTGCTAAATCGTCTTGGTGTAACGATTCACCAAAGGGCGTTTGCGGCGCATCGACAAAACACTGTTTAGTGACTGCTTCACCAAACATGGTATGCATGCCACCTTCGGGATCGCAGACACTCATGGCAGCAAAGGTATCGCCATGGTAGCCCTTCTTCACCGTAAGAATGCGCTGTTTTTGGGCCTTTTGCGCTAAAGGTAAATCTTGCCCCTGCCAATATTGCAGCGCCATTTTGATAGCAACTTCGACGGCAATGGAGCCTGAGTCGCAGAGAAAGACTTTAGTGAGGGGTTCGCAGGTCATCGCCAACAGTTTTTTACAGAGTTCAATGGCGGGCTCGTGAGTAATGCCACCAAACATGACATGGCTGAGTTGCTGCAGTTGCCGCTCCATCGCCGTTAATATTGCCGGATGACCATAGCCATGCACGCAGGCCCACCAAGAGCTGGTGCCATCAATCAGTTTACGGCCATCGACCAATTCCAGCTCGCAGCCTTGGGCACTGTGTACCCCAAAAACAGGAAGTGCGCGAGTCATAGAGGTATAAGGGTGCCAAATATGGGCGCTATCAAAGTCAAAATCGAGTAAATTGCGCATAAAAGCTCATAGCGTTGATTTAAAATTAATCAGTGGTAAACCTGTATCACTGGTTGGCGTTGACAGTTTAAGGGCTGAGGTTATCCTAGCCAAGGTAAAATACAAAAATAAAAGGGTGTTCAATGTCGCATTTGCAAGTTCGTCATGATTGGAAGCGGGAAGAAATCGAAGCCTTATTTGCGCTGCCGATGAATGACTTATTATTTAAAGCCCACAGTATCCACCGTGAAGTGTACGATCCTAACGAAGTGCAGATCAGCCGCTTACTGTCGATCAAAACCGGTGCTTGTCCAGAGGATTGTAAATATTGTCCGCAGAGTGCGCGTTACGACACTGGCCTTGAAAAAGAGCGTCTCTTAGCGATGGAAACCGTGCTCACCGAAGCGCGCAGTGCCAAAGCCGCGGGGGCTTCGCGTTTCTGTATGGGCGCCGCCTGGCGTAACCCGAAAGATAAAGACATGCCATACCTTAAGCAAATGGTGCAAGAGGTGAAAGCCCTCGGCATGGAAACCTGCATGACCTTAGGGATGTTAAGCGCCGAGCAAGCCAACGAGTTGGCCGATGCGGGCCTTGATTATTACAACCACAATTTAGATACCTCGCCTGAATATTACGGCGATGTGATCACCACCCGTACCTATCAAAACCGTTTAGATACCTTAACCCATGTGCGCGCATCGGGCATGAAAGTTTGCTCTGGCGGCATTGTTGGTATGGGTGAGAAGGCCACAGACCGCGCGGGTTTATTGCAACAACTGGCGAATTTGCCTCAGCATCCTGATTCTGTGCCCATTAACATGTTGGTCAAAGTAGCGGGCACCCCCTTCGAAAAACTCGATGATTTAGATCCGCTGGAGTTTGTCCGTACCATCGCCGTGGCGCGTATTTTAATGCCTAAGTCCCGTGTGCGTTTATCGGCGGGCCGTGAAAACATGACTGACGAACTGCAGGCTATGTGTTTCTTTGCGGGCGCTAACTCGATTTTTTACGGCTGCAAGTTATTGACTACGCCAAACCCCGAAGAAAGTGACGATATGGGGCTGTTCCGCCGTCTGGGTTTACGCCCTGAGCAGGGCGCAGCCGCGACTATCGATGATGAGCAAGCGGTATTAGCTAAAGCTGCGGCTCACCAAGATAAAGCCGCGTCTCAGTTTTATGATGCGGCTGCGCTATAGACACAGTGTATAAATGCGCTTTGTTAAGCGTTGGAGCGCTTTACCTTCTAAAGGATTTATGGCGCTTACGTTTAGCAAGAAAATCCTGAGCAAGAGAATATGAGTTCACCACTCGCGTCAAAACTGGCTTCAAAAATCCGCGCCCGTCAGCAAGCCTTAGCAGAGCAAGGTTTGCTAAGGCAGCGTCAAGCATTATCAACCGATGCTGTACTAAGTCACGCTGAGCCGCAGTTTTGCTTTGAGGGGCAAACTTATCTTAATTTCAGCAGTAACGACTACTTAGGGCTTTCTCGTGCGCCCGAATTGATTGCGGCGCTACACCGTGGTGCACAGCAATATGGTGTTGGCAGCGGGGCATCGCCACTGGTGACGGGCTACAGTGAGGCGCATTTAGTGCTGGAAACCAAGCTGTGCCAGATAACCGGATTTGAGGCAGCGCTACTGTTTAGCTCAGGGTTTAGCGCCAATACCACGCTCTGTAAAACCCTGTTCGATAAGCAAGATGTGGTGCTGGCGGATAAGCTGGTTCACGCGTCTATCATCGATGGTTTACGCGATAGTGGCGCCGATTTTAAACGCTTTTTGCACAACTCAACTGAGAGTGCGGAGCGGCTGTTAGCCAAAAACACGGTTTCAGCGCTGATCACTGAAAGTGTGTTTAGCATGGATGGCGATATTGCACCGATAAAGGCCTTATCGAGCCTTTGCCGCGCGCATAATGTGTGGTTGATTGTCGATGATGCCCATGGCTTTGGCGTGTCTGATATTTTTAATCAGCCAGCTGCCAACCTTATCGATATCCAGATAGTGACTTTTGGCAAGGCATTAGGCTGTCAAGGCGCAGCAATTCTGGGTAGTCGAGAGTTGATTGCGTTTTTAGTGAGTAATGCGCGGGAATATATTTATTCCACTGCACTGTCACCGGCCAATGCTGCGCTAGCTTTGGCCGCAGTTGAACACTGTGAAGCTCATCCTGAACTTAGGCAAAAGTTGCAGCGTAATATCTCGATTTTTAAACAGTTATGCCAAGATGCCGATATTCCACTTCTTGGTAGTGACACCGCGATTCAACCTCTGATCATCGGTGATGCCGAGCAAACCTTATTGGTTGCGCAAAAGCTAAAAGCCATGGGGATTTGGGTTGGGGCAATTCGTCCACCAACCGTGCCCGTAGGCTCAGCAAGATTACGTATTACTTTGAGTGCATGCCATAGCGAGGCGGCAATTCGGTGCTGTGTTAAGGGCATTGCGCAAGTGCTGGCCGAAGTTGCACTACCTAGGGTATCTGAGCGTCCTGCGCGATAAGCTAATGTTTTCGATACTGCTTATGGCCGACGATTCGATGCCTTAATCTTGAGAGTTGAAAGATCAGAGTTTGATTTAAAAGTGAGAATAACCAGAGATGTCCATGCCGCTTGGCGTTAGCCTTAATCCCCATGAGCCCGCAGATCAGCTCTCGCATATTGCCGAGCGGTTTTCAGCAGCAGCCAAGAGCTATCAAGAGCATAACTGTTTGCAGCGTTTAAGCGGTGCGAGTTTGTTGCAGGGATTTGTAGCCAAGGGCGCAATTCTTGATATTGGCGCAGGGCCGGGGACTGATTTTGATCATAATGCCACAGGCACAGATATCAGGGTCTATGCACTCGATATCGCTTTGGGCATGCTGCAACAACTTCAAGCGACTTTCCCTAGCTACCTATGCGTGTGCGGTAATGCCGAGCAATTACCCTTTGCCGATGCGTGCATCGATAATATTTACTCCAATTTAGCTCTGCAGTGGTGCCATGATTTTTCGGCGGCAACCAGTGAAATGGCCAGAGTCTTAACATCGGGTGGAGAAGCTCATCTGAGTATCGTAGCGGCAGGTAGCCTTGAGCAGTTATCCAATCTTGGTTTGAGGGTCAACAGTTTCTTATCCCTTGAAAGCTTACAAGCGGCATTTGACGACACAGATTGGCAATTTCTTGATGTGAAGCTCATGCCAATGACCGTCTATTTTCAAGATCTTAAAGCCTTACTCTATTCCATTAAAGGCGTGGGCGCATCGGTGCAATCCTCAGTACAGAGCCTAACTTCTTCTGAATCCGATGCCCATTTAGGTAAATTGCGTGGCCGCCACGATTGGCAGGCTTTACAACAACGCGCAGAGCAATTTCGTGAGGCACAGGGCCTGCCTTTAACCTATCAGATCGCCCAATTTCGTGTGCGTCGGCAAGGCGGCTCGGTATAAATCTCTAGCAACGGTTTGGCGCATAGTTGGCCAACAGATTAACAGGTAAAAGGCATGTTTTTTGTAACAGGAACAGATACCGATAGCGGTAAAACCTTAGTATCGACTGCACTTTTGACCGCATTCAATCGTGAAGTTCTGCGCGCAGGGTTTTCGCGCTCAAGTCTTGGGGTAAAGCCTGTTGCCTCAGGCTGTGAAATCACTGAAAAGGGTTTGCGTAACAGTGATGCATTAAAACTGATGTCGGCTTCATCCCTTAAACTGAGCTATGAGCAGGTGAATCCGATTAGTTTTGAACCTGCGATTGCACCGCATATTGCAGCAAAACAGCAGAGAGTTAATTTATCCCCCGAGGCGATTTTAGCTAAGTTGGATAAACAGGCGTGGGCACAAGCTGATTTTTGTTTGATCGAAGGAGCGGGCGGTTGGCGTTTGCCTTTAGGGGAAGGGCGCTACTTATCTGAGTTGGTACAACAGCTTAATTTACCCGTCATTCTTGTGGTGGGAATGAAACTCGGTTGTCTAAATCATGCGTTATTAACTCAAGAAGCGATATTAGCCGATGGCTTAACGGTCGCAGGTTGGGTGGCAAACTGTGTCGATCCCAATATGAGTGTGTTCGATGAAAACTTAGCGTCGCTTAAAGAGATGATGGTATCGCCTTTTCTCGGGTGTATTCCACATCTTAAGCAGGCGGATGCGGACCATGCCGCCAATTTTATGAATATTCAGCCCTTATTGATGAAATAAGCTTATTCAAATAATAAGTTTGATATCAAAACAGAGGCAATATCGCCTCTGTTTTTGTTAGTTAGTGTAGATTTAATTTATTGTGTCTAAAACTTAACGCGATAGCCAATATTAAAGGCAATATCGGTGCTGTTATCCATATTGAAATAGTTTTCAACAATAGAGAATTCTATTGCACTGGTATCTAAATAGTAACGGTAGCCGAGTAATATTTCGTTCGAGGCTTTTGAAAAATCATTTTCGGTTTCGAGTAAGCCCTGATAGTGATGTAATTCAAGTAACCAGCCATGGCGACCCGTTAAATATTCATAACCGAGATTGACGGAATAAGCATGATTATCGTAGCTTATCCCCGAAAGAACCTCATTACCCTGCCTAAAACTAACAGCTGCGGTAGAATGAACATGATGTTTTTCATAACGAAAGCTGTAATTAAGCTGTAACGCTTGTTCAAAGCTTTCATCTTCAAAGGGGCCTGAGTCGACATAGTTATAATATAGGCTGCCTCCTAAAGATAAGCCCTGATATTGGTTTTCAAACAATTGGTAGCCAACATAAAGTATGACGACATTATTGAGGTTTTCGCCTGAAATATCTTGCTGATTAACGCCATCTTTAGAAAATATTTGATTTTGATGTTTAGCGGCATCTTCACGACCATTTTGACTAAAACCAAATGCATCATGAAACCACATAGTTACTGAGTCTAAGTGATTATCGCCACTAAAACGCCAGTGATAACCGGTATCTATCATCCATTTATCATTGACTTGCCAAGTCAGTCCTCCTTCAAGGGTGTTGTGATAGTAATCGGCAAAATAGTCATCGGTTTCAGCCCAAACACTGGCTGCACTTGCGGATAAGTGCAGCTCTTTTTGACCTTCAGGTAACGAAAACCCTGATCTTAACATCGGTGTTAAACTGCCTGCTTGGGCCGGTGATTGCGCATAGGTGCGTAAAGGACCATAGTCACTAAAATCGACGGCAGTTGCCAAGACATTCGGGGGAAACAGTAACGAAAGCGTGAGAACTGATTTCAAGTGTGAAAATGGCATAACATAAATATCCGTCTAGATGATGAGTCAGCTAGATTTGATAGGTTGAAGAAACTTAGCATGATCAAGCGAGATTAATGGATAACATTAAGATAAATGTTAACCTTTATCGCCATGTTAACATCTTGTTTACAAGTTAAATCAGCAAATAGCTGAGTAACACTAAGGCTAGCCAAAATGCTCGTCCAATCATTGGTAATAAATAATATAAGATAAGTAACGTACTTATAATTAAGAATATTGTCGTTGGCTTACGAAAATACGCAGCATTTAATGTAGGTAACTTCATTTTTTCTCTAACATATTGATGATGCGAAAAATAACTAAACACTGAATAGGATGAGCACAATAGGTAGATATCTTATAAAAACGTAGCTTGTGTGAATATTCAGTTTTTTTGAGAGGCTAATATAACGCCGTAGGATTGGGGTGTAAATGTTATGAGATGCTAAATAGGATTCAAAAACTGGAACTGAAAATCCATATTTTTGTTAGAGAAAAACAATCCTACTTATTCCGAAAAATACTGTGATAAGTCATCGTAAATATTAAACTGTTTAACTGTAAGGTTATTATTATGAGTGTGGAAATATTGATTTTACCCATAAAAAACGCCGGATTTCCGGCGATTTTTATGGTGTTAAGCAAAGCGCAAATCGAGTCTTAGTTTATCGACCTAGGGCCAATCATCACTGTTCCAGCGATATAACCAAGTAGCGGCGACAGGTTTTTCATCTTTACGCAATTGAATGCGCAATTCTGCCACATTGGTACTTTCAGGCTCAAACGTAATGAAGATCCGAGCACCATTAATTTCAGGGTGAGCTACTATCCGAGATGAGAGGATTTTACCCTTACTGATACTGGCATCAATTGTAATTTTTTCAATATCTTGTGGCTTGATATTGCTGTAGTCGATAAGGAGTTCTTTGCCTTTAGCCTGTTTTTGTCCCTTAGAGCTACGAATTACCCGTGCTTTGTTTGTAAAACTAGGGCTGTCATTAGACGCTGTAATTCGGTAAGAATAGCGATAGGGCTCAGCCTGCTTTAATCCCCCCTGAGGTTCCCAATAGGCGACGATATTATCATTGGTTTCGGCGCTTGATGGAATTTCAAGCAGTATTAATTGCCCTTTACCCCAATCGTTTAATGGTTCAATCCATGCAGAAGGACGTTGTTGGTAGTTCGCACCAAGATCTTGATAGTAGTCGAAGTTACGATGGCGTTGGATTAAGCCAAAACCCTTAATATCTTCGTCACCAAAGGCACTGATTTGCAGTTTGTTTGGGTTATTGAGTGGTCGCCATAAACGCTCACCGTTACCTCGATCAATTTGTAATCCTTCAGAGTTATGTACAGCAGGACGATAATCGGGTTTGTCAGGCGTATCTAAACCACCATAAAGAAACATGGAGGTCAGTGGTGCTAGGCCAACGTGGGCGATATCTCGGCGCGGAAAGAGGGTGACATCGACGTCAACTCGTGTCGGTGCTCCGGGATAAATACCAAAGCGATAGGCACCTGTAACACTCTGACTATCTAGTAATGCGTGTACCACAATCGCTGTTTGATATTTAGAGGGCCGCTCTATCCAAAAACGTTTAAATAAGGGATATTCTTCACCTTTAGGTTGGGCAACATCAATGGCTAACCCGCGGTTTGATAATCCATAGGTTTGGCCCTTGGATAATGCACGAAAATAGCTTGCCCCTTGAAACATAATGAACTCGTCTTTGACTTCATCGTCATTGATGGGGTAATGAAGTCGAACGCCTGCATATTGTCCTACCTGCGTGAGTAATTTCTCAATGGTATCATTGGGCACACTAAAGGAAGATTCTGTTAACTCGATAGGAAAAGCTCGGCTATTTTCAACGACATCAATATCCACCAAATTTTTGTATAAAAAACCGGGCGCAAAAAGTTGCACTGAAAACTTAGTGGGTGTTCCGCCCCAAATCGCAGCGTTTTCTTGATAATTGATCTTGCCATAAGTGGCGTAATCTAAGTCGATCAGTTCCTTCGGAGCCTTTCTAGCTTCTTTGAATGGTTTTTGAGCCAGTTGCTGTGCTAACTCAACGACGGTGTCATGGGAGAATGCCTTAGCTTTTTTATCATCGCTTGCATTGGCGGCATAGGCGGGGGCTAAACTACTGATGCTCATTATGCCGGCCAGTATAGACCCAAAAAAAAGTGTTAATTTGGTCTTTTTATGACCGTTCATCGGGGTTGAATGGTTCAATGTTGAATGCAGTCGCAAAATGAAAACTCCTCACTTGGATGGACCAAGGGTAAAAAAATACTCCTGTGCCTTGGTCATAACTCCCTAATTTTAAATAACTTAGAAAATTTGTTTCAGAATGTAGCTAGGGGTAAATGCAAAAATTAATCTTGTTTATCAAGGTGTTCGACAACGAAATTAGTGCAGATACTTAAGTGGTGCAAGTTTTTTCTCCTGCGGGAGATATGCCGATCCTTGCATGATGAAAGGATATTGATAGCGCGCAAGGTCAATAATCAGTCTAGTCTTTTGTCGCGTTCAACTCTTAAAGGAGCGGCATTTGCATGTTAAGTGGTTAGCTTAGTGTGAATGTTACCCTATTTACCACGATGAATGCCGCTAACGAGATCTTATTTTAGCAAATGAGATAAATCGCTACCTACGGGAATAGGGAGCTCCTGCTGTTCGCCACAGAATAAATAGGCAGGGTTATCACCCAACAGTGATAAAGTGTCTCCCTGTCGCCATAGCGCACTGCCTTCAACAATGCCAATGACGGGCGTGATCGGATCGACACGGGTAAATTCGAGTAATCGCTGAGCTCGAGTTTCACCGTTATGTCCTGGTGCACGGTAGTTTGAATAATGTGGATTTACCTGAAAAGGCACTATGTTTAGGGCCGCGAATGATGGCGGTTCAATGATCGGCATATCGTTAGTTGTACGAATGCTTAATCCAGATACATTTGACCCTGCGCTCCAACCAATGTAAGGCTTACCGCTAAGGACTTCATTACGAATAAGCTGCACAAGATCGTACTTATACAACTCATGCAAAAGATGAAAAGTGTTGCCGCCACCAATTAAAATACCGTCGGCATCTTTAATCGCTTGGCGCGGATCAGGGTGTTGATGAATACCACTAATATCGAGTTTAAGCTCACTGAGTCCCGTCACTACAGAGGCTAAGTAGGTATCGTAGCTCATGCTTACCCCTGCATAAGGAATAAAAATCCATTTTTGTGCGTGAGCGGTGAGTGGTTTGATAAAAGGCAGCGCATGGGAAAGATAAGGCGTGTCACCAACACGTGAACTGCTTAGCAGTAGGGCATTAACGGTCATTTTTTTATCCTTAAATCTCAGAATGTGCAGGCATGTTAACAAAGTTTAATTACGATAAACATAGATAAACACACATGAATTTGGCTGTAACACTGACAGCGCCTAGATTTAAGTTTGGCTTAATAGACTGTCCCTAGACTCACGAGCCATGAAAGGCTGTGTCTAAATTGAGAGAAAAATTAGCGATTAGAAAAACTCTTACCTTTACCCCTTGAATTTCGATTAATTGGACATATTATGTCTTTGAACAAAATAAATGGCACCTTTGTGCCGTAAAGGAGCTGATATGAAGCGTATATTTTTATTGATTGCGACTAACCTAGCCGTGTTGCTAGTAGCCTCAATTGTAATGTCTATTCTAGGCGTGAATACGTCTACTATGGGTGGACTCTTAGTGTTCGCTGCGATTTTTGGATTCGGCGGAGCCTTCATCAGCTTAGCGATTTCAAAATGGATGGCGAAAAAGACCATGGGTTGTGAAGTAATCACCACCCCACGTGATAGCACTGAGCGTTGGTTAGTGGAGACGGTTGCCCGCCAAGCCCAGCAAGCTGGGATTAAAATGCCAGAAGTGGCAATTTACCAATCGCCGGAGATGAATGCATTTGCAACTGGCCCAAGTAAGGACAACTCATTAGTTGCCGTGAGTACAGGTCTGTTGTATGGCATGAGTCAAGATGAAGTCGAAGGCGTACTTGCCCACGAAGTAAGCCACGTCGCTAACGGCGATATGGTCACTTTGACCTTAATTCAAGGCGTGGTGAACACCTTTGTAATCTTCGCGGCGCGTGTTGTTGCAGGCATTATCAACAACTTCGTCTCGAGCAATGATGAAGAAGGCGAAGGTTTGGGCATGTTTGCTTATATGGCAGTGGTATTTGTTCTTGATATGTTGTTTGGTATTTTGGCATCAATTATCGTGGCTTACTTCTCACGTATTCGTGAATACCGTGCCGACGAAGGTGCAGCTCGCTTAGCGGGCAAGCATAAGATGATTGCAGCACTTGAGCGTTTACGCCAAGGCCCAGAAAGCTCAGCAATGCCAGCACAAATGTCTGCTTTTGGTATTAACGGCAAGCGTTCAATGGCTGAGTTAATGATGAGCCATCCACCTCTAGAGAAGCGTATTGCGGCTTTACAAACTCGTTAATTGAGTCCAAACGTTCATCAAAAGGAGACCTAGGGTCTCCTTTTTTATTAGGGCTTTTCTTTTGCTGATGATTAAGCTAGGGAGGCTTTTAGTTGTAATTGGTAGGTTGTGACAATGTAAAACTCTTATATAAGCATGTGGTTACATGATGCAGCGCACATTTTACCCTTGAGTATATTGATAAAGTTACTTTGCATAAGATTGTGTTGCTTATTACTCAATCCTTAGCTAAGTTAAATCGAGTCGTGCTATTTATATTGGTTGCAAGATGGAAGTCACCCCTGACAAGAATTTCCACTGTCAATCACCATTGGAGGATACAATTGTGAGCAAAAAACTATTAAGTGTGCTTTTCGGGGCAAGTCTTGCAGCGCTAGCGCTGTCACCAACCGCATTTGCCGCGGATCAAAAATTATCTGACTTCCACGCTGAATCTGGTGGTTGTGAAAGCTGTCATAAAGATGGTACGCCATCTGCTGATGGTGCCTATGAGTTTGAACAATGCCAAAGCTGCCATGGTAAGCTTTCTGAAATGGACGCAGTACATAAGCCACACGATGGTAATTTAGTCTGTGCTGACTGCCATGCGCCACACGATATGAACGTAGGTCAAAAACCTACCTGTGAAAGCTGTCACGACGATGGCCGTACTCCGGCATCTATTCTGAAGAAGTAAGTTTGACTTCAGATTGAGCTTGATAAAACGCCAGCAAATGCTGGCGTTTTTTATGCTCATTGAGTTGACCTCATTCGTCCTTCGGTTGTCCTTGAATAAGCTTTTTGCCTGAAAACATGGCTGAGATAATACCAGGTTGGCGTTTGACTTCTGTGTAGACCACTGCAAAAACATGCAGCATGATCAACAGCATCAATAAATACACTGCATAGACATGTACCTCTCCTACAAGACCTTTTATGGGTTTTATCACGTTAGCTTTATCGGTATCGACGCCCGTTGCATCGTAGGGTTGTAGGCTACTCGGATCAACATTGGTGGCCGCAAGGTACTGTTGGACTGCACTTCCCAGGGGTGGATAGTAAATATCGGTACCGGCGCGGATCAGCCCAGTAATCATAATCGTGACTAATAAGAGCATGATAGCGAGAACGGCGAATTTTCCTTTAGGGTTGTGACCTAGATATTGGGGATTTTTACCCGCGGCAAGTTCTGCTTTATAGGTTTGTAACTCGGCCTTGCTATTGGCATTGGGGAACATATGACTAAAGCGCGCGTATTTGTTACCCATAAAGCCCCACACTAAGCGGAACAGTAAATTAATCGCAAAGCCATAGCCAATGATGACGTGCAGGGTCTTAAGCCCAATTTTGCCGGAGAGTTCGGTTATACCTAAGTCGCTGCGAAACATCATTATACCGCCCACGATAAGCAGGGCGAGTACGAGGATGACATTAATCCAGTGGAACAGACGCGTAGGTCTGTCCCAGACGGGGTAGGATTGTATTTCAATAGGGCTTGGTTGCTGGCTGGACATGGTATTTCCTTATGTTTTGTATTGATTTGATCTTACGCCTTTCTGTTAAAAATAGCGCATTATTTTCAGTTTAAATTAAGCCTTCTGCTTGACAATGATTTGTCCTAAAGTTGTAGAAGTTTTTGATTTGCGTACGGTAAATATTTTTTACGTAAGTCTTTTGAATCTGTTTTATCTAATGCTAATATCGTGTGCACGATAGACTTGGAAGTCTATTGAACGGATGTTGAAGTGGTATTGAGAGATGTTTCTCCTCTCAAAATAAATAATCGTTAACCAGACAGGGAGTGAGCAGGATGTTCAAAATATTACATTGGATTGTAGTGTCAAGATCGCAAGTTCTGATGGAATTGCTTGCAGGCCGCTGGCCTCAGGAGTTTCTGGTGAAGCTGTCGCAAGTCAGTCCAGATGAAATGTGCGATCAAATCAAAGATAACCAAGCCTCTATGGTGGTGATTGACCTTTCCACTGTTGATCTTCAGAAAGCCTATCAATTTCAACGCTTGCTTGCCCGTGAACACCCGAGTGTGCGAGTCGTCTACATTCAATTCCCTAAACAGGTTGATGCCCGTTTTTTAATGCAAGCCTCGACTACGGCAGGGGTGTTTTATCTGGATGCAGGACTGACAGAAATCAGCCTTGGCCTGTCTAACATCCTGCGTGGACACAGAGTGATCCCCATCCAATTGGTGAATGGGGTAAATGATGACTTTGGATTGTTCGAAGACACTGAGCCATTAACCATCCGTGAGCGCGAAGTGTTACAAGCCCTGCTGTCTGGTAGCACTAACCTCGATATCGCGAATCAATTATTTGTGAGTGAGAGCACCATTAAGACTCACTTGTACCGTGTGTTCCGTAAGATTGGTGTGTCAAGCCGTGGGCAAGCCATTGCATGGGCGCAAACCTACTTACACGATGTGGTGGTGTAACGCGTTGTTGATGGGGCCGCGAAACCAATATTCAATTGAACAACTTAAGAATCAAATAAAAAGGGGCAATCGTCGATACGATTGCCCCTTTTGTGCTTTATGGGTTAAGGACTATTGCATTAAAAACTAATGCATTAAAAATTAGTGCATTAAAGGCTAATAGATTAAAGATCAACGACCTAACCAAGCCTGCAGTTTGTCTTTATCTGTGATACTTAAGGCAACCGTATCCTTAGGCGCCTCTGCAATAATCAGTTCTCCCGTCATCAATTCATCGCGTCTAAACCAATGCAGGCTTAAGCGTTGTCCGAGTGGGTATTGCTGAAGCTGCGCTTCAAATTGACCTGTCACCTGTAGATTATCCGCCGCAATTAAGATATCTCCGGCACTTAAGCCCGCAAGGTGCGCAGGGCTGCCTTGGGCAACAGTGATTACTTTAAGGCCCATTGGCGCAGCTTGCGTTTTAGCGCCAAAGGCAATCCCATACCCTTTGGCCGTGCCACCGCCGACATCCTGCGCACCATTGCTCGCGCGTAAGGTCAACTCAACCCCAAACTCGGCAAGTAGCGGTGCCAGTGGGATATCGTCGGTATTGTCTAAATAGGCGAAGAGATCTTGGCAATCACGCCCCAGTAAGCGTTCAATAATCCTTTGATGGCATTCATCCGTGGTGCCGCGATTTTGCAGGGCATATTCCTGCCACAGAATGGTCATTAGATCGTCGAGGTTGTATTTTCCTTGAGTCTCGCTTCTTAGGGTTAAATCCAGATACAGCGCAAACAGGGCGCCCTTAGTGTAATAACTGATAATGGCGTTTTGGGCGTTCTCATCCTGCTTATAGAACTTAGTCCAAGCGTTAAAGCTCGAGTCCTTAATGCTTTGTTTAAAGCGGCCTTGACTGCGGTATACCCGGGTAAAGGTTTCGCTCAGCATATCTAAGTAGCTTTGCTCATCGACTAAGCCTGCGCGATAGGTAAGGAAATCATCATAATAGGAGGTGATGCCCTCATAGGCCCACAGCTGCGGCGTATAGGTTTCCGCCTCGAGTTGATAGGGTAAGAAGCATTCTGGCTTGATGCGCTTGACGTTCCAGCTGTGGAAATATTCATGGCTGCAGAGCGATAAATAAGTGCGGTAGTCGTTATTTATCGGCGCATCCATCGACAGCGGTAAATCTTTGCGTGAGCACATGAGTGCTGTCGATGCCCTATGTTCCAAACCACCAAAGCCATTGTCGAGTACTGTCGTCATAAACAGATAACGTTCAAAGGGCGCTGGCGTGCCAAACAGCTTGATTTGATACTCGCAAATTGCCTTTAAATCTTGGCAGAGTCTCGGCATATGGGCGCGGTGGCGACCGTTTAGTACGATATCGTGTCTTACGCCGCAGGCTTCAAAACTGGCGTGGGTGAATAGCCCCATCTCAACTGGATGATCGATAAGTTCGTCATAGCTTTGCGCGCAAAACTCACCAAAGGCAAATTCATCACCGCTTTGGCGTGTCATGCTGGTGGCAAGGCGCCATTCATTTAGGCTCTGCTCGGTCGGCGCAGCCATAGTCACTGTGTGTAAGCCTGCCTCAAAGCCGTGGGCGGCTAAAAATACACTGCTACCGTTAAAGAAGCCGTGGGTCATATCCAGATGCGCAGTGCGTACCGACAGGTCCCAAGCATAAACTTGATAGGTTAAGGTCAGTTGGGTGGACTGATGTTCGACCGACCAGGTTTGTTTATCCAGTTGAGTGAGGTGGAGCGCCTCACCATTATCGCCTGTGGCTTTAAGATCGATAATATTCTTGGCAAAATCCCGCACCATATAACTGCCGGGAAGCCACGCGGGCAGGCTAAAAACTTGCTTAGGGTGGGGCTTTTGTACCGTCATAGTAACGGCGAACAAGTGCGCCTTGGGATCGACGGGAATGATGTGATAGTGGATCATAATTTATCCTGTAAAACCGCTGCATTTTAATGGGCGTCATGCTGCCAAAAATGCGCACAACAGGCAAATGAAACGCAAAATATCTGGAGACACAAAGCGTTGAATTGCTAGTATACTATCCCAATTAACCCAAGGAGGACTCCCCATGGCCGAAGAAACCATTTTCAGCAAAATTATCCGCCGCGAAATTCCCGCCGACATTCTGTATCAAGACGAGCTGGTGACCGCTTTTAGAGACATCTCGCCAAAGGCGCCAACCCATATTCTGATTGTGCCGAATCATTTGATCCCAACCGCAAATGATATGAAAGCCTCGGATGAACCAGCACTCGGCCGGATGATGACTGTGGCAGCCAAACTGGCAGCAGAGGCGGGGATTGCCAAAGACGGTTATCGTTTGATCATGAACTGCAATAAACATGGTGGACAGGAAGTGTACCATATCCACATTCATCTCGTCGGCGGAGAGCCACTGGGACCTATGTTGAGCCAAGGTCAATGAAGGTAAATCCTGAGTTTTTTCCGCTGACTCAAATGGCGCAGCGATTTGTCGATCAGCTCGCCCAGTGCCGTCGCTTAGGGTTAACCGTGCTCGAAGCCAGTGAGCACCATGTACTGATTGAGTTGCCCTACAGCACTGAGTTAATTGGTTATCCCGATACTGGCGTTATCCACGGCGGGGTGATCACCACCCTGATGGACACCGCCTGTGGCAGCGCGGTGGTGAGTGCGATTTTTCAAAAATATCAATCCTTAGAGATTTCGCCCACCCTCGACTTACGCGTCGATTATATGAAGCCCGCGCAGCCCCATAAATCGGTTTATGGCTTTGCCGAGTGCTATAAATTGTCATCCAATATCGCCTTTACCCGCGCCATCGCCTATCAGGACAGCATTGATGATCCTATCGCCCATGCGGTGGGCTCCTTTATGCGTATCAGCCCTGAAATGGTGGGCGATGCCTTTAGGCAAGCCTTGATGGGAGAAGCCGTGCCGTCTTTAGGAGAGACAGATGAACTCAAATAAGCCGGCCGAGCCGAAAACCCTCGATGTGCAGGGAATTGTAAAACGCGCTACCGAGTTGAACGACTTTGGTCATCTGCTCGAACATGTGCCTTATGCTAAGTTTATTGGCATGAAGGTCGAGCGCTTTGGCGATGAGCTGATTTTCAAACTCCCCGCTAAGGACGACAATATCGGTAATCCCATTCTGCCCGCGATTCATGGTGGGGTAATTGCTGGTTTTATGGAAATGTCAGCCATAGTGCAATTAATGGTGTTTATGCAAACGGCAAAAGTGCCAAAAGTGGTCGATTTCTCGATTGATTACCTGCGAGCAGGCCTGCATAAAGACAGTTTTGCCGAATGCCGTATCACCCGTCAGGGGCGACGGGTCGCCAACGTGAATATCAATTGTTGGCAAACCAATCGTAAGCAGTTGATCGCTACCGCAAGAGCGCACTTTTTGATCGATTAATCGCGAGCGCGGGGCATGATGAGCACGTTAAGCATAAGTTCAGCTGACGTCGCGTAGTGTCATTGCCCATCCGTTGTTCGGCACCTAGGTTTTTGTGAGTGAGGGAAAACAAAATGAAAGCAATTTACAGTGGATTAATCTTGGCAGCAGCACTGACACTCGGCGCCTGCACTAATACGGCGGGCATTTCGGTGAACTCACTGGGAGAAACCCGTGTCGATAGTAAGAGTTTTGCCCGTGATATCAGTGTCGAAGGGGTTGAGGCGCGCCGTGTTGGCGATCTTATCCAAGGTTCGGCGCTGATCGTCAGCAAGTCCTCAAGCGATATGCGAGTGCAATATAAGTTCACTTGGTATGATGCCAGCGGTTTTACCATTGAAGATGAAGCCACCAGTTGGAAATCGGTGAAATTACACGGCAAACAACAGCTACAAGTGTCGGCTGTGGCACCAAATGCCCAAGTGGCGAAATTCGATGTTTATGTGCGCGAGACCCATTCAAACTAGATTGGTGTTTGTTTTAGTAAAGTCTGTGCCGGATTCTCTATATTTAAAAAGACTTACTCTTTTGGGTGTAAGTCTTTTTATTTGTATCAAATACAATGTGTTAAATGAGATTTTGTTATTAAGTTTTATGATGCTAAGTGTAAACGTTGCGATAAATCATCCACTTTTAACAAAAAAGGGGGATTGCAACAGAAGATCCGGACTTTAGTCCTAAAAATATTTCGCGGTTGAGCACTACTATCTGCATATTACCACATGAGGATAGATCTATGACGGCTCATATTAATGCGCAACCTACTGATTTTGCAGAAACTGTTATTATGCCCGGCGATCCGCTGCGGGCTAAATATATTGCAGAAACCTATCTTACCGATGCCGTAGAAGTGACTAACGTTCGCAATATGTTGGGTTACACAGGTTATTACCAAGGGCAACGCATTTCGGTGATGGGCCATGGTATGGGTATTTCATCTATGGTGCTCTATGGCCATGAGTTGATTAATTTTTTCGGCGTTAAACGTATTATTCGTATCGGCAGTTTAGGGGCGACCCAACAGCATGTCGAAATGCGCGATGTGATTTTAGCTCAAGCCGCTGGCACGGATTCCCCAACGAATGCTAAACGCAGCAGTGGCTACCAAATGGCGACCTCAGCCACCTTTTCCTTACTGCACAAAGCCTATACCAAAGCCAATGAAAAAGGCATTAGCGTGAAAGTTGGCAACGTATTTAGTGGCGATCTTTACTATGATCCTGACGAAGATATGATCCCGGCGCTTGAGCGTTTCGGGGTGTTAGGTATTGATATGGAAGTGGCAGGACTTTATGGCTTGGCACATCAACAGGGAATTGAATCCTTAGCCATTCTGACCGTGTCGGACCACTGTTTAACTGGTGAAGAAACCACGGCGCAAGAGCGTCAATTATCCTTTAATAATATGATCGAGCTCGCCTTAGAAACCGCGCTTAATTAGGGTTAACGCTATCCTTTGTACTCTTAGCATTTCACTGATGGAATGACAACATGAATAATAAAATCACCTTAACCGCAATTAGTTTTCTCGCTAATTTTATAATGGCGGGCTTTGCCACTCAATTTGGGATGCTGATTGAACCCATAGCGGATAAATTTGCAGCAAACGTGAATGACGTTGCTTCAATATTCTCCTTGCTTAATGGTGGCGCACTGGCAGGGACTATTGCCGCTTTTTTCTTTATTGAAAAATTGGGTATCAAGCGAATTACCTTAATTAGTTACAGCCTAGTGGCATTGTGTGCTGTCGCGTTACATCTTACCACTTCGCTACAAGTGGTGATGATAGCCATGACCTTGATTGGTTTTTGTGGCGGTGTGGGGCTATGTATTGCGGGTACGATAGTGGTATCAGTGTGGCAAGAGAAATTACAAAGCACCATGCTCGTCGTGCAAGATGCCACATTTAATATTGCGGGGGTTATTTTCCCTTTAATTACAACTTACGCACTCACAAGTTCATTGTCATGGAGTTACAGTTACTTAGCCGTAGGTTTAGTCGCGTTAGGAACCGTGATTATTACTTTGTTCACTAATTTTTCACTATGTGAGCAATCATCGAATACGGAAGATAAGCAACAATCTGAATGGAATTTCGGCATTATTAGCGGTGGCATTGGGTTATTTTTAGGCATGTTGGCGCTGTATACGTTTTTAACCTGGGCCCCTTTATTTGTTAAGCAAAAATTTGATATTCCATTTGAAGACGCGGGCAATATTATTACTCAATATTGGTCAGCTGCACTGATTGGTGCGTTAATTTCGACGCTGATTGTGACTCGGGTAAAAATCCACCATTTTCTAGTCGCAATTATCGGCCTGGCTATGGTCATCACCTTTATGATTGTGACAACTGATAAGCTTAATTGGATCGGTTATTTAACCTATGGTTATGGCTTTGTGTGCGCAGCTCTTTACAACGCATTTATTGCTTATGGTGTGTCTTTTGTTAAAAAGGCGAGCAGTAAAAATGTGTCTTATATTCTGATCAGCGGCAGCACGGGGGCGATGTTTAGTCCCGCCATTAGCTCATTCTTTGAACGTATTATTGGATTGCAAACGGTGATGTATGTTATTCCGCTACTTTATGTTGCGATATTTATCATGCTGATTGTTTCAGGTCGAATGAAACCTGCTGCGGCCTAAAGTCCATTTGCGACGTTAATTGATTTGGCCCACTCTTGCGAATGAATAACCTCGAGAGCGGGCTTTTTTAATTTGGTTATATCGCAGCTTCAACGAATTGTTTAAGGGCATTGAGATCTTTAATCCTTATGCCTTCTTTATTGCGTTCAATCAGGCCACGTTCTTCAAGCAACTGTAGTGCCCGTCGGTAAACTCGATCGGTTGTACCAAATCGCTCCGCTTCTAAATAACGCTTACTAAAGCCATCAACGGGTAAATCATTTAAATATTCGTGGTAAATATCATATGCCACGTTATAGCTGATGGGATACAGCAGGCGCCGGGTAAAAATATCGACGGTGTCTTGGTAGTCAATGGCAATGGCGCTGGCAAAAAATAACGCTAGCTGTGGGTGCTGGCCGAGGGAATATTGTAGTTTTTCGGCGCTAATGACCATGATTTCTAAGGCTTCATTGGCAATAATATCCAATTGGCAGTGATATTGAGTAAAAAACTCCATTTCACCAAAGAGTTGCGAATCACAATCGATAGTCCCCAATTGAAAACATCGACCATTTCTGGCGGTATGGCCAAGCGACACGCGCCCTTGTTTTACCAACACCAGTGACGTCATGGCTTCACCTTGTGTCATTAGATGGGCGCCTTTTTTAAGCATTTTAACTTCGCTGATACAGCTGAGTATCACCGCTTCAATAAGGGGATAGTCTTGCTCCCATCGCTGGCTATAACGTCCTTTGGCTAACGGTTTTAGCTGCATTGAGTATGATCCTCTCATCCTATGTAAAATGGCGGCCTTCTATAACATTATCGTGATAAACGGTCAAATGGGCCAAAGGAGTTGACTGGCGATTTTAGGCATTGGGATTGCGGGCGTTTGGCATAAGATTTTTAACATTGTGTAGAAAGACAAGGTTTTAGTGATATTTAAGGATATCGCCGGCACAAGTGTGTCTACTTTATTATTTTCGTCATGTATACTAAGCGCCGCCAAGGGGTGTTTGCCAACATTCGGCAGACTGAGATGTCATCAGACGAACCCTTAGAACCTGATCCGGCTAATACCGGCGTAGGAATGGGCCAATCAACAGCACACTTCTGAATCGCTTATTCGTTGCCGGATCTCAAACATGTATTTGAGGTCCTATGTCTAACAAAAAGTCTAACAACCAATCTTCAATCTTCACGATATCGTTAACTCGTGCACCATTAGCGCTGGCCGTCTCTGCGGCGTTAAGTGCGTCGGCATGGGCGCAAACCGATGCTATCGACAAACCTGATCCCAATAATAATATGGAAATCATGGTGGTTACGGCGGATTTTCGCAGTGCCAGTTTAGAAAAAATGCCTTCAAGCATTACCGTTATCGATGCCCAGCAAATTCAAGATGAAAGCGCCCAGCACTTTGAAGATGTGATGAACTCCATCGCCAACTTTAACTGGTCAGGTGGTAGTTCTCGCCCCAAGTATTTTCAGATCCGTGGCGTGGGTGAGCAGGAGCAATATCAAGGCGCGCCTAACTCATCCGTTGGTTATATTGTTGATGATATTGATTTATCCGGTATCGGCATGGTGTCGAGCATGTACGATCTGCAGCAGGTTGAAGTGTTACGCGGCCCGCAGGGAACCCGTTATGGCGCCAATGCGTTAGCGGGCTTAATTTACCTTAAGAGTAACGACCCAACCGATGTGTTTGAACATGGCGCCGAGGTTTCTTTAGGTAATGACGATCTACAAACCTTCAGTGGTTTTAGCTCAGGTCCCTTAAGCGATTCCGGCAAATTGCTGTATCGTGTGGCACTGCAGCAACATCAGCAAAACGGTTATCGCGACAATATCTATTTAAATAAAGAAGATACTAATGGCCGCGATGAATTTACTGGTCGCGCTAAATTGCGCTGGTATGCCACCGATGATCTGCAACTCGATTTAACCCTGCTGCATGCCGATTTTGATAACGGTTATGATGTCTGGAGTTTAACCAACGATCCGACAAACACCCTATCTGATCAACCGGGTGTCGATAGCCAGCGCACCACCGGCGCAGGTTTTAAAGCGACATATTCGGGGGCAGAGCAGTTTGAGTTGACCTCGCTGACTTCATTTGCCAATACCGATCACCACTATAGTTACGATGGCGATTGGGCCAATTCTGAGTATTGGGCATCTAAACAATGTGAAGAGGGCGGTAATGTATCGCCTTGTCAGTATGATTACTTTTGGGACAAAACCGGTCAGCGTAAAACCTTATCCCAAGAGTTTCGTTTGAGCTCGACTGACCAAGGCCGTATTTTTGCCGGCTCAACCGACTGGTTACTTGGGGTTTATGCGATGAACCTTAAAGAAGATAACCAACTGTATTCTGAATATAATACTTGGCCTGATGAGGTGTTAGATTCTGAATATGAAGCAACCAATTACGCCGTATTTGGTCAGCTGGATACGGATTTAGGTGCTGACTATGCCTTGTCTATGGGGCTGCGTGTGGAGCGTCGTAATAGTCATTACTCCGACACTAACAATGATAATTTTGACCCGAGCGAAACCATGTGGGGCGGCCATATTGCGCTGAGTAAAGTGCTCAATGAGTCCCACAATGTCTACGCCCGTGTGGCGCGAGGTTACAAGGCGGGCGGTTTCAACATGACTTTGCCAGTCGAACTCAATGATAAAAAAGAGTTTGATACCGAAACCTTATACAACTACGAAATAGGTTTAAAATCCCATTGGTTTGAAGGGCTTATCGATACTAATCTGGCACTGTTCTATATGGATAGACAGGATCAGCAAGTGGCTGCTTCCCAGCAAGATCCTAATAAGCCACAACGTTTTATTCTCTACACTGAAAATGCGGGTAGCTCAAACAACTACGGTGCCGAGCTGGATGCAACTTGGTATGCCACGGATAATCTCCAGTTTTACTCAAGCCTTGGTTGGTTACAGACTGCTTACGGTAATTACCAATATCAAGATAAATACGGTACTGATGTGGATTTAACGGGGCGCGATCTGGCCCATTCACCGCACTTAACCTATAGCCTAGGCGGTACCTATCGTGCGAACTCGGGTTGGTTTGCCAACTTGAATATGAGTGGTAAGAGCGAGTTTTACTACTCAGACAGTAACGATTCGCGCTCCGAGCCATATACTGTTGTGAATGCGCGTTTAGGTTATGAGGCAAGTGCGTGGTCAGCATATTTATGGGGCCGCAACCTATTTGATGAAGAATATGGCGTTCGTGGCTTCTATTTTGGTAATGAGCCTGATAATGGCTGGGCGGAAAAACAATATATCCGCTACGGCGACCCACGCCAAATTGGGGTAACACTGAACGTTAAGTTTATGTAGTACCCAAGCTAGCCGCGCTGTGGAGAGAGACTTGAGGCTTCATGCTATACCGTTTCACGGTGCGGCTATTTTTATGATAAGTATTTGAAATAAGGATTGAAGATGAAACTGACCGCCGAAATTAGCATGTATCCTTTTAATGAAAACTACCTCGATCCAATTAAATGGTTTATTCATCGTTTGGACAGTTATCCAACGATTGAGCGCGTGACCAATGCGATGGCGACCCAAGTGTGCGGCGACTATCAAGATGTGATGGCGATGCTGGCCACCGAAATGCAAGCCGCCCATGAGAAGTGGGGCAAAGCTGTGTTTGTGTGTAAGTTTATTGGTGGCGAGCTAAATTTAGCCCACAGCGAGTAACGCCTTTAATGAGCTTGGCCACTGCGCGATATCAGTGGTTAATTTAAGGCTCGCTCACTCAGTTACGGCTCAAGCCTACAGGTTTTTAGAATGCGATTTATCGTGAGAGTAAGGCAATGACAGATTTATGGTTAACGCTAGTCAATAGTGTTAATGCCGCCCTTGGGGAAGTCCATGTGATGACCGCGTGGGAAGCACTTGCTGTGGTATTAGCCATGGCGTATTTGCTACTGGCAATGAAGGCAAGCGTATGGTGCTGGGCGGCGGCATTTACCAGCACGGCCATTTACACTGTGTTGTTTTGGAAAGTAGCATTGCTGATGGAGTCGATGCTCAATATCTATTATATGGGCATGGCACTTTATGGATATTGGCTCTGGACTCAAGGTGGTGATAAACATCAAGGTGTTAAGGTGACCACTTGGCCGCTGAAAACACATTTAAAGTTGATTGCTGCAACGACGCTAGTCTCCCTTGGCATTGGTCATGGGATGGCGACCTTTACTCAAGCTTCTTTTCCTTATCTCGATGCTGCGACCAGCTGTTTTGCGGTGATGACCACCTATTTAGTCGCCAAAAAAGTGTTGGAGAACTGGCTGTATTGGGTCGTTATCGATCTGGTGTCGATTTACCTCTACTTGAGTAAAGGCCTTATGCTGACCTCATTATTATTTGTGCTTTATGTGGGGTTAGCTGTTGTGGGCTATTTCCTATGGCGCACCGCACTGGCCGAGAGTCGTCTCAATCTTAATGGCGAACGTGCCGCTAAGTTACTTGGTTAAGTGATGACAAATACTGATATGGACCAACTGCCAACACCTAAGATCTTAACTGCAACATCAGTGGTAAGCCGTTAATGCAGCCGTTATCTGCTGAGGTGTTTGCAAGGTTGGTTCCGATATTACGCCAGGCAGGGCTAAGCCATATCACGCATATCCATGAGTTGGCGGGTGGATTAAGTAATCATAACTATCATATTCAAACACCTGCGGCACAATACGTGTTACGTCTTAATGCCGATGCCGCCGACCGGTTTTGTTCTCGAGAGCAGGAGTTGTTTTATTGGCGTAATCTAGCTAAGGCAAAGCTTGCGCCTGAGCTGATATGGGCAAGTTGCGATCATCGTTACTATGTAAGTGCATTTATCGAATCACAGGAGATTGCCTGTCGAGTTAACGTTTCTCGGACGCCGGAAATGCTCGGCGACGGGGCTGATTTTTATCACGTGGTTAACTGGAGCGACTTGGAATATCAGTGTAGTGCGGCCGAATTCATCCATGGAGAACTGTGGGTGCAAAGGTGGCTGCAAGCGCATGCTGAAAATCTTGAGTGCGCATTATACGAGACTCCCACGCCTCAGTCTTTCGCCGCAGAGTTCACACCGCTGACATTACTTGAATTCCAGTGCCCAAATTATGCACATTCTCTATTGCAGCAATTATTGCAACAGCTACGCTTGCAATCCGCTGGGCCTTATCACATCAGCGTGACAGAGCAGTGGCAGCAATATCATCAGCAGTTATTAGCCTTTGCTGAAACCGATAAAGGTAGCGCTTGGCAGACGCGGTTGGACTCATTGTTGGGCTTACAACCGCAAATTCATCGTTGGACAAACACGTTAGCCGATTGTTTGGTGGCGGCGCAATTTTGCCATCGAGACTTAAATCCGCATAATCTGCTGCTAAAGGATAACCGGCTGTATTGTATCGACTTTGAATACGCGACTGCCTCTCATCCTTTATGTGAGCTGGCCGCTGTGCTGGCGACCCACAGATTAACGCCAGCACAGCGGCATATTTTAGTGCAGCAATATCTTGCAAAACATCCAGGCCTCACATCCACAGCAATAACGGCGATTCCAGCTGCAATTGAAATGTATTGGGTGTTTGCGCTTTACTGGGCGCTACTGATGGCGGCGCAAACCGATGTAGAGCGTCAGCAGGCGTATCTTGCTTGGTTTGATAGCTTTTGGCCGCTGGTAAGCCAAGACGCTTAAACACATCTTTACGCTACCACACTTAGTCAAAGATGCTTGCACCCATAATCCTCTGTAAAACCACTTAAGCAAAACAGTTAAGGTCAAACACTGCGTGATGTTTACTGCTATGTTATTGGTGCAACTTTTTGTTAACTTGAGTGTCGTAGGATGACAAAGAGAGAAAGGACGCAAATTGATGAAAAAAACCTTGTTGCTGTTGGTATTGGTGTTTGGGGTATCCGCGTGTTCGACTAAGTTTAGTTACCATTTTTTGGATTGGGCTATCGGTTGGGAATTAGATGACTATGTCACTTTAGATAAAACTCAGCAAAAGAGTATGGATCGGCTTATCGAAAAGTTTGTGCGTTGGCATCAATCTGAAGAGCTTGCTCACTATGTGGCGCAGTTAACCGAAGTTGAACATCTCATTCAAACCAATACCTTAACCCCTGCGCTTTGGGCTGAGCATGTCACACTCGCCAAGCGGCATTGGTTTAGGTTATTTGAGTTTGCGCTACCTGACATGTTGCCGATCATCGCATCATTAACGGATTCTCAGGTAAAGCAAATTCTTACCCAGTCTCGAAAAGACGAGCAGGAATTGATTAAGGAATTTGCCGGTAAAACTCCAGAGCAGTTACAACAAGAGGCCGATGAGAATCTTATCGAGCAATTCGATGACTGGCTGGGGAGCGTAACGGATGATCAAAAAGCCCTTATCCATCAATATAATCAACAGCGGCTATCCACCCTAGATATGTGGCTCGACTACCGCCATGAATGGCTGCGCCAATTTGAGGTTGCCCTTGGGCAGCGCAGCGATATTCCGCTGCTGACCGAGCGTTTGACGTTGCTGATGACACAGCCAGACGAGCTTAAATCAGAAAAACACCGCGCTATTTTAAGGCAAAACACCGAGGCCTTTGGGGCGTTATTGCTGGCCATTAATGCTAGTTTGACACCTAAGCAGTCGAAACATTTTTATAAGAAGCTGAACAAGCTTATTCAAGATCTTCGCGAATTAAATCAAGAGGGAATCGAAAAGGCTGTTAAGACTATGAAAGATTAATCCTGGTGACAAGGTCTATTGAACAACGTCATTTTGTTGAAGATATAGCCCATGTCCCTCGTTTCATTTTATCAAAAATCACTCAATGCTAGCCGTCTGTTTGATGGACTCGCACCCTTGGCCCTTAGGCTCTATCTTGCACCTGTACTGATGCAGGCTGGGTATAACAAACTCGCACATTTTGAAGACACCGTCGCTTGGTTTGCGAATCCCGACTGGGGGCTGGGTCTACCAATGCCGACATTAATGGCCGCGCTGGCGGCGGGCACTGAGTTTTTTGGGGCGATTTTGTTATTACTCGGATTAGCCACGCGACTGATTTCTATCCCGCTGATGATCACTATGCTGGTGGCCGCTTTTACCGTGCATTGGCCTAATGGTTGGTTGGCAATTGCCGATGGCAGTTCATGGCTGGCAAATGAGCGGGTGCTCGAAGCGGGTGACAAGCTGGATAAGGCCAAATCCCTGTTGCAGCAATACGGCAATTACGATTGGTTAACCAGTTCAGGTAACTTGGTTGTATTGAATAATGGAATTGAGTTTGCGGTGACCTATTTCATTATGTTGCTGGCACTCTTAAGCCTAGGTGGTGGGCGTTATACCAGTCTTGATTACGTTATCGCTAAGCGTTATGGCGTAAAGTAAGCCGAGCGACGTTGCCTGTAAACGCTTTCAATCCCACTTTTACGTGGGATTTTTTGTACCTCTTTAGCCGCAATTTGCTATGCTTGAGCCAATTTATACGCACCCATTTATAAGAACAGGGATAATCACTTGGACGCTATCGAACTTTTACTCACCCGCCAATCTACTCCAAGATTAACCGCGCCAGCACCCAATGAGCATGAGCTTAAAATCATTTTAGATGCGGCGATTCGAGTGCCGGATCATGGCGCGTTAGCGCCGTGGGAATTTATTATTGCCACGGGGAAGGGTTTAGACACCTTAGCGGATATCTATGTTAATGCCGCCAAAGCCAGCGGCGCAGATGAAGATTTTATCAACAAAGCCAAAGGGATGCCGATGCGTGCGCCCATGGTGATTACGGTTGTAGCGAAAACCCAACAACATCCTAAAGTGCCAGTGCTCGAGCAGCAAATTGCAGCGGGCTGCGCTACGATGGCAATGCAGCAAGCGGCATTCGCCTTAGGATTAGGCGCAGTGTGGCGCACGGGAGATTTTGCCTTCGATGCCAATGTGAATGCAGCGTTAGGTTTAGCGCCAGAGGATCAAATCGTCGGCTTTTTATATGTTGGCACCCCAGCGGTAGCCGCACCGAAAAAACCGCAAAAGGATGGCAGCCAGTACGTCCGTTACCTATAACCTAGTTTATCCCCTCTGAATGGGAGTCCTTAGTATGCAAGTTGCCCAAACCCCAAGATTACTGCTGCGGCAGTTAACGCCCGATGATGCGTCATTTATTTTGGTGCTACTCAACACCCAAGGATTTATCGACAATATTGGCGATAAAGGAGTGCGTAGCTTGCAGGACGCCAAGGATTATATCGCTAATGGGCCTGCTATCAGCTATCGCGAGCATGGTTTTGGGTTATTTGCAGTGGTACTGGCCGAAAATGGTTTTCCGATTGGGATCTGCGGGTTAATTAAAAGACCCACGCTGAAGGATGTGGATTTAGGTTATGCTTTTTTGCCTCAATATTGGGGCAAAGGCTATGCGTTTGAAGCCGCTAGGGCATCACTGGAATTCGGTAAAACCTTAGGGATTGAACGGATTGTCGCGATTGTCAGCCCACATAATCAGGCCTCTAAGTCGCTGTTGAAAAAATTGGGCATGTCGTTTGAAACCGAGTTGCAGCTAACGCCTAATGACCCCCCAGTTGAATTATTTTCCTGATAAATTCGAAGCACTCAAAAAATGAGGCCCCAACATTGGGGGCCTCATTATGCGATTAACTAACGTTACTTTTTACTGAAACACTATCGCTGGAATGGATATACGCTCCCGAGTTTCATGATTTGAGTGAGCTCATCTAGTGCGGTGCGTGATTCGATAACTAATTGCGGATCGGCTAAATCCTGAGTTGATAAACGGTCGCGATAGTGCTTATCTACCCAAGCGTTTAAACGTGCAAATAAAGCATCGTTAAGTAAAGTGTGCTGATTTACTGCGGCAACTTCGCGCTCATTCATGGCAACCCGTAAACGTAAGCAGGCTGGGCCGCCGCCATTTTGCATGCTTTGTTTCACATCGAAATACCGCACTTGTTTGATTGGCGTATTTAAGGTGAGTAGCTCATTTAAATAAGCATAAACAGCGGGGTTTTCTTGGCAGTCGGTTGGGGCAATGATCGCCATCTCTCCTGAGGGGAGAGTGATGATTTGGGTATTAAATAGATAACTTTTCACCGCATCGTTAATCGCCACTTTGGCGGTTGGAACTTCGATAAAATATAACTCGGTATTGAGTTTGCGTTTTATTTCATCCAATTTTGCCTGTGTATTTAAAAATGCTTGCTCGTGGTAAAAAAGCACATTTTGGTTACCCACGGCAATCACATCATTGTGAAATACGCCTTGATCAATCACGTCGGGATTTTGTTGAATAAAAACGCAGTTATCCTCTTCGAGTTGATGCAATCTTGCTATCGCCATCGAGGCCTCGAGGGTTTGTCTTGCCGGATATTTCAGTGGTTTAGGAGCATGAGGATTTGTCGCCTCTTGTCCATAAACAAAGAGTTCAACCCCAGCATGGCCGTATTCCTGACACAGGCGAGTGTGGTTCGCTGCGCCCTCATCACCGAAGCTATTATGCTCAGGTAAATGATTATGGTGATGAAAATAGTGGGGATCATTGAAAGTTGCTGTTAAGATGCGCCCCGTTGTGATGGGCTCGATGCTGCGATGCAACTTATCGACCAGATTAGCGGGCGTAAAATGCAGTTTACCATCACGGGTGTCGGCACTGGGTGACACGGTAGCCGCATTAGCCGTCCACATGCTTGAAGCACTGCAACAGGCATTAAGTAGTGCAGGCGCGGTTTTAGCGGCTTGTTGTAAAACTTGGGCATCGCTGCCAGAAAAACCAATTCGGCGCAACGTGTTTAGATCGGGGCGCTCTTGTGGCGCTAACATGCCTTGGATCATCCCTAAATCAGCGAGTGCTTTGGCTTTTTGCAAACCTTGTTTAGCGGCGGCTTTAGGATTAGAGACTAAAGCGGCGTTGTTGAGTGAGGCCACATTGCCAAAAGACAAACCGGCATAATTGTGGGTTGGCCCAACGAGTCCGTCGAAATTCGCTTCAAAGTGCTTCATTGCATATCCTTGTGATAGGGAAGGTTATTATTTATTCAAATGGTCCCTGAAGCGACCCAGTATACTGAAGGTTTTTGTGGGCACAAGCGCACGGTTTTGTGCTCAAAGCGACTTTTTCGCGATAAATGCATAACTATTTCTTGCTTGCTGGCAAATAATGAAATATTAGTTTTTAATTACGCAATATTATTTTTTTTACATTTTTTCAACTTTGATTAAAAAGTGACTCGCTGGTACATATAAAAGAGGGATTAGCTTGAAACTCTCAATGCAACCCTCTATATATGGAGCCAATTTCCACCTTCTTGAGATTTTTTGGCGCAAATCAAACTATGGGTAAATCGCTAGTTATTGTCGAATCACCGGCCAAAGCTAAGACCATTAATAAATATCTTGGCAAAGAATTCATCGTTAAATCGAGCGTAGGTCATATCCGTGATCTGCCTACATCTTCTATATCTGACGGCACCGATAAGGTGAAACCTGCCGCCGAAGTAAAGAAGATGTCGCCAGAAGAAAAGGCGCGATACAAAAAGATGAAAGATCATCAAGCGCTGGTATCGCGTATGGGCGTTAACCCTGAAAAGGGCTGGGCGGCTAAATATCAAATTCTACCGGGTAAAGAGAAAGTGGTTAAAGAGCTGCAAGCCTTAGCCGATTCTGCTGACCAAATTTATCTCGCAACGGACTTAGACCGTGAAGGGGAAGCCATCGCCTGGCATTTGCAAGAGGTGATTGGTGGCGATCCTTCACGGTATCAGCGCGTGGTGTTTAACGAGATCACCAAATCTGCGATTCAAGAAGCCTTTAGTAAGCCTTCTTCCCTCGACACCAATATGGTTAATGCCCAACAGGCACGACGCTTTTTAGACCGTGTCGTCGGCTTTATGGTGTCACCACTGTTGTGGAAGAAGGTTGCCCGTGGTTTATCCGCAGGACGGGTACAATCTGTGGCAGTGCGTCTCGTGGTGGAACGTGAAAGCGAAATCAAAGCCTTTGTGCCAGAAGAGTTTTGGGATGTGCATGCTGAGCTTAATACGCCAGCCAGCGAAGCACTGCGCATGGAAGTGGTTAAGTATTTAGATTCAGCTTTTGAGCCAACCAACGAGCAACAAGCGTTAGCCGCGGTGCAGGCCTTATCTTCGGCTAGCTTTAAAGTGATTGCCCGTGAAGACAAAGCGACTCAAAGTAAACCTTCCGCCCCCTTTATTACCTCCACCCTGCAACAAGCGGCCAGTACTCGTTTAGGCTTTGGGGTGAAGAAAACCATGATGATGGCGCAGCGCTTGTACGAAGCGGGTCACATCACGTATATGCGTACCGACTCGACAAACCTAAGCCAAGAGGCCTTAGACAGCGTACGTGAGATGATCAGCAAGGAATACGGCGCCAAGTATTTACCTGCCGAGCCTATCCGCTACGGTTCTAAGGAAGGCGCACAAGAAGCGCACGAAGCGATTCGTCCTTCAAATGTCAATGTTGAAGCTGCGGCCTTAACTGATATGGAACGTGATGCGCAGCGCCTTTACGAGTTAATTTGGCGTCAGTTTGTCTCCTGCCAGATGACACCTGCCCAATACGATGCGACTAAACTCACGGTGAAAGCAGGCGACTACGAACTTAAAGCAACAGGACGCATCCTGCGCTTTGACGGTTGGACCCGTGTTCAAACTGCAATCAAGAAGAAAAACGAAGAAGACAATACGCTACCGGCAGTGAACGAAGGGGATGTATTATCTCTCGTTGAACTCGAGCCTAAACAACATTTTACTAAGCCTCCAGCGCGATACAGTGAAGCGTCATTGGTTAAAGAGTTAGAGAAGCGCGGTATTGGCCGTCCGTCAACCTACGCCACCATTATTTCGACGATTCAAGAACGTGGCTACGTGAAAGTGGAAAACCGCCGCTTCTACGCTGAAAAAATGGGCGAAATAGTCAGTGAACGCTTAGTCAATAGTTTTGCCGAGTTGATGAGCTATGACTTTACCGCCAGTATGGAACAGACCCTCGACGATGTTGCTAAGGGTGAGTTGGATTGGAAAAAAGTGCTCGATGGTTTCTATGCTGACTTCACTAAACAATTAGAGAAAGCAGAATTAGCACCGGAAGAGGGCGGTATGCGCCTCAATCAAATGGTGATGACCAATATTAAGTGCCCTACTTGCGGTCGTCCAATGGGGATCCGTACAGGCACAACAGGGGTATTCCTCGGTTGTTCTGGTTACGAGTTGCCACCAAAAGAGCGCTGCAAAACCACCATGAACTTAACGCCAGGCATTGAAGCGATCAGCGATAGTGAAGATGCCGAAACCGATGCATTGCGTGCCAAGCACCGCTGTGGTATTTGCGGCACGGCAATGGACAGTTATCTTATCGACGAAAAACGCAAACTGCATGTTTGTGGTAATAACCCTGTTTGTGAGGGGTATGAAGTCGAAGAAGGGCAATTTAAGATCAAAGGTTACGAAGGCCCATTAATCGAATGTGACCGCTGCGGTCATGATATGGAACTGAAAAACGGTCGTTTTGGTAAGTACTTCGGTTGTACGAATGCGGAATGTAAGAATACTCGTAAGTTACTGAAAAACGGTGAAGCGGCGCCACCAAAAGAAGATCCTATTTACTTACCAGAGCTTAAATGTAGCAAGTCGGATGCGCACTTTGTGCTGCGTGACGGGGCGGCAGGGATATTCTTAGCGGCCAGTACCTTCCCTAAATCGAGGGAAACCCGTGCGCCACTGGTTGAAGAATTAGTGAAATACCGTGAACTCTTATGGCCTAAGTATCAGTATCTTGCAGATGCACCTATCGCTGATGATGACGGCAATAAGGCGGCGGTGAAGTTTAGCCGTAAGACCAAAGAGCAATATGTGGCGACGGAAGTCGACGGTAAAGCCACTGGATGGTCCGCCCATTATGTTAATGGTAAATGGGTAAGTGAATCATCAGCGAAGAAAGCGAAGAAATAAACATGTGCTTATGGGCATGTTCACAAATCGTCATTGAGGATGAACGCTTTGTGAATATGCTCTAGGTTGTGTTACTGCTTAAGTTAGATTTCAACCAATAAAAAAGCCAAGTCACTGACTTGGCTTTTGTGTTTTAAAGATTGATCACCATTTCTTTTTCGGTTGAAACAGCATATCGATATCGTCTTCTTCATTCTTGGGCTTAGGTGCACTGGGTGCAGTGAGTTTTTGTGCGCCCATAATTTCATCTAATAGCATTTTGGCTTCATCGACTTTACGGGCGATGAAGGGGTCGTTTGGCGTCTGCGCTTTAATCGCATGCAAAGTGGCTAATGCTTTAGTCACCATTTGCTTTGAAGATCCGTATTGCTTCATAAAACTTGCGGCGCGAGCACGTGACAACATAGAGTCAACGTTAATTCTGAGCTGTAAACTATCAATACGATTTTCTTCCTGACCAAACACCGCTGGGTCGACTCTCCCCTTGTTATGCTCTGCACGCAAAATGGCTTTTAGTTTCTTTAACGTTTGTACTAACACCAAAGTTTGTTTGTCGTTATCAGGCAATCTAAAATTCTCAATCGGCGGGACTTGAGGTGGGTTAGCTTGTAATGAATCAATTTGATTTTTGATATCGGCAAGTCGACGTTGAAAATCAGCTTGTTGTTGGCTTGTGCTCAGTGATGTTGCCATTTCCAAAGCATCTTGAACACGGCGATAGAGCACTAACATTATATGTGTACTACAAGGTATCATCCCTGTATTGGATAATACGGTTTCTGTTTCATCAAGAATCGCACGTTGGCGGGCAAATTCAATCCTACGTTCAGCCTCTGCACGTTCTTTTTGTTGTTGTATTACGTTAATTCCGATAACAAGCAGTAATAGTGCACCGATGAGGATCAGAACCAAGGTGAATGTCATAGCTGTTCCATTATTTATCCAATTGAGCTAATGCTACAATAAATCAATAAACTAGCATAGTTATCTTAGCCTAGGTTATCATTTCTGTCGTTTGAAACATAAGACTTGTGCTCTATATTCCTATTTGCTTTAATTTTTACTATATACTATAACGATTGATTATAGCTGATACTGAGTGGTGCTATTTTAACCAATCCATTTCAGCCTGTTTGAGACAAGGACATAAGATGAAACTGCAACAGCTCAGGTATATTGCTGAGGTCGTAAAGCATAACCTTAACGTATCGGCCACAGCTGAAAATTTATACACATCACAGCCTGGGATCAGTAAGCAAGTTCGCATGTTGGAAGATGAATTAGGTATTCAAATATTTGGTCGCAGTGGTAAACATTTGACCCATGTGACGCCAGCTGGACAGCAGGTGATTAATATCGCCAATGACATCTTAGGTAAAGTTGAAAGTATTAAAAAAGTATCTGAGGAATATACAAAACCGGATCAAGGTGAATTGAATATTGCGACAACGGATACCCAAGCTCGCTATGCTTTACCCCATATCATTCGCCAGTTTATCGACCGTTATCCCAAAGTTAACCTACATATGCATCAGGGGACGCCATCGCAGATCAGTGAGCAGGCAGCCCGAGGTGATGCTGATTTTGCGATTGCAACCGAAGCGATGCATTTGTATTCCGATTTGATTATGTTGCCTTGTTATCACTGGAATCGCTCCGTCGTTGTGCCAAAAGATCATCCCTTGGCGACACGGACTC
This sequence comes from Shewanella sp. LZH-2, assembly GCF_016859145.1. Lineage (NCBI taxonomy): Bacteria > Pseudomonadati > Pseudomonadota > Gammaproteobacteria > Alteromonadales > Shewanellaceae > Shewanella > Shewanella sp. LZH-2. The sequence continues at coordinate 1,933,067 of NZ_CP069350.1, forward strand.
ATATTAGTATTGAAGATTTAGCTCGTTTTCCATTAGTGACTTATGTGTTTGGGTTTGATCGGGCATCGGAAATTGAGAAAGCGTTTAATCGTGCAAACCTTGAGCCGCGGGTTGTCTTTAGTGCTACCAGCGCTGATGTGCTGAAAACCTATGTGCGCTTAGGCTTAGGTGTAGGAGTGATTGCCTCTATGGCGATTGATCCAAATATTGATAAAGATTTAGTTGCCATCGATGCTGGCCATTTATTTGCCCATAGCACCACTAAAATTGGTTTCAGGAAGGGTAGTTTCTTACGAAGTTATATGTATGATTTTATTCAACACTTTGCGCCACATTTAACTCGTGATGTAGTTGAGAAGGCCGTCGCATTGCGTGATCAGCAATTAATTGATGAGATGTTTGCAGATAAAAATCTGCCTATGCGTTGATTAAGCTACACTATTGGTGAAATTAATAAAAATGCCGCATCAATTGCGGCATTTTTATTGTGTTGAGAATTGAAATGACACGTACGACTATGACAAATCGACTTTATCCATTTCAAGCTGACTTAAAGCAATAACCGCTTGAGTGCGATTACGAACGCCTAGTTTTCTAAAAATGGCAGTGGCGTGCGCTTTTATTGTTGCTTCAGAAACCCCTAAGTCATAGGCGATTTGTTTATTGAGCAAGCCCTCAGCAAACATTTGCAGTACTTTATATTGCTGCGGCGTGAGATCTGAGAGCTTACTGGCCATTTTATCAGTGCTGTCATCTTCGATAGGTATAATATCAGCACCTTTAGGTAGCCATAAATCCCCACATAAAACAGCGGTTAGGGCTTCTTTCAAGGTTTCCATCGACGCCGATTTAGGGATAAAACCACTACCACCATAGTGAATAGCACGGCTAATGGTATTGATATCCTCGTGGGCCGAAATCACAATAACAGGCAGCTCAGGGTAGTGAGAGCGCAGATGGATAAGCGTCGAATAGCCGTGGGAACCTGGCATCTGCAAATCCAGTAAAACCAAATCGTAGCTGACACTTTGTGAATCTAACACAGACTGCAACGCATCGGCACTGTCAGCCTCAAACCACTGGGTGCGCTCAAAGGCACTACTGAGTGCTTGACGTAGTGCATTTCGAAACAATGGATGGTCGTCGGCAATAATTATATTTAAGTTTTCTAGCTTCATGGCTTTTTTGATTATGTTCGTGGCGCGTGAAGATTAAACCCAATGTAACAGAAAAGTAATCGAGGATCCTATTGGTTTATGCAGCAAGAAGGACAAAATTTTTATATGTTTCTGGTTGTTATACTTTTGTCTTGCTTAAATGAACGAATAAATTAGCCCTAAAACCTTGCTGTTAAAGGGCTAGAGTACGTTATTACGTAGTATAAATCTTATTCAGCCGTCCACACTTGGGTTGGATGGCGTTGTTCGTCTACCGCAACAAAGGTGAATACGCCACGGATCGCATGCTCACGGTGATCTTGGTACATGTCTTCGACAAAAATATTGACTTCGACCTTTAACGAGGTATTACCTACATGGATCACGCGGGCGATAAGCTCTGCTAAGGTACCCGCTGGAATAGGTTTTTTAAAGTCGATTCGATCAGAGCTGACTGTAACTAAGGCTTTACGGCAGAAACGAGTCGCAGCAATAAAAGCGGTTTCATCCATCCATGCTAAGGCTTCACCACCAAATAAGGTATTGTGGTGATTGGTGATAGAAGGAAATACGGCTTTGATTACCCGCGCTTCGGATTGATTGATTCGTTGTTCAATGGCATCGGAAAAAGCAGGGCGAGTAGAGTCGAGTGAATGTGGCATACGGCAACCTGAGGTTATGCATTTTCAAGAGGCGCGATTATAGTGAGTTTTCAATTTGAATGATATAAAACGACTATATCGTTAGGTTTTAGGACAAAACGAAAAGTAAAAAGGCTTCCAGTGGAAGCCTTTAGTGTTTGGTAATCGACTTATTTACCGAGAAGTTCACGCCTATCGCGTGAGGCTTTAGCCAGATCTCGCAGTAATTTTTCTGAGTCATCCCAATGTAAGCAGGCATCGGTAATGCTTTGGCCATAGCATAAAGGTTGACCCTCAATCACTTTTTGATTGCCTTCCTGTAAGAAACTTTCTGCCATGATGCCGGCAATGGCCGTACTTCCCGCGCGCATTTGCGCCATGATATTTTCAGCAACGACCAGTTGTTTTAGGTGATTTTTTTCACTGTTACCGTGGCTAAAATCAACCACCACACGCGGCGTTACATTGACAGACTCAAGTTTTAATCTTGCTTGTTCAATGTCTTGCTCAAAGTAATTCGGCTTTTTACCGCCACGTAAAATAATGTGGCCGTAAGGATTGCCATGGGTACGATAGACAGACATGGCGCCATCTTTATCTGGTGAATAGAAAATATGTGGCACTTTGGCGGCACGAACGGCATCAACGGCGATGTTGATATTGCCATCGGTTCCATTTTTAAAACCCACAGGGCAGGAGAGTGCCGAGGCCATTTCGCGGTGGACTTGGCTTTCAGTGGTGCGAGCGCCGATAGCGCCCCAGGTGATTAAATCAGCAATATATTGACCGTTCACCATATCTAAAAACTCGGTGGCAATCGGCAATTTCAGCTCAGTGATTTGCTGTAGTAGCTGACGGGCAATACGCAATCCTTTATTGGGTTCAAAGCTGCCATCTAAGTCAGGATCGGAAATTAACCCTTTCCAGCCAACAATGGTGCGCGGCTTTTCAAAGTACACCCGCATTAAAATACAGAGATCGTCCTTTAACTCTTGATGCAGCACAGCTAAACGGCGGGCGTAGTCGAGGGCAGCTTGCGTATCATGGATAGAGCAAGGGCCAATGATCACCAGTAGACGATGATCTTCGCCCATAATAATGGCTTCAACTTCACGACGTTGCTGAACGAGGTAATCGGCTGCATCTTGGGTTAACGGGTACTCAGATGCCAGTTGTGCAGGTGAGATGACTTTAGCTAATAAGGAAGTGCGTAATTCGTCTGTTTTAATGGTCATTCAAAATACCGAGCTTGCGTGCGGCGCTTTTCGCCAGATTGCCTCGGATTATAACGAATCGAACAGCATTGCACAGTGCCAATTGTGTTAATTGTCGGCAACTGTGCAATGAATTTGATTTAAGTTAGACCTATTTAGCCTAAATCGAGGGACTCGATTGTCTCGTTCGAAATCATCAAGATTAGAACATATGACGTTCTAAGCCGGTGACATCCAAAATCTTAGTGGCGATTTCTTCGACCGAGTGGTTGGTGGTGTCGATATAGGGAATACGTTCACGTTTGAACATCATCTCGACTTCTTTTACCTCTAAACGACACTGCTTTAAGGAAGAGTAGCGACTGTTTTCCATCCGACTTTGGCGGATTTCATGTAAGCGTACCGGATCGATGGTCAACCCAAACAATTTTTTCTTATTGCGTTTTAAGGCTTCGGGCAGTTTAAGGTTATCCATATCGTCTTCGGTGAACGGGTAGTTAGCCGCTTTAATACCAAACTGCATCGATAAATAGAGGCTGGACGGGGTTTTACCGCAGCGAGACACGCCCAGCAGGATCAAATCGGCCTGATCCATATGCTTCATGGTTTGGCCATCATCATTATCCATCGCAAAATTGATGGCATCGATACGGGCTTCATAACCCTGATTGGCTTTACCGTGGGTGCGGTGTAATACAGGCGATGCACTTACGCCTAAATGTTGTTCAAGTGGAGCGACGAAGGTATTTAAAAAATCGTAATCGAGACCTTCACTCGAATAAATGATGTCCCGAATTTCCGGTTTAACGATTGAATGGAACACTAAGGGGCGTTCGCCTGTTGTAATAAAACAATCATTAATTTGTCGTTTAACGTTTTCAGCTTTTGCCAATGTTTCAACAAATGGAATTGTAAGTGACTCAAATTCTAATGGAAATTGCGAGAGAACTGCATGCCCAAAAACCTCTGCTGTGATCGCTGTGCCGTCGGAGATGTAAAATACCTTTGGTGCCATACTGACCTCTTGTAGTAATAAAATTACAAATAAAATTATAGATTTACGCTTCTTCAGCGGGAGTGTAAAATGCCGCTGCCCTCGTGTGAAGGGGCCACTGAAATAAACTTGCGGAGATAGAACTGTGCAGCAATACGTACTCTGGTATCAGGAATTAGGCATGGGTGACGTCAACTTGGTTGGCGGTAAAAATGCTTCTCTTGGCGAGATGATCAGCAATCTAGCTAATGCCGGTGTTCAAGTACCTGGCGGATTTGCGACTACTTCTTATGCGTTCAATGAGTTCCTTGAACAAAGTGGAGTAAACCAGAAGATTTATGACATTCTAGCCACACTGGATGTAGATGATGTCAATGCACTGGCAAAAGTAGGTGCACAGATCAGACAATGGGTGATTGACACCCCATTCCAACCAGCTTTAGAGCAAGCCATTCGTGAAGCTTACGATAAACTTGCCGCTGAAACTAGCGATGCATCATTTGCAGTACGTTCTTCTGCTACCGCAGAAGATATGCCAGATGCTTCTTTTGCTGGTCAGCAAGAAACCTTCTTAAACGTGAAAGGATTTGACTCTGTACTCGTGGCGATTAAGCACGTGTTTGCGTCACTCTTTAACGACCGTGCAATTTCATACCGTGTTCACCAAGGTTATGAGCACCACGGTGTTGCCCTGTCTGCCGGCGTACAACGCATGGTTCGTTCAGACAAAGCGGCATCAGGTGTGATGTTCACCATGGACACTGAATCAGGCAACAATGATGTGGTGTTTATCACTTCATCTTTCGGTCTGGGTGAAATGGTTGTTCAAGGTGCGGTAAACCCTGACGAATTCTATGTCCACAAACCTATCCTTTCTCAAGGCCATAAAGCCGTTGTTCGCCGTAATATCGGTAGCAAGCTCATCCAGATGGTGTATTCCGATGATGCTTCTCACGGCAAACAAGTGAAAATTGAAGACGTTGCTGCAGAAAAACGTCGTCAATTCTCCATCAACGACGCCGAAGTGATGGAACTGGCTAAACAAGCGATGGTTATCGAAAAACACTACGGTCGTCCAATGGACATCGAGTGGGCGAAAGACGGTAACGATGGCAAACTCTATATCGTTCAAGCGCGTCCAGAAACGGTTCGTAGCCGTGAAGACGTACAATTAATTGAACGTTACCACTTAAAGAGCCGTGGCGCAGTGATCTCTGAAGGTCGTGCTATCGGTCATAAAGTGGGCTCAGGTGTGGCTAAGGTATTAACTTCAATCGCTGACATGGATCAAATCCAACCTGGCGATGTGTTAGTGACCGACATGACTGACCCAGATTGGGAACCTATCATGAAGCGCGCCAGCGCCATCGTGACTAACCGTGGCGGCCGTACCTGTCACGCGGCGATTATTGCCCGTGAATTAGGTGTACCAGCGGTAGTAGGTTGTGGCGACGTGACCGACCGTATCAAGAATGGTCAGTTAGTGACAGTATCTTGTGCCGAAGGTGACACTGGTTACATCTACGAAGGTAAACAAGAGTTTGAAGTGATTTCAAACCGCGTTGACTCATTGCCAGCATTACCGATGAAGATCATGATGAACGTGGGTAACCCAGATCGTGCATTTGATTTTGCCCGTTTACCTAACGAAGGTGTGGGTCTAGCGCGTTTAGAATTCATCATCAACCGTATGATCGGTATTCACCCGAAAGCGTTGCTTGAATTCAACCAACAAGATGCTGCATTGCAGGAAGAAATCAACGAGATGATCGCCGGTTACGACTCTCCTGTTGAGTTCTACATCGCTCGCTTAGTCGAAGGTATCGCATCTATTGGTTCGGCTTTCTATCCGAAGAAAGTGATCGTACGTATGTCAGACTTTAAGTCTAACGAATACGCTAACTTAGTCGGTGGTGACCGTTACGAGCCAGAGGAAGAAAACCCAATGTTGGGCTTCCGTGGTGCGAGCCGTTATATCTCTGAATCATTCCGCGATTGTTTCGCACTTGAATGTGAAGCGATTAAGCGCGTGCGTAATGAAATGGGTCTGAAGAACGTTGAAGTCATGATCCCATTCGTCCGTACCGTGAAAGAAGCTGAGCAAGTGATTGAACTGCTGAAAGAGCAGGGCTTAGAGCGTGGTAAAGATGGTCTACGCGTCATCATGATGTGTGAAGTACCGTCAAATGCGCTGTTAGCGGATCAGTTCCTTGAGCACTTCGATGGTTTCTCTATCGGCTCAAATGACTTAACACAGTTAACACTCGGTCTTGACCGTGACTCAGGCATCATCAGCCACTTGTTTGATGAGCGTAACGAAGCGGTGAAGATCCTGCTGTCTATGGCCATTAAAGCGGCTAAGGCCAAGGGTGCTTATATCGGTATTTGTGGTCAAGGACCTTCAGATCACGCCGATTTCGCGGCTTGGTTAGTTGAACAAGGCATCGATACCGTATCGTTAAACCCTGATACCGTAATTGATACTTGGTTATATTTAGCCGAAGCGCACGCTTGATCTAGGCCGTAATTTTATCAAGGTGTTAAAAAAGCCGCTTTTTAGCGGCTTTTTTTTGTTTATAATGGGCCGCATAACAATAATTGACTGAAGCCGCCCATGTTACCTCTGTTATCACATCAACAAACCTTAGAACCTGTTTATCTGGCCTATCTTGATGCTTTAGAACAAAGTGCCTATGAAGGTGATATTGATAAGCGCTACAGCGCGCGCTTAGTGCAAGCCACGGATAACTCCGTTTATCAATTTTTGCCCCAAGCGGTGCTTTATCCTAAAGACCAAAAGGATATCGAGATAGCGCTTAAACTTGCTACGAAAGCAGAGTTTGTGGGTGTGACTTTTAGTGCCAGAGGTGGCGGAACAGGCACTAATGGTCAGTCGCTGACCCACGGTTTGATCCTTGATGTGTCTCGTTATATGAATCGTGTGTTGGAAGTGAATCCTGAGCAGGGCTGGGTTAGGGTTGAAGCTGGGGTCATTAAAGATGCGCTAAATGATGCGCTGCGTCCCCATGGATTCTTCTTTAGTCCCGATCTCTCAACTTCAAACCGCGCCACTATTGGCGGTATGATCAACACCGACGCCTCGGGCGCAGGCTCTTTGGTGTATGGTAAAACTTCCGACCATGTACTGGCACTGCGCAGTGTATTGATAGATGGCAGTGTGTTAGATACTCGTCCCCTCGATGCGGGTCTGTTATGTAATCCCGATAACGTGAGTGAAAATCCGCTTGGACAAAAACTGATTTCGGCTATTGCAAAGGTATGCCGTGAGAAGCGCGCGCTCATTGAGCAACAATTCCCTAAACTCAATCGATTTTTAACTGGATATGACTTAAAGAATGTCTGGAATGAAGGCTTAACTCAGTTCGACCTTTCACGCATTTTAACAGGCTCTGAAGGCACGCTGGCGGTTATCACCGAAGCGAAACTCAACATTACACCACTGCCCAGTGAGCGGGCGATGGTGAATATTAAGTACGATTCCTTCCAGTCTGCGCTGCGTCATGCACCTTCCTTAGTTGCTGCGCGGGCTACGGTTGTCGAAACCGTGGACTCTAAAGTGCTTAATCTTGCCCGCGAGGACATTGTTTGGCATTCGGTTTCCGACCTTATTCAAGAAGTGCCGGGTAAAGTCATCGATGGCCTGAATATGGTCGAGTTTGCTGGTGATACGGCAGAAGTTGAGCAAAAACTCGCGAGTCTTGAGGCTGTATTGACCGAGCAAATTGGTCGCGGTGAATGTGGTGTCGTGGGTTATCAAGTCACTCAAGATAAGGCCAGCATTGAGAAAATCTATGGCATGCGTAAAAAGGCCGTTGGATTGCTCGGTGCTACCAAGGGACGTCGCAAACCCATTGCATTTGCCGAAGATACTGCTGTGCCACCTGAAAAACTTGCCGATTATATTATGGAGTTTCGTGCGCTACTCGATAGTCACAATTTGCAATACGGTATGTTTGGCCATGTGGATGCAGGCGTATTACACGTGCGCCCAGCACTCGATATGTGCGATGTCGAAGATGAAAAACTGCTAAGGGTGATTTCTGATCAAGTTGCAGCACTGACGCTCAAATACGGCGGCCTGATGTGGGGCGAGCATGGTAAGGGCGTGCGTGGCGAATACGGCCCATCGGTATTTGGCGATGAACTTTATGGCGTGCTGCAAGATATTAAAGGTCTATTTGACCCTGATAACAGGCTTAATCCCGGCAAGTTAGTGGCGCCCAAGCAAGTCGGCAGCTTGGCATTTGATGTGGATAGTACCAAGCGCGGCAAGTTTGACAGACAAATTCCCGTTGAAGTACGCGATGCCTATCCCGATGTGATGAACTGTAACGGTAATGGCCTGTGCTTTAACTACAGCAGTTTCTCACCTATGTGTCCGTCATTTAAAGTGACGGGGGACAGAGTTCAGTCGCCTAAAGGTCGCGCGGGCTTAATGCGTGAGTGGCTGCGTTTGCTTGAGTCGGAAGGGGTCGATGTGAACGCGCTGGCGAAAGCTAAACCCTTAGGTATTTTGCAGCGTATGCAAAATACCATCAATGCGAAGCGCGATTACGATTATTCCCACGAAGTGATGGAATCGCTGAAGGGCTGTCTTGCGTGTAAGGCGTGTTCGAGTCAGTGCCCGGTTAAAGTGGATGTACCTAAGTTTAGGGCGCAATTCTTTAATATTTACTATCAACGTTATCTGCGTCCCGCCAAGGATTACCTGGTTGCGGGCATAGAAGACAGCTTACCTCTGATGGCTGCTGCGCCAAGGCTGACCAATTTCGCCTCGCAAAACCCACTCAGTCAATGGGTCATCAAAAAGGCTATTGGCTATGTGGATGCGCCAGCGCTGTCGGTGCCAACCTTAAAACAACGACTCGATGGCCATGCGAGCCGCGGCTATGATCTGGCGGCATTGCAGGCCATCCCCGCCGATGAGAGGGCAAAATTTGTATTAGTTGTACAAGATCCCTTCAACAGTTTCTACGATGCGGGCTTGGTGTATCGCTTTATCCAATTGATTGAAACCTTAGGATTAAAACCCGTTCTACTGCCGTTTAAGCCCAACGGTAAACCGACGCATATCAAGGGCTTCTTGGGTAAATTTGCTAAAACGGCGCAGTCGAGTGCGGATTTCTTAAACCAAGTGCATAAGTTAGGTATGCCGATGGTTGGGATCGATCCCGCCTTAGTGCTCTGTTATCGCGATGAATATAAAGAAATTTTAGGGGCTAACCGCGGCGCGTTTGAGGTGAAACTGGCTAACGAATGGCTGCTTGGCATACTGCAGGATATTCCCACTAAGGCCATGCAAGATAAACAATTTACTTGGTTTAGCCATTGTACTGAGTCTACGGCGAAGCCTAATACCGCCAATGAGTGGAGCAAAATCTTCACTCACTTTGGCGCTAAATTGACGGCGGTGAATTTGGGCTGCTGCGGCATGGCGGGTACCTACGGCCATGAGGCTGAGAATCTTGAGCGTTCTAAGACCTTGTTTGATATGTCGTGGAAAGACACTTTAAGCAAGATAGACGCGTCGCAGGTGTTAGTCTCTGGCTACTCTTGTCGCAGCCAAGTGAAACGTTTCGCCGGTTACAAGCCAAAACATCCATTAGAGGCTTTATTGGAGCTCGTTAAGGCTTAACGCAATTTTTAATTAGGGATTGGATAATCTCTAAGGCAATGCCACACTAAACCAGTCGTCAGGCTGGTTTTTTTATTGAGGGGACGCTATGGAAAAACACACGGGCAATGTTATCGATACGCTACAGGCATTCACCAGCAAGCCAGCGCCGTATGACGTCACCACACACCCAACGGCGCTGTGTAGTGAAGTCGCGTTATTTCGTATCCAACTCTCCGGTGACTGGATATATCAGGACAGCCCATTACTGACGAAGTTTGCTAAGCTGTTTGCCAGTATTTTACATGGCATCGATGGCGAATATTTTTTGATCACACCAGTCGAAAAGGTGCGAGTCGAGGTGGATGATGCGCCACTGGTGATTGTGGATTATATGAAGGATGAGACAACATCGGGTTTAACGCTGCACAGTAGTATTGGCACCGAGCATTCTCTGGCGACACTCAATCGTTTAAAGCTCACCGACTTTGGGATTTATCTGCCGCTAGAGCGCGGCCTATGGGGAAAATTGAGCCGTGCCTGCTACTACAATTTTGTGAATGAATTCAATTTAACCGATGAAGGTGGCCTCAGTGCTTAAAGATTTTGATTGTAATAACTTGGGGAGGCTGACTAGTTTATTATGGGTTAAGTGATAGTATTAAAACTAACCTTAGCCAATCCTACTCGGGTTTAGGTCTGTGTCGATGGGTCTAAATGTTGTTTTCGGAGGTGCTGTTTGAACCGTTATGAAAGCTTAGGCTATCTTGTTTCGCACTTAAATATTGAGCTGCAAAATGAACTCGATTTGCAGTTGAAACGCTATCAGCTCGACATTAAGTTGTGGCCAGTATTATTCGCGCTTTGGCAGGAGGAGGGGATTACTCAGACCGAGTTGTCCAAACGTTGTGATGTAGCGAACTATACCATGACCCGTTTGCTCGATCAGTTGCAGGTGCAAGGCCTCATCACCCGCCATCAAGAACTCGATAATCGCCGAGCTTTCCAGATTTTTCTCACCGATGAGGCCAAGGCGCTGGAGCAGGATTTGATCCGTGAGGCCGAGCGCGTCAATGAAAAGTTTCTTGCTAATCTTACTGAAGATGAACGAAGTTATTTTATTAAGCTTTTGAATAAAATAAATAAACTGTCATCTAATCCGTAAGTTTTATTGTGCTTCTTTCGGTTATTTACAGTGGGAGTAGCATAAAAAGTAACACTAAACTTGACCCCAGTAATAACCCTTGCTGCAGTAATCGTTGTCGCTGCATTAAGCTATTTTTTCCCTGTTTCAGACTAGTGATTAGCTGATTACGCTTATAAATACGGCAAGTTAACTCATTTGTGAAGGGGTTAATAAACAACTTACATAGGCATTGCCCACCATCTTTCAATTTGATCAGATGTTCACTTTGATGGCTAAAATTGAGTTTGCGCGAAACCATTTGGCCATTGATATAGACTCTCTCCAAACCCGACCAATCACTTGCTTGTAATTCAAGTGAATCTTTCCCCAGCTCATATTTGAAACTGACCATAGTGGCACCTTCTCCGTGACTGACGAGTAGTTAATTCAAGCAGAGACATATAGGGTTTTCCACTACAGAAAAGTGAATTTTACGTGGCGTTTTGGTATCTGATTGGTATTGAGAGGAATTTATTTTTTAGATGGATAAGTGGAGCGAGGGAAGTGGTTGAGGCGGACAACGACTCGTTGTCCGCCTACTGCATGATTAGGCTTTGGCCGCTTGGTAAATGGCGCGGGCCATTTCGTCCGCCACTGCACCTGTCGTGCGGTTTTCAGCATCGGCCTTAGCAAAAATCTTCAGCAGCGTGTTGTAGATTTCTCTGACCTTAGCTTCTGATTTTGCTGCGTCATAATCTTTTTCAAATGACACGTTGATAATGCCGCCAGCGTTAATCACATAATCTGGCGCATACAGAATGCCCATTTCTTTTAACTGCTCGCCATGGCGGACTTCGGCTAATTGGTTGTTGGCGCAACCTGCAACAATCTTAGCTTTAAGCTGTGGCAGGGTGACATCATTTAGAGTTGCACCTAAGGCACATGGCGCATAGACATCCACGTCTTGGGCATAGATATCCTGAGGTGCAACAACGGTAGCACCAAAGTCGGTAGCCACTTTATCAAGCGACGCCTGATGAATATCGGTAACAATCAGCTGTGCACCTTCTTCATGCAAATGTTTACACAGATAGTAACCCACATGACCAACACCTTGAACAGCGATCTTAAGGCCTTTTAAGCTGTCTAAATCGAGTTTATGTTTAACAGCAGCCTTGATCCCTAAATAGGTGCCTAGTGCTGTAAATGGCGATGGATCGCCACTCTTGCCTTCAAGGCCTGCCATGTAAGGTGTTTCTTGATGGGCAATCATGATATCAGCGGTCGTGGTGCCCACGTCTTCAGCAGAATAGTAACGTCCACCGAGGCTATTGATAAAACGGCCAAAGGCACGGAAAAGGGCTTCGCGATCAGGACGCTTAGGATCGGCAATAATCACTGACTTACCACCGCCCATGGTTAAACCGGCGAGGGCATTTTTGTAAGTCATACCACGGGAGAGGCGTAATACGTCTGTCAGGGCTTCATCATCGGATTGATAATTCCACATCCGGCATCCACCCACAGCTGGACCTAAGTTGGTGTTATGGATGGCAACAATGGCTTTTAAGCCACTTTCTTTATCATGACAGAATACGACCTGTTCATGTTCATCAAAGGATACATGATTAAATACAGCCACGTGAAGTTCTCCGCTATACACAATAAAACGTCGATGGAACGACTTCCCATCGACAGCTCGTTATATTTATTGCAGAACCATAGCATTTAGCGATACTCTCAACCATGCATAATGACCGAATAAATAGATTATTTGTGGCAATCTAGCTTTCCACTTTACGTAAACGTAAGCTTAGAGATGCGAAACCAGTTTTAACTGATGATATTCTCAGACATTAGTATGATTCGCGTGCTGTCCCAAGAATGAGAGCCGCGCTATAACAATAAGATAGGACGGAAGTATGACTGAACAAGCTGTCGATCAAGCTCAACCAACAATCTCTCCTGAAGAAATGGAGAAATTGCGCCAAGAGTGGGTCAGAACACAATTCCAAAAAGCGAACCGTTTTTTAGCGGAAAAAGGGGTTATCCCCAGCAAGGTTTTAGCCGATGAGAGCCGTTATCTTGCACCTTATTTAGCGATTTGGAAGATGGAATCCAAACGTCCTACGACCAAAACCTATTGGGTGATGTCAGGCGATTTACCATCGGATTTTGTGGATGTCAAAGTGGCTAAAACGGCGCGTGATGCGGTTCGTCATTTCTCGATGATGTGGCAAATGCAGGCTGAAAATTTGATCCGTTCAGGCGCAACCAGACGTGATGCAACCCAGGCAAAATTTGCCCAGTTATTAGTCTCCCGTGCAGAGAGTTTATATCGTATGCACAATGATGAAAAACTCTGGAATAGCTAGATTTCCTTGTGTTGAGTCATAAAACCAAAGGCACTCGATTGAGTGCCTTTGTTGTTTAAGTCTGTCTCAAGCGTTGTGCTCTACGTTGAGCATACCGACGGTTTCATTCCATATTAAAGGATTACGCTTCTTCATCACTTAAATAGTATAAACCTTGATTAATCAGTTCCAGCAACAGCTGTTGTACTTCATCATGTTCGCATAACGCGAGAGCCGTTTCGCTATCAAAGCTGACATGATCGCTTAACTGTACAAGCACCGCTTCGGGTGTATTGGGCAGATCATAGATTTCGCCATTAATGAATAAGCGCGAGTGAGCATCATTCTCTAAACGTAGTACTTTTAAACCGCCAATGCGATTTACACCAGCGCCTTGTTCAAAGGCATCTTGCAGATCTTCGATGCTATAGGCTTCTTCGCCTTCACAAATATCTAATTCGAATCGGTTTTGGCTTAGCAGTTTACCTAGCACAACCTGATAACTCGCAGGATCTTGGGCAAGCTGGCTTAACAGCGACATAATGCCGAGTTGATGATCTTGGCTAATAATGCCCGGATTTGCTGGCTCGGATGCGGAGGTAAAACGCTGTTGACCCAAATTTTTGTCGAGTAAATAGTCGGCCACTTCGCTGACTAATTCTTGCTGACTGGGTGCGCGGTAACCAATTGAATAGCTCAAGGCTAAGGTTAAGGTTTCACCGCAGTGTGGGAATCCTGGTGGAATATAAAGCATATCGCCTTTCTCTAACACCATATCAATAATGGGGTCAAAGTCTTCAACCAGAGGTGAATTAGGATTACCGCCACGACGTTGTTGTGGGGTGTTGTCACCTACGGTCCAGCGGCGCTGACCTTCGCCTTGAATAATAAACACATCGTAGTTGTCGATATGGGGACCGACACCGCCACTTGGAGTGGCAAATGACACCATCAAATCATCGAATCGCCAATCGGGGAGAAAACGAAAGGCCTCAACGAGGGGTTGTGAGTCGGGATACCAATGGTTAACCGCTTGTACCAATAATTGCCAGTGGGTTTCACCGTAATTGTCGTAATCCTCAAAAGGGCCTTGGATCACTTCCCAGTTATCTTTTTGGGTGACGACGATGCGCGAAGTGATTTCTTCTTCGCAGGCCAGGCCGGCCAGCTCATCGGCACTGATTGGATCTTCAAAGTGAGGAAAAGCGCCTTTGATGACCACAGGTTTTTGTTGCCAGTAATCCTTGAGGAACTGGGCAATATCGAGATTGAGTTTATACATAGTGTCAAAAAAGGCGACTACATCCTTAACAATGTAACCGCCTCAATCCTTATTTAGGCTAGATAATAAGCTAAGCATGTCAGCTTAGCGTTAAACGAAGCGTTAGCCGGAATGAACTTTAGTTAAGTTCGTCAACAAATGCTTCTGCACGGCCAATATAGTTGGCTGGCGTCATCTTCTTCAGCTCAGCCTTCACGTCTTCAGGCAGGGCTAAACCGTCGATAAATTCGGCAAGTTGCTTAGCGTCGATGCGTTTACCACGTGTCAATTCTTTTAACTTCTCGTATGGCTTTTCAATGCCATAGCGGCGCATCACGGTTTGTACTGGCTCAGCCAATACTTCCCAGTTTTGATCGAGCTCGGCACGTAAATGCTCTTCATTCACTTGTAACTTGCTGATGCCTTTTAAGGTCGCTTGGTAAGCGATCAGCGAGTGGGCGATACCCACACCTAAGTTACGTAGTACGGTGGAATCGGTTAAGTCACGTTGCCATCTTGAAACGGGTAGTTTTGCGGCTAAATGTTGCATCAACGCATTGGCAATACCTAAGTTACCCTCAGAGTTTTCAAAGTCGATAGGGTTGACCTTGTGTGGCATGGTTGATGAGCCAATTTCACCGGCAATGGTACGTTGCTTGAAGTGACCTAAGGCAATATAACCCCAAACGTCACGGTCGAAATCGAGCAGAATAGTGTTGAAACGCGCAATCGCATCAAAGAGCTCTGCAATGTAATCATGCGGTTCGATTTGAGTGGTGTATGCGTTCCAGTGCAGGCCAAGGCTTGTCACAAAACGTTCAGACAGTGCATGCCAGTTCACTTCTGGGTATGCAGATATGTGCGCGTTGTAGTTACCTACGGCGCCGTTAATTTTCCCCATGATTTCAACGGCCGCGATTTGCTTGATTTGGCGCTCTAAACGCACGGCTACGTTAGCCATTTCCTTGCCTAAGGTTGAAGGCGAGGCTGGCTGACCATGGGTACGTGACATCAAAGGTACTGAGCGGTATTCAACGGCCAGTTTTTTGATGGCGCTAAGCAGTTCATTGCAATAAGGCAGTACCACTTGCTCGCGGGCTTCAGTTAACATTAAGCCATGGCTTAAGTTGTTGATATCTTCAGAAGTACAGGCAAAGTGAACAAATTCACCGACAGCGGCGAGTTCCGCGTTGTCTGCGATTTTTTCTTTGATAAAGTATTCAACTGCTTTCACGTCGTGGTTGGTGGTGCTTTCAATGGCTTTCACGCGAAGCGCATCTTGCTCACTGAAATTGTCTTTAATGGCATCGAGAAGCGCGATCGCTGACTCGCTTAATGGTGGCACTTCGGTGATTTCTGGGCAATCAGCGAGTAACTTTAACCAGTTGATTTCAACTTGAACACGGTACTTAGTAAGACCGAACTCGCTGAAAATCCCTCGCAATGACGCTGTTTTACTACCGTAACGGCCGTCTACCGGAGAGATAGCAGTTAGTGCGGAAAGATCCATGTGAAGCTCCTTGATGAAAACTTATTTTATTATAGGGTAAGACTTTTCTTAGCTGTGTCTAAGATGGCTTTACGGGCAAAGACTAAGTGTCGACGTTTGCCGCCTAGTTGTCGCCATAACACTGCGCTGCGCATGGCTGCAAGCAGCAAGGCGCGGATTTTTTGTTGCACGATTGGACGTTGCAGACACACTGGATTGCCTGAGATCTGAATCTTAGGTCCAAGATTACTGATAATGTCGCTATAAATACTGGCCAGATTGGCAATGACTTGTTCGTCGGTGATCGCAAAATGATGTAGCTGACGATTCACTTGATTGATGCGTTCGGCAAGCATAGCTAACCCGGTGTTTGAACGGGTTAATTTACGTTCAAGGGCTAAAATTCCCACCAGATAGCGGGTAATTTCCACATCTTTTTGACTGCTATCCCCCAGTTGATTTAACACCAATTGGTAGCCTTTGTGCAGGGCGGCCTTATTTTGGTAAACATCAGCGGGGGTTTCGGGATTAGTCACTAAAATGGTGTGTAAACTGGCTGCCATCTCATCGGTGTCGCTTTCACCATGACGGGCTAAATACTGAACTTGTGCAATGGCCTGCAGTATTCCTGCAAAGGCCATAGTACGATCATGGAGCTGTTCGTTCACGGTTTATCCTCTGATCAGTTGATCGATAATTCCGCCACCGAGGCACACTTCGCCATCGTAAAATACCGCTGACTGCCCAGGCGTCACGGCGGCAACGGGCTCGTCAAACACCACCTTGAGGGTATTGTCATCAAGATAGGTGAGGGTGCAAGGAATATCCTGCTGGCGGTAACGGGTTTTCACCACAATTTGGCTGCCATCGGCGGGACCTTTGCGGTCGACCCAGTGTAGTTGATTGACAAACATGCCATTGGACATCAAGCGCGGATGGTGACCACCTTGGCCAACAACAAGCACGTTACGTTTTAGATCTTTATCCACCACGTACCATGGGTCATCATTGCTATTTTTCATGCCACCAATCCCCAGACCTTTACGTTGGCCTAAGGTGTGGTACATCAAACCTTGGTGTGTGCCAATCACTTCGCCTTCGGCAGTTTCGATATTGCCGGGCTGTGCGGGTAGGTAATTACCTAAAAATTCAGTAAATTTTCGCTCGCCGATAAAGCAAATGCCGGTGCTGTCTTTCTTATCATGGGTAATTAATCCCATCTGTTTGGCGATTTCTCGCACTTCGTGTTTTTCGAGTTCACCAACCGGAAACAGGCTGCGTGCCACTTGTTCATGGCTTAAGGTGTATAGGAAGTAGCTTTGATCTTTATTATTGTCGACCCCACGCAGCATTTGCGTTGTGCCATCGGCATTGTCGCGGCGGCGCACATAGTGACCCATGGCGATGTAGTCGGCATCGAGAATATCGTCGGCAAACTCTAAAAAGGCCTTAAATTTGATTTCTTTGTTGCACATGATATCGGGATTGGGGGTACGACCCGCTTTGTATTCGGCAAGGAAATACTCAAATACATTGTCCCAATATTCGGCAGCAAAGTTGACCGTGTGGAGTTTGATCCCAAGCTTATCGCAAACGGCTTGAGCATCTTTTAAATCTTCGGCGGCCGCGCAGTACTCGTCGTTGTCATCTTCTTCCCAGTTCTTCATGAAAAGGCCTTCAACCTGATAGCCTTGCTGCATAAGCAAATAGGCTGAAACGGATGAATCAACACCGCCGGACATGCCGACAATGACTTTTTTACCTGTATGAGTGGGTTCGATTGATGTCATAGATCCTAAAACCATTGAGTATATGTGTTAGCGAGTCGTGGCTTGAACCGTTGTCATTAGTACATGACTCACTTTTAAATCTGCGTTTATTTAGCTGCGTAGTTAGGGCAGGCTTATTGGTGATCCGTTTAGCTGCTGAGATACATCAGCCCAACATCATTAAGCACAAGATGCATGATGCTAAAACACCCCAAATTTTTAACCCAAAAGCGCAGTTAAATGCCTTATCAAATCGCGCATTTACGCGGGGGCGTATTCTATCACGCCTTGTTGCTTGGGGCTATCTTTGACATCCCTACAGACGCTGACTATTGAGTAATTCGAGCGAATGAATCTGCCCTTGTTGCAACTGTTTGCGGTAATCGTTGAGGCAATCGAGCACTAATGGACTGCGCAGTTGATGAGCTTTAGCTGCGATCTGCTCAAAGCTCAACCAATGGGCGGCATAAATATCCGCATCCTGTGGCTTAGGCGTGAGTAGCGTATCGACTTGTACCAAAAAGGTAAAACGCACAAAAGCGAGGTCCTGATTGGCGCTAAATTGATAAATCCCAACCAATCCCTGTGGCTTGAGCTGGAGGCCTGTTTCCTCAAATACTTCGCGCTCACAGGCTTGGATAAGGCTTTCATTCGCTTCCAAATGTCCTGCTGGTTGATTAAAACGCTGCTCACCATCAATCCACTCTTCCACTAATAGATACTTATCCTCGGTAGGGGCATGGATAATACAAGCAACTGTTACATTGGGTTTATATCTTACTTTTACTGTCACAGTGATTACCTTTGAGCGGCTAGATTAGGGATATTGGATTGCTTGTTGGCGCAAGACTATTCGGTCTTTTGAGCCACCAGTATGCATTTATGCTCACCTGTCGCTAAATCATCTAGACTCCATTGGCCTATTTTATAGCGAATAAGTCTTAAGGTCGGAAAACCAATATGGGCCGTCATCCGCCGAACTTGGCGATTGCGTCCTTCGTGGATTTGAATTTCCAGCCAAGTGGTTGGGATGTTTTTTCGTTCACGGATCGGCGGATTACGCGGCCACACATTCGGCGTAGCCATGATGCAGACCTTAGCGGGCAGTGTCATGCCATCTTTTAATTCAACCCCTTGGCGCAGTTTGGCTAAATCGGCTTCCGATGGCACACCTTCCACTTGTACCCAATAGGTTTTAAAGGTTTTCTTTTTAGGCTCTGTGAGTTTGGCTTGGAGTTGACCGTCATTGGTTAACAGTAATAGCCCCTCGCTGTCGCGATCTAATCGCCCAGCAGCATAAACGCCCGGAATAGGGATGAAATCTTTTAATGTTTTACGGCCTTGCTCATCGGTAAATTGGCACAGAACATCGAAGGGCTTGTTAAATAAGACGATGATAGGCGCAGCTTGAGGCTTGACGCGTGAGGCCGATGGGCGTTTTTGAAGCCGTGTTTTGGTACTATTTTGTTGTGACCCTGTATCGCGCTGCAAGCTTGCCTTGGCAGATTTGGCGAAGGAGCTTGGTTTACTTCCTTTGCTGCGGTTATCAGCCCTATGCTGCGGGCCCGTGGTGGATGTGCTCTGGCCGCGAGTGCGAGGTGTTGCCTGAGATGTTAGCGGGTTATTTTTGTTCATGCGGTAACTAATTGTTGTTCATATAGTAGTGGCGAATAGTCGCTTAAGAGAGTCTAGTCATTTTACGTCGTCGCCGATGATATGCGACTAAACCTATCTATTAACAGGCGTTAGAAAGAAGACGTGTTATTTATCTGCACACAGTGTACTTGGCATTCGCCGTTAGTGGAATTTGAATATTATTGTGAATGCTCTATGATGTCGGCCTGAAAATGTGATCTATGCCTAAATGTTTGTTAGGTATTAATGAGTCAATTTACCCACGTTGGCGAACGCAAAGAGGATGTTGCAGCGGGTTTATAGGTTTATAGGGGCGTTTACGATTGCCTCGATAGAGAATTCCTTCGTGCCAATGTTTGTTCGTCATGATATAAAATTATTATAAAAATACTAAATTTTACAATAATGTAGGATGTAACATGAAAGATAACTCACCAACAATTATTTATACCGAAACCGATGAAGCGCCAGCACTGGCAACGCTTTCTCTGTTACCTATCATCAAGACCTTTACCAATGCGGCGGGTGTGGCGGTTGAAACCCGTGACATTTCTTTATCAGGCCGTGTGATTGCTAACTTCCCAGAAAAACTGACTGACGCGCAAAAGATTGGCGATCACTTAGCTGAGCTTGGCGATCTAGCGAATCAACCAGAAGCTAATATCATCAAGCTGCCTAATATCAGTGCGTCAATCCCACAGTTAAAAGCCTGTATTTTAGAGCTGCAACAGAAAGGTTATGACATTCCAAACTATCCTGACGAGCCAAAAACTGACGAAGAAAAGTCAATTAAAGCGCGTTACGACAAGATCAAGGGCAGTGCGGTAAACCCAGTCCTGCGTGAAGGTAACTCTGATCGCCGCGCGCCGCTGTCAGTGAAAAACTTCGCGAAAAAGAACCCACACTCTATGGGTAAATGGGTGAAAGACTCTAAGTCACACGTTGCTCATATGAGCGAAGGTGATTTTTACGGTAGCGAGCAGTCAGTAACGCTTGCTCACGCTGACACTGTCAACATTGTGCTGGCACAAAAAGACGGTCAAGAAGTCGTCCTTAAATCAGGCCTGAAACTGCTCGCGGGTGAAATCATCGACGCGTCAGTGATGAGCAAAAAAGCCTTAATCAGCTTCTTTGAGCGTGAAATTGCCAATGCCAAGGCTGAAAACGTGTTGTTATCGCTGCACCTTAAAGCCACCATGATGAAAGTGTCTGATCCCATCATGTTTGGTCATGCAGTGAAAGTGTTCTTCAAACCGGTGTTTGATAAACATGCAGCATTATTTGCTGAGTTAGGCGTTGATGTGAACAACGGCTTTGGTGATGTATACGCCAAAATAGCCAACTTACCTGCCGATGTTCGCAGCCAAATTGAAGCCGATATCGCAGCGGTTTACGCTGAGCGTCCAGCGCTGGCGATGGTGGATTCTGATAAAGGGATCACCAACTTACACGTCCCAAGCGACATTATTATCGATGCTTCTATGCCAGCGGCTATTCGTTCATCTGGCCAAATGTGGGGGCCAGATGGCAAGTTGCACGATACTAAAGCGCTGATCCCTGACCGTTGCTACGCAGGTGTGTACCAAGAAACTATCGCTTTCTGTAAAGAACACGGTGCATTCGATCCAAGCACTATGGGCAGTGTGCCAAACGTGGGTTTAATGGCACAAAAAGCCGAAGAATACGGTAGCCACGATAAAACTTTCGAAATTCCTGCCGATGGCGTGGTCAAGGTAATTGATGCCAGCGGTAACGTGTTGATGAGCCACAACGTCGAAGCAGGCGATATTTGGAGAATGTGCCAAGTTAAAGACGCGCCTATCCGTGACTGGGTCAAACTTGCCGTTCGCCGCGCACGTTTAAGCAATACTCCTGCGGTATTCTGGTTAGATGCAAATCGTGCCCACGATGCGCAATTGATTGTTAAAGTGAAGCAATACCTACCTGAGCATGACACCAGCGGTTTAGACATCAGCATTATGTCACCAGAAGAAGCGACTCGTTTCTCATTAGTGCGCATCAAAGAAGGTAAAGATACTATTTCTGTTACTGGTAACGTACTGCGTGACTATTTGACTGACTTGTTCCCAATCCTCGAACTGGGTACCAGTGCTAAGATGCTATCTATCGTGCCATTAATGAATGGTGGCGGCCTGTTCGAAACGGGTGCGGGCGGTAGTGCGCCTAAACACGTACAACAGGTTGAAAAAGAAGGTCACTTACGTTGGGACTCTCTAGGTGAATTCCTGGCATTAGCGGCTTCGTTAGAGCATTTAAGCCAAACTGTTGGTAACCCTAAAGCGCAAGTACTGGCGGATACCTTAGATCAAGCCATTGGTCAGTTCTTAGATAGCAACAAGTCGCCATCAAGACGCGTTGGAGAGTTGGATAACCGTGGTAGCCATTTCTATCTGGCGATGTACTGGGCACAAGCATTAGCCGCTCAAACCAAAGACGAGCAGTTACAAGCTCACTTTATTCCATTAGCGCACGCTTTAAGCGCCAATGAGCAAGTGATTGTGGCTGAACTCAACAATGCGCAAGGTGCACCAGTGGATTTAGGCGGTTACTATCGTTTAGACGCCGCAAAAGCTGAAAAAGCCATGCGCCCAAGCGAGACACTGAACAAGCTATTACTTGCTTAACGATTTATCGTTAACTTAACATTAATACTGAAAAGGCCTGCATTGCAGTAATGCCGATCAGTTAAGACAGATCGCTTGACGATTTCGCTGAAAAGATCAAAATCCGATGACCTCATGTCATCGGATTTTTTATGCAACTCTCAGAAGCACTCGCCCGTACTCATATTACCCGCCTAACCGAATTCACCTGCTTAGCAGATGTGTTAGAACCTGAGTTAATTCAATCTTGCCTAGACTCTCAGGGCGTTGCGACGTTAAGACGGCGTAAATTGCCGATGGACGCGATGATTTGGGCCGTTATCGGAATGGCTTTGTTCCGAGGGGAGTCTGTTCGGTCACTCATCAACAAACTCGACATTGTTTTGCCGCAAGAGATTGATTATGTTGCACGCAGCGCCGTGACTCAGGCGCGTAAACGATTGGGCAGTGAGGTTATTAGAGAAGTCTTTAGCCGCAGCGCCAATACCTGGCACGCGAGAGCTGAACATCCTCATTGGTGCGGCCTTAACTTGTATGGTGTTGACGGTGTCGTGTGGCGGACACCCGATAGTGTCCAAAATCAAGCCGCCTTTGCGCGTACCGCAAACGCTTCAGGCGAAGCGGTTTATCCGCAAATTCGCATGGTTTGCTTGATGGAATTAAGCAGCCATTTATTGGTCAACAGCGCCTTTGATTCGGTTGCCGAAAATGAAATGAACTTAGCGTCCCTGCTCATTCCTAGCATTCCCAATCACAGCCTAACCCTATTTGACCGAGGATTTTACTCGCTCGGCCTGCTGCACGCTTGGCAGCAAGCGCAACCTGATAGCCACTGGTTGTTGCCACTGAAGAAAGGCACTCAATATGAAGTAGTGCGAACGCTGGGGAAACATGACCAGTGGGTGAAACTCACCACGACACCTCAAGCCAGAAAGAAATGGCCGCAGCTCCCTGACACCCTTGAAGCACGTTTATTGACTAAGATAGTGAAAGGTAAGTCAGTCGCCATTTTGACCTCGTTGACAGACCCGATGCGTTACCCCAGCGAAGACATCGTCGACTTATATGCCCATCGATGGGAAATCGAACTGGGCTACAGAGAGATGAAACAACATCTGTTGGAGAGTCGTTTTACGCTCCGCAGTCAACTACCGGAGCTGGTGACTCAAGAGT
The DNA here is from genome assembly GCF_016859145.1 of Shewanella sp. LZH-2. Lineage (NCBI taxonomy): Bacteria > Pseudomonadati > Pseudomonadota > Gammaproteobacteria > Alteromonadales > Shewanellaceae > Shewanella > Shewanella sp. LZH-2. The sequence continues at coordinate 1,956,139 of NZ_CP069350.1, forward strand.
TATGGGGCGTGCTACTGGCCTACAATCTCATTAGATATAAGATGTTGCTGATGGCTAAAAGCTTGCCATCGGTCCATCCCAATCAACTGAGTTTTCGGGATGCGGCGAGTTATATCATCTTCAAGTTGACACAACTGTCATCACAAACACCGGGGAATGTCCCGAGAGACGTATTGGATATAGAACGAAATGCACGGCAATTTAAGCTGGATGGTAAACGGGAAAGGGCATATCCACGAGTCCTTAAAATGAGCAAAAACAAGTTTCCGGTTAGACCAAAGAAAAATGCCGTTCACTCTTAAGTGAACGGCATTACTGCATTGCAGGCCTTTTTATTGCACTAAATTTAGGAGTAAGTTGTAAATTAACCAGAGCGAGTTAACGTTTCGAGATGAAAATGTATTCGCTCCGGTACACCTATGCTCACAAAATGAGACATGACGTGTAGTTATTCTACTCAAAATAAAAAGGCAGGGATTAATCCCTGCCTTTTAGATCATTGGCCTCACCATACATTATTTTGTTGGTGAAATGGCTGAAGCGTGCATTCCTTTTGGACCTTGTTCTACTTCAAATTGAACCGGTTGGCCTGCTTTTAGAGTTCTATAGCCTTCCATTTCAATGGTAGAATAGTGTGCAAAAACGTCCTCGCCACCTTGATCAGGGCAAATAAACCCGAATCCTTTGGCGTTGTTGAACCATTTAACAGTTCCGCTTGCCATACTTCCACTTCCTTCTGTTGTCTACTTACCAGTAAGATAGTAAAACCTGTATAGACGGGATTGTTTCACCGTCTGAGCTACAGAATGTAAGGAGTAAAAGCGGAAGTCAAGCTAAAATTAACAAAGAGGTAACAACTGATTAATTTGAAGATAGCAATTGGAAGAGGACAACACGAGAGGCTAGTATTAAAAAATGGGTAAGACAGGAAACATAGAGCACGTTGAAGAACGTGTTGAATCTGAGTTAATGCCACCTTCTATGTATAAGGTGATCCTTAATAATGACGATTACACGCCAATGGATTTTGTGATTGAAGTGCTGCAAATCTTCTTTCGCAAGAATGAGCAGGAAGCCACAGATATCATGTTGACTATTCATCACCAGGGAAAGGGTATCTGCGGGATTTTCCCCTACGGCATTGCAGAAACTAAGGTGATACAAGTAAATCAATTTGCAAGACAAAACCAACATCCGTTACTGTGTTCGTTAGAGAAGGCTTAACCGCGCTTACTCTGTTGTCAGTTGTTAATTTTGGGGGTGCTTATGCTGAACAAAGATCTGGAAGTCACCTTAAATCTGGCGTTTCAGCAAGCCAGAGAGGCACGTCACGAGTATATGACGGTTGAACATCTGTTATTGGCTCTGATAGACAATCCTGCGGCTCAAGAAGCGCTAATCGCCTGTGGAGCGAATTTAGATAAACTGAGAGATGAAGTAGCAAGCTTTATCCAACAAACCACCCCAATCATTGCGGATATGGATGATGATAAAGAAACCCAACCAACGCTCGGGTTTCAGCGGGTACTGCAACGCGCCGTTTTCCATGTGCAGTCCTCGGGCCGCAATGAAGTCACTGGTGCTAATGTGCTGGTGGCCATTTTTAGTGAGCAGGAATCCCAAGCTGTTTATCTGCTGCGTCGCAGCGACATCAGCCGTTTAGATGTGGTGAATTATATTTCCCATGGTTTTTCAAAAAATGAGGACAGCGACGCTCATCAAGATCAAGAACGCATCGAAGATCAAAGCGAAGCGAACGAAGAACGTAGCATGTTGTCGCAGTTTGCAAGCAATTTAAACCAACTTGCAAAACAAGGGGTGATAGATCCGCTGATTGGTCGTGATCAAGAAATCGAACGCGCCATCCAAACTTTATGTCGTCGCCGTAAAAATAATCCATTGTTGGTGGGTGAAGCGGGCGTGGGTAAAACTGCGATTGCTGAAGGTTTGGCTTATCGAATCGTCAATAATCAAGTGCCAGAGGTGATGGCGCAGGCGACTGTGTACTCCCTCGACTTAGGCTCCTTGCTTGCAGGCACCAAATACCGTGGCGATTTTGAAAAACGTTTCAAGAGTCTGCTTAAGGAACTCAGCGCCGATAAACACGCCATTTTATTTATCGATGAAATTCATACCATTATTGGTGCAGGCGCCGCATCGGGTGGGGTGATGGATGCCTCTAACCTGCTAAAGCCGTTATTATCGAGCGGTAATTTGCGTTGCATGGGCTCAACCACGTTCCAAGAATATCAGAGTATTTTTGAGAAAGATCGTGCACTGGCGCGCCGTTTCCAAAAGGTCGATATTAATGAACCTTCAGTGGCTGAAACCACTAAAATTCTGATGGGTTTAAAGTCTAAATACGAAGAATATCACGGCGTGCGTTACACCCAAGCGGCGATTAACAGCGCGGCAGAGCTGTCGGCAAAACACATTAATGACCGGCATTTACCCGATAAAGCCATCGATGTGATCGATGAGGCGGGTGCGCGCATGGCTATGTTGCCACAGAGCAAACGTAAGAAAACCATCGGTCAGGCCGAGATTGAAACCATTGTGGCGAAGATTGCTCGGATCCCTGAAAAATCAGTCTCCGCCAGCGACAAAGATTTACTGCGTAACCTTGAGCGCAATCTGAAGATGGTGGTCTTTGGTCAAGACAAGGCGATTGAATCCTTAAGCTCGGCGATTCGATTATCGCGCAGTGGTTTAGGTACAGATAAAAAACCTGTTGGTAGCTTTTTGTTTGCAGGCCCAACTGGGGTAGGTAAGACAGAAGTGACCAATCAGTTAGCTAGTTGCCTAGGAATGAAGCTGGTGCGTTTCGATATGTCTGAGTACATGGAAAGCCATACGGTTTCTCGTTTGATTGGGGCTCCTCCTGGATACGTAGGATACGACCAAGGTGGTTTACTCACCGATGCTGTAATTAAAAATCCCCATTGCGTGGTGTTGCTCGATGAAATCGAAAAGGCTCACCCCGATGTCTACAACCTGTTACTGCAGGTGATGGATCATGGCACCTTAACCGATAACAACGGTCGCAAGGCGGATTTTAGGCATGTCACCTTAGTGATGACGACAAACGCAGGTGTTCAGGAAACGATCCGTAAGTCTATTGGCTTTACTCAGCAGGATCATACCCAAGATGCCTTATCGGAAATCAATCGGGTATTCTCGCCAGAGTTTCGCAACCGCTTAGATTCCATCATTTGGTTCAACCATTTAGATATGACTATCATAGCCAAGGTGGTTGATAAATTTTTGGTGGAATTACAAGCACAACTTGATGCGAAACATGTGTTACTTGAAGTCAGTGATGAGGCCAGAACCCTACTCGCCGAGAAAGGCTATGATAAGAGCATGGGCGCACGGCCAATGGCCCGCGTGGTGACAGAGCTTATTAAACGTCCATTAGCGGATGCTATTCTCTTCGGTGAACTGGAACATGGCGGTATTGCTCATGTTGATGCCAAAGACGGTGAAATCGTGATCCACACCGAACGCCACGAGAAAAGTACCACTAAGGCTTAATCTCTCGCGAAAACCCAATAAAAATGGCTGCAATTGCAGCCATTTTTCTAATCTTACGCCAACAAAAAAACCCGGCCTCGCCGGGTTTTTCAACTAAAGGGGAATATTAGCGTGCGCGGAAGACAATACGACCTTTGGTCAGATCATAAGGGGTCAACTGAACTGTTACTTTGTCACCAGTCAGGATCCGGATGTAGTTTTTGCGCATTTTGCCTGAAATGTGGGCTATCACCACATGACCATTTTCAAGCTCTACGCGAAACATTGTGTTTGGCAAGGTTTCAAGGATAGTGCCTTGCATTTCAATGTTATCTTCTTTCGCCATTAATTATTTATCCCATTAGCCTTCGAATATAAAAAACGGGCGTATCATGCCGCAAATTCACCTTGCTGTAAAGGGGATGTGCCTAGCAAACTTGGGAATACTCCCAGCCTTGGGGGGTTAAAATCTGATAAGGGCGGTATAAGCGTTTGTAGGACATTTTCCGATTTGCATCAATTTGATATCCCAGATAAAGAAAATCTTTACCCTGCATTTTAGCCAATCTGCACTGGAGTAAGATCAACAATACGCCAAGGGAGCGGCGTTCTTCATCGGGGTCAAAGTAGCTGTAAATGGCTGACAAACTATTGGGCAGAGTGTCTGTCACTGCTACAGCCACAAGTCTATTGCCATCATAGACTTCAATAAACGTGGGGGGCAGCCAATGACAGAATAAAAATTGTTCATATTGGGTTTTGCTCGGCGGAAACATTGGGCCATCGAAGTGGCGCTCACGGATGTATTTTTCATACAGGGCATATTGAGCCTCGGTATGTTCTGAGGTGATGCGCCAAGTTAAATCACGGTTATGGGCTAGGGTGCGCTTTTGCCGTTTAGACGGTGTAAATTCTTTAATTGGTAACCGAATCGGCTGACAGGCACTGCAACGGGGGCAACGGGGTTTATAAATGGCGCTGCCACTGCGGCGAAAACCTATGGCGAGTAGCCGCTCAAATAGTATTGGGTCGAGGGTTTCCTCCTGAATGACTAACAGTTGCTCCTGCTGACCATCGAGGTAACTACAGGGGAAAATTTGGCTGATCCCAATGGCGATTGGGGTGTTACTCGCGTTAGAGTTCAAGTGTGACCTCACTTGGTATCCAAGCTGCAGGATTGACCGTGTTATCCCTAAACTGGGTTAAGAGTTGTATAAAGTTCGCACGTTTAACGGGTTTTGCCCCTAAGCTCTCAAGGTGGGGATTCATTACCTGTGCATCGATAAGTTTAAAATTCATTTTGATTAAATGTTGTTGCAACACCGCCATGGCCGCCTTTGACGCATTGGTTTCGCGGTGGAACATGGATTCGCCACAAAACACTTGGCCGATGGCGAGACCATAAAGCCCACCGATTAATCGTTCGCCGTGCCAAACTTCGATTGAGTGGGCATGGCCATTATGGTGTAGCTCACGGTAGGCCATTTGAATTTCATGGGTTATCCAAGTGCCAGCTTGTTTACGCCGAGGTTGAGCACAACCCGCCATCACATCGGTAAAGGCATGATTGATGGTATAGCGCCAAGGCTGTTTTTTTAAATATTTACGTAAACTGGTGCTGATATTCACTTGGCCTGGAATAAAAATGGCGCGGGGATCAGGTGACCACCATAAAATAGGATCCTCGGCGTTAAACCAAGGGAAAATGCCATGATAATAGGCGGTTAACAAACGCTCTGGGCGTAGGTCACCGCCTATCGCCAATAAGCCGTTTGGATCGGTTAGGGCGAGTTCGGGTGAAGGAAAAGCTTCAAATTCGTGATTCAGAAAAGACAGTGAGTTCACAATTGCGTATGATTCAGTAATAGACCCTTATACTAAGTTAGCGGAAATTCGGATATGTGGAAACCTACACTAGCGAGCTTTATGTTTATTTGTGCTTTAGTGATTTCTCCGGTGCAAGCAGGTTACGATCGTAATCAGGCGGTGCCGGTCGAAAAAGTTCTCTATGGCGATATCAACTCAGTACGTAATATCACCGAAACCCAATTAATTGAAGACCGAAACCAAGGTTGGAAAACTTTTGGTGGTGCCTTGGCTGGTGGTGTTATCGGCCATCAGTTCGGTGGGGGCTCAGGCCAAGATATTGCGACAGTATTAGGTGCCTTAATTGGCGCGGGTGTTGGCAATCGTTACGGTAGTGGTACGACGGTGCAAACACTCAAGCTGGTGGAGCTGATGATCACGCAGGAAGATGGCAGTCAAGTCATGGTGATCCAAGATTATGATCCCGGCATGATATTTAATGCGGGAGATAGGGTACGGGTAGTGTACTTGCAAGGTGGTGTGCGCATTGATTTAGCGATGTAATCAAACCTAACTGCCAAAAAATCAACAAAGTAAGACGTTAAACGGTGATGGAATGACACGGACAGAACTAACCCAATATTTAGCCGACTTTTTGCGAGTGTCGGCCTTTAAAGATTACGCCCCCAATGGGTTGCAGGTTGAAGGCAAGGCTGAGATCCGCACCATAGTGACAGGGGTCACCGCCTGCCAAGCGTTAATTGATGAGGCTATTCGCCTGAAAGCCGATGCTATTTTGGTGCATCATGGTTTTTTTTGGAAGAATGAGCCTGAAGTAATAACTGGCATGAAGCAGCGCCGTATCAAAGCGCTGCTCGCCCACGATATCAATCTTTTTGGCTATCACTTACCTTTAGATGCCCACCCAATGTTAGGCAACAATGCGACCTTGGGCCGTAAACTGGGGATCTTAGATGCCGAAGCAATAGAAGATGTAGCGCAGGGATTAGTGTGGCGTGGGAAGCTTGATTTGCCGATGAGTGCCAGCGAATTTGGTACGATGTTAGCTGAGGTGCTTGGCAGAGAACCATTGCATATTGGTGAAAGTTCGGATGAAATTCAATACTTAGCTTGGTGTACTGGCGGTGCGCAGGATTATATCGATGTTGCAGCAAGCCTTGGTGTGGATGCGTTTATTAGCGGTGAGGTGTCAGAGCGTACCTTCCACAGCGCAGTGGAGCAGGGGATACATTACTATGCTGCTGGTCACCATGCCACTGAGCGTTTTGGTATTGAGGCGCTGGGGCGTCATCTGGCTCGCGAATTTAATTTAGTACACCATTTTGTGGATATCGCTAACCCTGTTTAACAACGTTGCTTTATCGACATCCCGTAAATGAAAGGCGAGCCATGCTCGCCTTTGTCTTATGTAAATCAGCCCTAAGTTTAAATAAGCCCTAGGGTCGACAGGATAAAAATGCCTAAGGTGCAGGTAAGCAGCGAGCAAACGGTAGTTAAGGCGATAATATTGGCCGCAAGCGTGGCGTTTCCTCCCATGGTCCGCGCCATCACGTAACTGGCAGCCGCTGTAGGCGCTGCGCTCATTAAAAAGACTAAGGCGAGTTCGACCCCACGATAGCCAAGTATCAAGGCGCCTAAGGTGATAAACAGTGGAGCAAAGATAAGTTTTAAGGCGGTTGAGAACCAAGTGGCATACTTTTCATGCTTAAGCGATCCAATATTGAGTGAACCGCCAGTGCACAGCAGTGCTAATGGGAGCGTCATATTGGCGAAGTATTGTCCCGCATCAAGGACCATTTTCGGTACAGGTATTGCTAGCAGGTAAAACAACATGCCAAGGATAATGGCAATGATCAGCGGGTTTTTGGTGATGGTTTTAATGATCACCGCAAAAGCGCGGTGGCTTGATTCCTCACCCTTAGAACTTAAGCAAATCACGGCTTGAATATTGTAGAGCAGCGTCATGGCGGCCACATATACTGCGGCTAAGGCAACGCCCGATTCGCCATAGGCATTAGAGACATAGGCTAAGCCAATAATGGCGGTATTAGCCCTAAATCCCCCTTGAATAATAACGCCTTGGTCTTTCGGCTCAGGGAACTGTCGTTTGGTTGCGTAGATAGACAGGATAAAAAACAGCAAGTTGGCGAGTAAGCCATAACCTATTAGTGGCGCACTGGCGGCAAGATCATGGTGGGAGCTAATAATGCTTAAAAACAACAACGCTGGCAGGGTGACATTAAAAACCAGCTTAGAGGCGACATCAATAAAGTGCTCGTCAATCACATGAGTGCGTTTAAGCATCACGCCCAGGGCTAACATTAAACAGATAGGTCCGGTTATCGAGGCAGAAAACAACAACTGCTCAATGATACTGCCCATAAGGTCTCCTTGATGATTTCACCGTGTGTTATTGCTTAGCCATAGCCGCGATAGTGTCGCACTGTCAGTCACTTGTCGAGGCCACCTCAGCTTACGCTCCCAGATAAAGCGTAAAGGGATGTGTGTTTAATAAATAAGGCCGCATTTAATGCGGCCTTATTTATATTTACCTGTAACTTAACTGGTGCGTAGTGCCGATTACTTCACCCGCATGCCAGGTTGTGCGCCTTCATGGGGTTCTAAAATCCACAAATCACTACCACCAGGGCCTGCTGCCAGTACCATGCCTTCTGACATGCCAAAACGCATTTTACGCGGTACAAGATTGGCAACCATCACCGTCAGCTTGCCTTCGAGATCTTCAGGCGAGTAGGCTGATTTAATGCCCGCAAATACCTGACGGGTTTCACCACCGATATCTAATTGCAGTTTTAACAGTTTGTCGGCTTCGGCAACATGCTCAGCTTTAACGATACGTGCAATACGCAGATCGATTTTAGCGAAATCGTCATAGTTGATGGTATCGCTAATGGGATCGGTTGCTAATGGCCCTTTTGGTGCTTCTGGCTCGCTCGTGGCTTGCAAGTTTTCCTTAGAGTCGGCAACCATAGCTTCAACTTTGTCTAACTCAACACGTTGCATCATGGCTTTAAATGGCGCAATTTCATGGCCAGCCATGTCTTGGCCTAAACCATCCCACGTTAACGTCTGTTGGAAGAAGGCTTCAACGTCCTGCGCTAAACGTGGCAATACAGGTTTTAAGTACGTCACCAAAATGCGGAACAGGTTCAGTGCGTTTGAACACACTTGGTGCGCGGCTTCCTGTTGGTCGTCATGTTTCACCATTTGCCAAGGCGCAGCATCGGCGACAAAACCGTTGGCGATGTCTGCTAGTGCCATGATTTCACGCATCGCTTTACCGTATTCGCGGGTTTCATAGAACTCGGCGATTTGTTCTTGCTTGGCTAAAAATACCTCGGTTAGCGTGGTATCAGTAATTTTCGCGAGTTTGCCATCGAACCGCTTAGTGATAAAACCTGCGGTGCGTGAAGCTAGGTTAACCAGCTTACCGACCAGATCTGAGTTTACGCGCTGGGCGAAGTCTTCAAGATTGAGGTCTAAATCGTCGATACGGCTACTGAGTTTGGCCGCATAGTAGTAACGTAAGTATTCAGGATCTAAGTGATCTAAGTAAGTGCGAGCCTTAATAAAGGTGCCCTTAGATTTAGACATCTTAGCGCCGTTGACCGTCACATAACCGTGGGCATAGACGCTGTTTGGCTGGCGGTAACCCGATCCATGAAGCATCGCAGGCCAGAACAGACTGTGGAAATAAACGATGTCTTTACCGATAAAATGGTAAACCTCGGCTTTAGAATCCTTGGCCCAAAATTCGTCAAAGCTTAGCTCTGGGCGTTTGTCACACAGATTTTTGAATGAGCCCATGTAGCCGATAGGCGCATCTAACCAAACGTAGAAGTATTTGCCCGGTGCATCTGGGATCTCAAAACCAAAGTAAGGTGCATCGCGGGTGATATCCCATTGCTGCAGACCCTGTTCGAACCATTCGTCGAGTTTGTTGGCCATTTCGGTTTGCAGTGCACCCGAACGCGTCCACTCTTTAAGCATGTCTTCGAAGGCAGGTAAGTCGAAGAAGAAGTGCTCAGTGTCCTTCATCACTGGCGTGGCACCCGATACCGCTGATTTTGGATTGATAAGCTCAGTCGGGCTGTAAGTTGCGCCGCAGGCATCACAGTTGTCGCCGTATTGATCGGGCGATTTACACTTAGGGCAGGTGCCTTTTACGAAGCGATCGGGCAGGAACATCGACTTCTCAGGGTCAAATAGCTGAGAAATGCTCTTGCTTTTGATATAGCCATTAGCGCGCAGTTTTAAGTAAATATCGCTCGCCAGCACGCGGTTTTCGTCACTGTGGGTGCTGTGATAATTATCGAAGGCGATATTAAAATCGGCGAAATCCTGCTGATGCTCTTTGTTGACTTGAGCAATCATTTCTTCAGGCGCCATACCTAATTGCTGCGCCTTGAGCATAATCGGTGTGCCGTGGGCATCATCGGCACAAATATAGTGGCACTCATGTCCACGAAGTTTTTGATAACGCGACCAGATATCCGTCTGGATGTATTCCAGCATGTGACCTAAATGAATCGGTCCGTTCGCGTAGGGAAGTGCGCTGGTCACGAGAATTTTACGTTGTGAAGTTGCCATCTTGTCTCAAATATCGTGGTGGGCCAAAAATAATGGTAGAGATACTAACCGATTACAGGATGATTTTCATCAAAACCTGAGTCGATTGGGTTAAATCTGCGCTAATGTTTTTGTCATTATCTGGTACACTTGGGCAAATTTATTGGTGGGGGTAATTCTTTTGTCTTCAACTCAAACTGATTATCGTTTAAGTGACGATCTTCTCGGGCCAGTTCTGGCCATTCTCGATGCATATATCGACCCGTATTTAGCGAAGGGTTTAGTGAGCGCAGGATGCGTTAATAAATTGGCGATTGAAGGCAAGCGTTTGCAGCTTGGCTTAGTCTATCCATACCCTTGTATGACTCAATACCGCGATACCGTGATGGCGCTGACCAACAAACTTGCGGTGCTGGATGCCATCGATGAGGTTGAGTGTGAAATCGATTTTCAACCTAGGGTGTATTCGGCGATTGCTTCTATCGCACCGATTGCCAATGTGAAGCAAGTGATTGCTGTCGCGTCCGGCAAAGGCGGTGTAGGTAAATCAACCACGGCGGTCAACCTTGCTTTAGCACTGGCCGCTGAGGGCGCACAGGTTGGTATTTTAGATGCCGATATTTATGGTCCTTCCGTCCCATTAATGCTTGGGATCCCAAACTTCAGGCCCGTATCCCTCGATGGTAAACACATGAGCGCCGCCAGTGCCCATGGCATTGCCGCCCAATCGATTGGGTTTATGTTAAGTGGTGATGAAGCCGCAGTATGGCGTGGTCCTATGGCGGCGGGCGCGCTTGCGCAGCTGCTCAATGAAACCCAGTGGCCAGAGCTAGACTATTTAGTCGTCGATATGCCACCGGGCACGGGTGATATTCAATTAACCCTGTCGCAAAAAGTGCCAGTAAGTGGCGCGGTGATTGTGACAACGCCGCAGGACATCGCTCTCGCCGATGCCAAGAAAGGCATCACCATGTTCCAGAAGGTGAACATTCCGGTCCTCGGCATTGTTGAGAATATGAGTTTCCATTTATGTCCAGAGTGTGGCCATAAAGAACACCCCTTTGGTACGCACGGTGGCAGTAAAATGGCCGAGCGTTATCAAGTTCCACTGTTAGGCGCCTTACCACTGCACATCAATATCCGTGAAGCCATGGATGTGGGTGCGCCGACGGTTGTGGCCGAGCCTGACAGTGAAGTGGCGGCACTTTATCGGGAAATTGCCCGTAAAGTGGGCGCCGAATTGGCTCTCAAACAGAGCCAGAAAACAGTTTCTATTAGCGTATCAGATGACGAGTAAGGTTTAAGGGTATGAATTCTCAGCAGTGTGTCATTATTGCAATTGCTGGCGCGTCAGCATCGGGCAAGAGTTTAATTGCCAAGACGATTTTTGACGAACTTCGCCGCGATTTAGGCACAGATCAGATTGGGGTAATTAACGAAGACGCGTACTACCGCGATCAGAGTCATTTATCCATGGATGAGCGTGTGTTAACTAACTACGACCATCCCAAGGCGTTAGACCATCAGCTGCTATGCACGCACTTGCAGTTGCTAAAGTCTGGCGAAGCTGTTGATATTCCTTGCTATAGCTATACCGAACATACGCGTATGGCCGAAACTGTAAAAATGACGCCGAAAAAAGTGATCATTTTAGAAGGCATCCTGCTGTTAACAGACCCTAAATTGCGTGAATTGATGGATGCCAGCGTGTTTATGGATACGCCGTTGGATATTTGTTTCTTGCGCCGTTTAACCCGCGACGTAGCCGAGCGTGGCCGTACAATGGAATCGGTGATTTCACAGTACAAGAAGACAGTGCGTCCTATGTTCCTGCAATTTATTGAACCTTCTAAACAATACGCTGATATTATCGTGCCTCGCGGCGGTAAAAACCGTATCGCGACCGATATTTTGAAGACTCGTATTCAACATTTACTGGCAAAATAACGACTAAAACTCAGGGAGTAAAAGGCAAGATGCGCTTAACCGATATCGAAATTGAACAGGCCCTTGATAACGGCACTATCGTTATAGAACCTCGCCCAAGCATAGATGCGATTTCTGGCGTCAGTGTGGATGTGCGCTTAGGTGGGCAATTTCGCGTCTTTAAGGATCATACTGCGCCTTTTATCGACCTCAGTGGTCCGAGTATTGAAGTGCAGGCGGCGCTCGATCGGGTGATGAGTGAAATCATCGAAATCCCAGACGGCGAAGCCTTCTTCCTGCATCCCGGTGAATTGGCGCTCGCCGTGACCTATGAAAGCGTGACGCTGCCTGCCGATATCGTCGGTTGGCTCGATGGCCGCTCTTCACTGGCGCGTTTAGGCCTGATGGTGCACGTCACTGCGCACCGAATTGATCCGGGTTGGCAGGGTAAAATCGTGCTCGAGTTTTACAACAGCGGTAAGTTGCCTTTAGCGCTGCGCCCACGGATGACCATTGGTGCGTTAAACTTTGAACGTTTAAGTGGCCCAGTGGCGCGTCCGTATAACAAGCGCAAAAATGCCAAGTATAAAGATCAACAGGATGCGGTTGCTAGCCGTATCAGTCAGGACTAATACCCTTGATTTGGGTTAATGGGGTTTCACAGGCAAGCATTGCTCCTATGGACAGGGGACTTGCCTATGGTGATGGCCTCTTTGCTACGATGCGAAGTAGCGAGTGTGGTATTTTGTTTTTTGAGCAGCATCAAGCCCGTCTTACGGCTGGCGCTGCAAGACTTGGGTTTGACTGGCAAATGAGTTCAGCCCTTGCCGAGCAGCTCAATACACTTGCTGCACAGTACCCGCATCACTGTATTAAATTGATGATCACACGCGGTGTTGGAGGCAGAGGCTATGCCCCGCCTGAGCAGGTAAACGTTACGGAGATCGTTTCTGTTCATCCCATTCCTGACCATTATGCTGCGTGGCAACAACAGGGTATTCGTCTTAAAACCTCCGCAGTCCAATTAGGTCATCAACCCTTATTGGCGGGGATAAAACACCTTAATCGCCTCGAGCAAGTGTTAATCAAATCCCAGCCCTTATCACAGGGTTTTGATGATTGGTTAGTGCTGGATTGTACTGGGCAGGTGATAGAATCTTCGATGGCGAATATCTTTTTTGTTAAAGGCCATCGAGTGATTACCCCATCTTTGGCACGCTGCGGCGTTGCGGGTGTCATGCGCGAGCAAGTGATGTTAGCCTTACTAGCACAGCAGATGAATATTGATTGTTTGCCCTTTGGCGCCGAGCGTTTAGTGGAGTTTGACTCGGCATTTATCACTAACAGCATCTTAGGCGTGGTGGATGTACTGGCGATCGATTCGCACAGTTTCAAGCCTTCTCCTTTGACTGCCGATCTTAGACACACACTTTCACTCTCACTATGAAAAAACTCATTCTGATCGCAAGTTCTACCTTATTGGCCTTGCTGACCTTAGCTTGCTTGGCGGGTTATTGGGGTTACCGTACGATTATTGATTACAGCCAAACGCCATTAGCGTTAACCGAAGCCAAAGAATTAACCATTGCCCGTGGTACGAGTGTGCACCAGTTGGCGCAGCAGTTAGAAACCGATGGCGTTATCCAAGACAAATGGAAACTCAAATGGTTACTGAGATTGCACCCAGAGCTGGCGAAGATCCGCACTGGTCTGTACGAAATGTCACCCTCGCAGACGCTTGCCGACTTACTTAACGACTTAGTCAATGGCAAGGTGAAAACCTTTAGCCTGACCTTAGTCGAAGGCAAAACCATTGCCGAGTGGGAACAACAACTGGCAAGTGCGCCCCATTTACAACTGACCCCAGAGGTTTTTAGTGCGGTATTAATGGAGCAGGGGGACGATTCGGCATTGCCCGAAGGTAAATTCTTCCCCGATACTTACCATTACACCGCTGACAGTGATGCCAAGGTACTGCTGACCCAAAGTTATAAAATGATGGAGCAAGAACTCGCTAAAGCCTGGGCAGAGCGTGTGCCCGATTTACCACTTAAATCACCTTACCAAATGCTGATCTTGGCATCGATTGTCGAAAAAGAAACTGGTCAAGCCTTTGAGCGCGATCAAATCGCCGGCGTCTTTATTAATCGACTGAATCTAGGCATGAAGCTGCAAACCGATCCCACGGTGATTTATGGCATGGGAGACAGATTTAAAGGCAATATCACCCGTAAAGATTTAGTCGAAGAGACACCGTTTAATACCTATCGGATTTTCGGCTTACCGCCAACACCGATTGCGGCACCGAGCAAGGCCTCATTACAGGCAGTGTCGAAACCCGCCAAGGTCAGTTATTTGTATTTTGTGTCGCGTAACGATGGTACCCATGTATTTTCGACCACTTTGGAAGAACATAACCGCGCCGTCGATATTTATCAGAGAAAGAAAAAATGACCCAAGCATCCGCCAAATTCATCGTTGTTGAAGGACTGGAAGGCGCCGGTAAATCGAGTGCGATTGCCCTTATTCGCGATTTTATTGAAAAGCACACCGGGCTCGCGCCGGTTTGCACCCGCGAGCCAGGCGGCACGCCGCTGGCCGAGCGCATTCGTGATTTAGTGAAAATTGCCGACCCAAACGATCCTTTATGTGATGAGTCTGAATGTTTATTGATCTATGCCGCCAGAGCCCAGCTCGTCGCCAATGTGATCAAACCCGCGCTGGCTGAAGGCAAATGGGTGTTAGGGGATCGGCACAATCTGTCATCTTTAGCGTACCAAGGCGGTGGACGTGGCTTAATGCCTTTAGTCGAAGCCGTAAGTAACGCAACGCTCAAAGGGTTTAAACCCGATTTAACCCTCTATCTTGACCTTGACCCTAAGCTTGGGCTGCAACGTGCAGCAAAGCGGGGCGAACTTGATAGAATTGAGCAGCAAGCCATCGACTTTTTTGAACGGGCGCGCGCAACTTACCTCAAGCTTGCCAGCGAAGATGAGCGGATTGTCGTGATCGATGCCAGCCAAACCATGGCCGAAGTGCATAAAGATATTCTGGCCGTGTTACAGGCGATGGCATGGTAGTGCAAAGCGGTTTTGATGTATTAACCCTGCCTTGGCTCGATGCGCCAAGACAGGCGTTTTTAACCCAGTTGCAAACTCAAAAAGTCCCCCACGCGCAGCTAGTGGGTATCGATTCTGCCTATGGCGGTGAACTTTTGAGTGTGTTTATGGCGCGTGCCGCCATGTGTTCACAACCCACTCCCGCGGGCGGGTGCGGTTTTTGTAAGTCCTGCCAGTTATTTGATGCGGGTAATCATCCTGATTTTTATCAAATCGAGGCCGATGGCCATCAAATCAAAGTCGATCAAATTCGTGAGCTTTGTAGCCGCTTAAGTGCGACTGCCCAGCAAAGTGGCCGCCGTGTAGCCATTATCCACAATAGCGAGCGTTTAAACTCAGCCTCTGCCAATGCGCTACTCAAGACGCTCGAAGAGCCGGGTAAAGACACCTTACTACTATTACATTCCGATACGCCCGCACGTTTAATGGCTACGATCAGTAGTCGTTGTCAGCGGCTTCCCTTTGTGACGCCGTCTAAAATGTTGATCAAAAACTGGTTAATTCAGCAATGTCAGATCCAAGAGGATGTGACTTGGTGCTTGAGTGTGGTCGGCGGCCCATTAAAGTTGGCCGAAAGTTTGCTATCCGACGGTACGCAACCCAGTCGTTATCAAACCTTGTTAGGGTTTCGCAAAGATTGGGCGCAAAGTTTGTCGTCGGGCCATCTGTGTGCTAGTTTGTTAACGATAAGTGAACAACAAATCATTGATGCTCTTAAGGTTTTATACTTACTCCTGAGACAAGTTTTATTGAAGTACGGCGACCAAGATGCGTTTGTGCAAGCGCAAATAGGGAACTTGGCGGCGAAAATCATGGGAATGTGTCATAGCTTAAGTGCAATGCCGAGTGTCAATTATTTAGGCTTGTGTCAAAGTTATGTCTTAGAATATAAAGAAATAACAAATAAGTAACATGCCATGGTCGATCTTGTCGTCAATTTTGATACCTTACATCAGCTTTACCGCGCCTATATGCCGTTTATCAAACCGGCAGGGCTGTTTGTCGCCACCGGGGAAACCCATTACCTCGGTGAGACCTTAACCATCGCCTATCGTTTACCTGGCGCGACCACCTCAAACGAATTTCGTGGCGTCGTTGTGTGGATCAATCCTTTGGGAGCATCGGGTGGACGTCCTGCTGGGATTGGTATCAAGATAGTCTCAGAGCCCGACAGCCATAAACACCATATTGAAAAACTATTATCGCGTGAACTCGCCTCTGGTGACTTAACCTGCACGATGTAATGCATAGAGTGGTCGGCTAGGGTCGACACTGAGTATTAAGTGCTGAGTGAAGCCTTAGCGAAATTTGACCTCGATCCCATCGCTGAGTATCCTTGTGCTCCTTTTTGTTTATCTGCTTGGACATTGCTGTGCTTATCGATTCACATTGCCATCTCGATCGCCTGAAAGCGGCTCCCGATCAACAAACCTTAGAACTCATTCTCGCTAACGCTAAGGCGCGCGGTGTCGACTATATGCTCTGTGTCAATGTGCGCCAGCAGGGATTTGAGTCGATGCGCGACAAGGTTGCAGGTTTCGAGCAGGTGTTTTTATCTTCGGGCGTGCATCCGCTGGATGTGAAAGACGGCCTCGATGTGGAGCAAATTCGCCGTTTTGCAATGGACCCCAAAGTGGTGGCCATTGGTGAAACTGGGTTAGATTATTTTTATGCCGATGAAACTAAAGCCCTGCAACAGCAATGTTTTGAGCAACAAATTGCCTTGGCGGTTGAAGTTGATAAGCCGCTGATTGTGCATACCCGTGATGCCCGTGAAGACACCATCAACATGCTTAAAGCGGGGCAGGCGGACAACGTCGGTGGCGTGTTGCATTGCTTTACCGAAAACTGGGAAATGGCCAAGGCGGCGATTGACTTAGGTTTTTATATTTCCGTTTCAGGCATTGTGACCTTTAAAAATGCCGGTGAGTTAAGAACGGTGATCCGCAAAGTGCCGAAAGAGCGTTTATTGGTCGAAACCGATTCGCCTTATCTTGCGCCTATTCCACACCGTGGACAGGAAAATCAACCCGCCTATGTGCGTGATGTGGCCGAGTTTGTGGCAGAGCTGCGCGGAGAGCGTTACGAAGATCTTGCGCAGTATACCAGTGATAACTTCTTTAACTTATTTAAGGATGCGGCGCGCTTGATTGGGCGTTGATTTAGGTTTGCCCCTCTCTTGTGAGCACAATTTTGCTCATATTCGTTAAAACGCAAGCCCATAAAAAAAGGCCCAAAACGATTCTAGCTGTTTGGGCCTAGGGGAATGGCTCGTTGAAGAGCCGTGCGCTACAGACGAAAGTGCCATAGAGAGCACTTTACAATAGACTCAGTGTAGTTGAGTTTAGTATGAGTAACACTTTCTCTGCCCCGTTTTTTAGGTTATTTCTCGCTAAAAAATCACCTATTTATAACCATTATGTCTGCGGTGGTAGCAATAACACTTTATCTTTCACTAAGTCTCTGGGCAGGTTGTTTTTTAATTTATTGCCTAAATGTTTCGCCATGCCTAAAGGCGCGCCGCCATAACAGACAATCACTTCGCCCTGAGCTTTGCCAGCCGTATCGAGGGGTATATCTCGTCCCATCAAATACTCTTTTGCCTGCTCATCGCTCACTTCGACGACTTTGGCGCCGTTTTTTGCCCCCGCTTTAAGCGCTTTACCCGCTAGAGCAATAATCGCCTCATGGCGCACTTTAAAGCCATGTTTACTGTGGTCGGCAAGCTTAACCCCAATCCGCTGAAAGCGCATTTTACCAATAAAGTCTTTAAATTCATGGGGAAATAGCCAAAACTCATCGTCGCGCACCATAATGAGATCATCGGGCAGTTCGATACCCAGATCATCGGTAAAATAGGCTTGAATGGCTTTGGCTTGTTTGGCACTCGCCTCCGTAAAGGGGAAATTCTTTTGCAATTTCGGCTCAGGCTGTAGGCGTGGTACCGAACGGGTTTTAGTCAACTTTGCGACAAAAAAGCCTTCGCTGTCGTAAATCTGTGGCCAAACGTGCAAAAAGCCTTCTGGCGTAGTGGCTTTGTCAGCACCATCAAATAATTGGCTTAAGGACTCAAATTGCACTGCATCGCCATAGGTTTGCTGCAAATATTCACATACACCTTGGTTTTCGAGCCGATTAAGGGTGCAGGTTGAATAAACCAAACTGCCACCCGGTTTTAAGGCCAAAAATGCGGATTCGATTAAGGCTTTTTGGGTTTCGCTAATCGCAAGAACCTCATCGAGCGACCAAGATTTTAACGCGTCCGCATCTTTACGGACCGTGCCTTCACCGCCACAAGGCGCATCAATTAATACGGCATCAAAACTTTCATACAGATACTCACCAAATACTCGGCCATCGAAGTGGGTTAGGGCGCAGTGACTCGCGCCCATGCGCAGCACATTGGCATGGAGTACTTTGACGCGGCTAGCGGAATATTCATTGGCAACCAATAAGCCTTGATTATTCATTAACGCTGCCATTTGCGTGGTTTTAGATCCAGGCGCAGCTGCTAAGTCCAACACACATTGCCAATCTGCATTGGGGGTAAATAGTGCGGTTGGCGGCAGCATGGAGCTGGCTTCTTGGATATAGAATAAGCCCTGAATATGCTCTAGGGCGTTGCCGAGCTGCTCTTCTTCATCGTAGCTTATCCAGAAACCATCCTCACACCAGGGTATGGACTCAAAGGTCCATCCTTTGGGCTGCATCAAACGCTTAAAATCTTCGCTGCTGATCTTTAAGGTGTTGACGCGAATTGAGCGACGAAGTGGTCTTGAACAGGCCGCAATAAAGTCATCCATTGACAGATGGGCGGGCAATTCTTGGGCAATTGTACTGATAAAATTTTGATTTAATTGAACCATAACGAAATTTGGCTGTGTATCAACTGCGGCAAGTATATCATAATCCCTTAGTGGGGCTGGGATTTTATCCCTCTACTATCGTTGGTTCAGATTTGCGTTAAATAAACAAAGCGACACGAATAAACAGTTTGAATAGCAATAAGGAAGGGGCAGAGTGCTAAATCGGGTGTGGTTAGTGTTTTTCCTCACGTCGCTGTTGGCGATGGCAATACAACTTTTTAATGGGCATATCGATGTGCTTGCCAACGCGGTTGAGGCCTTGTTTGCCAGCGCTAAACTCGCCGCTGAAATCGCCTTAGGCTTAGTGGGTGTGTTGTCTCTGTGGATGGGATTAATGCGAATTGGTGAAAAAGCCGGCGTTGTTGGGGCGATTGCCTTTGTATTTGAGCCACTGCTGCGCCGCTTAATGCCCGAAGTGCCTAAAGGACACCCCGCATTTGGCAGTATGACGATGAACTTAACGGCCAACATTTTTGGATTGGATAATGCCGCTACTCCATTAGGTTTAAAGGCAATGCAGGATTTACAGAGTCTTAATCCGGTCAAAACCGTTGCCACTAACGCACAAATTCTATTTTTAGTGCTCAATACCTCCTCGGTGACCTTAGTGCCTGTCACGGTGTTTTTATACCGTGCTCAGCAGGGAGCGACGGCTCCGGCAGACATTTTTTTACCCATACTCCTCGCAACCTCTGCCTCGACATTAGCGGGGCTTTTGATCGTTGCTGTTGTGCAGCGGCTTTCACTACTCAATGCCGTGGTACTCGGATATGGCGCTGTGCTGCTGTCGGCATTAGTTGCCAGTGGTTTTTATTTGATGACTTTAACGGCAGACGCGATTGGCACAGTGTCGACCGCCTTGGGCAACGGGGTATTGCTACTGTTAGTCTTCAGTTTTGTGCTGGTGGCGGGCGTGCGAAAAGTGGCGATTTATGATGAGTTTATCGAAGGTGCTAAGTCGGGGTTTAACCAATCGATTCAACTGATCCCGTATCTTCTAGCCATGCTGCTGGCGATTGGTTTACTTAGGGCATCGGGCGCGTTGGATTACCTGCTGCAACTGATTGCGAGTTGCGTGAGTCTTTTCGGGTTTGATACCCGCTTTGTCGATGCTATGCCTACGGCGTTGATGAAACCCTTTAGTGGTTCGGGCGCGCGGGCGATGATGCTCGAAACCATGGCACACCACGGAGTGGACTCCTTTGCTGGTCGCTTGGCGGCGATTTTCCAAGGGAGTACTGAAACGACTTTCTATGTGCTGGCGGTTTACTTTGGTTCAGTGGGTATTCGTCATGGGCGCCATGCGCTCGCCTGTGGTCTAACGGCGGATTTTGCAGGGATCAGTGCGGCTATTGCTGTCTGTTATTGGTTCTATGGCTAAGCAGTGTTATATGAAAAAATCAGGCGCATTCGGATAAACCGAATGCGCCTTGTATTAATAGAGTTAACTGTCGGGTTTAAATGCGCTTAATCAATAGCGCGATTATTTATTGCATGGGAGCTATTGCGCCGGAGCCCATTCTTGCCATTCACGCTCGGCTTTATGCTGCAGTTTAATCACTGCGCCTTCGCTGAGGCGGTTACTCTCTTGAGTTGTTTCTTTGGTTGCGACATTAATGCCGCCCGCTAATAGGGTTTCGAGCGAACCGGCTTCAATTTGCGCACCAGAGAAAATACCTACATCGACCTTGATACCTGAGGCGTCCCAGAACTGGCTGCTCTGATTCACTAAGTGACTGTACTGGGGCTCAATGTGCGCTTGCATCAGTACACTGTTGCCTGGAGACGATAGGCTATAACCATCGATTTGCCCGATTTTAATGCCACGGAAGAAAATAGGCGTGCCAACTTTCATCGAGCCAAGGTTGCTATCTTCTAAGGTAAATTTAAGCGCATCTTCGGCCACGTTAGCATAGCTACTCTCAACCAGGTTGGCTTGGAAGTGGGTGGCTTTTTGCGTGCTCTTACCCGGTAACACGCCAATATAAGGCCCGGTGATTAAGGTTTCAGGGGCTTTAATGCCTGCTAAGGAGATTTGCGCCTCGACCATATGATACTCAGTATCACTGCGGCTGAAATGCTCGGCATAGTCACCATAGAGATAGGCGGTGGCTGTAAGTGTAGTTAAATCGGTATTGAGCTTAACTTGCGTCACTTCACCCACCTGATGACCTTGGTAACGAATGGCGGCTTTTGCAGCCAATTTTGCCGAGGCGGGTAAGGTGAGTTTGATGGCTTGAGCCTGCGCTAAGGCGAGCTGTTTACTTTCGTATAGTTTAAGTGCCGCATTAGGCTCAGTCGTTGAACTGTCCAATAAACCTAAGCTGATGCTGCCCTTTAACGCGCCTTGTAGTGGAGCAACGGCGACATCAATACCCGCAAGACTGGCGCTGACATCCACGGCACTGTTACGCCAAAAGACTTTAGGTTTTTGCACTAAGGGTTGGAACTGCTTATCAATAGCGATCTTAATCGCAAAGTCTTCGGTTTTACCCTGCCAGTTGACCGACTCCACGCTACCAATTTGCATTTTTTTATAGTAAATCGGAGATCCTTGACTAACATCGGCGCCATCAGCACTGATGAGAGTAAAGTATAAACGCTGTTGACGGACAAAGAATTGCTTAGCTTCATCCATTGAGCTAAAGAGTGGCAAACGCGCATTTGCCGCCAGCGGGGTATTACTGGTACCAGGGATCAGACTCACCGCGCCTTTAGTTAATGTCGCTAGATCGCGGGTTTTCACCGACACCCCATCGAGTGAGGCATCGATACTCAGCGCCGACTCGGGGATAAAATAGCTATCACTGCGAACTAAGTTGGCAAACTCAGGCTGCAGCTCGAGTTGATATTCAACGGCCGACAGATCTTTAGTTAATTTCACCGCCAGCACCTGACCGATAGGTAGCTGCTTATAACGCACTTCAGCACCTGCGGTGAGGCCCATGTTTTCTGTGGAGGTGATAGTGAGCTGACGTTTTTTGGCCTTCAATAGATCGGGCGCCGATTCTTGCAGGGCAAAACTGCTTGGCAGCGCCGTATTGGCATTGGTACCGGGTAAGAAGTTAATTACGCTTCCCGTGAGTAAACGCTCGGGGTTTTTGATCCCAGAGAGCGAAATATCGGCGCCTTCAAGCCAAAACAGTCCGTCGCTGGTTAACAGGTTGGCATATTCAGGCTCAAATTTTACCACCGCAGTCACGCCGGTTGCAGTGAGTTGTTTGCTCTGCAGAGTGCCAATGGTGATGCCGCGATACACAATACGAGTGCCTTTATCAATCGCATTGCCATCACTCATGGTCAGACTGACTTCAATCCCGCCAAGAGCGCTGGTTTCTGAATCATAGAGGGCAAAACTGTCGCCATTTTGTGCCGCAGGCGCTTTTTCATCGGAACTGAAACTCACACCACCCGCAAGGATAGAAGCAAGGCTTTCAGTGTTAACTTTAATGCCCGCTAAACTAGCATCGACTTTCACGCCTGACACATTCCAAAAGTGAGAGTTTTTCTTCACTAAACGCGCATATTGCTCTTGGATAAAGGCGCTGATAATGACTCTGGCATTGCCGTCTAAACGGTAGCTGACCACGCTGCCGACAGGGATCTGACGAAAGAACACAGGCGAACCCACGTCTAACGAGCCGAGTTTATCGGCCGTCAGTTCAATCATTACCCCTTCGGAGCCAATTTGCATTGGTGGCGGTTGGCGTTCTGCCTCAAACAAGGTGGCGGCATTGCCTTTGCCTGGTTGGATTGCAATATAGTTGCCTGAAAATAGCGCATCCAGACCTTCAACGCCTGTGATGCTGGCCTTTGGGGTAACTAACCAGAAGAGGGTTTCTTTATTTAAGAAAGGCTTAGCGCGATAGTCCATCATCACCTTCACGTTAACGCCTTTAAGATCATCATCAATACCGATATCTTTTACTTTACCAACGGTTAAGCCTTGGTATTTGACTAAGGTTTTGCCCACGTCGATCCCCGTGGCACTGGGGAAGTGGATTTGAATTTCAATGCCCGATTCTTTGATGCTCTTAATACCCAGCCATGCGCCAAGCGCGAGCGCCACAATCGGGAGCAGCCAAATCGGCGAAAAGAGCTTTTTCTTCACAACTTTTGGCGATTCAATTTGTGTCATCTTGAGGTTCCAGTCGATCCCAGAGTAAACGAGTGTCTAAAACTTTTGCGGCAAGTTGCGTCAGTAAAATCACCAATGCAAATGCCGTGGCCGCAGGTGCAGGCTTTGCATCGAGTAATTGCCCCATATTCACGAGGGCAACGGTCAGCGAGATCACAAATAAATCGAGCATCGACCAGCGGCCAATCCACTCAATAACATGAAATCCCACCATAAGTTTTTGCTTTGAAATTGGTAGGTTGAAACTGATAGCACACAGATAAGTGGCTAAGCCGATAATCTTTACCCAAGGCACTAAAATACTGGCAATAAACACAATAATGGCGATGGGTAACATATCCGATTGGACTAAATGAACAATTCCGGAAAAGATCGTATCGTGACGTACCTTTCCCTGATTGGTGAGCACCGTAATGGGATAGAGGTTGGCTGGAACCAATAAAATGGCGGCAGTGATAAGCAGCGCCCAACTTTTTTGTAAGCTGTTGTAATCGCGGACCTGTAATTCTGACTCACAACGACTACAGTGGCTATCCTCACTGCTATTGAGTTGCCTACAAACGCGGCACAAACACAGGCCTAAATCCTTTCCTTGCTGCTTCATATCAGTGATGTTCCTGCATAAAAAGACCCCACATATGCTCAATATCGTATTCACGCTGTAAAAACAGGGTGACTAAAAAAAGCATGGTGAAGCAAAAGGTACCCATTCCAAAATAAATATCCGAAAAATCAGACAATTGAAATGATGAGACGAGGAAGCTAATCACATAAATCTCAAGCATTGTCAGCTGCGAAAGGAACCCCTGAAATGTGAGTAATTGTTTGAGACTATGGCGCCAAAATGGGCTCGCAAGCCCCCATTTTATAATCAAAATTTGCGCAAGAATCGATAGGATCAATAAACCAGGGCCAACCACTGCGGCAGCAAGGACGGCTAATCCGACCACCCAATAACCTTGATCGAAGACGGCAAAAGCGCCTTGAAATACCGTTGTTGTGCGAATACTGCCCAGAAAATGGATTTCTAGCACAGGAAAAAAGTTAGCAGGAAAATAGAACACCAACGCGGTAATGCACAGTGCCAACATGCCATTTACTGAACAGTATGGGGTGTCATAAAGTGCGGTGTTGCAACGCGGACACAACGCTCTGACCCCAGTTGGGAGGGCACGTTTCCGAATGGCCAAGTCGCAGGAACGACAGAGGATTACAGAGTTTTCTGCTGTATTGTCATGCATATAAAAATATTATATTAGCCCCAAAGCCACTGAGATTGAGCAAATAATCCGAAAACAACAAATTATAAGGTGAGATATCAAATTGATTGACCCATCTCCACAACATAAAGCGCAGTCATAATATCAGAATAATCAGAACACTTGCATCACTAGTTCACTTTATGTCATTCTGGTTACTGTATATAAAAACAGTGCGAGGGCGGTCATGGCAGTTATTACACAGTTTGTCGTGGTAAGAGAAGGGGTAGAAAAGATGACATTCACATCGAAAAAGGAGGCTGATGCCTACGATAAGATGCTCGACATCGCTGATAACCTCATTCCATTTATTCAGAAAGCGGAACTTGGGATTGATGAAAGTCTAACCGAACAGCTCGCATTCTATTTTGCTAACAATAAAGATGAGCTAACAAACTTGCTTAAAGGCGTGGTTCAAGTTAATAGTACGCCAACAAAACCAAACACAGCCAAAAAAGCGTCTAAGAAGGACGATGCTGCTGAATAATTTTTAGGAAGCATATGAAACCGCAATTTTATGAATCACTGAACCGTCAAGCGTTAGCGTTACTCGAAGGCGAAGATGATTTAGTGGCTGCCATGGCTAACTTTTCAGCCCTGCTTAATGACAACCTAACCGAACTAAACTGGGTAGGTTTTTACGTTATGCGCGGCGAACAGTTAGTATTAGGCCCATTCCAAGGTAAAGTGGCTTGTACCCGCATTCCGATGGGTAAAGGCGTGTGTGGCACTGCAGCACTGGCTAATCAAACTCAACGGGTTGCCGATGTGCATCAATTCGATGGACATATCGCCTGCGATGCGGCCAGTAATTCCGAAATTGTTATCCCTGTTCGCGCTAATGGTCAGGTGATTGCTGTACTGGATATTGATAGCCCTATTTTTGACCGCTTTGACGAAGAAGACCAAAAGGGCTTGGAATTATTGGTAAAAAGCTTCGAAAACTGCCTATTTGCTTAATTTGCGTACAATAACGCATAATTCATAGTCGCAATCGGTGGCGTGCGCCTTATAATAGCGCATGCCCTGATAAGGCTTGTTTGGGCATGGCCCGAATAAACCTGAGAGGTTTAGCCGTAAAAAATGGTTAACTGATATTTTTTAACTTTAGTTAACTCGGCGAGAATGTTAATTTGTACTTTGGCTCAATTGTGAGCTTAACCAAGATAAACGACACGTAAGAAGCTGATTTATATCACCTCGAATTCGATGTCCCTTTTTAACTGTGGAAGTAATGATGGAATCAACAGATAAGTTGACCGACACCAACGCAATTTTGGCGTATTTGTATGAAACATTTCCTTTGTGCTTTATTGCTGAAGGTGAAACTAAGCCATTAAAAATCGGATTGTTTCAAGATTTGGCTGAAAGGTTGGCTGATGATTCTAAAGTCAGTAAAACTCAACTGCGCGTGGCGTTAAGACGTTACACTAGCAGTTGGCGTTACCTCAAATCGGTAAAAGCTGGTGCCCAGCGTGTGGATCTTGATGGTCAGCCTTGTGGCGAGCTAGAGCAAGAACATATCGATCATGCTCAAGCCATGTTGAAAGAAAGCCAAGAAAAAGCCAAGGCTAAGCGTGCTGCTCAAGCTACCAAAGTGGCTCCGGCTGGCAAAGCTCCAGCGAAAAAGGCCCCTAAGAAAGTAGCTGTTCCTGCCCGCAAGACTGAGCGTCCTGCCAAAGTGGCTCCTAAGGCTGAACCTGCTGTTAACTTAGTCCAAGCGCAATTGACCGATTTAGCTAAGAAACAGCGTGTCAATGTTAAGTTAGGTATGACGCCAGTAGCCGGCGTGATCACTGACATTAACAAAGAAGACATTCATGTTCAGCTTGATAGCGGCTTAACGATAAAAGTGAAAGCAGAACATATTCTGCTGTAATCATTTAATCTAACGGAGTAACTTGTTGATGCGAAAACTCATTTTGGCTACATCCATCGCCACTGTTTTTGTCGGATTCTCGGCTTGGGCTGTGCCTCCTACGATTCAAATCAGCGAGTTACCCACTCTCAAGCAGGAAGCGCAGCATAAAGTAGCCAGTAAACGAGTGACAGATTTATACACTCGTTCGCATTACCATCGATTTGCGCTCGATGACGCGTTTTCTGCGCAGATTTTTGACCGCTATTTACAGCAACTTGATTACCGTCGCAATGTGCTGACCCAAGCCGATGTCGACAGTTTTAAGCCTTATATCAATCAGTTTGACGATATGCTGAGTTCAGGTGAACTCGACCCTGCCTACAAAATGTTTGATTTGGTTCAAAAACGTCGCTACGAAGGCTTTGTGTACGCGCTTTCTCTGCTCGATAAAGAAATGGATTTTACCGTTCCTGGTGATGCCTACGAGTACGATAGGGAAGATGTCGCTTGGCCAAAAGATCAAGCTGAAATCAATGAGCTTTGGCGTCAGCGAGTGAAATACGATGCGTTGAATCTCAAGCTTACTGGCAAAAAATGGCCTGAAATTGTTGAGATTCTGCAAAAACGTTATAACAACGCCATCAAACGTTTGACTCAGACCAATAGTGAAGATGTGTTCCAAGCGGTGATGAATGCATTTTCTCGCAGCATTGAGCCGCACACTAGCTATTTATCCCCCCGTAATGCTGAGCGTTTCCAAATGGAAATGAACTTGAGCCTAGAGGGTATTGGCGCGCAGTTACAGCTCGAAGATGATTACACTGTGATTAAGAGTTTAATCGCAGGTGGTCCTGCCGCTGGCAGTGAAAAACTGTCACCAGAAGATAAGATTGTTGGTGTTGGCCAAGAGGGTGGCGAGATCGTTGATGTTATCGGCTGGCGTTTAGACGATGTCGTTGAGCTCATCAAAGGTCCTAAGGGCAGTAAAGTCGTTTTGCAGATTTTACCGAAGAAAGGTGGCTCAAATGCTAAGCCGTTTAACGTCACTTTAGTACGTGACAAGATTCGCTTAGAAGACCGTGCCGCGACTTCTAAAATCATCGAACCTAAAGACGGTGAATACGCCAATCGTAAAGTCGGTGTTATTCAAATTCCTGGATTCTATATGAATTTATCCCAGGATGTGGAAAAGGAACTCGTTAAACTCAACGAAGCGAAAGTCGAAGGTGTCGTTATCGATTTACGTGGTAATGGCGGCGGTGCATTAACCGAAGCCGTGTTACTGACCGGACTCTTTATTGACATGGGCCCTGTGGTGCAAATCCGTGACGCCGATGGCCGTGTGTCAGCTCACCGCGATAACGATGGCAAGACTGCCTACGCAGGTCCGTTGACCGTGATGGTTGACCGTTACAGCGCATCAGCTTCTGAGATTTTTGCAGCAGCATTGCAGGACTATGATCGTGCACTGATTGTTGGTGAATCCAGTTTCGGTAAAGGCACAGTGCAACAGCATAAGAGTCTAGGTCGCATCTACGATATGTACGAGAAACCTATTGGGCATGTGCAATACACCATTCAGAAGTTTTATCGCATTAACGGTGGTAGTACACAACTCAAAGGTGTGACACCGAATATTGCGTATCCAAGTGCGTTAGAGCCTGGTGAGTATGGTGAAGCTGAAGAGAAGAATGCTTTGCCTTGGGACAAAGTACCAATGGCGCAATACGGTACGCTAAATGATATCACCCCTGAACTGGTGGCGAGTTTAGAGAAAAAGCACCTTGCCCGTATTCAAAACAGTGTTGAGTTTAACTATATCAATCAAGATATTGCTGACTTTAAAAAGCATCACAAAGAGAAAACGGTCTCCTTAGTGGAAAGTGAGCGTATTGCATCACGTGAAGCTGATGAGAAGAAAGTGCTCGATAGAACCAATGAGCGTCGCGTAGCCAATGGTTTAGCGCCAGTTAAATCTATGGAAGATATTAAAGATGATGTTGCTGCGCCAGATGCATTTTTAGATGAAACGGCTTATATCACTCTAGATATGGTGGATGCGAAAAAGCTAGCTAACGCTGGCACTAAATAGGCGGAAGTTACGTCTGTTTACCTTACCTTAAAACGCGCTTATGGCGCGTTTTTCTTATTTAAATCAGTGTTAAAGGGAACGAAATGACACAAGTTCAAGCAAAATACCTTAAAGACTACCAAGCTCCCCAGTTCACGATTGAATCCATCGACTTAGATGTTAATCTTAACGGTAAAAATACCGTTGTTAAGGCTATTAGCAAGGTTAAACGTAGCTCTTCCCACGCTA
Source organism: Shewanella sp. LZH-2 (assembly GCF_016859145.1). Lineage (NCBI taxonomy): Bacteria > Pseudomonadati > Pseudomonadota > Gammaproteobacteria > Alteromonadales > Shewanellaceae > Shewanella > Shewanella sp. LZH-2. The sequence continues at coordinate 1,984,558 of NZ_CP069350.1, forward strand.
ATCCTTTAGTGCTTGATGGTGAAGGATTAACCTTAGTCAGCGTGGCGATTGATGGTCAACAGGTAGCGTATCAAGTTGGTGAAGGGCAGTTGACAATCGAAACGACCCTAAATGAGTTTGAGCTGACCATCATCACCCAACTGGATCCTGAAGCCAACTCAAGCCTCGAAGGGCTTTATATGTCTGACGGTGCCTATTGCACCCAGTGTGAAGCTGAAGGCTTTAGACGTATCACTTACTTCCTCGACCGTCCTGACGTATTGGCTAAATATACTGTGCGTATTGAAGCCGACAAGCTGGCGTTCCCGTTCCTGCTCAGTAACGGCAACTTGATTGACAAAGGTGATCTCGATGGCGGACGCCATTATGTACGTTGGCAGGACCCTTTCCCCAAGCCGGCCTACCTTTTTGCCCTCGTGGCAGGTGATTTTGATCTGTTGCAGGATGAGTTTATTACCCGCAGTCAGCGTAAAGTGGTGCTACAGGTTTTTGTTGATAAAGGGAATTTGCATAAGGCGCACCATGCTATGGCATCCCTTAAAAAGTCTATGGCTTGGGATGAGTCCCGTTTTGACCTTGAATATGATTTAGATATCTACATGATCGTTGCTGTCGACTTTTTCAATATGGGGGCGATGGAAAATAAAGGCTTAAATATCTTTAATACCAAATATGTCCTCGCCGATACTTTGACCGCCACTGATGAGGATTACCATGGTATTGAATCCGTAGTCGGCCATGAATATTTCCATAACTGGACGGGCAACCGTGTCACTTGCCGTGATTGGTTCCAATTAAGTCTCAAAGAAGGCTTAACAGTTTTTCGCGACCAAGAGTTTAGTTCGGATTTAGGTTCGCGCGCGGTAAATCGAATTCACGCCATTAAAGTCATTAAAAACCAGCAGTTCGCTGAAGACTCAGGCCCAATGGCACATCCAATTCGTCCAGAGTCCGTGATTGAGATGAATAACTTTTATACGGTGACAGTGTATAACAAGGGCGCCGAAGTTATTCGCATGATGCACACTTTGCTTGGTGAAGCCCGTTTCCAAGCGGGGATGAAGTTATACTTTAAACGCCACGATGGCCAAGCTGTGACCTGCGATGATTTTGTTGCGGCGATGGAAGATGCCAGTGGTATCGATTTAACCCAATTCCGCCTCTGGTATAGCCAAGCAGGTACGCCGGTAGTAACCGCAAGCGACAGTTTCGATGCTGCATCAGGGCGTTATCAGTTAACACTTAAACAGACTCTTACAGGCTGCACCTCGCCGCTGCATATTCCTTTTAGTCTGGAGCTGTTGGACGATAAGGGACTATCACTGGTCAACCAAGTGATCAGTTTTACTGACGCCGAACAAGTATTTACTTTTGAAGGACTCCGCCATAAACCTGTGGCGTCATTGCTGCAAGATTTCTCTGCGCCAGTTAAATTGCACTATCCCTTCGAAGTTGACCAACTTGTTCATTTGATGCGTTTTGCTTCGAGTGAAGTGGCGCGTTGGGAGGCATCCGTTACTCTCGTTAGCCAAGCAATTTGGCAAAATGTTGAACATTTACAGCAACATCAGACGATGACCTTAGATGAAAGAGTGAAGGATAGTTTTAAAGGGGCTTTACTCGATGAGAAACTCGATCAGGCATTAATGGCTGAGATTTTAGCGATTCCATCGGCTTCCGCTTTGATTGAGCAAACTGATACTGTTGACCTTGATGCGTTAGCGCTCGCGCGTGAATTTGTGCTCACAGAGCTTGCTGCTTACTGCGAAGATGAATTAACGGCACTTTATCGCTCATTAGTTAATTTGGATTGCACTAAAGCCCGCGCCCTTAAAAACCAATGTCTAAATTGGCTTAGCCGAGTTAGCAATGATGCCGAAACCTTTGTGGTAGAGCAGTTTGCTAAGGCTTGTAATATGACGGATTCGCTCGGCGCATTAACGGCAGCCAATGTTGGCTCTTTAACTTGCCGTGACCAGTTAATGGCTCAATTTGAGACGCGCTGGCGTGATACGCCGCTAGTGATGGATAAATGGTTTATGTTACAGGCGACTCATGATAGCGATGATGTGATTGATACATTACGTCAATTACAACAACACGCGAGTTTTAGCATGAGTAATCCCAATCGGGTGCGTTCGCTTATTGGTAGTTTTGCCTCTGGAAATATTTATCAATTCCACCGCGCCGATGGCAGAGGTTATGAGTTTTTAACTGAGTGCCTTATCAACTTAAATCAGCTTAACCCACAAGTTGCCGCCAGAATGGTGACACCGCTGATCCAATTCAGTAAATTCGATGAAACACGTCAGCGTAAGATTAAGGCCTGTTTAACGCGTTTATTAGACTTACCTGGACTCTCTAAGGATTTATTCGAAAAAGTGTCCAAAGCGTTAGCGAAGTCGTCATTAACCTGAGCTCGAGATAAGCAGAGCCGCTGAATAGGCTCTTTTCGAGCCTCTCTGCGTTGCTCTGTCTCACCATCGCTCGCTATGGCATACGACAGAGCGCCTTGATATGCGCACAAATCTGCGCATTCAGGCAGATAATAGATTTTTCGTTTCAAAATAATCATTTATAGCATTGAGTTAGTTTATTAAATTTAGGTTTTTCGACACTCGTTACCCCGAGTTCAGGTTAATTAGAGGAGGAGGGCAGCATTTTGCTGCCCTTATCAATATGGAATTGTATTTTAAGTTAACCCTTAGCTATCAAGATTTTTTACCTTACTATCAAGGGCTGGCCGATAAAGTTGAAGTGCGTGAACGTGAAGGGCGGATCCTTTGGATTAGCGGGCGACATTTTAGGCGTTTTTTAACTGAAAATGGTATTCATGGGCAGTTTAAACTCGTGCTCGACGATAAAGGTCAATTTGTGTCATTGGAGCGGTTGTAGAAACAAATTGTTGATTTTATCTTAGAGTAATTACTTTAAACGGTCGACTAATTACAATTAATAAAACATGATAATTTCTTTGTGATTATGTTAATGAAATTTATGATTTTTTATCTTGTTTTGCCTCAGTATTCCAATCTTCTGCTTTACTAATTTAAATCCCATCTTTGTACTCGATGACATAAATGTGTCTACGTGCTTAATTCTTTAGAAAATTTTCTCTAACTGTGCCTTGCTCATAGGGATTAATTGCTGTAACAATGATGTTACCTGTGAGCTAACAAGATGTTGGTTGTAATTCCTAAAACAAAGAATCCAGCAGGGTACGGAGAGCTAAAATGAAAATTGTTAAAAAAAGTTTTAACAAGTCGGCGCTTGCTTTGGGGGTGGCGTCGGCATTGAGTTTGTTGATGATATCGAATGTTAATGCGGTTGCGTTCGATTGGGGGGAGGTACAAGGCACGTTTGACTCAACGTGGACTGCGGGTGCCAGTTGGCGTGTCGGTGAGCGCGATTGGGATGGACAAATTGGTAAAGTTAACCAGCCACAATTTGATTGGTCGAATTATACTGCGTTTGGCAATACTAAATACACATCTGCTGAGATTTGGGCACAGCCAGGTTCCTATTCAAGCAATAACGATTTAAGTAATTTGCTTTATTCTCAGGGTGATACTACTTCTGAGATTGTTAAAGGATTACATGAGCTGTCCCTGAAGTATGAGAACTATGGTCTGTTTGCTCGTGGCATGTATTTTTACGATCGTAAATTAAACGATGGTAACTATGACTTCAATGATCCGATAACAGGCAAAGAATTCGATCCTTGTGAGGATAATCGTGCTTCAGAAGTGCAATGTAAGGACATCCGTCTGTTAGATGCCTTTGTTTATGCGAATTTTGATTTAAATGACGGTGCCAACCCACTCTCTATCCGTTTAGGTAACCAAGTGGTTTCTTGGGGGGAAAGTACTCTTATCGCCCATGGTATTGGTGAGATTAACCCTGTTGATTTGAACATCCTTAATGCTCCCGGTGCTGAACTGAAAGAAGCCTTTAGACCTCAGGGCATGGTGTGGGCTTCTCTTGGGATCACAGAAAACTTATCGGTAGAAGCTTTCTATCAATATGATTGGGAACCTATTTGGGTGCCAACACCTGGTTCAATTTTTGCGACTAACGATTTTGCAGGCTTTGGTGGTTACAATCAAAACGCACAGTTAGGTTTTAACGCCAACCCTGATATCAACTTAGACTTTGTGATGCAGGAATATCAACGTCTAGCAGGGATGATTGCCAGTGGTCAGACAATTCCAACGCAACAGCTCGTCGCGATGGCATTAGCTTATCCTACTAAAGTCACTTTAGTGCAAGATGAACAAGAGCCAAGTAATGATGGCCAATATGGTGTCAAATTGGGGTATTACGCGCCTGAATTGGGCGATACCGAGTTTGGTTTCTATTTTATGAACTACCATAGCCGCCGTCCGCTGATCAGCGGTACAGCCGCCGATTTTAGCACTGGTGCACTGCTATCTGACTTAGCGGTTCTGGGGCAAAATGCGGGTGATATCAACCGCGAATTACTGCTCAGCTTAAAGAGTTTCTCTAAAGCGCAAATTGTGTACCCTGAAGACATCAAGCTTTATGGCTTCAGTTTTAACACTTCACTAGGCGATACTTCAGTCGGTGCTGAAATTGCCCACCGCCAAGATGAACCACTGCAAATTGATGACGTAGAACTACTGTTCGCAGGTATGCCTCAGCAGTTAGCAAATGCCGGTATTCGCCCCGATTTCGACGGTATTTCACAAATTGATGGAGTAAAGCCTGGTGATACCGTTGACGGCTTTATCCGCTTAGATACGACTCAGGCGCAAGTCACTTTCACTCACCTATTTGGTCCTACATTGGGCCTAGATAACCTGACGATGTTAGCTGAAGTTGGCGGGGTGTGGATCCATGATATGCCTGGGTTTGATGAATTGCGCTTAAATGGTCCGGGAACGGCGCGTTCTGGCGGTAATCCTGATATGCCAGGCATTATTCAAGCGCTGCATAACGGCCCTGAAACTAACCCATTCCCAACCGATTTCGCATGGGGATATCGCCTTGTAGCTAAAGCTGAGTTCAACAACTTGTTTGCGGGTGTGAACATGTCTCCACGGATGATTTTCTCGCACGATGTTGATGGTATTACACCAGATCCTATGTTCCTCTTCACAGAGGGACGCAAGTCAGTCGCTTTGGGTCTGAACTTTGAATACCAAAACCGTTGGGGGGCCGATCTGTCCTACAACAACTTCTTTGGTGGTGTAGGTACAACCAACGCGATGGCAGATCGTGATTATATTTCATTCAATATCAAGTATTCGATCTAAAGGACTATAACAATGAAGAAACTGTCGATATTGGCAAGTGCGGTCATTATGGCACTTGTAGCACCAGCAGCGATGGCTAAAGTATCCGAAGTCGAGGCCGCAAAACTGGGTAACGAATTAACCCCATTAGGTGCTGAAAAGGCTGGAAATGCTGATGGTTCTATCCCCGCATGGGATGGTGGTATTACTAAGCCAGTAGCGGGTTACACTAAGGGGATGCATCATCCTGATCCTTTCCCTGAAGATAAGATTGAATTTACCATTACCAATGCAAACAAAGCGCAATATAAAGATTTTTTGACCCCAGGTCAGATGAAATTATTTGAGCTTTACCCTGATACTTACAAGATGAATGTGTACAAGACTCGTCGTAGTGCTTCCGTACCGCAATTTGTCTACGATGCGACCAAAGCCAATGCGACCCGTGCCGAATTGGTGGCGCAAGGTAATGGTATTTCGGGCGCATCGATAGGTATTCCATTCCCTATTCCAGCTAACGGTTTAGAAGCGATTTGGAACCATATTCTACGCTTCCGTGGTGTGGATGTTGAAACCTCACGTAGCCAAGCGGCACCGACAGCTGATGGTAGTTTCACCTTAGTGGAAACTGCCGAGGAAATCCGTTTCGAGTATTCTCGTCCTGAGATTACTTTAGATCAGTTAAAAGCGAGCAACACCTTGTTTTATTTTAAACAAGTAGTGACTCAACCTGCACGTTTAGCGGGTACTGCGCTGCTAGTTAAAGAAACCATGGATCAAGAAGCTTTACCGCGCCAGGCATGGACCTATAACACAGGTCAGCGCCGCGTACGTAAAGCTCCAAACGTTGCCTTTGATACTCCGGGTACCGTATCCGATGGTCTGCGCACCACTGACGATTTCGACATGTTTAACGGCTCACCCGTGCGCTACAACTGGGAGCTTGTGGGCAAGAAAGAAATCTATATTCCTTACAACGACTACAAATTGCATTCAGATAAGCTGAAATATGATCAGATTTTAAAACCCGGTCATATCAATCCTGAGTTCGTCCGTTGGGAAAAACACCGCGTGTGGGAAGTTAAGGCGACACTGAAAGACGGTATGCGTCATATCTATAAAACCCGCGTGATGTATCTTGATGAAGACTCTTGGCAGGTATCGATTGCCGATCTGTATGACAACCGTAATGAACTTTATCGTGTGGCGGTTGCCCATGGTTTGAACTATTACGAAGTGCCTACCCAGTGGGATACCTTAGAAGTGTTCCATGATTTGCAGTCCCGTCGTTACTTAGCTATGGGCTTAGATAACCAGAGTGGAATGTATAATTTCGATGCCAAACTGAGTGAAGCGAACTTCACCCCAGATGCGCTGCGTCGTGAAGGTATTCGTTAATCAGCCACGGTAAAAGGGGCGCTAAGCGCCCCTCATTAGTTTAAGGAAGTTTGTATGTCGTTTCGCATCCTTCAATGTGTCGCTGCGATAAGTGTTGGTTGTTTATTTTCTTCCCCGTTGTTTTCTGCTGTGCCAGAGCGTTTTCCACAAATCCAGCCGTTGGCCGCATCTTCTTTAGTGCTCGATATTGCACACGCTGGACAGCATTTGGTTGCCGTGGGTGAGCGTGGCCATGTGTTAGTGTTAAATGACAAATGGCAACAAGTTCCGACGCCAACTTCGGTTCAGTTAACAAAGGTTTTCTTTTTAACTGAAAAACTCGGTTGGGCTGTTGGTCACGATGCCACCATTTTGCACACTCAAGATGGCGGCCAAACTTGGTCGTTACAAATGCAGTCGACTGAAATTGAAAAGCCTTTCCTTGATGTGTTGTTTTTAAATGAACAAGAGGGCATAGCGATTGGTGCTTACGGGCTTTTTTATCGCACCCGTGATGGTGGCGCAAATTGGGCTGAGGAATTCCATGAAGAGTTACTGGCCGAAGAAGATGTGTCCTATTTAGCTGAGTTAAAAAATAGCGACCAAGACGCTTATCTGACCGAACGCGCTTCATTATTGCCACATTTTAATCGGATGATTGAGCTTAATGATGGCCGCTTATTATTAGTCGGAGAGCTTGGTTTAGTGGCGTTGTCGGCTGATAAAGGCCAAACCTTTACCCGCACAGGGTTTGATTACGATGGCTCTATGTTCAATGCTATCCAATTGCAGGATTCAGTCTACGTAATGGGGCTTAGGGGGCATGTGTTTAAGGCGGATTTGAGTCTTGGCCAATGGGATGAGATTGAGATGCCAGTTAAATCATCCATCAACGGCGCCATGGTTAGCTCGGACACTAGCCTTTATCTAGTGGGAAATGCTGGCGTTGTTATCCAGTTAAATAAGGATGATAGTTCGAGTATTGTCACTCGTCGCCAAGGGGAAAACTTAGTTTCAATTGCCAAAGATAACCAAGGGAATGTGTGGTTATCGGGTAGCCAAGGGCTACTCACTCTGAAGCCATAAATTATAAAACAACAATAACAGGGCCGATAAGATGTTAGAAAAACTGGTCAACGGATTTGAGTCATTTTTATTCCGCAACCGCGCTTGGGTGGTGAGCATTTTTATTTTGCTGACGTTTTTTTTGGGCTACCAGGCAAGCCAATTAAAAATGGATGCGGCATTCATTAAAAATATTCCGCTCAATCATAGCTATATGCAAACCTACCTCAAACACCAAAAAGATTTTGGTGGCGCCAATAGTATTATGGTGGCGGTGGAAGACACCAGCGGCAATATTTTTAACCCTAACTTTTTTGATACCCTTAAAAATGTCCATGATCAGCTATTTTTTATTCCCGGTGTTGACCGCTCGCAGGTGAAGTCCTTGTTTTCACCTTCGACTCGTTTTACTGAGGTTGTCGAAGATGGTTTTGCTGGCGGCCCTGTTATCCCCGCCGATTTTACGACCACTGAAGCGGGTTTGAATACGGTGCGCGATAACATCGAAAAAGCAGGCATTGTAGGACGTTTGATTGCCAATGATTACAGTGCTGCTATGGTGTCGGCCCAGTTGATGGACTTTGATCCACAAACGGGTAAACCCTTAGATACCATCGCCTTTGCCGCTCAGTTGGAGAAGGAGCTTCGCGGTAAGTATGAAACCGACAAGGTGAAAATCCATATCATTGGTTTTGCCAAGATGGCGGGGGACGTGGCCGATGGCGCCAAAGGCGTATTGCTGTTCTTCGTGATTGCCATTTTTATCACCGCTGTAATGGTCTATCTGTTTTCTAAATCGATTATTCTGACAATATTCCCTCTCGTCTGTAGCTTAACTGCGGTGATCTGGCAGCTCGGTTTATTAACGGTAATTGGTTTCGGTCTCGATCCGATGTCGATTCTGGTGCCATTTCTGGTGTTTGCGATTGGTGTTAGTCACGGTGTACAGATTATTAACGCGGTAAGACGTCGGGTGATGGATGGACAAACGACCAAGGCGGCCTCGGCTTCGGCGTTTCGTAGCTTACTCGTCCCCGGTGGCGTAGCATTACTGTCTGATACAGTGGGTTTTATTACGTTACTCTCTATTGATATTGGTATTATTAGAGAGCTAGCGATTTCGGCATCCTTAGGTGTCGGTGTGATTATTTTCACTAACCTTATCCTGTTACCGCTAGTGATTTCCTTTACTGAGCTCAAAGTTGCGCCACAAGGTGCTGCGCCATCATCGGATGAAGTGCGTGCCGAGGCGATTTGGCGCTACCTAGCAAAATTTGCTACGCCTAAATATGCGATGGTAGTGATAGTGGCAACGATAGCCTTGTATTTTTTGGGGCTGCAACAGGCAAACCAGATGAAAATTGGTGATCTACAAGGCGGCGCGCCTGCTCTGCACCAAGATTCACGTTATAACCTTGACACTTTCTTTATTACTGACCACTTCTCTATCACCACGGATGTAATGACTGTGATAGTTGAAGCTACTCCAGAAGCCTGTACCTATCACGATGTATTGACCCAGATTGATGAGTTTGAGTGGTTGATACGTAATACTCCTGGCGTTGAGTCAACCGTTAGCTTGGCATCCGTGGCGAAAAAGGTAAACGCAGGTTTTAACGAAGGCAATCCAAGATGGGAAGTGTTGCCGCGTACAACGGCGAGTTTAGTGCAGGCGATTGGTCAAATTCCTACGACGTCAGGCTTGTTAAATGGTGATTGCTCGGTGATGCCAGTGTATTTATTTATGCAGGATCATAAAGCAGAAACCATTGAGACAGTGGTTGCCAAGGTGAAAGCGGTCGCGGCCAAAATGAATAATGATAAGCTGCAATTTAAGCTAGCCTCTGGCCCAGTGGGAGTGATGTCCGCAACCAATGAAGCCGTTGCTGAAGCCCAATTACCTATGATGATCTATGTGTATGGCGCAGTATTTGTACTTTGCCTTATCAGCTTTAAGTCATTTAAGGCAACGGTAGCGGTGATTATTCCACTTTATGTGGTCTCAACACTGGCGCAAGCGTTGATGACTCAGCTCAATATTGGCTTAGCTGTTAGTACCTTACCCGTTATCGCCCTTGGTGTAGGCATCGGGGTCGACTATGGTATCTATATCCTGTCGACCATGTCGTCCAAGTTGTCGAATGGGATGCCAGTTCAACAAGCCTACTATGAAGCCTTAGTCGAGCGGGGCAGTGCAGTGATATTCACCGGCTTAACCTTGGCGATTGGGGTAAGCACTTGGTTTTTCTCGGCGCTAAAGTTCCAAATGGATATGGGGATCCTGCTTACTTTCATGTTTGTGGTAAATATGTTGGGGGCAATAATTATCTTGCCAGCGTTGTCGGCAGTGTTTTGGCGACAAGCTAAGTAGTATCAATGAATGGGGAGTTTAACTCCCCATTTTCTTTTGCATAGATAGTCTGTTTTTACGATTGTTTGGTCATTTTGTGTGCTTTAATCGCGTGGCGACTGGATTTCAAGAGGATGTACCACTAAAATTTTCCTCGAAATACAGAGGATTTAGTAATAAACTTCGCGCGACGATCTAGATCACACTCGCTTTTCTCAGATTGTTAAGCCGAAGCATCCAAATAATGAAAAAAAGCGCTGCCATAGACGCTTAAGGAAACAGCAACATGGCCTTGAAAGATGCAATGCCTTCAGTACTACTTGAAAATGTAGTCAGTTTAATTCACGCTAAAGTCCCTAATTCACAAGCCAAGCAAGTTGAACAGTTCGCGACCTGCCTTTATGCCCACATGTCGAAAGACGACCTCAATGCGCGTAATGACAGCGATCTGTACGGTGCCGTTCTCAGTTTATGGAATGCACTGAATAAAACCCCGAAAGGGGAAACTCACCTCAGAGTATTCAACCCAAGTCAGTCTAAACACGGCTGGCAATCGACCCATTCGATCATTGAAGTCATCCAACCTGATATGCCATTCTTGGTTGATTCTGTTGGTATGGCATTGAATCGCATGGGTATTACGGCCCATATGATGTTACACACTCCGCTGGCGATTGAGCGTTCAGCGCAAGAAGTCACTAAAGTAACCTACTTGAAGCAAAGCCCTGACAGCACTGAGCAGGTCGCGGTTTTCCTGATTGAAATCGATCGTCAAAACAGTAGCGCGGATATCAAAGCCCTTGAGCGTGAAATCCAATCAGTGCTTGGCGATGTCGCCGCATCAGTTAATGACTGGGAAGCCATGTCAGCTAAGCTGAGTGAGACTATTAAAGACCTGCCTAAGCGTCCATTCCCCGGTGAGAAGCAAGAGTTAGAAGAAGCGATTAACTTCCTAACTTATCTTAATAATCATCATTTTACCTTACTTGGCTACCGTCAATACGATTTAAAACGTGTTGAAGGGGATGTTGAGTTGGTGCCGAATATGGCCTCGAGTTTAGGCTTAATGAACAAGCACCATAAGGCTCAACCAGAGCAAGGTTTGTTACTATCAAGCTTCTCTGATAGTGCGCGTAAAGAAGCCTTAGATCACAGTTTGTTGATCCTGACGAAGAGCAGCGCCAAGAGCCGTGTGCACCGTCCAGCCTATGTTGATTATATCGGTATCAAACGCTTCGACAAAAAAGGCAATGTGGTTGGTGAAGACAGATTCATCGGTTTATACGCTTCAAACGTGTATAACCGCAGCCCACGTGAGATCCCGCTGCTGAACGAAAAAGTTCAACGTGTATTAGATCGCTCAGGTTTAACGCCACGTTCTCACGATTACAAAGCCCTACTGAACATTCTCGAAAACTTACCGCGCGATGAGCTAATTCAAGCCAATGTGGAAGATTTAGCACACACAGCGCACGGTGTGCTCGAGATGCAAGACAGGGATAAACTGAAACTCTTTGTTCGTAAAGATGGTTTCGGGCGTTTCTTATCCTGTTTAGTGTATGTTTCTAAAGATCGTTACAACACTAAACTTCGCCAAGATACCCAGCGTATTCTGGCCCAGCATTTCAACAGCAAAGAAGATGTAGAGTTTACGACGTATTTCTCCGAGTCAACCCTGGCCCGTACTCACTACATTGTCAAAGTTGATAACAATAATATGGATGTAGATGTGGCTGCCATAGAGAACAATTTAATTGAAGCGGCACGTTCTTGGGAAGATAAGTTAAATACTGCGCTAAACAACGCCTTAGGTGAAGAAGCCGGTACTCATCTGATGAAGCGTTACGCTAACGCCTTCGAACAAAGCTATAAAGAAGATGTATTGCCAAGCTCGGCCGTTGTGGATATGCAACAGCTTGAAGCACTAGATGACGAACACAAGTTAGGCATGTTGTTCTATCAACCGCAGGAAGCTGCGCTGAACGACAACAAAGTGCGTTTAAAACTGTTCCATAAAGATGAACCAATCCATCTTTCTGACGTACTGCCAATGCTGGAAAACTTTGGTCTGCGCGTGATCAACGAGCGCCCTTATGAAGTGACGACCTCAGACGGTTCAACCTTCTGGATCTTAGACTTCTTAATGACGGTCAAAGTCGCCAATACTGACAACATCGCCGATAGCCAAGACAGATTCCAAACGGCACTGTCTCAAGTGTGGCAAAAGAAATTAGAAGATGACGGTTTTAACCGTATCATTCTGGCGTCAGGTTTAACGGGCCGTGAAGTATCCGTACTGCGTGCTTACGCTAAATACATGCGTCAAATCGATGCGACATTCAGCCAAGCTTATATTGAAGAAACCTTTGGTCGTTATCCACAAATCGCTGATTTGTTGGTAAAAATGTTTATCCGTAAGTTCAATCCAAAACTGAAAACCCGCACATTGGGCAAGTTTATGGAGCAGATCAACCTACGTTTAGACGAAGTATCGAGCTTAGATGATGACCGTATTATCCGTCGTTACCTCGATCTGATTAACGCTACGCTGCGGACAAACTTCTATCAATTAGATGCTAAGGGTGAACCGAAGAGCTATATCTCCTTCAAGTTTATGCCTTCGATGATCCCTGAAATGCCACGCCCACTACCGAAATTCGAAATTTTCGTTTATTCGCCACGGGTTGAAGGTGTGCATTTACGTGGTGGTAAAGTGGCTCGTGGTGGTTTGCGTTGGTCTGACCGTCGTGAAGACTTCCGTACCGAAGTGCTTGGCTTAGTGAAAGCACAGCAAGTGAAAAACACCGTTATTGTCCCTGTAGGGGCAAAAGGTGGTTTCGTTTGTAAGCAGCTGCCAACTGAAGGGGGCCGTGAGGCGTTCTTCACTGAAGGCCAAGAGTGCTACCGCATCTTTATTCGTGCACTGCTCGATATTACTGACAACATCGTTAACGGTGAAATCGTACATCCAGTAGATGTGGTGCGTCATGATGAGGATGATCCATATCTCGTTGTGGCTGCGGATAAAGGCACTGCGACCTTCTCTGATATCGCTAACGCTATTTCCCAAGAATACAATTTCTGGTTAGGTGATGCGTTCGCATCGGGTGGTAGTAATGGTTACGACCATAAGAAAATGGGTATCACGGCTAAAGGTGGCTGGGAATCTGTTAAGCGCCATTTCCGCGAAGTGGGTATCGATTGCCAAACTACCGACTTTACCTGTTTAGGTATCGGCGATATGGCGGGTGACGTATTTGGTAACGGTATGTTGTTGTCTAAGCACACAAAACTTGTGGCCGCATTCAACCATATGCATATCTTTATCGATCCAAATCCTGATGCTGCCGCCAGTTATGAAGAGCGTGCCCGTTTGTTCGCACTGCCACGTTCAAGCTGGGAAGACTACAACAGCAAACTGATCTCTAAAGGTGGCGGCATCTTCCTGCGTTCATCTAAGTCGATTCCATTATCTGCTGAAATGAAGCAAATGCTGGAAACGGAAAAGGCGTCGATGACACCAACCGAGTTGATGAAAGAGCTGCTGAAAATGCCAGTCGATCTGATTTGGAACGGTGGTATCGGTACTTACGTTAAGTCTTCCCGCGAAACGAATGCTGAAGTCGGCGACCGCGCTAACGATGCACTGCGCGTCAATGGTCGTGAACTGCGCGCCAAGATCGTGGGCGAGGGTGGTAACTTAGGTTGTACCCAATTAGGTCGTATTGAGTACGCGGCCAACGGTGGTCGTATCAACACTGACTTCGTGGATAACGTAGGTGGTGTAGATTGTTCTGACAACGAAGTAAACATCAAGATTCTGTTAAACGCGTTAGTGGCTGAGGGGGAATTGACACTCAAGCAACGTAACCGTTTACTGGAAGAGATGACCGAAGAAGTGGGTCAAATTGTTCTACAAGACTGTAAAGACCAAACTCGCACGATTTCGGTGACTCAAGTCCGTGGTGCAGAACAACTAAAAGAGCAAATTCGCTTTATCCAGTATCTGGAGAAAGAAGGCAAGTTAGACCGTGCGTTAGAATTCTTACCTTCGGAAGAAGAACTCGCAGAACGTCTAGCTAATGGCCGTGCATTAACGCGTCCAGAGCTATCAGTGCTGGTGGCTTACGCTAAGATGGTGCTGAAAGAGCAGTTACTCACCCCTGAAATCACTGAAGATACATTGTTGAGCCAATTGTTGATTGCATACTTCCCGAAAAAACTTCAGGAACTGTACAGTCATAAAATGGTTACGCACCCACTGCGCGGTGAAATCATTGCTACATCGCTGGCCAACGAGTTGGTCAACGACATGGGGCTTAACTTTGTTCAACGTATGCAAGATGAGACAGGTGCCTCAGTTGCCGATGCGGCGATTTGTTACACTATGGCTCGCGAAGTCTTTGGTTTAGCGGAACTAACTAAATCAATCACTGACTTAAACGGTATTGTACCTGCTGTGGTTCAAGGTGAAATGTTGCACCAGTTACGTCGTAATATGCGTCGTGCATGCCGCTGGTTCCTGCGTCACCGTAATCGTAGTTGGAGCATTGAGCAAACTGTTGCCTTCTTCAAACCTGTATTTGAACAACTCAAAGCGAATGTTCATTCATACTTAGTCGAAGAAGAAGCGGCAGGTATCCAAGCTGAGATCAATGCTCTGATTAAAGAGAATGTGCCTCAGGATGTTGCCTCTACCGTTGCTAATATGAGCACACTGTTCTCTACACTTGATATTGCGCAAATTGCGCAGACAGAAGAGAAGACAGTTGCGCTTGTTGCCGAGACTTATTTCAAACTCGGTGCCCGTGTTGAGCTGCACTGGTTCCTAGAACAGATCAGTGCGCAACCCGTTACTAACCATTGGCAAGCACTGGCCCGTGCAGCCTTTAGGGAAGAGCTGGATTGGCAGCAACGTGCGTTAACGTCAGTGGTTTTAAGAACGTGCAGTGCAACCTGTAACGCACAGAGCGTGATTTCCCAGTGGATTGATACTAATCAAGCCTTACTGGAAAGATGGTTCCATATGCTAGCTGACTTTAAAACGTCGCAAAGCCATGAGTTTGCTAAGTTCTCTGTCGCCCTACGTGAACTTAACCTTCTGATCCTTCACTGCGAAGGGCAAAAGTAAACTTTTATAACAATCAGAAGCCCTGGCGATCGCCGGGGCTTTTTTTAGGTCGAGGAAAGTACATGTTTTATAAAATCGCACAGAAAGTCATGTTTCAGATGGATCCTGAGCGAGCGCATAATTTAGCCATTGGTAGCCTGAGACTGACAGGTAATAGCCCTCTGAATGCTTTTTATGCTCAGCATATTGCTCCTGCGCCAGTGAGTTTTATGGGGCTGACGTTTCCAAATCCTGTGGGGTTAGCCGCAGGTATGGATAAAGATGGTGAGTCGATCGATGCTTTTCATGCGATGGGATTTGGTCATGTGGAAGTGGGAACTGTTACTCCAAGACCACAACCCGGTAATGATTTACCCCGTTTATTTAGATTAAAACCCGCCAAGGCGATTATCAATCGCATGGGCTTTAATAACAAAGGTGTCGATAATCTGGTCAAAAATTTGATCGCAAAGAAAACCGATATCATGGTTGGGGTCAATATAGGTAAAAATAAAGACACGCCAGTAGAGCAGGGGAAAGACGATTATTTGATCTGCATGGATAAAGTTTATCCTTATGCCGCCTATATTGCAGTGAATATTTCATCACCCAATACGCCAGGATTACGATCGTTGCAATATGGCGATCTATTAGATGAATTATTAAGCGCATTAAAAACCAAGCAACTTGAGCTAGCTGAGAAGCATAAAAAATATGTACCAATAGCCCTTAAAATTGCTCCCGATTTAACCACAGAAGAAATTGAAAATATTGCTCAAGCATTAATTAAAAATCAGTTTGATGGTGCAATTGCGACCAATACAACCTTAACTCGTGACGGTGTTAGTGGGCTTACCAATGCTAATGAAAGCGGTGGTTTAAGCGGTAAACCTTTAACAGAACTGTCAACAAAAGTGATTAAACAATTGGCGACTTCTTTACAGGGAAAACTCCCAATTATTGGTGTGGGCGGGATTAATAGTGCTGAAGATGCCTTAGCAAAATTTGATGCCGGTGCGACAATGGTTCAGATTTACTCTGGTTTTATTTATCAAGGTCCAAAGTTAATTAAAGAGATAGTTGAAGCTTATCGCTTAAAATAATGATCTTTACATCTCACTAAGGATCTAAACCAAGATCTTTTATCATAACCGCGATCTAAAACGATCATCAGATCGCGGTTATGATCTCTAAATAGATCTTCTAAGTAATTGTTAATTAATTTGTATTTTATTATTTTTATTTTGATATTGCATAAAATATCTACTATGATGTGGCAGTGTTCAAATAGTAGGTAAACGTTATGTTATTATTGCCACAAAAGGATTGGCACTGGAAATATAACGATTCGTATGGTGTATTAGGCGTTTCGTTAGGTTCCGAGATAGAATTTCTGACGGCTTATAAAGCGAAATCATTAATTCCTGATGCCTTATCAAGCATGGAATTTAATATCGCGCACGCCAAATTCTATATGAGCTTACTCGACAAGTTGCCAAAAAACTTATCTCTAACCGATGCCGCAATAGTGCAAATTGCCCTTAATGCGACAGCGGCCCATTTTATGCTGACTCCCCAAATGCCTAAATCTTGGTTTTTTGATACCAGTGATGTATGCGTTTACAGTGATGTAGGTAAAGTCTTTGAGCTTAAATGCCAAAAACAACGTGCATTAGTGTTAGTCGTCGAAAACACCTTACAATCGGCGTTAGTGATGTTGCTATCGCCTGAATGTGTGTTATCCGGTGCTAAAACTATGGTGCAGTTCGAAACTATTAAAGTAATGCATAATCGTTTACACCCACTTCGCGCACAGCGGCATGTGGTTGCAGCATAATCATTATGATTAGTTTGTGATGTTATTTATGTCGTTATCAAAGCCAAAGCCGCATTTCGATGCGGCTTTGTTGTTTTTAAGCCTCTAAAAAGCCAAACAAAAGCGCGATATGTGAAGTTAACGGCTTGTTTTTACAGCAGTGACTCGCTAAGGTAGCGGCAATATGTACGGGTTGCGTGGCCTGTGCGCAGTAAGGATACGGTAGGGAAACAGATGAAGACAAAATTCATAGCGCTTGTGGGTGCGCTGGCATCGATTAGCATCATGCTTGGTGGTTGCAGTGCTTTTTTTAACGGTAACACCACCGAAAAAAACGTCGTTTCCAGCAGTCTGGTTGAATATCTCTATCCCGACAATAAACAGCGTGAGGCGCAGCAGCCTAGTATCCCAGTGCTGCGTCTTCCCATCACGGTTGGTATCGCCTTTTTACCTTCCACCCATTGGCAATACGAAGCCCTCGATAGCAGCTCGCAAATCGCCTTGCTGGATAAAGTGAAACAGTCATTTGTTAAATATGACTTTATTGACCGTATCGAATTAATTCCCAGTACTTACCTTAAAAATGGCAAAGGTTTTAGCACCTTGCAGCAGGTTGCCCGCTTACACGATGTCGATGTGATGGCACTGGTGTCTTACGATCAACTGTTACAAAGCAGCGAGAATAAGGCTTCACTGCTGTATTGGACCATAGTCGGCATGTATATGGTGCCCGGCAATGAAAACGCGATCCAAACCTTTGTCGATACCGCAGTATTTGATATGCGCAGCCAAAAAATGTTGTTTAGGGCGCCCGGCATCAACCAACTGACCGACACGTCAACCGCGGTGAGCGTCACCAACGTGCTACGTGAAAAATCCACCGAAGGCTTTGAGCTGGCGGTAAACGATATGATCACTAACTTAGACGCTGAATTAGCCCGCTTTAAAACCCGTGTGAAAGAAGAACATATTGCGACCATTGAACATAAACAAGGTTATAGCGGCGGAGGCAGTTTATCCCTATTAATCCTCTCGCTACTGGGTATATTTGCGCTTCGCCGTTTAACTATCTGCCGAGAATAGTTGAGTTGATTGGTTTGAGCCTATTTAGTCAGATAGGTAAGGTGGGATAGGGAAGGTTAGTTAGGATGATAGTTATGCCGTTAAGAGCACTGCTTTATTGACGGCAATCTTAACTAACCATTACACGGTTAATCCGGTTAAAGGCTTTTGCCCCAAGTAAGATAAGTTTGTCGTCAGGTGTGTAGGATGAATTGTCATTGTTTCCCCTGTGACAGGCCGCCATTTTATTTCACAAGAAGCATCCCTGAGGGCTCGACGGCGGCATCCATGCCGCCAACGGTCACAGTTGCAACAATGCCAATCTTAACGACCATTGAACTGTTCATCTGGCTAAAAGCTTTTGACCCATTATGTGTTTCGGGTCGTTAGCTCAACCGAAAATTCCCACACCTGCTGCCATACATATTCTTATCTATTTGCCTATGTTTGGCCTTACCAGAAATCGACTAACAATGTATGGGTATATGGGCTATCCAGTACACCTGACGACAAATTTGTCTTGAATTGAGGAATAAACTGTTAAGCCGCGAAACCATTCTATTGGACTATAAAGCAGGCTCAATGGCGATAAAAACTGCCTTACTGGCTAAAAATGCTTATCCGATCTTGAGTCTTAAGCTGAATTTAAATGGCTAAACTTTCTTTGAGCTGGTTTATTCCGCATCACAGACTCGATTTCTGCCTGTGCGTTTCGCTCGCATCATGGCCTGATCAGCATTATTAAATAGAGTCTCCAAGAGTGCTTGTGCTTCATCGGGATGATTGATTTGAGGCAAGATCAAGGATGATATGCCGAAGCTTGCGGTGCAATGAATGGTGTGTCCATCAAGGTAAAGTGGCTGTGTATCAAATCCATGGCGAATCGACTCTGCAATTTGCCATGCTTGTTCATGTTGAGTGTTGGGTAAAATCAGCCCAAATTCTTCGCCGCCTAAACGAGCAAGAATATCATTTGTTCTCAGTTTAGTTTGCGTCAGCTGTGCGATATGGATAAGGGCAGCATCGCCTGTAGCATGTCCCCATTGATCATTGACGCGCTTAAAATGGTCAATATCAAACATAATAAACGCCAGCGCTTGGCCTGACTGATGTGCGATAGGGTGCCCAAAATGGAAAAAGGCGCGGCGATTGTAGAGTTTTGTGAGCTCGTCGGTATTTGCAAGGCGCTCTGCGATGAACTTAGCCTCGATTAATGCCTGTTCCATGTGTTTACGTTCAGTGATATCAGTGGCAATTTCTATCCGAACCAGGCGGCCATCGGTCCAACGAATCGCTTGATCTCGACACTGGTACCAACGCTTATTTTGGGTATTTTGAAACTCCCATACATGTACACCAGTGGCGTCGCCCTCGGGCCCAATCAGTTTGTGGTTGGTGCAAAAAGCACAGGGACTATTTTGGCCTGCTTGGAGGAGTTGATAGCACTTTTTACCCGCGGGTTTTCCCCAAATGGCCGTTCCATAATCGTTTAAATACAGTAGCTCATAGCTGTGTAAATCAGAAACGTAGACCAGCGCATCTAGGCTGTTGAGGATAGTATGAATGGCGTCAAAGGCTTGATTCTGATCGTTTTTAATAAGAGTCATGGAATGAGATCAGCCAAATAAAAATATCATTTATGAGTCATATAGTTATTTTAGCATTTAATGGACTAACTGTCTGATATTAGTTTAGTAATGGTGTGATTAATGTGATCAAGTTGTTGGCTTTGCAACACGCTACTCGCAATGAAATTGTTAAAACAAAGAGCCCTAAGTGATTTAGGGCTTTGAGGTAAAATACTTTTTAGTGATTGTAAAGGCGCCTGCCTTCGCGCATCACTTGAATAAGCTCAGGTGCGCTCATCTTTTTGTGCAGTCTGTGCTCAAAGTTTTCATCGTAAATGCGGTATTTGCCATGGCGGTCGATGACGGTGATTTCCGACTGTTGGTAAATGGCAAAAATGCGACTGTCACCGATGTAAATCCAGGTTTCTTGGCTTGGTTGCAACAGGCTACGGCCCGCACTGTAGTCTGTGGGGTTATTGGTACAGCCTAAGACATGGGTCATTAAAGTGGGAACGATACCATAGTGGCTAGTGCGATAGTTAACCGTGCTAGCTCCTACATTTGGCCAGTGGATAACCAGTGGGACTCTAACGCTATCTGGTGACAAATTACGCAGCGCTTCGTCACTATTGCTGGTAAACATTTTGCCGTTGACGCCGGTGATCACCACTAAGGTATCGCTAGGTAATTGACTTACAATCGATTGAATTTGCTTATCAATAAAATTCAATGATTGGCGATATTGGTTAAATAATACCTTTTGCGCGGGTTGTAAATTCGCATCGGCTTTGACAGTTTCGATACCGAGGAAGCCTACCGGTGTATCAAAATTCTCGGGTGCTTTGAGGTTTACTAGAGCAAACCAAGGACGTTGTTGCACGCTTTGCCACTGTGTAAAGTGGCCAACACTAAGAATATCCGCCTCGGCACTGCCATTGGTTTCTTTGGCAATGACGGGGGTAAAGTCATTAAACATGGCCTTGGCTGCACGCAAATTCAGATTGGTTTCTGGGATAAACAAGCCTAGTTCATAACCTGCTTGCTTAAAGCTGCGGGTGATGATTGGACTTGTAGTATTGAAGATGCGTGCATCGCCATAGCTGCCTTGTAAACCATAAAGTAGGGAGAACATGCCCGTCTTAAATTGATTGCCGCCACTGTAGTGGTGAGTAAAATGCTGATTCTGCTCGGTGTATTGATGCAAAAACGGCATGGTCTCGGCGTCCACCATATCGGCACGTAAGCTGTCGATGGTTAGCATTAATACGTTTGGTTTATTATCCGCTTGGCATTGCAGTGGTTGGATAGGATAGCTGAGCACATTAGTGGCATGATTCGCGTCATCATCGATTTGGGATGAACCGTCAATGCCATGGCTTTCCATAAAACTACGAGCCGTTGCGGGGTACGACAGCGGATACGTGTCATCGAAACGGGTGATTTCGGTGATATCAGCGGCATCGGCCCAAATATGGATCAAATGGCTGCTAACAAAGCATACTCCAACAAAGGCTATGACTTTATTGCCAAGATTGAGTTTTTGGATTTTTTCAATCCGCTTCCACAGGAAGTTCGCCGCCGTTAGCTCAATCACCAAAATGGCGATGGGCGTGACGATATAGGACGTACCGTGGAGTAGGGCGCTCAAATCGGCCCAGGCTAAATCAAAGGCGAAGGGACTTAAGTGCATGCCGTAATCGGCATAAACAATCGTGTCATACAATAAAATACACAGGCTTAAGGTCGCAATAACGGCCGCTAAGCCTCTGAGTATCTTGGAGTAAGGTAAGATTAACGTCAGTGGGAATAGGCAGATCAAGTAGGCGATAAAAGCAAGAAAACTGAACTGGCCAATGGTGCTGACGGCGAGATAGCCCCAGCCAAACCAGGTTTCGGGATAACCCACACTACTTAAATAGCGTGTGCCGACGATCATAGCCAATAGGCCATTAAAGAAGGCGAACCAATGTCCCCAGTTGATAAGTCGCGATACGCGATCGCGGCTCATTTGTTTTTTTCGCTCGACCATAGTGATCCGCTTATTCCTAAAAGGCGTTGTATCTTATGCTGTTTTAATCATTGTTACTCGACTAACTTAATTGGATTTCACCGATTGTGCGAGCGCTTTCGCAAATTGTTCTGCTACCGCTTGGCGAGATTCGCTTGGCACTTTGCGCTCGAGCAGGTGAGTGACACAGTTGCCTAACGCCATCAGGCTTAAGTCAGTAGGAGCTTTGTGCTTTTCGAGTACCGCTAAAATTTCGGCGATTAATGATTCAACTTGTGCGTTTGAGTATTTCGATTGGATTGCCATAATCAAAAAATGTTTCACTTTGGAATGGATTAGCGGCATATAATAGCGGATTTATTCCAGCATCACTATCAGGGCTTATGAGTATTAACATCGAACAAGCAATTATTCACGAGATTTCCCAGGACAGTCAGGGTCAATTACGCTGCCGTTTACGTCCTCAACCTCTGCTGAACGGTCAGGCTGTCGAGATGATGCTCGAAGAGTTGCATCAGACTTATACCAGCAAATCCGGCAAAGGATTCGGTTATTTTGGTATTCACGGTGATGATGGTGAGGCTAATCCGGCGTTTGCCAATGCGCTAAAGGAATACCGTGCAGGGGATTTAGGTTTCGTCGAATTTACCGGCCAAGCCAGTAAGTTGTTGCAGGAAGAGTTGGCAAAATATGATTTTAGCCAAGGCGGATTCCTGTTGATGTCCTGCTACACCAACATGGCGAGTGATTATTTGTTTGTGGCGCTACTCAGTGCAAAATCGTCAATGACGGTACTCGATGATATGGAGCTGTCACAAAATAACCATTTGGATTTAAACAATATCCAGTTGGCTGCGCGAATCGATCTCACCGAATGGCAGGCTGATAAAGATTCTCGCAAGTACATCTCCTTTATCCGTGGGCGTGCAGGCCGTAAAGTGGCGGACTTCTTCCTCGACTTTATGGGCTGTGTCGAAGGGGTAAATACCAAGGCGCAAAACAAAACCTTGATGAACGCGGTGGAAGACTTTGTCGCCAGCAGCGATCTGACCAAAGAAGAACGTCAGCAATGTCGTAATAAAGTGTTTGAATATTGCTCCGAGCGGTTCGATGAAGGCGCCGATATTGAGATCAAAGATTTAGCGGATGAGCTTGCCGATCAAGGTATGGAGTCTTTCTATGACTTTGCCCGTGGTGGCAGTTATGAGCTGGATGAAGAATTCCCCGCCGATAAATCGACCTTAAGACAATTGAAGAAGTTTTCGGGTACCGGTGGCGGTGTCACCATTAGCTTCGATGGTGGCCATTTAGGTCAACGGGTGATTTACGATCCGATTTCCGACACAATTTTGATTAAAGGCGTGCCAGCAAACTTAAAAGATCAGCTAGATAGACGTCTTAAGGGCGAATAAGCCGCTTGGGATAATATCGCTTAAGCTTTAAGCGTCAGCTTTTTAAGCACCAAGCATTAAACAAAAGGCCGAGGAGTTTATCCTCGGCCTTTGTTTTATGCTAAATGCTTCTTAGGTTTAACCTTTATTTTGCTCCCGTCGCAAAAGGTACTGGGCGCGGAGTTTCTTTATTCGATGGGGGAAGGATCGGCAGGGTGATCTGTGGCTGTTCACCGGTCAGTGAATTTAAGAACGCCACCATTTCCTTGGTTTCCTTGTCGGTAAGCTTTTGCCCTAACTGAATATCTGCCATGGTATTTACCGCTTCTTCTAGCGTCCAAACGCTGCCGTCGTGGAAGTAGGGGTAGGTGAGCTCGATATTACGCAGTGTCGGTACTTTAAACACATATTTATCCGCATCCTTACCCGTTACACCTTTACGACCTTCGGCGGGGTTATTGGTATGGAAGGGTTTAATTAGTCCCATCTTCATAAACATAGTACCGCCTACCGCAGGGCCGTTGTGGCAACTGACGCAGCCTTTATCCTTAAACAGTTGGTAACCCGCCTTGGCTTCGCTGCTTATCGCATCCTGTTTACCTAATAGATATTGATCGAATGGGCTATTTGGCGTGACTAAGGTTTTTTCGAAGGCGGCAATGGCATCGGTTAAGCGGTCAATATCGACTTTTTCATCGCCGTAAACCTTGGCAAAGCGGGCACGGTAAGCGGGCATTGAGGCAATGGTTTCGGTGGCGAGTTCATGGGTAAAGCCCATTTCTTTGGGGTTGGCAATTGGGCCCGCGGCTTGTTCTTTTAAGTCGCTGGCGCGGCCATCCCAGAATTGCGCCAGCATAAAGTCGGCGTTCAGCACGGTTGGTGAGTTAATTGGGCCTTCTTGCCAATGGTGACCAATCGAAGTGGGCAGGGCATCCACGCCGCCGGTGGAGAGGTTGTGGCAAGAGTTACAGGAAATAAAACCTGATTTAGACAGCCTTGGTTCAAAAAACAGCATTTTACCCAGCTCCACCTTTTCGGGTTCAGTGATTTTTGCTGGGGAAATGACTTCAATCGGTTCGGCGGCAACGGCGTAGCTACTCGCTACTATAGCTGTGAGGGTTATCGCGATAGCGGTAAGTTTTGTCATCTGGTTTTCTCCCTTATTAACCTTGTTAATTGTATGGTTTATAGGGCGATAGTAACGACTAAAATGGCTTAGGGATAACGCCTTGTTTCGATTGGGTCTATCGCTGTTGTGGATTAGATTTTTGTGAGCTAATTCGCTGTTTTTACTCGATTAACTCTGTAGGGTTTGCGGTGTTTCGTTTAGGGTTTTGCTTGCTAATCTGTAGTGTCTATTAGTGTGCGGCTGAAACTATCTGTCGGTCACGATATGGCCGATTAAACAGTTTGCGTTATTTTGTGTTTGTTACTCATGCGATAGCAAACTATGGTGGGCTCAAGTTCGTTTACACATGTCTTAAGATAAAAAGTATCTAAGAAAGGATTCATTTGTCGCAGGGCGAAGCAGAATTGATTAGAATCCTTATTATTTGGGTAAGCTTGGTGTCTGTCCAAGTGAGCGTGCTCGGCCATCGCTAAGTGGCGCAATCCCTATTAAGGTGGACTGTTTTTCTGCCGAGGAGAGTCAATGCAACTGTTTGTAAAAGATTTAACCGTGATCGATTTTTCTTACCTGTGCCCAAAGCGTGGCATGGTGGGGGAAAGCTGGATTGTCGATGTCGTATTAGAAGGCGGTCTAGACGAGCAAAATATGGTGCTCGATTTTGCCAAGGTCAAACGTGCGATTAAGCACACGATTGATGCGGTGGCCGATCATCGTTTATTGGTGCCTACTGCCTGCAGCGGCGTGCGTTGGCAGCAGCAGGGCGATCGGGTGTGGATGGATTTTGAAAGCGCGCTCGGTGAGATCCACTTAGCTTGTCCTTCCCAAGCCTTTGCACTCGTTCCATCGGAACAGATTGATATTCCAAGCGTTAACGCCTTTTTACAAAAAGCCCTACGGGAAACTCTGCCCGATAATGTTGAAGGAATTAGCCTCACTTTAAGGCATGAGATCCTGAACGCGCCTTACTATCACTACAGCCATGGTTTGCGTAAACACGATGGTAATTGCCAGCGGATTGCCCATGGTCATCGCAGCCCAGTTCAAGTGTTTGAGAATGGCGTGTCCGTGCCGAAATGGGATGAGTATTGGGCCAAGCGTTGGCACGATATCTACCTCGGTAGCGAAGAGGATTTAGTCTCGGTGAAGACGTTAAACCTATCGCCACAAACGCGGATCAGCGATGACAGCCATTATGGTTTCCATTATCAAGCGCCTCAGGGGGATTTCCAACTGGCGATGCCCAAGGAATGTTGTGATTTGATCCCGCACGATACCACGGTCGAATTGCTGGCAGACTATATGGCAACCACTTTAGCCACGAAAGTGCCTTCAAGCCAGTTTACTGTGATTGCCTACGAAGGTGTGGGTAAAGGCGCCATAGTGACCAAAGGGAATTAACCCTGTCGATTTTTTAACGCCCTAATCTTTAGGGCGTTATTGTTTGAATAAGGATTTTTGAAAATATGCTAAACGCTGTACCTAAGGCTCTACCTAAGTTGTTAAAAACGTTGCCGAACATGCTATCGCGCACTTGTAAGGCGGCGTTATTGCCACTTTTGACCCTGTTTAGCTTATCGACTCAAGCACAAGTGAGTTTTGACGGTAAATTTGAACAGGGTGCGTTAATTCGTGGTAAAGCCCCAGCGGGTACGCAGGTAAGTCTTAATGGCGAGGCCGTTAAAGTGACGCCTGATGGTCATTTTGCCTTTGGTTTTGATAGGGATGCGCAGCTGACTCAAGAATTACGTTTGATGTATCCCGATGGCTTAACTGAAGTTAAACCGTTAAATATCAAGAAGCGAGAGTACAATATTCAGAATGTTAAAGGGATCAGCAATAAGATTATGAAGCCCGATCCCGTGGCGCAGGAGCGAGCAGCAAAGGATACGGCGCAGGTCAAAGCGGCACGCGGGACTTTTAGTGAACAAACCGCGTTTTTACAATCGTTTATTTGGCCATTAACCGGCAGGATCTCGGGTGTATATGGTAGTCAGCGTATTTATAACGATGTGCCTGGCAACCCACATTTTGGTGTGGATGTGGCGGCGAAAACCGGCACTGTGGTGGTCGCACCCGCCGATGGGGTGATTAGCCTGTCGGTTCCCGATATGTTTTATTCAGGCGGGACTATGGTTATCGACCATGGCTATGGCGTGAGTTCAAGTTTTTTACACTTAAGCAAACTCTATGTGAATGCGGGCGAAACCGTTAAGCAAGGGCAAGCTGTGGCTGAAGTTGGGGCGACAGGGCGAGCGAATGGTCCGCATTTAGATTGGCGATTGAATTGGTTCCAAATGCGCCTCGATCCGACAACCATAGTGCCACCGATGGCCACTGTGTTGGCGGCGGAAAAAGCACAGAAAGTACAAAAAGTCGCGAAGTAACTCCCGCGTCTATTTCTTATTTCCACACAGGGCACCCAATCATTGGTGCCCTGTTTTTGTGTTTGAGTGCTTATTGCAATAAAGGATGATCAGTCGGCAGATGGCGGATGATCCACAGTACCAGTTTGTGCTTCATATTCGGGCCGTCTTCTTTATCTTTTGCTAAGGGTTGGATCAGATTATCGGTCACTAAAAGTCGATAAATACATTCCACTTTATCCTTGGGCGACACACCCTTGTCAAAGTCATCAAAACCGCGTTTTTTGGCGTAGCCGATCCCAATTTCGAGGGCGAGTTTGAGTAGCTGTGCCTCGTGCTTATGTGGCTTCATGTGCTGCATCCTTATGGGTATCACGGCAATGCGCATCGGCGACTCCCGTGGTCGATAACACAAAATCGAGAAAACCTAATGACTAACCAAAGTGTTAATAGCTTGAATCTAGGCTATTTCAACCGTTATTGCTGCTGATTTTTTCGCAAACTGCCTGTTTAATGCAATCCATTATAAGTCATTGGAATTGCTGTCACATTCCTAATGTCAACGGTTTGCGCCTCGATTGATCTTATATCTCCGCCTGTTCGCTGGCGATAACCGCTTTAATGCTGTGCGGGTGGATTTTGATACAGATATCGGCTCGTTTAAAGGCGATGGTGGGGTTAGCTAAGCGTTCTTTATCGCCCTTAGGCGAGCTAAATTTCACTTTTATTGGCGCTTCGGTTAAGGATGCCGAATGCCCTTGGAGTAATTGCACAAGTGAGGGGCTCAAATGAGTCAGTTCTTGACCTAGACTGTCGCAGTCCTGTGCAGTGGATGGCAATACCAGCTCGATATGCTCCCAGCCTTCTTGAGGATAAACGGTATCACTAGGATAGGGGAGTTCGACACAGTCGATGCTAAAGTTGCCGAGTCTTAAGGGCTTATCCAGTTCAATGATCAGGATTGTGCGACCATTAATTTGATTATCCGAGATGATCCGCCCGCGGGCACTTAAGGCTTGCTTGAGTGCATCGGCAGCGGCGATACTGTTCACCCTCAGGGCGACATGATCGCAATGCAATGCTTTATCTGCTAAGCCCAATTGGTCTAGAAACGCTAATATCTTCGCCTCAAATTCAGGCCATGTCTGTTCTAATGCTTCGAAGCTCAATACATTAGCTTCTGTGTTTGCTGTTGACATCAAAAATCCTTAAAGCAGGTAACACAAATAAAAACGCCCATTTAACTGGGCGTATTCTGTGATGGCTTAGGGCCAAATCTCGATGGGTGTACCTTCATCAACGGCTTTCCACACTTCGTCCATCTCGGCGTTAGTAATGGCGATACAACCATCGGTCCAGTTGTATTGCTGTGCTTGCTCAGGAGGGAGAGGAGAGCGTGGGTTCTGGCCATGGATCATGATCATGCCACCGGGTCTGATCCCTAGCGCCTTGGCTCTTAGCTTATCTTCTTCATTCGGATAAGAAATATGGATGGACTTATAATAGGCGCTATCGGACTTTTTATAGTCCAGAATATAACGGCCCTGTGGTGTACGTTGGTCGCCTTCAGTCAACTTATGGCCTGTCGGCAAGTCACCCATAGCAATGCGATATTGTTTCAGGACTTTGCCATCCCTTAATAAGGCCATATTGGATTCAGACTTAGTGATTACCACTAAATCGACTTTGCCAATACTCGATGAGGCGAGCACTTGGGGAGAAATCAGTGCGGCGAGAGTTATTGCCACAGTAATGGATTTGGAAAGTAGTGGTACGCGCATGTCTTCCTCTAAAATGACGCTGTTAACGCTTTTTTTTGCGCATCATACCGCAAATTTTTGCCAATGTGAGTAGATAATTTTGAGCGAGTAGCAATTGCATGGCAGACTTTGGCAATTAGGAGCAGATAACGCTATTTACCGCAAGGATGTTTTCCCCTATGTCAAACCATTCGCTTGAAAAACTGGACACTGAAAGCCCATTTAAACGTAAGTTACGCATCATTATTTTTGGTACCGATACACCCGCAGGCCGTTATTTTGATCTTGGTCTGATCATTTGTATTGTACTGAGTGTGGCGTTGGTGTTTCTTGACACAGTTGAAGCGTTTCATCGGGATTATGGACACATTATTCGGGTGTTAGAGTGGGTGTTTACGCTGATTTTTACCGTTGAATACGGTTTGAGGCTTTATTGCGCGACCCATCCTGTACTGTATGCCCGCAGTTTTTATGGGTTAGTGGATTTATTATCGGTACTGCCTAGTTATCTCGCGCTCTTTATTCCTGGAGCTAATTTCACCTTAGTGATTCGTGTGCTGCGACTTTTTCGGATTTTTAGGGTGCTTAAATTACTGCGCTACTTAAGCGAGGGTAATTTGCTGCTTAAGGCGATGATGCAATCTAGCCGTAAAGTGTTCCTATTTTTCTTTTCGGTGAGTTTAATCATCATGGTATTAAGTGCCGTGATGTATGTCGTTGAGGGGCCTGAGAATGGCTTTAGCTCTATTCCTAAGTCAGTATATTGGACTATTGTGACCATCACGACGGTAGGATACGGAGATATCACGCCGAAAACCGAACTAGGCCAAGCGATTGCCGCATTTACCATGTTGCTGGGTTACTCCATTATTGCGATCCCTACGGGTATTTTAACCGCTGAAATTTCCCAAGAAGCGGGACGGCATAGGGATCTGCGTACTTGTAATCAATGCCATAAAATGGGTCATGATTTAGATGCAACCTACTGTAATCGCTGTGGTTGTGAGCTTGATAAGCTCGAGATACCTCAAGGGAAGGGGGATAAATAGCATAAGGCGTTTATCAGCTCATCCCTTAGAGCACTCAATGTCTCTGAGGGATGAAATGCTTTTATTCACTGGCGATGCTTGTTTAGCATGCCACTTTTTACTTCTTACGGTTTCTCTTGGCGCTGCTCAAGGCTTGAAACAAAACGCAACTGCATCCCTAGGGACGCCATTTGTTTCTGTTCCCGCTGCAAATCCTTCATAAACAGGCTAATTTTACGTTTATGGCTGGGTAGCACTAGCATGAGGCCATCTGGAATCACTTGGATTTTCTCAAGCACTAGGGCTTTGGCAATTCGGCCTAAATGCACTAACACCGCCAAGCGCAGTAGACAGGCGAGACGAATGAGGGTGAGTTTGTGGCTAAGCTCTAATTCGGCCAGTAGCAATTGATTGGGTTTCTTACGGTGGTTTGCGATCAGTCTGGCTAAATCCTGTTGCAGCGCCTCACTAAAACCCGGTAAATCACTGTTACTAATGATATAAGCACCGTGTTTATGTAATGCCTTGGAGTTGATGTGTAACCCAATTTCATGCAGGGTCGCAGCGTAGGATAGTAAGCGTGCATGGGGTCTTAATCCCCATTCATCGGCGACTTGCTCAAACAGCGCCATGGCGGTGTCACGCACTTTAGCCGCATGGGGCATATCCACATGGTAAAGCTGGGCAATACTGTCAACGGTGCGGTGGCGAATGTCTTGATATTGACCGATTTTGGCTAATTCGTAGAGCACGCCTTCGCGCAGGGCGCCTGGACTAAACTCCAATTGCTCAATGGGTAAACGTCTAAAAAAGCTGATTAAAATCGCAAGGCCAGCAGGCACTAGCGGCGTGCGTTTATCATCGACATTGGCAAAGTGCACTTGGCTGATGTGTCCGCACTTAATCAGTTTCAGCTTTAATTGTTTGAGGCGGGCGAGGGTGACGATTTCATCACCATGTTCTTCTTGGATTGCTTCGCAAATAGCTTTTACGGTGCCAGAGCTGCCGAGCACTAAGTCCCAATCGCCACTGAAATATTCCTTCGACAGTGAAGCAAATTGTTTGTCGGCAGCGCTTTGCGCCCCGCGAAACGACGCTGGAGTAATTTGGCCATCGATAAAAAAGCGTTCATTAAAACTCACGCAGCCACAGCGTAGGCTCGATAAATGGGTAGGGGTATTTTTTTGCCCGAGCACTACTTCGGTAGAGCCGCCACCGATATCGATAACGATATTACGTTTCCCAAGTACTTGGCTTTGGGCAATGCCGTTATAAATGAGCCGTGCTTCTTCATGGCCAGAAATCACCTCCACTGGATAGGGCATAATACGCAGCGCTGCCTCAATAAACTGCTCACGGTTTTTAGCTACTCTTAAGGTGTGGGTGGCGACTAAGCGTACCTGCGCTTGGTCGAGGTTTGAAAAACGCTGATTAAAGTCCCGTAGGCAATTTAGGCCGCGTTCGATAGCATCAGCACTGAGAATATTTTGCGCATTGAGGCCTGTCGCTAACTGAACTTGCTGTTTTTCTTTGTGTAATATCTGCAAACTGCCGTCTTGCTCTCGGGCGATAACCAAGTGAAAACTGTTTGAGCCCATGTCGATGGCGACAAAGTGTCGCGGCTGTGAATGTGTGGCAACCAATCGGATTATCCTTAGGCAATCGAGACTAAAATAAAGCCAGCGTTAGCTGGCTTTGGCCTGTAATGCGGGATCGAGAGTCAGTGCTTGTGCTTGCTCTACTTCAAGCTTTGCAGCTTCCCGTTGGGCGTTTAATTCTTGCTGTAACCGCCTTTCATAATTAATCAGATATTGATAAATGGCAATTTGAGAACGCACTTTACGTTTATTACCGCGATTACGATAAGGATTACTCTGTTCCTTATTGATAATGCGAGCCTTAGTATTATCGTTGAATTGTAACGATAAAATATCCATCACCATTTGTTTTAGACGCGGATCATAGATTGGTACGCTCACTTCAACACGGTTATCAATATTGCGGCTCATCCAATCGGCGGAGCAAATAAACAACTTATTTTCGCCACCCGCGTGAAATAGCATCACCCGAGAGTGCTCCAAAAAGCGGTCGACAATACTGTAAACTTCGATGTTATCGCTGATCCCCGGAATTTGCGGTATCAGCGAGCAAATTCCGCGGATCAATAATTTGACTTTGACGCCCGCAGCTGATGCTTCATAGAGCTTTTGTACTAGAGACTCATCGAGTAAGTTATTTAATTTTAAAGTAATCGCCGCCTTAATATGGCTTTGGGCGTTAACAATCTCTTTATCAATCAAATGGGTGAGCTTTTGTCGCGCATCATAGGGTGACACAATCAAATGCTGGAAGTTATCACGGCGGTAGGGATGTTCAATTAAGTCGAACACTTGCTCCACTTCGCGGGCGATTTCCTGATTGGCGGTAAAGAGGGACAAATCGGTATAGACCCGTGCCGTGCCTTCGTTAAAGTTGCCTGAGCCGACATGGCAGTAAAGCTTCATTTCGCCTTGCTCTTCACGGCCAATTAAGCACAACTTAGAGTGTACTTTTAAGCTGGTGATCCCATGGTGGACCTTTACGCCGGCTTCGGCGAGTACTCGCGTCCATTCAATGTTGGATTGCTCGTCAAATCTAGCCCGTAGTTCTATTACCGCAGTGACTTGTTTACCATTTTTGACTGCATCGATAAGTGATTGCATCACATGGGATTTTTTCGCTACCCGGTACAGATTGATGCGAATAAACCGTACCGCAGGATCGTAGGCGGCTTGACGTACCATTTCCGTAAAGTGGGAGAACTTATGGTACGGATAATTAAGCATAATATCGCCCATTTTGATCGCATCGAAACTGTTGGCACTGCGGCCAAAGCCCGAGCTATTCAGCGCGGGCAGTTTCTCGTTTTCGAGGTAATCACGGCTGGGGTTGGGAAAGCCAATAAAGTCTTTGAAACTGTGGTAACGCCCGCCTGGGATCAAACATTCAGTAGAGCTGATATTTAAATTTTCCTTCAGCATTTCAAGCATATGTTCGGGCATTTCTTTGTCGTATACCAAACGCACAGGTTCAGCCGTCAGGCGCTTTTTCAGACCCTTGGTCATTTTTTCTAGCTGAGTTTGTTCTAGCTCATCGGTAATATCAAAATCCGCATCGCGGGTGAGCTTCATCGAATAAACTTCAATCGCATCGTATTCAAAAAACGGCCCAAACAACTCATCCACACAGTGGCGGATAATATTATCCAGCAGGATCAGGTATTTTTTGGCTTTAGATTTCTCAGCAGGTAACTCGATAAAACGCGGGACATTTTTGGTGGGTACCTCTACGAGAGCATATTGTCTGCGCAACTTAGTGTATAAGCATACGCAAAGGTAAGTTGCATCATCGTTGATATGTTTTACGAGGTCGCGATTGTTATTGACGATAAGCGGCGCGATATGACGTTTAAAATGATCGCGAAAATGTTTTTTAAGCCAGTTACTGTGGAACTCGCTTAATTGTTTTTCGTTGATTAACAAAATATTGCGGCGGACTAACTCACGCATCAGCTCGACGTAAATACTGTCGAAACGTTCCTGCAATGCCATGACTTTGGTCTGAATTTTGGCCATTAGGTGACGGCTATTGCTGCGACCTTCTTGCAGCGCAGAGAGCAGAATTGATCGTCTGACCGCGGCCACCCGCACCCGGAAAAACTCATCCATATTATTGGAGAATATACCTAAAAAGCGCACGCGCTCAACAATTGGCACATTGGGGTCGCAGGCCTCTTGCAGCACTCGCTCATTAAATGACAACCAAGAGAGTTCTTTATCAATCGACAATTTATCGGTATTCGGGGACACTGCACAGCTCCTTTAAGCAAGCGTCATGGCGCAGTATACAATAGCATTCATACATCGGAGTGCAATCAGATTTACTGCTACAAATGAAGGGATTTAAAGGCAAATTCCCCTTCGGGCGAAAGTCATTAGTCTATAAAGATACGAACGGAATATGTCAGATTGATGACCATTGTGACAAAAATGTGACTTTAACTTAACGCTGGCTAGTCATGAGTTTACAAGGTAAAGGGTAGGATATGCACTAGGCTTTCTTTGGGATTGAGGCAAACTGTGTTAACGTGCTCGGCTTTTTATTGTGGTATGACTTAGAGGTAAGCGGATGTTTGTTGGATTTGATTATGGCAGTGCCAACTGTGCCGTTGGGATCATGCAGGGAGATGAAGTATCACTCTTACCAATATCCACCGATTCAACTTATTTACCGTCAACGCTATATGCGATGGACCGAGAGTTAATTGCCGAAGCCGTTTATCGCGCTCTTCCCACAGAATTAAAAGCCGATTATGCCCAAAAACGCGCCGCGCAATTAAGCCGCGCCCGTATGGTACGTCATGAATTAGATCTCGATGCCGAGACGCCAGCGGTGTTTGTGGGTGAGCAGGCCGTGGCCGCGTATCTTGAAATGCCGGAAGAAGGTTTTTATGTCCGTTCGCCAAAATCCTTTTTAGGTGCAACTGGCCTTAGACCCGAGCAAGTTGCCCTGTTTGAAGACATAGTCACTTTAATGATGCAGCATATTAAAATGCGCGCCGAAGCCGTACTCGCCGAAAAGGGCGTAACATCCGCAGGCGAAGCCAGCATTACCCATGCAGTGATTGGTCGCCCAGTGAATTTTCAGGGCATTGGTGGTGAAGAGAGCAACCGCCAAGCCGAGGCCATTTTAACCTTAGCGGCGAAACGGGCGGGATTTGTCGATGTGGCGTTTCTGTTTGAGCCGCTTGCCGCGGGTATGGACTATGAAGCCAGCCTCAAATCCGATCAAACCGTACTGGTAGTCGACGTCGGTGGCGGTACCACCGACTGTTCTGTAGTTAAAATGGGGCCTAAGCATCAGGCGAATTTCGACCGCAGTGCCGATTGTCTTGGCCATAGCGGCCAGCGTATTGGTGGTAATGATCTGGATATCGCATTGGCGATGAATGCCTTTATGCCGCACTTTGGTTTAGGTTCGCTTATGGGGAATGGTAAACCTATGCCGAGTAATCCCTTTTGGAATGCGGTGGCAGTAAACGATATTAGTGTCCAGCGTGAGTTTGCCACCTTGAGCACTCGCAAGTTGATAGATGAACTGATCAAAGAAGCTGAGCAGCCACATTTATTAAAAAGATTGCTCAAAGTGCAGCAACAACAGTTAAGCTACCAAATTGTACGTTTAGCCGAGCGAGCTAAAATAGCCTTATCTGAGGCTCAAACAACTGAAAGTTCACTGGAATTTATTGAGGCCAAGCTCAATGTTCAAGTGAGTCGCGATTGTTTTGAAAATGCCATTGAACCGTCATTGACTAAGATAGAAGCCTTAATGCACCAAGCACTGACTCAGGCGGCCAAGAGTCTTGCTGGCAATGGATTAGCACCTGAAGAACTGGCTGTCGAGGCTGGAATCTATGAGTGCCAACCCGATGTGATTTATGTGACGGGCGGTACCGCACGAAGCCCAGCAATTTACGCTAAAATCACTAGCCTTTATCCCGATACGCCTGTGGTGGTTGGGGATCACTTTGGTTCGGTGACGGCTGGTTTAACGCGTTGGGCACAAAAGTGTTTTGCTCAATAGGATGATGAATAAGGATAAACAGATGAAGAAAGTTAATCAGGCTTTAATGTCTTTGCTGGCCGTGACGTTGGCGGGGACACTGCTCACGGGCTGTGGTGATGATGTGGGCAAAGTGAGCCTCGGTTTATTTACCACGAA
Source organism: Shewanella sp. LZH-2 (assembly GCF_016859145.1). Classification (NCBI taxonomy): domain Bacteria; kingdom Pseudomonadati; phylum Pseudomonadota; class Gammaproteobacteria; order Alteromonadales; family Shewanellaceae; genus Shewanella; species Shewanella sp. LZH-2. The sequence goes on from NZ_CP069350.1 coordinate 2,019,600, forward strand.
AGACGTGATTATCGATGCCAAGCAAGACCCGAAAATCCCCGGCGTGACCTGCCATATTAGCCGTATCGAAGCGAATCTTGATTTTGCCGATCCCTCCGATATGGGCATTAGTTGCCGTCAAACGGGGCCGATTTCCGCCGCCGATATCGCCAAAATCGATAAGAGCAAACACGGCGAAGTAGTATTTACCGAATCCTTAAGCATCTTATTTAAAACTTTAAAAGTGCGCCGAATTTACGATGCGCCCAATCAAACGCTGTTGTATTTGTCTTATTCAACCAAAGAGACTAATGGCAGCCACAAACATGCCTTATCGACCGTGCCTTTATACGGCTCTCAGGCGTGGGTTGACCCCGCAATAAGTGTGGCGCAGCCAAAATAGTAAAGGTGGATGAAGCCGAAGTAATACGGTAGAGGGGCACAACGAAGGCGGGGCAAAATGAAGGCGAGATAATTCCCGCCTTCATTGTTTAACATATAAGTTGTTTAAGCCTTATTTGGCCTTGACAGCGAGTACGGCATTAAAGCGCTCGAAGCCCGCACTGAGATCGGCAATTAAATCATCGGGATCTTCTAGGCCAATATGCACACGGATCAATGGTTTGCTTGCATCCCATTGAGTGGCGCTACGGATTTTTTCAATTCCGAAAATCCCTAGGATCAGACTCTCATAACCGCCCCAAGAAAAGCCCATTTTAAAATGCTGCATATTTTCAACAAGTGCAGTGACCGCATCCTGATCCCCTTGCTTTAATACAAAGGAAAACAAACCATTTGATGCGCTAAAGTCGCGTTTAAAGAACGCATGTCCTGGGCAGGTATCAAAGGCGGGGTGACGTAAATGGTCAACCTCGGGGCGAGTTTTCAACCAGTTAGCCACTTTAAGGGCATTTTTTTCATGCTGCGCCATGCGCACGCCTAGGGTGCGTAATCCGCGTGTGGCGAGATACACATCATCTGGGGAAGTGGTTTGTCCCAATAAATAACTGCGCTCACGCAGCTGCGGCCAGTGCTTTTCGTTGGCGGTCGCGGTGCCAATCATCACATCAGAGTGACCGACGATATATTTAGTCGCGGCTTGAATCGACACATCGACCCCCATCTCGAAGGGCTTGCTATTGATTGGCGAGGCCCAAGTGTTGTCGAGAATAGTCACTAATCCGTGTTCATGGGCGATACGGCACAGGGTTGGGACGTCCTGCACTTCCATGGTGATGGAGCCGGGAGATTCTAAAAACAGCACCTTAGTGTTGGGGCGGATAAGCGCGCGAATACCTTCACCAATCAGGGGATCGTAATAGGTAGTCTCAATATTAAAGCCAGCCAGAATATGGCTGCAAAGATCGCGGGTCGGCTCGTACACACTGTCGACCATCAACAGGTGATCGCCCGCCTGTAAAAACGATAATAAAGCCGCGCTAATCGCTGCCGCACCCGAGGGATACAGCGCCGTACCTACGCCACCTTCGAGCTCACTGATCGCCGCTTGAAACGCAAAGTGGGTCGGGGTGCCGCGGCGGCCGTAAAACATTTCGCCATTGGTTTTGTTTTTGGCGGCGTGACGCATGTCTTCCATGGTGTCGAAGACAATAGTGGATGCGCGAAATACGGGCGGATTAATCACGCCCTTGGTCCATTTTTTATCTCGACCGACGCTGACGATTTGGGTGGCTAGCTGATGTTTATCTGTCATAGGGCTTACCTTGGCGAGTCAGTTTTTATGTTGTTATCCATTGTGATGGCCGTCATCTTAGCATCTGCCCGTGAAAATGGCAGGAGGCAAACAGATGAGTTTGCCTCAAGTTGTAAGTCTTTGTATTAGCTAAGCGGCAGGGTGACCAGAATATCGACCCCATCGTTTTCGCTGCGATTACGGGCCAAAATTTTCCCTTGGTGGAATTCGGTCACAAGCCGCGCAATATATAAACCTAAGCCAAGGTGAGGTTTATCTTGGGCTTGATTGGCCCGCACCGAGACCATGGAATCGAAGATCTGCTCCGACATATCCACTGGCAACTGTGGTCCTAAGTTACTGATAAGCAGAGTAGCCTGTTTGCCAACTTGGGTGAGAGTCACTTCAATTGCACTGCCTTGATGACAAAACTCGATGGCGTTAGCGATAAGTTTGTCCATCAATTGGGCGATGTATTCGGGCACGCCCTGCATCATCAAAGGTTGCTCGGGCACTTTGACGCTAAATTGCTGCTCAGGGTAGGTCATTTGATAGCCTTGCATACAACCGCTCACTACTTGGGATAGCGGGAACTTAGTCACATCGGCCTGAGTTAAGCTCTGCTCGAGGCGCGTTGCCTCACTCATATTGTTCAAAATCATGCTTAAACGGCTTACCCCTTCTTGGGCGCGGTCGACATATTTTTGGGTGTCTTTATCTAAGGTTTGCAGATTTAAGTGTTCTAAAGAGGAGCGCACCACAGCAACAGGAGTACGTAGCTCATGGGATAAGCGTGACGACATGTTCTCCAAATAATGAGTGTATTGGCCTAAACGTCCGACAATGCTGGCAAAACTGCGGGATAAGTCGCCAATCTCGTCCCGCGCCTTAGAGGGTTTTAAATGGTTCCGCACCCGGCCTTGGCTGTCGATGGCATTCTCGGCTTCATCGCGCAGTTTGCGGATACGATTCGAAATACTTGAGGCGAAGAAAAACAGCGCTAAGGTGCCCATGCTCATAATGGTCAGGATCACGTTAAACAGTTTTTCCAGTGCGCGGTTACGCAGGGTGCGAATACCGTGGGTGGTTTCTTCGGCCACCACGGCGCCCATCACATTGTTATCAATCCAAATCGGGCTGGCGGCTGCAAGCACCACAGCCTTATTGTCTGGCGTCAGTCGCCAGGTCGAGCTTTGTTGTCCCGCAAGGGCTTTTTGAATATGGCTACCGTCGAGTTCGGTCGAGTCCTGTAGGGAATCGATAAAATCCTTCGGCGGTTTAGTGAGGATTTTATAGTAGAGTGGGTGTAGGTAGTCGCGCTGAAAACGCTGCCATAGTGAGTTGCTATTTTCATCATCGAGGGTGCGCGTCCACACACTGTTACTGTCACGGATATCGCCAGACTTCGCGAGCACACGCCCGTGTTTATCGACCACCCAAATCCGCGAGCTATAGTGGCTCATCCCTTTGATAATATTTTCAATTTCGGGTGATGGCACTAAGACTGTACCGAGTTTATCGACGGTATCTAAGGCCGAGGTGCCAACCACTGCGGTCACATCGCGGTATTTGCTGTCATTCACATCGGCAATGGCAAACCCCAGTTTGCTACCCACCATATCTAAGGGAATACGCAGTTCGATATTGTAGCCCACATCCGTGGTGGCCCATTGTCCTTGAATACGGACTTCGGGCGTCACGGGCACGGTTTGTTTAGGATTGGCGGGCAGCTCGAAGGCACTGATCCAACCGGACTGGGTCGTAGCCACGATATAACGCTTAAATTTATTGTCGGGAGCAAGGGTCGCAATCGACAGGTGATCGTTTCTATCGACACTTAAGGCATTTTTGCCACGAAATACCACATTGGGATCGACCACCTGAAAAAAGGCATACAGATAACCATCGTACTGACCCACCATATGGGTAAAACTTAAGGTGAGCGACGTGCTGGGATCGGCACGCATGATGAGATTCGCCTCACCGTACTGGATAAATCTGTGCTGATATTCCTGCCATTCATTGAGTTTGCCATCGAGCAGGATCGCGCCCGCTAAGGGGTAAGCATAGAGATCGCGACTCTTTTCAACCTGTTTTAAAAAGCTGGCTTGACCATCGAACAGTTTCGGCCGCTCGTGCAGGGCGGTCGCTAAGGCTTGGGTGGTGCCCTCTAAGGTGCGTTCCTGACCGTGGCGCAGGTATTTTTCCATCTCCCACACATATTGGTACCCCAGCCAAGGTAGGCAGAGTAAAAACAGGCTGAGGCCAATAACTTTAGTGCGAAGACCGAAGGGAAAACGTGTCATAGAATGCTGGCTAATCTGCTATTTGGCATGGTTTAGGCTAGGCTGTCCCAGCGATAGCCCATACCGTAAACGGTATCGATACAATCAAATTCGGGCGCGGCAGCCATAAACTTCTTACGGATGCGCTTCACATGGGATGTGATAGTGCTGTCATCGACAAAAATCTTCGCCTCCTGCATCAGCTCATGGCGGCTTCGGACATGCCCCGGGTGTTTGGCAAGGGCGTGCACCATCCAAAACTCGGTGACTGTGAGTTCTATCGGGATCTGATTCCAAGAAACCAGCATTCGATTGGCATCGATGGTGAGCGGTCCGCGCTCCAGTAAATTCTCCTGCGATGTTTGGCTGGTGGCTAACTCAGAGCGGCGAAACAGCGCGGCTAAACGAGCGGTCAAATGGGGGAAACTGACTTCTTTGCTCAGGTAATCATCGGCGCCTAAACGCAGGCCACACACAGTATCAAAATCGCTATCCCGCGCGGTTAAGAAGATGATCGGCAGAGTGTTTGACATGGCGCGTAGGGACTGACACAGCATAAAACCGCCATCAATCTCATTGCCAAGGCCGATATCGATAATGGCTAAATCCGGCAGACGGGTATTAAACGCCAACATGGCCGATGGCCTGTCGGCATAGGTTTGCACACTGTAACCGTGTTGCTGCAACACATCCTTGTAATTTTCGCGAATGGCCGCTTCATCTTCCACAATGGCGATACGTTTCATTTAGCCATCTTCCTATTGACTGCTGGGGATAAGTTTTCGTGACTATACAGGAATTTATTTCTGAGAAAAGCTCCCGAATGCAATTGCCATTTTGTTGCCACAATTGATAGTCGCATTGCCATTTTCCATCCCCGCTTATGCCATGGCACTTGTGTTTAATACGCTCATTCCGTTTTACCCGCCGCGCTAATGACTTAGGCGGGTAAACGCAGCACAAATCAAAAGGAATGAGATGATGAAAAAGACGCTAATTAATATGTTGATACTCAGTGTATTCGCTGCGCCCATCGCCAGCGTATCGGCAAAGGTGTCGCTACAAAATCAACCTCTGCTCATAGAGCCACAGACAGAGCTAATGATTGAGCAAGAGGAGGATGACGGCGAAGTGCTGATAGGTCTTGGCGGCGGAGCGCTACTTGGCGCCCTAGTGGGCGGCCCCGTTGGCGCCATTATCGGCGGATTTGCTGGCACCTTAATCGGCCAGTCTGTATCTGATACCGACACGGTTAAAACTCAGCAACAACATATTGCCTTGCAGCGTCAACAATTGACGAGCTTATCGGCCAAACAACAGGCTAGCGAGCAACGCGCCGCCGAATACGCCTTAACCCAAAAGCAACTCGATGAACTGCTCGCCGAGCAACAACAACTGTTTAGTGAATTGGCGCTGGGTATGAATGTGCAGTTTCGTACTGGCTCTGCGGAGCTTGAAAGCCATTTTTTGCCCCAATTAGACAATGTCGCCAAGGTGATGAAGCGCTTGAGCGAGTCCAATCTCGAGCTGAAAGGTTATGCCGATCGCCGCGGTGATCTGGCCTACAACCAAGCGCTCTCGGAGCAACGTTTGTTAGAAGTGCGCGGCTACTTGATTAAACAAGGCGTAGCCCCCGAGCGGATCACCACCCAAGCCTTCGGCGCCGGAATGCCACTCAATGATCAGCAAGACAGTGAATCCGATGTGTTCGATCGCCGAGTCACTCTGACCATGCAGCCTAACCAAGGGCTGATGGCGAACCGCGTGACCGAATAATTCAACAATATCAATCGAATTCAATCAAGATCAGGAGCCTTTGTGATGATCACAGGGAAAAGGGTAAAAGAAGTTTGTCAAACACTGGCGATGCTAATGATCGGTGCCTCCATCTGTTGGGGGCTCCCCTTTGCGGTGTTAGCTTCACCAAACAGTGTGGGCACCTTATCGGCACCACAAAATATTGCGGCGACCTTCGATGAACACACGGCGAGCACATTGCCAGCTTTTAGTTTCGATGATGTCACCCAAGGGATGTTGGTGTATCAAACCGCCAGCGGCCGTTTAATGCCATCTTTACCCGTGGACACGCAAGTGTCGATGCAGGTCTCTGGGTTAACCAATAGGGTGAGCGTAAAGCAGGTTTTCAGTAATCAAACGGGATTTGTCCTCAATGGCCGCTATCTGTTCCCTTTACCCAATGAGGCGGCAGTAGACTCACTGCGTTTACACATTGGTGAGCGGATCATCGAAGGTCAAATTCACCTAAAAGAGCAAGCAAAACAGATTTTTGAACAGGCCAAAGCCGAAGGGAAACGCGCCAGTCTAGTCAGTCAAGAACGGCCCAATATGTTCACGACCGAAGTCGCTAACCTTGCTCCCGATGAAAAGTTGGTGGTCGAAATCAGCTATCAAGAAACCATTCATTATGAAGATGGTCTCTTTAGCCTACGTTTTCCGCTGGTGGTGGCGCCGCGCTATATTTCAGGCCTAACACTCGGTGGGAACCAGAGTGAGCGTGTAACCAGCAGCCAAGTCTTCGATGCCGACCGGATTATCGCCCCGAACCGCGATGCCAATAGTGAGGCGGATCCCGTGCTCAAGGCCGATATTAAGGTCAAGCTTGGTGACGACGTGGAAAAATCAGCCGTGGTGAGTCCGTATCATCCCATTACGATAGCGGAAAAACAGGGCCAACTGACGGCGGCCTTAGCTAATCGCGTGCCCGCCAATCGTGACTTTGTGCTGCAATGGCGTCTTAAGCAGGGCACGAGTCCCGTGGCTTGGGTATTCAACCAAGCGGGCAAAACCCATACGGCACAGGACAAGAATGCGAGTGCGGATACAGGTCCAACTGGTAATAGTAGCAATACAGATAACTACAGCTTAGTGATGGTTCTGCCGCCCAAAGTCGAGGCCAGTGAACAACTGAACTTGCCCCGTGAGCTTATTTTAGTGATTGATACTTCGGGGTCGATGGCGGGAGATTCCATTATTCAGGCGAAAAATGCCCTGCGTTATGCGCTGCGCGGTTTAAGGCCACAGGACAGTTTTAACATAATCGAATTTAACTCCGATGTGTCTTTATTATCGTCCACACCGCTGCCCGCGACAGCGACTAATCTGGACAAGGCGCGTCAGTTTGTGAATCGTTTGCAGGCCGATGGCGGTACCGAAATGGTGCAGGCTTTAAATGCCGCGCTGCCAAGGCAGGCGTTTAACACAGCTTCGGCTGAGGATAAGTCGTTAAGACAAGTGATCTTTATGACCGATGGCTCCGTCGGCAATGAGGCGGCGTTATTTGAGTTAATCCGCAATCAAATTGGCGACAACCGTCTTTTCACCGTAGGCATTGGCTCGGCGCCGAACTCGCATTTTATGCAGCGTGCGGCTGAACTTGGGCGTGGCACTTTTACTTACATTGGTGATGTGGATGAAGTGGAGCAAAAGATTAGCCAATTACTGGGCAAAATCCAGTATCCGGTACTCACCGATTTACAGGTGCGCTTTGACGATGGATCTGTGCCTGACTACTGGCCAGCGCCAATCCCCGATCTATACCGTGGTGAGCCGGTATTGATCAGCCTAAAGCGCCACCCACGTGAGCCTCAGGAACTGGTGATCTCCGGTCGTCAGGGACATAAAAACTGGCAACAGTCGTTATCTTTGCAAGCCAATGACGCAAGCCATTCTGTAACTGATGTAGCGCAGCCAGCGGCGGGACTCGATTTACTCTGGGCGCGCAAACAGATTGCGGCCTTAGAGCTGAGTAAAAACGGCGCTAACGATGACAAGGTCAAAGAGCAGGTCACGGCGCTGTCGGTGAATTATCACTTAGTCAGCCCCTATACCAGCCTAGTCGCGGTAGATTTAACCCCCATCACCACGAATGCGATAAGCCGAGATGCGGTGGTGCGTCAGCATTTACCCTTGGGTTGGCAGCCAATGGGGGTTCTACCACAAACATCGACCTCGAGCCGTTTCGACATGCTCTTAGGGGGCGGCGTGTTACTGCTTGCCTTGATGTTGGCGCTGTCGATTCGTCGCCAGCAGCGGCAGCAACGCGCGCTGTCATTAGCGCTAAACACTTGAGTCATGTCCATGAGTATGCGCGTGACTCAACAGATACAAATAGGGTTGCTGGTGGGGTTGGTATTAATCGGCATCACGTTGTTTGGAAAAGGATTCTATATGCAAGCGAAAGCACACTTTGCCCAATATTTGATTGAACAAGCTTGGGCTAAAACCTTAATCGATGGTCAGTCCCATAAACCTTGGTCCTGGGCCGATACCTATCCCGTGGCTAAGCTCTCCATCGAGCAGGCTAAAAGACCGAATCACTTCGATGGTCCGGCATCCAACGACAGCTTATATGTGCTGGCGGGCGCATCTGGCCGTAACTTGGCCTTCGGGCCAGCTTTAGTGCTGTCGAGTGCGCCCGCTGGCGCGCAAGGTAATACTGTGATTGCAGGGCACAGGGATACGCATTTTGCGATGTTAAATGGTATCAGCGTCGGGCGTCGCCTAGCGCTGCAAACCGCAGCGGGCAGGGAGATTGTTTACCAAGTGGTGGCGACCCAAGTGGTGCATGAGTCGCAAACTGAGTTGATGGCGCCAAGTGAGGATAATCGTTTAACCCTGATCACTTGCTATCCCTTCGATGTGCTGCAAGGTGGGGCGGAACTGCGTTTTGTGGTACAGGCTATCCCGGTCGAGCCAGAAACTGCAGCTCAATCCGAAGGGGCGACAGTCGATAGGACGTTGGAGCCAAAAGTGGCTTGAACATTCGAGTTGATAGCTTGAGTTACTCGCTACAATGGGCAGGTTGACTGGTAACTAAAAAATTGGCAAATCAATTAGGGCAGAGCTGAAGGCTCTGCCTTAATGTCAGCATTAATTGTTTATTGGCATCACTCTATTACGGCCTAGACGTTTTGCCTCATAAAGCAACTTATCTGTATTTTCAATAAGTTGTATTACTGATTGTCTTTCTTGCCACTGAGATACACCAAAGGAGGCGGTGATATTGTCGATACGTTGATCTTTGCGTCGATCCTTGATGCTGAGTTTTTCAAGCCCACGGCGCATGGCTTCAGCCAGTTGCCTGGTGATTCGTAATTGGCTCTTTGGCACTAAAATGGCAAATTCTTCACCGCCAAAGCGGTACAGCTTACAGCCATCTCGGCAGGCTTCCTGCAAACGCTTTGCAACGACCTTTAATACTTGGTCGCCAAGCTGGTGACCATAGTTGTCATTAAAGGCCTTAAAGTGATCGATATCGACCAAGATAAGACAGGTGCCCTCGGGAACCTGTGCCAACATGCCTGCGATGTCGGCATCAAAGGCGCGGCGGTTTAAACAGCCAGTGAGTGCATCGTAAAGTACATCTTTTTCTGTTTTTTCAAGCTTTTGTTTTAATGCATCAATCTCTGTTTGGGCTTTTTGCAATTGGGTCGTAAAAAACTCGGTGCTTGAGCGAATATTGTCGGCTTCCTTCACCAAATTACGGACTAAATCGAGCACTTGCTCAACACTGAGCGTGCCTTCTTCGACACCATTGAGCTTGGCAAAGTTATTATTAATACAGCTTTGGAAGTCGGCTGCATCAAGATTCGTATCCCGAATCGATTGCGACAGCTCTGTGGCCATGGCCTCTAGATTAAGCCGCATATCACGCACATCAAGCTCAACAGGATCGGCGACATACTGGCGAAACAACAACTCACTGCTCACTGGTGGGCAAGTGTTGTAGTGGGCGATAACCGTATCGAGCTGGGTGTTTAACGCTGGGTTTTGTTCGCCCACGTAGGTATACCACAGAGCATAATTGATTGGCGTTGTGGGAATTTGATGCTTGAGCATTAAGGGAACCGCTTTTTTAAGATTCAAGGCTGCGGTTTGTAATAAATCTCGTGACATGGATAAATTCCAGTAAAAATAATCCGATAAACCATGCATATCACACATGGATAACAATATGGCTCGTCAAATCCCGTTACAACAAAAGCCCAAAAGCTGGGGCAATTACCTGCCACAAGCTTGGGGGGATATGTTAGAGTTTATCGCTAAAATTAAATAATGATAATAACTTGGGAGAAAGTCTTGAAAAATTTCATCCTTGCTGGTGCCCTAGGTTCCTTACTTTCACTGCCTGCAATGGCTGCCTCTTCCTTCAGCGACAGCCTAGATTTGAATCAGTATCGTACTGATGTCAAAACCTTAGCCAGTGACGCCTTCGGCGGCCGTGCGCCCTTATCCGAAGGTGAGCAATTGACCATCGATTACCTTGAGAAAGCCTTTAAAGAGATGGGGCTCAAACCGGGATTTGGCGACAGCTATTTGCAGGCTGTGCCGCTGGCGAAAATCACCGCCGATCAAAATATGCAACTCGATATCGGCGGACTTAAGTTTGTCAATGGCAGTGAATTTACCGCCAGAACCCAGAGAATTAGCGATAAAGTCAACCTCAGTAATAGCGATGTAGTGTTTGTCGGTTATGGCATTAATGCGCCTGAATATGGTTGGAATGACTATCAGGGCCTTGATGTCAAAGGCAAAACCGTGATTGTGTTAGTCAATGACCCAGGTTTTGCGACTCAAGATCCCAATGTCTTTAAAGGCAATGCCATGACCTACTATGGTCGCTGGACTTACAAATACGAAGAGGCTGCGCGTCAAGGCGCCGAAGCCGTATTTATCGTCCATGAGACGGCGCCAGCCGCCTATGGTTGGGGAGTAGTGCAAAACTCCAATACTGGCACTAAGTTCACCTTGGTCGATGCCAATAATAACCAAGGGCAGGTGGGCGTGATGGGCTGGGTGCAACATGATGTCGCCAATAAGATTTTTGCTAAGGCTGGTATGGACTTTGATACCTTAAAACAACAAGCCGCTAAGCCAAACTTTAAGGCCATTCCCTTAAAACTCAAGGCGAATGTCAGTTTAAACAATACGATTGAACGCGCCGAATCCCACAATGTGGCGGCACTATTACCTGGAAAAAGCCGTCCCGATGAAGTGGTGATGATGCATGCCCATTGGGATCATCTAGGTACAGTGATTGAAGATGGCAAGCCAGAGATCATTAATGGCACCGTGGATAACGCCAGTGGCGTGGCGGGCGTGTTAGCGCTGGCGCGTTACTTTGCCAAGCAAGCGCAGAGTGCGCCGCTTGAGCGTTCGATTCTGTTCAGTGCCTTTACCGCCGAAGAAACTGGCTTGATTGGTGCCCAGCACTTTGCTCTGCATCCCAGTGTACCGACTAGAAACATCGTCGCCTTTTTAAATATCGACGGCATGAATATGAACCAAGGTGTGGATTATATTCTGCGCTATGGGGAGGGCGTGTCAGAGCTAGAAACCTATTTGGATAAGGCCGCTAAGGCGCAGGGGCGGGTGGTGAAGGGCGATCCAAGACCACAAAATGGTTTGATGTTTAGATCGGACCACTTCGCTCTAGCCCAGCAAGGCGTGCCCGGCTTGTTATTTATGAGCCTTGGGGATACGGATCCTGACTACATTGCCCACAAATACCACAAAGGTGCAGATGATTATGATCCTAACTGGACACTCGAAGGGGTGAAGCAGGATTTAGATCTGATGGCGAGCATGCTAACGACCTTAGCCAATGGCAGCGATTGGCCACATTGGTTAGAGGCCTCGGACTTTAAGACCAAGCGTGAGCAGGATGGCCGTAAAAAGTAATTCCGATTAAGGTAAAAAGGACGCTGCGGCGTCCTTTTTTATGTTTATTCAATTAATTAACCTGAGCTCGGGATAAGTAGAGCCGCTGAATAGGCATCTTTTCGGGCCTCTCTGCGTTGCTCTGTCTAACCATAGCTCGCTATGGCATACAACAGAGCGCCTTGATATGCGCAAAAATCTGCGCATTCAGTTAGAAAAAAGATTTTTCTTTTCAAAAGAATCATTTGTAGCATTGATTTAGTTTATTAAATTTAGATTTTTTCGACACTCGTTATCCCGAGTTCAGGTTAACTAGAAGGTGTAGCTAACAGAAAGCATGGGGCCGATAAAACTGTAGTAAATATTGTAATCGGCAATTTGAGTCTCTTTATTTGGGGACTTTTGTGCGATATCGACGTCAACTTTGTAGTAGTTATAGGCAACACTCATACGCCAATTGGGAGTAATTTGCGCATCTATGCCTAATTTAATATCAACCAACTCGCCTTTGACATCATTGAGGTTGATATAGAAATACTGGGCGTGAGTGGTTAAATCCCATCCAGAAATAAATTCGTAATTAGCATAGACGCCAAAGTCCGGCAGTGGTGCAGTGATATTCTCATCGACAATTTGCGGTATTGCCTGGCTCGCACAGACATTATTCAGTAACTCAGAGGCTTTACAGACGCCGATAATGCCTTCAAATCCTGTCTTAATAAACATTGTGTGTAAACCAAGAGACAAACCAACATCATAGTTACTGCCTTGAATTGCATCAAAACCGTAACCGACACGCAGAATATCGATATTTAGGGTGGAGCTGAGTTTTCCGCCTGCTTTAATATCGTAAATTGTATCGTTAATTTCAATTTGGAAGGGTTTGGAAAGGGCTTGGGTTTCGGCTGTGCGGTGTAGTTGTTTCCAGTCGAGGTAAAGATGATGGCGTTCGTTGAAGTGATAATTTAGCTCAACAAAGGGCAAAAATTCGTTTTCGGCCAGTTGCAGATCGGACTCATAGTTTAAGGTGAAGTTACTCGCGGTATTCGGGTTAGTCACTTCCATATTGGTATCTGACTGCGAATAAAATCCCCCTAGCTCCAAGCTGAATTCGCCCGCCAGCACAGGAGTGCAAGTGAGAAGGGCGATCACTAAGGGGGTTAGACGAGTGGAAATCAACGCTACTCCAGTATTCTTCTTATTATATCCAGCGATAACATCAGACTTAAGTGCCATAAGTTATGACCATTTGGAGTGTATCAGTAAATCTTTAAATGTGAATGAAATGTTTTGAAAAGTGTGGATTTTCGTGATTTAAAACAAAAGTTGTATGGTTAATCGCTTTGGTATCGCAGGCTTGAGGGAGGGATCACAGTAATTTACATCTTGGTGATTAGGGCGTGTTGAGGTTTCTGCTGCGTTATCGTCCGTTTATGTAGAATCACTACACTGTACGGACTTTGCCTTGCATAAAAGCCAGCCACATTGCTGCAAAAATAACCCTGAAACGTTAACACGCCCTAGTGAAGGGAATATGTCGTAAAGCCTAAAAAAACGGCCCTGTAGAGACTGAGCCGCCGATAAGAGCTTAACGAGACCGCATCAATTGTTATGCGTGTTAGCGGCCGATGTTGGCTCGCTGCTTTTCTCGTCCTTGTTAAACATGCCTAAACGGATGCGGATAAAGTGCAAAATTTGCGCAGCAATATCCACATTTAAGCACGATTCTAATCCTTCAAACCCAGGTGATGAGTTGGCTTCGCAGATTTTGTAATGGCCGTTATCGAACAATAAATCGATACCTGCCACATCTAAATCGAGAATATTGGCGGTTTGCGTCGCGAGCCATTCGATTTCAGGGGTGATTTCAAAGGGCCTCGCCGAGCCACCCGCGCTGACATTAGCTTTAAAGCTATCTTCTTGCCCACGTCGCTCGTAGCAGCCTGCAACGCGTCCGCCAATAGTAAAGACTCGCAAGTCGCGGCCATGACTATTGGCAATGAACTCTTGCAAAATAATGTTGGCGTTTTTATTAGTCGCTTCGATTAGTTGCATTAAGTCATCAAACTCACGGGCTTTGTGTGATAAGAATACACCACTGCCTTGAGAGCCTGAGAGCGTTTTAATCACTACGGGAAAACCTAAATGTCGCTCAACCAGATCAATATCAACCGGGAATTTGACCAACATGGTTTTTGGCGTAGGTAAATTCTTCTCGGCCAACAATTGCTGGGAGAAGAGCTTATCTTTAACAATCTCAATGGCTTTTGAAGGATTTAAACAATACACCCCTAAGCGTTCTAAATGGCGAATGATTGCCAACGCAAAGTAGGTGGTGCCAGAACCCATGCGCGGAATGATAAAATCCGGCAATTCAACGGGTTGTCCATTTAACAAAATACTTTTGTTATCTTCTCTCGTCACGGTGAGATCAAACTCATCCGGCGCATAAACGGCTAATTCAATATTGTCGGCCTTAGCTGCCGCCAACAGACGTTCGATTTCATACCATTCAGGTTTTAGCTGAGTCGCGGTTTCTTTATATAAAATCCAACCACGCATTTAATCGCAAACCTTCATTTTCATGCTTTGTCCTCGGGTTCAGCTTCATCCTGAACATCATCTTCAATTTCAACATCCACATCTACATCTACATCGAATGCCGCTTCTGGCTCAACCTCAGGTTTGGTTGCTGGTAAATGAACCGTGCCAACCACTGCATAAAAGGGCTTACCCCGGGCGAGTTTGCGGTACTTTAACCAGATCTGCTCTAACAAGCTACTCGGAGCGATGTTTCCTTTGATGACTTCGACAAATTGTGCTTCGTCGGCGGTCACTGGGAGTGTTTTGCCTTCAGCAAGGTTTTTCATGGCATGACCATGTAATTCGAGCAGTTCGGCTTCTTTACTGGTGAAGTCGCCACTGCGCTTAAAACCTTTGGGGAAATTAGTATCGTCGTAAAAGCGTTTGTGAGATACAAAACTGGCAGCTGAGCCGTTCAGCGTCTCAGAACCCCTGTTAGCGTTTGAAAAAGACTGTTCAGACATGGCTGTTACCTTCTAGATTTTGGTATACAAAGATTTGCAAGTGGAGTATTGGCTAGTATTATTGATTTATAAATCAAAAAAATTTGCCTATGTTGGTCAAGAATTTTTATGGATACCGATTTACTAAAGACCTTTCTGGAAGTCTCTCGTACCCGCCATTTTGGTAAGGCGGCGGAAAACCTCTACCTTACCCGTAGTGCGGTAAGTTTTAGAGTTAAACAGCTTGAGAGCATTCTTGGTGTTGCCTTGTTTGAGCGCCAACGAAATAATATTCAGCCGACCCCTGCTGGGGAACGGATGTTGGGCCATGCGGAAGCGGTATTGACGGCATGGGAGCGCGCCAAGCAGGATGTTTCGCTTAGTCAGTTACAATCGACTCAATTAGCGATTGGCGCGGGCCCCAATATTTGGGATGCCTATTTACAGCGGTATTTACAGCATCTACATGTGGGACTTCCTGGGGTTGCATTGCGGACCGAGGTTTTGCCACTCACCGTAATGACACGGCAATTGATGGATAGGACTCTCGATCTGGCGATCTCTTTTGATCCACCCAAACTTGACCAATTTGAATTAATCCAATTAGGCCAAATCAATTTGCTGCTGGTATCTAAATCCCGGGATGTGTCCGTTAATGAGGTGCAAGCTGGACAATATGTCAAAGTCGATTGGGGGACGGCCTTTAATATTATTCATGCGCAGGAATATGCGGCTTTACCTGTGCCAACTTTACATACCAGTTCGGCTCGAATCGCCTTAGATTTTATCTTAAATAACGGCGGCTGCGCATTTTTACCCGAGCATTTGGTGCAGCCTTTGCTTCAAAGAGGCGAACTGAATTTGGTCGCGGGGGCGAGTGCGATTTCACGCAGTGTGTATGTTGCCTATTGGGCTGAAAATGACAGACTAGAGCAAATTAAGCAGGCGATAAGTTTTTTAGCGGATAAGCTCGTAATTGAAGATAACTAAATATGTTGAGTTGGATAAAAAACGCCTTTGGGATGATTCCTAAAGGCGTTTTTTATCAGCGAATTTAATGACCTAAATCAGTGTTAATGCGCACAAAGGATTATATCAAGCGCGGTAATAACACCACGAGCCAAGTGATCCCGCAGAGCGCTAAACTCATGAACACCGCAGCAGAGGCGATATCCTTTGCTTGACCACTCAGGGGATGGATCTCACTGCCAACACGGTCAACAACTGCTTCAATAGCAGAATTTAATAGCTCTACAATTAACACGATAAACAGCGTTAAGATCAGCATTAAGCGTTCCATGGTGCTGATATCGACCAATAGGGCGATGGGGAGCATCACCACCGCAAGCATCAATTCTTGTCTAAACGCAGCTTCATGGACCCACGCCGCTTTTAAGCCCTTCATTGAAAATCCCGTCGCTCTAAAGATGCGTTTTATACCGTGGTTATTTGCTGGTTTCATAATTATTCCATCGACTTGGGCGGTTGTTCGTGAGCATTTTCGTTCAAACTGAATGCGACATGTGTGCCGGCTTTTGAACGAGCTTAAAAAAGAGGCCGCAGTATAGCCCGATAATTTATGTGTATAAATAGTTAACTATACAAATTGCTCGCTCTGTTAGGGGGATCATATTGCGGCCGGATTAGCGGCAGTCAAGGCTAAATACTAAGCTTGCAGTGGGATGACTTATAGAGAGACAAAGGAATGACTCTGACAATTCGCGTACTTTTTTTAAGAAATGCACTTGCCAAGTGCTTTGGGCTTCTCATTGGTCTTTGCAGCTTATTTATTGCGGTTAGCTATGCAAGTCCTGCACCGAATATTCAATTAGCAACGGAATATGCACTCGACGATCATACTCAAATCGGCGCGTTTTTGGTCAGTGAAAAACTTGATGGTGTGCGTGGTTACTGGGATGGGCAACGTTTGTTTACCCGCCAGGGGAATCCCATTCTGGCCCCAAGTTGGTTTACCGCCGAGTTTCCCACTATCGCAATGGAAGGTGAGTTATGGCTCGGGCGAGGGCAGTTTGAGGCGATTTCAGGATTAATACGTCAAACATCGCCAAAGGATACGGACTGGCAAAAGGTACGCTTTATGGTATTTGATTTACCGACAACCAAGGGGAGCTTTGAAGACCGTTATCTGCAAATGCAAACTCTTATCGTGGGAAAATCGGCTTATCTCCAAGTTATTGAGCAATTTAGTGTCGACAGTGTCGAGGTCCTCTATGACACTTTAAATACCTTAGTTGCCCTTGGCGCTGAAGGATTAATTTTACATCGACGCACAGCGGTATATACGCCGGGACGTAATCCTAATGTAATGAAGTTAAAGCCCTATTTAGATGCTGAAGCGACGGTGATTGGTTATGTTGCTGGCAAAGGGCAATTTTCTGGGAAAATGGGTGCCTTAAGAGTGCAAACACCAGAGGGGCGAATTTTTAGTATTGGCACAGGTTTTAACCTTGCAGAGCGTCAGCATCCCCCAGCTATCGGTACACTTATCACTTACAAGTATCTAGGATTAACGGTGAATGGCTTGCCGCGATTTGCTAGTTATTTACGGATCAGGACAGACATTGTGCCTGAGGATAAAGAAGTTAAAGAATAAGTTGCGAAATTGTTGGATATTGATAAAAATCGAACGCTATCAATAAGGGTTTTGCCGGATATCATATTGATTATTAATAGGCAATAACACCAAGGAGTAGGTTTTGGTTGATATTCAATTTAGTGAACATTCTTTGAAGCAACGCTTGGCTAAAATCTTAACGGTCCCCAAATGGACTAAGCAGCCCATTGTCACTGCTAAAGCGTTTTTGCAAAGTTTGACCATTGCACAGCGCTGTTATCTATTAGCATTAATTGCTTTATTGCTATTTCAGTCAGACATTTGGCTGGCCGCTATTATCACTGCGGTTGCGTTAATCATTGAATTTTGGCCAAAATTTGCAATAGCGTGGCATTCATTGGCTGGAAAAGCCATTTTCCTACTCTTTTATGCCGTTATTGCCAACTTTGCCTTGGCCGCCAGTGGTAGTGTGGTTAATGAAATCACAGGTGTTTCAGCTTCACATTTGTCTTACACCCACAACTTTGCCATTTTGCTGTATTTACCCATTTGGTTCGTGTGTATTTCTATTCTCGCGTTACTGCTTCTGCAAATTGTGATCCCTTGTTATTTATTGTTCCATATCGGTTTACGGATTTTAGGGTTAGAGACCAACCAACAGGACAATAAAAAACGCTTTGTGGTAACAACGGCATTTTTACGTATGGTGTTATCTGTGGTGTTATTAATGAATCTTGTTGCCATCTCCGATGGTGAAACTTTATTGGAGAACGTTGCGAACAAAATACAAAAAAATGAAAAAGTGAGTCTTGCAAACACTGTTGTTGAAGTCAAAATAACCGAAAAAGCCCAGACTGAAGCAGAGAAAGCGGCTAATGATCTCACCATGCAATCTGCTGATGGCACTATCGAATCCTTAAGAACTTTTGGGCACACATACTACAAGGGGATCCGAGAATTAATCGCGTTATTTGCCTATAAGTTTGAGGCCGATGGCCGTAGTCGTTGTGAAAAATTAGCCAATTCAGTGGTGGTTGAGTTAAACGATTACGAAATACTGGAAATCACCGAGTCTGCTAACGAGAAATACGGTTATCATTTTGAAGTGAAAAAATGTATTTCTCCCGCCTTTGGGCAAATCGCATCTCCCCCTAAATAGCGCTGCCAGAGGATGCTAAATTGTTAGAAGATAAAGCGTTAAAAGCAAAAAATATAAGACGAATTTTAATGGTCTGTATGGGGAATATTTGTCGTTCGCCCACGGCAGAGGCCGTTTGCCGTGCAAAAATTCGTGAACGTCGCCTCAATATTGAAGTCGATTCTGCTGGCACCATTGGTTATCACCAAGGAGATAAGCCTGACAATCGCGCCATGGCTGCGGGTATAAAACGCGGGTTAAGTTTCGATGGTATGCGCGCAAGACAAATTGTTGATGCCGATTTTGAGTATTTTGATCTTATTTTAGCAGCCGATAATGGTAATTTAGTGGATTTACGTAGTCGTTGTCCGCTTGAGTATCAATACAAACTTCAGCTAGTGTTGTCTTACGGAAATAGTGAAATTGATGAGGTTCCCGATCCCTATTATGGCGGTACTCAAGGATTTGAATTAGTCCTTGATTTGCTCGAACAGAGTATCGATAGCTTGTTAGATCAATTAGCTGGAAAAACGAATGACACAGATTAATGATTAAGGCGGAGTAGGTGCCTTTGAACTGGTGCCTTTAAACTTCGATGAGTCAAAGTATCAACCCCTGCTTACCTATGCAATAGAACGTAAAATCATTGGATTAATTTCATTAAGCGCTAACTAAGTTTTTTTCGGGATACTAAATCTATCTCAAACAGTTTTTACCGCTATAACCTTAAAACGTCAACATGCCCTAGTCGTCAGATAAGCTCAATCGATATTAATTGCTTAACTCTTGCGAGATTTTGACTAGACTCAAAGCTCAGGTAAGTGAGTTTGTTACAGGTAAGTTTGGGGAGATTGCTATGGATTCAATCAAAATACGCGACCATATGGACCGTCAGCCTGTGTTGCTCAGTGCAAATATGTCACTGGCTACTGCGGTTGAGAAACTGTTAGATAATAACAAGATGGGTGCAGCTGTCGTGGATGACAGTGGTAATTTAGTGGGTTTTTTATCCCAGCAAGACTGCTTAGCTGTCATGTTAAAGAGCAGCTATCACTGTGACTTAACCTCAGTGGTGAAGGATTGTATGCGCACTGAAGTCCTGTATGTCGGTCCTGATGAGAGTATTTTACAACTCGCGGAGCAGATGCTGGGCGCTAAACCAAAGACCTATCCGGTGGTGGATAATGGCAAAGTCATCGGCACAATCAATCGCACCAATGTGTTGAAGGCGATGAATGTGTACATGCAGCAATGTTATCTTGCACCCGCTTAAGCCGTTATTTGGGGGGCTAATTTCCCGTGGTTTACGGTGTGTTTTGAACAATTAGCCATACCAATAAACCAGGTTCCTTGCTAGGATCGCCTTTTTCGATGCTAGCAATGGAATTTGGTTTTGAACTCTGACAAACATCCGCTATCGAGCGCCTTTCTCCAGCAGTGCTTTCAAAGTGATGCCTCGCGGATCCGCCGCCGTTTATTTAAGCTCCATAAAGAAGCCGATTCTGACAAAAAAACACAAGAATTAGCCAAACTTACTGAGCAGGCGCAAGCAGCGTTCGAGAAAGTAGAGCAGCGCCTGAAGGCTCGCCCTAAGATCAATTATCCTGACAATCTGCCCGTCAGTAGCATGCGCGAAGACATCGCCAAAGCCATCAGTGAAAACCAAGTGGTGATCATTGCGGGTGAAACCGGTTCGGGTAAAACCACGCAGCTGCCTAAAATCTGTTTAGAACTGGGCTTAGGCAGCCGTGGTTTTATTGGTCATACCCAGCCGCGGCGGTTGGCAGCGCGCAGTGTCGCGTCAAGAGTGGCTGAAGAATTACAAAGCCCGCTCGGTGAAGTCGTGGGCTTTAAGGTGCGTTTTGCCGATGCGCTTAAGAGTGAATCCTATATCAAGCTGATGACCGACGGGATTTTACTGGCGGAGCTGACTTCAGATCGTTATTTAGATCAATACGATACAATCATCATCGACGAGGCGCATGAACGTAGCCTTAACATCGATTTTATCCTTGGTTACCTTAAGCAAATTCTTAAAAAACGCCCCGATCTTAAGATCATCATCACCTCGGCGACCATTGATGTTGAACGTTTCTCTAAGCATTTCAATAATGCGCCGATTATTGAGGTGTCAGGGCGTACCTATCCGGTCGAAACCCGTTATCGCCCATTGTTACAAGATACTGAGGCCGATCTCGACCAAATCGAAGGGATTTTTGCCGCCGTTGATGAGCTGGTTGCCGAAGGTCTAGGCGATATTTTGATCTTTATGAACGGTGAGCGTGAAATTCGTGATACCGCAGAGCAGCTAAATCGGCGCAATTACCGCGATACCGAGATTTTGCCGCTCTACGCGCGTCTCTCCTACGGCGAGCAGTCCAAGGTCTTTAGTAGTCATACAGGGCGTCGTATCGTGCTTGCGACTAACGTAGCGGAAACCTCGCTGACTGTGCCGGGTATTCGTTACGTGATTGACCCAGGAACAGCGCGCATCAGCCGTTATAGCTATCGCACTAAGGTGCAGCGTTTGCCGATTGAGCCTATTTCACAGGCGAGTGCCAATCAGCGTCAAGGCCGCTGCGGCCGTGTTGGCCCAGGGATTTGTATTCGTTTATACGATGAGGCGGATTTTAATAACCGCCCAGCCTTTACCGATCCCGAAATCTTACGAACCAATTTGGCGTCGGTGATTTTGCAAATGCTCGCCATCGGGCTTGGTGATATAGCTGCTTTCCCGTTTATTGAGCCGCCCGATCCGCGCCATATTCGTGATGGCTTCTTACTGCTTGAGGAATTACAGGCGGTTAAGCAGCAGAAGGACAATATTGTGTTAACGCCGCTTGGGCGGCAGTTATCGCAAATCCCCGTCGATCCACGTTTAGCGCGTATGGTGGTCGAAAGCCACCAACTTGGTTGCTTAAATGAGGTGTTAGTGATCGCCTCTGGGCTGTCTATTCAAGATCCCCGTGAGCGGCCCATGGATAAAAAGCAGGCGTCCGATGAAGCCCATCGCCGCTTTGCCGATCCCCAGTCTGATTTTGTCAGTTGGGTAAACTTATGGCAGCACTTAAAAGAGCAACAAAAGGAATTATCCGCCAGTCAGTTCCGTAAAAAATGTCGTGATGAATATTTAGCCTACCTGCGTGTGCGCGAATGGCAGGATTTATATACTCAGCTAAAACAAGCGGTTCACGACTTAAAATGGCGCTTAAACGACACGCCTGCGAACTACGATGCGCTGCACCGTGCACTGTTATCGGGTCTGCTCAGCCATATTGGCTTTAAGGACAATAACAACGAATACTTAGGCGCGCGTAATCGTAAGTTTTTTGTGTTCCCCGGCTCTCCGTTGGCTAAGAAAGGCCCTAAGTGGATTATGGCGGCGGAGCTGATGGAAACCTCTAAGCTGTTTGCCCGCTGCTGCGCCAAAATTGAGCCAGAGTGGCTCGAGCCGTTAGCAGCACATCTGATTAAAAAGAATCACCTAGAGCCACATTTTGAGGCGAAACAGGGCAGTGTGATCGCCTTTGAGAATCAAGTGCTTTACGGTTTGACCGTGGTGCATCGCCGCCGCGTGCAATATGGGCCGATTAATCCTGTTGAAGCGCGGGAAATCTTTATCCGTAGCGCGCTCGCCGAAGGGCAATTACAAACCAAAGAAGCCTTCTTTATCGCTAACCAAAAGTTATTGAAGGACGTCGAAGCGCTCGAGCACAAGTCCCGTCGCCGCGATATTTTGGTCGATGAACAAGTGTTGATGGACTTTTACGAGCCGCGCATTCCCGAAGGCATCTATAACGCGTCTAAGTTCTTTAGCTGGTGGAAAGAAGCGCGCCGAACTCAACCCGATTTACTCGATTTTAATAAGTCACTATTGATGCAGCGCAGTGCCGATCATATCTCGGCGCTCGATTTCCCCGATACTTGGCACAAGGGCAATATTCGTTTGCAACTGAGTTATCACTTTGATCCTGCGGCGAGTGATGATGGCGTCTCTGTGCATATTCCAGTGGCGCTACTCAATCAAATCGATGATACGGATTTCGATTGGCTAGTGGCGGGAATGCGTGAGGAGAAATGTGTCGCCCTGATTAAGTCTTTACCTAAGGGGCTGCGACGTAACTTTGTGCCTGCGCCCGATTATGCCCGTGCCTGCGTGCAGGCGATGCAGCCCTTTAGCGCCAGTTTACTCGAGGCCATGTGCAAACAGCTGCTGCGTATGAGTGGCACGCGCGTCAATCCTGAAGATTTTGATGTTTCGCAGATGCCAGTGCATTTGCTGATGAACTTTAAGATTGAGGATGACAAGGGCAAGTTAGTGGCACAGGGACGGGTACTCGATACCTTAAAGGCCGAGTTACAGGGCGTGGTCGCTAAGGCGATTCGTCAAGTAGCGGATAAGGGCATTGAGAAAGAAGCACTCACCGAGTGGTCCTTTGGCGACTTACCTAAGCAATTTGAGCAGCGTAAGGGTAACTATCAAGTGCGGGCTTTCCCCGCATTGATTGACAATAAAGACTCAGTTGCCATCAAATTATTTGATGATGAATTTGAGGCGCAGGCGGCGCATCGTCAAGGTCTACGTCGCTTGTTGTTACTCAACATTCCTTCACCTGTAAAACACCTGCAACAGGCGCTGCCCAACAAGGCCAAACTGGCGATGTATTTCAATCCATTTGGCCAAGTGCAAATTTTAATTGATGACATTATTGCCGCAGCCGTGCAGCAATTGCTCGATGAAAAGGCGCTGGATGTGCGCGATGCCGCCCAGTTTGATGCGGCCAAGGATTGGGTGCGCCAAGAGCTGAATCCAACTGCAGAGCAAATCGCCCTAAAAGTGGAGCAGATTTTGACGCTCTACCAAGGCATTAAAAAGCGGACTAAGGGTAAAATCAGCTTAGATATCGCTTTTGCGATGAGTGATATTCAAAGCCAATTGGACCAATTAGTCTTTAAGGGGTTTGTTGAGGCCTGCGGTTGGAAGCGTTTAGCCGATGTGGCGCGTTACTTAAAGGCGATTGAAATCCGCATCGATAAATTACCTGTAGACCCGACCCGTGACCGCTTGCATATGCAGAGTATCACTAAGGTGCAAGAGGCTTTAGCGGCTCAACTTGCTAAGGTGCCACGCTCACAGCCCGTGCCTGCGGCATTGATTGAAGCCCGTTGGATGATTGAAGAGTACCGGGTGTCTTGCTTTGCCCAAGCGCTGGGAACGGCTTATCCCATCTCGGAAAAGCGGATCTTAAACCATATCCTGCTGAGTTAATGATGTTGATACATAACTGACTGAAACTGTAGATTCAGTCAGTTATGCATAATGCATCATCTTTAGCATTAACAGCCGAACCTTAGGGTTCGGCTTTTTTATTGATCATTTTCACCAAACTATAATTAGCCGCGATCAGCATGTCGTTGTAGGTAGCGAATGAATGGCCCCTAATGGCTTTTAATTGATAAACAGTTAGCGAATACAGCAGGGACTTTGGCTATATCTTGAGTGAGTTAACGTTTTGACTAATATGTTAAGCCGATTTCGCTGTGGATAATCGGTAATTGGCGCCTTCCTTTACCATCCCCTAATACTCCTTAAGGAATATTTTGTTTAAATCTTGTGCGGTTTAGTTGCCTAACGCCTATCTCTTTTCCATGCTTTAGCAATTGGTTAATAAAAAAACATAACTAATCAACCTGTTTACAATCTGAAAAAACGCTCAAAAACCATGATCTAATTAAATCTATCGCCAAATTGATGATCTGGATCAAGCATCAAAGGGTTTACCGATTTTGAGGTATACAGTTTGTTAACACCTTAACGCTATGATCAATTGGTGGATCAAAGATGCAATAGAGATACCTATAAATCCTGTAGTGATCAGAGTAATCCATCACAGGAATGAACCTCTTGGAGGACGCATGAGTGCTAACAGCGCAGCAGAAAAATCCTTAGAACTGAAAATTTTTATCTTTTTAACCGTATTTCTCGCTCCCCTTTTATCCGTGTTGTTGGTGAGTGGATTGGGATTTGCCATATGGTTTAGCCAAATCTTCACCGGCCCACCGGGGGCTGGTTGAGTCAATACAAAATAATAACAACAGAATTAAAGCGGAGTGTCGGATGAGCAAAGAGCTGCATATCACAAGTCTCGTGGTGCAAGTCATGCCAAATAAGATGGCGGATGTTAGGCAACACATTATGGCGATTGAGAATGCCGAACTCTCTGTCAATAACGAAGTAAAACTCGTCGTTGTACTTGAAGGTAACTCCCAACGTGCCTTGATGGACGGTATCGAACAGATTAATGCCATTCCTGGCGTCTTGTCCGCCACTATGGTTTACCACCAGAGTGAAGAGCTCGAAGAGGGTGAAGAATGAACATGAATAGACGTGACTTTATTAAAGCCAATGCGGTGATTGCAGCAGCGGGCGCCGCAGGCTTAGCGCTGCCGGCATCAGCCAGCAATTTAATTACTAGCTCAGAGCAAACCAAATTAGAGTGGAACAAAGCGCCTTGCCGTTTCTGTGGTACGGGCTGCTCTGTGATTGTTGCGACACGTGATGGCAAAGTGGTTGCGACCCACGGCGATGCAAACAGCGAAGTGAACCGCGGCCTTAACTGTATTAAAGGTTACTTCCTGTCGAAAATTATGTATGGCAGCGATCGTTTGACCACGCCAATGCTCAGAATGACCGATGGCAAGTACGACAAGCACGGTGAATTTACTCCCATTAGCTGGGACAGCGCTTTTGATATCATGGCGCAAAAATGGAAAGAAACCCTCAAAGCTAAAGGTCCTACCGCAGTTGGAATGTTTGGCTCGGGCCAGTGGACCGTCTGGGAAGGCTATGCCGCGGTTAAACTAATGAAGGCGGGCTTTGGCTCTAACAACATTGATCCGAATGCGCGTCACTGTATGGCGTCAGCCGTGGTCGGCTTTATGCGTACCTTCGGTATCGATGAGCCTATGGGCTGTTACGATGATATGGAAGCGGCCGATGCCTTTGTGCTGTGGGGCTCCAACATGGCCGAAATGCACCCGATCCTATGGACTCGAGTGACTGACCGCCGTTTAAGCGCATCCCATGTGAAGGTTGCGGTACTCTCGACGTTTGAGCATCGCTCCTTCGACTTGGCGGATTTACCGATTGTATTTACGCCGCAAACTGACTTAGCCATCCTGAACTTTATCGCCAACTACATCATTCAAAACGATAAAGTAAACTGGGACTTTGTGAAGAAGCACGTTAACTTCCGCCAAGGTACCACGGATATCGGCTATGGTTTACGTCCAACCCATCCGCTGGAGCAGAAAGCCAAAAACGTGAAAACGGCAGGGGATTCGACTCCGATTGATTTCGATACCTTTAAGGCCTTTGTCGCCGAATATACGGTGGAGAAGGTCAGCAAGATGTCGGGTGTGCCTGAGGCTAAACTTATCGAATTGGCGAAGCTTTATGCCGATCCCGATACCAAGGTCACCTCGTTCTGGACCATGGGCTTTAACCAACATACCCGTGGTGTGTGGTGTAACAACCTGATTTATAACATCCACTTACTAACAGGTAAGATTTCAACTCCCGGTAATAGCCCATTCTCGTTAACCGGTCAGCCTTCTGCCTGCGGTACGGCTCGTGAAGTCGGGACGTTCTCCCACCGTTTACCCGCGGATATGGTGGTAACTAACCCTGAGCATCGAAAACACGCCGAAGAAATTTGGAAGATCCCCAGCGGTATTATTCCACCAAAACCTGGTTATCACGCCGTAGAACAAAACCGCCGCTTAAAAGATGGTGACTTGAACTGCTATTGGGTGCAAGTGAACAACAATATGCAGGCTGGCCCGAACATCAATGAGGAAGGCTTACCTGGTTATCGCAATCCTGCCAACTTTATTGTGGTATCCGATGCGTATCCCACAGTGACGACTCAAGCTGCGGACTTAATTCTGCCAACCGCGATGTGGGTTGAGAAAGAGGGTGCTTATGGTAATGCTGAGCGTCGCACTCAATTTTGGCATCAAATGGTCCAGTCGCCGGGCGAATCACACTCAGATCTGTGGCAGTTGATGGAGTTTGCTAAACGCTTCACCACCGACGAAGTCTGGCCGAAGGAAGTCTTAGCCGCAAACCCGCAATTTAAAGGCAAAACCCTCTTTGAAGTGCTGTACCAAAACGGCAATGTCGATAAGTTCCCGTTGGCAGATACTGATCCTAAGTATCTGAACAATGAAGCGAAACATTTCGGCTTCTATGTTCAAAAAGGGTTGTTTGAAGAATATGCCACCTTTGGTCGTGGTCATGGTCACGATTTGGCCCCGTTTGATGCTTATCACGAAGCCCATGGCCTTCGCTGGCCAGTTGTTAATGGCAAAGAAACCCAATGGCGTTTCCGTGAGGGAACGGATCCCTATGTTAAACCGGGTAAAGGCTTTGAGTTTTATGGACATCCTGATGGCCGTGCGGTGATTTTTGCGCTGCCCTATGAGCCACCAGCAGAGTCTCCTGATGAAGAGTTCGATATTTGGTTATCCACGGGTCGTGTACTTGAACACTGGCATTCGGGCTCGATGACACAACGTGTGCCTGAGCTTTACCGTGCCTTCCCCGATGCTGTGTGTTTTATGCATCCAGAAGATGCCAAAAAACGTGGCTTACGCCGTGGTGATGAAGTTCGAGTCGTGTCTCGCCGTGGTGAAATTAAAACCCGTGTCGAAACCCGTGGCCGCAACAAGCCGCCGGTGGGTTTGGTGTTCGTACCTTGGTTCGATGCCAGTCAGCTCATTAACAAAGTCACCTTGGATGCGACAGATCCGCTGTCGAAACAAACCGACTTTAAGAAATGCGCCGTGAAAATCGTCAAGGTATAAGGAGTACAGGATGAAAACATTCAAATTAGCTTCAGCATTTAGTGCGCTTGCCTTTTCAGCCCTGATGATGACCAGTGTGACTGCAGCCAGTATTCCTGAGGATAAGATCGATACCTTACGTCAGGCGCCGATTAACGTTGAGCCAACACCGCCCGCGATGCAGGCAGTGCTGAATAAAGATATCAAAGAGGTGCGTAACTACCCAATGCAGCCACCCGTGATCCCGCATAAGATCGATGGCTATCAGCTCGATCTTAAGGTCAATAAATGTATGGCGTGCCATGCAAGACAACGCACTGGAGATTCGCAAGCACCCATGGTGAGCGTGACCCAT
This sequence comes from Shewanella sp. LZH-2, assembly GCF_016859145.1. Taxonomy (NCBI): domain Bacteria; kingdom Pseudomonadati; phylum Pseudomonadota; class Gammaproteobacteria; order Alteromonadales; family Shewanellaceae; genus Shewanella; species Shewanella sp. LZH-2. Next base: position 2,047,178 of record NZ_CP069350.1, read on the forward strand.
TATATGGATAGGGATAACAACTTTTTAGCTGAGCTTTCACCAAGGCGTTATTTCTGTACTCAGTGCCATGTGCCGCAACTGGATGCCAAATTACTGGTCGAGAACGACTTTGTGGATATGGATCATCTGATTAAAGCGAATACTGAGCAGAAAAAACACTAGGAGTCAGCATGTTAGATAAACTTAAAAAGATCTGGCAAGTTCTCAATCGTCCGAGTGTGCACTACAGTTTAGGGTTTTTAACCTTAGGTGGCTTTGTGGCAGGGGTGATCTTTTGGGGGGGCTTTAACACTGCGCTTGAAGCCACGAACAGAGAAGCCTTTTGTATTGGTTGTCATGAAATGGAAAATAACGTCTACCAAGAGTTACAGTCGACTATCCATTTCACTAACCGTAGTGGGGTGCGTGCAACTTGCCCTGACTGCCATGTGCCGCACAACTGGACCGATAAAATTGCCCGTAAGATGCAGGCATCGAAAGAAGTGTGGGGTAAAGTGTTTGGTACCATCAATACCCGCGAAAAGTTTGAGAGTAAACGTCGCGAGCTGGCTGAACATGAATGGGCAAGGTTAAAGGCAAATGACTCGCTCGAGTGTCGAAATTGCCATAACTTTACCTATATGGACTTTACCAGGCAGTCACCACGCGCCGCGCAGATGCACTCCACATCGCTGGCCAGTGGTGAGAAGACCTGTATTGATTGCCACAAAGGTATTGCCCATCATCTTCCCGATATGGCGGGCGTTGAAGGTTTCTAATCGCGTGTAATATTTCATCTCCAGTCAAAGGCCAAGTGCTCTCCACACTTGGCCTTTTATTTTTAGATTGCAATCTATGATTTATCTATCTGAAAAATATATACTATTCAGCATTAAAGATAACGACAACGAGTTGTGATGAACAATACCAAATGGCGTGAATGCATTAGTCTTTTAGCGTCACACTGTGTTTACCTACAATTACGACTGGTAGGTGAGGCTGATTTTCCATTGGATTATGAAGTATCAAATGAAGTGATATCTCAAATACAGGCGAAAGACTGCGTATTTGTAAGACGGGTGATTGACTATAAGTCCATCGCGGCTATACGGATTGTTAAAATACACTTACCGCCTTCAGCTAAACAGATGGATATGATGAGTAAACTCAAACAAGAATTATCACAGTTAGGCCAATTACCTATTATCGAAAATACTGAATTTATCACTATTAACGGATATTAGGTCGATTAGCTGTCTGAGGTGCAGCTGTTTTTGCTTAGGTTAATGCTGCGAATGTGACCACTGGCAGTATCAGCAAACTACCAGCGGTATGATTAACGAAGAAAAGGGGATTAGCTAAGGTATGGATCTTTAATGGACTGCTAATTAACACTGGATTAATTGTTAAAGTTGCACCGTAAAAATAGGATCTTTGCCCGCAGTGACACTCCCCTGAGCTTTGTCTAAATACTTCACATCTTCCATATTGGCAAGCACCACGGGCGTGAGTAAGCTGTCTACTTGGTCTTTAAGATACTCGATATCAAATGACAAAATCGGATCGCCTACTTTGACCTCTTGACCTTCTTCGGCTAAACGACTAAAACCACGCCCTCTTAGCTCGACAGTACCAACACCAAAGTGAACAAATAGTTCTAATCCTTGAGGTGATTCAATACTAAAGGCATGATTAGTTTCGAATATTTTACCGATAGTACCATCAATAGGTGCAACAATCGTGTCGCCCTTAGGCGCGATAGCAATGCCATCACCGACAATTTTTTCTGCAAAAACGACATCGGGGACTTTTTCAATCGCGACTATTTCCCCATTGACGGGGGCGTAGACCATAATGCCACCTGCAAGTTGTGGCTGTCCTGATACCAATCGCCTTATGCGGCTTAAAAATCCCATAATGTGGTGCCCCTTTGCTTGTTTTTGTTGTTCTGTGTTGGTCTGTAAAGCAGCATAACCAATTAAATGTACTATTTACAGTTTGTTATACACTGTTGCAGATCTGAAATTCTATTTTGCTGCATCGCAGTGTGCGCTAACGCAGAAAATTTCGCCAGTTCACCTTGGCAAATGGCTGCTTTCACTTCTAGTAATGAGCTTAAGTTAACGCTGAGTTCATCCAGCCCCATTCCCACGAGTAGCGGAGCGATGTGTGGCGAGCTGGCTAATTCACCACAGAGTGATACTGTGACCTCGGCTGCTTTGGCTTGAATGATTGTCATGTTTATCAAGCTTAAAATCGCAGGTGAAAGGGAAGGGTAATCCCGTGTCAGTTGTGGGTTGGTGCGGTCTGCTGCCATGGCATATTGTGTTAAATCATTGGTGCCTATGCTGACAAAATCCAGCCTTGGTAGCATAGAGGCTAAATTCAACACCGCCGCGGGCGTTTCTACCACTATGCCATAACTCAGTTCACCATAGCCTTTTTCTTCGTCTTCGAGGGCATCCTGGCATTCGGCGATAAGCGTAAATATCTCATCTAACTCTTCGACTTGATTGACCATAGGAAACATTAAGCGAATCGGACCGTGATTTGCTGCCCGTAAAATGGCACGAAGTTGGGTCTTAAATAATTCTGGGTGCGCTAAGGTGTATCTCACCCCACGTTGTCCTAAGGCGGGATTATCTTCTATGTCTTGGCATAAACAGGGGAGTTCTTTATCGGCGCCAATATCTAAGGTTCTGATCGTAAAAGTTTTACCACCTAGAGCATGCAGAGCCTCGCAGTAAAGATTGTACTGGGCTTTTTCATCCGGCAGGGTGCTGGTATGCATTAACATAAATTCAGTGCGGAATAAGCCTATTCCATCGGCCCCTTCATCTTTGACGTGGGTGATCTCATTCAAATTGCCGACGTTTGCCAACAGGCGAACCTGATGTCCGTCCTGTGTTTGAGCCGGAACATCGCGATAAGCTTGAAGTGCCTGACGTCTTGCTTGTTCATGGTGCAGGGTCACGGTTAAACGAGCTTGTTGCTCAGGCTCCGGATTGACATAAAGCGCTCCACTTATTGCATCGAGCACTAATGGGGTGCCATTAGGGATGAGCTCTGCATCGAACTGACAACTTAAAATAGCGGGTATACCTGCTGCACGGGCCAAAATAGCGGTATGACTGGTGAGTCCACCGGTTTTAAGCACAATACCGCTGATGTGCTCTTTAGGGAGCAAGGCAAACTCTGCTGGGGTGAGATCCTGTGCTAGCAGTATCGTCGGTTCACTCAGGTGAGTTAAACCTTGGTCCAAACGGCCATTAATCGCGGTGACTATGCGCTGGCCAAGGCATCGAACGTCTTGGGCACGATTGGCTAAATAGGGATCGTCTAGGGACTCGAGTTCATTGGCTTGATGGGCAAATATTCGCTCAACGGCAACACTGGCGGAAAGTTGTAAGGTGCGAATGGCTTCTTTGACTTGTTCTATCAGTTCTTCATCATCAAGGAGTAATAAATCGGCTTCAATCAGTTGGTAGTTTTCACTGTCAGGATCGAGCTTAGTTTGGCTTAGACTGAGCTGTTGTTTCAGTGTTTGTAATGCCTTAAGAAACTTACTTTGTTGCTGCGGGATCCTAGAGAGCGGAATTGGGCGATAGTCGAGGTGGTTTTCGCAATGATTAAGGTGTAAAGCCTTACCGAAGGCTATACCCGATGACACAATAATCCCCGTTATCGACATAGTCATTCCTAATGATGTTGGGCGGTTCGCTAACTTAAGGTGATTAACAAGGTCGAGACTTTTTCAACGGCTTCCTGCGCCTGCTCCCCCTCGGCGAAAACTCTCACGGTAACACCATGGTATAAACCTAAAGTTTGTAGCTTAAATAAGCTCTTAGCACTGGCTTGCTTGCCGTTACATTCTACCAAAACGTCACAATCAAAGGTTTTCGCTTCTTTCACCAATAATGCGGCTGGGCGAGTATGAATACCATGTTTCGCGGTGATAGTGACAGATTTTTCGTACATAGTGGCTTAACTCTTTATGAATATTATGGCGCTTCGTTCGACTCTATAATCTTATAACCGGCCTTTTTTAAGGCAGCAATGGCGCCTTGGAGGCAATTTTTCTTCACGAGAATATAGTCAGTATCAAAGGTTGAAAGGGCGAAAATACTGATTTGCACATCGGCTAAGGTGCTGGCAATTTTCGATAAAATACCCGTTAATGAAAATCCTAGAGGGCCTAACACTTCTAGACAGCTCCAGTTAGTTTCTTGCTCTAAGCTATCAAGCGAAAGCTCACTAGGCACAACCAAGGTCAAACCTTCTTCTGTTTTGCAGATAAAATACACTTCTTCAGCAAAAACTTCGGTAGGAATTTGCGCCTTAGGGCTAAAACTGTGAATGGTATATTGCCGGGTATGTACGGCTAAGGTCATACGCATAGGCGGTTCTCCTTTGGCGAGGTGAATGCAAGTTAGGAGTTTACCTTATAACATGGATTCCTGTTTAAAGGACATGGTTCTCAACTTCATCCTCAATCCGCCTGCATTTCGTATGTTCGGGTTGATTGTGTCGTTTCATTAGCTAATTTTAAAGGAAGAGAGGACGTTTTTATACGTCCTCTTGTTTGCTATTGAAAACATTCGCTAGGTTAGATTTTAAATTGCCCTAAGGTATGGGACATATCCTGGCTAATATCCTGTAATGATTGTGCTGCTCGGCTATTACTGTCATTGGCTTTTACAGACACTTCGGTTAGCTCTGAAATATTACAGATATTACGGTTAATTTCCTCTGTCACGAGGGATTGCTCTTCTGTCGCACTCGCTAACTGAGTGTTCATATCGCTGATGTGGGCAATTAGCCCCAGAATTGCGGCCATGGCTTGCCCAGCCTCTTGAGCCTTAGCTTGCAATTCTTCTGATTGATGTTGGGTTTGGCTATTGCTTTGCATCACAGAGCCCACACCGGTTTGAATTTCAGAGATAATTTTTTGGATCTCATTGGTCGAGTCTTGGGTGCGATTGGCTAAGGCTCTTACTTCATCTGCGACAACGGCAAATCCTCGGCCATGACTACCCGCACGAGCAGCCTCAATGGCGGCATTAAGTGCCAACAAATTGGTTTGTTCAGCAATGCCCCTAATCACATCCAAAATACTGCCAATTTGACCAGAGGCTTGTCCCAATTTTTGAGTGATTGCTTCTGATGCTTTCAGCTCTTGGACCAACTTCTCTGTATCGCGCACCGTATTGTCAATCACAGCTTTACTTTGCTGTGCCTGATTTTTCACACTGGTGGCGGCATCTGCGGCCTGCTGGGTATTGCTCGCCATCTCATGGGTCGTAGACAGCATTTGATTAACTGCCGTTGCTACGCTACCGGTTTCACGGTGGATATGTTCCGCACTTTGGTTCGACTCCTCAACGGCAAGCATTAACTGTTTAGCATCGTTGTCGAGCGATTTTCCTAGGGGTTGCAAATGTCCCACCATATCGCCAATTTTTTGGGCAAAAAGGTTAAAGGCTTGGGCGAGATGAGCAACTTCATCTTTGCCTTGAGTGCTTAAACGCTGGCTTAAGTCGCCTTCGCCTTGAGCGATATCTTCAAGGGCTTCAATAGCATCATTCAATGGTGAGGTAATCGAATGATTAAGAACAAGGAAAAATGCAAAAATAGGTACAGAAATCAAAAACATGATAATCAGATAGTCGATCATCACATTGTAAAGACTCTCTTTTACGTCACTGAGATAAGCCCCTGTGATCACAGTCCAGCCCCATTGTGGGTAGTAGCGGGCTTCGGCCAATTTGTCCTCAACAATTTTTGAAACAGGATTAGCAATCGGATATTCCAGCATGGCTTTGTCATGTTGCCGAGCTTGAGACAGCATCGTAGTCAGCGGATTAGTGCCATCGGGGAGTGTGAAATTTTGTGCAGAGGTACCGATTAGGCTGGCATTTTCACCATGGGCTAGGATTTGGTTGTTGTCATCAATCAGAATAAAGTAACCAACCCCGGCATAACGGGTTTGGTTAATGAGGTTCGCAGCAGCTTTTTGAGCCTCTTGCTCGCTCATTTTTCCGTTAACAGCATCTTGGCGATAAACGTCTATCACACTGAGGATACTGCCAAGTTGACCATCGATTTGTAACCATTTTTGTTCGATCAAATTACTGTATTGTTCTTTAATCGAAAAACTTGCAAAACAAACAGTTCCAATGGCCGCCATCACTAACATCATCATTAGACGTTTTAAAATGGTGAATTGGCGCAAAAAAGTGATCATCTGGAGTCCTCGGGCGCAAAAATAATGTTCAACAATATACCTGCGAATGTTTTTTAATAGAATATTAGCGGGTTAAATTTCATATAAACTGGTAAACAATATGGGGTTTCTTTGATCTTAAGCAGGATCTTTGCAGGCCTTCTCCTGAGTGATGATTTTATGGCTTATTTTGAGGATATTTCATCAGTCTAATCGCATGTGATGAAGTATTTATTAAATTCAACAACTTACCATTTATTAACAAATTCAATCATGATAACTATATCTAATTAGTTGTTTTAATTTTGATTTTTTACCGTTTTACGCGCAAGATTAATCAACTGTTATGTTTGAGAATCAATTATGACTACAAATACGATTGTGACTTCTGACGATATATTGTTGAAGTTATGCCACTCTGTTGCCCATGTATTATCGAGTACCAGCGCAAGCCATGTGAGCCATGCTGGTATGGTACAAAGCATTACCCGTACCCGCTTAAAACCTGACTTAGGATGTTTTTCGATTTTTGATGGGGGATTTTCAGGGCTTGTTGTTATTAACTTTTCCGCTGCTGCGGCTATCGAAATCTACCGTCGCTATATGCTCAATATGGGCATGCCTGAAGAGGAATTAGCCTTTTCCCATACTTCCGATGAAGTGGGTAATGTGATGGGGGAGTTAATGAACCAAATCTTAGGTGACTTTATTAATAAAGTCTCTAAGGAATTACAAACTTCCATCAGCCAAAGTCAGCCAAAAATGTTAACGATAAACAAAGAGTTGACTATCTCTATTGATGCAAACTTGGATGATGCTGTAGCAAGGCGAGTGTCCTTTAAAACCGAAAATAATCACATTTTCTACCTTGAATTTGCGATGGATAAGACCGAGTTTATCAAACTGGATGAGTTTGAATATGATGAGGAGTTTGACCCTGATAGCTTACTCGAACAGCACGGCGTGAGTGGGACGCAAGCTTCAAATGTTGAAAGCACTCCTTGGAGCCGAATGGCGGACAAGCCCGCGATAAGTCAACATCATACCAATGTGGACGCCGATGATTTACTCGATGAATTAGGGATTTAACTTCTATCTGGTTAAGAGAAAATAAATGCGACTCAGCTAATTATTAGTGAATGCAAAGCTGTGAATAGCGTTAGCGTTTTTTTGAAGCATTTATTTTCTCTAGTCTGTGTTTTTAGTCACACAATCATAAGCCGCATTATCGTGGTTAAGCACCCAGCGTTAAGGTGTGCGGTTAAGTTAATTTAGCTTTCAATAGGTTAAAGCAGATTAACTCGGTTAACTTGTTAGACAGTTGTAAACCCTTCGGCTATACAAGTCATTAGAACTGTTTTAGTATCCCCCAAAATAATAATTATGGTGACCTCCGTTATGGCATCGAAAGCGACCTCAATTGATATTGCTTATCGTGCTGGTGTATCCCAGTCTACGGTTTCCCGAGCCCTCAGAAATAGCCCGCTTGTCAACTTAGATACCCGTCAGCGGATCCAAGCAATTGCAAAGGAACTTAACTACAAGGTTGATAAAAACGCCAGTAATTTGCGTACCCAAAATAGTCATACTCTGGCGCTGTTATTGTGTGAAGACCCGACTAATGATGATTCCCTTATCAACCCATTTTTTCTGTCGATGTTAGGCTCAATAACACGGGCAACTGCGCAACAGGGGTATGATTTACTCGTTTCATTTCAACAGCTTTCTAGCGATTGGCATGCCGACTACGAAGACAGTAATAAAGCTGATGGCATTATTTTGCTGGGCTACGGCGATTATATGGATTACGAGCAGAAGCTTGAAAAGTTACTCGCTCAGCATACTCACTTTGTGATCTGGGGCGCCGAGCATAACAATAAATCCGTATTATCCATTGGTTGTGATAATCACCAAGGTGGCCTGATAGCCACTGAACATTTGATTTCCCTTGGCCGTAGCGCTTTTGCCTTCTTAGGTGACGCCTCTAGTCATAGCCCAGAATTTAGGGATAGATATTTAGGTCATGTCAAAGCCTTACAAACCGCAGGATTACCAGTGGTGGCTGAGCGGCAAATTTCAGCCATTAGCACTGAAAGTGCTGGTTATGATGCGGCGATGGCATTAATAGAAAAAAGGCTTACGTTTGATGCGATTTTTGCCGCTAGTGATTTGATTGCTATTGGTGCCATTCGCGCCTTAAAAGAGAAGGGGATATTAGTGCCAGAGCAAGTGGCTGTGGTGGGCTATGATGATATTCCTGTGGCAAGTTTTGCTAATCCACCACTGACAACCATCAAACAAAATACTCAGTTAGCGGGTGAGATTTTAGTCGAGAGTTTGCTCAAGCTTATTCGCGGTCAGGCGGTAGGCCCTCAATTAATCCCAACCACCTTAGTCGTTCGCAGTTCCTGCGGGATTGACCACGCATTGCTAGGATAAGCTGTCTCTGTATTGATTTACGCGATTAAGCCAAGTGTTTGCTAGCACTTGGCTTTTTATGACAAGTTTGGCTGGTGTATGGTGTAAACTTGGTCAACGCTGAGTGGATTAACCTCTGGCATATTGACGCAGAAACTTAGGCACCTCAGCTTTACTCTTGCGCATCACTTTTTGCATTAGACTGAAGGGTGGTTCGGCTATTGCAAAGTCCTGTTTCAGATCCGCTAACATTCGTAGCCACAAGTGTCCCGTCATTTCCGCATCAGCAAGCGCGCGGTGAAAAGTCCCCTCGGTCGGCAGTTGTTTATAGCGTACTAAGGTTGCCAGTTGATGATTAATCGCCTCTGGGTACAAGCGCCTTGCCAACAGAAGAGAACAGCCAAACTGGCCAGAATATTGGTGACCAATTTGAGCAAATTCAGCATCAAGAAACCGCTGATCGAATGCGGCATTATGGGCTACCAAATGGTGCTTGCCGATAAACTTGGCAAATCGTGACATTACCTCGGCGCAGGGCGCTGCACGTGACAGCATTTGATTGCTGATCCCGGTGTAATCTTCAATAAAGGTGTTTATCCGAAAACCTGGATTCATTAATTCTGAAAAACGCGCAGTGATTTGGCCCTGTTCAATCAATACCGCCCCAATCTCAATAGCACGAGCGCCTTGACTGGGCGAAAGACCCGAGGTTTCAAAATCGAGGACCACAAGGGTATTAGCGGGCGAGTGGGCGGGTGTTTTAGGCATAAAAGTGACTACTTATTGGTATGGCAATGTTTGTAATATGCGTTTGTTGCATGGCCTATTTCACAGTTGGTGGCATATTAGACTAAACAAAAGTGGCTATCCATCAGATAGTCAAATTGCGATGCAATTTTTACTGGCATAAAGGGCGCGATAAGCGCATTTAGCGCATCAACAACCCTTGTATAACAGGATGCTGCATTGATGGACGTCGACTTATACTCCTGTTGATTTTATTCAAGAAAAGAGACGCAAGTTCGCATCTGTGTATCTAAATCAACATTTAACCAGTGAGTGGTAACGCTTCACGAATAGACCTGCTGCTAAGGGTTATTATCGACGATGTTATTAACGGCTTGGCTATGACGTCATTACTTGATGACTTGGGTTTAGAAACATTCAACACGCCCTAGCAACTTCGCATAAAAATACTGGTGAACATTAAGATTGCTGCTATTACTTTATAGGTAATGTATAGGACAAATGTGACACTCGCCTGTTAGCTCGACTTGGTCACCCCATGAGGTGTGTATGAAAGGAATTATTTTTAATGTGCTTGAAGATATGGTCGTGGCTCAGTGCGGTATGTCAGTGTGGAACGATTTGTTGGAAAAACATGCTCCTAAGGATCGCGTGTATGTGTCTGCCAAAAGTTATGCTGAGTCAGAGTTATTTAGCATTGTTCAGGACGTGGCTCAGCGGCTTAATATGCCAATACAGGACGTAGTCAAAGCATTTGGCCAGTTTCTGTTTAATGGACTGGCCTCACGCCACGCAGGTGTTGTTGAACATTTTGAAGATTTTACTTCGTTAGTGATGGGGATCCACGATGTGATCCATTTAGAAGTCAATAAGCTCTACCATGAACCCTCATTGCCGAATATTACTGGCCAGCACTTGTCAGAGAATCAAATTGCGTTAAGGTACTCATCCCCCCGCCGACTGTGTTTTTGTGCTGAAGGATTGCTGTTTGGTGCCGCAGAGCATTTTAAACAAAAGATCCAGATCACCCACGATACTTGCATGCATACTGGCGCCGATCATTGTATGTTAATCATCGAGTTACAAAATGACTGACAGCGAAAATCCTTACTACGCAGCCTATCTGCGGGAAAAAAGGGCAAGGCAAGAGGTGGAGCAGTTGCTTGAAGACAGTACTCGCCAACTTTATGAGAAAAATCTGTTGTTACAGCAACAAATCGATCTGATTAAGCAGCAACAACAATCAATTATTCAGCAGGAGAAATTAGCATCACTTGGCACAGTGGCTGCTGGGGTTGCCCATGAGATTAATAATCCACTTGCATATATTCTTTCAAATGTCAGGAGTTTAACCAGCTACGCTCAGGACTTATTGGCGAGTATTGATGCGGGCGATAAACAACAGATTGATCAGGCTCAGCTACAGTTTATTAAGGAAGATTTGCCTGAGCTGGCAAGCGATACTTGCCAAGGTTTAATGCGTATCAAAGATATTGTTAACCATTTACTCTTTTTTGCTCGAACAGATTCAACGGGGAAGTCCTACATTCAATTAGCCGATGCCCTAGAGTTTACCCTTAAATTATTGCGACCAATGCTTAATAATGTTTTGATAAAAAATGAGATTTCTCATGTGCCTATGGTTTTATTTAATGTTGGCGAACTCAATCAGGTATTAATGAACATTATTGTGAATGCTTATCAGGCCTGTAGTGTGGTCGATGATAGATCTGCTGCAATAGAGCTTTACCTCACCCAATCCGATACAAACATATGCTTAAGGGTCGTTGATAACGGCTGCGGTATGGATGAGTATACCCTCACAAGAATGTTTGATGCCTTTTATACCACTAAACCCGTTGGGACTGGGACCGGAGTGGGAATGTCTATTGTGCTTCAAATTTTGCGTCAGCACGATTGTACGATTGACGTCGCATCTGAGTTAGGCAAGGGAACTGAGGTAAAAATATATTTTCCAATCGATCCACAAGCGGTTTCAATGTCGTCTAGCGCTAAAATCTAAATAGGGTAGTTTGCTTCGAGATTGATCTTCAGTCCTAATTGATAGGCGTGATCTTGCATAAGAGATGTCATCAACTCGGTATCACGCAACTGAGATAATAAGAGTGGCCGGGCTTCCCATCTTGGTGCATGGCCAGCATCATTCAAATGAGCAAGGTACACACGTTGCTGGCTCTGATGCAGGGTAAAAAAACGCATGTTACAGTGTTCAGCAATTGATAAATAAGGCTCAAAATCAAGCTCATACACTTGCATTGCCTCAAATTCAGACCAACGAATATAGCGTGTGCTTTCATAGTATTGCGCGGGTAACTGCGCCTCAGGCTTGATGCTATCAAATAAATTGATGACATCTTGCATCTGTTGCAGTTTTATCATTGTTTGTTCCATCAACTCCTTGCTCCTTTTTTTTGCTATTTTTATTTATTAATCAATTTGTTAAATGTTAATTGATTATCGACTTATCGCGCCAGAGTCTATCCGCTAAACCTGAGGCGCGCTGGGTAGCTTGCAAGCTAGCACGCTCGAAGACTTGCTGTGTACCTAAACAGCTAAAGTGTTGTTTTGCACGGGTAATAGCAGTGTAAATCAGCTCTTTGGTGAGCAATTGCCACTGAACGAGACTAGGATTTGGCGGGAGCACTAGGGCGACTCGATTAAATTCACTGCCCTGACTTTTATGTACCGTCATGGCGTAACAGGTTTCGTGGCTAGGTAGCCTTGCGGGTAGCACTTTAAGCAGTTCGCCATCGGCTTTGATAAAGTGGGCCATCAGTCGGTCAGCTCTCTCTTCATCCTGCAAAATCAAACCAATATCGCCGTTAAACAGACCTAAGTTATAGTCGTTGCTTTGGATGATAATCGGGCGCCCGAGGTAAAATTCCTGCTGCGGCTGAATAAGTTTGGCCTGTGCTAACGCCTTCGTTACCGCAAGATTAATCCCTTCGACACCATAATCGCCAGTTCGCATGGCGCACAAAATGCGATATTGATTAAATTTGGCAATCGCCTCCATGGCGCTTGGCGGGCAAAATGGCTCACTCGTGTGTATTGTGGTGGCGTGCGTTGGTTGTAATAGGCGCAAATAGTCACCGTATTGCTCACAGGCCTGTGCAAGTAGTGCTTTAAGTCCGGTATTACTGCTAGGTTCACTGATTTTTGCTTGAGTTTGGCTGTGATCTACGCTGTGTTCTAGCCAGGTTAATTCGGCCAGCCCTCTTTGCCATACCGCTAAAATGCCCGCGAGATCGGCACGGTTGACTGCGCTGGCCAGCAAGCCAATCCCCGCATCGCCTTTAAATCGATGGCTGTGGGTTAACATACACAGGCTATCGCCAATTTTAGGCTCAGCGTGGATAAAGGGGGTTAAATTAAAGCCCGTGAGCGCGGTTAATTGTTCGGCCTGTGCTTGGCTATAACGCATTTTCCATTCGGTATGTTGAGTCGAGGCTTGCTTAAGTCCGGCGCAAATATCGGCAAGTACGGCGCCTGCCTCAACTGAAGCGAGTTGGTCCTGATCCCCTAGCAATATTAAGCCTGCGTGTTCCGGCAATGCGCTAAGCAGCTTGTACATCATAGGTAAATCGACCATGGAGGCTTCATCCACAATCAAAAGATCGAGCCGTAATGGGTTGCCTTGATGATGGCGAAAATGCGCTGAGTTGGGGATGACACCCAGCAGGCGATGTAAGGTTGATGCCTCTTCCGGTACTTGCTTAAGCGCAGCTAACAGGGCTTGGGTTTCGTGGTTTTGCGCCAGTTCGTTTGTCGCTTGAGTCTGCTTCAGTTCCTGCTCGAGTCTGGCTTTAGAGGCCTTAATGGATTCACTTAAACGGGCGGCCGCTTTGCCCGTCGGGGCGACAAGTCTTATCTGCTTTGGTGTACCTAATTGTTGTAACAACAGCAATTTAGTCACCGTGGTGGTTTTACCTGTACCGGGGCCACCAGTTATCACCGCCAGCTTTCTACCGAGCGCAGTAGCGGTGGCGACCTTTTGCCAATCGATGTTTGCTTCAACGGTGTGGGTTGCGCTTGGAAATAAGCAATCCAGTTGCCTGCGTAGTTGTAAAAGTGACTGATTATCCGATGCTAAAGGCTGCGAGGGCGTTAACGAAAGCGCCGTCGCTGATAACCTTGTTAAGGCGCTGGCGACTTGGGTTTCAAAATGATGATAACGCTCAAGATAGAGTCTACCATCTTCAAAAATCAGTGGTTTATTGCTATTTGGTGCACCAATGGCGTCAAAGTGTTGCAGTGCGTCAATCAGTTCAGTAAGGCTTAAACGGATTTGACAGCGGTTTACTGGCTCTGCCATCGGATTGGTTGGCACTATATATTCGAGCACTAGACAAGTATGTTGGGCCGACAGTTGCTGACTCAACAGGGCGCACAGCAGCATAAACAGTGGCTCTTGGGCGTCATTGGGGTGAAGACGGGCCATCTCGAGGGCAAAATGGCGATCAAGTGCAGTGATAAGCCGCTCTTTTTCCCAATATTTGAGCAACTCAGCCAGTGGTGCTTTAAGTCTCAGCGCGCCTGTATTGTACCAATTGGCTGCAAGGGCTGTGGCGTTATTCATTTCGGTGCTATTCATTTCGGTGCTGTGGTTCATGCCATCGCTCCGGTATGTTGTTGACTCATATGGCTTTCATCTTGGCTGCGGTTAAACAGCGCATCTAAGGCGAGAATGAGCGCCTTAGGTGGCTTATCGTAGTAAACCCCAAAGCCGGGATACTGAACCGACATTCCCCGTAAAAACAAGTAATAACAGCCGCCGATATGGATATCGTAGTCATAGTTTGGCAGTCGCATCGCCAAATAACGATGCAGGGCGAGGGAGTAGAGAATATATTGCAAATCGTACCTATGATCGCTAATCGCCTGCTTAAGCGCTCCATAATGGTAAGCCTGAATCGTGTCGCCTAAATGGTTTGATTTATAGTCGGCGATATAAAACTTACCTTGATATTCAAAGGTTAAGTCGATAAAGCCCTTGAGCATGCCCTGTAATTCATCAAAATGCAGCGCGGTATCGTAACCAAATTGCCCGAGGAGTTGATTAAGCTCTGCATCTCTTAATCGATTTAAAGGCAGGTAAAACTCCATCTCCACTAAGGTGTGTTGCGGCGCGAGCGCGGCTAAACACAGCTCGGGATTGATGAGCTGATTATCCTGCGCCATCAATGCCAGCGGTGCCTGTAAGACCTCAAGGTACCAATCCTCTAATACACTTTGCCATTCGGGGGCAATACCGTATTGCAACATAGCCTTAGGTAGCTCTCGCGGTAAGTCGGTTTGAGCTTGGGTAAAATCAATTAACTCAAGCACTAAGTGCATAAAACTCCCCGCGTTGGCGCCGCGCTCAAAGCTAAAGCGATTGAGTAGCGGTAGCTGCGGCATATCAGCGCTATCTTGCCATGAGGATTCACTTAGGCTATTGGCAGGTTCTGCGCCAAATACCGCGCTAACTTCATCATCGGCGCCCGGACTGGCTTTGGCGTGGGGTGCATTTTTGATTAAGCCAGAATAACTGCCTACTCGCCATGGGGTGCGATACTGACGGGTGACGTTACGGGCATTTAAGGTGTGGGATTGCATTTCACCCGTGTGCAGCTTGCTATCAGCAATGTTGTCAGCAACACACTCAACGCTGATCGCTTGTGCATTCGACTCAACACCATTAAGTAGCGTCTGCGCCGCATTGTGTAGACGAGCAAAATCACAGTCGGCATCGGTAATGCCTAAAAGGTAACCGATAGCGGTTTCATGCAGTTGGCTTTTGATCCCGGCTTTTAATATCCGGCTATGGTTAGCAATGTACAAATAACACAGGTACACGGGGCGGGTGAGCGCCACATAAAGTAGGCGAAGATCTTCGGCTAAGGTTTCTTGCTTTGCCTGCTCCCAGCCTTCGTCTGTGCCTTCAATATCCCATACCAGCTCCTGTGTCCCATCCGCATCGGTTCTGTGATAGAGCATGGGTGTCGGGCGGCGGCGATTATCCCGCGCAAGGCTAACAAAGGGGATAAAACACACTGGGTATTCCAGCCCCTTACTTTTATGGATAGTCACGATTTGCACCAGATTTTGCTCACTTTCAAGGCGAAGCTGCTGCTCATCTGTCCCTGTATTATCAATTAGTTGCTGCTCATACCAATTGAGTAGGGCACTGATGCCATCAATCTCAGTGGCTTTTTGCTGCAACAGCTCGGCTAAGTGGCGAAAATCTGTTAGTCGCCTCTCGCCATTACTCGCCTCATCGGGCTCTTCGCTATCTTGGTCGGCAGTGGCTCTAACGCTGGGTGTTTGCAGTAGGCGTGCCACCATATGGGTAGCGTTGGCTAAGCTCAGCAGCGCCGGCATAATGCCGCGCTTTTGCCAGATCTGATGTAGCGCAAAAAACTGTTCGAGCAGCATTTGGCGCTGCTCTTCATCTTGGTTAAAGGCATGAATTTGCTCGGCACTATAGCCAAGTAGCGCGGTGGCGAGAGCGCTGCGCAGGGCGCGCTCATCCTTGGGACTGGCCAATGCGCGCAGAATGAGCGCCATTTCCCGCGCTTCAACGGTATCAAACACACTATCGCGGCTTAAAAATACCGCGCCAATCTGGCGTTTACTGAGCGCCGTTTTCATGACCGCAGCTTCGTTTCTATCCCGCACTAAAATGGCAATATCTTTGGCAATTAACGGCCCTTTTGGCGTATGGCATTGTCCATTGGCGGCCTCTGTGAGTAAACGGGTGATCTCGGCGGCGGTATCTTCGGCCAAGGTTTGTCTGGCGCTGGCTTTATTCAGCCCCGTTTCGCCCTCGCGTAACAGTTTTAACCGCAGTGCGGCACTATTGGCTGTACTTTCGACTAACAGTTTTGCTGCCGCACTGGCGGGTGTTTTTACCCTGTCAAAGGGAATCGATTGACTAATAAAAGGATTGGGATGCTGGGCAAATAGGTGATTCACTCCCGTCACCAGATTACGACTCGAGCGATAGTTAGTGTCGAGAAAATAGTGTGCTTGGGTTTGCCTGCGCGCCTCGATATAGGTGTAAATATCGGCGCCGCGAAAGGCATAAATCGCCTGTTTGGGGTCACCAATCATCAGCAGGCTTAATTTGCTATCCGTGCGAGCCTTGGGTTCGACAGCCGTCGAATTTTGCGCTTCAATCCCCAAACGGGTTTGATAAATCCCCGAGAAAATCGCAAATTGCAAAGGATCGGTATCTTGGAATTCATCGATTAAGGCCACAGGGAAGCGACTTGCCACCGCTTTGGGCAACGTGTCGGGATTGGCCTGCATCGCCGCGGCTAAGGTGGTCAGCAAATCATCCGGTGTCAGCACATTTTTAAGCTGTTTTTGCTTAGCAAACCGCTCGCTGATCCCTTGTTTGGCGCTGAAGAGAAATGCGGGTTTAATCGCGTTAATCAGCGTGGCTAATTGCTCCATATGGTCAAGCAGCGGCGCCTCGCTCGCGCTTGGGAGCACGCCGCCTTTATTCAGCTTAAGCTCGGATAGTGACAGCGACTCGAGCACTTTAAGCGGCGGCAAGCCGTGGCCAAAGGCTAAGAAGTTGTCCAGTTGGTCGAACATTTCCGCCAATTTGGGGTAATTGTCGCTCGCTTTACCAAAGCGCTGGCCATTAAGTGGCAGGCTATGAAGTAACTCTAACAGCGCGTCGCGGCCACGCGGCCAGGCGAGTTTAAAGCGTTGCACACTCTGGCTTAAGGACTCAGCCAAACGAGCAAAGGGCTGCACGGGTTTAAGCGGTTTTACTTCACTGGCACCGAGCAAGGCCCGAAGCTGCTTGACTAAACCATCGGGATCGCCAAATTCGCTGGCAATAATCTGGGCTAAATATTCCGGCAGCGGATAGCAGGCTTCACGCCAAAAGTCCCGTACCGCATGGTGCAAAAACTCGCTGTCGTCTAAGGTAAAATCTGACTCGAACAGTAAAGAGGATTCGAAGGCGAGATCGGCTAAGATCCGTTGGCAAAAACCGTGAATGGTAAAAATGGCCGCTTCGTCGAGGGATTTGAGCGCCAAGTCGAAGCGTCTAAGGGCGATGGCGCGCTCAGATTCTGGGGTTTTATCGTACAACGCCTGTACAAAGGGATCGTTAATTTCGAGCCCTAAGAAACACTTAAAAGCCACTTGTATACGGCGGCGAATTCTGTCCCTTAATTCTTCGGTGGCGGCATTGGTGAAGGTTACTACCAGAATTTGTTCGCAACTCAGTGGTTCGCTTAAGCCATCCCCAAGCAGTAGTCGCAGATACAAGCCCGAAATCGTATAGGTTTTACCTGTGCCCGCACTGGCCTCTATCAATCGGCTACCACCAAATGGCAGGGTGAGCGGATCTAACGGCAGCGCCTGTGATGTAGTAGGAAGGATCATATTATTTGATAGTTCACTCATTACTGCGCTCCCTCTGATGTGGCGGCTTGTGGTTCTGCATTGAGCACAAACTCCTCAAGTTGGGCGAGGGTGTCTTTATGGTACAAGCTCAGCATGGGTCGATAGATCTCGTCGGCCAGTTTGCCAAAATTTGCTTCGGTGAAATCCTGCGGAAACCGAAATAGCCGCTGGTAATGGGGATCGGTGCCTTCGCCAAGCTCACCTTGTTCGTCCAGCCATTCGCTTTGCGCCGCCTCTAGCCGCACACTGTGTTGACTATCGTGCTGGCCATCAAGTTGACTGGTTTCATCCTCATTGATCTCTGCACTGGCGTAGGCAAGGGAGGTTTTGGGCATAAAACACAGCGGATGCAACTGTCCCTGATAAAAATACTGTAACAAGTGAGCCAGTTGATCATGGGCCTGCTTTGGCGCAATCGGCGAGAGGGCGTGAAAATGCCCCATATCGAGTAGATAGCTAGGTTGTAGATGATCGCTAGGCTGAGTTAGTCCTGCGGCCATTAAACATAAATGGCGCAGATACAGCGCTAAAATATCCCGCCCATGGGCACTGCCGGGGCGACAACTGACCAAGCCTTTTGGACTGATATCATCAATCCGACCTTCGAGGATCACGCGCTTGGTTTTTACCTGATTCCCTGCGTTCTGATGAGGTAACTCAAAGGCGAGCCGAATATCCGCATGGCGCGGGGAGACATCGCCACGCATAAATAAGGTTCTGCCGACAAGCGGCGCGATATCATGGCTATATTGGCGCAGCAGCAGATCATCAAAGGGCTGCATGGGTAAATTACCACTGGCTTTTAAGCGTTGTAATAGTTCGCTACTGGGCTGCGCCTGTCCTTGTTCAGCGCCTTGTTCAAGCGCATCATCGAGCAACCTTGCCTGTAACAGATAACGCTCAAGCGCATTGAGGCTAAAGGGCTCATCATTATCATCCGCTTGAATATTCAGGTTTAAATCAACCTTTAGTGTGCGGTTAAAGAAATATTGTGCGGGATTGCGAAAGAATCGGATAAAAGCGGAGATATCGACATGGTCTTCTTCGCTTAGTGGCTCAACATCTTGTTGAATATCATTATCCCCAATCGTGTCATCTTCGAGCACAATCAGCGTGTTGGCATCAATAAAACGACGCTGGAGTGATTGCGTGCTGATGTCCGGTGGGCACCATTGCTGGCTGTAACTTTGTTTTATCGCCTGCGCTTGCGGCTCTGTTGACTGATACAGTTTAGGATCAAAAGGTTGCAGCGGCTGGTGGCTTATAATTGTCTCAAGCAATGCCTGTTGGGCGGCTTCATTACCCACAGCTGGAGTTTCTGCTGTAAGCGATTCTGGCACATAACACAGCTGGCAATATTCAATCAGCTCGGAGACTAACATAGAGGGAATGCGCTCCGAGTTATCCCGCTCACTGCGGCCAATATAGCTGATGTAAAGCTGTTCCCGTGCCGAGAGTAGTGCTTCTAAAAACAAGTACCTATCGTCTAATCTGCGGGAGCGATCGCCTTTGCGAGCACCAAAATGTGCCATCAGATCAAAGCCCACAGGATGTTGCATGCGCGGATATATGCCATCATTCATGCCGAGCAGGCACACCACCTTAAATGGAATCGAGCGCATCGGCATTAAGGTACAAAAGTTTACGCTACCCGCCAGATAACGCTGGCCAACCCGTGACTCGGTTAAGCGTTGATTAAACCATTGTGCGAGTACTTCGATGCTTAAGTTTAAGGCGTTTGAGTGTAAGCCGCTTTGGTCTAAAAAATTGGGGTTAACGTCGTATGCCGTTGTATAGCTGTTAGCAGGGCTGGCGGCCAGTAACTCTTGCTCTAAGGTAGCAATGGCGTCGCGGATTTCCTGTAACTGTTCACGCTCATCCTCATCGGGGTCGTAAAAAGCATTTAACAGTTCAGTCAGTTCAAATAAACGCTGGCAAGGCGCTTGAGGCTGGGCTAATTGCAGCGTGGTTTCATCGAGGACTTCAATAAAGTTCAACAGTTTGCCAAGGGCCTGCGCCGATTGGCCTTCCACCCCTGATACCACTAAATAGCTCGGCGCCTGTGGGCTTGCTTGATACAAGGGGGCATCGTCCCTTAAGGCATAGCCCAAGATTAACCGTTTGATGCCAAAGGCCCAGGAATTTTGCTCAAAAGCGGGCACTCCCTGTTTAACACGGCTTTGCTCATCGCGCCCCCAACGCACACCGGCTTCATCTAACCAACGGCGGATCAGTGGTAGCTCGTCTTCTTCGAGTTGAAAACGCCGTAAAATCGCTGGCACTTCTAGAATGCTTAAAATATCGGTCAGTCCGAAGCGACTCTGATTAATATTGAGTAAATTCAAAAAGCTATTAATGAGTGGCGATTCCTGCGCCGCGCCGCGGTCGGCAATGGCGTAGGGGATATATTCGAGCCCCTGTTTGGCAGCAAACACCGCATCGATATAGGGCGCGTAGGCGGCGACATCTGGCATCATTACCACAATATCTTTGGGCGTGAGTTGGTTGTCGCGATCCAGTAGGTCGAGTAAATGATCGTGCAAGGTTTCGACTTCGCGCAGCGGGCTGTGGCAGCTCTTGATTTGAATCGAATGGTCGCTGTTTTTTAACACTCTTCGATTGGCAACATCTTGATATAGCTCGGCATCAGGCCCGAGTACGCGGTCGAGGGTTTGCATTTCTAATATATCGTATTGCACCCCAGCCAGCATGCTGGCATTGCTATGCGGATCGTTAGGATCGCCGCAGGGCTCGCAGTACACATCGTCGCCAAAATCGCAGTGTTCGGGCGGGAGTTCGAGCAGCATATCGAGTAATTCGCGTCCCATTTTGCCATTGTTGGCAAGCAGCGGATTGCCGACCTCGAGTTTATCTTCCCATTGCTCGGCCAATTGGCGTTTGCCTGCATATTGCAACGCCATTCGCGCTCGATGCCGTGGGTCGATAATATCGCCCCAATAATGTTGGCAGGGGCTGAGGTTAAGGATGATGACATCAATTCGGCCCGCGAGCTGGTGGAGCACGTCTATGGTTTGTGGGGCCATAGACGAAATGCCAAACACAAATAAACGCTCAGGCAATTTGGCAATGGAATGGGTGCTATCTGCCAGCGCGGCAATTAAATCCTGATGTAAATTGGCCCTGTGGTAATGGCTTTGACGCAGCTCGTCACGGTTGAAGGCAATCAGCGCCCGCCAAAGAATAGGTTGCCAGCGTTGTTCCTCATTTAATTTGAGTGCATCGAGTGGTTCATTAGCTTCCCATGCGGCAATCCAGTCGGGGCGGTAAACTAAATATTGGTCGAAGATATCGGCGATACGGCCGCAGAGCTGATAAAGCTTAATATTATCGGCGGCAATTGAGTTTGACGCTTCAAGTTGATTATTTGTTGTGCTCGAGTCGGGGCTGCTTGACTCCATATGACCTAAATAATGCCGCAGTGGCCCAAAGGATTCCTCCTCAAGTAGGCGAGGCAGTAGCTGCATTAATTTCCAGGTCATTGCCGCTTTAGTAAAGGCGTTTTCCTTGGGGACATTGGGGAGTAAATCGTGGCACAGTTGCCAAATAAAACTGGAGGGCAAAGGGAACTCAAGCGCGGCGGCAATGCCATTTTGTTTTGCAATTTCAAGGCGTAACCAAGTCGACATCCCAGGGCTTTGCACCAAAATATGCTCGCTTTGCAATAACGCCGTGCCGGGTAGTGGTTGGCGCAAATATGCAGCGAGATGGGCACAGAGCACTTCCATTTGGTTGGATTGGATTAACTTCAGCATATTCGACTCACGATTTGGGATTGCTGTTATGCATAGCAAACGGGCTTGGCAATTCTATGTGTTTGATTTATAAGATTCAACAATCTTGTCTGTCCGCGGTCTATCCTATCTATTTTAACTGTTTACTTGGGCCAAATAGCAGCCAGTTGAGGGCTTTGGCCGCGGCATTAAAGCGCTTTAGCGCCACTTGATAGTCGTTATCCGCCAAGTTTTGGTATTTCAATGCGACGTAGCTTTGGGTGAACGTGTCAAACTCACGACAAAACAGAGGGGATTGCTGCTGGTGCGTGTCAATAAGCTGTGCGGCAAAGTCGTTAGGACCTAGATGCTCAGGGCGTGAAATCCCAAATTTACTGAGTCGCTGGCAAATGCGTTGGTACTTAGCGCTGATGGGATCTTGTTCCCTTTTAAAGCGAAATAGCCCTACGCTGTAGGCGATATAGAGGCCAATAAGCCCAATACACATACTCATAAACATCGCGACTTTGGCCTTAGTGACTTCTCCTAAAATACCGCTTAGCACTTTGTTCTGCCGTTCTTGATTAAAACCGAGCACCCACAAACTCCAGTAATAATCAACGCTAGCAAAGCGTTGCCTCAACTCGTTGAGCCAAGGCATAGATTTAAAACGTAAACTGCTAAAAGGGCTTTCTTGCAGGTAACTTTGCTCAGGGGAAAACTCGGCATCAAAGCCTTGTTCAATCCGATTAGGTGCCACCATGGCGGTCGGATCAAAACGCACCCAGCCTTCATTCTCGAGCCACACCTCGGCCCAGGCGTGGGCCATGTATTGATACACGCTGAGGTAATTGGCCTGTGGGTTGTATTCGCCTCCTTGATAGCCTGTCACCATCCGTGCTGGTATGCCGCTGGCGCGCGCCATAAAAATAAAGGCAGAGGCATAATGGGCGCAAAAGCCTGCTTTGTTTTCAAACAGAAAGTCATCGACTTGCTGGCGGCCAATCGGTGGGGGCGTGAGGGTATAGAAGAACGGCTGTTGATTAAAATAGCCCATCATGGCCCAAAGTCGCTTATGGGGTTCTGGATATTTAGCCTTAAATTCAGCGGCGAGTTGGCGCGCTCGGGGATTGCTGTTTGGTGGCAGATTGAGGTTTATTTGTCGCTGTTTGTCACTTAAGGTGAGATCCATTTTCGCCTGCGGCCACGAACTGGCATTGTAGCCCATTCGTTGATCGACATTACGCAGCGCATAGAGCCGATAGTCGGGCAAATTCACCAGCTTATCATCTTGGCTGTAGGCCACATCAAGGCCAAATAGCCAAGGTTGATGACTGGGTTCGGCAATCACTTGGTAACGGTAAACCCTTGGTTGGCTATTGCTGGTACTGTTTTGTGTTTTTGGCGTTAACGAGGGCAACTGCCGCGCAGGATCTGGCCTTGAGGGCGGAAAGAAAAACGCATCCTTTTGAATTTGTTTGATACCCGCATCTTGGCGCCATGTTAAGCCGTCATAATCTTCCAGCACTAGGGCGCGCCAGTAGAGTTCGGCTTGGGTAGGGCTGGCATCGGTAAAACTCACCCTAAATGCCAAGGCCGATGAGCGAGTGAGTTTACTGATATCGCCCACGGCAAGGGAGTCCGAGAGCCCGGTTTGGGCTTCCTTCATATTGGGCACAAGCCAAAGCGGTGCAAAACGGGGCAGCACCAAAAAAAGTAATAACGCTAAGGGCAAACTTTGCAGCAATAACTTAGCGCCAATCCATGCCGTGTGTTGCCAGCGATATTGGTTTTGGTAGAGGGTGACCAGAACGCAGGTATTGATAATCGTGACGCCAATAAGGTGCACGGTATTGAGCATGGATTGGTGGTCAATAAAGGTGAGGGCAATTAAAAAATAGCCGACAATCACGACGGCTCTTACATCCCTAACACTTCGCATCTCAATGTATTTTAATGCATAACCTAAAATGAGCAGGTTAACTAAGGCGTTCAATAGCCCAATTGTGCCCGAGACCAGTGCCAGCGTGATTGCCGCGCCGATAGCAAGGCTTGTGACAAGATAACGGGGAGGTTTAGCGACTTTGCCGACATAGATACCAATGCGCCACAGCAAGCAAATAGCGCAGATCCCAAGGGTCCAAGGGGTGGTTTTATCAAATAACGGGCTGAGCACCGCTAAATTGGTGAGCAATAGCCAAAACAGGGTTTGACGACTGATATTATCCCCAGTTTGAGGTCCATTAGCGCGATAGGCATTTAGCTGAGCTGCACTCGCCTTGGATGAATTAAGATGTTGTTGGTCTGCACTTTCAGTGGCGATTGCATTGGTCATTGATTTGAGGCTCATAGGCGATCCTCAACATGTGATGCTGTTTGAGTGCTATGCCTGTGGGGAGGAATGTGTGGCTTATGACTAAATCCATGATTAACAGATAATTTATCGCTTGTATCTTGCGTTTGTGTATGTGTTCCATAAAGCGCCAGCGCCCGTTGGCAGGCGATTCGGTGCGAGTTACCGAGGGCGGGCGCCAGAATAATATCTTCCCCATTAGGCTGTTGCAGCCAAAGGCCAAAATATTGCTCAAGCTGACTTAAGCGGTTCACCTGCCAGCTTAATTGACTGAGCTGCTGTTCGAGGTGAGTAGGATCAGGGGCTAATTTTAACCAGACCGGATCACCTTGAGGCTGTTCAAACTCCTTGGTTAACATGCCACGCCCTTGGGCCCATTGCTTCCATGCCACTTGCTTTAATGACTCACCGAGCACATGGGGTTTAAGGCCTTTATATTCATCAATGCCAACAATATATTTGCCTGCCCGCTCAAGCGGTTCGTCCTGTCCGGATTCCGTTGCGGCTTCAAGTTGTAAGGGGCTTTCAAGCGGCTGGGCATAGACAATATGGGCGTTATCAAGGTCGATATGCGACCAAGCACGGCAGAGTCCTAAAGGGTAGGTGGATTCAATCTTCAGCCGTCCAGCGGAGACTATTCCACGCTGTTGATTTGCAAACGACACTAGCGCTTGCTCGTCCTGCGTGCCAACGTGTTTGACTAAATAACCTAAATTATTCGGATAATTTAGGCTGATATGATGGCTGCTGTGGTTTGAGTTAAGCAAAATAGGAAAAGTGATCGTCTCGCCCGCATACACCTCCGGCGGCGTCAGTGCCCGTAGTCGTAGCCCTGCTAAGTTTTTGTAACTATAGAGAATGCAGGTATTGAATAAGCTGAGCAGCAAAATACTCAGGCCAATCACGAGATTGTTCTGATAGTTAGTACCAAACAAGTACAGTAGCAATACCAGCCCCAGCCAAACAAACCCAAAGCCACTGGGCAGAATAAAGATACTGCGATGGCTTAAGGTGAACTCAGAACTGGGCGGCATGCGCCTTGCCAACCAGCGCTGCCAAAAAGCAGAAAACACGCGTTTCACACTGTCCTCATCTTCTTATCAATATTCACATTTAATGGCTGATTGAGCCGTTACATGATCGGATTCACACCTGCGAGGATCCGCTCCGAGAGCGCTTCACCCTGTAATTGACTGCTGGTTCTAAGCCGGTGTTCGGCGACGCTGCAAAATACTGCCTGTACATCTTCGGGCACTAAATAGTGTCTACCTTCTAAAAATGCCCAAGCCTTGGCTGCTTGTAACAGGGCTTTGGTTGCCCGTGGCGACAGGCCAATGGCGTCCGTTTGGCTGCGAGAATCATGGATTAAGGCCAAAATATAATTAAGCAGCGCATCGGATGCACTGACCTTATCGCATTGCTCCTGCAATTGGGTTAACGCCAAAGGGGTTAAACATTGCGGCAGATTATCCAGGGTTTGCGGCGTTTGCACTGTTTTGAGCATCGCAAGCTCGGCATCGTGGCTCGGATAACCAATGGAAATCCGCATCATAAAGCGGTCGAGCTGGGATTCGGGAAGTGGGAAGGTGCCTGATTGCTCCGTCGGGTTTTGCGTAGCAATCACAAAAAATGGATTGGGCAATCTGTGGGTAATACCATCGACAGAAATTTGCTGCTCGGCCATAGCCTCGAGCAAGGCGCTTTGCGTCTTAGGACTGGCGCGGTTAATCTCATCGGCCAGCACCATCTGCTTAAAAATCGGGCCGGGATGAAACACAAATTGCGCTTGGTGTTTATCAAAAATAGATACCCCGAGAATATCGGCGGGCAGCATATCACTGGTAAATTGAATGCGTTGATAACTTAAGCCTAGGCTCTGGGCGAGGGCATGGGACAGGCTGGTTTTGCCCATACCGGGTAAATCTTCAATTAACAGGTGCCCACGAGCGAGAATACAGGCGAGGGCTAAGCGAATTTGCCGTGGCTTGCCCAATAAAACCTGTTCAAGTTGTTGTAATAGTTGGCTTAAACCAGAATGTGCCACGTGAGACTCCTTGTGCATGGATGAGGTCATTCGCTCTACCACTATGGCGGAATATGTTGCGCTTAGCCAGTCACTTTTACTGTGAAATCAAACGGCTTAGTGAGTCGTTGCTAAGTAACCTTATGTAGGTCTTACTGTGCTTGGAGCTTTGAAGCATAGATATATAGGTGAGCTATGGCATTTGCTCAACGACGCGCAGCGAGTCCATCCGTGGATGCTCGACCGCCCCGTCCGTGGGGCGGACGGTCGTCTCGCTAATCGCCACGACTCACCTATTTAGCATCTGCATCGCCTGTAAATTTTAAAGAAATAAACAACACGTTTTGGGACAAAACCTTGCTAAATAATTCACTCTTATTAGCCAGATTTGGATTAACTATTCTAATAGCAATACTTCGTTTGACAACAAACTAACCAACACTCGATATCACCTGTCGGAATAGGCATAACAGAGACATGAATGACTTGTCTGGATATCAGTGATTCATCTTAGGGGAAAAACCGCCCCATAATAGCCGCAAATGGAGGATAGAGACGGGTTTTAGGAGCTTAGGTGAATCAGTCTGTCCTAGAGCGATTCATCTGCACACTCTTCAGCAAGATCACCCCAATCGGGCAGGTTATACTTCTTTTTCAGTTGACCACAATACCAAGAAACAGATAAACCATAGCCTAATGATATGAAGCAGAGTTTCATATAAAGCATAATTAGCTCTTCGATGGCGGCTACATCTTTGAAAAGGTCATTAGTATAAAAAAATATGAAGGATAAAATGGATAAGATGATAGAAAAAAAGCTGAAAAAGTAAGCAGTCTGAACAGCAAGAGTAGTCTTAAAACTTGCTAATAAGGGAGGTTGAAAATTAACACCATATTTCCACAGAAGCCGATAAAATGGTGGTGAGTAAGTTAGCTTAGAAATACCTTTTTGTTCCATTATTTTAAAATACGTATTCATTTTGCATTTAAATGTCATATCTAAACCTCTTAATTATTCACATGAATCAGTCTGGTGTAGAGTGATTCACAGGCTCACTTTGGGACACAAGTGTGTTAGATTTATAACTCTACTCGGTGAGTTTCTAATTAAATTTTTATGGATTAACACTGCCATCATAGAACCAAAACAGTTTAGTGAGTGTAGCTGTTTTGGTTCCTATGCATGGTCTTGTTATGTTTAACGATTTCTTTGAACTGTACCAACAGCTTTTCTGAAACAAGGGTGGACTTGCACTTCTTTCAATAACGGATTTTGAGTTTCACCGAAGTAGCTGACCTTACTTCCTCCATCACCACCTCTAATGAAATCACCAAAAAAACCAATATCAAATAGGATCTTTGCTAAACCTTTTGTACCTGCGTTATTACTAAGGTTGACAAACCAATCATGAGGGATTCGAACTTCATCAAGAATTTTGGACATTCTTTCTTCAAGTGTATCTTCATCAATTTGATACTTGGTCCTAAAGTAGTTGTTTCTCCAATAGTCAAATATTTTATCAAGATCAGGGTATTGATTAACGAACTCTGCGCATAAATCCTCTTTCTTCCATGTAGAATACTCTTCTTCGACATCTTTTAAAGTATCGTCTGATGGAGAGTTTTCAGAAAGAGCTTCGGTATATAACCGTGATAATTGAAGGAGCTCTCTTGGCCGCCCTAATGTTCGCTCAGTCATCCAACCAAGTGTAAATTGGTTGCCAATTTTTTCAGGAAATACCCTCAGGAAATCCGTTTGTATTTCAACTGACGGCATAGAGTCAAGAGACTGACTAATTCTCTCCGCTAGCAGCTTTTGGAAATTGTCGTCGGCCCACGTTATTTTATATACATCCCTATACTTGTCACTGTGGGTAGTTTTCTTCATCAATATTGAATATATATCATCTCTAATAAAGATAATTAGATTCACGTTGGCGTGTATTGCTTTTAGATACATTGAAGAAGTAAGCAAGCCTAACAGTATCTGATTACTTCTATCACTGTTATCCCACCCGATATCTAGATCATCGACCAATATAGTTATTTTGCATCCATCCTTTGCAAGGTTCTTTAAATGATATTCATATCTATCTATGGCAGATGACTCTTTAATAATATTCTCTAGTTGAAGACCTAGTTCACCAATGTCTTTAAACTTCAATTTTATAGAGCTAAGAATTGTTGTAACTGATTCTACAAAATCTGAGTTGACAACACCTTCGGCTTTAGCAAATTTTCTTGCGGCTTCAGCACTACCAACAGTAAGCTTGTTATCCTGCACAGAGCCGATTAAGTTGAGGCATTTTCTCATTATGCTATTAAGCCACGCATACTGAAAAATTGTCTCATCGCCCCGTTCTTGTTTAAGCAAATCAACTCCAGCTAGATTTCGAAATATCCCATTTGTAGGAGACACCTCAACAACTATGTGCTCGCGTTCATCCGCAAACTTGCTGATTAACTTCTTCCTGATTGCTGTTTTTCCTGCTCCTTTCCGCCCAATGATAAATGTTTTCTTAAACTGTGTTATTCGATCGAAGTTTAACGGCGTTACAAAGTAGGTCATTAGTGCAGGGTCGTTTTCAGCACTGTCATTGCCCCAGTCAATATTTCTTATATCTTTCAATCTCTTTTCCTTGCCTTATTTTCTAAGGTTTCTCTATGTCAGACAGCGAAAACATAACGATCATAACGCAACGGCGCGGTTTTCCGTGTCCGTGGCTTGTTTTGTGAGTTACAGAGTACATAAGAAGTGCGCTGATGATGGGCTATTTGACTTCCTTGTATCTGAACTCTCCATATTCCGCAAACATTGGGCTCACTTGAAGCTGGCTGGCGGTGACTGCGTGCCAGCTTGACTCAACTGCGTATGTAGTAACATTGTCGCATTACTAAAATTTGGTCAATCTTTGTATGTTAGATTTTGTCTAAAATCACATGCTGAATTAGAATGGGGCATTAGCTTTTTTGCCAAATGAACAGTGCAATGGTCGTCAAAATTGCTATTGTTGCAACAGTGACCGTTGGCGGCATGGCCGCTCTTTCACATCCATGTGAACGCGGCATTTACACTTCCATGTGTTGCAGATACCGCCGTCGAGCCTATAGGGACACTGCTTTTTAAACAAAGAGCACGGCGTGTCACTGGGGAAACAATGACAATTCATCCTACACACCTGACGACAAACTTATCTCGTTTTGGGGCAAAAGCCTTTAGCCAGATGAATAGTTCAATGATCGTTAAGAATGGCATTGTTGCAACAGTGTCCGTTGGCAGCATTGCCGCTCTTTCACATCTGACCCATAGGGATATGGGAAATGCCACTATGATGTTGGGAACATCATCGGCCATGTGAACGCGGTATTTACACTTCAATGTGTTGAAGATGCCGCCGTCGAGCCTATAGGGATACTTCTTGTTAAATAAATAGGCGGCGTGTCACTGGGGAAGTAGTGGCAATGTATTAATGACATATTCGATTCAGCTTTGGCAGCGTTGCTGGAAAAACAATGACAATCAATATCTGCACTATGTGACTATAAAATTCGAAGAACCATTAACATTATTAATGGCGGCAAACCAATATGCACTCTGCCATTTTTGTATAACACTTTATTCTTCCTAACAAATTAACTTTTCGCTTTGCTCTGGGCGGATAAACCAAGGTTTAAATAAAAATCCCTGTACTAGATCGACATTTAGTTCACTGGCTAGCTGGAACTGGGCTTCGGTTTCTATGCCTTCGAGGATGCATTGTTTGCCAGTGCGTTTTCCAAATTCAATCAATGCACTGAGCAGTGCGATACCGTGAGGTTCGGCAACTAAATTTAGCCAGTGACGATCAAACTTCAGATAATCCACATTCATCATTAAATCGACCGACAGCATGGAGTGGGGCGCACCGATATCATCAAGTGCCACGTTAATATTGGCTGCTTTAAATTGATGAAACAGTTGATTGGCAAGCTCTGCGTCATTAATGCAGGTATTTTCAATAATCTCTACTGTTAGTTGCGGGTGACTGGAGAGTAGGTCGAGTAACTTTTGGGTATGCACGCCGTTTGCTGCATGGGGATCGACATTCACAAATAAGCTTTGTTCAGCAGGAGCGTGTTTAAGCTGAAAGGCTTTGGCCTGAAACTCGATCGAAGCAAGTGCATCGCTGTTCTCGTGTAAGTGCTCAAACACCAAATTAGGGGCGATGGCTTGACCTTGCTCAAGGTAGAAACGGGCGAGTGCTTCATAACCATAAATGTGTTTAGTGTGAGGGCAAACGAAGGGTTGGTATTCGCAACTTAAGGATAAACCGCTGAGCTTGAGCATGTAGCAACGCATGGATAATGACTAATTGCTAATTATTCGCATTTAATAGTGCTAAGTGCAAATAAGTTTGCCTGAGTGATGTGCGTTTGCTGATTTTATATACATAGCTTAACGGTATGAATTTGAAACGGTATTATGTTTGTTAATGTAATAAAGGTGGCCTTTGCCACCTTTATTACATTTAGTCTTGTCCTTAGTAATGGAACTTCAGCTCAGCCTCGTTAAATAAAGGCTGTGGCTGTTGTTTTTGCGCTTCGTAAATCAAGCGATAACTTAACACGGCTTGTACATATTCACGGGTTTCGGTGAAGGGAATAGACTCGATAAAACTCATCGCATCGAGTTGACCATTTGATTCAGCTAACCAGCGGCGAACCCTTGATGGGCCTGCGTTATAAGCGGCTGTGGCTAATACTCGGTTTTGATTGAATTCCTTCAATAATTGGGCGTAATAGGCGCTGCCTAAGTTTAAGTTAAGTTCGGCACTGTAGAGATCCTTTGGATCGTTGTACTTAGCACCGTGTTTCTTCGCAGTCGCCTTAGCGGTAGCGGGCATGATCTGCATTAAACCGCGGGCACCAACGCCAGACGTTGCATAGAGGAAAAACGCACTTTCGCGTCGGCTAATGGCGCGGATTTCATCGATATTAACCTTGTGCTTTTTGCTCGCATGTTCAAAGCCCGATTGATGCGCCATTGGGAAGCGTAGGGGGATGTCGTCCCAAAGTTTGCCTTGAATACTGGCTTCGACGCCAAAGTCATACCAGCCTTGATCATGGGCATAACGGCCATAACGAGCACGCATGTCATTATTGCTGCGTTTGAGCAGTGCCACCCATTCATAACGGGCATCGAAGTAACGATCGAGCGCCATCAACTCCTGTACGCGCACAAAACCCAAATCATCTTCGAGTTTCGGACTGTTCCCATTGATAACTGGCTCAGGACTTTGATTTAGCGATACGGGTTTATTCAATAATTGTGAGGCGGCAAAACCGTAAAAGCCGCGCTCATTGCTAACGGCCGCTAGGGCTTTGGTGGCGCTTTCTGGGGCGTGTTTGGCATTGGTGCGATACAGCCAATATTGCCAGCGCTCTTTGGCTTGAGCTTCTGGTGATAATAAATCTAAGTAGCGAGCAATATGGGTGCTGTCCTGCTCGCGAATCGCCCAACGTAAACGACGTTCGAACATATCGTCGCTTTTCATCTCTGGCAGCAGATTATCTGCCCAGTCTTTAAAATTATCATCCTGCTCAATCAATACTCGGCGCACCAGATACTTTTGCAGCTGTAGATCTTGCGCGGGACTAAAACGTTTGGCTTTTTGATACCGAGTATATAAATCGATGGCTTGGTCGAGATCTTTACGGGCAAGGCGTTTTAACCCAGCAGCAACGATATCGCCAACAATAGGATTTTTGTCTTTAAATTTTTCAGTATGGCGCAGGCTATTGGGATCTTTAAATACGGCGACTAAGCGTTTGGCTTCGGCGCTATGGATCGTAATTTTTTGCGATAGAAAGCTCAAAAGACTGGTTTGGCCTTCATCGAAGCTCACTAACATCCTTGCCCAAATCACCTCTTGAGTGCGCTTGCCCGCTTTGGTCCAGGCATTGAACAGAGGGTCACATTCTTTCGGACGGGAATCACCATAGACCCATAGCGACTGCGCGGCGGTATAGGCGGTTTGGGTTTCACCTTTAGCAAGTTTTGCCTCATAAAAATAACACTGTAGCCTGACATCGGTTGGCGCATCTTGAGCCAGCGTCAGAAAATCGTTCCAGCGCTTTTGGCTACCAGCATTCAATAAATATTTCGAACGCAGTCTTTGGTACATTGGTGTTGTTTGATATTTATCTATCAAAAACTTAGCGTCATTACCGCGTAAATCATTGAGCCGACCTATATCGATATCATGGTCTAAGTAGATCGCCAGCGGATATTCACCTAACTTAGCACGCAGGGGCTTATAGGTTGCATAGTCTTGTTTCTTCAAGGCTTTTTCAGCCTCAAGAAAAGTCTTTTGGGTCGACGTTAAAGCAAAAGCCGCAGAGGCATTAAATGCACCTGCGATAATAATTGCGCTGGATAACACCATCTTTGTGAATGGGTTGCACATGCAGAACTTGCCTCCGGGCATCAAGGTTACAATCGATTTTTCCCTATCGATTCAGGATTAATAGTGATTTAGGCGTTTTGCTGCGTTTGGGTGTTGAGTTGTTCGAGTGCGGTGGCATCCTCAATTTTTGTTACCCTGGTTTGGTGTTCAGTTGTTTTAGCTGAGCTATCGTTTTCGAACTCGCTGGTTTCATCAATATCACTGTCGTCTAAGGCTTCATTGAGCGCCTTCTCAAGTAACATCTTATCGAGTTGTTTGCTGGTATCAACACCCAGTTGCTGCATTAAATGCGCTTGACGCACCAAATTGCCTTTGCCAGAGGATAATTTATTCATGGCACTGTGATAGGTTTTCTCGGCGTTATCTAAAGCGCGGCCAAGTTTTTCCATATCGTCGAGGTAGCCGCAGAGTTTGTCGTAGATCCGGCCTGCTTGTTTGGCAATGGTTTGGGCGTGTTGGTTTTGATACTCGTAACGCCAGATATTATTGATGGTACGCAGGGCAACCAAGAGGTTGGTTGGGCTGACCAGCATAATATTTTGCTCAAGGGCAAAGTTAACAAGGCTTGGGTCATGCTCTAAAGCCAGCAAAAATGCGGGCTCGATGGGGATAAACATCAGCACATAATCTAAGCTTTTAAGCCCGTGTAAACGCTGATAATCTTTTTGGCTCAAGCCTTTAATGTGGTTGCGTATGGATAGCACATGCTCATTGATGGCCTGTTCGCGCACCAGCGGATCTTCACTGTTAAAATAGCGCTCGTAGCTGACAAGCGACATTTTAGCATCGATCACCACGTCTTTATTTTCAGGCAAATGCACGATGACATCGGGCTTAAAGCGTTTGCCGCTGTCATCTTTGAGATCCTGCTGGGTGTGGTACTCGTGGCCTTCGCGCAGGCCACTTTCTTGCAGCACGCGGTCTAAAATCACTTCGCCCCAGTTGCCTTGCTGCTTATTATCGCCTTTTAGGGCTTTTGTCAGGTTAATGGCATCTTGGCTCATTTTTAAGTTGAGCTCACGCAAGTGCTCTAATTGATGTTTGAGTGCACTACGCTCGGATTGCTCATGGTTATAGGATTCGCGGATTTGCTGCCTAAAACCTTCTAACTGTTGCTTTAACGGCCCAAGTACGCCTTCCAATTGATTGGCGTTTTGGTGTTTAAAGTTTTCGCTGCGCTCTTCGAAAATACGGTTGGCGAGATTTTCAAATTGGGTTTGCAGACGTTCTTCGGCACTTTCTAGGGTGGCGATCTTTTCCCGCAGTGATTCTTGCTGGGCATCCGCTTTGGCCTGAATAGTTTGTTGTAGGGCATTGGATTTAGATAATGCCAGTTGTAATTCGAGTTGACGGCGATGACTATCGTTTAATTGCTGCTCTAAACTCGGCACGCGCTCGGCTAAGGCCTCGGCTTTGCCTAGATGTTCGATTTTTTGCTCTAGGCGCTGCTGGCATTGACGGAGTTGGCTATCTTTATCGTCCACTAAGATTTGCTGCTGCGCGAGGGAAAGCTCTGCATCTTCGTTCACTTGGCGCATTTCTTGTTCTAACTCGTCCTTAAACTGTTGCCAGCGAGAACGGGTGAGACGTTGATTGAGTAGGGCACCGATTAACAGTCCTAAAAAGGCCACGGCGATTAGGCCGATGATCTGGGCGAGGGAAAAAGATTGAGAAAATGGCATCTTACTAGCACTCCTTTTGCGATGGCGCCTAGGGTCGCATGCCCCTAGAAAGGCTTCAAGTGCTTTAATAAACAATCTGTTTAGCTGATGACTCAAATGAGCAAGACTTAGTCGCTTAGGTTGATATAGTGTGAGGGATGAAATTTTTTTGCGGTTTTCTGTGTCTATATCCCTACAGCTTATCAACACAGGTTAATTTACCTGAGCTTTATGGGTGAGCGCTTAGCGTTAGCAAAAGCCGGTACATAACATTTTATTTCTGCAGAGGTGTCAATTGGCTAATCAATCACGTTTTACACCGGGTATTTTGAAAAAAGCACGCTGGCATATACAAGACAATCAAGTTACTCCTGAGTCGGTCTTTAAGGCGCGCCGCCACATAGTGAAAGCCATGGGGTTAGGTGCGATTGGTGCCAGTATCCCAGGTTATGTGCAGGCGGGATTATTCGATCTGTTTGGTGATCAGCCCAAAACCAGCTTTATCACCACGCCACTGACTTTTGAGGCCAATGCGCGCTTTGGTCAGGGTGAGGTGCTTACACCATTTGATAAGGTCACAACCCATAATAACTTTTATGAGTTTGGAACCAGCAAACAAGACCCGTCTGATAATGCGCAGCATTATAAAGTCGACCCTTGGCAATTGCGTATTGAAGGCGAAGTTGAGCGCCCCATGACGCTTGATTATCAGGATCTGACTAAGCTGTTTCCGCTTGAAGAGCGTACTTATCGACTGCGCTGTGTTGAAGCTTGGTCGATGGTGATCCCTTGGGTTGGGTTTCCTCTTGCGGCGTTATTGAAAAAAGTGGGCGTAACCAGCAAGGGAAAATATGTCGCTTTTGAGACCGCCTTCGATCCCGAGCAAATGCCAGGACAAAAAAGCCGTTTAATGGGCGGTGGTATTCATTATCCTTATGTGGAAGGCTTAACCATTGCCGAGGCGATGAATGAACTGACGCTGATGTCAGTCGGGCTGTATGGTAAAACCCTGCCGCCGCAAAATGGCGCGCCAATTCGGTTAGTGGTGCCGTGGAAATATGGTTTTAAGAGCATTAAATCCATTGTGCGTATTCGGGTGATGGACAAGCAGCCACCCACCAGCTGGAATCAACTTGCACCCCATGAGTACGGGTTTTATGCCAATGTGAACCCAGCTGTCGATCATCCCCGGTGGTCACAGGCGAGTGAGCGGCGCATCGGTGAAGGTGGGTTATTCTCGGCGCAGCGCATCGATACATTGCCTTTTAATGGCTATGGCGAGTTTGTGGCCTCTTTATATGACGGCATGGATTTGAGGCAGTTTTATTAATCCATTCGGCGACCGTATTCTAGGCGCAATCGATTGCGCCAGTTGCAATATCTGTCTAGCGAGATAATGGTTAGCGCCATTAAAGGGGAAAAGAGTAGGAGTCTTATGTTCAACATCACGGCGTTAAGAGTCACGCCAAAACAGCTGCTCTGGGTAAAGTTAGTTTTTCATTTGATTGGGCTTATCCCGATTACTTGGTTGGTTTTTACTGTGCTGTCGGGGCGTGCGGGCGGCGACCCTGTGCAGCATATTATCCACTTTACTGGAATTGGCGCACTCAATGCGCTACTGGCAACACTACTGATTTCACCTATTGCCAAGAGATTTAAGTTAGGTTGGTTAATGCAGACTCGCAGGCTTGTCGGCCTGTATGTGTTTGCCTATGCCACACTGCATATTGTGGCGTTTTTCAGTTTAGATCTGCTGTTTGCCTGGGAGTTATTCTTCAGCGAGGTGGCGAAACGGCCTTATATTTTAGTTGGTGCTGTGGCTTATGTGATTGTGAGCGCCTTAGCGATTACCTCATTTAAGGTCTTAATGCGAAAAATGGGCCGCCGTTGGCAAACGCTGCACAATGGAGTGTATGTCGTGGCGATACTAGCACCGATCCATTTTTATTGGTCGGTCAAATCCGAAATCATCGAACCGAGTCTGTATATCCTCGGTTTTGGTTTGTTGCTCGCATGGCGTTTACCCATTTGGCAGAAGAAGCGCAGCAGCCGTATCGCGATGGCCGCCGAGGGCAAGCGATAATCTGTAGTGTTGGTATTTATCAACGAGCAAAGAAAACGGCGTTTGCATACACTGCAAGCGCCGTTTTTATATCAGACGTTGGAAGAGAATAGGTTTAACCTAAACCTTGGGTTGCCGATTTCATTTGAATAAATTCAATCTTATAGCCGTCAGGGTCTTCCACAAAGGCGATTTCGGTGGTGCCACCCGCAACAGGGCCAGGCGCGCGTGTCACTTTACCGCCTGCGGCGGCAATGGCTTCACAACGAGCATAAATGTCTTCATCACCAATGGCGATATGGCCAAAGCCTGTGCCGAGATCGTATTTTTCAGTGCCCCAGTTATAGGTCAATTCAATCACCGCTTGGCCTGTTGACTCTTCACCGTAGCCCACGAAGGCTAAAGAATATTTGTATTCTGGGTTTTCTGAGGTGCGAAGTAGCTTCATGCCAAGTATTTGAGTGTAAAAATTAATACTGCGCTCTAAGTTACCAACGCGGATCATTGTGTGTAACAGTTGTGACATAGGATTATCTCGGTCAATGAATTATGCCGGCATTATAACAAAAATCATTGTTAATCGAGTCTTAATGTTAATCGAATAAGCGAATTGCTATGCCTTGATTTTTGAATTGATGTGCGCTAGGCGAGGTTGCATGGTGTGAGCTGTATCACGTCACCATTAAACGCGATGTGAAAAGTACAGGATAATTTAGGTCTTGCTCACAAAATAACTATCTCAATATAGGCATTTATCGCAGGCTTGATAATAATGGGTTCATACCCACTAGGAGAGTGAATATGAACACCGAACTTAAAATGGCGCTAGGTACTACAGTTGTAATTGCTTTATTTTTCAGTGCATTCTTCGTATCTATGTTCTGATACCGCATTCTAATCAAATCCTGTGTTAAGGCGCTTAAATCGGTTGATTTAAGCGCCTTTGTGTTTCTAGACTCCGCCATTTTCCGTATCTGTCCGTTTTAACATCTCGTGATTGTCGGCAATATTTCTGCAAATAGTTTGAAAAATGATTATTTTGATATTTATATATTTTGATTTTCAAACTAAAATACTGATATAAGTCATCAAACACCACAAGTACTGTTGCCTCAATCGGTTAGAGAAGGGCAGGGAGCGTAGGAAAAGACAATGAAAATAACACCCTCAACAGAAACGACTCAGCCAAGTAATGGCCTTGGACACTCTATCGCCCAGTGGCAACATCCCCATGGATTCTCTACACAAAATACTGATGGCGAAAAAAATACCCGTTATGTGCTGTATTTAACGGTTATCACTATGGTGGCCGAGATTGTGGCGGGCACGATATACGGCTCTATGGCATTGCTGGCCGATGGTTGGCATATGGGCACTCATGCCGCCGCCTTTATGATTACGCTGTTTGCCTATTCCTATGCCCGTAAGCATGCCAATGATCCAACCTTTGCCTTTGGTACCGGTAAAGTGAGTGTCCTTGGCGGTTATACCAGCGCCATCGCCTTAGGACTGGTTGCACTTATCATGCTTATCGAATCAGGGATGCGTTTGATAAACCCTGAGAATATTCACTTTAATGAGGCCATTTTCGTGGCCTTGGTTGGATTAAGTGTGAACGTATTAAGCGTGTTTTTGTTGAAAGACCATCACTCCCACGACCATGGACATTCACATGGGCATTCACACGGTCACTCTCATGGCAACACTCACGCACATGATCATGATGATGAGAACGATGACCATAAGGCTCATCAAGATAATCATTGCTGCCATGGGCACGATCATCATGCTGCTGACCATGACCATGACCATGACCATGACCATGACCATGACCATGACCATGACCATGACCATGACCATGACGACCATTCACACAACCACGCACATGGGCATTCGGGGCATGATCACAACCTTAGAGCGGCTTATTTTCACGTATTAGCTGATGCATTAACCTCAGTGCTGGCGATTGCCGCACTCTTATTCGGTAAATATATGGGCTTAACCTGGCTCGACCCGATTATGGGGATTGTAGGGGCAATTATTATCAGTCGCTGGTCATGGGGATTGATTCAGCAAACGAGTCCAATTTTGCTCGACGGCGGGGTAAATGCAGCGTTACAGCGTAAAGTGCGCGAAACCATTGAAGCGGTGCCTGATCACCAAGTCGCCGATTTACATATTTGGCGCGTGAGTGCCGATCACCATGCTATTATGTTATCCATAGTGTCCCACTCACCGAAAGAAGCCAGTTATTTTAATCAGTTACTGACTAAGTTCCCTGAGTTATCCCATATTACTATTGAGCTGCATACTTGTCGTCAACGTGAGTGTGTCGCTAAGGAAGCCTAATGACAGTTGCACCGCAGCATGATGCTCTATCAGCCTCGGCCGTCCATTCCACGGATCAGGCGTTAAACCATGTGATTATTGAGTTTTATGAAAAATTATCATCTTGGGAGCATGCTATCGTGCGTGATAAGGGTTTTAGCCTATCACAGGTTCACACCATTGAATTATTGGGAGTGCACGGCGCGATGCGGATGAAGGAACTTGCTGATAAAATTGGGGTAACGACTGGCACGCTTACGGTGCAAATCGATAAGATGGTCGAATCCCAATGGGTTGTGCGCCGCCCGCACGAAACCGATAGGCGCTCGATTCTGGTCGAGTTAACCGAAAAGGGCCAAGCACTATTTCTTGAGCATGATGCGCTGCATTTGCAATTAACGACCGATCTCACCGCTAAAATGAGCGCGGAGGAGCGCAGCGTGCTGCTGAACCTGCTGACGCGGATGAACCAAGAGTTTTAATTGCACATTTATGTAGCTCATTAAGTCACGATTAAAGCGCCCCGATGGGCGCTTTTTTTATGACACAACATCTTGAATATTTTCGATTCATTCTCGATTAATCATCCGTGATTACAATATCTTATCTTTTGTTACATTCTTGTTGGATTAAAAGTTGAACTGAAAATCAATTAAGGTAATGTAGAGCAGAAATTAAGATGGACTCAATTTAAGGGCTCTGTTTAAGGACTCTGTTTAAAAAGGAATAACATGAATCGTAAATTACTGCCTTGGTGCATCGCAGGTGTGCTCACTATGACTGCTCAAGTCCACGCGCAAGAAGACAAGTATATTTGGCTTGAAGAGGTTGAAGGCGCCAAGCCTATGGAATGGGTTAAAGCCCAAAATGCCGCTTCTGCCGCTGAAATTAAAGCGTTCAAAGGGTTTGATACCTTAGTCGCAAATAGCCTCGCTATCCTCAATGACAAAGAGCGTATTCCTTACGCCACCCACATCGGCGACAAGCTGTATAACTTTTGGAAGGACGATACCCATGTCCGGGGGATTTATCGCCGCACGACCATGGAAGAATACACAAAGGCGCAACCCAAGTGGGAAACCGTGCTTGATGTCGATGCTTTAGGTAAGTTGGAATCGGTTAACTGGGTATTTAAGAGCATTGATTGCCAATATCCCGATAATCAACGTTGTTTTGTGTCTTTATCTCGTGGTGGCGCCGATGCGGTCGAAGTGCGTGAATTTGATTTAACCACCAAAGATTTTGTGCCAGCAAAAGATAAGCCATTCTTTTTAAAAGAAGCGAAATCTAGCCTAAGTTGGATAGATAAAGACCAAGCATTTGTCGGCACCGACTTTGGCGATGGCCAAAGTATGACTGACTCAGGTTACCCCCGTGTCGTTAAGTTATGGCAACGTGGTACGCCACTTGATCAAGCGAAAACGATTTTTAGTGGGGATAAAACCTCTGTCGCGGTATCGGGTTGGGTGATGTTCGACGATAAAACTCCGCTGAGCCTAGTCACAGAAGCACATACTTTTTATACCGCGACGCAGTATGTTTACCAAGACGGCAAACTGATTAAACTACCCATCCCACAAGATGCCGAGATTAAAGGCTATTTCCAAGGCAAATTGTTTATTGAGCTAAAAAGTGACTTAGCAACGCCTGCGGCGACATTCAGCCAAGGCGCTGTGGTGTACGCCAATGTGGCGGATTTAATTGCCCAAAAAGCGGCGTTTACTGAATTTGTGAGCCCTACGCCAACAGCATCAATAGCGCAGTTAAGTTTTAGTAAGAGCGCGATTTTTGTTA
Organism: Shewanella sp. LZH-2; assembly: GCF_016859145.1. Classification (NCBI taxonomy): domain Bacteria; kingdom Pseudomonadati; phylum Pseudomonadota; class Gammaproteobacteria; order Alteromonadales; family Shewanellaceae; genus Shewanella; species Shewanella sp. LZH-2. The sequence goes on from NZ_CP069350.1 coordinate 2,087,373, forward strand.
ATTGGCTCGATAACGTGAAGAGCAAGCTGGTTCGCTACGAGCAAGATGAAAAAGGTGCATGGCAAAGCACGCCAGTGCCCTTTGAGGCCAACGGCGCGCTAACTGTGATGGATATGGAGCGCGACAGTGACGATTTCTTTGTTAACTACACTAGCTTCCTTGAGCCATCGAGCCTGTATACCGTCAATGCTAAGGCGCTTAAACCTCAAAAAATCAAAGGCATGCCTCAGCAGTTTGCGGCGGATAAATTTAAAACCGAGCAATATTTTGCCACCTCAAAGGATGGTACCAAAGTGCCTTATTTTGTGGTGATGGCAAAAAATCTTAAGCTCGATGGCAGCAATCCAACACTGCTTTATGGTTATGGCGGATTTGAAGTGTCTCTTCGCCCAGCGTATTCAGCCACTATTGGTAAAAACTGGTTAGAGCAGGGCGGTGTGTATGTACTGGCCAATATCCGAGGTGGCGGCGAGTATGGTCCTGCGTGGCATCAAGCGGCGCTTAAGCAGAATCGTCATAAGGCCTACGAGGACTTTGAGGCCATCGCTGAGGATTTGATCGCCCGTAAGATCACCTCGAGCAAACATCTAGGCATTCAAGGTGGCAGTAACGGTGGTTTGTTGATGGGCGCCGCCTTTACCCGTCGTCCCGATCTCTATAATGCCGTGGTATGCCAAGTGCCTTTACTCGATATGTACCGTTTCAATAAGTTACTCGCTGGCGCAAGTTGGATGGGGGAGTACGGTAATCCTGATGTTCCAGAGGAATGGGCTTACATTAAAACTTATTCGCCATACCATAACCTGCATAAAGACGTGCATTATCCTAAGGTGTTTTTTACCACCTCAACCCGTGACGACAGGGTACATCCAGGGCACGCCCGCAAGATGGTGGCTAAGATGAAGGATATGGGTATTGATGTGCTTTACTATGAAAATATCGAAGGTGGGCATGCTGGGGCTGCAGATAATAATCAAGCTGCGGAACTAAATTCAATGGCGTTTGCCTACTTATTACAGCAGTTAAAATAATCGCACTTGTTACCGCAGTAAATTAACAAGCTGGGGTTAGTTCCGAGCAAGTCCCTATAGGTTGGGGAGTCAAAAACGGTCGAATGCCTTCAGATTCGGCCGTTTTTTTAATCCGCATTATAACTTGTTAATTATAAAGATTATTTAATTGAGGAGAATCTGACGACTTGCTAAGATGGCGCAAATTGTAGGGCATAAGATTGCCTTAAGAAAACTAAGTTAGCTTCGGCCCACTATTGATTTGAGAGACCATAACCAGTGCTGACGAGATTTAAAACCCTAACCGTGAATCGTTTCACTTTTATCACCGCAGTATTTTACGTTTGCGTTTTTAATATCCCGCTATTTGACATCATCAAAAAAGGCATTGAAAAACAACCTGATGTCGATCCGATTTTTATCGCCAGTATGCCGTTATTTTTGATCTTTGCGCTGAGTTTTGTGTTTTCGCTGTTTACAGTGAAGTATCTGCTAAAGCCCTTTTTTATCATCCTCACTTTATTATCATCTAGCGTGTTTTTTGCGGCCTTAAAATACAATATCGTGTTTGATTACGGCATGATTGAAAACACCTTTCAAACCAACAGCGCTGAAGCGCTGATGTATGTCAATTTTGCTTCCATACTCAATATGCTGCTTACGGGGATTTTGCCAGCCTATTTGATTTACAAAGCTGATATCCAATACAAGCCATTTTTCAAAGAGTTGCTACATAAAGTTTTGTTTATGCTGGCGATGTTAGCAGGGCTTGGGATTATCGCTTTCTTCTATTTCCAAGACTACGCTTCCTTTGGCCGCAATAATGATGAGATTAAGCGTTATATCGTGCCGACCTATTTTATTGGTGCGGCGGCTAAGTACATCAATGTGCATTACCTACAAACACCAATCAAATATGAACAGCTTGGCTTGGATGCAAAAAATGTCAGTCCCAATACCAACGGTAAGCCCAATTTATTAGTGCTGGTGGTTGGGGAAACAGCTCGTTCGATGAACTATCAATACTATGGTTATGAAAAACCGACCAACGCCCATACTCAGGGGCAAGGATTACTGGTCTTTAAGGATACCCATTCTTGTGGTACGGCAACCGCAGTATCGCTGCCTTGCATGTTCTCCCGCATGGGACGCGATGACTATGATTCCCGCCGTGCCTATGCCCAAGACACGGCCATTGATGTACTGAATCATGGCGGTATTAAGGTGCAATGGTTTGATAATGACTCGGGTTGTAAAGGCGTGTGCGATCAGGTTGAGAACATCACTATCGATTTAAAGAGCGATCCTGAGTTGTGCTCCGGTCAATATTGCTTTGATCAAGTTTTGTTGAACAAACTTGATGAAGCATTAGCTAACGCCGAGCAAAAAGATACCGTGATTGCGTTACATATTATTGGCAGTCACGGGCCGACCTATTATCTACGTTATCCGCCAGAGCACCGTAAATTTACGCCGGATTGCCCACGTAGTGATATTCAAAATTGCAGTGCTGAAGCGTTAATGAATACCTACGACAACACTATCTTATATACCGATTACATTCTTAGTCAGGTTGTCCATAAACTTAAACAGCAGCAAGAAAAATTTGATACCGCCATATTTTATCTCTCCGATCATGGCGAGTCTTTGGGTGAGAAAGGCATGTACTTGCATGGCGCCCCTTATAGCATTGCGCCTATTGAGCAAACGAGTATTCCTATGCTGGCTTGGTTTTCTGAGGACTTTAGTCAAGATAATCACTTGAATATGGCTTGTCTTGCTAAAGAAGCTGAAAAGGGGGGATTTTCCCATGACAATTTGTTCGATAGCCTATTGGGATTAATGAATGTTCAAACTCAGGTTTATCAGCCTGAATTGGATATTTTTGCCCGCTGCCGAGGTTGAGCCGCTTTTGGCATAACATAAAAAACAAAAGGAGGATGGCAACATCCTCTTTTTGTTTTTGCGCGCCATCATAATAATCATTTTACCCAGTATCCAAAACGAAGCAGTTGAGTTAACTTAAGTTATACAAAATTATAACAACTCATGGATGCATGATTCATGTCTTTTCCTGCAGCAAATAAAGAGCTCGATTCAGCGGCTCAAATTTTACGTTTAGCTGTACCGCAAATGTCTGCGCTTGATATACCGGTTACGCCAGAAAACTACACCGTTTGGTATGAGTATTTTGCTCAATCAAACTTAGATCTAAATCGTGCTATTGATGGTTTTCTTGCTAACAATGTCGTATTCACCAAAGAAGTGAATACCAGTCTGTACAAGAATTTTATTCAAGAGAAGTCCCCTGAAGTCATTGAGAATGTCCAGATAGAAACTCAGATACTGATTAACTCTCTCATCAGTAAAATTACTCAGTTAACCCAAGGGACGGAAGCATTTACAAGCACCTTGGCGGATTTTGGATTGCAACTGCAATCAACGCCCGATGTGAATACGTTAAATCAATTAGTCGATGGGGTGCTTGATGAAATGCAGAGCCTATTGGTTAATAACCAAGCCATGGAGCAGAGCCTCAATGCCATGGGACAAGAAGTACAAAACTTAAAAGCTGAAATGGAAAATTTAAGTCTGGCAGCAATGACAGATCAATTGACCTCGTTACATAACCGCCGAGCTTACGAAATTGCTATTCAAGACCATATCCATCGTGCGGAGGAACAACAAACCCGTTGTAGTTTATTACTTGTGGATATTGACAGATTTAAGATATTTAACGACACCTATGGGCATCAAATTGGCGACAAAGTCTTGGCTTATGTTGCGCTGGCTTTAAAACAATGTGTGCGTGGTGATGACTTTGTCGCCCGTTACGGCGGTGAGGAATTTGTGGTGTTACTGCCTAATACCCATTTTCATGATGCGCTGCAAGTGGCCGAGACTTTGAGGGAGCGGATCTCCGAGCGGCGCCTAGCCATAGGCAAAGATAAAAAACTCTCATTGGGCGCCATTACGGTGTCGATTGGCTTAGCCTCTTTGCAAAAGGGCGATGATGCAGAAACCTTGTTTAGCAGAGCGGATAAAGCCCTGTATGAAGCTAAATCTGATGGCCGTAATTGCGTGCGGGGCTGAGTTGTTGCTTATTATCAGTATAGTTTGAGGGCGTATGTATAATGGTTTAAGTGTTAGTAGTCACAGCATCCTTATGCTTCACTGATGCGAATCTTGGGTTCAGGATTGAGCGCCTTACGCCAATAAATGTTTAAAATGCAGTAAGCGATTGTTGGCGGGCATGGCGATATCTTCAACTAAGGTTAAGTTTTGGGCTTGGGCAAGGGTGACAATCCATTCAACATCTCGAATGCCGCTTTCACTATCTCTTTGTTTTAATAAGTCATCAAATCGCCGATTGCTGTCGCTGGTAAAGTGACCTTGATAGTTAAATGGCCCGTACAGGCATAGGGTGTTGAGCCGCGGTAAATACTCTCCTAAGCCATTAAAAAATGCTTCCACCTTGGGTTTACTCATAATATGTAAGGTATTGGCGCTGAATACTGCATCGATATGGGGGCCGTTGATAGGCCAAGGTAGTGATACATCAAGTGTAATAGGTAAGCCAAGATTATGAACGCCAAGTTGATGACCTTGTTGTAAACATCTTGCACTAATACCCTCAAGATATTGCGCTTGATCGCTCGTTTGCCAAAAAAGCTGAGGGAGATTCGCCGCAAAATAAACGGCGTGTTGTCCCGTGCCGCTGCCGATTTCAAGTACTTGTTTGGTATTGGCAAAAGCGGTTTTTAATACCGCAAGAATAGGCGCTTTATTATTTTCACAGGCTTGAGAAAAGGGCAGAACATCAGTTGTTTGAGGTTGTATATCCTGCGGCATAGTTTCTCCTGATAGGTCATTGTTAAACAAGTTATTGTTAAATAAATCTTTGTGAAATGCGTCTTTCTGATGGTATTACCCTTGAGACAATAACGAGGGTCAATTCTATTACCATCCTAGCGAGTGGTGCCTAGCTTAAGTCACTAACCTCGTTAATCCAATGGCTTAAGCTGTTTTGCCAAACTCGCTTATTTCCCTGTCAGGGGGCATTCTTCTGTTGACCATGATAATAGCTTCGTTATACTCAAAAATTCTGAACGTTTGTAAAAAATATTAAACGAAAAATCATAATAACATCGTGTAAGGAAACCCTATGTCAGCCAAACGCTGCGCCTCTTATTACAATGCCACCATTAAGCAAGAGTCTGATTATCCAGAACTTGAAGGTGATCTTCGTGTAGATGTTGTCATTATCGGTGGCGGGTTTACTGGGGTTGCAACAGCGGTTGAGTTGTCTGAAAAAGGCTACAAGGTCGCATTATTAGAGGCAAATAAAATTGCTTGGGGCGCGACTGGCCGTAATGGTGGTCAAGTGACCGGAAGCCTATCTGGCGATGCAGCGATGACCAAGCAATTACGCCGTCATCTTGGTCAGGATGCCGAGGATTATGTGTGGGATCTTCGCTGGCGTGGGCACGATATCATCAAAAGTAGAGTGGCGAAGTACAACATTGATTGTGATTTAAAATTTGGTCATATCCAGACGGCCTATCGCCCCGCACATATGGCAGAGTTACAGCAAATGTTCGACGAGGCTAATCGCCGTGGCATGGGGGAGTTTATGACCTTAGTGCCTGAGCAGGAGATGCCCACCTATTTAGCCTCGCCCTTGTACCACGGCGGTTTAGTCAATCGGCGCAATATGCATCTGCATTCGGTAAATCTATGCCTTGGTGAGGCGCGAGCCGCGGCCTCATTAGGCGCGCAGATTTTTGAACATTCGCAGGTGCTGGATATTCAGCAAGGAGAGCTTGCAACCGTGGTCACGCCAAAGGGAAGGGTAAAGGCAAATAGCGTGCTCATCGCCGGCAATGCCTACCACAAATTGGGCCGTCCCAAGCTACGTGGCATGTTATTTCCTGCCTCCCTTGGCAATTGTGCGACAGCCCAATTGCCGGCTGAGTTAGCTAAGCAACTTAATCCGCAGGATTTGGCCGTGTATGATTGCCGCTTCGTGCTGGATTATTACCGCTTAACTGCCGACAACCGTTTGATGTTTGGCGGTGGCACCAATTACAGTGGCCGCGATCCTAAAAACGTTGCCGCTGAGCTGCGCCCGGCGATTGAACGTACTTTCCCCCAGTTAAAGGGCGTCGACATTGAATTTGCCTGGGCAGGCATGGCGGGGATAGTAATTAACCGTATTCCTCAGCTGGGCAAAATTACTCCGAATATCTTCTATTGTCAGGGATACTCGGGCCATGGCGTGGCGACGTCCCATATTATGGCCGAGATCATGGGGCAGGCGATCGATGGTCAAATGCGAGAGTTCGATCTCTTCGCCGCGATGCGTCATATCCGGATCCCGCTGAATGAATGGTTTGGTAATCAGGCACTGGCCTTAGGTATGTTGTATTACACCCTCAGGGAAAACTGGCGCTAAACAGGTGGGGAGTCTGGCGGCAGCGAGATGATTGTCACTCATATTGGATTAATTGTTGTGAGTTAACTGCTCGCCAGTTTTTCAGCTAAATAATCTACTAAAACCCGCACTTTGGCGCTCAGATGACGATTTTGGGGGTAGAGCGCCCAAATGCCTTCTTTGGCTTCGCGGTGTGCGTCGAGGAAGGAGATAAGTTTGCCTGCATGAATATCTTCTTCAATATAATAATCAGGGAGTTGTACTATCCCTATGCCCTTTAACGCTGCATCCCGCAGGGCATAGCCGCTGTTGCAGATAAGGTTGCCGCGTACCTTAATATTGCGCTCGCGGCCATGTTCAATAAAGCGCCAGTAATTGTGATTCCCGATCAGACAATTATGTTGATTTAACTCCGAAAGCGTATGGGGCTCACCGTATTTTTCAACATAACTGGGCGAGGCGGCCACATAATGGGTGCGGCTACTCAAGGGTTTGGCCATCAGGCTTGAGTCAGCGAGTTTGCCAAGGCGAATAGCCAAATCGTAACCTCCCTCAATCAAATCCAAGGTTCTGTTAGTCAAGTCAACATTACATTCCACGCTCGGGTATTGCACCATAAAGTCATTGAGTAACGGCATGATAAATTTTTCACCGTAGGCTACGGGCGCGGTGAGTTTTATTAGTCCTTGGGGCGAGTCTTTTAGATCGGTAATCGCTCGCTCAGCTTCCTCTAGTCCGGTTTGCAATTGGCGGCAATGGCGATAATAAATCGTGCCTTCTTCGGTGAGCGATACCTTGCGCGTCGTACGGTAAAACAGCTTAGTGCCGAGGCGATTTTCCAGCGCGCCGACTTGCCGACTCACGTGGGCGGTGGACACATTGAGGCGCTGTGCGGCTAAGGTAAAGTTCTCGGCTTCGGCTACTGCTACAAATTCTGATATGCCATCCCAAAGGTACATTATTGCTTCTCAGTAAAAATGAATTGCCAAAATGCTAGATTATCAATCCTCAGGAAATAAATACAATCTAGTGACTGCATTACCGCACACTATTTTTAAGCTTATCCGTCCGCCTCAATCTATGCTTACAAGCGAGTAGGGCATGAGGTAAGCCGTAAATTGATAAGCCCATTGATTAAAAGAAGGAAAGACAAGCATGTCGAACGAAAAACCACAGTTTATCAAGTCAAAGGCCGCCGTGGCTTGGGGGCCAGGACAACCGCTCAAGATTGAAGAAGTCGATGTGATGTTACCTAAAGCTGGCGAAGTATTAGTGCGCATCGTGGCGACTGGCGTGTGCCATACCGATGCGTTTACCCTAAGCGGTGATGATCCAGAAGGCGTGTTCCCAGCGATCCTCGGCCATGAGGGCGGTGGTATTGTTGAGCAAGTGGGCGAAGGCGTGACCAGTGTGCAGGTGGGCGACCATGTGATCCCTCTCTACACGCCTGAGTGTGGCGAATGTAAATTCTGTTTATCGGGTAAAACAAACCTGTGCCAGAAGATCCGCGCGACCCAAGGCAAAGGTTTAATGCCAGATGGCACCACGCGATTCTATAAAGATGGTCAGCCAATTTTCCATTATATGGGCTGTTCTACCTTCTCTGAATACACAGTATTACCTGAGATTTCATTGGCTAAGGTTAATAAAACTGCGCCATTAGAAGAGATCTGTCTGCTCGGCTGTGGTGTGACGACAGGTATGGGCGCCGTAATGAATACCGCTAAGGTGGAAGAAGGCGCGACCGTGGCGATTTTCGGCCTAGGTGGTATCGGTCTTTCGGCCATTATTGGTGCGACCATGGCTAAAGCCAGCCGGATTATTGCCATCGATATTAACGAATCTAAATTCGAACTTGCCCGTAAATTAGGGGCAACCGATTGTATTAATCCTAAAAATTTCGACAAACCCATTCAAGAGGTGATTGTCGAGATGACCGATGGCGGCGTGGATTATTCCTTCGAATGTATCGGTAATGTCAATGTGATGCGCAGCGCGCTCGAGTGTTGCCACAAGGGCTGGGGTGAATCAGTGATCATTGGTGTTGCAGGCGCAGGGCAGGAGATTTCTACCCGTCCGTTCCAACTGGTGACAGGTCGCGTATGGCGAGGCTCAGCCTTCGGTGGCGTGAAAGGACGCTCGCAATTACCTAAAATCGTTGAACAATACCTAGCAGGTGAGTTTAAGCTCGATGACTTTATCACCCACACTATGGGACTTGAGCAAGTCAACGAAGCCTTCGACTTGATGCATGAAGGCAAGAGCATTCGCAGCGTGATCCATTTCGATAAATAAGCGCTCAGTTTGCCATCACAGCAGCAGATAACCGCTGACGACTTATCTGCTGCTTATGTGTTTTAAGCTTGTGATAGGGTCTTGAACGGCAAGCTAACCACTGAAAGTGAACAGGAAAGGGATTGACATGACCATAGAAAATATCAGCTGTAATAAGAGTTTTGGTGGTTGGCACAAACAGTATCGCCATCAATCTCAGGCGCTGAACTGCGAGATGCGCTTTGCGATTTACCTGCCACCCGAGGCGGCCAATAAGCCTGTACCTGTGCTGTATTGGCTATCGGGTCTCACTTGTACCGACGAAAACTTTATGCAGAAGGCGGGCGCGCAGCGTATTGCGGCGCAGTTGGGAATGGCTATCGTCGCTCCCGATACCAGTCCTCGTGGTGATGATATTGCCGATGCACCGGATAAAGCCTATGACTTGGGCCTCGGCGCAGGGTTTTATGTGAATGCGACTAAAGCGCCTTGGAATCGACACTATAAAATGTACGACTATATAGTGCATGAACTGCCTGCGTTGATCGAAGCCAATTTCCCCGTAACCGGACAGCGCGCCATCTCTGGCCACTCCATGGGCGGGCACGGCGCGTTAGTGATAGGGTTAACCCATCCCCACAGATACAGCTCAATCTCGGCTTTTAGTCCTATCAGTAATCCAAGCAACGCGCCTTGGGGGATTAAAGCTTTTACCGAGTATTTAGGGGAAAATCGTGAGCACTGGCGCCAATATGATGCCTGTGAGTTACTCAAATTGGCGATCAGCGAAGTGCCTATTTTAGTCGACCAAGGCGATGCCGACAGCTTTTTAGAAACACAGTTAATGCCACAAACATTGAGTGATATCGCCAAAGTCAAAGGCTATCCCTTAGATTTGCGTATGCAGGCGGGGTACGATCATAGCTATTATTTTATTGCGAGCTTTATTGAAGAGCACCTTAAATTCCATAGCTTGTATTTTAAATAGCCCTGCCAATTGTTAACCCCTTTCAGGATTAAACCTCAGAGTTAAAGCCTAGGGTTAAATATTAAAAAGCGCGGTGAACATCAAGTTCGCTGCGCTTTTGTTTTCTACGGATAAATCGTGATGTCATTCAGCATGTCATGTTGGTCCATTGCGCCTGAATGATTTGAATGCAGCGGCTATATCTGAAATGAAAAAAAACTGTTAAGTTCTCGAAATTAATGATGATTCATTCTCTATATTCTCATCGAACAATATTGGTGAATAAATATACGCAAGGATAGGGGTTCAATATGAAATGGATGTTTGTACTGTTACTGGCGATAACGAGTACCGCCAATGCCATGATTATTAGGCATGATGCGGAAGACGCGAAATATCAAGCGGCGGCGCAAAGCGATAATTCAACAGTCACCTTTTTAGGACTTTATAAAGGTGATGAAATCGTGCTTGGTACAGGCAGCCTTATCGATAAGCAATGGATTGTGACGGCGGCGCATGTGGCTAATGAGCTAACGACTGGCAATAAAGTGCAATTTAAAAAGGATTTTTACTCGATTAAAGACGTGATAAAACATCCACTTTGGATAGAACGACACTTTCCCTATGATATTGCATTGGTTCAATTGGCGTCTTCAATTGAAGACGCCACACTCGCTAAATTGAATCCTGCCTCAACCGAAACGGGTAAAATCGCTACCTTCGTCGGACGTGGCGATTTTGGAAATGGGCTAGTGGGCGTTGTGGCGGCCGACAAACAATTGCGCGCGGCACACAATGCCGTGGTTGGGGTGCAGGAGCAATGGCTGCAATTTATCTTTGACCGCGACGTGAATGCTTTACCATTGGAGGGGATCAGTGGCCCAGGAGATTCGGGAGGCCCCGCATATCTCGTCTCGACAAATTCAGTCTGCCTTATCGGTGTCAGCTCATGGCAAAATGCTGAGTCAACCAATTGGGAAGAAGGCAAGTATGGCGTGATTGAGCATTACTCACGCATTTCCTATTTCAGGGATTGGATTGAGAAAACACTTTGGAAGATATCAGGGATATCGCCAGAAATCTGTCCTGATTAAGGTATTAGATTGTACTTTTGCGATAAATTGCCGCTATTTCACTACTCTCTATTGTTTGCTCTCATAAAAACGGATGTGTACATCGGTGAGTTTGGCCTAATTTAACCTGAGCTCGGGATAAGTAGAGCCGCTGAATAGACATCTTTTCGGGCCTCTCTGCGTTGCTCTGTCTCACCATCGCTCGCTATGGCATACGACAGAGCGCCTTGATATGCACAAAAAATCTGCGCATTCAGTCAGAAAAAATTTTCTTTCCAAAACAATTATTTATTGCATTGATTTAGTTAGGGCGTGTTGACGTTTCGAGATTAGATTTTGTTCGTTCTGGCAAGCACGTGCTCGCGAAACGAGGAATGATGTGTAGTTTACTCAAATGACGAGCGGCTCTTATGACTGAAAGTAAGAGCAAGGGCTTGCCAGACGAACCCTTCGGGCAGCATTTGGCTGGCTTTTCTGCCGCGTTATCGTCCGTTTATGTAGAATAACTACACTGCACGGACTTTGCCTTGCATAAAAGCCAGCCTAATTGCTGCAAAAATAACCCTGAAACGTCAACACGCCCTAGTTAAATTTAGATTTTTTCGACACTCGTTACCCCGAGTTCAGGTTAATTTACTTTTTGAAGAGCATCATATTTCGTGTATTTACTTGTTTGGATAAGTGAGCCTGTCGTGTTCTAAGGAATAATTTGAAACAATGTATTTTAGTGATTAGATAGAAAAAATTTATTTTAAACAGTAAGTTATTTTTCTGTTCATGGGAATGAAGTGTGTTTAATGGAGGGATAATGAAAAAGATAAAGCTTGTGGCGTTTTTGAGTTTAATGTTGTTGGGCGGTTGTGCTTCTTACACTACGCCTGGTGGCAGTGTGGCTATCGGCAGCTTAGCAGATTCGGATATTAATGCGCTGATGTCGGTGCAAGCGGCTGCAACATTCCCTGCACATATTGCCGTGGCACGTATTCAGGCGCCGGGTTATGCATCCTACCGTTTAAGCAGTTTTGGCACAGGCCGTTACAGTGTGGTCACTACCCGTGAAGTCGAAACCGAAGCCGATTTTGCTCAATTAGGTAAAATGTCGCAGGTGGCAGGGATTGCAGCGTTAAATCGTATTTTGTTGCCGGAGCAGTTAGATTCCATCAAATCATTGCGGGAAGCTGCGGCAAGACTCAAAGCGGATATCTTACTGATTTATACCTTTGATACCTCTTTCCATGCGGGTGAGCAGCAATTTGCGCCACTGAATGTCATTTCCCTTGGGTTGTTAAAAAATAAAGAAGTGAGCGTGACGACAACTGTCTCGGCGGCTCTGTTTGATGTACGCACCGAATATTTGTATGGATTAGCGGAGTCGACGGCAAAGGAAAGTCGAAACGCATCGGTATGGAGCACCTCTGATGCAGTCGATGATTTGCGCCGAGAGACTGAAAAACAAGCGTTTTCGCAGCTTATTCCTGAAATTGAAAAAACATGGTCGGGAGTGATTTCGCAATATGTGAATTCATCAATGAAGGCGACGAACTAAACGTTGTACTCGTTTTAAGATAAACAAATACCGCGCTTAATCGTTTAGGTTTGAACGGTTAAGCGCGGCATGACAGTGTTAAAGACTTAAGTTAATTAACAGCTTGAGTGGATTAACACTCAACAATGTTCACCGCAAGGCCGCCTTTGGCGGTTTCTTTGTATTTACTGCGCATATCTTTACCTGTATCCATCATGGTTTTAATCACTTTATCCAGTGATACCTTGTGGTTACCGTCGCCGCGCAGCGCCATACGTGAGGCGTTAATGGCCTTGATTGCGCCCATTGCATTACGTTCAATACAGGGCACTTGTACTAGGCCGCCAACGGGGTCGCAGGTCAGGCCTAGGTTATGTTCCATGCCTATTTCGGCTGCGTTCTCAACATGTTCCACTGTGCCGCCCATAATCTCGGTTAAGGCGCCAGCCGCCATTGAGCAGGCTACGCCGACTTCACCTTGACAGCCAACTTCAGCGCCTGAGATCGAGGCATTTTTCTTATACAAGATACCAATTGCAGCGGCGGTTAACAGGTAACGGGCACAAACGTCGATATCGACTTCTTGCACGAAGGTATCGTAGTAACAAAGCACGGCAGGAATAATACCTGCGGCGCCGTTTGTTGGTGCAGTCACAACGCGATCGCCTGCTGCGTTTTGCTCGTTTACCGAGAGGGCGAATAAATCGACCCAATCCATTGCGGTTAATGGATCGACGTTGTTACGGCCTTCGGCTTTGAGGCGACGATAGAGTGCTGGCGCGCGGCGACGCAGCTTTAAGCCGCCAGGCAGAATACCTTCCTTCTGATAACCTCTTTCGATACAGGTTTTCATGGTTTGCCAGATATTCCACAGCTTGGCTTTGACCTCTTCTTCACTGGCAAGGCTAAGTTCGTTGGCCATCATTAAGGATGAAATGCTTAAGCCATGTTCAGTACAAAGTTCGAGTAATTGGGCGCTGCTGTTAAAATCATAAGGTGCTGATTCAATTTGCGATGCTGGTGAGGCATTACGTTGGTTGATTTCATCTTCATCTAAGATAAATCCGCCACCGACAGAGTAGTAAGTGCGCTCAAAAATACATTCGCCTTTGCTGTAGGCATACAGTGTCATGGCGTTCGCATGGGCAGGAAGGGTTTTACGTCTGTGGTAGGTAATGCCGTCTTCACGGGTAAACTTGACTACTTTGCCGCAGCTGAGGGTGAGGGTTTCATTTTTAGACACTTGCTCAAGAATGCCATCGATGCTGTCGGTATCGACGGTTTCAGGATCTTCACCCATCAAGCCTAAGATGACCGCCTTACCTGTGCCGTGGCCTTTGCCGGTTTGGCCGAGGGAACCAAAGAGTTCGGCTCTTAATTCATCCACTTGGGCAATCTGGCCCGAATCAGCAAGGTGCTGCATAAAAATTTTGCCCGCTTTCATGGGGCCAACAGTGTGTGAACTCGAAGGGCCAATGCCGATCTTGAACATATCGAATACGCTAATCATGATTGAAGTCCTGTTGTGTCTCGATTTTTATTTTAGTGTGTGCGGATGAACTTTGCAGTTATCGTGTTAATACGCTGGTTTTTAGGGCATCAACTCTGGCAAACTGCAGGCATTATCCACGTAAAAATAGGCTTGTGTGATACGCTTATGTTCAGTATCCCATAAATCAGTATCAAGATTCACATTAGTTTTTTTTATTAGAAAGTCTTCGGATAAGCTGAGCTTAATTAGCGGATCATTAATGTCGATTTTATGGTCTAAATTATCTGTTTTGGGCAAAATTTGACGGTGAATGACTCGCTTTTTGGGGATTTTTGTGAACCCCGTAGCCAGTATCGCTATGGTTATTTTTTGAGTATGAATAAGAAATTTTAGGGAGAATTATGAGTTATCTAATGCTGGATCTGCTGTCTTTAGAGGTCAGTGAGGCTGAAGCTGAGATGCTGCGCCATCCGCAAGTGGGCGGTTTGATCCTGTTTTCCCGCAACTTTACTAGCCGTGAGCAATTAATTGCCTTGGTGCAGCAGATCCGCCAAATTCGTCCCGAGATTTTGATTGCCGTCGACCATGAGGGCGGACGAGTACAACGTTTTCGCGAAGGTTTTACGCTTATTCCGGCCATGGGGGATATTTTGCCAGCGGCTAAGGGCGAGATGGCATTGGCGAAACGTTGGGCCTGTGAGCTGGGTTTTTTAATGGCCATCGAGTTACTTGCCTGTGACATCGACTTAAGCTTTGCGCCTGTGCTCGATCTTAACGGCATCAGCCAAGTCATTGGCAAACGTAGTTTTAGTGCAAAGCCAGATGAAGTGATTGCGTTAGCTGAGAGTTTTATTGAGGGTATGGCCGAGGCGGGCATGGGTGCCGTGGGTAAACATTTCCCTGGTCATGGCAGTGTGGCGGCAGATTCCCATATTGCGCAACCTATCGATGAACGTGAGGCTGAGGCGATTTTTAATCAAGATATTCTGCCGTTTAAGGAGTTGATTGCTAAAGGTAAATTATCGGGCATTATGCCTGCCCATGTGATCTACCCTAAAGTTGACCCCAATCCTGCGGGCTTTTCAACCTATTGGTTAAAGCAGATCCTTCGCCAAGATCTGGGTTTTAATGGGGTGATTTTCTCCGACGATCTGGGGATGAAGGGCGCATCTTTTGCGGGAGATTATTTAGGCCGCGCCCAAGCTGCGTTGGATGCGGGTTGCGATATGATTTTGGTTTGTAATGATAATCCAGGTGTTATGTCACTCTTAAACGGTTTTGTATGGCCTTCTGCTGCACCAAAACATCCGGCGAGTTTACTTAAACCTAATGCGGCGCAGACTGCTATCGCATTAGAAAATAGTGCTCGTTGGGAAAATGCCAAGCAGCTGGCCGAGCAAATCCAACTCGCACAACAGGCAAAAGTTTGATGTAGCGCAAGGTTCTGCAATCAATATTTGCTAGGGTTAGTGGCATACGCCGTGTTTGGCAGATTGTTAAAAGGTCTCAATATGATTTTTTATCTTCATGGATTCGATGCGACTAGCCCTGGTAATCACGAAAAAATGCGTCAGTTGCAGTTTATTGACCCAGATGTAAGGCTTATCAGCTACAGCACTTTGCACCCCAAGCATGATATGCAGCATTTATTGAAAGAGGTCGCCAAGCAAATGCAGTATAGCGACGATCCCACACCGTTAATGGTGGGCGTCGGTTTGGGGGCGTATTGGGCTGAGCGAATTGGTTTTTTAAATGGGTTAAAGTCGGTGTTGATCAATCCCAATCTTCATCCAGAAGAGACAATGCAAGGGAAAATTGATCGCCCGGAAGAGTATGCCGACATCGCCAATAAGTGTGTTTCAGAGTTTAGGTTGAAGAATACCCACAAAGCGATGTGCATTCTGTCTCGTCTTGATGAAGTGCTCGACAGTCAAGCAACGTCCAGTGAACTCAGTTGTTTTTACCCTATCGAATGGGATGAAACTCAACCCCATAAATTCCCCCAATTAGCGGCCCATTTGCCTAAAATCAAAGCTTTTAAGCTAAGTTAACGGTTAATACTCGTTTGCAGACTCATCATTAGACCGCGCATCGCGACCCATTTGTAGGGGAATAGGTTTGGTTTTCGTGTGATTGCCAGCCTTAGCCTTCGCTCATTTCCATATTTCAGATCGTTATTTGCACGGGGTTGCTGCTTATACTACCGAGCGTCATGTATTGGTATATCGATATATTTCATATTTGGAATGATTGACGGTATATATTGTTGGTTTGGTTGGTTATTTCAGTAAAAAGCATTAAATAAGTACTATAAGAGTGGATTTATCTATCATTTTGTTGAAATTTGTAATTAATTGTGTAAAGTAGCGCGTCTTAATAGTTTGTTACAAAATGCTACAAACTTTTATGCCATTAGTCCATTTATGGACAACCTTTTGCGTATGTCGCCCGACACAGCTAACAGCGGTCTTGTTAGCTGTTTTTTTATGCGTTTTATTTCATTTGTTTCACTCAGTAAATCCATCACTTAACACATTTATAACGTAACTAAGCTCAAATCTCGGCTATGCTTAAACTCGCATGAGAATAACAAGCTAACCTTGTTCAGGAGTCTTAAATGAAACGGGTGCTAATCAAATTAACGGGAACCGTACAGGGTGTGGGCTGTCGGCATGCGACACTGACAAAGGCCCGAGCCTTGGGCGTGACAGGTTATGTGACTAATTGCGTCGATGGAAGTGTCGAAGTGCTCGCACAGGGCAGTAATCCTGCTGTAGATAATCTTATTGCCTGGTGTGAGTTAGGCGTGCCTTGCACCGATGGATTAATGGTGCAGGTGGAAGAAGACCAAGGCGATGATATTTATTTGGATTTTTCAATAGTGCGCTGATTTGCTGCTAAATTCAGTCTCGATGAGTCTTGAATGGTCATGGAGCTATTGGTGATAAAAAAAGCGGTAATTACACTCGTATTACCGCTTTTTATTTAGCATTGATCGGCTGGCGTTTTATGCGCTAGGTTGCGCCATTTTACGGATCTGGATCACCATGCCCATTTCGGGATGATCGAGATAATGAATTTCATCACTTTTCACTCGGCGATTCTGTTCCAGCGGAATAGACATCAGGTAAGGCGTCATCACTTTAACAGGCGTCGCATTAGTATTTGTGCTGGTTTCATCGGTTGGCACTGGCATTAACTTACGTCCTTCTTTGCGAAGATTTAAGGCCGTTTCGATATAGAGGTAGTGGCTGAGGTAAATATTTAGCGTGCCATCAAGTTGCCAAACAGGAGAGGGCAGCAATGGTGCCGAACTTTCTAAAGCCATTCCTTGGGAGCCTTGAGTATTTTGCATCGAACTGTTTAACGCTTGTTGCACAATTTGGCGGCCATCGAAGTGATAGTTGGCGGAGAAATCCTTACCAGCAAACAGGCGAACAGGCACTGAGCCGCTTTTGCCCGTCATAGGTTGCTGCCATGTCATATGCAGTAGACTACGATTACCACGTTCTCTGGATAAGCTATTAACGATACTTGCAAACTGACCTTGGTTGCTTGCGAGTAATACCGGGCCACTGCCAAGTTTGGCGTAGGTTTGGCTGCTACTGCCGATTTCCGATGGGATCATGCTTGGGTAACGGTACTGGGTGGTCGTTGTGCTTGGGCCTGTGATCCTTAAGCCGCCACTAGTGCTATTATCGGTGTTATTAGTGGCATTCATATTTGTGTTTTCTGCGCAATGGCTATTGGCATCGGCATCATAAACGAGTGTGCAAGGCGCAGACTCATTACTCATGGAGACCACAGCCTGACCTACAACTGGTGAGATCAGGTCGATTGCACTATTGGTTTTCGTCTCAATTGGGGCCATTGGCCATTGTTCAGTTGACTGGCTTTGGCGTTCGAAAATATAGACTTCAACCTCGAACCACGCCTCAGCACGGGCAAGTGAACTGTGTGAAAGTGCAATAAGTGTAGCGATAGAGACCGCGAGTTGACGTAACACTATTTATCTCCAAGACGATGTTGCGATTGATGTTGAGATAGTTGTTCGAGCAAGAGCTTGACTAACGCGAGCCTCTCTTTTGCCGTTTCGGCGCTGAGCATGAACTTTAACTTATTCGGCCCGTCCATTCGATAGATTTGTGGCTGACTTTGCAGTAATCCAATGATAAAGCCTGGGTCGATATTATGATCTTGGCTAAATTCGATACTGCCACCCTTGGCGTGTACCTCAATTTTAGTAGCCCCTAGCCGAGTTGCCTGATGTTTATACAGAGTCATTTCCATCAAGTTTTTAGTGGCCTCGGGCAGCAAACCAAAGCGGTCGATAAGCTCAACTTTAAGTTCGTCTAAGGCTTCTTCGCTGTCACAACTGGCGATACGCTTGTAGAGCGACAGACGAATATTCACATCACCGACATAGTCTTCAGGTAATAGGGCCGGAATTCTGAGCTCCATTTCACATTGCTGATTGAGCATTTGCGCCAGCGATGGCTCTTTACCTTGCTTAAGCGCTTTGACCGCCGATTCAAGCATTTCCATATAGAGGCTAAAGCCAATTTTTGAGATATGGCCGCTTTGCTCATCACCTAAGAGTTCGCCTGCGCCGCGGATCTCTAAATCTTGGGTGGCGAGCATAAAACCGGCACCTAAATCCTCAAGGGCATCGATGGCTTCGAGACGTTTGCGAGCATCGCTAGTCATACGTTTAGGATGTGGCGTCATCAAGTACGCATAGGCTTGATGGTGAGAGCGACCCACGCGGCCACGTAGCTGATGCAACTGGGCTAAACCAAAGGTGTCGGCGCGTTCGATAATAATGGTGTTTGCACTGGGAACGTCGATACCAGTTTCGATAATAGTGGTACAGACTAACACGTTGAATCTTTGGTGATAAAAGTCCGACATCACCCGCTCAAGATCCCGCTCACGCATTTGGCCATGGGCGACCACAACCCGCGCTTCAGGTAACAAGGTACTAATGTCTTGGGCACATTTTTCAATGGTTTCGACATTATTGTGCAGGTAATAGACTTGGCCACCACGGAGGATTTCACGCAATATAGCCTCGCGCACCGTCGCGGGATCGGATTCGCGCACAAAGGTCTTCACCGCCAAACGCTTAGCGGGAGGTGTGGCAATAATCGATAAGTCGCGCATTCCCGACATCGCCATATTTAAGGTGCGGGGGATCGGTGTGGCGGTGAGGGTCAAAATATCCACATTGGCCCGCAGTGCTTTAATTTTCTCTTTTTGTCTGACACCGAATCGGTGTTCTTCGTCGATGATAAGTAGGCCTAAATTCTCAAATTTAGCCTCGGATTGCAGCAGCTTATGGGTGCCAATCACGATATCGACTTTGCCTTCTTCGAGCTGTTTTAGCACTTGGGTCTGCTCTTTGGCGGTTCTAAAGCGTGACATCACTTCAATCACCACCGGCCAGTCGGCAAATCTGTCCTTAAAGTTTTCGTAGTGCTGCTGGGCGAGTAACGTGGTGGGTACCAACACAACCACTTGTTTACCCGCATTCACCGCCACAAAGGCGGCGCGCATCGCGACTTCGGTTTTCCCAAAGCCCACATCACCACAAACTAATCTGTCCATTGCGGTTGGCGATTGCATATCGGCGAGCACGGCATGTATTGCACTTTCTTGATCGACGGTTTCTTCGAAGGGGAAACCTTGAGCGAATTGGGCGTATTCTTCGTCATTGATTTCGCAGCTCTCACCCGGACGAGCTTGGCGACGTGCATAGACATCGAGAAGTTCTGCGGCCACATCGCGGATTTTTTCAATGGCTTTATTTTTCGCCTTAGCCCAAGTGTCGTTACCCAGTTTATTAAGATGCGTTTCCCCATCGGCGCCAACACTATAACGGCTAATTAAATGTAAATTGGAAACGGGGACATAGAGCTTATCGCCACCTGAGTACTCAAGTTGCAAATATTCAGCAACAATGCCGCCAGTATCGAGGGTGACTAAACCTTGGTAAAGGGCAACACCGTGCTCTAAGTGTACGATCGGCTGGCCAACTTTCAGCTCGGCTAAATTTTTGATTAAGGTATCGTTACTGATCTGACGCTGTTTTTCGCGGCGACGCTGCTGTGAAATCCGCTGGCCGAAGAGCTCAGTTTCGCAGATGATGCTGACGGCAGTTTGTGCGCCGAGTCCCAGTACACAACCACGGGATAAGGGCGAAACGATCAAGCCAAGTTTGGTATCAGTTTTAATAAACTCATCAAAATGACTAAATACCGTAGGCTTTAACTGGATTTTACCTAAGAGTTCGAGCAGCGCTTCACGGCGACCTTCAGATTCTGCGCTAAATAATATGCGCGGCGCCTGCTCAGCATAATCCTGCAGTGCGATTAACGGCTGCTTTAATTTGTGATTGGCGCTTACCTCAGGCAAGGCTCTGGCATCAATTTGCGCCACAACACCATTGGTGTCAGGATTTGGGGCCACAAATTGATAGCGAGGTAGCGGCTTAAAGGCGGCAAATAATTCTTCTATCAGTAAATACAGTTCTTTAGGGGCAAGCAGTGGTCGTAGCGGATCGACCCGTCGGTCTTCATACCGTGTTTCCACTTCATGCAAATGGGCGCGAGCGGATTTTTCGATATCGCCCAAGGTGACTAACTGAGTGTCCTTCGGCAGGTAATCAAATAGCGTCGCGACCTCATCGAAAAACAGTGGCAGATAGTTTTCAATCCCAGCGGGCATCAAATTTCGGCTCACCAATTGATAAACCGACTCTGGCTCTTTAACGATCACCTCAAAACGGCGGCGATAGCGTTGTCTAAAGCCTTCGATAGCACTGCTATCGGTTGGAAATTCTTTTGCCGGTAATAATCGCACCGCATCGACGGGTGTGGATGAGCGCTGGGTCTCTGGGTCGAAATGGCGAATAGTTTCAACTTCATCATCGAAAAGCTCGATACGCAGCGGCATATTCACGCCGGTAGGGAAGATATCGAGAATTGAGCCCCGAATGGCAAACTCGCCATGTTCGTAAACTTGCTCAACTAAATGATAGCCCGTATCGGTTAATTGCTGGCGCACATCATGGAGCTGATATTTATCGCCCTTTTTAAGCACAAATACATTGGAGCTTAAATAGGATTTCGGCGGCAAGCGCATCATCAGTGTTGTCACCGGCACGATAACCACGCTGTGCTCAGCATGGGATATTTGCGATAGGGTTTCTAAACGCTGGGAGATCAAATCCTGATGGGGTGAAAAACTGTCGTAGGGCAGGGTTTCACGGTCAGGGAATAGCCGCACCTTAATGGTGGTGTTCGCTAATAAATAATTAAGCTCTAACTCGAGACTCAATGCCGTTGGTGTGTCACTGGTGACAATGAGCGTGGTGCCTGGGTGTTGGCGTATCAAGCTGGCGAGGGTGACCGCTTGACCCACTCCGGCGATACACGACAGAGTTTGCATTTGAGTGCCATTTTTTACAACGGGCGGTGTTAGGGCTGAAATATGTGTCATTGGCGTGGGATAAACGGATTCATTCACAAAAAGTTGCATTTATTGTAGTGACTTGGGCGCGAGGGTGCTAGTGAAAACTCTCGTCTTTATTGGCGTTCGTCCCTAGCTTGTTTACGCAGTTTAAGTTGTTTTTGTTGAACATTGAGGCTCGCTTTGACCAGTTGCTCCACATCCGAATCCAGTATTTGGCTAAATTCGAGGTCGATTAGATAGGGCGACGAGGCGTTGTGCTGTTGTGCTTGCTGCGCAGTTGATTGGGCTTCCTGTGAGAGCATACAAGCGGTGACCTTGGCAAAACATAAAATAGCGACCAGTTCGTCATGGATAAATAAGGTCACTTTAACATGGCGCCCTAGAGGTAATTCGGTCGTGCTGATTATGCGAATACCGCTACCACCAAACTGACAACCATCATATTTATCACCCTCTTGGACTTCTTTTTCGAGCACGTGTTGCAGGACTAAATCCACCTTGCGTGATTGTAGCTTGAGAAAATCCACCACCACCTTGGCTTCATTATCTAAATGCCGCAATTGTAACAAACAGCTCGCTTCAAGGGCTTTTACTTCACTCAATAGCTGGATCCCTAAGGATTGCATTGATCTTAAAGCCATTTCATTGGGTAGAGGTCGGTTTTCGTCCCAGAGGCTTAAGTAAGCAGTAAAGGGATGAGGCACACTAAAATACGGATTGGTGTCAGTGAACAAGGCTTGCCTCTTTATTTATAGAACCTAAACCCCTATTATCGTGCCCATCTTTATGATTTAGCAAGTTCAGCACACAGGACGCAGCCCTCTTTCAATGGATCTTCGATTCCCTCTCTACGTTGGTTACCGTTATTGGCGGGCCAGAAAAGCAAACGCATTTGCTTCTTTTATTACCTTATTTGCCGTTTCGGGCATTTTTTTAGGGGTTGCTGCCTTGATCGTGGTCAGTTCGGTGATGAATGGCCTCGAAGGGCAATTAAAGCAGCGCATCCTCGGCGCTGTACCGCAATTGACGGTTTACACCAAAGCTCCCTTAAGCAATTGGACTATTGCGGCAAAAAAGCTAACTGAGCTGCCCGGCGTGCAAGGGGTGACGCCCAGTGTGTCGACGCAAGCTATGGTGCAGTCAGCGGCCAATATCCGTGCGGTACAAGTATTTGGGGTGTTTCCTGAGCTGGCCGAAAAACTTTCCGCGGTGGCGCAACATACCTATTCAGGCGCGTTTAACGAGTTAACCAGTGGCCAGTATAAGGTCATATTGGGCAGCGAACTGGCGCGCCAGTTAAAAGTCAGCCCTGGGGATACGGTACGCTTGTTAAGTGGTGATGGCGTTGTGTACTCGCCGCTAGGCCCAGTGCCCAGCCAACGTAAGTTTTTAGTGTCTGCGGTGTTCGAAATGGGGTCACAAGTGGATGCGGGCGTGGCTTACGTTCATTATCAAGATGCAAAGCGGTTAATGCGTCAGCCCAGTGATGAAATCAACCAGCTAAGGCTGTATTTAAACGATCCTTTTAACGCGCCTGCGCTTGCCAAGGATGTGCAGCAAATCTTAACAGAGCAGGGCATCGAGGCGACCACGAGCGATTGGCGCGACACCTATGGACATCTATTTAGCGCAGTGAAGATGGAAAAAAATATGATGTCGCTGATGCTCAGCCTGATTGTGGCGGTGGCGGCATTCAATATTGTCTCGGCGTTGGTAATGATGGTTGTCGATAAAACCACCGATGTCGCAGTGCTCAAAACCCAAGGTTTAAGAACCTCTGCTGTGATGGGCATTTTTGTGGTGCAAGGTTTATTGAATGCGGTGTTAGGTTTAGCGCTGGGCTTAGTGGTGGGTATTCTAATTACCCTTAATTTGAATGGCATTATGGCAACTCTGGGTATTTCGATTTTAGGGACTGGACAAATGTTGCCGGTAAAACTGGCGCTTGGGCAATTGTCGCTGATTATTGTCGGTACCTTAGTGGTGACCCTAGTGGCAACTCTTTACCCTGCGCTACGGGCTGCAAGGGTGCAACCAGCCACAGCGCTGCGTTATGAATAACGGTGTTTTCAACGACTAAAATAATTGCTCCATCGTAAAAGTGGAGTGTAGACGTGGCACTTTGCCATGTCATATAGAATCAATAGCGAGAATCTCAATGCAAGATGTGTTACTGCAAGTTCAGGCGGTGAGTAAGAGTTATCACGACGGCGATGTAACCACGCAGGTGTTGTCTGATGTGGATTTACAGGTATTTAAGGGTGAACAGCTGGCGATTGTGGGCACTTCAGGCTCGGGCAAGAGTACGTTACTGCATATTATGGGGACGCTTGATAAACCGTCATCGGGAAAAGTATTGTTGGCAGGTGAGGATTTATATCAAGTGAGCAGTGCCCGACAGGCGCAGATCCGTAATCAGGATTTAGGCTTTATTTATCAATTTCATCATTTGTTGCCTGAATTTACCGCCCTTGAAAATGTGGCAATGCCGGCATTTATCCAAGGTCGTGATCGCAGCCAAGCGCAAGCCGATGCCAAGGTTTTGCTCGAGAGAGTGGGTCTTGGGCACAGAATGAGCCATATTCCTGCTGAGCTTTCGGGCGGTGAACGGCAACGGGTGGCAATCGCCCGGGCGCTTATCAACAAACCCAAACTCGTACTGGCCGATGAACCTACGGGAAATCTCGATGCGAAGAGCGGCGAGGCCGTGTATGAACTTATTCGCGAATTGGCCAATCAACTCGGTACCGCGTTTGTGGTGGTTACCCACGATCCTAAATTGGCAGCGCGGATGGACAGACAACTCACCATGAAAAATGGTTATTTGCAAGTACCGGAAAGCGCCCAATGAAAGGACCATTAGCCCTCTCAATTGGCTGGCGTTTTTACCGTGCGCGCCAATCCAATAGTTTTATTAGCTTTATTTCCTTTGCATCGACAGCGGGTATTGCTCTGGGTGTCGCCGTATTAATTATCGTGCTCTCGGCGATGAATGGTTTTGAGCGCGAGCTGGAGCAACGTTTACTCGGGGTGATCTCCCAAGCGGATGTGGTGGGCGTGAATGAGCCGATTGCTGACTGGCGCGCTGTTGAGCAAACTGCGCTGCAGATTGAAGGCATTACTGCAGCGGCGCCTTTTATTCGTATGCAGGGTTTAGTGCAAAAGCCTGGTGGTTTTCAGGGGCTTGCTGTCGTTGGCATTGATCCTGAACAAGAGGCAAAAGTCTCTACATTGTCGCAATTTATGAATCCCGAGACTTGGCAGAGCTTGAGTGAAGATGATAATCACATCGTCCTTGGTGAAAGTTTGCTGAAAAAATTAGGCCTCGAAGTCGGCGATACGCTGGCGCTGTATGTACAAGATCTTGACCCTGAACATGCGGGAAGCTTACGTGCGGCAAAAAGCCATCGCTTTGTGGTGTCAGGTGTGTATCGCTTAGGTGGAGAGCTTGAATTAACCACCGCGTATATTCCCATGCGTTATGCGGCAAATATCCTTAATTTACATCAAGGCGTGACGGGGGTTCGCATCAGCGTGGCGCAGGTGTTTGAGGCGCCAGCGAAAATTCGCGAGTTAGGTTATGCGTTGAATCAGTCAGTGTATATTAGTGATTGGACTCGAACACAAGGTCATTTATATCAAGATATTCAATTGGTTCGCACCATAATGTACCTCGTATTAGTACTGGTGATCGGCGTGGCCTGTTTTAATATTGTCTCGACCTTGGTGATGGCGGTGCGCGATAAGGCCAGTGAAATTGCGATCCTGATGACCATGGGGCTTAGCCGTTTATCGGTAATGGGCATTTTTATGGTGCAGGGGGCATTAAACGGTTTAGTGGGGTGTGCGCTCGGTGGGGTGATTGGTATTGCGACAGCCATTAATCTCAGTGCTATTGCTCGTGGCATTGAGCAATTACTTGGGATCCAATTGTTATCTGCGGATGTGTATTTTGTGGATTTTCTTCCCTCCGAACTACATATGGCGGATGCCGGTTTAGTGATTGCCACCGCGTTTATAATGAGCCTGATTGCAACCCTGTATCCTGCATGGAAAGCAAGTCAAATTGGCCCTGCGCAGGCATTGGCGGGCAGATAACTGGCGCTACCGTTCTGCACTTAAAAGCTCAAAAACAAAAGGCCAGTGATAATATCACTGGCCTTTTTGGTCTTGTTTTGCGCTAAACGTGATTAACGCTTTAAGCCTTCGTTTAGTAAAGGACGCATGGTTTTTACTAATTCGGTCGTCACTTTCGGAGAACCTGCAACGATATTGCCAGAGATCAAGTAGTTATGACCGCCAGTAAAATCAGTGACCGTGCCACCTGCTTCACGGCATAGTAGGTCGCCAGCAGCGATATCCCATGGCTTTAAGCCAATTTCAAAGAAACCGTCTAAACGGCCTGCGGCCACATAGGCTAAATCTAATGCTGCAGAACCTGTGCGACGTAAGTCTGAACAATGACCAAACACTTCGCCGAAAATGGCCATATAGGTTTCGGTATGTTGACGGGCTTTAAATGGAAAACCTGTACCGATAATGGTTGGTGCTAGTTCGTTAACATTGGTCACGCGAATACGGAAATCGTTTAATTTGGCGCCTTTACCACGGATAGCGGTAAATAATTCTTCACGAACTGGATCATAAACAACGGCAACTTCAGTTTTGCCTTTGTATTGGAGTGCGATAGAAACCGCAAAATGGGGAATGCCTCTAACGAAGTTGTTAGTGCCATCCAGAGGATCGACTATCCAAATATAGTCTTTGTTTTCACCGCGGTTTTCGCCTTTTTCTTCACCCACGATAGTGTGATCCGGGTAAGATTTACGAATTTGATAGGTAATAGCGGCTTCTGCTTCCTTGTCTACACTGGTAACAAAATCGTTGATACCTTTAGCACTGACTTCAACTCGGTCAAGTTCAGTGTAGGCACGCATAATAGTTTGGCCGGCCGCGCGAGCAGCGCGAACAGCAATCGTCAGCATCGGATGCATTGCAATCCCCTGGATGTTAAAGAACGTTAAAAATAGCGGGCGGCATTATACTCGATTTGATTGTTATATCAAATACCGATTTTCATATAAGCATTCGCGCACGCCTGTGATAGTATTCGCTCCCTGTGTTTTGTGAATTAAATTAAGTCGTTTCATGCTAAGTAATATTCGGGTGATTTTAGTGGGGACATCGCACCCCGGCAATATTGGCTCAACCGCCAGAGCGATGAAGACGATGGGGTTATCAACCCTGTATCTTGCTGAACCAAGATGTGAAGTGGACGGTCAATCCATTGCCTTGGCCGCAGGCGCTTCGGACATTTTAAAACATCTGGTTAAAGTGGATTCCTTAGAAGAAGCCATCGCCGATTGCAGTTTGGTGATTGCCACCAGTGCCCGTAGCCGTACCTTAGATTGGCCAATGCTCGATCCGCGAGAAGCGGGACAAAAGCTGGTGACCGAAGGGATAACTGGGCCAGTCGCCATCGTCTTTGGTCGTGAAAATCATGGGTTAACTAATGAAGAATTACAGCAATGTACTTACCATGTGGCGATTCCTGCGAACCCTGAATACAGCTCATTGAACCTCGCGCAGGCTGTGCAGATCATTTGTTATGAGACGCGTGTGGCACATTTAGCCCAAACGGCGGTGTCACAAGAGGTTGAAGAATATCCACTCTCTGCCGATCTTGAGCGTTTCTTTGTACATCTTGAAAGTACCTTATCATCGACTGGCTTTATTATTAAAAACCATCCCGGCCAAGTGATGACAAAGTTACGCCGTCTATTCAGCCGTGCACGTATCGAAAGTCAAGAGATGAATATTCTTCGGGGAATTTTGACTTCGATTGATAAAGTGGTGGGTAATAAACAAAAATAGCCAAAGCAAATTTGGTACATAACGGTAATCGCGAAGGATTGAGTAATGGGTGTGATAGCTAGGCTAAAAGAAGACATTGAATCTATATATCACCGTGATCCCGCGGCGCGTAGCGCCTTTGAGATCTTGGTTAATTATCCAGGCATGCACGCCATTTGGCTGCACCGGATAAGCCATAAGTTATGGAAGCGTGATTGGCGCTTAATGGCTCGTTGTTTATCGACTTTTTCGCGCTGGTTGACGGGAGTGGAGATCCATCCTGGTGCTACTATTGGCGATCGTTTCTTTATCGACCATGGTATGGGTGTGGTAATCGGTGAAACCGCTGAAATTGGCGATGATTGCACCTTGTATCACGGCGTGACATTGGGCGGCACCACTTGGCAAGCAGGTAAGCGTCACCCAACACTGGGTAATAACGTCGTTGTTGGTGCTGGCGCCAAAATCTTAGGTCCTATCACTATGCATGATGGGGCGCGTGTCGGCTCAAATTCTGTTGTAGTAAAAGATGTGCCTAAGGATACGACAGTGGTTGGTATTCCTGGGCGTGTGGTAGCAACACCCTCACCACAATCAAAAGAAAAATCCGAACGCCGTAGTGCTATGGCTAAGAAGTATGGTTTCGATGCTTACGCGGTCTCACCTGATAATCCCGATCCCGTTGCTAACGCGATTGGTCAAATGCTGGACCATATGCATTTAATGGACTCAAAGGTGCAGGAATTGTGTCAAGCTATCCAGCGTTTAGGTGGCGATGTATGCACCGAAAGATTGCCAGAGCTGAATGTTGGCGATTTTAACGATGTCGAAAAGGCGGCTGCTGATAAGCGCCAAAGTGCGCTTGATGAGTTTGATCCAAGTATATAGTCCTGAAAATAGCAGAGTAGATGCAATTTCTTTTAGAGTGTCACCACTCTGCTAACGCTTTTATTTCGATAGTGCAAATCCCATTGTATAGCTTTTGAACACTTTGGGCATGTGTGCTCTGCTTTCATTTCAAGATAGTGCGTTAGATCCCGATATCAGGCCAATTTGGGTGATTAATTGCCCCTTTGGCATTGAATCTTAGGGCAGAAAAAGGTTAAATACCCCACCAAGATGAAAGGGTATTGGTTAACGGCACGCTTAAATACTTGAGTGTTTTACTCGGTTTTATACTTGACTGATTTACTCGGGTATGTTGAAATAGCTCCATACCTGTTCGGGAGCTATGGTAGTTATGAAACTTACATCTAAAGGTCGTTATGCAGTAACCGCAATGCTTGATGTGGCTATCCACTCAGCTTCAGGACCAGTTCCCTTGGCGGATATCTCTGAAAGACAAGGGATTTCGCTTTCCTATCTGGAACAACTCTTCGCAAAGTTACGCAAACATGGCCTAGTGGCAAGTGTCCGAGGTCCTGGTGGTGGTTACCGTTTAGGCCTAGAGGCAAATGATATTTCTGTTGGCATGGTGGTTCATGCCGTTGACGAGTCTGTCGATGCGACTCGTTGTCAAGGATTAGGCAATTGCCAGAGTGGAACTCGCTGCTTAACGCACTCGCTTTGGGGCGATTTAAGCAAACAAATTTCAGATTTTTTAGATGGTATCAGTCTTGCGGGCTTAATGCAGAAACGAGATGTGCAATTTATTTCGCTTAAGCAAGACACTATGCAAAAGGAGCAAAGAGTCAGCTTATAGGCTTTTTGTTATACGATAAAAATTATTTTTGTACGTTGTATGTAGCCTCGGCAGAGACTGCTAAGTACGGAGTGTGTTATGAAGCTTCCTATCTATTTAGATTATGCCGCCACCACGCCTGTTGATCCGCGAGTTGCGGAAAAAATGTTCCAATACATGACGATGGATGGCATTTTCGGTAACCCAGCATCACGTTCTCACCGTTATGGTTGGCAAGCTGAAGAAGCGGTAGATGTCGCTCGCAACCAAGTGGCTGATCTTATCAATGCAGATCACCGTGAAATCGTGTTTACCTCTGGTGCAACTGAGTCGAATAACCTCGCCATTAAAGGCGTTGCGCATTTCTACAATAAGAAAGGCAAGCACATTATCACCAGTAAGACTGAACACAAAGCTGTGTTAGATACTTGCCGTCAACTTGAACGTGAAGGTTTTGAAGTCACCTATTTAGAACCAGAATCTAACGGCATTATTCCGATGGCGCGCTTAGAAGCGGCAATGCGTGACGACACTATTCTCGTCAGCATTATGCACGTCAACAACGAAATCGGTGTGATCCACGATATCGATGCAATCGGTGAGTTATGCCGTTCAAAAGGCATTATTTTCCATATGGATGCTGCGCAAAGTGCTGGTAAAGTACCGATTGATGTGCAACGCACTAAAGTAGATCTGATCTCCATTTCTGGCCACAAAATGTATGGTCCTAAAGGGATTGGTGCCTTGTATGTTCGTCGTAAACCTCGTATCCGCTTAGAAGCGCAAATGCACGGTGGTGGTCATGAGCGGGGTATGCGTAGTGGTACTCTGCCAACTCACCAAATCGTCGGTTTAGGTGAAGCTGCGGCGATTGCAAAAGCTGAAATGGCAACAGATGACGCGCGTATTGCTAAGCTGCGTGACAAATTATGGAATGGCATTAAACACATTGAAGAAACCTATATCAACGGTGATATGACTCAGCGTGTGAGTGGCAGTCTCAACGTTAGTTTCAACTATGTTGAAGGTGAGTCACTGATGATGGCCTTAAAAGATTTAGCGGTTTCATCGGGTTCGGCTTGTACCTCAGCCAGTTTAGAACCGAGCTACGTGTTACGTGCACTGGGCTTAAATGATGAAATGGCGCATAGCTCGATTCGTTTCTCTATCGGCCGTTTTACCACCGAAGAAGAAATCGACCACGCTATTGAAGTTATTACTCAATCTATTGATAAATTAAGAGAAATGTCTCCATTGTGGGAAATGTTTAAAGATGGCATCGACCTGAATCAGGTGCAGTGGGCCCATCATTAATTCGACTAATGACAATAGATAATTTTGGAGCAGTATCATGGCTTACAGTGAAAAAGTGATAGATCATTACGAGAACCCACGTAACGTTGGTTCTTTCGATAAAAACGATCCTTCAGTCGTAACCGGTATGGTGGGTGCACCAGCTTGCGGTGACGTGATGAAGTTACAACTGAAAATCGGTGCTGACGGCATTATCGAAGATGCTAAGTTCAAAACCTATGGTTGTGGTAGTGCGATTGCATCAAGCTCACTGGTCACTGAGTGGGTTAAAGGCAAGACAATTGAGCAAGCTGCGGCGATCAAAAACACTGATATAGCTGAAGAGTTAGCTCTGCCACCCGTAAAAATCCACTGTTCTATTTTGGCTGAAGACGCCATTAAAGCGGCGATTGACGAGTACAAATCTAAACAAGCTAAGTAACATCTGGAGTTAAGATGGCAATTACAATGACCCCAGCGGCAACTGAACGCGTCAGGTCTTTCTTAGCAAATCGAGGCAAGGGCATTGGTCTGCGCCTCGGCTTAAAGACGTCAGGCTGTTCAGGTATGGCTTATGTGCTTGAGTTTGTTGATGCACTGAACGATGACGATGAAGTATATGATATTGATGGTGTAAAAATCATTATCGATGCGAAAAGCTTTATCTATCTTCAGGGCATTGAATTGGATTTTGTTAAAGAAGGACTGAACGAAGGTTTCCAATTTAACAACCCGAACGCAAAAGGTGAGTGCGGTTGCGGTGAGAGTTTCACTGTTTAATTGCCGAATTGACGCATGAATTATTTCGAGCTGTTTAAGTTTTCTCCTACCTTCGATATTGACACCGCATTGCTTGCAGAACGCTACCGCGACCTGCAACGTGTGGTTCATCCCGATAAGTTTGCCAATGATACCGAGCAACAACGGTTGTTGTCGGTGCAACGCACCGCACAAGTCAACGACGGTTATCAAACACTAAAAGATCCCATCCGCCGTGCTGAGCATATGCTCTCCCTGCGTGGTATTGATTTAAGTCATGAGACCACGACAGTGAAAGATACTGCATTTTTAATGCAGCAGATGGAATGGCGTGAAGCACTTGAAGATATTCGTGATAGCGCAGATCCCCAAGCCAGCATTGATGAACTGTACGATTCTTTTGCGACTTACCGCGCTCAGTTGAATAAAGTATTGGCTTCACAGCTGAGCAGTGGCAGTGACGAAGACGCCTTGTTAGCGGCAGATCAAGTTCGCAAACTTAAATTTATGGCAAAATTACACGATGAACTGACGCGTATCGAAGACGCGTTGCTCGATTAATTTTCCTTATTGCAGTTATTTTGCCGATTCCGATTGATTTGAGTCGGCGTTACTAAGTTGGATACATATGGCCCTTTTGCAGATTGCTGAGCCCGGACAAAGTGCCGCGCCGCACCAACATAGACTTGCCGTTGGCATCGATTTAGGTACAACCAATTCACTTGTGGCTGCTGTACGCAGTGGCGTAACGGCAACCTTGCCTGATGAAAACGGACAGCATTCTTTACCTTCGATAGTTCGTTACACTCATGATGGAATTGAAGTGGGTTATGTGGCGGCGTTAAGTTCAGCGCAGGATCCTAAAAACACTATTGTTTCCGTTAAACGTTTTATGGGGCGTAGTCTTGCGGACATCCAAGCTGGTGAGCAATCTTTCCCATATCAATTCGAGGCCAGTGAAAATGGTTTACCGCTGTTTGTGACGCCCCAAGGTCGAGTGAATCCGGTGCAAGTTTCTGCCGAAATTTTACGTCCTTTAATTGAACGCGCCGAAAAAACCCTTGGCGGTGAGCTGCAAGGTGCAGTGATCACTGTGCCTGCGTATTTCGATGATGCCCAGCGTCAGGGAACTAAGGATGCAGCATCGTTATTGGGTATTAATGTTTTACGCCTATTAAATGAACCCACTGCGGCTGCGATTGCCTATGGCTTAGACTCTAAGCAAGAAGGTGTAATCGCCATTTACGATCTCGGTGGCGGCACCTTTGATATTTCTATTTTGCGTTTAAACCGTGGCGTATTTGAAGTTCTGGCTACGGGGGGCGATTCTGCGCTCGGTGGTGATGATTTTGATCATCTTTTACAAGCACATATGCAGCAAGTGTGGCAACTGACTGATATCGACTCTCAGTTAAGTCGCCAGCTATTGATTGAAGCGCGCCGGGTGAAAGAAGCCTTAACCGATTCGAGTGATACTGAGGCTAGTCTTACTCTTGCCGATGGTTCGGTGCTCAAACAAGTGGTTACTAAGGCACAATTTGAGAGCCTCATCGCTGCGCTTGTGAAGAAAACCATCGCAAGTTGTCGCCGCACCCTACGTGATGCGGGCGTAACGGCTGATGAAGTGCTTGAAACCGTCATGGTTGGCGGCTCTACCCGCGTGCCATTAGTACGTGAGCAAGTTGAAGCCTTTTTTGGTAAAGCGCCATTAACTTCAATCGATCCTGACCGTGTTGTCGCCATTGGCGCGGCGATTCAGGCTGATATTTTGGTCGGTAACAAACCCGAATCTGAATTATTACTGCTCGATGTGATCCCCTTGTCGTTAGGGATTGAAACCATGGGCGGTTTAGTGGAGAAAGTGGTGTCTCGTAACACGACTATCCCCGTGGCACGCGCCCAAGAGTTTACCACCTTCAAGGATGGGCAAACGGCGATGGCGTTCCATGTCGTGCAGGGTGAGCGCGAGTTAGTTGACGATTGTCGCTCTCTAGCACGCTTCACTTTAAAAGGTATTCCACCGTTAGCGGCAGGAGCTGCCCATATCCGGGTGACCTTCCAAGTGGATGCTGATGGATTATTAAGTGTGACGGCCATGGAGAAATCCACTGGCGTGCAATCGAGCATTCAGGTCAAGCCTTCGTTTGGTTTATCGGATACTGAGATCGCGACTATGCTCAAGGACTCGATGAAGCATGCTAAAGAAGATATCAGCCGCCGTATGCTGGCTGAGCAGCAAGTTGAGGCGGCGAGGGTGCTTGAGTCCTTGAATGCAGCGCTCTCTAAAGATGGTGACTTACTCACAAGCGATGAGCGTCAGCAGATTGATACTGTGATGGCTCAGCTGGTTCACGTCGCTGGCGGTGATGATGCTGATGCAATTAAAAATGCGATCGAAATTCTTGATGAACATACTCAAGATTTTGCCGCAAAACGTATGGATAATTCTATTCGAGTGGCCTTTAAAGGTCAGTCAATTGACAAGATATAGGTGATGTGATGCCCCAGTTAGTCTTTCTTCCCCATGCTGAGTTGTGTCCCGATGGCGCAGTGTTGGAAGCTGAAGTAGGTGAAACGATTCTCGATGTGGCGCTGCGCAATGGCATCAATATCGAACATGCCTGTGAAAAATCCTGTGCTTGCACTACGTGCCATTGCATTGTGCGTGAAGGATTTGATGAGCTAGAGCCAAGTGATGAACTTGAAGACGATATGCTTGATAAAGCTTGGGGACTCGAGCCTGAGAGCCGCTTATCCTGTCAGGCTAAAGTGGTTGATTGCGATCTGGTGATTGAAATGCCTAAATACACTGTCAATATGGTGAGCGAAGGCTAAGTCACTTTTGTGCTGAAATCGCCAAAAACCAGTCCTAGTGACTGGTTTTTGGCTTTTGTAGACTAGCATTTGCGCAAGCAATAATAGCCATGATTGATTTATCCTTAAGCAAGCGTATTATGCGCTCAAAATGAAATGGTTGTCGGAGACCAGAATGAGAATCGCGATCCTATCGCAAGGGCCTGAGCTATATTCCACAAAGCGACTCGTTGAGGCTGCGACATTACGTGGTCACGAAGTCAAAGTGATCAATCCGCTAGAATGCTATATGAACATCAATATGCGCCAATCGAGCATTCATATTGGTGGTGAAGAATTACCGCCCTTTGATGCGGTGATCCCACGTATCGGCGCATCAATTACCTTTTATGGCTCTGCGGTGCTGCGCCAGTTTGAGATGATGGGCGTCTACGCACTCAATGATTCTGTTGGCATTTCTCGCTCCCGCGACAAGCTGCGCTCAATGCAGTTAATGTCACGCCGTGGCATTGGTTTACCTATCACTGGGTTTGCTAACAAACCAAGCGATATTCCTGATTTAATTGATATGGTCGGTGGCGCACCGTTAGTGATTAAATTGCTTGAGGGCACTCAAGGTATTGGCGTTGTTTTGGCTGAAACCCGTAAAGCGGCCGAAAGCGTGATTGAAGCTTTTATGGGATTAAAGGCTAATATCATGGTACAAGAATATATCAAAGAAGCTAACGGTGCGGATATTCGTTGTTTTGTCCTTGGTGATAAAGTCGTCGCCGCGATGAAGCGCCAAGCCATGCCAGGGGAATTTCGCTCAAACCTCCACCGTGGCGGTACGGCAAGTTTAGTTAAACTCACGCCAGAAGAACGCTCAGTGGCTATTCGTGCCGCTAAGACCATGGGCCTGAACGTTGCGGGGGTGGATTTATTGCGTTCCAACCATGGCCCATTAGTGATGGAAGTGAATTCTTCACCAGGCCTTGAAGGGATCGAAGGTGCTACAGCTAAGGATGTCGCTGGGGCGATAATCGAGTTTGTTGAGAAAAACGCAATTAAGACAAAAAAAACAACTCAAGCGTAAAGTGAGTGGTGATTAAGCTAAACTCAGGTGAAATGCGTTGAAATGTCCGTTTGCATAGGGGAAAGAGGATGTCATTAAAGTGGATTGATTCATTAGATATCGCCTTGGAATTACTGGAAAAACATTCAGATGTTGATCCCCGCAAACTGCATTTTACCGAGTTGTATGAGTGGGTGTTAGCGCTAGAGGATTTTGATGACGATCCTAAACATTGCAATGAAAAGGTATTAGAAGCTATTCAACAATGCTGGATCGAAGAAAAATAACATCAGTTACTCACCATGTTGTTGCGGCAACTTGTCCACGAAAAAACTAATTGGTGTGACATCTATCACGCTTATTTGGCTGTGAAATGGGATTTTAGTCGGAGTTTGATCAGTATCAAATTCCTTTTTATTGAATAACGTACCTTGTTACTTATCGGTTAAGCAGTTAACCGCTTAATATTATTCTCGCAACGCAAGGATGTTCACATGAAACTTTTGTTTGCTATGTTATTCACACTGTTACCCGCGTTGGCATGGGCTCATCCTGGTCATGGCGGTGTCGGTTTATTCCATCATTTGCTCGATTTAGCGCCAGCGGTTATTTTGGTTGCTTTGATTGCTTGGGCTGGAATTTGGGCAAAAAATAGAAAGTAAGCTAATTTGATAACGCTTACTCCTGTATTCATCTCCTTAGAGATATCTCGATAATAAATTGCCAGTTGCCCTTAAATGACAACTGGCGTTTTTTTGTGTGATCAATCTGGTTACAAATCCAGCCAATGTGCGCAATATCTCAGACTTATGTGCTTTAAAGATAGGATTTACTTTTTAAATTTCGTATAATCCGCGCGAATTTTTTCAAACTTGCTGACAAAGGAAGCTTGTTATGGCGATCGAACGCACATTTTCTATCATTAAGCCTGATGCTGTTGCTAAAAACCACATCGGTGCAATCTACAACCGTTTTGAAACTGCTGGTCTGAAGATCGTTGCAGCTAAAATGTTACACCTGACTAAAGAACAAGCTGAAGGTTTCTATGCTGAGCATAGCGAGCGTGGCTTCTTCGGTGCTCTGGTTGCTTTCATGACTTCTGGCCCAATCATGGTTCAAGTATTAGAAGGCGAAAACGCTGTTTTAGCTCACCGCGAAATTTTAGGTGCAACTAACCCAGCTCAAGCAGCTCCTGGTACTATCCGTGCTGATTTCGCTCAAAGCATCGACGAAAACGCAGCTCACGGTTCAGATTCTTTAGCATCTGCAGAACGTGAAATTGCTTACTTCTTCAGTACTGAAGAACTGTGTCCACGTACTCGTTAATCTGAGTGCGAGACCGAAAAAGGGAGCCTTAGTGCTCCTTTTTTATTGGCTGGAATTGGCTAACGGAATCGCGTTGGCGTGTTTGTAATGCACTATTTTTATTTGGTTTTTAAAATTTTTTAAATTTCTTCCTTGAAATATGATTTCCCATCCTTATATCTATTGCAGGATCGCTCGATGAGGATCCCAATCGATTCTGTGCCGTTAGGACAGAAGTTAATTTAGGCGAAACAAATGTGTGTTTTCAACCTGAAAACCGTTCGCCAATTTCCCATATTGCTTAAGATAAGGATATGAATATGCGTACTTATGATTTAACTCCTCTTTACCGTAGTGCTATTGGTTTTGATCGTTTAGCCCAGATGGCAGAACATGCTGCCGCCAATAATGGCAACTCAGGTTATCCTCCATATAACATTGAACTCCTCGGCGAAAATCGTTATCGCATTACGATGGCCGTGGCAGGATTCTCGATGGAAGAGCTTGAGATCAGTAGCGAAGGTGAGAAATTACTGGTTAAAGGCAATAAGGCCGAAAGCCAAACTGAGCGTAAATACTTATACCAAGGTATTGCCGAGCGCGGTTTTGAGCGCACCTTCCAACTGGCTGATTATGTGACCGTATTGGGTGCCAGCTTAGAGAATGGTTTATTGAACATTGATTTAGTGCGTGAGATCCCAGAAGCGTTAAAACCACGCAAGATTGAAATCACCACCTCGCGCTTATTAGATAGTCAATCCTAATCCAGCATCGCGCGGATAAAGAAGGGGAGCTAAATGCTCCCCTTCTTGTTATCTCTTGTCTGGCTCGAATTGGAGATGTTTTCTAAGCGTTATCTTTATATAAGCTCTTTAGGCTTTCATCGCTTTTTCGCCGCGAGCTAAGCCGACAACGCCCGAGCGCGATACTTCAACGACTTTGGTCACTTCACCCATGGAATGAATAAAGGCATCGAGTTTTTCGGTCGTGCCCACCAATTGGATGGTGTAAAGATTGGCGGTGACATCGACAATCTGCCCACGGAAGATATCGGCGGTGCGCTTAATTTCTTCCCTAAGCTCCCCTTGGGCACGGACTTTAACCAGTGCCAGTTCCCGCTCAATATAAGCTGACTCGGTGACATTCGACACCTTGAGCACATCGACCAACTTGTGCAGTTGTTTCTCGATTTGCTCAAGCACTTTCTCATCTGCAACCAGTGAGATATTAAGACGTGACAAGGTATTATCATCGGTCGGCGCCACGGTTAAGCTTTCAATGTTATAACCGCGCTGGGAAAAGAGGCCGACAACACGGGATAGGGCGCCGGACTGGTTTTCGAGTAATACAGATATAATTCGACGCATTAGCATTTCTCCGTTTTGCTTAACCACATTTCATTCATCGCGCCGCCGCGGATAAGCATCGGATATACGTGCTCAGTCTCATCCACCATAATGTCGATAAATACCAGTCTGTCTTTCATGGCAAGGGCTTCGGCCATCTTAGACTCAAGCTCTGCAGGATCGCTAATCGTCATGCCAACATGGCCATAGGCTTCGGCAATTTTGGCGAAGTTGGGTACCGAATCCATATAGGAATGGGAATGGCGACCCGAGTAGATCATATCCTGCCACTGTTTGACCATGCCGAGGAAACGGTTGTTTAAGTTGATAATTTTAACCGGCGTATCGTATTGCAGAGCGGTTGAAAGCTCTTGAATATTCATTTGAATCGAACCATCGCCCGTTACGCACACGACGGTTTCGTCTGGCATTGCCATTTTGACCCCCATTGCTGCGGGTAAACCAAAGCCCATAGTGCCAAGGCCACCGGAGTTAATCCAATGGCGGGGTTTATCAAAGGGATAATAGAGTGCGGCAAACATTTGATGCTGGCCCACATCCGAGGCGACATAGGCCTCACCATTAGTGAGTTTGTAGAGAGTTTCAATCACTTGCTGTGGTTTGATCCGATGACTTTCCTTATCGTATGCCAA
This sequence comes from Shewanella sp. LZH-2, assembly GCF_016859145.1. Classification (NCBI taxonomy): domain Bacteria; kingdom Pseudomonadati; phylum Pseudomonadota; class Gammaproteobacteria; order Alteromonadales; family Shewanellaceae; genus Shewanella; species Shewanella sp. LZH-2. The sequence goes on from NZ_CP069350.1 coordinate 2,125,379, forward strand.
GCAGTTACGCTCGCGCCACACAGTGATTTCTTGCCACCATTGATTGAGCGCCTCGCTATCGTTGCTCTCCTTCGATTCTTCAAGCAGGGCTAACATGCTGTCTAATACAATATCGGCCGAGCCAACGATCGGGATATCCACTCGTACGGTTTTTGAAATCGATGAGGGGTCGATATCAATATGCAAGATGGTGGCGTTAGGGCAGTATTTTTCGATGTTGTTGGTGGTTCTGTCATCGAAACGCACGCCAATCCCGAAGATAAGATCGCAGTTATGCATGGTCATGTTAGCTTCATAGCGACCGTGCATCCCCAACATACCTAAGCTGTTTTTATGGGTGCCAGGGAAGGCGCCAAGGCCCATTAAGGTGCTGACAACGGGGATATTTAACTTTTCTGCTAGGGTTAAGATCTGCTTTTCACTGCTAGAAATAATCGCACCACCACCCACATAGAGCACGGGTTTTTTCGCTGCTAATAATGCCTGTAATCCTCGACGAATTTGACCTTTATGGCCCGATGTCGTTGGATTATAGGAGCGCATTTTTATGCTCTCGGGGTAAATATAGTCGTGCAGTAATGCCGGATTGAGGCAATCCTTGGGCAAGTCTACCACGACGGGGCCAGGACGACCCGTGGAGGCAATATAAAAGGCTTTTTTAATGATCTCAGGAATTTGAGTGGGATCTTGGACTAAAAAGCTGTGTTTGACGACTGGGCGTGAAATCCCAATCATGTCGCATTCTTGGAACGCATCGTTACCGATTAGATTGCTCGGCACTTGGCCAGATAACACCACTAATGGAATCGAATCCATATAGGCGGTGGCGATGCCAGTAATGGCATTGGTGGCGCCTGGGCCTGAGGTCACGAGTACTACGCCTACTTTTCCCGTAGCTCGGGCATAACCATCGGCCATATGCACGGCGGCCTGTTCGTGGCGAACCAGAATGTGTTCAATACCGGGGATAAGGTGCAGGGCGTCGTAGATATCTAACACTGAGCCGCCAGGATAACCAAATATGTGCTTTACCCCTTCATCAATAAGGGAACGCACAATCATGCTGGCGCCGGATAACTTCTCCATGTGAAACTCCTATTGCATAGTACCGTTACGGTAAACAGTATCTTGTTACAGCGACGGTAATCGCTCTAAAAATAAGCCTGAAGGGTAATTCAGACTCCGTTTGCTGAACTTGAAATCATCGATTTCAAGCGCTCATCCCTTTGGATGCAGCAGCTGTTGCAATGAACAGAATTTCATCATATTCAAAAAAGAACACATTTCAAGGGTTTTCTGTAAAAAATAACCAACTTGAGACAATTTCATGTTTAGGCACGATAAATGCTCATTAAACGGGAGTTTCGTGTGTGAAAATTTTATTTAATCACTTTAATTAGAATGGGTTAGGTAATTTACAATGAAAAACGGCACCAAGGTACTATATAACCTAAGTGCCGTTTGTTTAGGGAACGCTTAATTTGTTACAAATCAACCACAAAAGCGATGAAAACTTTGATTGCTTCGCTTACGCGGCATAAAGGCGCAGATTATTGCTTTGGTTTGGCTTGATGAGTCTGTCGGTTAAATTGACAGAATCCCACCAATAATACCGCCGTCAACATTAATGCCGAGAAGGGCACTGCGGTGCCATTGTAAAACAGCGCGAGTAATGGTCCTGCAAGGGCGCCAAAGCCAAATCTTAAGGTGCCAATCACCGCCGTTGCAGTGCCGGTTTCCTGCTTAAATTTCATTAACACAATGGCATCAGCATTAACTGACATAATGCCAAGAGAACCCATCAGTGGAATAAGCATTAATACCGTAAAGTGGTAACTGAGACCCAATAAATTCACTCCCAGTAAACCTGCAGCTGCGAGCGCTCCTAAGAAAGTCGACACGTGCAACATCCTTAACGAGCCATAACGGCCCACAATTCGGGTATTGATGATATTTGCCAGCATCAGAGCGCCCACATTGGTACTAAAGAGTAGGGCAAATAAGGATTTATCTAATGAAAAAACCTCCATATAGACAAAGGGCGATGCCGTTAAATAACAGAAAAAGGCAAAGGAGGTGAGCACTCCGCTGGCAATATTCATTTTGACGCCTGGGCGTGAAAACACAGTGGCATAGGCGCCCAAAAAAGATTTTTGGCTGCGGCTACTTTGATCTTTATCGCTGGGCATTCTCAGCAGCGTAATGACCAACATCAGTAATAACAGGGCATAGGCTGATTGGATAAAGAATATCAAATGCCATTCGCCAAGTTCGAGGATAAGACTACCAATACTGGGGGCTAATAATGGCGCTAACATCATGATCAAACTGACATAAGACATACCTTTAGCCGTGTTTTCACCATAGACTTCTTTGATATAGCCAGGGACAACCACAGTGGCCGCTGCGCCGATAAAAGCTTGTAAAAAGCGCAGGCCCAAAAACACTTCAATCTGCTCAGCTAAGCCTAACAACAGGCTAGCTAACATAAAACCTGATAGCCCCATAATCACCATGGGACGACGGCCAATACGGTCAGCAAGCGGCCCAAAGCACAGCATGCCGAGGGCATAGCCGCCTAAGTAAACACTCAAGGATTGTTGCACTAAGGTGATATCGGTATGAAAGCTATGGGCAAGTGTTGCCATAGCGGGCAAATACATGTCAATCGCGAGCGGCGTGATCGCGACAATGGCGGCAAGCATTGGGATAAGCAAGGCCAAATGGGGAATATTACGCTGTGTGGTTGAATTAGTTGACGATTGTAGGTCCACAGTTACCTCGAGTGGCGAAAGAAGGCGATATAAAGTGTTATGTCACTCGAAAATCAAAATTGTAGGGTAACAATTTTGCCTATTGGCGACTCATTTCGCCTCGATTGACATAGCATATCGTGCCATGAGCATTGGAGGAGTATAGGGGAGAAATGAGTGACCAGCGTAGACCCAACCAACAGTTGAACTGAGTGATTGGTCTTGTCATCGAGTATAAGGATATTAAGCCATAACATAGTAAAACGCTCAGCCGAATAAGCCAATCTCGATGACGATATCTTTACACTTAAATTGTAACCAAAATCGATTTACTGCCTTTTTATTGCATTGATGTACCAATGTACGCCTGAGCGTCATTCATTCGACTGGGATTGTCATGTCACCGTCATCTATATGTCATCTAACCGTCTTGAATGCGGATTAGTTTATTGGGTTTTAGCTTAACCCTACGACTAATAACAACACATTCAGGAATGAAGCAATGAACACAAAACGACTGCCGCTGGCTGGTGCGATACTGGCAAGTTTACTCCTTAGTGCCTGTAATGGTGATGACGGTACCAATGGTGAGCAGGGGGATAACGGCTTAAATTCATTAGTTAAAGTAACTCCACTCTCTATTGGTGATGCAAACTGTCCCGCCAGTGGTCAACGTATCGATACCGGGCTTGATGCGAATCGTAATGGTAAGTTGGAAGAGACTGAAATCGATGCGGCGCAAACGCAATTTATTTGCCAACCCCAAGCAGTTGGAGTCAAGGCGGAGCTTATTGGCCGTCATCAAACGGGCGTTTATGGCCTGAGCGCTGCTGAGATTGTTGAATACCATAGTGCTTCTCAGCGTATTTTTGTGGTCAATGCGAGAAGCGGTAAAGTCGACATTATCGATGCCAACTTACTTGGCAATGCTGCTGAGGCAACTGTGCCATTAGCCTTGAATAATCTTGATAAGCTCGGCGAGCTGGATGTCGCCAAAGATGTGGGCTTGAGTTTTATGGGCAGCGTTAACAGTGTCAGTATTTATGGTAACTTGTTAGCGGCGGCCATTGAGCGCGGCGATGCAGCGGGCAATAAGACTCAAGCCAATGGCTATGTGGCTTTCTACCAACTCAATGGCAATGAGACACCGCAGTATCTCAGCGCGGTTGAAGTCGGTGCATTACCAGATAACGTAGTCTTTAGTCATGATGGCAAAACGGTACTCGTTGCGAATGAAGGTGAACCAAATCAAGACTATAGTGTCGATCCTGAGGGCAGTGTAGCGATTATTGCCATTGCGGATGGCAAACCCGCAGCAACGGCGACGCTAGTGACATTCACCGAGTTTAATCAGGGCAATGCTCGCTATAATGAAATCACCAAGGACATTAAAATCAATGGCCCTATGGCCACTGTCGCGCAAGATTTGGAGCCTGAGTATATCAGTGTCAGCCCCGATAACAGCCGAGCCTTTGTGAGTCTGCAGGAGAACAATGCCATCGCGGTGATTGATATCGGCAATGCCAAAGTAGCGAAGATTTTACCCTTAGGACTGAAGGATTATGGTTTTGATGTGAATAAAATTGATGCTAGCGATAAGGACGATATGGTCAACCTTCAGGCCTATGCGGGCGTGTATGGCATGTATCAACCCGATACCGTTGCGAGTTACCGTTGGAATAATACTGATTTTATTGTTACCGCAAACGAAGGGGATTCCCGTGATTATGCTGGGTTTTCGGAGGAAGCCCGTGCCGGTGACTTAACTTTAGATCCTAATCATCCACAATTTGCTGCCGCAAAAGATAAGACCCAATTAGCCCGTTTGAAAGTGACTAAGAGTATGGGTGATGACGATAACGACGGCGATTATGACAAAATTGTGAGCTTCGGCGCGCGTTCTTTCTCAATCTGGACCGCCGATGGTCAACAGGTGTTTGACAGTGGCAGCGATTTTGAGCGGATCACCGCAGCCTTGTTAGGCAATAACTTCAACAATAACAATGAAGAAAACAAAGGCGATAGCCGCAGTGATGATAAAGGACCCGAGCCAGAAGCCTTAGTTCTAGGCAAAATTGGCCAAAAACTCTATGCCTTTATCGGGCTTGAACGTACCTCTGGTTTTATGATGTACGACGTGACAAATCCTTTTGACGTGCATTTTGTGGATTATGTAGTAAACCGTGATTTTGACGCGAGTTTCAGCATTAATACAGATACGGGTGAAGTGAAAGGTGATGCCAGTTTAGCGGGAGATTTAGGGCCAGAAGGCATGAAGTTTGTGAGTGCCGAGAAGAGTCCTAATGGTCAGCCTCTGTTGATCATTGGTAATGAAGTCAGTGGCACAACCAGCGTGTACCAAATCAAGGTGCAATAGCCATAGCTTGTGTTCAAGGTGCGATAACTTTAGATCTCAACATCTTAAATGCTTGTAAGTAAGCTTAAAACGCCAGAGCATCACTCTGGCGTTTCTTTTTGCTTCTTTCTCGCGATAAAAATGCAAGGTTAAACGACTGAATAGGCGTTTTGCTTGAGTGCGTTAAAGGTGGATTCGATGCATTCGAGCGCAAGCTGGAATTGGGTATCCTTTTCGGCGCCACCTAAACTTAAACGGATAAAGTTGTCATGGCAGTTAAAGTCATCCCCATTGCGGATCAGTACACCTTTTGCCGCTAAGGCGGTCACCAGATGATGGGCTTTAATGTCTTCGGGTAACTGGATCCAGCCATTTAAACCCCGCCAGCGCTGAGTTAACCCCAGCTTGTCGCCCAATGCTATGCATTGCTGCTGACGCGCGCGAATAATCGCATCGCGATTGGCCGTGATGTGCCCACGCTTGATTAGCTGACAGGCGAGCTCCACATTGAGCGGCGAAACCATCCAACATTGGCTATGAATGGCGAGGCGCAATGGCGCGATGAGCGGCTCGGGTACTAGGATAAAACCTTGCCTTAAGCCCCCTGAAAACAGCTTAGACAGGCTTGAAATGTAAATGACCCTCGGCACATTCAGCGTCTGAGCTAACTGCCACAGCGGAGGGTGCCATTCCTCGGGGAGAGAATAATTCACATCATCTTCAATGATATAAAACTGGTACTGCTCCGCGAGTGCCAACAGTTTTTCTCTCTGTTGCTCACTGTATTGAATGCAGGTGGGGTTTTGATTGTTAAGGGTTAAGTACACCAATTTAGGTTGATGGATTTGTACTAAAGCCTCGAATCTTGCCAGATCGACTCCGTCAGAGGTTAATGGCACGCCAATGCTATTGATACCCAATTGTTTCGCGCAAATACGCACACCGGGATAGCTGTACTGCTCGTGCAGTAGCACCTCGCCCTTGGTGAGGAAGGCATTAAGGCAGGCAAAAATGGCCTGTTGCCCACCATGGGTAAAGATCAGTTGCTCGGGTTGCTGTTCAATACCGCGTTGTAAAAGCCAGTGGTGAAATATCTGTTGATGTTGATCTAAGGGGCTGGCGCGATAGCCAAGGAGTTGACTCAGTTTCGCTGGATCCTTAGCCAGTTGGCTTAGGCAATCACTCAGCGTACTTATTTGATCCGTCAGCGGTTGCTGACAAGTCGCCATATTGAGCTGCAAATGACTGAGCTCTGGCACGGGAGAGGCGTTGACATAGGTACCATCACCGATACGCGCTTCCACATAACCGCGTTGCTCCGCTAGAGCATAGGCCCGAGTGACAGTGCCTATGGTCACTCCAAGTGCATCGGCTAAACGCCGCTGTGGTGGGAGTTTTGTGCCATGGGGCAGGGTCTTACACAAAATGCCTTGTTCGATCGCACTGACTAGACGTTGATATTTAGGACCTGTAAATGCTTCTATATCGGGCGTCCAAATTGTACCCATGACAATAAATCCATTGATCTCCGCTAATCTCCCTATATTATTTATTGTATCTTTTATTGTCAAACATTGTATGCATACAATTTAGGTGTTTATGGATATTCAACTTTTTAATGATCCACAACTCTGGACTTTAATGGCCTCAGCGGCACTTTTTTGTGCAACCATGACCATGACTCCGGGACCAAATAATATTCTACTCGCCAGTTCAGGTGCCCATTTTGGGGTGATGCGCACCATTCCACATATTGTAGGGATCCGCTTAGGTTCGACCTCTTTGCATCTGTCGGTTTTACTGGGTCTTGGCGCTTTATTCGAGTCGTTTCCCGTGTTGCATCAAGTGCTAAAGTACGCAGCGTTACTGTATTTGTTGCACCTTGCCTATCGATTAGTCACCTCTCCTGTTAAGGCGGCGCATTTGGATGACGGGCGTCAGCCGATGAGTGTGATAGAGGCGGCGCTGTTTCAGTGGATTAATCCTAAATCTTGGATGTCGACCATTACCCTTTGTAGTGCGTTTACCTTAGGGGGCGATGGTTTTTGGCTCAGTGCATTACTAGGCGTGTTAGTGTTTAATCTGGTGGGATTTCCGGCTTCATTTACTTGGGTGTTTGTTGGTGCAGCAATCAGTAAAAAACTGAATACGGATAAACGTAAACGTCATTTTAACTGGTTTATGGGCAGTTTATTGTTAGTTTCATTGCCGATGATCCTGCGGTAAGCAGAGCTAATTAGGCTAAAAGCTTAAATATTCTGGGATACTGACTCGCTTAATGATTGGCTTTATGCCATAACCAACATAATATTGATGGCTTTTTTAGATAACGGTTTTATATACCTAAACAAACTGAAGAAGTTGGTTCCATGGGTATTGCACCGATATAAGGTGAGTTATCTAACCATAACAAGTTAGCAATTGACTTGGGAGTATATGGAGGTTAGCGCGTGAAGTTTCCCAGTTTAGTATCATTTATGCCTGGTTTGGCGCAGATGCTGCAGTACGAGAAGCAATGGCTCAGGGATGATGTTCGAGCCGGATTATCCGTGGCGGCGGTCGCTTTACCTGTAGCCATTGCCTATGCACAACTTACAGGGGTTAATGCCGCTGTTGGTTTATACTCCTGTGTGTTGCCAATGTTAGTGTATGCATTGTTTGGTACTTCTAGACAATTAATCATTGGTCCCGATGCCGCGACTTGTGCCGTGATTGCCGCAGTTGTGACGCCACTAGCTGCTGGCGACAGCATGAAGCACTGGCAACTCGTGATGACCATGACGGCCATGACCGGTTTTTGGTGTTTAATCGCCAGCCGTTTTCGCCTTGGCGTCTTGGCGGACTTTCTCTCAAAACCGATTTTAATGGGGTTACTTAATGGTGTGGCGATCACTATTATCGTCGGTCAATTCTCAAAGATTTTTGGTTTCACCTTCGATGAGCGTTATTTGATTGAGCGCTTATCCGGTGCGCCTTCCTATCTCACCAAAACACACTGGCCCACCTTATTGATGGGATTGGTGACCTTAGCCACCTATGCCTTAATAAAACGTTATCGTCCACAATGGCCTGCTTCAATGTGTGCAATGGCAATGGCTGCATTTTTGGTTTGGGCCTTTAACTTAACCAGCTTCGATATCAATGTGGTGGGCGAGGTGAGTGCAGGCTTACCTTCGTTTCAAGCGCCGGTTTTTAATATTGGTATTGCCCGTGAACTAGTTGTGCCTGCGCTTAACTTAGCCATGGTGAGCTTTGTGAGTATGATGCTTACTGCACGCAGTTTTGCGGCTAAAAATGGCTATGATATCGATGCGGACAAGGAGTTTCGCGCCCTCGGTATTGCCAATATTGCTTCAGCTTTATCACAAGGTTTTGCGGTCAGCGGTGCTGATTCGCGTACAGCTGTCAATGATGCTAACGGCGGTAAAAGTCAGCTTGTTTCAATCATCGCGGCGTTATTGATTGCGATCGTCGCGTTGTTTTTTACTGCACCATTGAAATATATCCCTAGTTCAGCTCTTGGTGTGGTCTTAGTGATTGCCTCAATTTCGTTGATTGATTTAAAGGCGCTATGGAATCTGCGCGTCAGAGACCGTTCAGCCTTCTTGCTTGCTTGTACCACATTGTTTTCAGTACTGTTTATTGGCGTTATCCCTGGGATTACCTTGGCGGTGTTACTGGGTTTATTCCAGTTTTTAGCGACTGTGATGCGGCCAACGGATCAAGTGTTAGGGCTTGATCATAAAGGGGTTATCCGCAGTGTAGATGATTCGGGCAAGGCTAAGTCTGTGCCTGGGGTGTTTATCTACCGTTTTAATTCACCATTAACCTACTTCAATGCCACTTACTTTAAACGTCGGTTACTGGAGAAGTTTATCCGTGAGCCTGAACCCGTCGATTGCATCATTATTGATGCCGTGCCGTGTTTTACCCACTTGGATTTAAGTGTGATGGCCATGCTTGCGGATTTGCATCAACTATTGAAGAAGCGCGGTATACGCTTAGTGTTAGCCGGGCGTAAACGACAGATGCTCGGCTGGTTTGAACAAGCAGGTATGCAGTCGGGTGAGGGCGGTATATTAATCCGACCCGATTTATATTTGGCATTGAAAATGAACCAAAGCTACAAACAAGCGTTAGCTGAAGGCCAAGCGCCAGTAATCAAAAAAGCGCCTGAGGATGATGTGCTACTTCATAGTCATTTATAGGATACTATTTTAACGAAAAGCGCGGTAATGTCCGCGCTTTTTGGTTTATTGTTCAAGTGCATAGAGTTATGTACTTTATATTTGATGCCTCAAAAGTATGATGGTTGTGGCGTAAAGAGCCGCTCGTCATTTGAGTATCATAACTACGCGTCATTCCTCGTTTCGCGAGCTTGCGTAACATCTAAAGCTTAAACATCAACCCGTTCTAGTCATTTTGCAGTTTATCTAAAGGGATTAAACCATGATAGGCATAGTAGCCTATGGGGCCTAAAAATAAGCTTAGCAGGCACCATAAACATTTTTTGTTAGTGCTGAGATTAACTTGGCTCTTAAATACTCGAGCTGCGAATAAGCAATGCAGTAGGGCTAAACCGATGAGCATCGCTATGATTATAATATCCGTATTATCCAAGTACTTTATCCCTGTAATTCATCGTGATGATTTAGCATAAAATGTTAAAAAGGATTTACTCACTTTACCTAAGTGAGAGCTACTTTACGTGAACATTTTACCGATTGCTATGGGGTATATAAAAATAAACGTTAATTCTTATTTACTTATAGACGTTCCTAACAAGTAATTTGGGGTATTACCAGTCTGCCAGATCACATATTTAGTCATGGCATGTTGAAATATGTCAGTGCTTGTTAGCTCAGTTAACCATGCCATAAGCCGTGGGAAATCACCGTTCAAATCCCGTTTGGCATCCACCGTAGTAAATTGGCGGATAAAAGGCACAATGGCAAAATCAGCAAGGCTTAACGCAGGGCTGATAAGATAAGGATGTTGCTGAAGCTGTGCTTCGAGCCGTACCAGAAAAGTGCTGGCCTTGGCGAAATAATCCGCCTGCGAGTATTCAGGATACCGATTTGCATATTTGTACTTATCCAGCCAAGGTTTAAATTCAACATCATTCTGCACAATAAGCTCATTAATCAGGCTTTGCGCTGAGGTGGTTTGTCCGAGTAACTGCTGTGCGGCTGGCGAGTCAGCCTTATGCAGTCCCCAGAGCATAATATCCAAGCTCTCAGCAATCACCTCTCCAGTAGGGAGCTGCAATACGGGCACTGTGCCCTTGGGGGAGATGGCTAACATCTCTGCGGGTTTCGCTTTAAGGGTGATTTCTCTCACTTCCACTTGGCATTGGCCGAGCAATAGCCCAAGTCTAGCGCGCATAGCATAAGGACAGCGGCGAAAACTGTAGAGTATAGGTAAGGGCATAGTCTTATTCCTTAATGCAATGATAAAAACGGTTTAGTCACGACTGTGGGTTAAAAGTTGGCAATAGTAGTGACTTTAAAACAGAAATACTGCGTTTATTACTGATTATTCCACCGTTTGCCTGTAAATAAGCAATGACCTTGGTTTTTGTCTGTGTTTATCCGACTGTGACTCAGGTAGAATTTCGCCCTATTTTTGCGACCTAGCTTAGGCTTGGGTGATTATTGGTTAATGCACTGGAAATTAAGTTCCAGCCAGCAGTTGAGGGTGTTATGTCTAACGTTGTTGTTTGTGCTTTATATAAGTTTGTTTCATTACCGCATTTTGAGTCGCTGCGTGAGCCACTCCTGTCCATGATGGAACAGGCTGAGATTAAAGGCACATTGTTGCTGGCAAGTGAGGGGATTAACGGCACTGTGGCCGGCACTCAAGCGGCTATCGACGCACTGCTGGCTTGGCTGAATAACCAAAATGGCCTTGAAAACATCGTTTACAAGTTATCCTTTGACGACGAAATGCCTTTCTACCGCACTAAGGTGAAGCTCAAAAAAGAAATCGTCACCATGGGCGTCGAGGGTATCGATCCGCTTAAAGTGGTGGGCACTTACGTTAAGCCACAGGACTGGAACGCGCTGATTTCCGATCCTGAAGTCATCCTAGTGGATACCCGCAACGACTATGAAGTGCAAATCGGCACCTTTAAAAATGCCATTAACCCCGTGACCGAAACCTTCAGAGAATTCCCTGAGTATGTTAAGCAGAATCTCGATCCTGCCAAGCATAAAAAAGTGGCGATGTTCTGCACTGGTGGTATTCGCTGTGAAAAATCAACCGCTTATTTAAAAGAGCAAGGCTTTGAAGAAGTGTATCACCTCGAAGGTGGCATCCTTAAATACTTGGAAGAAGTCAAACAGGAAGAAAGCCTGTGGGAAGGCGAATGTTTTGTCTTCGATAATCGTGTGGCGGTCGACCATGATTTAAAGAAAGGGCAATACGATCAATGCAATGCTTGTCGTATGCCAATCACTGAAGCGGAAAAATTATCCCCAGCTTATGTGCAAGGCGTGAGTTGCCCACATTGTATTGATAAGATTTCTGAGGAGCAGCGAAAGCGTTTTGTTGAACGTGAACGCCAAGTGAATTTAGCTAAATCCCGTAACGAGGCTCATATCGGTAGTGATGTGAATTATGTGATTGAAGCCCGTCGACAAAAGAAAGAAGCACAGCGCAAACAAGCTGCAGAGAAAAATAAAACCAAGCAAGCTAACACTTAACGCATGCTCAGCTAAGGTGATGCTGTTCAATTATGGACAGCCTCACTTTTTTTACCGGACGATTATGCAGCAGAAATGGCAAACTAAAGGCTGTCAAAAGGAAGGGCAGGCAAGCTCTGGCCCTTACTTTCTGTCATGATAGCCGCTTGTCAACTGAGTCAAATGGCGACATGTCACTCCTCGTTTCGTAAGCACGAGCTTGCTAGAACGATCAAAATTTAATTCTGAATGTCTTAAAGAATGTCCTATATGGCAAAATCGATTGGTCGCGCTAATGATAAAAATGACCACTGGTTATCTTTAATGAACATCCGCCCCATTAACGGGGCGGTAAAGCATTTACCAATGGACTTTGCCAATATTTAAGAGTGTTCAACGTAATATTAAACGTTATGACGTTTGCCTGAGCGTTTCAGTTTTTCTGCTTCTAGCTTAGCGGCTTTCTCGGCGGCTTTTTCAGCCAGAATGCGTTCCACTTCGGCTTTTTCGATTTCAGCCATCGCAGGCGTTTCAAGGGATAACAGGCCAATTCGACCTGAGCGGTAATCGTGTAATACGACTTCCGAGGCTTTATGCAAATCGATGCGACCACCGGGACGGAGGGCGCCACGTTTACGGCCGATTTCTTCGAGTAACGCCATATCATCCTTAGGTAATTCGCTGATGTTATAACGCTCGCAAATTTCCTTCGGGTAGGCCTTTAAGAAATAACCTGCGGCAAACAGCGCCACATCTTCGTATTCCATGGCGGTATCTTTAATGGCACCCGTGACGGCAAGGCGATAGCTACTAGCTTCGTTATCAACCTTAGGCCATAAAATCCCTGGCGTGTCCGAGAGCACAATACCGTTGCGCAGGTTAATGCGCTGCTGGGTTTTGGTGACGGCGGGTTCGTTACCGGTTTTGGCGATAACGCGCCCGGCTAAGGTGTTGATAATGGTGGACTTACCCACGTTTGGGATCCCCATGATCATAGTGCGAATATCTTTTTCAGTTTTATCGCGACTCGGTACTAACTTACGACAAAGATCCGGTAGCATTTTCAACATACCCGGTTGCAATGTGGTAATCGCTGTGGCTTTTACCCCTTGTTCACGCTCAAGATATTCAATCCACTGGGCGGTAATGTCGGGATCGGCTAAGTCGGATTTATTCAGTAGCTTAATACAAGGTTTGTCGCCGCGAAGCTTTGACACCATGGGGTTTTCACTACTGTAGGGAATACGGGCGTCCAGCACCTCAATTACTAGATCGACCTGAGGCATAGCCTCTTCGATCTCTTTGCGTGCCTTGTGCATGTGCCCCGGATACCATTGAATTGCCATGATAGCGCCTTGTTCTAAATGACTTAAAGACGGCTATTCTACCTTGAAGGCGACGAATGTCATAAAAAAAGCGCCCGAAGGCGCTTAATTGCTTAATCTTGATGCGAATTTGAGCATGTATTGCTTAAAGTACGCCTAGCTCGCGTAATCTTTCCATTAGGTAGCTGTCGGCGGTATAACGCTCTGATAGCACGACCGAAGGTTTAGGGTGTAAGAATAAGGGCAGTGAAATACGCGACTTAGTCTTATCCGTGCCTTCTGGGTTAATTACGCGGTGTGAGGTCGATGGGAAGTAACCACCCGAGGCTTCCTGCAACATATCACCAATGTTGATGATAATATTGCCAAAATCACTTGGCACATCTAACCAAGAGCCGTCTTTCGCTTTGACTTGCAACCCAGGCTCGTTGGCCGCGGGCAGCACAGTGATAAGGTTAATATCTTCGTGGGCCGCCGCGCGAATAGCGCCCATTTCTTCATCGCCCGTCATCGGTGGGTAATGCAGAATGCGCAGCAGGGTTTTGTGGCTGTCGGCAATCATTTCTGGCAGCGGAATCGAGAACTTAGCTTTAACCTCGTCTGGCGAGTAGGTTTCAATCCACTCTAACAGTTCAGCGGCCAGCGCATTAGCTTTTTCATAGTAAGCCAGAATATTGGCACGCAGTGAATCAGGAATACGACCCCAAGGGTACACGTGGTAATACTCTTTGATGTCTTTAACCGTGTGGCCTTTTGCGGTTTCTGAAATCGACGCGGGGAAGAAGCCATCGTGGGTTTCACGATTGAACATAAACTCGTTCTTAGCGTCAGAATTGAAAAAGGCTTGCCACTCAGTGTAAATGTTTTCGACCAGTTCCTTATCGATAGGGTGGTTAGAGAGTACGCCAAAGCCCGTTTCACGTAGGGATTCCACAAAGTGTTTGGCGCTATCGGCTGCGCGATAATCAATGGTTTCTAATTTCATATGGTTTCTACTTGTTATATATGGTTGTTAACCAAACACTTTCTAAGGATAAAGGTAAGGAGTCATTGCCACTTATCTCATTATCAGTATGGTGCGCTCAGCCTAGTGCAAAAGCGGTCCAAATAGAAAGGATTTGGGTAGAGAATTGACCCGCAGCAAGTGTAGCTTTGCACTGTACGCGGTGCAAACATTGAAAACGATAGGCGTAGAGCATTGCTGAATTTTCCTCCAGTTATTTAAGCATTGGCTCAATCAACAGGATTTTATCGACTAAAGCGGCTACTATGCCAAAAAGCCAATTCAAGCCGAGGCGTAATAAACCTGAGGAACAAACGGTCTTATGCAGGCGAATACCTTAGGAGCTAAAGGAGACTTTTATGAACAAACTGACTGATTTTGAACGCTATGTCATAGAAGAAAAGGGCACAGAACGTCCCTTTAGCGGGGAGTATTATCAACATGACGCCAAAGGCGTGTATTTGTGCAAAAAATGCCATGCACCATTGTATCGCTCAGAAGATAAGTTTAATGCCCACTGTGGTTGGCCAGCCTTCGATGATGAAATTCCGGGCGCTGTGAGTCGTCATGTTGACGCCGATGGTCGCCGTACCGAGATCGTCTGTAGTCAGTGTGGCGGTCATTTAGGCCATGTGTTTGAAGGGGAATATTTAACGCCAAAGAATATTCGTCATTGCGTTAATTCTGTCTCCATGGTGTTTCAAGCGGCCGATGAGGTGACAACATCGACGCATAAAACGGCCTTTGCCACCTTTGGTGCGGGCTGTTTTTGGTGTGTTGAAGCGATTTTTAAGAGCCTGAAGGGCGTGCTGAATGTCAGCTCTGGTTACTCAGGTGGGGATGCTAGCGATGCCGATTATAAGTCGGTGTGTTCGGGATTAACTGGGCATGCCGAAGTGGTGCACATCGAGTTTGACCCCGCGCAAATCAGCTTTACAACGCTGTTGCAGGTGTTATTTGAGAGTCACGACCCCACCACGCTCAACCGCCAAGGTAATGATAAAGGGCCGCAGTATCGCTCCGTCGTCTTTGCCCATGATGCGGCGCAGATTGAAGAGACCAATGCCATGATTGCAAAATTAACCGAGGCACAGGTATTTGATGCGCCGATCGTCACCCAAGTGGTGGCTTTTGAGTCTTTTTATCCCGCAGAGGATTATCACAATGATTACTTCGCTCTGCATGGCGAGCAGCCCTATTGCCAAATTGTGGTGCGGCCAAAGGTTGAAAAGGTAAGAGCCCTCTTTGCCGAGCTACAAGCATAGGCTTAATGTGCGAGCAAATTGACGGATAAAAAACGCCACCGATAGGGTGGCGTTTTCGTTGATGGCTTGGCTGATGGACTGAAGACTCAGCGCATTAGCGGGATTGCGCTAACCACTCGGCATATTGTTTCGCGTAATAGCTGACGATTAAATCGGCGCCAGCCCGCTTTAACCCGATAAAGGTTTCGGTGACGACGGCGCGCTCATCGAGGGCGCCCGCCAGTGCAGCAAATTTAATACCGGCATATTCGCCGCCAACCTGATAAGCCGCTAAGGGAAGGTGGGTTTGCTGCCTTAGGCGACTTAACACATCCAAATACGGTGTGCCGGGCTTTACCATCAAAATATCCGCGCCTTCCTCTTCATCGAGCAGTGCTTCGAGCAAGGCTTGGCGACCATTGGCGTAGTCGAGCTGGTAGCCTTTACGGTTTCCGCTAAGTTCACAATCCACCGCGGCCCTAAATGGTCCATAGAAGGATGAGGCGAACTTTGCAGCATGGGCCAAAATGGCCACGTGCTCAAAACCAGCTTCATCTAACCCTTGTCGTATCGCTTTTATCTGACCGTCCATCATGGCCGATGGTGCCAGCATATCGGCTCCCGCTTTGGCGGCGGTAATGGATTGTTTGACTAAGTTAGCCACGGTTTGATCGTTACAGACTTCGTCATGGTGCAATACGCCGCAGTGTCCGTGGTCGGTATATTCACAAAAACAAATATCGGGGATCACCATCATCTCTGGTGCGGCGGTTTTGATGGTGCGGATCATTCGTGCCAGTAAGCCATTGTCATCCCAAGTGTCGCTGCCCTGTGCATCTTTGGTGTGGGAAATACCAAAGGGCATCACATAACGGATCCCTAGGGCGTAAAGCCTTTGAATTTCATCGGCAACCGCACTCTCGGGCAGACGGCAGATCCCCGGCAAGGTTGAAATGGGTACGGCTTGGCTGATGTGTTCTTCGATGAAGAGTGGGTGAACCAAGTCGCTTAGGGAAATATGGGTTTCACGCACTAGGTCGCGCATGGCCTCGGTGCGGCGCAGGCGTCTTAAACGGCGAAGGGGTTTAAGGGGATTTTCTCTGGTACTGCTCATTGAATTTCCTTATTAACAGTGTAAAAGCATCACGCGAAGTTTCGCGTCAAAGGGAGAGAGTTAAAACGATGCTTAGGTTGTACTTGTTGGTGCTTTAGTGAACTTGATTAAGTGAGACAAAAGCTTCAGCACTGTTTGCTCAGACCTAAAATAGGGCAAAAGTTTCCCTGTATTTGGACCAAGGCCGAAGAGGTTGTTGAGTTAGTGATGGCGATCACAAACCCAGCGCTAAGCCAATCGAGCCATTCACCGCTGTTTTTAAGCCTTTGCTTTCGATTATTTGATGTTATCATTTGCGCCAATTTACACTTGGTATAGTGCAGGGCTTTAATAAGTCGCTATTCTTCTGCCCAACTATACCCACAGCGCGGTTTTTATATGACAACACCCCAAGACTCTGTTTGTATTCTCGCCCTCGACACTTGTACCGAAGCTTGTTCGGCTGCCCTGTATTATCAAGGACAGGTTTTTGCTGAGTTAGCCGATGCGCCACGGGAGCATAGTCAGCGTTTATTGCCTATGGTGGAAGCTGTATTAAAACAAGCCAATGTCGGCTTAGATAAACTGGATGCCATTGCCTACGGCCGTGGGCCAGGCAGTTTTACGGGTATCCGTATTTGTACCAGCATGACCCAAGGTTTAGCCCTAGGGTTAGATTTACCCGTGATCGGCATTTCCACCTTAGCGGCCATGGCACAAATGGCGATTGCTGAACATGCTGCCGAGCAAGTGCTCTGTTGTATCGATGCTCGCATGGGAGAAGTGTACTGGGGTCAATTTGTTTCCGTCGATGGCATTGCCACCTTAGTCGGTAAAGAGGTGGTGAGCGCGCCTGAACAGGTTGAGCTGGCATTCGATCTTAATAAAGCCATTGTCGGCTGTGGCACTGGATTTGATGCCTATCCCGAGTTATTAGCTCTAGGCAGCGGCATTACCTCCTTAGCGGCGGTGAAGTATCCCGATGCCCGAGCCATGTTAGCGCTTGCCGAAGCGGGTATCAAAGCGGGATTAACCACCAGTGTCGATGAACTCGAACCTGTATATCTTCGTGATACTGTGACATGGAAAAAGTTACCGGGACGTGAATAAACTGTTCATTATTCCCCGTGATACGTTAGAATCTAAAGTGTCTGCATTGGCTAACGATGTAGACATCAAATCTTAGTTAGGCGTTTGTCACAACAGCCTAACAATACTAACTAGGGCTACTAGGATATTAACTGGGCATTTCGATGCAGGTAAATTCGCTTCAAACGAGTTTGACACAAGCGGTTGCGAGTAATCGCCCCGCGATCATACAGGGAATGTCGCCCACGGAAGCGCCGCGCCCTGTGATTGAGCTCGATGCAGTTTCTGCCTTAGCCCTTGACGATACCGATGAAGGATCATCACAAAACCTACAATCCAGACTCGGTGCCCAAATCGAATACGAGCAAAGTACCCGAGGACATCAAGGGGCTATCGCCCAATACCTACAAACGCAACATGCCGCCAAACGTGAAGAGATTCAGCAGATGGTGGGTGTGGATATTTATGCCTGATAGTGCGCCAGTGTCTTCTCAATCCCGTTTTACACCTCGTTTAACTGGCGGCCTTCCGAGCCGCGGTTTGTTTATCATCGAGCTGATGCTGGCCCTCATTTTGACGCGCATTCCTTACCTGAGTGTGCCTTTTAAGTGGTTAGAGAGCTATTTCCACGAGTTGTCCCATGGGATCGCGACAGTGCTCAGTGGCGGCATAGTGAGTCATATTCAACTCTTTCCCAATGGTGCGGGTTTTTGCTTTAGCCAAGGTGGCTCGCCACTGGTGATTGGATTTGCGGGCTATTTTGGCGCAGCCTGTTGGGGATACCTTATTTATCTGTTGGCGACTTGGCCTAAGGGCATTCGCCTAAGCTTTGCGTTTTTAGGCGGTTTAGTGGTGCTAAGTGGCCTGCTGTGGGGGCGAGATTTGCTCACCTTAGCCATTTTAGCGGTACTGACGATAGTGTTGTTACTGCCGTTAAAACTCAGCAAAAATAAAATCCTCACGCAATTTTTACGCATTATTGGTTTGATGATCATGCTCAATGCGCTGGCAAGCCCAACGGTATTGCTCGGACTCGAAGGGCAGGGCGATGCGGTGCTGCTGGCTGATCGTTCATGGATACCAGCGTGGATTTGGGTCGCCATTTGGTTGTTTTGCAGTATCTGCGCCTTGTATATGGCTTGGCGGCGGGTGGATTCCGCCATCTCTCGTTAATACATCGCACATTAATGCTCCTATGGCATCACAAATATTTACAGCCTAAATGGTCAACTTATGCGGCTAATTCTTGGATTTTTTTATATAGACTGCTAGCTTAAGTCTTCGGTATCCAAGGAGAATTATTATGAAAAAAGTCACACTCATCGCCAGTATGCTGATTGCTGGTCTCTGTTCAGGTATGGCCAATGCAGATGAAGCATTAGATAAAGCCATTAAAAGTGATTTTCGCCAAGCCAAAAACGCTAGCCGCGATATTTATCGTCACCCCGCAGAAACCCTTACATTTTTTGGTATAACCCCAACACAAACCGTGATTGAACTTTGGCCAGGTAATGGCTGGTACACTGAAATCCTTGCCCCTTATCTTGCGCCTAAGGGACAATATATTGCCGCCAGTTTCGAAACTACCCCCAGCACGGACACCCCTGGTAATCGCTATCGCGCCAATGCGGGCGTGAAATTCGATACTTGGATGACGGCCAATAAAGCCTTATTTGGTAATGCGAAAATGGTGGTTCTCGACCCTCCAGCCAAAATGAATTTAGGTGCCGATGGCAGTGCTGACTTGGTATTAACTTTCCGTAACTTACATAATTGGGCTTCAAGCGACCAGCTCGAAAACGTGTTTGCCGCTTCTTACAAAGTGCTTAAAGATGGCGGTGTATTTGGCGTCGTCGAACATAGAGCCAATAAAGGCATGAATATGAGCACGGGCTATATGGATCAAGACGAGATGATCGCGCTGGCCAAAAAGGTCGGTTTTACCTTAGCCGAAAGCTCCGAAATCAACGCCAATCCGAAAGACACTAAGGACTATGCCAAGGGAGTATGGACGTTGCCACCTTCCTTTGCTTTAGGTGATACAGATAAAGAAAAATACCAAGCAATTGGTGAGAGTGATCGCATGACGCTCAAATTTGTCAAAAAATCCCGCTAATCACCTGACATTAGAGGCAATATGTGGCAATCTTTCGCCCCCCAAAATCAAGTCGAGTTTGTGTTACCCCATATCAAGCTGAGTGGTCGATTATGGGGAGCGAAAGATAAGCCATTATTGCTCGCGTTGCATGGCTGGTTAGACAATGCCAACAGTTTTGAGCCTCTCGCTGAGTATTTGTCAGATTACCAAATTCTTGCCATAGATTGGCCCGGTCATGGTTTTTCGGCGCATCGGCCGGGACATTACCCATTACACTGGATTGACTATTTATACGATCTCGATGCGTTACTGGCGATTTTGCCACAAAAGCCACTGGCTATTATTGGGCATTCATTAGGGGGGATTATCGCCTCTGCGTATACGGCAGCATTTCCAGAAAAGGTTAATAAGCTGATTTTAATTGAGGCCTTAAGTCCCTTATATGAGTCAGCAACCCAAACCAAATCGCGGCTGAGGAAAAGCTTTTACCAACATGAGAAATTTTTAGCGCAAAAACATAAACGGATGAGAGTCTACGATAGTCTGGAAACGGCTGTTAAGGCTAGAGTGCATTTAACCGGATTGGCCGAACCGTGGTGTCGACTATTACTTGACCGCAATATGCAAGTGACTTCTGATGGAGTTGTTTGGCGAAGTGATCCAAGATTAAGGCTCGACTCGCCAATGCGACTGACCTTTGAGCAGGTTGATGCTTTAATGCAAAATATTTCGGTGGTTACCTTACTCATCTGCGGCAAACAAGGTTTTAGCCAATTACATACGGCGCTACCTAAAGCAAGGAAATGGTTCAGCAATTTGTCTGAACATATGCTTGAGGGGGACCATCATGTGCATATGGATAATGCGCAAGCGGTTAGTCAGTTAATCCAACGTTTTGTCGAATAATGGCTTTTACTAACATAAAAAAGACACTAGGTTTTTTGTTTCTTTTATGTGATGATGATCAAAATTAAAACGCCCGTATGATTTATCCGGGTAAATCAATAACAATAAAATGTAAGTCGGTATTTTAACTCGGTATTTGTCGAGTATTGGCGGTAGTAAGGGTACCGTATCCGCAGTTGTGGGGATTTAGGAGAAAGTAGTGGATCAGCCTTGGATTAAACATTTACCAAAAGATGTGCCTGCTGAGATTAATGTGGATCAGTATTCATCGCTTATCGATATGTTCGAGACCGCGGTGGCTAAGTATGCGGATCAACCTGCATTTATCAACATGGGGGCCACGCTAACTTACCGTAAACTTGAAGAAAGTAGCCGTGCTTTTGCTGCTTATTTACAAAATGAATTGAAGCTACAAAAGGGCGATCGTGTCGCACTGATGATGCCCAATCTGTTGCAATATCCTATTGCGTTATTTGGGGTATTACGTGCTGGTATGGTGGTGGTTAACGTTAACCCACTTTATACCCCGCGAGAGCTCAAACATCAGTTAATTGACTCGGGCGCCAAAGCCATTGTTGTGGTGTCTAACTTCGCCCGCACCTTAGAAGAAGTGGTCGATCAAACGCCCGTGAAAAGTGTCATTATCACTAGTTTAGGTGATCAACTAAGTGCGCCAAAACGCACCTTAGTTAACTTTGTTGTTAAATATATTAAAAAACTGGTACCTAAATACGATCTACCCCATGCCCTTTCGATGCGCGAAACCTTGTCAAGAGGTCGCAGAATGCAGTATGTCAAACCCATAATTACTGGGGGTGACCTTGCCTTTTTGCAATATACTGGTGGTACGACTGGGGTTTCAAAGGGCGCCATGTTAACCCACAGTAATGTGGTGGCAAACGTGTTGCAGGCCAACGGTGCTTATTCTCCAGCGCTGCGAGATGGTACTGAATTTGTTGTAACTGCATTACCGCTTTACCATATTTTTGCATTAACAGTGAATTGCTTACTGTTTTTACATAAGGGCAGTCAGAACCTCTTAATCACTAACCCTCGGGATATTCCTGGGTTTGTGGCTGAACTCAAGAAATATCCTTTTACCGCCCTGACAGGTGTTAACACCCTGTTTAATGCCTTAGTGAATAGTAGTGATTTTGCTGAGCTGGATTTTTCTCGCCTCAAATTATCCATTGGTGGCGGTATGGCCGTGCAAAAAGCCGTGGCCGATAAATGGCAGAGCATCACTAAAACCCGTTTACTTGAAGGTTATGGGTTAACTGAAGCCTCGCCCCTGTTAACGTGCTGTCCCTATAACTTAGACGGTTATAACGGTTCTATCGGTTTCCCTGCGCCATCTACACTCATTCAAGTGCGTGATGATGCGGGTAATGTGTTGCCCCAAGGCGAGACGGGTGAGCTATTTGGTAAAGGCCCACAGATCATGAAAGGCTATTGGCAGCGTCCAGAAGAGACAGCCAAAGTGATTGATAAAGACGGCTGGCTCGCCACGGGCGATATCGGTTATATGGATGAACAGGGTTTCTTCTATATTGTTGATCGTAAGAAAGACATGATTTTAGTTTCTGGCTTTAACGTCTTCCCCAATGAAGTGGAAGAGGTTGTTGCTTTACATCCTAAGGTGATAGAAGTCGCGGCAGTAGGGGTTCCTAATGATGCAAGTGGCGAGTTAGTGAAGGTGTTTGTGGTGGCGAAAGATAAATCTTTAACCGCTGAAGACATCATTAAGCATTGCCGAGTGCATTTAACGGGATATAAAGTGCCGAAGCTGGTAGAATTTAGGGACGAGTTACCTAAAACCAATGTGGGTAAGATCTTGCGACGAGAACTGAGAGACGAAGTCAAGCGCGCGTAAGATTGAAGCCGGCAATAAGCCGGCTTTTGTTTTTATGGATGTGATTATCCCACAGGAACTGGAGAAGAATTTGTCAGTGTTTCACTATGTGAGCGACGAAGCGAGCCTCAATGCCCTCGTCGCTCAATATCAACAGAGCGCAGTACTGGTATTAGATACCGAGTTTGTGCGTACACGTACGTATTACGCTAAGCTTGGCCTGATCCAAGCCTATGATGGTAACACCTTAGCTTTGATTGACCCTGTGGCTTTGCCCAATCTCGGTGCATTTTGGGCTTTGTTAGATAATCCAAACATTATCAAGCTAGTACATTCCTGCAGTGAGGATTTAGAAGTCTTCGCCCATTATGGCCAGCGCCAACCTACGCCCTTATTTGATAGCCAAATTGCGGCTTCACTATGCGGTATGGGCCATGGCTTAGGTTATGCCAAGTTAGTCGAAACCTGCTTAGGTGAAGTGATTGATAAAGGTGAGTCACGCACCGACTGGATACGTCGTCCCTTAACCGAGGCGCAACTTAGCTACGCCGCTAATGATGTGTTGTATCTTTATCAACTTTATCCGCAACTCGCCGACAAGCTTAAAGCGCAAGGCCGTTTAGATTGGCTTTATGAAGAAGGCGAGCGGATGACTGAAGGGCGTTTAGCTCCTCCCGATGTCGAGACTGCATACCTTAAAGTAAAAAACGCATTTCAATTAACAGAGCCTCAATTGGCTTACCTTAAAGTGCTGGCTAAATGGCGTTTAGAAAAAGCTTTGGCACGGGATTTAGCCTTAGGCTTTGTGATTAAAGATCATGGCTTGATTGCGCTAGCGAAAAAACAGCCTAAAAGCATAAGTGATTTGTTTAAACTTAACGATTTAACTGAGCAGGAAAAACGCATCCATGGTAAAGATATTTTACGGGTAATGCAGACTGCTGACTTAAACAATCCGCCGGAGCTAGTTGATGTTTTAGCGCTTAAACCGGGTTATAAATCCGCTTTTAAGACCATTAAAACCTGTTTAACCGAACTCTGTGAACAACATGCCATTCCGGTGGAAATGCTGGGCTCTAAACGTCATATTCATGAGTATTTACAATGGCGTTGGGATAAACAGCAGGGCGAATTGCCGACGGTGTTAAATGGCTGGCGCGCAGACATTGCGGCCGAATCGTTGGCAAAGCTTGAAGTTTAAGTTTTACTGATTAGGCGCCAATATTTTGCTTTTAACATTTCGGTTTTGACCTAAGATTTGATGCCTAAATTCGCATTTAAGGTGTTAGGCCTTGATTTTACCCCAGCTAAAGGATGGGAGTAGGAGAAAGGCGCAGCAGAACGCGTCATCCCCATTTGAGGATGACGCCAACGCTCGACTTATCTGTCTGGCAACGTCACGTTAAGTTCGAGTACCGACAAGTTATCGTCATTCTGATCTAATTGCACTGAAACTTGATCATCCGAAATCTGCACATACTTGCGGATCACAGCGATGATTTCTTGCTTCATCTGCGGGAAATAGTCAGGTGTATCGCGTTGTCCACGCTGATGGGCCACAATAATTTGTAGTCGCTCTTTTGCCATTACCGCGGTGCTAGGCTTTTTCTTGCTTTTGAAATAGTCGAGTAAAGACATAATTAGCTACCAAATATCCGTTGTAAGAAACCTTTTTTCTCTTCCGTAATAAAGCGTACTGGGACATCTTCACCCAATAAACGCGCGACAGTGTCACTATAAGCGGCGCCTGCATCACTTTCTTGATCGATAATCACAGGTACTCCGGAGTTTGATGCCTTGAGTACGGATTGTGATTCAGGGATAACGCCAAGCAAATCAATGGCAAGGATTTCTTTTACATCGTCAACACTTAACATTTCGCCCGATTTTACCCGACTTGGAGAATAACGAGTCAACAGTAAGTACTCTTTTATCGGCTCTAAACTGAGTTCTGCGCGGCGTGACTTACTTTGCAGCATTCCTAGAATACGGTCAGAGTCGCGAACCGAGCTTACTTCAGGGTTGGTCGTCACAATGGCGATATCGGCAAAATACAATGCCATCATCGCGCCTTGCTCAATACCTGCAGGGGAATCACAGATAATAAATTCAAATTCTTTGGCTAAATCGTCAAGCACACGGCCCACGCCTTCTTTTGTTAGGGCGTCTTTATCACGAGTTTGCGAGGCTGGCAGTACAAACAGTTTTTCACAGCGTTTATCTTTGATAAGTGCCTGATTTAAATTCGCTTCACCGTTGATGACATTGACAAAGTCATAGACGACGCGTCGCTCGCAGCCCATGATCAGATCCAAGTTACGCAAGCCTATATCGAAATCGATAACAACAGTTTTATGCCCTTGTAGTGCAAGTCCAGTTGCAATCGCCGCACTGGATGTGGTTTTACCAACACCACCTTTACCTGAAGTGACAACAATAATTTGTGCCATGTTTCTCTCTATCCTTTTTTGTGCCATTTAGAGGGGCAATGATTCAACGATAAGCGACTCGCCATTTAAGCGAATGCAGCCGCCTTTATCTGAGCTATGTTGTTGTAGATTTTCAGCGAGCCAATATTGCCCTGCTATTGAAACTAATTCTGCCTCGAGGGAATGAGCAATGATTACCGCACTGCTGTCGCCAGCTGCGCCCGCCATGGCCTTTCCTCGTAACGCACCATAAATATGAATGCTACCATCGGCGATGACTTCTGCGCCATTACCTACCGCACCAAATATGATTAAATCGCCATTTTTTGCATAGACCTGCTGACCTGAGCGGATATTTTGCTTCAAAATCTTAGTTTGACGCGGTGCTGGTGGGGGGGCGACGCTTTGTTTACCCGCTTTGACTATGGCAAGTCCGAGTGTTTTAGCTTGGTTGCTCAGGACGTTAGTTGCACCAGTAATTCCTACAATAACTAACTGGCGGGAAAGTAATAACTCTTTTAAGCCCTGTAAATTAAAATCGTTATCTTGAATGGCGCTGAGATTGACGACTAAAGGGGCACCCAGAAAAAATTGGGGAGCTTGTGCCAATTTGCTATCTAATTCAGCCATGACAGCATTTAAATCGCTGTTATTAATATGAAGCACTGAAAGAGTAAAAGAAGCGCCTTTTAACTCTAAGCTAGGTTTTGACATCCCGGCACTATTCTCCAGAAATCATCAGTCGGTTCGCTGATTTGCAATTAAATTACTAGGCGACCATGTTATAGTGTGCCCCATTGACTGGCAAGTTTGAACTATTGGATATTTATACTCTTATGCTATGTGCGGTTTATAA
Source organism: Shewanella sp. LZH-2 (assembly GCF_016859145.1). NCBI lineage: Bacteria > Pseudomonadati > Pseudomonadota > Gammaproteobacteria > Alteromonadales > Shewanellaceae > Shewanella > Shewanella sp. LZH-2. The sequence goes on from NZ_CP069350.1 coordinate 2,151,066, forward strand.
AAGTAGTCGAAAGGCTGACACTTACTTATTTGTAAACAAAAGGGACTGTTTCGACGACGTTCCTCAGGCGTTGTTAGATATGTTTGGTGTGCCTCAGTTAGTGATGGTATTCCCGATTGCTAAGCGTGAATCACTCGGTATTGCCGATATTCATAAGGTCAGAGCAGCACTCAAGGAAAAGGGATTTTATTTACAAATTCCGCCACCGCAGGTTAATTTATTGGCCGAGCACAGAGAAAGCCTTGGGATTCAAGACTAGTCTGTAACTGTGCACAGGGTAAATGCCAAAGACAGTCTTTAAATCTGTTGCAGCATATACAAAGCTCTTCTTGCCCTTAATTCGTAAGGGCAAATCTCCTCCTTTAATGCTCGCCTCTTAAATTTAAGCAGCCGCAGACATTAGGGCGTGTTGACGTTTCTGCTGCGTTATCGTCCGTTTATGTAGAAAACAACTACACAGCACGGACTTTGCCTTGCATAAACGCCAGCCAAATTGCTGCAAAAATAACCCTGAAACGTCAACACGCCCTAGATAAGTGTCGACCATTGGGGTAAGGCATCTCGATAATAGTGATTTGCCCAATCATCAAAATATTCATGCCTTCGTCTCACATGCCTTATGGCACTGTGCCATCAAGGTCTCTCGTCCATAACAATTACCGTGCCTTAATGCACTGGCAAGCGGTGAATTATTAAGGTGAGTGCGATTATTTAGGCATCTTTGTGGTGCATGTATCGGAGAGAATTAAGCATCCCCACTAAATTGGTGTAAAATGGCCCGCATTGAGCGGATTTTTTATATGAAGATAAGCGTAAACATGGCATTTTGGCAGAATAAAGCGTTAACCGAGCTGACGTCGCAGGAGTGGGAGTCCCTCTGCGATGGTTGTGGTAAGTGTTGTTTAAACAAATTGATTGATGATGAAACTGAAGAGCTGTATTACACCAATGCGGCTTGTCTATTACTTGATCACCAAAGTGCCAGCTGCAAACATTATAGTGACCGTTTTAGCCATGTTCCCCAATGTACTGTGATTACTGCGCAAAATGTCCATGAACTCACCTGGCTACCCGATAGCTGCGCCTATCGCCGTTTGGCATCTGGCAGAGACTTACCAAGCTGGCATCCATTACTCACGGGCTCTAAAGAGGCCATGCACCTTGCGGGTATGTCGATTCAAGGCAAAGTGGTAGATGAGCGCAGGATTAAGGATATTGAAGACCATATCGTGCTGTGGCCGCTTAAAGATCTGGATTAATACCATTCAAGCAGCTTTTGTCTGTAATATCAGATAGTAATGAACAAAAAGGAGCAACTAACCATTTCGGTTGATTGCTCCTTTTTTCTATCTCGAGTTTAAAACCAAAGCGTTATCTATCAAGGAATGGTGGTGTTATTGCTGGACCATTGCTCAGTCACGCAAAACAATTTTATCGATCAGATAAAGTCATTCAATAATCGTCACTTTTTCGATAATGATGGGTTCACGGGGCACGTCTTCATGGCCCGCTACTCGTGTGGTTTTAACGCCTTCAATTTGCAGTACAACCTCGAGTCCCGCTGTGACTTTACCAAATACCGCATAACCCCAGCCATTATTGGTGGGTGCCGTATGGTCTAGAAACTCATTATTGGCAGTATTGATAAAAAACTGCGCGGTTGCCGAGTGTGGCGCATCGGTACGGGCCATGGCGATAGTACCAAATACATTCGATAGGCCTTTATTGGCTTCGTTGACAATTGGTTCGTGGGTGGGCTTTTCTTTCATTTTGGCGGTAAAGCCACCGCCTTGGATCATAAAGCCTTTGATCACACGATGGAAAATCGTGTGATCATAAAAACCTTCTTTACAGTAACGAATAAAGTTTTTGGCGGTAACGGGGGCGCGCTCTACATCAAGTTCGAGGGTTATATCGCCAAAATTTGTCGTGAAAATAATCATATGCTGCGCTTCTGTTAGTGAGTTATTTGGTGTGAGATCCACTAAGCCAAGGATTAAATGATGGAGATGTTTCACCTTGTGTTTGTTGTTTCTCGGTGCTTTCACTCACATCGGGCTGTGTTAACCTTGTCGCTTGCTTAGGTTGCGGCTTGGATTTAGCACTACGGTGCTTTTTCGCCTGAGTTGCTTCAAAGGTGCCGGGTTTTCCATTGGAATAGGGCAAGGCTTGAGCTTTTTTATTGGGTTTATGCGCTGATGTAGAAGCCGATTTAGGCACAAAATCGAGAATTGAAATAGGCACCGCTTTTTTAGGCTCAAACCCCTCGATGTGCTTGCGCTCGATAATATGGCCTAAACGGCGCTCTATAGCGCACAGGTTTCTAAAATCATCTTTAGAGACAAAGGATATGGCTTCACCTTGATTGCCCGCGCGGCCGGTGCGGCCAATGCGATGGATATAATCATCGGCCTCATCGGGTAAATCGTAGTTAATCACCCGCTCGAGCGCATCGATATCGATACCGCGTGACGCAACACCGGTCGCGACTAAAAAGGAGACTTTACCCGCTTTAAAATCGATAAGCAGTTGCTCGCGCACCGCTTGGCTGCGACCACTGTGAAAAGCCTCCGCGGTAATGCCACGCTTTTCTAACTGGCTAACCAATTTGGCGGCGCCGTGTTTGGTTTGGATAAAAATTAATGCCTGTGCCCAGTTATTCTCTTTAATTAAATGGCTCAATAGTGCAGATTTTCGATCTTTATCAACGGTCGTTAACCACTGCTCAATTTGCGTTGAAGCGGCATTTTTGCGACTGATTTCAATCTCAATGGCATCCGGAATAGCGGTTTTAGCCAGTGCTTTGACCTGTTTTGATAAGGTTGCCGAAAATAGCAGGTTTTGCCGCTGCTCAGGCAGCTTTTCAATAATGCTATTAATATCTTCGATAAAACCCATATCGAGCATGCGATCGGCTTCATCCAGCACTAATACTGAGACTTCATCAAAGCGAATGGCTCTTTGAGTATACATATCCAGCAAACGGCCAGGCGTTGCAACGAGCAGATCAACCCCTTCAATCAGACGTTTTTTTTGCGGCGCAGCATCAACACCGCCGTACATGGCCATGGCCGTTAACGGCAGGTACTTGGCATATTGATTGATGTTTTGTTCAACCTGCAGCGCCAGTTCCCGTGTGGGGGTAAGAATGATGGTACGTACCCGTTTAGGCCGAATTTTGGGGGTGTCAGCAAATCGATGCAGCAACGGCAATACAAAACTCGCGGTTTTACCCGTACCGGTTTGGGCAGCTGCGAGCACATTTTTCCCCGCAAGAATGCTGGGAATGGCCTGAGCTTGTATTGGCGTCGGGCTTTGGTAACCCAGTTCAGTCACGGCTTTGATAAGCGCGCTGTGTAATCCAAGTTGGGTAAATGGCATTGAGGATCTCAACTAAATGATTTATTGGCAAACTGTTAGCGTGGCGCAAACAGCGAAGCAGGTCGCTATTATAGCAGTAGCATTGTTGAAATAGGGGATTATCTCAACTTTGCGGTTAGTTCGAGGGGTTAATAAATTGGCTTACAAATTTGTAACTGGGCATGTATTAGGTATTAACATTGCTGCAATTAGGCGGCTGATATGATTAACTAAAGTCATGTTAAATACGCCTGACGAGCGAGCTTTCAGGCGTTTATCGCCAAATTCAATACGCCTAGCATTCGTTTTACCAGCTTGCTTAGGGTAAGCATTACAACAACGCGTTGGTATAAATATAAAAAGGACAATAAAGAATGAGAAAAACCACCCTATCCCTTGCGATATTGTTATCGTTCACCGGCCTTGTAGGCTGCCAATCTCAATCAGACCAAACCTCGCCAAGTAAAGTGGTTAGTGGTGAAGTTAGCACGGTTTCTTTTGCGCAGTTTAGTAATGCTTTTATCGATGATTTGTGGCAATTATCACCAACATGGGCGCTATATAGCGGCAAGCATGTTAATGATGGCTATTTAGAAATCCCCAATGAAGCTAGCCGTGTTAAGACACTTGCCTTTGTAAAAAACCAGCAGGCAAAGCTGAAACAGTTTGAACTTAAGTCTCTGAGCTCTAACGAAACCATCGATTATCATTTGATTGATAACCTGTTAAATAGCATGGCGTGGGATATCACTGACTTTAAATCTTGGCAATGGGATCCCTCTAGCTATAACGTGGCGGGCGGTTTTGCGCAAATCATCAATGAAAACTTTGCGCCGCTGGATGACAGATTACGCTCGGTATTGGCCAGGATGGAAAATATCCCAGCTTATTACGCCGCAGCAAGAAGTAATATATCGAAACCAACCCTAGAGCATACGGAACTTGCTGTAATGCAAAACCAAGGTGCGTTTTCGGTATTCTCCGATGATTTATTAAAACAAGTGGCGGATTCCGGTCTGTCGGATGCGGAAAAATCGCTGTTTAAATCCCGCTTCGATACGGCAACGAAAGCAATTAATGAACATATTCGTTGGTTAAATGCACAGGTTGACCTGCTGAAAAAAGAAGGCGCCCGTAGCTTTAGGATCGGTGAAGAATTATACGAGCAAAAATTTGCCTTTGATATCCAAGCGGGCATGACGGCTAAAGAGCTCTATCAAAAAGCCATGGCAGATAAAGATAGGGTCCAAGGTGAAATGGCCAAGATCACCGATAAACTTTGGCCTAAATATTTTACAACGCCAAAACCAAGTGATAATAAAATCGCCATCCGCCAATTAATTGATAAATTGTCGACTGAGCACGTCAAACGTGACGACTTTGTTAGCGAAGTCCGTAAACAAATTCCTGAGTTGATTGAGTTTGTAAATCAAAAAAAATTAGTGACTTTAGACCCTAAAAAACCATTAGTGGTTCGTGAAACTCCGGAGTATATGCGTGGTTATGCTGGAGCGTCGATTAGTGCCCCTGGCCCCTATGATAAATTAGGCAATACCTATTATAACGTCACGCCACTCGATGGTATGAATGATGAATCCGCTGAAAGCTATTTACGCGAATATAACCATTGGATATTACAGATTTTAAATATCCATGAGGCGATTCCAGGGCATTACACTCAATTAGTGTATTCCAATGAATCGCCAAGCTTAGTGAAAAGCTTATTTGGTAATGGCGCAATGGTCGAAGGTTGGGCTGTTTATACCGAACGCATGATGCTTGAAGAAGGTTATGGCAATTTCGAGCCTGAAATGTGGTTGATGTATTACAAGTGGAATCTACGTGTTATCTGTAACACTATCTTGGATTACAGCATTCATGTTAAAGGCATGACTGAAGATCAAGCCATCAGCCTGATGATGGATGAAGCCTTCCAACAGCGAGCTGAGGCGGAAGGCAAGTGGCGCCGTGCTACCCTAAGCCAAGTACAGCTGACCAGTTACTACTCGGGTTACCGTGAAATTTACGATTTCCGCGAAGAATATAAGCAGCTCAAAGGTAAGGATTTTGATCTCAAAGCATTCCATGAGAAGTTTTTAAGCTATGGCAGTGCGCCAGTGAAATATATTCGTCAGTTAATGCTAGAAAAATAAGCCAATAATTGAAAGGGTGCCATCAATGGCGCCTTTTCACTGGCTGTTTTGATATAAATTGCGTGGATGAATACGTCTGAATTGATATAACGATTAATTTAGGCCATACAGCAGATTCTGTATGGCCTTGTTATAATTGTTTCTTTCTGGAAGGCTGTTTTCGGTATTATTTTTTGTTGGGTAACTCAGCCATAATAGCTAATACATCTTCGTATGAAATGTTAAACTCTCGAGAAAGGTTAATAATTTTAGTCTTATAGGTTTGAATATTTTCTTGCTGTGCAAGTTGGTGTTTCTTTTCTTCAACTAGTTCGTTAACAGTTTCTTGCAATATTAATAAGCGACGCAAACTGTAATCAAGGGATTTGATGTATTTCCCCATTTGTTGTTTATTTCTGGCTTGCTCAAGATCCGTTGAGACTTTTTTCTCATATCCATATTCATCGAGTGCAGCGATAGCGCTTTGCAAATCTAGATCAGTTGTCATTTGGTGTTCACTTTATTACGAGACGTTGAGAAGCGAAAGAATGAATGCCTTAACCCTAGAGGGTATCACAAGCGTTTTACTATCGCAGATTATAATGTTTATGCCAATGCTGACCAAGTATTAAAGTGCTAAAACCAATAAAAAGCTGGTTTTCTCATAGTACTTGTCGGCGTCTACAATAATGAGTAGTCTAAACTTTTCACCAAGTGGAGATTGAAATGCTTGATCTATTACCCGATTTGTTTGATCACTATCCATCCAAACTCACTTTGTTGCCGCTAGCGTTTCGTGCTTATGGTGGTAAGAAGTTGTTTTGGGGTGAAGTAGTGACGGTCAAATGTTTTGAAGATAACTCCAAAGTGAAAGAAGTTTTAGCACAGCCAGGTCAAGGGAAAGTGCTTGTTGTTGATGGTGGAGGCTCATCCCGTCGTGCTCTACTGGGGGATTTAATCGCCCAAAGCGCCATGGATAATGGTTGGCAAGGTGTGATTATCAATGGTTATGTTCGGGATGTTGCTAGACTGAATACTTTTAATTTAGGGGTTTATGCCTTAGGCGCGATGCCCATCAAGACTGATAAGAAAGATCAAGGACAAGTCAATGTGCCTATCGAGTTTGGCAGTGTTACAGTCAAACCCGGTATGATGGTTTATGTTGATGAGAATGGCATTGCCATCAGTGAGGAGTGTTTAAATTTCGCATTTTTAAGTTAAGTTTTTAAATTCAAGATGTTATTGATAAGGATGTTTTCATGAAATTCATTAAGTGGTTTTTAGCCATTCTGGTGACCTTAATTGTCGCTGTCGCCTTATATCTTACTGTTTTTTTTGACCCTAATGATTTTAAACCAGAAGTTGTCAACGCTGTTAAAAAACAAACTGGGCGCGAGTTAGTAATAACCGATGACTTGTCATGGACATTTTTTCCGACCATAGGGATTAATTTAGGCGGTGTTTCCCTATCTAACCCTGAGGGATTTACCCCAAAATCGATGCTTGAAGTTAATAAAGCCGTAGCTGAGGTTGAGCTTATACCACTGTTTAGCAAGCAAATTGAAATCGCTCAGCTCACTCTTGATGGCGCAAAAATCAATTTGGTCACCCGTAAAAATGGTAGCTCAAGCCTAGATGGCTTAACGGGCAAGAGCACTGAGCTATCTGCTACCCCATCTGAACCAAGTGCTAAAGCACAATTAGCCAGTATCGATGTAGGTGGCATTTCTATTACGAATACGCAAATAAATTTAATTGATGAAGCTAAAGGGCAAACCCAAACCTTAACCTTAAAACAGTTCACTTTGGGGGCATTTTCACTCGATAAATTTGCGCCGATGGCCTATGAATTTGCCGCGACCTTGCCGGATATGACAGTGAGCAGTAAAGGCGAAGGGCAAATCAAGTTAAGTCATGATTTTAATCAACTCCTAGTTGAGAAACTCAATATTGAGACTCAAGTTGAAGGCGAGGGGATCCCTAATAAAAAATTGACCGCTGAGGTTAGTCTAAACAGCCAAATCGCATTAGATAAAAAGCAGTTATCGTTGGACATCAGTAAATTAACGGCAATGGATATCAATGCAGCGGGTAAGTTGACCGTCAATTACGGGAGCAAAGTGCCGAAAATTAGCGCGGATTTCCAATTTGGGGATATTGACCTCGATGCTTTGCTACCAAAATCTGACACTTCAGAAGAACAAACCGCAGCTGCGTCTTCACAGACTCAGGCTGTTGAACCCGATTTAACGGCGCTTAATGGTTTGGATGCGAAGCTAATATTGGCGGTTAAATCGATCAAAGTCGCGAATTTGTCTACGCAAAATTGGTTAATGGATTTAGGCATTAAAAATGGTGAGGTTGATCTTAAGCAGCTAAGTGCAGATCTCTACCAAGGTAAGTTAATGCTCAATGCTCAGGTTGATGCGCGATCAAAAGTGGCAAGTTACCAATTTGATAAGCAAATATCAGGTGTTCAAATTCAACCATTACTTAAGGATGCGGCCAAGCTTGATATTCTGGCGGGAACGGCAAATTTTAATGTAAAAGGCAAAGGTAAGAGTTTGATTCCTGAACAATTAAAGAAAAACCTCCTCGCGAATGGTCGTTTTGATATCACCGATGGTGCCCTTTACGGTGTCAATATCCCGCAGATGATCCGTAGTGCTCAGGCTAAATTAAAGGGGGATTTGTCTGCGGACACGAAAGAGGAGCGTAAAACCGACTTCTCGAGCCTAACCGGTAACTTCTCCCTTGAACATGGTGTAGCGACAAACCCTGATCTCGCTATGTCTTCACCTTTGCTTAGGCTTGCGGGTAAGGGCAGCGCGGATCTCTTGACGCAAACTCTGGATTATCGGTTAACGACCAGTTTAGTCAATTCCCTTAAAGGTCAAGGTGGCAGTGAGAAAGATGCGCTGGCAGGAATTGATATCCCTCTCGCGATTACGGGTACTTTCCAAAAGCCGGAATATGCCTTAGATACTCAAGCGTTATTAAATAATCAGTTGAAGGAAGAGACTGATAAAGCGAAAGAAAAATTAAAGGATTCGCTACTTAAAAAGTTGGGCGGCTTGTAGGTATGCAAGATTTGCGTGCTCGGTCATCTCCTACGTCAACAGTCGATTTGTGAGCGTAACCGGCAACGTTCTGCTCGAAAGATAACGGCGTATTGAGCAAATAAAAAAGCAGTAACCCAGAGGTTACTGCTTTTTTATGTTGATCTTTATTTTAGATGCAAGACGATTTTATTAACAAATTAAACATAAGGTATTTAGAGTGATTCACACTTAAATGCTCTATGTATTTAAATTGCTTTCATCTACAACCAGTTTCAACACTTGACCGGGTTGAATATATTGTGATGCGGTTAAGCCGTTCCATTCGCGAAGTTCAGGAACAGTCACTTTAAACTTGTTTGCAATTCGAGCGAGTGAATCACCAGCTTTAACTTTGTAGCTGACGGTTCGGATCTGCTCGTTATCGTGTTTTTCTTGTGGTGCAACAATCGTCAATTGCTGACCACTTTGTAATTTGCTGTCTTTGCTTAAATGGTTCCAAGTCATTAACTGTTTGACGCTAACATTATGTGCTTGGGCAATTTGCCACAAACTATCACCGGATTTTACTTTATAGGTCAACTTGTTACCCGAGGCGGCAACAGCGGCTTTTTTAGGTAATTTCTGACTGGTTGATAGGGCATACAGTTGTTTATCATCAGCAGAGACTGGGATAATTAGCGGTCTTCCAGCAATGATATTGTTGTTTTTCATACCATTAGCAGCACGGATCGCATTGATGCTTGTATGATGTTTTTCTGCAATAGATCCTAAACTATCTCCAGGCTTAATCGTATATCTAAGCCAACTTACACGGGCCTCACTTTCTGTTTCTGCAAGTGCTTTTTTGAACTCTTCAGATTTATCAATGGGTAATACTAAAGTGTGTGGGCCCATTGGTGAGGTTGCCCAGCGATTGTAACCTGGATTGAGCTTTAACAGCTCATTGGTGGTCATATTGGCGAGACCTGCTGCCATGGCTAAGTCAATTTGACTGTCTATATCAACCACTTCGATTGAAGGGCTGTTATCAATGGGTGCCAGAGTAATGCCATATTCATCGGCATGTTTAATCACTTCGGCGAGCGCCAATAACTGTGGCACATAACGTTTGGTTTCTTTTGGGAGATCGAGCGACCAAAAATCGGTTTTAAGACCTTTATCTTCGTTGCGTTTAATCGCATTGAGTACGCGTGACTCTCCTGAGTTGTAGGCCGCAATTGCATAAAGCCAATTATTATTGGTTTTATCGTACAAATATTCGAGCATATCTAGGGCTGCTGTCGTGGATGCAGGCACATCGCGACGGCCGTCATACCACCAGTTCATTTCTAACCCAAAGTGGCTCGCCATCGGGGTGGTAAATTGCCAAAGCCCTGAGGCAGCACTGGCCGAAGAAGCACTGGGATCGAAAGCGCTTTCAATAATCGGAAGCAGGGCTATCTCGATTGGTAGATGGCGTTTTTCAAGCTCTTCGACGATCAAATACATGTAAGGCGCTGCACGCTCAGAAATCAATTCAAGGTGTTTAGGGTTGTTAATGTACCAATCGCGATAATAGTTAACGAGTTTCTTGTCTGGAATGGGTAACTGCATTCCTTGACGAATTCGTTCCCATACATCAGTAATTTGCGCCGATTCAGGTTCGGTTGCGAGATAATACTGTGGGACGGTATTTTCGGTCGTGACGGTTTCAGCTTCAGGTTTGGGCACCTGAGGGTTGTCTAACGTCTGACAACCTGTGAGTAGGGCAAATCCCCCTACTACAACATAAAGTGATACTCTCATGGAAAACGATAGTCCTCTGTTAGTGCATTGCCACTGCACTCTTCGTACAACGTAAATTATCTAACGAATTGATTATGTGAAAAAAAGTGGCAACACAGAGCGCAAAGTATTCACGCAAAAACGAGCCATTCTATGGGATCTTTTCGAGCTTGTCCCTAAATTATCGTACATCTTGTAGGGTCACTTTTGATCTACGTCATCAAAAGTGGAAAAATCTGTATAAATTTCAGCCATAAATGGATCATTTTTTACTAAAAAATATCTTTCCACTGCCGAAGTAGGGTAAAACAGCTTAGTTCATCAGCTTTAGTCAGATCTTGGTCACAAAACTTACTTTTTATGCTGTTGACTATGGTAGGCGCTAACGGACGAAGGAAGGGATTGATTGCCCGCTCTAACCCTATGGTGGAGGGGATGGTGGCTTTGTTTTGGGCACGCATTGTGGTGGCTTGCTCTACATACTTGTTGAGTGCAGCGTTATCTGCATCTACCTCTTGGGCGAATTTAAGATTCGCAAGAGTATATTCATGGGCGCAGTACACTCGAGTCTCATCGGGTAACGCCGCGAGCAAACTTAAGGATTGCCACATTTGTGCAGGGGTGCCCTCAAATAAACGACCGCAGCCTGCACTAAAGAGTGTATCACCACAAAATAGTGCACCATCAAGTAGATACGCTATATGACCAGCAGTATGCCCAGGTACAGACAAGATGTGTATGGGCGCATCGATAAAGGGCAATGTAAGTGTATTGCTCTGTGTAGGGTCGATTGGCTGATTGATGCCTTGAATAGGTTCACGTTGCGGACCGTAGACAGCTAGGATCTGGTCTGTTGTCTGCTTAACATGGGCGGCGAGGGCGGTTATTCCACCTGTATGATCATGATGATGATGAGTGATCAAAATACCCGCTAACGTAAGTTGATGTTTACGTAAGTAGTCGAGCACAACATGTGGATCGCCAGGATCAACCACATACACCGTTTGCTGGGAGTCTTGTCGCAACACCCAGATATAATTGTCATTAAAGGCATTAATCGCTGTTATAGTGAGCATAGCACCGCCGATAGCTGTATTTTGATTTCAAGATGAGGTTATTATCCACAGGTGGATATCAGTTGGCGACTATTGTGATTTTTAAATCACCTAATGATGGATGTTCAATGAAGGTCTTAACTCGGTAAAAGTAATAAGATAACGGAAAGGGAGGTGAGTTGTGTCGTATAACAGTTCTGTGCGTAAACCTGAGCAATGGGAAGATTTACCCAATGGCGACGCACTCCAGCAAGCTGTTACCGATAAACTCACTGATTGGTGGCCAAGGGTGTTTGGCTATCATTTGTTGAAGTTGGGCCCCTTAAGTGCACAGCTTTCCAGTATGGCATCCCCTGTTGCTCATCATTTTTCACTATGCTCAGCACCAACAGCCTCGTTAATGGGGGATTTTTGTCATTTGCCGATACAAAATGGGGTGATTGATGCTGTGGTGATGAGCCTGCTACTAGAGTTTGAGGCTGATCCTTACCGTATTTTACGGGAAACCGACAGAGTGCTGATCGCCGGTGGTTATTTATTTATTGTGGGCTTTAACCCCTTAAGCTCAGTGTTTCTTGGCAAGCTGTGGCCGAAATATCAAGATGATCTACCTTGGTGCGGACGCTTTTTTATGCCATCTAGGGTGCGAGATTGGTTAGGGCTACTTGGTTATCAAGTGGTGAGTGATGAGCGTTTGGTTTACCATCCCCTGATCGGCGAATTGAATCGTGGTCGTTTTTTACAGCAAACCTTAGCTTCATGGCTTCCCAGTGCGGGGAGTTTGTATTTGATTGTGGCTCGAAAATTAGAATCACCATTAACCCCAATCCGTGACAAACGTAAAGTTCGACAACCCAATTGGGCCACTGCGCCAAGTGCCGGACGCACTGGGCATTTATCCGAACATATAAAATAACATCATCGATTAATGAGTCCGATATGCGAATTACCCTAAGGCAACTTGCAGTTTTTGAAGCCGTCGCACGCAGTGGTCAGGTGGCAAAAGCGGCTGAACAAGTTAATCTATCGCCGCCTGCGACCTCTATGGCCTTAGCCGAACTGGAAAAACAGCTCAATGCTCGGTTATTTGAAAGAATTGGCAATCGTCTGCAACTGAATTCGCAAGGTAACCTCTTGTTGCCGTTGGCCACCGATCTTTTACATCGTGTTGAACAAATTGAGCAGGCATTTACTCGTCAAGATGGTGATTTGGTTGGACACTTAAGTGTGAGTGCAAGCTCAACGATTGGTAATTATTTACTGGCGAAAGCGGCAGTGGCATTTTGCCAGCAACATATCCAAACCCATGTAGACGTGGCGATCACCAATACCCAAGAAGTGATTCAATCCGTTGCACAATTTCGTGCCGAAATGGGGTTTATTGAAGGGCATTGTACTGATAACCGTCTTCATATCGAGCCGTGGCACAAGGATCGATTATTGGTGTTTTGCCATCCCGCTCATCCATTAGCAGGGCAAACGGTTAAGCCTATGGCCGTAAAAGGCCAATCTTGGGTGCTGCGTGAAGAAGGATCGGGAACTCGGGAATATTTTGTTAATGCGGCCAATGAACTGGGTATGCAACCGGAGGCTAAGTTCTGCTTTACCACGCCAGATGCCATCAAGTTGGCGGTAAAACAAGGTGCTGGTTTGGGGGTTTTGTCAGAACTTGCGTTGGATAAAGACATTAGTCGAAAAGAATTGGCTCTAGTCACCATTGAAGGATTAGTGCTAGAGCGGCAGTTTTACCGCATCACTCATAAGAGTCGCCAAGCAACGTCGTTAGGGCTGGCCTTTGTGCAGTTTTGCAGTAATTTTTTCCATTTATCACGAGAATAATGGTGTTCTAGCAGCAATAAGTGTTAGGACTCCGCCTGATAACCTGCATCAATTTGCGTAGGATTTGCCTCTGCGGCGGCGCGAGCAAGTTGATCACAGCGTTCATTTTCCGCGTGTCCGGCATGGCCTTTTACCCAGCGCCAATCAATTTGGTGGAGTTGAGCGGCGTTATCTAAACGTTTCCAAAGATCGACATTTTTCACCGGCGTTCGATTAGATGTCATCCAGCCTTTTTTCTTCCAACCGTGGATCCAAGTGGTGATCCCTTGGCGCATATATTGGCTATCGCTGGTGAGAATGATTTTACAGGGTTCTTTTAGGGCCTCAAGCGCAACGATTGGGGCTAATAATTCCATGCGATTATTGGTTGTCAGGGCAAAACCATCGGATATCTCCTTTGTATGGCCCTTATAATTCATTACAATGCCATAGCCACCGGGGCCCGGATTGCCTAAGCAAGAACCATCGGTGAAGATGTGGATTAGTTTTAGTTCAGTCATCAAGTGGTTACCAGCGGTGTAAATATCGGCCGAGTATAACCAAAAAAAGTCATAAGAAGCGCATAAAAGTATGAATATTATCTCAAACGCAAGCCGTCAGGTTATTTTGGATACTGAAACCACTGGTATGAACCAGGGGAGTGGTGCGGTGTATTTAGGACACCGAATTATTGAGATAGGTTGTGTTGAGGTCATCAACCGCCGTTTAACGGGGCGTTATTACCATCAATATATCAATCCTGGCCAAGCGATTGATCCAGAAGCGATTGCTGTTCACGGGATCACCGATGAGCGTGTTGCAAATGAGCCAAGATTTCATCAAATAGCGCAAGAGTTTATCGATTTTATCAGTGGCGCAGAAATTGTAGCCCATAACGCAAACTTCGACGTGAGCTTTATGGACCATGAGTTTTCCTTACTACAACCGTTAGGACCAAAGACTCGCGACATTTGTGATATTTTAGACTCCCTCGATATCGCTAAGTTTTTGCATCCTGGGCAAAAAAACAACTTAGACGCTCTCTGCAAACGATATGGCATCGACAATTCCCGCCGCCATTACCACGGCGCATTACTCGACGCCGAAATTCTTGCCGATGTGTATTTGTCGATGACGGGAGGTCAGACTAAGTTCAATCTCTCTAACGAAGAAGTTGGTCAAGAGGCGGGAGGCATTCAACGCTTTGATCCCGCATCACTTAATCTTAAAGTGATCAGCGCATCGGCCGATGAACTCGTTATACATGAACAACGCCTTGATTTAGTCGCAAAATCAGGAAAGTGCCTCTGGAGAGGATAATTTTTAGCCTATGACGATGTCGCTGCGAAAATCTCTAGTCAATACCACGTTAATACTCGGCTACCTTAGCTTGAGCACGTCATTGTTTGCGGCTGATACGGAACCAGTGACCGCTAAGCCGACAAAGCCGACTACCGATATGGCAGCTAAGGTTCAAAATACTGCTGAGCCAAGTGCTGAGGTTAAGGTAAACAGTGCTGAGAGTAAGGTAAACACGTCGTCCAAGCCCTCGAATATGAAAGTCGTGCCCGTAGATACGGCTTCTGAGCTTAAAAATCGTTTTCGGGTGGATCATATGGTCAGCAGTATGACACTCATGATCCAGCGAGAATATGGTTCGGCCCCTGTGGTGATTGTCTTGCCTGATGGCAGTAAGTGGTACGCCAATCGTCATCCAGAAACCGTTAAATGGGTTGATGGTATAACCGGAGATATTATTTATATCGAATCACCCCAGCCTGGTCCTTGGCAATTAGTGGGTAAGGTGGTGCCGGGCTCGAAAATTAAACGGGTTTCAAAGCTTGAGATTGAAGTTCAACGATTACCTCAGCCATTATTTCAAGGTGAACAAACCAAAGTGATTGCCCAATTAATGGGAGATGCAGAGCGCGTTCGCATGCCTGGGATGGACTATTTAGTCGAGTGGACCGCGCACTTTGTCAGTAAGCATCGTACGGGCGATGAAAACTTTGCCGCAGGTGACATTATCGTTGGTTCCTACAAAGATAATGGTGAAAAGTTCGATGAAAGACCTGATGACGGCATATTTACAGGCGATATCAATCTTAAGCAGCCATGGGGTGAGTACGACTTTGTCGTTCAAGCGCGTAACAACGTATTTGAAAGGCAAGTCTCATTTCCTTTTAGCTTATCTCCACGACCCGTAAATGCAGAGGTGATAACTCCTGAAGATCCTTTAACGGGTCAATGGAAAATCATGCTACATGCCGATAGTAGCGTATTACAGCTAGCTGAGACCCATTTTTCATTTGAGCTTGTTGGACCTGCTGGTTTGCAACTTCCCCTCGTAGTTCATGGGCTTAAGGAGAGCGGCACTGAATTGCCGATACCGCCTGTGACCGAGTTTGGCAGTTACCGAATAAAAGGCTCTGCTGCGACAACGACAGTCACTGGCCGTGAAATAGTACTCGATTTACCTGAACTGTTCTTCAACCTAGTGCAACCGCCCGAGCCACCACCTAGCGAAGAAGAGCTCGCAGCTGTGGCCGCGCAAAAGGCTGCAGAGGAAGAGGCACTCGCTAAGCAGGAAGCGATCTTCTGGATTATCACCGTCAATGTGGTGTTAGTGCTACTGGGGGTGGTTGGGCTGATTATTTGGCGTAAGCGTCAAAGTTTGGCACAAGCATTAGCCGCGGCCGAACAGCGGATTTTAGATGAAGCGGAACAAAATAAAGCTGATGTCCCATCTCTTGATGAAATAGATTTAACTATGCCAGATGAACCTGATAATCGTAGATAAAAGTGAAGGAAAGGGTGAGATTTACATCGGGATTTGCAGATATTTTGTTCACTTATCATGGGGTTTTGTTAAGTTTGGCGAAATTTTAACTAATCGATGCAATTGAGTGAAAAAAACGGTTGACGCTTCGAACGCTCAACCGTATTATTCACCGCAACTTGAGTGGAGCGGTAGTTCAGTTGGTTAGAATACCGGCCTGTCACGCCGGGGGTCGCGGGTTCGAGTCCCGTCCGCTCCGCCAGTCAAGTTATTAAAAGTTAAAATTATAGTGCTGTTATAGCGGTATAATAAAAAGTTTGGAGCGGTAGTTCAGTTGGTTAGAATACCGGCCTGTCACGCCGGGGGTCGCGGGTTCGAGTCCCGTCCGCTCCGCCAAATATGAAAAAGCCTCATCATTTGATGAGGCTTTTTCATTTGCGATATCAGTAAACCACTAGTGTCTACCGTCTAAAGAATGTTGATATTTTAAGATTCAATTTTGTTTGAGCAAGTGCTACTCGCGAAGCGAGTAAACATGGGTCGTTATTTTACTCAAATTACCAGCGTCTCTAATCACTGAAAGTAAAGAGAAAAGTCTTGCCAGAATGAACTCTTCTGGCAGTATTTGGCTGATATTTCTGCGGAGTTATCTTAGTTTTATGTAGCTTAACTATGCAGTATGGACTTTGCCTCGCACAACCAGCCAAACTGCTGAAACAAACCACTCTTAAACATCGCCAACACGCCCTAATACCTCAAATAAATTGGTCGTATTCTGTTATGTGGTTTTATTCCAATATTGCTACTCGCGTTCAATTAAAACCAAGCTGTTCATCTATTTTTAGTCAAGTTAAAGCTACAAATGACTGTTTAGCTAAATTTTCATGCTGAAAGCAACTGGAATGCAATCAAGACGGTAGAATAGTTTTACTAGTTTGTTGTTTTGGCATGAGTTATTTTTTAAGTTGAACCTTATCGAGAAAATCATTGTGCTGAAGGTTCTGCTAAGATTCTTATTATTAGCGCTTAACATTGACGCATAGTGAATAACGACTAATATAAGACAGATGAGACACTCATGAGGTGATGCTATGCCAATACCTGTCACAATTGCTGATGATTCTTTAATGTCCAGAAAAGCGGTAAGACGAGCTTTACCGGAGGACTGGGATGTTGAGATCACTGAAGCGTGCAATGGAAAAGAGGCCCTAGAAGCAGCTAATTCAGGTAAGGCTGAGGTACTATTTCTTGACCTGACCATGCCTGAACTTGATGGATTTGGAGTACTTAAATGTCTTCATGAACAACAATCAAAGACGGTTGTGATTGTGATAAGTGCAGATATACAGCCAGAAGCTAAATTGTTAGTTGATTCCCTAGGTGCTTTTCGTTTCTTACAAAAACCGTTACAACCCGCACAGTTAAGGGAAGCACTTTTCGATGTGGGGCTAATATGAACATGTTGCTATCTGAAGAACAGCGAGACGCGCTCCAGGAATTGATGAATATTTCTATGGGGCAAGCAGCTAATTCACTTGCTCGTTTAATCGAAGCTAAAATTACACTATCAATTCCTAAAATCAGTGATGTTACTCCTGAACAATTTGTCTCAATGCTATCGGACGAGGCAATGTGGTACACACGCCAATCATTTTTAGGCAGTATTAAAGGTGAAGTTATTTCAACGCTATCTAAGCAGGGCTGCGATGCGATTGGTACATTAATGGAGTATGAACTGCCACTTACTCAAGACCGGTTAAATGAATTGTTGTTAGAACTTGCCAATATTTTAGCTGGTGCATGTTTAACCGGATTTGCTGAGCAACTTTCATTAAACGCAAAGTTAAGTATGCCGACAATGTACAATGCGACTAGTCAGCATTACCATTATAGATGGGCAAGTACTTTAATGATGGAGGTTGAGTTTAAAGTGGAAGTGAGTCAGTTTGACTCAAAAGTTGTGATCTGTTTGGAAGAGGCATCAGTTCAAACTTTATTAGCGAAACTACAGCAGCTGCTGGAGTAATTATGAGTCAGTCACAGCTATTGCAGAAGCTTACTTCACGCTTACCACTTGGAATTTGTGTGGTTGATGAGTTTTATCAAATTATTTACTGGAATGAATTTTTTACCGATAGATTGTCAACCGATAATAAGTCAGTTACACACGAAAATAACTTACTCACGTTATTCCCTGATGCCGCAAAATTTCTTCAAAAAAAAATTAATAGCGTTTTTGTGCTTAATAATGCCAGTTTCTCATATTGGGAACATCGTCCACATGTATTTGACTTTAGTAGCAGTCGGCCTATTACAGGTGAAGAGACTGCTATGTACCAAAATATTGAGTTTTTCCCGCTCGATATAGAAAATAATCAAGTGAAAACAGTTTGTTTAATTGTGCAAGATGTAACTGAGCTTGCAAGTTATTACCAAGCACAAAAATGCCTTTCTGAACAATTGGAACAAGAGCATACAGCACTGAGTTTTCTCAATAAAAAACTAGAGGCTGCTCAAAATCAATTATTACAATCTGAAAAAATGGCCGCAATTGGGCAGTTAGCTGCAGGTGTTGCTCATGAAATTAATAATCCAATTGGTTTTGTGAATTCAAACTTACAAAGCTTACAAGATTATAATGATAAGTTATTAAAATTACTTAGCTTTTATCAAAAACTAGTACATAAAATTGGGTCTCCGCCTTATTTTGCACTTGAACAAGATATGTTGAAGCGACATCAGTTTGAATTTATATGCTCAGATTTACCTGATTTAATCAATGAATCGATTGAGGGATTAGATCGCGTTGCCGTAATAGTGAAAAGCCTCAAGTCTTTTTCTCATGTAGATAGTAGTGAATGGCAATATGCTAATGTAATAGAGGGTATTGAAAATACATTAAAAATTGCTGCTAACCAAATTAAATATAAAGCTGTTGTTCTTCGTAATTTCCAGAATAATTTGCCAGAGCTATATTGTCAGCCAATGCAGCTTAATCAAGTATTCCTTAATCTGTTAGTTAATGCTGCGCAAGCTATAGAGGAAAGAGGTGAAATATCTATCGATGTAAGTGCGACAGAATCAGAAATTATGATTATTATTCGTGATACTGGTTCTGGTATTGCGGCACAAGATATACGTAAAATATTTGAACCTTTTTACACCACCAAACCTGTCGGAACAGGCACTGGGCTTGGTTTATCATTATCCTACAGTATAGTTCAAAAGCATAAAGGTGAGATTAAAGTCACTTCTACTTTAGGTGTGGGCACTTCTTTCACTGTGATATTACCGATCTTAACTCCTGCAGATGTTTCTGAGTGTTAGGTCTGACTCATGTGTTATCATTGATATTATATCCTATTATTTTTCATTTTCAGCTAAAAGTGCATCTGTTATAGCGGTTGACAATTCGTTGATTTCATCTAGGGTTATCATTCGATTTTTTAGTTGCACATTGAGATGTGCCGCACATGACGATATATTGCTAAGCCCTAAACACGCACTTGTTCCTTTTAGCTTATGTAATTCATGTCCTAACTTTGTTATTTCTCCATCATTGATAAGTTGCTTTAATAAGGACAATACATTAGGTAAGGTTTTTAGATATTCAATTGTTAAATCATTATCTAATATGTCATCTTCTTTTTTTTGCTTATTATATGTTGATTGGTTTTCTCCCAGAAAATATTGCAAGGTATCAATGAGTTGTTGTTTGCTAAAAGGTTTTGTGATTTTTTTGTTGAAAGCGCTATTTTTTTCACTGTCATCATAAAAAATATCAGCACTTAATAATAATAAAGGAATATTTTTACTCATCGCACGTATTGTATTTGCAGCGGTAAGTCCATCGATAACTGGCATTTGTTGGTCTAATATGATCAGATCGTAATGTTTTAGAGATGCTAATTGTATTGCTTCTTCACCATTGACACCAAAATCTATACTTATTCCTGTATCTTTTAGGTAAATGGCTACTAAGTCTCTAATATCCTCTACATCATCAACAAATAAGATGCTTTTCTTTTTCCAGTCTATGATGTCATTTTGAATAATGTTGATTTCATCATGCGTTATGGCAACGTTATTAATTAATTTTTCTGCGGGTAATGTGATAGAGAAACAAGACCCAATCCCAACTGTACTATGCATATTAAGTTGTAAAGACATAGCATCAGCTAATTGTTTACTGATAAATAATCCTAGACCTGTACCACCATAATCTCTACTGGTACTGGAGTCTGCTTGAGTAAATGCATGAAATAAACTCGATGCTTGTTCAGATGAAATACCAATGCCGTTGTCGATAATTGCAATATATAACTCATTTTTATCTGTTATGTTCGCAACTAATTTTATAGTACCTTTTTGCGTGAACTTTACTGCGTTACTAATAAAATTTAGTAATATCTGCTTAAGTCTATAAGGGTCTGTTTTTATATATTTAATATTTGATAGATTAATGTCTAACTGAGTGGTTAAATTTTTCGAATGTGCTAAAATAGTTAATGCATCACTTAAGCTGTTTAAAAGCGGTTCAATAGCAACCGATTGCTCAGCTATAGACATTTTTCCTTCATCAATTTTAGCCGCGTCTAAAATGTCATTAATTATACTTTGAAGGTGAGATGTATTTTGTTCAATTTTGCAAAGAGCAGTATGTACTTCACCATGGGTAATGGGTAAAATTTGTTCAGTGAAACCTTTAATTATCGTTATTGGAGTACGAATTTCATGGCTCATATTAGCAAGGAATCTAGTTTTAATTGCCGCTAGATGATTTGCTTTATCGCGCTCTTCTTCTAATTCTCTTGTTCGTTTTTCAACTCTTTCTTCTAACTCTTCATTAAGAAGTCTTACCTCATTCATTGATGATATTGTTGCGTTGTGAGCACCAGTTACTCGTCGTTGCATATTTATAAAGCTATGCGCTAAAGTGTCAATTTCAAGCGCCGATTGAGTAAGATTCAATGCTTTGCTATTTAAGGTTTTGCCATCCCATTGTTGAGTGTAATCTACCAATTGCTCCAATGCCTGTGTGTAGTTTTTTACAAATCTTTTTGATAGTCTAACAGATGTTTCTAATATTATAGTGATTAAGGCTAGAGCAAGAAAAAATAAATTGAAAGTTTTATGAAGAGATCGTTCGTGTCAATGAAAAAATATAACTCCCAACCAGTTAAACCTATTTTTTCATTGATGATAAAGTGATGCGCATCTTTGCTAAATGCAATAGGGTTAAGTGGGTTGAATATACTTTTTCTTAAAAATGTTTCTTTCATCGGCTCGCTATCTTTAGGTCGAGTCCAGACACTGCCGATATCACCACTTACATTGTTTCCCCATACTTTTCTTCCTGATTTATCTATGAGTATACGATGTGAAATACTATCATTATGTTTATCAAATAATGTCAGTAATGAATTAAGTTTTATTGCTAATTGTAGAACACCATCAAATTTATTTTCTCTTATTATAGGTGTGCTTACAGCAAATAATTGATCATCTCCGAGTGATCTTCCTTTGAAGGTATCACTTATAAAAGACGTTTTTGTTTGTTTTACCAAATAAAAATAGGGACGGTCTGCAACGCTCAAGTTGCCGATGTTGTTTGTGTTTGCATCAACTTTGTAGAAATCTCTAACAATACCATTATTATCTGTTACAAGTGAAGATATAAATTCTGGAGATTGTTCCACAAGAAGTTTTAAAGTGTTTTTGGTAACTTGTTTTTCTGTTGTATTAACAATAGTTTCAATCTTTACGATGTAATCTTTTAGTTTTAACTCAATATTATCCTTAAGAGAGTTAACTTCATTTTGATAATGAACCATTTGTTTCACAAGTTCTAAACTCGTTAGTCCATTGAGACCAAGTGTAATAAGTAATGTTGCAGGGATTGCTGTGTATAATCCGACTCTAAAAGATAGTTGATGTTGCAATGACTGTTTTCTTAATTGCTCATTATTAACATATAATGCAAGAAGTAAACGTGCAGCTTTTATACTCCAAATAAATAATGCCGTTGATAAAGAGCAATATATAATCAAGAAGGATAAATTATCCTTTATAGCTTCCAGTGAAAACATTTTTATAACGAGAATAGCTGCTAAAAAATAAATCACAGAAATTTGCGTTGTGTTTGAGCTATTTTTTTTAATATAAATATTAAATAATACGACTTGTATAAGGCTTAGTATTATAGCAATAAAAGAGGGGAGTGGAGATGCAACAAAAACAAAACATACTAACGCCCACAAGGGACCTAAACGTGCTAGAATCAATAAAGCTGCAACATTGCCTACATTGAGAGGTACTGCAATTGGAACGGTTACAACTGATAAATTGGCAACCAATCCAATGATAATACAATATAATAAGAATAATATTCGATGTTTCTTAATGGATTTATTATGTCTTCTAATTATTGCTAGCATGGCTAGACTCCGGTAGACCTATAACAAATTTTGTACCCGAAGGCCCTGTGTAGTCAAGAGTAATAAATCCATTGTGTTGCTCTACTATAGCTCTTGATATTGATAGCCCTAACCCAGTACCTTCACCAATTTCTTTTGTTGTAAAAAAAGGTTCAAAGATATGTGGTATATCAGTCTCATGTATACCGTTCCCATTATCCTTTATTTCAATGTTTATCCAATGATTTATCTTCATGATATCTATTTCAATTAATCCTTTTTGATGTTTTATTGAATAATAGGAGTTGTTTATAATATTTAATATTGCTTGACTTAGTTGTGTTGTGTTTCCTTTGGCTAATGCACTTTCTAAATGATGAGTTAAATTTATTTTTATGTGTTTTTTTAGATTGACTTTAGCTATCTTTACCGTATCTTCAACAAGCTTTACTATGTTTATAGTTGATATGGTTTGTTCATCTGGATGTGTGAAGTTACGTAGGTTTTTAATAATATCTCTCGCACGTCTAGCACCTTCTTGACTTTCATTAATTAATTCAATACTGTCTTTTAATATAAAATCAAGCTTGTGCTTTTTAATGGACTTATTAATTTCTGGATATGTATTGTTTACTTCGTTTATGAATGAGTTGATATCTTTTAAGTACACGTCAAGCGTTTTCAAGTTGCTATAAATAAATCCTAGTGGGTTATTCAATTCGTGGGCAACGCCGGCTGCAAGTTGACCAATTGCCGCTAATTTTCCTTGTTTCGCTAAACTGTTTTCAATTCTTTTTTGTTGTGCAAATAAACTTTCGCGTTCAGCTGCAATATGGCGATAGTCTCTCAATGTGAGTGTGTTTGCGATAAAACTACAGTAGTTTGATATGATAGATTGCGCTCCAGAGTTAAAGCTATAGGGCTCTTTTTTTAGCAAGATGACGGCATAATCACTGTTGTTAAATTTTACAGGCTGAATTAGTGCTGATGTCGCTTGGGGCAATAGGCGTTTTAGAGTGCTTGACCAATTAGAGGTAGAGTCTAAATTGATCACTGTTGTTTCTCTAAATTCAAATTTTACAGTTTTAGTATTTTCGAATGTAATGTTTTTTCCAATTAGTTCCTCATGTGTGCATGCTAAAATACTCAGTTCAGTACTTTCTGGGTTGCAAGTTACGATTAATTGAAGATCAGGTTTTAACTCCTGTTTGACTAGTGAAAATAAGACGCTAAAGGGCATAGCTTGGTCTATGTTTTCCGTCAAAGCTTGCATTGATTTTGAAATTAAATTATTGAGTATTTTAAACTCTAATAATTCCTGATTTTCTGCTCTTAATTGTATCAGCAATTGCTGTTGGTCATTTTTATTCATTCAATAGTCCAAATTGCACAGCTAACTTTATAAGAGTATTAGTCGTTTTGACACAGTTGAAAGAGAGCACGTATGTCAACGTTACAAATGCTAATGGAAGGGATGGAAGTTAGCTTTGTACCAACACTGAGTATAGCTTCGTTTAGCTTGCCAATAATCACCGCAATGGTCATAGGGATGATAACTGTTGAATATTTTCGCTCCTGTCGGACTTTTAACATCACAGCGTGGGCATTTTACATGTATTCAGGGAGTCATATATTTAAGTCATCCCATTGATCTATAATGTTTTAAGCTTTAGTTTGTTTCTATTTCAACTAACAATTGCTCCTTATGTTTTAGCTGATACTTTGATAATTTATCAAGTGAAGCAGAGGTTAGTATATGTCCTTCAGGTAACAGCAGTATGTGCTTAAGATTGTATAAGTTTTGCTTTAATTTCATACCGGCTTTGAGTGCACTCACTTGTAGTCCTCTTCTAGCTTTGTTTGCTATGTCTACTTCTTCGGAAGTGACTAAAATTGACAAAGCGTTGACTATCACTGGGTCATAATAACTGCCCTGGCGTAGTTTTATTGCGTCAAAGCCGTCAGCCATGCTTTTTTTATTACCATCGTATCGGCCTTCAACATGCAGCCAAAAATCTCTCGCTACTGCCAATATTCGTGACCCAAGAGGGATGTCTACGCCTGCTTTTTGAGCGGGTTCACCACCGCCATTAAAGCGTTCTAATTGATTGACGATGATGAGTGACATTTCGCTTAAATGTATCGCGGGCAGTAAGATCTCTTCGGCATGTAATGGATGTTCATTAAATAAACGACGTTCACGATCATAGAGGTCGGTATATGCCGTTTCAGCTATTTTGGTGGGGAGCGCGATTTTACCGATTTCTGAAAATAAGCCCGCTTTTGTTATCGTAACTACCTGTTCTGCGGGCAATTGCAATGCATTTGCAAGATATTCGCAGGTGGCGCTGATTTTACGGGCCAGTTCGCCACTGAGTGGTGGATAACTCACGATGATATTGTAGAGTACCTCTAAGGTAGCAGCTTCATCTTTTTGTCGTTCACTTGCTAAGTTTTTGAATTTTAATAGTGTTTGCTTAAGTTGTTCTGTACGTTTTTGAACGGTTTCCTCAAGGGAGTTATTGAGTTCTTTTAACTGTTTGTTTTGTGCGGCTACCTTGGCAGTAAGTTGTTTGTTTTGACGAATTAAGTGGTACATTGCTAATCCTTCGTCAACCACAGTTAATAGTTCTTGATTATCCCAAGGTTTTTGAACATATCTGTGGATTTTTCCAAGATTGATTGCAGAGACCGTCGAGGCAAGATCAGCATAACCGGTCATTAAAATGCGGTAAGCGTCTGGTTGTAATACCGCCGCTTTAGCTAAAAATTCTGCCCCCGTCATATTCGGCATACGCATATCGGTGATAATGACATTGATTCTATACTGCTTCATTAACTCTAAAGCTTGGCTCCCGCTATCAGCCAATAAAAGCTGCAGCTCCTTACCGATAAAAAGCCGCTGTAGCGATTTTAGAATACTGGCTTCATCGTCTACACACAAAATCAATGGCAGAGTGCTTTCAGATGGGGTTGGCATTAAGTCACCTATCGCATTTGTCCTATTTGTCTTATAGATTAAAATTATGCTATAAGTGTTAACTAAGCAAGAATAATCATGGGTACGAGAGCATGAAAACGCTCAAGCCAAGCGATATTGCTCAATATTGCGATGTTCATCAACGCACAGTGAGTCGCTGGATCGCTAAAGGTCAATTAAAAGGTCACAAATTACCTGGACGGGGTAATTATCGAGTCTTGGTTGATGACTTCATTAGTTTTCTACATCAACAAAACATGCCAATGCCAGAAGCCTTTTTAGCCTCAAATAATAATGAGTTAATGGCTGATAAAAAGTCTATTCTTATCATTGATGATGAATTATCGATGCGAAATGCACTCAGGCGGGCACTCCATTCAACACCCTTTGCAATTTTATCGGCACAGGATGGTTTTCAGGCTGGGGTGAAAATTATTGCTGAAAAGCCAGATTTAATTGTTCTTGACCTGTCCTTACCTGGGTTGAATGGTTTTGAAGTTATCCAATTTATTCGAGAGCGACCGGAGTTAGCAAATATTAAAATTTTAGTATTATCAGGGCTTTCACCTAAAGAGTTAGCAGAGTCGATTAGATTAGGTGCGGATGATGCGATAGCAAAACCTTTTGATAATCATGATCTATTGGACAGAGTAAATATGCTCTTAAGCTAGAGGCCACAATGGATAACTCTTTACTACTAGTCGATGACGATGTTGGCATTTTAAAGGCCCTAAAACGCTTATTAACTCGTTCTGGCTATTCGGTAAAGACTGCTCAAAGTGGAGAAGAAGCGTTAAACCTATTACTCACTTATGATTGTAAAGTTGTTTTGACCGATTTTAGAATGCCCTATATGGATGGAGGGCTGTTACTTTCTAAAATCAAACGCTTATATCCTGAAGTCGTCGGGCTTGTCATTAGTGGTTATTCAGATTTTGAGTCGGTGAAGTCATTACTTAATGCGGGTAGTGCGTATCGTTTTCTGCAAAAACCTTGGGAAGATAACGAGTTACTTGAAGAAATAGCGAATGCATTTACGCATCACAACAAACAGATTTTTCAACGCCAATCCCAAAAAATGTTGTTGGCTAGTTCCGATGCCTTACTCGAGATATCCCCATCTAATCAAATTGTGCATGCTAATATTGCGGCGACAAAGCTCTTGGGTTCAACCTTGGTCGAGGGACGTTTGCTTGATGAGTTTTTGGTTGAAACAGATAGGTTAACCTTGCAGGAACAGGCATTAGCAATCGGTCAGAGTGTATCTATTAGGTTATTGAATCACACTGAATTAGAAGTGAGTTGTCGTTTAGCTGGTCCTTCTGGGGTCGTTTTGTGTTTAAATCCCGTGACTGATGGAGAGTTGCTAAACACGGCATTTGAACTTCCTTCGCTGCTTAATTATCAGCAGCTTATCTCGGTGATAACACAATATCTCAATTCTCGCAGAGCTATGGTTCTCGTTGTTATCAAGATCAAAAGTTTTGAACTCTGGAGCCGCATGATTGGTTATTCAGAAGCGCAGCGGACTATCGAGCATATTGCATTACAGCTACTTAATTCCACTGGTACGGCAGGGGAGCTTGCACTACTAGCGAATGAACAATTTGTGCTTTGTTTACCTGATATTACCTCCGAGATGGACGCTTTACAGAAGGCCGCTTCAATTATTGACCCCGTGACTGGTAAAGCTAATTTGACCTCATCTAAGTTGGATTATGCTGTCAGTTACTGTCTTATACCCGACGATGGTGATGAGCCTCGAGCCGTTCTGAATAATTTATTACTGGGTAATCTGATGATGGCAGAAGACTCTGTCCGGATGTTCATGCGTTATGATCAGCAAGCTATCGAACGAAAAAAACACCAGATCTCATTAAATCAGGCGTTATTTCATGCGGTGCAACAGCGTCAACTTTTTCTGCATTTTCAGCCAAAATTTGATTTTGCCAAATATAATTTGTCCGGCTGTGAAGCCCTCATTCGGTGGCAGCACCCCGAATTTGGGATGGTTTCACCTGCGTTATTTATTCCTTTAGCTGAGCAACATGGCCAAATGGTGGATATTGGCTATTGGGTACTCAAAACGGCCTTTATTACTGCGGCCAGATGGCGGAGTGAAGGCATTCAATTTGGAAAAATGGCAATTAATATATCTGGTCGACAGTTAACTGAGCCTGATTTTATTCACTGGATAAAGCATCATATTCAGTTGACAGGCGTTTCACCGACAGATTTAGAATTTGAATTAACCGAAACTTTTTTGCTTAATAACCTTGAAGATTGTGCGATCACCCTTAAGGCGATTGCTGAACTCGGTATCAGTATTGCGATAGATGATTTTGGTACCGGTTATTCATCTTTGAGTTACTTGAGTAAACTGCCTATTAATGTACTAAAAATTGACCGTTCACTTGTGCTCGATATTGAAAGTAATTTGAATACTGAAAGTTTAGTGGCTAATGTGGTTAGGTTAGCACATGATCTGAACATGAAAGTGGTTGTTGAGGGTATTGAAACATTGGACCAACTCAATATTGTCAAATCCTTAGGTTGTGATGTAGTGCAAGGATACTGCATTTCTAAACCGCAATCTGAAGAGGAGTATTTAGCGCTATTGGCTTCTTTTGAAAGTCTTTCAGCTACAATGGCTTAGGAGAGAGTTATGTTTAATGTACTCTTTGTTGATGATGACAGTTTTATGCTTAGAGCTCTCTTGCGGCTAGCGAAAAGACTGAGACCTGACTGGCAGTTTTGGACTGAGGAGGATGGCCTAAACTGGGCAAAATCTATAGCTAATGATGTTAATGTCGATCTTATAATCTGCGATTATTTAATGCCTGATGTTAATGGCGATAGAGTACTCGTTGAGGTTTCAAAACATTATCCCCAGGCAATTAGAGCGTTACTTACAGGTGACACGACAGAGGAAGTAGTATGCAAAGCGGGCAAAACGGCTCATTTTGTATTGAGTAAACCCTTCAATGAACAGGATATTGTACAACTTCTGACCTCAGTGGAACGGGTTCATAAATTGCCATTCTCCCAAGACGTTAGAGCAATGTTGGGCGCAAGTGCTTTATTACTACCTCTGCCAGACATAGTGCAACAGGTCCGCAAAGTGCTTCTAAATCAGCAATCCGAAGCCGCCGATATTGTTGATCTTATTGCCCACGAACCAATTATTACCGCCAAATTATTACAACTCGCAAACTCCGCGTTTTTGGGTTTTAGCCGCACAACACTGTCAATTGAAGAGGCTATCAAACGCTTAGGGGTGGATTTAACTAGCGCGATTATTAGTTCTATCGCCATTGAGCAATCGGCGACGTCGATTATTGATAAGTCTGCACAGAGTAGAATTAACGAACATGCGTATCAGTTAGCGCTTAACGCTCAAAAAATCGCTAAAGCACTTAATTTACAAAAGAGTCTACAAGAAGAGCTATTTATTGCCGCTTTGATGTCGTCAATAGGTGAGTTGATTTTGGCATCTCGTATTTGGCAAGATTCGTTTGCGACTCAGTTTACGGAGTGGCCAGTGAGAAAACTCATCGTCTCTATATCAGCCTATCTTTTAACGCTTTGGGGGTATA
Organism: Shewanella sp. LZH-2; assembly: GCF_016859145.1. Taxonomy (NCBI): domain Bacteria; kingdom Pseudomonadati; phylum Pseudomonadota; class Gammaproteobacteria; order Alteromonadales; family Shewanellaceae; genus Shewanella; species Shewanella sp. LZH-2. Next base: position 2,180,028 of record NZ_CP069350.1, read on the forward strand.
GCGAATCCTTATGTGACAACATTTTGTCCAGCGCAGAGCCTGAGGTGAGTAATGTTGAACATAATCTAGCCTTATTATTATGCTTGGCACACTATGCCACTAAATATCACGGCAGAATCCCCGATGAAATATTGAATAAGCTACCCGATGAGCAAATAAAACTAAAATTAGCTAATCTCTAACTCAAGATACATTTGTGGGCATTTAGATCTTACATATTTATTCGATCACTAACTTATCCCAACTTGCTGAATAGACTGCAACTTTATTCTCTGTCGCTTTCGTGTTTCTTATATAGCAATGTAACCCTTCGAACTCCCTTGGTATGCGAATAAAGTTGAATATCATCTAACTTATTTGCATCACTAGAGCGTGCTTTTTACTGCTATTGTTATCATTAACCGTTTATTTTCCTGAATGAAAAAGCGTGTTAGGTTAAATCCACAATCGCATGCCTCACCTAACGAAAGGATGTTTTATGGTTGAAAAAATCACTGGGATGCTAGCACTCATCGGCGTGCTTTCGCTTTTTTGTCAATGGCTTGGTTGGAAGTTGAGATTACCAGCAATTTTACCGCTACTCATCTGCGGTTTGATGTTAGGTCCTGGGTTTGGAGTGTTAAATCCCGATGCAATATTTGGGGATTTATTGTTTCCGATTATTTCCCTAGGCGTTGCCGTGATCCTGTTCGAGGGTGCATTAACCCTCAATTTTAAAGAGATTAAAGATCATGGCCGCATGGTGACTCACTTAGTGAGCATCGGTATGGTGATCACTTGGGGCTGTATCAGTACCGCTACCTATTATTTGTTGAATTTTAGTTGGGAAGTTGCGCTGCTATTTGGTGCGTTGGTGGTGGTCACGGGGCCAACTGTGATTGTACCAATGCTGCGCAGTGTGCGGCCTAAGTCGCAGCTCGCGAGTATTTTACGCTGGGAAGGGATTGTGATTGACCCAATCGGCGCACTACTTGCGGTATTAGTATTTGAATATATTACGGTATCTGGCAACCCCACTCACCATGTATTGTTCGCGCTAGGATCAATGTTAACGCTAGGTTTAGGCTTAGGGGCTGCGGCAGGTTATTTAATCGGCCAAGTGATAAGGCATAATTTGCTTCCCCATTATTTACGTAATACAGCGGTATTGACCTTGATGCTCGGGGTGTTTGTTGGCTCAAACCTGCTACAGGAAGAGTCGGGATTACTTACGGTCACTGTGATGGGCATATGGCTGGCGAATATGCGCGGTGTGGATATTGCTGAAATCCTTGAATTTAAAGAAACACTGACAGTTCTGCTGATCTCCGCCTTATTTATTCTGTTAGCAGCGAGACTCGACTCGAATGCCATGATGGATTTAGGCTGGGGCGGCATTGGTGTACTCGCCGTGACCATGCTTATCGCACGGCCGCTCAGTATTTGGGTATCAGGTATTGGCACGTCATTGTCAAAGGCCGATAAATGGTTTTTATGTTGGATCGCCCCGCGCGGGATTGTGGCTGCGGCCGTGTCTTCGTTATTTGCAATTAAGCTAGAAGCCAATAATGTGCAGGGCGCTGATGCGATTGTGCCTTTAGTGTTTTTAATTATTATCGGTACTGTGGTTATCCAAAGTTTAACCGCAGGGCGCTGGGCGAAATACCTTGGGGTCACATCGGGGTCGGCTCAAGGAGTGTTAATCTTTGGCGCCTCTAAATTTTCCCGCGAGCTGGCAAAACTCTTAAAGGCAAAAGAGGTGAAAGTGCTGTTAGCCGATAGCAACTGGGATAACATTCGTCTTGCGCGGATGGACAATATTCCAGTTTATTTCGGCAATCCTGCCTCGGAACATGCTGAAACTTACATGGATTTAACCGGAATTGGCCGCGTGCTGATCATGTCGCCCTATAAACAGTTAAACCCGCTAGTGACGTTTTATTTTCAAGATGTGTTAGGCGCTAAAAAGGTCTTTGGTCTTAATAATGCCGAGCAGGGCAGCGCGCGCCATCAATTGTCTGAGTCTTACAAACAGCGGCTATGTTTATTTGGTGATACGGTTTCCTATGCCAAAATTGCTAGTCAAATGGCGAAAGGGGCACAGCTTAAAGTCACTAACTTAACCGAAAACTTCACCTTTGAGCATTTCCGTAAGCGTTATGGTGAAACCGCTTTGCCGCTAGTGTATCTGACTAAAGAAGGCAAAGTGGTTATCGTTTCAGGCAATGATACTCCATTCCCTAATGGTATTGAGTTAATCAGTTTATTGCCCGTTGAAGCCCTTGAAGAAGCGAAAACTCAGCAGGCGATTGCTGAGCAAGAAGCCAAAGAGGCCCAGGCCAAAGCGGTGGAAGAAGCTGCCCAAGACAAAGCAAAAGTTGAGGAAAAAGCCAAGGCTGATCAGGAAGCAGAAGCTGAGCGTCAAAGACTTGAGCTGCAAGAACAAATTAATGCTGGGGAGCCATCGCTACCAGAGGCTAATGCACAAGATAGCATTAATACATCGGATGAAACTTTAGCTAAGGGATAATGGACGGGATTAAGGATAACTAAGGATTAGCTTGGTATTTTCGAAGAGATAAGCCTGTTAAGTGAGGCGTAGATACAAAGAGGCACTACATAGGTAGTGCCTCTTTTTTATTTGGATAGGCTTAGCTAGTTCAGCTTAGCTATTAAGCGGCGCGTTCCTGTGAAGTCGTCGCGACGACTTCAGGACGCAGTTCTGCTGGGTCGAAGTCATCCACATTGATAGACTTCATGCGGCCGATTTCGGCTCTTTCCAACAGTTGTACTTCGCTGTCGCTTAATACGCCTAAGGCTTTACCTTCAGCAGCGACTTTATCTAACCACATGAAAGGTAAACGCTTGCCACTAGCTTTACAGACTTTGTCGAATAAAGGTTCTGCGGCCAGAATATCCTTCAGCGTTTGCTCTTGAATACCCACGGCATTGTGCTCAGAGTTAGTCCAGAATTGACCTTTACCTAAACGATCACGGCTTTCACAAGGGGTTTGCATGATCTTGGCGACTTTATGATCTAACACATCGCTTGGACGTTTCAGTGGACGGCCGAATGGGAACATGATGGCACGTAATACACCGCCTAGACCCATTGGGAAGTTATCCAGTAAATCGTCTAATGAAGCCTGTAACTTGTACAGAGCATCTTCAACCGCCCATTGTACCAGTGGCAGATCGTCGGTTTGACGGCCTTCATCTTGGTAACGTTTTAAGGTTGCAGAGGCGAGGTATAACTGGCTTAACAGATCGCCTAAACGGGCTGAAATACGTTCTTTACGTTTTAAGTTGCCGCCTAAAGTTGCCATCGCTAAGTCTGATAGCAGGGCTAGGTTAGCACTGAAACGGTTCATATGTTGATAATAACGCTTGGTTTTATCTGAGTAAGGCGCGTTAGAAAAACGGCTTGATGTCAGACCTAACCAGAAGCTACGCACAAAGTTACTGGTTGCAAAACCAATGTGACCGAAGATGGCCGCATCGAAGTTGGCTAAACCTTGGCCAGACTCAGTATCAAACGCTGACTCCATTTCGGCTAAGACATAAGGATGACAACGGATTGCGCCTTGGCCATAGATGATCATCGAACGAGTCAGAATGTTTGCGCCTTCAACGGTAATCGCGATTGGCGCCGCTTGATAGCCACGGCCTAAGTAGTTGTTAGGGCCTAAGCACACACCTTTACCACCGTGGATGTCCATGGCGTCGATAACGCATTTCTGCATACGATCGGTCAGGTGATATTTCACGATAGCCGAGATAACCGAGGGTTTTTCACCTAAGTCGATACCCGTGGTAGTTAATGAAGTCACCGCATCCATCAGATAAGCGTTACCACCGATACGTGCCATTGGCTCTTCAATCCCTTCTAACTTACCAATAGGCAGTTTGAATTGACGACGAATACGCGCATAGGCACCAGTTGCTAATGCTGCGGTTTTGACACCACCAGCAGAGTTTGATGGCAGCGTAATACCACGGCCTACAGACAAACACTCAACCAGCATACGCCAGCCTTGGCCAGCCATTTTCGGACCACCGATGATAAAGCTTAATGGTACGAATACGTCTTTACCGCGAGTAGGACCGTTTTGGAACATACAGTTCAGCGGGAAGTGACGACGACCCGTTTCAACGCCTTCAACGTCTGTTGGGATCAGCGCGCAGGTAATGCCCAGCTCTTCTTTATCGCCTAACAGGTGATCAGGGTCACGCAGTTTAAAGGCTAAGCCTAATACAGTCGCAACAGGTGCGAGGGTGATATAACGCTTGTTCCAGGTTAAGCGCATACCTAAGACTTCTTCGCCTTCCCATTGGCCTTTACACACGATACCAAAGTCAGGGATAGAGCCTGCATCGCTACCAGCCTCTGGGCTTGTCAGTGCGAAACATGGCACTTCTAGCCCTTTGGCTAAACGTGGCAGGTAATAGTTTTGCTGCTCTGGCGTACCATAGTGTTGTAACAGTTCGCCAGGGCCTAAGGAGTTAGGCACACCTACAGTGGATGCTAATTCGCTGCTCAAACCTGCCAGCTTTTGTAACACACGGGATTGGGCGTAGGCTGAGTATTCTAAACCGCCGTATTTTTTCTTGATGATCATGGCGAAGAAGCCGTGATCTTTCAGGTATTGCCATACTTCAGCAGGCAAATCAGCCAGTTGGTGCGATACTTGGTGTTGATTCACCATGCGGCACACTTCTTCAACTGGACCGTCTAAGAAGGCTTGCTCATCGGCACTTAAACGAGCAACAGGGTAGTTGTGGAGTTTTTTCCAGTTTGGGTTACCCGCAAACAGATCGGCTTCCCACCAAGTGGTACCAGCTTCAATCGCTTCTTTTTCGGTTGAAGACATTTCGGGCATGATGCCACGGTACATCTTCATCAGTGGGCGACTGATAACATTTTGTCTAAATGCACTGATATTGAGGGGCAGCGCGATCACCAGGAAGATAATCCAAGAGATAGGGCCGACAACATCGAGTGTCCATCCGGCTGTCATCACAACAGCGGCTGCAATAGTGGCAGTGAGCAAAGATACCCGAAGGTAAGCTAGGGCTCCTAGCACTAAGATCATGGCGATGATCCAAAGTAGGGTAGTCACTGTAATTTCTCCTTAAGTATGACCGAGTGCCAATCACAGGTCATAACGAGTTTTGTTGATTGCGATCACAATTATAGTTTGTGGTCTGACCTGTGTCGCATAAAAGTTAAACCTAAGGCTGTTTTAATACAAGTATTTTTCAAACAATTGTTTAAATTTTTTGTCACCTTTGATCATTCCACAAATGTCATCAACTAGTTACAATGCAAAACCGTGGAGATTTGGATTGAGAAAGGCGAGAAATATGTGTGAGTTACTGGCGATGAGCGCCAATGTGCCGACCGATATTGTGTTTAGTTTTACGGGTTTAGCACAGCGTGGTGGCGTCACTGGGCCCCATGTCGACGGTTGGGGGATCACTTTCTATGAGGGCCGTGGCAGCAGAACTTTTAAAGATGCTTGCCCGAGTAGTGAGTCGCACATTGCAAAATTGATCAAATCCTATCCGATTAAAAGCGAGGTAGTGATAAGCCATATTCGTCAGGCCAATCGCGGCTGTGTTTCCCTTGAAAATACTCACCCATTCACCCGTGAGTTGTGGGGCCGTTATTGGACCTATGCTCATAATGGTCAGTTAAGCGATTATCAGGCGAAGTTTCAGGTGTCTCGTTATCAGAGTGTTGGTGATACCGACAGCGAGCTGGCTTTTTGCTGGATATTGGAGCAAATCGCGGCCAAGTTTGGTGATCGTCGGCCTGAAGATATGCAAGCGGTGTTTCGATTTGTGGCTACGCTGGCCGAACAAATCCGTGCGCTTGGGGTGTTTAATATGATCCTCAGCGATGGCGAATACTTGATGAGTTATTGCAGTAATAATCTGTGTTACATCACCCGCAGGGCGCCGTTTGGCAAGGCAAAATTAATTGATACCGATGTAGTGATTGATTTTGATAAAGAAACCACGCCACACGATGTCGTGACTGTAATTGCCACTCGGCCGCTAACCGAAAACGAAGACTGGCAGGTGATGCAACCCGGTAATTGGAAGTTGTTCCGCTTAGGTGAGCTGCTTATCGATTTGTAATTGGGGCGCTGTCACAGTCAGTCATTGCACTTTGACGGAATTAAATAAGACACAAAAGGCCAAACGGAGTCACTCACGTTTGGCCTTTTGTGTTTTGTGCTGTGTTGTTACGGCATCTTAGAAACAGCGCTAAATCCATCTTAAATTGCGATAAATGTGTAACTGGCTTAATTCGCGCCTGTGCCGAGGAGTTTAGGTACTTTCTGCTCCGTCGGAACTTCAGTATCAACGGCAGCGGGCTCGGCTTCAACTGGCACATCGTCAAAATGATACTTAAGCAGTTTGATATCGAGCTGCTTACTGCCTTTTTCAAAGTGCGTTAGACGAACGGGGAGGTAGGCTAAATCCGGCGCCATCCAAAAGAAGGTTTGGCGTTTATGATTGTCACGCACTACCTCAATTTTGACTGTATCATAACTGCCGCTTTCAATTGTCATCCGTTCCTTACCAATCACATGGAACTTATACTCATCGAGCTCGTTAGATTTAATCATTTTATAATCAAGCACTTCTTTGCCAGCGCTGATATCGAGTCGAAACTGCAGCTGCACCATTAAGGGATCGAAAATATCGCCTTCAAACGGGAATTTACCTTTTTCATCCTTATAACGGGTGTGGATCATGCCCTGTGCCTTAGCAAAGGCGGTTTGTTCGATGAAATTTGGGCCGACGCCTTGGCGCTCATGCAAATAGCGCAGGGGCAATAATTGATTCCCCTCTTGGGCAAACTCACTCAGTACATGGCGTACATCGGTCAGTAATAACAGGCTAAGATCGCTGTCGAAGCGATATTTATAGACGCCATCCTCTATGGCTGGCAGTTGATACTTGGCCTTACCCAGTTCAACATCACCATAATTAACTTGATATTCAGCAGTTTGAGGCGTTAAAGGCGTTGGCGCCGCCATCGCAAATACGCTGTGGGTGAGTGCGAGACTCACGAATAACGTTGGAATTGTGCGCAATTAATGCTCCTTTATATCGCAAACAGAAAGCGTCTAACACTGCTTATCCTATGGCTCAGCTATCAAATTTAAGTGTTTATAACCGAGTTTATATTGGAATAAATAGTTTTTAGATCAATATATTAAATTAGAACGGGATTGACATCACTAAGGTTGCCATATCCGGTTGCCACTCACATTCAGACAAGTTCACTTTGCCACAGTTCACCATTACACCTTCAAGGCGCAATAATTCCATCTGTTCCTGAAAGGAGGCTGAATGTTTTTCGAAGGAAATTTTTCCTTGGCTATTGAGTACTCTATGCCAAGGAAGTGACAAATGTTCGGGAGCCAATTTGAGAGCTCTGGATACATAGCGAGCGCGTCCTGGTAACCCTGCGAAATCGGCGATCTTACCATAACTGCTCACTTTGCCGGGCGGGATCATCGCTACAATCTGCCAAATCTTCGCCATGGGTGATAGGGCATGACTTCGTATCTCTTGTGTATTGTCTAACTCGTCTGGCGTATTAGCCTTATCTTGCTCTAAGTAGCGATAAAGTGGAGACTTATCTTTTGCAAACCGCATGATGATGCCAAGTAAAACATGAACAGATGAGCCTGTGTAGCGTTAAACGAAGGCCAAGTGAAACAGAGGCTAGTTTGAAAAGCCGTAATGTCAATCTAAAAAATCGATTGTAATGATTTTTATTAAACTATTTAGTTTTGAATATTGAGAAAACACAGGAATAGTTCATAATGGCGCCAATTTTTTTGACTCCATAAGAGATGAAACAGGCATGGCTGTACTCGATATTCTGACAATTCCCGATGAACGTCTAAAACGCAAAGCGCAACCCGTAAAAGATATAGAAGCAATTCAGGGATTTATCGATGACTTAATCGAAACCATGTACCACACTGACGATGGTATTGGTCTGGCCTCGACCCAAGTGGGCAGTACAGATGCGGTGATTGTGATCGATTTATCCGAAACCCGTGACCAACCCTTAGTGCTGATTAATCCAGAGATTGTTGAAAAGTCTGGCGAATATGTGGGTGAAGAAGGCTGTCTTTCAATCCCTGGCTATCGCGCGAAAGTGAGCCGTTTCGAAAAGGTCAAAGTCACCGCCTTAGACAGACAAGGCAAAGCGGTTGAAATCGAAACTGACGACTTTTTAGCCATTGTTTTGCAACATGAAATTGATCATTTACACGGTAAAGTGTTTATCGAGCATTTATCGGCATTGAAGCAACAAATCGCCTTAAAAAAGGTACGTAAATACGCCTAATTTCCCCAATGTCTTGCTCTGCAAAGCCGCACATTTGATTGCGGCTTTGCTGTTTCTAGGCGGTATTACCCGTCGTACTCATGGTGATAAAATTGTTACGTTGTTGAATGTTTATCTAGATACACGCAAAACGAGTCTGTTATCAGCATCTATGGGCTAACTACGATGGTAATAACAAAAAATCATCAAAAGCATGTTGTGCCAACAGGTTTGGCGCGAAATGGGCACAAATTTAGAAAAACGGCGAATTGTTAGGGAACAGCGGTAAATGTGGACCAAACAATAGAGGCAAAATCAGGCAGAGCCGAAGGGTGGGGCATGTTTGAATGTTTTTGGGAAAACCTAGAACAGGCTCGAAGATTTTATCTTAGGCACAAATAAAAATTAAGTATCTTGATGGATGAACAGGTTAAATTGAGTTTTTACAGGGAGTTAAAGCAAGAAATGGTACACCCGAGTGGACTCGAACCACCGACCCCTACCATGTCAAGGTAGTGCTCTAACCAACTGAGCTACGGGTGCACTGTTTGAATTTCAATGTTTAGACTCTATGAAGAGAGTGGTACACCCGAGTGGACTCGAACCACCGACCCCTACCATGTCAAGGTAGTGCTCTAACCAACTGAGCTACGGGTGCATCGTATTACTTATATCGAAACCGCTAAACGCATCTCGCTTTCGAACGAGCGCTATATTAGGGGGATAGCGAAAGGCTGGCAAGCAAAAAAACGAATTTTATTGTCAAATGGTGAATTGCTGTGCAACTTGCCCAGTGTTTCAGCAAAGTTACTGATAAAACGGCAAGTTAGGCTTCAAAGGTTGCAAAATTAAAAGAAATTAAACAAAACGGCGAGCTAATGCTCGCCGTTGATTCAGTGAATTATGTCCTATGTCAATGGTGCACGCTGTCGCCTTCAATCAGACTTAAATGTACGCCATGCTTTTGAATATAACGTAGACGGATAAAAAACAGCAGCGCCGCCGAGGTGAGACCTGCAATCAATCCTGCCCAAAAGCCATGGGCGCCCATGGCGGGTACGATAAAGTCGGTATACGCCAAGGTATAACCTAAGGTCATGCCGATTCCCCAATAGGAAAACAGCGTAATATAAAACGCACTGCGGGTATCCTTATATCCACGTAGTGCACCAGCGGCAACCACTTGGACTGAGTCAGATAGTTGATATAGCGCGGCCATCAACATCAAACTGCCCGCAAGTACCACCACTTCAGGATCGCTGTTATATAACTCGGCGATTTGAAAGCGGAATATCACCGTTAAGATTGCCGTCGATAAGGCCAACGATAGTGCCAACCACAATCCGACTTTAGCCACCACGGCAGAAATATCTGCACGATCGCGGCCAAGGTAGTAGCCAATACGAATCGAGACGGCAATACCAATCGACAGTGGCAACATAAATACAATAGCGGAGAAGTTCAACGCTATCTGATGACTTGCCACCACAGTTGCGCCTAATGGCGCCAGCAGCAGGGCGATAATCGCAAACAAACTTACTTCAAAAAATAACGCCATCGCGATTGGCATGCCGAGCTTGGTCATCTTCTTCATGGTGGTAAAATCGGGGCGATGGAATTGGCTAAAGGGTGCCAATGCGGCAAATTTCTTATGAAACTGCATATAAATCGTCATGGCGATCAACATGGCCCAAAATACCAATGCAGTTGCGACACCGCAGCCAGCGCCGCCCATGGCAGGCACGCCGAAGTGACCATAAATAAAGATATAGTTTGCTGGAATATTCACTGCGAGTCCCACAAAACCGATGATCATAGTCGGTAAGGTATATGAAATCCCCTCACTGCAACCGCGCAATACTTGATAGAGCACAAATGCGGGGGCACCCCATAAAATACCGTCGATATATCCTATGGTTAAGTTGTACAATTGGGGCTCTAAATTCATATGGCTGAGCACGAGTGGCGCTGATGCGAGAAACGCCATTACGCCAAGGCCACCAATTAAGGCTAAGTAGGCGCCTTGAAACGCCAAAGGTTGAATGGCTTTCTGATTATTTGCGCCATTGTGATGGGCAAATAATGGCGTAAACGCCATCAGTAGCCCCTGTACAAATAGAATTGCGGGCAACCAAAGACTGGTTCCCACGGCAACTGCGGCCATATCGACCGCACTGACGCGACCCGCCATTACCGTGTCGATAAAACCCATCATGGTTTGTGTCACTTGGGCGATCAACACTGGAAGTGCGAGTTGAATTAAGCGTTTGGCCTGAAAGCCTGAATGATTCATAAATACAGCCTTTAACGAATAAGCGAGCAAAAAATGTTTACTGGTATAGTTCAAGCCACCTGTGAGGTGGTTGCAATATATAAGAAAGATGGCCTCAATACCCTTGAGGTAGCGTTTAAACCTGATTTGCATGAGGGACTTGCAATTGGCGCAAGTGTGGCAAATAACGGGGTATGTCTGACGGTGACTCAGGTCGTTGATGATAGGGTATTTTTCGATGTAGTGGAAGAGACCTTAAGATTGACTAACTTGGCACATTTATCCGTTGGGCAGCGCGTTAACATTGAACGCTCTCTGACTTTTGGTAGCGAAATTGGCGGCCATATCCTATCTGGACACATTCATACCAAGGCAAAAGTCAGTCACATTAGTCACACCGAGCAGCATTATGATCTGACCTTAAGCGTCGAGCCTAAATGGATGAATTATATTCTCTATAAAGGCTTTGTTGGGGTAAATGGTTGCAGCCTTACCGTTGGCGAGGTGACCGAGAGTACTTTTATGCTGCACTTGATCCCAGAAACTCTTAAGTTGACCAATTTAGGCCAATGTCAGGTTGGTGATGAGTTAAATATCGAAATTGACAGCCAAACCCAAGCCATCGTCGACACCGTTGAGCGTGTGCTGGCTAAACGTTTTAGCGGCCAATCTTAATCAACATGCCTAATAAATTTGCTCGTCGTCCGAGTCAATATATAACTCTATAGTTCGGCGGGCATCATCCACATGTAAACGCAGGTGGATGGGGTTACAACAAATTCGGCAGTCATCGTAATAATCCTGATCGCCGCTGCTGGCATCAATACTAATATGTTGATGGTGTCCGCAGTGGGGGCAGGCAATGACTTTATTCATGATCCTCATGGCGCAACTCCTCGCTAACGAAGGGATGACATTTGTCGCTAAGCCTTCATACTGGCTTTGTTTGAGTATACAAGAATGTGCCGTGGCAGCTTAGATAAAGTCGGTATCAAAATCTCAGTAACTAGATTTTTCCATTCAGCTCAGCGCTTGGTACTTTTTTCACTAAAATTTTCTAGCGTAAGAACCGTCAAGCATGTGCACCAGTATAAGTTAACTCAATCCTTTACCGTCATAAGTTCGACAGGCGCCGTCGGTAATATGCCTTCCTCTATATTGTCACTAATGGCCTGCGATAGTCGTTCGATCTGTAGCAAAAGCTCGGCATGGATATCGGCCTGTAAGCCACTGGTGTCGAATTGTACTGTTTGGCTTTGAACCACTATCGGCTCAGGTTGTGTTTTTGGTATGGGGTTAACAGAGATTGAATTCTGGGCGACTTGGCTAAGTGCAACCGTCAATAGGATACTCGTGAACATACCAACTCCTTTTGCTTCATTATTTACAGCGATGTGACGGCAACGGCATTTGTTATGGCAAATAACAAAGAATCCCGCGGTCATTTAACGCGCATAGCGTAGGGGCGTTAGATGACTGCCACATGAACGATTGACTGCAATATGATGAATTAACGGCAAACTTCGCGGATTGGTTTTAATAAATGCATCGATTTGGGCGCTAACCCCAGCAATCGGGCCATTTAACTTGCGTGTATTAAAGACGATCCCGTAGAATAACTGCCTGCTACGCAAGGCGGCTAAGACTCCTGTACTGTCTTAACCTCGCGAGCATTACTCTTTTTACTTAATCACCATGTGGCCCTACGTGTGGGTCACCACTGGACAAGGATATTTCATGCCTGTAATTACACTTCCTGATGGTAGCAAACGCGAGTTTGCACATCCCGTATCGACTCTCGATGTTGCCGCTGATATTGGCCCTGGTCTTGCGAAAGCCTGTATCGCTGGTCGCGTGAATGGCGAACTCAAAGACGCTTGCGATCTTATCGAAATCGATGCTGAACTTTCTATTATTACCGCTAAAGACGAAGAAGGTATTGAAATCCTTCGCCATTCTTGTGCGCATTTATTAGGCCATGCAATCAAGCAATTATGGCCACAAACCAAGATGGCGATCGGTCCTGTAATCGATAACGGCTTCTACTACGACATCGATCTTGAGCATAAGCTGACTCAAGAAGATATCGAAGCCCTCGAAAAACGTATGCTTGAACTGGCAAAAACCAACTATGACGTAGTGAAACGCGTTGTAAGCTGGCAAGAAGCCCGTGATACCTTCGCCGCCCGCGGTGAAGAATATAAGATTGCGATTCTGGATGAAAACATCAGCAAAGATGCGACACCTGCTCTGTATCATCACGAAGAATACACCGACATGTGCCGTGGTCCTCACGTGCCAAACATGCGTTTTTGCCAGCATTTTAAATTGATGAGCATTGCCGGCGCCTACTGGCGCGGTAACTCTGAAAACAAGATGCTGCAACGTATTTACGGTACTGCATGGGCTGACAAAAAAGCCCTGAGTACCTATTTAACTCGTCTCGAAGAAGCGGCTAAACGTGACCACCGCAAGATTGGTAAGCAGCTCGATCTATACCATATGCAAGAAGAAGCACCCGGCATGGTGTTCTGGCATAACGACGGTTGGAGTATCTTCCTTGAGTTAGAAAGATTCATCCGTCGCAAGTTAAATCAATACACTTACCAAGAAGTGAAAGGTCCACTCATGATGGACCGCGTACTGTGGGAGCGTTCAGGTCACTGGGATAAATACTCAGAAGCCATGTTTACCACCAGCAGTGAAAATCGTGAATATGCGGTTAAGCCAATGAACTGCCCTGGCCACGTACAGATTTTCAACCAAGGTTTGAAATCTTACCGTGACTTGCCATTGCGTATGGCAGAATTTGGTTGCTGTCACCGTAATGAGCCTTCTGGTTCACTGCACGGCCTGATGCGCGTACGTGGTTTTACTCAAGACGACGCCCATATTTTCTGTACTGAAGAGCAAGTTCAAGCGGAAGTCAGCTCTTGTATCCAAATGGTATACGATACTTACTCTACCTTCGGTTTTGAAAACATCGTGGTAAAACTATCAACTCGCCCAGAAAAACGTATCGGTGACGATGCGATGTGGGATAGAGCTGAAGAAGCATTGAAACAAGCCTTACGTGCTAATAATATTGAATTCACTATTTTACCGGGTGAAGGTGCCTTCTACGGTCCTAAGATTGAGTTTACACTGCACGACTGTTTAGACCGTGCATGGCAGTGCGGAACAGTGCAACTTGACTACGCATTACCAAGCCGTTTAGGTGCAACTTATGTGGCGGAAGATAATAGCCGTCAAACGCCTGTGATGATCCATCGTGCAATTTTAGGTTCGTTGGAGCGTTTCTTAGGTATTCTAATTGAAGAATATGCTGGTCGGTTCCCAACATGGTTAGCGCCAATGCAAGTTGTCGTGATGAATATCACCGACAAACAGGCTGATTATGTTGAAGAAGTGGTCAAATTCTTCAAAGAACAAGGTATTCGTGCCTCATTTGACTTGAGGAATGAGAAAATAGGCTTTAAAATACGCGAACACACCTTAAGGCGTGTCCCTTATTTATTGGTCGTTGGCGATCAAGAGATGGAAAATAAGGAAGTCGCGGTGCGTACTCGTGATGGCGTTGATTTAGGTAAGATGCGAATTGAAGATTTCGCCGCTAAAATCCATCAACAGATTTCGCTCCGTAGTCTCAAATTGTTGGAGGAATAGGTCATAAAGATCAAGAAAACAGCAGGGCGTCAGCTGGCCCCTAATAGAATCAATGAAGAAATCACAGGTGTACCAGAAGTACGCTTAACCGGCATTGATGGTGAAGCTATTGGTGTGGTGAGCATCAGAGATGCTCAGAATTTGGCAGATGAAGCAGGTGTAGACCTAGTTGAAATTAGTCCAAATGCTGAACCTCCAGTATGTCGCATTATGGACTACGGTAAGTTCCTGTTTGATAAGGCTAAGTCAGCCAAGGAACAAAAGAAGAAGCAAAAGCAGGTTCAGGTTAAGGAAATTAAATTCCGTCCTGGAACTGACGAAAACGACTATCAGGTAAAACTACGCAACCTGATACGTTTTCTGGAAGACGGGGACAAAGCGAAAATTACGCTGCGTTTCCGAGGTCGCGAAATGGCCCACCAAAATCTTGGTATGGATCTTTTGAACCGTATTAAGACTGATTTGGATGAGTATGCGGTTGTTGAATCTTTCCCGAAAATGGAAGGCCGACAAGCCATCATGGTGCTAGCGCCTAAAAAGAAATAAGTAGGGCAACCTATAAAAGTAGCGAAGGCTATATGCCTTCGCTCGCCTTGCTTTTTATTTAACATCCCAATGCGGAGTTTTAGTAATGCCTAAAATGAAAACCGACAGAGGTGTAGCGAAGCGTTTTAAGAAAACCGCTAATGGTTTCAAGCGCAAGCAAGCCCATTTACGTCACATTCTGACCAAAAAGAGCACTAAGCGTAAGCGTCACTTACGTAACAAGTGTTTAGTTGCCAAAGTTGACGTTCCAGCAATCGCGCGTCAATTACCATACGCTTAATTTAGGAGATTAGAAAATGCCAAGAGTTAAGCGTGGTGTAACCGCACGTGCTCGTCACAAGAAAGTTTTAAAATTAGCTAAAGGTTATTATGGCGCTCGTAGCCGTACTTACCGCGTTGCTGTTCAAGCAGTAACTAAAGCTGGTCAATATGCTTACCGTGACCGTCGTCAGAAAAAACGTCAATTCCGCCAACTGTGGATTGCACGTATTAATGCTGCAGCTCGTCAAAATGGTCTGTCTTACAGCCGTTTCATCAACGGTCTGAAAAAGGCGTCTATCGAAATCGATCGTAAGATTTTGGCTGACATCGCTGTATTCGACAAAGTTGTATTCGCAACTTTAGTTGAAAAAGCAAAAGAAGCGTTAAACTAAGCAATTAGTTTGTCGCACTTAAGAGGGGACCATTTGGTCCCTTTTTTTGTTGCTGTTTTTAGCCACAACATGCAGATAAAAAATAGCAGGCTAAGGTAGTTAACCTATGCCTGCTATTATTTGAGTCTAGATAAGACCTACAGTAGATTATTTCTTCGCGTCTAAGTAACGCTCGGCATCTAATGCTGCCATACAACCTGTACCCGCAGAGGTAATCGCTTGACGGTAATGTTGATCCATCACATCTCCTGCGGCAAACACACCTTCTATACTGGTTTGCGTGGCGTTACCTTGAAGACCACTTTGCACCTTCAAATAGCCGTTGTTCATCTCTAATTGGCCTTCGAAAATCCCTGTGTTTGGGCTGTGACCAATGGCCACGAACACACCGGCAACGGCTAGATCAGTGATAGAACCGTCTTTGGTGCTCTTCATTTTTAGACCTGTTACACCCATTGCATCACCAACCACTTCTTCCATGGTTTGGTCGAGATGCAGGATAATGTTGCCGTTGGCGACTTTATCCATTAAACGGTCGATAAGAATTTTTTCTGAGCGGAAGGTGTCGCGACGGTGAATTAAGTGCACTTCGGCGGCGATATTGCTTAGGTATAGTGCTTCTTCAACGGCTGTGTTACCACCACCAATCACTGCAACTTTTTGATTACGATAGAAGAAACCATCACAGGTTGCACAGGCCGATACGCCGCGTCCTTTGAACGCTTCTTCAGACTCAAGTCCTAGGTAACGGGCAGAGGCGCCAGTGGCGATGATTAGCGCATCACAGGTATATTCGCCGTTATCGCCTTTTAAACGGAAAGGGCGCTCAGTTAGCGTCACTTCATTAATATGATCGAACAGAATTTCAGTATCAAATTTTTCCGCATGCTTTTGCATACGTTCCATTAATGCTGGACCCGTTAAGTCTTCTGCATCACCTGGCCAGTTTTCAACTTCAGTCGTGGTCGTTAACTGACCACCTTGCTGCATACCTGTGATCATCACAGGCTTTAAGTTTGCGCGCGCAGCATAAACTGCGGCTGTGTATCCTGCGGGACCTGAACCTAAAATCAATAGGTTACTATGTCTGACTTGGCTCATTTTTCTCTCCGTGCTTTTAGCAAATTGCATGGATTGTAGGGAATTTACCTGTAGGGGTAAAGCGATGTTTGGTGATTCTTTTAGATTATGCTAATCGAATCCTAAGGCAAATTGTCAGCCTGAGTTTACTAAGGCTATGGCTTAAAACCGGCGTGAGTGAAGATAATTGTGATCTGCATAAAAAATCGGCCTCAACAGAGTGAGGCCGAACAAAGCAGAGTAGGTCCGTGTGAACCTAGGCTCTCATATGATTAGGCTAATAAACTTGCTGGCGCTGTGTACTCAAGATTTAATGCTTGAGCCACTTCTTTACAAACCAGTTTGCCGTGCATTACGTTCAAACCGTTTAGTAAGTGCTTGTCTTGTAACAGGGCGGCTTTATAACCTAAGTTAGCTAACTTAAGGATATAAGGCAGAGTTGCGTTATTGAGAGCGAAGGTTGATGTACGGGCTACTGCGCCTGGCATGTTCGCTACACAGTAGTGCACAACATCATCAACGATATAAGTTGGATCTTGGTGAGTCGTTGCATGGGAGGTTTCCACGCAACCGCCTTGGTCGATAGCTACGTCTACGATAGCACTGCCTGGTTTCATACGAGAAATCATGCTACGTGTCACCAGTTTAGGTGCCGCAGCACCAGGAATTAATACGCCACCAATGACTAAGTCAGCTTCTAATACATGGCGCTCAATCGCATCGGCAGTCGAGTAAACCGCTTTAACTGCAGAACCAAATTGCATGTTTAAGCGACGTAGTGCATCGATGCTACGATCAAGCACAACTACATCTGCGCCCATACCGACAGCCATTTGGGCTGCATTAGTACCGACCATGCCACCGCCAATGATCACAACTTTAGCTGGCTCAACACCGGGTACACCACCTAATAACATACCACGACCACCAGAAGATTTTTCCAGCGCCATCGCACCCGCTTGGATAGACATGCGGCCAGCCACTTCTGACATCGGGGCTAACAGCGGTAAGCCACCACGGTCATCGGTCACAGTTTCGTAAGCGATGCATACGGCACCACATTTAATTAAATCTTCAGTTTGTGGTAAATCCGGTGCTAAATGCAGATAAGTGAATAAAATCTGGTCATGACGCAGCATGGCGCGTTCAACTGCCTGAGGCTCTTTTACCTTTACAATCATCTCTGCTTTAGCAAAAACTTCAGCAGCAGTTGCTAATATTTTTGCGCCTGCATCAATATAATCCTGATCAGTAAAACCAATTCCCGTGCCGGCATTCGTTTCTACAAACACTTCATGACCTTTGATTGTCAATTCGCGAACGCTTGAAGGAACCATACCGACACGATACTCGTGGTTTTTAATTTCCTTTGGTACACCAATAATCATTTTTGAGCCTCAATTGCCTGAAAAACCCACTTTTAATGGGCATAATTGTTATTTTATCGTGACCTGAACGTGATTAATTCAGGGATATCTAGTATAGTATCGGCGACGCAGTTTATGCTGCTGAACTTTAGACATACGTAGAATAAAATGTTGTTTTAGTGATAAAGCAAGGTTAAATAAATGGCATATAATAAAAAGAGTCCTGTAAAAGACTTGGATCGCATCGATCGCAACATTCTTAATGAATTACAAATTGATGGACGCATTTCAAATGTGGAACTATCTAAAAGAGTGGGATTAAGTCCTACTCCGTGTTTAGAAAGAGTGAAACGACTCGAAAAGCAAGGATATATCAATGGCTATACTGCTTTGGTGAATCCTCATTTCTTGGGTGCATCCCTACTGGTATTCGTGGAAATCACATTAAGTCGTGATACTCCCGAAGTATTTGATAAGTTTAATCGCGCTGTGCAACTGTTGGATGATATTCAAGAATGTCATCTCGTTTCTGGTGACTTTGACTACTTATTAAAAACACGTGTTTCTGATATGTCGGCTTATCGCCGCTTATTGGGCGAAACTTTACTGAAATTACCTTCTGTTTCAGATACCCGTACCTACGTGGTGATGGAAGAAGTTAAACATACTAGTCGTGTTGCGATAAACCAGCTGCTCTGCGATATTTAATACCCTGAAACGGTTACAATAAGGGGCCTAGGCCCCTTATTTATTCCAGTGTAAGCCTTTTAAAACCACACTTATAACCTTGCTTTTGCCCTTAAGTTAGCCAGCTTAGGGGCATATTTTTATCTGGCATTTGTCTTCAACAATGTAGCCTAAATTGATTGCGGAATAATCTGTTAATGGTCAAAGTCCTAGCTTTTATGAGCCAAGAGCGTTTTTTTATCTTATAGCAGTAATTCTTAGGAGAAAAACCGCCTAAGATGCTCCACATTTAATGGGATTCTGGTATCGTTAGCCCACCTGTTTCAATTTTATGGATTAAGTCGTTTGTCTCAAGGAAATAGTGTACGCACGCTCTCAGGCTTGCAGCGTCTGCTCGAAGGCGGACTCATCATTTGCTGTGTTGTAGCCACTTATATTTTGCTCGCTTTAGCCAGTTTCAGTCCCTCAGATCCGGGTTGGAGTCAGTCTCATTTTCAAGGTGATATCAATAACTGGACAGGGGCTGTTGGTGCTTGGATCGCCGATATCCTGCTGTATTTTTTTGGCGTGACAGCCTATATCATGCCAATTATTGTCGCCTCTACTGGTTGGCTGCTTTTTAAGCGCGCCCATGATTTATTGGAAATCGACTACTTTTCGGTCGCATTGCGGATCATTGGTTTTCTACTACTTATTCTTGGTTTTTCAGCATTAGCCAGCATGAACGCCAATAATATCTATGAGTTTTCCGCAGGCGGTGTAGCTGGTGATGTCATTGGTCAAGCGATGCTGCCATATTTTAATAAGTTAGGCACAACCTTATTGCTATTGTGCTGTTTAGGCTCGGGTTTTACGCTATTAACAGGGATCAGTTGGCTGACTGTGGTTGAAAAGGTCGGCTTTGTCTCAATCTGGTGCTACAAACAACTCAAACGTTTACCTCAGTCGTTAAAGCGTGAGCGAGAAACGGAAGATACTCGCGGTTTTATGTCTGTTGTGGATAAATTCCGCGAGCGTCGTGATTCGCAACATGTGCTTGATAAAGCAAAAATACGTCAACCAGATACAACACAAAGCCGCGTGATCCATACACGGGCGTTACCAGAAGAGCCCCGTGAAGAATTCATCACTGAAGCCAGTAGTGGTAAAGGTAAGTTATCTTCTTTGGTTAAAATTTTAAGTTTAAACAACAATAAAGCAAAAGCTGAACCTAAAGGCCAGCAACGCGTTGAGCCGCAACTTGATCCTGTTAGCGCGGTCGCTGAATACGGTCATTTTGAAGCGCCACCTTGGGTAGCTAAAGCGCAAGATGCTGATTTGGACGAAGATGAAACCGATAACGGTTTCAATGCTCAGGTTTTCGACGACGATGAGGATGAACCAGTATTGCATCGCGAAGCTATCATTGATGAAGACGATGACATCTTAACGTTCAATGATGACGATGTGATCGATTTTGATACCAAAGCATCTACGGGTGCAGTAACTCAAGCGCAGCGTCAAAAGCAGGCCCCTAAGGCTAAGATTGTCGATGGCATTGTCGTATTACCCGGCCAAGAAGATAAACCTGTGCCGACTAAGCCTATGGATCCGCTGCCGAGCATCAGTTTGCTCGATGTGCCTGATCGCAAGAAGAACCCGATTAGTCCCGAAGAGTTAGAACATGTGGCACGTTTGGTTGAAGCTAAGCTTGCCGACTTTAATATTGTTGCCACTGTTGTGGGGGTCTATCCAGGTCCGGTGATCACTCGTTTTGAGCTTGAACTTGCGCCAGGTATTAAAGCCTCTAAGATTTCAAACCTTGCAAATGACTTAGCCCGTTCACTGCTGGCAGAGCGTGTCCGAGTCGTTGAAGTGATCCCAGGGAAATCTTACGTTGGCCTCGAACTGCCAAACAAGTTTCGCGAAACAGTGTATATGCGTGATGTACTCGACTGTGAAGCCTTTACTCAGAGCAAATCGAATTTAACTATGGTGCTTGGCCAAGATATCTCCGGTGAGCCTGTGGTGGTTGACTTAGGTAAAATGCCGCACTTATTGGTTGCTGGTACGACAGGCTCGGGTAAATCAGTCGGGGTGAACGTGATGATCACCAGCTTGCTGTATAAGTCTGGTCCTGAAGATGTTCGCTTTATCATGATTGACCCGAAAATGCTTGAGCTCTCGGTTTATGAGGGGATCCCGCATTTACTCTGTGAAGTCGTTACCGACATGAAAGAAGCGGCCAACGCGCTGCGTTGGTGTGTGGGTGAGATGGAGCGCCGCTACAAGCTAATGTCTATGATGGGCGTTCGTAACATCAAGGGATATAACGCGAAAATCGCTGAAGCTAAAGCCAATGGTGAAGTGATTTATGATCCTATGTGGAAATCGTCTGACAGCATGGAGCCAGAGGCACCAGCCTTAGATAAACTGCCATCAATTGTGGTGGTTGTCGATGAATTTGCCGACATGATGATGATTGTCGGTAAGAAAGTGGAAGAACTGATCGCCCGTATCGCCCAAAAAGCCCGTGCTGCGGGTATCCATTTAATCCTCGCGACCCAGCGTCCGTCGGTGGATGTGATCACCGGCTTAATCAAGGCTAACATTCCGACGCGGATGGCGTTCCAAGTGTCTTCCCGTATCGACTCCCGTACCATTTTAGATCAGCAAGGTGCCGAAACCTTACTCGGTATGGGTGACATGTTGTACTTACCGCCCGGAACCGCAGTGCCAAATCGTGTCCATGGTGCCTTTATCGATGACCATGAAGTTCACCGTGTGGTAGCCGATTGGTGCGCCCGTGGTAAGCCACAATACATTGATGAGATCCTCAACGGCGTCAGTGAGGGTGAACAAGTGCTATTGCCGGGTGAAACCGCCGAATCCGATGAAGAATACGATCCGCTTTATGATGAAGCCGTTGCCTTCGTGACCGAAACTCGCCGAGGTTCGATTTCGAGCGTGCAGCGTAAATTTAAGATTGGTTATAACCGTGCAGCACGTATTATCGAACAAATGGAAATGCAGGGCGTGGTGTCGGCGCAGGGCCATAACGGTAACCGCGAAGTGTTAGCACCTCCGGCCCCAAAACACTATTAATGTTAAGCTAGATATCAGTTTGAACTTGCCATAATGCGGCGAGTTGAACTTTTAGTCCAAAGGATACCTATGAAAAAACTGTTGTGTGCTGTGTTGTTATCACCATTGTTATACAGCAATGCA
Source organism: Shewanella sp. LZH-2 (assembly GCF_016859145.1). Classification (NCBI taxonomy): domain Bacteria; kingdom Pseudomonadati; phylum Pseudomonadota; class Gammaproteobacteria; order Alteromonadales; family Shewanellaceae; genus Shewanella; species Shewanella sp. LZH-2. The sequence goes on from NZ_CP069350.1 coordinate 2,201,844, forward strand.
GTGTTGGCCGATGATGCTAAGCAATTACGCGAAACCTTAAACGGCACGGAGTCCCTTAAGGCGGATTTTAAGCAAACCGTTACCGATGTGAATAAAAAAGTTATCCAAAGCGGTGCTGGCGTATTTGCACTTGCTCACCCTAATCAGTTTTATTGGCATTTAACGGCGCCCGATGAGTCTAAAATTGTCGCCGACGGTAAAGACTTATGGATCTACAACCCCTTTGCCGAGGAAGTTGTGATTATGGATTTTGCTGAAGCTATTAATGCATCGCCTATCGCTTTATTAGTTCACCGCGATGATGCCACTTGGTCGCAATATAGCGTGACCAAGAAGCAAGACTGTTATGAAATCAAACCTAAGTCGATGGACGCTGGTATTTCTGCGGTTAATGTGTGTTTTAACAAAGGCACACTGAATAAATTTAATGTACTCGATGATAAAGGCAATCTGAGCCAGTTTGACTTAAGCAACCAACACACTATTAGTTCTGCGGATAAAGCGCTGTTTAAGTTTGTGTTGCCTGATAACGTTGATGTTGATGACCAACGTGTTAAACCCCAATAGGTTAGCGAGTGAGTAGTTTATCGTTTAATTTTGCGCCCGATTTTCGTCCTTTGGCCGCGCGTATGCGCCCAAGGACGATAGCTGAGTACATAGGTCAAGCCCATTTGTTAGGTGAGGGCCAACCACTACGCCAAGCATTAGAAGCGGGCCGCGCCCATTCGATGATGTTATGGGGACCGCCGGGTACTGGTAAAACGACCCTTGCCGAACTTATCGCCCATTATTCTAATGCCCATGTCGAACGTATTTCGGCGGTCACGTCGGGTGTAAAAGATATTCGCGCCGCCATTGAGCAAGCGCAAGCGATTGCTCAATCCCGTGGCCAACGTACCTTGTTATTTGTTGATGAAGTGCATCGCTTTAATAAGAGTCAACAGGACGCCTTTTTGCCCTTTATTGAAGATGGCACTGTGATTTTTATTGGGGCGACCACGGAAAACCCTTCATTTGAAATCAATAATGCCTTACTGTCGCGGGCGCGTGTTTATCTAATTAAGCGCTTAAGCCAAGACGAGATAGTGCATATCATCACCCAAGCCTTAACGGATACAGAGCGTGGCTTAGGGCAACGACAGTTAATTATGCCAAATGATGTGCTCAATAAACTGGCGCAGTTATGTGATGGCGATGCGCGTAAGGCGCTGAACCTGCTTGAGTTGATGAGCGATATGGTGGCCGATGGTGGCAGTTTTACCATCGAGATGCTAGTACAAGTCGCAGGCCATCAAGTGGCGGGGTTCGATAAAAATGGCGATCAGTTTTACGATTTGATTTCGGCTGTACACAAATCGATTCGCGGCTCGGCGCCGGATGCCGCGCTCTATTGGTTTTGCCGCATTTTAGAAGGCGGCGGCGATCCGCTATATGTCGCCAGACGCTTATTAGCCATAGCCTCAGAAGATGTGGGCAACGCAGATCCTGCTGCCATGACCATTGCGCTCAATGCCTGGGATTGTTTTCACCGCGTAGGTCCTGCCGAAGGTGAGCGGGCGATTGCCCAAGCGATTGTGTATTTAGCCAGTGCGCCTAAAAGTAATGCCGTGTATACAGCCTTTAAAGCGGCGAGGGCGCTGGCGCGCGAAACGGGCCAAGAGGCCGTGCCTTATCATTTACGTAATGCACCCACAAAACTCATGGCGGAAATGGGTTTTGGCGCCGAGTATCGTTATGCCCACGATGAACCCAATGCCTATGCCAGCGGTGAGAATTATTTCCCCGAATCCTTACAAGCATCGCAATTTTATTTCCCGACTGAACGCGGATTTGAGAAGCGGATTAAGGACAAATTGGCGCAATTAGCGCAATTAGATCAAGCCAGTGGGAGAAAAAGGTATGAATAATCTCATACTTGTGGCCTTAGGTGGTTCCATTGGTGCGGTTTTTCGCTATCTTATTTCAATATTCATGATCCAAGTATTTGGCAGCAGTTTTCCTTTTGGTACACTGTTGGTCAATGTCCTTGGTTCATTTTTAATGGGCGTCATTTACGCACTGGGACAATTGAGTCATATCAGCCCAGAACTCAAAGCACTAATTGGTGTTGGCCTGTTAGGTGCTTTGACAACGTTTTCAACCTTCTCAAACGAAACTTTATTGCTGATGCAAGAAGGAGATTGGTTGAAGGCAGCTTTGAATGTGGTGTTGAACCTAAGTCTATGTTTGTTTATGGTTTACTTAGGTCAACAACTGGTTTTTTCTCGCATTTAACTATTAAGAATATATCACATGTTAGATCCTAAATTTTTGCGCAACGAATTAGCAGTGACCGCTGAGCGATTAGCTACCCGTGGTTTTATTTTAGATGTCGCTCATCTCACCCAATTAGAAGAAAAACGTAAGTCACTGCAAGTGGCAACGGAAGAGCTGCAAGCCTCGCGTAATGCTATTTCCAAGTCCATCGGACAAGCTAAATCCCGCGGCGAAGATGTGGATGCCATCATGGCGCAGGTAGGCGATTTAGGTGCGCAATTAGATGCGAAGAAAGTCGAGCTGGCCGCGGTACTTGAAGAAGTGAACGCGATTGCTATGTCGATGCCAAACCTGCCAGATGAGTCTGCGCCTATCGGTGCTGACGAGACTGAAAACGTCGAAATCCGTCGTTGGGGCACGCCACGCAGCTTCGATTTCCCCGTTAAAGATCATATCGATTTAGGTGAAGGCCTAAACGGTTTAGATTTTAAGAGCGCAGTGAAAATCACTGGCTCACGCTTTATCGTGATGAAAGGCCAAATTGCCCGTTTAAATCGTGCATTAGGGCAGTTCATGCTAGATCTGCACACCACTGAGCATGGTTATACCGAAGCCTACGTGCCATTACTGGTTAACGAAGCAAGCTTATTGGGTACAGGCCAATTACCTAAGTTTGGTGAGGATTTATTCCACACAAAACCTGCGACCGAAGAAGGCCAAGGCTTAAGCCTTATTCCAACCGCAGAAGTGCCATTAACCAACTTAGTGCGTGATACCATCGTTGATGAAGATGAGTTACCCATTAAATTAACCGCACATACCGCGTGTTTCCGTAGTGAAGCAGGGTCTTACGGTAAAGATACCCGTGGCTTAATTCGTCAACATCAGTTTGATAAAGTGGAATTAGTACAGCTAGTTAAGCCAGAAGATTCAATGGCTGCACTCGAAGTGTTGACTGGCCATGCGGAAACGGTTTTACAACGCTTAGGCTTACCATATCGTACAGTGGTGCTTTGTACCGGTGATATGGGTTTTGGCTCAAGCAAGACCTACGATATTGAAGTGTGGTTACCTGGACAAAACACTTACCGTGAGATCTCTTCATGCTCAAATATGAAGGATTTCCAAGCGCGCCGTATGCAAGCGCGTTACCGTGTTAAGGCTGATAACAAACCCGCATTATTACATACCTTAAATGGCTCTGGTCTTGCGGTAGGTCGTACCTTAGTTGCAATTTTGGAAAACTATCAAAATGCTGATGGTAGCGTGACTATCCCTGAGGCGCTGCGTCCATACATGGGCGGACTCACACAGATCGGTTAATTGACATAACACAATACCATGGATAAAGGTCAACGCTATCTTCGTTGGCTTTCCTATACTGCGGTCATCGCCATATTTTGCGCTGTGATGCTCGCAACCTTAGGTAAAGCTGTCTGGGTTGTGTTAGAAAACGTCAATTAGCACGACTCAATGTTAAGACTCAAAATGAAAAGGGGTATCTGCAATAGATATCCCTTCTTTTTGATTTTATTACATGATTACTTTGAATATTGATACGCTGAATCAGCCTTCCACGTTCTAAAGCGCAGTTCTGCACCCTCGGGTAGATAAAACACCTTTGGTAGACGACTGTCATAACGCAGTGTTAATTCACTTGGGATCCTTAGAAATGCTTCTTTTTTGGCTAATTCAAAACAGGCCATCATAGTGCTTGGGCCTTCTGATATTTCATCGACCTGATAGTAGTTATAACCCCAACCTTCAACGGTGAGCTCTTTAAGCTGGCCATTGAGTCCATGTTTATTGCAATCAACAAGTTGAGTTTGGCCTATTTGGATCTCGACCATGTAGTCTGCTTCATTCTCAAGCTTAGGTAATGTCAAAATATGTTGAACCATGCCTTTGTTGGGGGCTGGGAACATTTTAACGGCTTCCCCTGGAGCATAATTATTGGTGTTCATACGAGAAACATTAATCATTGGGGCATTAAGTCCTGTTGGATGAGGCGGGCTGACAGCACTGGCATTAAAAGAAAGCAACGTAAAGGCCAGTGGTACTACCGCAAGATAACGCAATTGAGTTAATTTCATACATTTCTCCTTAAGACTTAAAAAGAGGTTGCTAGGATAATGGAACAACCATTCTACGGTACCTATAAACGGCTTACTTGCAAGAAAGGGTTATTTATGTCGGAAAATTTAAGCCCATAACTCATTTTTCCTTAAGATCTTTATCTAGCATTCGGCTATAAAATCAATGAATTTTAGAGGGTTGAACTGTGTTTTTGAAAAATGGTGCATTCATAGAAAATTTTATAGTCTCGATGCTGTGGTTTGTTTGAGCTTAAAAACTGTTCAAAAAATAATACCACTTAGCAGACCGATATCCATCAACTACTTACGATGTACTTAATCCGAACGTCATTTCATCCCCAATGTTAAATTTATTTAGATAATTAGAGGCTTATTTAATTAAATCAGCCTTTTGTGTGATCTTGTTCAAGAAGTACTCAGAGTTTTGGCGTAATACGAAAAAAGCGACTACGTTTATCTGTAGGGAAAAGTTTCTTCCGTAACAACATAATAGAAATATAAATAAAAGAGACAGTAAAAATGACAAGCATGGAGCGCAATCTTTTTTCTACCACCACCTTGACCTTTATTGTTGGAGCTATAGTCTTCTGCGGGCTCGTTTGGCTCTCCCATTGGTGGCTTGCAGGCTTATCTTTACTCTCATACTTTGGATTTGCTTGGGTGCTTCGGGCACAAATTCACAAATCGACTCATCTTTATCAATCTCGCCAACTCGCCTATGAAAAAGAGAAACGACATCATGTTGACCAACAAGTCGCCAAACTTGAGGCGATTATTTCCCGCTTAGTACCCGTTTGGCAGGGACATATCGTCTCTGTTGACCAACAAATGAACCAAAGCGTAGCCAATATGACGGAGCGATTTAGTTCAATTATCAGCGAAATCGAAAAAGTCACTAGTAATTCAACGGGGATCGCAGATCAACTCCACTCCCCAGGTATAGAAGACGACAAAGCACTGCTAAAAGCATTATTTAATGACTTAAACCAGATGAATAGTGCCAAACTGCACCATTTAGAACAGTTAACCGCATTAGTTAACGATACCAAAGCACTTGATGGACTAGCAGCTGAAGTTAGAAAAATTGCCCAACAAACCAATTTATTAGCCTTAAATGCGGCAATTGAAGCCGCTAGAGCCGGAGAATCGGGTCGCGGCTTTGCCGTAGTGGCTGATGAAGTCAGAACCTTGTCAGCTCAATCAGGGCAGACAGGTGAACGGATCACTCAGCAAATTACTGAATTAAATCAACGTATGGCGGAGCTATACCAGCTGACCGATGCAGCAACTTTACAGGAAAGCCAAGCGCTAGAAGGTGGCGAGTCCATTCTCATCCGTGTAATTGACCACCTCGAAAATCGTACTTTGCAAATGAAAGATGAGGGTATTCAAGCATTAGAGCTTGGTCGGCAAGTTAAAAGAGAAATTGAGCAAATATTAGTGGATTTTCAATTTCAAGATCGCTGCGACCAAATGTTAAGACAGCTTGTCGCCAGTATTGATGAGCTTACAGAGCTAATCCGTGTTCAACAGCAAGCGAGGGAAGCCGGTTTACCTATTCCTGAAGGTGATGTGGATTCCTTGCTTGCCATGATGAAGCAAAGGTATGTGGCGACCGAACAGCATATTCACCATAGTTCAAAAAAAGATAGCCATTATCAACATGCAGAGAAAAGTTCTATTAACTTCTTTTAGTTCACGTTTATAAAACAAGGATGGCCACTGAGATGAAAAGAATACTCGTAGTTGATGACTCTGCCTCTATCCGACATGTCGTCAGTATTGCGCTTAGGGGCGCAGGTTATGAGGTCATTGATGCCTGTGATGGTAAAGATGCACTGAGTAAACTCAATGGCGATAAAATTAATCTTATTATCAGTGACGTTAATATGCCAAATATGGATGGCATTAGCTTTTTAAAAGAAGTTAAAAAACATCCGCGTTATAAATTCACTCCAGTCATTATGCTCACCACCGAGGCGGGTCGGGATAAAATGGAAGAAGGTCGCATGGCGGGAGCTAAGGCATGGGTAGTCAAGCCTTTTCAACCACCCCAAATGCTTGATGCGGTAGCTAAACTTTGTTTACCGTAAAAGGATTTGTGTATGCCAATCAATATCGCGCTAAAAGATCTATCTATTAAGGTTAACTTAACCGAAGAGTTAACTATCTATAGTGTTATGGAATTTCGTGATGCATTAGTCGGTCATTTGCAACCGGGTGTAGACATCAGTGTTGATCTTTCTCAAGTGACAGAGATCGATACCGCAGGGCTTCAGTGGCTTCTGGCGCTTAAAGTATTGAATGAGGCACATCGAGTAGAATTTTGTCACCACAGCAAAGCGGTAATAGATGCCCTCGCACTTTCGGGTTTGTCTGGCACATTTGACGATACCATAGTGATATCCTCGGAGACTCGCCTATGACCGCTAATGACGTTCAAAAGTTATTTATGACCGAAGCGGAAGAACTACTGACAGAAATGGAAGATGCATTATTGTCATTAGAGGTCGACGCAGAAAGTACAGAATTAATAAATCAACTTTTTAGAGCAATGCACACGATAAAAGGTGCAGCGGGTATTTTTAATTATCGTGCCATCGTTGATTTTACTCATCCCATTGAAACGTCAATTGATAGGCTGCGCAAAAATGAATTGAAAATAGATAGTGCGCTTATAGCACTACTCCTTAAGTGTAAAGATCATACATGGGCGTTGGTCAATGCTGCGGTAGAGGAGGATGAGGCAGAGTTGAATACACTCTGCATTCAAAGTCAGTCAATTTTGGCCGAATTAGCGCAACATGAAAACCTTGAACCTTGTTACCCTCAGACTCTCGCCGCAGAGGCGATTACCCCTGAACGGATAGAAGGACATTATCTTGATACGGGCCATTGGCTTATATCACTGGATTTTAAAGCCGATGCACTACGTAATGGATTAGATCCATTAAGCTTTATTCGTTATTTGCATCAATTAGGTCAAGTGCTTGAAGTTATTTGTTTAAGCCACAAGTTGCCGCCATTCGAAGAATGTGACTTCGAAAGTTGCTTTTTACGCTATCGTATTATTTTTGCTGGAGATTGTACGAAAGAACAAATTGAGTCGGTATTTGAATTTGCCCAAGATGATTGCGATATACAGATTCTACCTTCACAAAAAATCTCCGAATCATTTCAAGCTCTGATTGAACAGCTGAATCCGTCTGAAAATCAGCGACTAGGTGAAATTCTGCTATCGATCGGCGCCATCACTGAAAGAGAACTCTCTAAATCACTCGATTTACAGTCTGGTAAGAGTGAAGACTGCACGACTAAAAAACTGGGCGAAGTGCTAATTGCAAACTTACTTGTCGATAAACCTGTGGTTGAGCAAGCCCTTAAAAAACAAATTCAAGCTCGAGAGCAGGCGCAAACTATTCGCGTCGATTCTAATCGTCTTGGCCAGTTAATTAATTTGGTTGGTGAGCTGGTGACGGCAAGTGCTGCGATGAAGGTGATGGTCGACCGTTACCAATTTCTCGATGCTAATGACCTAGTAGGATCGGTAGAACATCTGGTCCAAGAAATTAGAGAAAATGCCTTACAACTACGTATGGTGCAGATAGGTGAAACCTTTTCACGTTTCCGGCGAGTGGTACGCGATGTCAGCAATGAACTAGGTAAACAAATTGAGTTGACCATCCAAGGGGGAGAGTCTGAACTCGATAAAATCGTTGTTGAAAAGATTAATGACCCTTTAACCCACCTTGTTCGCAATGCCCTAGATCACGGTATTGAATTTCCAGAGGCTCGTCTCAAGGCCGGTAAATCCGCTGAGGGACATCTGATGTTAAATGCCTACCATGATTCTGGACATATCGTTATTGAAGTCACTGACGATGGTGCTGGACTTGACCCTGAGCGCATTCGAAGAAAGGCTGAAGCATTGGGGTTAATTGATGTAAACCAGATTCTTAGCCATTCTGAAATTTTGAAATTAGCCTTTGAACCAGGCCTCAGTACTAAAGATAAAGCAAGTAATCTGTCAGGAAGAGGTGTTGGTATGGACGTAGTTAAACGCAATATTGAAGCGTTACGCGGCTCAGTTGAACTCGATAGCGAGCTGGGTAAAGGTACAAAAGTGACGATCACATTACCATTAACTCTTGCCATTATTGATGGTTTTATGGTCGGTGCTGCCAACGAAAACTATGTGATACCGCTGAATATGGTAGAAGAATGTGTCGAGCTCAATCGGGGCGAATGGCATGAGCAACAGAAGAATTACATCAGTTTGCGTGGGGAACTGATGCCTTTTATACGACTTAAAAGTTTTTTTAATATACCCAATTTAAATCAAAACCATACCCGTGAAAGCCTTGTTGTTGTTCGTTTTGGTCGAACTAAAGCAGGGATAGTTGTCGATAAATTATTTGGTGAACAGCAAACAGTGATTAAGCCCTTAGGGAAAATGTTTCAACATCTCAAGGGATTAAGCGGTGCCACTATTTTAGGAACGGGAGATATTGCCTTGATCCTTGACGTACAGGGTTTAATTACTGAAGCAAGCATTAGCGCCAAAAAATATCATCATGTAGCACTGATTGATGAATAGCCTATGTTGAAAAGGAATATTGACTATGTTTAAAAAACTGACGCTCAGCATGCAGATTTCTGGTGGTTATGCATTGGTGTTATTACTATTGATCGTGATTTCATTAGCCGCCTATTTTGGACTAACGAAAGCCATTGACGGTTTTAATGATTACCGCTCGTTGGCGCGCGACTCTAATATGGCTGGTCGCATCCAAGCTAATATGCTTACAATTCAAATGCAGGCTTATGACTATATCTTTCAGAAGAACGAGTCAGCTTATAAAGTATTTAATGAACGTAATGTTATTCTTAATGACATCATTCAAAAAGCCATGACGGAGATTAACGAGCCTGAATTAAGTCAACAACTTTCAGATATTCGCAAAGATATTGTTGATTACAATAATTACTTTGAATCTGTAGTAAAATTGATTAAATCTCGCAATGATGAAGTTACCAACGTGTTGGTTCCTAAAGGAACTGAAGTTGTAAAACTGATTTCTGACACTATGCATCAATCCTATAATAAAGGTCAGATTGATGTTGCTTATCGAGCAGGTTCTGTACTCGAATCGATATTGACTGCTCGTTTAGCAGCATCTAAATTCCTTGAAACAAATTTAGATGCCGATTTACAGCAGGCGCTGATGGCTATTGATTTAGCTAAGGGAGAGCGTCTTTCTGCCTTAAAAACTGTGGCAATAGATCTAGATGCACAATCAAAATTATTACAATTTACCAGCAGCATTGACAATTATGCGTCTTCGTTAAAGTCAGTTTATAGCACTATTAGCGAAAGAAACGATATTGTGCAAAATCAACTCGACCGTATCGGTGCTGATGTTGCGCGCCAAACTGAAGATATCAAATTAACCATCCAAAAAAGGCAAGATGCCCTTGGTCCTATTGTTAAAGCACAGAATGAGCAGACCCTTACCACTGTTATTAGTGTATCTATCGCCGCTATTTTGATCGGCATTTTCTTGGCATGGTTTTTAGTGAAGTTAATTAAAAAACCGTTGGGCGGAGAACCTCGTGATATGGAAACGATTGCGCGCGCAATCGCTAACGGAGACTTAACGGTAGAGCTAAAACAGCGTGAAAATGCGACGGGGGTTTATAAGGCGATGATTGATATGATTGATAGCCTTACTTCTGTGATTGCTCAGGTTCGAAGTGGTGCAGATAATTTGTCTAGTGCTTCTTCACAGGTCAGTAGTACCGCACAAAGTCTAAGCCAAGGAGCAACAGAGCAGGCTGCTAGTGTCGAAGAGACGACCAGTGCCGTTGAAGAGTTAAATGCATCTGTCCAGCAGAACTCCGAAAATGCTAGGGTTACCAATAATATGGCAACGGTAGCCGCTGAAGAAGCACGACAAGGTGGAATAGCGGTAGAACAAACCGTTGCCGCAATGAAACAGATTGCGGCGAAAATTAGCCTAATAGAAGACATTGCATATAAAACTAATCTATTAAGTCTCAATGCGGCCATTGAGGCGGCCCGTGCTGGTGAACATGGTAAAGGCTTTACCGTTGTCGCCTCCGAGGTTAGAAAATTAGCTGAAAACAGCAGCTTAACTGCACAAGAAATTAATAAACTAGCCAGTGAAAGTGTTGGTATTGCTGAAAATGCTGGCCGCTTGATCGCTAATATTGTGCCTAATATTCAAAAAACATCTGATTTGGTTCAGGAAATTAGTTCCTCCTCTGAGGAACAAGCCATTGGGATCAGCCAGATTAATGACTCTATGTTACAGCTTGATAAAGCCACACAGCAGAATGCATCTGCGTCAGAAGAGTTAGCCGCGACATCAGAGGAGTTAAACGGTCAGGCTAATCAACTACTTGACGCAGTAGAGTTTTTTAAACTTGCCATCAGTAGTGAAAGATCTCATCAAGGTAAATCAACAGTAATGGCGGCTTCTGGGCGTAAGACAGCCAAAGCTAAGCAACATGTTGAACGTACCGATTTCGAACGATTCTGATAGGGGCCTATCATGAATCAATTAGTGAATGAGATGAAGGCCAATTCAGTGGGAGATATTACCCAATATCTTACCTTTCAGTCAGGGAATGATACCTTTGCAATTGGTATTTTAGATGTAAAAGAGATCATTGAAATTGAAGGCATTACGCGGGTGCCTATGATGCCAGAATTTTTGTGCGGTATTATTAATTTACGAGGTAAGGTCGTTCCTGTTATTGATTTGTCAAAAAGGCTAGGGCGTCTGACAACGGTCATCTCAAAAAAAAGTTGTATTGTATTGGTAGAAGTCAGTCACGAAGATGAGCAGCAAACCATTGGGATGTTAGTGGATGAAGTGAATGAAATCCTTGAAATTGATGATGAACATACACAGCCGCCACCGGATTTTGGTGCCGATCTCAGAGTTGACTTCATTCGCGCAATGGGGCGAGTTGGCGAACATTTTATGATATTACTTGATATCAATTATGTGCTGTCGGTGGCCGACATTAGTGCAATTAGCCAACTCAATTTTCATGCAGCTGATGCCACTGATGAAGCACTATGAAGTCCTCACCGTTGCCGCTTGAACATACCGCCTTAACGCAAAGGGAATTTGAACATATCCGGCAATTTTTGTATGAGGAGGCCGGTATATTCTTGAGCGACATTAAAAAATCATTGGTGGCTAGTCGATTATGTCGACGCCTAAAAGAAACTGGTTATGAAAACTATGGAGATTACTTTGAGTTCGTCAAAAAACACTCTGAACATATTGAATATCATCATTTTATAGATGCTTTGACGACCAATGAAACATTCTTTTTTCGTGAAATAGAGCATTTTGAATTTGTTAAACACCTAATAAAAACACATCCACAAAAAAAAAGCTGGCAGGTATGGTCAGCAGCGTGTTCATCTGGAGAGGAGGCTTACAGCTTGGCCATGCTGTTGGCGGATCATTTAGGGATTGATGGTCACTGGCAAGTGCAGGGGTCTGATATTAGCCAGCGGGTGCTAGCGAAGGCTGAAATGGCACATTATCCCCTTGAACGTAATGACGCCATCGGCTTTGAGAGATTACAGAAGTATTGCTTAAAGGGGGTGGGTAAGCAAAACGGTACATTTTTAATTGACCAAAGCTTAAAGAGTAAAGTTAGCTTTTTTGCGATGAATCTGACTCAATCCTGTGAAAGTGTCGGAATGTGCGACTTAATCTTTATTCGTAATGTAATGATTTATTTTGATGCTGAGTCTAAGCAAAGGGTCATAAACCATGTAATAAAGCAGTTGAAAGTCGGTGGTTATTTGTTTATTTCACATACCGAATCCTTAATGCACGTAAAACATGGGTTAAAGCAGATTAAACCTTCTATATATCAAAGGATTTGATGTGGAAAAGACAGCCTTAAATCAAAGAACAGTAATCATGATTGGCCCTGGTGAGCATTATGTGACGGCGAAAAACGAAGTCATAAAGACATTATTGGGCTCATGTGTGGCAGTATGTTTATTTGATCCCAAGGCCCAGATCATTGGAATGAATCACTTTTTATTGGCTGCTGATCGGCGCAAGCTTACACATTTTCTTGATTCTCGCGCAGGTTACTATGGTGTTCATGCCATGGAGATCTTAATTAATGCCATGCTAAAGTTAGGAGCACAGCGGCAATATTTGCAGAGTAAAATATTTGGAGGCGCGAATGTTTTATCTTTGTGTGCTGACAATATCCTTAATCACTATGATATTGGCGGGATGAATATTGATTTTGTTAGACAGTTTCTACAACGTGAACGAATCCCTGTTATTAGTGAAGATCTTGGAGGCCATTCTGGTCGAATAATTTATTTCGATCCGTCGGATTATTCGGTCTATCGCAGTTTAATCGAGAATAAATATGAAGAAATTGCGTCACTTCAGGATGAAGAATACCGATATTTTAATCAAGCGAGTGAAGATATGCGTACCTCTAATAACTCGGTGGTGATTTGGTCGGATTAACAAGACTTAAGGGGGCTTTGTGATTAATGTCGCCATAGTCGATGACTCAGCAGTTGTCAGACAAGTGCTCAGCAGCATGTTATCTAACCAGCCTGATATTACCTTATTAGGCTGTGCTCGGGATCCGTTGTTTGCGCTTAAATTATTTGAACAGCAATGGCCCGATGTCATTATTCTTGATATTGAAATGCCAAGAATGGATGGCATTACTTTCTTAAAAAAAGTGATGGCTGAAAGGCCAACCCCTGTTGTGATTTGCTCAACACTCACTGAGCAAGGTGCTTCAGTGACTATTGCTGCACTTGCCGCGGGAGCGGTTGATATCATTACTAAACCTAAATTAGGATTGAAGGGATTTTTGGAGGAATCACAAGCCCGTTTACTCCAGTCCGTGCGTGCTGCAGCTAAAGCCTCAGTATCAAAATTGCGTGTTAATACCCCTACAAAAATGCCTGTCGCCGCGAAACATAACGCCGATGTAGTGTTAACATCAACAAACCATGCGCTACATCAAACGACGGATCGGGTTGTTGCACTCGGAACTTCAACGGGTGGAACCCATGCACTTGAGTGCGTGTTAACGGCATTGCCACGCACAAGTGCCGGTATTGTTGTTGTCCAACATATGCCAGAGCATTTTACGGCGGCCTTTGCTAGTAGGTTAAATAGTTTATGTGAAATGGAAGTAAAAGAAGCCGAAGATAACGATAGAGTGATGCCGGGTCTTGTGCTCATTGCTAACGGCGGCAAGCACATGCTGCTACAACGTAGTGGTGCTCAATATCGTGTTCAGCTTAAGGACGGACCGTTGGTCAGTCGGCATCGCCCCTCGGTTGATGTGTTGTTTCGTTCAGTCGCTAATGCTGCGGGTAAAAATGCCCTAGGCATAATTATGACTGGTATGGGGGACGATGGTGCTCGGGGTTTGCTAGATATGCATCATGCTGGAGCCACAACATTAGCACAGGATGAAGCCAGTTGTGTGGTTTATGGTATGCCAAAAGAGGCTGTTAAGCTCGGCGCAGTCAGTCGGCAGGTTGCTTTAAGCAATATTGCTGAGGAAATTATTGCGTTTACCAAAGAATAAAAAAGCCAGTGCGGACACTGGCTTTCTCTGGCGAAAAAAGGCGGTTATACGCGCTTTTTAAATTCGCCAGTACGGGTATCGATTTCAATCTTGTCGCCAACTTTCACAAAGTCAGCCACGCTGATAGTGCCGCCACCAGTGATAGTGGCTGGCTTCATTACTTTACCTGAAGTATCACCACGAGCTGATGGCTCAGTGTAGATCACTTCACGTACGATAGTGGTTGGCATTTCAACAGAAATTGCTTTGCCTTCGTAGAAAGTCACTTGGCAAGTTTCTTCCATACCGTCAACGATGTAAGCTGCTGCATCACCTAAGTTTTCAGCTTCTACGTCGTATTGGTTGTATTCTGCATCCATGAATACATACATAGGATCAGCAAAGTAAGAATAAGTACAATCCAGACGATCTAGGATAATATCGTCTAACTTATCTTCACCTTTAAAAGTGGTTTCAGTACCAGAGTTAAGCAGTAAGTTTTTCAGCTTTAACTTAACGATGGCAGCGTTACGGCCAGAACGAGTTGTTTCTGTTTTCTGTACAACCCATGGGCTGCCTTCAAACATGATCACGTTACCAGGACGGATTTCATGAGCAGTTTTCATTACACAATTTCCTATATGTCGATTTTCTATATCAGCGCAGCATCTTAGCTTTTTTTCACAAATTGGACTAGCCGAGTTGCAAGATCTGCAGCATTTATTGCGTCAATTGGCCATTCTTTAGCATGTTGTAAGAGTGGCAAACAGACTGGATTTAGGTTTTGCCAGTGAGTTTTCACGGCGGATTGCTCTCCTTGGTTAAATGCAACGTTCAATTTAGACCAAGTGTCAGCAATATCAGGGGGCAGATTATCGCAGTAAAGTCGAATAAAAGCTTCTAATTTTATTAGATGATAATCATCTTCTTGCGGATAAATATGCCAAATAAAAGGTTTTGCCGCCCATTGGGCCCGTAAGAAGCTATCTTCACCGCGGACAATATTAACGTCGCAGCTCCATAGTAGGCGGTCAAATCCCTGTTGATCGGTCATCGGCAAGATATGCAGGGTTAAATCCCCCAGTTTAATTTGCTGCCCAGGTATTAATTCCTCTATAGGGCAGGGCAATATGTGCTGCAAACTGTTTAAGCTGCGGCCTTTGGGGATAAGGGCGTGAATTTTTGCATCGCGTTTGGCCGTGGCTTGCCAGAGTTCACATAAGGCTGGGAGCGACTCGGTTTCATAACTAAAGACGCTATAGACAGTATCTTGCGCTTTAATATCCTTAAGACCAAGACGGTCAAATAATTGCAGCTTATTGGCACTATCCTGTTGCCATGCATCGCGCTCGGCAAATAGCTCTCGCTCACAAATCAGTCCACCCGTCTTAGGTGTAAAGCCCGGGAAAAAGAAATACTTTCTAATGCCGCTTGCCTGCATCGAGGGTAAACCATGGCAGCCATCGACCCAATCTTCTGCGCTTAAATACTCTAAATTAAGCCATAAAGGCACAGATTTTGGTGTTTTAATGTGCAGTTCAGCAAGTTGTTGCTTCACTACATCGGGTAGTTCGCAGGCGAAGGCTTCAATTAACACTTCGCCTGGCTCATATACCAAAGGTAAGGGCGTAGTCCAATGAAGGATAGTCACGCCATGAAAAATCTGGCAAGTGAGGTTAGGGTCAAGGGTCGGTAAAATATGCGAAAAACTGTTTAAGTCATCGACCCAAAGCTTAATTGGGATCTGATATTCATTGACTAACTGTTTGGCTAAACGCCAAGTAACGCCAATATCACCGTAGTTATCGACGACAGTGCAGAAGATATCCCAGTGGGGATGTTGGGGAGCTACCATTGGAAATATCGCTTTCATTTACGTGGATAAAAAATGTAAAAAAAGCGGCATTGGGCCACTTTTTTTACAGAGCTCACTCGATGAAACTAGGCTTAGTCTTCGAGTTCTGCTAAACACATTTCTTCGTAGATTTGCTTAACCCAAGCGTCAACACGCTCTTCGGTCAGCTCTGGTTGACGGTCTTCGTCAATCCCTAAACCGATGAAGTGATCGTCATCCACTAAGCCTTTAGAAGCTTCGAAGTTGTAACCTGCAGTAGGCCAATGTCCAATGATAATACCACCACGGGCTTGAACAATATCGCCAATCATGCCCATGGCATCGAGGAAATATTCCGCGTAGTCTTCTTGATCACCACAACCGAAAATAGCAACCAGTTTGTCTGTAAAATCAATCTGTTCTAACTCAGGAAAAAAGTCATCCCAGTCACACTGTGCTTCACCATAATACCAGGTTGGGATACCGAACAGCAGCAGGTCGTATTCTGCGATCTGTTCTTTGGTACTTTTGGCGATATCTTTCACCTCAACCATTTTCTTACCCAATTTCTTCTGGATCATCTTGGCGACAGCTTCGGTGTTGCCTGTGTCGCTACCGAAAAAAAGACCTACAGTTGCCATTGTCTATCCTTTATGTCTAGTTCACTTATACGTTAATCTTGCTGCTATCGATTGCTCAGCATTTTATTTTTTGCTGAAGAATTAATTCGATTAACTGGCTTCGGCTGATGTTACTGGCCAATGCCCGCTCATTCAAGGCGTCATATAAATCTTGTGACACCTTTAACTCTATTCGCTTTAATCCTTTGGCTTTATCCCGCTGGATCTGGTTGCGCTTATTGACCTTAAGTTGCTGGCTACGGGACAAAGGATTGCTACGTGGGCGTCCCCGTCGCTTTTCATTGGCAAAAAGGTCAATGGTCGTTCTATCTGTTGCTTCTTTTGCCATGTTCTTATTGTTTAACCGATGCCTGAACCTTCCCAAGACATCTGGATAATACCTTTTGCAATAAACCCGGCGCAGCCGAGAAATAACACTAACCAAACAATAAATCGACCAAATTTCGGTACGTTACCTTGTTTTAGCACATCGTGGATGGCCATGCCGATAAAGAAAAATATCGCGGCAAAAAACAGGTTCAAGCCGAGGGTCTCAATTTGTTCCATGTACTGAGATAACATACTTTCTTAGTCCTCTAGATTGTTCTAAGGCTAAAAGAGGCGCGAATATATCACATCAACAAGGTGTCGGCTATATGATTTAGGTCGAGAATCGTTGTCATTTACACCGTGTGTTTGTCAATAAATTCAGACACAATCCGGTTAAAAATAGTAGGTTTTTGCGCATGTAACCAATGGCCACAGCCTGCTAATGTTTTTGCTTGGACTTGTGGAAATTGGTGCACAATCTCGTCTCGGTGCTCCGCGGTGACATAGTTTGAATCGCCACCACGGAGAAAAAGACTCGGACCAGCAAACACTAATTGGGATTTACCAGGTGGATTATGCCAGCCGATGATATTGGGATAACAGCTTTTTAAGCCATTGAGATTCAATTTCCAACGAAACCCAGTGTCAGTTCGTTGGAGGTTTTTCAGTAAAAATTGTGCTGTTGCTTCATCTATTCCGCCAGCTTGTAAATGTGCTAAAGCGAAGCGGCGGTCTGTGTGGCCTTCAAGGGGTAAACTTTCAAGCGCGGCAAACACGGCATCATGCCGAGGTTGATAGGCGACGGGCGCAATATCGGCCGCAACTAAGCTGATGATACTATTTGGGTATGCGAGTGCGGTCGCCATGGCAATTTTTCCGCCCATGGAATGGCCTACGATATGGACACGCTCAAGCTCGAGTTCATCGAGTAAATCCACCATGGCCTTGGCTAAGCTAGGGTAATCCATTTGTTGCCAATGTTCACTTAAGCCGTGATTTGGCACATCAACGCGGATGACTTGATGATTGGCTTCGAGCACTTGGCCTAAGCTTTTAAGATTATCTAAATTACCAAAGAGTCCATGGATAAGGAGGACAGCCTCTCCTTGACCTGAGGATACAAAATTCATGAAATGCCTGCGCAGTGGTGCTTAACGTTGCGCGAATTGTGCCCCTAATACGTTAAGTTTGACAAGTTTCATCATTGTTTTTGGATTATCCCCCCGAACTTGCTGGCTTTTTCAGCGATTAATACCGTTGTGCTAATTTGATGTGCGATTTCACGCATTTTTGGATTAATGATGCTTTATCAGATTGATAGAGATAGATACACTGGGGCACGATCGCACAGATCCTTCGCAAGGATCGTTTGTGGTGCGTTTTGTCGGTTATGCCTATCGAATAACAAAGGATAATAAGGTTATGAAATACATCGAAGTGGATGAAGAGCTCTATCGTCATATTGCCAGCAAAACGGAACGTATTGGTGAGAGCGCCTCTGACATTCTCCGTCGATTACTCGGCCTGTCCGTTAATGCGATTGAACCAGCACAGCCACAGGCTATTAGCCAACCGAGTTTGGAGACTGCAACGCCTGAACCATCATTCACGCCACAAGCCGAACCCTCAGTATCTGTAGCTGATTTTAATCAATTGGTGGATGAACATAGGTTAGAGCAGCAAAAAGGCGCTGTGGGGCGATTCTTATTTTTGCTCGAGAGCCTGTATCAACTGAATAAACCGCAGTTTGCACAAATCTTACAGATCCAAGGGCGCGATCGTCTCTACTTTGCCCGCTCCCGTGAGGAGTTACTTAAGGCCAGCGCCACTGCAAATCCGAAGGAAATTGGCCAGACGGGTTTTTGGGTAACGACCAATAACAATACTGCAAAAAAACGGGCAATTTTAGCCGAGGCCTTGGTGCAATTTGGCTGTGATGCTGAAATTGCCAATGGCATTGCCGAACGCGTATAACGACTTATCGACGCCGCAATGATGCGGCGTTTCCATTTAATTAACCGATTTTCCGGTAGGAGAGGATCAGGTGGCAATACATCAACGGGCAGGACAAACCGCGAGTCAGACGGATCTGGTGAATATTCCAAAGCTGATGAGCCATTATTACAGCATCAAACCTAATGTGGATGCCGCTGAGCAGCGTGTCACGTTCGGTACGTCAGGTCACCGTGGCTCGGCGTTTCAAGGCAGCTTTAACCAAGATCATATTTGGGCGATTACTCAAGCCGTAATCGATTATCGTCAATCGGTGAATATCGAAGGGCCACTCTTTTTAGGTATCGATACCCACGCTTTATCTTATGCGGCTTACGTGTCAGCGATTGAAGTGTTAGCTGCCAATAAGATAACGGTGAATATTCAGCAAAATGATGGTTTTACGCCAACACCTGTGGTGTCCCATGCCATTATTTGCGCTAATCGCGAAGCGGCGCTGAGTGGTGCAGCTTTAAGCGATGGCCTCATTATTACACCGTCCCATAATCCGCCGCAGGATGGTGGGATTAAATACAATCCACCCCACGGCGGTCCTGCAGAGGGCAATATCACCGCGTGGATTGAGTCCCGCGCTAATGATTACCTGTGCACTGCACTTAAGGGCGTTAATAAGCTCGCTTATGCTGATGCATTGGCATCGGGTTATGTGCATGCCATCGATTTAATCACACCTTATGTGGCGGATTTAGACAATGTTGTTGATATGCATGCCATTGCTAAAGCCAAACTTAAGTTGGGTGTCGATCCATTAGGCGGTTCGGGTATCCATTATTGGGCACCGATCGCCAAGCACTATGGCATTGATATCACCTTAGTTAACGATAAGGTCGACCCAAGCTTTAGCTTTATGTCACTGGATAAAGACGGCAAGATCCGCATGGATTGTTCATCGCCCTACGCGATGGCAGGTTTACTGGCTCACAAAGAATCCTTCGATTTATGCGTGGGTAATGACCCAGACTACGACAGACACGGTATCGTGTGTCCGTGCACTGGACTTATGGACCCCAACCATTATTTAGCGGTAGCGATTGATTATCTGTTAACCCATAGACCAGAATGGAGCGCTAGCTTGGCCATTGGTAAGACATTGGTATCAAGCGCGCTTATCGATAAAATCTGTGCCTTCCATGGCAAAAAATTACTCGAGGTGCCCGTTGGCTTTAAGTGGTTCGTCGATGGTTTAGCTGATGCAAGTATTGCCTTTGGCGGAGAGGAGAGTGCGGGAGCGGCCTTCCTACGCCGCGACGGCACGACTTGGTGTACCGATAAAGACGGCTTTATTTTAGTGCTGCTCGCAGCCGAAATGCTTGCGGTCACAGGTAAAACGCCTGGTCAACGCCATCAAGAATTAGTGGCGCAGTTCGGTCAAAGCTTCTACATGCGTATCGATAGTCCGATTAGCCTTGAGAACAAAGCCAAATTTGCCAAGCTTAATGCCGAGACCTTAAACGCCACTACGCTGGCGGGTGAGAACATTGAGGCTGTATTGACCCATGCACCTGGCAATAATGCTTCAATTGGTGGCATTAAAGTGACCACGGCCAATGGTTGGTTTGCTGCGCGGCCATCGGGCACTGAGGCGTTATTCAAGATTTACGGTGAGAGCTTTATCAGTGAGCAACATCTTGCCGATATCATTAAGGACGCACAAGCCCTGATCGATAAGGCCCTCAGCGCCTGATTTAGCGTTTACGCATTCTTTTTACCGATAAAAAAACGCACTCATCGAAATCCTACGAGTGCGTTTTTATTTGCAGCGATTGTAAGGTCAAATTATTCAGGTTTGAGCTTAATCGCTAAGCCTAGTACTCGATATGGCAACTTGGTAAGTTATTCTTATCGATATAGTTTTGGTGATATTCCTCTGCCACATGGAATTGCTGTAACGGCACAATCTCAGTGACGATATGACGTAATCCCCAACGACCTGAACGGGCAAAGGCCAGTTTTGAGGCTTCTGCCGCCGCTTTTTGCTCACGATCATGGAAGAAAATGGTACTGCGGTATTGAGTACCAATATCGCCGCCCTGCATATTGAGCGTGGTCGGGTTGTGGTTTTTCCAAAACACATCCAGTAACTCGTCGTAACTGACAATCGCAGGGTCAAATTCTACTTGTACGACTTCAGCATGGCCTGTCTTACCTTTTTTGACTTCCTCATAGGTGGTCGCTTCGTTATTGCCACCCATATAGCCGCAGGTCGCGTTGGTCACGCCGTTGACTTGTCTAAAGAAATACTCCACGCCCCAAAAACAGCCGGCACCGAAAGTTGCTAACGCCATGATAAATCCTGATAGAAGTCTAGATGGCTAAGGATTGTGATAAAACTCATGCCTAAAAGCAAGTGTGTCGACAAAATTAATCCTATGTCGACCAAATGCGGCTAAGATGCTGTTGTTTTGCCGCGAAATGCGCTTGTTTGACCAGAATGACAGAGTAACGGCCCAAAAACTTGTGTTAGTATGGATGCGCTTTTTAAGGTGGGTAGTGATAAGTGCAATGAAACAGGCAGTTATTGCCATAACGACTCGCCTCTAACACGCTATTATAAGGAGAATTCTGTGTTACAAGCTCTGTTAGATTCGAAGGATTTTCTCGCGCTGACCCTCGCTAATCCTGAAACCCTCGGGGATGAGTTTAGTTTCGCCTTAGGAGAACATACTCGAGTAGAGGTGTGGGACACGGGCGTCATCGTCTTTGAGCCTGCACAGGCCCAAGGTAAGGATGTCATTCTCTCCTGCGGTGTCCACGGTAATGAAACCGCCCCCATCGAACTCTGCAATACCTTAATCAAACAGCTTCTCCAACAAAAAATCATCGCCAAACAACGCACGCTCTTTCTTATTGGTAACCCTTTAGCGATTAATAACGGCACTCGCATTATCGACGAGAACATGAATCGTCTCTTTAGTGGCGAGCATTCAAATCCTCCGGGATTAGTGAATCCTGAGCGGGTGCGGGCAAAAAAATTAGAAGCCTATGTTGACCGCTTCTTTAAGGGCGCAGCCGCAGGGCGCCAGCGAATTCACTACGATTTACACACGGCGATGCGGGCGTCTAAACACGAAAAGTTTGCGATTTATCCCTATCGTCCCGGCCGTGCTTACAGCGCCGAGCAAATCATGTTTTTAGCGGCCAGTGGCGTCGATACTGTGTTATTTCACCATGAGCCGACAACTACTTTTAGTTATTTTTCCTCCGAGCAATATGGCGCCGATGCCTTTACCATTGAATTAGGTAAGGTGTATCCCATGGGGCAAAACGATATGACGCGTTTTATTGCCGCCCAAGAGATGTTTATGCGTCTTATCACAGACAAACCCTTAGCGCTTGAGCCATTCTCAGCGGATAAGGTGAATCTGTATCAAGTGTGTCGGGTGATCAACAAACATTTTGATGATTTTGAATTTACCTTCGCGACCGATGTCGAAAATTTCCGAGCTTTCCCTAAAGGCTTTGTATTGGCCCGAGAGGGTGGGCAGGAAATTAAAGTCGAACAGGAATTTGAAGCGATTGTCTTCCCCAATGCTAAGGTGCCCATCGGCAATCGCACTGTGATTTGCCTGATCCCTTCAGTCGCGCCAGATGTTCGCTAGTTTTGTAAAGCATTATATACATGCCCACAGGGGATTAGTTGTCGTTTGAACTGTGCCAACGGTTGATAGGTAGTTTACGTTAACGTAATGTTCATCCGGCATATTCGTATAAATTAGGCGCAGTGGTTCTTCTGCTGCGTAACGAGATAACAAGAGCACAATATGAGCAAAGCAACACTCAACACTGATACAGTGCACCGTGTCGGCTTCTTGGATAAGGCATCGCTTCACATTCCTATCCTTCGAATTCTACAAGCAGACGGCACTACCTATGAAACCGCGGTTTTGCCTGTAATAGATGAAGCCTTAGCCACCAAAATTTATGATACTTGCGTGTTCACGCGAGTACTCGATGAACGTATGCTTGGCGCACAGCGTCAGGGACGGATCAGCTTCTATATGACCTGCACCGGTGAAGAAGCCGCGATCGTCGGTAGCGTGGCCGCACTTGATCAAGAAGATGTGATCCTCGCGCAATACCGTGAACATGCGGCGCTACGTTATCGCGGCTTTACCACTGAACAGTTTATGAACCAAATGTTCAGCAATGAGAAGGACTTAGGTAAAGGTCGCCAAATGCCAATCCACTACGGCTGCGCGGCGTTAAACTACCAAACCATTTCATCGCCATTGGCCACTCAAATTCCGCAAGCGACAGGTGTCGGTTATAGCCTGAAAATGCAGGGCAAACGTAATGTTGCTGTCTGTTATTTCGGTGAAGGCGCTGCATCTGAAGGCGATTTCCATGCCGGATTGAATATGGCAGCGGTGTTAAAATGCCCCGTGATTTTCTTCTGCCGTAACAATGGTTATGCCATTTCTACCCCAACGGAAGAGCAATTTGCCGGTAACGGTATTGCCAGTCGTGGCGTGGGTTACGGCATGCACACCATTCGCGTCGACGGTAACGATATGCTGGCGGTGTTAGCGGCGACACAACAGGCGCGTGCCTATGCGATTGAGCACAATGCCCCCGTGTTGATTGAAGCTATGACTTATCGTCTGGGCGCCCACTCATCTTCTGACGATCCTTCGGGTTATCGCTCAAAAGAAGAAGAGGCGAAATGGCAACAACACGATCCGGTCAAACGCTTTAAGTTGTGGCTGATTAATAAAGGCTGGTTAGCTGAAGCCGATGATGTCCAGCGTTACGAAAAGTACCGTGAAGAAGTGTTAGCCGCCGTTAAAGTCGCGGAAAAATTACCTATCCCTATGCTGGATGAGATTATTGAAGACGTGTACGACAAGCCAACGCCTGCGCTTAAAAAGCAACTGAGCGATCTTAAAGAACACATCAAGAAATATCCGCAATCCTATCCCAAAAGTGCAGGGAGGCTATAAGCCGTGGCAGAAATGAATATGTTACAGGCCGTCAATGAGGCCTTGTCAATCGCCATGCAAGCTGATGAGCGCATGGTGGTATTTGGTGAAGACGTTGGCCACTTTGGCGGCGTGTTTCGCGCAACTTCTGGTTTGCAGGAAAAGTTTGGTCGCAGCCGCTGCTTTAACACGCCACTGACTGAGCAAGGTATTGCGGGTTTTGCCAACGGGTTAGCCTCTAATGGTATGACTGCCGTAGCGGAAATCCAGTTTGCTGATTACATCTTTCCGGCGTTTGACCAGATCGTAAACGAGTCGGCTAAATTCCGTTACCGCAGCGGTAATGAGTTTAATGTGGGAAGTCTAGTGTTCCGTACACCCTATGGTGGTGGTATTGCGGGCGGCCATTATCATTCACAATCGCCAGAAGCCTATTTTACCCAAACCCCAGGCTTAAAAGTGGTTGTGCCGCGTAATCCTGCTCAAGCCAAAGGTTTATTATTAGCCTCTATTCGCGATAAAAACCCTGTGGTGTTCTTCGAGCCTAAGCGTTTATACCGTGCTTCTGTGGGGGAAGTCCCTGCGGGCGATTATGAAATCGAGCTGGGTAAAGCCGAAGTGGTGCGTGAAGGGAAAGACATCACGTTAGTGGCCTGGGGCGCACAGATGGAAATCATCGAAAAAGCGGCCGACATGGCAGCTAAAGAGGGGATTTCCTGCGAAATTATCGACCTGCGTACACTCGCGCCTTGGGATGTTGATACCGTTGCCGATTCTGTGAAGAAGACAGGCCGCTTATTGATCAACCACGAAGCGCCATTAACGGGTGGTTTTGCGGGTGAAATTGCGGCCACCATTCAGCAGGAATGTTTCTTGTATTTAGAATCACCTATCAGCCGTGTATGTGGTCTAGATACCCCATATCCACTGGTCCACGAAAAAGAATATATGCCCGATGCGCTCAAAACCTTTGAAGCCATTAAGGCATCAGTGAACTTCTAGGAGTCCGGTATGATTAAAGATTTTATTTTGCCGGACATTGGTGAAGGCGTTGTCGAGTGCGAATTAGTCGAGTGGTTGGTGCAAGAGGGCGACACGATTGTGGAAGATCAACCCATCGCCGATGTGATGACCGACAAAGCCTTAGTGCAAATTCCGGCGCCTTTTGCAGGAGTCGTGACTAAGTTGTATTACGCCAAAGGCGATATTGCTAAGGTGCATGCACCGCTGTATGCCGTGCAGGTTGAGTCTGACGAAGCTGCGCCTGCGTCTCAACCTGAAGCGCACACAGCGACTCAAACATCCGTAAGCCAAGCCTGCGTGGCGGGTACCAGCGTCGAAGAGTTCCTGCTGCCCGATATTGGTGAAGGGATTGTTGAGTGTGAACTGGTCGAATGGTTAGTCCAAGAAGGCGATACTGTGGTGGAAGACCAACCCATCGCCGATGTGATGACTGATAAAGCCTTAGTGCAAATCCCCGCCATCAAAGCGGGCAAAATTGTCAAGTTGCACTACCGTAAGGGCCAGTTAGCGAAAGTACATGCGCCACTATTTGCGATTGAGGTTGAAGGTGGCGTTAGTGCGCCGGTCAGCCATGCACAGGAAGCAAGCGTCGGCGCTGCGAATACCGCTCCAGCAGCTTGTTCGAGTGCAAGTGTGGTGCAAGAGTCTGCTCGCCAAGGTAAAGCCTTAGCCAGCCCAGCCGTTCGCCGTATGGCACGTGCCTTAGATATCGATTTAAGTCGCGTACCTGGTAGTGGCAAACATGGCCGTGTGTATAAGGAAGACATTACTCGCTTCCAAGCACAGGGCGGCGCTGTGCCTGCCGTTGCGCCAGTGGTTGTAGCACCGACTCAATCAGGTGTGACTCAATCAACCGTCTCTAACGTCGTGGCAAGTTCTGCACGGGGTGACATTGTTGAGCCTATCCGTGGCGTGAAAGCCGTGATGGCGAAAATGATGGTCGAATCGGTATCAACCATTCCACACTTCACCTATTGCGAAGAGTTTGATTTGACAGACTTAGTCGCACTGCGTGAAAGCATGAAGGCCAAGTATTCCTCCGACGAAGTTAAGCTGACCATGATGCCATTCTTTATGAAGGCCATGTCATTAGCCTTAACGCAGTTCCCTGTGCTTAACAGCCAAGTGAATGCTGATTGTACGGAAATCACCTACAAGGCGCGTCATAACATTGGTATGGCAGTAGATTCGAAAGTGGGATTGTTAGTGCCCAATGTGAAGGATGTGCAAGATAAGAGTATTCTTGAGGTGGCTGCCGAGATCACCCGCTTAACCACTGCTGCGCGTAGCGGCCGTGTGGCACCAGCGGATCTTAAAGAAGGCACGATTTCGATTTCGAATATTGGCGCCTTAGGTGGCACAGTCGCAACACCAATTATCAATAAGCCAGAGGTGGCGATTGTTGCGCTTGGTAAGTTGCAAACCTTGCCGCGCTTTAATGCGAAAGGTGAAGTCGAAGCGCGCCAGATCATGCAAGTGAGTTGGTCTGGCGATCACCGCGTTATCGATGGTGGCACCATTGCTCGTTTCTGTAACCTTTGGAAACAATACCTTGAGCAACCGCAGGATATGCTATTAGCCATGCGTTAGTCGGCTGTCAGCCAATACTTACAGCCAATCCGGCAAAAAAGGACGCAATTTAGCGTAATGCCGATCAGTTAAGACAGATCGCTTGACGATCTCGCTGAAAAGATCAAAATCCGATGACCTCATGTCATCGGATTTTTTATGCAACTCTCAGAAGCACTCGCCCGTACTCATATTACTCGCCTAACCGAATTCACCTGCTTAGCTGATGTGTTAGAACCTGAGTTAATTCAATCTTGCCTAGACTCTCAGGGCGTTGCGACGTTAAGACGGCGTAAATTGCCGATGGACGCGATGATTTGGGCCGTTATCGGAATGGCTTTGTTCCGAGGGGAGTCTGTTCGGTCACTCATCAACAAACTCGACATTGTTTTGCCGCAAGAGATTGATTATGTTGTACGCAGCGCCGTGACTCAGGCGCGTAAACGATTGGGCAGTGAGGTTATTAGAGAAGTATTTAGCCGCAGCGCCAATACCTGGCACGCGAGAGCTGAACATCCTCATTGGTGCGGCCTTAACTTGTATGGTGTTGACGGTGTCGTGTGGCGGACACCCGATAGTGTTCAAAATCAAGCCGCCTTTGCGCGTACCGCAAACGCTTCAGGCGAAGCGGCTTATCCGCAAATTCGCATGGTTTGCTTGATGGAATTAAGCAGCCATTTATTGGTCAACAGCGCCTTTGATTCGGTTGCCGAAAATGAAATGAACTTAGCGTCCCAGCTCATTCCTAGCATTCCTAATCACAGCCTAACCCTATTTGACCGAGGATTTTACTCGCTCGGCCTGCTGCACGCTTGGCAGCAAGCGCAACCTGATAGCCACTGGTTGTTGCCATAGAAGAAAGGCACACAATATGAGGTGGTGCGAACGCTAGGAAAGCATGACCAGAGGGTGAAACTCACCACGACACCTCAAGCCAGAAAGAAATGGCCGCAGCTCCCTGAAACTCTTGAAGCACGTTTATTGACTAAGATAGTGAAAGGTAAGTCAGTCGCCATTTTGACCTCGTTGACAGACCCGATGCGTTACCCCAGCGAAGACATCGTCGACTTATATGCCCATCGATGGGAAATCGAACTGGGCTATAGAGAGATGAAACAACATCTGTTGGAGAGCCGTTTTACGCTCCGCAGTCAACTACCGGAGCTGGTGACTCAAGAGTTATGGGGCGTGCTACTGGCCTATAATCTCATTAGATATAAGATGTTGCTGATGGCTAAAAGCTTGCCATCGGTCCATCCCAATCAACTGAGTTTTCGGGATGCGGCGAGTTATATCATCTTCAAGTTGACACAACTGTCATCACAAACACCGGGGAATGTCCCGAGAGACGTATTGGATATAGAACGAAATGCACGGCAATTTAAGCTGGATGGTAAACGGGAAAGGGCATATCCACGAGTCCTTAAAATGAGCAAAAACAAGTTTCCGGTTAGACCAAAGAAAAATGCCGTTCACTCTTAAGTGAACGGCATTACGCAATTTAGCGTCCTTTTTTATTCGCAGGCCATAAATGGGTTAATCTTTTGATCCCAATTACGTATAATTCGCGAACGTTGTTATCCTGATGGATTTGTTATGAGCCCCAGCCCATTTGCCCCAACAATCGAAACTATTGATTATCCGTTTCCGCCTAAGCCAATTCCTCTGTCCGATGCCGAAAAGGCGGACTACAAGGCACGTATCAAGCAGCTGCTGATTGAAAAGGATGCGGTATTGGTTGCCCATTATTATACCGACCCTGAAATTCAAGCTCTGGCTGAAGAAACTGGTGGGTGTGTTTCAGACTCACTTGAAATGGCGCGCTTTGGCCGCGATCATCCCGCAAAGACGTTAATCGTCGCTGGGGTGAAGTTTATGGGTGAAACTGCCAAAATCTTAAGCCCAGAAAAAACCATTCTGATGCCGACTCTTGAAGCGACCTGTTCATTGGACTTAGGTTGCCCCATTGATAAATTTAGCGCCTTCTGTGATGCACACCCAGATCATACCGTGGTTGTTTACGCCAACACGTCTGCGGCGGTAAAAGCCCGTGCCGATTGGGTGGTGACCTCGAGTATTGCCCTTGAAATTGTTGAGCATTTAGACAGCGAAGGCAAAAAAATTATTTGGGGCCCAGACCGTCACTTAGGCAGCTATATTGCCAAACAAACGGGCGCCGAGATGCTGATGTGGCAGGGCGACTGTATCGTTCACGATGAGTTTAAAGCGAATGCCCTGCGTGATCTGAAAAGCGTTTATCCCGACGCAGCAATTTTGGTACACCCAGAATCACCCGCGAGTGTGGTGGCGATGGCGGATGCTGTCGGCTCCACCAGTCAGTTGATCAAAGCTGCGCAAACCATGCCTAACGAGCGTTTTATTGTCGCGACCGATCGCGGTATTTTTTACAAAATGCAACAAGCGGCGCCGGGTAAAACATTGATAGAAGCGCCTACTGGTGGTAACGGTGCCACCTGTAAGAGCTGCGCCCACTGTCCTTGGATGGCAATGAATGGCTTAAAAGCCATTGAAGCGTCATTAAGTGATAGCGACAAAACCACCCATGAGATCTTTGTCGATGAAGACTTGCGAGTGAAAGCGTTAATCCCGCTGACCCGTATGCTCGATTTCGCTAAAACGCTCAATATGAAAGTGAAAGGTAATGCCTAAGCGCTTTTAGTCGCACATCGAGTTTCAACATTAATATCCCCGCTTTGCGGGGATATTTTTTTAATTACAGTTGCCACACGGCAAATAACAAAAAGCCCTGCATTTGCAGGGCGTTAGCTAAATCGCTAATCGAGATTATTTAGCGTTCATTAACGCAACCGCGTTATCTAACATACGGTTACTGAAGCCCCATTCGTTATCGTACCAAGCCATTACTTTGACTAAACGTCCGTTAACACGGGTTTGTGTCGCATCGAAGTTAGATGAAAACGCATTGTGGTTAAAGTCGATAGATACCAATGGCTCTTTGTTGACGGCCAACACTTCGCTCAGTGGTGCTACGCTTGCTGCACGCTCGATGATGGCGTTAACTTCTTCAACGGTTGTGTCACGTGATGCAATGAAAGATAAATCCACTAAAGACACGTTAACAGTCGGTACACGTACCGCTAAACCATCGAATTTACCTTGTAATTCAGGCACAACTAAACCTACTGCCGCGGCAGCGCCAGTTTTAGTTGGGATCATCGACAGTGCCGCTGCGCGAGCACGGCGTAAATCTGTGTGGTATACGTCAGATAAACGTTGATCGTTGGTATACGCGTGGATGGTGGTCATCAGACCTGATTCGATACCAATTTCGTCATTTAACGGCTTAGCGAAAGGCGCTAAGCAGTTAGTGGTACATGACGCGTTAGAGATAACGGTCATATCCGCGGTCAACACATTGTTGTTCACACCGTAAACGACGGTTGCATCAACGTTTTTGCCTGGTGCAGAGATAATCACTTTCTTTGCGCCAGCGGCTAAATGCGGTTGAACAGAATCTTTAGAAGTGAAGATACCAGTACATTCAAATACCACGTCTACTTGTAGGTCGCCCCAAGGTAATTTGCCTGGATCGCGCTCTTGGAAAGTGAGGATCTTGTCACCGTTAACATAAATTGCTTCAGCATCATGCTCAACTTTGGCATTGAAACGACCATGTACAGAATCGTATTTTGTCAGGTGAGCGTTGATTGAAGCGTCGCCTAAATCGTTGATGGCAACAATTTTGATTGGGTAAGCTTTTTCGCTTTCGTACAGGGCGCGTAATACGTTTCTACCGATACGGCCGTAACCATTTATTGCAACACGGATAGTCATCTCATATCCCTCTGGTGATTATAAAATTCAACTGGTAGTAAAATTACCAAACTGACAGCTATCGTCAAGTTAATTCGGCTATTTTGCCGGGATTTGGTTAACAAATTAGGTGTTTTTTTACATTGCTCGCGAAAACACCTTTTTTAGCACTGCATTTGGATAAAAAATTACAAGATGGCAAACATTTTGCCGACGTTACTCAAGGCCCAAGCCTTAAGGCGAGTTTGGCTTCTCTGGTTCGACGGGAGTTGCCGCTGGCGGTGTTACCTCTGTCTGAGGTGGAGCAAGCCAGAGCGCAACCGGACTAGTCGAATAGAGGCCATCTTCTAACGCATTGATCAAATTCTGGGCGTATTCATCTAATCTTGTCGCCAGCGTTTTGTTGCCACCGATTAAGGCTAGCATCTTATCTTCAGAATACTTCTGCTGCGTAAGTAGTAAATTGGCTTTTGTCAGCATGTAAGTTTTTTCTAGCGCTTGGGTTTGGCGATAGGCTGCAGCGAGCCCAAGCAACCAATTTGGATCAAAGTCAGCGTATTGGATCTCTGCAAACACAGTAAGGTAGAGTTGTTGCGCTTTGATGGCATTACGGTTGCTGTAGTAGGTGGCTATTTGCGCTAAAAGAAATGGCTCAGTGACTTCGCCAGCATTTTCTTGTGCCAAGAGTCGGTTTAATGCATCCGTGTCACCAAAACGTGTCCATTGATAATAAGACATAAACGGGTCTTGGCGCTCGCGGGTTTCATCCTGCAACTGACTCAAATTTTGTGTACTTAGTCGAAAGGCTCTGGCTCTATCAGCTGTGCGGCTTGTATGGATAATATGCTGAACACCCGAGGCCAATTCAATACATCGACTATAGTCCTCGAGGTAAGTTAACTGTTGATAGAGTTGCTTGCCTGTTGGATTTTTATTGTCCTTTAGGTCGTATCGACTTTGGATCAACTTTGTTTTTTCGGCTAAACACCAGCCATCCTTATGCAAATCGGCACAAATTTCAGGATTATTTTTACAAATCGTTTCGATATTTCGGCCATTATCACAACCGAAAAGGCTTATCGCGAGGGTAAATGATGTAATTATTACTAGATTTTGTCTCAAAATACGCTCCAAAATGCAATTTTCTCTAATAAAATTACAGATTTACAGAAAATATCTTACTAGCAAGCTGGGTCAGTTTTCATTACAATGGCGCCGACCAAAACAGAGGGTTTTCCCTAAAACCTACATAAGATTATTGGTCTTTTCGTCATGTTACTCAAACCTTTCAATATATTTTATTGAAAAGTGAGATAAAGGATCTGTAAATGAGCGCTGATAAACACCTACAAAGTTGGCAAGAACGTTTTGAAATGGCAGAGGCAATGCAACCTTTGCTGGGCAAGTTATACCGTAACCAAGGCGTCGAAGTTGTGGTTTATGGTAAGCCATTACTCAATGCTTCTACTATTGAGATTATTAAAGCGCACCGTTTAGTTCGTCGTCATGTCGGCGAGAAATTACGTTTACGCGAGAGTTTCCCGTTTGTTCAAGCCTTAAGCAGACTCGCTGTTAAACAATGTAAAGTGGATATTGGTAAGCTTGCTGTCAAATACTGGGCTGAACATACCGATACCAACGAAATTGAAAGCTATATGGCACGCGAATTAGCGGCTGCGATTGATCATGCTGATGATATCGCTCCGCGTGATGTGGTGTTGTATGGTTTTGGTCGTATTGGTCGCTTATTAGCGCGCTTACTGATCGAACGTACTGGCCGCAGCAACAAGTTAAGACTGCGTGCTATCGTATTACGTGGTGGTAAGAAGGGCGATTTAGAAAAACGCGCAAGCTTACTGCGTCGTGACTCTGTTCATGGTCCATTTAACGGTTCTGTTGAAGTGGATGAAGAGAACAATGCCATCATCGCGAATGGTACTTATATCCAAGTGATTTACGCAAACTCACCAGATGAAGTGGATTACACTAAATACGGTATTACAGATGCCTTAGTGGTAGACAACACGGGTATTTGGAAAGACGAAGCAGGCCTAGGCTTACACTTGAAGAGCCCTGGTGCAAGCAAAGTGTTACTGACAGCACCTGCAAAAGGCGCCATCAAGAACATCGTTTACGGTGTGAACGAAGGCGATATTACGCCAGAAGACATCATTGTGTCTGCAGCGAGCTGCACCACTAACGCCATTACACCAGTACTGAAAGCGGTAAATGATAAGTACGGTATCGAGAATGGTCACGTTGAGACGATTCACTCATATACAAACGATCAAAACCTGATCGACAACTACCACAGTGCTGACCGTCGTGGTCGCAGTGCACCATTAAACATGGTGATCACTGAAACGGGTGCAGCTAAAGCCGTAGCTAAAGCTCTGCCAGTATTAGCGGGTAAACTGACAGGTAACGCGATTCGTGTGCCAACGCCAAACGTGTCTATGGCAATCATCAGCATGAACTTAAATGCTGAGACCAACAAAGACGAATTGAACGAATACTTAAAAGACACGGCGCTGCAATCACCCTTGCAGAACCAAATCGACTACACAGACTCAACTGAAATCGTATCAAGCGACTTAGTGGGTTCTCGCTATGCGGGCGTGGTTGATTCTCAAGCGACCATCGCCGAAGGTAAACGCGCCATTCTGTACGTATGGTATGACAACGAATTTGGTTACAGCTGCCAAGTAGTCGGTGTGATGCAAACGATGTTAGGCTTAACAACGCTGTCTCTGCCTGCTTAATTGCGACAGACAGAAGTACAACAGAGAAAGCGCCTGAGAGGGCGCTTTTTTTATACTTCAATTATGTTGAATAACAATTTATCTGGACATTGTTATTGAGCAAATCCGTGAATTGTTGATTCTATCGGCAAGTTTATATCGCTATGGCTGAATATTGGGCAAACAGTGTGGTTAAGCGCAATATTTCAAATTTGTTGATTGACTCTGAAGGTTAAATCGGTAGAATGCCAATCCGCAGTCAGGGGAAAGCGTAGTAACGTTACTCTATGACATCGATGCGACATTAGCTCAGTTGGTAGAGCGATACCTTGCCAAGGTATAGGTCATCGGTTCGAACCCGATATGTCGCTCCAACTCTTTACGAGTTTGGAAATTTGGCGCGATGGCAGAATGGCTATGCTGCGGATTGCAAATCCGTCGATCTCGGTTCGACTCCGGGTCGCGCCTCCATAGATTAAAGTATTAATGATACGATTACTGTCGTTAATATAAAGAGTTTGCCCGAGTGGTGGAATCGGTAGACACAAGGGATTTAAAATCCCTCGCTGGTAACAGCGTGCCAGTTCAAGTCTGGCCTCGGGTACCATAACATAAAAAAGGCCTAACATTTGTTAGGCTTTTTTTATTGGCAATAATTTCAAGTTCATAACTTTAAAGCCACTCTTGAAGCGATAGTGATCTGCCTCTAAAAAATCATATTTTTCAAAAAATTCAGCTTTCACATAAATGATCTCTCATTTAGTTGTTATTTATTTTAATCAATCCATAATAGCCAAACTATTTCCTTAAGAAGCGGTAATAGGCGCTATTCCCTCTCTTAAGACAGTGGTATAAATAAGCCGAATTTTCCCCCTACACGTGAACATTTAGGATAAGTAGTCATGATTTTCTCTCAGGTAGTACTCGCACCCGCCGATCCCATCCTTGGTTTAACCGATACATTTAAGGCCGATCCGCGCCAAGATAAAGTCAACCTTGGTGTTGGCATTTATAAGGATGAAGCAGGGCAGACTCCAGTATTACAATCAGTTAAGAAAGCTGAAGCCCTATTGCTTGAGCAAGAGAAAACTAAAAACTATTTAGGGATAGAAGGGGTTCAAACCTATAATCGCGTAGTACAAGAGCTGCTATTTGGTGAAGGTAGTGATCTCGTGACTTCTGGCCGAGCAGCAACTGCTCAAGCGCCTGGTGGTACAGGTGCACTGCGTATTGCTGCCGAGTTCTTATTGCGTAATACGCCATCGCGCACTGTGTGGGTAAGTAATCCAACTTGGGCAAACCATCAAAATATTTTTGAAACTGCGGGTTTGACGGTTAAAGAATACGGTTACTACAACGCCAGTGCCCACGATATTGATTTTGATGGCATGATGACAGATCTCGCCAATGCACTGGCGGGCGACATTATTCTACTGCACGGTTGCTGTCATAACCCAACGGGTATTGATTTAACGTTAACCCAATGGGAATTAGTCGCTAATCTTTGTGCGGACAAGCAATTAGTTCCATTATTCGACTTTGCATACCAAGGTTTTGGTGCTGGTATTGAAGAAGATGCTGCTGGTTTACGCTTAGTTGCGTCAAAAGTACCAGAACTATTAGTGGCAAACTCATTTTCTAAAAACTTTGGTTTGTATAATGAACGTATCGGCGCGGTGACTGTGGTTGCACAAAATGCCGATGAAGCGGTGCGTGCATTTAGCCAAGTGAAACGTACTATTCGTGCAAATTACTCAAATCCACCAGCCCATGGCGCGTTAATTGTGAGTACGATTCTGAGTGATGCATCATTGAAAGCCCTTTGGGTACAAGAGCTGACCGAAATGCGTGAACGTATTGCCGAGATGCGTACGCTATTTGTACAAAGCTTAAAAGATGAAGGTGTGACACAGGACTTTAGCTTTATTTCCCGTCAAAACGGTATGTTTAGCTTCTCCGGCTTAAATAAAGCACAGGTTGCCCGTTTGAAAGACGAGTTCGGCATTTATATCGTCGGCTCGGGTCGCATTAGTGTGGCGGGTATGACCAAAACTAATATGCCTGTGATCTGTAAGGCGATTGCTCAAATCCTCTAACTTAAAAGAGGCTTACGAAAAAGGACAGCTTAGGCTGTCCTTTTACTTTTATGCGGTCGATAAACTTAAGTTTTATGGTTTATCAGTATAGAGAACAATTACGAAGCTAATGTTTCTAAAGGTAATTCTGACTTTATCCGCAGTATGGCGTTAAGCGCATCACGCAGACTCGCCTGATCATGCAATTGCGGATTATGACGATTTTTTAAGGGAAAATAATTAACTAGGGTGCCTAAACGCACTTGTTCCGAATGTCGCAGCACTTTAGTGATCACGGGTTTACCAATTACTTGATGGCACCAGGCTATGCGCTGCTCAATACTAAACTGGCCTGCTGGCGAAGTTTCTTCATTCAGATTATCGATAAAGACTACGGGTGCCGTTGTCATTGCTAATGCTTTAGCAAAGCAGGGTAATAAGAGAGGTGGCATCACACTTGTAAGAAAACTGCCAGGTCCCAAGATAATCAGATCCGCGCGGCAAATGGCTTCACAGGCTTCGGCTGTCGCATCAACTTGTGGCTCAAGGCATAGTGCAATGGGAGCTTCATTCATCTTGTCGACATTCACTTCACCAAACACTTTTGAGCCGGACGCTCGTAATGCCACCAAATGGGTTGGTTGCTCCGACATTGGAATGATATTGGTCTCAATTTTAAGCATATGCCGAATAAGATTGACGGCTTCGAGGGGCCTAACGCACAACTTATCTAAGGCGAGCAACATCAAATTACCTAGATTATGACCACTGAGTTCAGTTTCGCCTTGAAAGCGATACTCAAATAATTGTGAGCCGACAGAAGGACGATGAGCAAGTTGGGACAAACAATTGCGCAAATCACCCCAAGCAATGCAGTCCTGCTCGGCTCTTAATCGACCTGTAGAACCACCATTATCCGTCGTAGCAACAATACCTGTGAGACGATTGCCTAGAAAATCGAGTGATGAAAGTACACGTCCAAGACCGTGGCCGCCACCGATAGCCACTACATGATTGAATTGGTTTAAGATTTGCTGCATGAGGCTTCCTTCCTGAATACCCGTAAAATCCTATCCTGTTATCAACTCGGATAAACTCAGTTTGTTACTGCCGAGGCTAACGGAACCTTAGTATAAAAGCTCAGTCAAAAGCATGCACTAAAAATTCTCACGCATTCTAATACTTAAGCGCCGGATCGCATTTTAGATATGTGTGAATGCAGGATTGGGAAGAATTGTTGTTTTTGCATCCAAATTTCGTGAATTTCAAGATATGACATATAATCTGGCGCTTATTTTGCCACTAGTAACTCAACATCGAAGGTGACTTATTGAAAACTGGTAGAATTGGTTCGTTTACACTCGCGTTAGCCCTAGTGATCTCGGCGATTTTTTCGTTGAGATTGTGGCTCATTCCTACAACGAATGAGCCTGAATCTATTGTTAACCAATTGGAAAACGCCGTTGAGCCTGTTACGCAAGTTCCTGACTTTTCTGCTATCAGTGATGTAGCAGAAAAAAAACGTGCCTTTTTTAACTTTTTGAGGCCGATTGTTCAACAACAAAACGCCATTATTGCCACTGAACGTGAATTTATCATTGATATGTTGGCAGTAATAGATAATGGCAATACGTTGTCCGAATCACAGTTAGCGCAGCTCAATCAATTATTTGATAAATATCAATATGCTGCCCGCAGTGTCGATACTAAATCCCTTAACAGCCTACTCAAACGGGTTGATATTATTCCTGAATCGATGGTGCTGATCCAAGCGGCTAATGAATCTGGGTGGGGCAGTTCTCGTTTTGCTCGTGAAGGTTTTAATTTCTTTGGTGAATGGTGTTTTAGTCATGGCTGCGGCATTGTGCCTTCTTCGCGAGGCTCAGGTAAAATACACGAAGTAGAAATATTTCCATCGGTAGACGCTTCAGTTTCCTCCTATATGCGTAATTTAAACTCGAACACAGCATATGCCTTGTTTCGCTCAATTCGAGCCGATTTACGTGCTCAGGAGGCTGAATTGAGTGCCGACCAACTTATCTATGGATTAGTGAATTATTCTGAAAGGCAAGAAGCTTATATCGATGAGTTACTCGATATGTTACGTCATAATGAAAAATATTTGGTGAAGGCGGATGTATAAAAAATGGTTGTTAGTGGGAGTTTGCTTGTGTGCATCAAATGTGCAGGCAGAAACAATTTCCCTTGAATATAAAGGGTTTTATGACAGATTAAAGCAAGTCAATAAGGGTAGTTATCAGTTAGTTGAAGTGGCCTTTAGTGTACCAATGCTGCCTAACTGCCATATTCAGAGTGGTACCATTTCGAGTGAATTAAATTCAACGCCACTCACTTATACATCTGCGCAACGTTTGTTTATTCCCTTTGATGATGCACTGAAAGATCAGCGGGCATTAGTAAATCTAGAGTTTGAGGGTAAGGCTGAAGGCTGTGGAATTGCGATGCAAGTGCGCTCGAAGCAAACACAAGTTCAATATGATCAAGAACGCTTACAGCAAATTGCTAGTGAAATGGATGACTTACTAGGGGCTATGCAGGGCTTCCCGATGCGTTACTTTAAGGATCCTATTGCAGGATTAAATTTTGAATTTGCTCAAGATCAAACTGTTACTGTGACGCTTGATGGGCGTGAACAACAGGTGAATACCAGCTTTAAGCTGAGCGTTGAGCAGATCAATAGTTTGACATCATTGCAATTTAGCCATGTGCCGACCGTATTAAGTCCTTGGGTTAAGTAACAATAGATTAGCTATAAAAAAGCCCACGTCAGTGGGCTTTTTTATGCTTGTCGCATTTACGCTTCGTACACGTTGACGATATTGATGCGTTTTGCCGCATCTAAATCGATATGGCCGTTGTTAGCAATATCGAGAAAATCAAAGGCGGGCAGTTCGGCTTCGGCCACATCCCCCTTCATCGGCGCGTTGGGATCGCGTTTCAACGATACAAAGTCAAATTGGTCACGGTCAACACCCTGTGAAGGTGCAGTATTTTGCATAGCAGTGAAAATGGTTTCAATACGGCCAGGATATAGTCTATCCCACTGATTGAGCATGTCTTTCACCGCTTGACGCTTGAGGTTTTCCTGAGAGCCACAGAGATTACAAGGAATAATGGGGAATTTTTTAAGCTGTGCGTATTCTTCCAAATCCTTTTCACGACAGTACGCAAGTGGGCGAATAACCACGTTTGCGCCATCGTCTGAGAGCAACTTAGGTGGCATGGCTTTCATCTTGCCGCCATAAAACATATTGAGGAATAGCGTTTCAATAATATCGTCTCTGTGATGACCGAGAGCTATCTTGGTTGCGCCAATTCGTTGCGCAAAACCATAGAGAGTGCCACGACGCAGGCGAGAGCACAGTGAGCAAGTGGTTTTGCCTTCAGGAATTTTCTCCTTCACAATCGAGTAAGTGTCTTTTTCAAGAATGTGATAGGGAATATTAAGGCTATCTAGATAGGCAGGCAGTATATCTTCAGGGAAACCTGGCTGCTTTTGATCTAAATTAACGGCAATAATTTCGAACTGTACAGGCGCGCGCTGTTGTAGATTGAGCAGAATATCCAGCATAGCATAGCTGTCTTTACCGCCACTTAGGCAGCACATGACTCGGTCACCATCTTCAATCATGTTGTAGTCGGCGATAGCACTACCCACTTCACGACGAAGACGCTTCTGTAATTTATTCAGACGGGTAATTTGTTTTTTTGATAATTCTTCAGGCATTTGACTCGCCGTAACTTCAGACATAGCTTCCAACATAAAAAAAGCGCCCAGTAACTCAGTTTCAGGGCGCGTATTATTCCAGCTATCGACGGCGGGGTAAAGAGCGGCGTGCGTTACGCCTCTTCAAGCGGTGATTTATAACCATCAGGTTTGATAGCTAATAAATCACAATTGATACTATCGATAACATGTTCTGCTGTGTTGCCAATGAGTGCTGCTGAAAAGCCTGTACGACCGACTGTACCTAAAATAACTAATTCAGCATCGAGCTGCTCAGCAAGCTCTGGGATCACATCCTCTGGCAATCCTTCCCTCACATGGCAATGGAGTGTATCGATACCATAGGCATTAGCCAGGTATTGCACTCTTTGTTCGTGTTGTAGGCGAATGGTGTCGTTGTAGGTTTGTGCATCAAAATCGGGGAGTTCAATGGCAAGATTTACCGGTGTGCCTGGATAGCCATTGACTAAGTGAACTTCGGCGGCAAATTTTGCGGCTAAATCCTTCGCATGTTCAATAATTTTGCCATTAAGCATTTGATGATCGGTATCCTCAGTTGCCACATTTACCGCACAGAGAATTTTACCGGTTTCAGGCCAATCATGATCTTTGACCATTAATACAGGAACAGGGGCTTTACGCATTAAATGCCAATCCGTCGGAGTAAAGATCACCGCTTTTAATTTATCATGAGCATGGGTGCCTTTAACAATCAGATCATATTGCCCTGAAATGGCATGGTTAATAATGCTTTCAAAGGGGCGGTTGTGCCAAATAACTTGCGTATCAATATTAAGTTGTAGGTGGTTATAGGCTGACAGCAGATCTTGTATCCAAGCTAAACGTTGATCAATCACGCCTTGGCGCATGGCTTCGCGCTCTTGGCTCGATAGAATCGATGTCATTTCATAGGAGAAGTCAAAAATCGAAAGAAACACAGTCACATGGGCGTTACTTTTACTGGCTAAGGTAACCGCTCGAGCGAGTGCCACTTGATGTTCTGTCGTAGGATCGACAACGACCAGTATTTTTTGATAATCCTTCATAACTTGTTCCTTTAGTCATAGGCTCATATTCATCATGAGCCTTTGGCAATTATCTGTATTGTTCTAGATCAAAACTCTTTTGAAAACCAGTGCCTAGCGCCAAAAACGCATGATTAATGATGAAGCTTATCTGGCAATTCTGGCATTACCCGCTAGAAGATTAAGTTCATTATAATCAACGATAATGATGTACTTTCCTTTTACTTCGATTAACCCAGATTTTTGGAAGCGGCCTAACAAGCGACTGATGGTTTCAACGGTAAGGCCTAAGTAATTACCAATATCCCCACGTGTCATGGTCAAGCGAAATTCTTTGGCAGAAAAACCTCGATTACCAAAGCGGTTAGCGAGATTACTGATAAATGCAGCGAGGCGTTCTTCTGCATTTTTCTTACTGAGCAGCAAAATCATTTCTTGATCGCTCATGATTTCATTACTCATTAAGCGCATGATTTGTTGGCGTAATTTAGGCATTGTGCCTGAAAGTTCATCGAGAATATTGAAGGGTATTTCACACACCATGGAGGTTTCTAAGGCTTGTGCAAAACTTTGATGAGATTGTGCATGAATACCATCAAAACCAATGACATCTCCCGCTAAATGAAAGCCAGTGATCTGTTCATCGCCTTGTTCGGTGATAGTGTAACTTTTTATGGTGCCTGAGCGGATCGCAAAGAGTGATTTTAAAGGATCACCCGATTTAAAAATCTGTTCGCCTTTTTGAATAGGTTTCTTACGCTCAATAATGTCATCGAGTTGATCGAGTTCATTTGCATTGAGGGTGAATGGGATACAAAGGGTTCCCATACTGCAATCGTGACAATGAATTGCGCACCCACTGGCGGCGGGACGACGGTTTTTATTCTGCTCTATTGTCATGTCGGTTCTCAAGTTAATCCACTGCAGCCATGTTAAACCAATTCATTCGCTTGGGCTAGTTTAGCTGCGACAGGGCGATATATAAAGTTTGTGCACCAAAGGCAATTAAAAGTAAGCCACTCAATAATCTAACGGTTTTTTGCTGCACCCAATTGGCTAAGCGTTTGGCCGCCAATCCTGCACTGAGTAGTGCAGGGAGTGTACCCAAACCAAATGCCAGCATAATCAAGGCGCCTTGACTGGCAGATCCTGCCGCTACAGACCAAGTTAAGGTGCTATATACCAGTCCGCAGGGCAGCCATCCCCATATCAATCCCGCGGTGATAGCTTGCATTGGCGTAGTGATTGGCACCAGACGTTGTGCTATGGGTTTCAAATAACGCCACAATACCTGACCAAGGCGTTCAATTTGTACTATTCCGAGCCAAATTTTTGCAATGTAAAGCCCGGTTGCAATCATCATGACGCCGGCGATGATCCGGAGAATTAATAGGTAGCTATCTAGCTCAAATAAGTGCCCAAGCATGGCAGATGAACCGCCGACTAAAGCGCCCGCGAGGGTATAACTGACAATCCGGCCAAGGTTATAACTTAATAAGTAAGTGAGTTGATGGGCTAAGTGGTTTCCTTGCTTAGGATTAGCAAGCTGAGAGGAAAAGGCGCCAACAAGGCCACCGCACATGCCAAAGCAGTGAGCGGCTCCCATTAGACCAACGAGAAACGCACCCATTACATTGTATTCAATCACAGTGCCAGTCACTGAGGCATGCCTTTGTCTTGAGATTCCTGTTGCTTGATGCTCGCAGGATTAGGTTTGTCGGCATCTTCATCGAATAGAATTGAGACACTTTGGCGGTCTAAATCATCGAATTGTTCGGATTTTACCGCCCAAAAGAACACGGCTACAGCGATCAACACAAAGATCATCGCAATAGGGATAAGTACATAAATGATGCTCATTAGCTAAGCCTATTTTATTGTTATATTTTAATTCGTAATAATCTCAAACTGTTACCCACAACAATCAGTGAGCTTGTCGACATGCCGATAGCGGCAATATAAGGTGCAACATGGCCGGTTACCGCTAAAGGTAAAATGAGCG
The DNA here is from genome assembly GCF_016859145.1 of Shewanella sp. LZH-2. Lineage (NCBI taxonomy): Bacteria > Pseudomonadati > Pseudomonadota > Gammaproteobacteria > Alteromonadales > Shewanellaceae > Shewanella > Shewanella sp. LZH-2. The sequence goes on from NZ_CP069350.1 coordinate 2,243,502, forward strand.
CGTTGTAACCTAATGCCCAAGCGAGATTTTGGCGAATAATTTGTGTGGTCAGTTTAGCAACCCTCACCGCTTGGGTGAAGCGGGAGAGGTGATCGCCAAGCAAAATAAGATCGGCACTGTTTTTGGCAATTGCACTACCGCTGCCCATGGCCACGGATAAATCGGCGCCAGCGAGTACAGGAGCGTCATTTATGCCATCACCGAACATCACCACAGGATTGGATTGCTGTAACTTATTCACTAGCGAGAGTTTATCGGCCGGTGTGAGTCCACTGTGTACATCCGTAATGCCGAGCTCTTTTGCCAATTGATGCACATGCCCAGAGCTATCCCCGCTGGCGATACTGACCTTGCAACCTTGTTGCTTCAGTATGTCGACAGTTTCTTTGCTATCGATACGAATATTGTCTTTGATCTCAATAGTGGCGATAACCTTTAGTTGGGCATCATTGGCACGAGCAAGCCAAATCTGTTGATTGATAAACTCTGAATTGACTATTGCGCCAGTAAAGTGAGCATTCCCAATGCGATATTCAGCGCCATTGATAATGCCTTTAACCCCAAAACCCACTTCATGGTGAACTTGCTCGGCAACAACATCGACTTGGGCAAAGCTGGCAAAGGCCGCAGCGATGGGGTGACGAGAACCTGACTCTAGCGCAGCAGCAATTGCCAACACTTGTTCTTTAGCCACATCACAATGACATTGCACCTTGGCTATCGATAGCGTGCCGCAGGTGAGGGTGCCGGTTTTATCAAATACTACATGCTTGATTTGGGGCAGTTTTTCAAATACACCCGCCTTACGGGTAATGATCCCAAGACGGGTAAAAATCGCGGTCGCGCAGGTCACTGCGGTAGGCGTTGCCAGTGCAAGGGCGCAAGGACAGGTGGCCACTAATACTGACAAGGTCACCCAAAAGGCGTCTTCGGGGGAGATTTGTAGCCACACCAGATAGGTGATTGTCGCTATGGTTAAGATAGTGCCTGAGAAATAACGCGACAGTTTATCGGCCAGCATAGCGACGGCAGGTTTAGTGTTTGAGGCTAATTCCTGCAAGCGAATAATTTCAGCAACCAATTGGTCTTGCCCAAGAGCGGTGACTTTTACCTTAATGGGTTGGTCTAGGTTTATGGTGCCAGCAAATACTTGGCTATCGACGGGCTTTTCAATAGGCATTTGCTCACCGGTGAGCATGGCTTCATTGATGCTGGTGTGGCCGTCAACCACGATTCCATCGGCGGCGACCATTTCACCGGGTTTAATGAGGATAATATCCCCAAGACATAATTTTTTTGCGGGGATTTCTTCTTGCCCCTGCGCCGTGACCAGATGTGCCGTTAACGGCACTAACTTGTGGAGATTACTGGAGCTAACGGAGGCCTTTTGTCTGGCCTTCTGCTCGAAATAACGTCCCAGCAGCAGGAAGAAGGTAAACATGGAAACGGATTCAAAATAGACTTCGCCCGTGCCGTTAACGGTCGCAAAGCAACTGGCGATATAGGCGCCGCCAATGGCGATAGAGACCGATACGTCCATATTGAGTTTGCCACTGAGCAGGGTGCGAATGGCGCTAAAATAGAAGGGCTGCGCCGAATAGAGCACCACGGGCGTGGCGAAAATCATGCTCACCCAGCGGAAATAATCCCGATATTGCACATCTAAATCGGTAAAGTAACCGGTATAGAGGGCGAGGGCGAACATCATCACTTGCATGGTGGCAAAGCCCGCCAAACCTAAACGCAGTAAGAATTTACGGCTATTTTGCTTGGCGGTCAGTTCTTGCTCATCCACTTGATAGGGCGCAGCTTGATAACCGATACGGCTAATTTGCCCCAAAATATCACTGAGTTTAACTTGCTGTTTATCCCAGCTGATCAGCGCCCTTTGGGTGGTGGAGTTGACCATCACTTGGCTTACGCCAGGCAGTTGCTTCACTTTATGTTCAATTAACCAAGCGCAGGCCGCGCAGGTAATGCCATCAATGGACAGCGACACTGAGTCGCTATTCTCCACTGAGTGGACAAAGTCCTGCTGTACCTCGGGCAAGTCATAGGCACTAAACTGATTTAATTCATCAGGCACAAGGGCCGTCTGTTTATTACCTGGCTCAGTTCTAAACTTGTAATAGCTTAATAAGCCTGCATCAACAATGGCTTGGGATACCGCTTGGCAGCCTGGGCAACACATGAGTTCATCGCGATCATTAATGCGAGTGACAAACTGCGTGCCGGTGAGTACAGGTTCATTACAGTGAAAACAACTTGGATGTGTCATAGCAATACTTATTCAACCACCGTCAGTTCAACCACAATTGGACGTTGTCTTTTAATTCGACACGTTGATGAATACGCCATTTACCGTCAAAACCTTCGAGGCGGACTTCCCAAGCACCCGTTAACACATCGGGCAGAGTAATGCGATACACATGATTGGCATCGGCGGTGACAGTGGTCTTAATATCTCTTTCGGCAATCGTTGGGTGGTAAAATTCGACTTTCAACGCAGCTTGATAGGCTGGGCCGCCGTGCTGAGTTAATAGGAGTTCATGGTTATTCTGTTCAAGTTGCCATTGCATGCCAAGCTGCTTGGCATATTTGACTTTACTCAAGTCCATGTTGATGGCTTTGCCTTCTTTGTAATAATCCTCGGCAACCAGAGAGTCAGAGTTTGAGAGGGCAATTTTTAGCGTGGTAAAACTTGCGACGACGGCACATAAAGGAAGAATAATTAAAAACCAAGGCCAAAACTGCTTATACCAGGGTTGTTGTTCGCTCATGTTAAATACCCATTATAAAAATTTGCGCCATTTTACCGTTAAAAGGTGGCTTTAGCACTTTAAAAAAAAGGCCCCGACGTTATCGAGGCCTTAGTGTTACTCATATCTAATTACTTGTTTGACAAGCTATAAACATAAGCTGCGATCACGTGGACTTTCTCTTCACCGAGAACGTCTTTCCATGCTGGCATCACGCCTGCACGGCCGTGTTTGATCGTTTCTTCGATCACACCACGGCTACCGCCATATAACCAAACATCGTCAGTTAAGTTAGGTGCGCCCATGAGCTTGTTGCCTTTTGCGTCCATACCGTGACACGCAAAACAACCTTTCATGAATGAACCTTGACCAAGAGCTGCGAGTTTCTCGTCGTGTTCACGACCAGATAACTTAACCACATACTCGGCTAGACCTGCAATTTCGCTATCGTCGATTGGCAAACCACCTTTTGGTGGCATCATGCCATGACGACCGCTCATGATGGTGGTTTTAATCGTGGCTAAATCGCCACCGTATAACCAATCACTGTCGGTCAGGTTAGGGAAGCCTTTGCTACCACGTGCGTCAGAGCCGTGGCACTGCGCGCAGTTTTGTAGGAACAAACGGCCGCCCACTTTCAACGCTTCTTGGTTTTTCACTAACTCTTCGAGTGGTGTTGCCAAGTAAGCCGCGAAGATTGGGCCATATTTTTCGTTAGCGTGTTTAACTTCTTGGTCGTACTGAACGTACATGCCTTCTTTTGCCGCCAGCTCAATCGCGGCTACAGAATCGGCTTTAATACCTTTCTCTGTACCAATGCTTTGGTTAGAGCTGGTCCAGTTCAGTAGACCTTTGTAGTTACCTAAACCTGGGAACAGGGCTAAGTACACTAGGCCAAACACGATAGTGATATAGAACATATAACTCCACCATTTTGGCAGTGGGTTATTGAGTTCTTCGATACCATCGAAACTGTGACCCATGGATTCGCCTTCTTTGACATCGGTGGTGTTCTTTGAACACACACGTAGCAACAGAAAACATCCTGCGATCACAATTAACGAGAGTACGCTAATCCAAATACTCCAGAAGCTACTCATCACTTATTCTCTCCTGAGTCCTTCGATTCCTTGCTGATTTCCTCATCGGAAAACACAAGATTCGCTGCTTCATCAAAGGATTTTTGACGACGCGAGCTATATGCCCAAGCAAATATACCGACGAAGGTCAGCATCACAATGATGGTTAAAATACCTTGTAATGTGCCGTAATCCATATACTGCCTCCTTATTTGAGTGCGTGACCCAAAGACTGAAGATATGCAATCAAGGCTTCCAGCTCTGTCTTACCTTCAACAGCTTTCTGCGCGCCTGCGATTTCTTCATCGGTGTAAAGATCCTTACCTTTGTAACCGCCTTTGTGCATGTTACGCAGAATAGTCATCTTGTCGCCGGTTAACTTGCCGTCTAACTTGTTTTCGGCAAGCCATGGGAAGGCTGGCATATTCGATTGAGGGACCACAGCACGAGGATCGATTAAGTGAACTTCATGCCATTTATCGCTGTAGCGACCGCCAACACGGGCCAAGTCTGGACCAGTACGCTTAGAACCCCATTGGAATGGGTGATCCCAAACAGACTCACCGGCAACAGAGTAGTGACCGTAACGTTCAGTCTCTGCACGTAAAGGACGGATCATCTGACTGTGACAGTTGTAGCAACCTTCACGTACATAAATGTCACGGCCTTCAAGTTGCAGGGCAGTGTAGGGTTTCAAACCTTCAACAGGCTCAGTGGTATCTTTTTGGAAAATCAGCGGCGTGATTTCAACCAAGCTACCGAAGCTGATAGCGATAACAGTGAATATCGCTAACAAACCGATGTTTTTTTCAACTATCTCATGATTAAATTTCATCGAGTTTGCTCCTTAAGCCGCTTTTGCTTCAGCCAGTGCTGGCAATGAATCTTTAGAGGCTTTCACAGTACGGATCACGTTGTATGCCATGATCAGCATACCGGTTAAGAAGAAACAACCGCCGAGGAAACGTACGAAGTAGAAAGGATAAGAAGCTTCCAGACTTTCAACAAAGCTATAAGTCAAAGTACCGTCAGCGTTAACTGCACGCCACATCAGACCCTGCATTACACCCGAAATCCACATAGACACGATGTAAAGAACAGTACCGATTGTCGCTAACCAGAAATGCACGTTAACTAACTTGATGCTGTACATACGGCCATGGCCGAACAGTACTGGGATCAAGTGATACAGAGAACCGATAGATACCATTGCAACCCAGCCTAGCGCGCCGGAGTGAACGTGACCTACTGTCCAGTCTGTGTAGTGAGATAAAGCGTTAACTGTCTTGATGGCCATCATCGGACCTTCGAAGGTCGACATACCATAGAAAGACAGAGAAACCACTAAGAAACGCAATACTGGGTCAGTACGCAGTTTGTGCCATGCGCCAGATAAGGTCATGATACCGTTGATCATACCGCCCCAAGATGGTGCGAACAGGATCAGTGACATCACCATACCTAAAGACTGAGTCCAGTCAGGCAGGGCAGTGTAGTGTAAGTGGTGAGGACCTGCCCAAATGTACAGTGCGATAAGTGCCCAAAAGTGCACAATCGACAGACGATATGAGTAAACAGGACGACCCGCTTGCTTAGGAACGAAGTAGTACATCATACCTAAGAAGCCAGCGGTTAACAGGAAGCCTACCGCGTTGTGACCATACCACCATTGCACCATGGCATCGACCGCGCCACTGTACATAGAGTATGACTTAAACAAGCTAACAGGAACGGCCATTGAGTTCACGATGTGAAGCACGGCAACCGTAATGATAAATGCACCAAAGAACCAGTTCGCTACGTAAATATGCGATGTTGTTCGTTTGATAATAGTGCCGAAGAACACTATTGCATAGGATACCCAAACGATCGTAATTGCGATATCGATTGGCCATTCTAATTCAGCATATTCTTTACCGCTGGTATAACCCATTGGCAGAGTGATGGCTGCTGACAGAATGATGGCTTGCCATCCCCAAAACGTAAATGCAGCTAATTTAGGTGCAAATAGTCGGGTTTGACAGGTGCGTTGTACGACATAATAGGATGTTGCAAAGAGGGCTGATGTTCCGAACGCGAAAATTACCGCATTGGTGTGTAATGGTCGCAAGCGACTATACGTAAACCAAGGCGTATCGAAGTTCAGATGTGGCCAGATTAACTGAGCCGCAATTAAAACACCGACTGACATACCAACAATACCCCACAAAACTGTGGTTAAGGCGAATTGGCGGACAATGGTGTAATTGTAATCAGCGCCTGTTGGCTGGGAATGGTTCATCATAATGCTTCCACTGCTTATTACTTTTACTTTTAGTAAAGACTAGCTTTACCTGTTATATATGACACAAAGCTCATGCCCCTATAAGGGTTATGAAGCCATGTCAATGCGTTACCCTACACATTTGTGCTCAAATATGAGGTTTCGCAATGATACTTGAGCCATGTCAAAAAAGATACCAAAGAAGGGGGACGGAAAGTTGATCTAGATCAACCTACGCCATAGAATGTTAACATCTTGCATCACAAGGTTAATTTTTGTGCTTAATCGCAAACGTCTCCCGCTTTACATCATGTTAATTACGTTGAATCTTAGCGCTTGTGATAAAAAAGCCGAGCAACAGGTAAAAATACCGCCTACAGATCCCACTCTTTGTGTGTTTACTCAGGGAGATTGCATTAAAAAGGTCGGGGATATAGTGCTGAGCATCAGCCTTTCGCCAGATCGTGCGCTAAGTGAAAAACCATTAACATTGAAGCTATTATCTTCTGATGTACTTGATAATTTACAGGTCCGTTTAGAAGGTAGAGATATGTTTATGGGCATTATCCCTGTCAATATTCGTCAACTCGATAAAACAACCTATGAGGGGCAGTTGATTTACGGTTCCTGTAGCAGTGGGTATATGGTGTGGCGTGGTTTTATCAGTTTTAGTCGAAATGGTATCGAGCAAGCCGTTATTTTTGACTTTCTTGCCGATAATCCATATTAAGTTTATGGCGTTCGCCGGATAAAGAGCTTGGTAACAATATTAACTCCCACTCCTTATTCATAATGACCGATTATCATAGGCGGATGATTGATTATGAATGCTATTTTGGCTATTCATCATGATCCTTCCAGTTTTCTTTAACCTGTACAAAAATATCGATGTTATTGATAAACAGTTCGAGTAAATCAGGATCAAAATGTTTACCTGCACCTTTACGCATTTCATCGATAACCTCTTCCAGTGGCCAAGCTGCTTTATAGCAACGTGCATGGGAAAGAGCATCGAACACATCTGCAATTGCAACAATACGGGCAAAAATGTGAATTTGTTCTTGTCTTAAATTGGCTGGATAGCCTGAACCATCATACTTTTCATGATGTTGCAAGGCTATAATCGCAGCGGCTTTAAGGATAGGCCGCTCGGAATTCGCGAGGATCTGGTAACCAATAGTAGGGTGCTGACGCATAACCAACCATTCTTTATCGTCTAACTTGCCAGGCTTAAGCAACACAGCATCGGGGATCGCTATCTTACCAATATCATGCATAGGCGATGCTCTGCGTAAAAGTTCAGCTTCGGTCTCTGATAATCCAGCAAGTAGCGCCAGTTTGGCACAATATTCGGCCATGCGTTTTACGTGATTAGCAGCCTCTTTTGAGCGGCTTTCAACGACATCCCCTAAACGTAGAATAAGTTCAGACTGGGTATCTTCGACCTCTTGGTTTAGAAGTAGGTTCTCAAAGGCGATACCCACATTTATTGCAAAAATATCAATAAGTTTTTTATCTAAATCGTCGATTTTATCAATCCCATCCATATAAAGCAGGTTGATAAGCCCGCTCTTCGTAGGGAAATAGCCAACGAAACAGTTATCTTCATATAAACAACGCTTTTGTGCGAGAGCTGTGCGTAATAACTTATCAATATGCATTGGTAACACTTTGTTCGCAGGACTCTCGGCAAATTGTCCCGTCCCCGCCAAAATCTTAATCTCAGCAGATTCCATATGGCCGCTTATCGCATCCATGGCATTGCAGGTTAGCAGCAGTGTTTCGGAATCGAGATTCAATAGGGTTGCAACTTGGGTCAGCAAGCCATCAGCGAATCGATAGAGCGTTCTGAGTTCAAATAATCCTGAGGTTGCCTCGAGCACTCGCTCTAATCCTTTTCGATGATTCAGCTGCGCACACCTTGCTTGTTCGATTTCCATAATGTCGCGGTAAGAACGCAGTGCCGAGTAGACACTTGTCATTAACTTGCGTGAATCGAGTTCAGATTTTGCCTTATAGTCATTGATATCGTAGTTGACGATAACATCTTCTTCAGGAGCTTGGCCTGGTTGTCCTGTGCGCAAAATTAGGCGGATTGTTTTGTTTTTATGTTCCTCACGGATCCACTTTACTAACTCCAAGCCAGCATGATCGGTTTCCATAACAACATCAATAAAGGCAATTGCCAGATCTTGTTCATTTAAAAGAAATTCTTTAGCTTGCTCAGCACTATAAGCGTTAATAAAGGAGAGGGCACGACCATCGAGTTTAAAACGAGAAAGTGCAAGTTTAGTGACCGTGTGTACATCAGGCTCATCATCAACAACAAGAATTTTCCATGGTGCAGAAAATGCAGAAGTTTCTATGGTTTTTTTCCCTGAAAAGAGCGGCTTTTTCTTTGTAAGATCAATCACCATCCGAGACCTCATCACTTAATTTATGTCGCACAGTTAGAGTGTAGTAGAAGCTTGTCAAATCAGTAAAAATAATTCTGCAGCGGGGAAGGTCGCAAATTTAACAGCTCGTTATTGATAACTATTATCATTTGTGTATTATCAAAATAGATAACTCAGCAGGAATTTATATGGCATATATGGCAGAAAGGATCAATTTATCTATATCAGAGGAGAAACTTGCGCAACTCATTCGTGAAGGAAGTCTATGTGCAGCGGATTTTTCATGTCTAGATAATCAATCAAAACGGAAAGTCTGGCAACTTTGCCTTATCTGTTGCCAAAAACGCATAGGCTGCCAGCAATGTTCACAAACAAGTTGTCCGCAAATTGAAAGACTCATTAATGCCGATAAATAACGTTATCGGCATTTGCATTTAAGTATTATCATGCATTAAACACTTAAATTTAAAAGTTATTATGCAGCTTCCTCCAGTATTACCTTTATTTGATTCAATTGAATTCATACAAGATGGGAACAGTGTGGTGAATCAATACATTACCCAAGTCAGTCTAACGGATGTGCCTGATGCAGGTTTAGTAATGGAACATGCAACAGATTGGTTGTTTGAACAAAAACACAGTGAAAACAACTATAAAGCCTATCGGAGTGAACTCACTACATTCCTGCATTGGTGCTTTGATGTCGCCAAAATGTCACCCACACAGGTACTACGTAAGGATATGAGTCGGTATGTGGATTATTGTTTGGCGCCACCCTTAGCGCTGATTGGTTACTTTAACGTGCCACAGTTTAAACTCGATAAACTGAGTGATGATCGGGTTCCTAATAGTCTTTGGCGGCCATTTGTCGGCAAGAAACTGTTAGGGCAAGTTCAACCTTATGTGCTTAGTGACAATGCATTAAAAACCAAGATTGCTATTTTATCCTCGTTTTATAGCTACTTAATGAGTGAGGAGTTTTGTGAGCGCAACCCCGCGCAAATTTGGTTGAATCACAGCCGCTTTGGCCAAAACAAGCAGTATCAAAGACAAAGCGAGGAAGATGAAAACAACTTGGCTTTCACAGAACTACAGTGGTCCTATGTAATGAGCACAGTTACTCGATTGGCTGAAACATCACCCGAATTGCATCAACGTAGTTTATTCTTGATTTCATTGATTTATTCCTGCTATTTACGCATCTCTGATGTATCTGCACGGGTTGGCTATTCGCCCGTTATGGGCCAATTTAGGCAAAATCCACAGACTGGTATTTGGAGTTTTCATATTCCACTCAGTAAAGGTGGTAAAAAGCGTAGCGTGGCGATGTCAAAGGCGTTACTGGACGGCTTAGTTAAATATCGACAGTTTTTAGGTCTTACTGACTATCCAAATCAAAGTGAACCACATCCGTTATTTGTTCGACATAGAGCAGCTGGTCGCGGCCGAGATGCGGGTGTAGTGAATGCTAATCTTGGGATCCGTCAGATACGGGAAGAAATTCAAGCGATTATTAATCTTGCTGCGGATAATGCTCAAGCTGATGGCTTTCACCAATACGCGGCACAAATGAGAAAACTCACAGCACACAATATCAGACATACTGGGATTACCCATGACATTAATATTAACCGTAGACCGTTGTCACATGTCCAAGCCGATGCAGGCCATGAGAGTATCGACACCACATCGAAGTATTTACACACCACACAAATAGAAAGACATGAAAGCGCCTTTAATAAGCCGTTAGACCATTTGCAAGGTATTAACTAGGATGTTATCGGCACCCTAGTTAATACCTCTTACATGAAAACTGCGCACAATGTATATTATGTTAAATTGTGTTTTGGGGAAAGAAACAGTTCTCTATGGATTTACGTTAAAGTACTTTCACTTCTGCTGGTTCTGCTTGATTGAGGATTTATTGGTTTAAGGAAGAAATGCTATTGCTTATATCGCGTTGCTACGTGAATGTTTGCAGAGATTACTCCACATAGTGCTAAAGAATTCACATAGCATCGCGTTTTATATCATGATGTTGGTGTCTATTATTACTTGGATCGACTTTTTATTTTGCCAATCAATCTCTTCATTTGCCTACGGTCAAATCTTAAAGCCCGACCACGGCTGGTTGTGACAGTTGGCTTCCTTGAAGTCGATAGCCATGATTATAAATATTTGCTCGACCATCACGGCAGAAACCGACTAAAGTCACATTGCTTTGCTCCGCAATCTCAGTAGCCAACGCCGTCACGGCTGACATAGCAAACAGAATTTGAATACCGACACTTGCCGCCTTTTGTACCATTTCAAAACTGGCGCGGCTGGTTAACAATACCGCAGCGGGTTTTGCTGCATACCGAACAGACATCGCCCCGATCAATTTATCTAAAGCGATATGTCGGCCAATATCTTCAAATAGATAAATCACCTCCCCGTTTTCATTTACACCAATTGCAGCATGGGTTGCACCAGTTAAAGCAAAAGTCTGTTGTAGTTGTTTGACTCGGACTAAAATCGGGTCGAGATGGGCAATGTTGAATCGGATATCTGATCCAACGACTTGAACTGGTTTTACAGCATCTTTAAGCTGTGCAACACCACAGAGACCACAGCCAGTGCGTCCCGCCATGCTACGGCGATGCTCCTTTAACTCATTGAAACAGCGTTGATTAATCTCTATCTTAATGATCACGCCATTAGAAACATATTCAAGTTCAATATCTTTTATATCATTAATGGTTGAGACAATTCTTTCCGAAAGCGTAAAACCTATCGCAAACACTTCCAAGTCCTGTGGGCTTGCCATCATGACTGTGTGCGCCAATCCGTTATACACCAACGCCACTCTTACCTCATTGGCGAGTAATTCAGTTTGTTCAACATTCCCTGCCGTGCTAAATCGAGTCACATCGGCTGTAACAACTGAATTAGGGAAAGAATTATCAGCAACCATCAACGCATCTCCTGTTAACTACGTTTTCTAAGCTTCATGGGCCAGCAATAGCGGATTGACAGTTGTCGCACCATAGCCCTTTGTATTGAGCTCGGCATCCAACCCCAGCGTTGCGATATCATCCGCAGCCGCATCTAATAATGGCAAACGGTTGGTAAACAACATCTTAGTGTAGCCCTTACACGTCTCACAGCTCTCAATCCGTACGGCAGCCTTATGATCGTCAAACGACCAAATGGACATTTCCCGAGATTGTTCGCAGCAAGTACAATGGGCGCGCACATAATGCCACTCAGTTTCGCACAGACTGCAATGCAGATAACGCAGCCCTTCGCGGGGTTTATCGACAATCATACTGGCGACAGGATGACTGCCGCATACAGGGCATAAACTGGACTGCTTAACCCTATTGGTATCCATACGCGCAATCACCATGGGCGCCCAATGGGACCAATAGAGTGACAAACCCGCCCAAATAAATAAGCTAAACTGTGCGGGTACGGCACTAAACTGCCCTTGCCTCAGTTGATTGCCCCACTGGAGCAATTGGACTGGCGATTGCTCCAGTAGCTCCTGGAGAACAGGCACTAAATGTGCGGGCACTTGGGATTGCAATTCTGTTAGCAATGCTTGCAATGGTTGTAACCAATCCTGAGCCGTTTGAGTTTGGCTTAGGGACAACGGATATGGCGCCTCAACGTCAATCATTGGTGCTGGGCCCATATCCGTTGCCGCCAGTTTTTGCTGCGCAGACACTAGGATTTGGCAGAGCTTGAGATAATCCGCCAGCGGAGAATCCTGCGCTAATTGGGCTAAACGACGTGCTCTATGTTGGTAAATTTTCTCAGGATTTGCCGCTTTTAGCGGTTTTAATGCCAAGGGGGATTTATCAACAAAACTTAACGGGATATCGCTGGCCATCTTCATCGCTATTTTTCCTCGTGTTCTTCTAACATGGCTGGGTGGTGCTTACGGGCCCAAGCTTTAGAGACTTTGCCGTAGAGCATCCCTGTGATCGAGCCTTCAATCCAGCAGGCCATCCATACGTGTACCACTAGGGATAACAGCATTAATATGCCGCAGGCCGAGTGGACTAAGGTGGCCCAATTGACGGCTTCTGCCGAGAACATGGGGGCAAAATAAGGTTGCCACATCATGATGCCGCTGATCAGAAACGCCAGTACAAAAACCACAAAGGCGCGGAATAACATTTTCTGACCTGGGTTGTAATGGCCCACGGGCGGAATGTTTTCTTCTTTTTGCAGTAACACCCACACCACTGCTTTCATCCAGGGCAAATCGTACTTATTCCACTTATTGTGCTGGTAATAGCGGATCAGCATCACCGCCAGCAGCAAACACATGGCGATCCCGAAGAATGGATGCATCACTTTTGCCAGTTGTGGGGTGCCAACAATGCCACTCAGCCACTGGAACGAAGGATAAAAAAACGAGAACCCCGTTAGAAAGGTCACTAAGCCCACAAAGACTATGGTCCAGTGACATAGACGATCAACGAGCTTATGGCGCACTATCATCTCTTTATGACTCATTGCTTTTCCTCCTCTTTGACACCGGCATCAATGTAACCGGGCTGATCTTCCTCGACGATGTTGCGCCCTACCGCAATGCGGTGCATCAGGGCGAACGCCGCCGTTGCGAGCAAGCCTGCGGTGCCCAAAGGTTTGAGCCAATCTTGACGCCATTCGGTGGCGGCGGGGATTTGCGGGTCCTTTGGCATACCGTAGGTTTCGGGTTGTGTGATGTCGTGGAGGATCATCATCATATGCGTTCCGCCAACACCTTCGGGGTTATAAAGTCCCGCCTTGCTGAAACCACGCTCCTTTAACTGCTCGACGCGTTTTTCAGCATAGAACAACATGTCTTCGCGGGTACCAAAGCGCAGTGCTCCCACGGTGCAGGTTTTAACGCAGGAAGGCTCTAAGCCAACGGCGAGCCTATCGGAGCACAGGGTGCACTTATAGGCTTTGTTATCTTTGGCGCTGATCTTAGGCACATTGAAAGGACAGGCACTGGCGCAATAGCCGCAGCCAATACATTTGTTCGAGTCAAAGTCCACTGTGCCATTGGCATGTTGCACAATCGCTCCGCTGGTTGAACAGGCTTTTAAACAGGCTGGATCGGCGCAGTGCATACAGGCAGTGTGGGTAAATTGCCAACGCAACTTATTGTTATCCATCACTTCGTGATACTGCATTATGTTCCAGCTTTCCGGTGACAGTGTCATCGGGTTCTGGTAACTGCCTTGGAAAGTACCGACATCTTCACGAAGGTCATTCCATTCGGAGCAGGCAACCTGACAGGCCTTACAGCCGGTACATTTCGTCGCATCAAACAGCTTAGTCACCTGCTGGACCGCTCCAATGCGTGCTTGAGACGCTGGGGTGATGTCCGTGGTGCCTGAGATGCGGATAATATCTTGAGAAGCCATAATTAGAAGCCCTCCGCTTTGGCAATATTCACAAGGAATGCTTTGTATTCAGGGGTTTGGGTATTGGCATCGCCCACAGATGAAGTCAGTTCGTTAACGATATAACTCTTCTGCGTCAAGGCCTCGTAGCTGCCATGGCGTGGAATACCAATGGTATGGACTTTTTTGCCCTGAACCATCATGGGTTGGAGCCGTTTAGTGACATAGGCCTTAGTGACAATATGCGAGCGCTTAGAGCTCACCTTGACCCAATCACCGTTATTGATGCCCTTTTCCGCCGCCAAGGTTTCATCGATTTCGATAAAGTGCTGTGGCTGGGTAATCGCAGCAAGGTGACAATGTGTGGTCCAGTTGTTGAAGTGCTCCGTCATTGAGTAAGTGGTGCCAACATAGGGGAATTCTTCATTGGTACCAAAGCTTTCACGTAAGCCTTTGAACATCCGCGCCACTGGGTTATTGGTGACCTTAGGGTGCAGCGGATTACTCGCCAGTGGTGATTCGAACGGCTCGTAATGCTCTGGGAATGGGCCATCTTTTAAGTCACGCAGCGCAAATAAGTGGCCAACGCCATCGGCTTGCATGATGAAAGGATGGGCCGATTCTTCGGCATTCAATTTGGCATTAAAGTCTGGCACATCAATGCCCTGCCACTTGTTGTCTTTATACTCGAGCAGTACACGGCTTGGATCGCGCGGCTTACCTTGCACGTCGCAGGAGGCGCGGTTGTACAAGATGCGCCGGTTTGCTGGCCAAGCGAATGACCAATTTGGGGTAATGCCTTTGCCTGATGGATCGCTATTATCGCGACGCGCCATCAAGTTGCCCGCTTCGGTCCACATGCCTGAGTAAACCCAAACACCACATGAGGTTGATCCATCGGCTTTTAACTCGGAGAAACCATTGAGTAACTTACCGGTCGTGAGATCATAACCATTCATCTCCCGCGCGATTTCCTCTGAACTAGGTTCATGTTCGACCGCATAGTCCCATTTAATGGCTTCAATTGGCGCAGGTAAACGACCACCCTCTTCACGGTATAAACGTTTTAATTCCAGCATGATGCCAGAAAGAATTTCAGGATCAGACAAGGCTTCGCCGGGTGGATTTGCGCCCTTAAAGTGCCATTGTAACCAGCGGCTTGAGTTGGCAATTGAACCACTTTCCTCAGCAAAACAGGTCGTGGGTAAGCGGAAGACTTCAGTTTGAATACTGGCGGTATCCACATCGTTAAACTGACCTGCATTGCGCCAGAAAGTGGAGGTTTCGTTTGCAAGTGCATCCAGCACAACTAAGAACTTCAGATTCGATAAGCCCTTAGACACTTTTTGTTTATCGGGCTGAGAGTTAAGCGCGTTGATGCCTTGGATAAAGTAGCCATTGACCTCACCGTGAACCATCATGTCGATTTGCTTGTTGATATCGTACTGTTGGTCCCACTTTGGCAGCCAGTCATAGCCATAATCATTCTCTGCCGTCGCATGTTCACCGAAGAAGGCTTTTAACAACGACACGGTAAAGGCTGGGTAATTGTGCCAATAGTTGGTTTGGTTTGGTCTTAAGGCTTTTGGGGTGTAATGGGCTAAATAGTTTTGTAAATCAACATCTTTATCTTGAGGTAATTTAAGGTAACCCGGTAAGGCTTGGCACAATAACCCTAAGTCCGTTGCGCCTTGAACGTTTGAGTGACCACGCAGTGCATTCACGCCGCCGCCCATGATCCCCATATTGCCAAGCAGCAATTGGATCATCGCCATGGTGCGGATGTTTTGCGCGCCGACGCTGTGCTGTGTCCAACCTAGTGCATACAGGAAGGTGGCGGCTTTATGGTCAACATGGGTTGCCCCAATTTGCTGACACACTTCAAGATAGGTTTCTTTAGGCGTCCCAGTGATACTGGAAACTGTGTCGGGATCGTAGCGATCAACGTGTTTTTTCAGCAGGTTAATCACGCAACGAGGATGACTTAAGCTAGGGTCGACCTTAGCGTAGCCCTCTTCATCTAACTCATAGAACCAAGTAGATTGGTCGTATTTATGGTTAGCTTCATCGTAGCCACTGAATAAACCTTCATTAAATTCAAAGTCTTCCCGCACGATAAACGAGGCATTGGTATAGGCTTTGACATAGTTTAGGTTGATTTGCTGGGTTTCGAGCAGGTAGCGGATCATGCCGAGTAGGAAGGCAATATCGGTGCCCGAACGAATAGGCGCATATAAATCGGCGACGGCAGCACTGCGGTTAAAGCGCGGATCGACCACAATCAACTTGGCATTGTTATGCTCCATCGCTTCTGTCACCCAACCAAAACCGACGGGATGCGCTTCGGCAGCGTTACCGCCCATCACAATGGCCAGATCGGTATTTTTCATATCTGCCCAGTGGTTAGTCATAGCGCCGCGGCCAAAGGTGGGCGCCATCGCAGCTGGTGTCGGTGCGTGACAAACGCGGGCGATGTTATCTATGCCTAACATGCCAATGGCACGGCCAAATTTATGGGTAATGTAGCAGCCTTCGTTTGCTTGGGCCGATGAAGTCATCATGCCTAGACTGACTAAGCGGTTAACGGTTTGACCCTGGGCATTTTTTTCAATCAGATTGGCATCACGCTCGTCTTTGATAAGTCTTGCGATACGCTTAAAGGCCTCATCCCAGCTAATGCGCTGCCATTTATCCGAACCAGGTAAACGCACTTCAGGATATTTTAAACGGTGCGGGCTATTCACATAGTCAACCAAGCCAGCGCCCTTAGGACACAGAGCCCCACGGTTAATTGGATTATCGGCATCGCCCTCGATATGAAAAATGCTCTGCTCCGCATTTTTCCCATTACTGCTCTGGCTGTACATCAACAAACCACAACCCACAGAGCAGTAGCAACAATTGTTACGCGTCTCTTTTGCGCGTAGCAATTTAAAACCTCTGACGGATGCAAATGCCTTTTCGGACATCAACCCCAGTGCAGAAATAGCAGAAGTCGCGGCTCCCACAGCACAGAGTTTAAAAAACTGTCGTCTATTCATTGTCATTTCACACACTCTCTTTTATGTGCTCACAAGTTGCAGCGAATACGCTGCATGCTTGAGTAGAGAACTTAACCCTACTCAAGGTGCGAGTATAAAAAAGTGACTAATAATGACAATTTCCGACAGGTGATCGAAATCACATTAAGCTTTCAACAGAATAATATCCTGATGTATGTAGGATTTATTATTATTTTTGAATTAATACTTTTAAATAATGTTATTTCTCAGGATTTAACGCTTTTATTGATATGGACATTTTGAGTAGTCATTTTGTCCACTTTGTACCAATTTCTGATAGCTGTAAATCTTATTATTGATGCGCGTCACAAAAATGGCGTTAGTTGCTCAAATTATGAGTGAAAATACCGATTAGCCGCTTTTTGAGCAAGATCACAATTTAAGGTAAATGATTGGGGCGATAAGCGGCGATTTTGCCTGAAAGCGCGGTAAATCGTTTTTGTCTAAGGGATTGGTGAGTGGATTTGATAACAAAATTTGCGCTAAAAACGCTGATGTTTACTTAGATCTAACCGCAAAAACGTGGGGCGGTTACGCCATAAATACCCTGTAATTGATAGATAAATACATCCCCCGCTTGCGGCTCTTGAGCTAATTGCGATGCGTCAAGTGAGTGTTTAGCACTGGTCACGATAAGTAAATCTAATTTTGCGCCGCCAAAGGCGATGCTGGTTGGGTTTGTAACGGGCAATTTGAGGATAAGATCGACTTTACCGTCTGGACGATAGCGTACCACTTGGCCACCGCCCCACTGGGCATTCCAAAGATAACCCGCCGCATCGACATCGGCGCCATCAGGGAAAATGTGATGGCTCGTGCTCGCAAAGAGGCGCTTACGACTCAATAGCCCCTGCTCAATATCAAAATCATATTGATAGATTTGGTGTTTTGGCGAATCAGCATGGTAGAGCGTTCGCCCATCCACGCTCCAGCATAGGCCGTTGGAGATTTCGAGATTTGAGAGGCGCTGGTGGCAATGCCCATTCTCATCCAGACAATACAGGGCTGCCGTTTGTTGCAAAGTATCGCGCCGCTCAACCATAGTGCCCGCCCAAAAACGCCCTTGCCTATCGATGCGACCATCATTAAAGCGATTGCCGGCAAAATGAGATTCTGGCTGCGCCAACCATGTCAGGCTTTGATCTTCAATATTATAAGTCGCAATACCAATATCGAATGCGACGATCAGTGTTGTAGGCTTTGCCGTGAGGCCAAAGGAGCCGACGCGGTGCGGCATGGAGAAAGTATCTAGTGTGCGGGTGGCGAGAGTAAAACGATAAATCACAGAGGAGAGAATGTCAGTCCACCAAATGGATTGGTGTAATTCATCCCATAATACGCCTTCTCCAAGGAGGTTTCCTACTGGGATCGTCATCAACAGCTCGCCAACCGTGACCGTTTGCATTGCGTTACTCAGAAATAAACTCTGTAATCAAGAAAGGCTTAATCTTAAACAACTTATGGGATGAAGCAAGGGTAAAACGTGAATATAGCTTGTGGTTTTTTTAGCTACCGGCTTATCGCGATAATAGTCGATAAATGACCTTCATAATCGCCAAGATTTAAATATCTTAAAACATTGATTTAAATGCACCATTTAGAGTAATGCCAATCAGTTAAGAGCTGACTGGCCTTTTCTTTTGACTGGGTATTTCCTTGGTTTCGCTATGACACATCGAGGATAAACCCTTAATTCTCGTTGTATCGGTAGTATATGTTGCTCTGTTTCTGCGATTAAACTATCAATCCTTTTAGGAATGGTTCCGGCCAGTGCAAACGCGGTAGTGAGTTGCATAAAAAAATCCGATGACGAGTGGTCATCGGATTTTGATCTTTTGAATGGGATCGTCAAGCGATCTGGCTTAACTGATCAGTTATTGATTAGATTCGCCAAATAAATCAGCCACATCTTGTTCAGTAATCGCTTCGTCATAGAACTTGATTTCATCGATTGCCCCTTTGAAAGGCGTATCCCAGAAGTTGACCCCGACCGCAAACTTAGTGGTCGGTACTGAGAATACGTCCGGGAAGTTAGCGCCGGTAAACTTCAATTCACCATTGATATAAACCTTCACATCGCCGCCATTCACTGTGTACGCAAGGTGCGTCCATTGGGATTTTGGCATCACAAAACCGGTTCGACCGTCGTACCATGCTGTGCCTGACCATAACACCATGCGCTCATAATCATTTTGACCGCCAGGTAAGACGCTGGTCCAGCTAGAATCGGTCGCATAACCAAACAAGGCTGTAGTGTACTTATTCAGCTGCTCAGGATTGAGCCACATCGACACTGAGTAGGTGTAGTCTTTGATAAGGTTATTCGGCAATACAATACCAGAGGCACCATCAAAGACCGCCGCCTTGCCTACCGCGCCGTCCATATAGCTGATTTTACCGCCTTCGACACCAATCAGGTTACCCACTAAAGTGCCCGCACCGAAGTTAGCGGTACTGTCATTAAGATTATCTTCGAAACTGTAAACCGCTACAGGTGTTGGTGGATTCTTAGCTTTTACGGTTGCGGTGAAGACTTTGGTTTGAGTCGCATTACCCAGTTTTAAGGTGGCCGTTAAGGTGACCACCTTGTCTTCTTCACCACGTGCAGGTTGCGTTACGCTACCATGGGTATCAATAGTCGTTGGATCTGAAGATACCCAAGAAATCGCCGCAGCATAAGGACCCGTAACTGGCAGTTCGATATTTTTACGCACCGCCGATAAGTCGCCTAGCTCCAGAATGGCCGTTGCTGAGGACAAGAGTTCACTGTCGGCTAACTTGTCGATATCGAGGGCTTTGACTTCTTCAGCCGTTAATGCCGCTTCATAGACTTTGAGTTCATCAATGAGGCCGTTGTATGGCAGATCCCAGTAGTTAACGCCAAGACCGAAAACGCCCTGAGCACCCGTAAAGTAGTTCGCAAGGTTACCGCGGCTAAAGCGCTCAACCCCGTTGATAAAGACTTTAACTAGCCCTTTATTGACGGAGAACGCCAGATGCGACCACGTGTTTTCAGCGATGCGCTCGCCGGTTACACCATCAAACCAACTTTCAACCGCGGCACTGCCGCTGGTATCAATATTGTGACTCCAGAACATGGTATTACCGTCCCAACCCTGTGGCAGCATGCTGACCCAAGTATTGGAGAACTTGCTACCATCTTCAGCGGTTTGCTCGTTAACTGCGCCGAAGAATGCCGTGGTAAACCCTGTAATAACCGCAGGACTTGCCCAAAAAGACACTGTGTACTCGTAGCTGGAGATAATGCCCGATGGTAGTAACACCCCATGGGTACCATCGAGTGACAGGGCTTGTCCTTCAAAGCCTGTGGCGTAGCCAATGGCATCGCCCGATTTGAAGATCCTATCGCCAGTGGGTTGGCCATCACCAAATAAGCCCAAGGAATCCTTGAGGTTATTCTCAAAGCTGTACAGGGCAATACGGTTATAGGTTTTATGGGCAAATACGGTGATTTTGAAGGTTTTAGTCACCTTCTTACCATTGACCATAATTGTCGCGGTTAAGGTCACGACCTTATCGCCCTCGCCCACGTTGGGTCGGATAATGGTGCCATCGGCACGGATCACTGACTCGTCGCTCGATTGCCACTGGATAGTTGCTCCACGGGTACCTTGTGTCGGTAAGGCGATCGTGCCTTCAGTCGCTTCAGTCGGCAGGCTAATGCCGTTTGCGGATGCCGATAAAATTTCCTCAGTGGTTTTATTGGTGAGCTTCACGCCCCAAATACTCGCCCCATCATTAGAAATGGCGCTAAAGGTGGGCATGAGTTTGTTTTGTTCAGGATCCCATTGCCAAGCGAGTACGCCTTCAAAAGTGCCTAAATTGTCTAGCGTTAAGGTGATTTGGTTGTCATCCCCCTGTTGGTAACTACCAGTCACATCGCCAGAGACAGTACCTTTATTGGTCCAAGTACGGGATAACTTAATGTGGAGGGAGGTATGAGCCGCCTTATTGATATCTTTTGCGTGATTAATGAATTGATAATCACCAATGATATCGATTTCATCGACAATGTTATCGCCGTTGATCGGTGCATAACGCTGTGGTGAGGCAACTAACCAACCATCGCTGTTGAGAAATAGCTCATGCACGCGCACGCTGTGACCTTCGTCGGTATCGGGGAAGCGGGTATGGAATACCAAGAAGTATTTGCCCGTTTGTGCATCATAAAAAGCTGAGTTGTGGCCGGGTGACAGATAACCGTGATCATGACCCACATCGCCAGGGTGGGCCACAAATTGGAAACCGCCCATCAGTTTGACGCCATAGTCGGCGATATTGCCTGCGGCCGTTGCGCCAATCATGTCGAGCCCAGCTGCATCGACATAGGGACCGTTAGGATTTTTAGAGCGAGAGATACGAATGTTGTAACCGTCTTTTTGGGCAAAACCACCAAAGGAGGTAAACATATAATAGTATTCGGATTCAGGGCTATAGATAACATAAGACCCTTCAATCGCGCTGTAATTGCCCCCCATGATCTTAGTACCATAACCTTGTCCAGCGAGCGGTTTACCCGTTGCTGGATCTAACTGCATCACCCAGATCCCGCCGGAATAGGAACCATAGGTCATCCACAGGCCGCCATCTTTATCGTAAAACACGGCTGGATCAATAGCATTAGGGTCGACATTGCCATCGTAAATTTGACCGTTTGCGCCTGGGTTTTCAGCCCCAATATGCCCAGTCTTCAAGATCAAGCCTTGGTTAACATAGGGACCGAGAATATTGTCAGAAGTCGCCATCCCCAAATAGGAGCGCGATACGCAATCAATCTTATCGGGGCCGCCACAAAAGTCGTAATAGAAATGGTACTTACCGTCAGCAAGCTTTATCACATCCGGCGCCCACGAACCGACAAAGCCGCCCGTCCATGCCGTGCCTTCAGCGATTTCTGACACATAGGTATTAAACAAGCTGCTCGTGGCGGCACCATCCGAGGCAATTTGTGTCCAGTTCATTAAATCAGTAGAGCTGGCCACCGCTAGGTGGGAGCCAAAAACATAGTAAGTACCATCAGTATCTTTAATGATCGATGGATCATGGACCACTGCATTTTTATAGCTCACCTCACCTGCTATTGTCGGATCCGCCGAAGTCACTGGAGCGGGAGGTGTAAAGGTATTTGTGTCGTTAGCACTATAGCTGCTGTCGTCCCCACCACAGGCGGCAAGTGCCATGATCAAGCTTGCTGACACGAATGAGCGTTTAAGCACCATGAGCGTCGTTCCTTTTATTGTTGTGTTGGATAGTTAGAGGTTAATCGTGTATCAATGCATTACATATTGGTAATACAATACTACTGTAACACTAAAATTACATTAGCACTCTGACGAAAGAAGTAAATATCTTGTGAAAGAGATTTATGATTTTTTGCAAGAAATTAGGCATTAAAGCTAAATATACAATGCGATTTATATTGATTTTGCCGCATACTCACCAATTTACCTACCGTCAAACAGTAAACTATCTCTCTGTTTTGTTTTAAAAATTTAATTTTTTCCTTGTCCATAATTCATTCTAAGAAATGCACTCTCTCTTTATTATCAAAATGAAATAGCAATGTTGACAGGTCAATAGTCATACAATATGATTTTAACACTTTGATAAGATCTTAATTGAGCACTTGAAGCATCATCAGATGCCATGGTGCAAAGTACGCTACAAAATTCTAAATTTTCAGGGACACTGTGGGGATGTCCGTGACTCTGAAGTGGAATAAAAAAGACCGGGACGTCAGATGGTGTCTTAGGCTACCGGGTCAAATAATAAAACTACCGGAGATTAACTAGATGTTTAAACAGACTTATTTGGCAAGTGCGATTCTGCTTGCTCTTGCTAGTCAAGCGACGTATGCAGCAGAACCTGAAGCGACACAATCGCCTCAGGCGGAAGAAACGGCACAGCCCTCTTCTAGCGGTAAAGCGCAAAATAACGAAGAGATGGAGATCATTCAGGTTCAGGGGATCCGCGGTAGTTTAAATAAGGCGGTAGAACTCAAACGTCAAAATATTCAAGTTGTTGATGCCATCATTGCCGAAGATATTGGCAAATTCCCAGATAATAACGTCGTTGAAGCCTTACAACGGGTAACGGGTGTTCAAGTCACCGACCGCGCCTCTGGTGAAGCCAATACTGTAAGCATTCGGGGTTTAACGGATGTGACAACCACAGTGAATGGCCGCCAAATCTTCACCGCCGCAGGCCGTGAAGTGGCAATTGCAGACGTACCAGCGGCATTACTCGGCAGTGTTGAAGTCTTTAAAACACGCTCCTCTTCTCAAGTCGCCAGTGGTATCGCAGGCCAAATTGACATTCGTACCCATAGACCTTTTGATTTTCAAGAAGAAAAAATTTCGGTAGCAGCCAAAGGGATTTACTCTGATCAGCCTGACACTATCGATCCCAATTTCAGTGCTTTAATTAGCGACCGCTGGGATACCAGCATCGGTGAAGTCGGTGCATTAGTTAACGTTTCTTATATTCGTACCAATTACAACGATCAAGTTGTCGCTCCTGGTGCGTCCTTGCCCTATTACGCAGAAACGGGTACACAAATCCCTGATATTTATTGGACCCGCGGTTTAGCTCATGGTCTTGATACATCTGAAGGAGCCTTGATCAACGGTCAAGAATATTTGTTGATGCGTGATGCTGTGTTTCAAAATATGAATAACGGTGAACGTGAGCGTCCAGCACTAAATTTCTCATTGCAATGGGCACCAACTGACACTTCCGAGTACCTTTTTGAAGCATTCTATAACGGTTATCGCAATGATAACTTCAACTCTATGCTCTTTAGCAATGTTGATTCCTCGGCTAATTGGCAGCAAGTGATCAAAGATGGTATCGAAGTTTATGATGGTACCAACGTGGTAAAATCGCGAACTGCATATAACGTTGGCGGCTTTAGCAGTTCAGATCATAGCCACAACGAAACAGATAGTTACGTATTTGCCTTAGGAGGTAAGTGGGACTTTGACAATTTGATCTTAAAGTCTGAAGTTGTCTATCAAACCAGTACCTATGAATCACAATTTCTGGCGATGCGTGGTGTAAGCGCGAATAGCACTCAAACTTTCTACGGCGTTGATGTTGACTATAACGACAAAAGTGGTGGTGTCCCTAGCTGGGTTTATTTAGATAACCCTGACACTGCTATTAATGAATCTGATTTAACGCAATTATCCTTGTGGCAAACTGCAAACGTATACGATAGCGGTGCCAAAGACGAGGGGGATTCAGTTACTTGGACACTCGATGGTGACTATTACCTCGACTACGGTATCTTCACTAAGATGAAGTTTGGTGTACGTGCTGAGCAACGTGGTGCAAAACACGGATTGTACGATGCAGGCTCACTAAACACTAATGTTCTATTTAGTGATCTTGACCCGAACATGTTTACCGTAACTACTGACTTCTTTGATGGCCGTGGAAATGTACCAACTAGCTGGGCTATCGCTAACGGTAACTATCTGTATGCTAATCGTTCTGCTATTGAAACGATGTACGGTGCAGATGAACAAGCTCTTGCTATGTATACTAACTATGACATCACTGAAAAATCATACGCTGCGTATATCCAAAGTGATTTTGAAACTGAGTTATGGGGTAAGCAAGTCGATGGTCAAATCGGCCTACGTTACGAGAAAGCCGATGCGGATATGGATTTTTGGGAACGCAAAAAATATGCTACTGAGGATGTCGTTGATGACATTCGATATTATCTCGTGCATGACACCGATACCAATGGAAGTGCGGAGTTATTACCAAGCTTAATGGTACGCTTCTGGTTAACGGATGAACTGGTTGCACGTTTTGCCTACACTGAAACGATTCGTCGCCCCGCCTTTGGTGATTTAACCACTGCGATTTCCTATACAGAAGACTTAACAAAGCTTGGATTCGGTCAAGCTTCAAGTGGTAACTCTAAGTTAGAACCAACTACTTCACAAAACTATGATTTCTCATTGGAATATTACTTTGGTGAGGGATCTTCTATTTTCGGTACTTATTTCCGTCGTGATATTGAAGGTTTTGTATTTAACTCAGTATCGACTATCACTCGTGAAGTTGATGGTGAAACAAAAAAATATCTTTTAAGCCGACCAGAAAACTCTTCGAATGGAAAACTAAGTGGTTATGAACTTGGTGCGGTGTATTTCCCTGAAAATATGCCTAGTTACCTAGATGGTTTAGGTACTCAAGTGAGTGCAACCTTCTTAGATTCTAGCCAAGACATCCCAGAGTTTGATAGTGAAAGTGGTGAGCAAATTGCAACTACAACACGAGATTTATTTGGTGTATCAGATACCTCAATGAGTGCTGTATTGATTTATGATAAAGACGTTTATAGTGCTCGCCTCTCTTACACCTGGCGTGACAAATTCTTATCTGCTTATGACGCAGGTAGCTTCGCAATGCCTCGTGGCATTTATCGTAAGCCGGAGCAATCGCTTGACTTCCAATTTAGCTATAACGTAACAGATGAATTTGTACTAACCTTCGATGCGACAAATATTCTTGATGATATCTATCAAGAATACTATGAAGACTCAGTACTCTATAACCGCACGAATAGTATCTACACCCGAACGTTTGCCCTCGGTGCGCGTTACTCCTTCTAATTGACCACTGTTGTTTAAACCGAAAAAGCTAATCCTGTGATTAGCTTTTTCTTTTTATATCAGATAAATGGCAAGATTTTTACTCGATCTTTCTAATGCTTATCCATCAAATTGCTTTTGTCTGAGCCCAAGCTTTGCTAGTTTATATTTCTTTTCTTCCTTGAATATTGGCTATGCACACCGCTTGGTTCGATTTTAATCTGATCCCTATCGATATATTCACGCTGTTAACCTTAGCCTCGGCATTTACTGCATTTTTTACCGCCTGTTTTGGTATTGGCGGAGGTGTGATGTTATTGGGCGTGATGGCGCAAGTGCTTCCGCCTCAAGTGATTATTCCCCTCCACGGCGTAGTGCAATTGGGCTCTAACTTAGGACGAGCCCTATTGGGATGGCAACATATTCAATGGCGAATTATCAGGGTATTCTTACCGGGGGCGCTCGTTGGTGCCACGCTGGGCAGCTTAGTGTTAGTGGCGATCCCCCCTACGGTGATGTATCTCACCATTGCCCTATTTATTTTGTACTCCTGTTGGGGCCCCAAAATACCTCGTGTAGTACTGGGTACTATGGGCATGTTAATTGCGAGTGGGATAACAACCTTTATCTCATTATTCGTTGGGGCAACTGGCCCTTTGGTTGCGGCGTTTATCAAGCAGTTAGAGATTGATCGATTTCGTACCGTAGCCACCTTTGCAATGATTATGTCCTTACAACATGGGGTGAAAATTATCGTTTTTGAGGGTGTTGATATCCCCATACTCCCATGGTGGCCACTGTTCGTTTGTATGATTATCAGTGGCGGTATTGGAACATGGCTAGGCTTTAAGATGCTTACTCGAGTAACGGACAAACATTTCAATTTAGCTTTTGATTTGATTCTCACGCTACTGGCAATACGACTGTTATGGCAGGCCATGACTGGATAAAAAGAGCCGGGATAAAAAAGAGCAGTAATTGCATACACAACTACTGCTCTGGTGCCGAGCAAACAAGGCTCAACCAAGATGCCGTTAAGCGACCTCAACTTAAACGACATTACAAGCACGCGTTTAGCCACCGCCGTGGTGATGTTCAGTTATTTAGAGCGATGAATTATTTCACCTCTCTAAAATAGAACTGTTGTGAAATGGTGTTTTTCCACACGTCTTCCACTATGTTATCGCCATTGGCATAGGACCCATTGGCCACTTTCATGGACGAACCGCCCTTGCGAGACACTAGCCTTAATGAGCCGTTTGGCATCAACTCGCTACGGAACTCGCTGTCGATTGCATTACAAGCCCCTAGCTCCAGATTACCTTCGTTGGTCACAAGGCATTGTTGCGCCTTGTTGTTTGAAAGTTGGATGGAATGCAGACGGTAAAATCCATCGGTTGTCGGCATTGCTTGCCACTGCTGACAGGCATCGCCGGTGTATTCAAACTGAGCCACATTGGTATTAGGTTTAAGCTGACATTGTTCGGCGCTGACCACTCGGCCGCTATGGGCGTTGACTATGGCAAATGTGGAGACAGGCTCAATCCGCCAATCGGTGCATTCACTGACACGGTTTTCCCCCGCAATCACTTCGGCGCCGGCCTTTTTACTGCAGTTTTTCGCCTGCAGATTGCCAATGGATCGATCGTTTGCGAAACGGAACCAGCCTTCACGGGTCGAATCCACCGACCAACGCTGACAACGGGAAGCGACCCAAGGCGCAGTATTCAGTGCCGTTGAAGACTCATCTTGGCACTGAGCCTGAGTTAAAAAGGTGCCCTGACCCACATTAGCAAAGCGATACAGGCCATCGTTACTCGGATCAATTACCCATTGGCTGTTGTCATCTTCGCACTTACCGACACTGACCTGGCCCTTGGCATTGGTCACTAGGCATTGACCTACCTCACGATTCACGATGCGGTATTTCACGCCTTCCACTTGAGTGGTTATCGGGCCAAACTCGCCACTTGGGACTGGCAATTGCTTTTTATCCGCCAATGGTTCGCCAAATTTAGGCAAGCCTTTGTTATCCCAAGTAAAGGGTTGAGCACGTGCCGCTCGGGTACCACTACAGCCGTCGGAGGCCGAGGAGTTGCCATGGTAAATGAGCCAATCTTCTTTTCCATCGGGAGACTTGAAGAAACCATGGTGGCCAGGGCCATACACGCCATTGGCTTTGCTAAAGAAAGGCTTGTCGTACTTAGTCCATGCGGCGGGATCCATAGGATCGTCACCGGTGAGTTCAACCACGGCTAAGGAATAATCCTCAGTATTACAAAAGCTTGCCGAGTGAACTAAAAAGGTTCTGCCCTCATGCTGGATGATTTCAGGGCCTTCGTTGACGTTTAAGCCTGATTTTTCCCAGTCGTGAATAGGTGCGGTAATCACCTTATGTTCGCCCTCGACGGTCCAAGGGTTACTCATCTTGGCAATCAAGTTGACTTGATCTTGGCCGTGCCATTCGGACCAGAGAAAATATAGCTGGCCTTTATACTCCAAATAGCTGCCGTCGATATTCCAGTGGTCGGGCATTGGTGTGCCCTTAAACTTGTATGGCCCCATGGGGTCACTGCCTTCACTCTCGAGGATATGGTTACGCTGGCCATCGAAGTTTTCAGCCACGCCCGAGGTGTAAATCACATACCAACGTAATCCCTGCGCAGTTTGCAGAGGGTGAAATTCAAATGCCCAAAAATTACAACAGTTGGATTTATCGGTGCCACTCGAAATATTGTGGGCTGGCGCATCGGCAAGCCCTGCAATGGTGGGCGATTTACGCATCACCAGCTCAGAGGTCCACGTGGTGGTGGTTAGGTAATAGTTACCATTGTGGTATTCGAGCCAAGGATCGGCCCCATTTCGAAATAACGGATTCGCAAAGGTCGCTGCGGTAATGCGGTTTTCATCCGCGCCTTTCACACTTTCCGCTGCATGTAGGTTACCTACCCCCAAGCTGGTGAAGCCAAGTCCCATCGCAAGGGAGATGGCAACCATTACTTTATTGATAGAATGAGTCATTATTATTTTCCTTCGGGTGCAACTAATACGCTCTGGTATTGATTGAGCACCTTAGGATCGACCACGGGCCAACCTTGGCGCCAGCTCAGTTCCGCCATCTTGAGTTTTTGTAAGCCATTATCGGCGGATTCATAGGCATGAAAGACTAAGTAATCTTTACTATCGAAGTTATAAACACTGTTATGGCCCAATCCAGGCCAGTCCTTAGTGCCATGCAGTAATACTGAGCCACCGCCCTGTGCCATGTCTTTGCCCTCTTTATCGAGGTAAGGCCCAGTCACCGTTTTGGCTCGGCCCACGGCTAAGTGATAGGTGCTGTCATCCCCACGGCAGCAAAGGCCATAGGAAACAAAAAGATAGTAATAGTCATCTTTTTTGTAGATAAAAGGCGCTTCGATTTGTGCAGGACCCGGTTCGGTTTCACCAAGCAATGCCGGGCGTTCTAACTTGGCTAGCGTGTGCCATTCTTCAGGCTTGGCAATGGAGATAAAGTCTGGGTTGAGTTTGACCAGTTTTAACCCTTGCCAAAAGGAGCCAAAGCTCATCCAAGGCGTGCCCTTTTCATCGACAATAATATTGGGATCAATCGCGTTCCATGCATCACGATTTGGCACAGATTGGATAACGATGCCTTTATCTGTCCACTGGTAGTCCTTCGAGTTTTTATCCAGTGTCTTATTGACAGTCACGCCAATGGCGGAGGTGTTTTTACCAAAGGCAGATACCGAGTAATACAGATAGAACAACCCATTGTGCTCGATAATATCCGGTGCCCATAAATGGCCGTTAAACCCAGATGCCACCTCACTCGCCCAGCTAGGTTCGGTCTCAAATACCCGCCCAGCCAGCGTCCAATGGATTTTATCCTTTGAGGAATAATAGGTAATGCCTGGGCCTGTGCTAAAGAGATAGTACTGCCCGTTCTCTTTCGCCATCACAGGATCATGAATACTCACCTGCTTGGCACTTACTTGGCCTAGGGTTCCCAATATGCCTAGCAGCGCACAATTGAGCATCTTAAAGTGACGTTTTAGGGCTGTTTTCGGTGTGATTCTTATGGCTGGCATTAATTCTCCTTATTACCTCATCCTATTTAATAAAATAGTTATTATGCTATTGTATGATGAATTAAGTTATCATACTATCGGACAAGGAAGTAACAATCAAATGCAAAAAAATTAACAGGAGAAAAATGTGTTAACATTGCGGATGCTGTAAATCGCAAAATAACACAATAACTCACTGTTTATAATAAATATAATAAGGATTTCTGATGAGTTCTCATAAATTGTCAGTCATTGAAAAGATCGGTTACGGCTCCGGGGACATGGCCGTTAACGTGGTGATTTCGTCAATGATGTTAATTATTACCTTCTTTTATACCGATATTTTTGGGTTAAAACCCGCCGATGTCGGGATATTGTTCCTGCTGGTCCGTCTTATCGATGCCATTACTGATCCTTTAATGGGCATTATTAACGATAAAGTGACCACCCGCTGGGGAAGATATCGCCCCTACTTCCTGTTTATGGCGATTCCCTTTGGTATTTCGGTGTTCTTAACCTTCTCAACCCCGGATTGGGATTACAATGCCAAACTTATCTGGGCCTACTCGACCTATATTCTGGTCACTATCATCTTTACCACCGTCACTATTCCGTACATTTCGATTATCAGTGTGATCACCGACGATCCGAAAGAGCGTTTATCCGCCAACGGTTATCGTTTGTTCTTCGCCAAAATTGCCGCCTTTTTAGTGACCATTATCGTGCCTATGTTAGCGTCGTCTTGGGGCGGTGATAACATTGCTGCGGGTTATCAAAAAGCCATGGGCGTGATGGCATTAATGGCAACACTGTTGTTTTTATTCTGCTTTTTCACGACCACAGAGCGTGTGGCCTACAAGGTTGAAACTAAGCCTGTCGCCATGCAACTGCGATTATTGTTTAAAAACGATCAATGGCTAGTGTTAACCGCGATTTGTGTGATTGGCACCATTGGCTATGTGATCCGCGGATCGGTAGCAGCCTACTACGCCACCTACTACTTGGGCGGCGATGCCAAAATGCTCTCGGCATTCCTGTCGACCGGTGTGGGCGCGGCGATTCTGGCCATGGTCGCTTCAACTTGGATCACTAAGCGTTACTGCAAACTTAAACTCTTCCGTTACAGCCAAATCGCGGTTGGGATCTTAAGCGTCATAATGTTCTTTGCCGTGCAACCGGGCGACATAGTGCTGGCCTTCGTACTTTACTTTGCGATTTCATTTGTGGTGGATTTACATGCGCCTGTCTTCTGGTCGGTGATTTCCGAGTCGGTGGATTATGGCACAGTCAAAACGGGCCACAGGGTCTCTGGCCTTGCCTTTGGCGGGATCTCATTCGCCCAAAAAGCGGGTATGGGCGCGGCGGGATTTGTAGTCGGTATGCTGCTGACCTACTTCAACTATCAACCCGGTGCAACCCAAAGCGAATTTGCGTTGACCGGCATTTCGTTAATGCTGACGGTGATCCCTGGCGCATTCCACGCGCTGATGGGATTACTGATGTTCAAATATAAGATTTCTGACCGCGTGTATGAAGAAATCAAGCAGGCTTTACCCGAGCAAACGCACTCAAGCCAAGTTGATACCAGCCGTGAGGTCAATCCAAAGGCCGTGACGAGCCAAGTCTCGGCGTAATTCATTTAATGACCATTTAATTCAACTATGGCCATTTCGCTTAAATATGACAAAGCCCCTACCAAGGGGCTTTTTTATCACACCGTATGACATTTGCGTTATATCGATTACTACGAACGTGCACTCTACAACCATATCCTCTCGTCCCAGCAAGCGAGCTCAATCACGCTGATCCCCTTCTTTCGCCTGCATGACAGCCGCTATACCTTGTATTTTGGCCAGAGTGCTCCCGATGAATGGCAGCAGAAACAGCAAGCGTTAGCTCAAAAAGCCCAGATGGAAGCCAAGCTGATGGCGCAAACCTTAGATAGTGTGCAGCCCGGTGAGCAGCAACCATTTCTTTAAGGCATCAAAGAGTGAAGCGGGCCTTAATGGTAATCGCCATTGGCGCCATGCCGAGGATTGGTTTAGCTATCAACTCGATGCCAAAGGTGAACCGCAACCCATATTGCGCTTAACTTACTTTGGTTTGGATGCAGGGCGACGTTTTGACATTTTGATCAACGATAAACGCCTTGCCGAAGTCACTCTGCCTGCCGATAAGAGGCCAACATTTTATAGTGTCGACTACCCTATTCCCGCCGATATGCTTTTGGATAGCACTGTGCCCTTCAGGGTGAAATTTGTGGCAAAACCGGGCTCGATTGCTGGCGGTTTATATGAGGTGCGCCTGCTAAAAAGTGAGCCAACCTCGACTCTGTAAGCGAGCATCCTGAGCGCATATAGGTATTCGGGCTAAAAATGCTCATTCAGACAAGGGAAAGTGAGACGCTTTCCCTTGTTTCTTTATCCGCTTACCCAGAGATTCTGCGCTTGGCATTACCTAATGTTTGCTGGTGGCCCTATGCGACTCGCCGTAAATATCAGCCACTATCTGTCAATATTGAGTGTGACCTCGTCGGTAATAGACGAAATAAGCCAATTGAGTTGAAAATTTTTGTTGGCAATATTCATCGCCATTGCTGATAAAAACGAGCGACCATCTCTTTGTCATTGCAACTTCGAACAAAATAATCGATATCAGCATCGCATTGATCGCCAAACCAGACGGAGAACAATATTGCCTGCGGGTTTAGTGGGCGCATAGCTTTAACCTCATTGAGCGCCCTGACTAATATGGCGTACAAGGCTTTGAGGTAAGCATCAAATGCCTCTTCGGACTCAAGTGCCTCAGCGTCCTCATGTAGCAATTGCAGTTTGTCGTTAACTGCCTCAAAAATATCTTCATTTTCATCGTGATGTGGAGAGTCGCAGGCCGACCAACGCAGCGTTTGCTTAAGCTCTGCGAGGGATTTATGTCGGAAACGATGATCGTTTTGATATTGCTCTGCGACGGCCGTCAGGCCTTCCTCGGTGAAAAGCGTGACGCCTAGATATTCCACTAAGGGCGTGCTGTATAGGCAAAAACCGTATAGGGTCTGCGCCGGATAGTGTGACAGCCACCAATCGTAATATTCCGCTAGTGCCAGAGCGAGTTCCTGAGCAAACTCTTCCAATCCAGCTTCAATATCCGCACTAAGCTTGTCCTTGTTTATCGCCATATCCCTACTCCTCGATCTTGGCAAAATCATCATCACTGAAATTCACTCCAACACTCAGGCAGCACTGCTGCCCACAATGTGAATACTCGAGCGGCAATATAACATCTTTAGCTTCAAAGGTTGCATCGGTTAAGTGATTGAAATAGTGATTGGAATAGCTTGTTTTGCGTGCGAGCCTAAACAATCGCGCTTCATCTAAGCAATCGCGCTTCAGTCAGGCATAAAAAAGCGGGGCTGCTGAAGCATGCCCCGCGGTTATCGAATCATTTGTGGTGGTAAATGAATTAGTAGAAGTTGAACAAGGGGCGCCCGCTCTCATCAAATGACACCGCTAACGTTCGCGCATGGCGATTGGGATCATAGAGAGGATCTTTAATAATTTGTGCTAACGGACGGGTATCTGTCTTAGGTACCACGCGAGGATCGCCCACCGCATGTTCATAATCACGGGCATGGTACACACAGATGGGCGTTACGCCATCTTCTGCCACGGTGAAACTGTTATGACCAGGGCCGAAGATTTGCTTGTCGACATCAGTGCACAGCACTGGCTGGCGGGTTTTCTTCCATGAGTTACGATCGAGCAAATCAGCATGCTCATCGGCCTCCATATAACCCATGCAATAACAAGCACCTGTCGCGCTGGCCGAGAAAGTAATGAAGATTTTCCCCTGATGTTTAAGCACTGCAGGCCCTTCGTTAACCCAAAAATCGACGCGCTCCCAATCGTAATCTGGGGTGGTGAGCATAAATTGCGCTGTCTTTAACTTGATGGGCGATGCCATTTCCGCAAGATACAGGTTGGATGCCGCAAATTGTCCACCGGTTTTCTCCGCCCAGCAGAAGTAGCGCTTACCGTTGTTTTCGAAAATGGTCGCATCTAAGGAAAAGTCGATAAATGACTTATTATCACCATCGGCCGCCTGCATCATGCCAAGTTCAATCCATTCATCATTCAAGGGATCTTGCCCTTGGCACTCAAGCACATAGGGGCGTAAGGCCCAAATATTTTCTTCTTCGCTGGCCGCAAAGTAGATGTACCATTTGCCGTCGAGATAATGGATCTCGGGCGCCCATACGTGGCGGCTCATCGGGCCGCTTTGGTGTTTAAACCAGATATCAAAGGTTTGCGCGTCTTTCAAGCCGTCTAAGGTCTTGGATTTACGCAGTTCAATCCGATCGTAGGTCGGAACAGAGCCCGTAAAGTAGTAATAACCGTCGCTATGTCGGTACACAAAGGGATCGGCGCGCTGCTCGACTAGGGGGCTGTTTGTTGCTCTTATCATGGAAAAACCTGTCTATTTCGATTACTTAAGTGTGCTATTTTTCGTGTCTATTAAACGCATTTCGCTTATTTAGCGGGACTGCGTGTCTTGTCGATGCAGGGTTTGGCTATCACTGTGCTGATTATCAAATACTGGGAAACCGTCCACCGACCAGCTAATCGCACGGTAGTAAGTGTGCCGATTGCCGTCAGTCAATGGCGTCCCCAGCAGCTCAAGATAGTTACGTGCATGGTAAAACATCAGCTCGGTTTTACCATCCTCTGCCAGTACAAAACTATTATGGCCAGGGCCAAAACGCATTAGGTTTGCCTCAGTGGTAAAGATAGGGCTTGCCGATTTATGCCAACTCTTGGGGTCGAGTAAATCGGCATTTTCATCGGCCCATAATAGCCCCATGGCATAACGGTCGTCCGTGGCACTGGCGGAATAGGTCACGAAGACTTTACCGTTTTTAACCAACACCGCAGCGCCTTCGTTGACTTTAAAGCCTAAACGTTCCCAATCCAATAAGGGCTCGCTGATAATGGTTTCGTTATCAGAGAGTTGAGTTGGCGATAGCATTTTGGCAATCACTAAACCGGTGTTGTAACGCTTGGCTTTGTCCTGCTGCGCCCAAATAAAATATCGCTCGCCCTTGAGGCTAAAGCTGGTCGCATCGAGTGAGAAGGCATCCTGCGCCGATTGCAATTTGCCAAGCTCCTGCCACTGCCCCGTCATCGGCGAGTCACCCTCGAGTCCTAAGACAAACATGCGGTTATGAAAACGCACATCCTTATTGCTGGCCGCAAAATAGATATACCAGCGACCATCGATTTTGTGCAGCTCAGGCGCCCAAATATCGATACTCATTGGGCCGGTTTCATGCTTGCGCCACAGGGTTTTAGGCGTTGCTTGGCGTAAACCGTCGATGGTTTTGGCGTGGCGAAGTTCGATGCGGTCAAACTCAGGCACGGAGGCAATAAAGTAGTAACTGCCGTCATCATCGCGGATCACCCAAGGATCCGCCCTTCTCTCGATAAAGGGCGCATTCGCATCGAGGGCTTGCGCTGTGGCGCTGTGGGATTGTTCGCGGCTAATCTCAAGCACAGGCACGGCTTGCGCTAATGGCAATGCCAATGCGGCGAGTAAGCCACAGGTCAAAGGCAAGCGCCGAAAGACCGACAGGTTAGGTTGACGATTATCCATGTTGTTTTTTGCGTCCATTCAAGAGTTTCTGCAATAGGATGAAAAAGAACAATAAGAGTCCGATAACTATTTTGGTCCACCAACTGCTTAAGCTGCCATCGAAGGTGATATAAGTTTGGATCACCCCCATCAAAATCACTCCAAGTACAGTGCCGACCACAAATCCACTGCCGCCCGTCAGTAACGTACCGCCAATCACCACGGCCGCAATGGCATCCAGTTCGACGCCAATGGCGCCAAGCGCATAGCCAGAGAAGGTGTAAAAGGTAAAGACAATGCCCGCCAGCGTTGCCAGAAAGCTACTGATGGCGTAAATACTGATAGTGGTTTTAGCGATGGAAATCCCCATTAGCTCGGCGGAATGTTGATTGCCACCAATGGCATACACATTGGTGCCGAAACGGCTGTAATGCATCACAATGGCGATAATCACAAAAAACAGAATAAAGATCAGCGAGCTTAAATCGAGCGCGCCATTGCCTGGTAGTGCAATGCTCATATCAGCCACCGCATCGTAAAATGGATGGTAAATGGCAATCGACTCTTCGCTGAGCGTCGTCGCTAAGCCCCGCGCGAGGAACATGCCCGCAAGCGTCACGATAAAAGGCTGCAACTTATACACATGGATAATAGTGCCCATGAGTGCGCCAAACAGGGTGCCAAGGGGCAAGATAACCGCAAAGGCCAACAATGGATGCCACTGGTACTCAGTGATCAATAAACTGCTGACAACCCCACTTAAGGCGATGACAGCGCCAACCGAAAGATCAATGCCCCCGGAGATAATCACTAAGGTCATGCCTAATGCGGTGATAAGTAAAAAAGCATTATCACGCAACAGGTTGGTGACTACTCGGCCGCTGGCAAAACCGTCAAACTGAAAGGTGCCGACCAGAAACATCGTCAGCAGCAATGAGGCGGTGATCCACAGCGGGATAAAACGTCTTGCTATCATGGTTTTTCTCCTGTCGCTGTGCTGACTTTTGCACTTGTGCCCTTTTCTGCTGGTTTTGCATCCGCTTGGCGCTTGGATTTGAATAGCGCCGACAATTGGCGCCTAAATTTAGCCGATTGCAACAGCAGCACGGTC
The DNA here is from genome assembly GCF_016859145.1 of Shewanella sp. LZH-2. NCBI lineage: Bacteria > Pseudomonadati > Pseudomonadota > Gammaproteobacteria > Alteromonadales > Shewanellaceae > Shewanella > Shewanella sp. LZH-2. The sequence goes on from NZ_CP069350.1 coordinate 2,279,881, forward strand.
AGGATAACGATGGCCTTGATCAGCAAGTTAAACTTAGCGGGTAAACCACTGACGATAATCGTGGTTGCTAAGGTTTGGATGATCAGGGCGCCGACGACCGACAGCATCAAGGAGAAACGCCCGCCCGTGAGTGCGGCGCCGCCAATAACCACCGCTAATATGGCATCGAGCTCAAGCCACAGTCCGGCATTATTCGCATCTGAACCTTGGATATCGGCGGTGCTGATCATCCCGGCCAACGCCGCGCACAGACCCGCAATGGCATAGGCGAACAATTTAATGGATTTATCATTGATCCCAAGGTAACGACTCGCCTTAGCATTACAGCCCACCGCTTCGATAAACAGCCCTAAGGCGGTTTTACGTAGCAGTAATTGGCTAAAGATCAGCATCCCAATCACAATCCACACAGGCATCGGCAGGCCTAAAAACTGGCCCACGCCAATGGCGGCAAAGCCTGGGTGCTGGAAGGTGATAATTTGCCCTTGGTTGATAAGCTGAGCAACACCGCGCCCTGCCACCATAAGCAACAAGGTTGCGACAATCGGTTGAATGCCTAAGAAACTCACCAGACCGCCATTAATACAACCGGCTAAGAGCCCAACGCTTAAGCCCGCAGCAATGACGATGACTAAGCTTAAATCCGGCACTAACAGTAGATTGGCGCAAACTGCGCCCGCAATCGCCATCACGGCACCAACCGACAAGTCAATACCGCCAGTGGCAATCACGAGACTCATACCAATTGAGAGCAGCGCTACGGGTGCACTGCGATTTAAGATATCAATCAAAGAGCCATAGAGTCTGTCGTCTTGATAGCTGATATTAAAGAAACTGCTATCAATAAACAGATTGGCAAGTAACAGAATACCTAAAGCCAAGAGTGGCCAGAGGTATCGACCAATGGAGGTCGACTTGCCCGCTTGGTAACGGGCATTTTTTTCTTGAACCATGGTTTTGTGGCTTTCCTGCATCCGTGGTTGTCGCTCAGATGAATGCGCCTCAGATGCATTCATCTGGGGTGAGATCAAATCGGCGGACATGCGTGTGGATGATAGGGTTTCGGCTGAGCTTTTCATTTATCCCTCCGCAATCGCTTGCATGACGTGCTGCGAGGTTAATTCCGCGCCTGAAAGTTCACGTACTGCATATCTGTCGCGTAGCACCACGACTTTATTTGAAAAGGCCACAAGCTCATCAAGCTCGGACGATGCGACCAATAGTGACATGCCGTCATCACACAGGCTTCTGATAAGCTTGACGATTTCAGCGTGGGCACCAATATCGATGCCACGGGTCGGCTCATCCAGTACCAATAAAATCGGCTCTATGGCTAACCAACGCGCGAGGATCACCTTCTGTTGATTACCACCACTCAATTGCTCTATGGGTTTATCCGCATCTGGGGTTGCAATCTGTAATTTATCGATAAAGAACTGGGCAATTTCCTGCTGCCGAGCTTTAGATAAATAACGCCACCAACCGATACGCGCTTGCAGCGCGAGTATGATGTTTTCACGGATAGACAAAGGGCCGATAATGCCGTCAATCTTACGATCTTCAGGGCACAGGGCGATCCCGGCGCTGATCGCATCCACGGGTTGCGACAGCTTGAGTTTCTGCCCCGCCAAATGAATACTGCCGCTATCGACTAAATCCAGCCCAAATACCGCGTTGCAGACTTCGCTGCGCCCCGATCCTAAAAGACCCGCAAGCCCGACCGCCTGCCCCTTAGGTACGGTAAGATTCATCGATTGAATCGAGCCTTTCACCGACACAGCTTCAAGGGATAACAACACGGCCTCGGCGGAGCGGTTGTTATCGATGGCGGTGCGTTCCTTTTCCTGCTTATCGACCAATTTCTCCTGCAGTGAACGCCCGAGCATAGCTTCAATCAGCTTAGGCTGTGGCAGCTCGGCCGTCAGATATTCGCCGATAAATTGCCCATTACGCAGCACGGTAATGCGATCGCTTATCTGGTAAACCTGATCGAGGAAGTGAGTGATAAAAACGATAGCCACACCCTTGGATTTGAGCTGGTTTAAGATCCCAAACAGCACTTGCACTTCTTTGGCATCTAAGCTCGCCGTAGGCTCATCGAGCACTAATACCTTGGCCGACATAGCAACACCGCGGGCGATGGCAATGAGTTGTTGCACCGCGATGGAATAGTCCGACAGCGGCGCGCTAACATCGATATCCAGCTTGAACTGGGTTAACACAGCCCGCGCGTCGGCATACATTTTTTTGAAATGAATAAGACCAAGGCGGCGCGGTTCGTAACCGAGGAACAAATTTTGTGCCACGGTCAGGTTAGGCACTAAGTTCACCTCCTGATAAACCGTGCTGATCCCCGCCCTTTGCGCATCCATCGGTGTGTTGAAATGTTGCGGCTCACCCAGAAAGAGAATGTCGCCCATATCTTTTGACTGGGCGCCTGTCATCACTTTCACCAGCGTCGATTTACCTGCACCGTTTTCGCCGAGCAGGGCGTGAACTTCCCCCGCAAATAACCGCAAACTCACATCCTCAAGGGCTTTTACGCCCGGATAGTGCTTACTGATCTGCTTGAGTTCTAAAATAAGGCTCATAGCTATTCCCCAAGAAAGCGTCAATCTGACTATTGCTGGCGACGCTTTTCGTACTCGGCGGCAGCGGTTTCTTGGGTAAATACATCACCCGTGGTACTGATAAGCTTAGGCTGTTCCTTATTGCCCTTCAGGTACGCATCGATAGCATCAAATGCTGGGCCGCCTAAGTATGGGCTAAGCTCAACCGTGGCATTGACATCACCATCGGCCATCGCCTTAAAGTAATCGGGGACACCGTCCACGGAGACGATCAGAATATCTTTGCCCGGTTTTAAACCGGCTTCTTTAATGGCTTGCACGGCACCCAGGGCCATTTCATCGTTATGCGCCCACACGGCGCACAGTGGCTGACCGTTTTGGGCCTTGAGGAAACCTTCCATCACTTCTTTACCCTTAGCGCGGGTAAATTCGCCGGTTTGGCTGCGAACAATCTTGGCATTGGGATAATTGGCAATCACTTGGTTAAAACCAGTGGCGCGATCAATCGCTGCGGTTGCCCCGACTGTGCCCTGTAATTCGGCGATATCGCAGTTGCCTTGGGTTTTATCCATGAGCCATTGGCCAATCTTGCGGCCTTCTTCGGTAAAGTCGGAGGCGATACGGGTGAGGAATAGGGAATCATCATCGACCTTGATATTACGGTCTACTATCACTACAGGGATGTTGGCGCGTTTCGCTTCTCTCAGCACTGGCTTCCAGCCTGTTTCCACTACAGGCGCGATAATAATGGCATCCACGCCTTGGGCGATAAAGCTACGCACGGCTTTGATTTGGTTCTCTTGTTTTTGCTGAGCGTCGGCAAATTTTAAATCTATACCCCGCTGTTTGGCCTCAGCTTTAACAGCTTCACTGAAGCTCGTTCGCCAACCACTCTCGGAGCCAACCTGTGAAAAGCCCACCGTAGTGGCGTAGGCACAAGTTGCACTTACAGCCCATAATCCCAATGCGGTAATGATTTTATTATGTTTCATTATTATTCCCTTTATAATTTTAGGTAACAGAGATCCCCTAGCCTGCTGAAACAGCAAGCTAACCCGTACAAATAAATGTTATTTCGCCTTGATTGAATTAAATATTCTTAAACTTATGTACCGTAATTTGTTGATATTGAGTATTTGCCTCGAGCATTACACTCGGGAAATGGTCAATGTTTACCGCATTCGGATAACCGTGGGTTTCTAAACAGAGCCCATGGAATTGATTAATGCTATAACCTTCATCGTCAATATGGCTGCCATCGAGAAAGTTGCCACTGTAAAATTGCACGCCAACTTCTGTGGTGCTAATTTCGAGTTCTCGGCCTGAAAGCGGATCTTTTAATACCGCAATAGTCTGCAAACTGTTTTTATTACCAGGATTTCTATCCATCACAAAATAATGATCATAACCATTGGTTAATTGCTTAATATTCGTGGCAATTAGCTTTGATTGTTTGAAATCGTAAGCGCCATCGTCGACTAAGATTAATTCGCCGGTTGGGATCTGTTCATTATCTAGGGCAAGAATATGGCTGGCATGGATGGTTAACTCATGCTCCAAAATACCTTGCTGTTTGTCTGAGGCAAGATTCCAGTAGGCATGATTGGTTAAACAGACTGGTGTGGTTTGATCGCAAGTGGCGTGATAACTTAGGATTAATTCATTGTTTTCATTGAGGCGGTATTCTAGCTTAATGGCAAGATTACCCGGAAATCCTTGATCGCCATCGGGACTGGTAATGCTGAAAACCGCCGCCACACTGTCACTGTCCTGCAAAGTCTCAACCTGCCAAGTACAATGGCTTAATCCTTTAGGGCCGCCATGAAGTTGGTTATTGCCTTCGTTGGCGACTAATAGAATCGTTTTACCTGCTAAAGGAAATTGTGCTTTACCAATACGATTCGCGACACGGCCGGCGGTAATACCAAAATAATACGGATTAGTCGCCCAATCTTTAATATCTTGATAACCTAGACTTAATGAAATGGGTTGCTCATCTTTGCCATAAAGTTTTACCGACCAAATGCTAGCGCCGTAATTTGATAGAACCACTTCAAGCCCGTGGCTATTGGTAAGCGTGACTAATTGTAATTCATCCGCAAATGCGGCATGTTCTACATTTTTTTTAGAGACGGAGAGTTGCATGGTGAGTGCTTTACCTTTTATTAAAAATAAACTCAGCACTCACCTCATTATTCAATGAACTGAAATTTTATTGTGATATTTAAATCCAACCACCATCGACAATAAAATTTTGTGCGGTGCAGAGTTTGCTATCATCTGCTGCTAAAAATAATGCCATAGCAGCAATATCTTCGGGCATTACATATTCTTTAATACATTGGTTATTTTCGATATGTTTTGCCGTATCTTTATCAACCCAGTGAGTGAGTTGCCGTTTTGTCATCACCCAACCCGGCGTTAAGGTATTAATCCGGATTTTATCTTTGCCTAAATCGGCGGCTAAACCTCGAGTTAAGCCCATTACACCTGCTTTTGAGGCCGTATATCCCGCCATTCCCGCTTGACGATTGTGCCAACTCATCGAGCCAAAATTGATAACAGCCCCCCCGCCGAGCCGCTGCATTTGCGGCCTGACCGCTTGTACGGCAAAAAAGTAGTGCCGCAAATTGGTATTTAAGCATTGGTCCCAATATTCTGGTGTGACTTCATCTATGCTATGCCTTTCATCGCACGCGGCATTGTTAATCAATACCGAGATAGGGCCTAAATCGTCTTCAACCTGAGCAATGACACTTTTAAGCGCAGCTACATCGACAAGATCACAGTGATAAAATTTCACATTGGCGTCAGGCTGAGTCAGCTTAAGGCCTGCGACAAGTTGAGTCGACTCCTCAACTAAAATGTCGACAAATGCCACCTTAGCGCCCTGCTCTAAAAAAGACCGTACTAAGCAAGCCCCAATACCCGTACCACCGCCACTGATAAAAATGGTCTTACCTTGTAAACTCGGGTATTGATTAGTCAACTTCATAACTCAACCTTTTATTAAAATAATTATTTGGTTTCATTATAAAAGAAAACGAGTTCATATTTAATGGGAATGTGCGGGTATCTCTGCACCTCGACATCCCACGAGAAAATCAAAATCACATCCCTCATCCGCCTGGAGCACATGCTCCTTAAAAAGCGAGAGATAGCCACCATTCACAGGAATGGATTTCACCGCCGCGAGTTTTGCTAGGCGCGCCTGTAACTCTTGGTCGCTGATCTCCAGCTGTAATATCCCTGCATAGGTATCGAGCGCTATCATGTCACCATTTTGTACCGCGGCGAGTGGCCCGAGTGCCTGCGCTTCTGGCGCAACATGGAGAACAACGGTACCAAAGGCGGTGCCACTCATGCGTGCATCGGAAATCCTTACCATATCTTTAATTCCTTTTTTCAAAAGCTTAGGTGGCAATCCCATATTGCCGACCTCAGCCATGCCCGGATATCCTTTAGGGCCACAGTTTTTAAGCACCATAATACTGGTTTCATCTATCTCCAGTTCAGGATCGCCAATGCGGGCGTTGTAATCGTCAAAACTTTCAAATACGACCGCTTTACCACGGTGTTGCATCAAGTGCGCGCTGGCGGCGGAGGGTTTGATTACTGCGCCTCGGGGCGCGAGATTACCGCGCAATACCCGAATGCCACCATTTTCAACCAAAGGTTTTTCAAGTGACATAATCACCTCTTGGTTATAACAAGGCGCCTCTTTGACATTGTCCCAGAGGCTAGCGGCATTGACGGTGAGCGTGTTTTTGCTCAGTAAATCATGCTCAAACAGCTGCCTTAATACTGCGGGTAGCCCACCTGCGTAGTAAAAGTCTTCCATTAAGTACTGACCCGAAGGCTTAAGATTCACTATGGTCGGTACAGTGTAACCATGGCGCCAGTCATCGAGTGACAGCTCAACCCCTATCCTGCCGGCAATGGCCTTTAAATGGATAACGGCGTTAGTTGAACCACCAATGGCAGCATTGACTTTGATGGCATTGATAAAAGCATCACGGCTTAAAATTTTACTTAAGGTCAAATCCTCTTTGACCATATCAACAATTCGCATTCCCGACATATGGGCCAACACTTGGCGGCGAGAATCCACCGCAGGAATGGCGGCATTGTGTGGCAAACTCACGCCGAGGGTTTCCATCATACAGGCCATAGTCGATGCCGTACCCATAGTGTTACAGGTGCCCGTTGAGCGTGACATATCCGCTTCGGCATTCATAAATGCGGCGAGGCTGATGTTGCCTGCTTTATATTCTTGATGCAGTTCCCACACGAGTGTGCCAGAACCCACATCCTTGCCCTTATGCTTACCATTGAGCATGGGACCACCCGTGACGACTATCGTCGGTAAATCACAACTGGCCGCGCCCATCAATAAAGCCGGAGTCGTTTTATCGCAGCCCACTAACAGCACAACACCGTCGATGGGATTGCCACGAATGGCTTCTTCCGTGTCCATAGCCGCAAGGTTACGCGTTAACATGGCGCTAGGGCGCAAATTGGACTCGCCATTTGAAAACACGGGGAACTCCACCGGAATGCCACCCGCTTCCCGAATACCATTCTTTACTCTTTGCGCCAATTCCCGTAGATGACCATTGCAGGGCGTCAATTCTGACCAAGTATTGCAAATACCAATCACAGGCTTATTTTGAAAGTGATGCTCGGGTATGCCTTGGTTTTTCATCCAACTGCGATACATAAAGCCATTTTTGTCATCACTACCAAACCAACTAGCCGAACGAAGTGTTTTCGGTTTTTTATTATTCATATGACACCTTCGTTTTCCAAAGCACGTGCCCTGCCCGACATATTCAATTAGCCGCGTTACAGTCGACTATTAGAGAGTTGGCGCACCTTTATGCCCTGAGTTAACAATTTGTACTTTAATATTGCTAGCACGCAAAAGTATTGGTATTACTATAATACTAAAATATCAAAAAACAATAGAGGAAGTATGAAAAAGGCATTTTCTAGTATTTGTGTGAGTGCTTGTTTGGCATTGATCACCACGGCCAGTACAGCGGCAATTGCTGCGAACCCTTTGTTTACGGATGTATTTACCGCCGATCCTGCCGCTATAGTGCACCAAGATACTGTCTATCTTTATACTGGCCATGATGTTGCAAAGGACAATCGTACCTTCTTTGAAATGCATGATTGGCTCGTTTTTAGCTCTAAGGATATGCACAACTGGACGGCCCACGGTAGCAAGTTATCGGTGAAGGATTTCAGCTGGGCAAAAGGAGATGCATGGGCCAGCCATGTGATCGAAAAAGAAGGTAAGTTTTACTGGTATGTCACGGCAAGACACAACAAAATCAATGGTTTTGCCATAGGTGTCGCGGTTGCAGATAGTCCACTTGGCCCCTTCAAGGATGCCCGCGGCAGCGCCCTTATCACCAATGACATGACCACAGATACCGAGATTGATTGGGATGATATCGATCCTGCTGTCTTTATCGATGATGACAAGCAAGCCTATCTGTTTTGGGGCAACACTAAGCCAAGATTTGCCAAGCTAAAAGCCAATATGATTGAACTCGATGGTCCAATACACGCCATTGATGTTCCTAACTTTACCGAAGCGCTTTGGGTACATAAAAAAGATAAAACTTATTATCTTTCATACGCTTCAGGCTTCCCTGAAAAAATTGCCTATGCGACCAGTGATAGCATTCTGGGCCCCTGGAAGTACCACGGCATCTTAAATGAAGTGGCGGGTAACTCGCCGACAAACCATCAAGCAATCATTGAATTTAAAGGTAAATCCTACTTTATCTATCATACCGGCGCCTCGCAGGATGGCGGCGGTGAGTTTAGACGTTCAGTCGCAATTGACCCGCTGCATTACAATGCCGATGGCACCCTACAGCGTATTCATATGACAAGCGAAGGCATCAACGAGCCGCAGTAATCCTATTTTTTACTCGCTCTAAAGTAAAAAAGGTGAACCTAAGTTCACCTTTTATATTTGCAGTAAAGCGGCGTTAAAAATTGAAGCAAGCCGTTATTTACGCACGATATTTTTATGCACTGTATCTTGAGACGTCGAGAGTAATTTATTCATCTCGGCTTTCGCGCCTTCACTGTCCCCTGCGGCAATCGCAGTGTAAATGGCTTTGTGGCCAGGGAGGGATTGGATAAAGTCATCCTGAATTGTGCTACTGAGTCTAAAGATTTCGAGCAACGCAGATTGAATCGACACGCCGAGGGATACCATAAACTCGTTATTGGTCGCATCTAAAATCGCCATGTGGAAATCGATATCCGAGGTATACACTTCATCCGTACCTAATTCGGCCGCTTCCATCTTGGCATAAGCAGCCGCAATCACCTCAAGCTGCTCTGGGGTGCGTTTCTTGGCAGCCAGTTCCGCCGCAGCGGGTTCAAACACGGCACGAATTTCATAGAGCGAAGTATAAAACTCAGGGGAAGGTTTCGATTGGGAAAACCAGTTTAAGATCACCGGATCAAACATATTCCAGTGGCGACGCTCACGAATTCGAGTGCCAAGCTTAGGGCGAGACTCGATAAGCCCTTTTGCTGTGAGCACCTTAAAGGCTTCCCTTAAAGAGGTGCGTGATACTTCCAGCTCTTCACAGATAGCATTTTCGTTAGGGATATATTCACCTGGCGCATAAAAGCCGCCCACAATGCGGGAACCTAATTCGCTTGCCACCCAGTTATGGATATTCTGCGGACGGTTATTTGCCTGATTTGCCATAGTGCCCTCTTTAACTCTCTATCTCTGTGCTCAATCCAATCAGCTGGATAAGGTACTTAACGCTGATAAACAAATGTTATGATACTACCTTTCATGCTAAAGGTAATAAAAATTTTGTTAACGCTAAGAATTTATGGGGATTTCCTCAAACTCATTGTCCCTACCTTACCCCAAACTTTTACATTGTAAAGCCTAATTTTGCGTTTTAGCCAGTGATTGGACAAGCTCGCAACGGCTATTGAGCGCTTAGAAAATAGTCATTTTCAATCTGTAATTCAGCATGCACATCGACCACAAACATCCCCGCCGCTTCGGCGGCTTGGATGCCCGCCTTCGCATCTTCAAATACGATGCAGCGCTCTGGCGCTATGCCCATCAGCTCGGCGCAGCGTAAAAAAGTATCAGGCGCAGGTTTGGGTGACGCGACTTGGTCAGCCCCCACCACATAATCGACTAATTCCAGTAACCCACACAGGGTTAAGATTTGAATGGCTTCCTCTGTGTAGGCGCCTGTGCCGACCGCCATTGGGCGTTTGCCCTGATTCTGCTTGGCAAATTCGGCTAATGCCGTCGGTTTGACATATAAATGCATAGTGTCGCGCACTAGGGCTTCTTTATACTCGTTCATGGCTTCGCAACTGGCCGTTGGTGTGACGCCAAAATGGGCGATCAGAATCTCTAAGGTGCCAATGGTGGGCACGCCCGCTAACGAGCGCATCAGTGCCGGCTCTACCGGGATCCCAAAGTGATTCAAGGTTTGTCGCCATGCCTGTTCATGCAACTGACCGCTGTCGACTAAGGTGCCATCCATATCGAAGATAATGCCGTCAAATTCTGTATACATCTGTGTTAACCCTATGAAATGAATGGTTCCAGAAAAATGAAAGCCGCCCGAAGGCGGCTTTATTGCTGCGCAAGAATTATAACCCTCTTGCTAAACCGTAATAAACGGAATTTTGGCGAAGTTCATTCTTAAACTCGCGGATCTTAGTGTCGGCATCGATGATAACCAGTTCAGCACCGGCCATTTCAGCAAAGTCGACAATCTGATCCGTCGTGATGGCTTGGCTATAAGCTGAGTGATGAGCACCACCGGCGTGGATCCAAGCTGCGGCGGCAACTGCTAAATTCGGACGAGGCTCCCACAGCGCAGACGCGACAGGCAGATTTGGCAGATCCTGTGGTGGTGTCACTGTATCTAATTCATTGAGAATGATACGGAAACGGTTGCCTAAATCGATAGTCGATACGTTAATTGCTGGGCCTGCTTTGCCAGTGAATAACAGACGTGGCACGTCACAACGCACACCAATGGTATGGCGGTGAACTTCTAAACGCGGTTTTGCCGCGGCAATCGAGGGGCAGACTTCTAACATGTGGGCGCCAAGAACTTGGTCAGTCGCCCCAAAGTTATAGGTGTAGTCTTCCATAAAGGAAGTACCACCGGCACGGCCTTGGCCCATGACCTTCATAATGCGCACCATGGCAGCCGTTTTCCAGTCACCTTCGCCGCCGTAACCGAAACCGTTCGCCATCAGACGTTGGGTAGCGAGTCCCGGTAAGCCTGTCATACCAGTCAGGTTTTCGAAGCAGTTGGTAAAGGCACCAAATCCACCTTGGGTTAAGAATTGGGTTAAGCCGAGTTCAATCTTGGCTTCTTTTCTTAAACGGTCTAATTGGTATTCATCACCAAAAAGTTCGTTACCCACTTGGTATTCGCTGGCGTAACGGTCGAGCTGTGCGGTTACATCGCCTTCGGCAATGGCTGCAATCGCTTCATTAAGTTCACCTAAGCTATAGGCGTGCACTTCGTAACCGAATTGAATTTGTGCGGCAACTTTGTCGCCTTCGGTCACGGCCACTTGACGCATGTTGTCGCCAAAGCGGGCGATACGCAGATTTTGGCTCTCGTGCCAACCCGCTGCTGCGCGGCACCAATCATCGATTTGTGCCTGTACATCGCTCGATTGCCAGTGACCCACAACCACTTTGCGCTCTTTACGCATACGAGTGCCGATAAAACCAAATTCGCGGCAACCGTGGGCACTTTGGTGGGTGTTCATATAGTTCATATTAATTTCGCTCCAAGGGAGCTCGGCATTGAACTGGGTATGTAAATGCATGAATGGCTTGCTTAATTCATTCAGGCCAGCAATCCACATCTTGGCGGGAGAGAAAGTGTGCATCCACAGAATGACGCCGACACAGTTTTCATCGCTGTTGGCCGCTTGGCATACGGCATGAATTTCCCGTGGGGATTTTACGGTTGGCTTATACACCACTTCCAGCGAAATGGCGGAAGATTCATTAAAGCCATGAACAATTTGCTCACTGTTTTTAGCGACTTGTTCTAATACCTTCGGGCCGTATAAATCCTGTGACCCTGTGATAAACCACACTTGTTTTTGTTTGAAGGCTTTCATATTACTCTCTCTAGTTTGAAATGAGACCCGACTGGCAATTACTTGCTTTGGCCGTAATAAGCGTCTTTTCCATGCTTACGCAAATAGTGCTTATCAATAAGCTCTTGTTTTAGCTGATTTATACCTGGTGATAATGTTTTGGTGAGATACGCCATCCGGGCGATTTCTTCGAGCAACACGGCGTGGTACACAGATTTAGCCGCATTCGCGCCCCAAGTGAACGGCGCGTGGCCTGCCACTATCACCATGGGCGACTCGTGGGGATCTCGGTCGGCGAAGCAATCGAGGATCTGCACGCCGGTTTCTTCTTCGTAGTCGCGGCTTATCTGATCATTGCACATCACTGCTGTGCATGGAATTTCACCGTACACATAATCGGCCTGTGTCGTGCCTAAGCAGGGAATCGCGATCTGCGCCTGCGCCCACGCGGTGGCATAGGTCGAATGGGTATGGGTAATGCCACCAATACTCTGCCACTGACGATACAAATAGGTGTGCGTCTTAGTATCCGATGAAGGACGCATGCGCCCTTCGACGATTTGATTCTCAAGGTCGACAATCACAATGTCTTCAACCTTCAAATCTTCATAGGGCACGCCGCTGGGCTTGATACCAATCACGCCGAGTTGGCGATCAATTTGTGAAACGTTGCCAAAGGTGTAAGTCACCAGTTTGCGTTTCTCAAGCTCCATGTTGGCTTCGTAGACTTCGCGTTTTAGCTCTAAAAATGACATCTTATTTTGCTCCATCAACATAGTGGCCAAGGGCTAAGTACGCTTGATAAAGCGCTTGATATTTCTGTGCGTTTTCAGGATTTGGTTGATAGGTTTTCGCAACATTTGAGGCCATCGCGGCTTGGGCACTCAACACATCGGGATAAACCCCGGCAGCGGTTGCGGCATAAATGGCGGCGCCAAGAGCACAGCTTTGTTCGCTCTCGAGTACGTCGATGTTGCAATTCCACACATCGGCGCAGGTTTGCATAATGAAGTCGGATTTTTTCGAGATCCCACCAATGGTGACCACATGGTCAATGCAAACGCCTTCTTGTTTGAAGCGCTCGATAATGGCCCGTGCGCCATAGGCGCTGGCTTCCACTAAGGCTTTGAAGACTTGCGGTGCTTGGCTGCCCATGGTTAAGCCTGTGATAGCCATGGCAACAGATTGGTCGGCATCGGGCGTGCGACGTCCATTAATCCAATCCAGCGCGACAATACCCGTCTCGCCAACGGGGATTTTCGCGGCCGCATTGCCCAGCACGGTTAAGGTTTCGGCCTCGAGTTGCTGAATAAGTTTGGTTCTGGTGTCGTCATCAAACAGTGCTGAAGTGTCGAGCTGTTGCATCGGCCATGCGGTGAGTTCTCTAAACCAAGCGTAGAGATCGCCAAAGGCGGACTGACCCGCTTCAAGGCCAATCATGCCGGGCAATACGGAACCATCGACCTGACCGCAAATCCCTTTGATACAACGCTCACCAATATCTTCATAACTGGCGACCGTGATATCGCAGGTAGAGGTGCCCATCACCTTGGTTAAGACGCCGGGCTTAACATTGGCACCAACGGCGCCTGCGTGGCAGTCAAATGAGCCAAAAGACACGATAACCTCGGTCGATAGCCCTAAATGTTGTGCCCACTCAGGGGTTAACTGACCACAAACCTTGTCGGATGTGCAGGTTTCAAGGGGTAATTTGTCTCTTAAACCATCGAGTAAAGGGTCGATGCCAACGAAAAAGTCATTCGGCGGATAACCATTCCATGACTCATGCCACATCACTTTGTGACCAGCGGCGCAGCGCCCTGCTTTAAAGACTTTTGGATGTGTGGTGCCCGTCATTAATGCGGTGATCCAATCACAGTGCTCGACCCAGCTATAGGCGGCTTGTCTGACTTCTGTGTCGTGGCGCAGTACGAATAGCGCTTTGGCCCAAAACCATTCAGAGGAATAAATCCCTCCTTCATATTTCAAGTAATTTTCGCTTGCATTGTTTGCTGCGGCGGTAATTTGCTGAGCTTCGAGGATGGCGCTGTGATCTTTCCAAAGCAAAAACATGGCATTGGGGTTATTCGCAAACTCTGGTTTTAAGGCTAAGGCAACGCCAGCTTCGTCGACGGCAATGGGAGTTGAACCTGTGGTATCAACACTCAACCCGCAGACTCTTTGCGCGGCGCCACTGGGGGCTTTAGCCCATAATCCTTGCACTACCTCGATAAGACTTTCGATGTAATCGAGGGGATGTTGTCTAAATTGATTCTTCGCGGGCTCACAAAACAGCCCCTTCTTCCAACGTGGGTAGTACACCACATTGGTTGCTACTTCTGCGCCCGTTTGGGTATCCACCAATAACGCGCGTACTGAATCAGAGCCGTAATCAAGCCCTAACGCGTAAGCCCCTAAAACATTCGACATTTGCATCCCCATTCATTTTGTCTGCGTCCGATCCGGTTTACGCAGGTAGAGTGAATATCATTTCATACTACAATATTACTACGAGTTAATAGTAATACAATATGATTTTAGTTGTTGGGTGATAAAATTTTTAACATTAAGGCTGAGCATGTAACGATTAGGTGAGGAAGAGTGTGGAAAACTAAGCTGCGCTTAGCTTGACTCAAACGGTAAGAAGTCGAATAATGGCGCCAGGTTGCAGAGACACCTATCCGCAGAAGATGACATCACTCTGACTCATATCTCGATGTACGCATCACATGTATGACACAACAATTGATTAGGTTTGGCTTAGCGGAGATGCCAATAAAACTTAGGAGAATTGTTTGTGATACAACAAATTACCCCAGCACCACGCGCCTTAACCGAAGTCAAAATCCACGCTAAAAAGCGCCTTAAAGCCTGCCACGCTGGTGATGCAATGGCGCTAGATAAATTCGCCCCCTTGATGAATAAGCAAGGTTTTACGCAACAGGATATTCAGCTTAAGCATTGCCAAAGCCTATTGGCTCGTGAAATCGGTTTTACTGATTTTAATCACTGTCAAAGAGTGTTATCTGGGCAAGCACACATCGGTGAAGACTTAGGTACCCTATTCCATAGCAGGCGCTGCGATACCTTGCTCAATCACTGGTTCAGCGGTTTTGATGAGGCGCAGGCTTTTTTAAAGCAATCACCACAGATGGTGTTGTTGCCCTACAAAAAGCAGTTCTTTGTGGTCAACGGCCCTGACTATCTTGACGCTCTGGGGCTTAAATTGAGTGACCCCGCCTGCATCTACAGTACATGGGTGGGGAATGAAACGGTTCCTGCCTATGAAGCTTTTGCGCTAAGTCTTATCAGGCATAAACTCACTTAGCCTAGCCTTACTTAACCTAAGCTGCTTTGCTATTTGAAAATCCTAGCTAATGGGAAATTAAATCTATTGCGAAAGAAAAAGGCCGCTAAGTCATCAGCGGCCTTTTTGACTGAATTTGGTGGTGGAACTGCGGTTAGCGTTAGGAACCCTAGGGTTCAACTCCCGAA
This sequence comes from Shewanella sp. LZH-2, assembly GCF_016859145.1. Classification (NCBI taxonomy): domain Bacteria; kingdom Pseudomonadati; phylum Pseudomonadota; class Gammaproteobacteria; order Alteromonadales; family Shewanellaceae; genus Shewanella; species Shewanella sp. LZH-2. The sequence continues at coordinate 2,295,093 of NZ_CP069350.1, forward strand.
ATTCCAAAAACAGAAAAACTATCATTACAGATGGTTCATCTGTGGAATATTGCCAAGGAGCTGCGCTTAGAATTAGGAACCCTAGGGTTCAACTCCTGAAATTCCAAAAACAAAAAAGCCATCATTGCTGATGGCTTTTCCGTAGAATATGGCGGAGGAGCAGGGATTTGAACCCTGGGTGGGCTATAAACCCACGCCGGTTTTCAAGACCGGTGCATTAAACCACTCTGCCACCCCTCCGAACGATGCGCATAATATAAGTTAGTTTACTGACTGTAAAGCACTAACTGATAATTTTGCGCTAACTGCTCGTATTACATTCAATCTGCTTGATTTTGCTTCTTATCCACATTGATCCCAAGGCGAGCTGGATCCGGCGCAGTAAAGTGTTTGGCAAAATCGGCCCATGTTTGTTCGGTTTTTAACAGGTAACCCAAGATCACCACTAATGAACAGCTCAAAATGGCCCAACCTATGGCAACTTCTCCTGAGCTTGCCCAGAGCGCGACTAAGCTTGAGGCGCCAAAGGCGATAGTGATTTGCAAAAAGTTCTGTAATCCTGCCGCTTTAGCCGCATTTTGGGTAAATTGTTGCAAGGCGCTGTTCACGACGATGGGATAAATCGCCCCGTTCGCCGCTGCAAGTATCGAGAACGAAATCAGCAGTGGGAAAATAGTTTCCATCTTCATTAATAAGGTGAAAAATACAATTGAGATAACACAGAGTCCAAACATTGCCAGTAATACGTTGAGTGTACGGTCGGCACCAATACGTTTTATCAATAACTTACTCGCGTATCCGCCCACAATAAACATGATGGTTTGCGGAATAAAGCTAAGGCCAATCTCGGTTGCTTGATAGCCATGCTGCTCCATCACAATCGGCCATACCGTCAAGTAGGCAAAGAACGCACCTGAACACGCACCAAAAATCACTACGTTGCCTAAATAACGGGTATTTTTCAAAATCTGCTTGTAGGAAACTGCGCTTGGCTTAGCATCCTGATGCGCTGCATGGCTCGGCACGAAGTATAAGGTCATCAGCACCAATAAAAAGGCAATCACACACAATGAGATAAAGATTGCACGCCATCCAAAATCGTTCAGAATATAAGCGCCAAGGATTGGGGCTAATGCGGGTGACAATGCCACTAACGGCATAATATTGCTGAAGATCCCCTGAGCTTTTTCGGCATCATACTGTTCGACCACAATCGCTTGCCAAATAACGCCAGCACTACAGGCGCCAATGGCTTGGAAGAATCGAGCGATATTCAACATCAGTATCGAGTCGCTATTGGCAATTGCAACACTGGACGCGGCAAAAATGCCAAGGCCGAGGATCAGGGCATAACGTTTGCCGAGTTTACTGACCAAAGGGCCATAAATCAGCTGCCCTAAGGCTAAACCAGCCAAGAAACAGGTGAGCGACATCGCCACTTGTGAAGGTGAAGAATTGAACGAACTTTCAATTGCTTTGAAAGCAGGTAAATACATGTCTGTGGCAATAAAGCCTAACATGCTTAACAAGGCCAAATAGAATAAGAATATAAAAAACTTCATATTTACAAAGATATTACTAGATGTTTTCATAAAATAATCATGTCAAAAGACTTAAGGCGTGCAGTCTAAATACTTGTTAATTTGATTGGAAACGTTTATTTTTGACAGATGCTATCAATTATTTTCATCACAATGGATGTCAGCTATGCTCTCGGAACAAGCGTTAGAACTCATTGATATCGTGGCCCGGGTGGGGAGTTTTACGGCGGCAGCCAATCGACTGCACAAGGTCCCTTCAGCGGTCAGTTATGCCGTTAAGCAAATCGAAGAAGAACTTGGCGTAGTGTTATTTGAGCGCCACCACCGCAGCGTGACCTTAACCCCTGCGGGAGAGCATTTTGTTAAGCAAGCCAGAAACTTGCTGACTCAAATGGATGAGATGAAACGTGGCACTCAACGTGTGGCAAATGGTTGGCAACCCACACTGTCTATCGCCTTAGATAACATAGTCCGCGCGGACAGAATTAGCGTATTAATCGCCGACTTTTACCGTCATTTCCACGATATTGAGCTTATCATCCGCATCGAGGTCTTTAACGGGGTGTGGGAGGCGCTTGCGACCGGTCGAAGTGATATCGCCATTGGTGCAACCACCGCCATTCCCGTAGGTGGCGTATACCAATATAAAGACATGGGCGATATTCAATGGGCGTTTTTGGTGAGTAAAAACCATCCCTTAGCCAATATTGATCGACCTTTAACCGACGATGAATTGCGCCCCTTCCCCTCCATCTGTTTGGAAGATACTTCGCGGGAAATTCCTAAGCGCATGACCTGGTTATTGGAGAATCAGCGCAGACTCGTGGTGCCGGATTGGATCCGCGCGATTAACTGTTTTAGAGAGGGCCTCGGCATTGGCTATATGCCAGTTCATTTGGCCAGCGTCTTTATCAAAGCTGGCGCCTTGGTCGAAAAACAGCTTGAAAATCCTAAGCTGACCAGCCCGTGCTGTCTGGCTTGGAATGCAGACAAAATGTCGCCCGCCCTAGCCTGGGTGCTGGATTATTTAGGCGATACCAATAAATTACACCGTGAATGGCTGGCGTAATATTGCCGTATAATGACAGGATTAAGCTTGTTTTAAAGTCTTTGTGTTGCACTGTTGTAACGAAATACGGCTGAATCATCAGACAACACAGAAAAATCAGCCTTTACAACTTGTTATTTGTGGCGTGAATCCTTTAAGCCAAGCGCTGTTTTAGTTACTATGCAAACAGGATTACTGGATTTGCGAGATTAATGGGAACTCTCGTGCCCGTTAAAAATCAAAATGATCGGTTTGGATTCAAAAGCTAATGGAGAAAGATATGACTCAGCAAACCCTGTACTCAACGAGTGCATCCACCTTAGAAGTGAATAAACTTCTTAAAAACACTTATCTGTTACTGGCCATGACCCTCGCCTTTTCTGCATTGTGTGCAGGCTTAGCGATGGCGCTCAACATCAGCCCACTGATGTCACTCGGTTTATCTATCGGCGGTTTAGTACTGCTATTTGTAACCTTACGAAAAGCCGATTCAGCGGCAGGCATCTTCTGGGTTTTTGCCTTTACTGGTATGGAAGGCGCCTCATTAGGTTACATGCTTAACCACTATGCTGGTATGACGAATGGCTCTGAGCTTATCATGCAAGCTCTTGGTTTAACGTCAGTTATCTTTATTGCGCTCTCTGCCTATGCGGTAACGACGAAGAAAGATTTCTCTTTCCTACGTGGGTTCTTGTTCGCAGGATTGATTGTGGTGATTGCCGCTGCGCTGATTAACATTTTCGTGGGTAATAGTGTGGCCTTTATGGCGATTAACGCAGGTCTTGCGCTGTTAATGACCGGCTTTATCCTGTTCGATACTAGCCGTATCGTGAATGGTGGCGAGACTAACTATATCCGCGCCACGATCTCCTTGTATCTGGACTTTTTAAACCTGTTTATTGCCATTTTGCATTTGCTTGGCATTGGTAACGATGATTAATCCCCTTTTCGGGAAACTTACGCTAAAATGGCCCTACTTTTAGGGCCATTTTTTTTATGATGAGCAAATTTATTATCCAAGTAAACGGGCCAGCCTATGGCACGTCGGCAAGTGTGAATGCCCTACGTTTCACCCAAGCCTCCCTGCAAAGCGGACATGAGATTGTCTGTGTGTTTTTCTATCAGGATGGCGTGTATAACTCCACGGACTTTAACTTACCCGCATCCGATGAATATGATGTGGTTAAAGGCTGGAAACAACTGGCGGCCGAGCATCAAGTCTCGTTAGTTAACTGTGTTTCTGCGGCATTACGGCGCGGCATCGTCTCGCAGCAAGAGGCGCAGGAAAACGGGCTAAGCCACTGGAATGTTGAACATTCTTTTATTATGGGCGGACTGGGTGAACTGGTCACGGGAATTGAATCAGCCGATCGTTTGATCTGCTTTTAAGCTTCGGAAATGTTATGAAAAAAATCTGTATATTGTTCCGAAGCGCGCCCCATGGCACTACTAAAGGCCGCGAAGCCTTAGACTTTGCCCTGTTAAGTGCCAGTTTTGAGCAAGAAGTGAGTTTAGTGTTTGTCGATGAAGGCGTGTTGCATCTGCTAAAAGACCAACAACCCGAGCTTATCGGCGGTAAAGATTACCTTGCGGCGCTAAAAGCGCTCCCGCTGTACGACATCGAATCGGTGTTCGCCTGCAAACAATCTTTAGGTGACTACGGCTTGAGCCATGGTTTGCTGTCGATTCCGGTGACAATCTTAAACGATGAAGCGATTTCAGCTCACTTAAAAGCTGTCGATGAGGTCTTAGTATTCTAATGATTTTACATCATATTCAAACCTCGCCCAGCCGAGACAATGCCCTCAAACTTTGCCTGCGTTATGCTTGCAAAGAGGATGCGATTTTACTCTCGAGCGATGGCGTAAATGCATTATTACTGCGCCAATGGGCCATGGCGCTATCACCCTTTAAGGTAATGGTGCTGAAAGACGATGTCATCGCCCGCGGCTTAACGGAACGTCTTAATAATATTAGTCAAATTGATTACAACGAGTTTGTCACTCAAGCTCTACAGCACGATAAGGTGATCACGTGGTAAATCCGCTTATATTTAACGGCGTCGAAATTGAACGCGACCATCAAGGCTATTTGAAGAATATCGCCGACTGGCACCCCGATATGGCGCCGCTGCTCGCTCATGAAGAACAGATTGAACTGACCAGTGCTCACTGGGAAGTGGTCAATTTTGTTCGGGATTTTTATCTGGAATATAAAACCAGCCCTGCGATTAGGGTGTTAGTTAAAGCTATTGGCCAAACCTTAGGCCCAGATAAAGGCAATTCCAAATACCTCTATACGCTGTTTCCAGTTGGCCCGGCAAAACAAGCAACCAAAATAGCAGGGTTACCTAAACCCGCTAAATGCATCTGATGACGAAAGGCATATAGCATATATGCCTTCAATCATTACCCCTTAAGTACCCGCTTTTTGTAGCCTTTGCTTGATATCGGCGTATCTACATTTTTCCAAACGTCCGAAGCCTTGGAGTTTGCGAGATTGCAAACGAGTCAAGATAGGTTGAGTCAGGCCTGCTAAAAACTGGCATTGGGTATCTAAGGACAAAGGTGCTAAGCCTTTGGCTTCTGCTGCGAGTTTTAACTCGTTTAAATCGGCACGAATTTGCGTATCATCAGGCCATATTGGCTCTTCAGAATAGGTCAATTTAGCCACTCGGCCACGACAAACACTGCAATGACCACAGGATTGAGGTGCTGCATTATCGTCAAAATAGCGAGCTAAATTGTAATTTAAGCAAGTCGTTAGCTCAAAAAATCGTACTAACTGTGCAATGCGAGCAATTTCTTTTACTTCTTTATCAGCAAAGTATTGATAGAGCCGCTCTGCTCGGTTTTCCTGTAATAAACCTTTTTCATCGACTTGATAGACATCGGTGACTTGCTTTGCTTCTAATTCAATGAGTTGCTGACTCGCAAGATATTCTAACGCAGCCATTACTCGAGTCCGTTCAGCCCCCGTAGCCTGATACAGTGAAGAAAAATCCAAACTGCCCCAAATGCGCTTCATTTGAGTGTGGGCGAAAATATCGGTTAAAAATGCCTGCCGTTCGGGTGAAAACTGATGCAAAAATTGCTCTTGCGGCACAATAAAACGGTAACGAATATCGGCGTAATAGGCATAAAGTGGTTTGATGATGCCTTGCATTTCAAGCTGCACGAGTAACGTTTTCAGAGGGAGTTGTCTAATATTACTCACATTTGACAGTTGATGAAGTTGCAGTTCCCAGCGTCCATTGTGGGTTTCTTCGCGAATGTTATTAATTACAGCCTTAATACTTGCCAGTTCTGGCGTATCGCCATAAACAAAGTTTTCGACAGTGTTGATCCCATCCAAATTGGCTAAAGTGACGCAATGGGAAAGTTGTCCATCACGCCCTGCGCGGCCAATTTCTTGGCAGTAATTTTCAATAGATTTTGGTAAGTCATAGTGGATCACAAAACGAATATTGCTTTTATCAATCCCCATTCCAAAGGCGATAGTCGCAACAACGATGTTGATATTGCCCTGCATAAAGTCCTGCTGAATTTGCTGGCGTTTCTCATCCTCAAACCCAGCATGATAGGCGCTTGCTTCAAATCCCATACGGCAAAGTTCAGCGGCCACCTCCTCTGCCGTATGCTGCAAAGTCACATAGACAATTCCTGCACCGATAACATGTTGTAACTGCTGTTGTAGTGCGGCCAGCTTGTGCTGACTTGCTACAGGTAGTACTGTCAAGTCGAGATTAGCACGATAAAAGCCTGTTTGAACAATGTGTTGTGGCTTAATATCAAAACGCGCCGCCATATCAAGCTTTACTTTACGTGTTGCAGTAGCAGTGAGTAACAGCACCAATGGAATCACTAATTCGCGCCGATAATCGGGGAGTTTTAAATAATCGGGGCGAAAATTATGTCCCCATTCTGAGATACAGTGTGCTTCATCAACAACTAGCATAGAGATCGGAATTGATTGAATAAATTGCCTAAATCGCTCATTTTTAAATCGCTCCACCGAAACCATTAGCAATTTTAACTCGCCTGAGCGAGCCTCACGCATTACCTGTTGAGTCATTTCTGGTGTTAAGGTCGAATCAATACTCGCCGCTTTAATGCCCTTCTGTTGTAAAAAACTTAATTGATCTTTAATCAAAGCCAACAATGGCGAAACCACTAAGGTTAAATGGGGAAGTTGTAGCGCGGTAAATTGATAGCAGAGCGATTTTCCTGAGCCAGTAGGAAAAATCGCCAGGCTCGACTGGCCAGCTAATAGCTGAGAGATAACCTCACCTTGACCCTGTCTAAATCCTGCAAAGCCAAATTGTTGCTGTAATAGTGGTATCAAGGTTGATACATCATCGGGTTGAGGTGCTGAATAAGACATTGAAAAATCCTTGTACCCTATCATATAGACAGGGTCTGCGACTGAAGAAATGCTGAGAACGATTAGACCTTGTCGCTATGACTTTCTGGCTAAATATAAATTGATAAATGCGGTGAGCTTATCGTTAAAGACCTCTTCAAATGTATCGAGATCTTGACCTAATGTATTGAAGTATTGGGAAACTTGAGAACGTGACAAGTTTTTATGATCAACCGTGTATTCCATTTCTGGCATGGTTTTATCGTAACGAGGCACTAAGGTCCACGTCACTAAATCAACAGCAAAATGCTTCATGGCCTGCTGTGCTAAGGTACAAAAAGCTTCAATATGTTCGCGGCCATCTGGCCCGAGACAACCAGGTTCAACTCGGCAAAGTACTGATAGCTTTTTTGGCATATTATTTCCTTATGTCACACACTTCTGCTAGAAGCATTGTCCAACGTTGTACGATTAACGCCAGCGTCATCGCTAACTTCAGTTTAGTTTACGTCACTAAACCCAAAAGTCACGTATTGAAGATGGTAAACATAGCCGTTGGTTGATATGAACATTATTTAAAAGGTTTCTTCTTCATTTGCGGCAGAAACAGTAGCGGCATGTTCTGATAATAACGTATCGAGTGCTTGATCAAAACTATCTAAACGCTCAAGTTCCATATAACGCTTTAAGCGTAGGATAATATCCTTACTAACTTCGATGTGAGACTTTTTCTGACGCTTTTTTATCTGGGAAAGTTCTTTGCGAACCATGCGCCATCCTAAATCACTAAAATATTGATTCAGCATTCGATTCACTTGCTGTAATTGAACATCTACCGTTTGATTTTTCTTACGTAATTGAACCAGTATATTTATATTAGCGATTAACTCAGTATAACTTGCAGGTGAATGCATCAATAAGTTAAACCATCCAGCCTTTTCCCCTACCACATCTGGATGAACCATACGATAAATTAACGGTAAGGCAAATACTAATTCTGCTTTATCCAATAACCGTAATTTTCGCCCCGAGGTTGGTGCTTCTTGATGATATTCCCAAAAATAGGCTGTCGTCATTTATGCAAAACGTGTTGTTAACGGATAAGCCCATGATAACGATAAACACCATAAAATAAAAGAATGGTTACACCATTTTATCGATCGTTTTTGCTATAACCTTCTTCTCGCTTAAAAGCTGTACGGTTAAGGCGGAGGTTCATCTTGGTAATCATGGCTAATATTATGTTTTTACAAGACTAAATTTTAACCAGCTCAGCACTAATAATCATTCTGTTTTAAATTTAGTCAACATTAATCATCAATAAAATGGTGTAACCATATTTAAATATTTTAATTAATCCTTACTACTTTATGGCAAGCATTAAATATCAAATAGAGTGTTTTATCGCCAACACTAAGTTCAACACCATTTATGGAATAATATTTAAGCAATAATGTGAATCACAGTAAATGATGGTTGAATTTTCATATAAAAATAAATTTCACTCTATTTTGCCCTAGCCCTCTCTAAACTGTTTTATTTATAACCTATTTGTGCATTTTAACCTCATATAGCTCGACTACCAGTGATAATGACGATTATCACTGGTAGTAATAGCAAAGATTTACGTATAATTGCGCCAGTTTTATCGGCAGTGAAAATCGCTCTAATGTCAAAAACGAATCGATTTTATCCAATAGATGTTAATCCGCAACCCGTAGGGGTAAACACTCATTTAACAAAAAATCTTACACAAGCTGATAATGCATTTTTTGAAGAAAGTGCACTTCCCCAATCTGTGCATAATGACTTTTATAATGCAGCAGCCGAAACTGAATTTGAAATATCCAGCAATACTCGCCGTGTATACCAAACGAGCTTCAGTCTATTTGCACAATATTGCTTTGAACACAGATTACAATCATTACCGACTGATCCAAGAAGCGTTATTTCTTTTATTGGTCATCAAAAAGAATTGTTAATGGCCGACACAGGGATGCAGCTTTCTAAGCAAACCTTAACCACACGGTTAGCCGCGATTCGTTACTATCACATACAAGCGGGTTTTCCGTCACCCACTGAGCACCCGCTGGTGCTCCGAGTCATGCGCGGTTTGAGTCGTAATCACAATCGCCGAGTGCAAGATTATGATCAACAACCGATAATGTACGATGAAGTAGAGTTACTGCTCCAAGCGGTTGAGCAACAACCTCATCCTCTGCTGCGTTCAAGGGATAAGGCTATTATTCAACTCGGTTTACAAGGAGGATTTCGCCGTTCTGAGTTGGCGAATTTGAAGGTGCAATATTTAAGTTTTATGCGGGATAAATTAAAAGTACGCCTGCCATTTTCTAAAAGTAATCAGCAAGGATTAAGAGAATGGAAAAATTTACCTGATTCTGAACCTTTCGCCGCTTATCATGCAGTAAAAGCATGGTTACATGAAAGTCAGATTAGTGATGGGCATTTATTTCGCTCTATCTCTCGTGATGGAAAAACCTTAAGACCTTATCAAGTGAAAGATAATAACAAGTCCAATACCACATTTAACCGAAATAGTGGATTCTTAAATGGAGACGATATTTATCGAATTATCAAACAATATTGCGTAAAAGCAGGATTACCCGCTCAATACTACGGCGCACATAGTTTACGCAGCGGATGCGTAACACAACTACATGAAAACAATAAGGATACACTATATATCATGGCAAGAACTGGTCATACGGATCCGCGTTCATTGCGCCATTATCTAAAACCGAAAGAAGATTAACCATTTTATTAGTCCACAATTCACAATACTGTATTTGAAATATTTTTAAGTTAAGTCTTACAAATGTTTATGGTTAGTCATTGCAGTATTCCTGTAATATAAATGCCGTTTTGGTGTCATATAAGTACTTTAGGCTAAGTCACGAAATTAATTATCCGTACTAGCTGGAGTAAAATATGAGCAAGGCTACCTTTGATCCTACACGCTATAATAAAAGTAATAACGAACCTTTTAACCAAGTGTTGGATAAACATTTATCTCGTCGTAATTTTGTCAAAAGTGGATTAGGTCTAGGGGCCATGACCGCCTTTGCAGGTATAGGATTGACGGGATGTGGTTCTGACAATTCCTCCTCCCCCACCCCAGTTGATCCCGTGCCACCATTACCACCTAGCAAAAGTAGCGCTAAGCTTAACTTTACCTCAGTCAAAGGCGCACGTTTAGATGCTGTAGTCGTACCTGAGGGGTATACCGCCCAAGTCCTTGCTCCTTGGGGGACACCATTAAATTCTAAAGCTGCACCTTGGAAAGCGGATGGCAGTAATACCGCAGATGACCAAGCCAATGCTGTTGGTATGCACCATGACGGAATGCATTTTTTCCCATTGAATGACGCTGGTGATGATGGTTTATTGTGTATTAACCATGAATATATTGATGAAATAGCCCTACATCCCAATGGTCCAACGGTCGATGCAACAACGGGATTACGAACCATTGTCGATGAAGTTCGCAAGGAAATTAATGCCCATGGAGTGTCAGTGGTTAGAATCAAATTGACGAATAATCAATGGGAAGTAATTTATAACGATCGTCATAATCGCCGTTTTACCGGCGCGACAGTAATGGATATCGCCGGCCCTCTAGCTTATTCTTCACTGCTTGAAACCCGATACTCCCCCGATGGTAGCCAAGCTCGTGGTACTTTAAATAACTGTGGTAATGGTTACACCCCTTGGGGCACTTACCTCACATGTGAGGAAAATTGGCCTGAATATTTTGTTAACCGTGGCTCCCTCACTCCAGATCAAATTCGCATTGGGATCAGTAAAACCTCCAGTCGTTATGGCTGGGATGATCTTGCCGGCCAAGATGAAGAACGCCTTGATGAATTTAGCCGCTTTGATGTGACCCCAAAGGGAACGAGCGCGCAGGACGATTATCGCAATGAAGCCAATGGCCATGGTTATATCGTCGAAATAGATCCATACAATCCCACATCCCGCGCAATTAAGCGCACTGCCTTAGGGCGTTTCCGTCACGAAGGTTGTACTTTTGGTAAGTTGAGCGAAGGTAAACCCGTGGTATTTTATTCTGGTCATGATGCGCGTTTTGAGTACCTCTATAAATTCGTGTCGGCAGCACCTTGGGACCCACAAGATGCCAACAGCAGCAATCGCCTTGAAGTTGGCGATAAATATATGAATGAAGGCACATTATATGCGGCTAAGTTTAGTGAAAATGGCGTTGGTGCTTGGCTACCGTTGACCTTAGCTAGCCAAACGACTGATGGCAAAACCTTAGGTGACACCTTTGCAAGTCTGGCTGAGATTATTCTTAATACCGCTGGAGCAGCAGATTTACTGGGGGCAACGCCGATGGATCGTCCAGAGTGGTGCGCAGTCGATCCTTTCACAGGTTCAGCCTATTTAACACTGACAAATAACTCGAAACGTACCGAAGCCAACCCCGCAAATCCAAGGTTGAAAAATAACTTTGGACATATTATTCGTTGGGATGAAGCAGAGAAAGAGACTGAATTTACCTGGGACATTTTTGTCTTTGGCTCGCCAAGTGATGGTAATGCCGAGACTAATTTATCTGGCTTAACAGATCTAAACCAGTTTGCCAGCCCAGATGGTCTTGCCTTTGATAAACGCGGGATCTTATGGGTACAAACCGATAATGGTGCTAAAGAAGTCGCCGAAGAAACGAACGATCAAATGCTGGCGATTGTCCCTTCGACGCTGCTTGATAGTGCCAATAAGCAAGCGAGTTTAACGAGCAATAACCAAATGGAGTTAAAACGCTTTTTTGTAGGTCCCAACGATTGTGAAGTCACAGGTTTTGCTATAAGCCCTGATTATACCTCGGTATTTGCCAACATCCAGCATCCGGGAAACTGGCCTTATTCAAACAACGCTGCTGAAGTCACGCCAACAGGTGTCGTGCTTCGCCCTCGCGCGGCCACTGTGGTGATCCGTAAACTCGATGGCAAAGAAGTCGCCGTTTAATTTATCGACTAAAGCATCAGATAAAGCACATCAATCCCCTCACTCGAGGGGATTTTCTGTAAATCACAACTCCAACGTCGCAGCGCGATAAGCCGCTTCAAAGGCATCGGTAAACTCGCTGATCGGTAGAATATCTTCACGGCAGCGACGGTTGCGCCCAAGTAATGATGACTCGACAAACAGATCGAACCATGCGGTTAATGCTTTACCATTTGCCTCTTCACCCATCGCAGCCAATGCCAGTGAAGCAACTTCTGCCGTCCCCAATTGAAAATCGTGACTGCCCTTACGTAGTGCGTAAGTCGCTAACGTATTAGGATCAAAAGACAAGATAGGTAAATCTTGCAGATAAGCGCTTTTACGAAACATTTTAATAGCTTCTCGCCAACTGCCATCGAGCATAATCAATAAAGGGCGTTTACCGTTCGCCAGCGTAGCCATGGGGACTTGGCTTAATACGGTTTGGCCTGGGTTAGCATATTGGGCGGGAAACACTAAAAACGGCTGATAATGCTCATTGCTTAACAGTGCTAGCATCTCAGCTGCTGGCTCGGTGCGCGACCACAGAAACGCATAGGTATCAGGGATCAGATCCGCAATTAAACGGCCACTATTGGTTGGCTTGATGACCTCGTCGTTATACATGATCAGCAGAAAGCTAGCCTGAGTGGTTAACTGCCTGCGCAGCGAACAAGTACAAAATTGCGCACCTAATAAACACAAAGGACAACGGATGAGTTTTTTGCCGCGAGCGCCAAAAGGCTTAGTCGAAATGGATTTGCGATATTCATATAAGCGATGTACAGCGTGTGGGGCAAGAGCCATAGCAACCAATTCTCAATCAAACTCGTTTTAAAAGGCAGTACACAAGGTGTGCCATTATGTCGCGGAGGCGCAGTGTATCCTTTGGCCGATAAAGGTGCAATTGTGGAAGAGTAATAAAGTCTCATACTCAGGCAACTCGCTTTGGGACATTAAAGCGCGTTAGATTTAATGCACTAAAGGTGAGTCATAGCATTATCAAACTTATGGCAACCTGATTAGATTCGTTGGCTGATATCCACTAATATAGGCTTGCCATGGTGTTCACTCACCGACACGCAGCAAGTCCATCCGTGGATGCTCGACCGCCCCGTCCATGGGGCGGACGGCCGTCTCGCTAATCACCATGGCTAGCCTTTTTAGCATTAGCGTAATCTGTAAGTTTTAAAGAAATACGAAACACGCTTTGGGACAAAACCTTGCTAGAGTTTTTACCCTAATTCATTGGTTTCGGATTAATATTTGTAAGGCGATTATTGAGCGTTAGTATTAAACCCGATAAACAAGCCATCCATTTTCGTTGCATGAACTTAAGCGCATAATCTCCAAAAACTCATTTGGTCAAAACTCGCAGCAGACTGAGCAGCTCAAAACAGTAGAAGCGATCACTCATAGACAGCAGAAGCGATCAATTGTGCCAGTACCAATTAATTGGCGGCGCTGCCCCAAACTGCCCGCCCTGCTGGCAGACACTGCTCACTTCTACCGGCAAGCGCTGCCCGGGCTGCTGGTCAAATTGCCCAATTCCAGGCAAGAAAAAGCCCCAAGCAAATGGGGCTGATTGACCAAAAGTGTTATGCCTGTCCTATCTCTCCAGCTGTTTAATTCGGATCTGCCCCCTTTTATTCAAAGGTCACACCAAATTTTCCCGCATCTTTCTTCAACTTTTTAAATATTTGCAAGTACCCGCCATGTTGCACTATTTCGCCTGAATCTCGATTCACTATAGAATCTACTATACCTATATAGAATAATTCTTTTCCATCAGACATAGCTTCACGAAATTGAACCAGAATAGCGCCACTTGTAGATAAATATCTATCAACCCCTGCTTCCAAAGCTTGATGAGAATCAATTTTTGGCATTAATTTGGAACTGACTATAAATATTTGCCATATGTTTTTATCTCTCAAAACATTGTAGTTCTCAATTTCCACTTCATGCCAACGATCTACATAAACCTTACCAACTTTCTCGTTATAAGTTCCAACCAGCTTGTACGGCCCAAACTCAGGAAGTAAGCTGCTGGACATCCACTTAACAATGCATTCACTATTGGATGCCAACTTAAAGCTTTTTCCTTTTCCTTTTCTAACCCATTCAATCGCATTAATCATAATAAATACTTTAAATTAGTTATCATATCTGACAAAGAATACATGACTAAACTCTCCCGTTTTCCGAAGATCATCCATGGCCCGTCTTTCTCTTATAACGGGAATTCCACCTCTAGTTCCTCGACCTACTTGAACAGCAATTTGATCATCCCCTTTTTTCATTACAAGGTCAGGGTATCTGTTGCCAACTTTTTCCTCCGGGAGGCTGCCACCAGAAATAGTCTTCCATCCTTTATCACCTAATCTTTTTTCTGCTTCAAGGACCTTGTCTGTGTGAGCCGGGCTCCCTCTCCGCCCCCAAGGATTAGGTACTTTTTTTGCAGCATCAGACACAACATCAGGCGCTCTCGAAAGTTTAAGCTTCCGCTCTCCGTACTTCTCCAGTGCAAATACAGCGCCAGCCAATGCTGCATCAGTGTACGAACCTGTCTCATTATACTCGTCAGCGAACTTCTCGATACCTTCTATGCCAGATTTGATGCTGTCTACAGCCTGCCCAACAGGCGTCATCGACAACACACCAGACATATCCTGCTTATTCGCTTGGTCAGCGTATCCCTTCACAAAATTAGCATCATTACCATAACTTGGTTTACTGGCGACCGACGAGAGGTCACCTATGTTACTGGCACTGAACGATCCCTGAACATTCTTGCCACCAATACTGTTCACCTGGAAGGAACCATTATTGGTGTTGATGATCGCGTTGCCATCTTTGGTGACTTGAATGCTTGTCACATCCTTAACGTCAATCGAACTCAGATCACAATTGTTATCATCCGAGCACTGCGCCGCATACCCCGTCGGATCTGTCCCCGCCAAGGGGTTATTCATAATGTAGCTGTAGGGATTCACGCTCTGGGTCGAGGTTGGACTCTGGATCAGCGGATCCACGCTCATGAAGCGGCCCAGGTTATAATCGTACATCCGGCCGTTCATATCAAATAAATCCAGCCACCCAATATAAATCAATAACATAATGCACTTTATGTTTGCCAACAACTTGTCCGAATTAAAATGGTTTAAATAGGGACAATCAACAATCGCGGGGACAGCATCTAAGGCAATAAATTGCGCTAATTCCTTCAAAAATTAGGTATTTCAGACGAAGTAAATTGGCCCATAGTGCTTGGGATGTGTTCTGGGTGAGGCTTTTGAAGTGATATAAGCAGTTGTCAGTTACTGTTAAAGTGCTGGCAGCTTGACGCAAAGTGCCGTCGTCGCTTTTCGAGATGTTCGCAGTAATCTGTCAGTTCTTGCAGCGTGCCCACCGGACCATGAAATAGTTTGCCAAACTCGGTGGTCAGTTTGAGCCAGTTCTCATGGGGGATATTTAATCTTGTCAGTAACTTGGCGCTACTTTCACTGATGCATCCACGTTTATCGTTGCGAATAATTCGGCCTGTATCTTCCACCAATTGAAGGTAATCGGTTAAGGAAAACGCAATGCCATTGGGTTGGTTGTCGCACTCGTGACCAATAAACGGTAATAGATTACTCGGCTGCTCACCTTTTAATACGGCCCGAATACGTAGTTGAATACTGGTATGGTCGGATTGTTCAGGTGTATCAGTTAGTTGTGCTCTGATGGGATTTAAATCGACGTAAGTCATACAAGCTAATACTGCGGCTTCATCGAGTAGAGCTTGCGATTTAAACCTGCCTTCCCAGAACCTGCCTTCCCAGAACCTGCCTGTGCAGTTATCTTCTTGATTTGCTTGTCTTGCTATCGGCTCATTCAAACAGCGCATAAACCATGAAATATCACACAAACGACTGCGATAAAGGGCGATTGAATGCTTTAATCTGCTGACCTCATGCGCTTCAACTAACTCACCTTTAGCGAATTTTTGCGTTAACTCATCGCCTTTAAACAACTTATGCCACTGCTCAAGCACTTCGCGGTCAGTCCAACGATTTGCCGTCTCGATATCGACCCGCAGCACTACATGCAGATGATTCGACATCACCGAAAACGCCGCCACATCAATAGCAAAAACCGCTTCAAGTTCAAACAATAGCGATTCTACCCAAGCGCGGCGATGGTCGTAGTTTTTACCCGAGTAATTATCATCACCACATAAAAAAGCCCGCCGAACAACGCGGCTACAGCAATGGTAATAGGGTGTGTCTTCAAGGCTTATCTGGGTTCGGCGAGGGCGCGGCATACAAACCTCCTTGTTCAATGCTTAACCAAAGCATAGTCGGAGGTTAGCTACCGCGCTATTAAGGCTGGGTGTCCAACTTTAGGGGCTAAGAAGCTTAGGGGCAAATATCTTTTTAGCTGACCTAGCAGCTAGAGGGATAGTTAGGATTGGCATTGTTGCAACAGTGACCGTTGGCGGCATGGATGCCGCCGTCGAGCCTATAGGGACATATTCACGGCGTGTCACTGGGGAAACAGTGACAATTCATCCTACACACCTGATGACAAACTTATCTCGCTTTGGGGCATAAACATTGTAGAAAAGGCTGCGTACCGAAAAGAACGCTGCCATAGGCCAACTAATTGGTTACGCTTTGCTAAACGATCGCCGAAGATCAAAACAGCTTAGGCTAAATTTGTAGCCAATCTGATTTAAATCGTGCTAAATCTTTCATCCATCAATCTATGTTGAATCAGTGCCATTTGCAGGCCCCAACAAAAATGCAAGGAATTATATGCCCACGTCTATCTTGCAAGCGATAAAGCTCACCCGCTTCGCTTTGTTATCTACACCATTAAGTTCACACAACGTAGGCTCGATCATTTTTGGCGGAATATTGCTAGCAGTGACACCATTAATGGTAAATGCCGCGCCACAACGGGGCGTCAGCTTCCCTCCGAATGCCCAGGCTATAGAAGCCCTTATCGATTCTACTGTTAATCCTTTAATGAACGAATATGGGATCCCTGGGATTGCAATCGGGGTAAGTATCAATGGACAACAGTATTTCTTTTCTTATGGTGTCAGTTCAAAAAAGACAGGGGAAAAGGTGAATGAAAATACCCTATTTGAGATTGGTTCTATCAGTAAAACCTTTACCGCGACCCTCGCAACATACGCTCAACTTGAGGGTAAACTGACGCTAACAGATAAGGTAAGCCAATATCTGCCTGAATTAACCGGTAGCCATTTTGACCAGATCAATCTCATTCATTTAGCCACCCATACAGCGGGAAATCTGCCCATGCAGGTCCCTGATAATATAACCAATAATGCTGAGTTAATAAGCTATTTAAAAGCCTGGCAACCAGCTTATGCCGCAGGTACTCACCGCAATTATGCCAATCCCAGCATTGGTCTTCTCGGTGTGATCGCGGCAAAGCAGCTTGGTCAAGGTTTTCCTGAGGCCGTAGAGCAAACTCTCTTTCGACAACTTGGCATGACAAACAGCTATTTTATGGTTCCAACCAATAAAATGACTGACTACGCCCAAGGCTACAATAAGCAAGATCAGCCAGTACGCCTCAATCCCGGTGTGTTAGCCGATGAGGCCTACGGAATAAAAACGACGGTTGTAGATCTGCTCCGTTTTGTTGAAACCAATATGCAGCAGCATTCGGTGCCTGCAAGGTTGCAACGTGCCATTGATGCCACCCATACAGGCTATTTTGATGTCGGCATGATGACTCAAGCGATGATTTGGGAGCAATATCCGTATCCTATTGCCCTTGATAAGCTCCTCACTGGACATACACAAGATGTAGTGTTTGGCAGCATGCCAGTGAAAGCCATTACACCACCTCAAGCGCCACAGCAAAATGTCTGGATAAATAAGACTGGCTCAACGGGTGGTTTTGCTGCGTATGTGGCTTATATTCCAGCTAAAAAGCTAGCATTGGTGTTGTTGAATAATAAAAATTATCCCGTGCCGCCACGGGTAACCGCGGGTTACCAGATATTAACAGGCTTAGAAACGCTGCAAAATTAATATCGCGTTATCATATTTCAGTCCAAAACCGAGCTTGTCAAAATGGAGAGGTTTTGTTTTCTCTCCATTCAATTTCTCTGCTACGAATATCTCGTTATTGATCAAAACCCATGTTAATAAACGCGTTATATTGTTGACTTAAGAATCCACCCTTTATCAATTACAAAACCTGATTAACAAGATAAACACCAAGTGTAAGCTTAGTTTTACAGCCATAAAAGCATAGAAAAACTTATGTGTTCGATGAAAAAATATTCCTGAAAATCAAGACGATTAGCCATTGAACTACTCAATTTTGGGCGTAAGATGCGCGCCATTGTTCAACTGTGCTTTTTTACGGAATTATGATGTCAGGCGAAAAACCGTCTTTAATCTCATCAAAAACGTCGGCTTCATCAGCAGGAAGTACCACTCGATTGCTCTTTATGCTGGTCTTTATGGTGGCCTGTGGACAGATGGCCCAAACGATTTTTGTGCCAGCACTCCCGCTGATTGCCCAAGGTTTAGCCGTCGATGCAAGCAAGCTACAAGCAGTCATGGCCTGTTATCTGCTCGCCTACGGTTTATGTCAATTTATCTATGGCCCATTATCTGACCGCTATGGGCGAAAACTCCCACTGTTGTTTGGTATTGGGATTTTTATGATCGGCGCGTTAATTGCCACACAAGCCACAAGCTTTAATCAGTTAATTTGCGCGAGTCTGCTTCAAGGCCTAGGCACAGCCAGTGCCGGCGCCCTGTGCCGCAGCATTCCTAGGGATCATTACTTTGGCGATAACTTAGTTAGATTTAATAGCTATGTGTCCATGGCGGTGGTGTTTTTACCCTTGGTGGCACCCTTCTTAGGGAGCCTTACTTCAGCTTACTTAGGTTGGCAAGCCGTTTACTGGGTGTTATTTGGGTTTGGCGTCTTTGTTTGGCTACTGCTTTGTTTTGGTTTTAAAGAGTCTTTACCAAAAGACAAACGAGAACAACAACCAGTGTTAGCCTCCTATCGCCATGTGCTACGCCACCGCAGCTTTAGGGCATATCTATTTTCATTAATCGCCACCTTTGCGGGGATTGCCGCCTTTGAAGCCATTGCGGGTGTGCTCTATGGCCAATATTTGCAACTCTCATCTTTTATGGTGAGCTGTTATTTTGTGGCGCCTATCCCCGGCTATTTACTCGGTGCACTGGTAGCAGGAAGACAAAAACAAGCACAACGAACCGTATTTCAAGGTGTTGCCTTGCTCGGTGCTGGCGCATTGTTTATGTTGATCCCTGGGTTGTTTCAACTGGTTGTAGGCTGGAGTTTGTTGATAGGCTCAATTTTATTTTTCAGCGGCGCCGGCATGTTATTTCCGACATTAACCTCGGCTGCGTTAGAACCTTTTCCGCGTCAAGCGGGCATTGCGGGGGCTTTGCTCGGTGGTTTACAAAACTTTGGCGCAGGGCTGGCGGCATTAACCATGTCGCTCGTACCTATGGGAGGCCAGTTAAGTATCGGTTTACTGAGCGCGCTGATGGTGCTTTTAGTGATTGTGGCCTTGCATTATGCCCGAGATCAAAACGATACCCATCAAACACTATTGCCGCAAAAAAACTGAGGTTCTCTATCAAAATAACAAAGCCCACTTACGTGGGCTTTAGTTTTTCTGATGCTTATCGATTACAGGATCCGTCTTAGTAAAAAGTCTGCTTTTAATCTTCTAATACGATTCATAATCTTCTTCACCGGATCGGGATAGCTTTGCAAGGTATCCACTTGGCTATAGTGATACAACCTCTGTGTATGCTCAAGAATATGCGCTTGCTCGGCCTCAAATTGCGCCTTCCAGCTACCCGTTTCATCGTGGATCAAGAGCCCATTCTCTAAATCCAACGCCCATGCTCTAGGGTTTAGATTTGAGCCTGTGATCAAATGCTTACGCCCATCGGCACTGATACCTTTGAGGTGGTAACTGTTGATCCCATGCTTCCACAGATGAATATTGAGTTGGCCATTATCAATCGCCCACTGCTGACGTTTGGCAAATTTACGCAGCGACTGTTCATATAAATACGGCAAGGCACCGATGGTGGAAAAATCTTGCTCAGGCGGAATATAAAAGTCATTCGCCGTTTTATCGCCGACGACAATATCAATCCGTTTGCCGTTGCGCAGATGTTTAGCTAAGGCGCGGACCAAAATATAAGGAGGGTTAAAGTAAGGTGTGCAGATAAAGAGTCTATCTTTTGACTCCTCAACCATCGCAATAACCGCTTTATTCAATAAATTATGTTTACGGCCTAAGCCCAGTAATGGTGTTACCCGATTACCCGTTCGAGTTGCGTTAAACTCGTACTGTGCCTGTGACAAACGTAATTTAAAGCTGCGCACATCGGTTTTAGGCGGTAACACTTCCTGCTGCGCATCTTGAGTGAGTGATGTCACTGCTGGATCGGCAATGATATAACGTTGGATCATTGCGCGCATGCTGCGTGCCAGCTCTGCTGACTCAATCACATGGTAGCGGTCGAAACGGTATTTATCGTTTTGCTGTAGATAGATATTATTAAGACTTGCGCCGCTATAAATCACGGCATCATCAATTACAAAGCCTTTAAGGTGTAATACACCCATAAATTCACGGGATTTGACTGGTACGCCCATAATCTCGATAGGATATTCAGCTTCAGCCATCACTTTGCGGTACATCAAATAATTACCGCTATCACCCTTATGGCCAATCAAGCCACGTCTAGCACGGTGAAAATCGACCAAAATTTTGATATCCAACGCAGGATTTTTAGCCTTAGCCGTCATCAAGGCCTGTAAAATCTCCCGCCCTGCTTCATCATCTTCTAAATAGAGTGCAGCGATGTAGATGCTGTTCTTGGCATTTTCGATGCGAGTAAGTAACTCTGCCTTAAATCGGCATGGCGTAAGCAACCACGTTAAAGCCTCGGGTTGAACGGCTATTCCACCAAGCTTATCTAGCAAGGCATCCTCCTTTAAACATGCTGACCACCCCGATAGGAAGCGCTTGGGGTCAGTGACAAAAACATCACAGCAATCTGTGTTAATTCTGGGTAGGCTTCTGTCACTGCCAGCCTGATTGTTTGTTCTACTTTAAGATGAATATCAGGGTCTACCGGAAACCAAAGCAATTCGATTTGGACAAAGCGCTGATCAATTCTACCATTACGGTAACTGATGCTGGGGATCCAATCTAATGTAAAACTCTCTGCTTTACCTTTACATATAGCCGCCAAAGACTGCAGTAATGTTTGGCTAAGCTCTGCAACGACTGCCTGGGGTAAGCCGCGCATACTAATATGAGGCATGGTTTTAGTGGTTACCTAAGATCCTAAAATCGTAAGGGGTAGAAATTACCGACTTCACTGCAACTCGGCAAGACTTTTCGATGAAAAGAGCGCGGCGTAACGCCTATTTTGCTGGTAATTTGAGCTGAAACAAGTCATTGGCAATAATAAGTGTAAAATTACGTCGGTTCAGCCTAAATATATACGAGCAGACATGCCGACTTCAATGACTAACCAAATACGCTTGCACTCTTTATCGGTTGCTCATTTTGCTTATCTACATAGGGTGCCCAAAATGGTAGTTTAATCACAAAATATGGGTTGCTCCTAATGCAAGCATGCCCGTTTTGCGTGTTTTAGCGTAAACTAAAACGTCACCAGTCAACACTCTAAAACTCTATGAATAAAAAAATCCTGTTAACCCTCGCACTGACTTTAGCTTTAGCGTGGGGCATTTTTCATTTTAAAGCGCAACTTGGATTACTCATTTTGCCACTTTTTATTGGCTTGGTTTTATTTGTTACCCTAAGGTTGTATCGTCTGATGGAAAAAGATGATGGCAGTCATGACCGCTAATTAAGAGAGTAAACATACAACAGACATGGAAACGTTCTCCCCATTATTCAATTTACAGCGTTCGGCAGGCATATTGCTAACGGTAGTAGCAACAGCCCTATTACCACATCAGCTGTGGGCTACGACTGCAGATATTCAACATGCGATCTTGAGTCAACAAATTAATGATATTGCACCACGTCACTCGCAAATTGCGCTGCTGGCACTGGATATGGCGAACAGTAAACAGCTTTATAGCCAGCAAGCTGATACCTTGTTTATCCCCGCAAGCACACAAAAGGTCCTTACTGCCGTCACAGCATTGGCCAACCTTGGGGCCGATTTTCGTTATGTGACGGAGCTATGGAGCGATGCCCCCATTCGCCAAGGCCATATTGCGGGAAGTGTCTATCTGCGCTTTAGTGGCGATCCTACCCTCACTCAAGACGATCTTAAGGCCTTGTTTGCCCACCTACAAAAACAGGGTATCAACAGTATTGACGGGCATCTTTATCTTATCGGTGATAAACAAGAGCAATTACAAGCTCCTGGCTGGGTGTGGGACGACCTCGGCATTTGTTTTGCGGCGCCGGTGTCGAGTTATATCATCAATCAAAACTGTGTTTATGGGCAATTCGTTCCAAGCTCGAGCAAGCATTCCTCTGAGGTCAAATTAAGGGTATCTAGTTTTGGGGTAAAGGTCAGCAGTGACGCGATATTCTCTCCCAAAGCTAGCCATGATTTTTGTCAGCTCGATTTAGTGCGACTTGGGCAAAATCAATATCACCTTCGGGGATGTTATCCTGGCAGTGAGGCTATTCCCCTCGCTATCGCAATAACCGATCCTGAAAAATTCGCCATGGATACGTTAACGGCCACACTCAAGGGGGAAATGTCGCTCTCGGGTAAAGTTAAAATTGGCAACGCAATACCTTCAAAGGCAAAACTTATCGCCAGTCACAGTAGTGCGCCTTTGCCGGAGTTGTTAAAGACTATGTTGCTTAAGTCGGATAATCTGATCGCCGACAGCCTGTTTAAGTTAGTCGGACAACACTATTACAAAACCCAAGGAAATTTTACCAATGGTGCGGCGGCCATGCGCCATATCCTTAGCGATTTGGGAGTCGATTTAACCCACGCCAATATCGTCGATGGTTCAGGGCTTTCTCGTTATAACTTATTGAGCGCAAGGCAATTAGCCAATGTGCTTACTCTAATTTATCAAGATGCCCGCTTTCACAGCCTGATTGATAGTTTGCCCGAGGCGGGAGTCAGCGGTACGCTAAAATATCGACTGGGTTACACTCAACCACCGCTCAAAAACCGTGTTTTTGCCAAGACAGGTTCAATGCAAGGGGTTGCCAATTTAGCTGGTTTTATTCGAATACCACAGCGGGATATCTTATTTGTGGTGCTTGAGAATGGCATTAGTCCTGAAACGAAAAAACAACGCACGCCTGCGTTTAGCGCTGACTTTTTGACTCGTCTCATAACTACAGTTGAACAACAGGCACAAACAAACCAAACATCAACTAAAGAACTCAACACGGTTAAATTAATTGACTGATAAAACTAAAAAGCACTGATAAATCAGTGCTTTTTACATCATTTATCTCACCAATCCAAACTTAGAACAATTCCGCTGGCATTGCCATAGTACTGGCATCACCCGCACGCACCTGCGCTAAATGATAATCGGCCTTAGGCAATAACTTATCAAAATAGAATTTAGCGAGGTAAGCTTTTTGCTCGGCAAAGTTTTTATCCTCGGCGCTAGGGACCTTATCCAACATGGCTAGCCAATAAAAACCATATAAGCTGTAACCAAAGGCATCTAAAAAGTCGACTGCACAAGCATTGATTAACGCAGGTTGAGTCAGTTTTTGCTCATTGATCGATTCAGCCACATTCACTAAAGCATCTAAACGAGCACAAACGGCGGCAACTTTTACACCGTCGACCTGTGTAAATTCACGCATTTGTGCTTTTAATTCGGCCACAAACTCTTTTAGCGTCGCTAAGTTGTCGCCAGTGACTTTTCGACCAAGGAAGTCAATGGCTTGAATACCATTTGTGCCTTCATAGATTTGCGCAATGCGGGTATCACGTACCAATTGCTCAATGCCTGTTTCACGAATATAACCATGTCCACCAAAGACTTGCTGCGCCATGATAGTCGCGTCTAAACCACGGTCAGTTAAAAACGCTTTAGCAACGGGTGTTAATAAACCCACGTAGCGGGCAGCTTTAGCTTTAACCTCATCTTGAGCATATTTCGCCAAATCGAGCTGTTTGCCGGTAAATATGGATAAGGCACGTCCCGCTTCTGTCATCGCGCGGATTGTCAGTAGCATACGGCGCACATCGCCATGGACGATAATAGGATCAGAATCGCTTCCCGTGGGTGAGCCACCGGCAGCAACGCCTTGATTGCGCTCTTTAGCATAATCGGCGGCCATTTGATATGCGGCTTGTGCGCTGCCAAGCCCTTGAATACCAATAGCTAAACGTTCGTAGTTCATCATGGTGAACATACAAACCAAGCCACGATTAGGCTGGCCAATCAGATAGCCCTTTGCTTCATCAAAATTCATCACACAGGTTGCTGAGCCTTTAAGGCCCATTTTGTGCTCGATTGACCCCACGCTAACACCATTAGCCTCACCTAAGCTGCCATCATCATTAACCGTGATTTTGGGTACGAGGAACAGTGAAATACCTTTGCTTTCTGGTAATTTTGCCAGCACTAAGTGAATGACGTTTTCAGTTAGATCGTGATCGCCACCAGTAATAAAAATTTTGCTGCCACTAATCGCATAACTGCCGTCCTCCAATGGAATAGCGCGAGTGCGAATATTACGCAGATCAGAGCCAGCTTGTGGCTCTGTCATATCCATCGCTCCAGCCCATTCACCAGAATATAACTTGGGTAAATAAGCTTGTTTTAATGCTTCGCTACCGTGGGCATTGATACACAAAGCTGCCCCCGCGGTTAATGAGCCATAAAGCGTAAACGCGTTGCAGGCACTGTAGGCCATTTCATCCACTAATACACCAAGCATTTTGGGCATGCCCATACCACCAAACTCAGGCTCACCACATAGGCCTACCCAACCACCTTCAGAATATTGCTTATATACGGCTTTATACCCCTCAGGGGTAATCACACCATTATCTTGGTGTAAAACGCCTTGCTCATCACCAGCACGGTTTAGCGGATGGATTAATTCAGCACTGATTTTTGCCGCTTCTTCAAGGATTGCATTGGCCGTATCCATATCAACCATTTCTGCAATCTCAGGTAATTGTGACCACGTATTTGGGGCATCAAAAACCTGTTCCAGTAAGAAACGCATATCTGCTAACGGGGCTTGGTAAGGATTCATTGGGAGACTCTTAAACGTAGGATTTAAACAGTTGTTTTAATTTATACCAGTTCTATACAGAAAACAATCTCATTACAAATTCACTTTGATGCTAAGCACTAATCTACGCAACATAACAGAGTGAAGAACGGGCAATAAAAAACCCTTAAGTGACCTTAAGGGTTATAGTGTAGCGAGAAGTAAACTTGGTTGTCGTCGGCTTAGCTCACGATTAACGTATTGATTACCACATTAAATCGTCAGGGATCGCATAATCAGCATAAGGATCATCTTCGACTTCTACGGCCTTACCCGCATCCTGTTGCCACAAATAGCCGCACCATTGTGGCACCAATAGATTCACACGTTCGGCAAGCTTGTGAGGGACGAGGTAGCTCTTATCTTCGTATCGAACAATCCCTAATTGGCCTTTAAGCAATTCGGATTGAATTTTCTCATCGATATAGACAGAGTAAATTTTATTGTCTAGCGTATAGTTGAATTTGATCTCGGCATGACTTGGGATCTTGATAGCAAATTGCGTGAATTCACTCACTAATCCTCGCACTTGTCCTCGGGCCGTTGCCTCTGCAAAGCGTTGTTCATTGAGGGCTTTGTCTTTTTCAGCTTGTAAGCGTTTTTGCTCGGCGATCTCAAGTTTTAACGCGCTTGAGCCATCGTCAACCCGCGCCTTTTTATCGCGACGCTTTTGCGTTTTTACATCACGCACTTTTTGTTTACTGGCAAGTCCAGCTTTCAGTAGCTGCTCTTGTAATGCATTCGCCATGGATTTTCACCCGATTTTCTATTAAATAAATGAGTTATAACTATTTAGTTACTGCCCTTTGCTGCTAATTCACCTAAGGCAGTCATCGCAATACTGGCACCGCCCAGTGACCAACCTCCATCGACGGGAAGTACAACACCCGTGATATAGGATGCCAGCTCAGAGCCTAAAAATAACGCTGCGTTGGCAATATCTTGCCCTTCCCCATTACGTTTTAACGGTACCGATTGTGCCACTTGTTGCTGTAGTGCAGCGCTCGGCGCTAAACGATTAAAGCCTTCGGTGCCTGTAATCGGGCCTGGAATAATGGAGTTAATTCGAATGCCTTCACAGCCCCATTCAATAGCTAAGGTTCGCGTCAGCATGTCAACCCCCGCTTTTGCCGCACAAACATGGGCCTGCATTGGCATCGCAATCGATGCCTGTGGCGCAGAAATTTGAATAATATTCCCCTGTGGGCGACGCAGTAAAGGATAAGCTGTTTTCAGTACTTGGAAACTGCCCAATAAATCAATATCCATGACAGCTTTAAAACCATTCGCCGAAAGCTTAGCGGCAGTTGCTGGAAAATTGCCCGCAGCGCCGCTCACCAATACATCAATAAAACCAAATTCTGAGGCGATGGTTTCAAAGCCCTGTTCTACTGCGGCTAAATCCCTGACATCGAAACTCACCCCAAGATGGATCCCATCTGGATTCGCCTGTTTGAGCTGTAACACCGCAGCATCGACTTTATCTTGGCTGCGACTCGCCACCGCCACATTGGCTCCCGCATGGGCAAACGCAATGGCAATTGCGAGGTTTATGCCACTGGTACCACCGACAACGACAACATTCTTACCCTGATAATGAAACATTGTAGTATTGAGCATGGACGTTCTCCGTGAACGGTTAAAGTTTGTCGCGAATACGAACCTTAACAGCTAAATAGTGTGCTGTTCAGCATACTAAAGCAAAGATTGGTGAATCGCCTGCAGCGCAGCCAGAGGATCTGTCGCCTTAGTGATCGGACGACCAATCACTAAATAATCAGAACCGGCAGCAAGCGCCTCAGGCGGCGTCATCACACGGTGTTGGTCGCCAACCTCACTACCCACAGGACGAATACCAGGTGTAATAAGTTTAAAGTCTTGGCCTAATAAAGATTTAAGCACACTCGCTTCTTGGGCTGAACAGACAACACCATCAAGTCCGGCCTGTTTAGTCAATTTAGCTAAACGCTGAACATGCTCAAATGCTGGCACATCAATGCCGATGAGCTTCAGATCGTCATCGCTCATAGAGGTTAATACCGTCACAGCAATCAGCATTGGCGCCTCTTTACCGTAAGGCAGCAAAGCCTTTCTCGCCGCTTCCATCATCGCTAAGCCGCCACTGGCATGGACATTCGTCATCCACACACCAAGTTCCGCTGCAGCAGCAACCGCTTTCGCAACCGTATTAGGGATATCGTGAAATTTTAAGTCGAGGAAAAGATCGAAGCCACGGTCATGGATATCTTTAACTAACTGCGGGCCGAACAGGGTAAACATTTCTTTGCCAACTTTCAGGCGACACATGTTGGGATCGAGTTGATCTATCAATTGTAAAGCGTGGTTTTTATTATCGTAATCAAGCGCTACGAGGATAGGTTTAGTCGTCATCATCTCTCCAACAGGGTTACACTAACTAGATATTTAAAAAAGTTATTCACCGTCCAAACCTCTGATCCGTTTAATGGTGCCCCACTTTTTGCAAGAAGGACAATGCCAATATAGTGTATGGGATGGGAAACCACATTCTTTACAGCGGTAGCTTGGCCGGAATTTAATTTGTTGCTCAACAAGTTGCTCAAGCATCGTCAAACTTTGTTTAGCTTGCCCTTCTTCTGCTTGCCGTAGATGCATTTGCATTAAGTGCTGAAAACCCTTCATGGTCGGATGGCGATAAAGCGCATCGAGCACCATGTTTTCAGCAGCTTTAATCTCATCAAGGCTTATCATATGTTGGGCAAGCGCCACCACTACGGATGCGCCAGCACCTTCAGCCATAGCGCCAGCTAATAACTCTTGATAGCCCTCTTTATCTTGAGTATCGCGATATACTTCTTTAGCCGTCGGCAGTGCATCAGCAAAAAGCTCAATATCGGCCTTTTTTAATGCTATCAGCATGGCTTTACACTGACTGTAATCCTTCGCATCGAGAAATTTCTTGGCAAGAGTCAATAAGGCTCGGCCACATTTGGGATCTTGTTTTAAGGCCTGTTGCAGTAGCTTGACCTTCTCAGCATCATCACTGGTTTCATCGGCAAGTTGGCAATAAAAATGCGCTGTTATCGGTTTGAGTACGAGTTGACGTTTACGGCTTAAACGTTTGGTGATATCGATGGCTTTTTGCCATTCCTTTATCACTTGGTAAATCGCAATCAGCTGAGTTTCAGACTCTTCACTGTGGTCATCTTGACTCACCAAATTCAGAAAAATTTCCTCGGCGCGGTCGTAAAATCCCGCGGCAAGATAGTCTTTGCCCAGCTCCATCATGGCGATATCGCGCTGCTCATTGGTGAGCGTAGGACGGGCAATTAAGTTTTGATGGATACGAATCGAGCGGTCAACCTCACCACGCTTACGGAATAAGGAACCGAGGGAAAGATGGGTGTCGATGGTTTCATCGTCTACATCAAGCATACTGATGAACAAGTCGACCGCTTTGTCCGACTCGTTAGACAATAAGTAATTTAAGCCAGTGAAGTAATCACGACTTAATTGTTTACGCTGATTGCTCTGATTTTGCCTTATGCTCCGCCGCCCCATATACCAACCGTAACCGGCAGCAATAGGAAGCAACAGGAAGAGGATCTCAAGCATATTAGGCGTCTACACCTTGAGGGTTTTTAGCAGTTTGAACCGTTAATTTCTTTTTCGTTGCCGCTAAAGCCAATTTAAGTTTCACAATATAATAGCTCGCTACCAGCCAACTAAGCATAAAGCCTGCAAAGAAAACAATCGCTAACACAACGGGTAAACGGTATTCCCCTTGTGCCACAAAGTAGCTGATTGTCACGACTTGTTCATTACGTGCGCCAAAAATCAAAGCCACTATAAATAACAGTGCCACTAGGACTGTCGCTACAAAAGATTTCACGTCGCACTCCCTTAAACGCCTTTCAATTTTCTGATTATCCAAGAAATTTACTGAGCTGACCAGCTTTGCCTTACATTAGATATAAAAAAGCCCCCTTGCGGAGGCTTTTTGCAATGCGGTCAATTAAACATTGACAGCGTCAACGCGTTCGCGCAGTTCTTTGCCTGGCTTAAAGTGCGGGACGTATTTGCCTTCCAATTCGACGGATGAACCCGTCTTTGGATTGCGGCCAGTACGCGGCGCACGATAATGAAGCGAGAAACTACCAAAGCCACGGATCTCAATACGATCACCGCTTTCTAATGTTGATGCCATTTGCTCCAACATCTCTTTGATTGCGCCTTCTACCTCTTTCGCCGACAGCTGCGACTGCCTGGTGGCGAGTTTTTCGATCAGTTCGGATTTTGTCATCCTAGCTATCCCCTATTATCAAGCCAAACACAGTCACCTAATGGGGAGAAAATCTCCCCATACAACAGGCGATTATTTGCGAGCTGCTTTAAACGCTTCAGCCATTGCATTACTAATAACAGCGTCTTCTTGTTTATTCAAGGTCGCCATTACTTCTTTTTCTTCAGCTTCGTCTTTCGCTTTGATTGACAGGCTGATAGAACGGTTCTTACGGTCAACACCCATGAACTTAGCTTCGATTGCGTCACCTACTGAGTAAACAGTAGATGCATCTTCGATGCGCTCACGGCTGATGTCAGCTACACGGATGTAACCTTCAACAGTGTCAGCCAGTTCAACAGTCACACCTTTAGCATCAACAGCAGAAACAGTACCGTGTACGATAGTACCTTTCTTCTTGTCAGCTAAGTAAGCGTTGAATGGGTCGTCTTCAGTTTGTTTAACACCTAAGCTGATACGCTCACGCTCTGGGTCAACAGACAGAACCACTGCGTGGATTTCGTCGCCTTTCTTGTACTCAGATACTGCGTCTTCGCCAGTGCCGTTCCAAGAAATGTCAGACAAGTGAACTAAACCATCGATACCGCCGTCAAGACCGATGAAGATACCGAAGTCAGTGATTGACTTGATCTTACCAGAAACCTTGTCGCCTTTGTTGTAACGAGTTGCGAAGTCATCCCATGGGTTGGTCTTACATTGCTTCAGACCTAGAGAAATACGACGACGCTCTTCATCGATGTCCAGAACCAGAACTTCAACTTCATCACCTAAGTTAACCACTTTAGATGGGTGAATGTTCTTGTTAGTCCAATCCATTTCAGAAACGTGAACTAAACCTTCAACGCCTTCTTCGATTTCAACGAAACAACCATAGTCAGTCAGGTTAGTTACGCGACCAGTTAACTTAGTGTTTTCTGGGTAGCGCTTGCTGATTTCTAACCATGGATCTTCGCCAAGTTGTTTCAGACCTAGAGACACACGAGTGCGCTCACGATCGTACTTCAGTACTTTAACGTTGATTTCGTCACCAACGTTGACGATTTCAGATGGGTGCTTAACGCGTTTCCATGCCATATCAGTGATATGTAACAGACCGTCAACGCCACCTAAATCTACGAATGCACCGTAGTCAGTCAGGTTCTTAACGATACCTTTAACTGCTTGACCTTCTTGCAGGTTTTCTAACAGTGCATCACGCTCAGCGCTGCTTTCTGATTCGATAACTGCACGACGAGAAACAACAACGTTGTTACGCTTCTGGTCTAGTTTGATAACTTTGAATTCTAATTCTTTGTACTCTAAGTGAGCGGTGTCGCGAACTGGGCGCACGTCAACTAGAGAACCTGGTAAGAAGGCACGGATACCGTTTAATTCAACAGTGAAACCGCCTTTCACTTTACCATTGATGATACCGATTACAGTTTCAGCATCTTCGTAAGCTTTTTCCAGAACGATCCAAGCTTCGTGACGTTTCGCTTTTTCGCGAGACAGTTGAGTCTCACCGAAGCCGTCTTCAACAGAGTCAAGAGCTACGTCAACTTCATCACCAACAGCGATTTCTAAAACACCTTGAGCGTTTTTGAATTGTTCAGCTGGGATTGGGCTTTCAGACTTCAGACCTGCATCAACCAGAACCATACCGTTTTCGATAGCAACTACAGTACCACGAACGATAGAGCCTGGACGGAATTCCAGAGTTTGAAGGGATTGTTCAAATAGATCAGCAAAAGATTCAGTCATGTTTAAGTTACTTTAATGTAATAAACCACAGTCAATCCTAGACGTGGAGTCAGTCAAATTATCCGTATCATCCTTAATACGAATACCTACCCGAGCAATAATTTTAGTTAGTGCTGGATAATTTTTGCTTGATAAAGTTGAGCGCAAGCTCCAGTACTTCATCAATACCTTTATCGCTTGTATCGATAACGAGCGCATCCTCGGCTGGGACCAATGGTGCCACAGGACGATTCATATCGCGGTCATCACGTTCGATAATTTCAGCTAAAAGGCGCTCGATATTAACATCGAAGCCCTTGTCCTGCAACTGATTATAGCGTCTTTGAGCCCGCTCTTGTGCAGATGCCGTTAAATATAATTTAGCCGATGCTGTTGGGAAAACTACCGTCCCCATATCGCGGCCATCGGCGATCAATCCCGGTGCCGTTCTAAAGGCTCGTTGGCGACGCAATAAGGCTTCTCTAACACGGGGAAACGCCGCCACTTTAGAGGCAGCATTTGAACATTCTTGGGTACGTATCGCTGTGGTGACGTCTTCACCTTCTAAGATAACTTGAACGGGGTCTTTCTCATTGCCCGTTAAAAATTTCACATCGAGGTGTGAAGCTAGCAAGGTGATGGACTCTTCATTTTCCAATTCTACGTCGTGATGAATGGCAGCTAGTGCAAGTACTCGATAAATTGCACCACTATCAAGCAGTTGCCAACCTAGATGCTTAGCCAATAATTGGCTAATGGTCCCTTTACCAGCACCACTTGGGCCGTCGATTGTGACTACAGGAGCCCGTTCAGACATACATTCCTCCGCAAAAAATAATCATCATCCGTGAGTTCATAAGTAGAGCCCCGAAAATGAGCGCGCCGCATTGTACAATAATATACAAATAAAATCCGTGGATTTTTTATGAAGTTTAGAAGCCGCTCAAATGCGGCTTCTTTTGTTTGATATGGTCAGAAGTCAATCTGTTAGCAGAAAACGTTAGGCCTTCAGACTGGCAAATTGAGCAAAATAGTCAGGGAAGGTTTTCGAGGTGCAGTCAGGATCGTTAATAGTGATCCCGCAATCGGCAAAGGCCAGCATGGAGAAGCACATGGCCATGCGGTGATCGTTATAAGTGTCAATCTCTGCGGTATTCAGTACTGCTGGCGGCGTGATTTGAATATAATCATGTCCCTCTTCGACTAACGCGCCGACTTTACGCAGCTCAGTTGCCATCGCCGCCAAACGGTCGGTCTCTTTAATGCGCCAGTTATAAATATTGCGAATGGTGGTCGTGCCCTTAGCAAACAAGGCGGCGGTAGCAATGGTCATCGCCGCATCGGGAATATGATTCATGTCTAAATCAACCGCAGTTAACGGCGCGCCACGGGCAATAATATAATCATCGCCCCACTCAATATCAGCGCCCATTTTTTCCAGCACATCGGCAAATTTCACATCGCCTTGAATGCTTAAACGGCCAACACCAGTGACTTTCACCTCACCGCCTTTGATGGCACCCGCCGCTAAAAAGTAAGATGCGGAAGAGGCATCCCCTTCTACTAACACTTTACCCGGTGACACATACTGCTGCCCGGCGGGGATCTCAAAGCGTGCGTAATCATGATTGATGACCTTAACCCCGAACTGCGCCATCAGCGCTAAGGTGATGTCGATATAAGGCTTAGAAACCAGTTCTCCCTTAACATGAATATTCACGCTACCCTTCGCAAGGGGCGCAACCATTAACAACGCCGTTAAGAATTGGCTAGACAGATCGCCGGCAATTTCCACATCGCCACCATTAAGACCTGTCGCATTAATGGTTAGAGGCGGGAAACCGTCATTTTTTAAATACACAACATTGGCACCAAGTTGCCTTAAGGCATCGACTAAGTCACCGATAGGACGCTCTTCCATGCGCGGCTCGCCGGTTAAGGTAAATTCGCCTCGCCCCAAGGTCAGCGCAGCACACAATGGCCGCATTGCCGTGCCCGCATTACCTAAAAACAGCGTTTGCGCGCTGTCTGCCGAAATCGTCCCACCTAACCCTATGAGTTCACAGACAGTGTTGTTTTGCGATAAACGGTATTCAACCCCTAACTGCTTTAAAGACGCCAACATGTGGCGAATATCATCGGAGTCGAGCAGATTGGTGAGCGTGGTGGTACCTTTGGCTAAGGTCGCCAATAATAAAGCGCGGTTTGAAATACTTTTTGAGCCGGGAATATTGATCTCACCGCGGACTTGCACAACAGGTTCAAGACGTAATTGCTTCATGAATAAATCTTCTTTCTCTTTGGGCGTGATTGATGTCATCACGCGAACTGAATAGGCTAATGGCAACTTCACGCTACAGAACGTCAAGTTTACGTTACTAATAAAAGGAGATTGGGGACCTTGTTGGTGCTTCGTCGTTATAAAATTACCGATAGTGACGCAGGATTCAACCGTTTTTTACTAAAAAATGGCTTTTGAAACCGGAAATTTACTCAAGTCAGCCTAAAAATAACAAAAATACTAAATATAATGGGTGAAATTGTGATCTAAACGGTTTTTCGGCAGGCTTTTTTGCCAGACTAATTGGTCTCTAAACACCATTTTTACTTTAAAGTTTTCATCTATTCACGTTATCCTAGGTTTCAATCGATAAATCACGCACATCCTATGTGATTCATGCTGTCGCTTAATAACTAGAAAGGTAGATGGAGCTATGTTTAATTCACTCATCGCAATGCCTGCGGATCCGATCCTCGGCTTGTTGACCCAGTACCGCGAAGACACACATCCACAGAAAGTAGACTTAGGTGTCGGTGTTTATAAAGACCCCGCGGGAAACACCCCCATTCTCAATTGTGTAAAAAAAGCCGAGAAATTTCGTTTAGAAACGGAGACGACAAAGGTCTATATCGGTCCAACCGGTTCGCCTCAGTTTAATACCCTGATAACACAATTAGCCTTTGGCAGTGATCATAGCGCGATTATCGCTAACCGTATTCGTACAGTTTCCACACCCGGTGGTACGGGCGCCCTGCGTGTTGCGGGTGACTTTATTAAGCGTTGCAATCCTAATGCGGTATTGTGGGTCAGCGATCCCACATGGGCTAACCATACCGGTTTATTCGAAGCTGCTGGGATTACAGTAAAAACTTATCCCTATTATGACTACGATAGTAAATCATTGAAATTTGATGAGATGCTTGCTGCATTATCGCAAGTGAGTCCTGATGACGTGGTGTTATTTCACGCCTGTTGCCATAACCCAAGTGGGATGGATTTAACCACTGAGCAATGGGACAAAGTGGTTGCCCTCACCAAAGAGCAAGGTTTTACCCCGCTTATCGACATGGCTTACCAAGGTTTTGGTGATGGTGTTGATATTGATGCCTACGGCGTGCGTAAAATGGCTGCAGCCGTTGATAATATGATCCTGTGTAGTTCATGCTCGAAAAACTTTGGTCTGTACCGTGAGCGTATTGGTTCCTGCTCTGTGATTGCCAAAGATGCCAATACCGCCAATATCGCGCAATCTGTACTGCTTTATGTGGTTCGCTGCCTCTACTCCATGCCGCCAGCCCACGGCGCGGCGATTGTTGAGACGATTTTAGGATCAAAAGAATTAACCCAAGAATGGCTTGATGAGCTCAAAGTGATGCGCGACCGTATCAACGGTAACCGCGCGATTTTAGTTGAAAAACTCAAAGCCAATGGTGTTGAGCGCGATTTTAGCTTTATCGCTCGCCAAAAAGGCATGTTCTCCTTCCTTGGAGTTAATCCTGAGCAAGTGGCGCGTCTACAGAAAGAATTTAGCATTTATATGGTAGGGTCAAGCCGCATTAGCATAGCAGGCATTAGCGAAGACAATGTGGATTACTTAGCTAAGTCGATTGCCAAAGTGCTTTAAATACATGCTTTAAATACAAGTGCTTTAAATACAAGTGCTTTAAATACAAGCGATTTAGTACTTTTTAACCACCTACTTACTCTGCTGTATTCTCTATCTAGGATGCAGCAGAGTTTATCTACCGCTTGTCAATATTACACTCAAGTTCTATTTAGTTTGGATTGACGAGTCTTCCTTTTCGTTTCTCCCCAAAAAACCTCATAAGCCACGCCATCGTCACCCTTTAAGCATTTATTTTCAATCGTAAAACCCTATTTGAATGACGTTGACTCCACGGTCTTATCACAATAAACCGCACGTTGTGATCTCGGTCGGCGGATTTCCATTTTATCAATCGGAGCTACGGTAATTTTCACTTTTTAAAGCCAGAGCCACTGAGTAAATTAATCGTCATTATTAAGCTTGTGGATATTCCGCCATGTTATTACAAGATAAATTAATGCAAATTGTCACTAAGTCGCAGCTTTCACCTAAGCAAAAATCTAACTATTTAGCGTTGGAGGCTGAGGCAAGTTTGCCCTACATGCCGATATCGACTGAGGTAAACGCGGCGATGAATGACGGCGTTACCTGCGATATGTTTGAAGGCCATACACCGTTTAAACCGCGCTATGTATTGCCAGATTATGCCCGTTATCTTCAGCAAGGCTCTGAATATTTAGAACTTTCACCTGCACAGGATTTAGATGAAGCTCTCAATGCCTTAACGATTCTGTATCACCATGTGCCATCGGTGACCAATATCCCCGTGTATTTGGGTCAGTTGGACGATACTTTGATGCCTTTCGTGGAAGGAATGGATGCAGATGTCCTTTATCGTAAACTAAAGCTGTTCTGGATAATGCTTGACAGAACCCTGCCCGACGCCTTTATGCACGTCAATATTGGCCCGACAGACAATATTGTTTGCCGTACCCTACTGCGCATTGATGCCGAGCTCAAACAAGTTGCCCCCAATTTGACCTTTATGTATGACCCCGCCGTCACGCCGGATGAATTATTGCAGATTGCGGCCACCAATATTTGTCAGTGCAGTAAACCGCATATCGCCAACTATCCTCTGCATGCCAGTGTATTTGACAAGCGCGGCTTTGGTATTGTGAGTTGCTACAATGCCTTACCATTAGCAGGCGGCGCTAATACCTTGGTTAGACTCAATCTGAAAGAAGTGGCATTAAAAGCCACATCAATCAATGACTTTTTTGAGCGTGTTTTGCCCTATTACTGCTCACTCACCTTCGAACTTATCGAGGCGCGCTCAGCATTTTTACATCAAGAGTCGCACTTCTTTGATAGCTTTTTAGTTAAAGAACAATTGATTGATGAATCGCGCTTTGCACCCATGTTTGGTATTTATGGTATGGCTGAAGCGGTGAATATTCTGCAAGCTCTGATGACAAGTGAGACAGACAAATCATCTGAATCAAACAAACCCACAGGCTATGGGCATAGCATGGATGCAAACCAACTTGGCTACCGTATTTCTGCCGCCCTCGATACCATAGTAAAATCCACGCCCGTCACCTATGGCTATCATGGACGAGCG
Source organism: Shewanella sp. LZH-2 (assembly GCF_016859145.1). Lineage (NCBI taxonomy): Bacteria > Pseudomonadati > Pseudomonadota > Gammaproteobacteria > Alteromonadales > Shewanellaceae > Shewanella > Shewanella sp. LZH-2. The sequence goes on from NZ_CP069350.1 coordinate 2,331,824, forward strand.
CTGCTGCATTCACAGGGCGGTATTAGTCTCGATAAGGACGTGACACCCGGCGTTCGTATTCCCTATGGTACAGAACCCAATCCCATCGCTCATATTCAAGCCCTCGCGCAGCATCACCAGTATTATACGGCGGGGATTAGCGATATTTTGACTATCGATGAAACTGTCAAATCGAATCCTCAAGCCATGTTCCAACTGTGTAAAGCGGCACTGGAGTTAGGCTTTAGGGAATTTACTGCCAATGTGGCCTCTAACGATTTAATGCGCGTCACTGGCTATATGGTAAAACGCTCAGATATTGAAGCATTTAAACAATGCGGATCGCGCCTTAATACCACGGGTTTAGGAGCAGAAGCCGCACAGAATACCGGCATATTGCAACGCCAAGCACGCGTTGTTGCCCATGAGCACTCTCCCTGTGTTGTTAACTAAACCGGTCATAAATAAACAGGCAATTGTCAGCCAACTATTGCCGTTTTCCTGCGTCGACGGGCCTGGCAGCAGGCTCGTGTTATTCTTGCAGGGCTGCAACTATCAATGTAAAAACTGCCATAACCCACATACCATCGGCTTATGCGATGGCTGTGGCGATTGCATCGCCACCTGCCCTGACAAGGCGCTGACATTGATAAACGCTAACAATAAGCATCAGATCCATTGGGATAAAGACCGTTGTAGCCAGTGCGATACTTGTCTTGCTGTGTGTCCAAAACAAGCCAATCCCAAAGTCACCCGATATACTGTTGAAGAAATCTTGGCGATTCTTCACCATCAGCGTCACTTTATTAATGGCATTACGGTGAGCGGCGGAGAAGCAAGTCTACAACTGCCATTTATTATTGAATTATTTAAAGCGATTAAGACCTCAACGTCGCTTTCACATTTAACCTGTATGCTTGATACCAATGGCAGTTTGGGCCTCACTGGCTGGCATAAACTGTTGCCCTTTTTAGACGGCGCTATGGTGGATCTTAAAGCGTGGCAACGAGATACCCATAGATACATTACCGGACGAGATAACCATACGGTGTTCAAATCCATTGAACTCTTGGCGCAGCAGCAAAAACTGTATGAAGTAAGATTGCTGCATATCCCAGGTATTACGGATTTTGAACAGGAGATAAACGCGCTATCTTGCTATTTACTGACCCTCGGTGCCGATACGCGGGTGAAATTAAACGCCTTTCACCACCATGGCGTGGTTGATGAGGCGTTAACTTGGCCAAGTTGCACTCAAACCGATATTGAAGCCTTAGCAGCCTCCCTTGCCCAGCGAGGTTTAACAAATATCGTGTTACCGTCCATCTACCTTTAACGGCTACAAAGCAGGATCTGCTCGTACAACCAGCGTAGCGCGGGATCCTTCATACTTTGTTTATGCCATACGAGGCTATAAGCCACTTTTCCATATTCGATGGGTAACGGTTTCACGGTTAAGCCTTTGGCTTGGCTCGCGATGGATGCCCAGCGGCGCGAGCAGGTAAACAGCAGTTCACTGTGGTGGCACATTAACGCCGCGCTGCCAAAGTCTGGCACCGAAATGGGGACTGCACGTTTTTTAGATTGCTGAGCGAGTAAAATATCAAAATAGGGCGTACTCAGATCCGTGTCAGTGATGCCTATATGGCTGAAGCTGAGATAATCATCAAAGCTGATATGCGATTGTTTTGCCAAGGGATGTGATGAGTTCATTAAGCAAATCATTTCATCGCTGAACAAGGTTTCCCACACTAGATCATCTTGCGAAGGATTAGGCTGACTCAAATCATGGGGTAACAGTACAAAATCTAACGAGCCATTAATGAGTCCATCAAAACCGATATTGTCTTTGCTGTAAATATCGAGATGAATATGGGGCGCCAAACTCAAAATATGGGCGCTAAGTTTGGCGGCCAGCAGTTCAAAGGTGCTTTCACGCATTGCAAGCGAAAAACGCCCCTCATAGTTTATTGGGGTAAACGCATCTTGACTTATGATCTGATTCATATCATTGATCATTTGTTGCACGCTTGGGCCTAATCGTTTGGCTAAAGGTGTTGCAACCAGTGAATTACCATTACGGTAAAACAGTTCATCATTCAAACTGTCTCGAAGCTGACTTAAGGTTTTACTGACCGATGAAGGGCTTAAGCATAAACGTTCGGCGCTGGCGGTAACGCTCAGAGTATCGAGCATCACGTGTAAAGTGATTAAGTGCTTCATACTAATACGCGAAAGCTTGGCTAAATCCATCAGTGGTTTCCTGGTAATTTATCTTATGGTAAAAATCAAAATATCAATTTTTAATCATGATAAACAATACGATAAAACTTACCCAATAGATTGCTAAGTATATTGGTCTGTTATGCGTGCCGGCTCACAGGCTTACTCGGTACAACTGCCATTGCCGCAAGCTTATCTGGGTTGCATCTAACCAAATCCTGCCAACAAAAAAGCGAATGCATATGTGCATTCGCTTTTTGCGTATAACAGCTTAAAACTTATGCGCTATAGGGTGAGTGCGGACTAAATCTTGTGATATTTAGCTGCAAACTCGTTCATAAATGTCACCAGCGCGGCAACACCTTCCAGTGGCATTGCATTGTATAGGCTTGCACGCATACCACCGACAATTCGGTGTCCTTTTAAAGCCACTAAGCCCGCCGCTTCGGCCTCTTTTAAGAAGGCGCCATCAAGGGATTCATCCGCCAGTTGGAAAGTCACGTTCATTTGTGAGCGGTTCGCCGCGACGACACCATTTTTATAGAAAGGATTGGCATCGATACAGGCATATAGCATTTGCGCTTTTTGCTGATTGATTTTTGCGATACTCGCCACTCCACCAATCGATTTAAGCCAAGCAAACACTTCAGCCGCTAAGTACCAGGCAAAGGTCGGCGGCGTGTTGAACATGGAGTCATGCTCCACCGCTAAACGATAATCCATAATGGATGATTGAGTTAAACTCGGCAGTTTCAACATATCATCACGCACGATCACAATGGATAAGCCCGAAGGACCAATGTTTTTCTGTGCGCCAGCATAGATTAAGCCGTAACGGCTGACATCAATTTCACGAGACATAATGGTAGATGATAGGTCGGCGACAATCGGCCATGGACTGTCTAACTCATCAAAAATTTCGATACCATCAACTGTCTCATTTGGGCAGTAATGCACATAACGGTAATCGGCATCAATCTTATGCAGATCAGGCAGCACTACTGCATTGAGTCCATTATGTTTTTCAATAATGTTAAGGCTATCAATTTGCGCGTCGCCCGCCAGCTTTTGGGCTTCGGCTAATGCCGCAGAAGACCATTGGCCACTGACTAAATACAGGGCTCGGCCTTGGTTGCCTAAAAAATTATTCACAACGGCAGAGAACTGACCGCGACCACCGCCGTGCATAAACAACACATGATAGTTTTGTGGAATGTGCATCAGCTCGCGTAAATCCGCCTCAGCTTGCTTGGTCAGCGCGATAAATTCCTTACCTCTGTGGCTGACTTCCATCACGGAGACACCTAGCCCATTCCAATCGAGTAATTCCTGTTGTGCTTTTTTCATTACCGCTGCGGGTAACATCGCAGGACCTGCACAGAAATTATAAATCGCGCTCACTGCCACTCTCCTTATTTACAAACCATGATATTAGAATTCATAAAATAAAACGTTGCCATGAAAAAAACGAGCGTCCAATTGGACGCTCGTTTTTATGCTTTCGAATTAGTCTTCGTCTTGCTCGTCGTCAAGCTCTTCATCTTCGTCTAATTCTTCTTCCAGTTCATCCTCTTCCTCTAAAGGCTCTTGTTGAACAGAGTCACCTTCAGCGACAACTGGGACGATTGGCATACCGTTTTCATCCAGCTCGACGTCATCTTCGTCGCCTTGGATCTCATCGATACGTTGCAGACCAACCACTTTCTCGTCACTTGCGGTGCGGATAATGGTCACACCTTGGGTGTTACGGCCGATGATAGACACACCGTTCGCCGGCGTACGCACTAAGGTACCTTTGTCGCTGATCAGCATGATTTCATCATTGCCGCCAACTTGTACCGCGCCAACAACTGCACCGTTACGCTCACTCACCTTGATCGATACCACACCTTTGGTCGCGCGGCTCTTAGATGGGTATTCAGACAGTTCCGTACGTTTACCATAGCCGTTTTCAGTCACGGTTAGGATAGCGCCATCGCCCTTAGGTACGATGAGAGACACCACTTTTTGGCCTTCTTCAAGCTTGATACCGCGAACACCGGTCGCACCGCGGCCCATTGGACGCACGCCCTTGAAGTTGATTTGTGGATTGCCTTCTTCATCCAGCACTGGGTTTCCGTTTTCATCGAGGACAGCAACTTCTTCGCCTTCTTTAAAGCGAACCACTTTACCTTCGTTCGAGAACAGCATGATCTCATCATCACCATTGGTGATATCGACACCGATCAGTTGGTCACCGTCTTTGAGGTTAACAGCGATAATGCCGTTAGCACGTGGGTTGCTGTAAGCTGTCAGCGCAGTCTTCTTCACGGTACCGTTAGAGGTCGCCATGATAATGTACTTATCTTCGGCGTATTCACGCACTGGCAGAATCGCCGTAATGCGTTCGCCATCGGCCAGTGGCAGCAAGTTAACAATCGGACGACCGCGCGATGTCCGGCTCGCCAGCGGTAACTGATAGACCTTGAGCCAGTACATCTTACCGAAGTCTGAGAAGCACAGAATCGTATCGTGGGTGTTCGCAACCAGCAGTTTTTCAACGAAATCTTCGTCTTTCACCTTAGTGGCGGCTTTACCCTTACCACCACGGCGCTGGGCTTGGTAATCGCTCAGTGGTTGGTACTTGGCGTAACCTAAGTGTGACAGAGTCACAACTACGTCTTCTTCGTTGATTAAGTCTTCAAGACTCATATCAATTTCATTGGCGTTGATGACAGTGCGGCGAGCATCACCGTATTCAGCAAGAATTTCTTCCAGCTCTTCTTTGATCACTTCCATCAAACGCTCAGGGCTACGCAGAATAAACAACAGACCCGCGATGAACTCAAGCAGCTCTTCGTATTCGGCGATGATCTTATCGTGCTCAAGACCGGTTAAACGGTGTAAGCGCAGCTCAAGGATTGCCTGAGCCTGTTGCTCAGTCAGATAATATAAGCCGTCACGGATTCCGAATTCTGGCTCTAACCATTCAGGACGCGCCGCATCGTCACCCGCTTTTTCAAGCATGCCCTGTACATGACCGAGCGCCCAGCCCTGCTCAACCAGTTTGACTTTAGCGTCAGCTGGGGTTGGCGAGGCTTTGATCAACGCAATAATCGGGTCGATGTTGGCCAGCGCGACCGCTAATGCCTCAAGAATATGGGCACGTTCGCGCGCTTTACGCAGTTCAAATACAGTACGGCGAGTCACCACTTCACGGCGGTGCAGGATAAAGCATTCGAGCATTTCTTTTAAGTTGAACAACTTAGGCTGACCATTGGTCAAAGCCACCATGTTGATACCAAAAGAACATTGCATTTGTGTTTGGGCATAGAGGTTGTTCAGGACAACTTCACCCACTTCACCACGCTTAATTTCGATAACGATGCGCATACCGTCTTTGTCAGACTCATCGCGCAGACCGCTAATACCTTCAATCTTCTTATCTTTAACTAGCTCAGCGATTTTCTCGATGAGTTTTGCCTTGTTCACCTGATAAGGGATTTCGGTGACGATAATACGTTCACGGCCATTGTCTTCGGTTTCGACTTCAGCCAGCGCGCGCATAACGGCGCGGCCGCGGCCCGTCTTATACGCATCGATAATGCCCTTACGGCCATTGATGATCGCCGCCGTTGGGAAATCTGGGCCAGGAATATATTCCATGAGCTGTTCAATCGACAGCGCAGGATCGGCGATCAGCGCTAAACAGCCTTTAACCACTTCCGTTAAGTTGTGTGGTGGGATGTTCGTCGCCATACCCACTGCAATACCCGATGAACCGTTAATCAACAGGTTAGGTACGCGTGTCGGTAATACCGCAGGAATTTGTTCTGTGCCGTCGTAGTTTGGCACATAGTCAACGGTTTCTTTTTCAAGATCGGCGAGGAGCTGGTGCGCTAACTTATCCATCCGGATTTCGGTATAACGCATTGCCGCGGCAGAGTCACCGTCAACCGAACCGAAGTTTCCTTGACCGTCGACTAAGGTGTAACGCAGTGAGAAAGGCTGAGCCATACGCACGATAGTGTCGTATACCGCCACGTCACCATGGGGGTGATATTTACCGATCACGTCACCGACCACACGGGCAGACTTTTTGTACGGCTTGTTCCAATCGTTCTTCAATTCACTCATGGCAAACAGCACGCGGCGATGTACAGGCTTAAGGCCATCACGCACGTCTGGTAATGCACGTCCTACGATGACGCTCATGGCGTAATCAAGGTACGAATTCTTTAGTTCGTCTTCGATATTAATTGGCGAAATAGATGATGCCAGATCAGTCATAAACTGCTCGTTCCCCTGAAAATTAGCCGACAACGCATAATCCGTATCATTGAGCGGCCCAAAAACGTGATTTGGCATTCTAACACAGTTATTTAATGTCGCCAGACCTATCCTGCGCGAATTGAGAAGGATGTGGCTTAATAGATGAAAACACTGTCAATTTGCACTTTTAAACCCGATAAAATCCGTTGTTAATGGCGAAATTGAGTCCAAGACTTGATTAATATCCGAGCAGAAAAACCGCTCCGCTTCACAAAGTGTTTAAGAATTAATGATAATTGCTGAAATTTCACTCAACCACAAAGACTTAGAATCAGCCAATACTGTGTTTATCCACCATTGTCGTTATAATAGCCGCACTATTCAGCCGCTTTAGGTAATCGCATGCAACAGAATACCAACGTAGACCCACAGGAAATCGCAAAGTTTGAACGTATGGCCGAAACCTGGTGGGATCTCAATGGCGAGTTTAAACCGCTGCATCTATTAAATCCCCTTCGCTTAAACTATATCGATCAGACCGCTGGCGGGATTTTTGGTAAAAAAGTGCTCGACGTCGGCTGTGGCGGTGGCATTTTATCCGAAAGCATGGCGCGCATCGGTGCAGTGGTTGATGGTCTTGATATGGGTGAAGAACCGTTAGAAGTTGCACGCTTGCATGCGCTGGAAACCGGTGTGAGCATCAATTACGTGAAAAACACCGCCGAGGCTCATAGGGAAGATCACCGCGAATACTATGATGTGGTGACCTGCATGGAGATGCTCGAACACGTACCCAATCCCCAATCAGTGATCCAAGCCTGCTGCGATATGGTAAAACCCGGTGGTTTTGTGTTTTTCTCAACCATCAACCGTAATATGAAGTCTTTTGTCGAGACCATTATCGGCGCCGAGTACCTATTAAAGATGTTGCCAATTGGCACCCATGACCATAATAAGTTCATCAAGCCATCGGAACTCATGGCCTTAGTCGATAACACCGACCTCATCTGCAAAGACGCCCTTGGGATCACTTATAACCCGTTAACAGGGATTTTTAAGTACACATCTAAGGTCGATGTAAACTATATGATTGCAACGCAAAAGGCAGATTAAGATGAGTTTAGCTGAGGTTAAAGGGGTCTTATTCGACCTTGATGGTACCCTTGCCGATACCGCGCCGGATCTGGTTCAGGCCCTTAACCTCAGTTTGTCTGATGTCGGTATCCTGGCAAAACCCTTTGCAGACATGCGTAGCGCCGCCTCCCATGGCAGCTTTGCCTTAGTCGATGCGGCCATTCCTGGTGCAGATGAGGTGCTACGCACCCAAGTCCAGCAAGGACTCCTTGCCCACTATCAAAGGATCAATGGCGACCATTGCCAATTGTTTGAAGGTATTTCTCCACTGCTTGACTGGCTCGAGTTATGCCGCGTGCCATTTGGAGTCATCACCAATAAACCTGCCCGCTTTACTCGTCCCCTGTTACATAAGCTTAAGCTCAGCTCGCGTATGCCAGTGATGATCAGCGGCGATTCGACCCGTTACCCTAAGCCCCATACCGCACCTATGCTATTGGGCGCGCAGCAGTTGCAGTGCAAGCCACAGCAAATCCTTTACTTAGGTGATGCTGAGCGGGATTTACTGGCGGCTCAAGCGGCGGGCATGCTCGGCGGTGTAGCGCTGTGGGGATATTTGGGCGAGGACGATACACCCGATGCATGGCCTGCCTATGCACAGTTTACGACGCCTTCGAATTTACATTCGGCACTAAGCCAAGCGTTAACAAAATAAGCACGAATCAGGATTCGTGCTGATAGCTATTAATAGAATTAACGCTATGGGTCAATCCCCGCGATCGTGATCGCTGCTTATTTTAGCGATCGATCACACTGCGGGATCGGAATAAAAATTCGCCATATCAAACGCACGCTAATCTCAATTTGAGCTACAGGGTTAGTCATTACTAACGCATTTTTTTATCCTCAAGATATCCACAAGATACCCCCTAAATTGAGACTTGCAAATAATAGCAAACCTCACTATCTTGTATCTCAGATTATTTAAAACACCATATCTTGTGTATAGGTAGCAATCAGACACACTAGAAGTTCCCCGCTAAATCGACTATTTTCACCATAGTCAACAGTATTAAGGGTTTTCAGGTTGATTGTTTTACAAGGAAACGTACGGTGACTTAGTTCACCTGAACAGATATCAGAACCAAGGCCTCTCTTCAATGAATAGCAATATGACAGTTACAAAACGCTGTGGTGCACGTGAGACAATTGATCTCGACAAAATACACCGCGTAATTACTTGGGCAGCCAAGGGATTAAAAAACGTTTCTGTTTCTGAAGTTGAACTTCGCACGCATTTACAGTTTTTCGATGGGATCCCAACCGAAGCTATCCACGAAACGATCATCAAATCTGCGGCGGATTTAATTTCCCCTGAGTCACCCGATTATCAGTTTCTGGCTGCGCGTTTAGCCGTATTCCATTTGCGTAAGAAGGCTTTTGGTCAGTTCGAGCCGCCCAAGTTATATGACCATGTCACTAAGCTGGTAGAGTTGGGTAAGTATGATATGCATATTCTGCAGGATTACACCCGCGAAGAACTCGATATTATGGATACTTATATCGACCATTGGCGCGATATGAACTTCTCTTACGCAGCCGTTAAACAGCTTGAAGGTAAATATCTGGTTCAAAACCGCGTCACCCACGAGATTTATGAGAGCGCCCAGTTCCTCTATATTCTGGTGGCGGCCTGTTTGTTTGCCCGCTATCCAAAAGCTACGCGTCTGCAATACGTCAAAGATTTTTACGATGCGGTATCGACTTTTAAGATTTCACTGCCAACGCCTATCATGGCGGGAGTGCGTACGCCGACTCGTCAGTTTAGCTCATGCGTACTGATTGAATGTGGCGATAGCTTGGATTCAATCAACGCGACAGCATCATCTATCGTAAAATACGTGAGCCAACGCGCTGGTATCGGTATCAACGCCGGTCGTATCCGTGCATTAGGAAGCCCAATCCGTGGTGGCGAAGCCTTCCACACAGGTTGCTTACCTTTCTACAAGTATTTCCAAACTGCGGTGAAATCGTGCTCGCAAGGCGGCGTGCGCGGCGGTGCAGCCACCCTCTTCTATCCTATTTGGCACTTAGAAGTTGAATCGCTGCTAGTACTGAAAAATAACCGTGGCGTTGAAGATAACCGTATCCGTCATTTAGACTACGGCGTGCAACTGAATAAACTGATGTATCAACGTCTGATCAAAGGCGAAAATATCAGCCTGTTCAGCCCATCGGACGTACCCGGTCTTTACGATGCCTTCTTTGAAGATCAAGCCGAATTTGAGCGTTTATATCTGCAATATGAGCAAGACAGCAGCATTCGCAAAAAGACATTAAAAGCGGTGGATCTGTTCTCATTGATGATGCAAGAACGTGCTTCAACGGGCCGTATCTACATTCAAAACGTGGATCACTGTAACACCCACAGTCCATTTGACTCAAAAGTTGCACCGATCAGACAGTCTAACCTCTGCCTTGAAATCGCGCTGCCGACTAAGCCATTGAATAACATTGACGATCCAAACGGCGAAATCGCCCTTTGTACACTGTCGGCATTAAACCTAGGGACAATTACCGATTTAGCGGAACTGGAGCCATTAGCTGATTTAGCCGTGCGAGCCTTAGATAACCTGCTGGATTACCAAGATTACCCAATCAAAGCGGCGCAAATTTCGTCGATGAACCGTCGAACCTTAGGGATTGGTGTTATCAACTTCGCTAACTATTTAGCGAAGAATGGTATGAAGTACTCCGATGGTAGCGCGAACAATCTGACTCACAAGACCTTTGAAGCGATTCAGTTTTATCTGCTCAAAGCGTCAATGAATCTGGCGAAAGAAAAAGGTGCGTGCCCATTATTTAATGAGACGACTTACGCTCAAGGTATTTTACCTATCGATACCTACAAACGTGACCTAGATAAGATTTGCAGTGAGCCATTGCATTTAGACTGGGAAACACTACGTCAAGATATCAAAGAATACGGTTTACGTAACTCGACATTGTCTGCACTGATGCCGTCTGAGACTTCATCACAGATCTCAAACGCCACCAACGGTATCGAACCGCCACGCGGCTTGATCAGTGTGAAAGCCAGTAAAGATGGCCAGTTAAAACAAGTAGTGCCTGATTTCGATGAGCTGAAATACAACTACGAGCTGTTATGGCAAATGCCAAGCAACGAAGGTTACTTACAGCTTGTGGGTATCATGCAAAAGTTCGTTGACCAAGCGATTTCGGCCAACACAAACTATGATCCAGCGCGTTTTGAGGGCCGTAAAGTCCCAATGCAGACCCTGCTAAAAGACTTACTCAATGCCTACAAGTTAGGTGTAAAAACGCTGTACTACCATAACACTCGCGATGGTGCATCGGATCAACACGATGACATTACCAACATAGAGAAAGAAGATGACGGCTGTGCTGGCGGCGCTTGCAAAATCTAATCTTCAATGTTAACGGTTGCGGGATCCCAATGGGATCCCGACTTATTGGAATACTCGTACCATGACCTACTCTACTTTTTGCCAAACACCCAACGATGCCACCCGTGAACCCATGTTTTTCGGACAATCAGTAAACGTCGCACGTTATGACCAACAAAAATATGAAGTGTTTGAAAAACTAATTGAAAAGCAGCTGTCTTTCTTCTGGCGCCCAGAGGAAGTCGATGTGAGCCGCGATAAAATCGACTACAACTCACTACCCGATCATGAAAAGCATATTTTTATTTCGAACCTGAAATACCAAACGCTGCTCGATTCAATTCAAGGTCGCTCGCCTAACGTAGCTTTTTTGCCATTGGTGTCACTGCCTGAGTTAGAAACCTGGATTGAAACCTGGTCATTCTCCGAGACCATTCATTCGCGCTCATACACTCACATTATTCGCAATATCGTCAACGATCCTTCAGTGATTTTTGACGATATCGTGGTGAACCATGAGATCCTGCGCCGTGCCACAGACATTGCAGAGTTCTACGATCACCTCATCAAATTAACCCAGACATATCATTTACTCGGTGAAGGCACCCATGTGATTGATGGTGAGCCTTTAGAGGTAAATACCCGCACCCTGAAAAAAGCGCTGTACCTGTGCATGATGTCAGTTAACGCGCTCGAAGCCATTCGCTTCTACGTGAGCTTTGCCTGCTCATTTGCCTTCGCTGAGCGTAAACTTATGGAAGGTAACGCGAAAATTATTCGTCTTATCGCCCGTGACGAGGCGCTGCACTTAAACAGCACTCAGCATATCTTAACCATTATGCAGGGCGGCAAAGACGATCCTGAGATGGCCGAGATTGCCGCAGAATGCCAACAGGAAGCCTATAACCTGTTCCTAAAAGCCGCCGAACAAGAAAAAGAATGGGCAAAATACCTGTTCAAAGACGGCTCAATGATCGGTCTAAACGAGCAGATCCTCTGCCAATATGTTGAGTACATTACTAACCAACGGATGAAGTCAGTTAACCTGCCGCTACCTTACGCAGAACAAACTAACCCACTGCCATGGATGAAAAACTGGCTAGAGAGTGACGCAGTGCAAGTGGCCCCACAAGAAGTGGAAGTGTCATCCTATCTGGTTGGCCAAATCGATGCAGCCGTCGACAGTGATGAATTTCTTGATTTCGATCTCTAATCACTTTTGATTGTGAAATGACTAGATTACGAAATGACTAAGTCGAACCAGCTAAAGAGCCATCCATTGAATAATCCCTTTGCCAAGGCGCCCATTGTGCGCCTGCAAGGGCAACCTGTGCTGCTATTTACCCCGCAGCACGGCTCTTTACTGCAAGCTCTTGAGGCCAAAAAAGTCAGAATTTTCTCTGAATGTCGTAGTGGCTTTTGTGGTGCCTGTAAAACAAAAGTGCTTAGTGGTCGTGTCAGCTATTTAACCGAGCCTCTAGCCGATCTCAATGCCGACGAATGTCTGCCCTGCTGCTGTATACCCAGCGAAGATTTAGAACTCGACTTATCGCCCGAAGGCGCTGCCGTGGTGACCTATTCTTGCCACACCCGCGCTCAGTCTACATCTACACGTAAAACCGCCAACCTCAAAGCCGTGCCACAGCAAGAAGTGGTCGAAGACTAGCAGAGTCGTCTACTATTGGTTGTTATTGACAAACATTCTCCTGCATAACACCTACTGATTAGCAAAAACAACATCTTTACAGCTTCCCAAGCGCTTTATCGCTCACCCTTGTTAGCTTGCCAAAAGATCATTATGTTATTGCTTTCCACTTATTTTTACTTTGTATTAGGTGGACCAGTTTATGCCAAGGAGAGCTATGGATAAGTTAATCGCAATCAGCTTGCTGCTTGTGTCAATGAGTGCATTTTCGAGTGAAGATAACCTCGTTGCCGAAATGAAAGACATGGATAGTAAGGTATTTGATTCATTTAATCGTTGTGCCGATGAGCAACAACTCAAGCTGCACGAAAGTTACTTTGCAGATAAGGTCGAGTTTTACCATGACAACGGTGGTGTCACTTGGGATCGCCAGTCGATGATCAACAACACTAAAAACTATGCCTGTGGTAAATACACCCGCTCACTGGTTGAAGAGAGCTTTCAAGCCTATCCCATCAAGGACTTTGGCGCGATAACAGAGGGTGTACATAAATTTTGCAGCCAAGAAACTGGCAGTTGTGACGGCAAAGCCAAATTTTTAATGGTCTGGCAACACACCAATGGCCAGTGGCAAGTCACTAGAGTCGTCAGTTATGGGCATTTACCCAACTAAGCAAATGGCCCACTCATATAGATAAGCGCTTATCTTCATATCAATCAACAAAAAAGCCTGAGTCTGACTCAGGCATTTTTTAGGATAAACCGCTTAAAACTACAGCAGCATAGCAAGCTCGGCGCCTTGACGAATGGCGCGTTTTGCATCCAGCTCAGCGGCAACATCAACCCCCCCAATCAAATGCACAGGAATGCCCGTTGCTTTCATCTCATCGACTAAGGTGCGATTTGATTCTTGTCCGACGCAGAGGATAACATTATCCACGGCCAATACTTCAGTTTGCTCACCAACCCGAATATGTAGGCCAGCGTCATCAAACTTTTCATAGTTGACGCCGGTTTTCATCTTCACATCATGCTGTTTTAACACTAAACGGTGGATCCAACCGGTGGTTTTACCTAAGCCTTGGCCCATCTTTGAAGTCTTGCGTTGCAGCAAATAAACTTGTCTGTGATCGCTATTATCGACTTCAGGCTCGGCTAACCCACCCGCATGCTGATATTGCTTGTCTATACCCCACTGCTTTAACCATTTTTCAGGATTAAGCGTGCTCGACTCAGATTCGCAGAGGTAATGCGCCATATCAAAGCCAATACCGCCAGCACCAATCAGCGCGACTTTGTCACCAATCGCAGTTTGCCCCGTCAGAACCTGCTGATAATCCACCACTTTGGGGCTATCAAATCCTGGCAAGCTCAACTCGCGTGGGACCACGCCGGAAGCAATAACAATTTCATCAAACGTTTCGGTTTCCAGTACCTTAGCATCCAAGCGGGTATTTAAGCGCAGATCAATTTTATACAGTTTAATTTGATTGAGGAAATAACGAATTGTCTCGTTAAACTCTTCTTTTCCTGGGATTTTACGTGCCAGATTAAACTGACCACCCACCTCGGATTTCGCCTCAAAAAGCACGACTTCATGGCCGCGCATCGCTGCATACACAGAGAATGCCATCCCAGCGGGGCCCGCGCCCATCACTGCGATACGCTTCTTTTTATTGGTAGGTAAAAAGTTAATTTCGGTCTCATAACAGGCACGGGGATTGACCAAGCAAGTGGCACGTTTCAGAGAGAAGGTATGATCTAAACAGGCTTGATTACAACCAATACAGGTATTAATCAGCTCTGGCGTGTTGGCAGCCGCTTTATTCACAAACTCAGGATCGGCTAGGAAAGGCCTCGCCATAGACACCATGTCCGCTTGACCAGTGGCGATGATTTGCTCGCCAATCTCAGGCGTATTAATACGGTTTGTGGCAATCAAGGGCACTGAAACCGACTTCTTAAGTTTTTCAGTTACCCAAGCAAAGGCGCCGCGGGGCACACTGGTCGCAATGGTTGGCACGCGGGCCTCATGCCAGCCAATCCCAGTATTGATAATAGACACTCCCGCATTTTCAAGCCATTTGGCCAGTTGCACAACTTCATCCCAGGTGGAGCCGTTATCGACCAAGTCGAGCATAGATAAGCGGAAGATAATGATGAAGTCTTTGCCCACTTGGGCGCGAATGGCATTCACAATCTCTAGCGGAAATTGCGCGCGTTTTTCAAAACTGCCGCCCCATTCATCGGTGCGCGTATTGGTCCGGGAACTGATAAATTGGTTGATCAAATACCCCTCAGAGCCCATCACTTCAACGCCATCGTACCCTGCTCTTTTCGCTAAGGCGGCAGAACTGGCGTAATCCTTAATAGTGGCGCGTACTTGACGGCTCGACATGGCAGAAGGCGTAAAGGGAGTAATCGGCGATTTGATTTTACTCGGTGCCTGCGAAAAAGGATGATAACCATAGCGCCCAGCATGCAGGATTTGCATACAGATTTTACCACCGGCCTCATGCACCGCTTGAGTCACAATGCGGTGCTTGCCCACTTGCCAGGGGAAACTCAACTGACAAGCATGGGGAGTCAATCGACCACGTAGGTTTGGTGAAATTCCGCCAGTGACGATCAATCCTACGCCGCCCAACGCGCGCTCTTTATAAAACGCTGCCAGTTTCTCAAATCCGCCCTTTTCTTCTTCTAACCCCGTGTGCATGGAGCCCATCAACACACGGTTTTTGAGCTGGGTAAATCCCAGATCTAAGGGTTCTAATAAATGGGGAAACGACATTCAAACATCCTTTTTAAACAAGTGATTTAAATGAGCATACCTTGAGTCAAATGTAAGCTCAACTGTTGCTAACGGGTTAAAAGTTAAAAACCTTTACAATTGTGTTTAGCCAGTGAAGAGATTTTCAGTTAGCATTGGCACATTCGATATGCAAAGGAGTGGCTAATGTCCGCTAACCCATCGTTTTTCAAGAGAATATGCTTATTCATTTGGAACGCCCTTAACGGGATCCGTAAATTCATACTTAACCTGATCTTTTTTGGCCTCCTCGCCATGATTCTGATTGTCATTGGCAGTAGTGAAGATATTCAGGTCGAAGATAATTCGGCACTGGTACTTAATCTTGCGGGATCGATTGTTGATCAAAAACAACAGGTCGACCCGCTTGAAGCCGCACTCAAGCAAGGTAATAACGGCAGCAGCGATGGCGAAATCCTACTGGCGGATATTATCTATGTGATTGATAACGCGGCGCACGATAACAGGATAAGCACTATAGTCTTAGACTTGTCAGAGCTAAAACGTGCGGGGATCAGCAAATTACAATCCATTGGCGACGCCTTAAATCGTTTTAAAGAAAGCGGCAAAAAGGTCGTAGCGATTGGTAACTATTACGAACAAAACCAATATTTTCTTGCCAGTTTTGCCGATACCATCTATCTCAACCCTCAAGGTAGCGTCTCACTTGAGGGATTAAGTATGTATAACCAATACTTCAAATCCGCCCTCGAAAAACTCAAGATAAAAGCACATATTTTCCGTGTTGGGACGTTTAAATCCGCAGTAGAACCTTATATGCGTGACGATATGTCAGATGCGGCCAGAGAGGCTAGCAGCGTCCTACTCGCTGATGTTTGGCAAAGTTACACTCAAACGGTGGCAACAAATCGCCAAATTGATACCAAAGCCTTGGTTTTGGACTCGGCAAATTACCTCGCGCAACTCGATAAGGCTGAGGGCGATTCTGCGACTATGGCCCTCAATATGAAATGGGTCGATACCCTAGCGACCGATGAAGATTTCCGCAAAGTGATGCTTGAGACCGTGGGTAAAGAAAAGTCGGGTGACAGCTTTAAGCAGGTCAGCTTTTACGACTATTTAACCCTAGTGACACCTCTGCCAAGCTTTGTTGAGCAAGACAGTGTTGGTATTATCGTTGCCAGCGGCACTATTTTAAATGGCAGCCAACCTGCAGGCCAGATTGGTGGCGATAGCACGGCTGAACTCATTCGTAAGGCGCGATTTGATAAACATATTAAAGCACTGGTGTTACGAGTTGACAGCCCTGGCGGTAGCGCCTTTGCCTCGGAGCAAATCCGCCAAGAATTACTCGCCCTCAAAGCGGCGGGTAAACCTGTGGTGGTCAGTATGGGTAGCCTTGCGGCATCCGGCGGTTATTGGATTTCGGCCAGCGCCGATTATATCTTCGCGACACCAACAACACTGACGGGCTCTATCGGCATCTTCGGGATGATCACCACCTTCGAAGATTCACTCGCCAGCTTAGGCATTCATACCGACGGCGTATCAACCTCTGAATGGGCGGGTTTATCAGTCACGCGCACCCTCTCTCCACAAATTGAATCGGTAATCCAGCGCCATATTGAGCGTGGCTACTTAGACTTTATTTCACTGGTGGCTAAGGAACGAAAAATGACCTTAGAACAAGTGGATAACATCGCCCAAGGCCGTGTGTGGAGTGGTAAAAAAGCTCTAGAATTAGGCTTAGTTGACGAACTAGGTGATATAGACCAAGCTGTCGCGAAAGCAGCTAAACTGGCGGATTTAAGCCTGTTCGATACCCGTGTGATTGAGCAAGAGCTCACGCCTGAGCAGCGTTTTGTGCAGCAAATGTTTGCCTCTGTGTCGGCTTATTTACCCGCTTCACTCAGCCATTCAACGCTGCTTGAGCAAATGCTGAGCCAATGGACAGGTAGCTTAAAGACTATAGCGGCCTTTAACGACCCTAACCATGTGTATGTATATTGTGACAGCTGTGCGATCAACTAGCGCAGACTCAAGATGAAAGACACAAAAGCCCGATACCTCGGGCTTTTTTATTGGGTTTATGTCAGCAAAATCGTATAATTAGCCCACGTGAAGCTAAGATAACGACAAGAATGACTAAACGCTCCATTTATGTCGCCTACACGGGCGGCACCATAGGCATGCAAAAAACCGATAATGGCTTTGCACCAGTAGCAGGATTTTTGACCCAATGCGTCCAATCCATGCCCGAGTTTTACCATGCTGAAATGCCTGAGTTTGTGATCCACGAGTACTGCCCGCTCATCGACTCATCAAACATGGCACCGACCGACTGGCAAATGATTGCCGATGATATCAAAGCCAATTATGACAAGTACGATGGCTTTGTGATCCTCCACGGCACTGATACAATGGCCTACACGGCATCGGCCTTATCCTTTATGCTTCAAGGCCTGTCAAAGCCTGTTATTGTCACCGGCTCACAAATCCCCTTGGCGCAGTTGCGTTCCGACGGCCAAACCAACCTACTCAACTCTTTGTATATCGCTGCTAATTATCCAGTGGCTGAAGTGTGCTTATTCTTTAATAACAAACTATTCCGTGGCAATCGTTCCACCAAAGCCCACGCCGACGGCTTCGATGCATTTGCCTCACCAAACTTCCCCTTACTGCTTGAAGCGGGGATCAAAATTAATCTGCGCGCAGGTAAAATTGCCACGCCAAGCGATAAACCGTTAGAAGTCGCTAATATCAGCCCGCAACCCGTAGGTGTGGTCACCCTCTACCCAGGTATCTCCACGCAGATTTTTGAGAATATTCTGCAGCAACCCGTTAAGGCGCTCATTTTACTGACCTTTGGTGTAGGTAATGCGCCACAGGATACGGCATTACTCGATACCCTAAAGCAAGCGGATGAACGGGGAATTGTGTTAGTGAACCTGACTCAGTGTTTCCAAGGCAAAGTGAATATGGGCGGTTATGCAACGGGAAATGCCCTCGCTAAAGCAGGCGTGATCAGTGGCGCAGATATGACCATTGAGGCTGCATTGGCTAAGTTGCATTATCTGCTGTCGAAAAACTTAAAGCCGAGCGAAATTAAGGCTGCTATGTTGCAAAACTTAGTTGGTGAGCTCAGCCCCGATTAAGGATCGCAACTTTGCGTATTAAAAAGCCCACATTAGTGGGCTTTTTAATACGTTGCGTCAACTGAGATTACAGGTCGTCAGCTTTAAACTCGGCTATCGACTCGCCACGGAATTGTTTCTTCAACTCCACCTTTGACAGCTCATTTAATTTTCCGCCAGCACCTATAGTGAAATGCTCCGTTTGATCTAAGCGGCGCGCCTGATAGAGCATCACCACTTGAAGAGTCGATTCACGCTGGGCTTCGGTCAATACTGTGCCATCTTCCCATTTGCCTAATTCAGCAGCGCTACGCAGCCTTTCATAGACTTCTTCAGGCATTTGGTCGATTACTTGATTAATGTCGGTCATACACTCTTTCGCTTATGTAATACGATTCTAACGCGGGTAATTAAATAGCCCACAAAACCAAAGACAAAACAGATGGCACCAATGGTCGCGCGGACGCCTTCGGCGGGCTCTCCACCCCAAAACCAAATCACCACCCCCGCAATAAACAGCGTCATGGCAACAAAGCTTTGGTTCATTAAGCTGCTGGATTTTTGGATATGACTGATCCGTACGAGCGAGCTATTATCACCATTGGTTTTTGCCTCACAATGCGGGCAAGCTGGCGCCTTGCTCGACATCCGTTTACGGCAGATTGGACATTCGATTAATGCCATATTCACACCTATCTTAACTTATCAACCACGGCGAGCATGGCAATCAATGACGCTTCGCCTAAATAAATACTGCGCTCAGGTGACCAACCCACAAACGGATCCTGCAGGTTGTTGTTGTCTTTAAAAGGCATTTCTAAGGTGTTCGACAAGCAATCGAAGGTTTGCGCCACCCAATTAGACGCCACGGTCAAGTTGGCTTGACCAGGCTCGTCTTTAGCGTACCCAAACTCGGTTTGGAAATCGGCACTGGCCAAGGTTAATGCCTGACTAAAGTCCGCTTGCAGCTGCGCCAATCGCTCATTGTAAGCTGGTACCCCCTCACAACCCGCGAGGAAAACATAGGGAAGACCTTCATCACCATGGACATCGTAAAATAAATCTACGCCCGTTTGCTGCATCTTATGCACTACATGGTAGACCTCTGGGCTTCTTTCTAAGCTCGGGGTTTGCCATTCACGGTTAAGGTTAACCCCAATCGCATTGGTACGCAGATGGCCTCTTACGCTGCCATCCGGGTTCATATTAGGCACAATGTAGA
The DNA here is from genome assembly GCF_016859145.1 of Shewanella sp. LZH-2. Taxonomy (NCBI): domain Bacteria; kingdom Pseudomonadati; phylum Pseudomonadota; class Gammaproteobacteria; order Alteromonadales; family Shewanellaceae; genus Shewanella; species Shewanella sp. LZH-2. The sequence continues at coordinate 2,351,550 of NZ_CP069350.1, forward strand.
AGTTCGCTTTATCGAGCAGTGCTTTTGCGGTTGGACAATCATTATCCAGCAGACGATTCACTAAGCCTTCGACTAACCATTCCGCCATGGTCTCACCGGGATGTTGCCTTGCGGTGATCCAAATATTGCGTTTATCAGGATTGCCATCGCCCACTTTCATCAGGGTAATATCACGGCCATCTAAGGTTAAGCCTAAATGTTCAAGATTTACATCGGGATGTAATTGCGCGTTGCTGAGTAAATCTAAGTGACGCTCATAGCTGTACGGCGCAAAGTAAGCGATTTGAATCGCATCACAATCAAGTTCAAGCTGGATACTGAGTTTGCCATCAATATATTGAGTTGGTACACGGAACCAATGCTGACGATCGTAACTGGCGACTGCGTGGTAATCCTGCCAGCCCTTAGGATAGGAAGCGGTGCCCGCATTGATAATATTTAAGGTGTACTGGTTTCCCACATCACCTTCGAATCGGAAGTTGAACCATTGATAAAACTCACCGCCCGCATCGGGACGGATAGCCAGTTGAATATCGTCTTTATTATCAAGATTAATGACTTGGATATTTCCGCCATCAAAATTGGCACTGATCCGCATACTGATTCCTACTTAGTTATTCATGTGAGGGCAATGATGCAAAATACGCATCTACTATAATGCCCGTTAGAATAAACCAAATCCGTATCTGGGGAAAATGAAAGCGAGTAAAATTGCCTAAGAAGCCATCAGTCACGCTGTAATTCATCAGTGCCTAGTTTGTTAGCCCCTCACAACTCATCAAGCGGAAAAACTGTATCCTTGACCACGTACCGTATTAATTAATGTCCGCGGTAAACGAGTATTTGCCAGTTTGCGCCTTGTATTACTGATATGCATATCCAAGTTACGATCAAACCGCCCTAAGTCCTTTTGCAAAACTGACTTTTGCAGCTCTTGCTTAGTGATCACTTGCCCTTTTCGTTCAAACAGGTACTTAAATAACCTAAACTCAGTTTGGGTTAACTCCACGGCATGCTTGTCGATGGTTATCCTGTAGGCGGTTTCGTCAAACTTAATCGATTGAATGGCGGCGGTTTGATCGATCGCCATTAGTGGCTTATGCCGCTGCACTAACCGTCGCTCAATCGCCTGCAAACGTACCAATAACTCTTTAATACTAAAGGGTTTAGCTAAGAAGTCATCCGCACCGAGTTCATAGCTTCTGATCCTGTCTTCTTCATTATCGCGGGCTGACAACATCATTATCGGCGTCAGACAATTCCTTGCTTGTAAAAGCTCAAAACCATCCATTTGAGGCATCACCAGATCGAGCATAACAATCTCGGGCGCAAAGGAGCGAATGCGTGAAAGCCCATCAACACCGTTAACGGCACATTCAACCTCATGTCCTTGTGCTTGGAGCACATCAGTTAACCACACTCGGAATAATGGATCATCATCGACTAACAGTATTCTACTCATCTCAAAACACCAAACGATAATCAATATCATTTATGTTACCATACCTAGATGTTTGGCTCTAGCATAAGAAGAAGATTAAAAATCAGTATTTACTTAATTGTGATCAAGTTGGCAGCGATAGATAATGTATGTAACCTTTTGCACCAAAACAAAAAAGCGCCCGAAGGCGCTTTTTAGAGTGGGTTCAAATTAAAATTAGAACTTAACAGTCACACCGCCGTAAATGGTACGGCCGATAGTGTCGTAAACTTCTGGAACAGTACCACCATCACTACCGTTAGATACAGTCAATGGTTTTTCATCGGTAAAGTTCTTCACACCTAAGCTAACTGCAGTGCTGTCGTTAACGTGATAGGTACCAGAAATGTTATGATAAACGATATCACCCACTTTGTTACCACCTTCAAGATCACGCATATCACCAATGTAACGGTTGAAGTACATGACACTCCAATCGTCTTGACCAGCACTGATGCTGAAGTTGTTACGTACGCGAGAGTATGCACCGAAGTTACCGTCAATAGTGCCAGTGTAATCAACACCGTCCTGCTCGAATTGCACTAAGTAGGTTGTATCGTTGCTTACTTTCCAATCTAAACCAATTAACTCAAAGCTATAGGCTAAGTTAAAGTCAATACCGCTAGTATCTTGAGAGCCTACGTTTGTCAGCGCATTTGACAGATTGGTTAAATCGCCACCGGCACCAATATTAAACTTGTCACAAGCTGCTGTATCTCCCGCGAAACACGCATCTAAACCGTCTTGAGTATTAGCGCGAGCAATTGCATCACTTACCTTGAAACGCCAGTAGTCTAATGTCACAGACATACCGTCGATATAGCTAGGAGAGTACACTAAACCAGCAGTATATGACTCTGACTCTTCTGGCTTCAGGTTTGGATCTGAAGTACGGTTTACAAGGATCTGTGCATCCTTAATATTACCCCATGGATCCGTTAAGTAATCAAATGAACCAGAGTTACCACCATACAATTCTGCAACGCTTGGTGCACGGAAGCCCGTAGCAGCCACAGTACGAACCATCAGTTCATCAGTCGCAGTGTAAGTTAAACCAACTTTCCAAGTAGTCGCTTTACCGAAGGTTGAGTAATCGTCTAAACGCAGCGCGAATTCACCTGTCAGTTTTTCCGTAAATGGTACGCTCACTTCTTGGAAGAAAGATACTACGTTGTAGTTACCGTTAGTTGGGTCTTGCTGAGCTGAAGTACTTTCACCAGCGATAACCACTTCGTCTGGCGTGTAGAAACCACTTTCACGACGGTACTCAGCACCGATAGCGAAACCTACAGCACCTGCACTCAAGTCGAATAACTCACCGTTTAAGCCAGCAGATAGCGTTTGTTGCTCGTTACCCCCTTTAGCTTCTTCAGTGTAGCTAATCGCGTCAATCATTTGCTGAGTTAATGGAGCACCACTGAACCATGCAGCTTGATTTGCAAGCACTGAAGCTTTCATATCAGAACCGTTGATTGAGTTTTCTACTGCGGTTTTAGCTTGGTTCTTACCATAGGTGTAAGTCACATCCCAGTTCATACCAGTATGTACATCTAGAGTACCCGCTAAACCACCAGATAAACGCCAAGTATCAGTATCTTGAGTATAAATACGTGGACCAACGTCATTAGTACGGCGACGGTAACTAACTTGATCATCTTTATTTGCAGTGATACCACCGGCGATCATTGCTTGATCAAGGGTTAAACAATCCTTTTGACCTGCCGTTTTACAAACATCTAAGAAAACTTCAGCAGGTTGTGCGGCCATTTGCTGATTAGATCGACGGTTAGTGTAGATAGCGTCAGCAGTTAATACCACATCATTACCTAACTCTTGGGTCATGTTTGCAAATAAACTACGACGCTCATTTGGAGTTTGATAGTAACTATCTTGTGTAAAATCATAACCATAAGTACGGTCAACCCAGTTGCCGTTTGCATCTTGAACTTTACCGCCTAAGGTGCCTGTTGGGATATAAGAACTTGCACCTGGCTCAGTCCAATCGCGGTCACCTTGGATTACACCACGACGGTCTGCATATGCTGCACCAAATGTATAGTTACCACCATCGGTGTTGAAGCCATACAGTGCGCTCACATCACCGTTTTCGCCGTCACCCTTGTCGGTGCCGCTACCGTTGAAGTCTAATTGGAAACCTTCAAAATCTTTTTTGGTGATGATGTTCACTACACCAGCAATCGCATCAGAACCGTATACCGCTGAAGCACCGTCTTTTAGGATTTCAACGCGAGCGATCATCGCAACAGGGATAGAGTTTAAATCCACAGAACTGTTAGCGCCTGAACCTGAGTTCACCATGCGACGGCCATTTAATAGTACGAGAGTACGTTGCGAGCCCATACCACGTAAGTCAACTTGGGCAACACCATCAGCACCGTTGTTAGTGGTTGAACCTACCGCAGCACCTGCCATTGAGGTTTGTACTTGTAGCATTTGGTCTACAGAGGTAAAGCCTTCGGCTTTGATTGCAGCAGCATCAATAACGGTAACAGGAGAAGCTGTTTCCATATCTTGACGTTGAATACGTGAACCCGTGACTTCAATACGCTCGACTTTTGCAGTCTCTTCAGCTGCAAATGCGCTTGATACCACGAAGGTACCAGCAGCAATTGAGCTAACGACAGCTAAATTGATAGCCGACGCAACTTTGGTTCTTTTAATCATGAATGAATGCTCCCTAGATCTTACTATTATTTTTATGCTTACAGTATGTACAACTATTGCTGTACGACTGTTGCGCTTGATACTGAGGATTCACTTTCATTCAGTCAACGTTCATTTTTTTAACTTTAAAAGTAAAAATGTTTAATTTAATTAGACTCTTTGTTTTTTATTTGTTTCAAAAAGATCGAGCGCACTTTCTTTGAGATTTATTCAGCATAAAACACCAGCATAACCGATATCAAACAGGCACAAAAACTGTTACCAACGCAACATTTTAAAAACATTTAAACACTTCAAAAGTGTGATGTGTATCACACTTTACCAAAGGTAAACCGTCTTGCGCACAGAATAATGTATCGATTAATTATGAGAAAATATGCATATTAGCAATCTTTGCAATACTAAGAATTGAGAAAACATAAGTAGTTTTGGTGAGTTAATGGATACAAAATGAATAAGGTGTGGTTTTTATGCAAACCCACGAAAATTTAAACATAAACGCAACAATTGGTTGTCAATTTAAAAATTGAGAACTAATTTGCTATTGGGTCAATCGTTAGGGACAAAAATGCATTAAGATAACGAAAATACGAAGAAGATAGATGATATACAATCAAACAACACTCAATAACGCATCACTTAAATTACTTGCAGAGATTACGTAAAAAGCTAATAAAAACAATAAGGATTAAATTAAATCCAGGTTTCATCTATTTCTATTCAAAAAATATAAAAGCGACCTAAGTCGCTTTTATATTAAGCAATAGATAACACTATTTAGCGATCACTCTGGTTTTATCATTCCAAAGTGTAAATACGCTCTGGCCGTTGCGATCCTGCCACGGGGAGTGCGTTGGATAAAACCTTGTTGAATAAGGAAAGGTTCGAGCACATCTTCAATGGTTTCGCGCTCCTCACCAATTGCTGCCGCAAGGTTATCAAGGCCCACTGGGCCGCCCATAAACTTATCGATAATCGCGAGCAACAATTTGCGGTCCATATAATCGAAGCCTTCGCCATCGACATCGAGTAAATTGAGCGCCAGCTCAGCAACATGTTGAGTCACAGCACCATCGTGTTGCACTTCGGCATAATCACGCACCCGCCGGAGTAATCGATTGGCAATCCTTGGTGTACCGCGCGAACGTTTGGCAATTTCAGTTGCGCCCTCACTATCAATGGCTAATCCCATCACTTGGGCAGAACGGGTCACAATGGTGCTTAAATCTTTGACATTATAAAACTCAAGTCGCAATGGAATGCCAAAACGCGCCCTTAGCGGAGAGGTTAAGGCCCCCGCCCGCGTGGTCGCGCCGACTAAAGTAAAAGGTGGTAAATCGAGCTTAATGGAACGCGCCGCAGGTCCTTCACCAATCATGATATCCAGTTGATAGTCTTCCATCGCCGGATACAGGATCTCCTCAACCACAGGACTTAATCGATGGATTTCATCGATGAAGAGTACATCACCTGCTTCGAGGTTAGTCAGCAGCGCCGCTAAATCCCCGGCTTTTTCCAACACGGGACCCGAGGTCGATTTTATATTGACGCCCATTTCATTGGCGACAATCATCGCCAAGGTGGTTTTACCTAAACCTGGCGGGCCGTAGATCAACATATGATCTAAAGCTTCTTCGCGATTCTTGGCCGCTTGAATAAACACTTTTAATTGGGCACGCGTATCATCCTGCCCAGTGTATTCATCGAGCAATTTAGGGCGCATTGCCCTATCGATAACATCATCTTGACCTTGCAGCTGTGGCTGTATCAGTCTATCTGCTTCAATCATTTACCTATTCCTGTTACCGCATTGCATTCTTGGCATGCGGCACTTGCTATTTTGCTGCAGTTGCAGCCTGCTTGGCTGCAAAAATCGCGCACCGCAATAAACTGCCTCAATCAAAACCATGCGTTAGAGCATCGATTTTAACGCGGCCTTAATTAAGGTCTCACTGTCCATGCCTTCTTTAAAGGCTGCTGAAACCGCTTTGCTCGCCTGTGGCGGTTTATAGCCGAGGGAGATCAAGGCTGAAATTGCATCCTCTTCGGCACTGTTGACCGTCGGAGCCGGTGAATAGTTAGATTGCAGTACGAACTCACGCTCAGAGCCTACGGATGCCTCCATCAAACTCTTCAATTTATCGCGCATCTCAACCAATAAACGTTCGGCAGTCTTTTTACCAACACCGGGTAATTTCACCAGCGTCACTATATCATCGCGCTCGACACAGCCCACAAACTCGCTGGCGGTCATGCCAGAAAGAATGGTTAACGCCAGTTTAGGGCCCACGCCGTTGGCTTTGATAAGCAAACGAAACAGTGAGCGCTCTTGTTTAGTGATAAAGCCGTAAAGCAGCTGGGCATCTTCACGCACCACAAAATGGGTATACACTGTGGTCGGTTGATTGACCTCGGGGAGTTCATAGAAGCTGGTGAGGGGCATCTGTAACTCGTAACCCACGCCATTGACATCAATCAACACCTCTGGCGCTTGCTTTTCAATTAACACTCCACGTAAACGACCTATCATCTGTACCGTCCATATGTTCTTGTTGTCGCTCGGCCGCTTAAGGCAACCAAGCTTTGATTGGTGTGATAATGACATACTGCAACGCCAAGCGCATCCGCGGCGTCTGCCTGTGGTGCGGCTGGGAGCTTAAGCAATTGCTGGATCATATGTTGTACTTGCTCTTTTTTCGCACGCCCAGTCCCGACTACAGCACTTTTTATCTGGGTTGCGCTGTATTCTGCAACAGGTAAATTCGCCACGGTTGCTGCGACAATTGCTGCGCCACGGGCTTGGCCCAATTTTAAGGCTGAGTCGGCATTTTTAGCCAAAAATACCCGTTCAATGGCAAACTCATCGGGTTGATATTGGCGAATAATTTCACTTATACTATCAAAGATCTGCTTTAATCTTAACGGCAGATCATCACCCGAGGTACGAATGCAGCCACTGCCTAAATAAAGTTGCTGCCGCCCTTGGCATTGGATAACGCCGTAACCTGTGATCCGCGATCCCGGGTCTACACCTAAAATAATTGCCATTGTTTCCTTATGCGTGCGCCTTACGTAAATCGGTCGATTTGCGTCTTAACAGCGCCTCAACCAAATCATGACTGATTAAAGAACCATTCAAGAACCACTAAAACCTGCTCGCGTTCATTCAACCAAAGGAGACACGTTGTCTTTTACTCAGCATCTAGCTTGCAAACACTCGTACCTCCCCAAGTTGGCTTAACCCAAACTTTCCATAATCTCATCGGAAATTTCCGCATTATGATACACCTCTTGCACATCATCGTGCTCTTCGAGGGTATCGATAAGGCGCATAAACTTCTCGGCAGTCTCGGCATCTAACTCGGCTTTGGTCGAGGCTATCATCGCGATTTCGGCGTTATCACTGACAAACCCTGCGGCATCGAGGGCATCTTTCACCCCATAAAACTCGGTCGGTTCAGTAAATACATCAATCGCGCCATCATCGTAACTCACTACATCTTCAGCGCCCGCTTCGAGCGCCGCATCCATCAAGGCATCTTCATCTGCGCCAGGCGCATAGGACAATACTCCGCGTTTAGTGAACAAATAGGCAACCGAACCATCGGTACCTAAGTTACCGCCCGATTTGCTAAAGGCATTACGTACGCCGCTGACGGTACGGTTACGGTTATCTGTCATAGTTTCCACCATCACCGCGGTGCCGCCTGGGCCGTAACCTTCGTAAATAATGGTTTCGAGCTGCTGACCTTCAAGCTCGCCAGCACCGCGCTTAATCGCGCGCTCAATGGTATCGCGGGTCATATTGCCGCCGAGCGCCTTATCGATGGCGATTCGCAGACGCGGATTTGAATCGGGATCTGAGCCGCCTTCGCGGGCTGAAACCGTTAACTCACGGATAAATTTGGTAAAGAGTTTACCGCGCTTGGCATCTTGCGCTGCTTTGCGGTGTTTAATATTGGCCCACTTACTATGACCTGCCATGGGAGTTCTCCTCTACACGTAGCCATTGCACATCTTATCAATAGCCTAAGGTAACCTTGACGGTGCCTCGAATAAGGCGCCTTTACTCAATGTTCCTTTACACAGTGAATGACGGCAAATTAAGTGACGTCGATAACGCAGATATTGATAAGAAATGAAATGACGGGGTAAAAATAGACCGAGGCTTGCGCCTCGGTACTCGATAATCGCTAAAGATTAGTCTTCAGTCTTCGCGGCTTTCACCACGGAAATACCTAGTTCAGCTAATTGTTGTGGATTAGCAAAACCTGGCGCATTGGTTAACGGGCACGCCGCTGTGGTGGTTTTCGGGAATGCCATCACATCACGGATTGAGCTTGCGCCCGTCATCAGCATGATGATGCGGTCTAAACCAAAGGCTAAACCTGCATGTGGTGGCGTACCGTAACGTAACGCTTCGAGTAAGAAGCCGAATTTCTCTTTCGCTTCTTCGTCGGTAATGCCAAGAATGCGGAATACCGCAGACTGCATCTCTTGGTTGTGGATACGTACCGAACCACCACCTAATTCACAGCCGTTTAATACCATGTCGTAGGCATCTGACACACGGTTAGCAGGATTGGCTTCTAGCTCTTGAGGTGTCACGCCGCGCGGAGCGGTAAATGGATGGTGAACCGCGTGGAAGCTGCCGTTGATCTTCTCAAACATCGGGAAGTCAACCACCCACAATGGACGCCATTGACCTTCAAGCAGATTAAAGTCTTCACCGGCTTTAAGACGCAGTGCACCCATAGATTCAGCAACCACGGTCGCTTGGTCTGCACCAAACAGGATAATATCGCCAGTTTGTGCGCCAGTGCGGCTTATGATTTCGTTAACAATGCTCTCATTCAAGAACTTAAGCACAGGCGATTGAATGCCTTCTAACCCTTGATTCAGGTCGTTTAGCTTCATCCACGCTAAACCTTTAGCACCGTAGATACCCACGAACTTAGTGTAATCATCGATTTGCTTACGGGATAAGCTCGCGCCACCTGGAATACGCAGCGCCGCAACACGGCCTTCTTCATCATTGGCTGGACCTGAGAATACTGCAAACTCTACTTCTTTGAGCAAGTCAGCCACGTCCACCAGCTCTAATGGGTTACGTAAATCTGGCTTATCTGAACCGAAACGACGCATCGCTTCGTTGTAGGTCATGCGCGGGAATTCGCCTAGATCAACGTTCAGCATCTCAAGGAACAGACCACGCATCATCTCTTCGGTTTTCGCCATCACTTGCTCTGAGCTCATGAAAGACGTTTCGATATCGATTTGAGTAAATTCTGGCTGACGATCAGCACGTAAATCTTCGTCACGGAAGCATTTTACGATTTGATAGTAACGGTCAAAACCTGACATCATCAGCAGCTGTTTAAATAGCTGTGGTGATTGTGGCAGTGCGAAAAATTGACCTTTATATGTACGGCTCGGCACTAAATAGTCACGGGCACCTTCTGGGGTTGCCTTGGTCAGGATCGGCGTTTCAATATCTAAGAAACCATTTGAGTCGAGGAAACGACGCACAGCACTGGTCACTTTCGCGCGGAACATTAACCGCTGTGCCATTTCTGGGCGACGTAAATCTAAATAACGATATTTTAAACGCTGTTCTTCACTGTTGTTTTGATAGTTATCTAAGCTCAGCGGCAGTGGCTCAGAACTGTTGATAATAGTTAGTGCTTTACCCAACACTTCAATTTCGCCAGTTTTCATTTGTGCGTTAACTTGGCTATCAGGACGTGCACGAACCACGCCTTTTACCTGCACACAAAACTCAGCGCGCAGTGTGCTAGCCACATTGAACACTTCAGGTAAATCTGGATCGTAAACCACTTGGACCAGACCTTCTCTGTCTCTTAAATCTAAAAAGACTACGCCACCCAAATCACGGCTACGATTAACCCAACCTACCAAGGTAACTTCTTGTCCAACGTGAGACTTATTGACGTCTCCACAATAATGACTGCGCATCTAACTCTATCCTTTATCCGGAAACCGGTGCTTTGGAAATAATCAAAACGAGATAAAAGCGGCATTATAGTCAAATAATGCCGATTACCAAAGTACTTCACTTTTAGGCGGTGAAGTATCAAACAGTTTTACGCCCTTGACTAGAGGCGAACGCACTATCTATGCATAAACGTACAAAAAAACATCAAGCCACGCGGTAGCAACGCCCACCCGCCGTTTTGGCTTGATACATTAATTGATCCGCTTTTTTTAATAATTCAATCGCCGTATCACCATCGCGGGGATAAATCACCACACCGATACTCACAGCAATTTCTACCTTTACGCCTTCAAAAGTGAAGGGTGATGAAAGCGAGTGCAGAATATTATCAGCAACTTGGGTCGCGGCATCGAGATCTTGCACACGATTTAGCAGGATAACAAACTCATCGCCGCCAAATCGAGCCACAGTATCAGAATGGCGAACGGCTTGCGTCAGTAATCCCGCCACCCGTAGAAGCAAGGCATCACCTATTGGATGTCCATGCTGATCATTGATTTGTTTGAATCCATCTAAATCAATAAACAGCAGCGCAAAATGGCTCTGATCGCGACGATGGGCTAATAGTGCCTGCGATAATCGATCATCGAGTAAGCCTCGATTAGGTAACTGGGTTAATGCATCATGGTTCGCAACGTATTGCAAACGTTTTTCCGCCGCAATACGGCGAGTTATCTCACGATTTAGACGACGATTAACCACTAATACCGCGATCATCACCACCGATAAACTCAACGCTCCAAGCAATAAATAGCGGATCCAACGCAAGTATTGCCCATCGTCAGTGGCAATCGCGAAATTCACCCAATGGGAATAGATTTGTTGCTGCTTTTGCTGATCGATCTGCGCTAATACTCGGTTGATTAATGGTGCCAATGGGGTAAATTGCGGATTTATACCAAAATGACTATGCTGGTCGGCTAAATCGCTTAAGAGTGACATTTTAAGTAAAGGATACTGGCCTGTTTTTAACTCAGAGGCTAGCGTCACCACCTTATCAATAAACACATCGGCATTACCTTCATTTACCGCTAAAAGCCCTGAGTGCGTATCGGGTACCAATACGAGCTTCAGCGAAGGTTGTAGCATCATTAGTTGAGCGACAAGATGATAGCCTTCAACCACGGCCACTCTCTGACCTGCCAATTGTGCCAAATTAAAGACAGAGACTTGTTCAAGCTGCGATACTAGCCCCCATGGCGATGGCCAATAGGCATCACTAAAAACCACATGCTGTTGCCGCTCAGCGGTTTTAGCAATACTGCCCGCCAGTGCAATCTCTCCTGTTCGCAATGCGCGAATAAGCGACTGCCAATCATCAAACGCAACGGGTTGGATCTTAAGATGCAATTGCTGAGCGAACATATTTACGATATCACTATTAATGCCCGCGAATTGCCCTTGTTCATCGCTAAATTCCATGGGCGGCCACTGCTTAAGATAACCCAGTTTGAGTTCACCCAATTGTGAAAGATAGTTTTGTTCGCTGCTTGAGAGTTGGATACTGCGTAAGCCTGCCTGATTAAAAATACGGTCTTTAGGGTTAAGCATCCATTTTTGTTCAACATCAGCAAATTCCTGCATGCTAATGCTGTGAAATCCATTGCTGATCCGTTGAGTCAGTCCAGGATCATCGCTTCGAGTTAATACATAGATATCGGTAGGAAATTCCAGCTCAGGGTATTGATTAAAATCGGCCCATGCTTTGTTTTGCAGAAGATAATGGGTAGTCCATGCTCCCGCAGCAACAAACCCAACAATCTCCCCCGCTCTTGCACCAGCGACCATCGCATCCATACTGTCATAGTAACGCAATGACACATCCGGCAGTGCTTTGCGTAACTGGACTAAATATGGCGCCGTTGGCACAACACCAATACGTTTACCTTTTAAGCGATGTAAATCAGTTAATTGCTGTTGATACAAAAACAGTCGACTCTTTACCGTATACAAGTGCCACGCGCGAGTTAACCCCGTTTTCATGTCATCACTCTCGGGATAACCAATATGAGCATCGGCTAACCCTTGACGTACATCGTTAACACTGCCGTTCATATCGCCTGAGATAAAATCGACATCAATCCCCGTTTTAGCCGACCATAGTCGCCAAAGATCTACATAAAAACCATGGGGTAAACCATCAACACCTAAATCAACAAAAGGTTCAATTCCCAGTTGCATCGCGACTATCAGTCCCGCTTTTTGGCCGTGGTAACCCAACCAGCGACGCTCAGTTTGTTGGATAAATTTAGGGTCAAGAGCATTAAAGCCCGCCTTAATTTTATTCAGTAAGGCGGTATTGTGCTTCATCACCGCAGGCACAAATTGCATCGCTTTAATGGGGATACGAATATTGAGAGGAAAATTTGCTGCGATCGTTTGGTTAGAGGAAGGGTCGCGAAGATAACCGTCGAGCCCAGCAAACACCACTGTGTCACCCGCCGCCACACCTGCAAGTAGCTTTTCACGGCTTTCATAATATTTAAATACTAACGCAGGTTCGATACGGCGTAATTCCGCTTCATGGGAAGAACCGGACACAATTCCAATCTGGTAAGGCACCAATTCTTTAATGTTTTTTTTGCCCTGCAAGGATTTATGTAAATACAAATAGGTGCGAACATCAGCAATCGGATCGGCAAAATCAAATAGTTGTTCACGCTCCGGGGTTTTACCCATGCCAATATGCACTTGGGCGTTTCCCTGTTGTAACTGTGCGAGAGATTCATTCCAGTGTCGCGCAACAAAAACGAGTGAGGTATCGGTACGTTTACCCCACTCCTTCCAAAGATCGACTAATAACCCCGTGGCTTCGCCCTCGTTATCCACAAATTGATAGGGAAAGCTGTCTTCCCCCATCACCACGATAAGCGAATCAGTCGGTCCTTGACTGGCATTAACTGTGTTGTTCGAAAAAACACAACACAGGATCACAATAAGCTGGAACACTAACTTCAACTGGGGTCCCTAGTACCTGATGTACAATGTAAATACTTTGTTATTTATCGCATATTAGACAGAAATTTCTGGCAAATTACTAGCCCGAGACTTGCTGCTAGTCAACGGGATTCGTTAAAATGCGGGGTTGAACTTTCGAGACATTCCCAAATGAACGCTTCCCAAGATACTATCTACGCTCAAGCGAGCGAGCACATTAGCGATTTCCAGTTTGATAGCCGTGTTGCGGGTGTCTTTAGTGACATGATCCGCCGCTCCGTGCCTGGTTACACCCAAATTATCAATACTATCGGCGATTTTGCGGATCGTTTTGTTAAACCTAATACCCAGATTTACGACTTAGGATGCTCTTTAGGTGCTGCAACATTGAGCATTCGCCGCCAGATCCAAGGCCGTGACTGCCGAATTGTTGCCGTAGACAATAGTGAGTCTATGGTGACGCGCTGCCAAGAAAACCTCAATGCCTATGTCAGTGATACTGAGGTTGAGCTGATCTGCGGTGATATTCGCGATATTCACATCGAAAACGCCTCCTTAGTGGTGCTCAACTTTACGCTACAATTTTTACCTCCCGAGGACAGAGAGTCACTTATTGCCAAGATTTATCAAGGCTTAAATCCAGGAGGGATCTTAGTACTCTCGGAAAAAATCCGCTTTGATGATGCGCCAATTCAAAGTGTACTTGAAGAACTGCATCTCGACTTTAAACGAGCCAATGGCTATAGCGAGCTCGAAATCAGTCAAAAACGTAGTGCGCTGGAAAATGTCATGAAACCAGATACCTTAAGTACGCATCAACAGCGCTTAACTCGCCAAGGGTTTAGTCACTTTAGTACATGGTTCCAATGTTTTAACTTTGCTTCTATGGTGGCCATCAAGTGATTAATTTTAGCTCCTTTTATCAACAAATCGCCGACTCAAATTTACAACATTGGCTTGAAACCTTGCCAGCAATCCTCGGTAAATGGCAAAGAGAACACAAACACGGCAACCTCCCGAAATGGGAAAAAGTGCTTAATAAACTGCACTATCCAAGCCCAGATAAAGTCGATTTTGTTGATAGTGTCACGATAGGCACGGGTGAGCAGCTCACGCCAGGCGAAAAGGAAAAACTCGAGAATTTACTGCGGCTCTTTATGCCTTGGCGTAAAGGTCCATTCCATATTCACGGCATTCATATCGACACCGAATGGCGCAGCGATTGGAAATGGGATCGGGTTAAACCGCATATTTCGCCCCTGCAAAACCGTACAGTACTCGATGTAGGTTGCGGTAGCGGCTATCACATGTGGCGTATGTTAGGGGCAGGCGCTAAGCGCGTGGTAGGCATCGACCCTTCCCCGCTGTTTTTATGCCAATTTGAAGCGGTTAAACGCTTGAGTGGTGAGAATCACCCTGTGCACCTGTTGCCACTTGGTATTGAAGAACTTCCGCCATTGGATGCCTTCGATACAGTATTCTCCATGGGCGTCTTGTATCACAGACGCTCACCCATTGATCACTTGTTGCAATTACGCGATCAGTTACGTATGGGGGGAGAATTAGTATTAGAGACGTTAGTGATTGATGGTGATGAAAACGCCGTACTCGTCCCGCAAGATAGGTATGGCAAAATGAATAACGTTTGGTTTATTCCATCCGTTGCGGCACTGATGCTCTGGCTTAAAAAATGTGATTTCACCGACATACGTTGTGTCGATACCGATGTCACCGCCCTTGCCGAACAGCGCCGAACCGATTGGATGCCAAATGAATCACTGGTTGAATATCTTGACCCTAACGATATCACTAAGACTATCGAGGGTTACCCTGCGCCAAAACGCGCAACGATTATTGCAGTGAAAAATCAGCCGAATCAAGATTTGAATTAAGGCATGATACACTTAGGCATGTTAAAGCCATGTCATCCCATACCATGAGGGTCACTGCCCCGTTGCCTATGCCAAAAACATTGTTTACGGCTAGCCTGTTTGGCTGGTGTTTATTATCCTCTATTGGTGCAGCCTCTGCTGCACCAAGCCCTGTACCTCTGCTAGTGGAACAGTGTTTACGTCATCCTAATATTGACTTGACTAGCGCCTTTAGCCGCTATGCCAATACACATAATTTGCCCACTTTAATGCTCTCAGATAAAGCCTTGGTATTAGAGCAACACACCATAGGGCTTAATAACATTAATGATAGACTCAACTACTACCGAGGTTTATCTCTCTCGGGCGAAGAACGCCAAGGACTACTGCAATGTCAGTTGCGCCTTGCCGATATCCTAAACGACCTGCTGAGCCAAGCTGCATTCAACCAACTTGTTGATGAGCTCACTGATGCGGCTGATAAACATAGCAATGATGAGCATCTCACCCAAGATCAACTCTTATTCGGTGAACAATTAGTCGCATTACTACGTCAGCATCAATCCCCCCTTGATAAGGCCAAACTGCACACAGCACAAGCCACTATTCGACAAGGATTAGGCAGTCAACAATTTCATTTAGCGGTTCAAGCAACCCAATGCCAACTGCCAACTGAGGTTACTACTGCCAACACAGAAAATGTCGCCGTTGATGCAGCCGACAACGCCACAGAAACATCAAATACAACGTTTTCCGGCACGATTGTCGGTTATCTCTTAAAACAACCCGATCGCCACTGTCGGCAAATTCTGTGGCAGGCCTATCAAGGTCGTGCCCGCGAGCATAACCAACTCGCATTGCATCGTATTGCAGAATTGCGTCAACAAATGGCAAATGACGCAAACTTTATCGATTTTGCCAGTTACAGCTTGGCTGAACAGCAACTCAATTCTCCTGCATTAGTAAAACAGTTTCTCGACAGCCAAACTGAATCAATTGGAGTCGCACCTTGGGATGTCGGCCGTAAATTATCGCAGCTAAGTAGTGCCAAACAGATTTCCTTACACACTGGCGAAGTGCTCGATAATGCTTTTGCTATTCTCGGTGAGTATGGATTGAGTTTTGAAGTGATAGATGGGCATATTGCATCAACCGCGGCTCAACGGCAGCAACAAATCATCCGGGTTTACCACCAACATCGTTTGCTTGGTGAAGTGTATCTTGACGTAAATAGTCGGCATGCCAGTGCCAGTCAACATACCCTCAGACAAAGTGTAATTGGCCAACAGTTTGGTCAACAGGCACTCGAGCTTAATCCCACACTCAACAGTGACAAAGATATTGAACGTTTTTGCAATGCGTTAGCCCAAGCTGTTGTAGCACTTGCACGGGGAAGCCATTTTTATCTAAACAATACCTTAGGCCCGAGTCTCGATTCAAATCAGTTACCAAGCCTTTGGCTAGCCAATGTATTACACGAAACACTCTTTCCAAAATATGATATTCAACATATAGCGCCAAGGGAGATACTCGCCAAGGCCTATACCAAACAACTTAATGTGTTTCGCGCTAAAGTGGCGCTTAATTTTTATCAGTCTTTAAAACAGCAAAGCTATCCCGATCTACAAGCAGAGTTCAGTAAGAGTTTTGGCGCAAATTGGGAACAACCAATTGACTATGCATATAGTTTCAATGCAATCGCTAATGAAGGCCCACGCTATTATCAATCCCTGTGGCAAACGCAATTAGCTAAATTTGTCTATTTATCCACACAAGACTGCCAAGATAAACTTGGGCTTTTTAATCTGTTGGTAGTCAATGAGGCTGCACTCACCTTAAGTGAGCAACTACACGCTACTATTGGCGATCCCGTTGATGCGGCATCGCTTATCCAGAGGATTATCGTTGTCTTAGGATCGCACGCTAACGCAAGCAATTGTGCTTTTTAGCGGCTTAACACAATGGGAACGGTGATTTGCACACACCAGCAAACAATATCCACGCGTAATCTTACCGTCAGTAATAATCATACCGCTGCACATCGCCGCGATTATCGTCTCCCTATTAAATCACCGATACTATTGAATAAACGATCATGACTCGCCACTATAGGGCTAAACCTATCGTTTTTTTAGAAAACTGTCGTTAGACATTAGGATCTCCATGACTCGCGCTAAATCCACCCTTGAGCAATGGCGTATTTTACAGGCCGTCGTCGATTATGGCGGCTATGCGCAGGCGGCAGAAAAACTCAACAAGAGCCAATCGTCTCTCAACCATGCTGTCGCCAAGTTGCAACATCAATTGGGAATTGAGTTACTCGAAGTCCGTGGGCGTAAAGCCTATCTGACGCCACAGGGCGAAGTGTTACTGCGACGTTCACGCCATGTCACTCAATCTGTGAATGAATTAGAACAACTTGCTAGCAACCTAGAGCAAGGTTGGGAGCCAACGCTGACCATTGCCCGTGAAATTGTCTATCCGATGGAAAGCCTTGTATGTGCGCTAAGTGACTTTCTGCCCCATAGCCGTGGTACTCGCATTATTATGCTTGATTCAGTGATCACTGGGACGCAGGAGCTGATCCTGCAGAATAAAGTCGATATAGCCATTTGTGCAGGCATCCCACCCAAAGGCTATTTATCCGAGCCTCTATGTGAACAAGAGCTGCATCTGGTTTGCCACCCGAGCCATCCCTTAGCCGACATTGGCACTTTAGATGACGACAAACTGTTGGCACAGCATCTGCAATTAGTGATCAAAGACACGGGCGTGCAATCTAACATTGATATCGGCTGGCTCAAAGCCGAGCAGCGCTGGACAGTATCTAACTTCCATGAGGCGAAAGTTATTTTAAACCAGGGAATTGGTTTTTGTTGGATCCCATCCTTCCTTATCCAAGAAGAATTAGCCGCGGGTAAACTGGTGCGTTTACACCTGCAAGGCAGCCAGAAACGACGGATAATGCTTAGCCTTGTGATACCCAACCGCGATCACCAAGGCCCCGCCTCGAAACTGCTGGCCTCTTATATCCTAAAGCACCATGGTGTGAGCACTACCGATTGATAACGCTAAGGTTGTTTCCTCTAGCACGGCAAAATGAGTGCTTGGCAAATCGAGAATCACTGTTATTTGATTTATGGCTACTGAACTTGCAAACAGAGCACGCTTAAGCGATAGGCCTTAATGGGCAAACGCTACTCGGTTAATATTTGCGAGAATATCGAGAATTAGAGGCTAGACATTCACATCTAAGAAACGCGGACGATGCAGTGCTAAAGTTTGAGGGTTGAACAGGCCGCGAGTGTCTTGGCGGTTTGATGACTCAAGTGTTAATCCATTGGAAATAAGACTATTCTCCCCATAAACAGTCGAGCTAGACACCAATGCAGAATCGTCTATTGGTTCAGCTATCTCCCCACGATGTGCATCAACACTCGACTCATTGTGCACTAGTGTTGAGTTTTGATTACTGGCTAGCGCTGCTACGGCTACCGCATCATAGAAACGAACCGCATTGCTGCCCCTTTGGTTAAGATTCAATGCACTCTTGTTGAATAAGCGAGCGGATGATTCGAGTCGCTGTGAGGAAATCTGCGGATTTTCAGCTTGGCTAGATTGCACAGAACCAACGGCCAAGGTTGCTGTTGGAGGTTCAATTGTATCGCTATTTTCAACCTCTATGACATTTACGGCATCAGAGGTATCACTCGATGCAACCTGCGCCGCAATGGCTTGCTTAATCTTATCAATCACTTCGGTAACAGGAGCCGATGGCTCGTCTTGGGGGACCGTGATATTACCATCGGCATCAACCTTACCCGTGACTTGAATTTGACGTTCTTTGAGCGGTGGCAAGTTTTCAAGTTGCGCCTCGGCGCCTATTAAGGTTTCCGTTGTGGACTGGTCAACAATCTGCTGTTGACGTTCCTCAGCAAGTTTAGCCTTGGCCTCATTCATTTTCTGCAGTGCTTGCGCCGCCACGCGAATATCGGCAGAAGATGGGTCAACTGGCGCCATAGCGGCCGCATAGACTTGCTTCATCTTATTGATGGTCGCCAGAGGATCGCCTGGTACTATCGACACATCGATTTGTACTTCACCGTCGGTGGCATAGCGTTTGCCATCAGTACCTTTTTCATACTTGAAACTGGGGCTTTGGGCATATTGACCACCCACGCTGGCATGAGCGTGCTCGTGAGCTTTGACTTCTGTGTCCCTTGCTTTTAATTCGTCAATTTGGGCTTTTTGTTGCTCTATCGCCTTTTCTTGTGTCTGTTTGACTTGCTCTTTCGCTAAGTCTTGCTGGCGAGTTTGTTCGCCCTGTGTCTGCTGAGCTTGTTGGCTATTATCGGCTTTAGCAAAGGCTTCGGCTAATGCTTGTTGTTTTTGCTCCTGCTCTTGTATAGCCTTTTCCCTTGCTTGCTTAGCTTGCTCATCACGAACTTGTTCAGCTTGATTTTGCTGAATGTGAGAAAGTTCGCCTGCTACCGATTCACTCCCAACTGGTTCCTTGGTCGCTGCATGTTGGCCAAAGATATGACTAAACTGCTCACTCAAACTGTTTGCCTGAGGCGAGGTTCTATCACCAACGTTGGTCACCACCGAATCGCGGGTCCCCGAAGAAGTACCCACAACATCAGCCCCTGCAAACTCAGTAGCAAAAGGACTCATTGCAGTACTAGTGGCCTTTTGTTGTCCCAATGGTGCGATACTCGTTGTGATGGGATCTGAAGTCGGGAATATATTGGCGAAATCCGAATTTGACGAAGTAATACTACCGATATCGCTTTCAGTTGAGTAAGCGGTTGTGCTTGGCGCCAAAGACACCATAGGATTAACGGCACCATTCAAGGTTGAAAGCCCCATATCCGGAGCACTCAACACTGACACGGCTGTCTGAGAGGCAGCAATTTGCCCACCTCTCATGCCACCTATGGAACGAGGTCCTGTGAGTAAACTAAAACTTTTATTAGTTGAAGACTGTGAAGTCGAATCTATCAGTTTTGGAGCGGAGGGGTTTGAATATAGCTGAGCAGAAGCGTTTACACCTAAATCTACAATAGCTTTCTGTATCGCAACATTATTCGCGCTAGAAGAAAGGCTCGCATAACTCGATTTAGCGCCTGCCAATAACTCAGGCTGAGTCCCAGTGAAAGGCAAAGTTTGGTTGGACGCAGCAGTAAAGCTACTTAAAGACGGTTCAAGTGCCCCACTCACTTCGGATTTTGGTGCATGCAGGCTAGCCGTTGAAGCGCTATGTTTAGCAACCGTCTGACTATTGTCACCTTGATAAACCAGTCCACTTTGAGGTCTTGCTCCTTTTAGCGGCTCAATCGGCTTATCAGCACTCAAAAACGAATTGGATGGCGCGCCAACCTGGGATGACAGCGCCATGACCGACATAGTTACACCTTGATGTTAATAATCGAACCTATAGTTTCAGATTCTCTCTCGAGTACCTCAGTCGATGCTTCGCCTTGTCGCAATGATGAGTTGGCAGCAACTAATGCTGAAGTTTTATCGGTTTCATCTACCGCCTTGGCGGTTTCTGTGGGTGCAGCGCTTTGCGAAGGACTCGGTTTAGCCACATCAATCGTAGCCTGTGTTAATCCTGATTGAGCCGTTTGCAAGCCTTGCAGACCGGAAGCATAAGCAGATTGGATTTGCATAAAGGGATTCCTGCATCTGGTGAACACTAGGTTAATTATTGACCAAACCTACCTTGATGTACAGATTTATCCCTCTTATGGACAGCTTTTTTGCTCATTTTCAGCTCCTTTTTAACAGGCTATCCAAGCCGATTCCCAATCCTTAAAGACGGGGTTAAATCCCTTGAGCCGCATTTGACTGATGACCTGCTCAACAGTTCGCTCATCGCTGATCTCAAACTGATCGAGCTGACTATCAGGTGCTTGGTAACCTCCGGGCTGAGTTGAACTGCCCGCACTCATTTGCGTTATCCCAAGAGGCAGTAAATTGTCCCGAAGCGATGGTGCCTCGCGGGTCGATAAACTGATATCAAGTTGTTGATTAAACAGTCTAAAGGCACAGATCATTTGCACCAGTCCCAGATCGGTTAAATGCACTTTTGGTGTTATGCCACCAGTACAAGGCCGCAAACGTGGTAGAGAAATACTAAAACGAGTACGCCAGTAATGTCGTTCTAAATAGTCCAAATGATGACCCATCAACAAGGCATCGAGCCGCCAGTCATCTAATCCTAGTAACACACCTAGGCCTATCTTATCGATACCCGCACGGGCAACACGATCGGGCGTGGCAAGCCGATAGGCGAAGTCCTGTTTTTTCCCTCGGGTGTGATGTTTAGCATAAGTCGCGGCTTGGTAGGTTTCTTGATACACCATCACAGCATCGAGTCCTCGCTCAACGAGCTGGCGATAATCAATCTCCTCAAGCGGCTGCACCTCCATAGCCACATAACTAAACAGCTGTTTTACCAACGGTAAAACCCGCTGAAAGTAATCCATTCCAACTTTAGTTTCATGCTCTCCCGATACTAGCAAGATAGAATCAAAGCCGCGGGATTTTATAATCGCCATTTCGGCAGCAAGTTCCTGCTCATTGAGCACTTTGCGCTTGAGCTTATTGCTCATGCTAAAACCACAGTAATCGCATTCGTTAGCGCAAAGATTGGACAAGTACAGTGGTAAGTACAATCCGATATTGGCCCCAAAGCGTTGCCGAGTGAGCGCTGCCGAGCGCTGTGCCATCTCTTCGATATAGGGCTCGGCCGCAGGAGACAGCAAAGCGAGCAGACTCTGTAAGTTGCCTTCTGGTTGAACTAGGGCACGTTCAACATCAGCAGCAGTGCATGAATACAACGCCAGCAATAACTTATCCCGTTCAATGCGGGCAAAATGGTCGACAAAACTCATTGCTGTAGGAATCCGGTTAGTGGGCTGGTATGCACCGCCTGAGTTTGCACCCGGCCAAGCCCCGCTTCAAAGGCGCGTCGACCGCAATCTACCGCATCCTTAAAGCACAACGCCATTTCAATCGGAGATGCGCTGCTGGCAATGGCGGTATTAACCAGCACGGCATCGGCACCTAACTCCATCGCGTGCGCTGCATGGGATGGCGCGCCAATTCCCGCATCAATCACCACCGGCACCCTTGCTTGCTCGATAATCATCTTGATGAAAGGCTCCGTCACCAACCCCTGATTGGTGCCAATTGGGCTTGCCAGTGGCATCACAGCGGCGCAGCCGACATCCTCTAAACGTCGGCACAGCACGGGATCGGCATGCACATAGGGCATCACAATAAAGCCACGTTCACAGAGGATTTTGGCTGCGGCTAATGTCTCGACCGCATCGGGCATCAGGTATTTGGGATCGGGATGAATTTCAAGTTTAACCCATTGTGTTCCCAGTATTTCCTGCGCTAATTCCGCGGCGAATATCGCTTCCTTAGCATTACGCGCGCCCGCGGTATTAGGCAAGAGTCGCACGCCCGCTTGCCTAAGTGGCGAGAGCAAATCATCGGCCCCAGTTTTTAAATCAATTCTTTTCATTGCAACGGTCACCAACTGCGACTGAGACGCCTTAATTGACTCCAGCATCAGCTGACTTGAGCTGAATTTTCCCGTGCCCGTAAATAATCGTGACTCAAATTCCACACCTGCAATCGTTAACATCTTAACCTCCCGCGACCACGGCAAATACATCAATCTTATCCTCATGGTGGCATAGGATAGATGACCATCGGTGTTTTGGCACAACGGCCTCATTAAGCACTAAGGCAACCGAGTGTTGGCAAATATTTTGTGCTTCTAACAAGGCTTGTAAACTGAGCGGTTGTTGAAGTGTTTGGGGCACATTATTGAGATGAATTAAAATCATAACAAACCTCGATTAGGGACAGATTTGAATGAAGCAGCTGTGGTTGATTGCATTAATGCACTCGGCTTTAACCCGCACACCTTGCACTCGGGATCACGGGTTAATGCGGCCGAATGCCATTGGAGTAACTTGGCATCGAAACGCCAAAATCGGCCAAGTAGCGCTCTCGTGGAGGTGACTGGGTGACTTGTCTCTTCGAAAGACTGATTACCCGTTTGTTTTGTTGTAGAAGTTGGCGGCGTGGCTAAGAGCAACAATTGCATCGCTAGCAGCGCCTGCATCGATGCCATCACGCCGACACTGGGGCCGAGCACTCCTTGACTGCTACAGTTTTGTGGCGCGCGAGAATTCGAGGGGAAGATACAGTGATAACAGCCGCCTGCGGGAAATCGCCGCTGATCAACCGCAAACAATTGGCCGTTAAAGGCAGCAATCGAGGCGCTCACCAAAGGCAAGGCATGCTCAATACACAACCGATTGATACAATGGCGCGCAGTAAGGTTATCAGTACAATCAAGCACTAACCTCGTCTCTTCACCATGGGTTAACAGACCAGAAAATACAGTGTTCGCAGACTCGAGAGTCAAATGCTCGGCAAAGGCATCAATCTCACAACCGTGCGCCAACACGGCCAATTTCTGTTTAGCAATGAGGGCTTTGTGATGACCAATATCGTTGTCACTAAAGAGTAACTGCCTTGGCAGATTGGATAATTCCACCCTATCGCCATCGACAAGCGTTAAGCGCCCGACTCCGGCACAAGCCAAATATTGCGCCGCCAATTGCCCGAGGCCGCCTAAGCCGACGATAAGCACATGAGCCTGTTTAAGCTGCAACTGGCCAGCCTCGCCGACCTCGGGTAAAAATATTTGCCGCGAATAACGAATAAAGTCTTTATCGGCAAGGGATTGCGCCTGCTCTTGTGTCATGCTCATAAGCTTGACTCCCAAGCTCGCGTCAATTCGGCAAAGGCCATTATTGGATCGCTTGATTCGGTAATCGCCCGCACCACGGCAATATTGCTCACCCCAGTCGCTTTGACTTGGGCAAAATTCGAAGGCCCGATGCCGCCAATTGCCACTAAGGGATAATGCGCTTTTAACAGTTCAACATAATGCGCTAACTTGAATAACCCTTGTGGCATCGATGGCATTTGCTTGGTCGTCGTCGGGAAAATATGCCCAAGGGCGATGTAAGATGGCGCATGTTGATGGGCACGCAGCAACTCGAAATAACCGTGGCTAGAGATGCCAAGCGCCAATCCCGCGCCATGAATGGCGTTTAGATCCGTCACCGCTAGATCTTCTTGTCCAAGATGGACCCCAAATGCGCCATGCTTTATCGCTAATTGCCAATGGTCATTGATAAAAAGCTGCGCATCATAATGCTTACCTAAGGCAATCGCGGTTTGGATTTGTGCCTCAAGTTCGTCCGACGTCAACGCATTAGACTTTAGCGCATTAGGCTTTATCCTGAGCTGTACCGTCTTCACGCCCGCCGCCAATAACTGTTCTAGTAACTGTAGGTTATCGACAACTGGATAAATCCCTAAGTCAGGATCAAGGCGCTTAAACGCGCCGCATTGCAAATCACTGGATTCACTCAAGCTGTTTTGAGAATAAGCAGTGACGTGAGGATACGTCGTTAAATTATGCGGCCAAGCGGTACGCGCGAGTGGCCCAGGGCCTTGACCAATCCCCTGTGCTTGAGTTAAACCTTGATTGACATAGGCTTTTGCTACCACAACCGCATCCTGCAATACAAAGCCAGAGGCTAACACCGTGGCGATGGCTGAAGACAGAGTACAACCACTGCCGTGGTTATGGCGCGTGTTTATCCGCGCACTACTGAGCCAAAAACCGCCATTTGCGTCGAGCGGTGAGCAGCCAGTAACCTGATGACAAATCAACAAATCTTCCGCAAAATGCTGATTCTCTGTAGCAATGCGATGACTTGTGATATCGCTTTTTTGATCGCTTAAGACATCACTGGTGTTAATGCCAGCACTTGCCTGAACCGCAAAATCAATATCGCCGCCCTTGGCTAATACGCTGCACGCTAATTGTTCAGAGAGTTGAATTGTCGCAGCGGCGAATTCAGCTTTTGTGTGTATTGCTGACGCTTGTTTGTCTTTGGCGACAATAAGCCTTGCCAACTCCTGCACATTCGGCGTTATCAGGCTAATCAAGCCCTTAAAGGGAGTAAAATCTAGCGGCCGACTCGCCGCGCTCTTATCGCCGAGTTCGTCTCCACAGCTTGCAACCATCACAGGGTCGAGAATAACGGGGGCGAGTGGAAATTGGGTTTTAAAACCAGCCAACCAATCGGCAACTAAGTGCACTTGCTGCTGATTTGCGAGTAAGCCAATTTTGATCGCCTGAGGCGGTAAATCAGCTAACAGGGTCGAGAGCTGTGTGAGTAACATTGCCTCACTCACAGGCTCAACTAACGCCACCGTCACCGAACTTTGGGCCGTTAGCGTGGTGATCACGCTGCACCCATGGCCGCCCAAATCCTTGATGGTGGCTAAGTCGGCTTGGATCCCCGCGCCGCCACCGCTGTCTGAACCCGCAATGGTCCAGACGATAGGTTTAGGTGCCACCTGGCTAATATCTTTAGTAAGGGTCATTATCAAACCTCCGCAACCTGTGCTGTTGGTTTGAGCTCACTCCCATCCTGATACTTGCCCGATTCATTGGCAGTTTTAGCTGTATTAGCCTCGCCCATCGGTAGATACAACTTGGCGCCCGAGGCAGCAAACTCAGCCGATTTTTGCGCCATGGCCGCCGCTAATTCATCTTGAATTTTGACTCTGATCTGCTGGATTGCTTCTGTGTTTGATTGCCCTTGTTGAGCAGGGTTTATCGATGCAAGCGCTTCAGCGCTCTCAACATTTTGGCTTGACGAAGCCACTGACAACGTACCCGCCGCTAAGCTTGCCGCATAGTCGCGCACATCTTGGGTGATCTTCATTGAGCAGAACTTAGGGCCGCACATAGAGCAAAAATGCGCTACCTTGGCCGACTCTTGTGGCAGGGATTCATCGTGATAGGCACGCGCGGTCTCAGGGTCAAGTCCGAGGTTATATTGATCTTCCCAGCGGAATTCGAAACGCGCCTTAGATAACGCATTGTCGCGGATCTGCGCGCCCGGGTGGCCTTTGGCAATATCGGCGGCATGGGCGGCAATCTTGTAGGCAATCAGCCCTTGTTTGACATCCTGCTTATTGGGTAAACCTAAGTGCTCCTTCGGCGTCACATAGCAGAGCATGGCGCAGCCATACCATGCGATCATCGCAGCCCCAATTCCGGAGGTGAAATGATCGTAACCCGGCGCAATATCAGTAATTTGCGGCCCTAGGGTATAAAACGGCGCCTCGGCGCAGTGGATTAGCTGCTTATCCATATTCTCTTTGATAAGTTGCATCGGGATATGCCCGGGCCCTTCGATAATGGTCTGCACATCGTATTTCCAGGCGATTTTGACCAACTCGCCTAAGGTCTCAAGCTCGGCAAACTGCGCCTCATCATTGGCATCGGCAATCGAGCCTGGACGCATACCATCGCCTAATGACAGCGACACATCGTAGGCCACGCACAGCTCGCAAATCTCACGAAAATGGGTATAGAGGAAGTTTTCTTGATGGTGACTCAAGCACCATTTGGCCATGATTGAGCCGCCGCGGGATACAATCCCAGTTACCCGTTTGGCGGTCATCGGCACATAGCGCAATAACACGCCAGCATGGATGGTAAAGTAATCGACGCCCTGCTCCGCTTGTTCAATCAAAGTGTCGCGAAACACTTCCCAGGTAAGGTGCTCAGCAACGCCATTCACTTTTTCCAGTGCTTGATAAATCGGCACTGTGCCAATCGGCACTGGCGAGTTACGGATAATCCATTCACGGGTTTCATGGATATACCGGCCAGTGGACAAGTCCATCACAGTGTCCGCGCCCCAACGGGTTGACCAAACAAGCTTTTCCACTTCCTCCTCGATGGAAGACGTAACCGCCGAGTTACCGATATTGGCGTTCACTTTGACTAAAAAGTTACGGCCAATAATCATAGGCTCAGCTTCTGGATGATTGATATTTAACGGAATAATGGCGCGTCCACGGGCAATTTCGTCGCGGACAAACTCAGGGGTAATTGGTTTACCTATTACGGCACCAAAGGATTCACCATGGCCGCGGCGGTTTAAGATTTCATCTTGCACCTGGGCGAGCGCCATATTTTCCCGAATCGCCACATATTCCATTTCAGGGGTAATAATCCCTTGGCGAGCATAGTGTAATTGGCTCACGCGTTTACCCGGTAAAGCACGGCGAGGACGAACAATCGCACTTGAGTCAGCTTCGAAGCGCAGATGATCTAAGCCATCATCCTTTAGGCGTTGCTGGGTAAAATCTGAGGTCGCACAATCAAGCACTTCAGTATCTTGGCGCTCAATAATCCACGGTAATCTGAGTTTGGCTAGTCCTTGACGCACGTTAATTTGCGCAGCCGGATCGGAATAAGGACCGGCACAGTCATACACCGGAATGGGAGGATTTTTCTCGACTATCGGTGCGGCCGTAGTGCCGCCAATCCGCGTATCAGTTTGCAGAATTTGCAGCATCCCTACACGGATATCCTCACGGCTTCCCTGCAAATACAACTTTTGCGAATTAGGGTGTTGTAATGGTTTAAGGGTATCGATAAAGGCTTGGGCCTCGGCGCGCGCCGCACGGCGGCTCCTTTGCCCATGAGTGTTCACGGCAAGTGATTCTGAGGACGATTCTAAACTGGACATAAGCAATCTCACTTTAACAAATAAAAATGGGGTTGCTTGTCTGGAGACTTGAGTGTTGAGAGCTGAGCCTTGTAAACCGTAAGTGGATTTACTGACTCAATAACGACTAAATCGATGGGTAAATAGACGGCAAAAGATTGCCGCTGATACGATTTAATGGAAGTTATTATGCTTGTTTCCTTCGCAGGTTTTAACCTGATCAGGTTCAACGGATCCCGAATAAACGGTCTCAGCCAAGAGGCACTCCGACAAGATGGGCAAAAGTATAGGCAGAAGCGCTGCGAACAAACAAGCGTAATTTGAGGACAAAAACTTAACTATCAATCAAAAACAAAGAATACATAAGCAACTGTATATTATAGCATTTAATTTTATAAAACTTTTAAACTCATCATTATCATTATCTTGAGTGAAAATTTATCATCGTTATTTTTTAGCCTTTTGGCCGCTTTACCATCATTTTATCGAGCTGCGCCTTAATGGCATCGTCAATTTCTTGGTTCATTTTCTTGCCACTGCAATCGAAGGGGAAACCTAAGTTCTCAGCATAGGGATTAATTGGGGTGCCCACTTTGACGACCCGATAACAGGTATTACCTTGACGAACGATACGATTCGGATCCAGCTCTAAATCTAAACTGGTGGGGCCGCTAAAATCGTCAGCATTGGGCACAATCAGTACCTCCATCTCGGGGCTCATTTCAGACAAATTCGACCGTTTGCTGTAATGATTTGCTTGCTCTAACACTAAATCATCCAAGGCTTGCTCACGCTGTCGTTCAAAATAACGCTGAGTAAACAATCCCACACTGCCCGCCGCCCCGCCGCTTTGCCCATTGGCCGCAGACTGCTCAGTACTTGCCGCTTGAGCCAAGCTTGATTGGACTTCTGCCTTTTTCGGTTTAACAGCCTCTTTTGCACTCTGCTGGGCTTGGCCCTGAGTTGAGGTGTTAGGCACAGATGTGTTTGGTACTGATGCTTTTGATTCTGTTACTTTTGATTCTTGGGCGCTGACTTCGGAAGGTTTGGCACTTTGCGCCGTAGGCTTAGGTGTCGGCTTTTCCGCGGGTTTTGGTATCACTTTCGCGGCAGGCTCAACATCTGGAGTAGATTTTACTGTATTAGGCGGTGAGGTTATCGGCTCGCTAGTGTTAATAAACTCTTCCACTGATATATCTTGAGCAGAATCCGCTGGAGCAGTTTGCGTTGGCGGCGCATAAATAAAATATGCCTTTAACGCTTTGGTTGTAGTCCGTGCGTTAGCAGATGATTCAGTAAAATGCAGCCCTAAGTGTTCCGACTGGGTTCGCCATAAAAAAATTAATAAAAACAGCAGTAAGCCATGGCCAAACATGACCCAAAGCAATAGCTTAAGATTGAAATAATGTGGCCGCTCTCGCCCGCTTAGATTTGAAGATGTTTGAAATGCGCTATCGATTGATCTTTGGTCTGCTTCACTTAAATTGAGGTGTAGATTGTTATCGCAAGACTCGGCATGAACACTTAAAGCGCTAAAAGGCTTAGTGTTCAAATCTGTAGCGCCTTGGGTTGTAGCACTTAAAAACGTTGCACAAAAAGGCAAAGCGGAAAATGGTGCGGTCTCATCGTTTGTAACGCGGCTGAGCACATCAACACTAAGATCATCTTCTGGGGCTATATTCGATCGAACAGGCAAAATCCATCCCTTAGTACTTAATGAATAAAGTACTTAACAAATCCATGACATCTTACGGAGAATTAGAGAAAGTGAGTCGAACAAAGTTCCAAAGCAGTGACATTATTCAGTTGTCAACCAGTACCATAATCTTGTACAAGGACAACAGAACTCATCAGTGTTATAGCCGATGGCAAGAACACGTAAAATAAATCAGCTTACACGTGTAAGCCAATTGTAGCTTTCCATTTTATCTACTGATAGACTCAATCATTATCGTCATCGAGTGGATCAACAGCATGCCAAGCCAGAGTTTGATAGAGCCGCAAATGAGTCATGAAAAACCTTTAAATATCAGCGGGTATAGCTTAAGTGAAGAGATAGCCAATAGCATTAGCCATGGCCTAGGGGTGATTGCAGGTGTAGTGGGCTTAATCTTTATGCTACTTAAGGGCGCAGATCATCTCACCAACATTCAACTTACAGGCGTTATTATTTATGGCGTAAGTCTTATCCTGTTATTTTTAAGCTCAACCCTGTACCACAGCGTAACGCATGTTGGCTGGAAACATAAACTTAAGATTGCCGACCATTGTGCTATCTACTGCTTAATTGCGGGCACCTACACCCCACTGATGTTAATCAGCCTGCAAGGACAGCTTTCAACCATTATCCTGACGGCGATTTGGTCTTTAGCTATTGGTGGGATTTTATTTAAGACCTTATTTATTCACCGATTTAAAAAACTCAGTCTTGTGTTATATCTGGCGATGGGTTGGCTTTGTATGACGGTGATTGGCGATTTGACAGCAGCAATGTCACCGCTTGGATTTAATCTACTGCTATTGGGCGGGTTGTTTTACACCCTTGGAGTGATCTTTTATGTCGGCAAACGTATTCCGTACAATCACGCGATTTGGCATCTGTTTGTGCTAGCTGGCGCGATGAGTCATTTCTTCTGTATTTATTTAACAGTGATCTAGCCACTCACGCACTCTGAGTCACACAAGCCATCCTCTGGGTGGCTTTTTTATGTCTATGCTTTAAGACTGAGTTTTATGGCTAAGTGATAAAGTCGCCAGCCAAGCGTTATCTACAATAATTCTGCAACTATCTGTTTCAGCAAAAAGATTTCCCTGTCGATAGATTGGCCTTTGTTGGCGAAGGTGCGCTGAATTTCTTCATTATGGGCAATGGCTTGATGGATATTGATCCACTCAGGGCGCATGCCGTTTTTCACTTCATGGGCTTCAAGCTTTGGCTCACCTAAGCCACGGTTACCTAAAGTCATATCGATTTCACACAGGTAGCAATAGGAATCCATATGCACGACGTTGGCGCCTTCGCGAAACCAAGGTCGATATTCTTCATAGCGGCCAAAGGGTGCAATAACGTTAGCGGCAATGGCGCCGGTTTCTTCCTGTAACTCACGAATAAGCCCAACCTCGATGCTCTCGCCCTTATCCACACCACCGCCGGGCAAGCCGTAATCTCGATATTTTTGGGTATAGAGCAGCAAAATATCTTCCCCCGACAGCACAATGGCGCGGGCGGCTTGGCGATAAAAGATCCTTGCCTGTTTTAAATTAATATTGGCAGCTTGGGTGGACTTCAATAAACGCATAGAAAAACTCAAGATTAACGGCCTATTAGCATAAACCAACTTTATGGATTTATAGAGCAAAACCGTTTTCAAGCAACACGCACAACAATACGTACACTTGAAACGGGTTAATTCAGTTGCTTAGTTGCCGCAAGATTTGCTGATAGGCCGCAACTATTTGCGCCTTATTTGGCAAGCGGCTCTCGGGGATACGTTGGTAGTGGCTGATTGTCTGCACAAGATAACGCTTAGCCAGGCTGGTTTTATCCGCATCTAACCCTTGCCACATTATTGAGCCAGTCGAACTTAAGGGCGCCACGTCATTGCGCTTAGAAGCTGTATTCGAATGGGTTAAATGCAATATCTCATAGAAGCGCTGATTTTCTTCGAGTAAATATTCCTGCTTAAGGGATAATCCCAACTCTGCAAGTGAGCTGCGCACATGATAATTATGATGCACGGGACACAAAATAAACTCGAGTGGGCTGGAATGATAAGAATGGTTGTGATTGTCGCTGTGATACTGGCCATAACACGACACGATGCTGCGCACCAGTTCAACCAATAACTCGCCCCCCACACCCGCAATAATCACTAAGTGCTTGGCTTGCTTGCCGTAATGCGCCAGTGGCAACGCCGCCACATCCAGACAATGCACTTGCCATTCACTTTGGGCATGGGTGGTTTGCTCTTTTTCGTTTTGAGCGTTTGAGATAGGCTGCTGGGGGAAAAACCGAGCTAACTCAAGGCTGAGTTGCTGCATCAAGGGGGCCACACAATCGACAAAATGCACTTTAGGCGCGGCATTTCTTTGCAGTAACAGCATGCCGAGTAAACCATGATCGCAGCAGCAGTCCCAAATATGATCGTATCCTTGCTCTACCATCTGATTGATCTGCTGTAATCGCTGACTGATTTTCACCGCTGACGCCTCAAAAATCGCGCCCATACATGCTTGAGCGCCATAAAGCCGCGCATTCTACCCGAGTCAGCGGTTAAAACCCATCTCTTTAGGTTTGACTATCAGGCTGCCAGCCTCTAGGCCGCATCGGTGAATACGTATGCAACCCATTGCGAGCAAAAAGCCATCACCACTAGTATGCATTGACCCATATTCACTATAAAAACAAGGATCAGGGAATGTTCAGCAATCCTCTTACCCACGCACGCCACATCAACTCGCCAACGCGAAATCGACACAATTTATTCACGCCCAGCTTGCTAGCACTCAGCATTGGTAGCCTGTTGAGTACATGTTCCACGGCGCAAACTCTCAACCTGAGCTCCCCCGATAAGCAAATCGTCTTGAGTCTGAGTGATGATACTGGCCGCCCTGAATACCAAATCCATTTTCATGGCAAAACCGTTATCGAACCGAGCCGCCTAGGGTTAGTCTTTGCCTCACAGGGCGAATTAGGCCAAGGTCTTCG
This sequence comes from Shewanella sp. LZH-2, assembly GCF_016859145.1. Lineage (NCBI taxonomy): Bacteria > Pseudomonadati > Pseudomonadota > Gammaproteobacteria > Alteromonadales > Shewanellaceae > Shewanella > Shewanella sp. LZH-2. The sequence goes on from NZ_CP069350.1 coordinate 2,383,885, forward strand.
CATTAAATCGAGCCACATCGCCAATGCCAATGAAAAATGGCAGCAACCTTGGGGGGAGCAGGAATGGATTAAAGATCAACACAATCAACTGAGCGTGGTATTAACCGACGGTAAAATCGACTTAAACCTAGAGTTTAAAGCCTTTGACGATGGCATCGGCTTTCGTTATCACTTAGCTGCCCAAAACGCCCTGCCAGCCAATACGCCGCTTGCCATTACCGATGAACTCACCGAATTTAATATTGGACAGAGTGATAAGGCCACCGCCTGGTGGATCCCTTCTCGGGGATGGAACCGCTACGAATATCTGTATCGCACCAGCGCGCTCAATCAGGTCGACCGAGCCCACACTCCTTTTACCTTTAAACTGGTCGATGGCACCCATTTGAGTATTCACGAGGCGGCGTTAGTTGATTTTGCCTCAATGACACTCGATCAACAGCGCGATGGCAAGCTAAAGGCCGATCTCACCCCTTGGTCAGATGGCACTCGCGTTAAAACCCAAGCGGGCTTTTATACCCCATGGCGCACGATTCAAATCGCCGACAAGGCCACGGGGCTGCTTAATTCTCACCTTATCCTCAACCTGAATGAGCCCAATAAACTGGGGGATGTCTCTTGGGTTAAACCGGGCAAATATGTTGGTATTTGGTGGGGGATGCACCTCAATGAAAACACTTGGGGCTCGGGCCCAACGCACGGCGCAACCACCAGCGAAACAGAGCGCTATATGGATTTCGCCGCCAAATACCAGTTTGATGGCGTCTTGGTCGAAGGCTGGAACCAAGGTTGGGATGGCGATTGGTTCCATAATGGCGATCAATTCAGTTTTACTAAGGCCTATGATGATTTCGATTTACCCGCCATTACCGCCTACGGCGCGAAAAATGGCGTGCGCCTGATTGGTCACCACGAGACCGCAGGCTCAGTCACCCACTACCGCAAGCAAATGGATGATGCATTCGCCCTGTATGAAAAACATGGCGTGACCCAAGTCAAAACCGGTTATGTCGCTGACGGTGGACAAATCAAACGCATCGATGGAAACGGTATCACCCGTCACGAATGGCACGACGGTCAGTTTATGGTGGGCGAATATCTTCACAGCGTTACCGAAGCAGCCAAGCACCATATCAGCATTAATACCCACGAGCCGATTAAAGATACTGGGCTGCGCCGCACTTATCCTAACTGGATCTCCCGCGAAGGTGCCCGCGGCCAAGAGTACAATGCTTGGGGCAGCCCACCAAATAGCCCAGAACATACCGCCATGTTGCCCTTTACCCGCATGCTGGCTGGACCAATGGACTTTACCCCGGGGATTTTTGATTTGGCGCCTAAGGGATTAGATGCCGAAAATCGTGTGCAAACCACCTTAATGAAGCAACTCGCCCTGTATGTGGTGCTCTACAGCCCAATCCAAATGGCCGCCGACTTGCCACGCAATTATCAAAAACATCTAGATGCCTTCCAGTTTATTCGCGATGTACCAACAGACTGGTATCAAAGTATAGCACTGGCTGGCGAAGTGGGTGATTATGTGGTGTTTGCCCGCCAAGCCAAGGATCAGCAGGATTGGTACTTGGGGGCGCTGACCGATGAAAATGCCCGTCAGATCAAGGTTAAACTGGATTTCCTCGATCCAAACAAACGCTATCAAGCCCAGATCTACCGTGATGGCGCTAAAGCCGATTGGAAAACCAATCCCTATAATTATGTGATTGAAACCAAAGAGGTCAGCGCCAAAGACAGCCTAACCTTAATCCTCGCCAGCAGTGGTGGCACAGCGATCCGCTTTAAGGCTCTTTAAATTAATAGGGCGACCAATATGGTCGCCCTATTAGGTTTGCAATGCGATTAATTTAACCTGAACTCGGGATAACGGGTGTCGAAAAAGTCTAAATTTAACAAACAAAATCAATGCTATAGATGATTATTTTGAAAAGAAAAATCTTTTTCCTGACTGAATGCGCAGATTTTTGCGCATATCAAGGCGCTCTGTCGTATGCCATAGCGAGCTATGGTGAGACAGAGCAACGCAGAGAGGCCCGAAAAGATGCCTATTCAGCGGCGCTACTTATCCCGAGCTCAGGTTAATTTAAGGTCAACGCCACAATTTTAAGGGGATGATTATCATCGAATGACGGAAAATCCTCATGGGGATCGAGCCAAGTGTGATCAATCACACCTCGGCCTTGTTTTTCAACGCAGCGAACTAGACTATCAAACCAATCTTGACGGTCTACTTTGGCGACATTATTGCAACACACTATGGTGCCACCAGCCTTGGTTGATAATAATGCGGGTTTAAATAACCCTTGGTAATCATTAACTAAATCGACAATCCCGAAGGCACTCTTGGCATAACGAGGCGGATCAAGAAATACCAAATCAAATTGGGTTTGCGGCAATTTGGGGTAACTGGGTAATTTTTGGTTGCGGCGCCCTCCCACACTTAAACCAGCTAATTGGCGCAAAGCCGGAAACGCATCACTCTGCACAAACTCACATAACTCTGACACTTGGTTTAATTCGGCATTAGTTCGCCCTGCGGCGAGTGCAAAGGAGGAAAAGTCGACATTCACAACCCGTTCTGCGCCGCCCATGGCCGCAGCAGTGCCGATACCACAGGTGTAAGAAAACAAATTCAGCACGGTTTTATCTTGGCTATGTGCCCGCACATATTCTCGGCCAATACGCATATCAAGAAATAGCAGCGGATCTTGTCCTTCGTGGCGTAGCTTAGTGGTAAATTTAATCCCATTTTCCTGCATCACCAACTCGGCACTGGCAATATCATCCAGTTCAGGGCTTAGCGCATTGAGCACCCGCGAATGGCCAGCGGAGCGGTCGTTATACACTACCGGCAGGGCTACTTCTTGGGTGAGCACGTCCACTACTTCAGCCAATTCCTCAGCGGTTAAGGTGTGGTGAAAACTCTGCACTAACCAATTATCGCCGTAGCGATCGACATTCAAGCCACTGACACCTTCGACCGTGCCATGGAACACCCGAAAACAATCGGTATGATCTTGTTCTGCTTGTAGTAAAAAATCATGGCGTTTAGCTAAAGCCGTCGATAACAGCGTTTGAATAGACATAAAAAGCGGGACTCATACAGCGGAAACCTGCGTAAGGTTTCAAGGAGAAAACGGCATGATAGCAAACTCAGCGACAAAATATCGGATAAATTCCCCCAGTATCCAATCACAGACTATGCAAGCGGAGCCGTTTTAGCTTAAGGCACTAAGTGAGGCAGCACCTTTGGCTCACCCCTTCCCTTAGCGCCTACACCATTAGTAGCCGCAAACTACACCACTAGACTATGTCACTAAAACGATGCCGCTCAGACTATGCCTTTCTCTCTGCAAACGATGCCTGATAAACGGGAAAATCGATATAGCCAGACTCATCGCCGCCATACAAGGTAAGCCTTGCATCCGCATCAAACTCGGTTAATGGCCAGTCATGGGCAAAGCGCGCGACTAAATCCGGATTGGTCACAAAGGGCGTGCCAAAGGCCACAAAATCAGCATAGTGTTGGTCGAGTAAACGCTGAGCAGATTGCTTGGTTAATTTTCCCGCCACCATTATGGGATGTTGATACACACGGCGCACTTGCTGACGAAACGCGTCAGACACTTCCACATAGCGCGAGATGTTTTCAGAAAAATGCACATAGGCAAGATTCATCGGTTGTAGCTTTTGTAGCAAGGCGAGTGTTAATTGGATGATGTCAGGGTTGTCACCGGTAAATCCCTCGCCAATATGGGGAGATACCCGCACAGCGACTCTCCCTGATCCAATGGTCTGTGTAAGGGCTTGTAAGGTGTCGACTAAAAAACGCAACCGATTTTCTTGGCTGCCACCGTAGCGATCTTGCCGTTGATTGCTTTCTAAGCGCATAAAAGTATCAAATAAATAGCCATGGGCTGCATGCACTTCAACCCCATCAAAACCGGCTAACATCGCGTTTTGTGCTGCTTGCACAAAATCGCTGATAGTCGCTTGGATATCTTGTTCGCTCATCGCCTTTGGCTGCTGGGTTTCAATCATGCCAAAGCCACCTTCAGGCAATGGACCAAATACCTGATCGGGTATTTTTATTGCCGATGGCGCAAGAGGCTCAGCGCCAGACACACTCGAATGGCTGCGACGACCAACATGCCAGAGTTGGATAAATATTTTCCCACCTTCTTGGTGCACCGCTTCAGTGACTTTTTTCCAGCCTTCAATCTGTGCTGGAGTATAAATCCCAGGGGTCATTGAATACCCTCTCGCCACCGCTGATACGGGTGCGCCTTCGGTAATAATCAATCCTGCGCTTGCTCGCTGGCGATAATAGATGGCCATCATCTCGTTCGGAATATCCCCCGGCTGAGTACTACGTGAGCGAGTCATTGGAGCCATCACAATACGGTTTTTGGTCTCTAACACATGACCTTTGAATGCCTTGAACATACTTTCCCCTAGGCTTGATAAGTTGGATAGTCAGTTAACCCTTTTTCACCACCACCAAACAGCGTTGTTGGGTCATGCTCAGCCAACGGATAGCCGTGTTTTAGCCGCTCGGGTAAATCCGGATTGGCAATAAAAGGTCGTCCAAAACCAATCATATCAGCCAGACCATCGTTAATAGCTTGCTCCGCTGTGTGTGCGTTGTATCGTCCGGCATAAATCAGCACGCCCTGATAAGCCTCACGCAATGCTTGTTTGAATGAGCGTGGCGTATCAGGTGCATCATCCCAATCCACCTCGGCAATATGCAGATAAACAATGCGATGTTTGTTAAGTAACGCAGCGGCCGCGGTATAGGTCACAATCGGGTCCGCATCCACAGTGCCATTGAGGGTCGTAAGGGGCGCTAAACGCACACCCACACGCTCAGCACCAATGGCATCGACCAATGCCGCAACCACTTCGTCTAAAAAACGTAGACGATTTTCAAGGCTACCGCCGTACTCATCACTACGGTTGTTGGCTTCGGAATCAATAAATTGGTTGATCAAATAGCCATTAGCGGCGTGGAGTTCAATGCCATCAAAGCCAGCCGCCATAGCATTGAGCGCTGCTTGACGATAATCGGCGATCACTTGCGCAATATCAGCCTTTGTCATTACCCGAGGCGCAACGACATCAACAAAACCAGGTTCATCAGTGCCGTTATCGACAAACACTTTTACGTTTTCCGCTTTTAATGCGGATGAAGAAATCGGTTGTTGCCCACCAATATTGTCAGGATGGGTGACTCGGCCTACATGCCATAACTGAGCAAAAATCACTCCGTTCTTGGCATGAACTGCCTCAGTGACGATACGCCAGCCCGCGATCTGTTCGGGAGTATAAATACCAGGAGTCCAAGCATACCCTTTTGCAGTTGGAGAAATCTGTGTGCCTTCAGAGACAATGAGCCCCGCACTCGCACGCTGAGCATAATAGGTTGCCATCATATGATTGGCCACATCGCCTAGCTGACTGGCTCTTGAACGAGTCATTGGCGGCATAACGATGCGGTTTTTGAGTGTTAATGCACCCAAGGTGATCGGTTGAAACAGTGATTGCGTCATAATATAACCCTCTCATTTCGTTGCAAACATACTAGCAAACTCAACAAGAGACATTGAGCGCAATAAAGACAAATGATTTTTGTTGTAACTGCAAAAGTGTTTACTGATACGTCAATACGACAAGTGTTGCCCTACTGCTTACAGGATTAGCTTAGGCTGAATAAAATCAATAAAGGCCGAGATACGTTTCGCGACGGTAGAAGATTTATAGTACACCGCATTGATCTGCTCTCGGCCGGTATTGGTGATTTTTTCACTCTCCAATAAGGGGATTAAACGCCCCTCAGCGATATCCTTTTTCACCATAAATCCCGATAAGCAGGCAATGCCATTACCCGTTAATGCAAGCTGCCTTAACGTTTCACCGTTACTCGAGGTTAATGTAGGTGTAAATCGAGTAAATCCGTTCAGTGGCCAATCATTGAGGGCTTTTGGGGTAGAAAATCCCAGCAAATCGTGGTGAATAAGATCGCTGCTTTTATTGGGAAAACCGCGCCTTGATAGGTAATCTGGTGAGGCTACAATGTACAGCAAGCTTTTACCAAGTGGCCTAGCATGCAAAGTCGAATCCGTTAAGTTGCCAATGCGGATCGCGAGATCGGTTTTCTTTTCAAGCAAATCAACAAAACCTTCGTTGGAGGTGAGTTCCAATTCAATATCGGGATAGGTTTGCTTAAATGGCTGGATAAGCGGCACTAATTGATGAAACACAAAGGGACTTGCGGCATCGACACGTAAACGGCCTCTCGGTAGCTCTCCACGAGTAATGATATCCTCTTCAGCTTGCTGGATCTGTAATAAGCCAATTCGGATGGCTTCAACAAACTGGCGACCTTCCTCGGTTAATTCGATCCGGCGAGTCGTGCGATTTAAAATAGAAACGCCAACTTGGCTTTCAACCTTGCTCACCGCCCGAGACACGCGGGCAACTTGAATATCTAACAGTTCAGCTGCCGCCGAAAAACCACCACTGTCGACGACAGCAAGCAGTATTTCTAAATCATCGGACCGTGTTTTCATTTTATTTCTCGCGCCACACCCGTAATTGTTGCATTTATAGCAAATATCATTGGTGTAAATATCTGTATTTTACAATTTGCAAAAATCACTAAAGTGTCTCAATGAGTTGCTCGAATCCTGCGGCGGCTTTGGTTGGCACAAATTCCACTACATCAAATTCAGCCACGTCTTCGGTATAGAAAGGATCTTGCTGCAAAATAGCCTCGAGTACTGCACGCGACTCCGCCTTAGCGAAGATCACACCGCCCGTGCGTGGCACCTTACGGCCCGAGGCGATAAAAACGCCCTTGGCGTAATACGCATCAAGATAATCAATATGAGCAGCTAAATGTAGCTCAACATCTGCCAGCGGCTTTTTGTAGGTTAAGGTGATAACAAACATAGATATCCTTTATTCAAAACATAATCGATTTTGACAGGTGCTAACCATGATTACATGAGAGCATCTGCTGACATACTGTTCCATTATTTTTGCAGTATCAATCGCATAATGCGTCTATTGCTCACTGCTGCTGACACTTTAGCCACTGACTGGATACCCACACAACCCCATAGGAGTGTAAAATAGGCTGCCATTAGGTTACACGGCTGTTTAACTTGAGTTATCAATGGATGATGAATACGTATGTAAGCGGTTGTGCGTCAATCGACGCTGCGGCTACTATAAATTCGCTAGTTCCACCCTCTGCTTGTGGGGTTGAACACTGTGAGGTCGTTTCTGGTAGCAGCCTTTGAGGATAGCTGTCAGGCTTAGGTTCTTTTCTGCTTCTGAGCATTTGCATCATAGAGTATGAAAATGAATTTATTGGCGAATATGCTTCTGAGGGAGAGGTATATTCGCTATTTTTTAGCATCAAAACACACCTTTAATAGCGACCAAACCGAACTGGCACAATAATGCGTAAACTGAGCCAAAGCTATTGATTAAGCTTTCAAATTATAACGATAAATGACTCAAGGCAGCACTGCTGTCCGCTACTGAAGGGAAGTTGCATGTCCACGGATCAACAAACGATTACCCCATTAGAAAGTGTCTCACCCAAGGTGGTGCATCGAGCAGTTCATAAGCTACAACCCGAGCTAAATTTCTGGCAAATTTTTAATATGTGCTTTGGTTTTTTGGGGATCCAATTCGGTTTTGCCCTGCAAAATGCCAACGTCAGTCGCATTTTCCAAACCCTTGGCGCCTCTATCGATGAAATTCCCATCCTGTGGATTGCCGCACCGTTAACGGGTCTGCTGGTTCAACCTATTATTGGTTATCTGAGCGATAACACTTGGGGGCGCTTAGGTCGCCGTCGGCCGTATTTTTTAATCGGCGCTATTTGTACGACTCTTGCGATATTTGTGATGCCACATTCCCCTACATTATGGATTGCCGCAGGCATGCTGTGGATTATGGACGCCTCTATCAATATCGCCATGGAACCCTTCCGTGCCTTTGTGGGGGATAATTTACCCCCCAAGCAGCGCACCCAAGGCTATGCCATGCAAAGCTTTTTTATTGGTATCGGCGCGGTTGTGGCCTCGGCCCTACCCTATATTCTCAGTAACTTCTTTAATGTCGCCAACACCGCGCCCGCGGGCGAAATAGCCGATTCGGTGCGTTATGCCTTCTATTTTGGCGGCGCCGTGCTGTTTCTCAGCGTTGCCTGGACAGTGATCTCCACCAAAGAATATTCCCCCGATGAACTTGCCGCCTTCCATGGCAATGCTGACGCTGGCATAGATGAGCAACAATATCGCACTCGCACCCATCAGAATTATCAATTTGCCGCTATTGTTTGGATGGCTGTAGGCGCACTACTGACGCTTGCGGTGTGGACGCAGGATTTAGATAAGCAGCTGTATATTTTAACCTTAGGGATTTTTGCCTTTGGCCCATTGCAACTTTACTGCGCCCTGCGCTTAGGTAAATCAACGCCCTCACAGCGCGCGCAACTGGGTATTGTCTTTAATGTGGTCGATGATTTATTCCATATGCCAAAGGCCATGCATCAGTTAGCGATAGTGCAGTTTTTCTCTTGGTTCGCGCTCTTTGCGATGTGGATTTACACTACCTCGGCGGTGACGTCTTATCACTTTGGCAGCAGCGATGTGTTATCCCCGGCCTACAATAATGGTGCCGATTGGGTGGGTGTACTATTCGCCTCCTACAATGGATTTTCGGCCATTGCGGCGCTGTTTATTCCGCTACTTGCCAAACGGATCGGGATCAAACTCACCCATACCTTCAATATGTTCTGCGGTGGTTTTGGCTTAATCAGTTTCTATTTTATCAAGGATCCCAGCCTGCTATGGCTGCCGATGATAGGGGTGGGTATTGCCTGGGCCTCAATTCTATCTATCCCCTACGCGATGTTATCCAGCACCTTACCGCCGAAAAAAATGGGCGTGTATATGGGAATTTTTAACTTCTTTATCGTGATCCCACAGCTCCTTGCAGCCAGCGTCTTAGGCGTAATCCTCAATGGATTATTTGATGGTCAACCCATCTATGCCCTGCTCACCGGCGGCGTCCTCATGCTCTGCGCCGGGATTGCCGTGCTCTTTGTTGAGCAACCGAATACTCAGTACACTCAAGCGTAAATCGCAGATCCTACAACTCGGCACCCTTGGCGTTTGGGCAACTAAACGCCAAGAAGCATGGCCAGATAGCTTACAACAAGAATAAATCGCAATTAGCACCATCTATTGATTGGGGAGATTTTGATGAATATGGCATCGACAACAGTACCTTCACAGCAGGTTCGCAGCTTAACTGACCGCCGCAACTTAACTCGTAAGCCGATTGCGCTCGCAATTGCCGCAAGCCTTATCGGCGTTGCCAGCTTAACGGGCTGCTCACCCTCGGCCCCCAATGCAGACACATCAACACCGACCGTCACCAAAGCTACAGACGTACAAATTGCCCCCGGCGCCCCCGGCAAAGCCCCGACCTGGGCGTTCTCTGGCAAAACCGGTATCGGCACTTCCTATGAGCCTTATACTCAAGGGCAATACCAGGATAGCGCGCAAAATCCCATTAGCCGCGTGTGGTTCTCCATCGCGCAGGGGATTTTAACCGAAACCATGTATGGCCTTATTCACAACGCTCAGCTCAAAGAGTTGCAATTTGTGATCACCGGCAATGGCTTCGTCGATACCGAAAAAGACAACACTATCAGCAGCATTGAATACTTAGATACCGATGCTAACGGTCGCCCACAATCCTTGGCCTATAAGATTATCAATCGCGACGTTGAAGGTAAGTATCAGATAGAAAAACATATCTTTACCGATCCCGACCGCGATACGCTGATGATGCGCGTGACGTTTACCGCCTTTGAAGCGGGCATCACACCGCATTTATACGTTAACCCCCATATCGATAATGCGGGCGCGAATGATATGGGCAGAATCGATCATCAAGCCCTTATCGCTCGTACGGCGAATCCCCACAGCAGCGTGATGACGGTGAAATCAGATATCGATTTTGCGCAGGCGACTACCGGTTTTGTCGGTGTATCCGACGGTTTGGCCGATTTAGCCGATAACGGCAAGCTCGATACGTTGTATCAGGCCACCAGCAGCGCCGAAAAGCCTACTCAAGGCAACATTGCCTTTACCGCCAGTTATCCCGCACTCCAAGCTAATCAACCTCTTAATGTGAATTTTGCGATTGGTTTTGGCCAGGATGAGGCCAGCAGTTTAGCCAATGCCAACGCCAGCTTAACGGCGGGGTATGATGCGGTGCTGAGCCAATACAACGCCGGTTGGCACAGTTATTTACAATCGCTGCCCGCGATGCCAGCTATGGCGCAAAGCACCACAGATAATGGCAAGCTGCTGTATACCAGTGCCATGGTACTCAAGGCGCAGGAAGATAAAACCTACGCGGGCGCCCTTATCGCTTCGCTTTCTAATCCTTGGGGCGATACCGTCCCTGCTGTCACACCCAGCACGGGTTACAAGGCTGTTTGGCCGCGCGACTTTTACCAGTGCGCCATGGCATTTCTCGCCATGGGCGATACCCAAACGCCTAAAGTCGCCTTTGAGTATCTTAAAAAGGTGCAAGTGAGCGATAAAACTCCAGGCTTTAGCGGCACACCCGGTTGGTTTTTACAAAAGACCCATGTGGACGGCCAAATTGAATGGGTGGGCGTACAGCTCGACCAAACGGCGATGCCTATCATGCTCGGCTGGAAACTCTGGCAGGCAGGCGTACTCAGTCAAGCTGAACTTAACCATTGGTATCAAGAGATGTTAAAAGCTGCGGCGGACTTTTTAGTCAGCGGCGGCGAAGTCAATCTTGACTGGAATCACACCCAAATTACGCCACCAAAAACCCAACAAGAACGTTGGGAAGAACAGGCAGGTTATTCGCCCTCCACCACGGCCGCAGTGATCGCAGGCTTAGTGGCCGCGAGTGATATTGCCAAGGCAGTAAACGACAGCGATGCCAGTCAACGTTATCTCGCGACCGCTAAAACGCTTAATCAACAACTTGAAAAACACTTAGTGACGACCCAAGGTTTGCTCACGGATAGCCAAGGTATTAAGGCGCCTTATTATCTGCGATTAAGCCCCAACGGTGAGCCAAACACCGCCGAGCAACTCGCCGCCAATAATGGCCGTGCGGGATTAGATCAACGTCAGATCCTCGATGGCGGCTTTTTAGAACTGGTGCGCTATGGCGTGCGTGGCGCCACCGATAAGCTGATTAATCAAAGCCTAGCGCTGGTGGATAATACCGAGCTTGAGGACAATTTACGCCTCAAATACAACTTTATGGCAAAGGATGGCAGCAGCGTTCCAGGCTTTAGACGTTACGGTAACGATGGCTACGGTGAAGATACCCTCACTGGCGCAAACTACGCCGAATCGGGCAGTAATAGCGACAACCAACGCGGCCGCGTCTGGCCCTTCTTTACTGGCGAGCGTGGGCATTTTGAATTGGCCCTTGCCAGCGCCAAGGGAGAGCTAAGCGGTGCTCACGCACAGCAAACCAAGCAGCAACTTATCAATACCTATGTGCAAGGGATGGAAACCTTCGCCAACGCGGGTCTAATGCTCCCCGAACAAGCATGGGACGGTGTGGGTAACGCCACTCGTTACCAATATCAACTCGGCCAAGGCACTAACTCCGCCACCCCGCTCGCCTGGACCCACGCTGAATATATCAAGCTGGTACGTTCAATGAGCGATGGTCGAGTATGGGATAACTACCCTATCGTCCCAGAGGCGTTGAAATAATTTTTAAGGCTGATACCTGTGAGTAAAGCCCGCAAAACCTCAGTTTTGCGGGCTTTATGATCACAAGCGGCATATCATTCAGCACCGACTTAATACCTTTAATTTGCCCCACATCATCCATTCTGCGCACCGTAAAAGCATTCTCTGTTTTTATGTGAATACTTGTTTTATTGCCGTTACTTCAATAAAAAATTGACTTACATAAGTTCGTTAAGATGTTAAGCTATTTGGGCTTTTGTTAATTTATCGATAAATGGAGTTTTGATGAAGCCTTTAAAAACCGTAATCAAATGGATTTTGCTCACGTTATTCTTGGTGCCAGTGAGTCTTTATCTGATCCTTGCCGCCATCAACATAAAAGATAGCCCAGCTTCAGAGCAGGCCAAAACCTACCTAGACGAAATTCAAAAGAGTAATAAGGCGTTAGCCGACAACCAAGCTCAGAATGCGTATCTCTATGCACTGGGCTTTGATGTGAATAGTGGCGCCTCACCGATGGATGCGGGGATTTCTCGACTTAAAAGCATACAACAGCTTGGCATTTTGGAGCGCTCCCCAACGCTAAACACAACGCGTATAGACAAACCGCAAACCCCTTTTAACGAATGCCTTAACCGTGATGATTTTCTGTCCAGTTGTCTCCCTGTACTGACAGAACAAACGTCTTTTGGCGAACTCATCGCAACAAACGCCGAATTAATCACGCGATATAAAACATTAATTCAGTTAGATACCTGGCAAGAAGGCAGCCAATTTAATGTCTTTTTGTCTTCTCCGTCACTTTCACATCTGCTCACGGCACAAAAACTCTACTTCATCGATTTACTGGCTCACGCTCAAACCATGTCTGCGCAGCAAGTTGCCGATGTGATTAATCAAGATATGTTGTTTTGGCAACGCGTAGCAGCTAACACCCATGTGCTACTGATAAAAACCGTTAGTCAAAACGGCATCACAACAAATATGAAATTTGGCGAATTGATACTAGGCCAACTGCACCCCTCTCAATTAAGCAACGTCATCCCCACTAGCTGGCAAACGCCGTTCCCTGCTGAGGTGACTACATTTGAAAAAATAAAAATGGGTGAATGGTATTACTTTACAGCTATGGCCAAAGCATTGCAGACAATTGATGATGAAGATATCACCACAAACGTGACGCAATGGTTGCTGACACCGTTAATGAAAGATCAAGACACAGCGAATCGTTACGCGGAAATTTTAAATGGCACGACTCCTCCGCAGACTTGCCCTACTCCTTGGTCAATCGCTGACATGAGCCAATTTATATATAACCCACTTGGAAAATTTGTACTCTGCTCTGGCATTACATCATTAGACCGTTATCAACAAGATTTTGATGAGCTCGAGCCACAAAGAGCACGCTTGATCACGAGACTCCAATAGGGTGATTGTTTACTTAAGCAAATACATGACATAAACGCCTTCGACATGTGCTAAAGTTAGCTTATACTGTGCATATGTACAGTATATAGATGCATATGATCATGGTTACTCCTGAACAATCAAAAATCCAATATCCTTTCTTTAGCACATCGGTGGCGGCGGGATTTCCTTCTCCCGCCAATGATTATATTGAGCAATCGCTTGATCTAAATGAGCTTTGTATCAAACACCCCACCGCAACCTTTTTTGTCAAAGTTCAAGGCGATTCGATGGTCGATGCCGGAATTTCCTCTGGTGATATATTAGTGGTTGACCGAGCCTTACAAGCCACCCATGGAGATATTGTAGTGGCGGCCATCAATGGGGAATTTACGGTAAAGCAATTGCAATTACGTCCTGTGGTGCAATTATTGCCATGTAACCCGGCCTACAGTGCAATTCCACTCAGCCACGAGTCAGAGTTAGACCTGTTCGGTGTCGTGACTTGTGTGGTGAAAAAACTCAAATGACCGCCAACTTATTCGCCCTCGTAGACTGTAATAATTTTTATGCGTCCTGTGAGCGTATGTTTCGGCCCGATCTACAGGGCAAACCTATCGTTGTGCTGTCAAATAACGATGGTTGTGTTGTCGCGCGTTCATCGGAAGCAAAGCAATTAGGCATAAAAATGGCCGTGCCGGTTTATCAAGTGATGGAGATGATCCGCGCCCATAATGTGGCGGTATTTTCGTCCAACTATGCCCTTTACGCTGATATTTCAAATCGCGTCATGACCACACTTGAGCAGATGGTGCCTAGGGTTGAAGTCTACTCAATCGATGAGGCTTTTTTGGATTTGTCTCGGCTCGATAAATGTCAAGATATTAACCAGTTAGCCATGGATATTCGTCAACGGATCCAGCAATGGATAGGGATCAGTGTCTGCGTAGGAATTGGGCCGAGCAAAACCTTAGCCAAGCTAGCTAACTATGCCGCAAAACAGTATCCCGCCACCCAAGGCGTTGTCGATTTACGCGATAAAGAACGCCAACGTCGGTTAATGGCACTCACTCCCATTGATGAAGTTTGGGGCATTGGCCGAAAAATTGCGCAACGTTTAAAACTGATGGGCATCCATACCGCTCTACAGCTTGCAGATGCCCATCCTAAACTTATCCGAGACAATTTTTCCGTCATGGTTGAGCGAACAGTGTACGAGCTTAACGGTATTGCCTGTGATGATATTCAGCAGGTGGTAGCGACAAAGCAGCAAATAATCAGCTCGCGCTCCTTTGGCACACGTATTACCACCTTTGAGGCGATGCAGCAGGCTATCAGCGACTATACCTTTAGGGCCTGCGAAAAATTGCGAGCGGAGGGGCAGTTTGCCCGCACCTTATCGGTGTTTATTCGCAGCAGTTATTTTACGCAACATCAGCCCCAATATAGCCAAGTACTCACTGGTCATCTTGTGTATCCCAGTGACGATACCCGTGATTTTATCGAATTAGCGCAGCGACTATTGCATCGGCTTTGGCGTGCAGGTCCCGCCTATGCTAAAGCTGGCGTCATGCTAGGAGATTTTTATGCGCCGGGAGTATTTCAATTAGGCTTGTTTGACGAGGCCAAACCGCAACCTAAAAGTAAAGAATTGATGAAACTGCTTGATGGTATCAATCACAGTGGTAAAGGAAGTATTCAATTTGCAGGACAAGGACTGAATGCCGATTGGAGAATGAAGCGTGGTCAACTCTCTCCCCGCTACACTACCCAATGGAGACATATTCCGATAATAAAATAAGCCATAAGCATGAACAACGAAATAATATGCTAGAGCTGTTCCATTTGTTAAATCCGCTAAAACACAGTCAATAATGGTCTATATTTCAACATCTAATAAGATTCATGCTATTAACACCTTTAATCTTAAATTGATAGCGATCACATTATTCAAAACTGACCTAAACAAAACATTCAGCCTAAAGATTGACATTGTAAAGATGATGTTACGTTACATTGCGATACAATCTAGCCTTTTTCACATGCAGCACCGCATCTTATTACTTCAAGCCAACCTTAATTAGCTTCTGCAAGTTTACATTAGCAACATACGATTAACATAAAACAAACAATTAAGCTGTTGATATTAAAGTTGTTAATGATAGTTTTCCGACTATGGAGGGCAGTTGCACATAAAATATAAGCCTTGATGAAACCCTTCCTGATCATCACGGCATTGTTAAGGGAATGAAAATATGATTACGCAAACAACCGTTGCACGTGCGGTTCGTTTTAGTTTACTTGCTTTAGTATCAACATCTTTATCACCATTGGTTTTCGCAGCTGATGAAACCGCGGTTGCCGAGGATAAAGTTGAGCGTATCGAAGTAACTGGTTCACGTATTAAGCGTACCGATCTTGAGAATGCTTCACCTGTAGTGGTTGTCAGTGCAGCCGACATTGAAAAAGGCGGGTTTAACTCAGTCCAAGATGTTTTAGGTAACCTATCGCAAAACTCTGGCGGCTCCATGACTCAGCAAGAAGTGCATGGTTTCACCCCAGCTGCATCTGCTGTAAATCTTCGTGGTGTTGGCGCTGGACGCGTTCTCACCCTCATCAATGGTAAACGCGTACCTAAATATCCTTTTGGGGCCGGTGGTACAGATAGTTTTGTCGATACCGCAAACATTCCGTTAGGAGCGATTGAACGCATTGAGATCTTAACCACAGGTGCATCAGCCATTTACGGTTCGGATGCCATGGGCGGCGTTATCAACATTATCTTGAAAAAAGATGTTGAGCAAAGCACCTTGAAATATCGCTTCTCCGATACCGTTGATGGTGGCTTACAAAACAACCAATTCTCCTTTATGACGGGCGTAAGCAGCGATAAAGCGAACCTAACTTTCTTCGCCGAATACGAAGATCGTCAAGCCTTAAAAGGAACAGATCGCCCAGAATGGGGAACAGATATCGTTCCGGGCAACCCTTATGCGGCTTACAGCTCATATGGTGCGAACATTGTCACCAGCGATAATAAACTGTTTAAAACCTTATCTGCTGCAGAATGTGAGGCACGTGGTTATCAAGTGATGTCCAATGGTCGCTGCGGTTTTGATCGCTCGCCACAACGGGATTTCTCTCCAGAACAAAAACGCTATTCAACTATGGTGAACCTCACCAAAGAACTGAATGATGACCATCAGCTCTACTCTCGAATTGACTATACACATGCCTCAACTTTTACCGAAATTGAGTCAGCAACTGTCGGTGATGACTTTAAATATAAAGTAGTTGGCGATGATGTCACTATCTACAACAAGTCAAAAGGCCTCTCACAAACCTTCAAAAAATCATCAGCCTTTGGCGGTGATTTTGCCAGCGCAGCCGACGGAGAATATTTCTACACTCGTCGTATGTCAGAGTTAGGTCCACGTACTTCCGATTTTGAAACCAATAACTTCTCGTTCTTGATCGGTGGTAAAGGTTATCTGACTGAAGGCATCGAATATGACACATCTTGGTCTATTGCCCGCCAAACTGTAGAATCCACCACAACGGGCTCACCAACTTACCAAAGTATGTGGGATTATTTGACCGAAGGAACCAATGGTCATTCTCTATTGGATGTTATTTCCAATGAAGATGCCGCCATGCTGGATTATCAAGGTGGTAAAAAAGGTCAATCAACCCTATCAAGCTTTAACGCCGGTATTAGTGGCGAAGTCTTTGAATTACCAGCAGGCGCCGTAGCTTATGCTGCTGGTATCGAATATGGCAAAGAATGGTTTTATGACAAATCCGATAGCTTTACCACTAACGGCGGTGTCATGGGTAAAGGCGGTAGCAGCGCTCAAGGTGAACGTGAACAATATGCTAGCTACGCTGAAGTGGCTGTTCCTGTGATTGAAAACCTCACAGTGACCTTAGCTGGCCGTTACGACTATTACGATGACGAATCAGATGTGGGTGGTCAATTCAGTCCTCAAGTGGCTGTAGAATACCGTCCTATCGACAGCTTACTGCTACGTGGTCTATATGCAGAGACTTTCCGTGCTCCAGATATGCAGCGTTTATTTGGAGAACCCACGTCAGCCTATAGTACTGTGATTGATACTCCTACTTGTGAAGCCTCTGGCCCTGGTCCTGCTTGCGATAAGATCGAATCCTTGCCAATTACCATTGGTGCTAACCCTGAGTTAGAAGCTGAAACAGGTAAAAACTATAACCTTGGTATGGTATGGGATTACAACGATCTCAATCTGACATTAGATTACTGGATTGTTGAAATCGATAACCTAGTGAATGATCCTAGCGCCCAATATATTCTGGATCATTCAGATGCATTTACAGACAAAATTATACGTGATGCGAATGGCAAGTTAATTCAGGTGAATACCCAAGCGATTAACATGTCATCACAAAAAACCTCTGGTATCGACTTCTCTATCGGTTATCGCTATGAAACTGCCAACTTAGGTGATTTAACCGCCCGCTTAGAAGGCACCTACTTACTGAAATGGGAAGAGCAATTAACCCCAGATTCAGAGGCATTAGATCTTATTGATGGTGAAGGTTCAGCGCCTAAAATCCGCGGTAACTTGAACTTAGGTTGGAGCTATAACGATTTTGCGACTAACTTATTGTTCAAATACACTGACAGCATGAATGGCGATCGCATGGATTACTTCGTCGAAAATGGTCTGGACGCAGATTACAGCGTAACGATAGACAGCCATGTTGAAGTGAACTGGTCAGCAAGTTATCTTGTCAACGATGCACTAAAAATCTCAACCGGCATCAACAACTTGTTTGATGCGGGCCCTGAGATTGATCAAACCCAGTCATCGTGGCCACATTATCCACGTTCTTACTACAACGTAGTAGGCCGTGAGTATTACCTCGCTCTGGAAATGAACTTTTAATTAAAAACATTTCCAAAGACAAAGCCGAGCATATTTGCTCGGCTTTTTATTTGCATACTGATACCCAAATTAACATCAAATATTTCACTTTTACCTACATCGACCACCTATCAAATCTTTGCGGCTATCTTACCTTATTCTCAACATGCCCTAGGCAATATCCCCTTGTAGCATCCAGCGCACAATGCCACAATGCGAGCAAAATCAATGCGTGCCAACGGCGCCCCTCGATAGGAGCATCATCTTGACCCTTTTTGGTATTAAAAATTGCGATACTGTGCGTAAAGCACGTAAATGGATTGAAACCCATCAACTTTCGGTCAACTTCCATGACTTTAGGGAAGATGGATTAGCAGAAAAGGATCTTCAGCATTGGTGTCAAATTGCCGGATGGGAAACCGTCTTTAATAAACGCAGTACCAGTTTTCGCGCCTTGAGTGATGCCGATAAAGCGGATATCGACCAAGCCAAAGCCATTCAACTGATGCTCACTCATCCGACGCTGATCAAGCGCCCTGTGCTCACCGTGGGTGAACAAGTTCTGGTGGGCTTTAACGACACTGAATATAAGAAGGTGTTTTCCCTATGACGCACGCTTCGAAAACTGGGCCGGTTACCGAACTGACTAAAGAGTTAATCGCCCGTCCCTCGGTCACACCGCTGGATGAAGGCTGCCAAACCCTGATGGCCGAACGTCTTGCCGCCATTGGCTTTAATATTGAGCCCATGGTCTTTGAAGACACCACCAATATGTGGGCGCGTCGCGGTAATGCAGGCCCCGTATTTTGTTTTGCCGGCCATACCGATGTAGTGCCCGCGGGCGATTTAAGCCGCTGGCATACCCCGCCTTTTGAGCCAACCATTATCGACGGTTATCTTTATGGTCGCGGCGCCGCCGACATGAAAGGCTCGCTGGCGGCGATGATCGTTGCGACCGAACGTTTTGTGGCTAAGCACCCAAATCATCCCGGCTCGATTGCGTTTTTGATCACCAGCGATGAAGAAGGCCCCTTTATCAATGGCACCACACGGGTTATCGACACCCTAGAAGCCCGTAATGAAAAAATCACTTGGGCATTGGTGGGTGAACCCTCGTCGACCTTAAAACTCGGTGATGTGGTTAAAAATGGCCGCCGTGGTAGTCTCACCGCCAACTTAACCGTTAAAGGTATTCAAGGCCATGTGGCCTATCCGCACCTTGCGGATAACCCTATCCACAAAGCCGCCCCCTTTTTAGCCGAGTTAAGCCAAACCCATTGGGATAATGGCAACGAATTCTTCCCGCCCACCAGCATGCAAATCGCCAACATTAACGGCGGTACGGGCGCATCGAACGTGATCCCAGGCGCCTTGGAGGTGATGTTTAACTTCCGCTATTCCACCGAAGTGACCGCCGAGATACTCATCGAGCGTGTGGAAGCCTTATTAACCGCCCACGAACTGGATTATGACATTAGTTGGACTTTCAATGGCTTACCCTTTTTAACCGGCGAAGGCCCACTATTAGACGCGACCCGCCATGCTATTCGTCAAGTCACGGGCTATGATACCGATCCACAAACCACCGGCGGCACCTCCGATGGGCGCTTTATTGCGCCAACGGGCGCCAAAGTGTTGGAACTAGGTCCTGTGAACGCCACCATCCATAAAGTGAACGAGTGCGTGAAGGTAGACGATCTAGAGCAATTAGCGCTGTGTTACGAAGTGATTTTGGAACAATTACTGTGTTAAACACCATGGCAATCACGGCAAAAAAAGCCCTGCTCTATGGTCTAGAGCCAAGGGGAGAGACAGGTTTAACAGCGGATGTAGACTCTGACTCAATGAGCGACTTAGTGTTCGTTGAGTTACTCAGCCCCTATCATCAGCGAGAAACGCGGTTTAAGTTGGAATCACAAACCGCCCTTGCCTTTCAGGCAATGGCCGACAGTGCCGCCAAAGACGGTATTAAGCTGGCGATTTGCTCTGCCTATCGCCCCTTCGATCGGCAACTCGCCATTTGGAATGCCAAGGCCAGCGGTAAACGAGTGGTCCTGGATATCAATGAGCAGCCCGCGGATATCGCGCCGCTCAGCAATGATGAGTTAGTCGATTTGATCTTACTCTGGTCGGCACTGCCTGGTGCTTCGCGTCACCATTGGGGAACGGATATCGATGTATTTGATGCCGAGCAAATTGAGGTCAAATCCCTGCGTCTGGTGGACGCCGAATACCGTGACGGCGGCCCCTGCGCCCACTTGCACCAGTGGCTAGTGGCTAATGCCAAGGATTTTGGGTTTTATTTTCCGTTCCAGAAAGGCCAAAGCGCGGTAAGTGCAGAGCCTTGGCATATTAGCTATTTCCCCGTGTCTCAAACCCTGTTACCCCAATTTGAGGTTCAGGCCTTAGCGCAGGTTATCCAGCAGAGCGATATGTTGCTAAAAGACGCCGTGATCCGGCGTTTACCCGAGTTAGTAGCGGAATATGTACATCGGATTGCGCAGCCTTAATAGCTTTTTCTGCACGTTTTAGCCGACGTCCCTTCCCGTTTTTGGTTTTATAGATTAAGTAGGTTTTATGGATTTATCATCATACAGACAACAAATTAGCATCGCGGGTAGCCAACTTAGTTACCTTGATATCGGCACAGGCCCTGCCCTGTTATTTGGCCACAGCTACCTGTGGGACAGCGCCATGTGGGCGCCACAAATTGCGCTCTTAAGCAAAAGCTACCGCTGTATCGTCCCCGATCTCTGGGGACACGGCCAATCTGGCACCGTACCGGAAAACTGCCATAGTCTGTTAGACATTAGTGAGCATATGTTAGCCCTGATGGACGCCCTCGAACTTGAGACATTTTCCCTCATCGGTTTGTCCGTTGGCGCCATGTGGGGCGCCGAGCTCGTGCTTAAAGCCCCCGCGCGCGTCAATGCACTGGTGATGCTCGACAGTTTTATTGGTTTTGAGCCAGAAATCACCCGTGCCAAATATTTTGGGATGTTAGACATGATCCAAACCGCTGGCAGTATTCCGCCAGCACTTATCAATGCAATTTCACCGCTGTTTTTTGCAGATAATGCCAAAACGAATAATCCCGAATTAGTGCAACGTTTTGAAAGCGACTTAGCTGCGCTAACGCCAGAACGCATTCCCGACATAGTAAAACTTGGACGGATTATTTTTGGTCGGCGCGATACCCTAGAATTTGCCGAACAATTTACCTTACCTTGCTTAATCATGGTGGGTGTAGAAGACAAGGCGCGCAGTGTTTTAGAAAGTTATTTGATGAGTGATGCCATCAATGGCAGCCAATTAGTGCATATTCCAAATGCTGGCCATATTTCAAGTCTAGAACAAGCCGAATTTGTTAATCAGCAATTATTAGCATTTCTCAGCCAATACGCTTAATACGCACCATGATGGTTAGAGCATGTCACCCATGCTCTAACAGATTCATATTCTAGAACCCTCAATAAGAATGAGTCTTTTGCCTATTACTCGAAACCTTTTCCAATAATCTTGGAGTGCTATCCCACTTGAGGCTTAACAAACATCGATTTGTTAACTGCCCTTAAAAATGTTGCAAAATCGTGAAAACACCAAAAATTCAACTACCTTTAAACTGTATTCCCTCAAAAAGGTTTCCTAACATGAGAAAAAGTACAGTTGCATTAGGTGTGTTGACCGCACTCTATATTCCATCCCTTTACGCGAATGTTGAAATAAACGGCTTTGCCTCCATTGTTGCTGGCTCAAGTTTATCCGATGATAAAAGTTACTACGGTTATGATAAAGAAATCGACTTTAATAATGACTCCAAAGTCGCATTACAATTTTCCGCAGATTTAGGGAGCGGCTTACGAGCAACCGCACAAGTCCTCTCCCGTGGCAGTGACGATTATAGTGCAGAGTTTGAATGGGCTTATATTTCCTATGACATTAGCGATAAGTTGATGCTAATGGCTGGAAGACAACGATTTAATCTTTACAAATATTCCGATTATATCGATGTTGGCTATGCCTACCATTGGATAACGCCACCAAGGGGAGTCTATTCGCTCCCCTTTAATTCTGGCGAAGGCGTTGGTTTAGTTTATTCAGATTTATGGGGCAATACTGAAGTTGGCTTAACCTATAAATATATTACGACATCGGTGTCTGACTATGCGCCTGTCGGTTCATCAACGCCCCCAGCGCCCTTTTCCGCCAAGGGCCATATTATGAACTTCAATTTTAGCACCGCTGGATTTGAGTACGGTTTAAATGTAGGGATAGTCACGGATTTCTCATATGAACTGCCAGCACTACTTGGTTTGGGTGAAGCCATTTCCCAAACAGGTTTATTCGATGATCAAGTTGTAAATGACTTATTAGCGATAGAGGATAGTGCCTTACTTATTGGCGCTAACGTCAAATATGACGCAGGAAAGTGGTTTATATTAGCGGAATACACCCGAATAGACGTCGACCCTAGCAGTTTTAATATTCAAGATTCTGCCTTTGTTTCAGCGGGTGTTCGTTACCATGATTTTACCTTCCATTTAACCTATGGCATTGATAAAGGTGACCCACAATATAATGCCTATGATGCAATGTTGCCTGTCTACAACGCCCTACCACCGGCCAATCAAGCAGCTCTCGCGCCATTAGTGATGGGAACGAAAGCCGCATTAGAAGCACAACAAGAGGATAGTTCCTATTACATCATCGGAACCCGCTGGGATTTTCATCCCTCTGCGGCGCTAAAACTGGAATACACCAATTACAGTAATGATAAGCCGACCTCCGACGAACAACTCTTAAGCATGGCTGTTGATCTTGTTTTCTAAGGAGTCATTTATGAATTTACCTCACATTGCTAAATACATCGTCAAGCCAATCAGCTTGTGTGCACTCCTATTGCTCAGTCAATGGGCTCAAGCGGAAATCGCCGTAATCGTTCACCCTTCGAACAGTGCAGAGATATCAGCTGCCGATATTTCAAGAATTTATTCGGGAAAGCTTAAAACCTTTTCGACAGGAGGCACGATTGTCGCACTCGATCAAGCGGAAGGCTCACCTGTCAGGGAAGCCTTTGTAAAACAAATCCTCAATAAAACAGAAAGTCAGTTAAAAGCCTATTGGTCAAAACTCGTATTTTCTGGACAAGGACAACCGCCTAAAGTAGTCGAATCCAGTGCTGAGATTCTTACTCTCGTCGCCGCCAATCCAAATATGATCGGCTTTGTGGATGCAGCAGAAGTGACGCCCAATGTCAAAGTTGTAGGTAAGTTTTAGGGATTAACCTGATTGTACCTATTGATGCCTTCTTTCAATAAGAAGGCATCGAATTTTTACATTAAACATTTAAATCATATAGATATACAACCCCGGCCTAAGTTAAACGAAAAGTTCTGCGTGATTGCACCATGCGCAATAACAGATTTCCCCATTCATTCCCGCGTTACCTCATTTGCCAACAGTAACATTGAGCTCTTAGACGCAGGCTAAATAAATTTTATCCCTAAAGATTCAAAGCATTAGACCAAATTATTTAACTGTTGATGGAATTAAGTCACGTTCAAACCTGAGTTTAAACTTAATTGGATAGACCAGAGGCCACGATTTTGCTGGTATACTCAATCGCAAAAAAGATGCGGCTTGCATCATTTAGGGCAAAAGACATTTTAATATGTCTATAAAACAATAGGTTAAAATGAAACTACTCAAACCCTTATTCGATAATAACCGCCGTTGGGCCGGACGCATCAGTCAAGAACACCCTGATTTTTTTGAACAACTGGCAAAACAGCAAAACCCTGAATATCTCTGGATTGGTTGTTCCGACAGCCGAGTTCCTTCTAACCAAATCATCGATTTAATGCCTGGCGAAGTCTTTGTTCACCGCAATATAGCCAATATGGTGATCCATACCGATCTTAACTGCCTGTCAGTACTGCAATACGCCATCGATGTGCTTAAAGTGAAACATATTATGGTCGTCGGTCACTACGGCTGCGGTGGTGTACGTGCCGCAATGGGTAATCAGCGATTGGGTTTGATTGATAACTGGCTCGGCCATTTGCGCGATGTCTATCGCCTACATCATGATGAATTAATGCAAATGGATGAAGCCAAACGTTTTGATCGCCTGTGTGAGCTCAATGTGATTGAACAGGTTTCCAATGTCACCAGTAGTACTATCGTGCAAGAAGCCTGGTCTCGCGGCCAAGAACTGGCTGTCCATGGGTGGATTTACGGTATCGATAATGGTCTATTAACGGATCTTGATGTTACGGTAGACCGTGCACAAGTCGTGTAAATGCTCATACTGCGATTGAGATTAACACCGAGATTGCATGACAAGGTTACACCACAAAAACCTGCCACTGTGCAGGTTTTTGGTTTTACGCCCTAAAGGCAAATACTCACTATTCATTTACGAGAAATAACCAAAATCTATCTCAAGGAGACCATTTCACTTCATCGCGTTAGACAACATTTATCATTTCATTCATCAAGTATTGCTAAGTGAGCAAAAACTAAGCGCGAAATCTCAACATGACCTTATTTTCATCAAGAAAACATCGCAAGGGATCTTTAGCCCAGTTATAATCCGCCAGTTAATTGCAGCGCGACCATGCGCCACAAATTCTAAGGAGATACCTTCCATGCCCGGTTTTGAATTATTTGGTCCAGAAGAAAAACAAGAAGTTGCCGATGTGATGGAGCACGGCTTTACCTTCCGTTATAACTTCGACCATATGCGTAATGATCGCTGGAAGACTCGCGATATGGAGCAACTGCTCTGCGAGAAAATGAATGTTAAGCATGCTCATCTGTTATCAAGCGGTACCGCCGCGCTGCAAACGGCGATGATGGCCGCGGGCATTGGCGCTGGCGATGAGGTTATCGTGCCACCTTTTACCTTCGTAGCGTCTGTAGAAGCGATTTTCATGGCCGGTGCAGTACCGATTTTTGCCGAAATCGACGAAACCCTGTGTTTATCACCAGAAGGCATTGAAGCGGCAATTACTCCACGTACTAAAGCGGTAAACTTAGTACACATGTGTGGCTCTATGGCCAAGATGGACGAAATCAAAGCCATTTGTAAAAAGCACAACTTAGTATTGTTAGAAGATGCTTGCCAAGCCATTGGCGGCAGCTACAAGGGCCAAGCCCTCGGTACTATCGGTGATGTAGGTTGTTACTCTTTCGATTCTGTTAAAACCATCACCTGTGGTGAAGGCGGCGCGGTGATCACCAATAACACTGAAATCTACGATAACGCGCACCAGTTCTCCGATCACGGCCATGACCATATTGGTAAAGACCGTGGCGCCGAGTCACACCCGATTATGGGTCTGAATTTCCGTATCTCTGAAATGAATGCGGCCTTAGGGTTAGCCCAGTTACGTAAACTCGATACCATTATCGACATTCAACGTAAAAACAAAAAAGCCATTAAAGAAGCTATGGCGAGCATTCCTGAAGTCAGCTTCCGCGAAATCCCCGATCCAGAGGGTGATTCAGCTGGCTTCTTAAGCTTTATGTTACCAACAGAAGCCCGTACCCAAGAGATCAGCAAGAAATTAGCTGCAAATGGTGTAGATGGCTGCTTCTACTGGTACGTGAACAACTGGCATTATCTGAAAAACTGGAAACACATTCAGGAGCTTAAGGCCCCTGCTGCGTTACCAATCACATTAATCGCCGACCGACCTGACTATACTCAAATTTCTGTGCCGAAATCTGATGCCATTATGAGCCGCACTATTTCTATGCTCATTAAATTGTCTTGGACCGATGCTCAGATTGCCGAGCGTATTGAAAACATTAAGAAAGCATTTGCCCAATAATTAAACGGGAGTTTTTGCAATGAGTTTTAAAAATTTTAAAGTAGTTGAAAAGATGATCTTCGGTCGTGGCTCTTTCGCTCAGTTAGACGACGTCTTAGCTGCACAGCGTAAAACCGACGATGACTTCGTGGTATTTTTAGTCGATGACGTTCACCAAGGCAAACCACTCGAAGCACGCATCCCAGTCAAAGGCCAAGACTTACTGATTTGGGTTAACGTTGATGAAGAGCCAAGCACGATTCAAATCGATGCCCTGACCGAACAAGTGCAAGCTTTCAATAGCAAACTGCCAGTGAGCGTCGTTGGTTTAGGTGGCGGTTCAACCATGGACGTGGCAAAAGCGGTATCGCTAATGCTGACCAACCCAGGCGGCTCAGCCATATACCAAGGTTGGGATTTAATCAAAAACCCAGCAGTACACCACATTGGTATTCCAACAATTTCTGGTACCGGTGCTGAAGCGTCACGCACCGCAGTATTGTGTGGTCCAGTGCGTAAACTGGGTCTGAACTCAGATTATACAGTGTTCGACCAAATCATCATGGACTCAGAGTTAATCGATGGCGTTGAAACTGACCAGTGGTTCTACACCGGTATGGATTGCTATATCCACTGTGTGGAATCCTTAGAAGGTACCTTCTTAAACGAATTCTCTAAAGCCTATGCCGAAAAAGCCATGGAGCTTTGCCGCCAAGTATACTTAGAAGATCACCCAGAAAAAGACGACAAGCTGATGATGGCGTCATTTATGGGCGGTATGAGTATCGCTTACAGCCAAGTAGGTGCATGCCACGCGGTATCCTATGGTCTGTCTTACATCCTCGGCTACCATCATGGTATCGGTAACTGTATCGCCTTTGACGTGTTAGAAGAATTCTACCCAGAAGGCGTGGCAGAGTTCCGTCAGATGATGAAGAAACACAACATCACTCTGCCGAAGAACATCTGTAAAGATCTACCAGATGAAACCATCGCGAAAATGGTTGCCGTGACTAAGAGCATGGGTCCATTATGGGCAAACGTGTACGGCCCAACATGGGAAGAGAAAGTCACTGACGAAATGTTGACTGCCCTGTTCCGTCGCATTTAAGCTCTCAAGCAGATGACAAGGGCTCATTGTGAGCCCTTTTGTCTATCTACACTGCATATCTCTGATAAAGTAGGATAAAATTTAATGAATGTGACTCTGTTAATCCCGGCGCGTTATGGTTCAAGCCGCTTCCCGGGCAAGCCCTTAGCCCCGATTAACGGCAAGCCGATGATCCAACACGTGTATGAACGCGCGTCGTTAGCCAAAGGCCTCACCAATATTTACGTTGCAACCGATGATGAGCGTATTAAAAGCGCCGTAGAAGGTTTTGGCGGCAAAGTGGTCATGACCAGCCCTGATGCGGCATCGGGCACAGACCGTATCAATGATGCGATTAACCAATTAGGTTTAAAGGATGACGATCTGGTCATCAACCTTCAGGGCGACCAACCCCTAATCGACCCGACTTCCATCGAGCAAGTGATCAGCCTCTTCGAACGTCATCCAGGCGAGTTTGAAATGGCGACCCTCGGCTATGAAATTGTCAACAAGGCCGAGCTCGACGATCCTATGCATGTGAAGATGGTGTTCGATAACGACTACTACGCGCTGTATTTCTCCCGCGCGCGTATTCCCTTCGGTCGCGATACCAAAGATTATCCAGTTTACAAGCACTTAGGTGTGTATGCTTACACCCGTAGATTCGTGCAAGCCTTCGCCGCCCTGCCATTAGGCCGCCTTGAAGATCTTGAAAAGTTAGAGCAGCTACGCGCCCTAGAACATGGCCATAAGATCAAAGTCGCCATCAGCGCCTTTGACTCAATCGAAGTTGACACGCCAGAAGATATTCGTAAGTGTGAGCAACGCTTAGCCGTTGATTAATCAGGGCGTTGCTCAATAAGGAGTTGTTATGTCGAGCTTAGAAGTGTGGATCATTATAATTTTGGTGGTAGGTGTGATTGCCAGTAATCTTGCAGCACTGAAATACAGTGCAAAATTCAAACTGCCACAGTTTGGTCAGCACGATAAAGAGAAACAACTAAAATCCGACATGACTCAGCCTCCACACGAAGCCGATGGTAACGAAACGCAAAATCCAGATAAGTCTTCGAATCAGTCCAAATAGACTAAGATTAACATTCATCTTGATCTCCCCTCACAAAAAGGCGCATCGGCGCCTTTTTGCATTTCTTACCATCCCTTTAAATCCTACTTCAGATTTTGTAACAAACGAACTCAAGTGATTCATCCATAAACTAGCGGTTAGCACAAAGCTACAATTAACATTCGTGCATAAAAAAACCAGCCGAAGCTGGTTTTTTATGTATTAAGTCATGTATTAAGTCACGTATTAAGCAATCAGGATAAAGCCAAAGAATGCAATAACCGCGGCAATTAACGCATAAGGTAGCTGAGTCACCGCATGGCTTACTAAGTTACAACCCGAGCCTTGGGCAGCTAAAACGGTTGAATCAGAGTAGAAACACGCTTGGCTACCAAAAGAAGAAGCCGACAACAGCGCACCAATCACTAATGGAATATCCGCACCCACCGATTGCGCCAGTGGCATCACAATTGGGATGGTTACTGCAAAAATTCCCCAACTAGAACCCGTCGCAAAGGCCAAAATCGCCATTGATAGGAATACCACGGCAGGTAACAGCTTAGGCGTCATAAATGGGCTTAAAGATTCAATCACGTACTGTGGCAGTAATAGCGCATCACACACATCTTTAAACACAAATGCCGCAATGACAGTACCAATAGCTGGCAACATGCTCTTAAAACCATCAATCATCTGATCCATCATTTCTGACAGTGGCATCAAACGCTGAACTGCATAGTAAGGGAGCGTGATAACCAGCGTCGCTAATAACCCTTTCCACACGTCGATATCAAAATAAACGGTAAAAGCAACCAGTAATAAAATTGGCACTAAAAAGTTATGCAATTTGCCTTGATTGTCAGCATGCTTAAACTCTTCTTCAATTGCCGCGATGGCATATTCATCAGAGGTTTGCACTTGGTCTAAATCGACTTGCGCTTCAGCGGGCTCGCCTTTTGCTGCGCGCAGCTCAGCTTTTTTCATCGGGCCAATAGCAGGAACCACGCCCAATGCAACCAGTAATACCATCGCGACGGCTAACCAAGCATAAAGCATATAGGGTATAGCTTGCATGTAGACGCTAATACCCTGACCTTCAGCGGCCACCCCGTTATCGACCAGTAAGCCACCAAAAAACACCGCCCACGTGGAGAGCGGAACTAATACACACACAGGAGCCGCTGTGGAATCCACCACATAAGCCAGCATTTCGCGGGAGACTTTAAACTTATCCGTTACACGCTTCATGGTTTCACCCACAGTTAGCGCATTCAGATAGTCATCAATAAAAATCACAATCCCCAGAATAAAGGTCATAAACAGGGAAGATCTTGGCCCTTTTGCAAATTTCAATGCATTTCGACCAAATGCCAAAGCACCGCCAGTACGTACTAACAGTGCAATCAAGGCACCAAAACAGCCACACACCAAAATCAACCAACCGATAGTTTCATCGGCCATGACTTTTAATGAAGTACTTGCAAAATTATTTAAAACTTGCGTTGGATCAAGTAACAAAAAACCCGTTACCGCACCAATGATCAAAGATAAAATGGGGCGGCGTAACCAAACGGCCAACACCAATACCACCAAAGGTGGAATAAGACTTAACGCTGTCGGTTCAGACATGCACTTAGGTCCTCTAAATAAGTCGCCTAAAAGGCAAAAGTTTTTAGAACAGCGCCTGAAATCACCTCGATAACGGACGCCAATATTGCTGCTTCATGATGACTAACTCCGCTGATAAAACCTGCTAAAAGCTTGTTATCTTAGGTGCCCTGCCGAAAACATCGCGCAGAAAATAAAGCGCATCGAATATCGAGTCAACTATAAATTTATGCTAGCGCTAAATAATTTTTCATCTTGAATTAAAAAACGATTTATCAACTTGATTTTAAACAAAATAACTAGAGTGTGATGAATTTTTTATTTCAACCTAAATGCTTAATAAGCATTCAGTTAATCTGCCTAAATATCGAAAAATTACCGAATGCAGGATAATGCGACATTAACTTAAATCAACTGTGATAAATCAGCAGTTAAGCAAACACTGATTAACATTTTTACTAACATCTTGCCCCTAGGGTAATACGGTTGTAGTAAAACAGAGTGCATGAGCCAATGCAGCCTAATTGATAGGTACAAAGGCTAACCCCATAACAAGATGCAGTATAAAAAATCAAAATTAGACACAATAACGACATATATAACTTGTATAAATTTATTTAATGCCAGGTTAAAGCATATTTAACTAGTACGTTTAATAAAAAAAACATGATATTTGTGCTCAATGCCCCTTCCTTAAACCAGATAATTTCGTTATGGTGCACAAACTTAAGCCAAAATTAACTGCATGTTTCGAGGTGTAAATGCGCCCTATCATCAAATCCAATAAGCTGGATACTGTTTGCTACGACATCCGCGGCCCAGTGCACAAGGAAGCCAGACGTTTAGAAGACGAAGGCCACAGGATCCTCAAACTCAATATTGGTAACCCTGCTCCCTTCGGTTTTGAAGCACCAGAAGAAATTGTGCGCGATGTGATCCTTAATCTCCCGAGTGCCCAGGGCTACTGTGAATCAAAAGGATTATTCTCAGCCCGCAAGGCGATCGTGCAGCATTATCAAGCGCAGGGTATCTATGGCGTTGATATCGAAGATGTCTATATTGGTAACGGCGTGTCAGAACTGATCATGATGGCCATGCAGGGCTTATTGAACACCGCTGATGAAGTACTGATCCCTTCACCCGATTACCCACTGTGGACCGCCGCAGCTAACTTAGCCGGCGGTAAAGCCGTACATTATCGCTGTGATGAAGAAGCGGATTGGTTTCCCGATCTTGATGATATTAAGAGCAAAATATCTTCTCGCACCCGTGGTATTGTACTAATCAACCCGAATAATCCTACGGGTGCGGTTTACAGCAAAGAATTACTGCTGCAAGTTATCGAGCTTTGCCGTGAACACAACCTGATTTTATTTGCTGATGAAATTTACGACAAAATTTTATACGACGAAGCCAAGCATATTCCTGCGGCTAGTCTGTCGGACGATATTTTAACGGTTACCTTCAATGGGCTATCTAAGGCTTATCGCGCTGCTGGCTTTCGTGTTGGTTGGATGATGTTGTCTGGCAATCTTAAGGCTGCAAAGAGTTATATCGAAGGGTTAGAGATGCTCTCCTCGATGCGCCTGTGTGCCAACGTGCCCAATCAACATGCGATTCAAACCGCACTCGGTGGCTATCAAAGTATTAACGAGCTGATACTGCCTAATGGCCGCCTCACAGTCCAAAGGGATGCCTGTTACGAGCTGTTGAATCAAATCCCAGGCGTGAGCGTGAAAAAGCCTAAGGGCGCACTCTATGCTTTCCCCAAATTGGATATGAAAAAGTTCAATCTCAGGGATGATGAACGCCTAGTACTCGATTTATTAAGGGATAAAAAAATCCTATTAGTGCACGGCACGGCCTTTAATTGGCCGGAACCTGATCATCTCCGTGTGGTGTTTTTACCCTATAAAGAAGATCTAACGAAGGCATTAACTGAATTTGGTAACTTCTTAGAAGCCTATAAACAATAAATGGGTTTAAGCATCACGGTTACTTAGCAAACCTAGGCAATAAAGCGGTCAACAAGATCGCTTTATTTTTGTATTTTGTCCCGTCCTGAAATACGTTGACATAAAGAGGACTTCTTTATGACAACATCAATTAACTCAAGCCGTAAGCGCACACAACGAGATTACACCTTAGCCTTTAAATTAGGCGTTGTAGAGCGTGTTGAAAAAGGCGAAATGACGTACAAACAAGCCCAAGCCCGTTTTGGTATTCAAGGCCGTTCAACGGTACTCGTTTGGCTTAGAAAACATGGTAGACTCGATTGGTCGAAACCTTTTCAGCATCCCCTTATGCCTAAGTCAAAAGAAACCCCTGCCGAAACTATTAAGCGCCTTGAACGTGAGTTAGCAGAAGAGAAACTGCGTAACAAAATCCTCAATGGTATGGTTGATATCATGGACAATGAATATGGAGCAGGCCTCAGAAAAAAGTACTTATCCGGTACGTCTGGCAAGCAAAAGGCAACGGAGAAATAAACCTCGCAGCCGCATGTCGTGCTGCGGGTAT
Organism: Shewanella sp. LZH-2; assembly: GCF_016859145.1. NCBI lineage: Bacteria > Pseudomonadati > Pseudomonadota > Gammaproteobacteria > Alteromonadales > Shewanellaceae > Shewanella > Shewanella sp. LZH-2. Next base: position 2,416,098 of record NZ_CP069350.1, read on the forward strand.
GTCGAGGCAAGGTATTTATCAGGCAGTTGCTCGAATGGAAAGTCGTAGAGCTGAGCTATCGGTCATCAAAGACTGGGTTCAGTACTGGCGTAAATATATGCCAAGGTTAGGGGCCCGTAAGCTCTACACGTTGATAAAATCCAGGCTGGTTGAGCACGATATTAAACTTGGGCGAGATGGGTTCTTTACCTATTTGAGAAGTGAAGGTTTGCTAGTTAAACCGAAGAAAAGCTACACAAAAACCACGTTCAGCAAACACTGGATGAAGAAGCATCCTAATTTGCTGAAAGAGAAAGGACTGCATGATGCAGAGCATGTACTGGTCAGCGATATCACCTATCTTGAGTCAGACCAAGGTGTGCACTACCTGTCATTGGTCACCGATGCCAGTTCGCGTAAGATAGTCGGTCATCACGTGAGTAAAGACATGAAAGCCGAGAGTGTGGTGAAAGCGTTAAAAATGGCCATAAAAGATAAGCGCTATATCGGCAATGCAGTGCATCACTCAGACAGAGGCTTACAATACTGCTCAGCCGTTTATCAGAATGCGCTTCAGGCGAGCCAAATCCAGCCGTCAATGACGGATGGTTATGATTGCTACCAAAATGCATTAGCAGAAAGAGTGAATGGCATACTGAAGCAGGAGTTTTTACTGCACCGATGTAGGACATTTGCGGAACTGAAGATACTTGTTAGAGAATCGATAGCAATATACAACGATATGAGACCGCATCTGAGTTTGAATATGGCAACCCCTAATCAGGTGCACAATAGAAAAGGCCAGCTACGGGAGCTGGCCTAAAAACTGTCAACCTATCTTAGGACGGGACATTTGTTCTGTAAATCCTGCCATTATTTCACTCACTTATCCTTGCGATAAGTGTTAGGCTTACGCTCAATAGCCGTACTTGCACTTTGCTTTTCACTTATCTTCAGAGTCGAGTGACGCGCCTTTTAGCCTTCATTTAAAGGAGCCTTATGAGTCATTTATTTGCCCACCTTGCCAGAATGAAACTTATCCAGCGCTGGCCTTTAATGTACAACGTGCGCACCGAAAACGTTCAGGAACACTCTCTGCAAGTCGCCATGGTGGCACACGCCTTAGTCATCATCAGTAATAAGAAATTTGGCACGACTCTCGATGCCCATCAAGCAACCAGTTTGGCTATATTCCATGATGCCAGTGAGATCTTAACTGGCGATCTACCCACTCCGGTGAAGTATTTCAATAAAGAAATTGAAGCTGAGTATAAAAAAATTGAAGCCATTGCCGAGCAGCGCATGCTCGATATGGTACCTGATGAATTTAAAGAGGATTATCGCAGCCTGTTTATCAGCGATAACGCCGATCCAATCTACAAAGCCATAGTTAAATCAGCCGATACCCTGTGTGCTTACCTGAAGTGTTTAGAGGAAAATCGCGCTGGCAACACTGAATTTAACACCGCTCGTAAACGCCTTGAAGCCATGCTCGAGTCCAACCCTAACCCTGCGGTGAAATATTTTATGGATTGCTTTGTGCCGAGTTTTACCTTGAATTTAGACGAAATAAACAAGATGCTCTGATGTTCCACTCCCGCTAGGAATGCATATGACCGCAAGTGTTTGGCAAGAACGCCGCCATGGTGAAGATAAACAAAGACGTAATGATCATCGTAGCCCATACCAAAGGGACAGAGCGCGGATCCTCCACTCTGCTGCATTTCGCCGTCTGCAAGCAAAAACCCAAGTGCTTGGCGTAGGCATGAATGACTTCTATCGCACACGCTTAACCCACTCATTGGAAGTCTCACAAATCGGCACGGGGATCGCCGCTCAGCTTAGTCGTAAATATCCCGAGCATAAGCCCTTATTAGACTCAATGAGTTTACTTGAGTCATTATGCCTTGCCCATGATATTGGCCATCCGCCCTTTGGTCATGGTGGTGAAGTTGCCCTCAACTATATGATGCGCCACCACGGAGGCTTTGAAGGCAATGGCCAGACATTTCGTATTCTCTCTAAACTCGAGCCCTACACCTTAGATTTTGGGATGAATCTGTGCCGCAGAACCATGTTAGGAATTTTAAAATATCCCGCACCACAATCGCGCCTGTTTGTCGCAGGCAATCATCCCGAAATCACCAATCACAGGCAACTTAAGCCGTCACAATGGCCGCCAGTTAAAGGCATATTCGACGATGATAACGACATCTTCGATTGGGTGCTTGAGCCATTATCTGCGGCAGATAGAACTCGCTTTACCTCTGTACAGCCAAGTATTCAGCCCACCTATCCACACCTGCGTACCCAATATAAATCCTTCGATTGTTCCATCATGGAACTTGCGGACGATATCGCCTACGCAGTACACGATCTCGAAGATGCCATCGTCATGGGGATAGTAACGGCATCACAATGGCAGCAAGATGTGGCACCAACATTTGAGCACAGTAATGATCCTTGGATCCGCCAAGAGTTGGCCGATATCGGCAATAAACTGTTCTCCCATGAGCATCATCTGCGTAAAGACGCCATAGGCACCTTAGTGAATGGCTTTGTCACAGCCATCATCATCAGCGATGATCCGGCTTTTGAAGAGCCCCTGCTGCGGTTTAATGCCAGCCTTGAAGTTGAGTTTGCCCATGCGCTCAATGTGTTAAAACAGCTAGTGTATAAATATGTTATCCGTAAACCCGAGATCCAAATGCTTGAATACAAAGGCCAACAAATTGTGATGGGATTATTTGAGGCATTTGCCTCCGATCCCGAGCGCCTGTTACCGCTTAACACTCAAGAGCGCTGGCGCGCAAGCGAACAACAGGGTCTAAACAGTCACAGAGTCTTAGCCGATTATATTTCAGGGATGACGGACGAGTTTGCCGGACGGCTCTATCAACAACTCTTTAGTCCTAAGGCTGTCTCAAACGTGGAGTTGAGTAAAGAAATGTAACCTTTAACTTAGCGATAAAAAAACCACCGCGAAGGTGGTTTTTTATTCACAATTTAATCAGTGCAATAACGGATTAAAGTCCGCCAATCGCCTCTTTACAGAGCTGAGTGATACGAGCCCAATCACCCTGCTCCATCGCATCAGTAGGCGCAATCCAACTGCCACCAATACAATCCACATTTTTAAGCGCTAGGTAATCTTTATAGCTGCTCGGGGTAATACCACCTGTTGGACAGAAGCGGATATCGGCTAATGGGCCAGAGAAAGCCTTGAGTGCATCCACCCCACCAGACGCTTCAGCAGGAAAGAATTTAAAGTGGGTGTAGCCAAGCGCCATCCCGGTCATTACTTCGGAAATACTGGCAACGCCTGGAATTAACGGCACAGGTCCTTGCATACCCGCTTTGAGCAGTTCAACTGTTGCACCAGGGGTGATAATAAATTGCGCGCCAGCGGCAATCGCTTGCTCAAGCTGGGCTTCATTTAAAATAGTCCCAGCGCCGACTAGCGCCTCTGGTACTTCCTTAGCGATTTTGGTGATCGCTTCAAGAGCACACGGCGTGCGTAATGTCACTTCTAACACGCTAATCCCACCGGCGACCAGTGCTTTGGCTAACGGCACCGCATGTTCAATCTTGTTAATCACCATAACAGGAACAATAGGGCTGCGTTTAAAAATATCTTGTGGTTGTAATGACCAGTTATTCTCAAGCATTGCGTTATTCTTCCTTTGTATTAGTAAAGTTCATCGATGGCGCTAGTACTACGCGCACCGGTTTCTGGACTGCTTAAGTTTGAACGCAGTGCCCCAAATAACTCACGACCCATGCCATAACGAGAATGGCGTAAATCAATTTCAGCGGCAGTTCTGGCTGCAAGCACGGTGTCTGAGACTAATAAACTCAGCTCGCCAGTCAGCGCATCAACACGAATTAAATCGCCATCTTGTACCTTGGCAATTAACCCACCATCAATCGCTTCTGGGGTTAAATGAATTGCCGCCGGTACTTTGCCCGATGCGCCCGACATACGACCGTCGGTCATCAGCGCCACTTTAAAGCCTTTATCCTGTAGTGAACCTAGCAGCGGCGTTAGTTTATGCAGCTCTGGCATACCGTTGGCTTTCGGCCCTTGGCCTTTCACCACCACCACACAATCTCGGTCTAATGCGCCGGATTTAAATAACGCATCGAGCTTGTTTTGATCGTCAATCACCACAGCGGGCGCTTCCACCACACGGTGCTGCGGTTGAACGGCAGACACTTTAATCACTGCACGGCCTAAGTTACCCTTGAGCAGCTTTAAACCACCGTTGTTTTGGAAAGGGGTAGCGACAGAGGTTAATACTTCGGTATCTAAGCTGACGGTTGGACCATCGACCCAGCGCAGCTCGCCATCGAGTAATTTGGGCTCTTGGGTGTAACGACGTAGACCAAAACCTGCAACTGTGTTGACATCCTCGTGCAGTAAGCCCGCATCGAGTAATTCCTTGATAAGGAAAGCCATCCCGCCCGCGGCGTGGAAATGGTTAATGTCCGCGTGACCGTTTGGATAAACACGGGCCAGCAATGGCACCGCATCGGATAATTCAGAAAAGTCATCCCAGTTGACGATAATGCCCGCTGCACGCGCCGCCGCCACGATATGCATGGTTAAGTTTGTTGAACCACCGGTCGCCAGCAATGCAACAATGCCGTTCACTATCGATTTTTCGTTAACGACTTCACCAATAGGCGTGTACTGAGTGCCCAGTTCGGTTAAGCGACAAACTTGCTTAGCCGCCATTTTGTTTAAGGCTTCACGCAGCGGATCGTCAGGATTCACAAAAGATGAACCAGGCAATTGTAGGCCCATGACTTCAAGCATCAGTTGGTTCGAGTTAGCCGTACCATAAAAGGTACAAGTACCCGCACTGTGGTAAGACTGGGCTTCCGCTTCGAGTAGCTGTGCTCTATCGACCTTACCTTGGGCAAATTGCTGACGAATACGGGCTTTTTCCTTGTTAGGAATACCCGATTTCATCGGGCCTGCTGGCACAAACAGCATAGGTAAATGGCCAAAACTTAACGCACCAATCAATAAGCCGGGCACGATTTTGTCGCAAATACCAAGGAGTAAGGCGCCATCGAACATATTGTGGGATAAGCCAACCGCGGTTGCCATGGCAATCACTTCACGACTCAGTAAGCTCAGCTCCATCCCAGGTTGACCTTGAGTCACGCCGTCACACATGGCGGGAACACCACCGGCCACCTGCGCAACACTACCCACTTCCTGACAGGCCTTTTTCAATAAATCAGGATACGTTTCATAGGGTTGATGTGCTGACAACATATCGTTGAATGCGGTGACAATCCCAATATTGGCTTTCGTCAATTGACGTAATGCGTTTTTATCATCGGGATTACAAGCCGCAAAACCGTGGGCTAAGTTACCGCAGCTTAACGAGCTACGGTGAACGCCATGGTTGCGGGCATCCTTTAACGCAGCAAGGTATGCTTCACGAGATGCTTTGCTACGGGCAATAATTCTGTCGGTAACAGATTGAACGACTGAGTGCATGAGAGTGACTCCTTAAGCGCTCCAGAACACATCAACGGGCGTTTTACGCTGCGCTAATACGGCTCTGATAGGCATAGCATTAACATCGTCATTTTCTAAGGCTTGACGATATACGGATAATTTCTGTTCCCCGACCAAATGCAAATAAATCTGCCGGCTATTGAGGATCGCACTCTTAGATAATGTGATCCGGCCATGGGGCGCCGTAGTTGGGTTGGTTGCCACGCACAAAGCTTGAGTGGTCAACGCCTCGTTTAACTCAGCACTGCATGGGAACCATGAACATGTGTGACCATCGTTCCCCATCCCGAGCACGACCACATCGAATGGACGCGGAAAGTTAGACAGTGATTCAGAGGTCATATCTGCGCCCGCTTCAGCGCTTGAGAACATATTCTTCAAGCCGCGGAATTTGGCATTGGCGGCACGATGTTGCAATAAATGCTCGCGCACTAACCGTTCGTTAGAAGCACTATCTTCCACATCGACCCAACGCTCATCGGCAAGCGTAATGTAAACATCACTCCAGTCGATGGATTTCATGCTAAGTAGCTCAAACAGCTTCAGCGGCGTTGAACCACCAGAGACCACTAAACTGGCCTTGCCACGGGCATCTACCGCTTCTTGCAACTGGCTAGCGATTTTATTGGCTAACTGTTGCTCGAGTGCAGCAGGTGTATCAAAGGATTTAAATACGGTTTCTTTAATCATCAAAGCCCCCTATTCATCCCACGAACGACCGTCTTTGGTGATCAGCGCGACGGAAGCCACGGGTCCCCAAGTGCCAGCAGGATAAGGTTTTGGTTTTTCATTGCTCTGTTCCCATGCTTGGATGATGCCATCCACCCATGTCCACGCCTGTTCAACTTCATCTCGGCGAACGAACAAGGCTTGATTACCGAGCATGGCTTCAAGCAATAAACGCTCGTAGGCATCGGCAATGCGCTCATTTTTAAAGGTATCCGAGAAACTCAAGTCGAGCTTAGTAGTTTGCAAACGTTGTTTTTGCTCTAATCCTGGCACCTTGTTCATCATCTGGATCTCAACCCCTTCGTGTGGTTGCAGACGGATGGTTAACTTGTTAGGTGGCAAGTTACGGTAGCTAGAGCGGTAAAGGTTGTGCGGAGGATTTTTAAAATACACCACAATTTCAGAACTCTTAAACGGCATGCGCTTACCGCTGCGCAGGTAAAATGGCACACCTGCCCAACGCCAGTTATCGATATCGACCCGCAGCGCCACAAAGGTTTCGGTGTTCGAATGTACGTTCGCGCCCTCTTCCTCTAAATACCCTGGGACTGGGCTGCCTTTAAGGAAACCCGCGCTGTACTGACCACGGACGGTGTTTTCATACACATTATCAGCATTAATTGGCCGCAGCGACTTTAGTACTTTTACCTTTTCATCGCGAATACTGTCAGCATCTAAGTTAACAGGGGGATCCATCGCAACCAGCGTCAACACTTGCAGTAAGTGATTTTGGATCATATCGCGCATTTGACCCGCTTTATCAAAGTAACCCCAACGGCCTTCAATACCGACTTCTTCCGCAACCGTGATCTGGACATGATCAATAGTCCGGTTATCCCATTTAGAGGCGAATAAGGAGTTAGCAAAACGCAGCGCAATCAAGTTTTGAACGGTCTCTTTACCAAGATAATGGTCGATACGATAGACTTGGCTTTCTTTAAAGTAGGCAGAAACTTGATCGTTAATCACATGGGAAGATGCGAGATCAGAACCAATGGGTTTTTCGAGAACGACGCGAGAATCACTGTGGATCAAATTTTGTTCATGTAAACAGCGGCAGATATCACCAAAAATCGACGGGGGGGTAGCAAAATAACTGACCATGACGCGCTCTTCAGGTTTGAGCAATTCATGGAAGGCACTGTAGCCAGCTGATTCAGTAAAATTAGTGCCGACATAATGACAGCGGGACACAAAACGATTGAGGGTTTCTTCGCAGAGAGGTTCTTTGACGAAGGTGTTTAACGCAAGGATGACTAGCTCTCGAAATTCATCCTGACTGAATTCATCTTTTGCGACGCCGATAACCTTAGTATTTTTGTCGAGAAGTTCAGCCTTATCTAACTGGTATAAAGAAGGTAACAACTTGCGTCTTGCCAAGTCGCCTTTAGTACCAAAGAGTACGAAGTCACAAGCTTTGGCGCCTGATGATGTTTTGCCCATTGCGTTACGCTCTCCTTTGTATGTCGTGTCACTTCATGTCAATGAAGAAATCCACACTTTTGTTGTAATATAACAACAGAATTTGTTAAATGCATCTCTTTTTATCAATATTAACATTCTAGCTAACTAGGCACCTAAGGCATAAATCTGATATGATTTTTGTGCTTAAATTACTGATGATAGTAAATTCTTATTTCAAAAACCGACGTAAAACTTACTTAAGCAATCTTGATTAGTGGGATCGTCAAGCTGATCTGTGGCACTAAACAAAAAAAAATAAAATTACATACTCAATTTAGCGGACATACGCGTATGAATACCCTAGAAAAGGTTCAAAAAAGCCTCACCCATTTTAGTAAGTCAGAACGCAAGGTTGCAGAGGTCATCTTAGCCTCTCCGCAAACAGCTATTCACTCCAGTATCGCCACACTCGCTAAGATGGCAGATGTCAGTGAACCTACTGTGAACCGTTTCTGTCGCCGCTTAGATACTAAAGGCTTTCCTGATTTTAAGTTACATCTGGCACAAAGTCTCGCAAACGGCACGCCTTATGTGAGTCGCCATGTGGAAGAAGATGATTCTCCCGAGTCATACACAACAAAAATATTCGAATCTTCAATGGCTTCTTTAGATACTGCCCGTCAAAGTTTAGACGTAGCGGCCATCAATAAAGCCGTTGATATTCTGACTCAGGCCAAGACAATTTCATTCTTTGGCTTAGGGGCATCAGCCTCAGTCGCCCATGACGCACAAAATAAATTTTTCCGTTTTAATGTGCCTGTCATCTGTTTTGACGATGTTCTGATGCAACGCATGAGCTGTATCAACAGCAATGAAGGCGATGTTGTGGTTTTAATTTCCCACACAGGCCGCACTAAGTCATTGATCGAAATAGCACGTTTAGCAAGAGAAAACGGCGCTGCCGTTATTGGTATTACGGCTCGTAACTCGCCGTTATCAATGGAATGTACACTGCCTGTGACGATGGAGGTGCCAGAGGATACAGATATGTATTTACCTATGGCCTCGCGTTTAGCGCAATTGGTGACTATAGATGTATTGGCGACGGGTTTTACCCTACGCCGCGGCCCTCGTTTCCGTGATAATTTAAAACGGGTAAAAGAAGTGTTGAAAGAGTCTCGTATCAATAAAGATCCGATACTGTAATTCACTTCCTATCTTTAAAAAGGCTAGCGCAAACCCTACGTCTAGCCTTTTTTAAAGCAAATTTCAGCGATACCTCACAATTTTAAAACATAACTTCAGATCAATTTGATTGTAACTTTACTACATAATTTGGAATTGCATGCTAATATAGTCACAAGATTTTTTTAACTTTAACGGAGTATCTTATGTTCCGCAGAACCAAAATCGTCACCACCCTGGGCCCCGCCACTGACCGTGACGATAACTTACGCCGCATTATCGCGGCAGGTGCAAACGTTGTTCGTCTTAACTTCTCCCATGGCTCCCCCGAAGATCATCTCAAACGCGCGACTCAAGCTCGCGAAATTGCAAAAGAATTAGGTGTACATGTAGCGATTTTAGGTGACCTACAAGGTCCTAAAATCCGTGTTTCTACCTTTAAAGACAACAAGAAAGTCCAACTGAAATTAGGCCAAGCTTATATTCTTGATGCTGAACTCCCCAAAGGTGAAGGCGATGAGAATCAAGTCGGTATCGACTATAAGCAATTACCTGATGATGTGAATGTTGGCGACATCCTGATGCTCGATGACGGCCGTGTCCAACTACGTGTTGAGCGCGTCGAAGGTCGTAAAGTCCATACGACGGTAACGGTTGCGGGTCCTTTATCAAACAATAAAGGGATCAACAAGCAAGGTGGTGGTTTGTCCGCTGCGGCACTGACCGAAAAAGACAAGGCTGACATTCTCACCGCAGCGATGATCCAAGTGGATTATCTAGCCGTTTCCTTCCCACGTAGCGGTGCCGATTTAGAATACGCACGTTCTTTAGCACAGCAGGCTGGTAGCAATGCACTGATCGTCGCGAAAGTTGAACGTGCAGAAGCGGTTGCTAGCGATGAAGCAATGGATGATGTAATTTTAGCCTCTGACGTTGTCATGGTTGCCCGTGGAGATTTAGGGGTTGAGATTGGTGATGCTGCACTAGTGGCAGTACAAAAGAAACTCATCGCCCGTTCACGTCAGCTCAATAAAATTGTCATCACTGCGACTCAAATGATGGAGTCAATGATCTCAAGCCCAATGCCAACCCGTGCAGAAGTGATGGACGTGGCAAACGCTGTGCTTGATGGTACAGACGCCGTGATGTTATCAGCCGAAACCGCTGCCGGTGACTTCCCTGAAGAAACGGTTAAAGCAATGGCGAATGTGTGTGTTGGTGCAGAATCTCACCCAAGTGTGAAAGTCTCTAAACACAGATTGGATGCACGTTTCACCTCAGTTGAAGAAACCATCGCCCTATCGACTATGTATGCGGCAAACCACCTAGAAGGTGTTAAAGCGATTATTGCTTTAACAGAATCAGGTGCAACACCTAAACTGATGTCGCGTATCAGTTCATCTTTACCAATCCTTGGCCTATCTCGCCATGACACAACACTGGCGAAGATGGCTCTGTACCGTGGTGTATTACCGATTTACTTCGACTCAACGATCTATCCAGCCGATGAGCTCGCGCAAAAAGCATTGGAATCATTAACCAAAGCGGGTTACTTACACAGCGGTGACTTAGTGTTAATGACCAAAGGTGATGCGATGGAAACCATCGGTGGCACTAACACTTGTAAAGTGCTAATCGTCGCTTAATCTTTGCTGATTGGCTTTCGTTAGACGAAAAAGTTAGGCTAAAAGTCATTAAACTTAAAAACAAAAACCACCTCAGTTGAGGTGGTTTTTTTATCTTTTGTAACAGCGACAAACTATTGTAGTCGTGCTAACAAATCAGATTATAAGGCTTCAAAATCATTCACATTGATGGCGGCTAAACGTAACTTATCCGCATGCAATAGTGTTTGATGTTCTTCGCTATTAATCGTGCCCTGCTCTAGCGCTTTAGCAAATAGAACCAAGTTTGGTACTTTTGCGGGTAACTCACCGCTGCGCTGTGCTTTTTTCAGCTTTTTGTAAATCTCTTTACATGCATACTGTGCTACAAACGCTTGTTCTACTTCAGCAATACCACCCACATCGCCTTCAAACTCAGGACAAAGGAAGGTAATGCGCTCGCGGGCAGGACTTGGTTTTAACATGCCAGAGACAAGCTCAGTCGCCATTTTATCGCTCGGCGCATTAAAATGATTGCCGATCGGGAAAATGAGTGCTCGCAATAACCAAGCAACTGGGCGGTTTGGGAAGTTGCGGATCACGTCCTCTAGTGCTTTCGCCGCTAAGTGTAGACGATTAGCCATTACATAACGTACCGCAGGTAAATCATCCTGTTGGCGACCATTGTCTTCAAATAGTTTTAGCGTTGCAGAGCCTAAGTACAACTGACTCAATACATCGCCCATCCGTGCAGACAACATTTCCTTGCGTTTTAAATCGCCGCCCATAATCAACATTGAAATGTCCGTCATAAAGGCCAGCGCCGAAGATAAACGGGACATATCTTTGTAGTACTGTTTGGTTTCGCCACTTACTGGGGCGCTACCAAAACGACTCGCAGTTAAGGCACTAAATAATGCACTGAACGCGTTACGCGTCGCATACCCCATATGGCCCATTAGCAACGAGTCAAAACGCGCAAGCGCCTCGTGCTGATTTTCCATAGCTGCCGCTTCCATTTCGGCCAGAACGTAAGGATGACAACGGGTTGCGCCTTGACCAAAGATCATTAACGAGCGGGTAAGAATATTCGCGCCTTCTACGGTGATCGAAATTGGATTCGACATATAAGGATGGCCGAGGTAGTTTTTAGGTCCTAATTGGATCCCCTTACCCGACTGAATATCCATCGCATCGTTCATAACAGCTCGGCCAAGTTCAGTCATGTGGAACTTCGCAATAGCCGTCACCACTGAGGGTTTGACTTTAAGGTCAATGCCTGTGGTGGTTAAACGACGTGCAGCTTCTAACTGGTAGGTATTGGCAATAATGCGAGCAAGGGCTTCTTGCACCCCTTCAAACTGACCAATCGCCATGCCAAATTGGTGGCGCACATAACTGTACGCTGTGGTGGTTTTGGTTGCCATATGGCCTGAAGCAGTTGCCAGCGCTGGCAGAGAAATACCGCGACCCGCTGATAAACATTCAACCAGCATGCGCCAGCCTCTGCCCGCAAATTCTGGACCACCAATGATCCAATCGAGCGGAATAAACACTTCATCGCCTTGGGTTGTACCATTCATAAACGCCATATTAAGTGGATTATGACGACGACCAATCACCACGCCAGGATGATCGGTTGGGATCAACGCGCAGGTAATACCAAGATTCTTTTTATCACCTAATAGACCGTCAGGATCGCGCATCTGGAAGGCTAAACCCAATACCGTTGCAACAGGTGCTAAGGTGATATAACGCTTATTCCAGGTTAATTTAAGGCCTAATACCTCTTCGCCGTTAAACTCACCACGGCACACAATGCCCACATCTGGGATTGCGCCCGCGTCACTGCCTGCTTCTGGGCCTGTTAACGCAAAGCAAGGTATTTCATCGCCTTTCGCTAATGCAGGTAACCAACGTTCCTTTTGCTCTTCAGTGCCATAGTGAGTTAATAATTCACCAGGGCCTAATGAGTTAGGTACCATCACAGTTACCGCAGCACTCACGCTACGACTAGCTAACTTGCTCACAATCGTCGAATTGGCATAAGCCGAAAACGCTTTACCACCAAATTTTTTCGGAATGATCAGCGCAAAGAAGCCTTCTTTTTTGAAATAATCCCACAGCTCTGGCGGCAAATCTTTTCGATTATGGACAATGTCAAAATCATCGATCATTGTCAGGGCCGTCATGACCTGATTATCAATAAAGTCCTTCTCTTCTGCCGTCAGCGTTGGCTTGCCGTAGCTGTGCAGTGTGTTCCAGTTCGGATTACCGCGGAATAATTCCCCTTCCCACCATACATCACCCGCTTCCATCGCTTCGCGCTCAGTATCGGATAATGGTGGCAACACTTTTTTGAAAAAATGGAAAACTGGCTGGGTAATAAATTGCATTCTGAGGCTTTTTACTGCAAACAGCGCAATAACAGCTATCAGGGCAATAATTATAATCGTCAACATAATCAAGACCTTTTTATTAAGAAGCTACGGGAACTGATACGCCCGCGGCCATGTAGGGGATCACTTTACGGATCACGGCTTCAATATCGTTGTGCTCGCCAAATTCGGCCGCAGCAATATCGTTTAAGGCGTCAGCTGAAGCCATAGTGAAAACGATTGTGCCGAGGGTAAAGTGTAAGCGCCAAAACATTTCTGCCTGAGGAATATGGGGAGCACTAGCCGATACCGCCTTCACAAAGGTATCTAGATGTTGTCCATAGTGGGTGGTGATAAACCAGCGCAGATGCCCTTGGCTTTCGATATAACCTCGTCCAAGTAGCTGTAGGAAAATTGTGGTACCTTCCGTGCGCAAGTCATTTAAATCCAATAACGGATCGACTAACGCCGATAAAATATCCTCTAGCGAAGCCTGAGAGGATGCAGTATGTAAACGTTTTATAGCCGTCGATGCTGCGGGCATAAAAACGTCTAAATAGCGGGCTAACACTGCACGGATTAACTCTTTTTTAGAGCCAAAGTGATAATTCACCGACGCTAAATTGACCTCTGCCTTGCTAGTGATAAGTCGTAATGACGTCTCAGAAAAACCTCTTTCGGCAAAGAGTTTCTCTGCAGCATCAAGTATTCTTGTTTTTGTATCAGATCGACTTGCCATTCCGTGACCTTGAATTAATTTAAAACACTCGTTTAAATTAAACATTGGTATGGTCATTGTCAAACGAAAAATGACCAAATAAGCTGCGTCACAACAACGAGGCTTAACAAGCCAATCACAGTGATTGCAAAAAAGAGCCAAAAGCCATCAAGTTTTATTCAAAATACAATCCACTTAGGTAGAATGTGCAACACAAAAACAACAGCGGATTGCAATACATGACTATTCGATTAAATCATCCCACGACACTCGCGCTCACCATTGCGCTAACCTTAGGCTTAAGCGCCTGTAATGATGCACAAAGCAAGGCCGATGCTACTACAGCTAACAAAAATGCGCCCGATAAAGCCCAGGCCATTGCCTTTATACAAGATGCGGAAGCGCAAATGGCGCAGTTATCCATCGAAGCGAATCGTGCCGAATGGATTTACAGCAACTTTATTACCGAAGATACCGCAGCATTATCGGCCGCCGTGGGTGAAAAAGTCAGCGCCGCTTCCGTTAAGTTTGCCACTGAAGCCGCAAAGTATGCCAATGTGGAACTCGATCCCGCCAATGCGCGCAAACTGAATATTCTGCGCAGTGCACTTGTGTTACCGGCGCCGCTGGATCCCGCCAAAAATGCTGAGCTAGCGCAAATTAGCTCCGAACTCAATGGGCTCTACGGTAAAGGCAAATATTGCTTCGCCGATGGCAAATGTATGACGCAACCTGAACTGTCTACCCTGATGGCAGAATCGCGGGATCCAGCTAAATTACTTGAAGCGTGGAAAGGCTGGCGTGAAATTGCAAAACCAATGCGTCCGCTATTTCAACGTGAAGTTGAACTCGCTAACGAAGGCGCAAAAGACTTAGGCTACGCGAATCTGTCCGAGTTGTGGCGCAGCCAATACGATATGAAACCCGATGAATTTTCACAGGAATTAGACCGTTTATGGGGACAAGTTAAACCCCTCTACGAATCCCTGCATTGTTATGTTCGCGGCGAGCTGAATAACGAATACGGTGATGCCATTGCGCCGAAAACAGGCCCGATTCCGGCACATTTGCTAGGGAATATGTGGGCGCAGCAATGGGGGAATGTGTACGATCTCGTCGCCCCGAATGATGCCGATCCAGGCTATGATGTGACCGAGCTACTTGAGCAGAAAGGCTACGATGAGCAGAAAATGGTGAAACAAGCCGAAAGCTTTTTCACCTCTTTGGGCTTTGCGCCGCTGCCAGAAAGTTTTTGGAGCCGCTCTTTATTCTTACAACCCAAAGATCGCGACGTAGTGTGTCACGCTTCCGCGTGGGATCTGGATAACCTCGATGATATCCGCATCAAGATGTGTATCCAGAAAACCGCTGAAGACTTCACCGTCATTCACCACGAACTTGGACACAACTTCTATCAACGTGCCTATAAACAGCAGCCTTTCCTGTTTAAAAACAGTGCCAATGATGGTTTCCATGAGGCCATTGGTGACACGATTGCACTATCTATCACCCCGAGCTATCTAAAACAGATTGGCTTGCTCGAAGACGTGCCCGATGCTTCGAAGGATATTGGCTTACTGCTTAAACAAGCTCTGGATAAAATCGCCTTTCTCCCCTTTGGTTTGATGATCGACCAATGGCGTTGGAAGGTATTTAGTGGCGAAATTACCCCTGCCCAATATAACCAAGCCTGGTGGGAATTAAGAGAGAAATACCAAGGCGTTAAGGCCCCGACTGATCGCAGCGAAGCCGATTTTGACCCAGGTGCAAAATACCATGTGCCCGGTAATGTGCCTTATACTCGCTATTTCCTCGCGCATATTCTGCAATTCCAGTTCCACAAGGCGCTGTGTGAAACGGCTGGAGACAAGGGCCCTGTGCATCGATGCAGTATTTACGGCAATCAAGCGGCAGGAGAAAAACTCAATAAAATGTTAGCGCTTGGTGCAAGCCAACCTTGGCCCGTTGCCTTAAAAGAAGTCACAGGAACGGAAATGATGGATGCGAGCGCCGTACTCGATTATTTTGCGCCGCTTAAAATCTGGCTTGATGAGCAGAACAAAGCTGCGAATCGTCAATGTGGCTGGTAATTAAGCCTCAGGTGCGAGTCATATCCACGCCTTAAACTAAACCGATAAAAATGCCCAACGATGTTGGGCATTTTTTTAAGCTCCAGTATTAACGTCTAACGCTCGCGACAATCAGAGAAATCAATGCGTTCGCAAATCCATTAACGCCATCCCATTCCCTTACGATTTGCTTCTTTATTCTCAATCTTAAGCTGCTCGGATTTAGTCAACATCACATATAAGGCGCCCGTGCCGCCCTGCTCGGTTTTCGCAGAATGGTAGGCAAGTACCATATCAAGCTGAGATAACCAGTGACATACCGCTGATTTAAGCAATCCAGCCACGGGTTTACTGTTATGGCCTTTACCATGGATAAGCATCACACAACGTTCCCCATGGGCCTGCGCCGCTAACAAATAATTGAGTAACGCATCTCTGGCCTGACTTAAACGGTAGGCATGCACATCTAACTCCATTTTAATACTGTACTGCCCCAGCCTTAAGCGCTTAAAAACAGCCCCCTGAACCCCTTCACGCTTAAAACTGGCTATATCATCGGATGCCATAATCGGGATCAAGCTTAAATCCAGCGGCATACAAGCCAAATAAGCCTCACGTTGCAGCGCATCACGGCGCTGAATTTGCTCATCCGTTAATGCCTTAGGTTGTAAATTCACCACCTTGACATCACCTTTAAGTGGCACAACTCCCGCCATTTCTTCAAAAAATAGTGCCGATTCATTATCCAGCATGGCAAGCTCCTCCACTCTTCACTCTCAGTGTGCACTTTTACAACAGAAACACACTTTGTAAACATTCACCCCTTTAGTTCAGCGGGCACCTCCATTATAGTGGCGCCATGAATGCTTGATTAGAATAATGTAATGAGATTTTTGCTGCTAGCCCTGATATGCCTATTGTCGCTGCCGAGTTTTGCGACCCCCTCAAAAGCCAAGACCAGCATGACAACAGATCAATTGATAAATGCGAATTATCCTTTGTTTACTCAAGCATTTAATGAACTTAATCACGACGTCACTGCCGAGATTTATGCGAAAGACGCAAGTTATCTGTCAGAAAGTCAAAGTAAAGAAATTTATTACGGCCGTGATAATATTGTCGCCATTTATCAACGCTTTTTTGATAAAATCCGAACCAAAAAGGCCCGTATCGATATCGACTTTCGGGTGCTAAACCGCAAATTATCAGGCAACAGCGCGTTCGACACTGGCTATTATTTAGTGCGTTTTTATCCCGCCGAAGAGACTGGCGAACCCGTGAGTGAATTTGCAGGCAAGTTCGTCATTGGCACACAAAAAGACACCCAGCACCGCTGGAATGTCACCCTTGATATGAACAATCGAGCCGAGCCTAGTTTTTATTTGAATGCGAAGCCTGTGCCAAATCTTTACTATGGCCGTCAGTTTCCGCCGTTACCTGACAGTAAAAAACCAAAGTAATAATCTTTATTATTTAGCAAGTTACACTCATGACACCAGAAGCCTATTGTCCCTGTGGCAGCCAAAAACCTTATCAGCACTGTTGTGAAACGTTGCACCTTAATGTTGATTCAGGGACTCAAGTGGCCACCACTCCCGAACAACTAATGCGTTCACGCTACTGCGCATTTGTGTTGAAAAATTTTGATTACATTATTAAAACTCACCATGTAAACTTTCTCGATGGCTTAACCTTCGAACAACTACAGCAAGGCCCACATCCACATTGGTTAGGGCTTGAGGTCTTAGCTGCGAATGAAGAAATCTATCCCGATGGTACTCAACGCGGCAATGTGACCTTCAAAGCTTGGTATAAACTCACGGGTGAGATTGATGCAATCTATGAACGATCTGAGTTTATATTTGAACAGGGCCGTTGGTATTATACCCAAGGACAACAAATGCAGGCCAAACGCCCTGGGCGCAACGATCCCTGTGTTTGCCAGAGTGGTAAGAAATTTAAACAGTGCTGCTTAACACGATAGTTTTTTTGATGACAGTATCGACTCATAAAACAATCGATTCATAAAACAATCGACTCATAAAATAAAGGCAATCAATTGATTACCTTTATTTTTTTATCACATCAATACGAACATCTGGTTTAGTGGGCGATAAAACTCGATTGTTTCGCGGCCAGCAAAAACTGCGCAAACTCGGGTTCTCGCAGGGCTGGACTGTATAAATATCCCTGTGCCTGATGACACAAACTCTTGGCTAAAAACGCCTCCTGCTCAACGGTTTCTACCCCTTCTGCGGTCAAGGAAATATTGAGCGCACTCGCCATCGCAATAATGGCCGAGACGATTTCTTGGCTTTCGCGGCTAATCGTCAAATCTGAAATAAACGAGCGATCGATTTTTAACTTACTGATAGGAAACTGTTTAAGGTAGCGCATCGAGCTGTAACCCGTCCCAAAATCATCGATAGCCAAGCCTACCCCCAGTTCAGCCAACTCCTGACACAATAAGGTCGCATGGCGAATATCGCCCATGAGTTCCGTCTCTGTAATTTCTAAAATTAAGGTTTTGGGCTTTAAACGATAACGGGTCAAGAGTTGCCATACTTGTTCATACAAATTACCACTAAAAAACTGCCGCGCAGACACGTTAACATGCATGCTAAGATCGGCATTGTGATGCTGCCAAATATTCAATTGCCGACAGGCCGCCTCTAATACCCAACTGCCTATCGCATTAATCATCCCCGATTGCTCGGCAATATCAATAAACGCGCCGGGATATAGCACGCCTCTTTTGGGATGATGCCAACGAATAAGCGCTTCGGCACCGATATAAGTTTGCTGTTCGAGATCCCTTAAGGGCTGGTAATAAAGCTCAAATTGTCGACCGCGAATAGCACTATGCAAATCGCGTTCAATTTGCGCATCTTCCTTAAACGCACTCAGCAATGTACTGTTAAAGACTTGAATTGCTGTGCCCTTTTTCTTCTTCGCATATTGCACTGCAATATCGGCGCAGGTCAGTGGTGCAAATAAATTTGCCACCGAGGCAATATCAACCACGGCCAGTGCGGGTTTAGGTTCCACTTGTTCACGGCCAATTAATATCGGCATGGCTAAATGCTGGTATAAGCGGGTGCTGATATAACCCAAATCATAAACTGCGTTATCGTCGGTCAGTAATACCGCAAACTCATCACTACCGACACGAGCGATTTCAGTCGCTTTGTTGATGTCTGAAAAATGCTTTAAGCGCCGGCCAATCTCAATCAACAGGCTGTCGCCATTTTCATGACCATAAGTATCGTTAAAACGCTTAAAGGCGACTAAATCGACTAGCAACAGTAGCCCATGTGTTGTTCGCTCGAGCACTCGATTAAAGTGACTGCGATTGTTAAGTCCAGTCAAGCTACAACGCCACGCCAGACGTTCCAACTCCGCTTTGTAGTTATGCTCATCCGTACTTTCTTCACCCGACACTAAAGCGTAATGATTGCCTCTATCGGTGATAAATTGGCTCACAACATATTTCAGCCAATAACGACTACCATCAGCACGATTAAATTGCACTTCACCTTTTGCCAGTTCACCTCTGAAAATTTTTGCTAAGGTCTGCTCAGCTAACGCATTGTGCTGTTTGAAAAAAGTTAAATCACGTAAATTAGTGCCAACGCTCCTGCTGCGCGAAATACCACTAATATCCTGATGGGCTTGGTTAACGTACTCCACTTTTTCAGTGTGCAAGTTAATCAACATAGTCATTTGACGAGATTGTTCTATGGCGCAGCGAAAAAGGCTGAGACGTTCTTCTTTATCGTAAGCATGTTTGGTAGCAAGAGTGAGGGCTAATTGATCGGCCATTTGGCAAGCCAGATGAATTTCACTATCGTGCCAATGGTGTGTGAGCTGCGCACGCTCAATGCAGAGCACGCCCTCAAGATGGCCATTGATACGGATGCCAACTTCGAGACTAGATAAAATTTGGCGTGGAATAAAATAACTATCGACTAATTCTGTCAACCGCGGGTCAATAAGCGTATTACCAGCATCTATATGTCTGTGATTTTTTAGTTCATTTAAATAACGCGGCACCGTTTGCAGCAGTTTAGGACGGTAGATGTCCTGCAGCGCCATCGCCCCAAACTGGGCGACGAGAGATTGGGTGTTTTGCTCGGCAGAAAAAATCCACACCGACACCAAGGAGACCGCTAAATTCTGACACAGTAGCTCTGTCGCTAACTCTGCCGTCTTAGTGAAATCACCCTGCTGCTTTGCCGTAGAATGGACTAAAGACTCTAATAAGTGTTGATGCTGACGTCGCTTCACTCTGATCCCTACAAAACTTCGTGTTGGGTAAAACGATACTGCTGCGACTAACACACTAAAGATAGGAGTGTTAATGGAGCCGATTTATCATTGTTTTTGTTGACGCAGATTACACTATCTACATTTAAAACAGCAACATCGGCCACACTTTATTACAAATTAACCTCGACTTGTATCACAGGGGTTGCGCTATAGACCATTCTCTAACTGGAAAATCATTTTTTCGACACTGACATCAAATACCAGTTTGAGCGTCACCCCCGTTTCACCTCGAGTAACGCTCGCTTGCGTGTGTCGAAAACGTGTCTGAGCACGCTCAACCATCTTTGCCGCCTCATTTTCCGCCTCGCCACCCGTAAACTGCAACTCAAGCACAGTATCTTGTTCATCAATCACAGCACCGATGTCGACAAAGCTGCCGCAATCGGTACATGTGTCGTTTACTGTGGGGGTTTGTCCTGCAATGATACCTTTCATAGGGTTATCCTCTCTAATGGTCTCATGTTAAAAACTCAACATAAGCGATTCAACATTAATATCACTAACGACTAATTATAGGGAATGATGATGAGAGAGACTCTGGTATTGCTCACGCTTATTACCCGAAATAATACCTTTGATAATAAATAGCCTCAGTAGCATTAAGCACTGGTTAAGCGTGGGATCAAATTACGTTGGATCGCCAGTTGATCGGCAAAGTGCATGATTTCAACTTGAGGAGATGGCAATTGTCCCCGCTGACGCAAGCGAGTTGTAAACTCACAGTTACTTAAGGCTTCGGCGATGGCGATGGGTTCACCACCTCGGATCACTAATGCTTCCGGTCGCAAGGCCTGTTGCAATTGAAATGCTCTTGCCCCTTGCTGCATAAACACGGCGCTATTGTCGATAATATGATTGTCTGAGGATAAATCCGCCACTAACGTTTGTTTTGGTGGTAATTCAAACTGACGTTGTAGTTTTTCGGCAGTATCGAGTTCTTTTTGCCATTGAAACTGCGCCATGTCCCTCGCGTCAGCAGACAATAGCGACAGCAACAGGGCAAACTCACCTCGCCTGTTGTGTTCGATTGCCGCATTTAAGCGGGAGCCAATTTGGGCTTCATTGATTAAAGGAACATCGATTTGCATAAAAAAACATCGCTAAAACAACTCGTTGTCAGTTAATCGACCAGTTGAACAAGAACTTTAGGAAAATTTTCATATTTAGACTTTACATGCCTAAGGTTTCTGACTACTATGGCGGCCGCAATTGAGGAGGGGTTCCCGAGTGGCCAAAGGGATCAGACTGTAAATCTGACGGCTCCGCCTTCGAAGGTTCGAATCCTTCTCCCTCCACCATTTGCACTAACAATTAGCGATGCTATAAAAGATACTCGTGGAGGGGTTCCCGAGTGGCCAAAGGGATCAGACTGTAAATCTGACGGCTCCGCCTTCGAAGGTTCGAATCCTTCTCCCTCCACCACTTTTATCTTCTGTTGTTCGTCAATCGTTAGTCTGCTGTAAACTTGCTTTACCCTTAAATCTGGCCAAGATTTAAGATAACTTTAAAATCAGACTCGATGAGTAAGACTAAAAGTTGAAGAAAATATGTGGAGGGGTTCCCGAGTGGCCAAAGGGATCAGACTGTAAATCTGACGGCTCCGCCTTCGAAGGTTCGAATCCTTCTCCCTCCACCACTCTTTCTCATATCACGCTATATACCGCTTTATTCCCCAAGTTTTCTTTCTAGCATTCCACCTTATCCAAAGTTATTTTTTATCGCTTACTTAAGACTATTGTCTTTAATTCATAGATTTTGCTGATAAAAAAACGCCCCATTCGGAGCGTTAAAGAAAAGTGCACAGCGCTAAGTAGCGATTAATCGATATTCAAGTACTTATGGGTCTGAATCGATAAACGCCAGTTGCGGGCAATACACACCTTCATCGCTAATTCCGTTGCCCTTGGTTTTTGGCTGATGGGTTGCAGACAGATGGTTTTCGACGACACATCAATCCCTTTGAGCAACTCATCGAGTTCGTCGATATGATTTTCGGTTGCTATCGGGTGCTTTATCTCGTTGGCGCGGCTCAAGGCCTGCGCTAACACCTTATAACCACCTTTCATATTGATCTTTGGCGAGACAGTCACCCAGGTATCAGCATCGCACTTCACTTCAAAGGTACCACTGGTCTCGATTTGAGTGGCAAAGCCAGCAGCATGGAGCGTGTGGGTTAATTCATTCAGATCGTACATGCAAGGCTCGCCACCGGTGATCACCACATGGCGCGCCGTATATCCCTTAGCGTTGAACGCCTCGATAAGACTCTGCGCCGTATGATTAGCCCAGCGCCCCACGGAACCATCGACGGTGATCACTTGTTCGGGTGACACCTTGTTTTCCTCAAGCAGATCCCAAGTCTGTTTGGTATCACACCAAGCACATCCCACAGGGCAACCCTGTAAACGTACAAAAATGGCGGGCACTCCGGTAAAGACACCTTCACCTTGAATGGTTTCAAAGACTTCGTTGACTGGGTAATTCATGCTTGCGTTCCGTTTTTCTGGGGCGGCATTTATAGAGGATTTTAGCTGCAGCTGCAAGTTTTTACCGCCTCACGCATAGTGTTCCCAAAAGCGATATACCCGTCGCCACGCGCCAGCAAAGAGTTTGCAAGCCCTAGCGCCTGAGTTACACTTACGCCCTATTTTATGTGTCAATTTAAGTGGATCCTATGTCAGCAGCGTCAGTTTCAAAGGTGGTAGTGGTTTTCAGTGGCGGACAAGACTCAACGACTTGTCTTATTCAAGCCTTAACTCAGTTTGATGAAGTCCACGGGATCACCTTCGATTATGGTCAACGTCACCGTGAAGAAATTGAAGTTGCTAAATCCCTCGCCAAGCGCTTAAAGATCACTAGCCATAAAGTGATGGATGTGAGCTTACTCAATGAGTTAGCCATTTCAGCCCTCACCCGCGATGCGATCCCCGTGTCCCACGAATTAATGGAAAATGGCTTACCCAATACCTTTGTGCCGGGCCGCAATATCCTGTTTTTGACTTTGGCGGGGATCTACGCCTATCAATTAGGGGCCGAGGCGATAATTACCGGCGTGTGTGAAACCGATTTTTCGGGTTATCCCGATTGTCGCCACGACTTTGTCCGCGCGATGGAATCGGCACTGGTGCAAGGCATGGACAAAAAGCTTGAGATCATCACGCCATTAATGTGGCTTAATAAGGCCCAAACTTGGGCGCTGGCCGATAAATACCAGCAACTCGATTTAGTTCGCCACCATACACTGACCTGTTATAACGGCATTGTCGGTGATGGTTGCGGTGACTGCCCAGCCTGCCATCTTCGCAAACGGGGCTTAGAGGATTACCTGCAAAATAAAGCAGAGGTGATGGCCTCGCTCGACAAGGCAACTGAAACGGGTAAACCGCAGGCGTGAGACTGTTGACGTTAAAAAAACTCAGCCCCTATTGGCTGGCGCTTATCGTCAGTCTGCTCTGCGCGCTCTTATATATTGCGGGAATTTTTACCCCGAGCATAGATAACCTGCTGGCCTATCGCCGTAGCGCCATCAGTGACGGTCAGTGGTGGCGCCTGATCACAGGCAATCTGCTGCATACCAATCATTGGCACCTGCTGATGAACCTCGCAGGATTATGGGTAGTATTGTTTTTGCACCACTTTCATTACCGACTTAAAGGATTAACCGCGCTGTTTGTCCTGCTTTGTCTGTTTGAAGGCATTGGCCTGTATCTGGGTTATCCGCAACTCTTAGGCTATGTCGGGCTGAGCGGCATGTTACACGGCCTTTTTACCTTTGGTGCTGTGCAGGATATACGCCGCAAAATGCGCTCGGGTTATTTGTTGCTTATCGGGGTGATAGTTAAAGTCGGCCATGAACAATTTTATGGTGCCAGTGATGATGTGACCGCAATGATTGGTGCACGCGTGGCCACTGAGGCGCATTTAGTTGGTTTGATCTGTGGCTTAGTCTGCGCGCTCTTATTCTTTATGCTCCCACGCACGATGCTAACCAAAGAAAAAGCATAAAGTCTCGATTCTTCTTTGATGATCTAATCCAATAAAAAGCCGCTAACACAATGTGTTTAGCGGCTTTTTATTCAGTAAAACACCTTAGTGGCAGAACGTTAGCATCACAGCGTCGAGTCTCAACGCCTTGCTTAGGCGAGAAACTCATTTATGCGCTGATCAGTAATTCCCTTAAGCGTTTCACCTCATCACGCAAGGCCGCCGCCTGTTCAAACTCCAAGTTACGCGCATGTTCATGCATTTGCTTCTCGAGCTTGTCGATATCATGGCTTAACTGCGCCGCATCGGCTTGATAACGTTTCGCTTTAGGCTCAGCCACTTTCCCCAGTGACGATTGGCTATAACCCTTTTCAGTGTCTCTACCATCGTCCACATCCATCACATCGGTAATGCGCTTGACCACGCCCTTTGGCACTATGCCATGCTCAAGGTTGTAGGCGTGTTGTTTCTCGCGACGACGCTCGGTTTCACCCATCGCCTTGGCCATCGACTGGGTGATCCTATCCGCATAGAGGATAACCTTGCCATTGACGTTACGCGCGGCGCGGCCAATGGTCTGAATAAGCGAACGCTCCGAACGTAAAAAGCCTTCCTTATCCGCATCGAGAATACAGACCAAGGAAACCTCGGGCATATCTAAACCTTCACGCAACAAGTTGATGCCGACCAGCACATCAAACTTACCGAGGCGCAGATCGCGGATGATCTCCACCCGCTCTACGGTATCGATGTCCGAGTGCAAATAACGCACTTTTACGCCGTGTTCGTCGAGGTATTCGGTCAAATCCTCCGACATGCGTTTGGTTAAGGTGGTGACAAGCACCCGCTCGTTGACGGCAACGCGCTTGGCCACCTCGGAGAGTAAATCGTCCACTTGAATGCTGACCGGACGCACTTCCAACTCGGGATCGAGCAAGCCAGTTGGCCGCACCACTTGCTCAACAATCTCGCCGCCACTCTTATCCAGCTCATAAGGGTTTGGTGTTGCCGACACATAAATGGTCTGCGGCATCAATTGCTCAAACTCTTCAAACTTCAGCGGCCGGTTATCCAGCGCCGAGGGTAAACGGAAGCCATATTCCACAAGCGTGGTTTTACGGGAGCGGTCACCCTTATACATGGCGCCAATTTGCGGCACAGTGACGTGGGACTCGTCGATAATCAACAAACCATCGGCGGGTAAATAATCGAGCAAAGTTGGCGGACCTTCACCCGGTGCACGACCCGACAGATAGCGGGAGTAGTTTTCAATTCCGGAGCAATAGCCCAGTTCGACCATCATCTCAATATCGTATTGCACCCGCTCATGGATCCGCTGCGCTTCAATCAACTTATTGTTGTCGAGCAAATATTGCTTACGCTCGCGCAGCTCTTCCTTAATTAATTCGGTCGCTTCGAGGATTTTTTCCCGCGGCGTCACATAGTGGGTTTTCGGATATACAGTAGTGCGCGCAATGCGTTTAACAATTTGCCCCGTTAACGGGTCAAACTCGCTTAAGCGTTCAATTTCATCGTCAAATAGCTCTACCCGAATACCGTAGCGATCCGAGTCAGCAGGAAAAATATCAATGACTTCACCACGAACCCGGAAGGTACCACGCTGCAACTCAAGATCGTTGCGGGTATATTGCAGCTCACTCAAGCGCTTAAGAATGTCCCGCTGTCCCATGGTATCGCCTTGGCGCAGGTGCAATAGCATCTTTAGGTAAGAGTCAGGATCGCCAAGACCATAAATCGCCGATACCGAGGCAATCAGCACCACATCCTTGCGTTCCAGCAGGGCTTTAGTGGCCGAGAGCCGCATTTGTTCAATATGGGCGTTTACCGAGGCATCTTTTTCTATAAAGGTATTGGATGCGGGGACATACGCCTCGGGCTGATAGTAATCGTAATAGGAGACAAAATATTCCACCGCATTATTGGGGAAAAACTCTTTCATCTCACCATATAACTGTGCGGCGAGAGTCTTATTTGGCGCCATAATAATGGTCGGTCGCCCAAGCTTGGCAATCACATTGGCGATGGTGAACGTCTTACCAGAGCCCGTCACCCCTAATAGGGTTTGGCAAGCAAGGCCTGATTCGAGGCCATCAACCAATTTAGCAATGGCTGTTGGCTGGTCACCTGCGGGGGCAAATTGGGATTCAAGCTGAAAAACAGATTCTGACACGCGCTACATATCCTTGTGGTTAGTCGAACCATTCTAATCAAGAGACAGATTAAGCTCCAGCAGTTATCTTATAATCAACCTACACTGAACATAAACGCCAATGTAACAAGTAGTAACTTTTATCAAATGTAATTAAATTACAAACCATTTATCTCCAATGTTGGGGATGAAAAATACTCCGCAATCCCGCATGGTTTCTCGCTTATTTCGACTTATCAACAAATTCTGTGGATAACCCTGTGAGTTGCGACTTAAAACAAGCGACAAACCCTTGGTGCGCGGGCGATGGACTTAAATTGCACTATTTTGGCGATAAAAATATTAATCCTTAAATTTCATATAGTTGACAATTGCAAGCCTTATATTTTTTAGCATAAATTTAAGTTGCAATTTTGTAAGCAGATGAAAGTCCTTCCTTGTGTATTAATTTGGCATTAATCCTGAATTTCAGTGCGTTTTATCGTCAGTTTGAGCACTAAAACGCCGTAGTCAAAAAGTTTCACTTTGCTGCAATCAAATGGTCATCTTGATGTTTAACGGCGCTCATCTAGTGACTAGAAAGAGGATAATGCCCGAGTTGTGGCTCTATTTGCCTAAACGTCAGTGCTCACTACTCACGCAATAGACTCAGCCCAAATAGCATCATTAACATTATAACGAGGTAAGCGATTATCTATGCGGGCAAAATCTTTTCTGAGTAAGGGTTCGCATCTGCCGGAATCCGCATAGACTTTGTTTGCTATTAGTTCCTGTAAACATTCAGCCAATTTTGCACTTTCGTGTATTTATTCAATGCCGTAGTGATTTTGATGCTCAAGCGACGGATCTTTAAGCAATTGAAGATATGAGCCAGCCTTTAAGCACTTTTCATTGACAAATTTTATGGTACCGAACAGCGCTATCTTGCGAAAAGTTAAGTTATTTCTTCATCAAAATGCTGATTTCTACACCATGATGCACATTAGATGAGCACTTAACAGCATAATTACACTTTTTTTAGTAACTCGAGTTGACTCCTCCAACAGAGCGTTTTACTATGCGCTCCGTTCTCAACGAGTCATCGAGACGATTAAAGCGATTCCCCTGTAGTTCAGTCGGTAGAACGGCGGACTGTTAATCCGTATGTCACTGGTTCAAGTCCAGTCAGGGGAGCCACTCTTTAATCATTGATAATCAATGAGAATACAGTTAGATAACTAACGATTCCCCTGTAGTTCAGTCGGTAGAACGGCGGACTGTTAATCCGTATGTCACTGGTTCAAGTCCAGTCAGGGGAGCCACTTAGTTAGCAAGCTGATACGTTAAAACGATTCCCCTGTAGTTCAGTCGGTAGAACGGCGGACTGTTAATCCGTATGTCACTGGTTCAAGTCCAGTCAGGGGAGCCATTTTAAAGTAATATCTAAAGTCGATAGTCATATCGCACCCTCTACTCCCCTGTAGTTCAGTCGGTAGAACGGCGGACTGTTAATCCGTATGTCACTGGTTCAAGTCCAGTCAGGGGAGCCATTTTAAAGTAATATCTAAAGTCGATAGTCATATCGCACCCTCTACTCCCCTGTAGTTCAGTCGGTAGAACGGCGGACTGTTAATCCGTATGTCACTGGTTCAAGTCCAGTCAGGGGAGCCATTTTATTTCACTTCATCTGTTTTTTATCCTACATCTAACGCTTATAGATCACGCTTTTCATTTCTGTTTTGCCTTAAATACGGTTACACTGTGAGCAGTTTGTTAACCAAAATACCGTGTATCATCACGCAGATAACGGTGTTATTTCAAATCTCATGCAATATCTTATTGCACATACTTTGACATATTGAGAGCGAATTTTATGGCGATGTCTAAATCGTATCCCATTTTTTTGTTGCTGATCTTTTTAGGCCTTTTTGGTTGGATTTATCAAAGCGAAAATCACCAGTTACAGGCAGAACAACAGCAGGAACTCAATAATTTCAAACAATACATGGCCAACTTTGACCAGTGGCAAGGTAATGGTAGCGAACTTTACCAACGCCTCTCCGAACATTACCCTCTGCAATTTTTTCAATATATTGATGATACTGATGGGCAACTTAATTACACTCAAGGTGAACTCAACGCCCAAATGGCTCACCCACTTGCTGGGTTATTTTCCTTAGATTTGTCACATACACAAAAGCTGCCTGCGGGTCGGTTACAAGTTAAGTTGAGTGTTAACCAAGCCATCGAAAACGCCATTGCCAATACCCAGCAGCTAGGATTCTCATTGCTGCTAGCTTACATTGTATTAGTTGTTGTTTTTTTATTACTTATCAATAAATTAAAATCTTCTATCCGTTATGCTGCCGATTATATTATGCATGTTCCGGAGTTGAGTTTTTCAGCCATAGAGTCTTCTAGACTGAATGGCGAAATGACCCCCGTCAGATTAGCGCTTGAGGAATGCCGAACAACGTTAAAATCACGAGTCGATAGCCTCACACAGGAAAACCAGAAACTGCATAAAGTGGCTTATCAAGATCCCATTACAGGGTTTGGCAGTCGTCCTCGTTTTACCTCCAAGTTAGAAAGTATTAACAATCGTGCGATTCCTCAACTCGGATTAATGGCCATGGTTAAGGCGACTGAGCTGGCTCATATCAACCAACTTCAAGGGCGCTCAGCGGGTGACGATTATTTATCGAATGTGGCTAATTGCATACGTAAAGCCAGTTCAAAATATCCCGATGCAGAGTGCTACCGCGTTTCCAGTGCCGATTTTGCGATTTTTTTGCCCGATTTAGTGTTAAAGGATGGACCTAAGTTTTTAGATCAACTGAAAATTTTCCTTGATGAATATCAACAGATGATCAAAGCAGAATCCGCGGCACATATCGGGCTTGTCCCATACCAACAAGGGACAGATCCCGTCAATTTGCTATCCCTTGCAGATACGGCTGTCAGCATAGCGCAAACCCTTGGTCCTAATAGTTATCATATTCAAGAGAAACTCAATGCGGATCAGCAATTTGGTGACGACCGTTGGAAACTGGCAATCAATGACCTAATCACCCGCCAAGCGCTTAAATTTTTCCAACAACCGATTCAACCTTGCCGTAACGATGTAGAGGTATATCGCGAGTTGCTGGCACGCTTCTACAATAGTGAAGGGAAGTTTTTACCGACCACCACAGTCATTGCCATGGCGGAGCGCCATGGAATGAGCACAGAATTAGATAAACTCGTGGTGATCACTACATTAAAAATGCTTAAAGAAAATCCCACCATTAGCGGCAATTTTGGCATCAACATCAGTGCTTTTTCAGCGCATCAAGAACTGTTTGTAGGCTGGTTAAAGGATATTCTTGGCAAGCATAAATATATCGCTTCACGCTTAGTATTTGAGATTAACGAATCCGGTATGCAAGCCAATTTAGGGGCGAGTTATAAGTTTGTACGTGAAGTGCATAGCGTAGGTTCGAGGGTATCAATTGAGCGTTTTGGCATGAGCTTTACCTCGTTCAAATTCTTCAGCGAAGTGCGCCCAGACTACATTAAGCTTGATGGTAGCTACACCTCGGCGATCGATGAAGACAGCAATAACAAATTCTTTGTGCGTATGATGGTAGACGTTGCCAGACGTATTGGTATCCGCGTAATTGCGACCAGTGTTGAGCGCCAAGAAGAAAAATTAACCCTCGAAAAACTTCTCGTTGATGGTCTCCAAGGCTATTACATTGCCCAGCCACAGGCCATTACCCTAACTGATCAAATTTAAACCAATGCAGGGTTAATCAAGCATGCATATTTACAGTAAAGATAGTTAACCCTGCATTCTATATGTTGTTTATGCAAACGGAAAAGTCGATAATACGGCCAAGATCCGTTTAGACAAGTATTGAGATGAGTGAATATCTCCTGTTGTTGATCAGCACTGTACTGGTCAACAATTTCGTATTAGTGAAATTCTTAGGCTTATGTCCATTTATGGGGGTCTCCAGCAAACTGGAGTCCGCTATCGGTATGTCTATGGCGACCACTTTCGTGTTGACCTTGGCATCCATTCTCAGTTACCTAGTGAATCAATACCTATTATTGCCTTTTGATCTCAGTTATCTGCGTACCATGAGCTTTATTCTGGTGATTGCGGTGGTAGTGCAATTTACCGAGATGGTAGTGCAGAAAACCAGTGCAGCCCTACATCGCGCACTGGGAATTTATCTGCCGCTGATCACCACTAACTGTGCAGTATTAGGGGTAGCCCTATTAAACGTGAACGAAAAACACGATTTTATTCAATCTGCTATCTATGGTTTTGGTGCTGCGGTGGGTTTTTCCTTAGTGTTAATTCTGTTTTCCGCGATGCGTGAACGTTTAGCGGCGGCCGATGTGCCCATGCCGTTTAAAGGCGGTGCTATCGCCATGATCACCGCAGGCCTGATGTCATTGGCCTTTATGGGATTTACAGGATTGGTTAAATAGATGTCCACCATGTTAATTGCCGTTATCTTATTGACCCTATTGGCATTGTTCTTTGGGGTATTACTCGGATTTGCCGCCTTAAAATTTAAGGTTGAAGGTAATCCTATCGTCGATGAACTCGAAGCGATTCTGCCACAAACTCAATGCGGTCAATGTGGTTATCCCGGTTGTCGTCCTTACGCCGAAGCCATTGCCAATGGCGATAAAGTCAACAAGTGCCCGCCCGGCGGCACTGCGACCATGGAAAAACTCGCCAGCTTAATGGGGGTCGAGCCAGAGCCGCTCAACGCCGAGGCTCAGTCCCAAGTCAAAAAAGTCGCCTATATTCGCGAAGATGAAT
Source organism: Shewanella sp. LZH-2 (assembly GCF_016859145.1). NCBI lineage: Bacteria > Pseudomonadati > Pseudomonadota > Gammaproteobacteria > Alteromonadales > Shewanellaceae > Shewanella > Shewanella sp. LZH-2. The sequence goes on from NZ_CP069350.1 coordinate 2,446,984, forward strand.
GTATTGGCTGCACTAAATGTATTCAGGCCTGTCCTGTCGACGCCATTATTGGCGCGGGCAAACTCATGCATACCGTGCTCACCGCTGACTGCACAGGTTGCGATCTCTGTGTCGAGCCCTGCCCCGTTGACTGTATCGATATGATCCCTGTGGGCCAAAATCTGAAAAACTGGAACTGGCGCTTAAATGCCATTCCCGTGACTCTTATCCAAGAGACCCCGCACGAAGAAAAGAGAGGATAAGCGGTGCAGACTTTATTAGATCAATTAGATAAAGGAACCCTTTGGCGCTCACCTGGTGGCATTCATCCACCTGAAGTCAAATTCCTCTCAAACACCACACCAATTAGCCAACTACCATTAGCGCAGGAATACATTGTACCTGTGCCACAGGTGGGCGAAAACTGCACTCTTGCGGTCAAAGTGGGTGACAAAGTTTTAAAAGGTGAACCATTAACTCAAGGCACCTCAATTTGGCATTTGCCCGTGCACGCGCCAACCTCTGGTACTGTGGTCGCCATTGAGCCAAGAGCCAGTAACCACGCCTCAGCCTTGCCGGTCAATACCTGCGTGATTGCCGCCGATGGTGAAGACCGCTGGTGCGAGTTAACGCCAGGCTCAATTGAGCTCAGCAATCAGGAGATGATTGCCAAAATCCATGGTGCAGGGATAGCCGGCATGGGTGGCGCCGCCTTCCCAAGCCACATTAAGCTCAATCCCGTCAGTGAAATTGAATTAGTGATAATCAACGGCGTGGAATGCGAGCCTTATATCAGCGCCGACGATCGCTTAATGCGCGAATACAGCCAAGACATTCTGGCGGGGATTGCGATTATCCATCGCCTTTTGTCACCAAAACGCATTGTGATTGCTATCGAAGACAACAAACCTGAAGCCATAAAGGCGATGCAACAGGCGGTCAGTCAATCCACGCTCCCTGCGGGCAGCACTCGGGTAACGGTGATCCCAACCAAGTATCCCTCTGGCGGTGAAAAACAGCTGATCCAAATCATCACCGGTCGTGAAGTGCCCTCGGGCGCCATTCCCGCTAAGCTTGGGATTGTGGTGCATAACGTCGGAACCGCCTTTGCGATTCATCAAGCCGTGACCCAAGGAAAACCGCTGATTGAGCGAGTAGTTACCGTTACTGGGCAAAATGTCGGTAAACCTGGCAACTATTGGTTACCCATAGGCACGCCCGTTGAGCATGTGCTCAAGCAAACTGAATTTAATGCCGAAGCCGAGCAAAAAGTGATTATTGGCGGGCCAATGATGGGCCACGCATTGCCGACCATCCAAGTACCGATTTTAAAGGGCACAAACTGTATTTTGGTCCCGAGTAGTCAAGAGATTGGGATAACTCCAGAAGAAAAGGCCTGTATCCGCTGCGGCGAATGTGCCAATGCCTGCCCTGCACTCTTGCTACCACAACAACTGTTTTGGCATGCAAAAGCCGAAGAATATGACAAGGCGGCCAGCTACAACCTAAAAGACTGTATCGAATGCGGTTGCTGTAGTTATGTGTGCCCGAGTGATATTCCACTGGTGGAATACTACCGCATCGCTAAATCGGCACTAAAACAAGCCGCCGATGAGAAGCATCAAGCCGAGCGCGCCAAACTGCGCTTCGAGGCGCGTATTCAACGCCTCGAAGAAGAAAAACTCGCCCGCGAAGCCAAGGCTAAAGAAGCCGCTGCGCGTCGCCAAGCGACCATGACCTCAACGGATAAGAATGCTGTAGCTGAAGCCATGGCGCGGATTGCGGCCAAAAAGGCAGCAGCGGCAGAAGCCACAACCGATAACGCGACGGTCGAGGTCGTTGTTGCTGATACGAGCAACACAGAAGCGCCTAAGGGTAAAGCGGCTGTTGCCGCCGCAATTGCTCGCGCTAAAGCCAAGAAGGCGGCTCAAGGGGCGGATAATGCAGAATCGTCAAAGCAAGCAGTCTCTTCTGACTCAAGCGAGCCAACGGTTCAAGCCGAGTCTTTATCACAAAAAGATAAAGTCGCCGCCGCCATCGCTCGTGCCAAAGCGAAAAAAACGGCATTGAAGGCCGACTCGGATGCCAATGGCGATACTGAAGCGACTGTCAATGCGAATCAGCCAGTAGCAGAAACGGCTACGAGCACAGAGGCGGATGACAAAAAAGCTAAAGTCGCTGCTGCCGTCGCCCGCGCAAAAGCCAAAAAGGCAGCCGCACAGCAGGCAGAGTCGACTGATGTTGTCGAGATTGAGCCCAAGCTAGCAGCAGACGCTAAGCCCGAGTCAGGCTCTGACGTTGAATCACGCAATGAATTAGGCTCAGCCGCTGAACGAAGCGCGCCGCTTAGCCCTGAAGATGAGAAAAAGGCCAAGGTCGCTGCTGCGGTTGCTCGCGCGAAAGCCAAAAAAGCCGCCGCTCAGCAGGCTGAATCGAGTGATATGGCCGAAGTTCAGCCCGAGTTAGTCGCAGACGCTAAGCAAAAGTCAGGCTCTGACGTTGAATCACGCAATGAATTAGGCTCAGCCCGAAGCGCGCCGCTTAGCCCTGAAGATGAGAAAAAGGCCAAGGTCGCGGCCGCAGTTGCCCGCGCGAAAGCCAAAAAAGCAGCCAGAGAAGCGGATGCGCTCAGTGACTCAAATGAATAGCACTGCGGATTTTAACCTCAGTGCTTTAAAAATGATTAGCTTAAAAATCAGTGACTCAAGATTAGATAAAAGGGATCACAATGGCGTTTAAAATAGCCTCATCACCCCATGTTACCCGTAACTTGCATACATCAACGGTTATGCAAAGGGTTATTTTATGCTTGTTACCCGGCCTTGTGGTGCAATGCGCCTTTTTCGGCTGGGGCACACTTATTCAAGTGTTACTGGCGATTATCGTGGCCCTAAGCTGTGAGGCTGCGGTGATGAAACTGCGTAACCGCAGCATCAAAGCGAGCTTAAGCGATAACAGCGCCATGCTCACGGCGATCTTAATCGGGGTTGCGATCCCGCCGCTAGCACCTTGGTGGATGATCGTGATGGGCACCGCCTTTGCGATTGTTATTGTTAAGCACCTCTATGGCGGCTTAGGCCATAACCTGTTTAACCCTGCCATGGCTGCCTATGTGTTGCTACTGGTGTCGTTTCCACTACAGATGACCAGCTGGATTGCGCCAAGTACCGTTGCACTCAATACCCCAAGTGTTATCGATAGCTTGCAACTTATCTTCAATCTCGGTGCCCATGGTGGGATGGATCAATTCCGTTTAGGAATTGATGGTATCAGTATGGCAACGCCGCTCGATACCCTCAAAACCGATTTGTCACTAGGGCTCACCACCACTGAAAGTATGACCAAAAGCATATTCGATGGCGGCACTGGCGTAGGTTGGTTTTGGGTCAATTTGGCGTATCTCGCTGGCGGGTTAGTGCTGCTTAAATTAAAAGCCATTCGTTGGCACATCAGTACTGGTGTCTTGGCGGGATTATTTGTGGCATCGAGCATCGGCTTTTTACTGTCACCCGATATGCAGGCAAGTCCGCTGTTCCATTTATTTTCGGGTGCCACCATGCTCGCCGCCTTCTTTATTGCGACCGATCCTGTCACCGCCGCCACCAGCCCACGCGGCCGTTTGATTTTCGGTGCTTTAATCGGTGTCTTGGTATATATCATCCGTACCCAAGGCGGTTATCCCGACGCATTTGCTTTTGCTGTATTGCTCGCCAACCTGTGCGCGCCATTTATTGACTATTATGTGCGTCCGCGTGCCTATGGCCACTCAGCGGGCTAGACCTGTGAAATAGAGAATCAAGCGAGCTTGAACAAAGACTCTTGAGGAAAAAAATTGAATAACCCAATGATTAAAAATGGTCTGCTACTTGCCCTATTTGCCCTGCTCTGCACCGGCTTAGTGGCTGTGGTTAATCAACAGACCTTTGATGAAATAAAGCTGCAACAGCAGAAAGAACTGATGGGCATCTTACATCAACTGATCCCAGATGAACTCCATGACAATGAGCTGACCGCACAGTGCACGTTACTGCAAAATAAAGAGGCGCTCGGCACTGAAGATGCCTTGCCTGCGTATATTGCCACCGCAGCGGGTAAACCCGTTGCTATCGCCTTAGAAGCCATCGCTCCCGATGGTTACAACGGTAATATTAAGCTGATTGTTGGTATCAACACCCAAGGTGAAGTATTAGGCGTTCGTACGCTTTCTCACCAAGAAACGCCTGGGCTTGGGGATAAAATCGAGTTACGTAAATCCGATTGGGTCACCAAATTTGTGGGTAAAGTGCTTACATCTGAAGATGATAAGCAGTGGCAGGTACAAAAAGACGGCGGCGATTTCGACCAATTCACTGGCGCGACAATTACGCCACGCGCCTATGTGAAAGCCGTTAAACGCGCCGTGTGGTACTTTACTCAGCATCAAACAGAAATTTTCAGCCAACCACTGAATTGTGAGGCCAAGCATGACTAATTATCGTGAAATTGCGTGGCAAGGACTGTGGAAAAATAACCCAGGGTTAGTGCAACTGCTGGGGCTTTGCCCACTGCTGGCCGTAACCGCAACCCTCACCAACGCCCTTGGCCTAGGTATCGCAACAATGCTGGTGCTGATTGGCTCAAACGTTTTAGTCTCCTTAGTGCGCGACTATGTGCCGAAGGAAATCCGAATCCCCGTGTTTGTGATGATCATTGCGGCGCTGGTGACAGCGGTGCAACTGTTAGTCAATGCCTACGCCTATGGGTTGTATATGTCGTTAGGGATCTTCTTACCGCTGATTGTGACCAACTGCATTATCATTGGCCGCGCCGAAGCGTTTGCCTCCCGTAATAATGCCTTTAGCTCGGCCTTCGATGGCTTGATGATGGGACTAGGCTTTACCTTGGTATTAGCAGTCCTTGGCGCTACGCGGGAAATTATTGGCCAAGGCACGCTATTTGATGGCGCCGACCAGCTGCTCGGCCCATGGGCAAAGGCTTTAACCATTCAAGTATGGCAAGTCGATACCCCTTTCTTGCTCGCTATGTTGCCGCCTGGTGCCTTTATCGTAATGGGCCTACTTATCGCCCTGAAAAATATTGTCGATAAAAAGCTTAAAGAGCGCCAACCACAAGCAGCAGCGCAGCCGAGTGTGACACGGGCGCGGATTACCAAAGTGAGTTAAGCCTCATTGAGATAACAGCTTAAGTAGTGGGTTTAACGTTCAACCCACTACTGACAAGGATCACTATGAATCAACAAAAACGCATCCAAATCCTCACCCGCCTACGTGAAAACAATCCCAAACCCGAAACTGAGCTGAATTTCTCCAGTCCCTTTGAATTACTGGTGGCGGTGACCTTGTCGGCACAAGCAACTGATGTGAGCGTGAATAAGGCGACCGATAAACTGTTTCCGGTGGCCAATACCGCCCACAGCATTTATGCCTTAGGCGTGGAAGGATTAAAGGAATATATCAAGACGATTGGCCTGTATAACAACAAGGCTATCAATGTGATTAAAACCTGTGAGATCTTGATTGAAAAATACAATGGCGAAGTCCCAGAGGACAGAGAGGCGCTAGAGTCGCTTCCTGGTGTCGGCCGTAAAACCGCCAATGTGGTGTTAAACACCGCCTTTGGCTGGCCAACCATCGCCGTCGACACCCATATCTTTCGCCTCGCAAACCGCACTAAATTCGCCCCAGGTAAAAACGTGGTCGAAGTCGAGGAGCGTATGTTAAAGGTTGTTCCCGCTGAATTTAAGGTCGATGTGCACCACTGGTTTATTCTGCATGGTCGCTATACCTGTCTGGCTCGCAAACCGCGCTGTGGCAGCTGTATAATTGAGGATCTTTGCGAGTTTAAAGAAAAGGCCTACCCCGAAGAATAAGGGCGCCATATGGCTGTCGTTAAGCGCTTTAACTAACGGAATGAACAAGTAACAAGGGCTTTTAGGCTAGAGAATACTTTCAGGTTCGAGAATATTTTGCTGAAAGCCCTTTTGTTATTAGCGCTGTTGTTAGCACCGTTCTTAGCACTTTGATGCAGATTAATCATTTTGCTTGAGCGGCTTTTTGCTGCAATAGGGCTAGCAATTCTTCATATTTTGGCCCTTGGCCAAACTGAGGTAGCGCGACCGCAAAGACCACCAGCGCAAAGGCAATATAAATCGCGTACGGGTGACTCCAAAATCCTGCCAGCAACGTGAACGTACCTAAGATAAGCAAAATAATCACACCCATCCGCACCCGCTGCGCCATTTGCACTTTTTGTGTTGCGGCCGCGATTAACGCGAGTTCTGCTTCAGTAAATTCCATATCACATCCTATGCAGTAAAACCTACCCGATAAAAATAACCCTCAGGCACAGTTTGCACCTGAGGGCGGTTTTACTGCAAACAATTTTATAGCGTTATTACTGAACTAACACCGCCTCGGGCACGGGCCATTGGCTAACCAACCATTCGCCCTGCCAATTTTGAATCGACACCCACAAGCTGTCCGTTGCCGCTAACTTAGCGCCCGTAATCGCATGCACATGCTGGCCATGTTTGCTGCCATGTAACACCCCATTTTCACCTTTTTGTAGGGCTTCTAATGGCAGTGCCACTGGGCCGATATTGGCATAAGCTTGACGAATATGGGCCACATCTCCCTGTTCAAAGATCAACATAAAATCTTTAACGTAATCATCGTGGTGTTTATAGGGCGACTTTAAATCTAACGGCATAGGCGCAATCTTAAACTCCCCCAGTTGCTTACTCGGCCAAGCTGGTGGAAAACTCGGGCTAAGCGACTGATAGAGGAACACTAAGGGTAAGATTAAAATCAAGCCACTGAGCTTGTATTTATGCTTTAACCAAAATACTGATTTTGCCATTAGCGAGCCTCCCCAATCATATCTGCAGCCAAATCTGTGGTTTCGGCCTGTTTAAAGGCGCGAACATGGCGCAATCCCCACATCATAAAACCAGTGATTGACATTCCAGAAAGCACCAGACCAAAAAAGAACCAAATAAACTTAGTCCAAATCCCTCCCAAGGTGCCGTAATGCAGCGGATCGGCAATATGCATTAAGGTTTGCATACCTGTCATGGTTTCTGGCGAGCTGACACTGGCAATTTCGCCGGTCCATGGATTAATGCTGAGATTATAGGAATATTGATCATAAAAAATATGATCGCCGCTGCCGCTTAAATGATACATATCCCGTTGATGCTCAGGCAGCATCACATAACTTGGTTGAAAATCGGGGAAACGCTGTTTGGCTAAACTTAAAGCCTCGGTAAAAGAGACATTGGCGCTTGGCACTTTTAAATCGCCAGCCTGTACTAGCGGCACTTGCTCGGCAGCAATCAATGGTGCATGGGGCTCGATATCAATATCCGCATGCCAGAAGATAGCTTGGACTAAATACCAAAGCCCAGTGAGGCTCATAATCGCGATAAACCAAATCGACCAAACACCCGATAACTTATGCAGATCCGACAACAAGGTCTTCTTTCCTTGCGTTAGACGTAATTTAGGCGCAAAAAAGCTGCGCCAAAAGCGTTTGTACACAATGAGCCCTGTCACTAATGAGGCAAGCATCAAAAGCGCCATAGAGCACACTAGGTAATACCCCAAGCTATAACCGCCCTGCCACGGAAACAACAGCCAACCATGTAATGAACGCATAAAGCCGATAAAAGTGATGCCTTCGTTGATCTGCTGGATCTCACCCGTATATTGATTCACATAGGCGATAGCATAAGGCTTATCGGCATCGGTAAAAGTAATGGCATTGACTATATAAGGCTCAAAGGTCATCGCTCCCATGACTTGCGCATTTGGATAGGCCTTTTCCACCACCAGCATTAATTCATCAACGGGTTTCGCGGGTAGCTCATTCGGATTGGTCGCACGGGCTGCGGGGTTAGTCAGCCAAGTCAGTTCATGACTAAGTACTGCAACCGTGCCCGTTAAGCAGATGAAACTGAATAAAATCCAGATGGGCAATGATACCCAGCCGTGTAACATAAACCAGAAGCGATTACTTATTTTCGCCATGGGGAGTTGTTCCTACCTCTTTTAAAATCCTGTTAGTGTAAAGTTAATACGAATTATTATCAATACGGTATATGGGTAATCTACTATATTTACAAGATGAGTCACACATTTTGGGACAGCCAGCCTCTGGATATTCAACTCAAGCAGCGCTCAGGATGGATGAAGCGAGATAGGTTTAAATGAAAATGTTTATAGCATGCTGCTGATTACCACCGATTCAAATCGACATATATCCCTAGCCTGTCGAAGGCGCGTCTAGATGAAACACTGGATCAATTGGTATAGGTTTCTTGCTGAGATACCTGTATTTATGATGATTAGTGAATAAGTAATACTGATAAACAAAACAGTGTAACGTACTGTTATTATAAAATTTTATTAATTATTTTACCGATAGCTTGTCGGCAATAATTCTTTAGTCAGCACAGAAGATCCAGTACACTAGCCCTCTTTGCTTTAGAGAGTCCTTGCGAGTATGCCCTATTCACACCCCTTAGCCGATGCGCCTCAGCCACATACGCATATGCACCGTCAATTGGCTAAGCCGCAACCTAGGATTTCCCTCAAAGCACTTGCCGAGCAACTCAAACTTGAGCAAGTCACCATCATTGGCAATGCGTCAGGGGAATGGCAACCTGCCGCTAAAGGTCTCACCTTTATTTTTAATGGTACGCAATGTCCGCAGCATTTCACGCCCCATGGTCATGTGGTTACGATTGCCAATGGCGGTTTTGCCGAATCGCAATATGCTTTTGAAGTTCAAGGTCATCCCCAAGGTTTGCAACTGGCCAAGGCATTGACCCAAGTCGCCACCGATCTCACTGCAACTCTCGGTTGCTGGCCATCATCGGGCTTAACAGCGATCGTACTTATGATGACCTTGGCACAACAACTACAAGTTCAGCGCATGTCGCTACTGCCCAGCTTACGGCGCAGTGTTGAACTGCCCGAGACAGTCCATCTCCCCTGCATGGTTCATAACTGGTTAGGGGAAAGAAGAATCGCTAAAGCCCTACTCTGTGAGCGCTTAGACTGGGCTGAATTTACGCTGAAACCTTGGGAGCAAACAACGGAGGCAACACACCAAGTAAACTTTATCTGTGAAAGTGAAGATCCCTTTCTCAAACTGGATTTATTGAGACAATATCTTCTCATTGAGTGTGTAAATGAGGATACCAAGCAAGGAGTTCGGCAGCATTTAGCCGAGTTAGCACATACGCCAAGCGCTATTTGGTTGCAGTGTGCGGATAAAGCTAAACTCATCGCATGTGAGTCGCTGTTTTTTAATCATCAGCCCGAAACACAGCTCAGCCCTTGGTATTTAATGGATTACCACGCCTCACAATGGCTCGATGCCATTCGCCACCAACTTGCCTACTGCCAGCAGCAACTCGCCGATTAACACTGATCGCTTATCCTACTTTCCCTAACGCTATGCCTAATGGCTCAAAGTAGGCTATCAAGGCATTAAAGATACGTTGTCTATGTGATTCATCGGGATAAGCTCCTTCCTTTGCCTGCGCAGAGTAACGTGTGCCAGACACCAAATACGGATTTTGGATCCCTTGATAGGATTCGATACACGCTTCAAAGGCCCGAGCCATCATTTCGGTGGGTTTAGCAAAATACTGCGCACCATAACGCTTATCTAATGCTATTGCACGGCGTACATAATCGCTCGGCGCTAGATTGTCCTCAGAGAGTAATGTCACTCGAAAAATTTCTGCTAAACGATGATTTAACGGATGATCAATGAGCGGCAGATCCGCAAGCCAGAGATCACTGGCGCACTTAAAACGTCCCGTGGTTCGCGAAAACGCCTTAGGCGCCACATAATGGTCAAACGCATGCCAAAACTCATGGGCCAAGGCGCCAGCGCCGGCATTTTTTGCTAATGCCAGCTCTCTAGCCGCGGGAGCATAATGGGCCTGCACCCCCTTTTGCCCGCCATGACCAAAGGCAAGACTTAAGGTTTGCCTTAGCCCTAAGGTTAAGGGCGGTAAATGCAGGATAAAGGCAAGGTCTGCCAGCGAATCAAACACTAAATTAGCGGCAATTAAGGATTCTTCCCGCGTAACCCAACGCCCTACACGCACATGACTAAAACCAAAGGTTTGTTTCACGTCGAGAAAAGTCATTTGCTCCCCAAAGCGATAATCGGGGCCATGACGGTGGTATTGCTGATGGATTAGCACAATCCGTTAGAATCGTCGATTAAGTAATGTATAAAGGCCATTCTATGTGAAAGCCGAATACATTTATAGTGTTAACCAGTAGCCATCCTATACTGGCGTAATTGCCGCTAATTTGCTCAAAAACACTTCTAAACTAAAGGGCTTTTGGATAAAGACCACATCGGGAAATCGCCCAAGTGCTGGGATCTCATCACTATCATTGGCTGAAAGCAGAAAATACTGGCATTCCCAAGTACTATCATCCATCTCAATGATAAGCTGGCGCATTTGTTGGATTAACACTAATCCGTCAGTCTCCTTTAACCGATAATCGACAATCACCAATGGTGGCCGCAGCGTTTTAAATAGCCTTAACGCCGATTCAGCCTGATCTGTACAGTGGATTTGGGCAAAATGGGACTCGAGCGCTCCACGGCAAATCTCAAGATTAAACAGATTATCGTCTACTAATAGTAATGGTTGCTGGGTATAACGGTGTATTGGCTCCTGCTTCTGGTGATAAAACTGACACGGAAAGTGCATTAATACCGTGGTTCCTCGTCCTTGCTGACTGCGTATCCGTAATTTACCGCCAATCTGCTCCAATAATCGCTTACAGGTATAAAGCCCAAGCCCTATTCCCGAAATACCATAGGAGCTAGACAGTGATTGATAAATAAAGGGACTATCTAACGCCCGCTTTGCCTGCATAGGCATACCTTCACCAAAATCACGGATCAACACCCTCAACATAGGCGAAGCTGAAGCTTGATTAAATGAAGGATGTAAATCCATATAACAGTGTACCTGCTCACCAGTACTGTATTTAAAAGCATTATTAATAATATTGGTGACAAGTTGGAATAGCTTAGTGCCATCAAGCTTAAGCAAGTCAGGTAACGTATCACTCACCGACACAGTGAGGGTTTTACCCGAAGTAGTATTGAAAGCTTGATAGTATTCCTGAATGCGACCAACATATTCTCTAAGGTTAATCGCATGCTGATCTAATGTGAGTTTTCCAACTTCAGCCTTACTGTAATTTAATGTGTTTTCAGCAACCGAATAAAGCAAATTTGCTGACCAGATCATTTTATCGACAATATGGCTTAGCTCCTGTTTTGATGTGCCCTGCTGCACTGGCTCGGATGGTATTGAAAGAGTTTTCTTGAGCATCCGGCTATAACCAAGCAACGCATTTATTGGCGTGCGGATCTCATGATTAATACTGGCCATTACCGCTAATTTCGAACGATTTTCACATTCGATGCGTTCAATAAGCTGTTGATGTTTCGCTTTAAAAAACCATAGTAGCGAAAATGCTAGCCCAAGAAGCGCAATCGATAGGATTATAACGAAAAGCTCAATCACTTCCGCTCGAGGTACCTGATAATCAACCTGTAAATTGAAACGGGTCTGATATTCGTTCAATGTAATAAACTGACGATCTGAATAGGCAAATAAGCGCCAAATCCCCGTTGCTGCAAGGATATCACAGTAAGCGCTTCGTAAAATTGAATGCTCGAACTGATACGTAATGCATATATCTTGCTCTTGATCGATACGCGTCAAAATCCTTTTTTGGGAAATGGCATAAATCAAATAAGGCATCTGAGGTTCATCAATCTTAACGGTCAAAAGGGTATAATTGATTAGCCTGGCGTGTAAACTCCCGTTGTCCATCATACTTAATGTTAATGGCTTAAGTTCTGGTAAGATGGATGGATCAGAAATATACGCCAGTTCGAGTTCAGGGGTTAATGTGAAGGCAACGGCAGATTTGATCTTCAGCAAATCCTTAGCAAATACTTCAAATTCTTTTGTGGTCACCGCAGCGGAAGCATTAAAAAACGATCGCAATGCATCTAACATAATACGGTGTTGTAAAAACATATCTTGGGATGATGAAAATACTGCCTGAGCTTTTTTTTGATAAACCGCTTTAAATTCATTAATTGAATGGGCAAGCGTTAAGCAAATAATAATCAGCGTAATAAATAACCCGGTAAGCAAGTACATGCTTGAAGTATATTTACTCCCCATTATCTTGCTCCTTTACGGCATTTAACAAAAATTGGATCTGGGTGTTAAAAGCCGATACTGAAGCCAAATTTGAAACACACAACGTCTCATCCAAGGCGAGATAACTCGTCATCCCCAAAAACTCATGCCTAAGATCAGAAAAACATTCTTCAGCGTTGAGTGACATAAGTTGCAGACTCATGCGTTCAAGCTCTATGAGTAAAGCTCGCCTTAACACTTGTTGCTGCGGCTGTTGATATTGCGCCAAAAAAACTGACAGCGCTTGCTTCACTTGGTGTTCAAGCCCATGATTATTCATGTATTAAACACTCACTTTGATAATGGCCTATCCAGTTAATAAGGTAACGACCTTCAATGGGTGGACTATACAAATATCCCTGTGCCACATCACAACCTAAGGCTGTCAAAATAGCGGCAATAGCGGCTGTTTCTACGCCTTCGGCAACTACTTTTACGTGCATCTTTTGCGCTAGGGCAATGGTCGACTCAACAATTAAATAATGTTGATGATTGATATCCATATCGGAGACAAAACTTTTATCAATTTTTATTTCTTTAAAAGGAATAGCATCAAGACGATCATAGGTCGAATAGCTTTTACCAAAATCATCCAGTGAAATATCAATATTATTAATAATGAGCCTGGCAATCGAATTAAGAACTCTATCTTGATTAATGATTTCCTGTGATTCAGTTAACTCTAAAATTAAGTGAATCCCCGTATGAGCACGACTAGACTCGATAATGTATTCAATTAACTCCTCACAGGTGAGATCATCTGCCGTAATATTGATTGATAATGAAAATGGGGTGAGTAGAGGCTGTCGTAGCCAACACTGCAACGCCTGAGAAATCACCATCCGCGAAAAAATACTGTTTAATCCCTGTTGATTGATTAAAGGCAAAAATACATCGGGATAAATATAACCATGGTGGCGATCACATAAACGAGACAACACCTCAAAACCAGTAATTTCTTGGGTTTTTAAATTAATCTTTGGCTGGTAACAGAGGATCAACTGTTCATCCTTAAGTAACTGTTGAACGTTGATATTTGCATGTCGGTGACCTCGATGACGATGGGTAGTTGACTCAGGCACATCTTCGGTGTCGGTCGTAAGCAATGGCATTAAGATATCACTGGCATTGACAGGCTTTGCAAACACACCCAATAGGTTTAACCTGAGTGTATGAATAATACCGTCTACCAATTCAAGAGTTCGTTTATCGGAAGAACTGATCACGGCAATCGGAATCGACATCCACCGAGGCTCTGTCGCTAACATATTGATGACAGCAATACCATCGCCCTGATCCATCTTCAAATCGATAATGATGAGATCGAGTGATACATTTAACCCCATAATTAAATCAATCCCTTGATTGCCATTACTGGCTTCATAAATATTAATTTCATTTTCGGCTAAACATTTATTGATATCCGCTTTGAGCGTTTCTCGGATAAATTTTTGATCATCAATAATGAGTATATTCATATATTGGTCTCTAGCTGCATAAAGAAAATAGGATCGATTGTCTGAGACTTAGCCGAAGGAATAACCGATAATTTCAGCAAATTTCGATTAGCCATGACTTCGGTTCTACTGGCGAAAAAGGAATAATTCTTTATAGATCTATGATTGTTTTCTAAGGTTCTAATTTTAAAAATAGGTAACTTGAATTGGGAAAGCTTCCTTTTTAAGGATTCATCACATATGCTGAAACTTAAGTACTTTATCGAACGACATAAAGCCATTTCATTCAGGTAGACAGACATCATATAGTTTTCAATATGAGGTGTGACACCAAAAGAAGAAAACACCATTAAGGTATCGGGGCTAGACTGACTGTTATGACTAATAACCTCAAACAAATCCACTTCATCATTCATAAATTCGAGCGCGACCTTAGCGTGCGTGCGGCAAAACAAACAATGCCCAACAATCTGCTCACCAAAACTAAATGCAACAACGAGCGATAATCCCAAAAAAAAGGGTTGCGATAATTGGAAATTATTCAAACAAAGCCGGGGGTTACTCTCATACACCAGGCTCAACTGTAGTAAGGTCAAAAAGTTATCATGATGGTTATCAATAAATTCGACACGATAAGGTTTATTACGATAATAAGGATGTTCGCTACGTTCGACACTCGAATCAAATAAATTAATCGAGGCGAGTCCTTCACTAACAAAACTTTTATCCAGCCGATAAATATCAAATAATTCTGAACCAAAAATTTCTACAATTTCTGCCTGTTTTGCTAGCGATGGAATATTGACTCCTCGCTCCCAACGGCTAATCGTAATCGCATCTAAAGCATCAAATAAACAACTTTTTTCCCTGAGTAAACAACATAAATCTTCCTGTGAAAGTTGATTTTCAGTGCGTGTGTGTTTTAAGAAATTGGAGAATGTCTGTGCACTTGTTTTGCTTTGATAGGAGATAGGTGTACAAATCATAGCGTGTTCCATCAGTCTTTTTTATTTTCTCAAGCAGCTCCATATATGTCTCAAGGTCAACATCATCTATTGGTTCTGGATACCTTAGGGTATAGATAATCCAGATACGTTGCTGTTCTTCCACAAAATAGAGACCAGTGATTTTCTCTTCTTGCATCACTTATACCTTTATAGATTTAGCCATATAACCATAATTTTGCTACGGTAATAGCAGTATAAGTGTCATCTTTTAAATAAGACCATGGCACTATTACAGTGTGTCATGGGAAAAAGTGTCTAGTGAACCATGCGGTAATATCTATTCGAACAAGCTGTATTACTGACGATACAAATAGATACAGAAATCAAACATAGAATTGCAATGTTTTATTACCATTCAGTTAAATATCGGCCTCGAAGAAAATAAAGGCGCAATCGCTAACACCAGTATTTCGATAAGCAGACAACGGCGGCAACTCATGCCAACTAACGAGACTAATTATTGAATCAAGGGGGCATGACAGTGAAGAAGGCACTGAAACCCTAAGCGGTTTTTTATTCTAAAATTTGCATAAATAAAAGGCTAACCTAGGGGATTTCGCTAAAGGATATGCACATTGGTGAATAGTAATTCAAAATAACCTGTGCGCTTGGTGAGCAAAACCCGCTTTAGGAGGCAAACGAGGCGAACCCATAGTGGAAATAAGCAGTAATTAACCACTCCAAGGTTTAAATGGGTTCTGCTAATCACAGGCATCACTCAAGGATAAAGGCGCTTACGTAGATGCCCTTCCCTCGCGGAGCCAAGAGACACTGCATGCTTATTAAACGGGCTTCATCGGCAAGTTTCTTATCTTTAAGGATTTGTTTGTAACTCGCATATTGCGCGTGAAATCGCTATACTGCGCGGCCAAATTATCTTGGCCAAGACTTTGCTGACATCAGCATGATTGTTGCAACGGCGTTTGTCAGCAACGCAGCCGGTTTAAGCCTTTTATTAAGACGTAACTCCTAGGACATCCCCTTGATCTCTACCGCAAATATCACCATGCAATTCGGCCCTGAGCCATTATTTGAAAATATCTCGGCAAAATTTGGCAACGGCAACCGTTATGGTTTGATTGGCGCTAACGGCTGCGGCAAATCGACTTTTATGAAGATCTTAAGTGGCGCCCTCGCCCCGACATCAGGCAACGTGTCCATCACCCCAGGCCTAAAAGTCGGCACCCTAAGCCAAGATCAATTCGCCTTTGAGCAATACACGGTTATCGATGCGGTGATCATGGGTGATACCCAGCTGTGGAAAATCAAACAAGAACGGGACGCCATCTACGCCAAGTCAGATATGAGCGAAGAAGATGGCATGCGCGTGGGTGACTTGGAGAGTGAGTTTGCCGAGATGGACGGTTACAGCGCCGAGAGCCGCGCGGGCGAAATCCTGATCGAAGCCGGTATCGAAGAGTCTTTCCACTACGGTCCTATGTCTCAGGTTGCGCCTGGTTGGAAACTGCGGGTGTTATTAGCCCAAGCGCTGTTTGCTAACCCTGATATCTTGCTACTCGACGAACCGACCAACAACTTAGATATTCATACCATTAGTTGGCTTGAAACTGAGCTGAATAAACGCAAATGTACCATGATCATCATCTCCCACGATAGGCATTTCCTTAATGCAGTGTGTACCCATATGGCGGATATCGATTACGGCGAACTGCGTATTTATCCCGGCAACTATGACTATTTTTTAGCCCAATCGGCATTGTTGCGTGAACAACTCTTAGCTGGCAACGCCAAAAAGAGCGCCGAGATTGAAGAATTACAGGACTTTGTTAACCGCTTTGGTGCCAACGCTTCTAAGGCAAAACAAGCCAGCTCGCGCGCCAAACGCATGGACAAAATTAAACTGGATGAAGTGAAATCCTCCAGCCGAATTACCCCATCGATTCGTTTTGCTGCTGGCAAGAAAATGCATCGCCAAGCCTTAGTGCTAGAAAATCTTGGCCATGGTTTTGATGGCGAAAACTTATTCGAAGGTGGTGATTTAATTCTCGAAGCTGGCGCAAAACTAGCAATTATTGGCGAGAACGGTGTGGGTAAAACCACCCTATTACGCTGTTTAGTCAATGAATTAATCCATAATGAAGGCACGATTAAGTGGTCCGAAAATGCCGCTATCGGCTATTGCCCACAGGATAGTACCAGCGATTTCGATAATGACTTGACTATTATTGAATGGATGGACCAATGGCGCCAACCCAAACATAACGATTTGATGGTACGCGCCATGTTAGGTCGTTTGCTGTTTACCGAAGATGATGCTAATAAAAAGGCTAAAAACTGCTCCGGCGGAGAGAAAAACCGTTTAATTTTCGGTAAGTTAATGATGCAAGATATCAACGTCATCATTATGGACGAACCGACTAACCATATGGATATGGAGGCAATTGAAGCGCTCAATAATGCCCTCAAAGATTTTGAAGGCACGCTGATTTTTGTCAGCCATGACCGCGAATTTGTTTCTTCGTTAGCGACTCGCATTATTGATATTCGTGATAGAAAATTGATTAACTTTCAAGGGACGTTTGATGAGTATCTGGCAAACCTTGCCAGTGCATAGCCCTGCGGGTACTAGGTACTAAGCCTTTTTAAAGGCTTTATTCTTTGCCAATAAAATTGCCCAATAAAAAAAAACGCTTCACTCTACTCGAGATAAGCGTCTTTTTTATATCACCCTTTTTATATCACCCAGTGACTGACGACCTCATTCCATCTTCGCTTCCACCAAAGCCGCAAGTTGCAGTAGTGACTCTTGCCAGCCTAAATAACACATCTCCTCAGGAATAATCGCAGGGATCCCCTCCTGTACTATCTGTAAGCGGGTACCACAGGCTACCTCGGCAAGTTCAATTGTCACCTGCATCACCCCGGGTAGATTAGTATCATCAAATTGGTCGCTATGGCGGATAAGTTTATTAGGGATTAGCTCGGTATAAGTCACCTTAAAAGAATGACTGTACCCGGTCGCAAATTGGGTAAAACTCATGGAATACCCTGCACCGACAGCCAACTCAAACTCATGAATTGTCCCGACAAAGCCATAAGGTGGTAACCAACGTTCTAACGCCGCTTTATCGGTAAATGCTTTGTAGACTAACGCCGCTGGTGCACGCAACACCCGATGTAATCTCACTGTACCTGTGTTATCCGACATATCCCTATCCTTCCAATTGTTTATGGGTTAATGGTGTTCTTAAAGATAGCGCAATAATCCATTCATTATCACCTTAGCGAGAATACTAACTGTAATATCAACTTGAGATGGTTGGTTCAACGCGATGATGCTTAAACTGCTTTAAGTGCAATGACTTAGCATCAGAGTTCGACTGCTGCTTGGCGATATCGAGCCGTTCTGCAGCGCGAGAAAATTCTAGATGTGTGTTTTGAGAAGTTTCACTCGTTTGTACTTTATATTGAGCGATAAAACTCAAAAGTCCCGACTCATTTACCACATTTTTAGGCAATGGGGTTTTAAAGCTCACCTCATCACTAAAAACGACTACAGAATGGAGCCCCTCGACTAACCCTAAGCAATGGGCAACCGCTAAACAATGTTTATAATTTTGATGGAGCGGATTTTTAAAGCGAGTTTGTTTAGTAAAAATTTTCTGCGTCCACTGCGCTTGCTTCTCTCCCCCAAATATCCAGCCAGAGTAATTTTTAACTTCAAGAACAAAAACACCAAAATGTGTCAATAAGACTAAATCAACCTCTGTCAAAGAGGGCGTGCCTTCACTCAACTCATCCATGGGTAAAATTAGATTACGATAAAGTCGGTAGTCCTCATCTTTTAGTCCTTGCTTGAGTAAGTTGGCGACTCGCTTTTCACCCTGTTGGCCTAACCTTTCGGCTCGGTATCGTCTTAGCGATGGACGAAATAACCATATGGCTACAGTCAACACAATCATAAACACTGGGATACTCACAAGAATAGATAGCGCCTCGAGTATTGAGGAAATAGGTGAGATCTCGCTTGGAGTGGACGTATGTTTAGGTGTTATCTCGGTAGGGATCACATTGGATTTCTGCTCCGGCGTATCATGGCGAGCAGTGAATTGCGTTTTAGGCTGGTTAGTTAGGGATTTTATGCCATTGGCTACGGGTTGCTGACAATGCTCATCGAATCTTGCTTTGAGCTCCTGATAACGCGGCGTGGTTGGATGCCAATCTTGCATCTCACTTTGGATAAGGATACAGATGGCTTCAGAATCTTGTTTCTCTAATGCTTTTAGCGAGAATGGATAAATACCAACGACACTGGCCGTTACAGCCAACAATATACAAAACTTGGCGTTGTGCCTGATATTCTTTACGCATCCCATCACGTTGAAATCACTCCTGTTACCATTGCTAACGCTTATAAATTAATTGATCTTACTTATTATTTTCTAATTTCATAGGTTATTTCCACTAAGCCGCTATCAAAGTATCACTTCAGCTAAAAATAGGTAGCTTTAAGGTTTAAATGTTATTAACACTGTATTTCTGCCGCATTTTTTCTCTATTGGTTTACACTCATAAGGTACCCAACAAAACACAACTAAATGAATTGGGTTAATTAATCCTTAAGGGGTATTGCATACGCAGCAGCGGTGCACCAGTTTATTCTGTAAATCCTTATCATGGTGATGGTTTTATGAGTCTTGAAGAATCCTTAGAACAACTCAAACGTCAGTACTTACATGCTTTGCCTGATAAAAAGAAACAAATCATTACGTTATGGATCTCACTACGGAAAAACTGGCAAGGACATATGCTGTCAGCCGTTTATCGCGAAGTGCATAATTTAAAAGGTTCCTGTGAAACCTTTGGCTTAATCGAGACCAAAGATCTAGTCGATAAGCTTGAGCTTCAATTGAAACATCTTCTCGATACCCCAGCACCAACGCTAAATGTGATCAAAGGCCTAGATACGCTTTTCCATCAGTTACTGCAAAATAATCAGCATTGTCAGCCTGCGGCACCCGTGGTTGAGGCGCAAATGCAACAAAGCCCCTATAAACCCTCAAAGTCTCGCCATGAATACTGTATTGCCATCATCGAAGATGACAGTAATGTGGGCTTAATGATCACAAAACAACTACACGAGTTTGGTTTTAATGTGCAACATTTCTTAAATTTTACCGACTTTCTCAAGGTGCAATACTCAAGTCCATTCGATTTAATTTTATTAGATCTTATCTTGCCCGATTATACCGAAGAGGCACTATTCGAAGCTGCCACCGAATTTGAGAAAAATAATACTCGGGTATTTGTATTATCTTCTCGTGGCGATTTTGATATGCGTTTATTAGCGATTCGTGCCAATGTCAGCGAGTATTTTGTTAAACCGGCCGAAACAATATTGTTGGTTCGTAAAATTCATCAATGGCTCAAAATGTCCGATAAGCCTCCCCTCAAAGTGCTGTTAGTGGATGATCAGCAATCGATGGTGGATTATTTTTCGAGCTTGTTACGTAGCCATGGGTTAATGGTTAGAGGCATGACCAAACCCGAGCACGTCATGCCAACCCTGGAGCAATTTGAACCGGATTTATTTATCTTTGATCTCTATATGCCGGAGGTAAATGGCTTAGAACTGGCAAGAATGATCCGTCAGCTCGATAAATATACTTCAAGCCCTATTTTAGTATTGAGCTCAGATGACACCATGCAAAATAAAGTCAGCATTATTCAGGCGGGATCCGATGATCTTATCTCTAAACAAACAGCCCCCAGCCTCTTTGTTACCCAAGTGATTTCCCGCGCGCAACGTGGCCATGATATACGCAGTTCTGCCAGCCGTGACAGTTTAACGGGCTTATTGAATCATACTCAAATCCTTGTTGCGGCTCGTCATAGTTTCAGCTTAGCCAAACGAGCAAACTCTTGCGTATGTATCGCGATGCTGGATCTAGATCACTTTAAGCAAGTGAATGATACTTACGGCCATTCAGGTGGTGATAAGGTTCTATTAGCTTTTTCGCACCTGTTACAACAGTCCCTACGCCCTGCGGATTTTATGGGGCGTTATGGCGGTGAGGAGTTTATGCTGGTCATACCTGACATGCCCGCACCGCTGGCGATTGCCAAAATTAATGCCATTCGTGAAAGCTTTAGCCATATTGTGTTTGTTGAAGAAGGCGCCGAATTTAAAGTCACATTGAGTGGTGGTTTGGCATTTTCAACCGAATGTCATCAGTTTCAAGAGTGTTTATTATTAGCGGATAAAAACTTGTATGAAGCCAAACGAAGCGGACGAAATTGTATTATCAATACCTTAGTTTAATGTATTACCTAGGGTAAAAATCAGTATGACCTAGTCTCGTTTTAATGATGCCAAATACTGGAGCAGTTTATCCCCTAATTGAGGCAATTCTACTATATGATGAATCGCACCGCGTTTGATCGCCTCTTTAGGCATACCAAATACCACACAACTCTGCTCTCCTTGGGCAAAGGTTTTGCCACCTTGCTTATCTATCGCTTCCATCCCATCGGCCCCATCTTTACCCATACCAGTTAGGATCACAGCTGTCGCATTCGCGCCTGCATATTGAGCCACTGAATGGAATAACACGTCCACCGATGGTCTATGCCCACTGACTTTGTCACCTTGGCTAAGCTTTGCTTTAAAACTCCCACCGACTTTGATGATTTCTAAGTGCTGATCCCCTGGTGCAATGTAGGCATAACAAGGTAATAACCGCTCCCCTTCCTCAGCTTGCTTTACATTAAGGCGAGTGAGTTTGTTTAGTCGTTCTGCAAAGGTACGGGTAAATCCAGCAGGCATATGTTGCGTAATCACAATTGGCGGCATAACCGCAGGAAATTGTTGTAAAAGATGCAAAATAGCCTCGGTCCCGCCAGTGGAAGCTCCAATAGCCACTAACTGGGTATTAACAGTACGTTGATTTAAGGCTGGTTTTAAACTGGGTTTCAGCGTTATGGTCGGTGCAGGCAGGCTTTGCAACTTTGCCTTTGCCGCAGACTTAATTTTTTCGAGGATTAAATCCTGATATTCATTAAATCCCTGAGGTGAATCCAGCTTAGGCTTAGGAATAAAATCCACAGCTCCCAGAGCTAGTGCATTGAATGTCGCATCTGCGCCCTCTTCGGTTAAGGCAGAAATCATCACGACAGCTGTTGGTCTTGCCTTCATTAATCGATCTAAAAAAGTGAGTCCATCAACCTTTGGCATTTCAATATCTAAAGTAATCACATCTGGCCGAAATTGATTCACCATATCCTTGGCCATATAGGCATCGACTGCCATGCCAACGAGACACAACTCAGGATCGGATTCGACCATCCTGCCCAACAGACTGCGGATTAAGGCTGAATCGTCTACCACTAATACCTTTATTGCCATCTGCTATTCACCAAAGAGTTCCACATCCCCACCACTCGGAAGATTTTTAATCCGTAAGCGGTATTCACTTTCCCTATCCATAATAGTGCTATTATGCATCGTCTTGATTTTTCTAACTTTAACTAATCCTGTTTCCGGGAAGAAGTACACTTTACGCGGGTAAATATCGAGTAAGTCCGCAGCGATGACGGGTATTTGCTCTATCTGCAAGTAATCCAACACAAATTCAGCATTACGCTCACCAATATTGTGTAATGTTAATCCTGATAGCATGTTGCCACCACCAAACACCTTCGCTTCAATGAACTGCCGTCTTGCACCTAATTTCAATAAATCATTGATCAGCAACTCCATCGCATAGACACCATAACGCGCTGATTCAGCTAAAATACCATTTCCATGATTATCGCAACTGGGCAATAAAAAGTGATTCATGCCACCAATTTTCCGTTCGAGATCATATAAGCAAACGGCAATACACGACCCTAATACAGTCACAATTAAGTTACCTTCCCGAGTGGCATAATATTCACCCGGCATAATTTTCACGGCTTCACAATCAAACAAGTGATCAAAATACCGATTTGGCCCTAGGGCAGGATATTCAATATTCGGTCTTAGCACTCGTTTTTCCCTTTACGGCCTGATAAGTAGTTTGTCCTACAGGGGTGAGGATCTGTGGAAACATATTGAAATTTTCAGAATGTCCCGCGATATATAATCCCTCTTCCGTTAGTGACAGCACCATATGTTTTAAAATGGCTTCTTGAGTTGCTTTATCGAAATAAATCATTACATTTCGGCAAAAAATAATATCGACGGGGGTTTTAATCGACCAAAAAGAATCGACTAAGTTGATTCGAGTAAACTGCAACATTTGCTTTAATTCCGGGATCACACGGACTTGACCGAGTTTCGCCCCTTTACCCCGCTGAAAAAATAACGTTTTACGCTCATCGCTCACCGTCTCAATACGCTCTATCGGATAAATCCCCGTCTGCGCTTTTTTTAAGACGGCACTGTCAATATCTGACGCTATTATCTCAATCGGCGTATTAAATCGACCAAAATGCTCAGCGACGACCATAGCTATCGAATAAGGTTCTTCACCCGTGCTACTTGCAGCACACCAGATCCGTTTTGTGTGTGGATGAGTCTGTAAATAGCGTTTTAACACCTCAAAATGATGCGGCTCACGAAAGAACGCGGTTTGATTAGTCGTGAGTGCATTAATAAATTCCTGGTGTTCGCATTCATTCGCTTGTAAATACTCTAAATAAGCCGTAAATCCCGACAATTTCAGTACCCTAATTCGCCTCACTAATCGGCTATACACCATAGCGTCTTTACTGTCGGCTAATTTTATACCAGCGAACCGATACAGCAGGGTCTTCACCGCCTTAAAGTGAGCCAATGTAAACACATATTCCTTACCTAGCGGTCTGAGATCACTCAATCAAAAGTCTTCCCATTCATCTTGATCGACTTTATTTAACCTAGGCTTAGGCGTCATTGCTTTAGGTTTCGTGGACACTCGTGCTAATGAGGGGGTTTTAGTCGCTATTTTTTTAAGCTCAGAGGTGCGGCCAATTACGCTTGTTTCCTCATCGACTTTGAAATTTGCAACACTATCAGCTAGTTGCTGCGCCTGAGATTGCATACTTTCAGCTGCCGCAGCGGCTTCTTCGACTAACGCCGCATTTTGCTGCGTCATTTCATCCATTTGCACAACGGCTTTGCCTATTTCATCGATCCCAATCGCTTGCTCATTAGAGGCGGAGGCTATTTCCGCCATAATGTCGTTCACTCGTTTGATTGCAATGACAATTTCCTTCATGGTATCGCCGGATTTTCCGACGAGGCTATTGCCGCTCTCAATTTTACTGACCGAGTCAGAGATTAATGCCTTAATGTCTTTCGCTGCATTTGCAGAACGTTGAGCCAAGCTTCGCACTTCTGAGGCCACGACCGCAAACCCCCGCCCCTGCTCACCGGCTCTGGCTGCCTCGACCGCAGCATTGAGCGCCAATATATTGGTTTGAAAGGCAATACCATCGATCACGCCAATAATATCGGCAATTTTGCGCGCGGATTCGTTGATTGACGCCATGGTTTGCACGACTTGCTGGATAAGCTCTCCCCCATCTTCAGCCACATCGGCAGCTTTTGAAGCTAAGGCATTGGCTTGGCTGGCATTATCAGCATTTAATTTTACAGTTCCCGTTAACTCTTCCATGCTGGCGGAAGTTTCTTCGAGACTCGAGGCTTGCTCCTCTGTTCGACTGGACAGATCGGCATTGCCTTGAGCGATTTCAGTAGATGCGGTATTGATGGTATCAGCTGCTTTTTGAATATCTCTTATCATGTAAGAGAGCTTTTCAGCGGTTTGGTTTGAATAGTTTTTTAAATCATTAAAGGTGCCTTCATACTCGTTATAAATCCTCGTGGTCAAATCCCCTTCAGCCATGGCCATTAGCACACGAGCAACATCTTGTAATCCTCTATCAGAGGTTTCAATCAAAGCATTGAGGCTATTCGCTAACATTAAGAAAAAACCCTGCTTACTTTGACTATCAACACGTTGGGTAAAGTCTCCCGCAGCGGCTGCCCCAACGATCCGAGCAATTTCTTGTTCAACTTGTACTTCTTCAGTACGGTCGAGCCACTCAACAACTGTGCCTAACCGTTCACCTGACTTTGCAATAATCGGGCTTGCCGTTAGACGGAAATGACAACTCGCCACTTTGATCTGCGACTCATATTTACGATCGAGCTTGTCAAGCAGACTCGCTTGATGCGCCGGATTACGGTGGAAGATATCCATAGAACTACCGATGATCTTATCCACGGCGAAATGGGGTAAAACCTGGCGAATTTCACTTTCAGAGCGGCGTAACATGGCTTCAACTGAACGGTTCATATAAATAATGGTTCGATTGGCATCGGCGATCATCACATTGGTGCTTGTGTTATTGAGCGCTTCTAATATGCGTTGGGTTGCCCGTTCAGCTTCAATACTTTCAGTGCGGTCAATCCACTCAACACCAGTCCCTAAATGCTTATTATCACGGGAAATAATAGGTGTCAGTATCAATTTAAAGGTACGCTTACCAATGCTGATTTGTGCCGTATGTGGTTGTGTTAATCTTTCTAGCATATTGCGCTGATGAGCGGGATTAACATGGAAGATATCGATATTACTGCCAACGATCTTGGCAACGGAAAACTGGGGTAACTGTTTACGGATATCAGCCTCAGCCTCTGACAGCATATTCAGTACGGCTTTATTGGCGTAAATGATATTGCGCTCACTATCGGCAATCATGAAATTATTACCACTGTTATCGAGCAATTGGAAATAACGTTGGCGCTCTTCATCTCGACGTTGGCGCTCTTCGGTATTACCGAAAATATCTAAGATACCCATAGTGTTTACTCCTGCTCAGAAAGACTGTTTGTATCCATTAGCCCCAACTCATCACTGCTGATAAGAGCTTGAATGTTGACCAAAATAATCATTTTTTCTTCAACGGTTGCGAGACCTTTGAGATAGCGACTATCAAAGGCAGCGCCAAATTGCGGGGCGGGTAAAATGGCTTCACTCGCCAGTTTAATGACATCTGAAACAGCATCGACCACGATGCCGACAATTCGGTCACAAACATTGAGCATAATCACTATCGTGAACTCATCATAAGTAGCTGTTCCGACATTAAATTTCATTCGTAAATCGACAATCGGTACGATATCACCACGCAGGTTAAGCACTCCTTTAATAAAACTGGGCGCATTGGCAATTTTTGTGACAGGCTCGTAACCTCTTATTTCTTTTACCGACATAATGTCCAATGCATAGTGTTCTTCACCCAGCACAAAACTTAAAAACTCTACTTCATCATGGGCACTAAATTCCGGTTTAGGGCCGAGCAATGTGCGACTTTCCATTAGCATGTCCTCAGTTAATGCTTAATATGCTGGGCCAGTGATTCCACATCGAGAATTAAAGCGACACTACCATCTCCCATAATGGTGGCTCCAGACACGCCTGGGATCCGACGATAATGTTTTTCAAGACTTTTAATCACAACCTGCTGCTGACCAACCAATGCATCAACAAACAATCCAAAACGTTTATTGTTGCTTTCAAGGAGCACCACAATGCCCTCTTCGGGACGCTTGGCAAACGGATCGATTTCCATCAATTGATGCAGGTTTAATAGGGGTAAATATTCTTCCCTGACTCGGATTAAACGCTCGTGAGCGAAGGACGTTAGCTGCTCATTATGGGGTTGTATTGATTCGATAATATGGACTAGCGGTAGAATATAGATTTGATTACCCACACTCACACTCATCCCATCAACAATGGCTAAGGTCAGTGGCAATTGAATTTCAAAGGTAGCCCCATGACCCGCAACGGAATCGATATCGATTCGTCCGCCTAGTGCTTCAATATTTCGACGAACAACATCCATCCCGACACCACGGCCAGAAACATCAGTAATTTCCTTGGCGGTCGAAAATCCGGCGGTAAAAATCAGTTGCCAAATCAGTTTATCCGGCATGTTATCCGCAACTGGCATATTATTTTCTCGGGCTTTTTGTAAGATCCTCTCGCGATGTAAACCAGCACCATCATCATGTACTGCAATGACAATACTGCCCCCCCGCTGACTTGCTTTAAGCGATAATTGGGCCGTTTCAGCTTTACCCAACGCACGCCTGACTTCTGGTTTTTCAATACCATGGTCTAAACTATTGCGTACTAGATGCGTGAGCGGATCGACCAGCTTTTCAATCATGCCCTTATCGATTTCCGTGTTTCCACCTTCAATCACGAGATTGACATTTTTGCCGAGTTGTTCTGATAAATCCCTGACTAATCGATGAAACCGGTTGAATACAAAGGAAACTGGCAACATTCGGACCGACATCACAGCCTCTTGCATCTCCCGCGTATTTCGCTCAAGTTCGACCAATGCAGTCTTAAGCCTTTCACCCAATTCACCCGACAGCTCATTACCAATGAGAGTCAACATTGACTGGGTAATAACCAATTCACCCGCAAGATTGACTAGGGTATCGATTTTGGAGGTTTCGACTCTCAATGTGGCATCTTGAGTGGTCGTGTTGACTTTTTTAGCCGCAACAGTTGTTTGTGGTGATGTGACGGCAGAAGCCACATGCTGATTTGATGCATTTGAAGTAACCAAGTCTGTGGGTTCTGTTTTTTCGGTTTGCGTGACTTTGCCTGTATAACGAGGCACTTTAGCACCGGAATGATGACTAATAGGCTCTACAATTGGCTCAATGATGGGATGGCTGGATTAGTTTTAATCTGCACTAAAGCATCAATTTCACTGTCAATGCTTTCAGCTGTTAAGGACTCAAAGAAACCAAAACCTAAGTCATCGTCAGGCGCTGTACTAAGTTGCTGACTATTTGTGACCGTTTTGCTTAAATCATCAATACTAATTTCTTTCGCAATATACGCTTCATCAAAAAAACCAAAATCTTGATTTTCAATGGCTAAGGTTAATTTGACATCATCTTCAAAAAAACCAAAGCCGAGATCATTCTCGTCACATGCCTCGGGTAAAACCGTTGCTGTGTGTGGCACTGCGGTTTGAATTGGCGAAGTGAACGTTTCGTTAGAATGGGTAATCGAAAAAGGCTCACCATTTAATGCTGCAATTAATTGATTTTTAGCAAATTCAACCTGTTGCCAATCAATTGGTGAATCTTCACGATACAAGCTAAGAATGTGGGATAGAGTGTCAACCGTCTTCAAAAGTAAATCAATGACCCCGGAAGATAACTCAAATGTACCCTTTCTCACTTTATCGAGTAGGTTTTCCATTACGTGAGTGACACTGGTGAGCGCCGTAAAGCCAAAAATACCACTGCCCCCCTTAATGGAGTGCGCCGCTCGAAAAATAGTATTTAACTCCTCGGGATCTGGCGACTGAAGATCGAGGGCAATAAGCAGTTGCTCCATGCTTTCAAGATGCTCATGGCTTTCTTCAAAAAAGACTTGATGAAACTCAGCCATATTAATGGACATATTGCCCCCGATACCCTCAACCCAGCACTTTGGCGGTTATTGCTAATAATTTTTGCGGGTCAAAAGGCTTAACCATCCATCCCGTTGCACCAACCGCTTTTCCTTGGGCTTTCATATCTTCTCCCGCTTCAGTGGTTAGCATTATGATTGGGGTTCGCATATATGCGGACATCCCTCGCAAAGATTTAATTAAGGTTAAACCATCCATTCTCGGCATATTTTGGTCAGTCAAAATAAAATCAAATCGCTGGCTACTACACAAATCTATAGCCTCTTGGCCATCTTTAGCCAAAGTGACTAGATAGTTTGCTGATTTCAGCGTGGCTTCAACCATCTGTCGAATGGCAGCAGAATCATCAACAATTAATATTTTTTTACTCATGCCCTATTCCATAACCACTTTAGTGATATTACCGGGAGAAATTAATTCATAGTGTTTACATAATTTTTTCACCAGTGATAAGCCTCGTCCAGAAAGTTCAGGATAATTTGAAATCGATTTATCAAAACCAGTAAATCCTTTGCCACTATCAGACACAGTGATCAACAGTTCATACCTGTCATTCCACGTTATGCTCACTTTTACCCAATCATTTGAAGTAAGCCTATCTGCGCAGCCATCTCTTATACTATGGTACAATTCAAAGCCTTCAGGATCATTTTTTAGTCTAGAGTCTAATTTTAGTACACCATGGTCGATAGCATTACTAAATAACTCGGCCACTACCGTAAATACTCTTTGACAAAAATATGTCGCAAAACCAAATGCTGATAAAAACTGATTGAGCATACTCAAGTAATCCGCATTTAGTAGCATAGGTCCTGATATCTTGATATCCCAATCAAACTCTCCATTCTTATTTGATAATAAATGCCTAACATCTTGAGAACGATACCAGTCATGAAGACGCTGAAAATCAAGAGTGCAAACACTAATATCATCAACAATATGCTTACCCAGAGAGTTATTATCAAAATTTTCTTTAAAAAAATAAGGCAAGGAGTCTAACTTTTCATGAAACAGAGCATTAAGTCGCTCCATACCAAACTGAGAGTTATCAAATAATGGCTGCTCAATTAATCCATCGCTATATAGACATGCATATCCTTCGTGCGGCAAATCAATCTCAACAATATCTGCAATAAATGTATTTGGCGGTAAAATTCCAAGCGCCATATTCGTTGACTTAAACACTTTATTTAGCCACGAATTATTATCTTGAGATTGATTATTATGTCTGAGGTGAAGAAAAACAGGCGGCATACCACCATTCCAAACATAAAGTTTATTACGAAATAAATCGGCTTCAAGAAGAATGCAGGCAACAAATCTATCATCTGGATTTTCGTAAAATAATTTTTCATTAAGCTCATAGATTAAGGTTACTAGTGAAAAGCACTTAGAAACCATAGCTTTAAATGTACTTGCCACTCGCATGATAGGCATGGCAGCAATAAGACCGTGACCTGTTGAATCAGCTAGCATAATGAATAAATTACCGTTAGGTGAGACACTATTTAACAAAATATCGCCACTAAAATTCGCACTTGCTTGAGAAAATGACTTTACAAAGTCAAATTGGCTATTATCAACATTCACTAAATGCTCAAAAATATGACGAGCCAGTTGCTCTTCTCTTGCTTTTTCATAGAGCATTTTTTCGAGTTCAACACTTTGCTGCTTAACTTTTTCTTGCAATCTGATACGTGTTAATAAAATTTCAGCTTTATACCAAAACAATTCCACATTAATAGGTTTAACAACAAAATCCAACACCCCCATTTTAAAGCAATCTAAAAATGCCTGAGGTTCTTTCCTATCAGTTACAACGACAACTGGAATTTCCTTATTCAATTGACGAAGATTTTCTAGCAATGTCAAAGCTGTACCATCGGACTGAAAGAAATTCACTAAAATCAAATCAATTCTGTTGATGGATATTTCAAAAAAAGCATCCTCAAGATTATCACAGATAATCACGTTATAACCTTTGCTATGAATAAAGTCACTGATAGACTGACTCACAACAGCATCATTATCGACAACCAATACAAAGTGATTAATTGCTGAGTGCTCTGACATAGCTAGATTACTCGATGATATAAATTTTCTGCATGTTGGCGATGGTTAATATCTCCTCAGCTTGACCATGAGCTCCTTTTACTGATGTCGACATGCCCTTTTCTTGAGCTTTTCGATATAGCAGTACCATCATGCCTAACGCTGAACTATCAAGATATAACACTCGGCTAAAATCCAAAATAATATGATTAACGTCCTTAAGAGTTAAGATTTGTTGATAGTCTCGTGTAAAATTTTTGTGGTAATAAAAGTCAAATCGCTCTGGCAAGATAATGGTCTGAATGTTTGACATAATATAATATCCATTTAAAAGAGTTCGATTTCGCCACTCGTTATTTCATTCCTTGATACGGGATTATGTTTTTCATTTCGGTGCCGACTCATTTTTTCAGTCACGTCTTCACCGGTAATTCCAAACTCCTCATAAGACATAGCTGTGACTTGTTTGAGCGATTCTTTTAAATGATGTAATGCTTGATTGGTGTGTGACAAACTTTGAGAGGTTATATCACTAAATTGTAATCCCCTTATCGTATCTGAAATTGCCGTTTCAAGTTCATGCGCCGATGAATCAATGCGCGCAATGACCTTAGAATCCTTTTCCGCCTTTACGATAATTTGTTTGAGTGCTGTATCAATATCTTTTTTTGCATCAATAATATAACTCATATCCTGTGCGGCAACTTTACTTACATGCTGGGTGAGTTGTTCAATCTGATTCTGAATAGATCTCAGTTGTTTTTGAATACTGTCACTAAATCCAGAACTGCGGTTAGACAATGCACGCACTTCATCCGCCACGACCGCAAAGCCTCTGCCCGCTTCCCCCGCACGCGCCGCCTCAATCGCGGCATTTAAAGCGAGTAAGTTTGTTTGAGAAGATATTTGATCGATATCCTGTAAGGCCTTCATCGCCTGCGGCATGGATTCGTAAATAAGGTTAACTTTCTCAAGCAATTCCATTGTTGAGGCAGACATTTCTATGGTGGATTGAATGAAGCGTTCTAACGTTTGCGACGTATTATTCGCAAATTGTTTCATCTGCTCGGAGTGAAATATTTCAGCATCATCGGTACTTTTTACTAGATCAGAGATAAATCCCGTTTGCTCAGTCATCAGCCGGCCTAAGCCATCAAAAGAATCTCCGAGTAAATTAACCGCATCTTCCTGAACCCGAAGGACATTATGGATATTATTTTCACATTCACTAACAGTCGCAATCGCCTCTTGGTATAAGCGTTGGTGCGTTTGCCAACCAAGAGCGACGCCATCCCGTTGTTCTACTTGAGATATGCTAGACACCACCGAAGATTGCTGCTGACGGTAAAATTGCCAACATAACATCACGGCAACCGCCAACACCGGACTGAGGAGCCAAAGGGTAATAGACCCCACCAAGTAACCTATTGCTATTGCAAAGACTGCGATGATGCCATCCATGTATCTCATAAACACTTCACAATAATTTATCCGTGTGTAAAAAGTAGTTTGAGATTCAGGGGTTTTCAAACAAATACGGAAAAATTTTACTTTGTTGAGGGCGTGTTGACATTTCTTGATTAGATTATCTTCGCTCTGGCAAGCTTATACTCTCGTAACACGTCGACTCAGATGACGAGAGGCAAGGAGTAGACGTTTGCCATCTGCTGCCTTGTAGCATTTGGCCACCAAAATCTCCGCAAAGCCCACAGGTTTTCGCTTCTGTAGTCAGAGATCTCGCTGTTACTAAAAATGTTTCATTAAAGATAAAAATATGATGTTTACCGCATTTAACTTAATGATTTACTAATAAACTTACCGCGCAATACCTGAATCAAAACTGTGCAGCCCCACGTGCGTAGGTTACACTGGCAGCGTCTTCGTCTGGGATGGGATCATTTATGAGTCAACGTACACTACATTCCTTATTTAAACCCACATCCGTTGCCATCATTGGCGCCTCTAATAGCGAGAAACGTGCAGGTAATGTGCTAATGAAAAACCTGCTATCCAGCGGGTTTTCTGGGCCCATCATGCCCGTTACGCCCAAATATCGCGCGGTTATGGGCGTGCTTGCCTATCCCAACATTGAAGCCTTACCGATAAAACCCGACCTCGCGGTGATTTGTACTCGTGCTAGCCGTGTACCCGCGATTGTCGAAACTCTCGCGCAATTTGGCTGTAAAGTGGCAATTATTATGGCTTCTGGGATGGCGCAGGAAGTCAACGATGATGGTGTAAGCTTACTCGACCTAGCCATGCAACATGCCAAACGTTATGGCATGCGTATCCTTGGTCCTAATAGTTTAGGGATGCTTTTACCGCCCTTAGGACTCAATGCTAGCCTTGCCCATGCGAGTGCCTTACCCGGCAAAATTGCGTTTGTATCCCAATCAGCGGCAATATGCACCACAGTGCTCGATTGGGCAAATAACAAAGGGATTGGCTTTTCGTCTTTTATTTCCCTTGGCGATGCCACTGATATTAACTTCGATGAACTGCTCGATTATCTCGGCCGCGATAGCCGTACCAGTGCCATTATGCTGTATATCGACTCAGTTAATGAGAAGCGCCATTTTCTCTCTGCTGCCCGAGCAGCCTCGCGTAATAAACCGATTTTAGTGATTAAATCGGGCCGCAGCGCCGAAGGCGTACGGGCCGCGAAACAACATACGGGCGGTATCGGTGGTAATGATGCTGTGTATGAAGCCGCCTTTAGGCGCGCGGGGATGCTGAGGGTAAATGATTTAATAGAACTTTTTGCGGCGGTTGAAAGCCTTGCCCACTCCAATCCACTGCAGGGAGAGCGATTAGGTATTATCAGTAATGGTGGCGGGCCCGCGGTATTAGCCGTCGATGAACTGATCCTCCGCGGCGGGAAATTAGCAGAATTATCCCCAGACACGCTTACTAAGCTTGATGCAGTACTGCCCTCGACGTGGTCGAAGCAAAATCCGGTGGATATTATCGGTGATGCGAATGCTAGCCGCTATGCCAATGCGCTCTCCATCCTAATGGATAGTGAGGAATTAGATGCCATTTTAGTATTGCATTCGCCCTCAGCCCTTGGTGAAAGTGTCGAGATTGCCGATGCCTTAATTAAAGTTATCCACGCGCACCCGAAGAAAAACCGTTTAAATATCCTCACCAACTGGAGCGGTGAAGACTCGGCCTATCAAGCCCGCAAACGCTTTACCAAGGGCGGCATCTCCACCTATCGCACCCCCGAAGGTGCAGTAGGCGCCTTTATGCATATGGTGGAATATCGTCGCAACCAAAAACTGCTACAGGAAGTGCCGCAGTCGATCCCCGACAATATTCCGACCGATAGCCAAACAGCGCGAAAATTGCTGCAAGCGGCGCAGGCCAAGGGTAAAGCGGTACTCGAAACCCATGAAGCCAGCCCGATTTTGCGCGCCTATGGCCTCAATACTATCGACACTTGGTTTGTCAAAGATGCTGATGAGGCCGTCGCTATTGCCAATGAGGCGGGTTACCCCCTTGCGCTCAAGGTGCAATCACCCAATATTTTGCATAAATCCGATGTCCATGGCGTCATGCTTAATCTCACCTCGGAGGAAGACATTCGCCATGCCGCGAATGCAATTACCCAGCGGGTACACCAAGCCAATCCGGACGCCATTATCGAAGGCATGATAGTACAAAAGATGGCACTGACTGCGGGCGCGCAGGAAATCCGTGTCGCCGTGATAAGCGATCCCGTGTTTGGCCCAGCCATCTGTTTGGGTGAAGGCGGCTCAGAATGGGATCCGACTCAGGATGCGGCGGTTGCTTTGCCTCCACTCAATATGGCGCTGGCCCGTTATATGGTCATCCAAGCCCTAAAAACCCATAAGTTAAAAGATCGGCATTTGCCACTAGGGCTTGATATGAACGCCCTATGCGTGATGCTGACGCAAATATCCCACATAATTATCGACTGTCCTGAGATTGCGGCGCTGGATCTCAACCCTGTACTGGCGGCGGGGGAAAACATTACCCTGCTCGATGTGAATATCCGTCTACACGATGCCAATACGGATAATCCCTCACGACTTGCCATCATGCCCTATCCCAAAGAGTTAGAAGAATTTGCCGAGCTAAAAAATGGCCTCAGAGTGATGCTTCGCCCCATTCTTCCCGAGGATGAGCCTAAACATTTGGCCTTTGATAACTCCCTCTCCGATGAGGACAGATATAAACGCTACTTTGGCGTACGCTCG
Source organism: Shewanella sp. LZH-2 (assembly GCF_016859145.1). Lineage (NCBI taxonomy): Bacteria > Pseudomonadati > Pseudomonadota > Gammaproteobacteria > Alteromonadales > Shewanellaceae > Shewanella > Shewanella sp. LZH-2. The sequence goes on from NZ_CP069350.1 coordinate 2,481,404, forward strand.
AAAATGACCCACGAGGAAATGGCGGTATTGACTCAAATCGATTATGCCCGCGAAATGGCCTTTATCGCTACGGCCAAAGGGCCCGATGGCGATGACATTACCTTAGGCGCGGTAAGGGCCTCCATCGATCCCGATAATACCGAAGCAGAATTTGCTATGGCGGTACGGGGGGATCACCAAGGCATTGGGCTAGGTAAACTGCTGCTTGAAAAATTGATTAAATACTATCAAGCCAATGATACCCCTGTGCTTACAGGCTTTACCATGTTTGAAAACCGCAATATGGCAAGTCTTGCTAAAAGCCTAGGCTTTAAGGTGACCTTCGATATGGAAGAACATCTAATCAAAATGCATATGGACCTCAAAAGTAACAGCCCTGTCAATTCATGAGATATCTAGGGTGTTTTGACGTTTTAGGGTTATTTTTGCAGCAATTTGGCGGGCGTTTATGCAAGGCAAAGTCCGTGTAGTTATTCTACATAAACGGACGATAATGCGGCAGAAACGCCCGCCAAATGCTGCCGCAAGGGTTCGACTTACTTCCTGCCATAAGAGCCGCTCGTCATTTGAGTAGAATAACGACACAGCATTCCTCGTTTCGCGAGCACGTGCAGCCGGAACGAGCAACATTTAATCTTGAAACGTCAACACGCCCTAATGTCTTACAAATAATAAGTGCCGCTTATGCGGCACTTATTATTTGTGATGATCGCAGGTGACTCACATTATTGGTCCTGCCAAATCATTACCTGTGCGGGTTCACCATTGGTGCGGGTTGCACGGTACATCCCCTCAGTATTAAAGGGGGTAGCAACATTGCCTCGATGATCAACCGCAATCACCCCACCAGAACCGCCCGCCGTGATAAGACGTTGATTAATCACTTCATCCGCCGCTTGAATAATGGATTTTTGCTGGTATTTCACCTTAGCGCAGATATCGCCCGCCACTTGGTAGCGAATAAAAAACTCACCGTGACCCGTTGCAGATACAGCGCAAACGCCGTTTTCCGCATAAGTGCCCGCACCAATCACTGGCGAATCCCCGATCCGGCCAAAGCGCTTAGCCGTCATGCCGCCGGTGGATGTCCCCGCCGCTAAGTTTCCGTTTTTGTCTAAAGCGACTGCGCCAACGGTGCCAAATTTATAATCGAGATCTTTCATCTCAATACCTGCAATTTGCTCGGACTTTTCAGCCGCCTGCAATTTTTGTCTGGCATCGAGTAATTGCTGATAACGGGCATCGCTATCAAAATGGCTGTTAGGTACCAGCGTAAAACCTTGAGTCAAGGCAAACTCCTCAGCGCCCGCACCCGAGAGCATCACATGCTCGGACTTATTCATCACCGCTATAGCTAAATCGATAGGATTAGCAATATGGCGTACACCTGCCACAGCGCCTGCATTCATGGTTTTACCATCCATGATAGAGGCATCTAACTCATGACCACCATCATAGGTGTAAACCGAACCGACACCGGCGTTAAACAATGGGCTGTTTTCCAATACATTGATGGCTGTTTGTACGGCAAGTATGCTATCGCCACCCTGTTCTAATATTTTTGAGCCCTTATCGACGGCTTCTTTTAGTTTATCTTTATAGGCTTGTCGCAGTTCAGGCGTGAGATTGGCTTTAGAAATCGTGCCTGCGCCACCGTGGATCGCAATGGCAAAAGGTTTTTCATTCGCTTGGGTATTTTGTGACATAAAAAGTGCACTCGAGAGAATTAAACTAAAGGTGGCTAATTTTATTTTCATTATTTACATCCCCTTAAACAGTAACGTCCTTTGTAACCATTTCAATGACTAATTTCAATCATCTCCTTGCCTGTTAACGCTATTCTGGCGACAATGAAGTCACATCACAGGGACTATAAAGTGCAGCGATTCTTGCAAATTACCTCATTATCTTTTCGTCTTCATTTGCTACTGAGTCTAAGTTTAGTGGCATCAGCGACTATGGCCGCTGATAACTTTTTAACGCTTTCAGTCAATGGGGTCGACGAAGCCCTGAAGCGTAATATTCTCGCCCACTTAGGTGCAATGCCTGACTCCGAAGTGCAGCGCCGAGCCTTCTTATTTAATGTGGAAGACAATGTTACCACCGCCCTAGAGTCTATGGGGTATTACCATGGAGAGTTGGAGGAACATTTAGTCGAGAAAGAGAAAGGTCCTTGGGAACTCAAGCTTACGGTCAATGCAGGTGAACCGGTTAAAATTCAATGGGTCGATATTAATTTTTCAGGCGAAATGCTTGACGACCGAGCCTTCGACAAATGGCTTGCTGAGGTGAATATTAAGCCCGGTGATACGCTAAACCACGGCATATATTCGGATGTCAAATCTCAACTGGTGACGCTCGCCCTCGCGCGAGGCTATTTCGATGGCGAATTTACAGAATCACAGATTAACATCAACCGCGATTTAAATACCGCCCAAATCAGCCTGCATTTTAACTCTGGCGCACGTTACCATTTTGGCCAAGTCAGTTTTGAAGGTCACACCTTAGAGCCGGATATTCTCACCAAACTTATCCCCTTTAAGGAAGATGCGGCCTATTCGACTCGCAGAGTCAGCGCCCTTAACCGTCAATTGCTGGATACGGGTTATTTTTCCAATATTAAAGTGATCCCACAGCTCGATCAGGCAAAAGATAATCAACTGCCCGTCAAGGTAGAGTTGACCGATAAAGCCAGCCATTCCATCGAATTAGGCTTAGGTGGTGATATCGGCCAAAGCGCAGATAAGACCTTCGATCCTAGGGTGCGTGTTACTTGGCGAACCCCGCAGATCAATAAATACGGCCATTCCCAAGAAACCAGTTTGGAGTGGTCGCCAGACAGACCCAAGTTTTTAACCACTTATACCATTCCACTGACTCATCCTTTGGACGACCAACTGAAGATCCGTTTAGGCTTACTGCGGGATAAATATGGGGTTACACAAGTTTACGAGCCTGAAAATCGTGATTTTCGCAACACAGGGCAGCTAGAAGCGACCAAGTATTTACTCGGTCTATTAAGACAGCAACGGCTGGAAAATCAATGGCTCATGAGCTATTCCCTCGATGCCATTCGTGAAGAATATACTCAGTCAGATATCAACTACAGCCCGAGTTTTTACCTTGCGGGGATTAACTTTTCTAAAACTACCCGTGGCGATAACACCCTCGATCCCAAATCCGGTTTTAGGCAAATATACAGCCTAGATTATGCCGATCCTTATCTCGGCTCAGAAACACGCCTTGCCCGCTTGCAGGCAAAATTTAAGTGGATTGACACCTTTTTTGATAACCACAGAATCGTGGCCCGCATGGATTTAGCCGCCAACCTTGCCAATGAAAATGAGTTAGCCTTGATCCCACCATCACTGCGTTACTTTGCAGGTGGTGACCAAACCATTCGCGGCTATGGCTATCAAGAGTTAGGCCCTTATCTGGACTATATCGATGCCGATGGCAAGGTCAATCGGGAGGTTATCGGTGGCCGTTACTTAATGGTTGGTAGTTTGGAATATCAATATTACGTTACACCAACATGGCGGGTTGCTACCTTTGTCGATGCGGGTAACGCTTTTGATAACAATCAGTTTGAGCCCGTTATCGCCGTAGGTGGTGGTATCCATTGGATATCCCCCATCGGCCCAATTAAGTTGGATTTAGGGGTAGGTTTGAAAGAGACAGACACTATCGACCGCTCATGGCGTATTCACTTAACCATGGGGACAGAATTATGAGTCAGCCCCCAATTCATGAGCCCGATACATCCGCTCAACATGAAAATCAAACGCATGAGCCACAAACTGTGGAACAAAACCCAACTTGTGTTCCGCCTAAAACCCTAAAGCTGCGCCTATGGCAAATATTTAAACTCTGTACGCGCATTATTGTTTACGTCCCCTTAACTCTCTTGGTGATGATGGCATTACTGCTGGGGACTGAAATTGGCTCACGGATCAGTGTCGGCTTAGCCGATAAATTTGTGCCCGATCTGGCGCTCACCTACACCTCTGGCTCCTTAAATAAGGATCTCACCTTAGCCCACGCCAGTTGGTCGATGGAAGGGATTAACGTTGAGCTCAAGGATTTACATTTCGCGTGGCAACCCACGTGTTTGCTACAAAAACAGCTGTGCGTGAATGCTTTAACGGCGAGCCAAATCGATGTCAATATCGATACCGAGGCCTTAAGCTCAGGTTCCACTGAAGCCGACGCTACCCCCGAAAATGATGAGCCGAGTGAACTGGTTCTGCCCTTTGGGATAAAGCTCGACAGCGCCGAACTGAACAACATCAATATTGCGGTCGATAAGATGCGCTTTTCGGCCAATCATATTCAGACCGCCGCGACTTGGTTTACCGAAGGACTGACAGTCGAGCAGCTTAGCAGTGAAGGCTTGGCTGTGTTAATTCCTACCGAAGACAGCCCTGTGCTAGACACACAGGCCACAGATCCTCAAGGCGCAAGTATTCAAGTCACAGATACTCAAATCACAGGCACACAAGTCACTGACACCAAGGCAGCCGAGACAGCTGCAACTGCAAAAACCACGACCGCAGCGGCGACAACTCAGCCTGAGACCAAAAAATCAGCAACCACAGTGGCGACAGCAAGTGCTAAAGCTTCAGCGGATAAGCCCATTGCTAATAAGGGAGCTACGGCGCAAACGCCAGCGAATACCCAGGCTGAAAAGCAAATTGATAAAAACGCCGATAAGCAAACATCTACAGAGGAATGGGCACTTGCCCATTTGCCGCAGGTGTTTATGCCTTTTCCGGTGGATGTAAAACAACTTAGCTTAGACAACAGCCGTTTGCAGATTGGGCCACGCGAAGATCTGTTTAGCCATATTGAGCTTCAGGGGCAATTTGCCAAGTATCAGTTAACCCTTGATAAACTGCAACTTGTCCACAGTTATGGAGATCTTTCTGTGGTGGGCCAACTCGCCCTCGAACAGGACTATCCGCTCGCGCTTGAGGTTAAGGCCAATGTGACTCAGGTTGCCGAGTTACCGGAGCTGACACATCAACAATTAAGCCTCACGCTTAGCCAAAGTGTCGGACAACTCGGTATTCAAGCCCTTGCAAAAGGAGATGTCGATTTTAGTCTCAATGGGCAATTGACCCTGAAAGATCCCACGCTTCCCTACAAGGTCAAACTGGAGAAAGCCCGCGCACAGTGGCCACTGCAACATGCCGAGTATCTCGTCAGCGATCTTAACCTCGACAGCCAAGGCTCACTCACGCAACAAGCCGCGACGCTCAAAGGAAATGTCACCACACCTTTTCATAAAGTGTTAGCCATTAGCGGTGAAATCCATCATCAAGATGCGAAACTCGATATTAAGCAGTTTAATGCTAAGGGCGAGCTAGGTTCGATCGATGTGACCGGTGAACTAGATTACGCTACGGCGATCAATTGGAAAGCCAAGGTATTGCTCGATAACCTGAAATTACAGGAAATCACCCTGCCAGAAACGGCAAAGACGCCAGAATCAACGCCAAATAAGGACACGAAAACACCGAGCACAAATACCGATAAGGCGATGCCTGCAACTGCAAGCAGCAGCCTGCCAAACAGTTTAATCTCTGGACAATTACAGACCACGGGACGTTTGTTAGATAAACAGTGGCAAGTTGCTCTAACGGACACTCAACTGTCGGGCTCCTTGCAGGGATATCCATTTGATATCACCGCCGATGTCAGTATCAACGATAAACTGTATATCAGCGCCAAAGGGGTCAATGCCAAGGTACTGGGTTCCACCTTAACTTTAGCGGGAGAAACCAACAAAACCTGGAACATTGAGGGTAAGCTGCAAGTCCCCGATTTTGGTTTATGGCTGCCCCAAGCCAGCGGCCAATTGCAGGCCGATATCAATGTCACTGGGGATGAAAAACATCCACAGCTTGAGTTAACCGCGCAACTGGTCGATCTGGTGCACCAAAATATTAAGCTGAGGGAATCCACGCTCAAAGCCTACTATAAGCCTTTGGATGCACACGAATTTGCCCTATCGCTCAAGTCTAAGGCGCTACAACTCGGTTCACAGAATCTAGATACCGTCACCTTTGGCAGTAAGGGCGATATTCAAAATCAAAAACTGACCCTAAGTGCCACTGGGGATTTGGGGCTCGAGCTAGGCGTGACCAGTCAATACGATATGAAAAAATCTCGACTACAAGCTCAAGTGAATAAAATTAACTTGGCAACCCCTGTTGGTCGCTGGGAAATAGATAAAGATATCCTTGTTGCATGGGATCAAAATACAACCAAAGGCAATGTCAGCCCCTTCTGTCTAGTCAACCCTAACAGTAAGATTTGTTTAGATAATCAAATCTCGCTAGGTAAAAAAGGCGAGGTGCAACTAAGTTATGCTGGTAATCTTGGTAAACTTTTAGCCCCAGTATTACCAAGCAATATGGATTGGGATGGTCGCTCTTCGCTATTGGCAAACTTTGCTTGGACCGCAGGGCGAAAACCCACGGCGAATGTCGATTTTAACTTCGATCCCGGTAGCATCAAACTCAAACGCGCCAAAAATCGCGAAGTCACCATTAAATATCAGCAACTTGCTTTAAAAGCTAACTTAGATGCCAAACGACTAATGTCGTCTATCAACTTTGAGTCACAGGACGTGGCAAGCTGGCAAAGTGAACTCACTGTTAACGTGACGCCTGACCGCGCGTTGTCGGGTTATGCCAATATCAAACAAATTAACCTTCAACCTCTTGGCGAATTTTTCCCACAGCTCAATACCCTAGAAGGCTTACTGACTAGCAAATTAAACTTTGCTGGTACCCTAGATGCCCCCGAAGTATCGGGTAATGTTTCGCTCACTCAAGGAGCTCTTGCACTGACAGCGAACCCTACCCTTATCAATAAAATTGATCTGTCGATGGATCTTGGCGGTCAGCAGGCATCCCTTAAAGGTCGCTGGATGATGGGCAATGGTTTAGGCCGAATTACGGGACAAATGCGTTGGCCTCAAGGGCTGTTTAGCGGAGAACTTGCCGTCAAAGGCGATAAACTGGCGGTGATCCAACCACCACTCGCACTCTTAGATGTATCGCCCGATCTCACGATTGCTTTTAGCAGCCAACAACTTGAAGTCAAAGGCGTAGTCGATGTTCCCTCGGGTAATATTAAGATAGTGCAACTGGCTGAGGGTGGTGTAGCCTTGTCAGAGGATGTCGTTTTCAATGACTCTATTGCCGCCGCGCAACCTAAAGCCAGCCCCTATGCCATTGTGGCCGACCTGAATATTAACGTTGGCAACGATCTTAAAATCGATGGTATGGGCCTCAAAGGTAAGCTACAGGGAACCTTAAAACTTCAGCAACAGGCGTTTCGCCCCCCCCTGTTATTTGGAGATATTAAGGTCAAACAAGGCAACTATAAGTTTATGGGGCAAACGCTAAAAATCCGTACGGGTGAAGTGCAATTTGTAGGCCCACCTTCTGTCCCTAATTTAAATATTGAAGCAATTCGGGAAATTAAGAGCGAAGATCTGGTCGCGGGAGTGCGCGTCACTGGTACTCCCACTCGGCCGGTGGTCACCCTTTTCTCTAATCCGGCCAAGGAACAAGCCGAAATTCTGTCTTATATTATTAAAGGCAGCGGGTTCAACAGTACTAATAATGAGCAGAACAACTCCTTGATGATGGGAGCTGCGCTGGGACTCAGTGCTCAGGTTGGTGGCGGTGGCGCAATTAATAATATTGGAAATACAGCAGCGGGCATTATCGAAGAATTTGGTTTCTCTAACGTGCAACTCGATACTAATGATGAGGGCCGTGTTGCCATCAGTGGTTTTATCGGTGATAACCTTATGGTCAAATACGGTGTTGGCGTATTCAATCCTGGATATGAGATGACTGTCAGATATTACCTGTTATCCCAACTCTATCTTGAAACAGTATCCGGTACCTTAGGGCAATCCCTCGATATCTATTACAATTTCAATATCAAGTAGTGCTTGGCTAGCACGCAGACACAATAGTGGGCTACATGCCGATGATGATATTGACGCTGTGCACAGGCAAAATGATTAAACACCAGCAATTGTTTGATGGGTAAAGTCACTTAACTTGCAAGCATCAGAGTTTGATGAGTGAAAAGCAGCCACAAAAAAAGCGCCATATAGGCGCTTTTTGCTTCAATTACGCAATTAAGCGTAAACGAAGTCAACGTGTTCAATGATTGGCTTGAACGCGTGGCGTTGCATAGCTTGTGCACGAACGCCTACTTCTTTGCCATCTAATACGATAGTCACTACAGAAGTATAGAAGTCAGCGTTAGCTTGAATGTTGATGATATCTTTGTGATCAAAAACAATAGAAACTGGCTCTTTGCCTGCGCCATAAATAACGGCAGGAACTTTACCTGCATGACGTAGGCGGCGGCTCGAACCTTTCCCTATTTCAGTGCGGGTTTGTGCTGGGATAGTGTAAGACATGTGTTTCTCACTTAAATTTAGAGTAAAAAATATCACCATTCTCGACCAATGGTGACTCATATAAAGCGCGCGCATACTAACACAGTTACTCAGCAGGTACAAGAACAGCCAGACTCTGAATGCAATGGGGTAATAATGGGATATCGTTATCAATTAACAAGAGTATTTATTGAATTGGGAAACTTGTTCTAGCGCTGTTACATAGGCGAAACACCTTTGATCTGAATCGAAAAACACGCGATCTTGATCACACTTAAGCCATTCGATGCCTGTTAAGCTCGAGCAAATTTTGCCACTTCAGCCTTGTAAAACATGTGTCACGAGCTGTATTTATTGCAACAAGAAAATCGACTCTCCTGCCAATTAGCCCGTGAACTGGTCTCACTCATTAAAACTGTCCCCTATCAGCAGACCACGATAGAGTTAAAATTGCTGGAACTGCTCGCCTGCACACAACAAAAAAACCGCAGTTTACTCATGCTAATGCAGATCTGTGAATCACCGGCAGTTGAGAGCCAAAGACTAAGACAATTTAAGTTTTCACAAAGTCTGAATAAGCAGGTTAGTGATTGGCAGCAACACCGTGAGATGAATAAACTGGGACAAGTTTTTTTGCCGCTACTCGAGTATTACTTACAGGACATCCAAACGCTAGAGCTGCAATTTTATCAGCAGCTCTCATTAAACACTGAGCAAAAGATACAAACTACCAATGCCGCACAGGACCGCAGTCAACGTGCACAAAACCAGACTTAGGATAATAGCCTACGCCTCCTAGCTTAAGTGATAAAGCCGCATCTCTGATTGTCTTTAATTTGACCCCAGGGATCGCAATATCCATTGCCATCCCTTGCATATGGTAACTTTTTTTAGCTACACCACCACTTTTACCTGCCAACATCGCATTGGTTTTTGGTGAGCGGTAACCAGAAATCACATGGATTTCATTATCAGTATTTAACGTCGTCTTAAGCGTATAAAGCAGATCAAATAAGCGTTTATCCATCGGTGCTGTTACATTTTGACGGTGATCTCGCAGCAAGTGGCTAAAATCGGCCAACACTTCATTCTGATAATGGCCATCGACCCAATAGCTACCGTTGTTATATTCACCCGTATGGCGATTATACAGGCTAAGCTCACGCACACCTTTGGTTGAACGGCTCGCTATCGCTTTGGAAGGAATTAAGGAACACAATGCCACACCACTGAGGCCTAACAACAACTGCCTACGGGCAGGACAAAGTAAGGTCACATCATCACCTTCTGTTCGTTTTTTGGACACTGAGAACGCAAATTATCGTGAATTGCCATCCAGATCAAGTCTTGATCGACATGCAAGCAATCAGATTAAAAAATCCTTCAAAAGTTCAATCAATTAGAGCATGTTAAAAATCGTTGCCGAAACCACATAACTCAGCTCACTCTCCTGCTGGTAAATGTCATTCCGATATTGCACTTCCCCAGCGTCATCAAGCCATACCGTCCAATAGACAATAAATATGGGCAACTTATCAGACAAGGAAAACCATTGGGATTGGGTGATATCTGAACTTAATTTATCCCAAAGACGCTGATCATTGACTAAATGGCTCTTAAACCAGCGTGCTAATTCTTCAACCTTCTCGACCCGAATACAGCCCGATGATAAAGCTCTGTTAGCCTTTTTAAAGAGACTTGGCTCAGAAGTTCCATGCAAATACACACTAAAACTATTGTCGAAATGAAATTTATAGCGGCCTAAGGCATTTTTGGGTCCTGGCCGTTGCACCAACTGATAAGGAAAATGCGATGAAGCGAGTACTTGCCATTGTTCTGCAGAATGCTCGGCGCGCTTACCATCATAATCGTAAGCATCAAATTCTCGTTCAGTAAGATAATGCCCATCATGGCGAATATGCGGCAGGATATCACGTTGAATAATCGTGCGTGGCACTCGCCATTCAGGGTTCATCACAACACTGGAAATTTGACTTTTTAATAAAGGCGTTGGCCGCGATGCTTTACCGACAATCACTTTAGACTGTAAAGTCACCTTCCCTTCTTCAACTAACTGGAGCTCAAATGCTGGAATATTAACCAGTAGGTAGCGTGCTGGTAACTGTGGTGTCAATATCCACTGTCTCAGCATATTTTTCGCCAGTAACTTAGCCCGAGTATGGGGCGATTGGTTAAGCCAGTAAAGGGTTTGTTTCCCTATTACACCATCTGCTTGTAAGCCGTGTTGCTGCTGGAATTGCTTAATGCTAGTCACTAGTTGCTCGTTATAAAGCATCCCATTTTTAGCCTCTTCAGCAGATACGATACTGGGTTCATTTGGCAGAAAGCCTAATACAAAAAGTCGCTTCGCAATTGGCAAAATCAAAGGACTTTGCTGCCCAGGAGTGAGTTTCTCTTCCTGTGTTAACGTATCCCATGAAGTCATGTTCTCTAACCTCATGAGCTGTTTAAGCGTAAAGAGCACAGCTCGGTAATGAGTGTCCTGTTGAGTAAATACCTTACTGATACAAGGTTCAACACATTCCGCTTGCTGATCGAGGTAATACCAATAGCGTTCAAGTTGTTGGTGCATCTTAAGCAGTTCGGCTTGTTCATCAGTACTCAAGGGCCGATGTTGCCATTGGCTGAGTTTTTGATAATTAGCTCGAAATACCGGACTGACATCGGCAAGATCAAGCAACAATGTCTGATCGAGTAGTTGTGTAATAGAAATGTCTAGCTCTGTAGAACCATGTGTTAGTTCGGTAGACTCAGCGGCTTGTGGTGCACTCGAAACGAATGTAAACACCATCAACAGCGCTTTTAAATACCATTGAAATGTGCAACACCCCAAGCGATAACACCGCGCAAAACGAGTCACAGACACCATAGACATCTCCCTTTGACAACAGTAACTTAGGCAGGTTAAGAGATGGATAAATGCAATCAATACAGCAAAAAATCAAATGCCTAATCTCAAACTGCACTTTGCGCTGAAAACAAGGCAAATGTACGCGTAAAAAACGAGCTTATAGCAAGTCAATTCAATCCAGTAAGTCGTGCAACGAATTGTTTGCGATACATTTATTATCCGGATCGAGATTAGTATTAAGATCACTATAGCTGAAGCTGTTCGTAAAATGCAGCTCACTATCGACCTAAAACAAAAATGCCACTGATCATCAGTGGCATTTTTACTATTTAGCGTAATAGAAAGTAATTAACAGAAGGAAACCAGATCCTCTGGCACAAACTGTTCTGGTAGTTTTTGCAAACTCCGCAGCATTAGCGGATTAGCCAGCACTAAAGCCATTTCCTGGCGATTAAAGAGTGCTAAGGCACTTTGCTGACACTGTGCTTCATGTACTTTGACGTGCACAATGGCTTCAACTGGTTCAATCGGCGTTCCGGCGGCACGTAGTGGCTGTTTATCAACCATGGCTAAGTGAAGCTCCATCAGCGCAGGATCTTTCAGTAATTGTGCTAATGTCCAAGGCTGTTCAATATGCGCTTGGTAAGCCGCACGCGCTTCTTGTGCCCGAATACAAATAGGCGCAGGACTGCGTTCTTCTGGAGTGGCGAGGATCCCAATACGTTTGAAAAACTCCCCAATTTTAATCGAACCGGTCCAAGCCGAAATGGGCACCGCTAACCACAAACCAATCAAGGCGGGGCTCATCCACGCGAGCAATGTTAAGGAGTCCAAAATCGCGGCATAACCCAACATAACACCTGCAAGCATATGCCAACGGTGGCGATAAATCAGGGTTAACCAAGGCATGCTACCATCGTCACGGCGCTGTGGAGACCAACCACTATCACGCCCCATCAGAATCGACATTACCGCACCACAGTGGATGAACATCATGATTGGCGCGATCAATGCTGAGAGAATGACTTCAAATAGCACACTGAGCATCGCTTTAATGCGCCCGCCTACGCTGCGGGCAAATTTGCCATCTTTTAACAGCAACAACACGCCAAAGATCTTCGGTCCAAATAACACCACCATAGTAATATAGAACAGTCTCAATGCCCTATCCGAGTCCATGATTGGCCAAGTTGGGAATAATGAGAACTGATCGGTGAAGTACTCTGGACGAATAAAGTGGGCCTGCAAAGCGAGCATCAACCCCGTTAAAATCAATAACAACCAAAATGGCGAAGATAAATACGCCATAATACCCGTCATTAAGTGCAGGCGACTAACCCAATGCAACCCTTTAGTTGGCAGAATACGTGAGTGCTGCAAGTTACCCTGACACCAACGACGATCGCGTACCGCTAAGTCAACAATTGATGGAGGGCATTCCTCGTAGGAACCGGGTAAATCGTATGCAATGACCACACTCCATCCGGCACGGCGGATCAATGCAGCTTCAACAAAGTCATGGCTTAGGATATGACCACCAAAAGGTGGCTTACCCTTAAGATTAGGTAAACCCGCAGCGCCCATAAAGGCTTCAGTCCGGATAATAGCGTTATGGCCCCAGAAGTTACCTTCTTTTTGCACCCACCAACCAAGACCAGTACCGATCACAGGACCATAAATGCGTGCAGCAAACTGCTGCAAACGCGCCATTAAGGTGGTGCCATTGATCAGTGATGGAATCGTTTGAATAAGACCCGCATCAGGATCAGCCTGCATCCGCTGCGCTAAGCCCGTGATAGTGGATGACTCCATCAAACTGTCAGCGTCCAGGACTAGCAAATGATCATAACGCGAGCCCCAACGACGGCAAAAGTCCGCTACGTTACCCGCTTTACGTGCGACGTTTTTACGGCGGCGACGATAATAAACACGAGAATGTTTATGGGTTTCTTGGCGAAGAACTAAAAACGCTTGTTCTTCTAACAGCGCAATTTCAGGATCGGTAGTATCACTTAAGATAAACCAATCAAACGCATGCCCATGACCCGTTTGCGATAATGCTTCAGCCATCACAGATACCGCTGAAAATACCCGGTCAGGAGATTCATTATAGGTAGGCATTAAAATCGCAGTGCGCGTGTGCAGCTCAGTCTGTGCAAGCTCGTTTGGCTTAGGCTTTTTCAACAGGAGGAAAAAGCCAGCAATTCCACTACAAAACGCCAATGCAATCCAGCAGAAGTTAATCGCAAACAACGCCAACATCAAATATTCGAGGGGAGTAATCCCTCCAATACTGAAAACTGCGCCCATTTCATAGATAGCAAAGGCCGATAGTAATAAGGCGCCACCAACAACAAACACCCGACGGGAAACCCGTGAACGGACTCCATTTGCCACAGTGCTACGGCGTGGAAATCCTTCAGGCATTTGGGTTAAACTTTGGGGCTCCATAGCGCCAGGCCTTTCATTAGGCATAGCGCTACCACCCACGAGTACTTCAGTCTCAAGTACCGAATTCTCGGATACAGTCATATTATGTTGCTCCGTCATGGACCTTAAAGCGTCCAGCGATAGAGCCAGGTTTCAACCTGACGCGGTGTAGAGAACTTGAGTTCAGCACGCAATTCGATAAGTTCTTTATCTTCGGGCTCTAACTCAAACGCGAGGCGATAACCATTGTTTGCCGCATTACGCGCGATGACAACATTTGAAATTACTCCACCAGAAGATTCAACCTTCGCGAGTGGTAACTCATCAGGCATAGCGCCATTTAGATGATAATCAACGACAAACAAACGTCTAGGGGTCGCTTTAGCAATGTCAGCACGACCACTTGCAGTACGACTTACCACGACAGAATTGGTTTTCGCAACTGGTTCATCGCCCCAGCTCATGCGGTAAGCAAAGTGATATTCGCTACCAGCAGGAATAGGCTGACGCGGCTTCCAGAAGCTCACAATATTATCATGAATTTCTGATTCTGTTGGAATTTCTGTCAGAACAACCGCACCTTGTCCCCAGTTGCCCACAGGCTCAATCCATAAACTTGGACGACGCTCATACTGGGCTTCAAGATCCTGATAAGAGGCATAGTGACGTTCACGCTGTATAAGACCAAAGCCTTGTGGTGAGTTATCAGAAAACGCACTCACCTGCAATTGACGTGGATTTGCCAATGGACGCCATAGGTGCTCACCGCGGCCGTTGAACATCAATAAACCGTCTGAATCATGGACTTCAGGTCTAAAGTCATCGGTATCGTGGCGACCATTTAATGAATGCAGGAACATGCTGGTGCTAGGTGCCAGTCCAACTTTATTTAATTCGACACGAGGGAATAAGGTCGCTTCAACGTCGATTTGGGTGTTATCACCTGGACGTACCGAGAATCGGTATGCACCTGCAACACTCGGGCTATCGAGCAACGCATGTACCACGATCAGATTACTGTCGTAGGATGGACGTTCAACCCAAAAAGCGCGGAAAATCGGAAACTCTTCACCTTCTGGATCAGCAGTTTTTAATGCTAAACCACGGGCAGATAAACCATAAGAGTTACCTTTACCTAAGGCGCGGAAATAACTCGCGCCTTGGAACACCATCAACTCGTCAAAAATGCCATTAGTGTTTAATTGGTTATGGATACGAAACCCTGAGTAGCCGATGTCATCATTAGGTAATGCTTGAGAGATAACCTCACCCGCAGTGAAATACTTAGGCTCATAAGCTAAGTGGGTCGCTTGGTTTGCTTCAACGATGGCAATTTCAATTAAATCTTGAAAATAAAACCCGCGGTGAAACATTTGCATTTGAAACGGTAAACCTTGATCGCGCCAAATTGACGATACTGGGTTAAAACGAATATCACGGTATTCATCATAGGTTAACTTAGCAAGACCAGCAGGCAGTGGATCTTTTAACACTACATAGGGCTTAGAGGCCAATTTACGCGCCAATTTCACCACAGTTTCACCATCAAAGGTGCCTGTTTTGGTGAATCTTACTTGCGTTTTGTTTGCAGGCTGAGCAGTTGCCTTGGGTGGACTCACCACGGGCGTGGTAGGTTTATTCTCAACAGGCTTGGTCTCATCAGCAAATGCAGTGCCCGAAAAGGCGAACGCCGCGCTAAGCGCCAGTGAGCAAATGAGTGAAGAAGGTTTAAACGATTGGCAACGCAACAAGCTAACCATAGGATAGGTAACCTAAAAATAAACTAAGAAATCAACGTTTTTTATATGTACAGTGACATTTTTTTATTGCGGTTTGAGCGAAAAAAAACACCGACTGTTACACATCGCGAAAGATATCAGAAGGAGTAAAAAACTCATAAATAAAGATGCAGTTAACTCCCTTTGCACAATACTATTTAGCAATATACTTATACCTTTAAAGAATATCAAATTCGAATTAACATACCAAATTGATCTTTAAAAGTTACAAAGGCTAATAAAGTGCTGCCAAGTTCGCAGAATGAACATAAAATCAGTTAGTTTTACAAACTGGCCACCGACAATAATCTTAGGTGATAGTCGCTAATATGCGAGCCTAAGCATACAAAAAGTGATTCAGAGAGAGACTTCATTGACTTACACTCTTAACACTATCGAGGCAAAAATAGGCTGACGACTAAACCAGTCTCTTCACGGGGAGTGATGGTTAGTTGGCCTTGGTGTAAGCCAATAATATGCTGACAAATGGATAATCCCAATCCCGCACCTATACCTTCATTTTCATTGACACGGTAAAAACGCTCGGTGGCATTCGCAATTTGCTCACTTGTCATCCCTTGACCACGGTCGGCGATCTTTATTTCAACGCCTGTGGTGGTTTGCGCTGCACTAATACTAATTTCAGATTCTACTGGGCTGTATTTACAAGCATTTTCGATAATATTCTTTAAAACCACCAGCATATAAAAACGGTCACACATAATGGATAATCCGGCATCCACGTCAATATTCCACTCATATTCAGTGATCAGGGGCATCAGTTGGTTGAGCGTATCCTCCACCATAGATAACAAGGTATGGGATTGCACATTCAACTCGGCAATCGAATCGACACGAGCGAGCAACAATAATTGTTCTACTGTATGGCTCATGTGCTTAACACCAGCATCAATCGCGGCAAGGTGGATATGCTGAGCAGGTTCATCTGCGACTAATCCCTCTAACCCCTGTTGATGTAACTTAATCACAGATAATGGCGTTTTTAGCTCATGGGCGGCATCGGCACTGAAGCGGCGCTCTCTGGCAATGAAGTGTGCAATACTGCTGATATACTGATTGAGTGCCCGTCGAACTGGCACTAATTCCTTAGGTAATGACATAGCTAACGGTGTGAGATCGTTCGGTGAGCGTGCCATTAATTCCCGTTCAAGGGTTTTTAGCGGCCGAAATAGAATATAAAACAGTAAACTGACGATAAACAGGGTTAACGGTACCACAATTAATGGCACTATTACTGCGTTATGCATAATTTGCGAAACCAACTCTTGGCGCACTTCATCCTGCTGAGCCGTGATAATCCACACTTTATATTTAACAGAAAAAAAGCTGAACACATGCCACAGCTCCCCTTCGAATACTTTTTTACTATAGCCCTGCACAAATTTAGTGATCGGCTCGCGCCCAATATTGTCTGAAAAAACCAACGCCTGCCCCGCTTCACTCCAGATCTGAAACGCCAGTTTATGTTCATAGGCAAGCTTAAGTGCGTCAGCCTTTTCAGCAAAGCTACTGACTTGACTGTCCGGAACGTGGAGAACTTGAGGTTGTGATTGGGGAAGCTTAAAATCGGCTTCTTCATGGTAGAACAACTCGAGCATTTTTGCGGTTTGCAACATTTGAGCATCAAATAACTCTTCAATTTGATGCTTCGCATCACGAGTGCTAAACCAGCTTGAAATCCCTACTGAAACCGAAATCCCCGAGAGCATTAGCAAGGTTAATAGCAAGCGTAAAGAGTACACATCCAGCACCTTGAGTCGATTCAACCCGTTATCCCCGTCGTTTGTATGAGTGTAACCTGTCTTATAAAGCAGTTACTTCATACCGATAAACGTCGAGTTTGTCACTTAAATCCTTGCATAAATTGCAAGATGGCTAATTCAGTTCCGTAAGGGTGTAGCCAATTCCGCGCACGGTCTTAATTAACTCATTAGCTAATTTTTTACGTAAATGATGAATATGTACTTCGATTGAATTACTGCCCACCTCATCCCAGCCATAGGTGAGTTGTTCAAGCTGATTACGGGTTAACACTCGACCAGCCGACTGAGCAAGTTCGAGTAATAATTGAAATTCTCTGCGTGAAAGGGGCACATTTTGATCGCGAAAAATCACTTCTCGCGTGTTGAGATCAATACTTAATGCACCAATATTTAAACTGTTATGGTCTAGACCATATTGACGGCGCACAATTGCCCTTATACGTGCCGCCAACTCACGCACATCGAAGGGCTTACCTAAATAATCGTCGGCTCCGACATCTAGGCACTCTAATTTAGTATCAAAATCGGTATTCGCGGTCAGCACTATGGTGGGAATCGATACACCCTGCGAACGCCATGTTTTAAGGAGTTCTTTACCATTACCGTCGGGAAGGCCTAAATCAAGCACAATAGCGCTAAAGGTTTCATTTTTTATTCCCACTAACGCCTGCTGATAGCTACTTAAGTGATCCACCTGCATGCCCATTTTGGCAAGGTTGAGGCAAATTCCCTGGGCCAGTAACTCATTATCTTCCACTAACATGATACGCATGATGATGCCCTATCGAAAAAGACTAAACTGAACCGATTGCTCGGTTAAAAAGGCTTCTGCCTGCTCACCCTGCAACATTGCCATGGTGGCGAGCATTCCCGCGGTAACGCAATTGGGTCCAAGAACGGTCACCGACCGTGGCGCACCGCGTACAGGATATCCGGTTCGTGGATCAATGATATGCCCATAACGCCTGCCATCGACCTCAATAAAACGCCTTGTGTCACCACTCGTCGCTAAAGCACCTTGTGTAATAGCGAGCACTTTGGCTGCACAATCAAGGCGATGCGGATCTTCAATCCCCACCTGCCATGGGACTGAATGCGCTACAGGACAAGCAATATCACCGCCAAAATTCACTAATACCGAAATCTTAGGGTAGGATTCCGCCAGTTCATAGGCCACGCTGTCAACCGCGTATTCTTTTGCAATCCCCCCCACATCAAGTTTCATACCCGTGGGGATTTTTAGCTCGTGTGAATTAAATTCAAGGCGTTCAAATCCCACGAAAGATCGCGCTGCGGCGATATCAGCCATTATGGGCAGAGTGGCGTCCGGAGTAAAACGCCACACTTGCATCAATGGACAAGCAGAAATATCAAATAGCCCGCCACTAAGCTCAAAACATTGTTTTGCAAAGGATAAAAGTTGCCAGGTTTCTTCATCGATGGTCACTGGTTTGCCTTGAGCATGATTCAACTGCCACAGGTAATTACCTTCAATAAAACGGCTGTATTTTTGCTCGATGCGAGACGCCTCCCGAGCTGCCATATCGAGCATATCGTAGGCAATACTCTCATCATGACTGGCAATGAGTAACTCGCATGGGCTGGCCATTGCCCTAAATTCCCCCAAGAATCCCCAATCACGGCGCAGGAGTCGATATGGCGCACTTGGAGAAAATGATGGCATTTCGCATTCCTTATGGTGGTGCTTAATGTGGCTTCACCGATGACAGGTTTAAATACAAGTCTTACATACAGGAACTGGGCAACTCAGTTGCCCAGTTCAAACCGTAATAACGTGAACTAATTAGCACAGTTTAGCTTTAAAAAGAATAACTAAACTGTGCAGTAATCGCCTTTTGAGTCGGGAACAGATCATAGTTTTGCAACTGACCAGGGAGCTCGGTGCCATTGTTTTTCGGATCTTGTTGATAGTATTCCAAGCGGTATGTCATCTCATGTCCGCCTGACAAACGGTGACCAAACTTAACCCCTACCGTATAGGCGCTCATATCCCCAATGCGGTAATCAGCACTAGCAAACTCAGGCAATGGTGACTCCGCCATCAAAAAAGGTTGATAGAAATTCACCGCAGCTTGTTGATAATAACGAAGATGCAACTGACCATAAAAACTGCCACTGAAGTAATAACGATAATGGGTTTCTAAGGTGTGTGAGGTTAAATCCCAATCATCGGTAGTATAGCGATAGGAAAAATCGACCACTCCCGAATCGAGCGCGCCTTTAGTCATCATATAAAAACTGTGTTTTAAGCGTGAATCTGGACGATTCTCGTAGACGATATTCTCGGTCGTACCGTTATTGTCTACGACACTTAAGACTTTGTAGGGATCGGTTAAATAGCCACTGACACTCGATAAACCATAGTTTGCTTGCAATAACCAACGCTGATTAAGAATTTGAGTGATACCCAACATCAAATCAGCAGTTTGTTTATTATCGCTACTAGTTTGGCGAGTGGCATCAAATGCACTGCGATAAGCTTCATCGCTGGTAAAGTTATCGCGGATCGCCATCGTTGATAACGCTACAGGCCTGCCACCAACAGGGTCAACCACATCGAAGCTATATGAGGTGCCTAAAAACAGCGTGGTGTTGTCCTTATTAAAGCCACGCTCGACACCTGCATTAATCCCCATCGACATATAGTCGAATTCCTTAGAAGCATAAACACCGCCATTGACCTTCCAATCGGGATTCAGTACCTGCGACCAGTTCGCATTTGCCTGCACTCGAGTGTCGTGGAAAGTATCATCGAGCGGGGTTTCTCCCGCTGCTACGGTATATTGGCCATTGCCTGAAGGACGGGTAAAGGTTTGACTGTTACTTTGAGCGACAGCGCCCGAGGCCGAGGCCCCCGTTAAGCTATCAACCACCAGCTTAAGGTCAAGTACACTGTCATCACCAAAGTTTTTCTGTGCCGTACCTATGGCTTCTATCGCTTGAACTCTGTCCTGTTCACCGTAATACATGAGTGCGGCATCAACTTTCCAGTCATCGATATTTTTCGCCAGCTCGGTTGCGTGACCATTGGACGCGAACAACCCACAACTGGCTAAGGCTAACGCGCTAGCGATCTGTTTTGTCTGCGGTTTTAGTTGCACAATTTGCGGGGCATTTTTGTCTAACTTATTGTTCTTATTTGTCATGGCTGACAACACCTTTATGTCACTGAAGCTTATTTAGACGAAAACCTAAGGTATTAACGATTATTAAATTAAAGTTTAGTTACAACCGCATCCACCACCAGCAAAAGCTCGGCCACCACTACTACCTTCTTTACTGAAGTAAATATGATCATCTAACGCCTGATCCAACTTTTCGCTATCAAGCGCCATATCACTACGCGCAAACTGCCCTCTTTCCCACGGCTCAACCCCTAAGCTTGAACAACCACTCACTCCTAGCATCACTAACGAGACAGCAACTAATGTGATTTTGCGCATAGATCACTCCTTCAAAAGATTCACCAGTTCTTGTTCATAATCGGCAATATTGTCTTGGTAAAAACCGACATGCTGATTTACTAACTTGCCTTGGCGATTAAAGATAAAACTACTGGGCATACCCAATAAATCGAAGCTACGTGCGACATCGCCTTCAGGATTAAAGCGCACCGTAAATTGGGCTGGTACTTGCTTTAAAAATGCATCGGCAAGGGCTTTGTCGGTATCAAGGTTAATGGCTACCACCGCTAACCCTTGCTCTTGATACTTTTGCTGCATGGTATTCATCCAAGGAAAAGACTTACGGCAGGGTCCACACCAAGAGGCCCAAAAATCGACGTAAACGACTTTTCCTTTAAATTCATTCAGTGAAACAGTTTGATTTTGTGCATCAAAGACAAGGTGTTCAAGTGAAGGAGCGGCAAGTACGCTTGCACTAAATAATCCGAGGAACAACACGAGTTTTTTCATAGGCTATCCATTTATCACAATACAGTTCGAATTTATTAACTGAATCTTAAGGTTTGCTTAAACTTAAAAAGAATAAATAAAGTCTTTATGCCACATGGACATCTGAGCCATCAATTGGTTGGAAAGTGAGCTCTAACGGCAAAAATGTTAAAATTGAGACATTTTGTCCCATTAGCAAAATCGAAATTAGATCTGAATCATGTTAATTTAATGTCAAAATCAGTTTAATCACATCTCTGAAAAATTCTTGATATGCATCAATAATTTTCTAGTGCCTAGCGCCTAAACTGCATGTGTCAATTATGTAAACCCTTAACAATTTACATTCCAACAACAAAAGGTTGACCCATGGACACACATGCAGCCCTCTATGAACAGGGAAAGGCGCGCTTAGATGCGTTGCGCCAATTAGCTCCCCGTCAACAGCAAACATTACTCGATAAATTACAACAACATGGCATCACACGCCGTGACTTCATGAAATGGAGTGCGATGGTAACGGGTATGCTCGCCCTACCACTCCCCTTTAGTAACTTAGTTGCAGAGGCCGCCGAATTAGCCGACCGTGTACCCTTAATTTGGTTACATATGGCTGAATGTACTGGTTGCTCCGAATCCTTAGTTCGTGCCGACACCCCCAATCTAGATTCGCTGATCTTCGATCATATCTCCTTGGAATATCACGAAACCTTGATGGCAGCGGCGGGTTGGCAAGCAGAGGAAAACCTCGAGCACGCCTTAGAAACCTACAAGGGTCGCTACCTGCTCGCGGTAGAAGGCGCGATACCGACCGCCAATAACGGCAGCTTCTTGACCGTGGGCTGTAAAGGCCATACAGGCTTAGAAATTATCAAACATGCCGCCGAAGGCGCCGCAGCGATTATCTCTGTGGGCACCTGTGCATCCTTCGGTGGTGTACAAGCCGCCTACCCGAACCCCACAGGGGCTAAGGGCGTGCACGAAGTTGTGAGCAAACCCGTGATTAACTTAGGCGGTTGCCCACCAAGTGAAAAGAACATTGTCGGTACTTTGATGTACTTCATCATGTTCGGCAAATTACCTGCACTGGATATGTTTAATCGTCCAAAATGGGCTTATGGCGCACGGGTACATGATAACTGTGAACGTCGTGGCCGTTTTGATGCCGGTGAATTCGTTGAAGAATTTGGCGATCACGGTGCAAAAGAAGGCTACTGCCTCTATAAAGTGGGCTGTAAAGGACCTTATACCTATAACAACTGCCCCACTGAACGCTTCAATCACCATACCAGTTGGCCTGTGTTAGCTGGTCATGGTTGTATGGGCTGCTCAGAACCTAATTTCTGGGATGATATGGCTGACTTTGAGAAACCCCTTGGTCGTCAACTGCTCCATGGATTGGATGCAACCGCAGACACCGTCGGTGCGGTGATTTTAGGCGCGACAGTCGTTGGCATTGGAGCCCACGCTGTTGCCAGTATTTTTGCCAAGCCGCTGGAGGAATAACCCATGAGCAAGCGCGTTGTTATCGACCCTATCACCCGTATCGAGGGTCACTTACGTATCGAAGTTGAAGTTGATGAGAATAATGTCATCAACAAAGCATGGTCATCCTCTACGTTATGGCGTGGTATTGAAGTTATTCTCAAAGGCCGTACGCCTATGGACGTGGGCCTCATTGTGCAACGTATCTGTGGTGTATGTACTTATTCGCACTATCGCTGTGGTACCGAAGCGGTGGAAAATGCTTTAGGGATTCAAATTCCCTTGAATGCAAAGTATCTTCGCTCGCTGATGCAAACATCGCTCTATATGCATGACCATATAGTGCACTTCTATCATCTCCATGGCTTAGATTGGGTCGATGTGGTTTCAGCACTCAGTGCAGACCCCGCTAAGGCCGCCCAAGTCGCCCTCAAATATACCGATAAACCTATCGCCGCTGGAGAAGGTGAATTAAGGGCTGTGCAAGAGCGCGTAAAAGGCTTTGTAGAAACCGGAAAACTTGGTCCATTCGCCAACGCTTATTGGGGTAATGGCACCTATAAGTTTACCCCTGAACAAAACCTGATTGCTCTATCTCACTACCTTAAAGCCCTTGAAGTACAAAGAGTTGCCGCCGAAATGCTTGCAATATTCGGCGGTAAACAGCCACATCCTCAATCATTAGTTGTCGGTGGCGTGACTTCTGTACGCGATATGTTGAGCCCTGCACGTCTGCAAGAATGGAAGCAAAAACACGCAATCGTAACAGACTTTATCCTGCGTGCTTATCAAGCCGATATCGTGATGGCAGCCGAAGCCTTTGGTACTGAGCCTAGCGTGCTAGGCGGCGTCAATGTTAAAAACTTCATGGCTACCCATGACTTTGTGCTCGCTAATGGCGAATATATGTTCGACCAAGGCGTGATTATGAATGGCGATTTAGCAGGTGTGAGTGATATTAACCCTGATCTTATCGCCGAAGATGTCAGCCACGCTTGGTACAATGCTGATGCGCCGCAACATCCGTATGATGGCACCACCATTCCAAACTATACCGGCTTTGTTGAGCGGGATACGGTTTATGGCAAACTGCCAACTTTAGATGGTGATGGTAAATACTCTTGGGTGAAATCACCTCGTTATCAAGGTGAACCTGTCGAAGTGGGCCCACTGTCTTGTTTATTAGTCAGTTATGCCCGTGGCAATAAAGTGGTGGTCGATGCCGTCAATGCTTTGCTGGCACGCACAGGTCTCCCAGTAGAAGCACTCTTCACTACCCTAGGCCGCACGGCTGCGCGGATGCTGCAAACCGTGATCGTCGCGCAGGAAGGCCTGAAAACCTTCGATGCCTTGTTAACAAACATTCAGTCAGATGAAACCACCTATGTGAAACCCCATATCGATCCAAGTAAAGAGTATGTGGGTCACGCCATGATTGAAGCGCCCCGCGGCATGCTAAGCCACTGGATCCGAATCAAAAATGGTGTCATTGAGAACTATCAAGCCGTAGTGCCTACTACCTGGAACGCAGGTCCCGTGGATGCTAATGGCAAGATTGGTCCCTATGAAGCCTCACTGATTGGTTTGAAACTGGAAGATCCCACTAAACCCCTTGAGGTGATACGTATTATTCACTCATTTGACCCTTGCATGGCGTGTTCTGTACACGTGATGGATTTTAAAGGTCAGGCATTGAGCGAGTTCCGTGTCAGCCCCAATGGTCAATAACAACGAGGGAGGGAACGCAACATGAACCATTCTGAAACCCGCATTCGGACACTGGTTTTTAGTCCTGCGATACGGATTTTCCACTGGTTACGGGCACTGACGATTTTAGTGCTGGTGATCACCGGATTCTATATTGCTTGGCCGTTTCTTGTGGCACCCGAAAGTACGGATGTATTAGTACAAGGTTGGATCCGTTTTGCCCATTTGATCTGCGGTTTTATCTTAACCGCAGTCACTTTGGCCCGCTTCTACTTGTATTTTTTCAGTCGTAGCGATATCGAGCGACGCTCGTTTCGTGATGTGATGAGCATTAAGAGCTGGATTACCCAACTAAAATCTTACATTTGGATGGGACATTTACATAAAGCTGGCGTTTACGGGCCACTGCAATTTGTGACCTATGTAGCAATCTCCTTTGTTGCGCTTGTGATATGTATTACTGGTCTCGTACTGTATGCCAATGTCTACCATGAAGGTTTAGGTGGCATGCTTTGGAGCAGTGCAGCTTGGATCACCGCACAAATGGGCGGGCTGGCACAGGTGAGAATTTGGCACCACTACCTCACTTGGGCATTCGTTATCTTTGTGGTTATCCACGTCTATATGGCGGTTTGGTCAGGGATACGCTTCAAACATAACTCAGTTGACTCAATTGTCTCTGGTTACGACTACCCGAAACCAGACTCACACCACTAGGAGTCCAATGAAGATATTGCTACTGGGTATTGGCAATGTCCTGTACGCCGATGAAGGCATCGGCGTACATTTTGTCAATTACATCACTGAGAATTATCAGTTTACACACGAGTCCCATCAGCTCGAGATGCTCGATGGCGGCACCTTAGCCCAGGGACTCATTCCGATTATTTGCCAATACGATTATTTGATCGTGGTCGATACTGTCAATGCCAATGGCGTCGAAGCGGGTGAGGTCTATTTCTTCGACTTTGATAAAGCCCCGCAGGAAATTGACTGGCAAGGCAGCGCCCATGAAGTCGAAATGCTACAAACCCTAAACATGATGGAAATGGTTGGCGACAGGCCAAAAACCTTTGTATTAGGTGTTACTCCAACCGTGCTTGAACCTATGACACTCGGCCTCACCCCCAAAGTTGCATCCGCAGTTCCTTTGATGGAGCGCACCCTGTTATCCCACTTAGCCTCCCTTGGATTCACTGCGACACGCATTGCCGATCATAGTATCGACTCGCTGATCCCCGACTCCTATAAACGTGGTGTCACTCTTGGTGAAAATATAGAAGATGAAAAACATCAGATTTGATTTTACCTGCTCACGTCAGGTGCCCTTATATGCGCATTTATGTAATCAATACCTAAATTATGATGCGCTGAATATTAGCATTGGTTGCGACAACCACAATGATTTTGGTCCACAAACCTATTTTATTGAAGCCCAAGGTGAGCAAGCGCCGTTAGAGCAACTGGCCGATGCGATTGCCGCTGATTTTTTAATGTCTGTTTGGTTGGTTGACTCAGGCATTAAAGTTATCGATGAGCCACAAGGCCAGCGTACCTTATTGGAGACTCATGATCCCCAAATGGATAAATCGGTTGCCGCTTTTTGCCAGCAATGTTATCCCCTGTTTGGCGATAATCAAGCGGCGCAATTTGGTGCTATTGATTTAACCTGTTCCTGTTGCCACGGTGAAACCCGCTTAACCCCTGCCCAAAAAGCCCTCACGCTAACCGATCTTAAAGCCATGGCTGAGCAGTTAATAACCCAAGGCTCATTAGCGTTAAGCTGTGAAGGTATAGCGCTAAGCTTAGAACCGTTTGCTCGCGATGCCAGCAGACCACAACTGCTGATCTGTAATCCAAACACCTTAAATGCACATTTTTGCTTAAAGGATCATCAAGTCGTTGCGCTATCCAGCATTGAAAAACCGCTTATTTGCGCAAGACCCATTCAAGATCACCAAAAACTATTTGCGCCGCTATACGATATTTGTTTTGGCTATAGTCGCGTGGTAGCGGTCCTTAGCGAAATTTTGCGGCAAAAAGGAATTGATTGGGTTTATCTTCAAGGTCAGCACCATAGGCCCAAATTAGCTTGGGTTGATGGCGCATGGGCCCAGTTGTCCCACCAAGATGGAGATAATGCTAATAACATCAGCAAACATTTCAATGCGCCGGAGCCGTTAAGGGAAGACATTCGCTTTCTCGGTTTTAAAGCACAATGGCAAGCGCATAAAAAAACACGCTCGCACCAAGGCACGCTTAGCGTACAAGTCTTATCCTCAGTAGAGAGTGAGACGAATTACGAAGGTGATCAAGAAGATCATACGATTACCGATGCAGCGCTCTTTGCTGCACTGCTAAATGGTAAATTTACCAGCCATAAGCAAGCCAAAAATGCGGCGGTGATTTACTTAAGCCATGATCATCCGAGCCAAATTGTCACCTGCGATAATAAAGGCGACACTTCACTGTTTTTTGCCCTGCCTGAGCTGCCCGATAATGGATATGATATTTTCCACAGGCTCGACAGCAGCCCGCAAAAAGCGGTGGCGCAGAAGTTTAAAAGTCAGTTTCCTGATGACTACTTGAAACTGCTCAGTCTAAAACTCCACGGCAGACGCGATAATCTTCAGAGCCTATGGGCTATTGCCGCGATATTGATTGGTTTGAATCCGCAGGAAGAAACCCAGTCACAAGACTATTTGAGCGATGCTCTCATGGCGGCAGCCATGCGTTATCAGGGAGCGAATGCACCGCGCATCGATTACCCTCTCACCAAAGGCGAAGCCCATCGAAGCCTTAATTGGTGCAAAACCCTTGGCACACTACTGAGCTTTAGAGTGGCTGGCCACAGCGACCCAAGCCAACTGGCTTTTGCGATGCAGGACTCCCTCGCCGATTACCTTGCTAATTGGCTTGAGCATATAGACTTAAATATTGGAGTTCAGACAATTGCTTTAGCGGGTAATGAGTTAGCTAACGAAACCCTCTGTAAACGCATGAGTTTACGCTTAGGTAAAAACTTCCCGTTACTGGTCAATCGTAGTCTCGACTTAGAGGGAGATAACCTTGCTGTAGGTGCGCTGTATGTTAAGCAGCGGCAATTAAACACCCTTGGATAAATACTTAACATTCGTGTTTGCCCCAGAGATATCGCAACATTAGAGGATAGATTGTTATCTTCTAATGTTGCGAACAAACCTAAAAGAAGACTGAAATTGAAACAAGCAGCCTCATCCGCTAACCAACAGGATATGATTGAACGTCGCCAACTGCATATCACTGGCATAGTACAAGGCGTGGGCTTTCGGCCTTTTGTCTACCGCTGGGCAACCGATTTGCAACTCACTGGCACAGTACTCAATAATGCCAAGGGCGTGATGATAGAACTGCAAGGACCGAGCGCAAAACTGGATATTTTTATCCAAGAGTTAGCAACTAACCCGCCACCACTGGCACGTATCGACCATATAACCCATGGACAGCTAGCGGTAAAATTAGCGGAGACACACTTCGAGATTGTTCAAAGCGATAGCCAAAGTGATGAAACAAAAGACCCTAGCTTAGCAGCACTCGTTGCCGTGTCGGCCGACAAAAGTACCTGCCAGGATTGCCTAGGCGATATGCGCAATCCACAGGATCGCCACTTTGGCTATGCCTTTACTAATTGCACCAATTGCGGCCCAAGATACACGATTATCAATGCCTTACCCTATGATCGCCATCATACCGCCATGGCAGATTTCGCTATGTGCCCCGATTGCGCCAAGGCCTATCAAGATCCTTTAAATCGCAGGTACCACGCTCAGCCCGTCAGTTGCCCAAAATGTGGCCCACGCCTGAGTTTAAAAACACCTCAGGGTGAGCTAATCGCATTGACGCCCTTGCTCCACTCGCAAAACAACAGCATGGAGGTATTGGCCGCTGCGGCCAATAAGCTTGCACAAGGACATATCCTCGCCATTAAAGGGCTCGGCGGATTCCACTTGATGTGTGACGCGAGAAACAGCTTCGCAGTGAGTCAACTACGGCAGCGAAAACAGCGTAAGGCGAAGCCGCTGGCGGTAATGATGCCTAGTATTGAAATGGCAAAACAGTACGTTACGGGCACGGAGGCGGAGTGGCAAACCTTAAGCTCGCCGGAACGGCCCATCGTATTGATGCAAGCGTTGGATGAGCATGACCTTAGCCCCGAAATCGCACCCAATATCCCCAAGCTGGGTGTATTTTTACCTTATACGCCACTGCACCACTTACTGCTTAGCCAATTTAATGGCCCGCTAGTGGCAACCAGCGCCAATGTGTCGGGCGAGCCCATTATCACCGATTGCGATGTGCTTATCAGCCAACTTGGGCATGTGGTGGATGCCATCGTCGATCATAACCGACCAATACTCAACGGCTGTGATGACAGTGTTGTGCAACTTATTCAACAGCCAAATGGCAATACGCCGCAGGTGCAAGTGCTGCGTCTAGCGCGGGGTTATGCGCCATTAAGTTTTCCATTAACTGCGCCACTAACACGCTCAATCCTCGCCGTGGGAGCACAGCAAAAAAATGCTATCGCTTTCGGATTTGGTGCAAATGTATTTTTAAGTCCGCATATTGGCGATCTTTTTAGTGTCAGTGCCGAGCAGTATTTCGAGCGCACCTTAGGCACCTTTGCGCGCCTGTATCATTTCAGTCCCGAGCTGATTGTCCATGATAAGCACCCAGACTACGCACCATCGCGCTGGGCAGAAGCGCAGCAACAGAAAAGCCTTGATACACAGAGTGGAGCCTATCGTTCAATCCAAACCTTAAGCGTGCAACATCACCATGCCCACTTGCTTAGCGTCATGGCCATCAATCAATACCAAGATCCGGTATTAGGCTTTAGTTTTGACGGTACTGGTCTTGGCAATGATGGCAGTCTCTGGGGCGGTGAGGTGTTATTAACCAGGTTAGACAAAGCAGAGCGCTTAGCCCATTTTGAAGCCATCTCCCTACTGGGCGGTGAACAAGCAATTAAACAGCCTGTGCGATTATTACTGGCACTGCTGTTTGAACAAATGAGTTTAGCGGCGGTACAAACCTTAGAGTTACCGATCCTAAAAAGCCTGACACCCTTGACGTTAAGCAATTTGCACCGGATCTGGCAAAGTGGCAATACGATTAAAAGCTCATCGGTTGGCCGATTATTTGATGCCCTCGCCTGCGCCTTAGGATTGATTGACACCACACAATTTGAAGGCCAAGCGGGCATGCTGATAGAAGCCGCAGCAAGACGCGCCGATAAACAACATCTACCGCCACTTATCCTCAATTTACCACTGAGTTCATCAGAGGATGACCCGCAACAAGTACAAGTTTGGTGTAGTAGCCAACTGTTTAAACAGCTTATCGTGCACATCACTGAGGCGCCACTATCCTCCCACAGGCAAAGCATTATCGCCCGCGCGTTTTTGCATAGTCTTGGAGATGCTATTTGTAGTTATGCTGCGCGCTATCCATCACTGCCCATTGCGCTATGTGGCGGAGTATTTCAAAACCAATATCTGCTCGAATATTGCCTCAGTAAACTTCATCTCCAAGGCAATACCGTGCTCCCCAACAAACATATTCCCGTTAACGATGGCGGTATCGCCCTTGGCCAGCTTTGGTATGGAATTCATCAAGAGGCAATATAAAAACCACCAATAAACCGCTGCTATGACATATCTGCGTAGAGCTTGATATGCGCCGTGACCAAATGGCCAAAATCTGATTGATCAGGGTCAAAACGACCTAATAACCTGACGGACATCAAAGATTCCTTTAAGAATTTGTATCACACTTAACATTAGCGTAATCAAATTAACCCTATTCGATAGCATCACCATATTGTTCGGACAACAGCTCAAATCTGTGACGAGAACAAGGAGAATGACAAGATGTGTAAAGACTGCGGCTGCTCTCTACCCCGCCACTCTGCGATTCAACAAGGGCATGATCACCATACAGGTCATTCCCACGAACACAGCCATAAACATCAGGAATTGCATACCAATCCTCAGCTTAACGATAAAAAAACCTTGTCGGTGATCCATAAAATTCTCGATAAAAATGATGTAGAAGCTGCCCACAACCGTGCCCATTTCGAGGCTCACCATATTACCGCCTTCAATCTAATGAGTAGCCCAGGTAGCGGCAAAACGACCTTGCTTGAGCACTTAAAAGAGTACACAAAACTTAATTACGCCGTTATTGAAGGCGATTTAGAGACCTCCCGTGATGCTGACCGTTTAATCGCAAAGGGCATTACAGCCCATCAAATTCAAACTGGCAGTGCATGCCACCTAGACGCCTTTATGGTGCATGGTGCTTTGCATCACTTGCCGCTGGAAGGGTTAGATATTTGCTTTGTGGAAAACGTGGGCAACCTCGTCTGCCCCGCCAGTTATGATGTGGGCACCCATAAAAATATCGTGCTGCTCTCCGTTCCCGAAGGCGATGATAAGATTGAAAAATATCCAGTAATGTTCCGCCGTGCTGACCTGGTTCTGATCACAAAATGTGACCTATTACCCTACTTCGATTTCAGTGTCGACGAGGCCAAAGCCCAGCTTAAAAAACTCAATCCGGACACTCAAATACTCGAAGTCTCAATTAAAAATGGCGATTCCATGCATGCCGTCGCCGCTTGGCTAAATGAAAATCTGCGCCGAAACACTGTGGGAGAGCCACAATAATGTGCCTATCAATCCCCTCACAAGTGGTAGCAGTTGATAACGAGCGCCAATCTGTAACCGTCGATACCTTAGGCGTAAGACGCGATGTCAGCAGCCATCTTATGACTGAACCCTTGGCTATTGGTGATTATGTGCTCATTCATATCGGTTTTGTGATGAATAAAATTGATCGCAATGATGCTCTGCAAAGCCTTGAATTATATCAAGAGATAGTCGCAAAACTTGAAAATGAAACCACGAATTAAGCAACAGCCGCAGTTGTAAACGATCACAAACCACAGACGATACACTGCGACAAGGATTGAACATGCTTGAATTAAAACAACTTTATCAAGGCTTTCGCGATCCCCAAACCATTGCCTCGCTTGCAAAGGATATTGCCCAGGTCGCTCACTCACTCGATCAACAAATCAACATTATGGAAGTGTGTGGCGGCCATACCCACACCATAATGAAATACGGCTTACTGGATTTGCTGCCGGATAACATTGAGTTTATCCACGGCCCCGGTTGCCCTGTATGCATTATGCCTAAAGAGCGGATCGATCAAGCCGCAGTGCTTGCCCAGCAGGAAGATGTGATATTAGTGACGCTAGGCGATATGATCCGCGTCCCCGGCTCCCAAGGTTCACTTGCCAGTTTCAGAGCCAAAGGCTGTGATATTCGGCCTATCTATGACCCTTTAGACACGCTCAAAATTGCCCGTGATAATCCAAATAAAACCGTGGTGTTTTTCGCCATTGGATTTGAAACTTCCACCCCAATGACGGCAATATTGTTGCAACTGGCAGAGCAGGAAAAGCTGGCGAATTTGTTTTTTCATATCAACCATGTATTAGTCCCACCCGCAATTGATGCCGTGATGCACGATCCTAATGCGAGGGTCAATGC
This sequence comes from Shewanella sp. LZH-2, assembly GCF_016859145.1. Classification (NCBI taxonomy): domain Bacteria; kingdom Pseudomonadati; phylum Pseudomonadota; class Gammaproteobacteria; order Alteromonadales; family Shewanellaceae; genus Shewanella; species Shewanella sp. LZH-2. The sequence continues at coordinate 2,513,409 of NZ_CP069350.1, forward strand.
CTTTATTGGCCCAGCACACGTCAGCGTGATCAGTGGCGCCAAAATCTATCGCCCTGCCGTAGAGCAATACGGCACACCGGTAGTGGTCTCAGGTTTTGAGCCCGTGGATGTCATGGAGTCTATCCTGCGCATCGTGCGTCAAAAGGCCGCAGGCAAGGCAGAACTCGATATCCAATACAGCCGCGCTGTATCTGAGCAAGGTAATCTTGCCGCACAGGCAAAAGTTGAACAGTTTTTCCAGATCAGACCGCAATTTCGTTGGCGCGGGCTTGGACCAATCCCCAACTCTGCGCTGCAATTAAGGGATGAATACGCACACAGGGACGCAGAGCTGCACTTTAAAGACAGATTGCCCGTCAAAGAAATTGATGATCATAAGGCTTGCCAGTGCGGCGATATTCTACGTGGACTCGCCAAACCGAAGGACTGCAAAGTCTTTGGCCGCGGCTGCAATCCCGAAACCCCTCTCGGTAGCTGCATGGTCAGCTCCGAAGGCGCTTGTAATGCTTATTACCGCTATCAAGGCATCGATAGCAAGGAGCAACATCATGGCTGATGTATCAACCAAAGAGAAAGCGATTCAACTCAGCCACGGTGGTGGCGGTAAAGAGATGAATAAACTCATCCGCGATCTGTTTTTTGCCGAATTCGATAACCCGATTTTGCGTAGCGAAGAAGACGCCGCAAAACTTGAATTACAGGGTGCGACAGCCTTTACGACGGACTCTTTCACCGTATCACCGTTGTTTTTTGCCGGTGGTGATATCGGTAAGCTGGCGATTGCTGGCACTGTTAACGATCTCGCCATGATGGGCGCTGAGCCTCAATATTTAAGCTGTAGCGTGATCATCGAAGAAGGTTTTTCGCTCAAAGACTTAACCACAATTGTACGCAGTATGGCCAAAGAGCTGAAACAAAGTGGGGCTAGAATTGTTTGTGGCGACACCAAAGTAGTACCTAAGGGCTGCGCCGATGGCTTATTTATCAATACTTCAGGCGTTGGGCGTATTTTACGTCCGAATATCTCGGCAGCAAATGTCGCGCCCGGTGATGCGATTATTGTCTCCCGTGATGTGGGCTGCCATGGCGCGGCTATTTTGATGGCGCGTGAGGGTCTTACCCTCGAGTCCACGCTACAAAGCGATTGTGCCACGCTCTGGCCAGTCGTGGAGCAATTGATCGCTGCTAATATTCCACTGCATGCTATGCGCGATGCCACCCGCGGCGGGCTCTCTGCCGTATTAAATGAATGGGCCGTTGCCGCCAATGTAGGCATCACAGTTAATGAGGCGAGCATCCCGGTTTGTGATGAGGTCAAAGGCTTGTGTGAACTCTATGGCTTTGAGCCAATGGATTTAGCCAATGAAGGCACCTTTATCTTGGCTGTTCCCAACGATATCGCCCTTGGTGCGTTGGAAATTATGCAACGATTTGGTCACTGCGAGCAGGCGGCCATCATCGGTACCGTCAGCGACGAACTTCCCGGAAAAGTGATCTTAAGAACGCCATGGAATACCAAACGTTACTTAGACTTGCCTCAAGGTGAACTGCTACCAAGGATTTGTTAATGCACGAGTATTCTATAGTAAGCGCCTTAATTGAACAGTGCGAACAACATGCGCGGGCAAATCAAGCAACTAAAATTACTCGGGTAGCAATCAAACTCGGCGTAATGAGCGGTGTCGAACCCACCCTACTTCAAACGGCGTTTGAGACCTTTAAACTCGATGGGATCTGCCGCGAAGCCGAGCTTTGCATGACACTACAGCCACTGGTGATCAAATGTGCAGATTGCCAACAAGAGTCGGTGCTCGGTGAGCGTTCAATCGTGTGCCCCGCCTGTAACAGTTATCATACGCGGGTATTAGAGGGTGAAGATATGCTGCTGATGCAGCTCGAAATGGAGCAAGCAGAGGATATTTAATCGATTATAAGCACGGCTTCAGTGATAAAAATGGCTTTAAGTCTACACACTTAAAGCCATTATTATTCGGGTTTACAATAAGCAATAAACGCTTACTGATAAATTGAGGCTTGCCCTTCAGGGCGAGTCTTTAGCAATCTTAGGAACCACATATACTGCTCTGGATAAGCGAGTATCACTTGCTCAACCGCTTTATTCAGTGCTAACGCCTCGTTTTCCTTACCGACCATGTCTTCGGCGGCAATGGCGGGCATCACAGTTAAATCAAACTGGCGTGAAGCTTGGTTATAACCAATTTTCACCGGCAGCACTTGGGCATTTCCCGCCTGAGCCAATCGGCCAACCACGGGTAATGTCGCTTTGACTGTGCCTAAAAACGGGGTAAATACACTCTGATCTGGGCCTAAATCCTCATCGGGCAGGTAGAAAAAGCTATTGTTCTGCTTAAGCTCTGCTAATAAGGCGCGAATTCCGGCCTCTCGCATATAAACGTGGCCACCACAACTGCTACGTACCCGATTATTAAACCAGTTAAATAACGCGTTTTTATGGGCCTTTGCCATAGTGACCATGGGCAAGTCGAGGTTTAACCTCAGCCCAGCATAATCAATAGGCCACACATGGGGCATGATAAATATCACCGGCTGCCCTACTGCTTGCGCCGCTTGTACATGCTCAAAGCCCATCAAATTCACACGGCGGCGTAAATGCGCCTTAGATCGTACCAACAGCTCACCTTGCGATAACAGCACTAATACGAAGTTCTGCACGTTGTCATCAATTAAGGCTTCTATTTCTGCGGCGGATTTTTCAGGGAAACACGCCTTTAAGTTCGCCCTGGCAATACTTATCGGCTTTTTCGCAATAGGCGCCACCAGTTTGGCTAAGGTTCTAGCAATAGGATCACGCAGCCACGCGGGCATGATCCCAAAAATCACTAATAGACCGATCGCCAACCAAGTAACCCAATATTTAGGGTGCAATAACGCCAGTTGAAAACGTCGGTCAAAATGTTTGGGCTGTCTTGACAAAGAAATCACCTCAGACAGTGGAAAAGCCATTCACCATAAAAAGAAAATAGTAAAGCCACTCACGAAGGAGTGGCTTTACTGTCGAACATCTAAAATTACTTGCCCGCGTTAGAAGCTTCTACGCGAGTTTTCAGTTTCTGGCCGGGACGGAAGGTCACGACACGGCGAGCGGAAATCGGGATATCCTCGCCTGTTTTTGGGTTCCTTCCCGGTCTTTGATTCTTATCCCTAAGGTCAAAGTTGCCAAAGCCAGATAACTTGACCTGCTCACCACTTTCAAGTGCGCCTCGAATTTCTTCAAAGAACGACTCAACCATCTCTTTGGCTACACGCTTGTTTATACCGAGTGTTTCAAAAAGATGTTCTGCCATTTCGGCTTTGGTAAGTGCCATACTTTAATCCCTCAACGATGCGTTGAACTCGGTCTTCAGGGCAGAAACAACTGAATCTACAGTTTCAGCGATCTCTTTTTCCTCAAGTGTACGAGTAGTGTCTTGTAATGTAAGTGCTATCGCCAAGCTCTTCTTGCCGGGCTCAACACCTTTACCTAAGTATACATCGAACAAGTTTATGCCAACCAACTGATTTTCGCCAACTTTTCTTATCAATTTCATTACATCGCCTGCAGATACACTTTCATCTACGACTACTGCGATGTCACGACGATTAGCCGGGAACTTAGATACAGCTTGGGCTAGCGGTAAACTGGTATGCAATAAAGCATCCAATTCCAACTCAAAAACGATGGTTTTACCATTGAGTCCAAAAGGCTTCTCCAAACTAGGATGGATAGCACCTATATGACCGATCACTCGATCATTTCTCAATATTTCAGCACATTGCCCTGGATGAAGAGCAGAATGCGTCGCTACTCTAAAGCTAAATTCTGATGCGGAAACTGTCAAGCCGATAATTGCTTCTAAATCACCTTTAAGGTCGAAAAAATCAACGGTTTTCGATTCCATTGACCAATGTTCGTCATTTTGAAGCCCTGTAATGACGCAACCGAGCATTGCTTGCTGTCTTACACCGGATTCTGCATGAATATCAGGAACAAAGCGCAGGCCAGTTTCAAAAAGTCTCACGCGACCCTGTTGACGACTTTGGTTGTAGCCAACCGCAGTCAATAATCCAGTGAACATCGACAACCGCATGGCCGACATTTCGCTAGAAATCGGGTTCGGTAACACCATGGCTTGCTCACCTGGGTGAACCAGATTTTGCAGCTTAGGATCGACGAAACTGTAAGTCACAGCTTCTTGGAAACCACGGGCCACTAACAGCGAACGTACGCGCTTGAGGCTTAAGTCGGTTTCTTTATGGTCTGACATCCGCAGTGACGCCACGGGCGCAACGTTTGGAATGTTGTTGTAACCGTAGATACGGGCCACTTCTTCGATTAAGTCTTCCTCAATCGCCATATCGAAGCGGTAAGTGGCGGTCGTAACCTGCCAGCACCCCTCACCTGCGACTACGCTAAAACCTAAACGCTCGAGGATTTCAACCACGTCGCTATCGGGAACATGGTGACCGAGAATTTTATCTAACTTGCTGCGACGCAATAAGATTTGCACAGGTTTTGGTAAGTCAGCGTCAGATTTAGCTTCAACCACAGGGCCAGCTTCACCGCCACAAATATCCAGTACTAAGCGAGTCGCACGGTCCATGACTTTGTGTTGCATCTCTGGGTCAACACCACGCTCGAAGCGGTGTGATGAATCGGTATGCAAACCTAAACGGCGTGATTTACCCATAATCGCTAACGGCGCGAAGAACGCACATTCAAGCAGTATGTCTTGGGTAGTGTCGCTCACACCCGAATATTCACCGCCAAACACACCAGCAAGCGCTAATGGACGCGCATCGTCGGCAATCACTAGAGTGTCGTTTGGAATAGTCACTTCGCTGCCATCGAGCAGGGTGATTTTCTCTTCACCATTACCTAAACGCACTTGGATATCGCCAGTCAGTTTGGCAAGGTCGAAGGCGTGCATAGGTTGACCGAATTCAACCAACACAAAGTTAGTGATATCCACGATAGGATCGATTGAGCGGATACCACTGCGACGCAGTTTTTCCTGCATCCACAGAGGCGTTGCCGCTTTTACATTCACATTTTTCACCACACGGCCTAAATAGCGTGGGCAAGCTGCGGTTTCTTTGACATTAATAGCCACTTTGGCATCAGTGCTTGGCGTCACGGCTTGCCACTGTGGCTCGGTTACCGCTTGACGGTTTAACACGCCAACTTCACGGGCCAAACCTACCATACCTAAGCAATCGGCACGGTTAGCGGTTAAATCCACTTCTATCACAGCATCATCAAGCTGGAGATACTCACGTAAATCCGTGCCTAATGGCGCATCTAATGGCAGCTCAATGATGCCATCGCTGTCGATGTCGATGCCCAGCTCGCTGTATGAACACAGCATGCCTTCTGAAGGCATACCACGCAGCTTAGCCTTCTTAATTTTAAAATCGCCTGGCAGTACGGCACCGACCATTGCTACGGCCACTTTTAAGCCTTGACGGCAGTTAGGTGCGCCACAGACGATATCGATAAGCTCGCCACTGCCGACACTGACTTTAGTCACGCGCAGTTTGTCTGCATCGGGGTGCTGGCCACATTCGACCACTTCACCAACCACAACGCCGTTGAACTCGGCAGCCACGGCATCAACGCCATCAACTTCGAGTCCAGCCATAGTGATCTGGTGGGATAATGCTTCACGGCTAACGGCAGGATTGACCCACTCACGAAGCCAAGATTCGCTAAATTTCATGCTATACAGCTCCGTTATTTAAATTGCTTCAGGAAACGCAGGTCGTTTTCGAAAAACGAACGTAGATCGTTTACGCCGTAACGCAGCATTGTTAAACGCTCAACACCCATACCAAAAGCAAAACCAGAGTATTTTTCTGGATCAATGCCAACACTACGGAGCACATTTGGGTGCACCATACCGCAGCCTAACACTTCTAACCATTTGCCGTTTTTACCCATTACGTCCACTTCGGCTGAAGGCTCAGTGAAGGGAAAGTAAGAAGGACGGAAACGCACCTGCAAATCTTCCTCGAAGAAGTTACGCAGGAAATCATGCAACACGCCTTTTAATTCGGCGAAGTTAACGTTTTCATCGACCAGCAAACCTTCCACTTGGTGGAACATTGGCGTGTGAGTTTGGTCGTAGTCGTTACGATACACACGACCTGGTGAAATAATCCGCAATGGCGGCTTTTCAGTTTCCATAGTACGAATTTGCACGCCCGAGGTTTGGGTACGCAGCATCAGCTTAGGATTAAAATAAAACGTATCGTGGTCGGCACGCGCTGGGTGGTGCTCAGAGATATTCAAGGCGTCGAAGTTATGGAAATCATCTTCGATTTCTGGCCCCTGCTTTACCGAAAACCCTAATTCCCCAAAAAAGGTTTCGATACGTTCAATAGTGCGCGTCACTGGGTGCAAACCACCGATTTCGATAGTGCGGCCAGGTAACGTCACATCAATCTTTTCGGCAATTAATTTGGCTTCCAGCTCTGCACTTTTCAGGCCATCGATGCGCTCAGTTAATTTCTGTTGAATGGCCTGTTTCGCATCATTGACCGCCTGACCAAAAGCGGGTTTTTCTTCAGGACTTAAGCTGCCCATCATTTTCATCATGTCGGTGATCTTACCTTTCTTACCTAGGTAATCGACACGGATATCATCCAGTGCTTTTAGATCACTGGCCTGGTCAATAATGACTAAGGCTTGTTCTACGATCTCAGTTAACTGCTGCATTTTCTCTTCCACTGCATAGTCGCGCTTGATAAACAAGTGCTATGGGCGCCAAACTTTCAGGCTATTTCGGTGCTCAGGTTATCGGGCGTTAATGCCAGACGCTTTGCTAGCTATAACGAAATAAAAGGAGAGAAATTTTACGCGAGCGAGCGGCATATTACTAGGGCTTATTCGGGGTTTTTATCATGCAAATTCATGTGTTATCCCAACAAACCTTCCAAGTTGATCGCCTTGGAAAGACATTTGTCGATTTTGACAGCAGTCACGTGATCACGCACTAACCACTGGCGACACATGTAACTAAACTGTAAACTTATGTTTGTACCTTGCCAAAATTGCTGCAAAACAAACAAAAATGCCGCAATTGGACAACAATAATACAAGCAACAGCTTACTAAGCAGAAAAACATAAAGTCTATGGCAAATCGACCGATATCCATTTGGTCACAGCCCAATTTATCGAGGCGCTAATGAAAGAAGTTAAATTTCGCTGGATAGATCAATACCTTATCCACATGACCTTAAAAACCAAATTTGCAATTCTCGCCCTAGTTCCGATGTTTATGATTGTGGGATTAGCGGTATTTTTAAATACTCAGTTTAGGGATACCCTGCTTGAAAGCCATTTGCATGGGCTCCAAGACACTTCCCAGAAAATCAATCAACTCGCCGCGCAGATTTCTAGCAAGCTACCCGAGCAAGAACGCCAAAATTTACCTAATCAGCTGAGCCAAGGCTTACAGAATGTTCAGATTGTTACAGTTTCTGAGGCTGATAGCCGCGCACAAACCCTTGCGCGCAGCGGTGGTGGTATTGATACCAGCAGTTCACCTAATCGGGCAGTTAGCTCGGTTAATGATCAAAATATGCTGACCATCATTCCCGTCGATGATCGTCAACTTAACGCCCTTTTAGCCGATGACAATATCTTAGTCTACAGCCTGATGGCAGTGCTGCTATTCGTGCTCTTCCTGTTTAGCTACTACATCTCTACCTTCGTTGGCGGTGCACTCTACACCACAGTCATGGCACTTAAACGCGCGGCGTCTGGGGATTTGACAGGCCGATTAAACTTCTTCGAAGTCAAAGATGAGTTCAGTATCTTAGCTATCAGTATCGACACGCTAGTCGAGCGCCAGCACAACTTGGTGAAGCAGATAGCAGAATCCACCAGCAAGATCCGCGAAGTGGTTTCATCTTTTAGAAGTACGGCTCAGCAAGGACAAGCCCTTGCGGTCAATCAACGTCAGCACCTCGACTCCTTAGCCACGGCGATGGAAGAAATGACCGCTGCGGTAAAAGAAGTGGCACGCAATGCCGAGCAATCCTCCGCCGAAACCCAAGAGGCGAATCAACAGGTTAATGCGGGTTCTAAGGATATTGAAACCACAGTAAGCGCAATTGATGTGCTGTCGGATGAAATTTCTGCTGCATCGAATGCCGTCAATACCCTCAACGACAACGCCAGTAAGATTGATGAGGTGGTTTCGACCATTAATGCTATCTCGCAACAAACTAACCTACTCGCGTTAAACGCCGCGATTGAAGCGGCGCGTGCCGGCGAACAGGGTCGCGGTTTTGCGGTAGTGGCCGATGAGGTACGAACCCTTGCTGGCCGCACGCAAGCTGCAACGGTAGAAATTAAATCCATGATTGAGTCGCTGCAACAAGGCACACGTAACCTCACTCAAGTGATGTCTCGCACCGTGAGTCAAGCAAGTGAAGGCAAACAGCATGTACTGCAAACGGGTAAAGATCTCGATTCGATTGCCCACCATAGCAGCCGCGTGTTCGAAATGAGTGTGTTGATTGCCACGTCTGCGGAAGAACAATCAGCCGTAGCTAACGAAATCGCGACCAATCTGATGGAAATTCGCAATCAATCCCACGATGTCGAGCAATCGGCGAACCAATCGGTATCGGGTTGTGATGAGTTGCAAGCCACCGCGGGACAATTGGACCAGCTGATGGTGGGTTTAAAAATCTAATCGTTGAAGTGCTAAGCAACAAGGGAGCCAAGCACCCTTGTTGCTTAAATAACGAATCGTCATCTGGTTAATCCCTAATTAATTCATTTCTATAATTTAGAATTCCTAAATAAATTAAAATAAAATCTAAATTTTAAAATTTAGATTTGGATTATCGAATTTATCGCCCCCACAATAAAATCTTGATCATACTTTTAAACTAAAAAAGTATTCATCCATTCACCTTTGATAACGATCAACGTTTTGTCACCTTAAAAATCTATTATACATTCAAGAAGCCAAGTTAAATCTCAAAAAACTATTAATTTAAGCTTAATAAACTCTGTTAAGCCCTAATGTATTTCAGTACACATTAATAATAAAACAGCGGTATAAGTTTCAAGATAAATACTAATTAGACATTTAAAAAATCAATGTTTGCACATTGCTTATATTGCGCCACTAGCTCTTTATTATCGAATAAGAGCTTATTTGCTGGCTTGAGAATGATAATTTAACCCACAATAAAAGAAGGAAAATAACATGCTTAAAAAGATGATGCTCATGTGTGCACTGTGTTTCTCTACTAGTTTAATGGCGGCATCACTTGCCGACAGCCATTCAGAAAGATCAGACTGTGAATCATGCCATAAGGATAAAACACCCTCTGCGGATTATGTTTTTGAAAATGAGCAATGTGTATCATGCCATGGCGAAATGAAAACACTCGCAGGTGAAGCTCATACTAAGCATGATGGCGTTTTAACATGCACAAATTGCCATATCGCTCATGAAGAAAAAGCACCTGCTGATGCCTGCAAAGCATGCCATTAACTCACTAAAAATCTAAAGCCAAAAGCCGAAGAATAACTTGTTTTGAATGGAACCATTTGGCAGGATGCCACTTGACCCACCTCCAAGGGTGTTTGCCATCTATTGCTCACAGGTGGCATTTTTTATCCTCGTTTGTATCGCCTTAATGTATATCTAACAACTGAATACTTCGCTCATATTCCATAAAAATAAAAAAAATTTAAGCATCCCAAGTAAACCATAAGACGAGTGTCAAGGTATTGTTCTCAAGAACGCCAAGGCTTTATCTAAATCACGGGTGCGCGCCATCGGCGGCAGGGAGTTTAAAAATGCCTGTCCGTAGGCGCGATTCACAATCCGATTATCACACAGGATTAATACGCCGCAGTCCTTTTCGTCACGGATCAAACGTCCAACCCCTTGTTTGAGCGCAATAATCGCCTGAGGTAATGACACTTGAGTAAAAGGATCGCCGCCCTGACGGCTAATATTGTCGGCGCGGGCACGGTAAAGCGGCTCATCGGGCGAAACAAACGGCAATTTATCAATAATCACGCAGCTTAATAACTTGCCACGCACATCTACCCCCTCCCAAAAACTGCTGGTGCCAAGTAATACCGCATTGCCCAGTTGGCGAAACTTTGTGAGCAAACTCTGTTTACCCGCTTGGCCCTGCACCAGCAACGGATATTGAGTCCGAGTTCGCAATGCCAACGCCGTTTGCTCAAGCATTTTATGGCTGGTAAACAAAATAAAGGTTCGCCCCTGCGCTGCCTCAATCGCTTTGACACATACATCGACTAACTGTTTGACTGCTTGCTGCTGATTCGCCACATTGCCCAGTTGCCTAGGCACACAAAATAACGCCTGACGTGGATAATCGAAGGGACTATCCAAAATATGCGCCTTGGCCTCACTGATCCCTAACTCCTTGGCAAAATGCGCTAAGCTGCGGTTCACTTGTAAGGTTGCCGAGGTAAAAATCCAACTGGTATTGGCCACAAATAACTGCTGACATTCGCGGGCAATATTAATCGGTGAAATCCGTAGCATCACAAAACGGCTACCAAATTCAACACTATAGGCAGCCTGTGGATTGTCACATTGGAAAAACTGATTGAGCTTATGGTTAAGGCCAGCCAGTTTAACGGCAATATCATCTAATAACTCACTGCGCCCCACATGGGCGAGCAAGAGTTTTTGCAGCGCGGTTAACTCTGCGAGTAAATCCCATGATGCTAGCGCAATTGACTTATTGCCAAGCAGCATACGCCAATCCGACTCGGCAATAGAAAACAATCCATTATGCCAGTCACTCAATTTGGCTAAACAACGCTGACAAAATTGGGCAATCTGCCCCGTATCGCTGAGCTCAGTTTGATAAATCTGCAATAACTTTTGCAGGTAGTCATCAATAGTGCGACTCGAGGATTGCTGGCCAAAATAACTGACGCAGATATCCGGCAGCAAATGCGCTTCATCGAAGATCACCACATCGGGATCGGGTAATAATTCAGCAAAGCCTGTGTCCTTTAACACACTGTCTGCAAAGAATAAGTGATGATTCACGACGATGATTTTCGCATCCATCGCGCGGCTGCGAGCCTTACGGGTAAAACAGGCATCATAAAATTCGCAGCGCTGGCCAAGACAGGTCTCTTTGGTACTGACGACTAAGGGAAGCGCGGGAGAATGTTCAGGCACTGAAGTTAAGCCACCAATATCGCCGTCTTTACTCATGCCCGCCCATTGATTGATTTTGAGTAAATCATCCAACAATCGCGCCTCAATATGGCTGGCCTCCAGCATCTGCCTATCGAGTCGATATTGGCATAAATAGTTATTGCGGCCTTTTAATAGCGCAAGCTTGGGCGCAATTCCAAGCATAGATGTCAATGCGGGTAAATCCTTTAGAAACAATTGCTCCTGCAGGTTTTTACTGCCAGTACTGACAATCACTTGCTTGCCACTTAACATAGCGGGAATTAAATAGGCGAAGGTTTTACCGACCCCTGTACCCGCTTCGATCAGTGCATTGCCCTTACTCGCAATCGATTCACTGATGATTTGCGCCATCTCAACCTGACTCTGACGCGCACTGAACCCCTGAATATGCGTAGCGAGCACGCCATCGTTGGCAAAAGCGCGCAGCACCTCATTCGTCAATCTGCTCATCGAACGAGGAGCATCAAGCGACTGCTGATTTGATTGCTGATGTTTAGCTTGCCGCGGAGCTGAGCGTCGAGAGTGAGTCAATGGCGAGCGAGTTCCTATAAAAACGATTCAAAAAAGCGGGTTGTGGGTTAAGGCGTTAGCCTTCGCTAAGGAGCATAACGCTGTTGCCGCAGTGTAATTAAGCCCGCCTGATAATACCAATAGTTTTAATCTAGCGCCGAGCTTCTTGAGCTAAAACATGGAGTAGCGTAGTTTAAATGATTTAACAACCAAAGGCTTAACTCAACTTTTCCCCGATTGCTTGCTAAGAGATAAGCTGCTAAGTTGCGTTAATGATTGTGCTAATGACTTAATTTTGCACGAAGCTTCAATTATGGATATATAACTCAATTAAGGTTTCCGTTTATAAACGTTGAGATGATTAAGGATATAAAATGAAAAAGTTCCAATTATTACCGTTAATGTTATTTATTTTATCTACTCCCGTAGTAGCGCAAGAAGCACCAATAGATGAAATGTTTAGAGTGATGTCAATCGATAAACAAATGGCTGGTGGATTTGAAGCTATGTTACCAATAGTAGACCAAATAGCCACCAACTATAAATTAGATAATAAGGCTAAAGAAGAACTTAAGGGTATTTATAGAGCATGGTTTAATGAAGATGTTGATCGTCCCAGAGTGATAAACGAATTAAAAAAACAGTACTCTGAGGCTTTCACAAATGAAGAAATCATTAAAATAACCCAATTTTATCAAACTTCTACAGGTAAAAAACTCTTAGAAAAAACGCCACAATTGATGCAAACTGGAGCACAAATCGCCATGCAAGAAGCACAAGCAAAACAATCTAAATTAATTGAGCGTATTAGACCTTTTCTCGCAAAGCATGGAATTAAAGAATAAAGCTATAACAATTATCTGAACATGAGGTCTGATATTACGAGACTTGTAAAAAGCTACGCACTCAGTGGTAAGCATTAGGCGGAGATTAACCATGCCAACGACCTTATCCTTGTCACAATATGTGAAAAAGCGAAATGGTGTTCCACTGGGTGCCAGTCACTCGATGAGGAATATGCTATCACGCGCCCTGGGTGCTAAGTCATTCCCCATTTTTTGGCATTATTGGAATCCGATTTGGGGTTATTATTTATCACGTAATGTCATGCGTCCTAGCAGTCAGTTTCTGCCGATGTGGCTCGCCGTACTTGTCACCTTTTTGGTCAGCGGTGCGCTACACGATCTCGCCGTTGCTCTGGTTAAATGGCAAACCATATTCTTTTTTACACCTTGGTTTGGCATCATGGGAGTTATAGTGATTGCCTCAAATAAATATCGCCTTTCCTACGGTACATTACCTTGGATTATGCGGGCTTTGATTAATTTACTGTTTATTTTTTCATCATTTGCGTTAACCGAATTAATGCAGGGTCTGTGGAGGCCTTGAGCCTGATTCTGTCGGTTTAATTAACTCGTCCAAATGATGTAAATGATGCTCGCTCAAAAGGATATTTCATGCGATTAACATTAACCTTGGAAACCCTATTATCCCAACTTGGTTCTTTTTCGTGGCACTTGGATGTGTACAAAGCCCTAGAACAACCATTAAGTCCCACAATGTCGGTGTTAATCATTGACGATGAGCTTGAAGAAGAACGCGACCAACAGGATGAGCCTCTCTACCCGCAAACTCAAGGTTATCAATACTTTTTAAGCATTGCGGATTTGCAAAGCATCAAGGCTAATTTAGTGCAACAGCTGCCACATGCTACCTTGCATGACATAATTCATGCTGTCAGTTATTACTATCAAAACGATGCTTATATAAATGTAGAGAGCTAACCGCTTTAATTGCGCTTTTATAAGATAAATTAAAACAATTGTTAAAGGATAAAATAGAATCAGCTATGGATAAAAAAGCAAAAAGGATTTTATTCTCCACCTATTGGAAGAATGGTTGGATTGACGTAAAAAACAGAAGTATCTCCGATCCCGACTTTATCTATGCCAAATCGAAAGGATTAATGTTTGATCCTTTAACTATCTGCCACGATGAATGTATCCTTGCCACCACAACGCTAGTAAAAGGCATTTCGCAAGCACAAGTAACAAAAGGATTTTTAAGCAGTCTAACCTCTCGGCGATTGGATTGGCGCTCATCCCTTGCATCCTATGCGATCGCCCAAAAAATCCCATCTCATCAATACACACCTGTCATTTCAGGCTCTTCTTATATGGATGGCAAACCAACTGCACATTCCTATACCTGCGGCATTTGCCGAGACAGTCAATATGGCATCCGAGGAAGCGAATCCTATATCGAGGTGGATATTAACGTATTCAATTTCGAGCGTATAAAATGGGGCGGCATGCGCCATGGGGATATTTTGTATACCTATTTTGATTTAAGCCAATTTATTAATGCCGATATTCCAGAGCCGACGTCAGAAGATATGGCCTGTTTTAGGGAGATCTTAACGATTATCGAAACGTCAGACCCGAGCGATTATCCCAGTACACTAGAGAAAAGATTAGCGAATGTGATTAAGTCGAGTAAAGCTGAGCGACAAATATTAATCGAAATATTAGCCAGTCTGGGAATATTAAAACCCAATACTGTCTATAGACAACGCCAAGGCAAAAATGACTGGGTATTTGCCGAATATTGGCGTGGTGAAGACAAATATTGCCAACAAACAGTTGATCGCCTGTTTGGAGAATATTTAACAGGGTAAAAGGGATGTCACGCGCTAATCCTGCATTAACGCTGTGACTGACACTTAGCAACAACCGCCAGTCTAGATTGAACGCTGTTAGACAAGATTTACCATACTTACCGCCAGCCGAATTTGTCTAAACGCAGCATCGGCTTTGTGCCAATCCCCTAATTCGCCCCTCCTTGCGATAAGCAGATTATCGTCCTGCGACCACCAAGATGAAACATTTTCACAAAACGCATAAATATTCTTATTTAGTTAAAATTAGCTGTTGCAAACGGCACAGAAAGCGGTTAGCTTAAAAAAACGTTCGATGGATAAGTATCCACCAACACCAAATTCAACATAATCACAGAGTATAGAGAGTCATATGAGCCAACTACTGAACGCTATCCACCACCATCACCACCATATGCGGTAGCCTTCGGACGCTCACTGCCGAAGGACTATATCCTTCTGGCGGACTGATTCAAAGATGATCACTAACCCCTGGAAGGAATTCTGGGGGTTTTTGCTTTTGGGCTTTTTAACTAACGATTTAATAGATAATTAGTAATTAATTTCAATATGTTAACCGCCACATTTACTGGCGGTGCCGATAAACCAGTTAAAGCGTGAAACGAAAGAATATCATTTTGAATTTGTTAACTTTGAGCGAGATAAAATTATGACTGAATCAAACCGTTTACGTATTGCCATTCAAAAATCGGGTCGCCTATCGACCGACTCTCAGCAATTACTCAAGAGCTGCGGTGTTAAGTTTTCCATTAACGAACAACGTCTTATCGCACACGCAGATAACATGCCTATCGATTTACTCAGAGTACGTGACGATGATATTCCAGGACTGGTTATGGATGGCGTGGTCGATTTAGGCATTATTGGTGAGAACGTGCTCGAAGAAGAGCAAATTGAGCGTCAAACCCTAAATAAGCCAGCTGAATATGTAAAATTACGCCAATTAGATTTTGGCGCCTGCCGTCTCTCGTTAGCCGTACCAACCGAATTTAGCTATGCCAATGCCTCATCCCTAGAAGGCTTGAGAATTGCCACCTCCTACCCCAATCTATTGCGCCGTTTTATGCAACAAAAAGGCATAAATTATCGCGACTGTATGTTAAAAGGCTCGGTTGAAGTTGCACCGCGTGCAGGGCTTGCCGATGGCATTTGTGACTTAGTCTCCACTGGCGCAACCCTTGAAGCCAATGGTTTATACGAGACTGAAGTCATATACCGCTCCATGGCCTGCATTATTCAATCAACCCAAACCCAAACGCCGAGCAAACAAGCCTTAATCGATCGCATTTTATCCCGCGTAAACGGCGTGATCCGCGCCCGTGAAAGTAAATATATTTTGCTACACGCACCCACAGAAACCTTAGATCAAATTGTCGCCCTGCTACCCGGCGCCGAAAACCCCACGGTGCTGCCATTAAACGACGATACTAATCGAGTGGCCATCCACGCCGTCAGTACTGAAGATTTATTCTGGGACACCATGGAAGAGCTCACCGCACTCGGCGCCAGCTCTATCCTCGTAATGCCAATTGAAAAAATGATGGGGTGATCTATGGATATTTTGACTTGGGCAACGTTATCCGCCGATGCACAACAAGCCGCGCTCCAACGCTCACCTTTAATTGGTGACAGCGGCTTAGAACAAAGTGTTCGGGCCATTGTTGATGCCGTGGCTAGCCGTGGCGATGCGGCGCTAAAAGAGTTTAATCAAAAGTTTGATAGCTTTAATAGTGCCAATATCGATAGTCTGCGTTTAAGTGAAAGCGAGATTAGCGCCGCCAGCGCACGAGTCTCGACCGAACTTAAAGCCGCCATTGCCCAAGCGATGGCCAATATTGATGTGTTTCACAGCGCGCAGCAATTTCGCCCCATAGAGATTGAAACCCAAGCGGGTGTTCGCTGCGAGCTTCGTAGCGAACCGATTGAAAAAGTCGGTTTATATATTCCCGGTGGCAGCGCCCCATTAATCTCAACCGTACTGATGTTGGCCCTACCAGCCAAAATTGCCGGCTGCGAAAAACGCGTATTGGTGAGTCCGCCGCCGATTAACGATGCGATTGTGTATGCGGCAAACGCCTGTGGGATCACCGAAATTTATCAAGTGGGCGGCGCGCAGGCCATTGCCGCACTGGCCTTTGGCACTGAAACGATTCCCAGCGTCGATAAGATTTTTGGCCCAGGCAATCGTTATGTCACCGAGGCCAAACGCTTGGTCTCTCAAGATGGTCGCTGCACTGTATCTATCGATATGCCAGCGGGACCATCCGAGGTGTTGGTGATTGCCGATAGCGATGCCAATGCGCAGTTTATTGCCGCGGATTTACTCTCGCAAGCGGAGCATGGCCCAGATTCACAGGTCATTTTAGTCACGGATTCTGAGCCATTAGCACAAGCTATCAATCAAGCACTCGAGTCACAACTGGCCGCTCTACCACGCCAAGAGATTGCCGCAACCGCCCTAAACAGTAGCCGCACCATTTTAGTCAAAGATATGCAGGAAGCAGCACAGGTATCGAATAGTTACGGGCCTGAACACTTAATTATTCAAACCCGCTTCCCACGGGACGTACTCAAGCATATTCGTGCCGCAGGCTCAGTGTTTTTAGGCGCCTATACACCTGAATCGGTTGGAGATTATGCCAGTGGCACTAACCATGTATTGCCGACTTACGGTTACAGCCGCGCGGTATCGAGCCTCTCCTTGGCCGACTTTAGCCGCCGCTTTACGGTGCAAGAACTCAGTGCCAAGGGCCTACTCGGACTCGGGCAAGCGGTAATGACCCTTGCCAGTAATGAGTTACTCGATGCCCATAAAAATGCGGTCGCGATACGCTTAGCCAGTCTTAAGGACTGATAGTAGCAAGACGAAATAACAGTACGCTTCAGCGTTAATGAAAGCCGTAGCAAGACTTAGGATGATATAGGATGAGCCAAGTGCCAATTAGCCAAGCACCAACGAGCAATGTGCCAGTAACAAAGGTTCCGAGCGCCAATAGCGCCAGCAATACTCTCGATAACACAAGCATCGAGCCAACAACCCTTGCCGCCTGTCTTGCGCGGCCCGAGCTGCTCGAGTTAACACCGTACCAAAGTGCTCGCAGGCTAGGTGGTCGTGGGGATATTTGGATCAACGCTAACGAATCGCCCTTTAATAATGTGGCCGTTGCCGAACTCGATTTAACTAAGTTAAATCGTTACCCAGAGTGCCAACCGCCCGCGTTAATCAATGCCTACAGCCAATACAGCGGTGTAGCGGAGAGCAAAATTGTCGCCAGTCGCGGCGCCGATGAGGCCATCGAACTGCTGATCCGGGCATTTTGTGTCCCAGGCATAGATTCCATTGCGACCTTTGGGCCCACTTATGGCATGTACGCCATTAGCGCGCAAACCTTTAATGTAGGCGTTAAGGCGTTAAGCTTAACGGCTGAATACGGTCTCCCATCCGACTTTGCAACGGCCACGCGCGGCGCTAAGTTAGTGTTTATCTGCAATCCTAATAACCCAACCGGCACTGTGATTGACAAGGCGCGCATCGAGCAAGCCATCCAAGCCCTACCCGATGCAATTGTTGTCGTCGATGAGGCTTATATCGAGTTTTGCCCAGAATATAGCGTGGCGGATTTACTTGAGACTTACCCAAATCTCGTTGTACTGCGCACCCTCTCAAAAGCCTTTGCCTTAGCAGGCGCGCGCTGCGGCTTTTTACTGGCCAATGAAGAAATTATCGAAATCATCATGCGGGTGATTGCGCCCTATCCCGTGCCACTTCCCGTGAGTGAAGTGGCCGTGCAAGCGCTCTCTGCTGCTGGGATTGCGCGGATGAAAACCCAAGTCAAAGCGCTCAATACTCAGGGAGAGCGACTCGCGGCGGCGCTGAATTTGTACTGCGAGCAATGGGGCGGCGCCGTGCTAAAACCCAATGGCAACTATGTCTTAGCCGAGTTTGACGACGTAGCAACAGTGGCACAGCTGCTTATCGACAATGGCATTGTCGCGCGGGCCTATAAGGACCCAAGGCTAGCTAAAGCCATTCGTTTTAGCTTTAGCTCTCAGTCTGACACCGACCGCTTAGTGTCGCTCTTTGAATCGCAAAAGCTGTGAGCTTTGGGTGCAAGTCTTGTAACAGCATTGGCCTAATAGACTGATTTTATAAAGATAACAAACTGAATTGAAAGGTAGCAGCATGAACCCAGTATTTACCCCAAATGTCGCCCAGAAAATACTTTTTATCGACCGTGATGGCACCTTGATTGAAGAGCCAATCACCGACAAACAGGTCGATAGCCTCACCAAACTGGTATTCGAGCCCCAAGTGATCCCCGCCTTACTGCGCCTGCAAAAAGCTGGGTTTAGGTTGGTGATGGTTAGCAATCAAGACGGGCTCGGTACCCCTTCCTTCCCGCAGGAAGATTTCGATGCACCGCACAATATGATGATGCAAATCCTGTCTAGCCAAGGGGTTAAGTTTGAAGATGTGCTCATCTGCCCGCACTTTAACGATGAAAATTGCAGCTGCCGCAAACCCAAACTAGGACTGGTGAAAGACTTTTTGACCCAAGGCACCATCGATTTTACCCAGTCCGCCGTGATTGGTGACAGACACACAGATGTGGAACTGGGCAATGCCATGGGGATTAAAAGCTTTCAATATCAGCGTGGCAGTCTTGGCTGGGACGCGATTGCCGATGCCTTACTCAACAAGGGCCGCACCGCGACTGTGGTACGCACCACCAAGGAAACCGATATTCGCGTGACTGTCGATCTCGACAATCCCAGCAAAGGCGCCATTAACACTGGCATTGGTTTCTTCGACCATATGTTGGATCAAATCGCCACCCACGGAAACTTCAAAATGGAGGTGAATGTCGATGGCGATCTGGAGATAGACGATCACCACAGCGTTGAAGACACGGCATTGGCAATTGGGGATGCGCTGCGCCAAGCGCTGGGCGATAAACGCGGTATTGCCCGCTTTGGTTTTAGTTTGCCGATGGATGAGGCCAAAGGCGAATGCTTACTGGATCTTTCCGGCAGGCCTTTTATTAAATTCGCCGCCCAATTTGAACGTGAAAAAGTCGGTGAAATGGCAACCGAAATGGTACCGCACTTTTTCCGCTCTTTTGCCGATGGCCTACGCTGCACCCTGCATGTAGCCGCCGAGGGAGACAACGATCACCACAAGGTCGAAGTGCTATTTAAAGTACTGGGCCGCGCGCTGCGTCAGGCCGTAAAAGTCGAAGGTGATGTGTTGCCATCGAGTAAAGGCGTGCTCTAACACCGTGCTAAAACATTTGTTATCTGCTTCTTGACTGAAAATAGGTACGTGAGCAAATAACATAAAGCCTGATGATTTTAACGAGGGGCAGTTTCGGGAATGCGGCGACAAACCACTTCCCCACTGACCCATCAATAGGAAAACCCAATGTCAGCAAACATAGATGAATTTGATGTTGTCATCATAGACACAGGTTGCGCCAACTTAAGCTCGGTCCGTTTCGCCTTTGAGCGCCTCGGCGCTAAGGTGTTAGTCACCGATGACAAAGCCAGCATTAAAGCCGCCAAACGTGTAGTACTGCCAGGTGTCGGCAGTGCTGGCGCCGCCATGGCTTCATTAACGGAAAAAGCCTTAGTCGAATTAATTCAAGGGTTAACTCAACCCGTGCTGGGCGTCTGTTTAGGGATGCAAATGCTTACCCTGCTCTCTAAAGAACGCGGCGGCCAAGCGCTGGATTGCCAATGCTTAGGCATTATTCCAACCGAAATTGACGAGCTAGACCGTCAAACGCTTAAGGCCGAAGGTTTACCTCTGCCGCACATGGGTTGGAACCAACTGGCCTTTAGCAATCCGTCTCAGGTTCACCCGCTGTTTGCCGATGTTCCAGCCGGCAGTTACGTGTATTTTGTGCACAGCTACCGCGCACCATTAAGCGACTACACCTTGGCACAATGCCGTTATGGTGAGGACTTTAGCGCCGCCATCGGTAAAGACAACTTTATGGGCGTGCAATTTCACCCCGAGAAGAGCGCCGCCGTGGGCGCACAAATCCTAGGTAACTTTTTAAAAATGCAGTAAATAAATCGCTTATTAAGTTTTGACTGAGCTAAGTTTGGGGGCGCTAAGTTTGGCTGAGCCAGCTTTTTTCAGCCACAACATACAGCAATAAAGCGCGGCAGCAAATGCACACAAGGAATTAAGGACAACAGATGATCATTCCAGCAATTGATTTAATTGATGGCAAGGTAGTTAGGCTCTACCAAGGGGATTATGGGCAGCAGACCACCTTCGATTTAAGCCCACTGGCCCAGTTGCAATCTTACCAAGACCAAGGTGCGAAATGGCTGCATATTGTGGATTTAACTGGCGCCAAAGAACCCGCTAAACGCCAAACGACTTTGATTGCCAAGCTGACAGCGGGACTTAACGCCAATATTCAGGTGGGCGGCGGGATCCGCACTGAAGAGCAAGTCGCCGAGTTATTATCCCTTGGGGTTAAACGCGTGGTGATAGGCTCGCTCGCCATCAAAGAGCCCGAGTTAGTCAAAGGCTGGTTTAACAAGTTTGGCAGCGAGGCCATTTGCCTCGCACTGGATGTGAATATCAATCAGAGCGGCGAGAAAATCGTTGCGGTTTCTGGCTGGCAAAGCGGTGGAGGTAAGAGTTTAGAATCTATCGTTGAAGACTTTAGCCAAGTGGGACTTAAACATGCACTGGTGACTGACATCAGCCGCGATGGCACCCTCACAGGCGCCAATACCGAACTCTATCGTGAGCTATCCAGCCGCTATCCCGATATCGCGTGGCAAGCCTCGGGCGGCATTGCCACCCTTGAGGATGTTACTGCCGTCAGAGACAGTGGCGCC
Source organism: Shewanella sp. LZH-2 (assembly GCF_016859145.1). Taxonomy (NCBI): domain Bacteria; kingdom Pseudomonadati; phylum Pseudomonadota; class Gammaproteobacteria; order Alteromonadales; family Shewanellaceae; genus Shewanella; species Shewanella sp. LZH-2. The sequence goes on from NZ_CP069350.1 coordinate 2,534,698, forward strand.
GCGGGGATCATTATCGGTAAAGCTTTACTTATCAATCAGTTTAATGTGGCGGAGGCAATCCAATGCTGGCCAAACGAATAGTCCCCTGTTTAGATGTGAAAGATGGCTGCGTGGTCAAGGGCGTACAGTTTCGCAACCATGAAATTGTTGGCGATATAGTGCCACTCGCGGCGCGTTATGCCGCTGAGGGCGCCGACGAACTGGTGTTTTACGATATCACCGCCAGTGCCCATGACCGAGTAGTCGATAAGTCTTGGGTGAGCCGAGTGGCGGAGCAAATCGATATCCCCTTCTGCGTCGCCGGCGGTATTAAAACCATCGGCCAGGCCCGCGAGTTACTGGCCTTTGGCGCGGATAAGATTTCGGTCAACTCACCCGCTCTTAGCGATCCGAGTTTAATTTCACGCCTGCAGGATGAATTTGGCCGTCAATGTATCGTGATCGGCATAGACTCGTTTTATGATGCGGCAAGCGACAGCTATAAAGTGAAGCAATTCACCGGCGATGAAGCCGCCACCAAAGAAACCACTTGGTACACCCAGGATTGGGTTGAAGAAGTACAACAACGCGGCTGCGGCGAAATCGTGCTCAACGTGATGAACCAAGATGGTGTGCGCGGTGGCTATGATATCAAACAGTTAAGCCTAGTACGCCAGCTGTGCGACGTGCCCTTAATCGCCTCGGGCGGTGCGGGTACGATGGCGCATTTTCGCGATGTGTTTATTGATGCGAAGGTCGATGCTGCGCTGGCGGCCAGCGTGTTCCATAAAGCCATTATCAATATCGGCGAGTTAAAACAGTATTTAGCGGCCGAAGGCATCGCGATTAGACGCTAGAGCGGTTCTAGGTTCTAGGTTCTAGGTTCTAGGTTCTAGGTTCTAGGTTCTAGGTTCTAGGTTCTAGGTTCTAGGTTCTAGGTTCTAGGTTCTAGGTTCTACAAATAGATTAAGAGTGAATACTATGTCAACGCAAACAAACACTAAGTCGGATTTTAGCAAGCTGGATTGGGACAAACAGGATGGACTTATCCCTGCGGTTATCCAAAACCACTTATCAGGCAAGGTATTAATGCTCGGGTATATGGATAAAGCCGCGCTGGAACAGACTCTGGCAACCGGTGATGTGACGTTTTTTAGCCGATCTAAGCAACGTTTATGGACCAAGGGCGAAACCTCGGGCCATACCCTAAAACTGGTCGCCATCGATAAAGACTGCGATAACGATAGCCTGCTGGTGCAGGTATTACCCAATGGCCCAACCTGCCATAAAGGCACCGAAAGCTGCTGGCTCGATGGTCAAGCTCACCCGTTTTTAAACAATCTAGCCGAGCTTATCGCCTCACGTAAAGGGCAAAGTCCAGAATCGAGCTACACCGCCTCCTTATTTGCGCGCGGCACCAAACGCATCGCCCAAAAAGTCGGTGAAGAAGGGCTCGAAACCGCACTGGCCGCTGCGACTCACGATAAAGAAGAGCTGATTAATGAGGCATCAGATCTCATGTACCACTTATTAGTGCTACTTGAAGATCAACAACTGAGCTTAAGTGATATCACAGCTAATCTACTCGCTCGCCATCAAAAAGCACTGCGAAAATAACCCTGAAACCTCAAAACGCCCTAAGCACTACTACACCTGTATCTGCCGCAAGCCTTGTTGGTCTGCGGCAGACAACCTTCTATTTACGCAGTGTTAGCCAACACCACATCCCACCCTCTATCATGCGCCTTACAACCCTTCCCCCCCAAATAGTGAATCCTAAAACCGTATACCTTCTCATCAGCCATCACATCGAAATTGACAAAAAATCAGCAAAATACTGCTGTAATGGTTGACAAGTACATCTTAACTGCCTATCGTAGCCAGCGTACTCGATATTGGCATCGAGGCGTTGACTCAACTTATTAACATTTAAGACAAATTTTAAAAACAGGCCGAATTGCCTTCGTTATGTGATGTGACCAAGCAATTAGATGTGATTAAGTCATTAGATGTAATTTAAGTGTCGAATTAACCCCAATCAAAGGCGCGTTTTATGTGTATTACAACAACAGCTTATTATCCCTATCTGTAGCCGCAATGGCATAGATAGGCACACTCGCCAGACCTTCCATTGTGGCCATATCCCCAACGATCCGCAGATTGCGCCACGAACCCAACGCTTTGTACTGGTACAAGTACAGCTCTCAGCCGCCGTATCGCGCCGCCATGCTGCTTAAGCCTTTATCTCTTTTAGCTGAGATATTCGAGCCATTCATTAAGACGTTTGAGCGTAAGTTATGACACAAAATAAATTTTTCGGCAGTTTGCTGCTGATCGCAGGCACCACCATTGGCGCGGGAATGCTCGCACTCCCCATCGCCTCAGCAGGACTCGGTTTTGGTGTATCGAGCATGATTATGCTAATCCTCTGGGCATTGATGGCCTACACCGCCCTACTCATGGTCGAAATCCATCAATTTGCCCCGAGTGATGCCAGCCTCAACCAATTAGCCCGCACGCTTTTGGGCGCTAAGGGCCAAGTGGTTGCCAGTATCGCGTTAATGTTTTTACTCTACGCCCTGTGCGCCGCCTACATCGCGGGTGGTGGTGAGCAAGTTCATCAAAAACTCAACTCTTGGTTAGGGTTAGCACTGCCGCCACAGGCGGGCGCCATCTTATTTACCCTCTTGGTTGGTACGATTGTGGGTTTAGGTACCCACTGCGTCGATTTAATTAACCGCCTGCTCTTTAGCTTAAAAATCATTGCGTTGATCTTGATGCTGGCGTTATTACTGCCGCAGGTCGAAGGCACACATTTACTCGAATTGCCACTGGAACAAGGGCTTATTGTGTCGGCCATCCCAGTGATTTTTACCTCGTTTGGTTTTCATGGTTCGATTCCATCTGTGGTGCGCTACTTAGGCGTTGAGGTAAAAAGCCTGCGTAAAATCATGCTGCTCGGCTCGGCGTTACCCCTGCTGATTTACCTGCTGTGGCAACTGGGCAGCCAAGGCGTGCTCAGCCAAAGCCAACTGATGACGAATCAGAGTCTTTCAGGCTTTATCAATCAGTTAGCCAGTGTACTGCACAGCCAATACTTAAGTTCTGCCATCAGTGTGTTTGCCGATCTTGCCCTGGCGACCTCCTTTTTAGGGGTGAGCCTAGGTCTATTTGACTTTATAGCCGCCAACTTAAGGCAAGAAGATAATGCGACGGGTCGCAGTATCACCGCGGCGATCACTTTTGTGCCGCCATTAGGCTTTGCCCTTTTTTACCCACAGGGATTTATTACCGCCCTCGGTTATGCGGCAATTGCCCTAGTGATCCTCGCGATTTTTTTACCCGTTTCCATGGTATGGGTACAAAGAAAACAACGGGATAACGCCAATCTTCCCCAAGGCTACCGCGTCGCAGGGGGAAAATTAAGCTTAGTGCTCGCACTCGTGTCAGGTCTTGCCGTCATTGGCGCCCAATTATTAGGTTAACATCGGTTTAGGTCACTACAGAATAAGTGCCTGTAAAATCAAGATGATTGAGTAGGCACTCAACCTCATTTGCCCATAGCAAGACCCATCGCAAAATTAGTCAGCCACGTAGTGGAGTGTTAAACTGGCGTTCATCCCACGCCCCTTTATCGCTGGTATTCCAATTTCCAGCACTAGAGTGAACGACAGCGCATTGATGATAAGGATGATATTCGACTCACATGGTTAAGACGCCAATACCACTGAAAAAGGCTAGCGCCGAACCCGCACCGCAGGCAAGCTCGGCTGCTACGTCACATTCCCAAGCGGTAGGAACTGGCGTGCCTAGACGCAAAACAACAATCAAAAAGCGCGTCAAACAAAGCCTTATCGCCACCACAGTGGCAAGTATGTTAGCGGGTATTGCGCTTACTGTATGGATTGTCAATAGTGAGACCGAAACCCTTATTCTGCGTGCCGCCAATTATGCCTTAAGCGGCATGGACAGTGAGCTGACCGATATTCGCTTAGGAAAAATGGGCTTAGCACATTGGCAAGTCAGTTCAGCCAACCTGCGCGTGCATGACTCGCACTTAGTGGTAAAAAATCTCGATATTCAACTGGCATTAAGCTGGCCCCAAAGTATTGCAGAACTACTCCAGTTGGCCCAGCTTGATGTCTTGAGCCAAAAAATCAAACGCATTAGTACAGGTGAGATTGAAGTGGAGCTCGGTCAATCACTCTTTGAGCGAAGCCCCAACATTGCCGATGAACAAACGCCCGCAATAGCGCTAAACATCAACTCATTACCCTTAATTGAGATAGGTAAAACCACACTGAAGCTAAAAGCGCAAGCCAATCACAGCGCCTATCAACTGGTGATGGAAAAACTAAGCCTTAATCATTATGGACAATTAACCACCGCCTTTAGCCATGAAGACGAGCCGCTTATCAGCTTAGCTGCAACACTCGGCAGCGATGAATGGACGTTAAAAAGTGAACTGAACATAGCGCCGCTGCTTGAGAGTCTGCATCAAATTAGCCTACGCCAAACGCCAACCAGTATTCTTAGCCAATTGATACAATGGGATCAACAATGGCAAGCGCTTGGCATGACACTGAGTGGTCAGTTAGTCTCGCAAAGTACTTTCAAGCTCCCGACGGGCGATATAAAGAGTGAGCACCAGTTTATCCAGCCGAGTGTCACTTTGGCGCATTTTGCAGACTTCACCTTAGCACCACAACCAACACTGGCGTTTAATCTCAGTGGTCCATTAGCAGCACTCAATCTAACACTCGAGCCTTTTAGCCTTGCGTTAACGCCCAATGCCGCGCAACAAGCGCTGTTATTAGATGCCCTAAATCACTCTTTGCAGTTAAATGATACTGACTATCAAGCGCTTAACACTTTACTCTCAGGGCTTAAAAGCACCCAGTCCCCGATTGGACTGGCATTCTTGATGACTGAGCCGCTGCATTATGCATTAGCAAAATCAGATGAGCCGTTAACCTTACCCGCGGTGGAATTATCCACCTTAGGCAGTAAACTCGAGACGCACATTCGCCTAACAAACACTCGCTTAAATAACAAGTACTTAACCAAAGAGTCGGATACATGGATGTTGCAAACGCAGTGGCACATCGCGCTTAAACAAAATACTCCGCTCAACTTACGTGACCTTGACTTACACAAGCGCTGGCAAGATGCACCTCAAGCGTTAAATTGGGGCTCTGGCGCTTTGCAAACTGCCGGAACGATGGCTCTTAAACAGTCAGTCCAAGGCATCGATTGGCAACTTAAGACAGCGTCCTTCTCTACTGAGTCAACGGATACACTGCAATTAACACTTAGGGATATTCAGCTAGATAAGGCAACACGAGCATCTGATCCTCAAAATAAACAAACCCAGTTGGGTTTAGGCAATATTGAGCTAAACGCCAAGGCTCCACTCACATTTAGCTCAACATCATTTTCAGCACCGGATGCGACTACCGCAGCGGGGAGTCAATTTGCGCTTAACTTACCTCCAATGTCACTCACGCTGGCACAACTGCGTTTTAGCCAAGCGGTAGAAACACTTGCAATAGCCAATACCCATGCACAACACCAAACGCAGGCCTTAAATAACAGCACAAAAACCAGTCTGAGTAGCCGCAGCGATATAACAGTGCAGGATTTTTCCCTTGGAGTATCACAGGGGGTAGCAGTGAATTTCTCGAGCCAAGCCCCTTTTTTAACAGCGATTCAATCGAGCCAAATCAAAAATACACTCCACTGGCAAGCCAAACAGTTATCAATTGAAAAGCAGCTCTCGACGAAGGGACGTACACGTAAACAAACTGTGCTTAAGCTGGATAACTTAGCCCTAGTGCAAGATTTACATTGGAAAAATAGCACGCTTATCGGCGATGAACACTGGCAAGTCGGCAATGTTCAACTACAAAGCCATCACCAATTGCAGTTCGCCAATACAAACTTGCCACTGCTGTTAACTGGCCAGTGGGTTGTCGATACCAGCATGACAGAGGCACTATCTTTGCTTAATCAAACCCAGCCGTTACCCGCTGAGTTTAATATGACCGGACATAACCAATTACAGGCACAATTTAAGCTGACACATCAGCCCGAACAAACCCAATTTGCGATGCAAATTACCCAATCGATGACCGAGCTTGAAGGTTTTTACAAAGACATTCTCTTCGAGGGCGGTAAATTACAGGCCCAATGCGAGTTCACTTGGGAACAATCCTATAAAACGCCGCAAGCGTCAGGCTATTTCAGCAGTTTAAGTCGACTGAACTGCCCGCAGACCATGATAAACTTTAACTTGTTTGATCCCGGCTTCCCCTTGACCGATATCGAAGTAGAGGCCGATATTGTCCTAGGCAAAGATGCAGAGAAGCTTCCCGACAATTGGTTGCAACAACTCACGGGTTTAAGTGATACCGACGTGTCGATGACCGCCAAGGGTAAAGTATTGAACGGCCAATTTTTACTACCGGATTTTAATTTAAAACTACAGGATAAATCCCACGCTTACTTGTTATTGCAGGGCATGAATCTTGAAGAAGTACTTCGAATTCAACCCCAAATTGGCATCTATGCTGATGGCATATTCGATGGCGTGTTACCCGTGGACTTAGTCGATGGTAAAGTGTCGATCAGCGGCGGCCAATTAGCGGCCCGCGCCCCAGGCGGTTTAATTGCCATATCTGGCAATCCGGCTGTCGATCAAATGCGCCAATCACAACCTTATCTCGACTTTGTATTTTCGGCACTCGAACACTTAGAATACAGCCAGTTATCCAGTAGTTTCGATATGGATCAAACTGGCGATGCCAACCTATTAGTGGAAGTCAAAGGTCGCAGCAAAGGGATTGAACGCCCTATCCACTTGAATTACTCTCATGAAGAGAACATGCTGCAATTATTCAGGAGCCTTCAGATTGGTAACAATCTGCAGGATAGAATCGAAAAATCCGTGAAGTAAAAGGAACCCTCAGTGAAGATCATTCAATTACAGCAAGTTAGTTTAGGTGCATTGCTGCTACTGGGCACATTGCAAGGCTGTGCGCCTACAGTAAAAATTGAACCGCCGGATAAACCGATTGTGATTAATCTCAATGTGAAAATTGAACACGAGATAAAAATCAAAGTGGACAAGGAGCTAGACCAGCTTCTGTCAGATGATAAGTTGTTCTAATCACAAAGAATTAAGGAATATACGATGAAATCAATGTCACTCAAGACCCTGCTACAAAAGCCAACATTACTCCTGTTGCTCGGCCTAGGTTTATTCAGCTTAAACGCCTTTGCCATGTCATTGCAGGAAGCCAAATCCCAAGGTTACTTAGGTGAGCAACTCAATGGCTATTTAGGTCTAGTGCAAAATAATAGCGATGCCAAAGCCGTGATGGATGAAGTCAACAACAAGCGCCGCGCCCACTACGAAACCATCGCCAAAAAGAATAATATTTCTGCCGCTGATGTCGCCAAATTAGCTGGTGAAAAAGCCATCGCTGCTACAGACAAAGGCAACTATGTGCAAAATGCTCAAGGCAAATGGGTTAAGAAATAGCCTGTTTTAATGACAATTGAGCACCGACTAAACCCATCGAAGAACGCCTGCAATTGCAGGCGTTTTGTTTATCGAGATCGACCGCCACGTGCATGGTAATCCTCCTGATGGCTTTGCTCCCTCAAACTAACAGTGCTGGTATTATTTCTGCTCTTTTTCTTGACGTAACAAAGCTATGGCTGACTCAAACTCCACAATCACACCACCCGCAGTTGTTTTAGCTTCATAGGCATCCTTAGTCCCTAGACTTCGTTTTAGCTCTACTTTGCCATCAAGGAACGGACGTAAATGCACTGAAATTTCCTTACGGATTTTCCAGATCCCAGACTTTAGATCGTGGTATGGTTGAGTCATAAATGCCATCGTTTTGTACCACCCTTTTGTACCACCTTAAGGTGCCAAAGGTTGGTGAGCCATTGGATTTAGCAACTATAATTCATAGGTTATGATAGAAAAGAAAAAACCGACCATGTGATCGGGTTCTTAGAATGTGGCGGTGAGAGAGGGAGTCTACTTCATGATATAACGTATTGAAAAATATAATCAATATAAGTCAAATACAGGGCTGCATTACTTTTTGCATTACTTCTGATTTTTGATATTTTCTTCAATTAGACCAATGACTTACCCTGGGAATCCGACTCCTCAATTTTAGTTCAAAACAACAACATAACCAATTGAATTCATTGGTTTTTACCGACTTATTGGGAAGTCAATAAAAATTTAACTACAACTAACACTAGTCGCCATATTTAACTGTTTTGCACACATCTGTGATTTATTTTGATGGCTTAATGCCAAGATCTTACATTGCTTGAGTAACGGCACTTTATCACTAAAAGGCAAGCATGAGATACTGCTTGCATGTGTTTAATTTTAAGTGTGTAACAATAAACATGCCATATAACTAACCATCGATCTCATTTGCTTTGGCTATCACCTCTTTTTGTTTTTGAATCGCCTCTTCGATAACTTTTTCAAAAAAATCACTTTTTTCCCCTGGATGATGCGTTGCGCACAAAATCAGAGAAAACTGTCGATTTGACCTTGCGACGCTTGATAATCATTAATACCTCCCAAAATCTGCAACAACTTAGATAACCATTATGACGTGGAAAAATTTCAACAGTTAACCACTTGTAAATATACAATAATTATTAATAATAATATCTTAAACCCATAATTTATTCATTATTTTTCACGAATAGCCACTTTGTGCATCAGCCAGTATCAAAGGTGTCTTTCAGCGGTAATTAAAAGCCGATAGTGTTGTAATTCAAGACTCGTGTTACTTTCCTTGAAGGTAACCTCAGCCTGACTCTAGCACTTAATCTGTGGCAAACATCCCCAGTCTGTAGTGTACTGCGGGGTAAGTAGTTCGCGACGCATGGTCCATTTTTGATCAATGCCTTGGGCGGCGAGGAATAAGGTATCGCTACCATAGCGGTGGTTAACACTATCGAGGGTGCGCATTAGCTGAGGATTAGCGGAGGGTGCATTGAATAGGTCAAACTGGCGGTGTTTCTCGCTGACTAAATCTAACAAGCCCACACCGATTTTATAATAGCGCACCCCTTGCCTAAACAATTTAGGGGCGGCCGCGCTCATTGCGTGGGTGAGCTCGGCGCTGCAATTTGTGGCACATGGAAAGTTAACTAATGTTTTAGCGCCTGTTGGCTGCTCATCATAGGGAGAATTATTAGCGAACAGCAGCATGGTTTTACATAACGAACCTTGCCTTCTGGCTTTGGCGGCAGCAATGCCAATATGCTTACTTAAGGCTTGGTGGAGTTGTTGGTAATCGGTGATGCGTTCACCCACACTGCGAGTCGAGAAGATTTGCTTTTTATCTGCCCTTGCCTCATCCCATTGTTTACATGCTTGGCCGTTGAGTTCTCTTACGGTGCGTTCAATCTCGATATTAAATTGTTTGCGGGCGAGTCCGGCCGGCATTCTTGCCAGATCATAAGCGGTATTAATTTCCATTAGTTCCAGCTTTTTACTGATGCGGCGACCAATCCCCCATACCTCGCCCACTTCTACCGACTTTAAAATAGTGAGTCGGTCTGGCTCATTATCTATTACGCAAACACCGTTATAACCGGGTAATTTTTTGGCTGCGTGGTTTGCCAGCTTGGCCAACGTTAAGGTCGCGCCTATACCTACACATACAGGTAAGCGTGCTTCTTTCCACACTGCACGGCGAATTAACTGCCCTTGTTCATATAGAGACTTGATCGCAGGGCAATGCTTAAAAGATAAAAAACTCTCGTCAATGGAATACACATGCTGCTCTGGAGCAAAGCGGCCGATAATACTCATCATCTTGGTGGATAGATCGGCATAGAGTTCATAATTGCTTGAGCAGGCAATCACCCCTAACTTTTGGCATTGTTCCTTTAACTGAAAATAAGGTGCAAATTTGGGGATCCCTAACTCCTTTGCTTGACGATTAGCTGCCACGATGCAGCCATCGTTATTGCTAAGGACGATCATCGGTTTGCCACGCCAGTCCGGACGAAACACCTGCTCAGCGCTGCAATAAAAGCTATTGGCATCAACTAGAGCATACATTTTAAATTAGCTAAAGTCGGGTTTTGGCGGTAAAAACGGATTGAACTCACTACGACACCTTCTATGCTGAAGGTGTCGTAATCATGGATAGGTTGAGGCTGAAACTGCTCGTTTGCGGATAGCAGTAAGCGGCGAGTTTTATCGATAATTTTACACACAAACTCGCCGTTATAATTGGCAACAATCACATCACCATCACGGGCCGTTTCATGGCGATCGACTATCAACAAGTCACCAAAATAAATGCCAACGCCCTGCATTGAATCCCCCCGAGCAAACCCCATAAAGGTCGCGTTTGGATGAATAATCAGGAGTTGATCTAAACTCAGGCCAAGCTGGCGATACTCTTCTGCAGGGCTTTCAAACCCTGTGAGCCCTGCACTTGCATAGATTGGTATGATACGCATAACTAACACCACTGGTTAAATATACAGTGATTTTAGCAGTAATCATGCGGCTGGCAAGTTTAACTCTGAGAAATAAATCGCAACCCACTATAAAACAAAATAAAACACTTAGGCTTGCCTTTAAGTAACCAAAAATCACTTAGCAGCTAAAAAGCTGACAAGGCAGGATTCAAATCGATGAGGATGGGCTAAATTGTGCTATTTAACTGAAAAATGGTGTTTTTTTAGCAAGCTTCCCCCAAACCATTGTCTGGTTAGCTGTTTTAAAAGGGAAAGCCAATAAAATAGACTTTAGGTCAGCCTGCTTTGAGGTGCTGGCAGCATTTAGCAAAATGCCGTCGTCGCTTCTCTAAGTGCTCGCAGTAATCAGTCAGTTTTTGCAAGGTTCCCACTGGGCCATGAAACAACTTGCCAAATTCAGTGGTGAGCTTAAGCCAGTTGTCTTGCTGGATATTCAATTTTGTCAGTAGCTTGGCGCTATGTTCGCTGATGACACCTCGTTTGTCATTGCGGATGATTCGGCCTGTATAATCCACCAATTGAAGGTAGTCCGTTAATGAAAACGCAATGCCATTGGGCTGGTTGTCGCATTCATTACCAACTCTTTTTGAAAAAATCATAGATTGGTCGCTAATGATTCGCGGTCTTGCGACATATATCCTGCACCTTGTAGCGCCCAAATGAGATCCAAATTGACGCCTTACTATCCTAAGACGTCTGCAAAGGACGTCGTCATTACAACAAGCGTCCTTTCCCACACCATCACATCAACCAAACTAATCCAACAATATCGCCTTTTGCATCAGCATCTGGTTGTTCTGGTAAAACGGCACATCGGTATGGCCTAGAACGCTTGCAGGTAAATTCGCAAGCTCTGACAGGTTATCCATTGGAACCACAACAGACTTGGCACCATTCTCAGAAAGCATGGTGATCTTGTCTGCGAAGTTAATGGCTCTCTCGATGGCACCACCTACAGAGATGTTGCCGAGGACCGCTAAGCCGGGTTTTAAGTTCTTCTTGTACAACGCCGACACTATCGCGATATATACGGCTGAACCAATACCAGTCGAAACTGATGCACCTAGCATATTGGTGACCTGAACAGTGATATCGTAATTTTTCAGCGAATGCTGTTCACTTAAAATGGTCTTTTCGTTGGCTTTGATGTACTGATAAGTGTTTTTAATATTTTCTTTAACCGGCATGCTGCTCACACCGGAAATGTTCAACTTGCCAGAACCTGAGGTACTCACCACTTCAATCCGCACCAATGCCACGTTGTCACCATCGCTGGTACTGGTGTAACAAACACCCGGTGGTAACGGTGTGCTTTGAATTAAATGAGAACCTTTCTCTTCTGGCAAACCAACGAAATGCTCTTCCTGGGTTTCTTTATCAATGTATGAAAAATTGGTATCCCAAAATTCCATACCACCAATTCGTTTTAGTTGCTCTTTGACCCGACGTCGCATCTCCAGTGCAATTTCCAAATACTCACGAACATCGTCTTTAGTGTATTCACCGTCCGGATGCAGCAGCTTAATTAAACCGGAAACAGTTTTTTTCACAGGTTTGGTATCACGCTGCTTTAAGTGCGCACCAAGTGAGAAAAAGTTTTCGATTGCATCGGTATAAGTCACGCGGCGGAAAGACTTGAGCGCTTCAGAAAAGTAATCCGTACTAAAGCCAAAATTCGAAGTGAAATGCTTCGGAGCGAACTTAATCATCTCCCAACCTGGCAAATAGAAATGAATACGGTCCAAAAATGCCGTATCGTTATTCACCTCATCTGAAAGCGGACTAAACAAATGAGACGTCTGCAGCACAGTTTCAACCGGCTGGTTAATGTTGCCGTTTAAAATAATCGACGCAACACCAGTTATTTCACCACCAGAACCGGCACGAGAAAACGAACCGGATTCCATATAATCTTTCATTAATGGTACAGCGTCTTTTTCTTTAAAAATTTTATCGGTGGCTTCGTCGAAACAGATCGCATCCCACTGGCCAACAGCCCCCACTTTGCCAGTTGAACCATGCACAAATAGCTTTGCTACCGTGCCTTGGCCACCAGAAATCAGTACGGCATAAGGCGTAAGCTCTTTAAATACAAAGGATTTACCGGTCGAACGTGGGCCAAGCTCAATAAAGTTGAAATTACTTTCTACCATTGGCAATAAACGCGCCAGTAATAGCATTTTGACGCGGTCCGTCATGCCTTCGGCAGTAGGTTCATAACCGCAGCTGCGCAATAAGATATCCAACCATTCAGGCTTAGTGAATTCGCGACGTTTACTGACGATCTTGCCATTATCAAACTTAGACAGCTGAATAGGCTTGATACTCGTCACTACAAACGGGTAGATATGCTGACCAATTTTGATGTTTGGGTCATATTCCACATCGATAATGGCCCAAATGCCGCCCATCAGCATTTTCTCATGTTCTTTTACGAGGTCATCACGGATGTTGCCGTTGACGATATTGCTGTTTTGCAGTTTCGCCCAATAAATGTCTTTTTTGGAATCCAGTTCGACCGAGATTTTATCAATAATTTTATAGCGGCCTTTTTCACGGATCTTCGAGTGGATCAGCGAACTTTCTTCTGGATTGACATAGTGTTCGCTAAGAATTTTCTTAACGTTATCCATGCCTTCCTTAATTTTATCTTCATCATCAGTCGAGCAGGAATTCGCAATTAAATACTCCAGTACAAACACCGGCACGTTGGCACCGACTTTCACCATCCGTACTAAGTCTTTTTTCACCACATAGCCGCGAAAGTGGTCCAGCAATTTGATATCTAATTCATTTAAAATGGCCATGCCAATTCCTTACTCAAATTCTTCGACGATTGCACATAAAGGCAAACTGACAATATTCATCAAAACAGCCCGCCTAAATCACGATCGTTGTTCTTTTGTATTGTGATCCGGTCGAGTTGTTGTTTGGTGATGGCATCCACCACTTGCATCTCAAGTTCATCGTGGCCATCAAAGGTGAACTCTTTAAGCGCTGTTTCGCCATTCTGCATTGTGAAAATATCGCTTTTACTGACTTGATGCTGATTTGCAAAAAACAGCAGCATGACTTTACGCTCTTGTGTAAACAAGTTGATGGCTTCACTGCTGGCCAGCAGTTTGATTTGGAATAGTTCACCAGTAACACTCACCAAATCCTTTTTGTTGGATATGGCAATATTGAGTGCACCAATGCTGTCGGTTTCACGCTCCCAACAAAAGTAAGGCGTAACCAATTCCTGCGGTGCAAGACCACCATGCGCAAAGCCATAAGTGCCAGGTGTCTTAAATGGATTCATGCTGCGCGCGAAATACAGATAATTGAATTCTTTGTAGCTTTTAGCTACTTCGATAAAATTCGGTTTCAGCTGCGGCTGCTTGTCAGTGGTCCAGATAAAACGCTCATCGATATAGTGGTTGCCAATCGGTTTCACGGCGATCTTTTCCGATTCGCTCAGTAAACCGGTTAGCACAAAACCATGGTCGGTAATTAAATACACCTTGGCATAACCAATTTGTAATAGCTGGGTGATTTTGGCCGCAAAAAAGTCGATAGATTCCGGAAAATATTTCAGCGCTTTGCTATTGAGCTTATCGCCCATATCGTCGATGTCTTTGTAAGTGCAAATCAGCACCTGACCGGCGAGTGGTACATCCGACACTTCATCAAGCCGTGTAAAATCGATATTCACACCACTGTGTTGCTCAACTAAATACTTCTCTCGCTTGGCCTGCACTGCTTCGACCACGCCATTTGCCATATAAATATGGCTCATGTTGTTTTCTGTCTCAGAAGGCACGTCAGCTAAAATGTGCGCTTTGCTCAGCTTGCACTGTGTACCATCGCGAAATACCTTTGCCGCCACTTGCTCAGCTATCTCATAGGCCACACCATCGCCGACAATCACGGCGATTTTTTTACTGCTATTTGCCTCAATCAACCGCTTTAAAATCCCGGTTTGGTTCTCTTGGTATTGACCGAAATTGTTAAACCACTTATCAAAAAACAAGCTGACATATTCTTTGTAAAGCTCCTGGAATGGCCCCAGTAACTCAGGTTGCTGTAAAAACTGGGTATATAAATTGCGGATCGCGGTGTCGAGCGGTGCAATATGCTTTTTATAAAACTCGACACACTCGGAAAAATCACTCAGGTAGCTCATATCCTTAGCGTCGAATTCCAGCAAGGCAATCACATCGCCCCAGAAAGTGATCCCCAAGGCTTGTGCTGGTTTACTCTGATGCCGCTGCTTCAAACAAGCCAAAAATTGACTGCGTTCCGTCTGTTGCAGCGACTTATTGTTTAGCTTTTGGCCTAACTGCTTTAACCAAGCTTCATCGACTTTTACAAAAGGGTGATCAGGGTGCACTTGCCAGATCTCGACCGTTTTATCGAGTGAGTGTTTTTGCAGATAAGCGTCAAATGATGTTTTATAACTGACCGAGTCCAGCCAGGTGCGATACATAGCAAGCAAACTTTTATGGCAGTTATTGGAAACTAACCCCTTTAACAGTGCATTCACCACCTCAGTCGCCAGTGTCGAGGGAGGTTTAGCAATAAACTGCTGGCCCAATAGCTCGTTCACCTTCCGATAAAAGGTTTCCATTAACTGCGCATCAAATTTCTCTTTGGCGTAGCGTTCTGGGGCATGGACAAACGGCAACAGCTCTTTATCTAAATCGAAAATTTCAGACGCGCCCTTATGGCTGACATCCAACCAATACGATTGATCTTTGCCAACACTCACTTTCGCGGCCGCAATCAGTTCGTCTTTGGGTAAATTGATATTTAAGTTCAGTGTTTGATGTACTTTCTGCTTGATGTAATTCGGCAAGCTATGAATTTCGACGCCACCATAAACCTCAAAGTACTCACGAACAAAACTTAATTTATTTAAAGGTTGCTGGGTATAAATCAGCTGCTTTGTACCCTGAGCGTTGTTGTGTTGCAGTGCTCTTTCAATGCGATATTTCGCCTCCAACTCAGAAAGCTCATTATTGGTGAAGTAAACCACATAATCGCTTGGTAAGGCTTTTAATAAAAACTCAGCTTCGCCACTGTCGTCAATCAATACAGCCACCGGATAGTGGTTATAAATTTTGGCTAAATCAGCTTTTAACCAGCTATCAATCATCGTGAGGTATCCTTACCAATCGGCATTTAAATATTTTGTCAGCTGACCAGCATTAAGCACGTCATAAGCCAACATTTTCTTTTTCTGTAACGGGGCAATATTTTTACCGACACCGTCATCCAATACTGGGTTGTAGCCTTCAGCTAGTAGCTCGTCGATTTTCACCTTAAAAGACTCGATTTCTTTAAGCTGCTTAAAAATGGTGTCTAGCTCGGATTGCTCTTTTGCTGATAACTGTGGTTTTCCTTGCAGGTCTGTTTGACGATTTACCAATGACCGTTCACGATTCTCAATATACCGAGACCGTAATTGCATTAGTTTATCGCGGTTCCACTTATAAATTATGATGTAACAATCAAAGCCTTGTTCTGGTCCGCTGGTTAAGTGCCAGATAAATGGAGTCTTGGGCAAATACATAAACAGGTTCAAGTGATCTGAAAGCTCTGCAAAGAACTGCTTGCTTAGGTAGTCATTGATTGGCCGCCCCAGCACAGAATCAAAGCTTGAGTATTGAGCAGTACTAAATCCTTTCTCGAGAAACTTTTCTTCGATACGATCAAGAAGCACTTTCTCACCGGCATTTGGCACCAGAGGAATGATGCCATCTTCATCTTCCATCAGTATCTCACGGATCATATCAGCCAAAAATTCCATAGCTAAAGTCTGCATACGCTGCTTAGGGATTACTTTGCTTTGCTTGAACCAATACCAGACGTTTATAGGGTTGATTTGGTGACGGATGCAAAACTCTTCCAAATCATTGTTCTTCTGGTAAAGACCGGCAAAATGACTTTCAATAACTTCACGTTTTTCAGGAGAAAATTCAATGACAGGGAGTGAATGGATAAACTCGCTTGTAATTGTGACAGTGAAGTTTTCTAACTCATTAGTATTCGATATGAATTCTTCTCTAGCTTTAGAACAAACAGGCAATCCCCCCACGCTATGACCTTGCTTAGCTAGAACCATCTTTTTGTCATTTTCAGTCAAATTATATAATTTGAAAACTTCCTCATCGACCATAGCTTCCTGAACCAAGACCCTAGATAAGATTGCATTTTCATAATTTAGGAAGTCTTTAATGCTATTTCTTATTGTTCCTTGAAAAAACATATCAATAGGTGAATTTGAATAACGCATTTCAATTAGTGAAAAACGCTCTAGATGTTGATAGATTGAAATATTACTTTCACTTAAAGACTTAAGATATCCAATAGACTCACTCGTTGGCGGCGCAAGAGGAATTCTCTTTACATCATTTGGCTGTTTGTTAACAGTAGGATTAAGACAATCAGCCATATAAAAAGCTAGCTTCGAATTTAAAACGGATAGCGCATAAAAGACATCGAACTGCGGAAATACAGCTGAAGACCCCATATCAAAAAGCACATTTTTTTCTAAAAAACGGAAACAAACGCCTTTTTGTCCACTTCCAGAATAATTGATACCTTCACTGAAGGATATATCTTCTGGAGGAATGTTGTAACTATTTTGTTTCTTAATGTAACTACAGTTATTATTCCAGTCTACGCATAACCAATTGTTTCCTTGCCACTTTTTAAATTTCCCTCCTTTAGTGTACAAAACCCATTTTTTGTCACCAATTCCATCATAAATATCTTTCCTATCAACTTCCCACCATAATCTTAAGGCTCCATTGTTATTTCCTGTTTTAACACCAGAAACAACATCAGCAACTTTATGAAGCGGAGATTTTGTGAATTTTTCTCTGAGATCTTCACTTATCCAATAGATAAATGGCAAACTTTCAATTAATAGAAACTCACTTTGAAAAATCTTGAATACCTGACTATTCTCGACATCGCGAACAATATCTGATAAAGCGTTGGTGAAACTTTCTTTTTTGTGCTTTTCTTGAATTCTAGTATCCACATCAATAAATATCGATTTTTTATCATTTCTATTATTTTTACTAAGTACATAGAAACAATTCGAGTCAAGTAGAACATCACCACCAAACAAATTCACTCTGTCCAAACCGTAGTCGACCAAGATCTCCAGATGCAAATTATTAATGATAAACTTACGAACGCCATCAAATGTTTTAATAAACATAAACGTATTCGGATGAACCATGGCTATATATCCATCACGACTGGTTAATTCGAAACACCGTTTCATGAAAGCACTGTAAAGATTTGTATGGAATTTGGATGTTTTTTTAAAATTTGTATCGACAAATACCCTTAAATCTGGACCAAAGTCACCACTATCTGTGTACGGCGGATTAGCGGTTGCTACGTCGTATTCAGTAGTTAACAGCTCTAAGAATGTAATCGCGTCTCGTGTTTTGCCACTTAAGAAAGTATTGCGCTCTGTTCGAGCATACTGCTCTACCGCAGCAAATAAGTTTGCAAAGAAGTTTTCTGCGAATTCTTGGTGGTCAGCATAATCTGCCGCTGCAAAGAGATCCCCTTCAACAATTTTCTTTTTTAACTTTTGTGTCGAATCAAACGTTTCACCAAGCGCACGTTCTTTTACTTGAGATAGCTGTTCCTTTAACTCTTTATCAATATGAATCAGCGAGCCAAACTTATAGGCTTGCATGAGATCAGCCCATACTTTCTCTATAAATTCCCGCTGCTGAGCCGACACCAAATTGCCTTTTTCGAAGATATGCTTCACTTCTGCATACTCAGGCAGATAGAAGTCGGACGATACCACCTTGAAATGCAGCTCACCGACTGTACGGCGCTTTTTCTTGGCTTTGATAAATAAGCCTAGCTGTGCTAACTGGATAGCGCGATCGTCTAGGTCTATGCCGTGCAGGTTGTTTTCAATAATGATTTTAGGGATGTCTTTTTCATCATAGTCTGCACCATAGTTTTCAATTTGGTCCAGATAAAGCTCGTAATAGAAGTCAAAGGCATACAATAAAAAGTTACCCGAGCCACAAGCTGGATCAATAGTGCGCACCTCATGAAGTGGCTTTGGCTTTCTGGTTTGGGTAACAGGTGCATTAGCAATTTTATAACGCTGTTTTATTTCTGAATGAGGGTACATCTCGAGGTACATTTTACCCAGAGAGTTTTCCACCAAGAATTGTACCACCCAACGCGGCGTATACACCTGCGATTGCAGTGATACCTTGTTGTATTCGGTTTTTGCTTTGTTATTTTTCTGATCGTCTTTGAATTTCGCCTTTTTCTTGTTGTTGTAGCTTTCGTACATCCAACCGAGAACATCATCACTTTGCCAGATAGTCTCTTCTGAAGATTCGTTCGCTTGAACGTCAGTATCAACCGCATTAAAGGCGTCAATAATATCGTTTAAACTTATGGCATCAGGTAAAAGCGCATAGGGGTAAGCTTTGCTATACAGCGGCAACGTTTGGCCAAGTTCATCAAAAGCTGCTTTTAAATAATCTCGAATACCTTCAAGCTCAGCTGTACGCATCTCTGGATTGGCTTCCAGCCAGGCTTTATGGCCAAAAGAGCGGTCACCATGTTCTTTTTGTTTAGTTAAAACAGGCGGAAATAGGCTTGCCGCTTCCATAACTTTTATTGCGGCTAAACGGTTAAACAGCGTAAACGTCAGCTCGTCCAGTAGCTTTTCCCGAGCACTTTCGTAACTGCCGGTTTCACCAATATGGTTATCCAGCATTGCCACAAAGCGTTGGCGTTTGCTTTGCACTTCTTCAGGCAATCGCTGTACTTGCTCTGCATCCATTTGCTTAGTTTTGCTAAAGCCCAATCGGGCAAATTGTTTATCAAATGCCGCTTCAATCAATTCTCTTAAATGGTCGACGTGTTCTGCTAATTTCATGGCTTACGATCCTTCGTGATTGATAGCGACAGTTAGTTCAATTTCATCGTCAGGTTTGGCGGCGGCAAGTGCCGTTAATTGCTGCGTTAACAAGGCTTTATAGTTTTGCACCGACATACGTTTGCTGGGCAGGTTAAAAGCCACTTGGCGAGGTTGTTTAACCACCAATGGCGGTGGAGCCGGTTTGGGTTCATTGACTTCACCACTGCCGCTAGGAGTAGGTTCGGGTGTAGGCACGACAACAAGTTCTTCCTTAATAAAACCGCTTTGTAATACCAGCAAATCGGTTTCTTTTAATGGCGCTTGCGCGGTGTAATTGAGCGCATCAGACAATGAATAACTGTTGTTAGTACAGGTGATGCTATAAGCAAGAACTGGGTCCGACACAATACGCTTGGTTACATAGGCCTGTAGCTCAGCTAATTTTTGCTGATTTGCCATATTCGGCTGTACAGGGTATTTGCTTAATTCGGCTTTGGCGGCGGTAATTTTTGCCAGTAACTCTTGATAGATTTTACTCATACCTGCAAAGGCTACTTTCATCAGCTTAAAGTAGCCATCTTTGACAATTTGCACCTGCTCTTGCAGCTTGGCAAAATTCTTAACAATATCTTGGCTATATAACAGCTCAAACTCAGTGTGCGCGGCGGTGATATTCACATCCGTCCGATCGGCTTTACTCAGCTCATTTACAACGTCCTGAATAAAACGTTTGAACTCTCTGACTTTGCCAAGATTCGTTTTGATAAATTTTTGCGTTTTTAAGATGTTCTGAATTGCACTGGAAAAATCATCCTGGTTAGTAAGCAGATATTCAACTTTTTCAATGTAATTACTTTCAGTAACTTTGCCGGCATAGCCTTGTAAGACCGCCTTTAACTGCACAACGTTTGGAAACAGTGCAGTAAAATCTAGCACCGTGCTGGTGAGGTTTTGGATAGCGCCGATGAAGTGATCTGCCAGTGCACTAATATTTGATGCAAGCTCAAAGTCGTTGGTGTTCCAATCCACTTTGCGATCAATATGGTCTTGGATATCAAGGCCCAACAAAATTTGCACTGCCTGATTTTTTTGCACTGCAGTTAAGGTATGTGTAATGGATTTAAACGAAGCACCTTTAAACTTGGTGGTGTTGGTAAAGGCATCATGAACGGCTTTATCTTCATGAGTAAAATAAGTATCGCCATTAAACTTCACTGACAACCGGCCAGCTCTAAACATCGCCGCTAAGGCCGAGACCAATGTGCCATAGTTATAACCCCAAGGCGCACCTGAGAGCTCCAATTCCAGTGATTTACCATCGACATGCTTGGATTTAATTTTGGCATTCAGCTCTTCAACAATTTTCAAATGGTCGCCAATAAAATTGCCGTGACTGTCAAAAAACGCAAAGTCGGCGGCAGTAAACAGCTTGCTCAGGCTGTCTTTATGGCTGCTAAATATTTTGCTCACTAAGCTGTCGGATAATTGGCTGGTTAAGCGTTTGGTGTAGATGTTTTTGACCATTTTGCGCTGGTATTCAGCGATAGAGCCTTTAAAGCTATCGATATTCAGTAACAGCTCGTCAAACATGTAAATTAAGGAAGCTTGATGGTAAGCATCTTCGATGAATGAGCGTAACGTACGCTGTTTTTCTTCGCGGATGGTCTCGAACTCACGAATGATCTTGCGTTTATCTGCATCGTTCTCTGTGGAGTATTTCTCCTCCATGTAACCGTACCGCATCACCTCGCCGAGTAATTTATCGATTTGGTAGAAGTTTGCCGTTTGCGGCACCAGCGTAATCTGCTCTTTTTGATACTGCGTGTCTAGCTTGCGTTGTTCAATAAAGTCTTGGCGATTATCACTGATGTTAAACAGGCTAAAAACGCATAATCTGAGATCTTTACTGCCTGATGGCGTCAATTCGTCATCTTGATCCGAAAGAATGCTGAACTTAAATACGTCGTGGCCATCGTTATAGCTTGAGACTGGGGCAAATATCTTCGTTTCTTTGATGTATTTGATGAGCTCACGCTTTTTGCTAAATAGCTCAACATCAATATCATTCATTTCCTGTAGCAGTTTACCTTCCAGATCTGAGGTGATCTTGTAGTTGTTGTTCGAAACCAACAGAACTTTGGCCTCAAGTAATAACTTAAGCGCTTCTTCAATAACAGGTTTAACGGTGTAGTAACTGGTAATATCCGAGATATAGCTTTTGGTGATGTTCTCAACAGTTGCTTGCGCCAGTTCTGAATCGGCAAGTAAATGCATGGTTTTAAGCAGTTTTTCACCGTCAATTGAGCTTCCGCTTTCCTTAAGAATTTTGCGCGCGCTGTCGTATTTATTTACCAATGCGGTCGGTGGCGAGGTCTGCGCTTCAATACAAATGGCATAACCAGGCGTAAAGCTATAAAGCGACGCATCACGCATTTGTTTGCGCAGTACGTCGAAGGTGGTAATGATCATACCGCGGGCGGCGATTTGGGTCGCGACCAGCGCATTTGAACTAAATAAGAACTTTTGCAACAGGTCGAACTGATACTTATGGAAAGGGTAATAGATTGCAAAGTCTTCGGCGGATTCAGTTTTCGTGGGGAACGAGGACCGCAAGTTCGTCGCATCACTGATTAAGCCTTCGTTCTGCTTGTAATAAGCAAGTAGCTGCTGTTTGGCGTTGGCCGTTTTTTGTAATAGACGGCTACGGATAATCACATCAACTTCGGTGGACTCTAAGTGAATTTTGGTTTTAAAGCGGTCAGTAACTTTGGTTAAATTACTGCGACTGACATTGGCATTATTGATAACGCTGTCTAGTTTTTCTTGGGCAATCGCAATAGTCCAGACCTTGCTGCTGATACTGGATAACGCCTCACTGAGCCCTTCTAAATCTAGCAAGGTAAATTTGTTTTGGCTGATAGCTTCGCTTGCTTCGTCAAATACAAATACCAGCGTTTCATCAGGGTTAAACTTTAAATACTTTTCAAGTTCATCCTTTAACTTGCTTGCAGAAAAGGCATCAACCGCTGCGCTGTAAACGTTTTTGGTGTCTTCGTAGTCTGATTCGCTATAACCCATATTGCTAAAAACACTGCGCATGACTTTGGCAACATGGCGGTTGCTACGTTTCAGTTCGTTCCAGTCTTTGCCTTCGAGCTTGAGCACATTGGCTTTGAACTCGTCATACTTGCCATCAAGTAGCAAATCAAATTCCATGTAACCGTAGACATCGTCACGCAAACCTAGGTTTTTCAGCAAATTTGCGAAAAGCGTAAAGGCAAGACCTCGGTCGGTGTTTTGTTTAGCGACATCCAAAAACACCACACGACTATTTACAGAATCTAAATTCCGCACTGCATTTTCAATCAGGCCAGCATCACTAACGCCTTTTAAGCGAGGAATAAACCTGTCTCGTGCTGAAGTACCATGAATCATTGGGTTATCAACGATGTAACCTAACATCTTGCCGAAATACGACTTCCCTGAGCCATAAAAGCCTGAAAGCCAGACACCGGTTTCTTTGATATTTGAAGTAAATTGAGTTGTAAACTCATAAAGATGCCGACCGATACCTTCTGTGACGATATAAGACTCAATTTCTTGCTGAATTTCAGTCTCCGAGCGGTCTTCTAAGTCGATAACGTTTTTAATGTCTTCTTGCAGATCTAACGTTAGTAGTTCACTTATTTTTGTCATGATTTAATCCCTATTTTACTAACGTACAACGGTACTTGGAGGCAGGTTTGAAATTTAAAAAATAGATATTGTCATCGATGATTTTCGATGGATAAAAAAGCACCAGCGGATGTTTTAACTGCATCACGTCTCGATGTTCCATAATATTGACATTTTCGATACCTGTCCCGAATAAACAACCAGTGCGAATCAAAAAAGGAATTTTATCATTGATACTTGCGGCTTTTATCGCCGTGATAATCAAGTCAAATAAATCAGTTTCAGGATCATCTGATTTGAAAACAACATGAGGCGTATTGCTGAAGTCTTTATAATATTGCGCAAATGACTCCCAGCCATCAGCATCAATAAACTGCACCAACAGCTTACTTACATCGATAAACTCAGCCGTCTGCGCGTAAAGCTCTTGCGCTTTTGCTACGTATAGATGCTCTTCATTGGGTACATATGAGAATAAAATACTATTGCCACCATTAGCTTGCCGCCGCAGTTGGTCTTGATTCCTGATGTTGTATTCGAGATCAGCAAATTTCTGCTTATGATCGGCGGTAAAGGGCATCGCATATATCCTTATTGCTATGAATGAAGTCCACATTGAGTGCAACACCATTAAAATCCATACCAACGTAACCTTTTAGGGACAGTTTTTTCAGTCTGTCATGGATATCACTGGTGGAGATAAAGCTTGCGGCTAATAGTGGGTTTTCTAAGATGTTTCTCGAGTTTGGCGAAAAAGCTTTTGAAAAATATAGAAAAATTGTGATGGCTTCTGGTGAAGGCCGGATATGGTTAAACGACTTCACGCGGTTATCAGCAACGAAATCAAACTTAGTCATTAAACTCAGATACTTTGTAGCTAAACGATATATAGTTTCTTCTGACCAATTAGGCTTCGATGGGTCGTCTTTGTCCGAAATATGTTTTATGTAGCCAATAATATCTTCTTTAGAAATTTGCGCCCGGCCAGAAAAGTAGATTTTGGCGAATACATTCACCGTAATCTCTCTGAACAGCCTGTTGTTTAGACAAAAATGCCATAGAAAAGCAAACTTCTTGTCTTGTAGAGGAATGTGGTCCTGAAAAACTTGGCTCACGATATCTTTATGCGCATCGTTGACGAACAGCAGGATCGATTTATTAATGGCCCAGCTGACTTTTGTCCGAGTCTTAGCAGCCCGAATATCAAACTCGTTTTGGTCAGTTATCTTCGCTTCGGTCGAATCAGGATCGGAAAAATGGGCATTGATAATATTAAAAATCAGACTGTAATCTTTGATACCTGCGATATCTTTAATCGAGGTGTTGTATTCATCCTGGGGTTCACTATGGTTTATTTGGTTCATGCTTGTTCTGCTCGCTGATAACCCGGTGCCAGTGTTAAATTCACTACGCCATAGAGTGCACCGAAGTTTTTCAACGCTAAATGATGAGTAATTTGATTCAATTCATGTTTTAATGAACAGTCCACATGCCACTGTCGCAACAAATAGCCAGTAAGGGCCGCTCTAACTTCAACCTTAAGACAGCCATCTACCATCCCATAATCAAGTTCAATCGCTTCACGATGCTTAATGCGTGGGTGAGGCACTAACTCCAGTTCAACAAAACGGTTCCATTGCCGATCTTGGGTTTCTAGTTCAGCCTCAAATAACGTCGAGTCTTCAAGCACAACCGCGGCTTTTATTCGGGTCAGAACAAAGTCTCTGAATGCATTGTGCTTACGGTCGAAAGCTCGAACGTGCCAACGCAGGCCATTGTCCACCAGCGTGTGGGGCATAATGTCACGCGTTGTTTCACCGCTCGATAACGACACATAGGTGATACTCAAGGCTTTGCCTTTGTGTATTGCCTCGGTGACTTTCGCCACTATCGATAAATTCGGCTTATTTAGGTGATAAGGTGCTTCACAGGCTAAAGGTGGGGGGAGCTGGCCAGAAAAACCATCTCCAAACCCTTGGCTTAAGGTGGCTAGGGTTCTGATCACATCAAAATCGAACAGGGATATAAAAGACGCGGCCTTAAGATGTTGCTTACGCTTTTCATCATAAACCACATTTTGCGGGGCAATCTCTTTATAACGGGCAAAGTCTTGGGTCGCTACGGAAGGAGCTATATTGAATCGTTCAACGAGATCTGTTCGACGAGCCTCACCTTTAAACATCAACACAAAATCAATGTGCGCCAGTCGCTCGCGCTGCGCAAGCGTTAAACTTTCCAATGTTAGTTGGGTCAAGGTCTATCCTTAGCATGTTCGCATGGTAGTACAACAAACTGAGAACTGTTATACAGCCTACCGATTTTAAGTAGGCCAATATTACCAACTAGTTTATCCCGCGGCTACTTCTATCGAGTGTGAAATTGTGATTTGAAGCAGAAAGTAAGCTTTCATTGATTTGTTGAAATTTCAATCAAGTATTTATAGGCTTAACTCGATTCATCGAACATTAACAAAACTGAGAACAGTCTAACAATCCATATGCACAACTTGTCTATAAACAGTAAGAGACACTTGAGGACGACAAGTGTCTCTTGATAAACGATTAGCGCGGTTTATATTCGAGTACTCTCTTACGGTTCGGCTTAGCTTTTACTCTCCCGAAATCAGCACTAATGTATGTGAATTTTTCTAAATACTCACAATTCAGTCTTGTTGGCTCCTCCACCAATTCTCCTTCATCATTTTTAGAGAATGCTTGGGCACGGAGAAAACATTTACAGTTACCAACAGAAAACTCAATGACTGAATCATCAATACGACCATCTCTGGCAGTATTTTGTTTATCTAACTGCTTGATCGTTAAAACTAGCTCCAATAGGTACGCATCTTCTGACTCATAGCGTTCTAATTCCTGCAAAAAGTACGCTTCATCCCCCTCTGAAAATAAACATCCACGCTTGCGAACTTCATCTAATGGCATTTCCTCCATCAGGTAGGGATGGCTATGCATATTACCAAGGCGGTAGTAGCCCAGCTGTTCTGCAAGCTGCTCTTTTAAGTCTTCCGCTTCACTTAGGCTTTCAACAGCGCCACTGGCCATTTTGGCGGAAGTATCAACAGAGACAAACTGGATTAAGTTATGATATTCCCCCTTATCCTCATTGATTTCGACGTCACCGTACAGCGAAGCATGAAATTCAATGCCACTGCGCTTTTTGCCTCCATGCTTAATAACAAAGGCTTCGAAGCCATTGAGTAACATTTGGGTCAGAGCATCCTGAGTAACTTCTACAATATGGTTCATTCTTCATCCTTTTTTGAATATAACGCTAGTGCGCTGTCTAATTGCTTAATTATGCTTGCTCTCAAACTTTCTGGTTCCATCACTTCAACATTGGCAGCGTGCGACATAATCCACCAGCGCAGTTGCCAGCTATCAATAACGGTGGCGGTTAACAAACACCATTCAGCATCGATTTTGCTAAGCTGCATATCGTCGCTTAACGGTTGTTCTTCAAGGTGGTCAGCTTGCTGCATCTTTACCCTTGCTTTAAACCTTATTAAACCCGCATAACCTTCACTGGTGAATTGCATGCCACCAGTATCGAGATAGGTTTGCAGGTTAAAATCTCGTTTGGGGTTCGCTTCGCCATAAAGCTCAGCAGCCAGCATGCGATGCATGGCAAACCGGCGCACATCTGTATGCTTCCCAACTGTTGCGAGTAGATACAGCACTTGGCCTAGCAGCACTAATGCTAAAGGAGCTAGTTGGTAAGATTTAGGCCCAGACTGGTGAATGGGTTGATAACTCACTTCAAGCAGCTGTTCGCGTAACACTGCATTTTGTACTCGTTCCAACACCTGTTCATCAATCGCGGGCGGCGAGCTGGAAAGGTCTGGCTCAATACTGGCAAATTTTTGCGACCAATTAGCCAATGTTTTTGACTTCGACAGCGTACTTGCTGCTAGCGTAAATTGCGACTCTAGTCCCTTAAATAACAACTTAGGTAGCAACGACGTCAACGAGCTTTGCACCAGTAGCAGTGAAATACTGTCTGAAAATGAGAGCCCAGTCATCAGCTCAGTACGACTACCACGTTGCCAATACCAGCGCACCTGGTGGCCGTCTCTATCGCATTGCAGTGGGAAAATATCTGCCAAAAATGCAAGATCACGTTGAATAGTCCGCTGCGTCTGGTTTACCCCTTCAGACGTCAAATAATCGCGAAGCTCTTCGGTTGTCTTACGTTCAGCTGTCCTTGAGAGATATTTCAAAATCATCCATTGACGATGGACTGTATTCACCGTTTTACTTGGCACTTTAAACCATCCTTGTTTGTCATCTATCGTTCTCTGTGTCCAAATTTTCTTATATTGGCGTTATCAAAGCCAATTTCCCAAAACATTGCAAGTATTCCGCTTTAGTATGTGAACAACCTATCAAGCCATCACTCGGATACAACTCGTCAAAATAACGCACTAAAGCTTCTCCCTCACACACGCTGAAGAGAGTTCTACTACAGAGAAATAAAAACGCTTCGGGCACAATATGACGCATCAGTTCGAATAGAAACCAAGGGTCAGCATTACGCAGGTATAATTCTTGCACATAACGTTGAAAATAGGGCTCAAAGTAGTCATATGATGCCGGAAAACATAATGGCACTGTTGCCAAAGCTCGAAGAAGAGGACTTTTGGGGTAGTACTCATTTAGCACTGTCGCCGCCATAAATAATTCTGCAAAGTAACAATCAAACTTTCGGTCTCTTTTCGTTCTGAACCGAACTTTACCTTGCGCTAGACCATTTTCTAGTGCCGCAGAAGCGAACCAATCTGCCTCCTGCCAACGACGCTTGTCACCTCGAAAACGGCGGTTAAGCCTTTCACATCGACAGAGGTATTGATCCAACACGGTTTCAGCGGCAGTGATCAATGCTGCAGGGGTGGCATCATTTCCAGCAAAGCTACCATTCTGTATATGACGCTTTAGCGAGATATTATCTTCCAAAAATAAAGTGTACAGTCGCTGTAGTAACGGCTGGGAAAATTTGAAGCATGAGGCCGAATAGATTATGTCTTTTTTCAACCATGCCGCTAAGCCCTGTAAGGGTTTTGACCACGAGATTACAAACAGACGCATTAACAGAAGACTGTCAAAGTACTCGTTTTCAAACTCTTGCGATCTCCAGTCATAAATAGACGAAAAGTCATCACTTTCTTGGAGAAAAATTATCGGATTTTGAGAGATTAACTCCAAACCATCTCGCCCCTTAACAAAATCATTAAAAACGTAATTGAACAACTCATCCCAATACTGACTCATCATAGCGTTTCCCCCTAAATGCCAAATGATGCTGCAACTAAAGCAACATCCTGAGCAATATGATGCTAGCTTTAACGTCAAATGGTGTCGTCAATATCAATTCAAAAGATAAAATTTTGAGTGAAAATTAATGCTACTTTTGCAGCAGATTTTAACAAGATCGGGAACGATTCGAGGCCGCTCCATCCCTCAGCGCGATCCTTTCTAATATCCACTCCTGCACTTCACTTTCACCCCATGCAATAGATCTACGGCCCAATGTCACTGCTTTGGGGAAAATACCTTTATCGACATACTTGTAAATGGTTGAACGGGCTAAGCCTGTAGTTTCAATCACGTCTTTTATTCGAATTAGCTTTATGTTTGGTGTCATGCTGAACTCTTGGTAATGGTTTCATTCCATTAGCTGTGCCAGTAATTTTTAACTTTTCCAAATCTTTTCAGATATATATCACTCCTGTGCATAAGCCCATTAACGCTTTCAAGGAGCCAGAAATGTCAACAAAAGCGATACCCACCAAAGCTGAACCTAACGACTCGATAAATCAGCCGATCAATCAGTGGCCGCAGACTGCCGAAGCGATCCTTGCCTCTGCCGCCAATATCATTGCCGAACGCTATGTGAAGAAGGACGCCTATACCAACCCTCAAGCCACTAAGGATTTTTTAACTTACAAACTGGGCGGTTATGAGCGGGAGGTGTTTGCGGTAATGCTGCTCGATAATCAGCATCAATTACTCGAGTTTAAAGAGTTGTTCTTTGGCACCTTAGATGCCGCCAGTGTTTATCCACGGGAAGTGGTTAAGGTGGTGTTAGCCGTCAATGCGGCAGCGGTGATTTTTGCCCATAACCATCCCTCCGGTGAGTCTGAACCTTCGGCTGCAGATAAGCACATCACTCAACGGTTAACCGATGCATTAGCGCTTATTGATGTGCGCGTGCTTGACCATATTGTGGTAGGCCGCACGCCAGTATCCTTTGCTGAACGAGGCTTACTCTAGCCAGCGTTATGCCTACCATTTTCAAGGAGTCCTTCATGATTGAATTTACTGATAGTTTTTCACAGGCCTGTGTCGCCGAAGCCTGCGCCGCTTTTCCCGAACTGCGTAACCGCTTAGCAGTTGAGCTAATTTTGCCGATGTTTGTGCGGCCACTTAATGCCATGGGCCAAGTGATTGGCAAGCCAGTCGTTGCACCACACCGTGAGCTACATAAAACCGTATTATTTGTTTTTCACCGTGATGTGGTTGAGCACTTGCCCAAGGAGATCAGCTTTTGCCGCTATGTTTGCCCCTGTGATAGTTATGGTGTGCCAACAGGTGAATGGCAGCGTGTGATCAACGGTGTGTACTTCAACCATGGCAGTAATGAACAGCCTAATTGGAGTGTACACACCTAAAGAACGTTACCTGTCATCACCCACTCCACTAGTCGGCTGTATTAACCGCTCTTACTAGCACTGGTATTTATCACTGCTCTCGCTAGTCAGCTAATGAGCCCCCTACTCCCTAAAGGTCTTTTCAACCATTGAGGTTACTATGACAACCCTAAAACTTTTCGATATTGAGCACGCCTGGGGCTTGCCCCGTAAAGTGTCTCCCCGCTTTGGTGCGAGGCTAATTTTGCGTGCTCTGCACTTGGATTATCTCCATGACCGCGCCAGTTATGTCGGTGAATTTCCACCCGCAATTAAACAACAATTTGTCGAGGCCTTTCCGGCCATGATTAAACAGCTTGAGCGGCTGGTAGCCACCGGCAAGATTGATGCCACAGAGCAGCACTGCGTGAGCATTGAACACGCTGGCTTTACCTGTGAGGCCGACACATTAGGCAGCCATGGCTATTTGTATATTGCGATTTATCAAACCGAAACTAAACCAAAGCTAAGCCACTGAGCCACTGACCACCAGCAACTTCGTCCTGCCTCGATAACCCGTTCATTATCGTAAGCCAGTACTAATCCGTTAAACATAACCACCAAACTTTAATCTCCCAGCTCAAAAACCTTAGCAAGTAGCCCTTAGCGACTCACATTAAACCGCTTAGCCAACACTCGTTCTATTAACCAAACCGCATAGACAGCAAAAGCCAAGGCGTGACTGCGCCTTGGCTTTTGCGTATGCCCGTTTTTAAATAAGGAATATCCCATGACATTAACCATCAAGCGTAACCAACTGCCAGCGATGCCCGATCGTTTTTACCAAGTGATTGAAAAGGAACTTGCCAACGTCGATCCCAAAGACGCCAACGCCATCACCCTTAATTTTCGAGACCCAGACTACAGCGCCGAAGCGGGTGGCTTTCATCCCGTCGAAGTCAGGCTTGAGAAACAACAAGATCACTGGCGTTTAGTCTACGTCACCGACTTTGCTTTGCGCGGTCATCCCTTCCCTGAACTGGTTAAAGATATCGATATCTGCTTTAACAGCAAGCAGGTCTATAGCCTGTTTAGCGGCTGGATTGGGGAGCGGGAGTCACAGGGGCTGATTAAGTTGTTCAGCGATAACTTTGTCAGTTACTACCAGATGGAAGTCTATCAAGTAGAAGTGAGCTTGGATTAACTAGCCTCACCGTCATTTCACGCGAGCATCCTAATCCTATCTATCGGTTTCAGTTCTATCGCAATCAAAGAGCTAAACCCATCACACCCGCGCCCTTGTAACCTAAATCATTACGGCAAGCCTCTGTCGTTATCCACAACCTACCCTGCCCGCAACGCCAGTCGTTCGCGGGATTTTTGTTTAGGAGTCCACCATGAAAATACACCGCGAAACCATCCTGCCACTGCCAGAGCCCTTTTATGAAGTGTTAGAACGACAACTGGCCGCACTCAATAACCCCGACCTCAACATCATCACCTTTAACTACCGCGATCCCGAGTACAGCTATGAGAACGGCGGTTATCACCCCGTCGAAATCAACCTCTACCGCCAAGGTGATTGCTGGTATCTAAATTACTTCACTGACTTTGCTTACTGCGGCGGGCCCTTCCCTGAGCTTGAGAAAGAAATGGAAGTGCTGTTTCAGGAGAAACAGGTCTACAACAGCTTCTTTGGCCGTTGCTACCTCGAGCACGCCGACAGCCTGGTACGAGTGTTACTGGAGAACTTCTGTAACTACATCGAGATGGAGGTGTACCAGGTTCAGATCAGCGCCGACTGAACTTGGTGCCCACAAAGGTATTTTGGGCACCAAGCAACGTAGGCCCCATGCGGGTTTGCAATGTACTGGTGCCCACATTCATCACATAGCTAATTGAGGGAACCAAGCATGAACGAAGTCGAGGCGGTCAAGAACCGCGACACCATCAAGCTTATCAGTTACCTGCTCGAACGTCACTTTGGTGAGCAGATGGCCGATGTCTGGAATATCGGCCTTAACCTGGCCCTTAGGATCTCTGACTTACTGGCGATCAAGTTCAGCGATATCGACGGCGACCGCTTAAGCATCATCGAGCAGAAGACCGGTAAACGCGCCAGCATCAAGCTCAATCCTAAGACACTGGCGTTGATTGAGGCGATTCATCAACGCCACCCTGAGCATATCTACCTGTTTCAATCCCACCGCTCGAGCCAAGCCAAAGACCAGCAGGCCCCCGCCAAACCACTGACACGGCGCGCCGTCGCCAAAGCGTTTGCCTTTGTCGGTGAGGATATCAAGTTAGCCCTAGGGACCCACTCGATGCGTAAAACCCGCGGCTATCACCTGTATCAAGCCTGCAAAGACATTGGCCGGGTGATGCGCATGCTGCGGCATCAATCGGAAGCGGTCACCCTGCGCTACATCGGCATTACTCAGCAGCAAATCGATAAGGACTTTGTCGAGCTGGAAATCTGAGTCAATCAGCACGTCCATTTCGTCCTATTCAACCCATTAGCAGATGCGACCTAGGGGT
This sequence comes from Shewanella sp. LZH-2, assembly GCF_016859145.1. NCBI lineage: Bacteria > Pseudomonadati > Pseudomonadota > Gammaproteobacteria > Alteromonadales > Shewanellaceae > Shewanella > Shewanella sp. LZH-2. Next base: position 2,566,980 of record NZ_CP069350.1, read on the forward strand.
ATCTGCGTTGTTTTCTTGGAGTACATACCATGTATACATTTCATCCCGGTGATCATCTGGTCACCAATATTGATCCGCTTGGCTTAACCGAACACCACGGCCTTTATGTGGGCCATGGAAATATTATTCACTTATCTAAACAGGGCATCATCGAAGAAATCGACCTGCAGCAATTTGCTGGTGGCCAAAGTATCAGAGTGAAAAAGTCCACGCTGTTTCCCCATCAGGCCATTGAGCTAGCGCGCAGTCAACGGGGTCACAGCCCATACGACGTTGCTACCAATAATTGCGAGCACTTCGTCAATGAATGCTTAGCGGGGAGCAGCACCTCCAATCAAGTGAGTAATCTTACCCACATTGCGCTGCAAGGCTCTGCCAGAGCAGGCTTACTGGGGAGCACTGCGTCAATGCTGGCCTCGAGGACTGTCGCAAACGTCGTGTTAGCCTCTACCGCCATCAAAATGACCGGTGAATACCTAGGGCTACCCGATAACGTCAACACGCTACTAGGCACTCCTGGAGATCTTGTGGCTAAACCTGCCGAATGCCTAGTAAAAGGCACCACGCAAACTCTAGGTGAAACTTATACTTGCTTAAGCCAAGGAGAGATTACAGATGCGGGGATCAAACTCGTCACCGGCAGTGTAGAAACCGGCTTAAACATCGTGTTGACGACAGCAGAAGTGGGCATCAATGGCGTAAAAGCTGGTGCTGGGCTGATAGCCGATACATGGCATTGGCTTAAGTCTTAATACTTCAGCTACGGTATTGAGTGCTAAGTCCCCCATTAGCCAAACCCTATAAACGAAGCGGCATGCCGCCGCTATCGTTTTCCTCCCTCTTGCTTTTATACTAAAGATTAGCGTGATGACGGCGTAACAGGTTTGCCCAGTTAAGTGATACAAACTATCTTCTATCATCCTTGAGCTTATGGCGTTGCTCATGCTGGCAAGTAAACGTGTAATCATTATTTTTTTGTACTACGTTATGCTAAGGTATTACCTAGTAGTACTAAGCATTACCTTTGGAGTAACAGATGAGCACAATCAAACCCGTGTCGGTTAAATTAGATGCCGATATTAAAGCCAGAGTTGAACATTTAGCCGAAACGCGTAAACGTTCATCACACTGGATGATGCGTGAAGCCATCCGTGAATACGTTGAGAGGGAAGAGAAACGAGAGGCGTTGCAGCAAGAAGCGTTACGCGCATGGGAAGAACACCAGACATCAGGCTTGCATGTGACTGGTGACGAAGTGGTGAGTTGGCTAGAGTCCTGGGGAAGTGAAAATGAAAAGGCTGCCCCTTCATGCCACAAATAATCTTCACCGCCACTGCATTACGTGATTTAGAACGCTTACGTGAGTTTCTTCGCACTAAAAATCCCCCTGCCGCACAACGGGCTGCCAGCGCCATAATCAATACCATTAGAAAACTGGAAAGCTATCCAGACATTGGTCGGCCTATCGATGACAATGACTTTAGCTTTAGGGAACTACTGATCGACTTTGGTGACACTGGCTATCTGGCAATGTACCAGTATGATGGCGGCGAACGATTGACCGTATTGTGTATCCGCCACCAAAAAGAAGCCGGATATTGATAGAGATGCGTCAGCAAAGAGGTCTTCGCATGGATGAGCGATTATGAATATACTGCTACTCTCAATAAACACAAAAGCAAGGGATTTGAGCCCCTTGCCCTTTACTTTCCTATTTGTACTAGCAGCAATCGTACAAAGTAAGTTAATCATCAACTTGTAGCCTACCCAATAATCGACTACAGCCATAATGACGACGTCCATCACCATAGGTCTTACTGTCAACTTTGGCAAAGTAACTTAACCGCAGAAACAACGCACGTAAAGTATGGTTCAGGTGAATCCGACCACGCTCTAATAGATAGCAAGGCGCTTTGGGAAAGTGAACTAAGCCTTGTGCTGCAACAACATCCAACGCTAGCGCACTCGCCCAAGCTTTAACGATTCGGTTATACAAATTAGGTCTACCAAGTTCAAATACACCTAAACTTCTATAAGCATTGCCATTAAAAAACAAACAAAGATGGTAGTGTGATCGGTTAAGTTCCCCGGTTTCCTGCACCCAGATATACAGTACTTCACTTTGATGCACAAATCCTTCAGTATTTTTACACTTTGCATTATAATTTGCGTTAATTTTCGCTTTTAGAGATTCAATAAACCGCGTAACATAACGGTTATTATCGGTGTCAAAATAGTCAGGAAATCTCAAGTCAACTCTCACAGCGAAAACCTTTGCATACCTATTTAATGCGTGATAGATAACGTTAAAGTTATTGTGCAAATACTCCCCATAGACTCCATTTTTAAATTGAAGAATTGGCAGTCCACTAAACTCTTTGGCATTTAATACGGTTAAGTTTCTATTGTTATACTGAGACACACCATACCAACCTTAAAGTTATAAAAATAACAACCCTAGATTATCAATATAATATTAACAACCTAGGAGTCGCAGCAATTGAAAACAAACGAGCCCCTCACAGAACAAACAGTCTGAAATAAAATATGCTCGTCAAGAAGCAGATGTCAAAACTATACAATATAAAAACCAACTCTGATTTTATATGCAGAAAACAATCAAGCTACACAGGACCATTTTGATTGATATTAAACAGGTTCATATCACGTTCAAAGATAATTCTGTCATAAGGAGCTCCAGGATACAAATCAATAACAACCGTGGTATTATAATCAAAAACATCAATAAGTCTATTCGATAAAAGTTCGTTCAACGCATCATTTAAATTCTTGCTTTTCCTTAACATAGGAGGGCCAAGTTGTAAGACCTTATTCTTTTTAATATACCGATACCCTCGATCACGATATGAATTTAACCATAGAGCTAGCTTTTGCCCCAAAATGACCTCCATAGGTGGTGGGCAAAAATTATTTAAAAAGTGAAAAGAGTAATAGCTCACCAAGTCAATTGCTGTTCTTAATGACTCAACTGATATTTTAGAGTCAAAATTATGTTCAAAATAGTGAATATTTGCTGCAGTTCTAGCAATAATTTCTGCTAGTTTTGAAGCATGATCTCTGGCATTCTCGTAAATTCCCCCAGGAGCCATTTTAAATTCAATATCGTTAGATATATTTAACCATAAATCTTTCGCTTCATCTGAAAATATTACTATTTTACGTTCCATTTATTTACCCTCTAGTAATTCTTCTATTCTTTGATTGAATTGATTGATAAATTCTTTCTCATACCTGATCCCATTGGTTTTCCGACCACCGCTAAGAGGCATTGGGAAGCACACTAAAAAGCGAGAAAGATAACCATTGCCTCTTACAACATCCTGTGATTTATCCATAAATCGTTTCAATGCTTGAGGCTGGATCATGATATGTGTAGTTAACCTAACACCTGAAAGCGTATAAGAATCTGTTGTTTTTCTTGCAACAGTGACATCATCTCCACTCCAAATGGCATTAAGCACAGGTGTGTTTGACATTAAGGCACTATTCATTAGCACACCGCCCTCACTTGACCCAAGATACGCATGTGGTGAGTCATTCTTGAGTCCAAACGTAAGCGCCGCTATCGTACTATCCTCATACATAATTCTGAAAGCCTTTGGCCGTTGTGGTTGTTTTGCTTCATGCTCGATCAACTCTTGTAAAGGATCATTTACTTCACTTACTTCATTTTCTGTGTTCCTAGATTCCTGCATTTCTGAGCAATCTTTTTTTAAGCGACTTGGATTTAGCATCATGTACCTCTCTCAAAATCTCATACTTAATTAACTGTTCTTTACAAGATAATTCACGCTTTTTTTGGTAATTTTTAATCCCTGCCATTAATAAATTTTCAACCGTAGATTTTCGCTCACCTGAATCAGCACAAGTTAATAAGTTAAGCGAGATTGGACAAATCTTCCCTGTTGGTAGTTCAACATCTATATGCTCCTGTAAGGCGGTAGAAATAGCAGCAAGTGCTGAACTGGCAATTAAGGGATATGCTGCTTTAGTAATTAAATGAGTTTCAAGTATCGTATTACCTAACAGAGTACCTTCTCCTATTCGAGGAAAAACTCCATTAGATACTGGAAATGTAATATATATATTTTTATTATACCGCCGCAGAGGTAAGTTTTTATTTTCAAAACGTTCAGACATATCAGTTTTCCTTTGATAATAAGTAATGGGATTAGTGAACAAAAAATCTTTAATCCATTACTGAACTCTTATTGATTTAAGCCATGCTTCAACTTCACCGAAATACCAACCAACGGCTCTGGCCCCAAGTGTCACTTTTTTAGGGAAAGTCGGATCGTATCGCGGTGATCGCGGGTTTTGTTTGTCATAGATAGTAGAGCGTGATAGTCCCGTTAACTGGGTTAATGTCTTCAATCGAATGATTGAATTATTAGTGATGATCAGTTCCATATGCGCCTCTTTGTTGTGTAAGAAGCTGCAATGATAAGCGCCTGCCTTTAACGTTTTCCAGGGAGAAAATCGAGACCATTTTCTCCCAAACCTACGGAAGCACAGGATTTTAAAGAATAATTATCTCCCGAATTTATTTTTAAATTTCTCTAAGAGTTTCTGCACTTTTCATACTCTTGTAAACGTTTGGCCTTAAAATTTGTTCTGCGTAATTGGCATTCTCCTCTGAAAAATGCTTGCTCACTAAAAATTTGAATACATCGCAAATCACAGCATTAACTTGAGAGATCAATTTATGGTCACGTTCTGGATCTAGCTTCTTTTTGTCGTTAGGTTCTGGAAATTCTCCTTGCCAAAATGTACTAAGTGCTTCAGTTAAAAACTTAAATTTGCAAATTTGTGAACTTTCTTTACTAGCATCATTATTTGCCCTTGTTTTTGGACGAAGACAGAAAGCAGCAGTCTTTGCTTTCTTTACAGGATAACCCTGTTCTTTCTCCATCCACGATTCCAATTCAATAGTTGCAATATCAGATTTATTTTGCATTTCAAATAAACAAAATCCTTTAACGGCCAACTTATCAAGATCAGATTGATTTCGGATAGATTTATCAACGTAATAGGGGCTAGATATAGGAATCAAGTCAACATCATCAACCATAAAACCTTGAATATCACTTTCAAACACATATATTGAATCAACACCAACTTTTATGCTTGTCAATTTATTTAAAGTACTATTATCAGGTAACCACACATTAACTATTTTATCAGTGAAAACAAAATCAACTTCACCATTTAGTTTAACGAAATTATTAATCATATACTGTGGCGAATATTTGACCACCTTTTCGTACTTACCTAATTTCAAAAAATCCTCACGCTTTCCAACACAGTTAATTTTATTTATTTCACCATCTGAATCTAACCAGAAAATAGCATCTGATGTATTTATTTCAAAATGTCCATGCCGAGCAATAGCATTAACACTGGCCCCTGATAATTTTAAAAAGTTAATATCCTTAATCAATTCCACATCACAAATAACTTCATTTTTATAAACTTCTGTTTTATCTTTACCATTTGCATCTTTAATAGATATAAACTCCTTAAAACCAACTGAGGAGTTCTTACTTATTTTATGAAGAGCCCAAACATTTACATTTGGATGAAAACTAGCCAATACCGGTTTATTATCTTCACTCAGGTATTTGAGTATCTCAGATAAAGAAATTTTTAATTTATTCCCTGCGTCTAAAAGTGATAGATTTACGATGTTGTCCATTGGTACTCCACTCAAATAAACTGCTATTTCTGCTACTAATAGCAGGAATAGCACCAAAAATCACTTCTAATTCTAAAAAATGAGACAAATTTCTATACCTGTTCATTGGAAAATCATGATTAGACAACAATAAAAACCAGCATTGCATCACAAATTCCATGAGTTACCCGATGGACATTATAAAAGGTATTGGGACGAACCCAGCATAATGATGAGTTGGAGATCATGGCAAGTATTAGGCATTCTGTATGAATTGACTTCAGTGAATAGGCGAAAATGTACAAAAGCATTAGAGCAGAGCAAGCATAAGACAAATTTTGCGAAAATATATTGAAAAGCTCCTACTTGGCAAGAGAGTTTTTCACGGCACATATAAAGGTAAGGAGGCCCATTTTAGTCACTCTTCAGTGATAAGCACTCTAACCCCTGCTCTGCAAAGACAAATAATCTATCGCTATAACCTTGAGAGATCACACTGCGGATTATTTCAGGGCTAATATCCAGATAATCATGAAACAATCCATTACGAAGGCCTATCACTTTACGCCAGTCACTCAAGCCATAAAGCGTGTTAATTTGTACCCAAATTGATCCACTATTTGCATAGAAACGTGAGCTACGGTTCGAGCGACCAACCGTCGACCCTTGATAAATGTTAGACAATTTGGGGCAGTATAAAATGCAAATAATGAACTGAAATGAATCACTACAAGATGCAAACCAACAATACAAGACATTGTTGTTCTATTTGGTCTTCCGTAATCACTTCGTTACTCCTTACTTAAGCGGCACATTTCAATACAGAAATCTGCAAATGCTTTGCTAGATATTAACAGATTTTGCATCTCAGACATCTTTGAAAAATATATAGCCGTTTGTTGGTTAAGAGTGGATGTATCGCCGAGAAAACTTGCAAGGCTGCGATAGATAATAAGCGGATGCCATGGATTAAATTTCTTATCCACCCTAGTTCTGTCACTCAATATCCAGTCTTTCGGTAAAGCTTCCATCAACTCACCGACGAGCAAGTCATAACACCCGTTAGATTTAAGCTGCGGCTGCAATTTTGGATTAACGCTAACAATACAAACGGCTATAGGCCCGTCGATAAGAAGGTCATGGACTTGGTGATCATTTCCATCAATCACAAATCCACAAAATACTCCGGGAGTCCAACCGCTTTCTTCGCTATCAGGATCGGTGTATGAAAATTCCAAGCCGATACGCCCGTAGGCATCATAGCGCCCTCTTGCAGTTTTATTCCTTGGCGGATGACGGTACTGCACATCACGGTTTGTTGATTGGCATAAAGGCCATGCCGACTGCTCGCATCGGCGTACCATTTCATATAGTTGCTTATCGATGTTTTTGACGTCGTTATAGTATGCAATCGCCAAAGGATTTAGCGGGGTAGAGTTAACTAGGCCATTACTTTTCAATAAGTGTACAAATTCAGTTCTTAGCCATACTGTTTTCTCATCAGCACCCCTAACCGAACCAAGCAGCTCAACAATCTCATACCAACAAAGCGCTATGTTAGGAGACTGCCGGTGTTGACCAGAGTGAGCTGTAATCAACACTATCTGAAAAGGCTTATTGAAATGCTCTTTGGCATAGTTGCGATAATTATCTAATTGGTTGTGATGCAACTCAGACCATACTTTATGCTCAAATATCAAGCAGAAGTCATTATCAGCTGACGTCCACATTAAGTCCGGGAACTTACTGCCAAAATTAACTTGAGTTTCAATATCAACGGATTGAAACATCGATGAAATCTCTTGAGCGTAATTCACGGCCTTCTTCGCCAGCAATTCACTGAACGCTTTACGTACAGCATCATCATGTTTAAGCAACCAAGCGAACGCTTCGGTGATAAAATTTTCAATCGGTGAATTCTGGTGACTTGCGGCGTACTTACTTACGTTAACTAACAAACTATCCAGCATACAGATTCATCCTTGTTTTTAATTTAAACGTTACTGCTAACGCAACTTCCCGAGCATGAATTACTAGATGAGCGTTAACTTAATCGCCTTCCAATTATGTCGAGCTTTTGATTTATCCCAACTCAAAATTCTCACAGCACTCACCTGTGACTCATTTTGAATATCTCCGATCAAAAATGCCGGTACAAAGGAATCCTCCACGAATCCAAATCCCTTAGGCGCAATGCGGAGTTGCCCTTCGACATGAGAAACGTCTGTAATCTGACACGACTGACAAGGTATGCACATAACTACCTCTTTTTCGCCATTGGCTTTTGATATCGACAGTTCAACATAATCACCGACCTGTGGTCGTTTACCTTTATAAATCCCCATACGAACAGATAAAGAGGTCGATTTGTTCACAAACACCTGAAATCCCTTACCCGATTTATGAATACTCTCGATAACAGCAGCGATTTTATCCACTGGTCCATGCAAATAATCCAGCGCATCGACAGCCAAGCTTCTTAAATATTCCTTCAGGGATTTTTCGTTAACGCTGGCGTCATACCAAGGCTGCATTGCTAGCTGATTTAACTCGGGTTTCACTTTCCAACCGTGATTTTGATAGGCCAAAATAGCAGTTTTCAAGCACATCGAAGCCTCTAACCAACGCTGCGTTTGAAGCATCAAAGGGACTACTTCCTGCAGAAGAGGCAAACTAAATGTCACTTCATGAGCAGAAATGATGCCCTTAGCAAAAAATTTAATCGCTAAATCTACATTTTCATGAAGGAAAGTCTCTGCAAGAACGCTCCATGCCCATGGTTCCTGCTGTTTCTTACGTAAAATGGGTAGAATAAGGGTACGAGCTTGTTCGAATTCTCCTGCAGTGATAAAGCACTTAGCCTGATCGTAATCAAGCCACATCAGATGCTGAGTATCTAAAACCTGCTGTCGGGTAGTGTTGATGAACTCATTTACTAATTTTATGTCGATTCGCCACAATTCACGGTAACTAAGGCATGCGCTCGCCACTTGTCTTGCAGATGAAAGCATTAAACTAGGTATTTCCCCTTTTTCAGTCTGAAATGGGGTTTTAGCCTCTTCATCAAACAGCGCAGTTTGATGTAAAAGCACAAAATGGATCAGCGTTGGAAACCATTCGAGGTTTTTCTTAAATTGCACCAACAACATCTTGTACTCTAAACCGCCTAGCGGGATTTGAAAGCTGATGACGGTGCTCAATAGCCGCTCAAGTTGCTCGAATTCATAATTGCTTGGACGATAATTTTTCGAAGATGCCCCACGTTTAGCAATATTTTCTTGATATTGTTTAATGTACTCGTAGCACACCCAAAATAATGCCCCCTTCAAGTAAGTATCTTGCGGAGAATTTTCCAGTGCTTGAAAGCCAAAGTCCCACGCGCCTTTTAAATCGCCGCTTTTTCTCAAATTATTTACAGTACGATTAGCTGGCTCATTCATAGAAGCACACCTATTTGACATATTATTTCGTCAATGAGCCTTGTGGAATTACTAAGCTGAGGCATAGGTTGAGCTTTTTTAAATTGGCTAGACTTGTTGTACCAAAACTCAATAACTGCCAACTCATTGCCTTTAACAAATGCATATCTTTCACAAAATGAACGAGATTCAATTTTGCTTATATCCGCTCCAACACTGTTGATTTGACCCAGTACATTTAGATAAAACTCTTCTAAGAATGGCTCTGAAAAGTGGAACTGAGTATCCTTTGAGGACTCAGGGACATCAAGCAAAGTACCTTTTAATTGACCAAGCAAAGCCATGAGTTCAACATCGAATCCATCTTGAGCAATACTCTGTACGCCAGTCACTTTCCAGTTCCGATTGTAATTAAAACTTATCGAAGCCTGCTCATTACCTCGCTGCAAGATGTAACGATCTTGATAGTTATAATGAAGGACATTTACTACTGTAATCCCTGTACCTTCAATACACTCCTCAACAAGTTGGGATAGCTTTTTAAGTTGCGAGATATCAGTCTGAAAATCAAACTTCACTGTGGTTACTGAGTTCGTAGCTTTGGTACTTGGTCGCACAACCTCAACGCCTTGCGGAGCGGAATTGTCGAGGTTTACTGCTTTTGGTTGATACGCTCCTGCTATTTTCATTCCATCTCCTAAGCGCAACTGAGGCGGATTCATTACATACAGGATGTCAGAAGTTCTCGTTATAGCGGTGTATAACCAACGGAAGTAATCTTTAGTTAAGGCTTTTTGGTGTGTATCACACTGCAGGAACACATTTTTCCACTCACTACCCTGTGCTTTATGAGCCGTAATCGCATAACCAAATTTAATTTTAAATGCGTTAAAATAAGGGTCTTGCATCAATGCAAGTCTGAGTTTTTTCTCATTACCTTTACGCCGCAGTTCTGGGTGCCGATTCAAAAAATGAACATAAATCGCTTTATGTTCATCCGATGATAAGGAGGGGTGATCGTTATACAGCAGGTTTTCGATAATTTTGGCTTCAAAGAAAAATGGTTCGCCGTAATCATTACGAAAAGCGAGCACAACATCGCGAAAACTCAGTTCGACTCTGACTTTCACCATATGGCCGTCGTCACCTTTGTTAGTAATAAACACAGTGACAACTTCAGGTGCAGGAGAGAGTACCTCCTTAATCATGCCAAATTCACCGTTAGTAATAGTGGTATCTGAACGATAATGGTTCGCAACAGAAATGATTTTGTCACCACTAACCATTTCCATTTGACCATTAAAAAAGTGCTCTCTCACCAACCGATTATACTCACCTACTTGCCGATTTGAGCCAGCTACAATAATGTTTTCACCGGTCTTACTCACTTTGCCAGCACAGGACGATAAGTATGTCTGCAGCAACTCATTTGACGATAGCTTACACACATCATCGCCATTAACATCGAATTGCAACTTATTGAAAATATTCTTGGATAACCCGTCACGCAACATGGCCGCATTGGTTAAAATACCACTTTCACCTTTTTGTCTTACTACTTCAGTCAACGAACCAGACGATATGGTTACTTGATATTTTTCACTTAGATACTGCTCATCTAACGCTGGTGAAGTGCTCATGCCTACTGGTGGTAACTGAGCGTTATCACCGATAAAAATCACCTTCTTGTTATGATCGTTATGGTCAAAATTGATGTACTTCAGCAAATCTCTTAAAAGATACCCAGAGCCAAAACGGAAAAATTCACCATCTGAATATTTGTCAGACACCATTGATGCTTCATCAATAATGTAAACCGCTTCTGCAGTGTCAGCGTTGACTTTAAGTTCTGCGTAACAGCGGTAAGTTTCTGAGCCTTCAATCCCATCCACCGCATATTCTTTAACGTTGTCGTAGTTATAAATCACCCGATGAATAGTACAGGCGGTTTGTCCAGTTTTATCCCCAATGACCTTGGCAGCTTTGCCAGTCGGCGCCATGATTGCGAACTGCCGTCCGATTCTATCTAGGTACTGAGTAATTCCCTTGGTCACAAAGGTCTTCCCGGTTCCCGCATAGCCGTTAAGCAAAAACACGTTTTGGCTTGTGTCTTTAAGAAAAGTGTCTATCTGTTTAACGATCTGTACTTGCCCATCAGTAAGTACTACATCCTCGAAGCAATCAAAAATATCGATGTTGCGACGGGTCAAATTCATATCAAGATCAAAGCTGGAAGCAGACGCCATACTGGCTGTCTTGAAGTCTTCACGACGACGCTCTACTGATACCTCATGCTCCACCGCCAATAATGCTTGCTGCTTCTTTTCGAGCTCAATCTGTAATAACGCTAGCTCTTTTTTAACGTTGGTAAGTGCATCGTCTTTTGTTGTTAACTCGGCTAAAACCGATTGATGCTCTGTAACAGTAGTTAATAGCTCATGTTCGCGCGCATTAATTTCCTGTCGTTGCCGTGCTATCTCCGCCTCTAAGCGAGCCGTATGATCTACTGGCTTTACAGGTTCAACAAACTCAGGAGGAGTAATAGGGTGATTCAGTATCACTTGCGCGTACCAGCGCCCCACCAAATAAGCTTCTTTGATTAGCCAATGCACTTCATTAATCGACACATCAGCTGTACCATTCAACGAATGTGCAGCCTTATTGCCCTTACGGCGCAACACATCCAATTTGGCCAAAATGCCTTTATCACCCACAGCATCAGCGAACTCATAACTTTGCAACCGATTAAATAAATCGTCTTTTTCAGGGGCAATAAGCGACAGTCTGGTGTAAATATCCCCAACAACGAATTCGGTAAAACACCTAAGTTTCACCAACGCCGCCTGCCGATCATCATGACAATAGAGCTCTGCACCTTTACCGAATTGCGCCAATTCAGAGCTTATATCGGTTAAAAAGTTAAAATTGCTCATTTGCATCCCTTCTTCATTCCAATTACTGTAATTTTTAACCTCAACGCAATGTTACCAGTTCAATATCAACGTAACTAACACTTGGATATGTTTACCACACTCCAGCGCGATAAGTGTTAATTTGCATCAAAAACTGATCAACTATTTGCATAGAAATGTGAGCCACTGTTCGAGATCTCAACCGCCGACAACCATTGATAAATGTCAGACAATTCAAGGCAGTATTAAATGCAAATCATGAACTGAAATGGATCACTACAGGATACAAATCAAAAACAGCTAGCAAGATCTATTGAACCACCTCGATATGCATCACTGAATTCTTTTCTTTATCTAAGGCAACATTTGGCAATTAGCTGTTTTCTTAGAATGAACAGGTTGACTCTAGTAGACTCATCAATTCAATCTTTAGGTGAGCCAGTGCAACCCAATCAGACTTTAGTTATTCTTCAAAGATAACCATTCCAATCCCCGCTCTGCAAAGACAAATAATCTATCGCTATAACCTTGAAAGATCACACTGCGGATTATCTCATGGTCAATATTCAGATAATCATGTACCAGTGCATTACGCAGGCCTATCACTTTACGCCAGTCATTTAATTCATCGGCTGGTTGTGCACCTCGTTGACACAGGATCTCAAATGCTTGATAAGCATCCTGCGGACTATATCCAGCCAGTGCTTTAGCCCAATGTTTCGCAATGCCAATGCAAGCTTCAATAGAGATCTGTAATATTCGCTCTGCTGCTCGATATTCGAGATTAGATAAGGAACGCTGACTGAGTAATTGACGTAATTCTCCAAACTCGTCTTGGTACTGGCTAAGGCTTAAACTCAATGACGTGATATAGGCATTATCCAAAATAATAAAGTGGCTTGGGGCTGAATAATCGAGTTCCATTTGCGACATTATGCGAGACTCTTCTTGCATTCTTCGGCCTTCATCTCGACTAAAGATAAGTTTGTTAGCATTAATGATACCAAAGGCCAGAGGGATTGGTGCTAGATTGATATCGACGACGGAAAGCTTCCCTTCGGCTAGCCCCAATGCCCTTTGCCAATCCATAGCAAGCAATTCAGCTCTAATACGAGTATCAAGCACACTCTCCGCCTTTACGGGATCGAATGCGACGGCTAAATCCCAATCACTATGCTCGCTAGCATTTCCTTTCGCCTGCGAACCATACAGCCATAATACCGCCACCTTCGGATGGCTTGCAGCTAAAGCGCTTAGTTGGTGCAAATACTGGCTCTGCTCGATAGTCATTGGTTTGGCTTTAGGTTAGTCATGAAGTAAGAGTAACAACCCTGAGTCGGACTTAACATGTTAGATTCGTGTATCGCGTCCTCTAACCTTTTGACTCAGGGAGGTAATATCTATTCGGCCTTAATAGGTCATGCCCCTAATTTTCTTGAACCCGCTGTTACTGACAAAGACCCGACAGCCGCAGTGGCAATATGGTTGCTCCACCACTCCATTAACTTGGTCCGTCGCTCTAGGTAGGTCGTGCGATTATAGGCACTGCGGATTTGGTTTTTATCAACATGGGCTAACGCTGCCTCAATAACATCACCATCAAAGCCTTGCTCGTTTAAGGTAGTGCTTGCCAGCGAGCGTAAACCATGACCCGTTGTTCTTCCCTTTAATCCCATGCGCCCTAATGCTTTGTTAATGGTTTCAGGATCTGTGTGCTTTTGAGGATCTTTAGATGACGGGAAAACGAATTGGCTGTGTTCACTAATCGGCTTAACAGTTTCGAGTATCGCGAGGGTATGCTCTGTAAGCGGGATAATATGCTCACGATTCATTTTCATGCGTGATTCAGGAATAGTCCAAAGTTTGGCATCAAAATCGATTTCTTCCCAACGGGCTCCGGCCGCTTCATTTGGCCTGGTCATTGTGTGCAATTGCCATTCAATCAAACACCGGGTCGTTAACAATAAATTGGCGTTTGCGACGGTCTGCAGTAATTCAGCTAGCTCTGCTGGTTTTAATGCCTTCAGATGCTCCACTTTGCTTTTTCTAAAAACTTCTCGAATACCTGACAACGGATTGGCATGAATGTAACCAGAGTTAACCGAATAGTTCATGATTTCATTCAGTAACTGAGCGGTACGTTTAACCGTTTCAAGATGCCCTTTCTGTTCAAGGGGCTTGAGCGCGGCAATGGCTATAGGAGCCGTGAGTCTACTAATCGCAATACTTCCCAGCTTAGGGAAGGCATACAGCTCAAGCTTGCGCCAATTACCTTCGATGGTTTTAGCTTTAATACTGCCCTGCTTTGAGTCCATCCACATTTGCGCAATATGCTTGAGAGTTTGAGCGTTCTCTGTTGCTGCTTTTAATTTGTTTTCAACTTTAAGTAATTGAGGGTCGATGCCTTCGGCCAAGTTTTTTCGCGCTTCTAGCGCTTTATCTCGCGCCTCAGCTAAGGATACGTCAGGATATGAGCCTAAACCAAAATAGGTGGGTTTGCTGGTGGAGGGACGTATGTATCTAAATTCCCACGTTTTCCCTGCAGTGCGCACATAGAGATAGAGATTGCCACCATCTGACAATCTATAGGGCTTTGCTTCCGCTTTAGCATTGAGCACCGCTTTTGCAGTCAGCTTATTTGTACTCCTTCCCATACCGTTCTACCCCCTCAAATTAAGCCCCAAAGTAATGCTTGATTTTGGCATTATTTCGCACTCTAAAATCAAGCATTACTTATCACTGAATAAATTCAGATAAATCAGGATATTGCCAAGTTAAATCTGGGCCATAAAATCGAGAAAATCAAGTAAAAAAACGGCATGAAAAATGGGTATTTTTTGAAGTCAAAAGTAATGCCAAAATTTGCCCAATTTCCTTGGCATTACTTTTGGCATTACTAAAGATTTCGGATGCAGTAGGATGTCATTAAACAATATAGGATTGTAAGTTATTGAATTTCATGAAAAACAGATAAGAAAAAAGACGCCCTAGGACGTCTTTAAACTTGAATTTGGCGGTGAGAGAGGGAGTCGAACCCTCGATACGTTTCCGTATACACACTTTCCAGGCGTGCTCCTTCGGCCACTCGGACATCTCACCAGATTGTTATCATTAGCTTTTACGTGTCAATGAACACGGTTAATCGAATTGAATAATGCTTAACGTGTAAGCTTTCATCGTTAACGGAGCGGTACTGTACGCAAAAGCCTTTGTATGGTCAAGTAAAAAAGAATCGATTTCAGGCGGTTGCACAATTGCTAGACAAACCGCCCTCGTTCAAGGCGCTAAAATTAACCAACGCACTATTTTACAGTAAATTTATGGACTTCTTTAGACATGAGTTCGGAGTCATAGGTCAATGCTTTAGTCAATTCCCTTAGCTCATCGGAGATACGTTGAGTGTTTAAGTAAATATCGCTGATCTTTAACGCATTACGATTTACATCTTCAGACACTGCGGATTGTTCATGGGTGGCTGTCGCAATTTGTTCATTCATGCGGTTAATGATATCGACTTGTTCAACAATACGTTTAAGTTCGATACCTGCTTGCTCCGCTTCTTGGACGCTGGTATTGGCCTGTGCTAATCCGCGATCCATGGCTTTTACCGCTAAATTAGCGCTGGACTTTAATCTGCCAGTCATATTCTTGATGTCAGACGTCGATGTCTGCGAACGCTGCGCTAAGCTTCTGACCTCATCGGCTACCACGGCAAAACCCCTACCCATCTCACCAGCTCTGGCGGCCTCAATTGCGGCGTTAAGTGCTAACAGATTAGTTTGTTCTGCAATGCTGTTAATTACATCTAATACCACCACAATACCGTGAATTTCTCTATCGAGTTCATTGATGGCCTGTGAAGCACCATTAATATCATCCGCTAGTGCTTTAATTGCTTTGCTGGTTCTGCCAACTTCAAGGTTACCGGTTTTGGCCTCTTGGTTAGCCGAATTTGATGCTTCTGATGCCTGTACTGCATTGCTCGCAATTTCGGCAACGGTTGCACTCATTTCTGTCATCGCCGATGCCACTTGCTCAGCCTCACTGTGGCCAGCCATCACATCTTGCTCCATAGCATGGGTGCAAACATCCATTTGTTCAACCGCCTGCTGTAGTTTGCTAGCACTGGCGCGAACTTGTAAGATAACGTTTTCAAAATCACTCATCATGTCATTGAAAGCTAAGGCAAGTTCGCCAAACTCATCTTGGCTGCTGTGACTTAAGCGGACGCTGAGGTCGTAGTGTTTTCGTGCTTGTGTAACCGTGGAATAAAGATGATGAACACTCGTATGTAAATATCGGATCACCGATAAACTGAGCAAAAGTACAATGATCAGCACCAAGCTTAACGTCGCCAACACAAAAAACATTTGTTGATTAGCCGATGCAAGGCGTTCATGGGTGATATTCAAAAGATCAGCTGAAACTTGCTGCTCAAAATCCCGCAAGCTGTCAATCCGAGCTGAAGATTTAGCAAACCAGTCTTCTGGATTTTGTTGTTGAATTTTCTGGTTATCTTGGTCAAATGCAATTTGTCTTAGCGATTCAACGTCTTTGACTTCATTAGAATTTTGAATGCGGTTAATGGCATCAACCAAATTAGGTGTTGCCAATGCAATAAAACGCTCTAAATAGCTATTTTGCTCAGAAACTAGGGTAATAAACTTTGCGTAAACCTTAGGCTTAAACCCTGCTTGTCCAAACGTCGAACTTAATACTGCCCTCTCAATCCCTGCCCGTTCTTTCATTTGTAGGAAGGCACTAAATGCAGCCGCTTTGATGGCAATTTCTTGATTAGCACCCGTTTTAGCAGTCTCATCAACAATCGCAAGTAGCTCTCGGTTGAGCGCCGTATAATAGGCTACTTCATCGGCAACACTGATTGACAGGTTATCAACCTGCGAGCGAATTGAAGTTAATTTACTGAGTTGAGTATTTAGATCGCGCAGTTTCGGCGCAAACACTGCGGGTAAATTGTGGTTTTCAATAAAAGATTGGAAATATTTGAGCTGAGTATCTGTCAATTGCCTTTGACTGGGTATTTTGCCTGCGAATGCCTTGCCCGCTGAGCCTATAAATCCGGCACTCATGCCCCGTTCTTTTTGCAACTCATGGACAAAGTTACTGTTTGTCACCGCCAATTCGCTTAGCTGCACGACGACTTTCAGCTCTTGACGATATTCATACTTTTCGATGAGAAATAGCGCGCCATATAAAAAACACGCAAATAAAGGGGGCAATACAACCATGAGTAATTTTTGCTTTAAGCTGAGGTTGCCAATCCATTGCCATTTCATAGGGATATCCTTAATCGACTTAGGGCTAAATTGTTAACCTATTATATAGCACAGGATGTTAATGATAACGATAGAATAACGCTAATTTAGAAAACACTAATTATCATAAAAACAAACGGTTGCAATTATATAGAGCTACAACGGCTTTTCGAGATAAGGCAATAAATAGGCCAAGGGAGAAAATTTCGTGTGATAAAAGCAAATGAAAACTGCAACCGCAACAGCGGGAGGAAATGGCCTCCCGCATTCCGATTTTTAGCTAAAAAGTTGTGGGAATAAGCCTTTAATCCCAGCGGCAATGACTTCGATACCAATCGAGAGCATTAATAATCCCATAAGACGGGTAATCACGTTAATCCCTGTTTTACCAAGAATTTTATAGATAATAGATGCCATTCGAAACAGGCCAAAACTCACCAAACCAAAAATAATCACGGTAATAAACATCGCAATAAAATTGGATAATGAATTATGCTCAGCGGCAAACACAATCACCGAGCTAATCGCCCCTGGACCAGCCATTAACGGCAAGGCTAACGGCACAACCGCCACGGACTCCATGGCCGAAGATTCGCGGTCTTCCTCTTGGTTACGTTTTACTTCGCCCAATTTACCCTGCAACATCGACATCGCAATAATCGCGATCAGCGTGCCACCAGCGATCCTGAAAGCCGAAAGTGAAATGCTAAACATATTCAAAATATGTTGTCCCGCGACGATGGTCACCAACAGGATCACCACCACCGCAAAGTTAGCCACTTTACCCGTATGGTTACGCTCGGCTTCAGTTTGGTGGCTGGTTAAGCTCACAAACACTGGCAACAAACCAATAGGGTTGATAATGGCAACCAGGCCAAGAAAAAATTTAACGTAAAGTGTTAACTCCAAGTGACTATCCTTATTGAGCGTGTCACGCCAATTTCATCAAACTAAACTTAAGGGCAAGTATAGTAGCTTAAGCACAGATGACTGAAAAATGAGATTTTTGAGGTTAAATCACAAGTTTGAGTAATATCTGTTTACTGTACTCGGCTTATTTTAGACAAAAAAGACACATAAGATCGCAACTGACGTATTTTTATTACATAAAAACCCTAAATTGACCGTAAGATCACACTTTAGCTTAGGCTTTAGGTGTAATTTTTCACCATAAAGAAGAGTTAGCGAATCGTGCATTCCCTAAATCTTTTTAGGAGTCTTAATCATGACAGTAACCAACGCCCAAGAACTGGATCTCATGGTCGAGCGCGTCGCCAAAGCGCAAGCCGAATATGCCAGTTTTAGTCAAGCCCAAGTCGATGCGATTTTCCGCGCCGCCGCCCTCGCCGCTGCCGATGCGCGTATATCGCTTGCGAAAATGGCCGCCGCCGAAACCCGAATGGGGGTGATTGAAGACAAAGTGATTAAAAACCACTTTGCCTCAGAGTACATTTATAACAAGTACAAGGATGAAAAAACCTGCGGAATTTTGTCCGAGGACCCCACCTTCGGCACCATCACTATCGCCGAGCCCGTAGGCATTATCTGTGGGATTGTCCCCACCACCAATCCCACCTCCACCGCCATTTTCAAAGCATTAATTAGTCTTAAAACCCGTAATGCGATTATTTTCTCGCCTCACCCAAGGGCAAAAGTCTCGACCACCACTGCGGCCAAACTGGTGTTAGATGCCGCCATTGCTGCAGGCGCGCCCAAGGATATTATCGGCTGGATTGATGAGCCCAGTGTGGCGCTTTCGAATCAATTGATGACCCATCCTAAAGTGAATCTTATCCTCGCTACGGGCGGCCCAGGTATGGTGAAAGCCGCCTACTCTTCAGGCAAACCTGCCATTGGCGTAGGCGCAGGTAACACCCCAATTGTGATTGATGAAACCGCCGATATAAAACGTGCGGTTAGCTCGATTCTGATGTCTAAAACCTTCGATAACGGTGTGGTGTGTGCATCAGAGCAAGCGGTGATTGTGGTCGATAGCATCTACGAGCAAGTTAAAGAGCGCTTTGCCACCCATGGTGGTTATCTCTTAAATGCCGCGCAAACCGCTGCGATGCAACAAGTCATTCTTAAAAATGGCGGCTTAAATGCCGATATCGTCGGCCAAAGCGCCGCGACCATAGCGCAAATGGCGGGCATTGATGTCCCCCACACCACTAAGGTCTTGATTGGTGAAGTCACCGATATTACAGAGGCCGAAGCCTTTGCCCACGAAAAACTCTCTCCTTTACTTGGTATGTACCGCGCAGCCGATTTTAATGACGCCGTCGATAAGGCTGAAGCTTTGGTCGCCTTAGGCGGGATTGGCCACACATCAGGCTTATATACCGACCAAGATACCCAAACCGACCGGGTGAAAACCTTTGGTTTTAGAATGAAAACCGCGCGAATTCTAATCAACACTCCAGCCTCACAAGGCGGAATTGGCGACCTGTACAACTTTAAACTCGCCCCCTCACTCACCTTAGGTTGTGGCTCTTGGGGGGGGAACTCGATTTCCGAAAACGTCGGCCCAAGCCATTTAATCAATAAAAAAACCGTCGCTAAGAGGGCTGAAAACATGCTGTGGCACAAGCTTCCTTCGTCTATCTACTTCCGCCGCGGCAGCTTACCTATTGCGCTTGAAGAATTGAGTGATAAAAAGCGCGCCCTCATTGTGACCGACAGATTCCTGTTTAACCAAGGTTATTGCGACGAAACCTTAAAGATTTTAAAAGCCCAAGGTCTTGAAACCGAAGTGTTTTACGAAGTGGAAGCCGACCCCACACTGGCCACAGTGCGCCAAGGTGCCAAAGTGGCCAATAGCTTTAAACCCGATGTGATTATTGCCTTAGGCGGTGGTTCGCCCATGGATGCAGCCAAGATTATTTGGGTGATGTACGAGCATCCAGATGTCGACTTTGCCGATTTAGCACTGCGTTTTATGGATATCCGTAAACGTATCTATAAATTCCCTAAAATGGGCGTCAAAGCCACTATGGTGGCGATACCGACCACTTCCGGTACTGGCTCTGAAGTCACACCTTTTGCCGTGGTCACCGATGAACAAACCGGCAAAAAATATCCCATTGCCGACTATCAACTCACCCCTAATATGGCGATTGTTGACCCGAATCTGGTGATGGATATGCCGAAATCCTTAACCGCTTTCGGCGGAATCGATGCGATCACCCACGCGCTCGAAGCCTATGTCAGCGTGATGGCGAACGAGTACAGCGATGGTCAAGCCCTGCAAGCTCTTGACCTGCTGTGCAAATATTTGCCTGATGCTTATCAGCTTGGCGCCGCATCCCCCATTGCCCGTGAAAAAGTGCATAATGGCGCCACCATAGCCGGTATCGCCTTTGCCAACGCCTTCCTTGGGATCTGCCACTCTATGGCTCACAAGCTGGGCGCCGAGTTTCACTTAGCCCACGGGCTAGCGAACGCGCTGCTGATCAGTAACGTTATCCGCTTTAATGCGACGGACTTACCGACTAAGCAAGCTGCATTCAGCCAATACGACAGACCAAAAGCCCTGTGTCGTTACGCGGCCATTGCCGATCATTTAGCCCTAGGTGGCAACTCAGATGCGCAAAAAGTTGAAAAATTGCTGGAGAAAATCGAGCAGCTCAAGAAGACGCTGGGCATTCCTGCGTCAATCCAAGAAGCCGGAGTTAACGAAGCCGACTTCCTCGCCAAAGTAGATATGCTTGCCGAGGATGCCTTCGATGACCAATGTACTGGTGCCAACCCTCGCTATCCGCTAATTAGCGAGCTAAAACAGCTACTACTCGACAGCTACTATGGCCGCCCTTTTACCGAGCAATAGTGCTCAATAGATATAAAATCTAAGCAATAAAAAATTGTTAAATGCAAAAGCCCTCGTTTGAGGGCTTTTATCGTTTTAACTTAAGCAAAATCAATTGATGACACAGTACACAACGTTACGATTGACTTGCTAGCTTGATATCAAATAAGTAACAAACTCAATTAATTCAGTGCTAACACATAGTCGATGGCACAGGTAATCGCCGCAACTTGAGCTAAATTGCACTCAGCAGGCGTGGCCGATGGGCTGTCGGGATACACTTCCGTGGTGGTGTTATAAATACACCCCGTCACACTGCTGCATAAACCTAGCGCTTTCAATGGGTAATTGATCACCCCGTGTTGCACTACCGTTGAGCCGATAATCTCGCCCTTGTCATCCGCAGGCGCGATGTGAGTCACTTTGCTAACGCCATCGATAATCGCCTTTTGGAACGCATCCTGCGGATTTTCGGTATCGCCTACAGCATAAAAACCATCAGGAATCGTCCCGGGGATAAAGTCTTTGCCGTCACGCGCGGCCAAGGCTGGACGAAATTCATCCTCATCCGAGTCGGTGGTTTCATGTAAATCCACATGCACATCAAACCCTTGTGGAACGCTTGCCACCAGTGCCATCAGTGCTGCCGACTCTTCTGCTGGGCTATTAGCATAAAACGAGCGGTTTGGATCGATAGCTTTCGGGTTCCAGCGATTAATAGTCTCATAACCCCAAGGGCTTACACACACTGCCACCACTAAGTTTACCCGCTCAGCATAGTGAGCCGCCTTGTTAGCCAAAAAAGCCAAGGCGCCATGCACGCCACTGGTTTCGTAGCCGTGTACGCCCCCTGTGACTAAAACGGTTTTCTTGTTCGGATCGAACGTAGCAGATTTAACCACAAACAAGGGATAACGCGCTGGATCAATCGATAAAGCGCCATATTGCACCACATTCAGCCCTAATTCGGCCAGTTGTGACTCCATCGCTTTTAGTGGCGCGACAACATTATCTTGGTAAGAACGCTTAATTTGCGTACTAGCAAACCATGCGGCCTTTTCGGCATCGCCCCATTTTTCACCGACTGTCCCGATTGGGTAAAAACTTACATTCGCCATAGGTTCTCTTCTTCTGATTTTATGTTTTGGTCTTATGGTTAAAGGTTGTTATAGCTCAAAGCACGAGTTGCATTGGAATATCGCGGATCCCACCGCGCTCACGAATATCACCTTGCGCAATAAAGCCAAAGCGCTGATAGACAGGCAGCGCATTCACCGCCGAGTTCACGGTAAACGTGCCGAGATTCCCCTTGGCCAGACACTCAGCTTTAGCATGCTCCCACAGCTGACGCGACAGGCCTTGCCCCTTGGCAATATCCGCCACAAATAGATGATAAAGATGACTGTTATCCTTGATACCCACCACACCGACAAGTTCGCCAGTCTCATTCATTGCAACATGATATTGATAACCTAAGGCAAAATAATGAGCCACCGACTCAACCGACATGGCTTTAACTAAGGTTTCAGCGCCATCATCTGTGCACGTAGGAGCGATATAAACTTGTGTAAGCTGCGTGATTAATACGCTTATTGCCTCAATATCTGTTGTACTCGCCGCTCTGATCAGCATCTTCATTCCTTGATAGATAACAGTAGCCAGTATTTAACCCCATTCGTTCAAGGGTGTGATTAGCTGGATACAAACAATCCGATTATTAAAAAGCCAGAACAGGGTTCTGGCTTTGGCAACAAGTTAATGGGACTTAGTACACAGTGGATTTAAGTCCATCATCCTCGGTTACTTTTTCGTCCAGCTGTCCATCCAACGGAACACATTCGCGTACCATTGTTCTAGGTTTTCTGGCTTTAAGATCCAATGGTTTTCATCAGGGAAAATCAGCAATTCAGATGGAATCCCCTTACGCTGCATAAAGCTAAATGCTGCTAATCCTTGACCATAAGGCACACGGAAATCCTTCTCGCCATGGATAACCAGCATCGGGGTTTTCCAGTTTTCGACATAGTTAACGGGGTTGAACTGCTCATATAACGCTTTGTTATCCTGATAAGTGCCGCCAAACTCATGCTCTGGGAACCAGACTTCTTCGGTCACATAGTACATGGAGCGCATATCGAACAGACCCGCGTGGTTAACGAGGCACTTAAAGCCATCGTTCCAGTTACCTTGGATCCAGTTCATCATGTAGCCGCCGTAAGAGCCACCTAAGGCACAGGCATTTTGTGGATCGAGCCATTTTTGTTGTTGGCTCACCGCAGCCAGACCTTTTTGTAAGTCTTCTAATGGCTTACCGCCCCAATCTTGGCTAATAGAATCGGTAAAGGCTTGGCCGTAACCGGTTGAACCGTGGAAATCCACCATCACAACGCCGTACCCCGCACCGGCCCATAACTGGGCGTTCCAACGGCCACTGAAACCGTTACCAAATGAACCTTGTGGACCGCCGTGAACGAGGTATGCAATTGGATACTTTTTGCCTTCTTGGTAGTTGGCAGGTTTGATCCAGTAGCCGTAAACATCTTCGTTATTCCAACCCTTAAAGCTAAATTGTTGGAACTCACCGAATTTAATTTCGGCCAGTTTGTCTTTGTTGACTTCGGTTAGACGTTTCAGGCCTTGGCCGTCGGTGTTGATGCGATACAGATCGCCCGGCTCAACTAAGGTTTTGCTGTCGAAGATCAGTTGATCATCGGCGATCGCA
This sequence comes from Shewanella sp. LZH-2, assembly GCF_016859145.1. Taxonomy (NCBI): domain Bacteria; kingdom Pseudomonadati; phylum Pseudomonadota; class Gammaproteobacteria; order Alteromonadales; family Shewanellaceae; genus Shewanella; species Shewanella sp. LZH-2. The sequence goes on from NZ_CP069350.1 coordinate 2,590,809, forward strand.
ATCAGGCTATTGCTGCCGTCGCTATAAACAGACTGCACATCACCAAATTGAGTATTCACTTTAAAAATTGACACTTGACCAATGTCCTGCGCCGTCACATACAGAGTACGATTGTCCGGTGCAAACATCAGCGAGCTTGGGCTTCTGTCCCACAGCGGTGCGACTTCCTTCGACTGTCCGGTGCTGGTATCACGCAGCATAATGCGATAACGATCAGCTTCGAAGCCAGGTTTAGTCATCGCGAGGTACGCCATATAACGACCATCGCTTGAGAATGTTGGCTGGGCGTCCCAAGCGATGTTATCGGCGGTTAAGTTAGTGGCTTTGCCACCATTCACACTCACCTGCCACAAATCGTAATTGGTGGTCCAAGCTTGATCTTTACTTGGCGCTTTGGCGCTGTACACCACATATTGGCCATCTGGGGTGAAAGTCACTTCTTCCATGCCTGAGAATGGTTTAGGCGGCGTTTCGGTGTCTAAGCCTTGAGTGATATCCACCACTTTAGTCAGCTTTTCACCGTTGAGGGCGCCAACAAATAAGTGATTACGGGCATGGTCTTCCCAAGTATCCCAGTGACGTACCATCAACTGCTTGTATTCACGGCCCGTCGATTTACGCTCTTCTTCGGCCTTAAATTTGTCTTTTGAGCACGCTAAGTCTTTACACTCTGGAAAGACGCGCATACTAAGCACGATTTGCTTGCCATCGTTAGAGAGTTTGTAACCATCAATATCCAATGGCAGATCAGAAACTTGCTGCGCTTCACCACCGGTTAATGGCAGTTGGAACAGTTGGCTTGACCCGCTGCGGCTGGCGAGGAAATAAATCGATTTGTCATCGTTTGCGAAGCTGACATCGTGCTCAGTACCGGCGGCAGAAGTGAGCTGCAGCGGTTTCGCATCTACTTGCGTCAGATCGAGAAGATATAAATCCGAGCTTGCCTCTCCCTTGTCATTAACGGTTTTCAGGCCGTAGACCAGTTTTGTACCGTCGTGAGATACCACGGCTGAATGCAATTTGTTGAGTTTAACCAGCTGTTGCACAGTAAAAGGCTTAGGATCGGCCGCATGGGCAGAGCAGGCCAAACCTGCCGCGCCAAGCGCCAATAGGAGAGGAGCTATTTTCATTGTTATATCCATCTTTTGTTAAACACATTCGGTAGTTGTACCGAATGAACGGTCAAAACGAACATCAATCGTCTCTATGAAGATAAGTTTGCCACACTAACGAAACAAAAACGCTCAAGCAAGCCAAAAGGCGTACTTGAGCGGATTTTTTTGTGACAAATTGTCAGTCAATCAAGAATAGTCTGATTGAGTACCACTCGCCTCGCTATCTTGCTCAAATCCCGCTTAAAAAAGCGACACTTTTGCAAGAAGGCTATTTGTTTAGGCTATTTACTTAGGCTTTAGCTTTAGCGTTAGCGATATTGACTTTCCAAATCGCTGGCCCCGTTTCATGGGCATTCACGCCGTTTGAGTCAACCGCTACAGTCACAGGCATATCTTCAACGTCGAACTCGTAAATCGCTTCCATACCTAAATCGGCAAAAGCCACCACGCGGGATTTCTTAATGGCTTTTGACACTAAGTAAGCCGCGCCGCCAACGGCCATCAGGTAAACAGCTTTGTGTTTCTTGATAGATTCAACGGTCGCAGGACCACGCTCAGCCTTACCAATCATGCCCATCAGGCCAGTTTTTTCTAGCATCAGATCGGTGAACTTATCCATACGGGTCGCGGTTGTTGGGCCAGCAGGACCTACAACTTCATTACCGACGGGGTCAACTGGGCCAACGTAGTAGATAAACTTACCAGTAAAGTCGACGCCTTCTGGTAAACCTTCGCCGCTTTCAATCAGGCTTTGGATACGCTTATGGGCAGCGTCACGTCCGGTCAGCATTTTACCGCTTAACAGAATGGTTTCACCGCTCTTCCACTGCTCGATATCCGCTTGTGTGACAGTGTCTAAGTTAACACGGCGCACATCGCTGCCCACTTCACGGGTGATTTCTGGCCAGTCGCTCAGCGATGGTGGAGTAAGATCAGCAGGACCAGTTCCATCTAAATGGAAGTGAACGTGGCGCGTTGCCGCGCAGTTCGGGATCATCACCACAGGTTTTGATGCTGCATGAGTCGGCGCAGATTTGATTTTCACGTCTAACACTGTGGTTAACCCGCCAAGACCTTGAGCACCAATACCTAAGTTGTTAGCACGCTCGAAAATGTCTAAACGCAGTTTTTCTTCGGTAGTTTGTGCGCCGCGCGCCATTAATTCGTGAATATCCACGCTTTCCATCAAGGCTTCTTTGGCCAGCACTGCCGCTTTTTCAGCGGTGCCGCCAATACCGATGCCGAGCATACCTGGAGGACACCAGCCCGCGCCCATCGTTGGCAGCGTTTTTTCAACCCAAGCGGCGATATCGTCAGATGGGTTTAACATCACCATCTTGGCTTTGTTTTCACTGCCGCCGCCTTTGGCGGCGATAGCGACTTCAACATGGTTACCAGGCACCATATCGATATGCACCACAGATGGGGTGTTGTCTTTAGTGTTTTTACGGCTACCGGCAGGATCGGCCACAATCGATGCTCGCAGTGGATTATCTGGGTTGGTATAAGCGCGACGAACACCTTCATCGACCATTTGTTGCACGGTCATATCGGTTTTGTCCCACTTAACCCCCATACCAATCTTAACGAAGGTGGTCACGATACCCGTGTCTTGGCACAATGGACGTTTGCCTTCGGCAGACATACGCGAGTTAATCAAAATTTGGGCAATCGCATCCTTCGCCGCCGCACTTTGCTCACGCTCATAAGCTTCGCTCATGGCATCGACAAAATCTTTGGGATGGTAATAGGAGATGTATTGCAGGGCATCCGCCACACTTTCAATGAAGTCGGCTTGTTTAATCACTACATTTTCAGACGTTTCATGGTGAGATGACATAGTAGGTGCGCTCCAGCAGCCTTTAGGGCCTTACTTGTTTTTTGTGTAATTCTTTCTGGGCCAATATGATACTCTTTCCCATCTTTTTGGGCTACATCACATTTTTAGATAGGGTTAATAGATGGCAAATAGGGCGGCATTACCGCTGGCAGTACGCCAACTTGACTGGACATTCAGCACAGCAGCAATCTTCGAACACTTTGCAGCCGAGCCTTGGGCCATCGTGCTCGACTCCGCCAATGCGCCCCATCAGGACGCTAAATTCGATATTATTTGCGCAAATCCTATTGCCACCCTGATCACCCATGGTGAACTGACCGATATCCTAATTCAGTTGCCCGAATTAACCATACCCACCCAAATGAGTGCAACTGATGATCCCTTTACGCTGGTCAATCAACTATTGCGCCATTGGTATCCACAATCCTTTAGCTGCAATTTGCCCTTTAGTGGCGGCGCTATGGGCAGTTTTAGTTATGATTTAGGCCGCCGAATTGAACAGTTACCCAGCACAGCGGCTAAGGATATTCACCTCGGCGAGATGAATATTGGCTTTTACGACTGGGCATTGATTTTTGACTATCAGCAGCAAAGCTGGTTTATGGTGCACTATTTAGGCGATGCAGCGCTCGATACTCAATTGAACATAATTGAAGCAAAAATAGCCAACACCACAAAACAGGCTGAGTTTAGTCTCACAAGCCCTTGGTCGGCGCAACTCACCAAAGCCCAGTACACCTCAAAATTTAATCAAGTACAAGCATATCTACAAAGCGGTGATTGCTATCAAATTAATTTAACTCAGCGATTTGAAGCTGAGTATCAAGGCGATGAATGGCTCGCCTACTGCAAACTGCGCAGTGCCAATCAGGCGCCCTTCTCTGCATTTATGCGGCTTGAGGCCAACGCGATTTTATCGATTTCGCCTGAGCGTTTTATTCAGCTGCGCGGGGATGATATTCAAACCAAACCGATTAAAGGCACCTTGCCACGTCATGCCGATCCAGAGCGGGATAAACAGGTGGCACAAACACTCGCCAATTCCCCTAAAGATCGCGCCGAAAACGTGATGATTGTGGATTTGCTACGTAATGATATCGGCAAAGTAGCGGCGCCCGGGTCAGTGCAAGTACCACACTTATTTGCCATAGAAAGTTTTCCGGCTGTGCACCATTTAGTGAGTACCGTCACCGCTAAACTCGATCCACAATACCACGCCAGTGACTTACTGCGGGCAGCCTTTCCCGGCGGTTCAATTACTGGCGCCCCTAAAATTCGCGCCATGGAAATTATTGAAGAACTGGAACCCTCACGCCGCAGTCTGTATTGTGGTTCAATAGGCTATATCAGCCAAGATGGGCAAATGGATACGAGCATTACCATCCGCACTATTGTTGCCGAGCGCGGCAAGCTCTATTGTTGGGCTGGCGGAGGGATCGTCGCCGACTCCAATGTCGATGCCGAATATCAAGAAAGCTTCGATAAAGTCAGTCGAATCTTACCCTTGTTAGATAGCCCTCAATAATCGACAGGAATGGTGGGAAACCTATGGAACAAGCGGAATTTAGACTCAGATTCAATCTACACCCATTAGCTAAGCAAGATCCGGCGGCGCTCCCTCACCAAGGACTGCGAAAAGCGGCGGTGTTAATTCCCTTGCAGGAAATCCAAGGCGAGCTCAATCTGATTTTAACCCAAAGACCCATGCATCTTCGGGCGCACCCAGGGCAAATCAGTTTTCCGGGAGGAAAGATTGAACCCAGTGATCCAAGTGCGATTATGGCGGCATTACGAGAAGCCGAAGAGGAAATTGGTCTTTGCCGAGAAAATGTGGATGTGATAGGTACTTTCCCTGCCCACAATACCTTTACTGGGTTTGAAATTACCCCAGTGGTCGGGATCATCAAGCAAGATTTTACCTTAAGGCTCGATCCAGGCGAGGTTGCCGATTGTTTTACAGTGCCTTTAAGTTTTTTTATCGAACCAAGCCATCGGCATCGTAACGCATTCTTACGCAAAGGCCGTTATTACAGCGTACACTTTATCCCGTATCAACAGCGTTTTATCTGGGGAGCGACAGCGGCGATCATCGATCACCTCTGTCGGCATGTGAGTCTGCCCGAGGAGATGCTGTAAAGTCGCATTGCTCTTTTGGATAATTTAAATCACAAAATGTACATATAAGCCCGCCACTAACGACGTTAACAGCAGCAAGGGAATATTAAACCAATAACCCAGTTTACTGTGGTGGGCAACATAGTAGTTAAACGCCAGACTTATCAGACTGATCGCACCACAGCCCCAGATGATATATTGCAGTAATTCGGTTTCGCTTGGGTCCCAATAGTGCCTGAAGGTTTCACCGCGACTCAAGTAGGACCCGACCTCTCGTTCGGGGCGAGCCTCGCCAAACACCATCAGCGCGTACACCGCCAATGTCCAACCCAAAATAGATAATGTCGCGAGGATGAGCTGGAATATTTTAACTTTTCTCATATCGCCTCCAAACGTTTAACGCACGATAACCAAACAATCTAAAGATGTCGGATTGTGGTTGATTGGGTATATATTGCTTAATAGCGGTAATATTCACCTCAGGATACCTTTTTCAGCTTGAGAAAAGCCACCAGCAAGGTAATATAAACCTCCAAAATTTTCATATAAAACGTTTCGTTGGAGAACTAAGCAACAATGAGTATTGCATCAGTCGCTTCTGTATTTAAAGGTGAGCACGCAGTCGGTTCTACAGTCACCGTACGTGGATGGGTAAGAACTCGTCGTGACTCTAAAGCTGGCATCTCTTTTTTGGCAGTCTATGACGGCTCCTGCTTCAATCCTATTCAAGGTGTCGTGCCAAATAGCTTAGAAAATTACGACAACGAAGTGTTAAAGCTAACCGCTGGCTGCTCGGTGATCGTAACCGGTGAGATTGTTGAATCGCCAGGCGCGGGCCAAGCCTATGAGCTGCAAGTGACTCAAGTTGAAGTGACTGGCTGGGTTGAAGATCCAGACACTTATCCAATGGCGGCTAAACGTCATTCTATTGAGCATTTACGCGAATTGGCGCACTTACGCCCACGTACCAACATCATTGGTGCCGTTGCTCGCGTACGTAACTGTTTATCTCAAGCCATTCACCGTTTCTACCACGAAAATGGCTTCGTGTGGGTATCTACACCGCTGATCACCGCATCTGACTGTGAAGGCGCGGGTGAAATGTTCCGTGTATCCACACTGGATATGGAAAACCTGCCACGCACCAGTGATGGCAAAGTAGACTACGACAAAGATTTCTTCGGTAAAGAGGCTTTCTTAACCGTATCGGGCCAATTAAACGGCGAAACCTACGCCTGCGCCCTGTCAAAAATTTATACCTTTGGCCCGACTTTCCGTGCTGAAAACTCAAACACTAGCCGTCACTTAGCGGAATTCTGGATGGTTGAGCCAGAAGTGGCCTTTGCCACCTTAAGCGATATCGCCAGTCTCGCTGAAGGCATGCTGAAATACGCCTTCAACGCGGTATTAGCTGAGCGTATGGACGATTTACAATTCTTCGCCCAACACGTGGATAAAACCGTAATTGAGCGTCTGCAATCCTTCGTCTCGAGCGATTTCGCCCAAGTGGACTACACCGATGCAGTAGATATTCTGCAAAAATGTGGCCGTGAGTTCGAATTCCCAGTGTCTTGGGGTATCGACTTATCCTCTGAGCACGAGCGTTATCTGGCCGAAGAGCACTTTAAAGCCCCAGTGGTTGTGAAGAACTATCCAAAAGATATCAAAGCCTTCTACATGCGCCTTAACGAAGACGGTAAAACCGTTGCCGCGATGGACGTGTTAGCCCCTGGCATCGGTGAAATCATCGGTGGTTCACAACGTGAAGAGCGTTTAGATGTGCTGGATATGCGTTTAGAGGAAATGGATCTGAACAAAGAGGATTACTGGTGGTACCGCGATCTTCGTCGTTATGGCACAGTGCCACACGCAGGTTTTGGTCTAGGCTTTGAGCGTTTAGTGTCTTACGTCACTGGCGTATCGAACATCCGTGACGTGATCCCATTCCCACGTGCACCACGTACCGCGAACTTCTAATATCGTTTCTTAGAAAGTTGTCCTTAAAACGCGCTAACAGCGCGTTTTTTTATTGCTGTCAAACTGCGCTAAAATTCATCACTCAATCAAACAGCTTAGCCAGAGTCCTTGCGCTTTAGGGGCGAAGAAATCTAAGATGGCAGCGGCTAATACAGTGTCGTTATTTTTTAGCCCAGTTGCATGTTAGTGGCGTAGTTGCACGAAGCAACTCAACAGCATTTTGCTCAATCGAGGAATCATAATGTCAAAGATCAATTTACTTTTGCTGTGCGGCGGTGGAAGTGCGGAACACGATATTTCCCTACTGTCGGCTAATTATTTTGAAACCTCGTTAGCAAAATCAGAACAGTTCAATGTACTACGTGTAGTACTGGATAAATTTGGCCAATACCAAACCGCCGCAGGCGATGACTGCGAGCTGACCAATAACCGTGAGATCCGCTTTCGTGACGAGAGCAAAGCCCCTTGGCCCGTGGATTATGTGATCCCTTGTATTCACGGTTACCCAGGTGAGACAGGCGACATTCAGTCTTACTTTAATCTTATCCAACTGCCCTACTTTGGATGCGAATCCGAAGCGAGCAGTAACTGCTTTAATAAGATCACCGCCAAAATGTGGTTCAGCGCCTTAGGCATTCCCAACACACCTTATATCTTTTTAAATCAATACGATGATGAAGCCATTGCTCAAACTCAAGCTGCACTTGAAAATTGGGGGTCAATTTTCGTCAAGGCTGCGTCTCAAGGCTCATCGGTCGGTTGCTATAAGGTGGATGAGGCTAGCAAAGTGAGCCAAGTACTCAAAGATGCCTTTGGTTATGCGCCCTACGTGATTGTTGAAAAAACCATTAAAGCCCGTGAACTTGAAGTCGCAGTTTACGAATATCAAGGTGAAGTGATCGCCACCCTACCCGGTGAAATCATCTGCGATAGCAATACCTTCTACACCTTCGATGAAAAGTACGCGAAAAACAGTAAGGCGCGAACCGATGTCGTCGCGCAAAATGTACCGACTGAAATCAGCGATCAGATCCGAGCCTATGCGATTAAAGCCTTTAAAGGCATGAAGTTACGTCACCTGTCCCGTATCGACTTTTTCTTAACCGCGGACAATGAAATCCTGCTGAACGAAATCAATACCTTCCCTGGTTCGACGCCCATTTCGATGTTCCCTAAGATGCTGCAAAATCATGGGCATGATTTCACCCAATACTTAAGTTTAGTGATTAACAGTCAGTTAGCGGTAAAGTAACCACCTTAATCAAACAATAAGAGCGCCAATGGCGCTCTTATTGTTTGAGATGATGCATAGCGATGATGATCAACGCGGCGACATGGCCTCTTGTTTCGCCAGTAATTCAAAAAACGCAGCCTTGGGCATGGGTTTATAAAATAGATAACCCTGAATTTCTTGAATATGGTTATCCATCATTACCTTAAGCTGTTCTTGAGTTTCAACCCCTTCCGCCGTGACTCGCAGATTAAGTGCATGACTTAAGCGTACTATCGCTTCAATCAAGGCAAGATGTCGCTCACCTTCCGAGAGCCTGTCAATAAAGCTCTTGTCGATCTTAATTTGATCAATAGGGAAATTCGCTAAATAAGACAACGAAGAATAACCCGTGCCAAAATCATCGAGGGAAATGTTAATACCTCGACCACGTAACTCATTAAGCACTTGAATTAAATGAGTATGTTTTTTCATTAACAGGGATTCGGTGATCTCCAAGGTGATCAACTCATAGGGAAAATCCTCTATCCCTAAACCTTCAATAATATCGGCGAACGAATCACAAAACTCATCCTGCAACTCATGAGACCAAAATTCAAAGGTCGACACGTTAATCGCTAAACTCATCGGCCAACCGAGCGCTTGCATTTCAATAATGGTTTGCATCACAGCTTGGCGCACACAACGGCCAATATTGACAATTAAACCACTGTTTTCAGCAATGGGGATAAACTCATCGGGGGAAATAAACTGTCCTTCATGCTGCCAGCGCAGTAGCACCTCAGCACGCACAATGAGCCCCGTTGTCGCATCGACTATCGGTTGAAAGTACAACTCGAAAGCTTTTTGCTCTAATGCTTGCTTAAGTAGCGTGTGTAAATTAGCAATACGCTCTGCATTTTGTTGCATTTGTTCGGTAAAAAAATGATATCTATTACGGCCATTCGCCTTAGAGATATACATCGCTTGGTCAGCGCAGTTTAACAGTTGCTCTAAATCGAGGGCATCTTCAGGGAATCGCGCAATACCAATACTCACTGAGCTATAAACGCCTTTATCGAGGGATAATTCATAACGTCGATAAACCTGCTTATTGATCTTGTCAGCGAGTTGCGACAGTTCTCTTTGAGTCACAACCCCTGGCAGTAGGATGGCGAACTCATCACCACCTAAGCGTGCAAACACCGCCTGCTCGTTCAAACAAGTTTTAACCTGTTCCACCATCTGCACTAAGAGGACATCGCCTTTGTCGTGACCGTAGGTATCGTTTACTTGTTTAAAGTTATCCAAATCCATCAACATAAAGCTAAAGCCAGGCGTTAGGCTATCGGCACAAATAAGCTCTTGGATTTGTCTAAACAAGGCATTACGGTTAGCAAGTCCCGTCAGGGAATCATTATTCGCTTGATATTTGATTAACTGAGCCGCTTTTTTACGCTCACTGACGTCAGAAAATAACCACGCAAACCCATTATCTGTACTATGGGGTTCACGAAAAACCGTTACGGTTAAATCGAGGTAAAAGGTTTCACCATTATTCCGCAGACCGACCAGTTCACCCTGCCACATCTTCCCCTCAGAGAGATGGTTAAAGAGGGAAGCAATTTCATGGGGCTCAGAGGGAGAGAAAAACAGCTCAGGATTAAAATCTAAAATAGGCTCAGGCTGTGGCCAAACCATCAGTTTAAAAGCATCGTTGGCATAAAGTACCGAATGCTTTTCATTAGTGATCACCAGTGCTAGGGGTAAACGATCAAATATTTTCACTGCAAGACGCTGAAACTCCAGCGATCGACTACGTTCTATCGCTAAACTCGCTAATCTTGCTGCCTCAGCGATTAAGGTTAAATCCGCAGCCGTTGGGGATTTAATGACTTTGTAATACATTGCAAAGGTGCCAAGCACCTTACCTTGAGAATCTTTAATAGGTTCAGACCAACAAGCTCTTAATCCATGAACAAGTGCATAGGATTTATACAAGGCCCAATAAGGATGATGTTCGATATCCTCAACAATCACCCTTTCCCCCGTATAGGCCGCTGTACCACAGGAACCAGCCTCAGGGCCAATTTCGACGCCATGGATAGCTTGATTATAACTATCAGGTAAATGGGGTGCGGCCCCCATGAGCACTCTTTTACCGTCCTCACTGAGCAATAAGACCGAGGCGTGGGTACCAAGGCGTTGATCTTCAATTTTTAACACTAAGGCATGGAGAATTTCTGCCAATGGCGCACCATTGAGCAGCATTGAAAGAATACCGTTGTAACACTCGAGGCTAACGTTTTGATTAAACGGGACACTTAACTTACCAACCGCACCTACAACCTGCATTCCTTCGTCCATAGTACCCTTGTCAGTTAGCGTGTAAGTTAACGACATTACTAAGGTGATTAACCTTTGTAAATTAGAAGTGAATTTTAGGAGTATAAACAAGCTAAAGCAACCTTTCGATGTGTAACCAAAGGTTGCTTTAGTCTAAGGAATATTGACGTTAAAGGGTTATTTTTGCCGCAATTGGGTTGCAAGTCCCTACACTAAAAGTCTTTTAAAACCACTCGACCTCCCATAAGAACAACCATACATCACAGCGCATTTCGCGAGCATGCTCTAGCAAGGGCACACTTCATGTAATCTCGAAGCGTCAACCCTCTAGGAAATTAGGCGAATATACTGCGGTTTATTCTTGAATGCGTTCAAGCTTTGCGAGATAAAAACCATCAAAACCAGTATCGGCTGGACTGATCGTTTCATCCTCGAGTAAACGGAAATTGGGATTTTCAGCTAAAAAGGCATCCACTTGACCGCGGTTTTCGCAGGGGAAAATCGAGCAAGTCGCGTACACCACAATGCCACCGACCTTCACCATGCGACTGTAACTACTGAGAATATGCTTTTGCAGTTCCATCAACACAGGTAAACGTTCAGCGGTATCACGCCATTTGGCGTCGGGATTACGCTTTAATACCCCAAGGCCAGAACAGGGCACATCGAGCAGGACGCGATCGGCGCTAAGTTTTAAGCGTTTAATGGTTTTAGAACCGACAATTAACCGTGTTTCGATATTGTGGGCACCATTACGACGGGCGCGCTCTTTCAGATTGTCGAGTTTCCATTGCTCCACATCCATCGCTAACAAACGCCCTTTACCTTGCATTTGTGCAGCAATATGCAAGGTTTTTCCGCCAGCACCGGCGCAGGCATCAATCACTCGCATACCCGGTTTGGCATCGAGCGCTGCGGCTACCCGTTGTGAGCCCGCATCTTGCTGCTCAAATAAGCCATCTTTAAAGCTATTGGTACGAAACAGTGCCGAATCCGATGTCACTTCAAGGGCAGAATCAACGCTTTCGACCGCTTGAGTTGAGACAAATTCGGCCGCTAATTTTTGCGTTAATTCATCACGGGTGACTTTTAAACCATTAACCCGCAGGAAACGTTTAGGTGGCGTGCTTAAGGCCGCGCGCTCTTTTTCCCACGAAGCCCCCAACTGCTCATGTCCCATGGTATCTAACCATTCCGGGCAACCGTCCCAAAGTACGGGGTTAGTTTTAGCCTGTTCAATACGCGCGGCTAAATCATCAGTATCCACTGGCAGTGAGTACTGCATTTTAGGCAGTTCCAGCGCGTGAAATAAGTGCCATACATTAAGTAGCTTTGAGCCTAAACGCGCCATTTCTTCCGGCTTGATGTCGGCTAAGAAACAGTAAAGATTTAAGCGGCGTAGAATATCGCCCGTTACAGTCGCGATCCGCGCCTGCTCGGCGGGTACTAACTTTAATCCTGAAAAATGCTGAGAATAAGCCCGGTCTAAGGGTTTTCCTTCGCTTAGCACCATAGCTAAGATATTGATCACTAATTCATTCGAGCTGGCAGAAAGCGGAGAATTCAACATTTACAGGTCACCGTGAGTAATAAAACCGAGGGATCATAGGAGGTCAGGCACGAATACGCAAGTAAACAGATGATCAGTTGCTATTAAGCACCGCAAAAGCCCAATAAAAAAGCGATCCACAGGGATCGCTTTCATAAAACACTCAAATGCTCTTACATTTTAGAGCCCCGAGCACCATAGAATAGAATAAAACCGTAGCACACCACAGGCAGAATAAATGCCAGTTGGATGCCTAAGTTATCGGCTAACACGCCCTGCAATAATGGTACAATCGCACCGCCCACAATGGCCAAACAGAGGATACCGCTGCCCTGAGAAGTATGGGGACCTAAATCTCGCAGTGCTAAGCTGAAAATGGTCGGAAACATGATTGAGTTAAATAATCCCACGCCCAAAATCGCCCACATGGCAATGCTGCCACTGGTTGTCATGGCCACCAACACTAACAATGCCGCCATAAAGGCATTGAAGGCAAGCACTGTGCCTGCGGGGATTTTTTGCATCACAGCCGAGCCGATAAAACGTCCGACCATCGCGCCGCCCCAGTAATAGGCGATGTAATGGGCCGCTTGTTCTTCTGGCATACCGACTATGTGTGATTCACCAAGGAAGTTGACTAAGAAGCTACCGATAGAAACCTCTGCGCCCACATAGACAAAAATCCCCACTGCGCCCAGCACTAAATGCGTGCTTTGTAGTGCGCTGGTTTTACCTAAATGGGTTTGAACCCCACCAGTTGTTTCAGTATGTTCACGGATCACTGGCAAATCTAACTTAGCAAAAATGATGGCAAGTACGGCAAGAGCTGCGGCGAGCAACAAGTAAGGCAGTTTAACGACTTCAGCCTCGGCATTGGCTTGCGCTAATTCAGAAGACGCCGTTGCCGCCACCGATAAAATCAAAATAGACCCAAAAAACGGCGCAACTGTGGTGCCGAGTGAGTTAAAAGCTTGTGTCAGGTTTAAACGGCTCGATGCAGTTTCTGCGCTACCAAGGGCGTTGACATAGGGGTTGGCCGCCACCTGTAAAATGGTGATGCCTGAGGCAAGCACAAAAAGTGCGCCGAGAAATAAACCGTAGGTTGCAAGGGATGCGGCAGGATAAAACAAGCCACAGCCGATACTGGCAATCACTAAGCCTGTGACAATCCCTTTTTGGTAGCCAAGTCGTTTAACAAGTTGGCCAGCTGGAATAGACACCAAGAAATAAGCCCCAAAGAAACAAAACTGGATCAACATCGCTTGGGTGTAATTGAGTGAAAAAACAGCTTTTAGGTGGGGGATCAGAATATCGTTTAAACAAGTGATAAATCCCCACATAAAAAACAGTGAAGTCAGTGATACTAGCGCAAAACGGTAGTTGCCATTATCCGATCCGCTGACGCTGGTCGTGTGGCTGCTGGTGTTAATAGATGACGCCATAGTTGTGCTCTCTAATCATGTTTTTATTATCTAAAGGGTATGTCCCTTAGGCGTTTACGTAAAACAACAAGCAGTAACAATCGAGTTGTCACTGCTTGTTTGAGGCCATAGCTGGAAGACCGCTAACTTATACAACCAACTAGACCAATAGTGCATAGAAGCTGGCATAGGCTGAAAATATCAAGTTATCACCCTGCAAGTGTGCGGTTTTTAAACCATGTCCAGTTAATTCTTGCTGTAACTTAAGCCCTGCTAGCGACAACTGAGTCTCAGTGTCTAATAGGTTGAAGCAAACCAATAGCTTCTGTTCCCCAAGTTTACGCACAAACACCAATAACGGCTCTGGCGCATCGAGAAAGGCTATCTCCCCTTCAATCAAAATAGGATAACCTTTGCGCCATGCAAGGAACTGACGATAACCATGTAACATAGATGCGGGGTCTGCTTCTTGTACATCAACTGCCAGAGCTCGATGCTCGCTCGTCACAGGTAACCAAGGGGTTACTTGGCTAAAGCCTGCAAAATCTGCATGTTGCTCCCATGGCATGGGAGTACGGCAACCATCTCGCCCCTTAAACATCGGCCAGAAGGTTTTGCCGAAAGGGTCTTGTAACTCGTGGAATTCAATTGGTGCTTCGGTTAAGCCAAGCTCTTCCCCTTGATAACTACAGACACTGCCACGCAGCGAACAAAGCATCGCATTAAGCATTTTCACCATATCGGGTATTTGCTTACCGCGCCCCCAACGGCTCGCTACCCGCTGCACATCATGGTTACCGATTGCCCAGCAGGGCCAGCCATCGCCAATACTGCCTTCCAGCGCTTCTACCGTTTGGCGAATATAAGTGGCACTGTAGTCATCGGTCAGCAACTCAAAACTGTAAGCCATGTGTAACCGATCTTCGCCCTTGGTATAGGCAGCCATTACAGCGAGTGAGTCTTCAGCAGAAACTTCACCTAAGGTCACAGCGCCTGGATAACGATTGATAAGTTGGCGTAATTCTTCAATAAACTGAATCGTTTGTGGGCGATCGTTATTGTAATAATGGTACTGATAGGCATAGGGATTATCTTCACTAAATCCCCGCCCTTGGCGTTTATCCTTGGGTTTTGCCGGATTATCTCGAAGCTGCTCATCGTGATAACAGAAGGTAATGGCATCTAAGCGGAAACCATCGACACCCTTCTTCAGCCAAAACTCCACATTATCTAACACGGCTTGACGAACTTCAGGATTGTGGAAGTTTATGTCGGGTTGGCTGCGCAAAAAGTTGTGCAGATAATATTGTTGCCTGCGCGGTTCCCACTCCCAAGCGCAACCACCAAAGATCGCTAACCAATTATTGGGTGCGGTACCATCTTCCTTCGGATCCGCCCACACATACCAATCGGCCTTAGGATTGGTACGGTTCTCACGACTCTCGATAAACCACGCATGTTGATCCGAGGTATGGCTTAACACTTGGTCGATAATGACTTTAATACCGCGTTGATGGGCTTTTTCAATCAGCTCATCGAAATCCTGCATCGAACCGAATAAGGGATCGACCTCGCGATAATCACTGATATCGTAACCAAAGTCAGCCATGGGGGATTTGAAGAAGGGTGAAATCCAAATGGCATCCACATTCAGGCTGGCAATATAATCCAACTTAGTGATGATCCCGCGAAGATCGCCTACGCCATCACCATTGGTATCTAAAAGGCTGCGTGGATAGACTTGATAAATTACGGCGCCACGCCACCAGGTTAACTCACTCATAATGCCCCTTTATCCTTATTCTTCAGCGAGCTAACCCAAAAACTCACTAACAGGCAGTTACAGTAATGTTACTGCGGAGTAAAGGCGCTACGGCTTGTATTTGTGACAGCGAGCATACGTGAAGAAGGAAATAAGGTTCAATACACCTGCATACGTATGCAAAGGAGACAAGAGATACTAAGCTTCAATCGGGTAAGAATTTAATTTTTATTAACATAGAGTTACGCATATCGATTTATGATTTAGCTAATACATTTTTTATACAAAATCCGACTTTGATCCTGTCTTCAGCCTATTGAATACGTATGCACAATATTGTTACGTCAAGATTACCGGGAGTAGTATCTTCACCGTTGCATAACATTTTGGTCATAAACGCAGCACTTATGCAGTCAATTAAGCGCCGAAATACCAAAAAATGCCGTAAATACAATGCGGTAATAACGATAAAACGCTCTACATAAGCGGTTAAAAGCGACTTCAAGGGGAAGATAGAAATGATGCGATTTAAACCCAGCTTGCTGACCTTAGCACTCGTTGCTGCAGGCGCCAGTATGCACTCCTACGCAGCAGATGCGGTAACAGATAAAGATGTAAAAGCTAAAAAAGATGCAGAAATTGAAGTAATCCAAGTTAAAGGCTTCAGAACCAGTGTAATCAAATCGCTCAATGATAAACGTTTTGGCGATACCGTCGCTGAATCTATCTCTGCCGATGATCTCGGCGCTCTGCCCGACCAATCTATCGCCGATGCGTTAACCCGTTTACCAGGCGTCACCGCCGTTCGTACTGGCGGTCAAGCCAGTGGTCTGAACATCCGTGGTCTCGATGGCGATTTCGTGTTTGCTACTCTAAATGGTCATGAACAAGTCACCACTGGCGGTAAACGTGCCATTGAGTTTGACCAATATCCATCCGAATTAATCAGTCAAGCGGCTGTTTATAAATCTCCAAAAGCCTCGCTGATCGAAGGCGGTGTTGCTGGTACAGTTGAATTAAAAACTGCCGACCCACTTAAAAGTGACAAAGACCAATCATTCAATATCAACACCCGTGGCAGTTTTAACGATCGTGCTGATGAAATCTCTGATGCAGAGCAATACGGCAATCGGTTAAGCCTTGCTTATCAAGGTAAATTCCTCGAAGACACCTTAGGGGTTGCAGTGGGTTATGCCCACCTGTATCAGCCTTACGTTGCGAGTCAGTTCATTGGTTTACGTTTTAATGATGATAAAAAAGACGTTAACGCTGATGGTATCAAGGAAGCAATTAGCGAAGGTTTTGAACTACAACAAAAAGGCGGCGACGATACCCGTGATGGTTATATGGCTGCTATCCATTGGCAACCGACCGATAATCTGAGCCTGAAAGGTGATCTGTTCCACTCTAAATTTACCTCAGAAAACTTTGCCCGTGGTTTCCGCGTTAAATCATTGAAAAATGGCACCATCAGTGATGCCGTTGTCGAAAATGGTTCTATGACAGGTGGTACCGTCTCTACCGACGGCACGGATAACTTTGCGGTTTTCGTGATCAACGATAATGACTCCAAATACTCAGAGCTGACCTCTGGCTCTTTTAATGTTGAATGGAACAACGGCGGCGCACTGACAGTTGCAGCTGATGTGAGCTATTCAAAAGCCGATGGTGAATTCGTTAACGGCGGCACCCGCGCCGTGTTGTATGATGACATTGGTAATGAAGTACGCTCAGCAGAATCGATAACATACCAACTTAATGGTTTAAGTCCTGCCGATATTAGTTTTGCCAACGACTATACCAATACTGCCTCTTTGGGCTTAAAAGAAGTGGGAATGTGGCCTTATAATCAGCAAAACGATCTGGTTGCCTACAAACTCGACTTTAACTATGTCTTAGACATGGGCGTTGTGTCTTCTGTTGATTTTGGTGTGCGCTATGCTGAGCGTGAGTTTAACGCTCAACGCTCACAAGCAGGCTACGGCTTTGAATTTGGTAAAAACCCAAGCAACCAACCGGTGCTTAGCCTCAACGGCGATATGGCAAAAGTGGTTGATTTTGGAGGAGAACTCTCAGGTTACCCAAGTTTCCTCGCTATTGACTTTAACAAAGCTGTCGAGCTGGTCAATGCGCAGTTAGCCGCAACGGGTCAATCACCCTTTACTCCAACAGCTAACTGGTCAAATAACTGGACCATGATCCAAAGCGGCGCGGTCAATGAAGATGTATTGGCAGGCTACGTGCAAGCTAACTTGGACTTTGATATCGCTGATATTAAGGTAACTGGTAACGTAGGTGTTCGTGTTGTTAATACCGATCAAAGCAGTACCGGCTTACAGCAAGTAGGTTATGGTTTAGGTGAGGCCATTACCGATGAACTGGGTGTTGTCAGCACAGATTATATCCGTAACAAGGTCGGCAAAACTTATACTGATTACCTGCCATCATTAAACTTAACCTTCCACCTGACAGAAAACGATCAACTGCGTTTTGCTGCGGCATCTGTAATGTCACGTCCACCTATCGATAAGTTAAAGTCTGGTATGGGTTCTTGGTACGACGATTCAGCAACACCAGGATATAAAAAGTACAATGCGTGGGGTAACACCAGTCCGTTATTAGATCCTTTCTATGCGGATCAATATGACTTGTCCTACGAGCACTACTTTGAAGAATCTGAAGGTGCGGTCGTTGTAGCCTTGTTCTATAAAGATATTAAATCTTTCATCAACAACTTCACTATTCAACCGTTTGATTTTGAAGCGAATGGATTTATCGTACCTGATACCATTATCGATAATGGTGTTGAATTCCCAGTTGTAAAAAATGAAGGTCAATATCAAACAGCCATCAACAACGATAAAGGCGGCTATATCCGTGGTATCGAGTTAGGCTATACCCAAGTGTTTGATTTCCTACCATCACCATTGGATGGCTTAGGCTTCACGGGTAGCTACTCTTACTCCGATAGTGAAGTGGAATTTACCACCGACTTAAGTGGTTCAAACCTGACCATTCCATTGCCAGGACTTTCAGAAGATGTGTTAAACACCACATTATTCTACACCCTGGATGGCTTCGATACTCGAGTCAGCATGAGATATCGTAGTGGCTATGTTTCAGAACAAGTTGCTGTTGAATCTCAATTGGCATTCTTCGATGCGGAAACAGTTGTGGATTATCAGGCCTCTTACGCGCTGGATAACGGCCTTAAATTCCTATTCCAAATCAATAACCTTACTGATGAACCAAGCAAAACCTATTTTGGTGAAGAACATCAAACCGGGACGATTCAATACTTCGGTAGACAATATTTCCTTGGTTTAACCTACTCTCTGTAAGACAGAGTAAAAAAAGCCTGCTTCACACTGAAGCAGGCTTTTCATTTTTTATGTATAACAAAAGTGAGATGACACGCCGACATTCATTTCAAAAGTCACTCTTAAAACCTCACCCGATAAAAGGCCCATAGTATGATACGTCACAGTCTACTCTTCGCCCTTGTGTTAACCGCCTCTTCTCCCTTATATGCTCTAGCACAGGCCAGCCATAGCCCCGTCAGCAGTACAGCATCTTTGCATCTTGAGCCGCTCTCTTGGTGGGCGGGCATGCATAATCCTAAGTTGCAACTGATGCTCCACAGCGATGCACTGCCCGCGGATGCAACGCTGCTTAAGGTTGAGATAGCTGGCCAAGATGTGGTGTTTGAAGGGATTGAGCAGACGGATAATCCCCATTATTTGTTTATCAATTTAGATTTGCGCCAAGCCAAACCGCAGACCTTTGACATCCGCATTCTCGCTGGCGACAAGCAGCTCTTCCAACTGCCCTACACTTTAGCTGCACGGGCTGATGGCAGCAGTGAGCGCCAAGGCTTTAGCAATAAAGATGTGATTTACCTGATCACCCCTGACCGATTCGCCAATGGCGACCCAAGCAATGATAATCAAGCCGATATGCTTGAGCATGCGGCGCCAGAAAATTCCGATGGTCGCCATGGCGGCGATATCGAAGGTATTCGCCAGCACTTAGATTACTTAGTCAAATTGGGCGTCACTCAGCTGTGGATCAACCCACTGCTTGAAAATAACCAAGCCCAATACTCCTACCATGGTTACGCCATAACCAATCTTTATCGGCTCGACCCGCGTTTTGGCAGTAATCAGGATTACCAAAGGTTAGTCACTGAGGCCAAACAACGTGGCCTAGGGGTGATTAAAGACGTAGTGCTTAACCATATTGGCTCAAATCATTGGTGGCTAAAGGATTTACCGAGCAGTGACTGGCTCAATTACCCGCAGCATCCCGATGCAAAAAACGCCACAACGTCTCCTGCGGCCAGTTCTACCAGCCCGAGCTTTACCAGTCCGAGTTTTACCAGCCATAGACGCACCACAGTGCAAGATCCCTACGCCGACACGCAGGATAAACAGGATTTTGTCGACGGTTGGTTTGTCGATTCGATGCCCGATCTCAATCAGCGCAACCCGAAGCTTGCCACTTATCTTATTCAAAACAGCATTTGGTGGGTGGAATACGCGGGGCTTTCGGGCATTCGTGAAGACACCTACTCCTACGCCGATAAAGCCTTTTTAACCCAATGGACTAAGGCATTAATGGCAGAGTACCCACATTTTAATATTGTCGGTGAAGAGTGGACCGCCAATCCCATTACCGTCTCCTATTGGCAAAAAGGCAAAATCAATGCCGATGGCTATACCTCAGATTTACCGAGCCTGATGGATTTTCCGCTCTATGAAAAGCTGGTTGAAAGCCTGAACGAGCCAGAAGGCTGGGATACTGGTTTTATCAAGCTTTACGAGATGTTAGCTAACGATGTGGTATATGCGAACCCAAGCCAGTTAGTCCTCTTTGAAGGTAACCACGACACAAATCGGATTTATAGTCTGCTTAAAGAAAACCTGCCGCTGTATCAAATGGCCCTCACCTATGTGTTAACGGCCAAACGCATTCCACAGCTGTTTTACGGTACCGAAGTATTGATGACCAGCCCGACCAAAGATCGCCACGACGGTGTAGTACGTAGTGATTTTCCGGGTGGCTTTACCAATAGCAAAGTCAACGGTTTTAGCGGTAAAGGGCTAAATGCAAAACAGCAGCAAGCACTTGCGTTTGTGCGCACCCTACTCAATTACCGTAAGCATTCAGCCGCGCTGCAAACGGGCGATTTACTGCACTTTGTGCCGCAAAACGGCATTTATGTGCAATTTCGGTGTGCTGCAAAACATGCCCTCGCGGGCAATGCCTGCTACCAAGCCGATGCAGATAAAGTGATGGTGATTTACAACAAGAATGACCAAGCGCAAACCCTGGATTTAAGCCGATTTAACAAGGTATTGGCGGGTAAGAGCTCTGCTATTTCTGTCTTCTCGGAGGATAAGTTCAAGCTGAATCAATCACTTGTTCTGCCCAATGCTGGCGTTATGCTGCTTGAACTCAATCATCAATAACCCATACTCAATAGCAAACTTAGCTAACAGCGCGGCCAAACCACAGTTTGGCCGCCAAGTCAGTAAAGGAACCTAGGTTGAATTTTATATTATCTAACAGCAGCAAACGTCGCGCTTATCGCTGGCAACAGGGATTTAGCATACTGGCCCTCAGCAGCATTAGCGCCTTTTACGCCATGGCTGCACCAGCAATCAACACTCAAGTAACGGCGTTGAATGCAGTGGCGGCTAAAACTGTGCCTGCAAATCCAAATACCAACGAAGGTGATATCCAACCTGTCCATCACAATGCCGAGCAAGCATATAAGTTTAAACCCGTTGTTTATCAAATTTTTACCCGACTCTATGGCAATAAAAACACCACCAATAAACCTTGGGGCACGATTAGCGAAAACGGTGTGGGTAAATTTAATGATATTGATGACGCAGCGCTCATAAGTATCAAAGACTTAGGCGTTACCCATGTGTGGTATACGGGTGTGCCCCACCACGCCTTAATTGGCGATTACAGTGCGATTGGCGTAAGTCACGATGATCCCGATGTGGTTAAGGGCCGCGCTGGTTCGCCCTATGCGGTTAAAGATTATTACAACGTAAACCCCGATTTAGCGGTTGATCCCGCAAAGCGCTTACAGGAGTTTCAGGCACTTATCGAGCGCACCCACAAGCAAGGCTTAAAGGTGATTATCGATATAGTACCCAACCATGTGGCGCGTAATTACCACTCCATCACTAAGCCCGAGGGCGTGCGCGATTTTGGTGAAGACGATAATCAAACCCTTGAATATGCAAAGCATAATAACTTTTACTATGTGATTAATAACAAGCAATCCTCTGGCTTTCAAGTGCCCGATATACCAGAGAGCCTCAAACCGTTAGGCGGCCAATCGCATCCCCTAAGTGATGGTCAATTTAAGGAAATCCCCGCCAAATGGACGGGCAACGGCTCACGCCTCGCCAAGCCGGATATGAACGACTGGTATGAAACCGTTAAAATCAATTACGGTGTCCGCCCCGATGGCAGCCATGATTTTCCCCCACTGCCGCCACGCTATGCCACACTCGGCGCCGAGCAGCACTATGCTTTTTGGCAGCAACGAACCCGTGAATTACCTAACTCTTGGATCAAGTTCAATCAAATTGCCCAGTATTGGTTAGTGATGGGAGTCGATGGATTTCGTTACGATATGGCCGAAATGGTGCCCGTCGAGTTTTGGAGCTATTTAAATAGTCATATAAAACATAGTCATCCCGAAGCCTTTATTTTAGCTGAGGTCTATAACCCTTCGCTGTATCGCGACTATATTCAGCTCGGCAAAATGGACTACCTCTACGACAAGGTCGATCTTTACGATACCCTCAAAGCCATTATGGCAGGGCAAAAAAGTACCGCGCAGATCGCCGCAGATCAGGCCAAAGTGCAAGATATCGCCCCACACATGCTGCATTTTTTAGAAAACCACGACGAGCAGCGCATCGCTAATGCTGCCTTTTTAGGCGCCTTAACTGGTAACTCCTCGACAGATGCGGTCGATCCCCGCTACGCCCTGCCCGCCATGGTGGTGTCAGCAACCTTAAGTACCTCACCCACCTTGATTTATTTTGGTCAAGAAGTAGGAGAAGCGGCGACGCAAAACCTAGGCTTTGGCCATGCTTCGCGCACCAGTATTTTTGATTATGCGGGCGTCCCCGCCCATCAGCGCTGGATGAATCAAGGTAAATTTGATGGCGGCCAATCTACTCCAGCAGAAGTCGCGCTGCGCACCTATTACCAAAAATTATTGAACCTCAGTACGGGGAAAAATACGCCTGCACTATTGGGGCAATATGACTCGCTAGATGCTGCCAACCGCAGCGCGATGTCGGCAGCAAAGGCTAACAATAAGACAAATAATGTCAGCGCAACGGGTTATGATGACTCAACCTTTGCCTTTGTTCGCTTTGAGGCCAATACCACCGCTAACAAAGGCCAAAAGCTGATTATTGTCAGTAACTTTAGTCAAACCCAAGCCAAGTTATTTTCACTTAAACTGCCCCAATCTCTGATTGCGCAATGGCAGTTAACCGATGCAACCTATCAGCTTAAGGATTTACTGGAAGACCATACGGCGCAGTTGGTTGTCGAACAAGGTGAAGGACAAGTTAAATTGCAGCTAGCACCTCTCTCCTCTGCGATATTTGAACTCGTCCATTAGCCAGATAGCAAAGTAAGATAAAAATCTTAGGTTAGCGCCAGAGTCACACTTAGTTGTGACTCTGGCTTTTTTAAAACACACTAGCGTAAACATCAGTTAAACAGCACAGAGGCAAGCCATGTTACTCGGCATTCACCATGCGGCGATTATTTGCAGTGACTATCAAAAGTCCAAACACTTTTATGTGACGATTCTTGGCCTTAGCGTGCTTGCAGAGCATTATCGTGAGGCGCGCCAGTCCTACAAACTCGATTTACAACTGCCGGATATGAGCCAAATCGAGTTGTTTTCCTTCGACAATCCTCCCAAGCGCCCTAGCTATCCCGAAGCCTGCGGTCTTAGGCATCTCGCCTTTCGCGTCGCATCGATTGAAACGGCGATCGAGCATCTTACGGCCCATGATATCGCCGTCGAACCCGTCCGCATCGACGAATACACAGGCAAAAAGTTCACCTTCTTTAGCGATCCAGACGACTTACCCTTAGAGTTATATGAGCTATAACCTGAATCCTCAATGTATTAAAAATGTAAATAAAACAGCGCACTAAAATAGCGTATTCACGCAACGAATAAGATGAATAAAGCTTAATTACGCCAAGGGAGTTTTAGCAGTAGACTCAATTCAGCGGCGCAGCACTAGCTCATCGTTTGACCAATATGACTGAGTAAAAGACCTGCGCTTACCAAGCGCTAATCACAGAGGAGCTCAAGGTGTTTGATAATCCAGCATTATTGTTATGGAGTTTAGTCTTTGGCCTCTTTGGCCTTGGCTTTTTCACCTACGGCAAGCGCCAAGCCGCCCCCATCCCTCTGACCGTCGGCCTCACCCTGATGATTTACCCTTATTTTGTCACCAATCTCGCGCTACTTATCACCATCGGCATCGCCCTTATCGTACTCCCCTATTTTGTAAGAATATGATTTTTAAGTAGTAGAAATATTCAAAGCTAGAAATGCGTTGAATAACTGACAGGATTAAAATAAAGCTGAGTGGGAGATTACGTGTTAGGAATTAGAACTGTTTTGCTGGTATTGGCTTATGGTGAGCCATGGTATTTGATCATCGACACGGTGAATAGAAACCTAGGGTTTCTAAGCTTATGAACGAGAGCCATGGTCGTTCTCATGCGTCCCTGCATTGTACGATATTCAGGCATCCTGCCTATCAGATGGCGAACTGGCCGTTAAACACGGATATTGTTCAAGTCCATCCATGGATGCAGAGCCGTCCTGTCTGATGTGAATGGATTCACGTATGCCGCGATGGCATGGATGCCAAAGAGCGGCCATGGGGCGGCCGTCTCGCTAATGGTAATCCCCCATTATCGATAAGAGTCGCGACGGTTTCCTTTGCCCTTATGTGGTTCATCGCCGACCAGACAAACAAAATCAACAAAGTGTGGCCACCGCTATCAGCTTGATCCTAATTACCTTAGCAGAGCCTTTTCGGCATTAAGGGATGAGTTAGGTCTGTGCGACCATTTAGAAATGAGCCAGCGCGCTATCTGCCAGACTGTTTTCGGATATGGGTGTTGACCCTCAAGGTCGGATGGCTCACACCGATGCCAAGTCCACCAAAATCAATGTGCGGGATCGCCTGCAATGGACCGAAGTACCACACGCTGAGATTAAAATTAGCCATAAATAAAACTAAGGCAACCAGCATACTTTGCCACTGTTATTTTGAAATCCGTTTCACCCCCATTTCACCCCCGTTTCACCACCTCTAAGCAGTAAAATACCAAATTCCAGACACAAAAAAGCCCGCAACTAATTAAGATTGCAGGCTTTATTGTTTATGAATTTGGTCGGTATGAGAGGATTCGAACCTCCGACCCCTGACACCCCATGACAGTGCGCTACCGGGCTGCGCTACATACCGAAATTGTCAGTGTTTAATCGATTATTAAGTTAAACATTAAACACTTATTACTCAAAGTGCGATTAACTGGGGTTCACCTTAAGTGACGCAGACTTTAGCAATTGCCTCGCCTCTGTGCAAGTGCTTAGTGAACTGAGTTTGACTAACTGCTTAGTTTCTGGCCTGAATGACTCTATTTTCAAAATTTTATGCCCTTTCATTGGGCTTTGTTCGGCATATGACGTGCATAATATTGGTCAATGCGCGTCAACATGTAGGGGAAAAACGGATTCCATTTTTGGCGTAACATTTCGGATGCTGGAACACTATAAACGCCTCGCTCACCACGGGAAGCGGCTGCGCCTATTTGTATGCGGGTTAGCTTCTCATTGCTTGACATGCCATATAGGCCATCATTTTCAGCAAAAGGTAACGCAACATGGGAGAGTGAATACACGCCCGCCGGCCAATAAAGCGGGAGGTGTTTAATCTGAGATAACGACTCATCCTGTGGCCTAAATCCAAATTCCCGAGCTTGAACCTGAGTCGTTTCGCTATTGATATTTTCAATCAGCGTGCCACGGTAATGAATGTTGTCAGAAGCTGTTGGTAACAAGGCGGGTAGTGGATCATTAGTCATTAACTTACTGTTGATAACGGTACGATTCATATCAAATAGCACTAATTCATGGCCCTTTTGCGGTAGCGTTTGATACAACAAACTCACAACAGCTGCGCTAGATACCGTTGCATCGGCAACAGATTGAAAGCTTAAAATCGATGGGATTTGTTCACGCTGCAAAGGCATTAATCCGCTTAACAAACTCTGGTTACGTAACGCCAATTGGTAGACGACATCCCCGGCATTGACGGCAAAAGACATGTACTTGAAGGGATCGTATTCCATCAGAATACTATTCCATTGCAGCTTATCTAAGTCGAGCAGGCGACCTATCCAACTTTGCCAGCGAGCCGCGGCCGCAATTGGAGCAAGCCCAATAGCTGGCGACATAAAAATCATCCCGGCATAATCGGGCGCTTTATCTTGATTAATCAGTTCAAGTTCATGGTTAAGCGCTATCGCAGCACCCGTTGAAAAACCAATAACGAATAACGGCTTACCTTTAAGTTCTTGTTTCATGTGCGCCGTTGCCAAATTCACTGCGGCGGCTAAGTCTTGCCAATAGAGGCTAGTGAGACCGCTAGGGATAGTGCCATGTCCAGGGAGTCTTAATCCAAGTACATGGGCTTTGCCCTTAAAATGTGCTGCCACGTTAGACATGGCATAGGGTGAATCTGACATACCATGGAGCAACAATACGCCAAAAGGCGCATTGGCTTTAGGCCATTCAAAACTGCGATTCCAGTTTTGTGGCCATCTCGCGGGATCGGCAAGGCTATTTTTAACATAACGATTGACTGGCGATGCATCTGCCGCCGACACTTTTTTGAGTACTTTGTTATCAACCTCGGCAAAGAGCTTATCTTCTAAGGCAATGTAATCACGAAAGTTATCAAGTTTAGTGTTGTAGTGGAATTCGTGTTTTAACTCAGTCGTGTGCCAGAGGGACAGATCGGGTTTAGCATTGAGAAAATAGATTCCAGTCACTAATAAGGCAACAGCAATCCCTAAACAGCCATAAAAGGCAGCGAAAAATAAATGTTTAGTTGAGCCTATGATAATGGCTTTCATTGCTGCCCCATGGTTCCGATAAAATACGCATGCAGATTATACGGTTAGATAAAAATAAACCTCAACATTCATATTTAAGATTTGTTTTGATGGCATTTTAATTGTCGCGATTAAGTTTACTTAGGTTAAGATCCGCGTCACTTTTATTTGATATTCGCAAATTTTACTTAATATGCATATTGGTCCAGCCACAGCGTCCTATGCGTTTTATCTCCCTAATCCCCCACTCATGCCTGAATATTGGCATTGGGAGCAGGATAACGCGATAGCAGAACTCATCGCCTTAAACGGTAACCACTGGCGTAAGATCTTCACCATTATGGCCAAAATTTGCGCCCCCAGTGAAGATTGGCGCCACTATCGCGACAACTTATTACTCAAAAAACACCAAATGCTCTTGATAGGTGCAAGTGCCCTATCGCCCCATGCCAGCATTCACATTGTGTGTGGGCAAGCTGCCGCGAAGCCTTTGGGATTGAGTACTGAGCTGTTCAATACACCACTATCAAACCGACAAACTGCCTATCAACCGCTGATGCATGCGTCACAGGGTAAGCTGCAAGATGTCACTGAAATAATGCAAACTTCCTCAGTACAGAAGAAACAAGTGCTACTCACGCCCTACTTGGATTATCGCCAATACTCTAATGCCCTGATTGCGCTTACGCGCTCGCATATACAAAACGTATCTGCTTGATAAAATTTCATAAAAAAGCACCCGGATAGGCCGAGTGCTTTAAAAGAAAACTTAGATAGCATTGCCTATGCCAAGGTTAGTGATAAAAATCAGTCGTAGATGGTTGGAATGGGCTGGCGCTTATGTTGGGTGGCCTTATAGATATTGATAAGCTTTTCTTCCACGGCCTTATCTACGGCTTTCCCTTCGAGGAAATCATCGATTTGCTCGTAGGTCAGCCCGAGTGCGACTTCATCTTCGAGTAGCGGTTTGTTGTCCTCTAAATCCGCGGTTGGTGCTTTATAAACTAAGGACTCTGGTGCGCCCAAATACGCCGCTACCTGACGCACTTGGCGTTTGTTGAGGCCAAATAAAGGCGCGAGATCGCAGGCACCATCGCCCCATTTGGTATAAAAACCGGTAATGTTTTCGGCGCTATGATCGGTCCCCACCACTAAGCCGCCGACTAATCCCGCTAACTCATACTGGGCAATCATGCGCATCCGCGCTTTAACATTGCCCTTAACAAAATCCACTTTCGCCTCATCCGGCATACTCAGTCCCGCCTCAACAAACGCACTTAAGGTGGCTTGATGCACGCCATCAACACCTTGGTGCACATTTACTGTGACTAATTTTGATGGCTGAATAAATTGGCACGCTTGCTGAGCTTCATGCTCATCTTTTTGAATTTGATAGGGTAAACGCACTGCAATAAACTGATAACCACCCTCGGGATGCTCACTATTGAGGCTATCAACGGCCAACTGGCATAAACGCCCCGCCGTCGATGAATCCACGCCACCGCTGATCCCTAATACCAACGCCTTACTGCGGGCCTCTTTGAGCTTGGTTTTAATAAACGCCACGCGGCGCTGCACTTCAAACTCAGGCTCAATCGCCTTGAGTACCTTCATTTCTCTTAAGATCTGCGCTTTCACCGAAAATTCCACCTTAAATATTCGCTGTTATTGGGAGCGGTAAACCGCCTAACGTTATCATTTATTTGCGCCTAAAAACAACAAGGGCAATAACGGTTTGCCGCTATTGCCCTTATTAACTGAAACCTATGCTGGTTTATCTTTCCCAGTAAGATTCTTCTAAGCTGTCTTCACGCTCGGGTAACCCACGGGACAAACGCGGACTGTGCTGCGCTAATACCTCATAGGCCACGCGGTTAGCGTACTTACAAATTTGTGAGAAGGATGAATAACATAAGCCATCACGCTTATGCTTACTTGAGCCTGGCACGTTGGTCTTATGGAAGGTATTGGCCGCCAAGTCGTGCAATAACGCCGACAACGCGCCATCACCCGCACCATTGGTATTGCCTATTTTCTCCGGTCCACCCATGTAAGGGGAAATATGGGCATAGACTTTAATCGGATTTTCACAGTCACTCTTGAGCTTAGGACGTGAGAACTCATAACGGTTAAATTCAGGGATAGCACCTGGCAGCAGCGTATGAGTGGTCTCGCGCTTTTCGGCATCATCGGTATAACCTGCGGTATAAAGCCCGATTGGGCCAGCGGTGGTTAACACCATATCGCACCACTCGAGGGCTCTTTCGCTGGCAAGCAGCGGATCGCGAAACCCAGTTAACGCCTCGCCTTCATCTTCGTTCATCGCCAAAATGGTCACATGCTCTTGGATAAAGTTTTGCCACCAAACCGGATCTTCTTCGATTAAGAAGCGTGTGCCTAAGGTCAATACCACAGGGACTTCGGCTGCTTTGGCATATTCAATCGCGCACATGGCCGCATCGGTGATCCTGTCGCCGCCGCTGGCACGCATTAAATAGGCGGTTAATACCAAGGCAGAGCTGCCCTGTACTACGTCTTTATCAATGTATTCTGGGGTTAACTTATCCATCGCCCCTTTACTGATCGCGAAGGTACGCTCACCGCAATCAGAAATCAGCGTAAAACAACGACCTATGGGGCCATCGACGGGTTGCAGGAAGTTAAGGTCTACTTTAGAGGAGGTGTTGCAAAGATAACGGTAGGCGTAACTGCCGACTTCGATATTTTGACTCATCACCCCAAACAGCACTGAGCGGTCGTCGGCCAAAATAGAATAATTGTGCACGGTATTGCCAATAGTGCCGCCCGCAAACTCATCGCTGATCAAACCGTTTTGTTTCAGCTCGGTATACAGGGCGTGCGCTTGCTCATCATTGATAAGCGTCGAATTGCCCTTGGGTAAACCATAACGCCCGAGCAACTCATCCTCTACCTTGGCTTCGATATCCACTAAGGTTTGATCGATACCGCTGATATAAGTCGCAAAAGGTTGAGGTTGCTGCGTTAATTGCTCAAGCAATGGGTCGCGGGTTTTGACCGGAAAATAATGTTTCGATTTGCGCTGACCGGGAAACTTCATAGTGGCTCTCTTTTCCTGGCATCCATGCTAATGGGCATTACAACGAGCGTTGGCTCATTGTGTCCTAAAAATAATGAGTCTAGGCTAGAGAGATAAAAAATCCACTCCCGAGCCACAAAGGGCGCAGATTCTACCATAAAATCAGCATGAAACTAGGCCGTGTTTAGGTTTCAACGGGAGAAATTTACCGTCACTCTGCGCGTATCCAAGGTTGAGCTTGTTCTTGCACCAATTGCCTGAGCAGCTCGATATGGAGCTCATCATCATTTAAACAGGGAATAAAGTGATAGGCCTCACCACCCGCATGCAGGAAAGTCTCTTTACCACCAATCGAAATTTCCTCTAAGGTTTCGAGGCAATCAGTGGCAAAGGCTGGGCAAATTATATCGACGCTTTTCACGCCTTGGCGTGGTAAATCGGCCAGCAGTTCATCGGCATAAGGGGTTAACCACTCTTCTTTGCCGAAGCGGGATTGGAAACACACCTGCCATTGTCCATCGGTTAATCCCAGAGCCTGTGCCAGTAACTTGGCGGTAGTGCGACACTGCTCAGGATAGGGATCGCCTTCAGTGGCATACCGCAGCGGAATACCGTGGAAGGATAAAATCAACTTGTCGGCCTGGCCATGGGTTTTCCAATGGCGCTTAACCGAATGCGCTAAAGCCGCGATATAGGCTTCATGGTCAAAATACTGTTTGCTAAAGCGCAGCTCAGGAATATCGCGCACTTTAGCAAAATACTGCGCCACCGCATCGAACACGCTGGCGACAGTTGAGCAGGAATATTGCGGATATAACGGCAGTACGACGATACGCTCGGCGCCTTGGGCTTTGAGTTTGGCAAAGCCGCTATCAATCGAAGGATTGCCATAGCTCATGCCGAGTTCAACGGGAATAGTTTGATTAAAGGTCGCGCTCAGATCCGTGGCTAACTTTTGTGCCTGCTGCTCACTTATCACCATCAGCGGCGAGCCCTGCTCTGTCCACACACTCTGATATAGTTTGGCCACCTTGGCGGGTCGGGTATTAAGGATTATCCCCTGCAAAATCGGCTGCCACAGCCAAGGGGACAAATCGACGACCCGAGGATCACTTAAAAACTGTTTGAGGAATCGCTTAACCGCTTTGGGAGTGGGTTCATCGGGCGTGCCGAGATTGACCAATAACACGCCAAACGCAGGAGAGGGAGAAGTCAATGTGTTACCTTTTATCAGCCTAATACCTCGGCAGGCTAACATTCAGTTGCCAATAAAAAAAGCCTGCAATCGCAGGCTTTTTCTTAATATGAGAACTTGTTCTCGAATTTAGCGAATGATGCTTATTTCAGCACGCTGGCTAACTGTTCACTCACAGCAGCAACCGACTGAGTACCATCAAATTTATGGTATTGAGTGTGACCCGCCGCAGCCACTTTGCCATAGTATTCAACCAATGGCTTAGTTTGTTCGTGGTAAATGCCTAAACGCTTACGCACTGTGGCTTCTTCGTCATCAGGACGAATCGCTAAGTCTTCGCCAGTCACATCGTCTTTGCCTTCCACTTTAGGTGGATTGAATACCACGTGGTAAACACGGCCAGAACCTGGGTGAACGCGACGGCCGCTCATACGCTTAACGATTTCTTCGTCTGGCACATCGATTTCAATCACGTGATCAATGCTGATACCGTTTGCCGCCATCGCATCCGCTTGCGGGATAGTGCGTGGGAAACCGTCTAACAGGAAACCTTTAGCACAGTCGTCCTGTGCGATACGCTCTTTAACCAGTCCAATGATCAGATCATCAGAAACCAGTTGGCCTGCATCCATCACTTTCTTCGCTTCTAAACCCAGCGGAGTACCGGCTTTAACAGCAGCACGTAACATATCGCCAGTAGAAATTTGTGGGATACCATACTGTTCCATAATGAACTGGGCCTGGGTACCTTTACCGGCACCTGGGGCGCCCAATAGGATAATGCGCATCTCAAGAGTCCTCTTTTTCGCATTGATATTCTTCTTAGGGCGGCGATCTTCGCACATCTGACCGCCATTGAGAAGGCTTTTAGCTTCGACTTTAGCCTCAGAAACCGCAAATAAATCGCCGTTTTGTGGCAAATTTTATCCTTAGTAGAGCAAGGTATACAGCTTGCGACGGTACTGGTTAGCAAGACTATTACCTTGACCAAGGGCTGTTAAAATCTCCATAAAGACTTGTTTTACTTTGCCATTTTCGGCATTCAAGTCTTTAGATAACACACCGTATAAATGCGCAAGTGCTTCTTCATCGCGGTGAGCCGAATGCAAGGCTTTACAAAGTTCGAGTAATAACACTAAATCCTGCGGATTATGCTCAAACTTCTGCTGTAAATCACGAATTTCAGGTGTGTCCGCCGCATCCAAGGCAAGGGTTAATTTCGCCTTTAAGCTCTGGTAATAACTGTCTTGATCGGCAAGGCCAATCTGTTCGAGTAAAGTCTGCGCTTGAGCCAGTTCACCCTGTATCAAATACACATCGGCGAGCACCAAACTCACCTCAGCAGCATGATTTGAGGCGCTATAGGCGTCTTTCAGCAACACGGCCGCAGTGGTTAAATCCTCCGCCGATACTTGGCTCAAGGCTAACAAGGCTTTGGCTTGCTCAAGCTGCAATTGCCATAACGGAGGCAAGTGTTTCTCCAGCATAGCGCTCACCTGCGCCGCCTCCTGCATGCCCGCAAAGCCATCGATTGGTTGGCCCTTATCGAGCACTAAGGTGGTCGGCAGTGCTTGAATGCGGAAATAGTTCGCGATTTCCAGCTCAGTTTCACAGTTCACTTTCGCCAGCACAAAACGGCCAGCATGCTGGGTGGCAAGTTGCTCGAGTGTTTGCACCATGGCAACACTCTGCGGCTGTGGCTGGGCCCAAAACACCATCACCACCAGTTGCTGCATCGAAGCATCAACCACTTGCTGAATATTGTCTTTCGTTAGATCGAGGATATTGTCCATGGTTTTCCTTACTCCCAAACTGGCACCTCTACGGGGAAATGCCCTAGGGTAATGCGACTCTTGGTGCCTAAAAGTGAATCGGGGCACTTGTGTCTCGACCCAAGTGCCCCGAATGTGTTACTTCAGACTTGCCAATAACATTTGGTTCATCAGCTTAATAAAGGCCGATGGGTCTGCTAGGCTGCCCTTCTCCGACAATTGCGCCTGTTGCAATAACAGATTCGACCAATCGGCGAAGGCGGCTTCATCTTGAAGATCATTAAGGCGCGACACTAATGGGTGCGCAGGGTTGATCTCAAACGTCGGCTTGACCTCTGGCACTGGCTGGCCGGCAGCCTGCATCAGTTTGATCATTTGCGTCGACATTTCACCTTCACCCGTGACCACACAGGCTGGGGTATCGGTTAAGCGTGAAGTGACTTTCACATCGGCCACGCTAGCGCCTAATGCCGCTTTAATGCGTTCAATCAGTGGTGCAGACTCTTCAGCGAGTTTCTCCTGCGCTTCCTTCTCGGCCGCATCTTCCAGCTCACCTAATTCCAGCTCGCCACGGGTGACTGAGTGCAATTGTTTTTCTTTGTACTCAGTTAAGTGGTTGATTAACCACTCGTCGATACGTTCTGACATCAGCAACACTTCGATGCCTTTCTTACGCAGCAGTTCTAAGTGTGGGCTGTTGGCAGCGGCTTCGTGGCTATCGGCAACGATGTAATAAATCTTGGTTTGGCCTTCCTTCATGCGGCTAATGTAGTCATCGAGTGACACAGTCGGTGCCGCGCTACCCGTATGGGTCGACGCAAAACGCAGTAAGCCTGCAATACGCTCACGGTTTGCAAAGTCTTCCGCTGGACCTTCCTTCAACACTTGACCAAATTCGGCCCAGAATTTTTGGTATTTATCCGCATCGTCTTTTGCCAGTTTTTCCAACATACCCAGCACGCGCTTAGTAATACCGGTGCGCATCGCTTTGGTGATGTGGTTGTCCTGCAAAATCTCGCGAGACACGTTTAGCGGCAGATCGTTTGAGTCAATCAAACCCTGCACAAAACGCAGGTAAGACGGCATAAACTGCTCAGCGTCATCCATAATAAACACGCGCTGAACAAAGAGTTTCAGGCCATGCTTACGGTCGCGGTTCCACAGATCCCATGGCGCTTTTGATGGGATATACAACAGGTTAGTGTATTCCTGTTTACCTTCAACGCGGTTATGACTCCACAGCAGAGCGTCTGTGTAGTCGTGGGAAATATGCTTATAAAATTCTTGGTATTCTTCGTCAGTGACCTCAGACTTATTACGCATCCACAGCGCAGTCGCCTTGTTCATGACCTTCCAATAGCCTTCGGTTGCAGGAATTTTTTCACCGTCTGGGCCATCGCGCTCAGGGGTGCCTTCCTGCCACATTTCTACTGGGATTGAAATATGGTCTGAGTATTTAGTGATGATGGAACGTAGGCGCCACTCATCGGCAAACTCTTTCTCTTCATCACGCAGGTGCAGGGTAATTTCAGTACCACGGCTCGCCTTGGTGATAGTTTCAACGGTGAAGCTACCCTCACCTTCGGATTCCCACAATACGGCTTCGTCGGCCTTATGACCTGCCGCGCGGGTACGAACGGTGACTTTTTTCGCTACGATAAAGGCGGAATAGAAGCCCACACCGAATTGACCGATTAGCTGCGAATCCTTTGAGGCTTCGCCAGAGAGGTTTTTAAAGAATTCAGCGGTGCCCGATTTGGCGATCGTGCCTAAATGCTCAATCACGCCATCGCGGGTCATACCCACGCCGTTGTCTTCGATGGTCACCGTGCCTTTTTCTTTGTCTGCGCTGATACGCACACGTAGCTCACCGTCACCTTCGTATAACGCGTCGTTGGTTAACGCAAGGTAACGCAGCTTATCGGCCGCATCCGCAGCGTTAGAGACCAGTTCACGCAAGAAAATTTCTTTGTTGGAATACAAAGAATGGATCATCAAATGCAACAGCTGTTTGACTTCAGTTTGAAAACCATGAGTTTCTTGTTGTGACATGAAATTTTCCTTATTTGTTACGCAATTTGGTTAAAGCAAACGCTCAGTGCTTTATAAAATGGGGCTGCAAATCCACTTTTCAAGGGGGGAGATAAAATCACAGATCAAATGGCGAAAAATAAGGCAGTATCAAACCGAAATTACGATATCCCTATGTCAGAATTAAGAAAGGAATATTAGACCTAGACACGCTAGGGCGTGTTCGCTAAACAAATACAGCCATAAAATAAAAACCCGCGAGCACTGGGCCAGCGGGTTTACTCTTTAGGCCATCACAGGCTACAGCGGGATACGCCCATTGAAGGACAGCGCTAAGGTGGTGCTGTCGACATATTCCAGTTCGCCACCCACGGGCACGCCGTGGGCAATGCGGCTGATCAGCACCTTGTGGCGCCTTGCCATATCGGCGATAAAGTGGGCTGTGGCCTCACCTTCAACCGTAGGATTAGTCGCTAAAATCAGCTCAGCAACATCGCCAGAGGCTAAGTGACGCTCTAATAGCGCCAAGCCTAACTCTTCAGGCCCCACGCCATCGAGGGGAGATAAATGGCCCAGCAAAACAAAATAGCGACCCGTAAAATGTCCACCTGCTTCAATGGCTAACACATCGGCTGGCGTTTCGACCACACAAATTGTCGAAGACGAGCCGCGCTTATGACTAGCACAAATCGGACATAACGTTTCTTCAGTGTAGGTTCGGCAAGACTGACAATGACCGATATCACTCATGGCACTCGACAGGGCTGAGGCTAATTTAAGCCCCGCTTTCCTGTCACGCTCAAGTAATTGAAACGCCATACGTTGCGCCGATTTAGGCCCAACCCCTGGTAAACAACGTAGGGACTGAATTAACTCGTCTAGCAGTGGACTAAATTTCATTGTCTATCTCAATTAAAATGGCATTTTCATGCCTGGTGGTAATTGCATACCGCCAGTCACTTCGGCCATTTTAGCTTTTTGATTCTCTTCGATGCGACGTGCTGCATCATTACAGGCTGCTGCGATCAAATCTTCCAGCATTTCTTTGTCGTCTTCCATCAAGCTTGGGTCGATTTCGACTTTACGCACTGTGTGTGCGCCTGTCATGGTCACTTT
This sequence comes from Shewanella sp. LZH-2, assembly GCF_016859145.1. Classification (NCBI taxonomy): domain Bacteria; kingdom Pseudomonadati; phylum Pseudomonadota; class Gammaproteobacteria; order Alteromonadales; family Shewanellaceae; genus Shewanella; species Shewanella sp. LZH-2. Next base: position 2,626,515 of record NZ_CP069350.1, read on the forward strand.
AACCAGACCTGCACCTGACTCACCGACCATTTCCATGCGGGCAATTTCTTCCTGCATTTTTGCCATTTTTTCTTGCATCATCTGGGCTTGTTTCATCAGATTGCCCATACCGCCTTTTCCAAACATAGTCATTTCTCTTCTATTAGGGTTAGTCGCAAGCTTTTAAGCTGGCTAATCTTACTGAAATAAATGGGATTGGCAATCAATGCCGCGATCCCATCGATAAACTTATGATCTTGATAGCGCGTTTTTAACAAACTCTGCCATTCCACGCAGCATATACATAGAGGAAATATTACTCGGGCTCAGGTAACGCAGGAATAAGCCCGCTGCGCTGATTTAACAGTTCAGGCGGATAGAGCAAGCTATCCTTCTCAAGCTCAGCCCCAAAGCGGTTAATCAGCCATTGCACATTGTCATCCATTATTAGCGACTGCTGCGCCTGTTGCAGTAACTCTTGGTGAAAACGTTTACGCATCTCTAAGGGCGTCTCCCGTGTAGGATCGGTTCCTATGACCACCTCAACCTGCCTTGGGTTCCCAAGAGCTGCGGTTAAGGCTTGCTCGAGCTGCTCAATGGCCACCTGCGCCGCCAAGTGTTTCTGATCGGGTTTTAACAGTAATGGCAAAGGGTTAGCCTGCTGCTGACAAATCGAATTGACCGCTAACTGACGCACACGGCCGCCAATATCGAGGCTCGCCATGAGCTTGTACCAATGCAAATCGAGCGGATGACCGGTAATCGATTGCGCCAGTGCTAATGCGGTGGATGACGCCGATGAAACCGTCTCGCTTGGCGGTGACTGTTGGGTCCGTTGCTGCGTCTGTGATAATTCCTGTGTCTGAGACGGTTGCAGCACGGTATTTGCTTCAGTGCGTTGCAGATCAGTCTTAATCTCTTCCACTTCGGTATCGATTGTCGAGGTTTGAGCCGAAGCATGCCCAGGTACTGCCGCACCAACTGATTTTTGCGGCGCGCTCACGCCACTTTGTAGGTGTGAGCTAGCAGCCAATGAGCTTGCCTCATCCATTGCCACGACAGGCGCCTCTTCCCATGGCGGGCGATCGTTTGGATCAAACTGCGGAGTCGGCGTGACATTGGATAGTGACTCAAGATGGATCTCGGCCTCGAAATCGTCGTCAAAGGGCAGCTCAAAGTCGTTATCGGACTCATTAATGACAACTTGCGGCTCGATAGAAGCATCAACTGAAGGCGTTTTATGTGTTGGCGCGTGAGAGACTGGAGCAGTATGCGCACTCTGGCTCGGGGTTTTAAGCTTAACTTCCGCTGCCGACTTTTTTCCATCACCTTCCTTGGTGCTGAGCGCATCAAGATCGGATAACAAAGAGTCACGCGCCGCTAATACCGCCGATAAAATATCGTCATCATCGAGGGACACTGTAGTTGAAGCCGGAGGAGTTGTTGAAGCCAGAGGGCTTGTTGAAGCAGAGCTTTCGGCAATAGACTGCGACTTTTGTGTTGGTGTAGCAGACGTTTGAGCGGTATGTCCATGAACAGCAGACTCATGCATAACATGGCTATGATCAATAGACTGAGCACTGTCGCGATTAAACGAATTATCTTCTATATCAGAGAATGCGCCCTGCTCCTCAGATATAAATTGCGCATAATCATCTTGATATGCATCCAGCGGCGCGGCGGCATAATCGTACTGCCCGTAAGACTCAGCTGAATAAGCATCAGGCGTTAACTTATCTACACTTTCGTTAACACTCGTTTGAGTCTCTTCCTCGACATCATTTTCATTAGATAATGCCACTGTAGGTTCTGTTAACTGGTTGGCGTAAGACTTAAAGTTAACACTAGCGGTATCAACAACCGCGGCTTGATGATGTTCAGCATCAGCATTTGATGCAGGCATAGAAACAGCACTTACTTCTGTCTCAGTATTCGATACAACATCCACATTTGCGCCAAAGCCCTGACTTTGGGCTTGACTTAAAATCACTTGCTGCTCGGCAATCAATGCAGCATTGAGCACTAACGCTTCATCAACCTCATCCTCATCGACAGCTAAAACATCCTCATCGGATAAAGTTTGTTGCGATGCTTCGACGAGTGAAGTCGTAGCAAGCTCGGACGTTGCTGCAACTTGTGGCAAAGCTTGGGAATCAACGGCGGAAGTTAGCGAAGTTTTTTTTTCAGCCACAGCCTGATTAACCGTCTGTTCTACCGCGGGCATATTTGATGCGGGCGAAGCAGACATTGGCTGCTGAGAAGGCAAACTTACCTTAGCTGGGTCTTCGACTTGCCAACGTTTTACTGGCTTTTCGGGAACAAATGCCACCGCTCGCAGCAGCGCCATTTCGAGGCCCGATTTAGGATCCGGCGCATGGGGTAAGTCTTTACGGCCAGTCAGTAAAATTTGGTAATACAGCTGCACTTGTTCCGGCGCTAACTGCTCGGCAAAGGCCTGAATTTGAGCACTATAAAGGGATTGCTGCGCGGCGGCTGGCGCAAATTGTGTCAGGGTAATCTGATGCAGTAATTCCAGTAAACTACGCAGCACTTCTTGGGCGTCCGCGCCATAGGCGAGCACCTGGGCGCAGCTTTGCATCAATACGCTAATATCGGCATCGGTTAAGGCTTTAAGTAAGCGCAGCACATGCTGCTCATCGATGCTGCCCAGCATAGATTGCACTTGGTTAAGCATTACCGTGCCGCCACCGAAGGCAATGGCCTGATCGGTCAAGCTTAAAGCATCACGCATGCTGCCATTGGCCGCTTTGGCGAGCAGAGTTAGGGCTTCGTGCTCAAAGGGCAATTGCTCTTGGGTTAAAATATGCTGTAGCTGAGAGCCAATTTCCTGCTGAGTTAAACTCTTTAAATTAAATTGCAGGCAGCGGGATAACACAGTCACCGGCAGCTTTTGCGGATCGGTGGTCGCCAGCAAAAACTTCACATGCTCTGGCGGTTCTTCGAGGGTTTTTAGCAGCGCATTAAAACTACTGCGTGAGAGCATGTGTACTTCGTCGATCAGATAAACCTTAAAACGGCCTCGGGTCGGACGATATTGCACATTGTCTAAGAGTTCACGAGTGTCATCGACTTTGGTACGCGAGGCGGCATCGACTTCAATTAAGTCAACAAAACGGCCTTGGGCAATTTCGACACAGCTGCCACACACACCACAGGGGGAAGCCGTTACGCCCTTCTCACAGTTAAGACCTTTGGCAAAGAGACGCGCCAAACTGGTCTTGCCCACTCCGCGCGTGCCCGTAAAAAGATACGCATGGTGTAAACGTTGCTGGGTTAACGCATTGGTTAATGCGTGCAACACATGACTTTGGCCGACCATCTGTTCGAATGTGGCAGGGCGCCATTTTCTGGCTAACACCTGATATGACATGGAACTCCCCAATGTGCATGACAAGAATGTTGGTACAAAAAAGGGGATCGCGCCCCGAGATAGTTGCAAGATAACATGTCAATTAACGACATGCCATTAAACTATCCCTAGGCGCCTTTGGCTGAAGAATTATTCGCCTTCAAACTCACAAAGTTTAACCAACTCAAGACCTAAGGCAGTTAAACGAGCCTCACCACCTAAATCAGGTAACGAAATCACAAAGGCGGCATCTTGCACTTCACCACCGAGTTGGCGGATAAGTTTTACCGTGGCTTCGATAGTACCGCCCGTGGCCAGCAAGTCGTCAACCACTAGCACTTTGTCGTTAGCGGTAATCGCATCGGTATGGATTTCAAGGCTATCGTGGCCATATTCCAGCTCGTAGCTTTGGCTAATCGTCGCGCGTGGCAGTTTACCTGGCTTACGAACTGGCACAAAACCAATACCTAATTCCAACGCCAAAGGTGCACCAAATAAGAAACCACGGGCTTCGGTACCCACAATCTTGGTAAAGCCTTTGTTGCGGTAATGCTCAACTAATAAATCAATAGTCGCTTTATAGGCTGCAGCATTTTCCAGCAGACTGGTCACATCGCGAAATAGAATCCCTTCCTTAGGATAATTAGGAATGGTTTTAATGCTTTGCTTTATCAAGGATAAGGTTTCTGTATTCATAGCCATTTAATTTAACTTAATCGTTTCGCCACGCTTATTGCTGGCAGTAAAAACAAAACGTCCACAGCGAGTGTGGACGAGCTTTAATAATTCGCACAAAGCTTATGCCGCTTTGGTTTGAGTTGCAACTAGCAGCGTATTCAAGTGACGAATTGGTTATCAATTTGTGCCTTAGATCAAATGTGCTTAGGATTCGATTTCAGGAATCGTTTTCAGATACCAGAGAAGCCCGATTGCCATGGTTAACAGCAACAATTTTACCCATACGATTGGCACAACAAGAATACTGACACTAAAACTGAGGCCAGAGAGTAGCATAGCCCTGCGTTTAAGGCCTGGGCGCATGGCTCGGTGCTCTTGCCACTGGGTGAGCGCATCGGCAAACCAAGGATGTGTCATTAACCACTGATGTAAGCGAGTGCTTGAACGGGCGAAGCAAAAAGCGGCGAGTAAAATAAACGGCACCGTCGGTAACAGTGGCACGATAATACCTAGCAGTCCAAGGCCCAGCGCAAGGCAGCCTATCAATAAAAACAAACCGCGTTTCAATATCATAGCGTGTAAATAATCATAGTTTGTAAATAATCATAGTGTGTAAATGCCTCGAACCTCAAAAACAAAAGCCACTCTCAGAGTGGCCAGTAGTATACTCAATTTGAGATTAAAACCTGCTTAAATTAAGCCTAATTGCTTTAACCAAGTCAGGCTTGCTGGTAGTGTCGGCAACAGTAAGACTAAAATAAAACCAATAAAATACATAACGTTAAATGGGTCTTTAAATGGCTGACTGCTCATTACAGCTCCTCAAATGTGTGCGTAGATAAGTGCGCGGGAATCATACAGTGATTAAGATCACAAAACGGGCGTCATTGTAGCGGTTTGCCACACCAACAAAAACCCTTTTTCTGTATGGTTATTACAATTATTTTGCGTACTTAAGCACCATGTCTTTCTATGTTCCGCGTACGATACCTTTAGCTGTTAGTTGCTCGAGTAACTGTAAACAACCTTGAGTTAATGTCTCTGTTAGCATTTGCGGATAAGTCGACACCAACCATTGAATCAATTCATCAAAGGTGCTCTGTCCCTTTTCGGTTAAATAACCCAGTACTTGCGCGCTTAAAGGCGTTAATTGCAAAAAGCCTACCTCACCTGCCTCATCCTGATACAGGCAAAAAAACACTGGCTGCGGCAGAGGATCTTCTGGGCGATAATCTTGCCGTATTTGCTGCACAGGATACTGGTATTGCGCCACGGTTGCCGTTGCGGCTAAACATAGATTTTGATGCGTAATTCCCTCTTTACCAATCAGGACTTGGCGGCTATCTTGCTGCGCAGTTGCCACTCTTAGTTCAAGCCATTCATAGTGCGCAAGTTCCAACATAAAGGGCGGATCAATGTCTATTGGAGAATATTGAAACTGCAGGAACTGTAAAAACTCCCCAGCAATATCGATAAAAATCGGTGATTTACAATCATGTCGACTAAAAAAAGCCTGCACTAAGGTTTGCCACTGCGCATCAGTGTATAAGCTTTTGAGTACGGGGAAAGCATTAGAAACAAAACCCATCACGTTATTAAAAAATAGCTCTCGGTAAACCTGCATCCGCTCAATGGGTACACCGATCGGCACGGAATTGTTAGGATCACGAATATAATCGATAAAGGATTGCTGTATTTGCTTAAAATCCATTAGGCAATCCTCTTCGCTAGATTTTTTTTGGCCTGAGCTTGGTAAGTATGAATTTGATTAATTTCATCCAATAAATGCGCTGTTGCCGGCAGATTAAAGTCACGCTCGAGCAAGGTGGGTAATACGCCATGCATGGCGTAGCAACTATCTAGGAGCGCCCATACAGGGGCGTTGATATCGCTGCCGTGGGTATCAATCAATAATTCTTCTGATTCTTTAAAATGTCCCGCGATATGCAAGTAGGCAATCCGCTCAGTTGGCATCGCCTTTAAAAATGCCGCCGCATCATATTGATGATTTATAGAGTTAACATAAATATTATTCACATCTAGCAGGAGTTTGCAGTCGGCTTCTTCTAGCACTGCCGTCAAAAACGCCAGCTCAGTCATCTGCGCACTGGGCGCCGCATAAAAGGAGACATTTTCCAAAATAAGCGGTCGTTCTAAAATATCTTCGACTTGCTTAACTCGCCGAGCGACATGCTTAACGGCGGCCTCGGTAAAAGGAATAGGCATCAGATCGTATAAATGACCAGCTCCTGAGCAGTAACTTAAATGCTCTGAATAGACATCAATTTGATGTAAGTCCATAAAAGCTTTGATACGGCGAACAAACTCAAGATCCAACGGCTCAGGGCTACCGATTGAGAGCGACAGACCATGGCAAAAAAAGGTATGTTGTTCAGTTAATTGTCTAAATTGTTTACCGTATTTTCCACCTAGCGTCATCCAGTTTTCAGGGGCAACCTCTAAAAAATCGATAGCACTCGGCAGCGATTGGCAAAACTCGCTGAGCATTTCACGCCGTAACCCTAATCCAACTAATCCACGATCTTGCATTGCTTTAACCCCTTTAATTTGGATGCTGCTTAACAAAGGCCAGCATAGGCTGGCCATGTGCTAGGGCAGTACCTCACGAAGTACAACTGAACTTATTTGACTTCCTTTTTTACGGCTTCAGTTTTAGCGTCAACTTTTTCAGCGGCTTTCTTCATATCAGCACCGCATTTACCCTCACCACATTTGCCTTCATGAGCTTTGTCTGCTGCTTTTTTCATATCGGCGCCACATTTTGCTTCACCACACTTACCTTCGTGAGCTTTGTCTGCCGCCGCTTTTTTCATATCTGCGCCACATTTTGCTTCACCGCATTTACCTTCTTTAGCTTTTTCTGCAGCCGCTTTTTTCATATCTGCACCGCATTTACCCTCACCGCACTTACCTTCAGAACCAACGAGTTGATATCCTGATTCCATGGTTTCAAAACCAAATAAATTTGTTTGCGCGTTAACAGTAAACGCTGAACCAACCACCACTGTACCTAATGCCACTGCAACCGCGGTTTGCTTAACTGATTTCATATTCTTGCTTCCTTTTATTGATTAATGGTGACCAACAATAGGGTTATCGTTGGCTTACTGCAAAAGACCTGCACCGCTTTAGTTTCATTTCAAAAAATATCACCAAATCACAGAAATTATCAAAATATGCTGATAGAAAGCTGAATTTAGCCAATTAAATAGCCATAAATAGTTGTCATTGTTGCCAAGCCTCTCTGCGCACTTTGTAACAGCAAGCCAATAGGATAGAATGCACGCCCTTTGTTCCTCTATATGGGTTTGTAGCAGTGCGGGTAATTTTGGCTCCGATGGAAGGCGTGGTTGATGACTTAATGCGAGATATTTTGTCGTCGATTAACCCTTACGATTTGCTTGTCACCGAATTTGTGCGCGTCGTTGACCAACTCTTACCTGAAAAGGTCTTTCTTAAACTCTGTCCAGAGCTACTGAGCGGTGGCTATACGCCATCGGGCACTCCAGTCCGCGTACAGCTTTTAGGCCAAGAACCTCATTGCATGGCCGAAAATGCCATGCGCGCAATTGAGCTTGGCTCCCACGGCGTAGATGCAAACTTTGGCTGTCCTGCCAAGATGGTCAATCGCAGTAATGGCGGCGCGGTGTTGCTGCAATACCCTAATACGATTCACGATATTGTGCGCGCCATGCGTCAAGCAGTGCCCGCTGAGCATCCGGTGACAGCCAAGATCCGTTTAGGCTACGAAGACAAATCCCTGTTTATGGAAAATGCGCTGGCCGTTTATGAAGCGGGCGCAACTGAGCTTGCTATCCATGCCCGCAGTAAGGTTGATGGTTACAAACCGCCCGCTTATTGGGAATACATCACTGAAGTGCGCAAACGTTTGCCAATACCGGTAATTGCCAACGGTGAGATTTGGAATAGTGACGACGCTAAACGTTGTATGGAAGTGACGGGGTGCGACAGCATCATGATTGGCCGTGGCGCGATCTCGCTCCCCAATCTTGCAGACACCATAAAAACCGGTGCCACGCCCTACAGTTGGGCTGACACGTTACAATTAATGCTCAGTTATACCCAAAGGGAGCTTAGTGGCCGTAAGAGTGATTATTATCCAGCGCGCATTAAGCAGTGGTTTAGTTATCTCAATCGCCAATATCCCGAGGCAGATGCCCTATTTCGGGAACTTAGGATCTATAAAACTACTGAAGACATTGTGCGTGTGCTAGAACAAGCGCAACAACATCTTAGCCAGTAACCCCATACAAAAGTGGTGGTTTTTTATGTTAACCACCACGTTACCCCTAAAAATCGTACAGATACTTGATCTTTATCATAGTCGTTGGTAGTGGAACTATTAGACTGAATGCCCAGAGTCAGATAAAACAGGCGATTTTACGTGAGCACCACCCATATCAGACAAGAATTGTCAGAGCTTGAAGCTAATCTAAGGAAGGAAATCGGCGCGCTCCCTCAGTTTATTGAAATACTTGGGACGCATTGTGCCAACCTCAGCCTAGGGGAACTCATCGACCGACTGGCACAGAGCCATCTTGCCGATCACCCGCTATTTTGCCGTTTAAACCGCCTCGATGCCGCATTCTGCCAACTTGACTTAGGTCTTTATGGCCTTTGTTCTGATTGCGAAACTGAAATCGAAGCTGAACGTTTAATGCAAGATCCTACCGAACAACGTTGCAGTTGCTGCGCTGAGCATTACCAGCATGAGCATCGTCATGAACTGCGCCTGAGTCATTAAGCAGCGTCTCTATATTCCACAAGCAAAATTCCACAAGCAAAAAAACCTCCGCAAGCGGAGGTTTGAGTTATCCAGGGAGAAGGATAACTTAAAACTTCTGGTTAATTCTCAAATAGTAAGTACGGCCCAACACATCATACAGTCCAACGTTTACATCACGGTAATCAGCATAGGTATAAAAGTTTGGTGCATCGGCATCAAACACATTATTCACCCCAACTGTGATTGAACCATTGTAAGCATGGTTATAGGCAAACTGGATGTTGTGTTTAAAGTAGTTTGAATAATCGACGTAAACATCGGTTTCTTCTAACTGATTGTAGTAATCAGCCGATTGACGACCAATATACACTACGGTCCAGGCCGCAGAAAAATCGTCATATTTCCAGCTGGTTGCAAAATTACCACGCCAATCAGGCGAATCAGTAAGCCCGGCATAATCAATCATTTCTGATTCGGCATTATCTTGCTTTTTAAAATCCAAAACATGGGTTAAATCGAGTCTGAAGTTGAAATCACCGATCCCCGTTTCTAGGTTATAAGCTGTGACAAAATCAATACCTGACGTTTCAACCGTCGCTAAGTTGCGCACACCCGCTTCAATATATTCAATCTTGCCATCGGCACCACGGTGAACATAGGGTGATGAACCATTTTTAATTTCATCACGCAGTATGTCGTTCACACTTATCGACTCAATTTTATTCTCGTAGGCAATCGAAAAGTAGGATAATTCGATATTCCAATTATCAGTAGCATTCCATACGCCACCTAACGTCAAGGAGTTACCCTCCTCGGCCTCAAGGTCGGGATTACCACCATACCAAGTTTTGTGTTGATTACTGGTCGCACAATAAACCGCATCCACATTACCTGGCTCATTACACCAAAGCGAATCGACGGCTTTTTCAAAACTTAAAGATTGTGAAGAGAACATTTCACCCATATTGGGTGCGCGGAAGGAGTCACCGTAACTGGCACGCAGTAACAAGCTATCCACGGGGCGCCAACTAATACCAAATTTAGGCACTACGGCATCAAAAGTTGATGAATTAACTACTTGCCCTTGGGCACCAGTGAGCGATCCTTCCTGTTCATAGCGCTCGTACCGAACGGCGGCCGATAACTCAACATTCGCGGGTAAGCCAACTTGGAATTCTAAATAAGCTGCACTTCGATCACGGGTTGCATCCACATCATCGCCACCCGAGCCACCTGAGATAATGCCCGAAGCGGACTCTGGATCACTGGTTTGCTTAAACTTAATCATTTCATATTCAAGCCCACCGACCATAGCAACAGAGACATCGCCATTATCAACAAGCAGCGTTGAAGCCAGTCCATCAATTTGAGTGCTTTCAAACTTACCTTGATACACGCCCGTATGAGCCGCCTTACGATACAGCTCAGTCATCTGCTGGTTCCACTGCTCATAACTCATGCCCGTGGTATTAAAAATATCGTACTGTTCAGAATCTATTCCTTGCTGAACTATCTCATCATTAATTAAATTGTAATTAAATGAATTCGTGGTTGAGCGGGAATGCTGTGCATTTAATTCCCAATCAATGCCATTGCCTAAATCCAGCGTACCAATAAAACCACCGAGAATATCGACATTATTGGTCTCAGTTAAGGTATCACGCTCGCCAATTTGGGCAGAGCGCATATAAAGTGTCATATCTTCCCCAACGGGGTTGAATTTATTATCAGCACTCATTACTGGATAATTTGTTGACACAGGTGTCCCTGCGTAACGCGTTTCAGTTTCAGCTAACGAGGCAGATGCACGACCGCGAAATTGAATACCGTCGGTAATTTCATAGGTAAAATTGGATAAAAAGGAATTACGGGTCTGATCACCAAATAATTTAGTCACTCTACCTGAATCATATAAACAGCGGCCCTTATTATTTCCATCGGTTGTATCGACGGTATTTTCAGTTTGGTCACAAATATCTGAATTGCTATACCAACTGCCATTACCTGTGCCATATTTACCATTTGGCACAGAACTAAAACCACTGTAGGTTGCGTAACTCGGATCGTCCATATTCCAAATATCACGATCCATGACGGCTTTGGTATCATAGTATTCATAGGTTAAGGTAATATTGCCTTTATCCGTATTATAACCTGTTGCAATGGATAAACGATTAGCATCACCGCCTTCAACACTAGGCTGCTCTGTACTGTAATCTAATTGCAAGCCATCAAATTCTTTTTTGGTAATAATGTTGATCACACCCGCAACAGCATCTGAACCATAAACAGCAGAGGCGCCATCACGTAGGATTTCAATGCGCTCGACTATCGCCATTGGAATTGAGGATGTGTCTGCAACAGAGCCCGAGCTTGAGCTCGTACCAGGCATACGGCGGCCATCGAGCAACACCAGCGTAGCAGACGAGCCTAGTCCGCGAAGATTAACATTACTTGTTGAGCTAGCACCTGACCCATAACCAGAAACGCCCCGCCATGAACCAAAGCTATTGATTGCCGAGTTATTCAAAACATCAGCAACGGTTTTTTCACCCGTCATCGCAATATCAGCCGCATTAATCACAGTGACAGGAGAAACGGTTTCCATATCCACCTGTTTAATACGTGATCCAGTGACTTCAATACGTTCAACTTTGGTATTTTCTTCTGCCGCAATCGTTATTCCAGATAATAAAACACTAGCAGAACCCATAGTGATTAGACTAGCGCGCACAGCTCTAGCTGCTAACGTTAGATGATGCATATATCTCTCCTTGAGGCTTAAATGAATAAACCCGTCTTGTTGTTATTTTAGTTAATTTTCAAGTTCCCTTGACGTATCAATACTGTTAATCAAAACGAATATCGACAACAACAAATAACAACAAAAAAACAAATTGATACATACACAGCAAATAAATTTTGAGTTTAAAACGTACAAAATTCAACCCAAACATAGCGTTAAAGGTCTTTAAGCAAATTTAAGCGATTATTGATAAACTGATACAAATAGAATCAATTGAACATCTCGCGTTACGAAATATCAATCTACTCAATTTAATATACATAGTTAGCAAAATGTATCGCTTTATTTTATGGTGATTTTAGGCTGTATCTAACGGATGGAAAAATAAACGAGCAAAATAAAAATGCCACTCAAATTGAGTGGCATTTTATTAACCGCTGTAGATTACTTAGCAGTAATCTTACAACCTTCTACACTTTCAGAGTTTTCATACACAATGTCACCTACTGGATTATAATCAGCTGCAACAATGGATTGTTTCTCTTTCAGGAAGGAATAAAGTAAATCGGCGTCTACATAACCTGTCTGGATTGGGCTCGCCAGTTTAGGATAACCGTCACCACCTGCAGCGTTAAAGCTAGGTACAGTGAATTTGTAGTTTGCTGTAGCGCTGAACTCTTTACCATTGATTTCATGGACTGTTGCTTTTTTAGCCACGCAATCAATGGTCATCTTCACGCCAGTAATTTGCGCATAACCACCAGAACCAATTTGTAAACTACCCACAGCCCCTAAATAATCAGCAGCCGCCGCACCAGTCATTTCGTTTAAGGTTACCATGTTGCCGAAAGGTTGAACGGTGAGTACATCACGGTAAGTAATGTTACCCGCTTTAATAGAAGCGCGCACACCACCAGAGTTCATCACGCCAAAATCAGCAGACACTTTAGCACTTTGTGCCATGGCTAACATACGGCCTAAGTTGGTTTGTTTGTTACGTACGTTTGCACGTTCACCATCAAGCAGCGCATCGGTAGTCGCAATCACTTCGTCTAACTTAGCTTGACCTTTCTCTTGATAGTAAGAAAGCAGCTCTTTTAACTCTGTATCAGGCTCAATCTTTTCACCAACGAGTACTTTTTTCTTGTTACCCGCTTCATCAGTGACTTCTTTAACTAAGTTCACTGGCACTAATTTATAGCTGGCTAAGTGAAGTTCACCATTAAAGTATTCAAAGTCAGCACGACCGACATACTTACCCCATTCGTGGGCTTGCATGATCCAAGTGCCATTTTGTTGATCTGGTGCGCAGGCATCGCCCGGTTTGAATGCTGCATAGGCCTTATTACCTGGCTCCATACAGACGGGATTTTGTGAATGACCACCAATCACCACTTGAAGTTCGCCTTCCTTAAGTGAACGGGCTAACGCCACATCACCAGGGGCATTGCTACCATTTTGGCCATCTGCGTAGTGACCCATATGCGTCACAGCAAAAATGATGTCTGCCGACTTAGCATCTTTGATTTCTTTGATGACTTTGGCAACTTCAGTCTTTGGATCTCTGAACTCTAATTCACTAATATATTCAGGGTTACCGATCTTAGCAGTGTCTTCAGTGGTTAGACCGATAACAGCTATTTTGACACCATTAACATCAAATATTTTATAGGCATCGAAATAGCGAGTACCATCAGTCTTATAAATGTTAGCCGCTAACATAGGGAATTCAGCAAGACTACGTTGCATGTCCACAATGGATAATGGATTATCAAACTCATGGTTACCGACCGCCATTGCGTCGTAACCAATTTTGTTCATACCAGTAAAGTCAGGAATCGCATCTTGTAAATCGGATTCAGGCACACCAGTGTTAATATCACCACCAGAAAGCAACAATGTTTGACCACCTTTCTTGCTGACTTCAGCACGAATTTGATCAACCAAAGTTTTCTGAGCAGCTAAACCATATTCACCATCTTTGTTTTCCCAAAAACGGCCATGGTTATCGTTTGTATGTAATACCGTAAATGTTTTACAGGCAGCACCCGCTTCGGCGCAAGTTGTTGGAACTTTGTCATCATCACTATTACAACCTGCTAACGCAGCAAGCACGGCAGTGGCAATTAATCCTTTAATAAGCTTATTTGTCATTACATCAACCCCTTGATTTTAATTATTTTATCATAGATAGATTGTGCGAGTACCATCAACTCTCGCGTCACGCATAATATCAAAGAATAAAGATGAATTGTGTCATTTTTATTAATAAACGTGACTTTAATGTGGGATTTTTGGCGAGTTTTAATACAGTTTTGTTTCAAATAAAAAATAAGCTAATCGACTTATTTTCACTTTTCGAATTTAATGACAATTAAAAATATAATTGTAAATTTTAATGCTTTAATTTAAGTAGCTTACAGAAGTTTCGCAGACAGCCGCATTGTTCTTTATAAAAAACATCAAGCGGCAAAAAATTGTTTACCGCATGATGATTTTATAAGCATTTAGATTTAACTACATTTCAAAACGCTGTTGTAACCAAGCACTAATCGCTTTTAATTGCACAGGAATAACTGAATGTGGCATCGGATAGGTTTGCCATTGCACCGGATATCCACCGGCAATTAATGCCTCTTTTGCCAACAATCCGGCTGATAACGGAACGACATCATCCTGCTCGCCATGCTGCTGCAAAATCGGCGTGTCAGCATTGGCTACAGTTAGTTGGCTTGGCAATACATCACCCGTTGGCAAATAGCAGGATAACGCCATAATACCGGCAAGTTTTTGAGGATAGCGTAATCCGGTAAACAGACTCATCACTCCGCCTTGGCTAAATCCCGCCAGCACAATGCGCTCACTTGGAATACCTGCGGCAATCTGTTCATCAATCAGCGCCTGAACGCTTAATTCTGATGCCATCACGCCCTGCATATCCGCTCTATCATGCAAGTCCATACTTTTAATGTCATACCAAGCACGCATAATATAACCACCATTGATGGTGACCGCCTGCTCAGGTGCATGGGGAAAAATAAAGCGAATACTGTGATCCGCTGGCAACCCTAGCGCAGGTACAACGGGGGCAAAACCAGCACCAGAATCGCCTAACCCATGAAGCCAGACCACAACCGCGGTCGCCTCAACTTGGGGTTCAATCACAATACGTTCGAGCGTCATACTGATAAATCCTTTCTAAATCAAATTGAAAATTAAGGTTAAACGTCAAGCACATTTGGCAATAATCAAATGTGCTTACAAATAATCGATCCCGAGGAGTGCTTGTAACGCATCGAGCTGTTCCGCGTTATCTAATTTCATGCTCCAACGCACGCCGCCACCATTGGCGATGATCATTGGAGGGTCAAGCCTAAGGCTAATATCTTCGGCACTCGCTTGAAGCACAACATTGGCCACGCTTAATCTGATCTGTACTTCAAACTCTGTTGCTATCAGCTTACCCTGTGAAAAATCCAGTACCATAGTTGTCCTGTTGTAGCTATAAGACATTGTGAACACGCGTCATGATAACAAAGTTATATCGCTGGGATGTACTTTTACATACCCGATAACCTCTATGAGCCAAGTCGCTTTGCATCCCCCTGCAAGAGTTAAATAGCACACTCTGGCGTGCGTTTTCGTAAAAGAGTAACCTTTCCTCAACGTCAACCTCATCCCAAATTAAGTTTGATTACATTTTAGTGTCAGCTAAATAGCCCCAAACCTACTGAGTTCGAGTAAACTCACGCCCCAACGAATACAGTCGCCCGCGGCGATCGCGTTTTACACCATACAAGAATCACAACACTGGGTGGTTATATGTTTTTATCCCGTCGTACCCTCATTAGCAGTGCCCTGTTGCTACTGCTGCCATTAGTACAATATGCCAATGCAACCAATAGCTTACCTAATAGTAATGTTGCTAGCGTCGCCTCCAGCCAATTGCATACTGCCACCGATGAACTGACCTTTGCCAATTACCAACAAGTAAGTATTCGCCACATTGAACTCGCATTAAATGTGGATTTTGCGCAGCAACAACTTTCGGGCAACGCCATTCTCGAGCTAGATTGGCATAAAGCAGGCAAGATGCTGGTGTTAGATACCCGTGACCTGACGATTAACAGTGTCAGCATGTTAAATGCAAACGGCCAATGGCAATCCGTGCCCTTTAGTTTAGGTGCGACCGATAAGGTCAAAGGCGCAGCGCTCACCATCAATCTGCCTCAAGAGCGAGTCGCTAAGATCAAAGTTAATTACCATACATCCAAGAATCCATCAGGCATTCAGTGGTTAACTCCAGAGCAAACCCAAGGTAAGCAATGGCCATTTATGTTTAGCCAGAGCCAAGCCATCCATGCCAGGAGCTGGATCCCGCTGCAAGATACACCCGCAGTGCGCCAAACCTACAGCGCCACAGTCACAGCGAAGCAAGGTATTAGTGTCGTGATGAGTGCCGACCGAGAGAGTATGTCTGCAACGCAAACCCAATTCACTATGCCGCAGGCGATTCCTGCCTACTTGATTGCCATTGCTGCGGGACACCTGCAATTTGCCGCCTTAGACGACACCTCAGGCATTTGGGCTGAGCCAGAAATGCTTGCCAAGGCCAGCAAAGAATTTGCCGATACGCCGGAGATGATCGCCATCGCCGCCAAACGTTACGGCGATTACCGCTGGGGTCGATACGATCTGTTGATCCTCCCGCCCAGCTTCCCCTTCGGCGGGATGGAAAATCCGCGATTATCCTTTATTACTCCCACAGTCATCGCGGGAGATAAAAGCTTAGTGAGTTTAATTGCCCACGAGCTGGCCCATTCTTGGTCGGGCAATTTAGTCACTAACGCCACCTGGCGCGATCTCTGGCTCAACGAAGGTTTTACCACCTATGTGGAAAACCGGATTATGGAAGATCTCTATGGCCGCGACCGTGCATTGATGGAGCAAACCATTAGTTACTCAGAGCTGCTGGCAGAATTAGCCGAGTTACCCGCAGGCGACACCGTACTGCATATTGACTTAGGTGAGCGCGATCCCGACGATGCCTTTAGCGGCGTGCCCTATGTCAAAGGACAATTATTCCTGCGTTTCCTTGAGCAAAAGTTCGGCCGTGAACGCTTCGATAACTTTGTCAAAAGTTACTTTGATCATTTTGCGTTTCAAAGCATTACCACGGAGCAGTTCCGCAATTACCTCACGCAGCAGTTATTGCAAAAATATCCCAATATCGTCAGCGAGTCCGAAGTGGATACTTGGGTTGAGGGACAAGGTTTACCTAGCTTTTTAGTGCCCCCCAACTCACACGCCTTCGATGATATCGATGCCCAGCGCCAAGCATGGTTAGAAGGCAAGCGTGCCGCCAGCGCCCTAAACACTCAGGACTGGACTGTGCATCAATGGCTACGCTTTATTAATGAAATGCCAAGGCTAAATCTCACTGAGCAACAATTAGCCGAGTTAGATAAGGCCTTTCATTTTACTGGCACCCACAATAATGAAATCGCCTTTGCTTGGTATGCCCTCGCCCTCGATAACGGATACTACAGTGTCTTACCAGCACTGAAACAACATTTAACCGAGATTGGCCGGCGCAGGCTGATTGTGCCCTTGTACCAAAAACTGGCGAGCAGCGAGCACTATGACTGGGCTAAAGCCATCTACCTTGCGGCGCGCAGCGGCTACCATCCACAGACTCAAGCCAGTTTAGATATGATGTTTAGCGATACCCCGATTGAACACGAGCATTAACCGCAAGTGAAGATTGATCTGGAGTGTGAAAACTAAGAATTAAGTCAATTCATCGCAGTAAGCGCGGTAAAGAGCGGTTTGAGGTGAATTTACCGTCACGAAATGAGGTTAAAGCAGAATTCAAATAATAACCCAACAAAAAAGCCCAAACTTAGGTTTGGGCTTTGCTTTATCATCGGCAGGTGATTGTATCGCAGCACTTAAAATGCGCTAGCAGCGCTATCAAACATCACATTCTGACCGATTAGTGGTGATGACCACCGACACCATGAGCATGACCGTGGGCGATTTCTTCATCGGTCGCATCTCGGGCGCCAACCACTTCGATATCGAAGGTTAAGTCACGGCCCGCTAATGGATGGTTAACATCCACGGTCGCCATAAATTTACCGACTTTTACGATTGTAACTTGACGTTGACCGTGGTCAGTATGAACTACCGCCGTCATACCTGGCTTCCAAACACTTGCGCCTAACAGGTGCTTTACCGATACACGTTGCTGCGCCGCTTCACCTTCAATACGTTGACCATAGGTTTCAGTGCATGGCAGCGTCACTGTGAACTTTTCACCAACCGCTTTACCATTAATCGCATTCTCAACACCAGGCATCATGTTGTCATGACCGTGTAAATAAGCGATAGGCTCGCGACCTTCGTTCGTCTCGATCACTTCGCCTTTTTCGTCGCGCAGGGTGTAATTAAACTGCACAACCATATCGTCTTTAATGTTCATCGAATATCCTTTGACTTGCTTCGATTTCAAATGTCGGCCGAGCTTAACAAAACTGGCCTTTGCACTCCACTGTTTTATCCCTACAAAACCACTGCGCCAATGGAGCGCAGTGGTTGCTTCAAGCATTGTCTGCGGGCGATGACCTATAACGAGGCGTCTATCAGAGTGAAATACCTAGGGCAGTAAAGACTTCAGGACTTGGGAAACCATCGGCAATCATATTATTACTGCGTTGGAATGCTTGGATCCCCGCAGTCGAATTGCGGCCTAACACACCATCAGGTTTACCAACATCAAAGCCGGATTCATTCAGTTTGGTTTGTAACTGTTTGATTTGCTCGCGGCTCAAACGTGGCTGCTCGGGCGGCGCGACTTTTAATGGTTCGCCGCCATTAATTCTATCAGCCAAATGGCCCACGGTAATGGCGTAAAACTCCGAGCGATTCCAACGCATAATCACATTGAAGTTTTCATAGCCTAAAAACGCAGGTCCAGTGTGACCTGAAGGCAAATATAGCGCGGCCTTCATATCAATAGCGGGCAAAGACAATCCATTCGTTTGCCGCACAGATTGCGCAGCCCATTGTGACAGAGGCTGCGCCTCTTTAGCCCCAAGATGTTGGTAGCTAAAATTGTTTGGCAATAATACTTCGCGGCCCCAACGCTCGTTACGCTGCCAGCCTAAGTGTTGTAGAAAGTTAGCCGCTGATGTGAGGGCATCCTCTGTGCTATTCCACAGATCCGCTTTACCGTCTCCATCGCCATCGATGGCATATTTAGCATAAGCCGAGGGCATAAATTGAGTATGCCCCATGGCGCCCGCCCAAGAGCCCACCATAGTGCTCTTATCAAAGCCATATTTTTCTTTAAGCTTAAGCGCTTGCATCAGCTCAGTCGTAAAATAATCACTTCGACGAGGCTCACAGGCTAAGGTTGCAAGGGAATCTAAGACGGACATTTTGCCTTTATAAGAACCATAGTTGGTCTCTAGTCCCCAAAAAGACAGAATGTATTGTGGCTGTACGCCGTATTGCTGCGCGAGTTTATCAAGCAATACTCGGTGTTTTTTAAGTAAACGTCGACCTTCATTAACTCGCCAATCCGTTGCCCGTTTGGTGAAATAGTTCGTGAAGGTTTGACTAAATTCAGGCTGAGCTTGATCAAGCTCAATCACCTTAGGTACAAACTGTAGGCTTGCCACTGTATTGTTAATCGTCTCTTCAGATAGACCTTCACGTTGCGCGCGCGCCTGAAGGTTTGCAACACACGTCGGAAAGGCGGCCGCATGGCTGGCGATAATCTCGTTCAATTGCACGTCTTGCGCGGCTTGCGCCTGTTCGATAGCAATTTGACTATTATTGTCAGACGTAGCATTAGCGGTCGGCGCGCTAGAACAAGCACTTAAGCTAACACAGGCCGTGATGCTCGCTGCAAGAGAGTACATGCCTTTTGCTTTCATCAAATCAATTACTCCTCAATTCAGTGCTAAGGTATGCCTTAGCTGAGCAAGACACGAGTTGGGATCGACTCATGCCAAGAGAGATACGATTTTTAGCCACAAAGCAGTTGCTGGCTTAATTCAAGGATAAACGAGAATGAACAACGGCTAAAAATCCACAAAGGTATTTTCTCCCCCACTGGAAATCCTCCAGATGCGCGTAATTCCGGTTAACCCGATTTACGCCTCTAGAGCGCACATCCTGACCGATAGCGCCCGTCAACACAATGCTCATCACCATAAATACACGGATAAATTCGCTTATTGCTCAGTTAAACAACAGCGAAAAAATCTTAACAAAGAATCCCTTGGTCTATCTAGCCGTTGCCGTATAATGGGTGAGTTAATAGCAACTTCAAAGAGACCTATCATGACTGAAATCAACGCGGCTTTAGCTGGCTTTATCGAAAACGTAAAAGAGCATCAAACACTGTGGGGTTTGATGGATGAAACAGGCGAAGGATGGGTGGTTTGTGACTCAGGCGAGTTCGAAGACACTGATGTAATGCCTTTGTGGTCAAGCGAAGCGCAGGCAAAATCCCACTGCACCGAAGAATGGAAAGACTACCAAGCCGTTGCGATTAGCCTTGAAGAATTTCTTGAATACTGGGTATTCGATTTAAATGATGATGGCGTGCTCATTGGCGTTGATTGGCAAAGCGATGAAGAATGTTTAGAACTCGATCCTATCGTACTTGCCAAAAATTTAGTTGATGTTGAAGAAGCTTAATTTTCTCAGCGTCATGCTTAACACATCAAGGCCAGAGGAACTCTGGCCTTGATGTTGCCTATTACTTGTATCGATATTCCCTTCGATAAGCGCCACCTTTGCTGGTTTTGTGGTGAACCTTGTAAAGATTTTTTTGAATATCATGCAACGCCGCATGCGCCCCATCCTTCCCTTGCCGTGCCTTGCTGCAGCGAATGCTTAAAACTGGCGAAACAACATCCCTTAACCTCAATTTGGGACTGCCGAATGGCGGTTAAAGATGCCTTAATGGCCCTTTACGCTAAACATTTAGCCATTGGCATTAATTGGACAGAAGCGGAACTCGCCGAGTCTGAGTTTTCCTGCAAAGTGTTTGAAGGCTTTAAAAAAAGTGCTTGGATGATGTATCAAATTGCCCGCGACAGGATCAACTTTCCCGGATGGCCCATTCTGCTTGAAGGCGTTGACCTCGAATGTCAACAAGACAGTACTCAGTTTGAGTTCGATGGCGTAAGCTATTCATCATTGCCTGCTGCCATTCACTACTACAGCAAACAATTTTGCTTAGATTCAGCCTTTTTTGCAGAATTACTTAGGCTCGTTGGTAAACATCGATTTAGCTACGCACTCAGGCTTGCACGTATCCACATTGCCGCGGAGAAAGAAATGAAGCGCCAAGTGTTAGCCGATGTCAAAGCAGAATTAAGCGAGTAGCCACCCAAACTAAAACCTTATGTTTGTAAAGGCAGCCACTCATTTAGATGAAGTTATTTACCGAGAACTTGTTTTAACCTGTCCTGTACGACTTCGACCAGTAAATCAGGTTGGAATTTAGAAATAAAACGATCACAGCCCACCTTCTCCACCATCGCATTGTTAAAGCTACCGCTCAGCGAAGTATTTAGCGTGATAAATAAGTCCGCCATAGCCTTATCATTACGGACTTCATAGGTCAGTTTGTAACCATCCATTTCAGGCATTTCGGCATCGGTGATCATCATGAGCAGTTCTTTGGCGACATTCTTACCTTCATCGCGCCATTTTTGCAGTAAATGTAACGCCTGCAACCCATCGGAGGCTTCGATAATTTCAATACCCAATTGGCCAAGCGTTTCACGCACTTGCCGCCTTGCCGTCGATGAATCGTCTACAATCAATATTTTCCGGCCGGGCATTTTGTCTAACAAGCTCTCATCTAACACACCTTCAGATAGGCTAATATCGTAATGGACAATTTCAGCCAGCACCTTCTCCACATCGATAATTGAAACCAATTGCGACTGGCCTTGATACTCGATTCGGGTGATTGCGGTAAGATAATTATTCCGACCCGCCGTTTTCGGCGGCGGCATAATATCACTCCACGTCATATTGATAATATGCTCGACTTTACCGACTAAAAATCCCTGCACACTGCGGTTATATTCAGTGATGATCATATTGGCATTATCATCTGGCGGCACAGGTTTGAAGCCAATGGCCGAACGCAAATCAATCACCGGAATAGACATTCCTCGAATATTGGCTACACCAGAAATATGCGGATGGCTCCCAGGCATAGCGTTAAGGTGTGGTAGTTTAACGACTTCTTTAACTTTAAAGACGTTAATCGCAAATAGCTGCATCGAATTAATGCGAAACAGCAGCAGTTCAAGCCGATTTTCACCGACGAGATTGGTGCGTTGATCTACCGTTGCCAAGACATTTGCCATAATGCGACTTCTCTACTCTGGGGAGGAAGAACTTCCCTCAGCTGCTAAGGATTAAGCTAAATTATAGCGGCAAACTCGCAATGAGAACCATGTGATATGTCGATTTTATCTAAAAATTACAATCACTCTGATGCGAAAACTGCTCATTTCTCGGGCAAGCAGTTTACAGAACAAACAATCAACCCATGCTCAATTCAATATTCAGCGATATAAAGACCTTAAGGTTTAAGCAAAACCCTTTTGAGCCAGCACCATACCGCTCAAATTAAACAGATTCCTGTCACATACAATCTTAAACCCCGCTTGGCGAAGCATATGCAATAATTGCTGATGGTCAAATCGATTCTGCTGCGGATGCTCAAACAACCGGCGACTCAATGGATTACAAATCGCGGCACGGTAAAGATCTTCTATCACAAAATACCCGTTCGGCTTTAATACTCTGGCGACTTCAACAATCGCGGATTGCCAGTCAGGAATATGGTGGAACACCGCAAAATTAAACACGATGTCAAACTGTGCATCCTTAAAAGGTAATGCGGTTGCATCGGCAACACTAAAGTCGAGCTGTTCGAGCCCATGGGCTGAAGACTGCCAGCGGGCCTTAGCAGCACTCACCATCTCAGGGTCGAGGTCCACCGCGGTAACATGCTCGGCACCAAAATGCTCACGGATCAAATGAATACCATTGCCAAAACCACAACCAATTTCGAGCGCCTGTTGAATATACACAAGCGGTTTAGGCATCATTGAGGTCAATAATGGTGCTTCAATATGGTTTTGCAACCAAAAACGCAGCGGATGCTGAACCAGCTTTTTCTCGAATGGATTTAACTTCATCATATCCCCTTAAATGAGTAGGCTGTTGCTTGAAACACTGATCAAATTCTGATGATGGTACGTAATGATAGAAACTTAAGTTCACCCGAGGCCACTATGAAATTACCTCTTTTTCCATTACCCATCTGTTTATTACCTGAGGGATATACTCAATTACGAATTTTTGAACCTCGATATAAACGTTTGGTGGCTGAATCACTTAAATCAGGCGATGGTTTTGGCCTGTGTATGACCTCAGAGGAAAATAGCACGCTTTATCCTATTGGAACGCTAGTTCATATCATTGACTTTGAGACCTTACCTGATGGCATGTTAGGTGTCAGCATTGAAGGGAAACAACGATTTACTCTCGGCGACATCAATGTGGAGTCCGATGGTTTAAAGCGCGCGCAAATCAGTCTAATCGATAACTGGCCAGCAGCAAAGATTCAAAAAAATGAGCGTTATCTCAGTGATATGCTGCAAAATATTCTGAAAGAGTACCCAAAGCACCTACAACAATATCAAGCGGCACAATTTAATGATATCGCATGGGTTTGCCAACGCTGGCTTGAAATTTTACCCATACGTTCAGCCGAAAAGTACACCTGCATTAATGCGCTCGACCACCAGCTCACACTGGATTTATTAAAAACCGTTATAAAATAATTTTCAGTGATCCAATTTCTAGGGCGCTGCGTATTTGTCTGCATGCTTATCGAACATTGACAGCGAAGCGGGATTTGAAGCCATGTTCGAACGGGATTGAACCTTAAATGAAGAGCTCAATAATGGAAAATTTTCAATCACATTCAGCGCAAAATCGCTATGATAGGCAGTTATCGCCCCCTATCGAAATAGCTATGGAAAACGATAACCATAATTTGATTGCCGATGAGCATAAAACGGATGCAGATCCCTTAGTGAGCGCCATCATCAAAGTTGCTAATCAACGGGACAAAGCGGCATTTGGCTATTTGTTCAGTCACTTTATGCCCAAAATTCGGGCATTTGGTCTGCAACGATTAAATCAACAAGGCCTCGCCATGGATTTAGTTCAAGAAACGATGACCATCGTTTGGACTAAATCTCATTTATACAATGCAGATAAAGGTTCTGTCGCAACGTGGGTATTTACCATTATGCGTAACCAATGCTTCGATATGCTCAGGCGGGTGCAGCACAACCGTGAAGATGCATTTGGCGATGATATCTGGCCACTGTATGACGTTGCGGTTAGCCAAGATAACAACCCTGACCATAAATTGACCGCCAAGTTACTCGCTCATTTAGATGCCCTGCCCCTTGCTCAACGTCAAGTAGTACAAGGCATTTATATGCAAGAACTCACCCAGCAAGAATTGGCTGATGCCTTAAAAGTCCCCATTGGCACCATTAAATCGCGACTCAGATTGGGGTTAGAAAAGCTTAAAAGCTTTTTGGAGACACAACATGATTAAACATCACCCCCATGCAGAATTACTTCAGGCCCATGCACAAGGTCAGCTCCCTTTGTCGATGTCTATCGCTGTTGCTGCGCATTGTGCCTTATGCCAAGAATGCCAAACTCAAGTAGCTAAATTGACTGAAGAAGCGGCCAAACTCGCTTTTATTTCCCCCAGTGATAATGCGGTTCAATACAACACGTCAAATGAGATTGATGCCGTCGATAATGATCCCTGGCAACAAATGTTATCGAACATTATGGCGCTTCCCGAAAGCACTATGCATGAACCTTACATAGAATCTTCAGTGAGTGTTAACCATAAAAATATCCGCTACGAACTGCCTAGGGTGTTTCGGCAGCATATTGCACAGCCATGGCAACAAATTGGTAAAGTCAGTCGGATGCGATTCGACCTAGATGAAAAAAATACTCGCGCCAGTTTATTGCATATTGAAGCGCTAGGTGAAATCCCACAGCATACCCATAAAGGGATTGAGTTGACGTTATTATTGGCGGGCGAATTTTCGGACTCATCAGGTAATTATGTTCCTGGCGACTTTATTCTCTTAGATGGTAATACACAGCATTCTCCCACAACTCAAACGGGATGTTTATGTTACACAGTGTTGGACGCACCGCTCTATTTCACTAAGGGATTAAGCAAATTATTAAACCCTATTGGTGAGCTGATTTACTAAAGTCAGTTACGCATCGAATAGTGAAAAATAGCCAAAAAGTTAACCCACAAAATAGCAACAAAAGAAACAATATAAAAACATTACTCGCTGAGCAAAAATTACACTTGCCAGCGGGTAATTTACTGTTATACTGCACCGCGTTTTGAGAAGTATCTTGTTGTTACCCTTTTTATATCAGTTTGACTTGTATCAAACTTGATCCTCACAAAGAAAGCCTACTACAAGTAAGTCCTGCAAAAATAATGGGTTAATGATTTTCAACATTAACTCAAAAAATGAACTCTTTAATTCGGCCAATGTCATAGTACTGTCACTTGACTATGTTTAACTGGTCTAATTGGGATATTCCATTGACACAATCGCTGATTTGCATTAGTTATCAATACAGCATCTCTTGATTAATCATGGTGGAATGGGTAACCTCAAGACTCATTAGTATCATCTTTCGCAATTATGCTAAGGATATTTTATCGTTATTACTTGCTCACCTAAGGGTGAATTTAATTAAAAGGAGTGTGGCCTATGTCATACAAAATTAACGGACATGAAATCACAGTGAACTTCCCTGTAGATTCAATTTCAGTCAACAAAACTTCAATTGCTTTTACCGATAGACAAGGTAAAAACAGACAGACGTTTTCAAAACGTACCGAAGCCTTAAACTTTATGAAATGGCTTTTGTCGTCAAATAAATAAGTCTGAATTAAGTACTCATCGAGTACACATAATGGCATGTTGGTTTATTCGGTCCCATTTTCCTCGCCATACCGAAATCAACTCGCCTTTATCGATAGCCAAATATCACGATTTGCTATCCCTTCACGTCGATATGACGAACTCGTTTGGTTCAGCCAGTATCTAGCTCACATGGATACACGCTGAACCAAATGTGTATTAATCTAGATCAATTCTATCAATTTTCGCTTCTGCTAATATGTTCACACTTTCTGACTGTGAAGTATTTTTATGTCAAAACCGAATACCAAAACCGCTATGCAACAGCTTATCGCTCAAATCCAGCAAACAATTCCGCTGAATTTAGATGAAGCACAAATGTGCCAAGGCGAATGTTTAGGTTGTTCGAAAAAAATGCTTGAAATGCTCGATGCAGAAATCAGCTATTGGCAATATTCCGATGCGGTACCCAGCCTAAAAGATTTAAAAAACCTCGAAAACATTGGCCGTCGCACCTATAAAATTCTTAAACGAAACCAGCTAGTCTCTTAGCCTTTTGTTCTCACCGTTTTATTATGTGACTAGCGCATTTAGCAATAACAGCCGTCATGACATCCAGTATGATTTAAGTTGACTGGCAAGCGTATTCACATAAAAACCGCATTGCCAGCCTAATTTCTATCTCATTGTAGAAATGGGATTTACATCGTTAACAACGAGACGCTGCCAATCTTGCGCGAATATCAGCCAAAGAATATTCAGTTAATAATTCACCATCGGCAAATACGGGGACAAACTCGCAATGGTTAACATCTTGCCAGCTTGCTTGATCTTTAAGATAAAATTGACCTTGCTCATCTTTAAATACTGCAACCAATCCCTTAGCGGATTTTTTAGTGCCATCATCGGTTTTAGGATCTTTAAATATTTCTCTGTCTTTGCCATCCACTTTCGCAAAGGTTGCTTTCACCGCGTACCCGTCAGTATCTCGGGTCACGTGTTGATAGGTAAAACTGCCAATACCAAACACAATATTAGTTGATGCAAAACCTTTGGCCTTCAAACCGGCGCAAATGGCTTCTGCCCGTTCAATGGTGATTGAGTCGCCATAAATCAGTCCGAGATGGCTATCGAGTAATTTGTAACCTTTGGCAGTTGTGCTGCCCCCAAAGACATCCCACAAACACTCGATAGCGCCTTTATACTCAGGACTCCCCACAGCTGCTTGTGGATCGCCACAAATGATCTTCACCGGACAACCCGTATCAGGCCTAAACACCACTTTGCCCTCACGGGCAAGAATGCGGTCTTTTAAGGCAACGGTGAACTCTGTCATCACCTGCCAAAAATCCCAAGAATCAGAAACGATACTGACAATGCCGCTAGGATAAATATCTTCAATCAGACGGCGGAACGTCTCTAATTCATTCTCCATACCACCCGCACACATCACACTGTGCTCCGTTGCGGCCACACTGCCGCCAACGAGTTCCTTATCACTGTCTGCAAGATAATATTGTTCAAGAAAATCAATCGCGGGAATGGTATCTGTGCCCGTAAAACTGAGTAGATGGGCGGCGCCGCTCATTACCGCAGCCTCTGCACCATACATGCCGCGGAAACTAAAATCATGGCCCTGCCAATCAACAAATGCGATGTCACCATCGGTTTCTAGCGCGTAAGTCTCAAATATTTTGCGGTATTGCAGCGCGGTAGTGGCGCTAGTACACATTCCCCACACATTGGCAGAAAGCATCGTTTCGAGATAATTGGTCAACCAAAAGAACCGCTCATCGGTATTGTACAAAACCAGGCAAGGCACTTTTAAGGGATACACTGAGCCTTCAGGCAATGCCATGATTTTAATGGGTAAATAGCCTAAATCATGTAACGCCTCAATATGCTGAGTACCGACATTATTTGGTCCAAGATAGTTATTAATGCGGCGGGAGAATTGGCGAATCACTTGCTCTTTGGGCTGTTGAAAGAAATCACGGTTCCAACTGTCGATTAAGTAATGCTTGATAAAATATTGTAGACCAAAAAATACCATCTGCTCAGTATAACCACGACGGGATTTACGGGCGGTCAAGTTACTAAAAATCACTTGAGTATTATCAGGATATTGACGACGGTGGTCGACTTTGTAGCCATCAATGGCGGTAACGGGATTCAAGTACATCATATTTTCCTTAATGATTCATAAAACGCAAAACAGCATGGCAATGACAGAACTCGCTCGAAATATGTGTGGGGACACCTAAACTATCGGTACAAAATAATCTGTCTATGCCCGCCTCACGCAGAGCCGATTCGCTGGCCTTATCTTCATAATGTGACACGATCAAAATGACGCTTTGGGCCCCTTTTTGCTTTAACTTGATGGCAAGTTCGATAAAGGTTCTGCCACCAGCACAAATATCATCAACGATTAAGCAGGTTTTACCCGATAAATCATCACAGAACACTTCGGTAGCGATAATATGGCCATTGACCACATCACGATGTTTATCGGCCCTGATCACCGGCATTCCCTGTAACGCCTTAGCTAAGCCGAATACTTTCTTATTCGCCCCCGCATCAGGCGAAACTAACACTAGATCACCGGTCAATTGAGCTGCAATCGCGGCGACAAAGCTGTGGTTGTCAATAACTTGCACTCGGTCTAATAATGCCGCGGTGACATCGCTGTGCGGGTCAAAAATACTGACTGAAGCATATTGCTGCTGATTAATCAGGCTGGCATAGACTTTTACCGATAAGGCCTCGCCCACATTACAGACTCTATCTTGGCGGGCGCCTGGCATATAAGGCAGTAACAGATCGATCTGCTCTGCACCGCTGCGGCGTAATGCATCAGTTAACAATAAGAGTTGCATGATGGATTGATCGCCACGATAACCGAAAAAGAGTGTGACGCGTTTCGCTGGAGGAACCCGCAGTTGAACATGATTCTCCCCCGCACCAAATTGAAATAAACGGTAATTAGCCTCATCGCTAGCGGCGGGAAGTCGATAAAAATCAGCTTGCTGATGTGGTGAGTTAACTGTGCCTTGATGCATTTGAATACCTAGAGACATATTCACCTCCTGTCTGTGCAAGATCGCTGTGATATACAGCAATCTTGTTGTCTGCAAGCAATAGTGTCTTATAGACACTATTATGTAAAGTTGATTTTTAGACTATTTTTTATCGGATAATGCTAAGGAATATACCTAAATTGCATATAATGTCCTTAAGACACTATGTGCAATTTAGCTATGATAATGGGGAAATGGGTATCGATAGTAAAGAATGGACGTATTACGACAACATCGACGGCTACATAAACCCTGATAACTCAAGCTAACTGTATGTACCGCATAATCTGTCACTATTATTGCTATGGGTAACCACTTTAAGCGGCAAACACTTTGACTAACATTCTAAATTTCTTAAGAATCGATACGATGCCGTATCCGACTTCAAACGGTATAAATTGGCTGGACGGCCACGTTCAGTACGTTTTAAGCCCGTATCAATCAATAAATCGGCCTGCTCAACCCGTCGACGGAACGATTTCCCTTGGATAGGCTTACCCAGTAAGACTTCATGCACATGTTGTAGTTCTGGCAAGGTAAAAGGTTCAGCCAGCGCAAAGCCTGGCACTAAAGAATACAAGGCTTTCTGAGTTAAACGTTCCCGCGCTTGCTCAATTAATTGCAGATGATCAAACGCCAAGGACATCTGTAACACATCCTCTAACGGCCACCACTTAACATCACTCACTGAATCAATCTGGGTTTGGCAGGCTTGATAACTCATTAACGCGGTATAACACACGGTTACCGACCAGCCTCTCACGTCGCGGTGACTATTACCGACAGTGCAAAGCTGCTCAATATAAGGTGGCACTACCGCCGTTTTTTCCTGCAATTTGCGTAACGCCGCTTCCTCTAGGGATTTATCGGAATGTTCATCGATAAATCCTCCGGGTAATCCCCAAAAACCTAAAAAGGGATGATTTGAGCGTTGTACTAAAAGTACTTTAAGTTGCTGATCATGATAGGTAAATAATACGGCATCAACCGTCAGTAGCTGAGCCTTAAAAGCCTTAGGATCGTAATTGGCGAGATATTCCGCTTCAGTCATGAGTATTTTCCATCGTTTGACGTCGTAAGCTTAACTTAGAGATTACGTCGCTTCAAACATATTATGTCTTAGCGTCACTAAGTAAATCATCTGCTCTATAGGGTCGTACGACTTTTACCAAATTTACGCAAATAACGTGGCAACATGGTTTCATTTCCAAGCAAACCACCTTGATGGATATACATCACAGGGCTTGCGCCCCACTGCGGTAAAAACTTCTCTAACACCATAAAACCTAAGGGATCGTAGAGTAATTCAAACTGGACGCCAGAGGCGCAAATCCGCTGCCACATGGCATAAAACTCAGGATAGAGTTTACCAAAGTGGTATTTCTTCCCCACATTCAAAATCTGTGGATGCTCAGCAGCGTTAGGATTTAACTCATAAAACTGCTGCGCTAAATACTCATCGCCGCCCACCACTGCGCAGGTAAGCACTCGAATGTGACTTTGCTTACGCACAAAATATTGGTTTAAAAATAATGCCGTGGTTCCCGTTCCCGCA
The DNA here is from genome assembly GCF_016859145.1 of Shewanella sp. LZH-2. Taxonomy (NCBI): domain Bacteria; kingdom Pseudomonadati; phylum Pseudomonadota; class Gammaproteobacteria; order Alteromonadales; family Shewanellaceae; genus Shewanella; species Shewanella sp. LZH-2. The sequence goes on from NZ_CP069350.1 coordinate 2,656,733, forward strand.
GGTAAAAACACTTTCAGTTCAGTCAGTCCCTGTTGCATTGCCCAAGTCTCAATTTCAACAGCTAACAGACTGACACCATACTCCGCATACTGACAGCGCCCGCCTTCCGGAATAAATAAAGCGTCAGGCTCAGCAGCCAAAACTTGATGCTCAATATAGTCATGGCAAGTCCACTTAGACTCACGCTGAAGAAAAGGATTAGCTGCTATCAGGCTTGATAAATCAATAACCTGTGTACCATTGGCGATAGCTGCGGCATAGTTCCCTGTCGGTAAAGTCAGTACGTGGCTAGCAATATGGTCCACATAAAAATCACACTGCCAGCCTTTCAGTTTGGCGAGCGCCGACAGCGAATACAGTGAATTAGCCTGCGCGGAGCCATGACCTATCACCTTAGTCACACCAGCAAAATCATGGTCTAGAAAGTAGGCAAACTTACGCGCCTTATTACCACTAAAAGCAGGATGTAATAAATCATCTCTTTTAAGAAAGATCTCTCTGCCAGCAAAAGAAAATGATTCGACGGGACTATTAACTAGCATTTATTTACTCAAGGGGAGATAAGGTGTTTAGTGTAACGCGGGCTTGGCCAAATTCTTCCTAAGAATTAAGGAAATTCACGAAATATTAGCTTAACTCACAATCCGCAGAGGTATAAACCATAATATACCATTGATTATTAATGAAAAATATTTTGGCATAATTCTCGCTTATGACATTTAAGCATCAATTAATAATTTCGAGTGTTGATGTTGTTTCTGTCGCACAGATTTTGGATTAGATAAGGAGTTTTCAATGTCATTACTACGGTTAATTTTCAATATTGCTTGGTTTGTCCTTGGTGGATTTGTGATGGGCCTAGCCTGGTGGCTTGCGGGGATTTTGTGTTTTATCAGTATTATCGGTATTCCTTTCGGCCGCGCCTGCTTTGTGATTGGTGAATTGACCTTCTGGCCCTTTGGACAAGAACAAATGAATCGCCGTCATTTAACTGGCCGTGAAGATTTAGGAACAGGCGCCTTTGGCATGGTGGGCAATATCATTTGGTTCTTACTGTTTGGGATTTGGTTGGCCATAGGTCATTTGGCCCATGCTCTTGCTTGCTTTGTGACGATTATCGGTATCCCTTTCGGGATCCAACATCTTAAGCTGGCGCTGTTAAGCCTAACGCCGATTGGGCAAACCATAGTAGCGAAAGCGTAATAACCACAGTAGCGAAAGCGTAATAACCACAGTAGCGAAAGCGTAATAACCATGATCGCCAAGGCGTAAGGCATATCACTCAGCACTACTCAGCACTACTCAGCATTGGTGGGTAGTGCTGATGCATAGTTCGGCAGCGATTGCACTAATTCTGCTTCGTAATAATCCCTTTATTCATTGAGTAAATCAGCGCTATCAGCAAACTGCTCACCCGCATCCTGCTCCGGTGAGCAGATGATTTCAAAGAGATAATGCGCCAGTTTAGCTGGCGCATCTATGGTGATGTCATGACCACAATAGGCCAACACAACTAAGTCGACCTTAAAATATTGTACCAATGCCCTGCTGGTTTGGATCTTGATTAACCCATCGCGATCACCCGACAAAATACTCACTGGCACACACAAACATGCTGAGCAGTGATAACGAAATGCCGCCCACAACTGATTACTCGCGGTGTTAGACAAAATGATGACAAAACTTGTCATCTCACAGCTTTGGTTAGGTGCAAAATAGCATTACTGACTTAAGGCTTCTTGCTGAAATAACAAATCGCCCATAATGCTATCAATATCGAGCTTCGCTAAACCTTGATCAAAAATATCCCGCCAACGCCGTCCCTCTTCTGTATTACGAAACGCGACATAAAGTTGTTTATTGGCAATAAGTTGTCGATTGACCTGTAACTTATCTGCGAGCGGCTGAAGGTGGGGTTGTTTAAGTAGATAATGCAGCACATTAATATCAATCACAGCGCCGTCAATACGACCAGCCGCCACCTTTTTGATATTTTGCTCATCGGATGTTGCCGCTTCAACAGGTTGACTCCCTGAAGCAATCATTACATCCAGCGAGTCGGTATTCACATAATCCTGCACAATACCTAAAGTATAACGATTCAAATCGGCTAAATGATGCCAACTAATGGGACGGGATTTTTGCTCAACAATACCTAATGGGCCAATACCAATCGGTTTAGAAAAAATAAACTTATCGGTTTCAAAATAATATTCTGGAAAATAGCCAATGTAGTCAGAGCCCGGCATAACGGCTAATTTAATCGCGCGGCTCCAAGGGTAAAAATCCACGATAAGTTGTTGTTCCATTTGCTCAAATGCCGCCTTAGCCACCGCAACACTCGCGCCTTGGTGCTGGAGTTGATAGCCGGAATACGGCGGCCAAAGTAATGACGTTAGCTTCAGCGTGTCAGCAAATGTCGTATTTGCCACGGTTAATAGGCAACTAAACATCAGTGGGCACCAGCGGATCATAATGCCTCCATCAAAGACTCATCTATTAATCGCTAAAAAAACAAATAGCTCATCGGTTTAACTCTATTCAGTATAATCAGCCATACCTATAGGTACAGCGAATATTTGTTATCTGTTTAGCCTTGTAGAACCACGCTAAGACAGCAATGCTCGGAGTAGGCAGAACTATCGCCGCCAAAAACGACATCTTTACGACAAGGGGAAGACTGAAGGAAAACCTGATGGTCATGCGACAATGTTTTCCTTAAGCACAGATGGCCATATAAAAATAAACCCAAGCGTTCGGGCTTGGGTCGGTTTGAAAGTTTATGCCTTTTAGGCATTAATATCTTCGTACAGCTCTTGATACATCAGCTCGCGCATTTTAAATTTTTGGATTTTACCCGTAACGGTCATCGGGTATTGGTCCACAAATTTGATATAACGTGGCACTTTAAAATAGGCAAACTTTTCGGTAAGGAAATGGCGAATATCCTCCTCAGTAATCGACGCCCCTGAGCGGACTTTAATCCACGCACAGACTTCCTCACCATATTTATCACTGTGGACGCCAAACACCGCGGCATCCTGCACATCTTTGTGGGTATAGAGTTTTTCTTCAATTTCACGGGGATAGATATTCTCGCCACCGCGAATAATCATATCCTTGATCCGCCCCACAATTTGCACGTAACCTTGCTCATCCATTTGGCCAATATCGCCCGAATGTAACCAACCTTCACTGTCAATTGTGGCGGCGGTTTTTTCAGGATCATTCCAATAACATTGCATGATGCAATATCCTCGGCTACAGACTTCACCGGGCTGATTAATCGGCAGCACTTCGCCAAACTCATTGACAATTTTCACTTCAGTATGGGGTAACGCACGACCAACGGTGAGAACACGCTTCTCCACTGGAGAATCGATTTCAGTAATGTGATTTAACGGACTGCACTCGGTTTGGCCATAGCCGATTAACACCTCCTGCATATACATCAACTGCTGTACACGACGCATAACCTCTTCAGGACAAGTCGCCCCCGCCATCACGCCCGTACGCAGCGAACTGAGATCAAAACGTTTAAATTCAGGATGTTCTAACTCGGCAATAAACATGGTGGGAACACCGTGCAGTGCGGTGCAGCGCTCACGCTCAATCACTTCTAAGGTCGTGAGAGGATCGAAAGAATCTCCCGGAAATATGGCTGCTGCGCCCTTAGCCAAGCAAACGAGATTACCTAGCACCATACCAAAACAATGGTATAAAGGTACTGGGATACAGAGCTTATCATCACAGGTAAACCTCATTGCCTCGGCCACTAAATAACCGTTATTCAAGATGTTATGGTGCGATAAGGTCGCCCCCTTTGGGCTACCCGTTGTGCCAGAGGTAAATTGGATATTAATCGCATCATAGGGGCTGAGTTCATTGGCAATACGCGCAAGCATTGCTTTATCATCTTCGCTCACCTCGACTAATAAGTCATCGAAGTTCAACATGCCGGGAGACTTTTCAGCTCCCATGCGGATCACAAATTGCAACTCTGGTAATGCCTTAGCCTGTAATTGACCCGCAGCGCACTGCTTAAGTTCAGGCGCCAGCTGATAGAGCATCTGCAAGTAGTTGCTGGACTTGAATTTATCAGCGCAGATCACCGCGCGACAACCCACATTAGTCAAGGCATATTGTAATTCTTCAGGGCGATAAGCGGGGTTAATACACACCATGATGGCGCCAATTTTGGCAGTAGCAAATTGGGTTAAACACCACTCAATATTATTGGGTGACCAAATACCGACGCGGTCCCCTGGACCTATGCCTAATTTGAGTAAACCTGTTGCAAGCGCGTCGATTTGTGCAAGATATTGACGGTAATTCCAGCGAATATTTTGATGGTTAACGACAACGGCTAACTGTTCGGGATAGGTGTTAGCAATATCGTTAAGGTATTGTCCTATGGTTTTTTCAACAAGTTTTGGGGCGTTAGCTCCCCGAAACTCACTATATTTAAGTGGACTAGTGGGTTGATTTGTTGCTTGAGTCTTTGAAGCAGACATTAAGGCCTCCGTGCTTTTTATTATGGTTAGCGTGGTCAAAACTAACCAATCCACGGAACATGTCACAAGTAAAAAAATCCAGTATTAGACTAAAGAGTAAGGTCACTCCCTTTCCCTAAAACCCGATTAACGGCTCATAAATGCATCCTGGTTATTGGATAAGAGTAAGGTCACTCCCTTTCCCTAAAACCCGATTAACGGCTCATAAATGCATCCTGGTTATTGGATGTTGGTGCCTCTAGACACTGCAGACGCTCCATAATCGCCAGTAATACCCCTTGGCGGCGCATATTCTCTAACACCCCTGGGCTAAAAACCTCTAAACGTGTCATTGCGGTCAATAATAGGCGACATTGGGCCACACTGGCATCACGGATATAAGCGGGCTTATCCACCAAGTAACTGTTATTATACCAATAATCCCAAGTAAAATTAGCAAGTAACCAGCCCTGAGCGGTTAAATCGCTAATAAATTCCAACATGCGATCACGGTGTAAACTCGCATCACCTGCGGTGAAATCCTTAAGATATTTAGTGTATAAACCACAGTCTGTCGTCATTGTTGAAGCTTCCATAGCACACCTCACTGATTTCAACATTACTCTTGTTTATAAGTCAGGGATTGAAAAATTCGCTTGGGTTTAACCTAAACTCGTCAACTTTGCTTGTATTGAGTTGTGATATTGCATTGCTGCAATTGCAGCATCAGTCATACCAGACTCGATAGTGATGACAGGGTAAGCGGTGTTAACTGAACACTGACTTAACGGTTCAAAATACGCAGCCATCAATACAGTTAACTGGGAGGTCAGTAAAAACTAAGATAAACTCAAGGAATTAACGCGATAAGACTGTTATTTCAGTAAAAGGACACAAAATGAATTACTGGCTTATGAAATCGGAACCCGACGAATTTAGTATCGAAGATCTTAAAGCAAGGCCTAATCAAACCGAAGCTTGGTTTGGGATCCGTAACTACCAAGCACGTAACTTTATGCGCGATGCCATGCAAATAGGCGATCAGGTCTTCTTCTATCATTCAAGCTGCAAAGTACCTGGTATTGTCGGCATTGCTGAAGTGGTAACGAACGCCTACCCGGATAGTACGGCCTTTGATCCAGAATCAAAGTATTTTGATCCTAAGTCAGATCCTAGCAACCCAAGATGGCTAAGGGTCGATATTCGCTTTGTGGAACAATTCAAAGAAATCATTCCTCTCAGCTTAATTAAAAGCTTGCCGCAGTTAGCTGATATGTACCTAGTATCGAAAGGCTCACGGCTAAGTATTCAACCCGTTACCGCCGAGCAATGGCAAGCCGTACTGATGCTCAGATGTTAATGGCATATATTCAGCTAAAGTTCATTTAAGCTAAGCTAGATTGGCCCTAACAATGCAATACCCAAGGAAGTGAGTATGAATAAATTAACTGCAACACTAATGGGTGGGGTCGTGCTCAGTCTGCTAGCCCCGTCGGTCACTTTGGCGAAACCTGAACATGACAAGAGAGATACTGGCTTACCTCCTGGCCTACAGAAGAAAGTAGATAAGGGTCAGCCTCTCCCTCCAGGTTGGCAGAAAAAACTGCACCGTGGTGATATCTTAGATTACGATATTTATGACCGCGGACGTATTGTTGTGCCCTTAGATAGAGAGGGAAGGATCAGTATCCAAGTCGAGGGTGCAATTATTAAATTGGATGAAAAGAGTCGCAAGATCCTCGATATCGTCAATATCATTACTGATTAGTGCAGATCATTCGTTGGCACGCTCAACTATTTTTGAGAGTGCCAACATTTTAGCCAATGCTTTTATCTCACCTTAAGTTGATTCCGATGACTACATCGTTATCGGCACATTAATAACAAGTGTTACATCTAAGCAACATGCTGATATTTATCATATCTTTACGCTCTGCTGTTTGGTCGAAAATCGGTATGATGTTAGACTCTGCAACTATTAAGCTGGGCATAAATATAAGATGAAACGGCTGCCGTGGCGTGCAATAACTGAAGCCGTATCGATGCTAAGCATCTTAAAACCTTCGCGTACAACACAGCTTCAACTCAATATAACAAGCATCAAAAAAGCCATTGTGTCGCCAACCTAATGGGATGATGCGCTTGAAGCATAAGCCGAATTGCATGCATTCCATCCACATAATGATCGCAAACTAACGCTGGATTTTGAATATGGAACAAACTTCACTTCAACGGGTTAAGCAAGCGATTGTTGCAGGTTTTTGGGCATCGCTAGCCAGTATTGTCGTGGGTTTTCTATTTAAACTTTGGTTAGCACAATGGGTAGTCAAAGCTGATCTTGCACTCTATCACACTGTTATCGATATCATTTCGTTATCACTGATCCTGATGACAGGGTTTCGCTCTTCTATGGTAGTAACCTACTCTCAAACCAAGCAAGATGTGGATATCACTAATATATTCCGCTACAGCTTAATCGCAATGGTACTGCTCGCATGGGGCGTTGTGTTGCCTTATATCAAACACAAACTCCAGCTTAATGTAGAATATTTTCAATTGGTTGGCATTATTTTGAGTATGGGGCTCAAGGTCTATTTTACCAATCAAATTGCCATGTACCGGCTATATGCCATTTCCAATCGCGTGACATGGCTTGAGCCACTCGCGCAAGTCACCAGCTTTTTATTCTGTTTTTATGGGTTACAACAAACTGCCATTGCATCACTCTTTTACAGTATGACACTGTCATCACTCATCGTTGCCTTCTATATGTACTTCAAACGGCGAAAGGATATCGCCACTCCGCCCTTAACTGCGGTGCATTTTGATACGGATTTACGCAAATTTATGAAGAAAAGTCTGACCGCCTCGATGGAAGCGGGTGCCAGTATCTTGATGATTTACATTACAGTACTACTGACTATTGCTTATTTCAGCATAGACGAATTGGGTGATTTCCAAGTGGTAGTGCGGCCGATGATCACATACCTCACCCTGCTTTTTGTCTTCCCCATTTACCGTTTTGTACTACCCGAAGTCGCAGTGTGCGTGCGAGAAAAACGCTTTGAAGAGGTTCAGCAAATCAAATCATGGCTGACAAAGGTTTCGTTGTGGGTCAGCGGAATATTTTTCGTGATGATGTTATTCGCAAGTAAGCCATTGGTGGCTTGGTTATTTCCTGAGCAATACCTTAAAGCCGCTCCAGTGTTAATGCATTTCTCCATGTTCTTTATCTTTATGATGCTTAATGGCTATCAGTTAGCCAATCTCAAAGCCCATGGCTATTTTACCCAAAGCCTACTCATACGCCTTAGTGGTATCGTCGTACTGATTGGTACTTTCTACGCTTATCGATTGTATACAGAAAATGTTGTGGCGGTGATTTTGGCCTTAGGCACAGGTTATTTAATGATGTATTTGATATCAAGACAGGTTGAAAAGCGCATTCAGCAAGGTCTTAAACACAAATAAAACCCACTTAAGTAAACCAAAAACGACAATAAAAAGGCATCCCATAAGCTAGTTTGGGATGCCTGACCAATAGAAAGCGCGATTACTCGAGTGTGCAGTTTATGTCGATTTGACCGATATCTTAACGGCCATCAATCATACGACCAAGACCGCCGAGGACTGAACCTTCACCGCGGTCGCTACCACCAGCGGAAGGGGCGTGAGCAATAATGCGATCGGCCATACGCGAGAACGGCAGACTCTGCAACCATACCGTGCCATGGCCCTTTAAGGTGGCTAAAAATAACCCCTCGCCACCAAAAAACATCGATTTTAATGAGCCTGCACGCTCAATATCATAGTCAATGCCTGGGGTAAAACCGACGAGACAACCGGTATCGACCCTTAAGGTCTCACCTTTTAGTTCCTTTTTAATCAGCGTGCCACCCGCATGGATAAACGCCATGCCATCGCCTTGTAAACTCTGCAAAATAAACCCTTCACCACCAAAAAAGCCTGTACCTAAACGGCGGTTAAACTTCATGCTAACGCGAGTTCCGAGTGCGGCGGCAAGAAAACTGTCTTTCTGACAAACCAGCTCGCCACCATATTGGGCGAGATCTATCGCCAAAATCGTACCAGGATAAGGCGCGGCAAAGGCGACTTTGCGTTTTTGATGTCCGAGGTTCGTAAAGTGCGTCATAAAGATGCTCTCCCCGGTCAACGCCCGCTTACCCGCTCCCATTAATTTGCCAAAAAAGCCTGACTCTGGCTCGGAGCCATCGCCCATCTTAGCCTCGAAGCTAATGTCCTGCTCCAGATAATTCATTGCCCCCGCTTCGGCTATTACGGTTTCGTTGGGATCAAGTTCTACCTCAACCAACTGCATACTGTGGCCGATGATTTCATAATCCACTTCATGACAACGTCTAGACATACGATTCCCCTTTATTCTGTCGGTCCTTATTGACTGGGCGTACTACATCCACATCGCCCACTTCTGTGAGTCACTTTATGACATAAAATGTCAAAAGGCGATTACTTTTATTGTTCTCGTTGTTTCAAATCATTTCGTAATATGAGGTTTATCCTAATCCAACGCCGTTAAACTGCTCTGCTTTAGCAAATTCCTCTAAAATCAACTCAGTAAATAGCTTACCCGCACGCCCTAGGGGCCGCTCAAGCGTCGACACTAATTGGGGGATAAAGGTATAACGACTGCCACCGACAAAGTCGACCTCCACCAACTCACCGCTCAAAAGTTCCTCTTGCACTAAAAAGTCTGGCAGCCAGCCAAAGCCGAGTCCTTTTAATAACGCATTCTTTTTCATAATAAAACCAGAAAGATAAAACACTTTATCGCCGCCGAATTGCAGCTCATCTCGATAAGTTTTATTGGGAGAGGAATCTTCGATAGTCAATTCAACGTGCTGCTGTAACTCGGATAAACTGATTTTGTTTAATTGCGCCAACGGATGTGACGCGCTAGTCACCAGCACGCTAGTAATCGCTGGCAGCGGCTGTGGGTGATAATAGGGGCCGGTGCGATAGTCTTTAACCAACATCAGATCCGCATTATCACGTTCGAATCTATGCTGCACACCGCCCAAAAACTCCATATTAAGCTGAATTTTTGTCGGGATTTGATGCTCAGCCATTCGTTTCAGCGCCGTCATAATCGGCTCCATCGGCAAGGCGCCATCGATCACTAACTCAAGTTTTGGCTCCCAACCTTCACTAAAACGACTGGCTAGATGTTCAATATTGGCAAGGTGTTGCAGCAATCTTTGACCTTCAGCCAAGATCACCCGCCCTTCACTTGTCAACTCTGCTCGGTATTGGTCACGGCTAAAAAGCTGCACACCTAAATGTTCCTCTAGCTTTTTAACCTGATAGCTCACCGCCGATTGCGCCTTATGCAAACGCTCGGCAGCCTTAGCAAAACTACCCTCTTCCACCAGCACTTGCAGCACATTAAAAGCATCAATATCGATGCGCATGGGGACTCCTTAGCCGAATAAAAATGTCACGCAATCGCTACGAAGCGTAAAGTAGTTAATACCATCTATTTTTTAGATTGAGATGACAGATTTATTATTCTTTTTTTTGTTCATCTAAGCAACTAAATTGATAAGAAGATCACAGTAATGCAACTTGCAACATAACAATAAGCGCTGTAGGCACAGCTCACAGCGCATAAAACTCAAGGATCCACCATGCCATTTTATGTGAAACAAGGCCAAGTACCCCATAAGCGCCATATCGCATTTGAGAAGGAAAACGGCGAGCTATACCGTGAGGAGCTGTTTTCAACCCATGGTTTTTCCAATATTTACTCGAATAAATATCACCACAATATGCCGACGAAGGCATTGGAAGTCGCGCCCTACCACCTCGGTCACGGTGCCCAATGGGAAGATTCATTAGTCCAAAACTATAAACTGGATTCGCGCACAGCCGATCGTGAAGGCAACTTCTTTAGCGCCCGCAACAAAATCTTTTATAACAATGATGTGGCACTTTACACCGCAAAAGTCACCCAAGACACGCCGGAGTTTTACCGTAATGCCTACGCCGATGAAGTAGTGTTTGTACACGAAGGTGAAGGCACGCTCTACAGTGAATATGGCACCCTAGAGATTAAAAAATGGGACTACTTAGTGATCCCACGCGGCACTACGCATCAGCTCAAATTTAACGATTACAACAATGTACGTTTATTCGTGATTGAAGCCTTTTCAATGGTGGAAGTGCCTAAGCATTTCCGTAATGAATACGGCCAGTTACTTGAATCAGCACCCTACTGTGAACGCGATCTACGCACGCCCGTATTGCAAGATGCCTTAGTTGAGCGCGGCGCCTTCCCGCTGGTATGTAAATTTGGTGATAAGTACCAACTGACCACCTTAGAGTGGCATCCCTTTGACCTTGTAGGTTGGGACGGCTGTGTTTACCCCTGGGCATTTAACATCACAGAATACGCGCCTAAAGTTGGCAAAATTCACTTGCCGCCGTCAGATCACTTAGTGTTTACCGCCCATAACTTTGTGGTGTGTAACTTTGTGCCGCGCCCCTATGACTTCCATGAGCGCGCCATTCCCGCGCCTTACTACCACAACAACATCGATAGTGACGAAGTACTGTACTACGTCGATGGCGACTTTATGAGCCGCACCGGGATTGAAGCTGGCTACATTACCCTACACCAAAAAGGCGTAGCGCACGGCCCGCAGCCCGGCCGCACCGAAGCCTCGATTGGCAAAAAAGAAACCTATGAATATGCAGTGATGGTGGACACCTTCGCCCCACTGAAACTAACCGAACATGTGCAAAATTGCATGAGTAAAGACTACAACCGCTCCTGGCTAGAAAACTAAATCTGCTCGGCAGAACTAGTGAAGGGTTTATTAACTAAGCAACTAGCCGTAAGTCACCACCGCAAACAAGGCAAAAAGAGTGACTGCGTGTTGAATTAATCAAGAGGAACAGATCATGGCAAGCGAACTCAATCCACTGGGCTTATTAGGTATCGAATTTACCGAATTCGCCAGCCCCGACAGCGATTTTATGCACAAAGTGTTTATCGATTTTGGTTTTTCATTGCTGAAAAAAGCCAAGAATAAAGATATTTTGTACTATAAACAAAATGATATTAACTTCCTGCTCAATAAGGAGCGCGAAGGGTTTTCGGCAAAATTTGCCAAATCCCACGGTCCTGCTATTTGCTCTATGGGCTGGCGTGTGGAAGATGCCAGCTTTGCTCACCGCGTAGCGGTGGAGCGCGGCGCCAAAGCGGCCGATGATTCGGCTAAAGATCTGCCCTATCCGGCGATTTATGGTATTGGCGATAGCTTAATTTATTTTATCGACACCTTTGGTGCCGACAACAATATCTATGCCACTGACTTTGAAGACTTAAGCGAGCAAGTCATCACCCAAGAGAAAGGCTTTATCGAAGTCGATCACTTAACCAATAACGTCTATAAAGGCACAATGGAGCATTGGGCGAACTTCTACAAAAACATCTTTGGTTTTACCGAAGTACGTTACTTCGACATCAGCGGCGTACAAACCGCACTGGTGTCCTACGCCCTGCGTTCACCCGATGGCAGTTTCTGTATTCCGATTAACGAAGGTAAAGGCAACGATAAGAACCAAATCGATGAATACCTGAAGGAATACAATGGTCCAGGTGTACAACACTTAGCCTTTAGAAGCCGCGATATCGTTAAATCTCTGGATGCAATGGAAGGTAGCTCGATTCAATGCTTGGATATTATTCCCGAATATTACGACACCATTTTCGATAAAGTCCCGCAAGTGACCGAAAACCGTGAACGTATCAAGCATCACCAAATTCTGGTGGACGGTGACGAATCAGGCTATTTATTGCAGATCTTCACTAAGAACCTGTTCGGCCCAATCTTTATCGAAATCATTCAACGTAAGAACAACTTAGGTTTTGGTGAAGGTAACTTTACTGCCCTGTTCCAATCGATTGAACGCGATCAAATGCGCCGCGGCGTACTGTAACAACAGTGAGCGAGATAGATTGAATGATGCCGCTCGCTTTACTGCGAGCGGCATTTTTATCGCTAAGCTTTTTAACCGCAAACATAGGTTAGGTTTATGCCGTCTGCTGCGCGAGTTGAGAATCCTCATGTAACTCGGCAAATAAATAGACCAAACATAAACTGTTTAACGGCATGACGGGGTTAGTCCAAATCATTCGGCTGTGGCGCCCAGCATCGCCGAAAATCTCGAGCAATAAATCCGAAGCGCCATCGAGTGCTTTAGGATGTTCAAAGCAAGATTGATGAACATTTAGCACCCCTTCTAAGCGGTAAATTTGTTTTATTCGCGACAGCTCACCACAAGCCTGTTTCAATTGCGCGATGGCATTTAGGGTAGCAAGACGACAGGCCGCGTAACCTTCAGCAACAGTATGATCTGCGCCCAATTGTCCTTGATACTTAAGCTTCCCCTGTAAATAGGGAAACTGACCCGAAGTCATTAATTGGCTACCAACAATTGAATAAGGTTCGTAATTTCCAAGCGCCGCTGCAACTTCAGGTAATTCAAGCCCAGCAGCCACTAACCGTGATTCGGGAGTGTTCATCATAATGTCACCTCCTGAGATGTGACATTCGAAGGATTAAGCAGCGGAGCTAACCACGTCGTCAAATGCGAAGGATTGGCTTCCAGCCAGTTCGCAGCGGCCTCATCTTCCGTCATTCCTTGTCGATTAACAGCATAATCGAGTTCTGCAACAATTTGATTCGATAACACTATGCTATCAAGCACTTGAATTTGTGTAGGCGAGAAATTAATCGCTAACTCGCGTTCACGGGCGAGCAAAACCGCTTTATCTTTTCCCCCGAGTAACCCTTTTGAGTCCTGAAGATCACGAATACCATATTGATGGTGTAAAAATTGCGGATGCCACAATGGCACAATGACCCAGTCCCGTACTGACACTGCCGATTCAAATGCCGCCACACAATCGGCCTGAGTACCCGTTCTAAACTGATAACCTGCCGCAGCTAATCCATATTGCGCCATGATATTTTTAGAAAAACGGGTGATACCTGCACCTTCACCAATACCTTGAATAATCGGCCGCATCCGTTGTTTTACCTCAGGTTTAAGCAAGTCTTCGATGCGTGAAACTGCATCTTCAGGCACATAATCTGGTACACCCCAAAGTGCGTAAGGCTCATAATGTAGCCCTAATTCACGCGTTGCGGCTTGAGTCTCAACCTCCTGCCGATACACGCCATGACTGTGAGGTAACCAAGCCGAGCAAAGCAAATCTATCTGCCCAAGCTTGAGCCGATTAAAATTGGCCTCATGCAGGGCATAACTTAGCTCAACTTGTTTGCCCATCCGTCGCATTACTTGGGCAACAACTGCCGCCGTTACCCGATGAAAGCTTAAATCCGTTACACCTAAACGAATTGGCATTGTGTGATGATGGGCATGTTGGTCATTACATAATTGTTTTTGTTGAAGATCATCGATTAAGTTCATTACTATCGCTCCAAGGGAAAACAAGCTAGATGAGGCAACACCCCACGGTTATCAATTGTGCTATCGTGCGAGATCGACTTGCGACATTTAGGCTGATCCCTCAGGCAAAATTGCCAGTCTTTCCATCGCGACACCCACGATGGCGTTATCTCTTGCATAGGGAAAAATCATTTCCACCGTAATGCCATTGGGATCTTCAATAAATAATTGATGCTCTCCAATCTCTGGGACAATTCGCTCCCTAAATGGGCATTGTTGTCGGCATAGATGCTGCTGCATTTGGGCCAAATTCGTCCCCCGAAAAGAAAGGTGATCAAGCCGACCCGAACCAAACAGTGCACTGCTCTCGCCCAAATAAGCATCTAACGCTCGACTCCCAACTTCCACTAAATGCAAAATAGGTTTCTCTTGCGCATAAAGCCAATGACCAGGAAAACCAAACCGTGGCCGCCAACCTTGCGTTAACCCAAGGATGACTTGATAAAACTGAACCGTTTCAGCCAATATCGGGGTACGGATCGTAAAGTGGTCTAATCCAACAATATTCATGTGATTTACTCCTGGTTTTAAGCGTTAGTTACCCGGAACACCGGCAGCTAATGGCTTAAAGCGGAAGATATAATAAGGTGGACGATTTTCTGCTTTGCCATTGTTTAATGCAGCGGACAGCGGCAGTTGGGCAGCGCCAGTATACAGGTAGCCCTCTTTGCCAAAGCTCACACCATCAGGCCATACCATGCGATCGTCATGCACATAGGTTTGATATTGGCGACCCGTGGCAGGGATAATGCCGATAGCGCGCTCACCCACATCGGTTAGATAAAGATTATCTGCTGAATCAATGCTTAACCCGCCGTTATTTGGCTTATCCGCGTATTCTTCAACCTTGGCGGATAGCGCCTTCGGGCTGAGATCCGGGTTAAGTAGATCTGCCATCGCGACACGATAGACTTTGTCCTTATTCATCGGCGCAAAATAAAGCCAATGTTGGGCATTGTCTAAGGCAATACCATCGGCGCCAACAAACACGTCAATACGCTTTGGATTGGCACTGGTACTATCAATAATCAGCGGTCGCTTCAGATCAGGCATCACGCTAGTATCCCCCTGTAATACACGCCGACTCTTACCCGTGGTTAAATCCACGACAACTAAGGCAGCCTTATCACCAACAGGACCCGTTGCAATACCTTCATCAGCAATCACAATCGCTTGATGACGGTTTGAAATAACAAAGTCATTGTGCTGCGATTCAGGAATAGACACAGGGAATGGCAACGGAATAATCCGGTCTAATTGATTTTTACGGGTATCCCATGCCACCAACTTAGGCTCAATTCGGGGTTCAGCTTGGCCAGAATCGAGCAACCATACTCGGTCCCGATCGTCGGTTCGCAAACCTAAAACCCAATTTAAACAAGTATTAGGATCTTTCGGTTTTCCTTGAGGATCATGACATTGTTGCCAATCTGAATTAGGAAATGGGTTTACTTTGCCATCTGCCAACAATTCACCAACCTTAACTTTAGGTTGATAAAAAGGGTGATAACTAAAGATAAGCCTATCGGTTGAGGTAAAACTAATGCCGCCAACAGCACCATCAAGCGTGGCATAAACCTCAGGTTGCGCCTGTGGTATTGCCGCTTGCTGAGCCATCAGGTTAGGTGAGATAAATGCTTGGCTTGTTAACATGACGAGCGAAGCAATAATGGGGTGATAAGAATTAAATTTCATAAGCTAGCTCCTATTTTGAACCCGCTAATACAGTCAAGTTTGCTTCAGCTAGGCGATGTTGCCATAGATAAAAACCCACTAAGGCGGGACTAGCATTGGCGTCAATCGGTAACTTCGCAACATCCAAGGCATGCACTGTCCATACATATCGGTGTTCACGTCCCTTAGGTGGGCAAGGGCCAAAAAATCCTGGCTTACCTAAATCCGTATTGGCCTCAATCGCCTCAGCGGGTAATGTTCCTCCATTTACCCCACCTTCCAATTGATTGATTTGTGATGGAATGTTGTAAACCACTCGATGCCAGAAACCACTACCAGTGGGGGCATCTTTATCATAAAAAGTGACCGCAAAACTTTGAGTACCTTTTGGGGCGTGTTCCCAGGTTAACTTTGGAGCCAGATTGGCACCCGAACAACCAAATTGATTCCAATAATAATCGGCCGGAATAGAGGCATTAGGTGTTAAATTACTCTGCAAGCTAAACGTTGTAGCGCTATCTAATGAAGTCGTTTTAATGGGTTTATCTTGCGCACTCATGCTTGCCGGACTTAATAACATAGCACTGGTTATAAGAGACAATTGAAACAAATAAGCAGTAGAAAATCCTTGTATCATCGTATTCACTCACTATAGAAATAGAATTGTGAACAAGCATAACCTGAGTTCTTAGTTTGATAAGTCACGCTTCATTGATATTAGTTTCAAAAATTATTAGATAATCTCTTAAGGTATTTTTTAATTGAATAAGTTATGTTGCATTTTAATCACTAAATCACATCAACATAATTTACCGTATCTCGCTGCCATAAAACTGCAATGACACTTAATATGACCTTTAATGCTTAGGCTGCTTTCTATTCAAAAAATGAGGAAAAATCCATGTATCAGCCTTGGTTTCCACTTAAGACTCCGCTAAAGCCCTATCCATTAGTACATTGCCAACTAGATAATCTTTCATTAACACTTAGTTGGCAGCAAGACTCTGTGACCATGACAATCCATTTCGATACCATTGCGGGATTACAGGTAGTTGATGAATCAAGCTATCAGACTTATTTGAGTCATGTTGGTAATCGTAATATTACCTTTCCGTTAGATGAAGACCTAAACATCAGCGCAAAAAGCAGTGAATATTTTAGGTTGCCATGGCCGATATGGAAGTCGGTAAAAAATACCCGGCTTGATTGTTATGGTGAGCTAGGCAAACACATTTACACTCAGTTATACAGTTATTATATTGTTAGCCAAGAATGCGTATATTTAATTGATACAGAATGCGAACCTGAAGTTACACAATTGCTCATTTAAACATAATTGATTATTTTAAAAGCACTGTTTTAAAAGTCTTATATCAATATCAGCCTAATTGGGTTCACGGTTAATCACATGTAAAAACGCGAGCATAGCCTGCTCATCTTTAAACGATACGATTACAAGAGACTTGTTTACAGGAAATCCTATTTAAACAAGCCATAACCGTTCTTTTCGTAAATTGGACTACTAGCTCTTGGTAATCATCCTGATGGCTTACTCCTCCCTCATTCGAAACAGAGAGTTAGCGGTAAGTAACCCCATTCAGCCATAGAAAAAGAAACATCATCCTGTCTACGTTGGCTAACTTAAGCATTTTCATTACACTAGCGTTCCAGTTAATTTCATATAGACCGCTTAGACCATGCCAGACTTTGCCTTACTCGCTGTTTTTATTCCGACGTTCTTTTTTGTTTCTATCACCCCGGGTATGTGTATGACACTCGCCATGACACTCGGGATGAGCATTGGTGTGCGCCGCACCCTGTGGATGATGCTCGGCGAGCTTGTGGGAGTTGCCTTGGTCGCTACAGCGGCAGTCATGGGCGTAGCTAGCATCATGCTTAATTATCCTGAGGTTTTTCAGGTGTTTAAATTGGTTGGCGGCATTTACTTAGGCTATATCGGTGTGCAGATGTGGCGTGCTCGAGGCAAGATGGCGATGCTCAGAGATGATGACACTAATCCAAGAGCCAGTAACTTTACCTTAATTTCACAGGGTTTTATTACCGCCATTGCCAACCCTAAGGGTTGGGCGTTTATGGTGTCACTCCTACCGCCCTTTATTAATGCAGAACGGGAAGTCGCGCCGCAGCTCCTTGCTCTACTGAGTATTATAATGGTGACAGAGTTTACTTCTATGTTGGCCTACGCTAGTGGTGGCAAAAGTTTGCGGATCTTTTTAAGTCGCGGCGATAACATTCGTTGGCTAAATCGTATCGCCGGCAGCCTAATGATTGGTGTTGGGATCTGGTTAGCGATGAGCTAATCAAACATGCCGTCTTGAGTCATATGTGCTTAGCACATCACTTTTTGTATAGCATCATTCGCGTCGCGCCAACGGATTTGTTGACACGACGCTTTAGGTTTATGGTGGCTATTGGCCCTTTTTATAGGGCAATACCTCACGCATCTGCTGCATATACACTTCCATTTGCGCAGCTTCCTCCTCGGTAAAATGCGCAATCGCCCGCTTAAATTCAGGATGGGCAATATTGTGGTAGGAATAGAGCGCCACAGGCTCGAACCCACGCAGTACTTTATGTTCGCCCTGCGCGCCTGCATCAAATAGATCAATGCCATGGGCGATGCAATATTCGATGCCCTGATAATAACAGGCCTCAAAGTGCAATCCCTCAAGCTCGACAATACTGCCCCAGTAACGGCCAAACAGGCACGTCTGCCCTTGCTCGTTGCGGCCCGTAAAATACAGCGCGACCGCAACCATCTGCCCTTTGGCATCACTCACCACCAACAGCACAATCTGCTCGGCCAAACGCTCGGCGATCATGTTAAAAAATGTCGGGGTTAAGTAGCCGCGATGGCCGGATCGTTTAAGGTAGGTTAGTTGATAACATTCAATAAAATGCTGCCATTGCTGACTGCTAATCTCCGCTCCCGCAACAAACTCATATTGCAAACCATAGGGCTGTAATTGGGCGCGCTCCTTAAGGATATTTTTGCGCTTACGGGAGGTGAGCGCCGCTAAAAAGGCTGCAAAATCTGCATAGCCACGGTTATGCCAATGAAACTGAGTGCTTAGACGCCGAAGGGCGGTGTGATTCGATGCCTCAGTAAATAGTGCTTGCTGCGAAGACGAGACAAATAAACTATGCCAAGAGGACATAGGCGTATCCGCATTCGCATTCGCTAATTGCCCATTTAAACAAGACAATACGACGAGACTTAGCAGCTTGATTTCCGCGGTTGAAAGCGTAGGCGACAGCCCCATCCGCCGCCCCTGCACTGGGGTAAACGGGATGGCATTTAATAATTTAGGATAATATTCAAGGCCATGACGCTCATAGGCCTGCGCCCACGCCCAATCAAACACATATTCGCCATAGGAGTGGGATTTTTGATAAAGCGGCATCAATGCCAGCAGCGGTAAAGCCATAAAATCTGCGGCATCTTTTGGACTAATGATTACAGTATCAGGCGCTAATTCTTGTGCAAACTCACTGCCGGTGGCGTCGAAAACACACAGATGATGTGGACGCCACCCCGTGGCGGCGCAGGCAGACAAACTCTCCTCTAAGCTCAGTAAATAGGCATGTCGGACAAAGGGATTATCCCTCCCCATCAAGCTATCCCAATTATCGGCAGCGATACTCTGCGCCGCGCTGGCAAAAGCGAAAATGAGTTGTCTCATGAGTTGAATTCTTATCCGTTAAACACACTAAGCCAAGATCCAAGGTTGCAATTAAGCCTAATTCTCGGCACATTGCATAGTCATAATGAAAATAAATTCAGGATTGAATATGCGCCGCGCAGTACCTTTTAGACCTCTAATTCTCGCCATCGCCATGGCACTGCCTTTATTGTCTTCGCCCACTCTCCATGCTGAAGAGCCTTCGATTTTCAGCCAAATGGCCACGGCACAACCCGTATGGGCAAAACATGGCATGGTCGCCAGCCAAGAAACCTTGGCCAGTCGCACAGGGGTTGAAATCTTGAAACAAGGCGGTAATGCCGTCGATGCTGCGGTGGCGGTGGCATTCAGTTTAGCGGTTACCTTACCCCGTGCAGGCAATATTGGCGGCGGTGGCTTTATGCTCGTTCATCTGGCCAAAGAAAATAAAACTATCGCTATCGATTATCGGGAAATGGCGCCATCAAAGGCAAAAAAAGACATTTTCCTCGATGAGAATGGCGATGCGGTGACTAAATTAAGCCGTGAACATGGCCTTGCTGTCGGTGTACCTGGCACCGTAATGGGCATGAGTTTAGCCCTTGAAAAATATGGCACTATGACCATGGCACAGGTCACCGCACCCGCCATCAAAATGGCACAAGAAGGGATTAGCGTTAGCCCAGATTTGGCGGTATCCCTTGCAGGCTTAAAGCGCCGCATGAGTCAATGGCCAAGCACAGCAGCCATCTTCTATAAGGCCGACGGTAGCGACTTCCAAGTGGATGATATTTTAAAGCAGCCAGAACTCGCCCACTCCCTGCAACTCATCGCCGAGAAAGGCATCAAAGGGTTCTACGAAGGTGAAACCGCAGAAAAGCTGGTTAAGGCCGTGCAAGAAGCTGGCGGTATCATGACCTTAGAAGATCTAAAACACTACAAGGCGGTTGAGCGCGAACCAGTGCGTGGCCAATACCGAGGATATGAGGTGGTTTCGATGCCACCGCCATCTTCAGGTGGTGTGCATATTATTGAAATGCTTAATGTGTTGCAGCAATTCCCTATCGATAAATTCGGTCACAATACGGCGCAAACTATCCATGTGATGGCTGAAACCATGAAGCATGCCTACGCCGATCGCAGCGAATACTTAGGCGATCCCGATTTTTATAAAGTGCCCGTCAAGCAACTAACGGATAAGGACTACGCCCAAAAAATTGCCAGCCAAATTGCCCTGAACAAAACAACGCCAAGCGAAGAAATCAAACCCGGTAACCTAGCGCCCTATGAGAGTGACCAAACCACGCACTTCTCGGTGGTCGATAAATGGGGCAATGCGGTGTCCAACACTTACACCTTAAACTTCAGCTACGGCTCGGGCTTAGTCGCCAAAGGCACGGGGATTTTGCTCAATAACGAAATGGATGATTTTTCCGCAAAACCAGGCACCCCTAACGGTTATGGCTTAGTCGGTGGCGATGCCAACGCGGTAGAAGGTAACAAGCGTCCATTAAGTTCAATGAGCCCCACCATAGTGATGAAAGACGGCAAACCCTTCTTAGTAACGGGCAGCCCAGGCGGTTCACGCATCATTACCACCACGCTGCAAATCATTATGAACGTAATTGACCACGGCTTAAACATTGCCGAAGCCAGCAATGCTGCGCGGGTACATCACCAATGGCTCCCCGATGAACTGCGGGTCGAGACCAGCCTGAACCGCGATACCATTTCATTACTCGAAGCCAAAGGCCATAAGGTGAGTGTGCAATCGGCCATGGGTAGCACTCAATCCATTATGGTGACAGACCAAGGGATATTTGGCGCCACCGATCCCCGTCATTCAGGTAGCGAAGCCGTCGGTTACTAATCGCTGATTGGCATACAAGTGATATGTAAAAAGGCAAGGAAGCCATGGATTGGAGCGATAAGGCTAAGCGCAAAGCTGCTGGATATTGAGCATTCAAGCTAAGCCGCGATAATGACTCTCAGCAAGAGTCAAGCAAACGACAAAAGCAGATTATTACTAGCAAATGTCAGGCTTTACTTTCGCTAATCTCCTATCACTTAGTGATGTGAATGCCGTGTCGTAATAGACACGGCATTTACAGCTCTAACTTACAGGAATGATTATTTAAAAGTTATAGCTTAGGTTTAACTCAATATTCCGTGGTTCACCGAAGAAACCTTGGTTGTAAAAATCAATGCTGGAGTAATATTTTTTATCAAATAAGTTAATGATATTTAGTTGAACTTTAGCATCGTCTGTCAGTTGATAGCTTGTCATCAGATTGACTAGATAATAGCTATCTTGCTCGGAACGCTCGCCATTGGGACCTGCGTCATCTTTGTAAATTCTACTCTGCCAGCTTAAGTTACCACCGACTGTCAGATCCGCGAGTGCACCATCAAAGTGATAAAGCGAGGATAAACGAATCAGATCCTTCGGTAAATGAGTGCTAAAGGCTGCCCCGTCTTGATCTTCAGATGTACTATGGGTATAGCTGAAAAACAGATCCCAATCTTCTACTGGTCTACCGTTCAACTCAACTTCATAACCTTGGTTACTGGTTCCGTCCACTCCACGCATTGGATAGCTACCATCTGGTAGAGGTGTGGGATAATTTGGGTCACGTTCTGCCACATTTTCCTTTTGCACTTTAAATACGGCAATACTGGCGGTCAGTTTCTCATCGAAGAAATCGCCTTTCGCACCTAGTTCTATATTATTTCCGGTCATGGGATCTAAGCGCTTATTGTTCGCGTCTTTTGCATCCTGTGGCTGGAAAATTTCGGTATAACTGGTGTAAATCGAGATGCTATCGTTCAGGTTGTATATAAGGCCCGCGTAGGGCGTAAAAACATCGCTATTGTTGTAGTCAGCCGCCGCGTTTGATTCAAACTTATATTGGCTAATGCGGCCACCCAGTAACAACATCCATTGATCATGTAAATTAATTTGGGTCGCGAGATAGGCCCCTTTTTGAATTTCCTCACCTTCTTGATAGATTGGCGTCGACGGATAATTAGGTTCGGCAACTGAGCCATTCCATTCAAAGAAGTTACCAATACTTATGCTATTCAATGGGTAATAGGAATCTGCGGTTGTGTCTTGCTTAGAATACAATAAACCCGCAGTCAATTTATGCTCGCGGCCAAAGAGCTCAAATGGCCCTGAGGCAAATAGTCGTGCTGCATCTTGTTTACGGGTCGATTGATAGATCATCGCCGATGCCCCCATTCCTAACCCTGTCGTTTTATCCGGCGCGCCATAAAGATAAAGCAAGTGTCCGTCCATCTCATCTTCACGATGTTCGACGTCAAATTTAAGGTCCCAATTATTATCAAAATCATGTTCAAGCGTGGCAAAGACATTCGCGCCATTACGTTGCCAACTCGACCAAGAGGCTGCGGTTGTGGTCGATCGAGGTAGATCATTGGCCAAACTGCCATCAGCATAAAATAGAGGAAGACCACCCCAAGTTGAGCCTTTTGGGTCACGGTCACTGTAATCAGCACCTAGGGTAAATAAGGTACTGTCACTGAGTTTTGCCGTGATCACGCCATAAACTTGGAGGTTTTCATCTTTGGCAAGATCAATATAACTATCTGATTTCTCATAGGCAGCGGCAAAACGAGCCTGCACAGCACCACTATCCGTCACATCAACAGAGGCATCGCCTTCAACGCGGTAGCTATCCCATGAACCGACTTTTGCGCTGACATAGCCGCCAGGTGTCGCTTTAGGACGTTTGCGGATAAGGTTAATTGCCGCCGATGGTTCACCCGCTCCTGTTAAGAGTCCCGTTGCTCCGCGGACCACTTCGACGCGGTCAAATAATATAGTGTCAGTTGAGGCGTCATTAAAGAAACTCGAATAGTTAACGGGCACACCATCAAACTGGAAATTAGTAATCGGATTACCGCGAGAGCTAAAGAAATAGCGGTTGGTTTCAGCTTTTTGAGCATAAATGCCAGGGGTTAAAAACATTAAGTCCGCAACACTATTAAGTGAGAAACTTTGAATAAACTCTTGATCGATAATGGTAACGGATTGTGGCGTTTCCCGCAGAGTTAAAGGTAACCCGGTTGCCGTTGCGGCCTTATCTAAACGACTTCCCTTGATACTGATGACCTCAATATTAGTCGCGGACTTGTCTTCACTTGCGTAGGTGCTTGGTGCGAATAAAAAACTCGCAATGAGTGTAGCTAACAGCGTTTTTTGCATCATGATTCCCCATCATTGTTGTTTGAGAGATGCATTTTAATTGAAAATAATTATCAATACACAAAATGATAACAATTCTCATTACATTTACACTCAAAATTTGTAAAAATGTTGGGGGCATCACATGCTCAAGGCGGGCCTCAATGTTGGTTTATGTTGCATGGCTAGCTAGATCGCCATCTAGATCTTATTCGATACCCTCTGTTTTCGGGCCTTTAGGATTCACTCAGCAATAGATGAAACTCACCTATTGCTTACCGCCATGCGTTCAATCCTTATGAATAAGATTGACTTAGCATTAACTCACTCTATATTATCCAGCTCTAACATATGAATTAAAAAGGAATTTATTGTGTCAATGTTCTTGCTGATTTTGCTGTTGCTCTTCGCTAGCATGATGTTTTTCGGCATATTGAGTTATTCACTCGGTCGCAAAAAAACGACAAATCCTAAGCTCACAGGGATGCTAGGCGCGATACTGGGATTATTCCCGTTATTAGGCGTTATTTTCTTGATTGTCTTAGTGCTAAAAGCTGATATTACAACCCCGAGCATCCCCCTGGAATAGTCACAAGCTCTAGTTAATACAGTTAACTGATCAGGATTTATTCCAACAGTTAATTTAGAGCGAAAATATTATCGCAATGAGTTGTTTCGCCAGAAGAACTCTTCAAGAGACAGTTGAATTTGTGTTGGTTTCAACTGTCATTTCGGATGTTAATCTTAAAGAAGAAACTGATTCCCTTTGGGATAAAAGCGCGTTAGATTTTTTACTCTAATTAATTGGTTTTGGATTAATATTTGTAAGGCGATTATTGAACGTTAGTATTAAACCCGATAAACAAGTCATCCATTTTCGTTGCATGAACTTAAGCGAATGATCTCCAAAAACTCATTTGGTCAAAACTCACAGCAGACTGAGCAGCTCAAAACAGTAGAAGCGATCACTCATAGACAGCAGAAGCGATCAATTGTGCCAGTACCAATTAATGGTGGCGCTGCACCAAGTTGCGCACATTGCTGTTAAAGACTGCCCACTTCTACCTGTCACGACTGCCCTGAGCGCTGGCAAAATTGCCTAGTTTCAGGCAAGAAAGAGCCCTCTATAGATTGGGGCGAATATACAACTCTATTTTGAATGTCCACTCTATCTCCCCGGCCAGTAAATACCTTGCCGAACAGAAGGCAGAGCATGAGAAGGCGCAGGAAATCAGCAAACAGACTGAGCATGGGCTGGCTACCTGACTCCAGAGAAAACAAAACCCACACTCGTGGGCTTTGTTGTCTATTACTCTATACTAGGCTATTCATCAATATATACTTAAAAGCAATCAAAATAACTATTTGAAAAGAAGATAAAACCGTATATAAACCAAATCGTTTTAGCTTAAGTTTTTTCCAGCAAATAAATACAGCGGAAATGCAGCCAAGGTGCCAAAAACATAAAACACGA
The DNA here is from genome assembly GCF_016859145.1 of Shewanella sp. LZH-2. Classification (NCBI taxonomy): domain Bacteria; kingdom Pseudomonadati; phylum Pseudomonadota; class Gammaproteobacteria; order Alteromonadales; family Shewanellaceae; genus Shewanella; species Shewanella sp. LZH-2. The sequence continues at coordinate 2,681,783 of NZ_CP069350.1, forward strand.
TATCTTCTAAGACTCCATTTCTATCCTAGCAACTTAGTCATTACCAACTCGACTGCACCATAACCATAAAGATCTGATTCTTCGAGGCCTTTTGTGTCATATGGGATTGATTCCTCCTTATCTAGCTTGCTTGGATCAGCATCAGAATAGATAACGCGCCAAGCTCGCCCAGTAAGCTCATCCTGTCTTATAAAAGTTGGCACCGGCCAATCTTTATGCGACCATGAAGGCATATCTCCCAGAATCAGCCACTCGCCATTAATCAACCCTAAGTCACCAATTCGAAGACATTTAATCGCATCAGTTGACCGCATTATCGAAATTTCTGTAAACGAAGGAATCGTTTCAAATTTCTTACCAAAGAAATAAGCAAGGATAATTTTTCCTTTTTTTGCCATGCGCGCAACAACGCCTACTGCAAACCCATTATTTCGAAGAGGAACCGCAAACAAAGATCCCTCACGATATGGTATAGACTTCATTATTTACCTCCCAAGTAAAGGCGAGCAGCATCCATGTACTCATCTATCTTTGGATTGCTTGGGCTGATCGGCCTGATTTTATTAACGATAAATCAAACGATAAATCAAACGATAAATCAGATAAATCAAGCCACCCATTTTAAATCAACAACATAATGCACTTTCAGTTTGCCTACAACTTGTAAAAGTTAACATTGTTAAAAAAGAACCATCAAAAGTTATAGGGACAGCATCTGAGGCAATAAATTGCGCTAATCCCTTAAAAAATCGGGCATTTCAGACGAGATAAATCATCCCAGTTCTTAGGGGATACTCAGCAAGGGTTACTTTCGAAGTTATATAAGTCGTTGTCAGTTGCAGCGCAAGTGCTGGCAGCTTGCCGCAAAGTGCCGTCGTCGCTTTTCGAGATGTTCGCAGTAATCGCTCAGTTCTTGCAGCGTGCCCACTGGCCCGTGAAATAGTTTGCCAAACTCGGTTGTCAGCTTGAGCCAATTGTCATGGGGGATATTTAATCTGTTCAGTATCTTGGCGCTACTTTCACTGATGCTTCCACGTTTATCATTGCGAATGATTCGGCCGGTATCATCCACCAATTGAAGGTAATCGGTTAAGGCAAACGCAATGCCATTGGGTTGGTTGTCGCACTCGTTGCCAATAAAAGGTAGTAGATTGCTCGGCTGCTCACCTTTTAACGCCGCACGAATGCGTAGTTGAATACTGGTATGGTCGGATTGTTCTGGCGTATCAGCCAGTTGTGCTCTAATGGGATTTAAATCCACATAAGTCATACAGGCTAATACTGCGGCTTCATCGAGTAGGGCTTGCGATTTGAACCGACCTTCCCAGAACCTGCCTGTGCAGTGATCTTCTTGATTTGCTTGCCTTGCAATCGGTTCATTCAAACAGCGCATAAACCATGAAATATCACACAAACGACTGCGATAAAGGGCGATTGAATGCTTTAATCTGTTCACCTCATGCGCTTCAACCAACTCACCTTTAGCGAATTTGTGCGTTAATTAATCGCCTTTAAACAACTTATGCCATTGCTCAAGCACTTCGCGGTCAGTCCAACGATTGGCACTGTCGATATCCACCCGCAGCACCAAATGCAGATGATTCGACATCACCGCAAACGCTGCCACATCAATAGCAAAAACCGCTTCAAGTTCAAATAATAATGACTCCACCCAAGCACGGCGATGGTCATAGTTTTTACCCGAGTAACTATCATCGCCACATAAAAAAGCCCGCCGAACAACGCGGCTACAGCAATGGTAATAGGGAGTGTCTTCAAGACTTATCTGAGTTCTACGAGGGCGCGGCATACAAACCTCCTTGTTTAATGCTTAACCAAAGCATAGTCGGAGGTTTACTACCGCGCTATTAAGGCTGGGTGTCCACTTTTATTAGCATTTTTCGGCATATTGAGTTATTCACTCGGTCGCAAAAAAACGACAAATCCTAAGCTCACAGGGATGCTAGGCGCGATACTTGGATTATTCCCGTTATTGGGCGTTATTTTTTTGATTGTCTTAGTGCTAAAAGCTGATATCACAACCCCGAGCATCCCCCTGGAATAGTCACAAGCTCTAGTTAATACAGTTAACTGTTTAGGATTTATTCCAACAGTTAATTTAGAGCGAAAATATTATCGTAATGAGTTGTTTCGCCAGAAGCACTCTTCAAGAGACAGTTGGATTTGTGTTGGTTTCAACTGTCATTTCGGATGTCGATTTTAAAGAAGATACTGACTCCCTTTGGGACAAAAATAAGTTAGGTTATTAACTCTAACTCGTCATTTTCGGATGAAAATTTCTAAGGGCTAACTTTCAATAAACATATAAACTGTTTGAAGACCAGGGTTCAATGGAATGCTCTTATTATTTAGAACATTTGTCCAGTTAGTAGCTACATGATAAAGAAAACCGAATAAATCTACACTTGAATTATCTGATAGTGTTATTGATATGTCTTTTCTCTCAACCATTTCGTGATTTTGCTGATTCTGCTCACCTGTAATTACAGCAAACATTGAGTTAGTAGTTGTTGCAGATGCCACCAATGATGCCTTAGAGCTTAACCCGAAGTGTTTTGACGAGTTTGCTATATCTCTGCACTCTGGGAAATATTTCAATAAATTCATTTCATTGTGAAATGCATTCTTGTCAGCATCAGAGGTTATAGCTAGATATTTAATGCACCAGTCCCTGAGCGAATGTGCAGTAACACAAAAATTGCATAAGCTATCGTATTTTTCTTGGTCTTCTTGGGAAATCCAAGTTCTTCTTCCTTCACGCAATAGTTTAAAGAAAATATCTTGCGGCTCGTTGTATATTCCTATGACGCTCATTTTTTCCTCTTCGCTAACATTTTATTCGTGCGCATGCGCGTTTATCACGTTAGACCAGTAAAAATGCGCACAGTTAACTATCTATATGTAAAGAAGTTATCAGATTTTTTACAAATACACCATCCGGAAAAACGCGCACGGATGTTGCTCTCAAAACTAGCGTAAAACGATATGACTGTATATCTAACCAGGGTTCAGCTGTTATAGAGAAGCACTAAAGTGGAGGGCTAATAGATGAGATTTTGTAGGGTAACTCTTTCGTAAAGTCCAGAACGAACAAACGTGTGCTAACAAGCTTTGGGGCAAAAGCTTTTAGCCGGATAAACAGTTGTTATCTTGTTTTAACGGTTAAATGCAATGGCGGCTATTTCGGATTAGCCGCCATTATCTTATAAACCGATGAGTTTGGCGTGAAATCAGCGCCTTTCACCCTATGTTGTATTTTACCCATCGCTTTAATTAATCAAGCCCATTAAAAAGCACACTATTTTGCGGCGGTTAACTCAATAAAAGCGGCGGTGTACATTTTCAGATTCAGCATAAACTGTTTATGAGTAATAAATTCTTTCTCGGTGTGGCCAGTGTATTCCACGCCCGGCATGGCGGGGCCAAAACTTAAAGCGTTAGGAAATAATTTACTGTTGGTTGAGCCGCCAATGGCCACAGGTTTGGGTGATGCTATGCCAGTAAAGTGAGCAAATACATCGAGTAAGGTTTGCTGATGCGGTGCATCTTTCATCACCATAGGCTCGCCCCAATAACTTTCCACGTCGATGAGTGTCACTTGATGCTCAGTTTGCCATGTGTTCAGCGCGTCCTTGGCTTGGGCTGAGAGTAACTCAGGCGTTTTGCCCACTGGTCGACGTAAATTAATGGTGACTTCAGTCCCTTTACTCGTTTGCGCAACGACAGTGGGGACTAGCGTTAAAGCGCCCATAAAATCATCTTTATAGGCCAGTTCGCCAAACTGCTCTGCATAAATCCCCAACCCCACTAACTCATTCATGGCGGCGACAGTGAGTACCGCCGTGGTTTTAGGCCAAGTGTATGGCTGAAGTAGCGAGGCCAAATGCGTCACGGCATTCACCCCATCTTCTGGTGTTGAGGAATGGGCCGCCTTACCGTCGGCAAAAATATGCAAGTCGCACACGGCCTGCTCGCAAGTACGCTCGAATCGATACTTCATCCCCTGCTGCTTGGCAGCACTCGTTTGTAACTGTGCCAATAAGCTTGGGGTGATGGCATGAATTTGCGCCTCGGCTTGCTGTGGCACTTGGCTAGCAAAATAGCCGCCGGAAAATGCAGTTAGGCTCGGAACATTCGTTGCCGCGCCCTGCTCCTGCGTTGACTCGATATTCGGCACAGTAAAGCCTATCTTACTCCAACCCTTTTCGGCGGTGACGACTGGATACTCGGCATCTATAGTGATATTTATCTGCGCTGGGGTGTAATGGGCTAAAAAGGCTTTTAGTGGATCCCAATCGGACTCTTCGGCTAAATACACCAACAGCTCAATGCGTTTTTCCCGTTTGAGTTGTTTATCTTTGATGGCCTTCATCGCATACATGGCGGTGACAATCGCGCCTTTATCATCTTCGGTACCGCGACCTATCAGCTTGCCAGGTTCAGACTCGGTATCCAGCACATAGGGGCTCTTAGTCCAGAGGGCGGGATTGGCGGGCTGCACGTCGCCGTGGGTAACGATTCCTAATTTCTCAACCTGTGAGTGTTGGGCATCGATAGCATTGGCATCGAGGCCAATCAGCACCACATAACCGTGGTCGGCATAATCGAGCCCGAGTTTTTGGCTCAAGCTTTTTAAACTCGACTTAAAACCAATAAAGGCAGGGTTGGTATTGGGCGTTTGCCCCTCCACAGCTTGGGTATTAAAACTGATTAAATGCGCCAGACTCTTGACCATCTGCGTGTCATAGGTGCTCACCGCATAATCGGCCACCTTAAGCGCATCTTGGCTAATGCTAGTTGATGACGCTGCTGCTTGCGATGTCCACAGCGCAGCGGCTAATAGGGAATAAGAAAAACGACGACAGAGGCTCGTACAGTTAAACTGAAGCAATTCCATAGAGGTCCTATTTATTATTTGTATGATGAGGGACTTACATTCAAACGCACCAAAGTAATGGCTTTATCCTTTGCCGAATATTGCCTTAGTGCGGGGCTCAGTTTGCCATAGTTCTTCCGTTAAAAACCGCAGGCTAACCATTTGTTACAAACAAAACACAAAATCGATGGAACCCTTAGGCGAATACATGCTAAACAGTCAGCTTAAAATAAGCTTAATGGTTGTTAACACCATTAATCCGACAGAATAATAATCACCTAACGGGGAATTGACATGCAGGGACTAAGCCTAAAATCACAGGCCCTTAACGCGCGCACACTCAAACCACGCGCAATCACACTGACCTTTAGCGCTATCACGCTCGCCCTCGCCTTAAGCGGTTGCAGTGCACAGCATAGCGATGCTGCGGCGCAGGCGGCAGTCGCACCGAATGCCATGTCGGCACAGATCATCAGCCAAAATGCCAGCAACCCATTCTTTAAACCCTATGATACTTTTATGGAAATTCCGGCCTTCGATAAGATTAAGCCCGAGCACTTCCTCCCAGCATTTAAGGCGGGTATCGCTCAACAACACGAAGAAATCCAAGCGATTGTCGATAATAAAGACAAGCCGACCTTCGCCAACACCATTGAAGCGATGGAGTTTTCGGGCGATCTCGTGACCCGCGTATCCAACGTCTTCTTTAACTTAACTGGCGCGGATACCACTCCAGAGCTGCAAGCGATTTCCAAAGAAGTCTCGCCAATGTTATCGTCGGCCGAAGACGATATCTTATTGAACGATAAGCTGTTTCAACGCGTTAAAGCCGTTTATAACAGCAAAGACAGCCTAAAGCTCAACACGGCTCAGGCCAAATTACTGGAAGACACCTATAAATCGTTCACCCGTGGCGGTGCTAACCTCAGCGAGCAGGATAAAACCAAGCTGCGCGCCCTGAATGAAGAAATCGGCAAACTTAACTTAGCCTTTGGCGACAATCTGTTAGCCGAAACCAATGCCTTCGAGCTCGTGATTGATAAGCAAGCTGACTTGTCTGGTTTACCCGCCGATGTGATTGCCACCGCCGCCGAAACCGCGAAAAAACGTGGCCATGAAGGCAAATGGGTATTTACCACGTCACGCCCGTCTATCACGCCGTTTTTAACGTATGCCGATAATCGCGAACTACGCGAAAAACTCTATAAGGGTTATATCGAGCGTGGTAATAACAATAATGCCAATGATAACAAAGTCATTCTGGCAAAAATTGCCGCGCTACGTGCCGAACGTGCGCAGCTCATGGGCTATAAAACCCATGCGGATTTTGTGTTAGAAGATCGTACCGCCAAGACGCCTGAAAATGTCTACGGCTTACTCAATAAAGTTTGGCCAGCAGCCCTTGCCCAAGCCAAAGCTGAAGTTGCGGATATGCAGGCGTTAATCGATAGCCAAGGCGGCAAGTTTAAGCTGCAAGCTTGGGATTGGGATTACTATGCCGACAAAATCCGTGTCGCGAAGTACAGCTTTAATGAGCAGCAAACTCGCCCTTACTTCTCCCTCGACAGCACCCTAAAAGGCGTGTTCTACACAGCCAATCGCCTCTATGGTTTAACCTTTAAAGAACGTACCGACTTACCCAAATACAACCCCGAAGTGCGTACTTGGGAAGTGTATGATAAAGACGGCAAGCTTATGGCCATCTTTATGGGCGACTATTTTACCCGTGATAGCAAACGCGGCGGCGCTTGGATGAACTCGTTCCGCAAGCAATACCATATGAATGGTGTCGATTCTAAACCCATTATAGTCAACGTGTTGAACTACCCTCGCCCAGCGGGTAATGAACCTGCGTTGCTCACCTTCGATGAAGCCAGCACCCTGTTTCATGAGTTTGGCCATGCGCTGCACGGCATGTTATCCAATGTCGAATATCGCTCACAGGGCGGAACAGCAGTACCTCGCGACTATGTGGAGTTCCCTTCACAGGTCAACGAAAACTGGATGACTCAGCCCGAAGTGCTCGCGCAATTTGCTAAGCACTACAAAACCGGTGAAGTGATCCCGCAGGAACTGGTGAAAAAAATCCAAGCCGCCAGCAAGTTCAACCAAGGCTTTGCGACCGTTGAATATATGGCCGCCACAAAGCTCGATTTAGATTGGCACACCCTAACCGATACCACGCCTAAGGATGCCGCCAAGTTTGAGGCCGACTCGTTAGCTGCCATGGGATTGATTAATGAGATCAGCCCACGTTACCGCAGCACTTACTTCTCGCATATCTTCGCGGGCGGTTATTCAGCCGGTTACTACAGCTACCTCTGGTCGGATATTTTGGGCGCCGATGCCTTCGAAGCCTTTAAAGAAAATGGCATTTTCGATAAAGCGACCGCCGATGCCTTCCGTAACAACATCTTGTCTAAGGGTGGCAGTGACGACCCTATGTTGATGTATAAAAAATTTCGTGGAAAAGAGGCAGGAATCGAACCGTTGTTGCGTAGCCGCGGTTTACTTGCAGAGTAATCAACCTCCAGCACGGTAAATGCCATGCTGGCGTTTTACCAAGTATCTAATCAAAAACAAACGGGGAGCATATAGCTCCCCGTTTTAATTACAAATTTTAATGACTAATTAATTCTTATCGGCAAAGACAGAACTTGAGTTGCCACACCACTTGGGGTTTCAACTTCGACAATGAAGGTACCCGCGTTAGGTTTTTCCTCACCCTTGATCGACACACTAAACTCACGCCCAGCATTATAATTGCTACTTGGCCATGTATATTCTGCACCACTAGCTATTGAACCTGCACTTGCTTTAAATCGAACGATGGTGCCAGCAGGCATTTGTTGGTTGTGTAAATCAGAGATGGTGAAGTAAACCGTTGCGGCATCCTTACCAATAATATCAATACTCTGGTCTTTACTTAGGCTATAGCTATCGTCAATAAGTACATCTGCTCTAGGTGTTGCATAAGCTGTACTTCCTGACATCACTATCACTAAACTGCCTCGAACATAGAGTGATTTGGGTTCAGATATTCCATCTGCACAACCAGCATGAGCAGGTACAGAACAAAGCACACCATTGTATTTACTGTCTTTGAGATCAAAAACACCGTTAGAGTTAAAATCGATTAACTCTTCTAGCTCTCCCCCCGCTTGGCCTCCAGACTGTTGAGGGTTGAAAAAACCGTCCTCATTATAGTCGTTAAAAGCATCATCTAAATCGAAAGGTTTACCGCTCACATCTTTTTGAGTTAAAAAGGCGCTAAATTCGGATGCATCAAAGCGGCCATTACCATTTAGGTCAGGGAAAGATTCCTCGCCAATCGCGGTAGCCGTTATGGTTGCTCTACCGCCGTATTTTTGGCCGTAAACGTTGCCTAAATTAGCTGCAAGTGTAGCAACAGGTGGACGAACTAATGCGCCAGTAGCGTCTATCAACGTTTGGCCTTCAGGTCTGGCAAGTTGACTGGTCCATACCACACTACAAGTCCCTTTTACCGTTTGACAAGCATCCTCAATCGCACCACCTTCAGTAGTGAATGAAACTGTAGTTCCATCTGGTACAGGGTTGTTAAATGCATCCGCTAAGCGAGCAGTCACTGTTACTTTAGTACCATCAACATCCCAACCTTCAGCATTCAAAGTCGATGCAGATAGTGAAAAACTATCTTGGTCAGGAATGCCTGTAGATACTATTAATTGACTAGATTGACTAGAGATAACTGGGGACGAACCTGCGACAACACCTGTAACACGAACAGAAGTAGCCACTGTACCGGTTTTAACGACAGTTTGGACAATCCCTTGGTTGTTAGTCGTTGCACTTACGGGATCTAGCTCGATACCACCAGTTGTAGTGTTAAGACTAAAGTTGACCAGCTGATTGCTCACAGGATTACTGTTAGTATCCAACACCTTGAACTTAACTTCAGAAGACTCTGCACCACCCGTACCTAAAATGGCAATGTTTTGTGGTGTTGCGGAAAGAAATACGATACTGCCAACATTGGCTGGTAACACATTGATTGAAGCAGTAGCAGAAAGGTTTAAACCACCAGCATTGGCCGTAACATTAATGGGATCGGGACCCAAACACCCCTTAGCTAAATAAGTGGTAGTAGCAACTCCATTCACAGAAGGAACAGGAGAACTAATCTCTGCTTCTGGAGAAGATTTAGTGGAACATGAAGAAGAGAATTTTACATCGACAGCTTGAGTAAATGGCTTACCTTGGTCATCCTGAATCACTACAGAAATTGTGGCTGTGCCACCTGCGGTTAAGTCTGTCACGCTGACACTTGCTTTACCAGCAACAAATGGATTGCCACTGCCCATTACAACATTAGTTGCACCCACCACGACCACAGCCGTACCTTTTTCACCACTGGCAAGCGAAGCAGTAATGGTTCCGGCACCTAAGGTATTACCAGCATAAATATCAACACTCGCTTTTCCTTGAGCATTGGTTACTGCAGTTTTTATAGGTAAATCACCAATATCATTATCAAAAGTCACAATCGTAGGTTTATTAATACCTGTCACTGTTGCGGTGAGTTTTCCAGGATTTAATGAGGTAATAGTTTGAATTGCGTTTCCGTTCGTGTCAGTGAGAGCAAGATTAACTTGCGCACCACCGCCAGCCTCACCACCATCGCCTTTCATAACAAAGCCAATTTTGCCAGATTCGCCTGTATCAATTTTTGCAGTCACTGTACCAGCACCTGCGATAGTTGCAGTATTTAATATAATGGTCGCAATACCTTCGCCATTAGTTAATGCTGTCGCTGTAGAAGGGTCAAATGATCCGATATTGGCGCTACTTAAACTAAATGTCACCAATTCACCAACTAACGCACCGGCTTTGGAGTCAACAACTTTCGCAGTTACTGTTGCGGGAGCTAAAGCGGAAATATCGGTATTGGAAATACCCATAGTGACAGTGATAACACCTGGGGTTGGGGGGGTGCCGGAGCCATCATCGGAGATACTGCCTCCGCCTCCACATGCAACCAAAAAAAGTGAACATAGTCCTGCGAGAAAAACCTTATACGCTGACTTCATTGTCAGGCTCCCTGTTATTCTAATGATAATACTAAGATTGACGCTTATAACTTATAGGCTAACATTACACAATTTTCACGTAACTTTTCCATTACTCTCTTATTTTATTTTGCATATTTTGAACTTAGTTTAACATTAGAACTCATTTAAACTTCTGCATTTTCTTGCTAGTCTTGTCGTCGCCAATATTAGAACGTATAAAAAACACACAGGAACCCCCATGGCAACCTCATCACAACATAAACTCGGCCTTACCAGTAAAATTTTAATCGGCATGGTTACGGGTATTGCAATTGGACTATTTCTACGTAATTACTTTCCGGATAGTGCATTTATTAAGGATTATATTACCAACGGCTTTTTACATGTTATCGGTACGATTTTCATCTCAAGTTTAAAAATGTTAGTCGTTCCACTGGTATTTATTTCCTTAGTCTGTGGGACATGTTCCTTAAGTGAACCCTCAAAATTAGGGCGATTAGGCGGCAAAACATTAGCCTTTTATTTATTCACAACCGCTATAGCCTTAGTACTAGCTATTATCAGTGCAGTGATAGTCCACCCGGGTAATGCTTCACTCGCGTCAGAGAAAATGCATTACGTTGCAAAAGAAGCGCCGAGTCTCGCTGATGTATTAATCAGCATAGTGCCGACCAATCCAATGCAAGCCATGAGCGAAGGCAATATGCTGCAAATCATTATTTTTGCAGTGATTTTCGGGTTTGCTATCGCTCATATTGGCGAGCGTGGTAAACGTATTGCTGTATTGTTTGAAGATTTAAACGAAGTGATTATGCGCGTAGTGACCCTGATTATGCAGCTTGCGCCTTACGGTGTTTTTGCTCTAATGAGTAAACTTGCCTTAACTCTCGGCGTAGAAACTTTCAGCAGCGTGGTTCAGTATTTCTTTGTCGTACTCGTCGTATTGCTTATTCACGCTTTTATTGTATATCCCATTTTACTCAAGGTGTTTTCAGGTTTAAGTCCGTTGATCTTTATTCGCAAAATGCGCGATGTACAGTTATTTGCCTTTTCCACCGCCAGCTCTAACGCTACCTTACCTATTACCATAGAAGCTTCAGAACACCGACTTGGTGTAGATAATAAAATCGCCTCTTTTACCCTGCCATTAGGTGCCACCATTAACATGGATGGTACGGCTATTATGCAAGGTGTCGCAACGGTATTTATCGCTCAAGTATTTGGCATTGAGTTAACCCTTACCGATTATGCGGCGGTGGTTGTAACCGCGACTCTGGCCTCGATTGGTACTGCAGGCGTTCCTGGTGTTGGCCTTATAATGCTCGCGATGGTGCTTAACCAAGTTGGCCTCCCCGTTGAAGGTATTGCGTTAATTATTGGTGTCGACCGACTACTGGATATGGTACGTACCGCAGTAAACGTCACTGGCGATTGTGTGGCCACAGTCGTGATCGCTAAATCAGAAGGCGAATTTAATGAAACCGTCTTTAATAATACTCAAGCTGGCAAAGTTGCCCCAAGCTTCGATGAGCAAGTCCATAAAATAGATTAAAAATATCCCTATAATTTATCGTTTATGTGATCATTCCAAGCCCAACATTGTTGGGCTTGTTTATTCTCCAATATCACTATTCTGTGAACAAGCAAATAGAATAGTCCTTTAAACATCGCTATATTAGCCTGCATCAATATTGGCGTTGGAGAAGATTATGTGGTGGAGAGTGAGTTGGATGATTGTCGCCTTTTGGCTGTTAAGCGCACATTTTTTACGGTATGACCAGCTTGTATTCACAAGCCTTTTTGCTATAGCACCTTTTTTCCTGCTTATTAAACAACCACTTGTGATTCGAATAGTTCAAGCCGCTTTGTTTATCAGTGTCATCACCGTTTGGGGAACCACTGCAATCGATGCTGTACAGATACGGCTCGCTCATGGAGAGCCTTGGTTAAGACTGGCGATCATCATGGGCAGCGTAATGCTATTTAGTTTAGGTGCAGTGTGGAGCGGCAACGGCATCTGGAATAAAGCGAAATAAAGGCAATAGCCATTAACAATACATTAAAGATAATGACTTCAAAGACAATGGATTAGTACTTATTTTCGCCACTAACGAACCTTGGTCAGCCGAGGTTAAGTTCCTTGTGGGTAAGATAAGACAATATTTGGCTCCCGCGTATAATTTGCGTACACTGAGTCCAGTCGACGTTAAGGCATGAGTATTATGAGAATTTTGGTTGTTGAAGATGATCTTATTTTATCCCATCATCTAAAAGTACAGTTAAGCGATTTGGGCAACCAAGTTCAAGTGGCCCTCACTGCCAAAGAAGGTTTTTTCCAAGCAACCAATTATCCCATAGATGTTGCCATTGTCGATTTAGGTTTGCCCGATCAAGATGGTATTAGTCTTATCCAACAATTACGTGAAGAAGGCGTTAAAGCCCCCATTCTTATCCTCACAGCGAGGGTGAATTGGCAAGATAAAGTTGAAGGCCTCAATGCGGGCGCTGACGATTATTTAGTTAAACCCTTCCAAAAAGAAGAACTTGTCGCAAGACTTGACGCCTTAGTCAGACGTAGCGCCGGCTTTGTCAAACCAGTCATTACCAGTGGTGAGTTAAAACTTGATCTTGCCGCTAAACAAGTAACGCTCGGCAATGACATTATGGAAGTCACCGCCTTCGAGTACCTTATCCTCGAATATTTAATGCGCCATTGTCATGAAGTCGTCGCAAAACAGCGGCTATTAGATGTCATTTATGGCGACAAAGAAGGCGATCCTAATACTATCGAAGTGATGGTGAGTCGCTTACGTAAAAAACTCACCCGCGATGGCATTGATAATCCGATAGCCACAATCCGTGGCCAAGGATATAAATTCAATCTGCCATGCAACTAAGGCTCAAATTCAAGAAACGTCTGCTTACCCGGATGTTTCTCACCTCGTTATCTATCATCACCTTAGTAGGGTTTGGCCTCGCTTGGATGGTCAACATTCTGCATGCGCAAAATAGTTATAACGAAGAAACCGCCCAGCTTATCGCCGAAATCCCCCAAGTGGCCGCCGAACTTAGAGAACATGATCTTATTCCTGATACCAGTGCTTGGTTAGAGGAAAACAACAAGCAAGAGCGGTATGTAATCGCAAGTTGTGATGAGAAGTTTAAACAAGTATGGACCTCATCCCTCGCTGTTGACCGTGGCCTCTTCGATACCTGCGAACGTTTCAACGAAATCCGTAACGACTCTCCGCCCTATTACCTCACCATGGCCGATGACAGAGGTTACTTTGTGTATTTGCTCGCGGTAGAAATCGCTGGCGTACATTACAACCTGCTTGTAATGAAAGATGCAGCCAAGCTCGAGCAGGAATACAGCAAATTCAGTAAACGCACCTATATCCGTCTGGCCATGGTGCTCGCTCTCGCACTGATTCTGCTGGTCAGTGCGGCATATTGGGGGATGCGTCCACTCGTAAGGATGCAAAACGAGTTGCAGTCGATAAACCAAGGTAAGACTAAGTCACTTTCAGAAGGTTACCCCGTTGAGCTTGAAGGCGTAACTCAAGCGCTTAACCAACTATTACAGCAATCGAGCGCCCAACAACAACGCTATCAAAACGCGATGAACGATCTGGCGCACAGCTTAAAAACTCGTCTTGCCGCCGTTCACGCCATTACCGATGATACAAGTCTGACAAAGCAATCTGCCAATGAAAAAATCATGGAGCAGATCAGCCAAATGGATCAGCTGGTTAAATATCAACTAAAACGCGCCATGTTAGGTCGCCAGGGATTAAAGCAGGAACACACCGCGATTGCCCCACTTGTTGAGCAACTCGCACAAATGCTATTTAAAATTTACCGTGACAAACAGGTGAAATTTAAGGCCAACATCCCGACTAATTTATTGTTTCCCGGTAATAAAGGCGATTTAATGGAACTCTGCGGTAACTTAATGGAAAACGCCTTCAGGCTATGTATTAGCCAAGTACAGGTAACAGCACATTTTAATCAGCAGGGTGATTTTGAATTGATCGTCGAAGATGATGGCCCAGGCGTAGAAGAACAATTTAGGCAAAAAATTATTCAGCGCGGCGTAAGAGCCGACAGCCAATCGCCAGGACAAGGGATTGGCTTAGCCGTATGTGATGAAATTGTCAGTAGCTATGGCGGAAGTCTAAGTATTGAAGAAAGCCATCTTGAAGGCGCGCGATTCAGAATTACCATCCCAACCTAACTATCCTATGCATAAACAGCATAAAGCTGCTCGGCGCGATTAAACATCACCCAAGAGGTGGCAATGTACTTATCATTACTGATAGGCATATTGCCACGATGGGAATGAGTAAAACCTGCTGGCGCAATCACCATTGTGCCTTTTTTAGGTGCGATTTTACGCTGCTGATAATAAAACTCGGTCTCGCCGCCCTCTTCTACATCATTTAAATAAAACATGTAAAGCACCACACGGTGTAAGGCCTCGTTGTGGTTAAGCTGAGGAAATTGCTCTGAATGCCAGTGGGGATATCCACCTTTATTCTTTTGATATTTCTGAATATTAATACTACCACTGCGGTATAAATATTTGACCAATGCTTCGGCTCTCGGCTTACCAAGACGCTCAAAATTCGTTGGCGTTAGAGTCACAGCTTGACCTTGTTCATCACTAACAGAAACCGCCACAGCCCCCATCAACGCCATCGAATATTGAGTAAAATAATCAGCGGTCCCCTTAAGGGTATAAGATAACAACTCATTCTTAAGTGGCTGTAAATCTATGAAATTATCTAGTGTAAGATCTCGACTGATCTTTTTTTCAAGATCTACCCCATTACCGGTTTGCCCATCAACCACACCTGAGTGGTTTTCGAACGCAAGAATGAGACGATCACATAGGTCTTCAGGTATCGCATTAGGGTATACTTCGATAAAATCCATATAGGCTCAATGCTTCGGTTATTTTCCAATCTTACTATGCTGACATGTTAGTTAAGTAATTGTAAAGCTGCACCATTGATATAAAATAACGCCATTGGCTTCACGATAACAAAAATATGAAAAAAAGCTGTAAAGTATCAATTTATCAATTACAAGTGGGTAATTTTGTGCGGTTACCCGTTGCTTGGAAAGATCATCCTTTTTTATTCAGTAGCTTTCACATAAAACAGGCTGCGCAAATTGAATTAATTAAAAATCTCGGTATTGAACACGTAATTGTCGATTTAGAGCGCAGTGAAACCGCACCGTTAAATCCTGAGGCCATTAATCCTATCAAGCTGCCACCGAGTCCTGAACTGCACGATCTTAAAAATGATATGGATGTCTATAAGGCTGAGCAAATCGAAGTCCAGAAAAAACTACGCCGAGATATTCATAAAACGGAACAAAACTTCACCCGTTCAGTGGCCATGATGCGCAGTATGATTTCTAAACTACGCAATCGGCCATTGAATGCCGTTGATGATGCTAAGGTGTTAGTCCACAGTATGGTGGAACAGCTGTTAACTTCCGATAATCTAGTACTGCACTTAATGAGTGACGCCAAACCGGATGAGAGTATTTACTACCATTCGTTAAACGTTGCCATACTGGCCATGCTGATTGCCAAAGAGATGGAATGGGATCGAAGTGAAATTGAATTAATCGGTTTAAGTGCGCTATTTCATGATGTGGGTAAACTCAAAGTGCCACCGCAGATTTTGAAAAAGACCACACCTTGGTCTGCGCCTGAGCTTAATTTTATTAAGCAACATCCCCTTCTTGGGATTGATTTACTCAAACTGGCTGAGAATTTCCCTGAGGCTGCCTTCCCTGCTATCACCAATCACCATGAGTTTCTTGATGGCACAGGTTACCCCAAGGGATTGCAGGAAACGGATCTTGATAAGATGTCCCAGCTATTAGCAGTAGTGAATGAATATGACTCCCTGTGCTACCCAGGTAATCAGGGTAAAGCTCGTATGCCATACGCCGCGTTGGGACACTTGTATAAACAATATAAAACAAAATTAAATCAGGAATATATTGGCAAAATGATCAAGATGCTTGGCATTTATCCCCCGGGAAGTGTGGTGGAATTGTCAAGCGGCCAATATGCGATGGTGATGTCGGTCAATCTGCAAAAGCTACTTTGCCCTAAAATCCTCGTTTACGATGCATTAGTGCCAAAAGATCAAGCGCCTATCGTTGATCTTGAAATCGAAGGGATCAGTATCGTCCGCTGCCTTCCTCCCGCGGCACTACCTGAAAAAGTTCACGAATATCTCAACCCTCGAGAACGCGTCAGTTATTACTTTGGTGGCGATAGCCGCAAATAATCCCCATAAAAAAGCCGGAGAAACTCCGGCTTTTTGCGAATACTTTGCGATTAAATCAAATTGGCCAATTACAGCCAATGCTTACGCTTAAAGAAAAAGTAAGTCCCCGCAGCGCTCGCAAGCATCATTAGAATCGCCATCGGATAACCATATTGCCATTCTAGCTCTGGCATACCATTAAAGTTCATTCCGTAGCTACTCGCGATCAGTGTCGGAGGCAGAAAGACAACGGCAGCGACCGAGAAAATTTTGATGATCTTATTCTGCTGTAATCCACTAAAACCCATCGCAGCATCCAGCAAGAAGTTTAACTTGTCGAAGATAAACTGGCTGTGTGGCATTAAAGACTCAATGTCCGAGAGCATTTCACGTAAGTCTTTTAAGTGTTCATCGGATAATTGCCCGCGGTAATATCGCTGCATATAACGTAGTGAGCGCTGGGTATCGAGCAAACTTAAGCGAATCTTACCGTTAGAGTCTTCTTGCAATGTGATCAGCTTAAACACATCATCAAGCTCTTCACTGTCAAAAACCTGCTCACCGACATTTTCAAGCACGGTATACACGTCTTCGATCAAATCAGAGAGATAATCCACTTTTAAATTAAATAGTTCGAGAAACAATTCCTGAGGGGTTGATACTTCTAGCCGACCTAACCGCAGATAGTTTCGTAATAGGCGGATAAGTCCGACATCCTCTTCGCGGATAGTCAGTAGAAAATTAGTACGCAGGTTAAAGGAAACGTTCACCCCACGCACATCTTGCCCCACCCGTTGTGGGAATAAGGAATTGATATGCAGCCCGTCGCTGTTTTGATAAAAACGTGCCGACGCCTCAATCTCGTTGATATCTTCTTCGTCTGGCACTTCTTCAACTGAAAAATGACTTAACCACTCTCGCTCTGCATCATCAGGTTTATAAAGATCCAACCATATGGTCGACGCCGGAATACTGTCCTGAGTGTTAATCTCTGTCACCGTCAACTGACGGTTTTTATAGACGTAGGCAGTAATCATGTGTCCTCCTGAAAAAAACTTAAGCTAAAAAGTCCACTTAAGTGCAGGCTAAAAAATTGTCGCTAGTTTAACGCATAACTTCGCAATGAAAAGGCGGGAGAGATAAATTCGTAAAATAAATATGCCTTAGTCTTCGAGGATCTCTAGTCGCTCAGCATTTGAAAAACGAATATGTACCCCCTCAACAGTGACCATCTTTGCTTCTGAGATATCGCCTTTACGGGCATGATAAACACCGAAACTGTCACCCGATGGGGATACAATTGTCACGGTCACCACTTTATGCTGATCGTGCCAATACCACACACTGTAGCTTAAAACACAAAGCCCCAGCAGTAAAAATACCCCACTGATAGCGTAGCGCCGCAATAGACTCGGTAACACAGGCGTATTTTGTAATGACGCTTGAACCACACCAGGCTTACGTTTAGCGAGCAGCAAAATCGCCATAATGATGACGGCGAGGGTGAGCAGCAGTTTTGTTAACAAGGTACACTCCAGAGGAACTAACTCGCAGTAGTATAATCGACAAATAAAAGGGAAACTGTCATTAAGATCAAGCTTATGAAACTCTTACTCAGGGGCTTGGACATTAATTTTGAATCGAAGATAACACCAAAAGATGACAAACAAAGCAAAGTTAACAATCCTCAAATTGTTTTGCCATCCTGCGAATTTGAGTTAACGGCACACCGTGACGATTACGTTCAGCACACAGTTTTTGATGAACAGGATCTGATGGATCACCAACAAGTATAATTCGCACTTGATAGCCAAGGGCTTTGGCTGCGGCCTCGTAAGCCATGTACTCCCAGCGGCAGAGATTAGTATTATCACAAATCACCACAGGCTGGGCATTGCTGAGTGCTTGAATAAATGCAGTTAAATTACGTTGATGGTATTCGGAAAGTTTTTTCGCATCGAATCGATACACCTCTCCCTCGTAGAAAAAACTGTCGGTCGAGAAAATACCACCTTGACGGACGCGCAGCGCATATTCTAACGGCAGATTAGCGACAAACTGTTCAACCCAATAGGATTTACCGCAGCCCGGCAAGCCACGCATGATAATCGCCAGTTTTTGCGCCATGGGCTCGTTGCTCATTCTTTTAAATCAGACTCGGCTAAATCGGAGCCAATCACTTTGCCTGCGAGTATAGTATCGACTAATTTAGGCACCAACTCCCCTGCCTTACCGGTTAAATGATATTGAAACTGGCTGTGTCTATCGGGCGATTGTAAATTAACCTCGACAGTTTGCGCCCCATGATGATTGGCCGTGTCAACAAAACCCGCTGCGGGATATACCGTGCCCGAGGTACCAATGGCGATAAATAAATCACAATTATCGAGCGCATCGTGAATTCTATCCATGCCTAACGGCATTTCACCAAACCACACCACATGGGGACGTAACCTTTGTGCAGGAATACAACACGTACAACAGTTGTTTACCCCAAAGGGTTCTCTTAATAAAAAGGTCTGACGGGAGCGAGGACAGCGGCCTTTAGATAATTCCCCATGCATATGCAGTAAGCGACGCGATCCAGCCCGCTCATGTAAATTATCAATATTTTGGGTGACAACCAATAACTGTCCAGAAAACTCAGCCTCTAACTTGGCTAACGCTTCATGAGCCGCATTAGGCATCACAGTACCACTGTGTAACTGCTCCCAACGGCTGTTATAGAAACGTTCAACAAGCTCGGCATCTCGGGCATAACCTTCGGGGGTGGCTACATCTTCAATATGATGCTCCTCCCACAATCCATCTTGATCGCGAAAGGTTCGTAATCCCGACTCGGCAGAAATACCCGCGCCAGTTAATACCACAATATGTTTGTACATACTGTTTCCTTTTATTGTAATTATTCTATTTATTGTCCCGAATTTTTCGCATCCTGAACATTATTCCTTGGTATAACCTTACAAAAACTATGCTTGAATTGCCGCAATTTATTGCGATTTCACGCTCAGTAACACAATTTATCTGCATATAGCCCCATAAAGCTAGAACAAAGGTTTAAGTTTTTAATTTGAGCCTCTATAATGGCAATCACTATCCACGGATGAACCTATTGGTTCTGCAATCAAGAGATTAGCAATGACAGATGGAAATCAAGCGCTAAAAAAAGCCGGTTTGAAAATCACCCTGCCACGAGTCAAGATCCTAGAACTGATGCAAGGACCTGAAAACCAACATATCAGTGCAGAAGACTTATATAAGAAACTGCTCGATTTAGGCGAAGAAATTGGTCTAGCGACAGTTTACCGTGTATTAAACCAGTTTGATGATGCCGGCATAGTCAGTCGTCACCACTTTGAAAGTGGTAAAGCCGTGTTCGAGTTATCGACTCAGCATCACCACGATCACTTAGTTTGCCTGTCTTGCGGTAAAGTAATTGAATTTTCAGATGAAGTGATCGAACGTCGTCAAGAAGAATTGGCCAGTAAACATAATATTAAGCTGACAAACCACAGTTTATATTTGTACGGCCATTGCACAAATGACACCTGTGATCATAACGACGAATAAGTTCGCTCGAAGGCATATTTCAATCGTGTCTTAGCTGTAAGCTATATCATAAAAAAACCAGCCATCGGCTGGTTTTTTATTAAAATACAAATGGTTAGTTATAAAGTTTTGGCGTAGACGTTGACTTTATACCCCATAAACTCGCTAGGTTCACGCCAATGCATTCCTATGCGTTTAGCCACTGCTTCAGAACCTAAATTCCCCTCTAAGATCAAAGCGATGATTTGCGTAATGCCAAACTGCGGGAACACGCTGATTGCTGCTTGAGCAGCTTCGGTACCGATGCCTTTGCCCCAATATTCAGGAAAATAACGATAGCCAATTTCGACTTCGTTAAACTCAGGAATAAATTTTGGCCCACAAAAACCAATCACCTTGCTATCAGCCTTATGCTCAACAGCCCAGCGGCCAAATCCCCGTTGTTGATAATCCTGAAGGATCACATTGTGGAACAGTTCACGAGCTTGCTCACGCTCAGTAAAAGGCTCGGTTGGAATGTATTTCAACATCGCAGAGTTACTGTTCATCAAATAGAGGGCATCGATATCCTGTTCGGTAAAGGGTCTAAGAATTAAACGCTCTGTCTGTATAATCATATTGGCTTCCTTCATATTGCCCTCTATATACTCACTCATGTCCAGCTTAGCAACTAACGATGAAAATCACCGCTACGCTCTGGCTGATAAACAATTTCTTCAATACGGACTTTTACCATTGAGCCCCCTGGGCCTGGCCACTCGATTTCATCACCTTGTGATAAGCCCAATAAGGCACTGCCTACGGGAGCAAGGATGGAAATGGTGCCCTCACCCGTCGCATCCTTAGGATAAACTAAACGCAAACAAAAAGTGTCGTTACTGGATGACACACTAAATTTCACTTCAGAATTCATCGTCACCACATTAGCGGGCATCTGCGCTGCGGGCACAATGTCTGCTCGGTCGAGTTCCGCCTCCAATGCTGCACGTCCCGGAAATGCATTCGCAGGTAATGACTCCAGCAGACGCTCGAGTCTTTCTAAATCGATTTCAGAAATAATAATCTTTGGCGTTTTCACAGTCTTTCCCTCATGTAAATAGATGCCCCTTAGGGTTAGCCATCTGCTCTGGGCTTATCCTCCCCCAATGGGATAAGCCAATAAAAAATACGCTCGCAGCTTAATGCCGCAATCGTGTGATAATTAAGTACAAGATTTATAGCTGAACAGCCATGGTGCCATAAGCGTAAGGCTTAGGGTTGTGGCTCTACGGATACATTTGCACGTCAATCAGATTATGACGCCCAGTAGAGAACCCCAATCTAACCCTTTGCCAACTAAAATGCTAGCCTGCATGGTGTTAGCTTTGTCCATTCTCACACTTCCACCAGAGTACTGGCTAACAGATGCACAATAAAAAAGGCGCCTTAGGCGCCTTTTCGTGTGTTAACGGTTAGATTACCAACCGGTTTTAGCACGCAGCGCTTTGCCGATATCCGCTAACGAGCGGACAGTGGTCACGCCCGCTGCTTCTAATGCAGCAAATTTGTCAGCAGCAGTACCTTTACCGCCGGCGATAATCGCACCCGCGTGACCCATACGCTTACCCGCAGGAGCAGTAACACCCGCGATGTAAGAAACAACTGGTTTAGTCACGTTAGCTTTGATATAAGCTGCCGCTTCTTCTTCAGCAGTACCACCGATTTCACCAATCATCACGATGGCTTCAGTCTGTGGATCGTTTTGGAACATTTCCAATACGTCGATGAAGTTAGTGCCTGGGATTGGGTCACCACCAATACCTACGCAAGTAGATTGGCCGAAACCTTCGTCAGTGGTTTGCTTAACCGCTTCATAGGTCAGCGTACCAGAACGAGAAACGATACCCACTTTACCTTTTAAGTGGATGTGACCTGGCATAATACCAATCTTACATTCACCTGGGGTGATAACACCTGGGCAGTTTGGACCGATCATGCGAACGCCAGTTTCTTCTAGCTTCACTTTCACTTCCAGCATATCCAGTGTTGGGATACCTTCAGTGATACAAACGATAAGCTCAATACCACCGTCGATAGCTTCGAGGATAGCGTCTTTACAGAAAGGCGCTGGAACGTAGATAACAGAAGCCGTTGCACCAGTCGCAGCCACAGCGTCTTTCACAGTGTTGAACACTGGCAGACCTAAGTGCTCGCTGCCGCCTTTACCTGGAGATACACCACCCACCATTTGCGTACCGTAATCGATAGCTTGTTGAGAGTGGAAAGTACCTTGACCACCGGTAAAGCCTTGGCAAATTACCTTGGTATCTTTGTTAATTAATACAGACATTATTTGCCCTCCGCAGCTTTAACTACTTGCTCAGCCGCATCAGTCAGACTGTTAGCTGCAATGATATCAAGACCTGATTTAGCTAATACTTCACGGCCTAATTCAGCGTTAGTACCTTCTAAACGCACGACAACTGGCACTTTAACGCCAACTTCTTTAACAGCGCCAATGATACCTTCTGCGATCATGTCACAACGAACAATACCACCGAAGATGTTAACCAGAACGGCTTTTACATTGCTGTCAGACAGAATGATCTTGAATGCTTCAGCAACACGTTCTTTCGTCGCGCCACCACCTACGTCGAGGAAGTTAGCTGGCTTGCCGCCGTGCAGGTTAACGATGTCCATAGTACCCATCGCCAGACCAGCACCGTTCACCATACAACCTACGTTTCCGTCCAGCGCAACATAGTTCAGTTCGAACATTGCTGCGTGAGCTTCACGGGCGTCATCCTGTGATGGATCGTGCATTGCTTTGATTTTTGGTTGACGGAACAGTGCGTTGCCATCAATACCAATTTTGCCGTCTAAGCAGTGCAGGTTACCTTCAGTGGTGATAACCAGTGGGTTGATTTCAAGCAGTGCGAAATCGTGATCAACGAACATCGTTGCCAGACCCATGAAAATCTTGGTGAATTGCTTCATTTGAGTTGGGTTTAAGCCCAGTTTGAAGCCAAGATCACGCGCTTGGTATGGCTGAGGACCCGTCAGGGGATCGATGATCGCTTTGTGAATGAGTTCTGGCGTTTCTTCGGCCACTTTCTCAATCTCAACACCGCCTTCAGTTGAGGCCATAAACACCACACGACGGGTGCTACGGTCAACTACTGCACCTAAGTACAGTTCGTTAGCGATGTCGGTGCAGCTTTCTACTAAAATTTTAGCAACTGGCTGACCTTTCTCATCTGTTTGATAAGTCACCAGATTTTTGCCTAACCAGTGTTCGGCAAAGGCTCTGATTTCTTCTTTATCGCCAGTGACTTTAACGCCACCCGCTTTACCGCGGCCGCCTGCGTGTACTTGACACTTAACAACCCATAAATTTCCGCCAATACGGCCAGCTGCTTCTACAGCTTCTTGGGCTGTATCACAAGCAAAACCTTCTGACACTGGTAAACCATATTCGGCAAATAAGGATTTTGCCTGATACTCATGCAAATTCATGATGATCTATCCGTATACTTCTAATCAAATCCAACTGGCCCGTTTGGACCAGTCACGAGGGTATGTCTTACTTTTGTCTTTAATAAACTCTTTAAACTGAATCGTTTATTGAGTTGAATTACAGATCAAGCAGCAGACGAGTTGGGTCTTCCAAGAAGTCTTTAATGGCGACTAAGAAGCCAACTGACTCACGGCCATCAATAATACGATGGTCATATGAGAGAGCTAGGTACATCATGGGCAGGATTTCAACCTGACCATTGACTGCCATTGGGCGATCTTTAATGGCGTGCATGCCTAAAATTGCGCTTTGTGGCAGGTTTAAAATTGGGGTAGACATTAACGAGCCAAATACACCACCGTTAGTCACAGTGAAGTTACCGCCAGTCATATCTGCCACAGTCAGCTTGCCATCACGGCCTTTAATCGCCAGATCGCGTACTGCTTTTTCGATATCAGCCAAGCTCATGGTATCGGTGTCACGCAGCACTGGTGTTACCAGACCACGCGGCGTAGATACTGCGATGCTCACATCAAAATAGTTGTGATAAACGATGTCGTCACCGTCGATTGACGCGTTCACTTCAGGGAAGCGTTTCAAGGCTTCAGTTACCGCTTTCACGTAGAAAGACATGAAACCTAAACGGATACCGTGGCGCTTTTCAAAGATATCTTGATACTGCTTACGGATATCCATGATGGGCTTCATGTTCACTTCGTTGAAGGTCGTGAGCATTGCGGTAGAGTTTTTCGCTTCTAATAAACGGTTAGCGATAGTCTTACGTAAACGTGTCATTGGTACACGTTTCTCGCTGCGACCCGCCGCTAAAGGTTGTACCGCAGGAGCCGCAGGTGCTACAGCCGCTTTAGGTGCAGACTTGATAAAGGCTTCAACGTCTTCTTTAGTGATACGTCCACCCACACCAGTGCCCTTCACTTTGCTAGCATCAACATTGTGTTCAGCCAGTAAACGGCGTACTGATGGGCTTAACGCATCGTTAGACTCTTCTGTCGCAGCAGCAGGTGCAGCAGCTTCAGCTTGCGCTTTAGTCACTTCTTGTCCAGAAACCGCACCAGCAATAAACTTAGCAATCACTTGCTCGCCCAGAACGGTGTCGCCTTCGTGGAATAGAAATTCACCAATATGACCATCTTCTGGTGCAACCACTTCTAGCACCACTTTGTCAGTTTCAATATCAACCAGATTTTGATCACGAGAAACTTGTTCACCCACTTTTACGTGCCAAGTGGCGATAGTTGCGTCGGCAACAGATTCTGGCAGTACGGGTACCTTGATTTCGATACTCATGAAAAACGATCCTTTTTATAAAATGTCTATGACTACAGTCTTATCAATTAGAGCTTTAACGCACTGTTCACTAAAGATTCTTGTTGGTGAGCATGCAGCTCTGGGTAACCACAAGCTGGTGCAGCAGACGCTTCACGGCCAGCATAGGTCAGTTTTGCACCCGCAGGGATAGCAGCCCAGAAGTGATGTTGGCTAGAGTACCAAGCACCTTGGTTTTGCGGCTCTTCCTGACACCATACAAAATCCTTCACATGTTGGTAATCAGCTAAGGCTGCAACCATTTCTTCATGCGGGAACGGATATAACTGTTCGACACGGATTATTGCTACGTTATTGATATTTTCTTTACGGCGTTTTTCCAGCAGCTCGAAGTATACCTTACCGCTACAGAACACCACGCGATCGACCTTGCTCGCCTCTAACGTATCGATTTCACCGATCACGTTTTGGAAGCTGCCATTAGCCAATTCTTCCATGCTAGAAACCGCTAATGGGTGACGTAGCAATGATTTAGGTGACATCACGACCAGTGGACGACGCATTGGGCGCACCACTTGGCGACGCAGCATATGGTAAACCTGAGCTGGCGTTGATGGCACACACACTTGCATATTGTGGTTAGCACACAGCTGCAAGAAACGCTCTAAACGGGCGCTTGAGTGTTCTGGACCTTGGCCTTCGTAGCCATGTGGTAACAGCATGGTCAGACCGCATAAACGGCCCCATTTCTGCTCACCAGAGGACAAGAACTGGTCGATAACCACTTGCGCACAGTTGGCAAAGTCACCGAATTGGGCTTCCCAAATCGCCAGACCGCCAGGTTCAGCTGTTGCATAACCGTATTCGAAGGCGAGTACTGACGCTTCAGACAATACTGAGTCAGTGATGTCGATTGGGCCTTGGTTTTCGGCAATATTACGCAGTGGTAAATACGTAGTCGCATCGTTTTGGTTGTGCAGAACCGCATGACGGTGGAAGAAGGTTCCACGACCAGAGTCTTGACCAGTAATACGAACACGTTGTTTATCTTCAAGAATCGTTGCGTAAGCTAAGGTTTCAGCAAAGCCCCAGTCGAGTAACTTCTCACCTTTTGCCATCGCGACGCGGTCACTATAAATCTTAGCAACACGGGATTGCAGTGAATGGCTTTCAGGCACGTAGCTCAACTTATCGGCTAGTTTCTGCAAACGTTCGATAGGCAGTGAAGCGTCATAGGCTTCATCCCATTCGCGACCAATGTAAGGAGTCCAATCCACGGTGTGCAGTGTCATTGGACGCCATTCTTTCACTACGCAATCACCTTGATCTAAGGCATCACGATAAGTGTTGATCATGCTGGTCACATCATCGGCAGCAATGGTATTTTCTGCGATCAGTTTGTCAGCGTAAATCTTACGTGGCGTTGGGTGTTTCTTGATCTTGGCATACATCAGTGGCTGA
The DNA here is from genome assembly GCF_016859145.1 of Shewanella sp. LZH-2. Taxonomy (NCBI): domain Bacteria; kingdom Pseudomonadati; phylum Pseudomonadota; class Gammaproteobacteria; order Alteromonadales; family Shewanellaceae; genus Shewanella; species Shewanella sp. LZH-2. The sequence goes on from NZ_CP069350.1 coordinate 2,707,823, forward strand.
GTTGCACTTGGCTCATCAGCTTCGTTGTGGCCATGACGGCGGTAACACACTAAATCAATCACCACATCACGTTTAAATTCGTTACGGTAATCAACGGCCAACTGCGCAACGAAGGCAACCGCTTCTGGATCGTCTGAATTTACGTGGAAAATCGGCGCCTGTACCATCTTAGCGATGTCAGTACAGTATTCAGTTGAACGCACATCGTGGTGATTTGAAGTGGTAAAGCCCACTTGATTGTTGACAACGATGCGGATACTACCACCCACTTTAAAGCCACGGGTCTGAGACATGTTGAATGTCTCTTGTACGATACCTTGACCAGTAATGGCAGAGTCACCGTGGATAGTGATTGGCATCACCTGTAAACCATCTTTACAACCGCGGCGGTCTTGACGAGCACGTACAGACCCCATAACCACAGGGTTAACGATTTCAAGGTGAGACGGGTTAAAGGCCAGCGCTAAATGCACATTGCCACCCGGTGTTTCAAAGTCAGATGAAAAACCTTGGTGGTATTTCACGTCACCAGAACCATGAGTATCAGCATGCTTACCCGCAAACTCATCAAACAGTTCAGCAGGACGCTTACCTAATACGTTCACAAGGACGTTCAAACGACCGCGGTGAGCCATACCGACGACGATTTCTTTAGTGCCCGCTTCACCTGCACGATAAATAATTTCGCGCATCATAGGTACTAGTGCATCACCGCCTTCTAACGAGAAACGTTTCGCACCAGGGAATTTAGCACCTAAGTATTTTTCAATGCCTTCAGCAGCATTTAGGCCTTCAAGAATGCGGGTCTTAACGTTTTTATCGTAGTTAGCTTTACCTAAGGATGGTTCGAGACGTTGTTGGATCCAACGCTTTTCATCGGTGTCGGTAATATGCATGTATTCGGCGCCGATAGAACCACAGTAAGTGGCTTTTAGCGCTTTGACTAAATCAGCCAACTTCATGGTTTCGCCGCCATGGGCGAATGAGCCAGTATTGAACTCACGCTCCATGTCTTCTTTAGTTAGACCGTGGAATGCGGGATCTAAATCGGCAACAGGTTCACGTTTCCACAAACCTAACGGGTCAAGGTTAGCACCTTGGTGACCACGGAAACGGTGGGCGTTGATTAGCTGTAGCACTTTAACTTGCTTAGCATCCAACTCAGGATCGGTCACACGAGCTGCGCTCTTATGACGTCCTTCCATCGCTAAACTGCGAAAATAATCACGTACTTTTGAGTGGGCCGCTTCTGGCGCGTCTTTTGAGGCACCGTTCACCGGAGGGAGATTATCAAAAACCGCACGCCAATCGTCAGAAACTGACTGAGGGTCTTCTTGATAGGCTTCATACATCTCTTCTACGTAGGTCGAATTTGCACCACTTAAGTGAGATGATTCGAGCCAGGCTTTCATGATGCCTTGGTGCATTTCTATTCCTTTCAAACTTTATACACGTGCTTAGCCATAGTTTTTTTATGTGATCTCAGGTCAGTACCTTTGATACATAATTTCTGCCGCCCCTAGAATATCCAGATTTCACGGCGCGTTGTCTTCCATTACATACACAAAAGAGCCACCTTCTATGCCCAGAAAGTGACTCTTTGAGAGCTATATTATTATTGATTTCAGCTCAGGTTCTCGCATTACACCGCTCGCTTAAGCAGCATTGACTTAATATGACCGATTGCTTTGGTCGGATTAAGTCCTTTTGGACAAACGTCAACGCAGTTCATGATGCCGTGGCAACGGAATACGCTGTAGGCGTCGTCCAGCTCAGAAAGACGTTCTTCTGTTGCTGTATCGCGACTGTCGATCAAGAAACGGTAAGCATGCAGCAGACCGCTAGGACCGATAAACTTATCAGGATTCCACCAGAATGATGGACAAGCCGTTGAACAACAGGCACACATGATACATTCATAAAGACCATCTAAATGGGCACGTTGTTCAGGTGACTGTAAATGTTCACGAGCAGGCTGCTTATCATCGTTGATAAGGAAGGGTTTAATCTTCTCGTATTGCTTGTAGAACTGAGTTAAATCAACCACTAAATCACGTACAACTGGCATACCTGGCAGTGGACGGATTTCCAACTTCTTACCTTTAAAAGTAGAGATTGGGGTAATACAAGCCAGACCGTTTTTACCGTTCATGTTCAGGCCATCGCTGCCACAAACACCTTCGCGGCAAGAGCGACGGAACACCAAGGTTGGGTCTTGTTCTTTTAACTTGATCAGTGCATCGAGCACCATCATGTCAGTGCCAGCAGCCACTTCAAGGCTGTAATCCTGCATGTAAGGTTTTGTATCTACATCAGGATTGTAGCGATAAACTGCAAATTCCAATTTCATCTTTGCAACTCCTACTAGTAGGTACGTTTCTTCGGCGGGAAAGCTTCACGCAACTTAGGCGCCATATTCACAGCACGACGGTCCATGGTTTCAGTCACAGGGTCAAACAAACTGTGGCATAGCCAGTTTTCATCGTCACGCTCTAAATAGTCTTCACGTGAGTGAGCACCACGGCTCTCTGTACGGAAGTTAGCAGCATAAGCGGTAGCAATCGCCGTCGCCATCAAGTTGTCTAATTCTAAACACTCGATACGTTGGGTATTAAACTCACGAGAGTTATCAGACAATTTAGCATTTTCTAAACGCTTACGGATGGCTTTTAACTGCTCTAAACCTTCAGCCATGGCATCGCCACGACGGAATACAGAGAAGTTTAATTGCATGCAAAGTTGTAAATCCTTACGGATTTGCACAGGATCTTCGCCATCTTTATTGTTTTCCCAGCGTTGTAAACGTGCCAGAGAAGCTTGAATATCAGCATCAGTCGCATCCTTAGGATCGGCAGTCTCATCGAGCGCTTTACCTAAGTGTTGACCAGCTGCACGGCCAAAGACCACTAAATCTAGCAATGAGTTACCGCCTAAGCGGTTCGCGCCATGTACAGACACACAGGCAATCTCACCCACAGCAAACAGACCCACTACGTCTTGCTCAGTGCCGTCAGCATTCTTACGAATAACCTGACCGCTCACCTTAGTTGGCAGCCCACCCATCATATAATGACAAGTTGGCAGAACAGGGATCGGACCATCAGCCGGATCGATGTGAGCGAAGGTACGAGATAATTCACACACGCCAGGTAGACGTGCTTCTAAAGTCTCTTTACCTAAGTGATCGAGTTTCAGTAAGCAGTGTGGGCCTAATGGACCATCTAAACCACGGCCTTCACGGATTTCGGTCATCATAGAACGTGCAACTACGTCACGAGATGCCAAATCCTTCGCGTTTGGTGCATAACGCTCCATAAAACGCTCACCGTCTTTGTTTAGCAGGTAACCACCTTCACCACGACAACCTTCTGTCACAAGTACACCCGCACCAGCGATACCGGTTGGGTGGAATTGCCACATTTCCATATCTTGCATCTGAACGCCAGCACGCATTGCCATACCGACACCGTCACCAGTGTTAATGTGAGCGTTAGTGGTAGAAGCGTAGATACGACCAGCACCGCCTGTAGCTAATACAGTGGCTTTGGCTTTGAAGTAAACGATTTCACCAGTTTCGATTTCAATCGCAGTACAACCTACGATGGCACCGTCTTGGTTCTTCACTAAATCGAGGGCATACCATTCAGAGAACACTTGGGTTTTGTGTTTTACGTTCTGCTGGTATAAGCAGTGAAGCAGTGCGTGACCGGTACGGTCTGCCGCTGCTGCGGTACGAGCCGCTTGTTCACCACCGAAGTTTTTAGATTGACCACCAAAAGGACGTTGGTAAATCTTACCATTTTCGAAACGAGAGAATGGTAACCCCATGTGCTCAAGTTCAATAATGGCTTCTGGGCCGGTTTGACACATAAATTCGATAGCGTCTTGGTCACCGATAAAGTCGGAACCTTTTACGGTATCGTACATGTGTTGTTCCCAATGGTCTTCATGGGCGTTACCCAGCGCAACGGTGATACCACCCTGCGCAGACACAGTATGAGAACGGGTTGGGAATACTTTAGATAAAAGCGCACAGCTCTTACCTTCTTTAGAAATCTGTAGTGCTGCACGCATACCTGCACCACCGGCGCCGATCACTACAGCATCAAATTCGCGTACTGGAATACTCACTTAGACACCCCACACAATAACAATGCCGGCCGCTAAATAGCAGAAAACGGTAACGACAAAGGTGAACTGTAATACACCGCGTAACGATGTGCACTTGACGTAATCCGTCAATACTTGCCATACACCAATCCAAGCGTGAACAAGCAATGCAACTAACGCGAGCAGTGTAAACACTTTCATTGGCAGAGCACTGAAGAGGCCATGCCACACGTCATAGGTGAGAGGGGAACTACATGCAATAAAGCCAACCATGAAAATGGTGTAACAGGCGAGGATTACTGCACTAGCGCGTAGTAGAATAAAGTCATGAACACCACTGCGTCCAAAACTTGCTGCATTGGTTACCATACCCATAACCCCGCTAAAATTGAAAAGGCTACCGTTAACACAAATACAGCTTTCGCTGAGGCGGTGCCCGAAGCCAACTCTTCCCAACGACCGGTATCCATCACTAAGTGGCGCAGGCCACCGAATAAATGGAAGGTCAAAGCAGTCAAAATGCCCCAAATGATGAACTTCACAACAAAGTTATCAAACAGAGATTGAACGCCTGCGAAACTTTCAGCGGAGGCTAAAGATGAATTTAGCAACCAAATAAGAATGCCAACAGCGAACAGCATGATGACACCGGATACACGGTGAAGAATTGACACAATCGCTGTTGCAGGAAAGCGAATGGTCTGCAGATCTAAATGGACAGGTCTTTGCTTTTTCACGTTCTGCTCACTCAGCTCCATTGAGCATTTTTTTTGTTATGTGAACCGCTTTTGTACAAACTTTAAACTGAGTAATTAATCACAGCAAAAGTAAACACAAAAGCAAAGTTTAAACAAACAGATAACTATTTGAACACTCACTCATTTAACATGTAAACAAAGGGTGCTTTAACATCATCGTTTGCAGCCATTATTAGGCGGAGGCAAGTATACTCGCGGGAAATGTCAAATACAAACATCACAGAATGCAAATTTTGTTTTTTTAGGAAAATTTTCGCGTAAGTGCCAGCTGTAGCAAGGAAAGTAAAGCGTTTTATACCATGGTCTAACAAATTTAAACGCTTATTTAAATTGAAATGTGATCTACAATGGCTGTAAAGTAATGGCGGTTTGACATGCCGCACTCACAGATAAGAACGAAGTAAGGAGAACGGGGTATGGCTGATTTAAAAGCCAAATTAGAATTACCAGGGAATGACTCGATAGAGTTGCCAGTAAAGCAAGGATCCGCTGGTTTTGACGTAATCGACATCAGTAAACTTGGCAGCAAAGGTTACTTCACCTTTGATCCGGGTTTTCTTGCGACAGCCTCCTGCGAATCTGCAATTACCTATATTGATGGTGATCAAGGTATATTGTTACACCGCGGCTATCCAATCGAGCAACTTGCCGTTGACTCCGATTACCTAGACCTGTGTTATCTGCTGCTTTACGGTGAACTGCCGACAAAAGAGCAATATGCTGAATTTGTACACACAGTCAAAACCCACACTATGGTGCATGAGCAAATCGCCTTCTTCTTTAGAGGCTTCCGTCGTGATGCTCATCCTATGGCGATGTTGTGTGGTGTTACTGGTGCATTGTCTGCATTTTATCAAGACTCACTCGATGTCAACGATCCTCGCCACCGCGAAATCGCCGCTTATCGCCTAGTCTCCAAAATGCCAACGATTGCTGCTATGTGCTACAAGTACTCTTCAGGCCAGCCATTCGTTTATCCACGTAATGACTTAAGCTATGCAGGCAACTTCTTAAGCATGATGTTTGCCGTTCCTTGTGAAGAGTACAAGGTAAACCCAATTGTTGAACGTGCTATGGACCGTATCTTCATTCTTCATGCGGATCACGAACAAAACGCGTCAACGTCAACCGTACGTTTAGCCGGTTCTTCAGGCGCGAATCCATTCGCGTGTATCGCTGCGGGTATTGCTTCTCTATGGGGCCCTGCACACGGCGGCGCGAACGAAGCTTGTCTACAAATGTTAGAGGAAATCGGTTCAGTAGACCGTATTCCTGAATTCATTGCCCGTGCGAAAGACAAGAACGACCCATTCCGTCTGATGGGCTTTGGTCACCGTGTTTACAAAAACTTTGACCCACGTGCCAAAGTGATGCGTGAAACCTGTCACGAAGTGTTAAAAGAGCTAAAAGTACAAGATCCATTATTAGATGTCGCCATGGAACTTGAGCGTATTGCGCTGGAAGATGAGTACTTCATTTCGAAGAAACTCTATCCAAACGTCGACTTCTACTCAGGCATCATCATGAAAGCCATTGGTATTCCTACCAGCATGTTCACTGTACTGTTCGCATTAGCGCGTACTGTGGGTTGGATTGCTCACTGGAAAGAAATGTTGGATCAACCTGGTCACAAGATCAGCCGTCCACGTCAGCTTTATACTGGCGAGACTGCGCGTGACTTCGTCGACCTAGATAAACGCTAAGCACTGCGGTTTATTGATTCAAAGCGCCCTCAAGGGCGCTTTTTTATTGCCATTTATCTCACTCTAACTCTAGGCATGTTCTACTAAGACAGTAGCCCCTCACCCGATGACATGCTTCTTGCCCCACGATGAAAACTTATTTAGCATTTTTCATCACTTTTTAAACTTTTTAGCTACATCTGGCGTATTCATCTTAGCGCAAAATCGTCAAAAATAATAATTAACAAGTAAAAACAGCAACTTAACAAGTGGCACGTTTTATGCTATTTAGCATCATTATATTCAAACAATAGGTAACAGTTCTTATGGAAAAGTCTAAAATGATTAAGTTCGCCCTACCCGTTTTATTAGTGTCAATGTTGGCGGCTTGTGGTGAAGAGGAAGTAGCTAAAAAAGAAGAAAAATATGCTATTCCCGTTGAAACGACGACCGTGATTCAGGGTAATGTCTCTTCTTTTTACAGTACTACGGCCACCCTTGAAGCCCCACAGGAGGCGAATGTTGTCAGTCGAATCGCTGGCCTAATCGAAGCCATTAATGTGGAAGAAGGCGACCGCGTTAAGAAAGGACAAATACTAGCGGTTATTGATGCCAAACGTCAGCAATATGATTTAGATCGTTCCGAAGCGGAAGTTAAAATCATTGAGCAAGAGTTAAACCGCTTAAAGAAAATGAATAATAAAGAATTTGTTAGCGCTGACTCTATGGCCAAGCTTGAATACAACTTGCAAGCAGCTATTGCTAGACGGGATCTTGCCGAACTACAAGTGAAGGAAAGCCATGTGGTTTCGCCTATTGATGGCATTATTGCCAAGCGGTATGTTAAAGCGGGCAATATGGCTAAAGAGTATGGCGAATTGTTTTATATCGTTAACCAAGATGAATTGCACGGCATTGTGCATCTACCAGAGCAGCAATTAACCAGTTTGCGCTTAGGCCAAGAGGCTCAAGTATTTAGCAATCAACAGAGTAAAAATGCTATCCATGCAACTGTACTACGTATCAGCCCTGTCGTGGATCCACAAAGCGGAACATTTAAAGTCACTTTGGCCGTACCAAATCAAGACGCCCGCCTAAAAGCGGGGATGTTCACTCGGGTCGAATTAAAATATGACACCCATGAAAATGTGATTACCGTGCCCTACAGCGCCTTAATCAATCAAGATAATAAGCAAGCCTTGTACGTCATTGACGGTACCAATGCTAACCGTCGCGAAGTTCAAATCGGATACCGCGAAGGTGATTTAATTGAAATTGTTTCTGGTATCAAGCCTGGCGAGCTCGTCGTTACCCGTGGTCAGCAAAATTTGAAAGACCAGTCCTTAGTTGAAGTCATTACCCCACTCGATTTGGCCTCAACGAAGAACTGATAGGAGTCTTTCATGTCAATCATTAGCACCTCAGTTAAACGGCCAGTCACGGTATGGATGTTCATGCTGGCCATTATGTTATTTGGTATGGTCGGATTTTCGCGCTTAGCGGTAAAACTCCTGCCCGATTTAAGCTACCCCACCTTAACCATTCGAACCATGTACGACGGTGCTGCGCCCGTTGAAGTGGAGCAACTGGTCTCAAAACCCATTGAAGAAGCCGTCGGTGTGGTGAAAGGCTTACGTAAGATCAGCTCTATTTCTCGCTCAGGCATGTCCGATGTGGTACTTGAGTTTGAATGGGGCACCACTATGGATATGGCAAGTCTCGATGTGCGTGAAAAACTCGACACTATCGCCCTGCCGCTCGATGTTAAAAAGCCATTACTACTTCGCTTTAACCCCAACCTTGATCCTATCATGCGCCTAGCGCTGTCTGTACCAAATGCCACTGAGACAGAGCTCAAACAGATGCGTACCTACGCAGAAGAAGAGCTTAAGCGCCGCCTAGAGGCTCTTTCTGGGGTTGCCGCTGTGCGTTTATCCGGCGGTTTAGAACAGGAAGTGCATATTCAACTCAATCAGGAAAAATTATCCCAACTCAATTTGAATGCCGATGACATTAAGCGTCGCATCAACGAGGAAAACATCAACTTATCTGCGGGCAAAGTGATCCAAGGCGACCGCGAATATCTGGTACGAACCCTTAACCAATTCAATTCATTGGAAGAACTAGGGCAAGTGATCGTCTATCGCGACGCACAAACCTTAGTACGTCTATTTGAAGTCGCTACGATTACCGATGCCTTTAAAGAGCGCAGCGATATCACCCGTATCGGTAGCCAAGAATCGATAGAACTGGCTATTTATAAGGAAGGTGATGCAAACACGGTCGCCGTTGCCAAAAAATTGCGCGATGAGCTATTGAAGATCAACAAAGATCCTCAGCAGAACAAACTGGAAGTGATTTACGATCAATCCGAGTTTATCGAAAGTGCTGTCAGTGAAGTGACCTCTTCAGCGTTAATAGGCAGTATTTTGTCCATGCTGGTGATTTATCTGTTCCTGCGCAATATTATCCCGACGCTGATTATCTCTATCTCAATCCCCTTCTCGGTGATCGCTACCTTTAACATGATGTACTTTGCCGATATCAGCTTAAACATCATGTCATTAGGTGGTATTGCGCTGGCGATTGGTCTGTTGGTTGACAACGCGATTGTGGTACTCGAAAACATCGACCGCTGTCGCAGTGAAGGCATGAGTAAATTGGATGCTGCGGTAACGGGCACAAAGGAGGTTGCTGGCGCGATTTTCGCCTCGACAATGACGACGCTCGCGGTGTTTGTTCCCTTAGTTTTTGTCGATGGTATTGCTGGCGCCCTCTTTTCAGATCAAGCCTTAACGGTGACCTTTGCGCTCTTGGCCTCCTTGCTTGTTGCCTTAACCTCGATTCCTATGCTGGCCTCACGGGAAGGATTTAAAGCTTTGCCGGAGCTCATGAATAAAACGCCGAAGGAAAAACCGACCACTAAACTTGGCAAATTAAAACACTATAGTGCGACGGTGTTCTCCTTCCCGATTGTGTTGCTATTTAGTTACTTGCCGAGTGCCTTACTCACCTTAGTGTTGATTATTGGCCGCTTCTTTTCGTGGTTGTTTGGCTTAGTGATGCGCCCGCTGAGCAATGGCTTTAATGTTGTGTACCACAGTATCGAGTCTATTTACCATAAGCTACTGGCTTTGGCGCTGCGTAAGCAAATCATGACGTTACTACTGACGATTGGGATCACTGGTGCCTGTATTAGCTTGCTTCCCCGTTTAGGAATGGAATTAATTCCACCGATGAACCAAGGGGAATTCTATGTTGAAATACTGCTACCACCTGGCACAGCTGTGGGTGAAACCGATAGGGTCTTGCAACAACTGGCGATGTCGATTAAAGACAGACCAGAAGTGAAACATGCCTACAGCCAAGCGGGTAGCGGAGGGTTAATGACCTCAGACACCGCTCGTGGCGGCGAAAACTGGGGCAGATTACAGGTCGTACTTGGAGATCACAACGCCTATCATCAGGTGACGCAAGTGCTACGAGACACGGCGCGCCGCATCCCCGAGCTTGAGGCAAAAATCGAGCAACCTGAACTCTTTAGCTTTAAGACGCCATTGGAGATTGAGCTAACAGGCTACGATTTAACCTTACTAAAACGCAGTGCCGATAACCTTGTTAAGGCGTTGTCAGCATCTGATCGCTTTGCCGATGTAAATACTAGCCTGCGTGATGGTCAGCCAGAATTGAGCATCCGTTTCGATCATGCTCGTTTAGCCGCATTAGGAATGGATGCCCCGACGGTTGCCAATCGCATTGCCCAACGTGTTGGTGGCACTGTCGCCAGTCAATATACGGTTCGTGATCGCAAGATTGATATTCTCGTTCGGAGTCAACTGGATGAGCGGGATCAAATTAGCGACATCGATACCTTAATTATCAACCCTGACAGCTCCCAACCCATAGCCCTTAGTGCAGTAGCAGAAGTATCACTGCAATTAGGCCCATCGGCGATTAACCGTATCAGTCAACAAAGGGTGGCCTTGGTATCGGCAAACCTTGCCTACGGCGACTTAAGTGATGCCGTAGCCCAGGCGCAGCAGATCCTGTCTACGCAGGTATTGCCAGCATCGGTGCAAGCCCGTTTCGGTGGCCAGAATGAGGAAATGGAGCATTCATTCCAATCACTAAAAATTGCATTGATCCTAGCGGTGTTCTTGGTATACCTCGTGATGGCAAGCCAATTTGAGTCACTGCTGCATCCATTGCTCATTTTATTCGCTGTGCCAATGGCACTGGCAGGAAGTGTGCTTGGCCTTTATATCACTCAAACCCATCTAAGCGTGGTGGTCTTTATTGGCCTTATCATGCTGGCGGGGATCGTCGTCAATAATGCCATTGTATTAGTGGATAGAATAAATCAACTACGTGCTGAGGGCGTGCAGAAGCTTGAAGCCATTAAAGTCGCAGCGAAATCCCGTCTTCGCCCGATTATGATGACAACGCTTACCACTGTACTAGGTCTGCTCCCTATGGCATTAGGGCTAGGCGATGGCTCAGAAGTTCGCGCACCAATGGCGATTACCGTGATATTTGGCTTGAGCTTATCGACGTTATTAACCTTGATTGTGATCCCAGTGCTCTATGCCCTGTTTGACCGTAAAGAGTTTACGCATACCGCCACTGAGCAAGACAACACGGCAGAAACTGCGGAGGCTCGCCTATGAACCTCACCCATCTAGCGATAAAGCGCCCTGTCACCACCAGCATGTTTTTCTTTGCTATCTTGCTGTTTGGTCTGGCTTCTAGCCGTCTATTACCGCTCGAAATGTTCCCCGGTATCGATATTCCGCAGATTGTCGTGCAAGTGCCTTACAAAGGCTCGACTCCTGCAGAAGTGGAACGCGATATCACTAAGGTGCTCGAAGAGTCGCTCGCCACCATGGGCGGTATCGATGAACTTGAATCAGAGTCCTCCCAAGAGGGCGCTGAAATTGAAATCAATATGAAATGGGGCGAAAACGTTGCCACAAAAAGCTTAGAAGCACGCGAAAAAATCGATGCCGTGCGGCATTTATTGCCCAAGGATGTTGAGCGGGTATTTATCCGCCAATTTTCCACTGCCGATATGCCTGTACTCACTATACGCATTTCGAGCGACCGCGAGCTCTCTGGTGCATTCGATTTACTCGATAAGCAGCTAAAACGACCATTAGAGCGGGTGGAGGGCGTCTCTAAGGTGAGTCTCTATGGGGTTGAACAAAAGCAGATTGAAGTGCGGATCAATGCAAATAGACTCGCCGCCAGCGGTTTTTCAGCGACTGAATTACAAGCTCGTCTCGGGCGCGAAAACTTCGTGTTAAGTGCTGGCACCTTGAGAGAAAGTAACCTCGTTTATCAAGTCTCCCCTAAGGGGGAATTTAGAAACCTTGAGGATATTAAGGCGCTGGTGTTAATCCCTGGACTGACCTTAGGCGATGTTGCCGATGTACAATTTTCCCTGCCTGAGCGCAGTGAAGGACGCCATTTAGATCAACACTATGCGGTGGGTTTAGATGTATTTAAAGCCTCCGGCGCCAATTTGGTGGATGTGTCCGACCGTGTACTTAAAGTCATTGAGCAGGCTAAACAAGACCAACAGTTTCAAGGTATCCGTTTGTTTATTATGGAAGATCAAGCTTCAGGCGTGAAATCCTCTTTATCAGATCTACTGCTGTCGGGATTGATCGGTGCGTTGTTATCATTTGTCGTGCTTTATCTGTTCCTAAGAAACCTCAAGATGACCCTAATTGTGGTGTCCTCAGTACCAATTTCTATCGGTATGACGTTAGCCGCCATGTATCTGCTCGGTTACAGCTTGAATATTCTATCGATGATGGGCTTGTTATTGGCTGTAGGTATGCTTATCGATAACGCCGTTGTGGTCACCGAAAGTGTACTGCAAGAAAAACAAGGTAACTCACTCAAAACCAGCACCCAAGACAATGAAAACGCTGTTATGACGGGGGTCGATAAGGTCAGTCTTGCGGTACTGGCGGGTACTATGACTACAGCGATTGTGTTTTTACCCAATATTTTTGGGGTAAAAGTTCAGCTGACTATTTTCCTTGAGCATGTAGCAATTGCGATTTGTATTTCGCTGGCAGCATCACTTTTGGTGGCTAAAACATTAATTCCATTGATGTTAACTAAGTTCCACTTTGAGATTGCACCAGAGAAATCTGCGGGTAAATTGCAAAGTTTCTACAATCGCAGTCTTAATTGGGTGCTTCTCAGACCTTGGCGTTCTGGGCTGATCGCCATCGCGATTCTCGCATCTACCGCCCTGCCCTTGTCAATGGTCAAGCAGGACCAAGAGGACAGTCAAAGTAAAGAGCGAATTTACATCAACTACCAAGTTGAAGGGCGCCATAATCTCAACGTGACCGAAGCGATGGTGGGTCAAATGGAGGAGTATCTTTATAAAAATAAAGAAAAATTCCATATTGACTCTGTGTATAGCTACTATGCTCCCGACGAAGCCTCATCGGTCATCTTATTGAAAAAAGATCTGCCCATGTCCCTTGATGAACTGAAGAAGAATATTCGCAGTGGCTTTCCTAAGTACTCCATCGCTAAACCTCAGTTTGGCTGGGGTGACGATAACTCAGGTGTACGCGTCACCCTCACTGGACGCTCCACCTCAGAGCTTATCTATTTGAGTGATCAAGTGTTGCCATTACTCTCGACGATCAAAGGCTTAGTGGATGTACGTTCTGAAGTCAACGGTGCTCAACAGGAAGTGGTTATCCGTATTAATCGGCAAATGGCGGCAAGACTGGATTTAAAACTGAACGAAGTAGCTTCCAGCATTTCAATGGCACTAAGAGGGACACCACTGCGCTCATTTAGGCACGATCCAAACGGGGAACTGCGTATCGAAATGGCCTATGAGAAGGAATGGCAAAAATCCCTCGATAAGCTTAAGCAATTGCCGGTAGTGCGAATAGATCAACGTCTTTACACACTTGATAACCTTGCCAGTATCGAAATCCAACCTAGATTCGATACCATCAAGCACTATAATCGCCAAACTTCGCTGTCTATCGGAGCGAACTTGGATAATCTCACCACAGAGGAAGCCCAAACTAAGATCAAACAAGTGATGGAGAATGTGCGTTTTCCTGATGGCTATAACTATTCGCTACGGGGCGGTTTTGAACGCCAAGATGAAGATCAAAGTATCATGGCAATCAATATGTTACTTGCTATCGCCATGATTTACATCGTGATGGCGGCACTATTTGAGTCCTTGTTATTACCGACGGCCATTATTACCTCAATCCTCTTCTCGATAACGGGTGTGTTTTGGGCATTGCTGCTCACAGGCACGCCTATGTCGGTCATGGCGATGATCGGTATTCTGATTTTAATGGGTATAGTGGTAAATAACGGTATCGTCTTGGTCGATCAAATCAACCAAATGACACCCGATCTCGATAAGCTGTCGGACACCATTCGCGAAGTGTGTATTACCCGTTTGCGCCCGGTACTGATGACAGTAGGAACAACCGTACTAGGTTTAGTACCACTGGCCATGGGCGATACCCAAATTGGTGGCGGCGGCCCGCCATATTATCCGATGGCAATTGCCATTATTGGCGGCTTGTCTTTCTCAACCGTAACTAGCCTATATTTGGTGCCATTGTGTTATCAACTCCTCTATAGAATGCGTTACCGCGCCGCAGTCCGACTTGGCGAATCGAATCGTATCGCCCAAAAACTCTTACCGTGGACAGCGAAAGCATGATATGACGGGATAGCATGACATCACTCATTAAAAAGGCTGCATCGCAGCCTTTATTATTTTGTTAGCACCTTAAAACGGAGCATATATAACTGTTCAAGGCCGGGATAAATCTCGGCAATCACCAGTCGCAGTTCAGCTAAAGTCATATTTTCTTGTTGGGCGTGCAGTGTTGTGAGTCCAGACAATGTTATGGGCATTACCTCCAACACTTGGATGTCACAAAACCAACGATGAGTTTCAAAGGTCGACACTGGGAGGATTTGCCCTGGTATCACATGGGATTCAGCTTCATTACGTAACGTAATCGTTTTCTTGCCCATCAAAATATCGTGTTCAAAGCGTTCAAAAAAAGTGATGTCAGTTAACAAGGTTAATCCCTCTATTTATCCAGTCAAAATGCGATAGCACGGCACAAAATACAGCAAAACATGGTCAGTTTGCGCGATTTAAGTTAGAATTCGACCTCAATTGAGCCATTGGCCTCATATTCCTGCGCTTAGCGGGTGCGAACGACATTAGAGACTTTATGAACAAGAAACAAAAGATCATCAAAAAAATTGCGAAACGTGCTAAAGCCAGACTGAATAAAGTCGATCCAGCCACCATTGGCGCACCCGCAAAATCTGGCTATATCTCTAAGGCTGAACGCGCCAAGATCGCAGCACTTGCTGCGGCTGCAGAAATAGAAACAGCAGCAAGTGAGCCACAAGAGGCAATAACTGAGCAATAATATTGTTTAATAAAAACAAAATTATGCGCGAATGAGCCCAATAAGTAATGCCACAGCCAGACTGTGGCATTTTTATTTTAAATAGTCAGTTGTTAGTCACTACATACATTAACGCTTAGCATTATCCTGTTGCTCTATAAAGGGTATAACAGGCTCCATTTCTTGCTCTTCCGTCAATTGTGCCATCTGCGCGCAGGAGGATGAAAGTGGGCTAGTTGCACTCGGTAGATTCTGTGCCACCTCATTCGTCATCAATTCGTCCACATCGGCTGCTAAGCCAGCAACACCATGTCCGGTCGATGTCAACGCGACCTTATCAACTAAACGATAGGCAACCCAAACCCCTAAAACACCAAAAAGAATTGAGCCTATCACTTGGCCGATAAGTACCCCATAAACCCCGCCCCACTGCGCGCCCATATACACAAAGGGAACGGTACCTAAAGTCGCCTTGCCCACATTAAATAAGGTGGAATATTTGGCCTTACCCAAATTATTAAAGGAGGCGTTTGCGACAAATAAAATCCCAGAGAAGATAAAAAACACCGCAATATAGCTGCAGAAAAATTCAATAAGTGCCGCACTATCGCCCTTCATATCAAACAAACTGACGATCTGCGCTTTAAGTAAAAACAAAAGTAACGACATCACCACCACATACAAGGTACAAAATTGAATCGCCTTCGTTAAACTTTCGCGCACCCGATCGAATCGTCCTGCTCCAAAGTTTTGCCCAACAATAGGCCCAATAGCGCCGGATAAGGCAAAAATCATCCCAAAAGTGACAGGCACTAACCTGCCGAGTACCGCCCAACCCGCAACATAAGCATCACCAAAATCCGCAATTGCCCGAGTAACAAACGCATTGCCAATTGGCGTGGCAATGTTCGTGAGAATGGCTGGTCCTGCAATCGCGAAAATCGGTTTAAGATCGGCTTTAAAATAGTGAAGATTAAACCTGCCAAGGAGTTGATGTTTGACCACAACACCCCGACCCGCGATGATAAATACCGCAATACGAGCCAATACTGATGCCAGTGCAGCCCCTTCAATCCCCATCGCAAACAGGAAAATAAAAATCGGATCAAGCACGGCATTCACACCACCGCCCGCTAAGGTCGACATCATCGAAAGTTTTGCATCTCCCACGGCACGCAGCGCACCGCCAAGGGCCATCGCAAGGCAAATAAAAGGCAGTGAAGGTACCAAAATATACAGATAACTCTCTGCAAGCTCGGCAGTATGACCGCTGGCCCCCACAAGCGTGACTAACTCAGGAATAAAAGTCGTGACCACAATGCTGACCAACACACTAATGATCGTGGTCACCACCGCACTGTTAAGTAATAGGCGTTTCGCTAATTCGATATCCTTAGCGCCGATAGAGCGAGACACCAAGGCCCCGAGCGCAATGGAGAGACCTATGCCAATTGATGTGGTAAAAAATGAAATACTGCCCGCATAACCTACAGCCGCGGCTAATTCATGTTCGCCCAATAAGCTTAAGAAAAATATATCCAGTAAATCGACTACAAATAACGCAGAAATCCCCACCGCAGCGGTTGAACTCATCACGAGAATATGGCGAAGAATTGAACCTTCAACAAACTTAGCTTGGGTCATGGGGTTGTTTTACCTTATTAATTGCAAAAGCAAAGGCCAACACTGAATTGTTGGCCTTTGCTTTTATAGTCATCTATGGGTATTTAGGTCAAGCACTAAAGCAGCTTATGCCGCAATTGGGCTCATCTTCGTTTGGTGGTAACGCAGACGACTGATAGACAATGCAATTAACGCAAGCAGCGTTAACGACCCCATCACCACCCCTTGCCATTCGGCTTTATGCCAAAATAGCATCAAGTAAGGTCCACCCAAAGCGGCGCCTAAGTAATAGCAACACAGATACAGCGAGGTGGCCTTGGCGCGATCGCGGCTTGCGCGCATCGCCACAAAAGAGTTGCAACAACTGTGGGTTAAGAAGAATCCACATGCCGTCATCAAAAAGCCCATGCAAATGGTGGCTGTGGTATCAAACAGGGTCAATAAACTGCCCAACAGCATCAAACACCAAGACCATTGATATAACTTGTGCTGACCAAATTTTGCCAGCCACTTAGCAGTAAAATAGGAGGCCACAGTACCACTGGAGTAACACAAAAAAATCAAGGTCGCTTGAAAGCGGCTCCACTCGTAGGGCGCCGCCATCAAATGCAGTTGAATAAAGCTAAATTGATTCACCATCATCATAAAAGTGATCCCACCGATGGCATAGGCTAACCGCATTTGTGGATCGGTTAGATGGTGACTAAAGCCGTAAAAATCCTGAAGTAACCGAGCCCGTTTTGAGACTGAAGGCGCCGAGGTTTGCCCGCCAGATATCGCCTTAGCATCTGCGCCAGAAGGTAATAAAAAGCTCGTCAAGGCAACACCTGCGAGGGTCACTAAAAACAGTAGCCACATGGACTCCTGCCAAGATAAAAACTGCGACATCAACCCGCCCAGCAGACGCCCAACAATCCCGCCGATACTATTGGCCATAATGTAAATGCCCGCTGCTTTGAGCATAGTGCTTGGCGAGAGTTGTTCCTTAAAATAAGCCATGGCAATGGCAGGCACCGCAGCGAGCAATACGCCTTGTAAAAAACGCACATACACAAGCGCATTAAAGTCTCCAGCCCAAATCAGCAGCAGGTTCGACAATGCCAATAACCAAAGACTCACCACAATCGGCGTATGCCGGCCAATTCTGTCGGACACAACCGCATAAATTAATAGGGAAAATGCCAATGAAAAACTGGTCACAGAGAGAATGAGCGTAGCCTGCGATCCCGATACGGCAAAATGCTCAGCGATCAGCGGTAACATGCCCTGCATCAAATACAGATTGATATATACCACCACGGAAGCCACACACAGTGCCCACATCAGTCGGGTATCACGTTGTTTATTGTCGATAATAGTGTCTAACACGGCTTGCACTTTTAGCCTCGATAACGCCTCACTCTAAGAATAGACAAAGGTTAGCACTGGGCATAACATAACAATAATAGATAATTTATATCGACATTATTGATTTTTGTTATGGCAAATCTTTGATAACTGACATGGTTATCGCAAATTGTCGCGCGTAAGCGTGCATCACAAGCAAAAGGCTCACACTATGGATATACGCCAACTTAAACACTTAGATGCACTTGCAAATACTGGCAGTTTTACCGCCGCGGCCAAGAAGCTCAATATGGCGCAGCCTGCCCTAAGCCAAAGCATTAAACGGCTCGAACTATCTCTTGGCGTCACCCTGATCAACCGCACCAGCAATAAAAATGACAAGCACCTCGCGCTCACCGCCGAAGGCTTAGTGCTGCATCAACATGCCACGTTAATCCTAAAACAAATCAAGCAGGCCGAAGCGCAAATCCGCGCCATGGCGAATTTGACCTCAGGGGAAGTGCGGATTGCGGTGCCGGGTATGTTGGGCTCCTTCTATCTGCCCTCACGCCTTATGGCGTTTCGCCATCAATATCCCGAGTTAAAGCTGTCACTATTCGAAGGCGGTACCCGTGACGCACTGCGGATGTTACAACAGGAAGAAGTGGATATTGCTATCATTACTGCCCAAGATCTGCAGAGTGATTTTGATAGCCAATTACTGATCCGTGAGCAGATGGTGATCGCCATGGGCGCCGAGCATCCACTTGCCGAGCATTCTGCCGTGAGCTTAAACGACTTCTTTGACCATGAACTGGTAATGTTCAAAACCGGCTATTTTCACCGCGAGTGGATCCTCTCTCAGGCAAAAGACTTGGGTAAAAAGCCCAATATTGCCTTTGAGACCAATCTGATTAACTTGATCAAACAGATTGTGTCGCAGGGATTTGGTATCACCAGCGTGCTCGAAATGGCCATCAGTCCAAAAGACGATATTCTCGCCAAACCCTTTGATCCGCCAGTGTTTTTAAACCTGCATATCGCCTGGAAAAAACAGCGCCCCGTCAGCCAAGCCGACCGCGCCTTTGTGGAATTTTTAATGAAAAATCGATAATAAACAGGCAATAAAAAAGGGCCGATAATCTCGGCCCTCATCAGGGTTAACCCTTAAACATGCTAAGGTTAACTGGTTTCAGCTCGAACCACTTAACGCAGTTTACGGCGACCAAAAGCAAATGGCAGCAGTAATAAACTTAACCAGCCTAAAGCACCACCGTCATCCTTCTTCGGCGGAGTATCGGTAATAGAGACAGATACTAAGCTCGAATCGCTGTTGCCGTGGTTATCGGATACCGTCAGTTGGAATGACACGGTTTGTGCCGCGCCACTCACACTTGGCGCCACTAAGTTTAATTTGGCCGCTGCGGGGTCAAAATTAAAGCTTGCGCCACCTAACTGCGTCCACTTGTAGGTCAGCGGATCATTATTCGCATCCGATGATTTACTGGCATCGATAAACAACGGCTTACCTTCTTGTACTGACTTTGGGGCTTCAACCTTGGCCACAGGCGCCACTTCAGCAACATCAAACTGATAGCGCTGAGTCAAGGTTTCTGACGACGCATTGTTGACCTTGTTCGACAGGCTTAACTCATTATCAACACCTGCCTTACGTGGAACCAGCTCAAAGCTGATGTCTTTTGCTTCAGCGCCCGATGGCATCTCGATCGTCCAAGTGATCTTATTGCCATCTTGCTTGCCGTCATGGCTGATGTTAGCCACTTCATGGCCTTCAGGCAGCATAGCTTCTAAGTTATACACGCGTGTTACTTGGGTTTTATTGGCTTCGATACGGGTTTTCATCACCTTAGCCACGCCCGGTGTTAACTGACCGCTCAGCGTATTGCCCAGAGGCGACAGCACATCATCACCTACACGTTCAAAGACAACGGGGAGCTTCACTGGTGCTACTTTGTCATCGCCAGTGGTGAGGGTCAGCATAGCTAAACCTTCATCACCGACTTTGAGCGCGTCCTTCCACGTCAGCTTAACGTCAAAGTCATTGGTATCGCCAGAAAGCGTCGCCGTGAGGTTATCCTCAGCCGTGTCATAGAGGGTCAATTGTTTTAAACCAAACACGTCATCGGCCGTCGCTGATGAAGCGCTGTAGTTTTGCACAATCACATAGTAAGTGCCTTTAACAGGATTATTGAGTAAGACACTTTCCTCTGAACCATCTCTGGCTGATGAGCCCGCTCGCGCAAGTTTGCTGCCATCGTTTTTATCGAGTAGCACATACATATCAAGATCGGGCGATGTGGTGTAACTAATTGAGGTACGGAAATACAGAGCATTTTCATTAACGTCAAACTTAAACACTTTGACGCCATCATCAAGATCATCTGTATATGAAGCATTATTCGAGTCTTGCTTCACGCTTGACTCAATGGTTTGGCTCAGCTTGAGGCCCGTCACTTCGGCGCCAACGCTAGCAAAATCCACCGCCTTCAAGCCTTCAAGAGTGATCTCATCCGCATTACGAGTCGCTTGAATGCTTACCAAGTTTGGCAGGTTACGCTTACCAATCTTAGCCGCAATAGGCATAGTCGCCGTAGGGAAGCTTGCCGACTCTAGCACTAAGTTGCCAAAGCCCCAATCTGCACCCACTTGCGTTACATCGGCGGTGACAGTAATGATTTGGCTCGCACCTTTTTTCAGGGTAAAGCTTTCAGGCGATACCGTTAGTGCCAGCTTATCGGTCACCGCTTGGCCCTTCGCCGTCCAGCTACCATCTTGGGTTGCGGTTACGGTACGGGTCCAAGTACAGGTATTGACACAACGAGAATCAGCCATACTAGGCACGTTGAGCTTACGAGGATCGCCGTTCAATAAGGGATTTGCAATTTCATAGTTCAGTGCGCTTTCATCCATCACTAAACCCGCTTTAGCGGCTAAATCCACACGAATACGGCCAGCACCCACGTCAAACGGATCAGCAACGGTTTTAGCATCGGCTTTTTTCATCGCCTGAGCGGTCGTTGCAGTCAGCATTAATGCGGAGCGGATATTGTCCGGCGTCCAATCTTTATGCAGCGACTTTAACAGCGTGCCAGCACCCGCAACATGGGGACTTGCCATTGAAGTGCCCGACATGAGGGTAAAGTCGGCAGGATTTGTACCCGTTTTATCATGACCAAATTGTTGGTCAGAATAAGCGGCGTAAATATCCGAACCAGGCGCGGCCACCGAAGGCACAATCACATCATTGGTCGCATTTGGGCCAATCAGTGAGCCAGCCGATAACACATCGGCCTCACGGCTAATCGCTTGCGGTGTCGGGGTTAAAGTTAACTCTACAGCAGGATTGGCGGCCATGGCCTCGATTAAGGCAACGCCATCGGTATTACCAATAAATACCGCTGGTATATTTAATGTCTCGAGGGAAGCCATTTTTAAACGATCATTGCCTTCGCCATCTCGGTTATAGACGATCACCGCTTTAGCACCCGCAGCTAATGCACCCGATACTTTAGTTGTAAAATCGCATGTTCCCCGTTTAATGACCGCTATTTTGTCTTTAAAGGCATCGGCGGGGAAGACTTTACAACCTTCCACATTGGTCGCATCGACAGAGCCAGCAAACACAGGAAGTCCTTTAATCACTTCGGTTTGCACAGGGCCAGAGCCAGGGGTGAATTCAAATGTCTTACCATTAAATTCCAGCTCACGTACCACTTCACGATTGTGAGTCGAGTTAGCCACCGAGGTATACCATGGGGCATTTTTGGGAGTCGAATAAGGTGACTGGGTGATTGCAGCACTGGTTGCGGTTGCTGGGCGCGTATTCCCTGCTGCAACGGCAGCAAAAATACCCGCATTACGCGCCGCTAAAAAACCCTGTTCAGTTGCACTATTCCATGGATTACCGCCACCACTGATGGAGAAGTTAATCACATCCACGCCATCTTTAATCGCATCATCTATGGCTTTCAGAATCGGTACTGTCGGGCAACCAGAATACTTGTCACCCGCATCCCCAGGTCTACAGATTTGATATGCAATAATGTTTGCATGGGGAGCCACACCAGAGATTTGCGCAAACTTTAAGCCAGTTGCGATACCATCACCTTCTAGCTTACCAACCTCTCCATCAACATAAGGCACATCAAGCAAGATATTCCCTGCCGCGGTGCTGGCCACATGCGAGCCATGACCACCGTAGTCTTCACCATTTTTAGCGGGAGGCGTCGCACCAAAAATCTTTTCGTCGTCATAGATATCGGTGATTTCGGGGTAACTACGCACACCAATCAGCTTATCGTTACACATGCTGGCAAAATCGGTTTTACAATCACCAATATAAATCCCTTGGCCTAAGGGGTTTGTATGGTCATAACCATCCCCGCCAATATCGGCAAACGAGGCATGATCAGAGTTAATCCCTGAGTCGATGATCGCCACAACCACGCCCTCACCCATTGCCTTGGTACCAGTAGCACTACCGTCCCACACCTTTGGGGAGCCGATCAGTGCCTGACTCACATCGGTCTCAAGCTGCTCAATACGCTCACGTTCGATATAAATCACCTCTGGTAGTTCAGCCATTTTTATCGCTTGCGCCTGCGTCATACGCACAGCGATACCATTGAGTGCATATTGGTAGGTGGTTAATGGCTCTAGCGGTGTACCAATCGCTGCGCTGGCACTCGTCAAAAAGCGCTCTTGCTTAACCTTAAGGAAACTAACGTAGTTTTTCACCTCAGGAGCCGCGGCGTTAAGTTTAACATTGCCAGTCTTTCCTGTGCCTTTTGCCTGTGAGGTCGACTGTATATGTTGTGGGCTAGTTGCTTTGAAGCCAGGAATCTCCCCTTGATAATTCGCGACAGCACTGTCACGTAAGCGAACAATATAAGTATGCTCACCTTCGGCAAATTCTGGTTCAGGAATAAATTTTACATCTTGGTTATTAACTGCAGTTAATCTGCCTCGAGTTGAGTCATTTGATAATTCGGCTGGAATATCTAACTGTATTGTTTCACCCGTTGGAGATAATACTGTCTGTGCATTTGCTGCAGATGACAGCAGAGCCATAGACACTGCTAATGCAATTTTTGTTTTCATTGTCGCTTCCTTCGCTATATCGATTTATTTCTATAAAGTTCAATTTTTAATATTTATTCAGTACAGGAATCGATTAAATTTCTGTTACCAATAGAACTTCAGCTCAGCGTTTTAACACGGAGTGATACATATTGAAACACCTTATTAACGGAACAATTACCCATAAAAACAGTTAATAAGCATGACATACTCAATAAAAAATCGATTTTTAAAACATAATCGAATGGCAAACTGTTTACTTAAACAAAAGGAATTTTAGCAACTACTTAAAAATAAAAGACAAGTTATCTATCGCCATTAAGTAGCATAGAGAATCAAGAGAGAATTAACAGTTATGCATTCTGATTAAAAGATAAGAAAACAACTTAAATTTATAGATGAAATAATTTCAAATAGCTAAAAATCACATATGATAAACGCAATAAATAATCGCATTATGCCATCAACGTTACCGAATACCCCTACACCAAACAAGATGAATGATATTAAGCTCGAGATAGGAAATAAAAAATAATCGCGATTTACAAAAAAAAAGCCCTTACGAAAAGGGCTTTTAAAATAACACATGCTTTACTGATTAATCATCACCGCCTTCATCAATACTTCAGTGGTGTATTTACCATTATTAATCACGGGGAAACGATCATAGGTCTGGAAAATCACCTTGTCCTGGTACTTGATCATAGCCACTACGCCATAATTAATACGTTTATCGATTGATTGCGCGGGTAATAAGAACTTAAATGGCACAGGCGCTCGGGCGATATTAAAGCTTTTTTGAGCAATAATGGCCCCCGGAGTATTCAAATCGATAATGGCAATAGTAATTTCACTGCCTTGTGGCAAGATAATTTTCTCTAAATAACCCGCCGCACCATTGATGATAATGGGTGGTTCAGGTTGTACCGTTACGCAACCAGCCATCGTCAATGAGCTTAAACAGAATAGAATAAATATTTTTAATTTCAGTAACATATTAGCTTCCTTTTACCATACGGATCAGCCCCTCTTGGGTCGTCGATGCGACAAGCTCGCCCTGCTGATTAAAAAATTGTCCTCGGACATACCCACGCCCACCACTGGCATTTGGGCTATCGATACTATAGAGCAACCATTCTCCCATATTAATGGGTCGGTGGAACCACATCGCATGATCTATGGTTGCCATGCGGATGCCCGGGGTTAAAAACGACACGCCATGGGGCTGAGCCGCCGTGACTAAAAAATTAAAGTCAGAGGCATAGGCTAGTAAATATTCATGGATATGACTATCTGTTGGCATTGCACCATTCGCCCTTAGCCACACATAGCGATATGGCTCGGTTTCTTTAGGTGCGAAGGGATGCAGAGGGTTGACTAAGCGCATCTCAATTGGCGCGTCTTCCATAAACTTTTCAAGGATCCTTGCTGGGACTTTATCCCTTAAGGTCATAGCCAACTCATTTTGATTTAATAAACCTTCAGGGCCAGGCACCTGCGGCATCTGTGCTTGATGTTCAAAACCCACCTCGGGTTCTTGGAAGGAACAGGTCATATGAAAAATCGGCCGTCCCTTTTGTATTGCACTCACCCGCCTAGCACTAAAGCTGCCTCCATCGCGCATATTTTCAACTTCATACACTATGGGTAACTTCTCATCTCCTGCGCGTAAAAAATAAGAGTGAAGCGAATGCACTTGCCGCTCTGCTGGTACGGTTTGCTTAGCCGCGCTCAAGGCCTGTCCCATGACTTGCCCACCAAACACATGCCCAAATCCTAGGTCTTGACTTTGACCGCGAAACAGCCCGATTTCGATTTGCTCAAGGGATAATAATGATAAGAGATCGTCTAATACCTGACTCATGGGATCCTACGGAAAATTAGCAATGAATACCCAAGGGTAACCCAGTTCGACTAGGGCTGACCAGTAGGGAGTCACTTGGCATGGTGTTTGTTAACGATTTAACAAAACGCACGCCGAACTACTCAATTTTTATATGATGCTCAAGAGCGCTCTGCTTTGACCAAGCCAACACTTTATCCTCACCACAGGAATGTAAATTAACCGGAAAGGCATTGTGAAGTTCTGACCAATATTTCACGAGTTTATCGGGCGTACATTGTCCCTCACTAAAGTAGATAGACTGAAACTCAGCGAATCTGCCGTGGCTGACACTGCCAGCGCCCGCCAATAAATGCTGACCATTAGGGGCCTTTGGACTCACTAAAAACGCCACGGTCGCAGTCAGCGTATCAAAGCAAAATAGCGGTTGAATCGCAGGAGCTAAATGCTTTCGAGTCATAGCCGTTAATGCCTGAGGGCATAAGCTATTGATATAAATGTTATATTGCTCGCCCTCTATCGATAGGCTGTTTACCATTCCCACTAAAGCCATCTTGGCGGCACTGAATGCAACTTGGTGTAAATCACCAAAGAGTGCCGAAACCCCCGTTGTCATCAAAATCCGACCATAGCCCTGTGCTTTCATCGCTGGCCATATTGCTTGAGTCAGATAAAAACTGCCATTAACATCAACATCAAACTGCCGCTGCCACTCAGCTTGTTGAATATGCTCAAAAGGACGAGCACCATAAACACCGGCATTATTGATTAATATATCCACGCCCTGCCAACATTGAAGCAAGCTATTCACCATAGTCTTAACATCCATCTGTTGACTGACATCCACCTCAAAGCAAAGGCACTCGGCCCCGAGTTTTAAAATCGTCTCATGGGTTTGGCGCAATTCATCATTGCTATAGTCAGCATCTGGGTGTTTTGGGCGTTTAGAGGACACCTTAGGTTGGTCGACAAGCACCACTTTGGCGCCCCGCTCTGCCAACATAATGGCATAGGCTCTCCCTAGCCCAGCGCCAGCTCCGGTGATCAACGCCACTTGGTTATCGAAACGCATCCTATCGAATCCTTATCATTGACATAAAGGTGACGTGCTCATTCTCCAGCAGCTAAGCCCGATGACTTGCCTTACACTCAAGGCTCAATCAGCGTTAAGTTACTGGCTTTACCAATGACATACGGGTAAACGGCATAAACTATAAAAGCACAGACAATGTGGATTTTCTTTGACATTGGCGGCAAATCTTTTCCCTAACCGCGAAACATCTGTGCGCCAATTCAAACTCTATTACATGCGTGTATTAGATAGTACTCACTTTAGGGTAATTTCTTGTTATGCTATGGCGCTGTTCACTACTCATTCCTTTTTAGATAACGACTAGACATCATGAATCCTTGGATTTTAGCCATCAGACCTCGCACCTTACCCGCGGCAATCGGTCCCCTGTTAATTGGTAATATTCTGGCGCTGCACCTTGAGCGTTTCAGTTGGTTAATTGCCGTGACATCGATGTTGTGCGCGATTTTATTGCAGATCGCTGTCAACCTCGCCAATGACTATTTTGATTTTAAAAATGGTATCGATACTGCCGAACGTATTGGCCCAGTTCGCGTGACGCAAAGCGGGATGATCCCAGCCTATAAAGTACGTAATGCGATGATCTTCTGCTTATTACTCGCATTAACAGTAGGTTCCTATTTGATTTGGCACGGTGGTTGGCCAATAGCGATTTTAGCGGCGGCGGCGATTTTAGGCGCCCTCGGCTACAGCGGCGGTCCTTATCCTTTAGCCTCACACGGGCTAGGCGAAGTTGCCGCCTTTGTGTTTTTTGGCTTAGTGGCTGTGGTCGGCAGTTATTATTTGCAGGCAGGTGATACTAATTTGAATGCGTGGCTACTTGGCTGTGCGATTGGCTTATTTAACGCCGCCATTATGTTAGTTAACAACACCCGCGATATTCGCACCGACACCCAAGCGGGCAAACATACCCTAGCCGTGAGGATTGGCGAGGCACAGGCCAAAGTCTTGTATCAAGCCTTAATTTACTTACCCTTTGGTTTAGTGATCGCGGGATTCTTACTGGGCATTCTGCCTGGATTACCGGTATTGTTGGCGGGTTTATCTCTGCTTATCGCCCGTAAACTCAGTAGCGATTTCTATGCTGTATCGGGTGAGGCGCTTAATCCACTATTGGGACGCACAGCAAAACTTACTATGATTTTCAGTACCCTATTCAGTGTGGGACTGGTGTTTACCGCTTAAGCTGGAATACCAACATCTCAGAGTTGTCCCCATTACTGAGTAAGAGCCAGCCACCAATTGGCTAAAATAGACAAGGCTAAAAATACAAAAAGGTTCGTCATGATGCGCCAAACGCACAACATGATGAACCTTTTGCTTTTAGGGACAAATTAAGACCAGAGATAAGCCGAGATTGCCGTGTTAAATAACACGCCACTAAATTGATGCGTGGCTTTTGGCGTCTGTAAATGCGCCGCTCCAAAACACACATGTAAAGGAATTAAATGCTCTTCCCTTGGGTGGCTAAAACGCGCCTCAGGCGCCGATTGCCAATCGATTAATTGTGCCTTGGCGTGGTTATCGCCTGATGTCACTACATCGGTTAACCAAGTATCAAACGCTTGGCTGCGAGGCAACACCTTAGGATCGCCAGAGAAAAACGCGCGCATATTGTGAAACGACATACCAGACCCCACAATCAGCACCCCTTGGGTACGTAATGATGCCAATGCTTCACCGATAGCAATATGGGCACTCGGGTCCAAATGCTGCACTAAAGACATTTGCACCACAGGAATGTTGGCCTCAGGATACATCAACTTAAGTGGCACAAAGGTGCCGTGATCGAAGGCGCGTTGATTATCCAACCGTACCTCAATGCCGCTTGCCTTAAGTAAACTGGCAATGGTTTCGGCGAGCTGCGGCTCACCGGGTGCAGGATAAGAAAGCGTATAAGCCTCAGGGGGAAAACCATAGTAATCGAACAACATACCAGGATGAGAATGGCTCGACAGTGTCACCTGCGCCTCTTCCCAGTGGGCAGTAACTAATACAATCGCCTTGGGCGTGGGAATAGTCTCTGCCACTTTGGATAAATATGACCGTAATTCCCGATGATTTGCATCATTGAGTAATGGTAAAGGCCCGCCACCATGGGGAACAAACAGCACTGGCATTTGAGCCGAGTTCGCGTACGTCATAGTAAATGTCTCTTGATTAAACCGTGAGTTGTCACTTGTAAATTAAAACTTGTCTGCGCGGTGGCCAAAATCAGAAAACCGCTTTTATGTCCACCAGCTGACGTTGGAAACGCACTAATCTATCAACGGTTTCATCGAGCTTGATGATTAAAAACAACAGCGCAGATAAAGACAGTGCGGGTAACGCGCTCAGGGTGGTTTCGTAATTAAAGTGGTAGTAAATGGCCCCCATCATCACCGACAGTAATGCTGTTGCCGACAGGACTCGAGATTCACGCCAGCCAATGCCAATGGCACCCAGCACTTCAATCACACCGATAAAGTAGCCAAAACCCGTTGGTAAATTCATCACGCTAAAGGGCGCATGGAAAAACGGCACGCTGAGTAACTTACCCATGCCCGAGAATAAAAACACTATGCTCATGGCGAGCGTTACCAAAGCCGCCGCACGATTTAAGGTATTGGCACAGACAAAGAGTTTTTGAGGGTCAGCCTCAGCCGCGGTTTTATTTTCACCTTTGGCAAAACATAATTGATTGATTGACATAACGACCTCATTACTCATCACTTTTAGACCTAATTCCGTATAAACTCTTACTAAACAGTATCCTAAACGCAAAGTAGTGGGCTCGTATTTTGTGCCCACTACTGTCATATGGCGAGATTATGCGCCCACACAAAATAAATAAATATGGAATAATATCTAACATCTTCTAAAATAATTCTTTATTTGTTTAAGGGTATTGCCATGACCTTAGAACAACTGCTGATGTTCAATACCGTCGCCCTCGCTGGCTCGCTAAAGGCCGCCAGTGACAAACTCCATAAGACCCAGCCTGCGATCAGTCAGAGCATTAAACAATTGGAATCCCAGCTAGATGTAGTGCTGTTCGACCGCCAAGGTTATCGGTTAGCACTGACCCAAGAGGGACGAAAACTATTGCAATACGCCCAGCGCGTACTGAATGAAGCGCAGGAAATGCGCCAAGTGGCCAAGCATTTAGCCAAAGGTAACGAGGCCAGTATCACCTTAGCCTTTGAGGCCTCCTTTAATCTTGCTCGAATCTTGCCGATGTTAGAGTGCACACAAAATGAGTTTCCACATACACAAATTATTCTTAAACAAGAGTATTTAACTGGGGCACTCGAAGCCCTAAATCAAGGCAAAGCCGATATTGCGATTTCAGCTGGCGGTATCGAGCTGCTCCGCTCAAGCAATTATGAGCTTGGTTATTTATTTTCAGGGAGTTTATTGGATGTGGCTTCCCCCCGTTTACTGAGCCGTTATCCCCACCTAAGTAATGTAAGGCAATTGGTGAACGAGTACCAAATTGTGATCCAAGATACTGGCACTGGCACCGCCAATATCGAATTTGGGGTGCAAGCTGGGCAGCGCCGTTGGTATGTGAATGATTTTTATACGAAGAAAATGCTTATTCAAGGAGGGATGGGATGGGGAAAACTTCCCTATTATATGGTCGAAGAAGCCATCGCAGAAGGAAGCTTACAACAGCTTGAACTACAAGAAAGACAAAACCTGATCCAACTCGATTACTATGTGATGCGGCCGCCCCACTCGCCACTAGGCCCTGTGGCACAGGCGCTATGGGACAATTTAGTGCAACTAGCCGTTAAGCCAAGCTAATAATTGACCTCTTTTGATATCACACTATCTGTATATGTAATCTGTATATGTAATCTGAATATGACATTCGTTAATCAGTCATATTTTGAAGGCTGGCTGCCTTGATAGAAGCTAACAGTTCAGCCTAAAGGAGCACTTAAATAAATGCGCGTGACACTCTGATACGGTTTTCATCATGCTTATTCAGTAAAAGCCTATTGTTGTTTTATCGCGTAATTTGCAGCCGCGATGACGCAATTTTCTCCACATATTACTCAGTTATGCTATCCAACAAGCAATTAACTCAGCGCCGATAATAAATAATTGACCAAAAATCAAACTGCTCGCCTTTGGCGGCGCACCAATCCGGAAACGACTCAGCCACTGCATGAGTGGAATACTCCTCCCAGCAATTTATCATCGACTGGTAATAATCATGCCGGTTTTGCAGCCTTGATTTACTCTCCTGCGTTTGTAATCGCTCGATTAATGTGTGTACTGACGCTAGTGAACCTTTTGCTCGCGCTATATCGCCCAACAATACAGATTCAGATAAATGGTGGGTCTGAAAATCGACACTGCTTAAATGGGCCAACGCAACTTGAGTAAGACAAATTTCATCGTTAGGCTCAAGCGCCAACGCCCTTTCATAGGAGGCGATATCCTCACCAATATAGCCTAACCATTTGTGGGGAATGGGATTATTGGGCTCATCTACTGCCCATTGGGTTAGCACACCTTTAAGCAGTACGATAAGGGGATAAGCGAGTAACTGGTGTGTTTCACGCTGCCAATAACCTAAGGATGATAGTTCTTCAGCTATTTGCCTTTGTTTAGTCAAGGATTGGCTCTTACAGTGCGACACAAATGTATTCACCGTCGCAATCGCTTGCTTCTTTAGTCCTTGCTCTTTTTGCAGGCAATATTCGCCAAACAGTTCATACCCCTTCAGAGCCGAATACTGAGTCCCTATCGACTTTAATCCTTCAAAGTTATCGCTATTCCAGTAGTTCATATTGAGACTTGAGTTGGTGAGACCTTCGGGCTGAACAATGCAACCACTCGTATGGAAAAAGTACATGGAATAATGCAAACATGGTCCATGGTAATCATGCGCTAAAGCCGAGTGAAGCACGGCCCCAAGGCATAAAAGCAGATTGTAATCTCTAAACCCATCGTGAACCAGATAGTTTAGCGCTAAGCGGTTATATTATTGGTCGTTTTACGATAAAGCCTCTGATGTTAATAGGCTCATATTAATAATTAACTCATAATAAAGGGCCTTGCGGCCCTTTATTCACCTTTTAACTTCGCTAAATGGCTTACTGAATTTCTTGCTTGGCGAGTGCGCGATCTAACTTAGCACGCTCCACTTCAGGCGAGGCTTTAACCGCTTGAATTAAGCCAATTAAATCAGTACCTTCTTCGGCGGCCAGCAGCAATAAGTTATTGTCATTCTGCCAATCAACTTTTAAACCGTGAGTCTTAGCAAAATCATCGGCTGATACACCTGGTTTTAGCTTAACCACTAACTTTCCGGTCATTTCGGCAAAGGGTTTACCCGATTGAGTCACCACTTTCTGCCCTTTAACCAATTGCTTAGCCTGTTTAACCCCAGTCTCAGTTTTAACAAAGTAGGGTGTATCTAAACCGAGAAACTCGGCACGGCTCACTTGAACACCTTTAGACTCAGCTTGAGGTTCAGTGAGTTCGATCTTGTCATGTGCCATTGCTTGAACTGACAGTGAAAGTGCAACAGCTACTAATGATAAATTTAACGCTTTCATTGGTTACTCCTTAAGATGCAGACTTGGCGGCATGGCCATGGAAACGAATTGACCAACCTTTCAGTTTGCCATCGGCTTCGTTAGGGATTGAGATATAGCCTTGATCGTATTTAACAAATCGATAGCTACCGCTATTCACATCAATCAGCTTGATTGTCCATTCACCTTTTGATGATTCGCCATAGAAAGCATTTGATAACATAGGTGTTGCATCATAGCCTTTAACAAGATCATCCGGGTCATTCTTATCCATCACCCCTTGATAAACTAAACCGTTATAAGGTGTCATCAACACACTCTTAGTACCTGCAGGCGAAATCAGCTCTACCGCTAAATCCGGTAGACGCAGGTGATCGGCAGTCAGCTCAATTTGCACGGCTTCAATCACTAAATCGTCAGCGACTACTTGGGTATCCGTCACGCCATTAATATCGGCATCGGGAATCGCTTTGGTGAGCGCTGCGCTTGCTTGCCATTCGGTTACGACATAGTCACCTAAGTCCTGTGCATAGGATTTGGCGAGCTTAACGGCTTCAGTTAAATTCACTCGACCAAAACCATAGAGGTTATGGAATGAAAAACCCGCCGCGTTTTGTAACCAACTAGGGATAGCCGCATACACTGGCGCACCTTCCCCCTCACCAATGGTCACGGTTTTAGGCGCAATATCCGCATCAACTTTGGTAGCGGTCTTCGCCAAAATATAGCGAATATCACGCCAAGTGAGATCTGGATTAGCACTCATAATGACAGCGACAGCTCCCGAAGTGTTAGGTGCCGCAGACGAGGTACCGTTCATTGTCGATGTGTAATCACAATTGGGGTTTAACGGGTTTAAACCACCGTGGAATGGCGTGCTTGGTCTATCTTCTGCGATTGCAGAGCCCTTCACACATCCCATAAAGTCGGTAGTAACTATCGCAGGATCATTATCACCATACTCACCACCGGGTGCTGTGACAAAAATATTCGAGCCCACGGATGAATAGCTAGAAAGTTTACCCTTAGCATTAATTGCACTAACAACTAAGTTATAAACGTTAGCATTGTCAGAGGACATGTTGGAATTATGGAAAGGTAAGCCGTGGTTAGCGGGATTTTCCGTCGTTGCCGTGAAGTAATCTCCCGGTAACCAGAAAGTACGGAAACGATAATAGTCATACCCATTACCCGCGGACTTAACGAAAATACTGCCTTTGCCATCGAAGCTTTGCGTTGCAATATCTTGATAGACTTCGGTTTCATCCTCATCAAACCCATGAGGGAATGGCAAGCTGTAACCATAGCTTTGGTTAAAAACGCGTGCACTATCGCTATAGGCACTGGCACCGTGGGATTTAGCAAAGTTTTCAAATGTTTGTACGTTTGTCACTTTACCCGTTGGATCTTCATCTAAAAAGTTAAAGCCAATTAATTTTGCCTTAGGTGCCACACCGCGACCACCAATACCGTTCCAACCTTCTGCAGCAATAATCCCTCCTACTGCTGTACCATGAGCTGCTGTAGCAGACCCAGAGAAAGGTGTTGGATCAACAGTACCTGTAATTAAATTGTATGAACCACCATTTACAGTGTTATTTGTTAGATCTGGGTGAGCAATTTCTAAGCCGCTATCGACCACCGCGACAATCACACCTTGTCCCATAGCATTATCTGAAATTGCACCGCTCACATTCATATCTTCACCGGCAACACCGCGGTTAGCCGCAAAAGCATTCTGCCCAGTGTTTTTTAAATGCCATTGGTAGGTAAAGAGTGGATCGCCATGCTTAATATTGATTGTCAGATTGGCTTCAGCCTGTAATTGGCCATCGGAGACTTTGAACCGAACCACCTCTGTCCCTTCATTGGCATCAGATGCATAGGTAAATTCACCCGTGCTTTTATTGACTAGCGTAAAGGTGCCGAGTTTGAGATCAGCAGGGTCCACTAAAGAATAAGTTAAACCACCTTCGGCATCCGTCCCCTCAAGTTTTCCAGTAAAAAGAATCGACTGTGACACATCAACAGTCATATCCGCTGTGGTCGGGGCAGTATTCACTTTAGGCACAGGTGCCGGAGTCTTCTTATCATCGCTCCCACAACCAGCCAATAAGGCCGCCGTGATGCTTAATGCAACAATGGACATACGCATAATAGACATTCCTTCTTCTCATTACTTATTACAACTTAATTTGGCGTGATAATGTTGATTAACATTATTCCGCATTAAGTTCTGTTATTTTAGTTATACCCTATGAACTCTTATAAAATACAAGCATCAAATGGGAAGCAAAGATTTAACACAAAGGAAATAATTATGAAAACAAATATAAACAGAATGAAAGACTGAATAGGTTTATTCGATTATTTTATCAGCAGATAAAATTAAGAACAGATAAAGACAGACAATAAATAAGACATCAAAAAATAGATTAAAAACAAAAAGATAATAATTTTATTTGCTTTTTTAAAATTACAAGACAACAAACTGTTTAAATTACATAAATTTTTACATTTTGAATCTTCAAATTCTTTAAAAATATTAAAATAGCAAAATTAAACCGCCCCAAAATATAGAATGGCAAACGGTTAAGCTGTCATATTATTAACATTTATAAAACAAGTTTGAGTTATTAAACAGATACGACCAATAAAAAAGCCCCTATTTCTAGGGGCTATTCAAATTATTTTATCTAGAGTTTAATTAAAACTCTGTTTGTGGCACTCCAATCTAAATGGTATTTCTCACCGGCTGGCTTATCTAAACGTTCAAAAGTATGGGCACCAAAAAAGTCCCGTTGTCCTTGGAGCAAATTAGCTGGCAAGGTCTCACTGCGATAACTGTCGTAATAGGCCAGTGCCGAGCTAATGCAAGGCACAGGGATCCCTTGCATAACCGCCGCCGCCACAGCACTGCGCCACGCTGTTTGTTTTTCTGATAAGGTAGTTGCAAAGGTGTCTGCCATTAACAAACAACTTAAGTCAGCATCCGCTTGATAAGCTTGGGTTATCGATTGCAAGAAGGTGGCACGAATAATACAACCCGCACGCCAGATTTTCGCGATCTCAGCAAAATCGAGTTGCCATTTTTGCTCCTGCGCCGTCATCGCCATCAGTTGGAAACCTTGAGCGTAGCAACAGACCTTAGCGCAATAGAGCGCACTCTCTAAGGCATCGATTAAGACGGCTTTTTGGTTTTCATCCATCGCAGGAGATAAGGGGCCCGCAAGCTTTTTACTGAGCTCAACACGAAGGGATTTTTGGGTGCTCACCGCGCGCGCATAAACCGCTTCGGCAATAGTGGGAGCCGGACAACCTATTTGTAAACTGCTGACCGCAGTCCAAAGTCCAGTGCCCTTCTGCCCTGCTTTATCGAGGATCATCTCAACTAACGGTTTACCCGTTAGCGGATCCGCCTGTTTGAGCACCTCGGCGCTGATCCCCATCAGATAACTGTTTAAACTGCCCTTATTCCAGCGTTCAAACACCTCACCTACCTGTGCTGCGCTCATGCCTAAGCCATCGTGCATTAACTGATAGGCTTCGCAAATCAGTTGCATATCGGCGTATTCAATGCCGTTATGCACCATTTTCACATAATGCCCAGCACCCGCAGGCCCAATATAGGTCGTGCAAGGTTCGCCTTCGGTCACC
This sequence comes from Shewanella sp. LZH-2, assembly GCF_016859145.1. Classification (NCBI taxonomy): domain Bacteria; kingdom Pseudomonadati; phylum Pseudomonadota; class Gammaproteobacteria; order Alteromonadales; family Shewanellaceae; genus Shewanella; species Shewanella sp. LZH-2. Next base: position 2,742,987 of record NZ_CP069350.1, read on the forward strand.
GGATTTCCCGGCTCAAAACGCTCAATCGGCAGCCCCGTTTTAGGGTCAACCTTAGCGGCAATAGCCTTCCAAATCGGCGCAACATGTTGCCATGCACCAAGATCGCCACTTGGCATTAATGAAGGCCCAAAACGGGCACCAACCTCACCGCCCGAAACGGCTGAGCTGAAGAAGATAAATTTGCCTTGATAACGCTTTTCGCGTTCAACGGTGTCAGTCCAAAGACTATTGCCCGTATCGATTACGATGTCGTCCGCTTCGATACCAGCAGAAATCAGGGCATGACATACCCCATCCACAGGTGCACCCGCAGGGACAGATAGCACGAGAATACGGGGATGAGTGAGGCTGGCTAACATTTCTGAAAGATTAGCACAGCCTGTAATACGCAGATCCTGTCCTACACGTTCTTGTTTTTCTTGTTGTAAAACCCCGTTGACTTTAACAGGATCGAGATCGAAGGCACTGACGCGATATTGATTGTCGGCGATGTTTAGCGCAAGGTTTTTACCCATTACGCCAAGGCCTATCACGCCAATGTCATTAAGATTGCTGTGGTTTTGCATTATATAATTCCCACGGGTCACAGAGGTTAGAAATAACCAATTTGGAGCAGTAATTATATCGGCCTTTGTAACTTAATTACCAGAGAGAAGAGACAATGCATACGATTGGCAAACTCGATTGCAAATCAAGATGCGTTGTTTTTTCAGGAGAATATTCCCAAATCTCATAAACATCTTTACCAATCGTATACATCTTGGGCAAGTTCTTCCTTGGGGAAGTAAATTGATTAATGAGCGAGTTTTAAGCCGAGTACGCCAAGCAAAATGAGGATTAAGCTGGCGATTTTCAGCAAGCTCACTCCCTCGCCTAAGAGAATAATGCCCGCAATTGCCGTGCCCATGGCACCTATGCCAACCCACACCCCATAAGCCGTGCCTATCGGCAATTGCTTAACGGCGAGGCCCAGTAGCAACACACTGAACGCCATGGAGAGCAAAGTAAACACACTCGGCCACAAGCGAGTAAAACCATCGGTGTATTTGAGTCCGATGGCCCAACCAATTTCAAAAAGTCCAGCAAGAATTAACAGTAACCAGCTCATAGAGAACTCCCATACGGGGTCGTCCCCAAATTGATATCGGCGTATTTAGGGTCGTCCCTAAGCCGTTGTGAAATGTTAATGGGTCAAAAGCAATAAGGATAATGAATGTCCGCAGTACCGCTTAAGATCCGGCGCCTTAATAGTGCACTGTCGACGCAAAGCTCTATTAAGAATGCTGGCTAGACTACCAAAATGTGACGAATAAGGGCAAGTGCTCTAAGCATTCGTCTAAATCTAAATAAGAAAGCGATAATCTAAAAAGACTATCGCTTGCTCTTTTGTTTGACGATCTTAACTTTTTAAGTCGTTAACTTGAGCCGCTCACTCTAGCCCACTAAAGCATCGGCATAGCCCATGCGGGTTAAGGTCGTGCGGACTAAATCGAGGGTCTGCGGATCTTCAATGGTCGCTGGCGCCGTATATTGCTGATTATCGGCAATTTTACGCATAGTGCCGCGCAGGATTTTACCCGAGCGAGTTTTCGGCAGCTTTTGAATCGCGCTCACCAACCTAAAGGACGCAACGGGACCAATTTCTTGGCGAACGAGGGCAATTAACTGCTTATGCAGCTCCTCATCCGTAATAGTCACGCCCTTTTTAAGTACCACTAAGCCTAATGGCACTTGGCCCTTTAATTTGTCATCAACACCAATCACTGCGGCTTCGGCCACATCGGGATGCTGGCACAGCACCTCTTCAAACCGCCCAGTAGAGAGACGATGACCCGCAACGTTAATAATGTCATCAATACGACTCATGATATAGAGATAGCCATCTTCATCCATGTAGCCCGCATCACCCGTAAGGTAATAGCCTGGGTACATGGATAAGTAACTATCCTGATAACGTTTATTATTTTGCCAGAGCGTTGTGAGCGTGCCCGGTGGCAAGGGTAATTTTATCACCACATTGCCAGAGACATTCGCCGCCACTTTAACCCCTAGCTCATCGACGACATCAACTTCGTATCCAGGCACGGGTCGCCCCGGTGAGCCGGCTTTAACGGCAATCGGCGCCACCCCCATTAGATTTGCGGCTACTGGCCAACCTGTTTCAGTTTGCCACCAATGATCAATAACCGGCTTATGCAACTTGTCTTCAGCCCAATGCAGGGTGTCGGGATCGCAGCGCTCCCCAGCTAAAAAGACATTCTTCAAGCAGCTTAAATCAACACCTTGAATGAATTCGCCGTCAGGATCTTCACGCTTAATAGCGCGAATCGCCGTGGGCGCGGTGAAAAAGCTTTTGACTTGATACTTGGCAATCGTACGCCAAAAGGCGCCGGGGTCGGGTGTACCAACGGGTTTGCCTTCATATAACAGCGTGGTCGCCCCCACGAGTAACGGACCATAAACAATATAGGAATGACCAACAACCCAACCCACATCCGATGCCGCCCAAAACACATCGCCTTGATGAATATCATAAATATTGGCCATCGACCAAGCTAATGCGACCGCATGACCGCCATTGTCACGCACCACCCCTTTAGGTTGGCCTGTAGTGCCAGAGGTATAGAGCACATATAAAGGATCGGTGGCATTTACCGTGACGCAGTCAACGCTTTCGCATCCTTTAAGCGCGGTCTGCCAATCGGCGTCTCGACCAGTTTGCATCTGCGCTTCATATTGAGGGCGGTTTAAAATCAAGCAATGCTCAACCTTGTGCACCGCTTCATTTAATGCTTTATCTAGTAAGGGCTTATAGGGCACCACCCCTGAAGGTTCAATCCCGCAGGAGGCAGACATTACCAGCTTAGGTTTGGCATCATTGATACGGGTGGCAAGTTCATTGGCCGCAAAGCCACCAAATACCACCGAATGAATGGCGCCAATGCGCGCGCAGGCAAGCATGGCATAGGCCGTTTCGGGTACCATCGGCATGTAAATAACCACCCGATCACCCTTGGTCACCCCCATAGTACGCAAATACCCTGCAAGCCTTGCTACTTGAGCCTGCAGTTCGTGATAGGTAATACTGTATTCGGTTTCGGTTACTGGGCTAACGTAATGAATCGCAATCTGCTCACCACGTCCCGCTAACACATGTCGGTCTATCGCGTTATAACACGTGTTTAACTCACCATCGCTAAACCAATGGTAAAATGGTGCCTCGCTTTCATCTAATATTTGTTTGCTTGGCGTAACCCAATCTAAGGCCTTGGCGGCTTGTTGCCAAAATGCCTGTTTATTCGCAATAGATGTCTGATGTAATTGTTGTCCAACATCTGTCATAAGGCCTCCCATCATGACACTCATCCGTGTCAACACAGATGAAACTCTCCCCTTCCTTCCGAGGTTGATTATGACCTGCCACGCATTATTCCCCCATTAGACTAAGGGATATACTGGGGTTAAAAAATAAATCCGAAGAGATAGACCATCTAACACTTGCCGTGTAGAAGACTTCCACATAATCTTATGTCTTTAATGGATTTTTCACGGAAAGAAATACTCATTATGCGCCGCTTCAGCCAAGTCAAACTCGGTCTACTCCTATTCATCAATCTCGTCAGTACGGCTTGTTTTGCTTCGACACCACAACTTGAAGCATTACTCGAACCCCTGTCTATCGGTGAGCGGGCTAACGTAGATAACACTCAGATAATCAGCGCTAAGTTACTCTCACGGGTCTATCAAGTGCGCCAATATCAAGCGCTCTGGGAGGATAAAGACTATGCAGGCACGCTACTCGATGTAATTAAAAGTGCCGATGAAGAGGGTCTTGCGAAGGAAGATTACCACTATCCCAAGTTGGTCGAACTTTACCAACAACTGAGTGCATCGAATTGGCAAGATGAGTATCGCAGTAGTGTATTTGAAGTGCTGCTAACCGATGGCATTATTACCTATGCTATTCATTTACTTAATGGCAAAGTCAATCCCAGTATGCTCGGCAAAACCTGGAACTATGATGAAGCCCATCTGGATTTTGATACCACATTAAAACAGCTTGAAGAACACATTAAAACGCACACTGTAGCCGAGGCGATTACAGGCTTAGCGCCTAAGATTGCGCCATATCACCAGCTTAAACAGTATCTTGCCCAGTACAAAGACTTGGCCGCTCGCTATCCCTTTACCACGATTCCTTATACGGAAGTCATTAAACCCGGCAGCACTTCACCCTCGGTACCAGGCATTGCCACACGGCTAAAAGAGTTAGGTTACTTAGCAGCAAGCTCGCCAGCGGAGAATAGCACCGCCGTGAACGAGCCCTTAACTTATGACAGCACGCTTGAAGCTGCGGTACGTCAATTTCAGACTGACCACAGCCTTAAGGCCGATGGGGTGATAGGCGCAGGCACAATGGCGGCGTTAAATGTTCCCTATACACAAAGGGTCGAGCAGATCCGCATTAACCTCGAGCGTGCCCGCTGGCTATCAGCCAACTTGCCGGCAAACTATCTGCTGGTTAATTTGGCTGGCTACGAATTATTACTATTTAAAGACAATAACTTAAACTGGCGTACTGACATTATCATCGGCAAAATCGACGCAAAGACGCCATTGTTTAAATCCAAATTAAAATATGTGGTTGTGAATCCCACTTGGACCGTGCCCCGCAGTATCTCCACGGAGATCATCAACCACTTACGTAAAGATCCCGATTATCTGCAAAAAAAGCACTTTAAAGTCGTTGAAGCCTCGGGCACGCCCGTCGATGCTCGCGGCATCGATTGGCACAGTATGACCCGCAAAAACTTTCCCTACTGGTTTGTGCAGGGGCCAGGGGAAGATAACTCCCTTGGTTTAGTTAAATTTATCTTCCCAAACCAATATTCAATTTATCTGCATGATACGCCATCGAAAAATCTATTCGAGCAAACCAATAGAGCCTTCAGTCACGGTTGTATTCGAGTAAAAGATCCTCTAGTGCTCGCCGATAAACTGCTGAGCGCCAATGCGAATTGGTCCAGTGAAACGCTCAATCGCAAACTTGCAGAGGGAAAAACAGAAAACCTGTTTTTAGATCAGCCCTTAGATATTTTGATTATGTATTGGACCGTGACCATCAAAAACGGAAAAATTAAATTTTACAATGATATATACACACGTGACCCGGTACTTATCGAAGCATTAAATCGCCCAACCTATGAGGGTGTGTTAGCCGATGATGGCTTGCTCAATACGTTGGAATAACGGCTTACACGCCTGCCTTAACGCCACCACTTAATAAGTTCTCTTCCCCCGTGGAGCCTTAAGGCAATATGGGTGGGCTCACCTAAAAAAACACTTGTTTGAGTTCAAGCTAACGTAATATTTATCAACATGTTAAACAACATAGCTTGAGCCAAGTGGCAACAAGAATTGACAAAAAAAATCGACTAACCACACCACAATCTTTACCTTTACGTAAACTTCATATATCTTGCATAAAAATGATTAACTAAGGTGCCTGAATGAGCGCAACTAACACGCCACAAACGACTTATTCGATCAGTGATCTCTCTAAAGAGTTTGATATCACGACCCGAAGCATTCGTTTTTACGAAGACCAAGGTTTACTAAAACCTAAACGTCGCGGTCAAACCCGTATTTACAGTCTCAAAGACAGGGTTCGACTCAAACTAATCCTGCGCGGCAAGCGCCTTGGATTCTCTCTGGCAGAAACCCGTCGCCTATTCGAACTTTACGATGCCGATAAGAGCAGCACCACTCAGCTCAATACCATGCTTGCCCTCGTAGAAGAAAAGAAATCTGCCCTACAGCAGCAAATGGACGATATCAAAGTGGTCCTGATGGAGCTAAATTCAGCCGAGCAGCAATGCCGCCTTGCCCTAGAAGAAAGCAAAGTCAAAGCGTAAGACAGGCGAGCATAACATTAACGAGCACCTCAGTTGGTACGACCGCGTGACAGGGACATATCACGCACTGTAATACGGTTTTAAAGACTCAAGCACCTAATAATCATAAAAATATAAATTAGAACCTAAGATAGGACACAAGCAATGAACTCACTCTACACCAGTCTTAATTTTGGCCTAGGCGAAGATGTCGATATGCTGCGCGATGCGGTGCAGGATTTTGCCGCGAATGAAATCGCACCGATTGCTGCGAAAGTGGATCACGACAATGCCTTTCCCAATGAAATTTGGCCCGTGCTGGGTGGGATGGGGCTTTTAGGTGTCACTGTGCCTGAGGAATACGGCGGCGCAAACATGGGCTACCTCGCCCACGTGGTCGCCATGGAAGAAATTTCCCGCGCTTCAGCCTCTATCGGGTTAAGTTATGGCGCCCACTCTAACCTGTGTGTGAACCAAATTAACCGTAACGGTAATGCTGCACAAAAAGCCAAATACTTACCAAAGCTGGTGAGCGGTGAGCATATCGGCGCACTGGCAATGAGTGAGCCCAATGCAGGGTCAGATGTGGTTTCGATGAAGCTGCACGCCCGTAAAGAAGGCGACCGCTATATCCTCAACGGCAACAAAATGTGGATCACCAACGGTCCCGATGCCAATACCTATGTAATTTATGCCAAAACCGACTTAACCAAAGGCGCACACGGTATCACGGCCTTTATCGTTGAGCGTGGTTTTAAAGGTTTCAGCCAAGCGCAAAAACTCGACAAACTGGGGATGCGCGGTTCAAACACCTGTGAACTGGTGTTTGAAGATGTCGAAGTGCCAGAGGAAAACATTCTCGGCGGCCTCAACAATGGCGTCAAAGTGCTGATGAGCGGCTTAGATTACGAGCGCGTCGTGCTCTCAGGCGGCCCGCTTGGGATCATGAACGCCTGTATGGACATCGTCGTGCCTTATATCCACGAGCGTGAGCAATTTGGTAGATCCATCGGTGAATTCCAATTAGTACAAGGCAAATTAGCCGATATGTACACCGGCATGAACGCCGCTAAAGCCTATGTCTACAGCGTGGCGAAATCCTGCGATCGCGGTGAAACCACCCGTAAAGACGCCGCGGGCGCTATTCTTTACAGCGCGGAGCTGGCAACCAAAATGGCTCTGGATGCCATTCAATTGCTCGGCGGTAACGGTTACGTCAATGAGTACGCGACTGGCCGCTTACTGCGCGACGCCAAACTCTATGAGATTGGCGCTGGCACCTCAGAAATTCGCCGTATGCTGATTGGCCGCGAGCTCTTTAACGAATCGAAATAAGCAGCCAAGGGCGAATGGCGCATGACGAGCTTTAGCCTTTCATGCCCCTCGCCCACCGAGCCAACTGATACTGAGTTACCGCTTTATAAGGACAATCAACGTGACGCAATTAAGCAGTCGTATCAACGCCCGTAGCGATGAATTTAAAGCCAAATCCGACGATATGGCCGCCCTAGTGGCCGATCTTAAAACCAAGCTCGCCAAAATTGAACTCGGTGGCGGCCCCGTTGCCCTAGAGCGCCATTTGGCCCGCGGTAAACTCCTTCCTCGTCAACGGGTTGAGAAACTCCTCGACGCAGGTTCGCCCTTTTTAGAATTGTCGCAATTTGCGGCATTTGAAGTCTATGACGAAGAAGTGCCCGCCGCAGGCATCATTGCAGGCATTGGCCGCGTGAGCGGCGTAGAGTGCATGATTATCGCCAACGATGCCACGGTCAAAGGCGGCACTTACTACCCTATCACGGTCAAAAAACACTTAAGGGCACAAGAGATTGCCAGTCGCTGTCATCTGCCCTGTATCTATTTAGTCGATTCGGGCGGCGCTAACTTGCCCCGTCAGGATGAAGTCTTCCCCGATCGCGACCATTTCGGCCGAATTTTCTACAATCAAGCGCAAATGTCCGCCAAGGGAATTCCACAAATTGCGGTGGTGATGGGTCTGTGTACCGCGGGCGGCGCCTATGTTCCTGCCATGGCCGATGAATCGATTATCGTAAAAGATCAAGGCACTATCTTCCTAGCTGGGCCGCCGTTAGTGAAAGCCGCGACCGGTGAAGAAGTCAGCGCCGAAGAACTCGGCGGCGCCGACGTACACACTAAAATTTCAGGTGTGGCGGATCACTTAGCCCAAAACGATGAGCATGCATTAGAGCTTGCCCGCCGCGCAGTGCTGCGTCTGAATCATCAAAAACAAATCAACAGTCTACTTAGCCCAGTTAAGCCACCTAAGTTTGATATCAACGAGCTCTATGGCATCGTCGGCACCGACTTGAAAAAGCCCTTCGATGTGAAAGAAGTGATCGCTCGCATCGTCGACGACTCGGATTTCGATGAGTTTAAGGCCAACTATGGTGCGACTTTGGTCTGTGGTTTTGCCCGCATTCACGGCTATCCCGTGGGGATTGTGGCCAACAACGGCATTTTATTCTCAGAATCGGCGCAAAAAGGCGCGCACTTTATCGAACTGTGCTGCCAGCGCAAGATCCCGCTGCTGTTCCTGCAAAATATCACCGGCTTTATGGTGGGTAAAAAGTACGAACACGAAGGTATCGCTAAGCATGGCGCCAAGATGGTGACCGCAGTCTCCTGCGCCAATGTGCCTAAATTCACTGTGATTATCGGTGGCAGCTACGGCGCAGGTAACTACGGTATGTGCGGCCGCGCCTTCGAACCGACCATGATGTGGATGTGGCCCAATGCGCGCATCTCTGTGATGGGTGGCGAGCAAGCCGCTGGCGTATTAGCCACAGTGCGCCGCGACGGCTTAGCCCGTAAAGGCGAAGAATGGTCTGCTGAGGACGAAAAAGCCTTTAAAGCACCGATTATTGCCCAGTACGATAAAGAGGGTCATCCCTACCATGCCAGCGCCCGCCTGTGGGATGACGGCATTATCGACCCGGCACAAACCCGTGATGTGGTAGGCCTTGCCCTGTCAGCCGCATTAAATGCCCCTATCGAAGACACCCGCTTCGGCGTCTTCCGTATGTAACGCATCTTGCGATGCCTTACGTATCAATCATAGAGGGAATAACTAATAATGACTGACACACAACACCAGAACACTAGCACTCAATCCTTAGCTCATTTGCAGCACGTCAGCTATGCGCTGAATAACGGCGTGGGCGAGTTAATTCTAAACCGCGCTGAAGTGCACAACGCCTTCGATGAGGTGATGATCTGCGAAATGATCGCCGTCCTCGGTTATTTTGCCGAGCACAAAGACTGCAAGCTGTTGGTATTAAAAGCCAATGGCAAAAACTTCAGCGCGGGCGCCGACTTAAACTGGATGCGCAAACAAGCCAAGATGGATTTTGATCAAAACCTGAATGACGCCAAGGCGCTGGCTAAGCTGATGCAGGATTTAGATACCTTTCCAAAACCCACTATCGCCTTAGTCCAAGGTGCGGCCTTTGGCGGCGCGCTTGGGTTAATCTGCGCCAGTGATATTGCCATCGCCACCGAGCGTGCAAGCTTCTGCTTAAGCGAAGTCAAACTAGGGCTGATCCCCGCGGTGATTAGCCCCTACGTTGCCCGCGCCATGGGTAATCGCGCCTCACGCCGCTATATGCTCACCGCGGAGCGTTTTGATGCGCCAACGGCACTCAAACTCAATGTTATCCATGAGATAAACGACGATTTAGCGGCTGCAGCCCAACCCATTATCACCGCGTTGCTCGCCAACAGTCCGCAGGGAATGGCATGGGTAAAGACCCTACTCGCCCGCCTCGAAGATGGCGTGATAGACCAAGATACGATTGATTACACCAGCGAGCGCATCGCCCGCATTCGGGTATCTGATGAAGGCCAAGAAGGCTTAAACGCCTTTTTTGAGAAACGTCAGCCGAACTGGCACACGCCAACAGATACTCAAGGAGTTCTTTGATGTTGACTAACAGCATGTTCACTAAGCTTTTAATTGCTAACCGTGGTGAAATTGCCTGCCGCATTATCAAAACCGCGCAGGCCATGGGCGTTCGCACCGTTGCCTTATATTCTGATGCCGATAAAAACGCCCGCCATGTTGCCATGGCCGACGAATCGTTTTACTTAGGTGGCAGCGCTCCGGCGGATTCTTACCTCAAGGGCGACTTGATTATTGAGATTGCCAAAAAAGCTCAGGCGCAAGCCATTCACCCAGGCTATGGCTTCTTATCGGAAAACGCCGACTTTGCTCGCAAGTGTGAGGCGGCCGGAATCGTATTTGTTGGCCCAGGCAGCGATGCCATCGATGCCATGGGCAGCAAGAGCGCGGCCAAAGCCATTATGACGGCGGCGCAAGTGCCTTTAGTGCCGGGTTACCATGGCGACGATCAAACCGATGCCACCCTCAAGGCCGAAGCCTTAAAAATCGGCTTCCCGATGCTGATTAAAGCCGCCTACGGTGGCGGTGGCAAAGGTATGCGTATCGTTGAGCATGAAGGCGAAATCATGGACGCCATCAACTCGGCGCGCCGTGAAGCGGCCTCCTCCTTTGGTAACGATAAATTATTGCTGGAGCGTTATTTACGCCAGCCTCGCCATGTCGAAGTCCAAGTGTTTGCCGATACCTTTGGCAATGCAATTTACTTATCGGATCGCGACTGCTCGATTCAGCGCCGCCATCAAAAAGTGGTCGAAGAAGCCCCAGCCCCAGGTTTAAGCGATGAGCTTCGCGCCCAAATGGGTGAAGCCGCTGTCGCTGCCGCCAAGGCTATCGATTATGTCGGCGCGGGAACCGTTGAATTCCTGTTAGATACCGACAATAGCTTCTACTTTATGGAGATGAATACTCGTCTGCAGGTAGAGCATCCTGTGACCGAAATGGTGACGGGCCAAGACTTAGTCAAATGGCAGTTAATGGTCGCCAGTGGTCAACCTTTACCGCTCAAACAGGACGAAGTGCGTATCCATGGACACGCCTTTGAGGTGCGTATTTACGCCGAGGATCCGCAAAATGAGTTTTTACCCGCCAGCGGTAAGCTCAACTTCCTGCGCGAGCCTGAGCAAAGCAAATATGTGCGTATCGATTCCGGCATCCGTGAAAACGATGTGATCAGTAACTTTTATGATCCAATGATCGCCAAACTGATTGTGTGGGATGAGTCGCGCCCACGTGCGCTGCAACGCCTAGTGCATGCCCTCGAGTCCTATCAAATCAGCGGGCTTAAACACAATATTGAATTTTTAGCCAATATTGCCGAGCATCCCGCCTTTGCCAAGGCAGACTTTAGCACCGACTTTATCAACCGTTACGGCGATGCGCTGATTGGCAGTGCTTCAAGCGAAGCCGACACTGCACTTGCCTTTGCCGCGCTGTATCAAGTGCTTGCCCGTAAAGAAGCCGCCAAGGCACAGGCGATCAATAGCGCCGATCCTTACTCGCCTTGGGGCCAAGTCAGTGGCTTTAGACTCAACAGTGTCAGCCAACATTCTATTGCCCTGCTTGACGATGCCCACGAGTTACAACAATTGGTGCTATTAGACTTTGGTGATCACTATCAGCTATCTCTGCCAACAGAAGAAGGTCATGTCAGCAAGTCCCTTAGTGGTGAGCTTAAGCAGGATTTACTGTTAGCCGAAATCAACGGCCATAAGAGTAAAGTACCAGTCAGCGCTCAGGGCGATGATTTTACACTGTTTTTACCCTCAGGCAGTTATCACTTCAGGGCGGTTAAAACCCAAGTGGTTGAGGCAGAATCCAGCAATGAAGATAAGCTCAAGGCCCCGATGAACGGCACAGTCGTGACCCACTTAGTGGAAGTCGGTGCTGAGGTGAAGGCGGGACAAGGGCTACTGGTGATGGAAGCGATGAAGATGGAATACACCATCGAAGCGCCCTTCGACGGTATTGTTACCGAGTTCTACTTCAAGGCGGGCGAATTAGTGAGCGATGGCGCTGTGCTGCTCCATGTTGAGCCCAAAGCCCAGAGCGAGGAAGCCTAAGATGTCTGCCCTGGATCTTTCGAACTTAAGCGCCAGCTCGGATAGGGTTAGCCTATTCGAGATGGGGCCCCGTGATGGCTTGCAGAATGAGGCCGCCGTCCCGACACAGGCCAAAGTCGCCTTGATTGAATCCCTCGCCGATGCGGGTGTGAAGCGAATTGAAGCAGGCAGTTTTGTGTCACCCAAATGGGTGCCACAAATGGCCGATAGCGGCGACGTATTGCGCCAAATTCGCCGTCAAGCGGGCGTGGTTTACAGCGCCCTCACCCCTAATGTCAAAGGCTTAGAGCTGGCGCTGGATGCAAAAGCTTCCGAAGTCGCTATCTTTGGTGCAGCGTCACAAAGCTTTAGCCAACGCAATATCAACTGTTCGATTGAAGAGTCGATAGAACGCTTTATCCCATTGATGGACATGGCAAAAGCCGCCAATATTCCAGTACGTGGCTATGTGTCCTGCGTTTTAGGTTGCCCCTATGAAGGGGAAATCGCCGCGAGCGAAGTGGCAAGAGTGTCTGAAATCCTTTACAAAATGGGCTGTTACGAAATTTCGCTCGGCGACACTATCGGTGTAGGCACGCCGTTAAAAGCCCGTAAAATGCTGCAAGCCGTGATCGAGCGAGTGCCAGTGGAAAAACTTGCCCTGCACTTTCACGACACCTATGGCCAAGCATTAGCCAATATTACCGCCTGCCTCGACTTAGGTGTGCGCAGCTTTGACGCCTCAGTGGCGGGCCTCGGTGGTTGCCCGTATGCAAAAGGCGCGTCGGGCAATCTGGCGAGTGAAGACTTGGTCTATATGCTCCATGGACTCGGTTTGAAGACGGGTATCGATTTAGAAAAACTGGCATTAGCGGGTTTTGGGATCAGCAAACAATTAAATCGTCTTAATGGCTCTAAAGTCGCCAATGCAATCTTGCAGGGTGCCAAAGCCTAGGTGCTAGGTGCTAGGTGCTAGAAATGATTGGACACGAATAACAATTTAAAGGACATCAAAATGGCAGGACTCAATAAAGTCGTCAGCAGCTATGAAGAAGCGTTAGCAGGTTTATCCGATGATATGACCATTATGGTTGGCGGTTTTGGCCTGTGCGGTATTCCAGAAGGCTTAATCAATCAAATGGTTAAGATGGGCGTTAAGGGCTTAACCGCCATTTCAAACAACGCTGGTGTGGATGATTTCGGTCTGGGCTTATTGTTAAAACACCGTCAGATTTCGACCATGATCGCCTCCTACGTGGGTGAGAACGCTACTTTCGAGCAGCAAATGCTCTCGGGCGAATTGAATGTGATTTTAACGCCGCAGGGTACGCTGGCGGAAAAAATCCGCGCCGGCGGTGCAGGCATTCCGGCATTTTTCACCGCCACAGGCTACGGCACTCCCGTGGCGGAAGGTAAAGAAACCCGCGAGATCAAAGGCCGTCACTATGTGTTAGAAGAATCTCTGACCGCCGATTTTGCCCTCGTTCGCGCTTGGAAGGCCGATACTATGGGTAACTTAGTGTTCCGCAAAACCGCCGCTAACTTTAACCCTATGATGGCGACTGCGGGCAAAATCACGGTAGTGGAAGCCGAGTTTATTGTGGAGCCGGGCGAGCTCGATCCTGATCATATCCATACTCCCGGCATTTATGTTGATCGCGTCATCCAAGGCAAGTTCGAGAAACGTATCGAGCAGCGCACGGTAAAAGCGGCGAAATAAGCAACGCTGAACGATTAACAACGCAAGCTAAAGCGACAGAGTCTTGGCTCTAACTAGAGCCCAAAGTAAAGCCAAAAATTGAGGCCAATAGCGACTCTAGGTAAAGGAAGGATAAAGATCATGGCATTATCAAGAGAACAACTGGCACAGCGCGTTGCCAAAGAATTACAAGACGGCTACTACGTCAACCTCGGTATTGGTATTCCCACGCTCGTGGCCAACTACATTCCCGCAGGTATGGAAGTGATGCTGCAATCGGAAAACGGCCTACTCGGCATGGGGGAATTCCCGACGGAAGAAACCATAGATCCGGATCTAATCAATGCCGGTAAACAAACCGTTACCGCGGTAAAAGGCGCCTCGTTTTTCTCCTCCGCTGAAAGCTTTGCCATGATCCGTGGCGGCCATGTAGACTTAACCGTACTCGGCGCCTTTGAAGTCGATGTAAATGGTTCCATTGCCTCATGGATGATCCCAGGCAAGCTTATCAAGGGCATGGGCGGCGCAATGGATTTAGTCGCAGGGGCGGAAAATATTATCGTGACTATGATGCACGCCGATAAGTACGGCAACTCTAAGCTGTTACCCGTGTGCGAATTACCGCTCACAGGCTACGGCTGCATCAAACGTGTTGTCACCGATTTAGCCTTTATCGAGATTAAAGATGGCGCCTTCCATCTGTTAGAGCGCGCCCCCGGTGTCAGCGTTGAAGAAATTGTTAGCAAAACCGCTGGTAAATTAATCGTGCCAGACCATGTACCAGAGATGGTGTTTTAAGCGTTCTTTAACACAATAAGTTAATAAACTCACACAATACACATCAGCTAAATGCTAGGCTTAGACTTCTATATAAGCCTAGCTATCTAGTGAATTACCCAACTAAATTATTCATCGCTAATAATTATCAAAAGCTAAGCAGCTATCACATTGTAAACATTGATGACTTAGCTAAAGAAGGGAGAGTGCTAAGTGACATTTCCTATTAAATTCACTTATGACGAAAGCGTTGTACTTTCACTTGGCGCAATACTGTGGGTTGAAGCAATCATAGGTTTATATGGTATTGGCAGCTATTTAATTGATACCTCGCCAAATGCCCACGAAGGCATAATATTAGCGGCTGGCATGTGGTTTTATTCGCTCTTTTTTCAGATTCCCTACGCGTTTTTTTTATATAAGTATTGGTACAACACTCGCCCCCTAGTGAAACAGCTAACCGTCATATCCATCCCAATATTATGGTTTCTTTATTTTTATCCAACTTATCAAGGGCTAAATGTTGTTTAAGGCCCATCATTTTAAAACCTATTAACTGAAAGCGATCGATTTACTCACCTACAGGTGCTGAATCATTGTTACAAAAAGACGTTTTACCCCTTTAGCACCAAAATTAGCCATCTTAAGCACAGTTACGGTAAACTCGCCGCAGCCAAAATAGTAAGGATGCTCAAGTTGTTAGCTAAATTTCTTAATAAGTGCTGAGCTAGGTTAATGCCCGATAGTCACAATGATGTCTAATCAGAATGTCGGCGCTTTGTAGTCTCGGGGTTTGCCTTATGACAGCAGACTAACTGGATAACCAATATTTTATTTAAAATCAAAAAGATAACAACCATTTCCATATTAATACCCCAAGGCTTAAGGTTGAGCCTATTCAAGCCTTAAGTCATTCCAATGCAAACGAGAGGACAAAGGATGTACCAAATTGCGATTGTGATATTTGATGAATTTACTGATATCGATTTCTTTTTAATGCGCGATATTCTCGGCCGCACAACAACCGATTGGACAGTCAAAGTGCTCGGGACCAAACCTAGCCATAAGTCGAGTTTGGGAATGACGGTAGAAACCCATGGTCATATCGCGCAAGTCGCTGATGCTGACGTGGTATTATTCAGCAGTGGTTACAAAGGCGTACCTGCCGCACTTGCGGATCCTGATTTTATTTCGGCCCTTAAATTAGATCCCTCGCGGCAATTACTTGGCAGTATCTGTGCGGGCTCATTCTTCTTTGCCAAGTTAGGCTTACTCGACAATATCTCGGCAACGACGCATCCCGATGCCAAACCCGGATTGGTGGCCATGGGCGTAGAGGTGGAAGACTGCGCTCTGGTGATTAATGGCAATATTGCCACTGCGGGAGGTTGCCTGTCCTCGCTCTATTTAACGGGTTGGGTTGCGGAGCGTTTATTTGACAGTGCAAAGCGCCGCGAAATTCATCGGCAACTGATCCCCGCAGGCCAAGCCGATGTTTTTGAAGCTTTAATTGAGTCCTCCATTGCCTCAGCCATTCGCTAATATGGAGTGCAATCCTCTGGATGAAGGGCGCAATTATGACACTCAAAGCATTACTTAATCAGTTAAAAACCGAACACAAGATCACCAGCGTAGTCGAACTTGCGGCGCTATTAGCGCAAGATAAGGCGCTACTTCAGCAGATCAAACAGGCGGATGCGCAGTATTGGGTCAACTTTAGCAAGCAGACGTTTGATGGTTGGTACTGCGTCGCTACGCCATCGAATGCCAGCTACCATGTGTACTATCAAGAACGTGGACAACATTGTTGGGGAGAAGAGGTATTTAGCGATCAACATTTGGCCATCGCTACGGTGATTTTTGAGTCAGGGCTGTTTCACGCTGAATAAAGGCATCACTGCAAAGTGTTAATCACTTTTGATGAGTTAGGCTGAGCCCTTAATGCCAAGGCTTTATACCTAACCCCGATTCGGCACGCCCATAACAAAGCCATTAATCTGCCGCGACTTACAATATTGATGGCTTTTCATCTGAGTGACTTACTGTTAAGGTGATGTTTTTATAAGCAATTGACGTTCAGGTTGAGCACAACAATGGCAGCGGAGCATTCACTATGGATTGGTTACTGATCGCCCTCGCAGGCTTACTCGGCGGCATGTTAAATGCGGTGGCGGGCGGCGGCAGCTTTATCACCTTATTTGCCCTTGTGTTTGTGGGCGTGCCGCCACTGATGGCCAACGCGACGGGCACTGCCGCTCTGCTCCCCGGCTACCTTGCCAGTGCCTGGCGTTTTCGAAAAGAGATTGAATATCCTGCAAATCTTAACCTAAAAACCCTGTGCTGGATTGCGACAGCTGGCGGATGCCTAGGCGCGGCAATACTGCTAAGTACCAGCGAGCAAGTGTTTGCTTATCTCGTCCCTTGGTTAATTTTGCTGGCAACCCTCGCCTTTATCGCTGGACCTTGGTTACTGAAAAAACGTTTAGCCCATGCCAGCATCATCCGTGTGAATACCGTCAAGCCACTGACTGCAATGATGATTCTCTTCATCGTTTGTATTTACGGCGGCTATTTTAATGGGGGATTAGGGATTATTTTACTCGCAACCTTTGGGTTACTCGGCCAAACCCAATTACATGGGATGAACGGGCTTAAAAATTTACTCTCCGCCCTACTCACCACCATTGCCGTGGTGATTTACGCCCTAGGTAATTTGATTGACGGGCAATATCTGTTACTGCTTGCCATTATGGCGATTATTGGCGGCTATCTTGGCGCCGCGCTGGCTTATCGCATTCCCCAATCCCTGCTGCGGGGTTTTATTGTGCTTGTCGGTTTCGCTATGAGTGTGGGATTTTTTATGCGTTAACCCCTTTGCGTTAGCCTAAAATATGCCAACCTCAAGAGTCATGTATTGGCAGACTACCTGCTTAATAGAAATCTAGATACTGGATAAAACAAGGAAGCGTGATGGGCGCCATTTCAATTAGACAAGCACAGATAGCCGACCATAACGCCATGACGGCCTTACTGTTGCAGCTGGGTTATAGTGCCACTGAGGCGCAGTTACAGCAGTATCTTAATAACCCTAACAGAACCGATGAAATCTATCTCGCCGAGTCTGAGGGAGTTGTGGTTGGGCTGATAAGTTTGATCTTTTTTGATTATTTTCCCTCGCAACAACACATCTGCCGTATTACTGCTTTAGTGGTGACTGAGGCCAGTCGAGGCTTAGGTGTGGGGACGCAACTAATTGATTTTGCAAAATCGAGGGCAAGTGAACGAGGTTGTCGCCAGCTTGAGGTCACCACCTCTATGCGCCGCGAGCAGACACAGACTTACTACGAGTCCATTGGCTTTGAGAAAACCTCCTTTCGCTATATTCAAGCTCTTGAAGTTAACCCAAAGTAAGTTTGCCCAAATAAAATAGGCGCTTAAGTGTACTTAAGCGCCTATTTTGGCTAAGCGTTCGCGAGGGATTAATCTTGCGCTAATTCCTTTTCTAATTGCTGGGCAATCGCTTCTGGAGAGCCGCTATTACGGGCAAAAAGACCGTAGGCAGTTGGGATCACATAAATGGTAAACAGCGTCGCCAGCATAATGCCCGCAAGCACCACTACGCCAATCACAAAGCGGGTTTCTGCACCTGCGCCCGTTGCCAAAACCAGAGGGACGGCGCCCGCGGCAGTGGTAATCCCCGTCATCAGGATAGGCCGTAAACGCTGGCATGAGGCTTGGATAATGGCGCGGTCAAAATCGACGCCCTTATCCCGCAACTGGTTGGCAAATTCGACGATCAGAATACCGTTTTTCGCCGCCAAACCGACCAGCATAATAATCCCAATCTGACTGTAGATATTAAGGCTCTGCCCCGTAAACCACAGCCCTATCAAGGCGCCAACCGTGGCAAGCGGTACCGTCAGCATAATCACCATAGGGTGAATATAGCTTTCAAACTGCGCCGCTAATACCAGGAACACAATCCCAAGCGCCAGCAAGAACACAAAGTACATTGAGCTGCCAGACTCTTGATAATCCAGCGATTGTCCCTTGTAGCTGATGACAGCCTCCGCAGGCAAGTAAGCTCGCGCCACTTGATTGAGGTAATCCAGCGCTTCGCCTAGGCTATAACCATCCGCCAAGCTGGCCTCAATGGTAATCGCCCGCATACGGTTGTAGCGGTTAAGGGAGCTAGCATCGGCAAACTCTTCGACCGTGACTAAGTTGGATAATGGGATCAGCTCCTTCGTCCGTTCGGAGCGAACATAGATATTCTGTAGATCGGCCGCGGTATTTTGGTTACTGCGCTCCCCTTCCACAATCACATCATACTCTTCGCCATCACGCATAAAGGTGGTGACAAGGCGCGAACCTAACATAGATTCTAAGGTACGACCGATATTAGAAATTGACACCCCTAGGCTTGCCGCCCTGTCTCTGTCGATCACCACTCTAAGCTGCGGTTTGGTCTCTTTATAATCGTGGTCAAGGCCAAGCAGTTTAGGATTTTCCGCCACCTTTTCCATCATAATATCCCGCCAAGCAGCGAGTTCCTCATAGCTTGGACCACCAATAACAAATTGCACTGGTTTGCCCACGCCACGGCCAAAGGCTTGGCGCATCACAGGGAAAGCCTGCACACCGGCTAAATCCGCAAGGCGCTTGTTGATATCGCCAATCACTTCTTTCATCGGACGACGTTGACCCCAATCCTCGAGCACAATAATCGCCATACCGTTAGAGAAGTCTGCCGCGCGGCCAAAGCCACGGGGCGCACGAATGAGCAAACGCTTGATATCCCCCGAATCCACCAATGGCATTAGGCGGCTTTCCACCTCAGTCATATAGGATTCGATATACTCGTAACTCGCCCCCTGAGGCCCGTTAATCATTAAAAATAATGAGCCTCGATCCTCCTGCGGTGCAAATTCCTGCGGTACTTTTTGGGCAAGAAACACACTACTACCGAGCGCAATCAACACGATAACTGACATCAGCACTGGTTTTGCCATCGCGCTCTCTAGCGAGCTTTGATAGCGACGGGAAATGCCCGTCATAATGCTATCAACCTTACGCACTAGCCATGAGTCCTGCGACGCAGGTTTAAGCAGCTTAGAGCACATCATCGGGCTTAGGGTTAACGCCACGATACTGGAGAAAATCACCGCCGCACTCATGGCCACCGCAAACTCCTTAAAGAGCTTACCTAAGTCTCCTTCGAGGAACGTGATCGGCATAAATACCGCCACTAACACTAAGGTGGTGGCAATGACCGCAAAGGCGACTTCACGGGCACCCAAAAACGCCGCTTTTAAGGGGGAATCCCCTTCTTCGATACGGCGGTGAATGTTTTCCAACATCACAATCGCATCGTCCACCACCATACCGATGGCGAGGATCATCGCCAGCAGCGTCAACAGGTTGATGGTATATCCCAAGGCATAGAGCACGATAAACGTGCCGAGCAAAGAAACAGGCACCGTAATCGCAGGGATTAACATGGCACGCACGCTGCCAAGGAATAGATAAATCACAATAATCACTAAGATCATTGCGGTAAACAGCGTTTGATACACCTCTTTGATCGAGGCTTCGATAAACACTGAGCTATCGTAGCTACGCTTAATCGACATTCCTGCGGGCAAGGTAGGATTGATTTTATCGACTAAGGCATTAACGGCACGGGCCACTTCTAAGGTGTTGGCGGTCGACTGTTTCGACACCCCAAGGCCAATCATGGCCTCCTTGTTGCCGCGGAACATAATACGCTCTTCTTCGGAGCCAATGTCCACCTTAGCTACGTCACCAAGCTTGACTAAATAACCATCTTCTCCTTGAGCAATCACCAGATTGGCAAAGTCCTCAGCGCTGCGATAACTTCGCTCTAAACGCACGGTAAAGTGGCGCTCCTTGGATTCAAGCGAACCTGCGGGTAACTCAACGTTTTCAGCCCTAAGTGCGGCTTCGACATCGGCCACCGTGAGGCTTCTGGATGCAAGGGCTTGTCTATCGAGCCAGATGCGCATGGCGTAAACCTTGCCCCCACCGATACGGATCATCGACACCCCGTCAACCACCGACAGACGGTCGGATAAATAGCGACGGGTATAATCGGTTAGCTCTAATGTGGTCATTTGATCCGACACTAAGTTGAGCCACATAATCACTTCATCGCCACCGTTAGCTTTTTGCACCTCTGGGGGATCGGCTTCTTCGGGCAAGTTATCTAATAGACCCGAAATTCTATCGCGTACATCATTGGCCGCATCCTCAATATTACGACTAATATCAAACTCTAAGGTCACCTGTGAGCGACCATCGCTGCTCGATGAACTCACATGGCGAATGCCTTCGACGCCGCTGATCCTGTCTTCTATCAGCTGAGTAATGCGACTCTCAACTACCGCAGCACTAGCGCCGCGATAGTTGGTTTCAATCGAGACAATCGGCGGGTCGATATTGGGGTATTCCCGCAGCGGTAATTTATCAAATGCGACTAAACCAAAGGCCACCAGCAATAGGCTAATGACCGAGGCAAATACCGGCCGTTTAACGGAAAGATCGGTCAGGATCATACGCTTGGCTCCGTATTAGCATCGGAAAGATAGCTAAATTTTTCAGCCAGTTGGGTCTTCACCACATCGCCAGGGTGCACCTTAAGCAGGCCGCGGATCACCACGTTTTCGCCTATCGCTAAGCCCTCGGTAATTTCGACCCAACCACGGGTACGAACTCCAATGGTGACTTGCTTACGCTCGATGACATTGTCTTTATTCACACTGTAAACAAAGTGTTCTTTCTGGATTGGAATAATCGCCGACTCAGGCAACATTAGCGCCTCGCGGCTGCGTTTGATGAGTTTGACCTTCATCAGCATCCCAGGCAGTAAGCGTAAATCTGGATTTGGGATTTCGGCGCGTACAATCACGGCACGGGTGGTTGGGTTAACACGGCTATCGATGGAAATCACTTTGCCTTTAAAGATTTCATCAGGGAAAGCCACGGCTTTTGCTTCAACAAGCTTGCCAGGCTGCAAGTCTTGAATAAAACGCTCTGGCACTGAGAAATCTAATTTAATCTTAGAGATATCATCGAGCGTGGTGATCTCAGTACCCGGTGTCACTAAACTACCCACGCTCACTTGGCGCAGGCCTAAACGGCCATTAAAGGGGGCGACAATACTGCGATCATTGAGGGAAGATTGTGCCTGCTCTAACTCAGCGCGGGCCGTATCGATTAAGGTTTGCAGGCGGTCACGCTCTAATTCTGCCACTGTTCGACTGGTGACAAGCGAACTAATCCGCGCCAATTCACGCTGATTGTCACTCACTTTCACCTGCGCCACTTTCACTTTGGCTATCTGCTCGGCATTTTGCAGTTGCACCAATAAATCGCCCTTTTTGACAATATCGCCATCATCAAACTTTAATGAGGTCACCACATCAGTGACTTTGGGCGTAATGGTGACGGACTCAAATGCCTTATTTGTGCCAATAGCTTCCACTTCGTCTCGAACTTGTGCCATAGAAGCGGTGGCGATAACCACATTAGGGGTGAGCTTAACTTTTGCTTGCTGCTGCTCTTGAGGTTGCATAGCTTGATATCCAAACCATGCCGCTGCCAAAATAGCGATGATAATTATGATTTTTTTCATCTGGCTTCCAAATGATGACTCGCATTAGTGACGGCTAGTTTACCCACTCGCATCATTGCATCAATACGTTTTACTTTTTCTTACAAATTACGCTGAGCGCGCAAAATTTGTAATAACACTGCGGACAAGTCGAAAAACACTACCGAGGTGAAGAATGCAATACGATAAATGGCAATTTAAGCAGATTGCTTCAAAATAACTCACAACTTAAGCGGTTTAATCTAAAACCATAATATAACTATTGATATTACCTAGAAATATTCTGATACATCATGCTGTATCGTCCTAGAGCAATAGGCTGAATTGCAGACACAAAAAAGGGCGATAAATCGCCCTTTTTGACTGAGGTGGAATTAACGCAGTTTGCGCTCTTCTTTCATCAGATTCGACAATGATTCATACACCTTGGCGACAACGTCATTCGATAACGGCTGATCTTCAGCGTCACGAAGCAAAATCTTAGTCTCATCAGGGGTATCACCGTCTTGTAAGAGTAAACGGTAGCTACCTTCTTTTAAGGACAATTGATTGTCGTTCCACAATGAACTCCAGAAACCGGAGTTATCGGTAAACTTGATAAAGTACAGGCCTTTAGCACTGTCCATATCTGAAATTTCAAAGCCCATTTCTGGCAATACTATACGCAGACGATCCCACACTTGCTTATAGGAAGCCTTAGCAGACCAATATGCAGCACCCTCTTCTGGCGTGACCAAATCAACATTGATCCCTAAGGTCTGCTTTAAGCGGTTTGCTTGAATGGTTTGCTCACGCTTAACGCTCATATAAGCAATGGCACTGTTAAGCATATCGATGGTGTAACGCTGCTTATCCTCACCACTGAGCATTACATCCTGCTCTTTACCATCGTAAAACTCTTCGTGTTCTACTAAGTGAATAACGATATTAGCGGTACGGCCGTGTGGACGGGTTTCGATATCGAAGCGATAACGCTGACGCAGCAGATATTCTTTATCTGAGCCCCATAAACTTGACTCCAACACCTCTCGGCTTTCAATCCAATCGGTTTCAATGTTGCCTTTATCATAGTCGCGACTACGAACAGGGATCGCTTGCTTCGCTAAGAATCCATCTAAGTTAGCGAAAATCTCTTGCTTAAGATCGACACTGTTATCAATCGATTCAACCACAATCTTAATGTTATCGCTGCCCTCTTCCACATGCGTACCTTCTGCCATTGGCAAAACTTGCAGTGGTGGGCGGATATCAAGGTTTTTACCAACAAGCGCAGGGTTTGCTTTAGCGCCGATTGCCGGAACCTCGTATTCTTTATTGTAAGGCGGCGTTTTCAATCCCTCAGGGATCTTTAGCATTGGCGCTTGCTCAGCCTGAACATAGTCTTCAGCACCGTTGGCTTGGCGACGCTCTAATGGCGAACTACAAGCTGCAACAGCAGCAACTAAGAACAGTGGAGTGACTTTCTTTAACATTAATTATTTAACCTCTATCTGGGCACGAGTCATTGCATCTAACAACAGACCATGACATTGCTCAGAAAGTTCAGTCAAAGGTAAACGAATATGACCACACTGAATCAACCCCATACGCTGGGCTGCCCATTTCACTGGGATAGGATTTGCTTCGCAAAACAGTGTGCTATATAAACCACGTAGTGGCTCGTCGATACTTGCGGCTAATTCGGCGTTGCCAGCCAATGCGGCGTCGCACATAGCTTTAAAGGCTTTTGGCACTATGTTGTTAGCAACCGAAATCACCCCGTTACCGCCAAGGAGTAAAAACTCTCTCGCTGTCGCATCATCACCGCTGTACAGCATAAAGTCATTGCCGCAAAGTTCACGTAGTCGTTTAACCCGTGATACATCACCCGTGGCTTCTTTTACACCAATAATATTGCTCACGCTCACTAACTCGGCCACGGTTTCAGGCTTCATATCAACCGCGGTGCGCCCAGGAACGTTATAGAGAATTTGGGGAATATCAGTGCTGGCCGCCACGGCTTTATAGTGGGCCACTAAGCCCTTTGGCGTCGGTTTATTGTAGTAAGGTGTTACGCCTAACATGGCGTCAACCCCGACTTTAGATAAGGACTTGGTGAGTTCGATAGCTTCTGCTGTCGCATTCGCACCATTGCCACCAATCACAGGGATACGACCTGCGACAAACTTAACGGTTTGAGCGACCACGGCAACGTGCTCATTCATTGGCAGAGTCGCTGACTCACCGGTGGTACCCACGGCAACGATGGCGTCTGTGCCTTGGTCAATATGGAATTCGACTAACCTTTCAAGACTTGCAAAATCTACTGAGCCATCACTGTTCATTGGCGTGATTAAGGCTACGATGCTTCCGTTTATCATCTGACTTCCCCAAAATTTCAGGATTCGCTATGGTACTGATGCCAACCATTAATGACAAGCACTAACGGGGGTCTCAAATTGATTTAGTTATGGTAGCATTACATCCCGCACAAAAACTCGGCGCTCGGTCTCGAGTTTTCGCTCTATGATATCGAAAAAGTGAGGACAATTCATGACCAATTTCCTGGTCGTAACTGCAATGGGCGTAGACCGTCCTGGACTCGTAAGTAAACTAGCTCGGCTTGCCAGTGACTGTGACTGCGATATCGTCGACAGCCGTATGGCATTATTTGGTAACGAATTTACCTTAATCATGATGTTGTCAGGTTCGTGGGCATCCATAACGAAAATTGAAAGCTTGCTCCCGAGTCTCAGTGTTGAATTAGAACTGATGACGGTGATGAAGCGTACCTCTAAGCACACGCCGCAAAATTACCTTTCGCGCCTTGAAGTGCGCTTTACTGGTAAAGATCAGCGCGGCACGATGAAATCCATCACCCAGTTTCTTGCCGACCGCTCCTTAGACTTGGCGGCAGTACGCTCCTTCTCTGAAGAGCTTGAAAATGGCGAGCAAACGCAAACTATTTCATTAACCATCAATATTCCTGAAAAAGTTGAACTAGAAAAGCTCGAAAAGAGTATCTATCAACTCTCCGAGGAGATGGCACTGGATTGCACCATTAGACGCATGGAAGGCACGACCTCAAGAAACGACAGAGGATAATAGATGAATACCTTAACCGCTGGTGCCAAAGCGCCACTTTTTACCTTACAAAATCAACAGGGTAACGCTGTTTCACTACAAGAATGCTTAACACGTGGCCCCGTTTTAGTCTATTTTTACCCTAAAGCATCAACCCCTGGCTGCACAGTACAAGCCTGCGGTTTACGTGATAGCAAAGCTGAACTCGACAGCCACAAAGTAACCGTCCTCGGCATTAGCCCAGATCCTGTGGCTAAATTAGCTAAGTTTGCTGAAAAACAATCACTTAACTTTACCCTACTCAGCGATGAAGACCACAGCGTTGCTGATGCCTTTGGCGTATGGGGCGAAAAGAAATTTATGGGTAAAGTCTATGATGGAATCCATAGGTTAAGTTTCCTCATCAACACCGATGGCACTATTGCCCATGTGTTCGATAAGTTTAAAACCAGCGACCACCATCAAGTAGTGTTGGCAGAGATTGCAGCGCAGTAATGGCCGCTAAATGGTATCGCAAGGGATTTTCTGACTAATAGCCAACGGCTCAGTTTAGAAATTTCAGTTTGAATTGCCCAAAAAAACCGCAAGCAAACATAAAATGGCCCGAAATCAGGGCCATTTTTGATGAAAAATTTTCAGCTTGTGGCGAATAAATCCTCTAATCACACCGCAACTTTAGCAGTCGCTTATTCGAGTGAATCACCAACTCAATTATGGGAAACGATTATAGGAATACAGGCAGTAACGCTTCAGTTTGAAGCTGTTGATAGTGATTAAAATCAATCTGACAGCCTTGCTCAGTCACGATTGAACCATGCGCTAAACATACATGCTCAGGAAATCCAGCAGTCATAAGCGGCTGGTTAAAACGGATGAGATCCCAACTTGAAGGCATAAATAGCTTAATCATTTGTGCAACAAGGGGATAGGGATAAACAGCTAAATCTAGATTAGTCTCAAAGCTGACGTAGGAGTTATCTCCCTGCCCCATCGATGGCGTGATATGCAAGGTAACATAGTCAGCCCCACGTATCCCATTTAACGAAAATCCCGCGGGCTGAAAACAGTGCATATCAAATTGAAAATCAGGGAAAAGTCGCTGCAATCCTAAGCGTTGATAAATCCCCAGCTCGGTTTGTGTGGGCAACTTGAGGTAATCAGCCAGCTCGCCACGGATGTGGTACATCATCAGTTCAAGGCAGGTATCATACGTTGACGACATAGGTTGGCCGTCAGTGCAAAACAGATTGTCAGTACAAAACAAATAGTGATGATGTGAATCTAAGTGACCAACTCGAAAGGCTTTTCCGGGGATCAAGGTCCGCAATGTCGCAATATCGTCAGCAAAGTGTGTGCTTTGTAGCTGGGCTTGGTATTCATTCTTACGCTGATAACAGAGCGCGGCAATGTGCTCAACCCCTAAGGCGTTAATAAAGTAGCAGGCCGCCTCAATCAGGGTGCTATTACCGCAGGTGAGCAGCAGAATCTTATCATCCCAGACGAACAGGCTCGATTCACTCAGTAGATAGGCATCACAGGCAGGATTACGGATTGTTGACAGGATTTCCGCATTGGCACAGGCGACCAAGGTTGACCAAAAGCCGTACTCTCGTTGGCGCAGTGATGCCATATTGGAAGTGAGTCTGATCTCAAGCTTTTTTTCCGCGCCTTCAAAAAACATCAAGCCGTTCGCCTCATCTTATCCCTGTGTTTGGGCATCTAATCTATTGGTATATCAGTCATTCATGGCTCGCTGGCAACGCTGACTTAAATGTATGCACACATTTTAAGACTGATAACCCATCAATTTTGCGCGGCTATTTTTACACGACTAGCGCCGCAATAAAACCACCGCGCTTGCTTTAACAAGGTGACAGCCTTGCAACACACTCACCTTGGCAACGCACTAGCAAAAATAATAGGCTATAAAAAACAAAAGTCAGCCTAAGTGTCCCTAGGCTGACTTTTTTAACACACTCAATATTAAGAAAAATCTTCTAAATAAGTGTAACCTTTTAGGCCCACTTGTAATTCTTCTAAAATTTGTGCGCGTTCATCCTCAACAATATGCTGGTTGACTAACTCTTCGTAAGTCCGCATAAAGTCAACGGCATCTAAGTTAACATAGCGTAATACGTCAGCGACTGTGTCACCGGCAAGTACCGATTCAATATTGGTCATACCATTTTCTTCAATGCTGACAACGGCTGAGTTAGTGTCGCCAAACAAGTTGTGCATATCCCCTAAAATCTCTTGATATGCCCCCACCATAAAGAAGCCGATCAAATACGGGCTTTCAGCACTCCACGCTGGTACTGGTAGCGTAGTTTCAATCCCTTGGCCGTCTACATATTGATCCACAATACCGTCGGAGTCACAGGTAATGTCCAGCATCACAGCGCGGCGCTCTGGCGCTTTGTCTAAACCAGACAATGGCAGCACAGGGAACACCTGATCGATACCCCAAGCATCCGGTAAGGATTGGAATAATGAGAAGTTAACGAAGAACTTATCGGCTAACTTTTCGTTTAACTCATCAATAATCGGTCTGTGGTAACGGTTTTTGGTGCTTAACAAACCTTGAACTTCATGGCATACGCGTAGGTTAGCCTGCTCAGCCCACGCACGTTCTGCCAAGCTTAATTGACCCAAGGCAAACAGCGATTGCGCTTCTTGCAGGTCACTTTGGCTATCATGATAAATCTCAATCAAGGCACGTTGATCGGCACGGCCACTCAGCTCAGTCCAAGATTGCCACATATTGTGCAGCAGTTGCGGCGATTCTTCCGCTGGCGGCTGGATATCTTCAACCTGATAAGCTTCTGTGCCAATCACATCGGTGATCAGTACCGCATGGTGCGCCGTTAAGTGACGGCCAGATTCTGAAATAATACGTGGCATAGGTTGCTCGTATTCATTACAGATATCGGTAAGCACGTTTACGATGTTGTTCGCGTATTCGCTTAAACCATAGTTCATTGAGTTATTACTTTGGCTACGAGTGCCGTCGTAATCTACCGCTAAACCACCGCCGACGTCGAAGCAGTTAATGCTGGCCCCTAACTCACGTAATTCACAGTAGAAACGCGCCGCTTCGCTCACACCTTGACGAATATCGCGGATATTGGCGATTTGCGAACCTAAGTGAAAGTGCAGTAATTGCAGCGAATCCAACATATCGCTTTGTTTTAACTGGTCAACTACAGTCAAAATCTGCGCCGCAGATAAACCAAACTTAGACTTTTCGCCACCGCTGGCTTGCCACTTGCCTTTTCCTTGGAATGCAAGGCGAGCACGTAACCCTAAGCGAGGTTTCACCCCTAAACGCTCAGACTCAGCTAGTACCATCTTCAGCTCAGACAGTTTTTCTAAAACGATATAGACCTTATGGCCTAACTTTTCACCAATTAAGGCTAAACGAATGTATTCGTTATCTTTGTAACCGTTACATACGATCACTGAACTGGCTTTTTGCGCCATGGCAAGTACAGCCATTAATTCAGGCTTACTGCCGGCTTCTAGGCCTAATTGTGGAACTTCTTTTGATGCTTGGCTCGCAAGGATCTCTTCTACCACAGTTTTTTGTTGGTTTACTTTAATGGGGTAAACCAGCAAATAGTCCGCCTGATACTCATATTTTTGTATCGCTTGGTCGAATGCTTGGCACAAACTGTTCACTCTGTGGTGCAGAATTTGCGGGAAACGAACTAATACAGGTAAAGCGACCCCTGCTTTAACCATGTCTTTTGCTAGCTCATTTAAGCCAATCTTGTGATCAGGATTCTTAGGATCCGGCGACACTGTCACCTCACCTTGGTCGCTGATCCCATAAAACCCTTGGCTCCAGTGGGTAACGTTGTACCCAGCACGAGCAGCATCAATAGACCAATCATTCATTTTTATTTAGCCCGTCTATAAAAAAATGGGTTAAACGGTCAGTGCAACATTGCAAGACCGCCCGTTCGACAAACCCAGGTAAACCATATAGTTACCTGACATACAGTTAGGATGAATTCACCCTAATTTGTGCAGCAAAATCAACCCAGCTTAGGCGACATTGATGCGATTTCCCTTAACGCAACCGGGATTAACCCGATACTCTTTTACCTTGGCGATAACAAGATGGTGTTTATATCCCCCTTTATCGCCATAGGTCTTTCACCCAATGGCATTAACCATAACGCGCTTTGAGGTTAAAAAACACTCAAAACCTTAAGCTTAAGCGTTGCGTCTCCGCTCAATATGCCTCTCTCTAAAAACGAGGTGCCGATTAAGTGGATAAACAATAGGTAACACTAAGGATAAACATTAGGTATTAAGCGGCAAGGCATCACCAAGCACACCTAACACTAGGTGAGATTATTGTAACAGGGGACTGTTGGCTTCTTCGCGGCCAGAGTTGATACGGATTAACGTGAGATGTTTAAGGCTAGTATCGTCATAGGGAACAACGATTGAGCGCTGGCATTGAGATGCTTTTAGGCAAAGAGCAAAAAATGGATGCTTGTGCATTAGCTAAACAATTCCTCTTAACCCCATGTAACCATTATAAATTGTACGTTACACGGTGAATGACCTGTGAACCATAAAATCATTACAACTCACGTAATATTTGTCATGTCTGTAACGAGCGAAGTCGTTAAACGGCGCAATTAAACCGCGCAATGTCACAGAATGCAAGCAAGAATCTCATTTAATATTTTTCATTAAAATATAATAAACACCACATTAACAGAATGGTTGGTAACAAGTAGATTTATCTATTTTAAATTAATAGGTTAACCATCAACCTCACTCTAAGTGCGTTCAATATTTTTTAATAGCCAATCAAGATAAATTGATAACATTTGCTCACATCAGCAATATTGTTTTATCTCTGCGCGACTGTTCATTTTCGACTATCGACGCAAAAGCCGATCTGGAAGCTGCTGTTTACGGATAAAGCGGTTATAATCACCGCCGAATGACATCCTTAGATAGAGAGCTCCATGGTACAGATAGGAAAAACCTGCAAACTTGAGGTAGTAAAACAAGTCAGTTTTGGTGTGTATTTAAATGCCCACGAATTTGGCCAAGTGTTACTGCCCAACAAAGCCACCCCAAAAGACTGCCAAGTCGGTGACTGGCTAGAGGTATTTTTATATCTGGACTCCGAAGATATTGTCATTGCCACGACCCGCAAACCTTTGGCTCAAGTAGGAGAATTTGCCTACTTAAAAGCCGTGGCCACTGGGCCTTTTGGCGCATTTTTAGATTGGGGATTAGATAAAGATCTGTTACTACCTTTTGGTGAACAGCATAAACCGATTGAAGAAGGTCGCTCGTACCTTGTTTATGTGCACGTTAACCGAGCTGATGAGCGTATTGTTGCGTCATCAAAAATCGATAAATTCCTCGATAAAACTCCCGCCCAGTATGAAGTAGGTCAACAAGTTGACTTATTTATCGGTGGCACCACAGATTTAGGCTACAAAGCCATTATTAACCATGCCCATTGGGGCGTGATTTATCAAAACGAAGTGTTCCAAAAACTGCGTTTTGGTCAAAGGCTAAAAGGCTTTATCAAACAAGTCCGCCGCGATGGCAAAATTGATTTGGTATTGCAGCAAGGCAGTAAGCAAGAGCTTGATAAAAATGCGCACATTATCTTAGTAAAACTCAAGCAAGCGGGCGGATTCTTACCCCTAACGGATAAAACCGATGCCGAAGTGATTTACGAACAACTCGGTATGAGTAAAAAAGCCTTCAAAAAGAGCATCGGTGGCCTGTTTAAAGCGGGCAAGTTAAGTATCGACGATGATGGTTTACGCCTAACTGAAGCTGACTGATTGGGCTGAATAGTCAACCTCATACGGGACTTAGGACTCTCTTGTAGTAAGGTTCGTGGTTTATTTGTCCAAATAGTCTGCCCAAACACTCAGTTTACCGACAAGCGCTAGGATCTTAAGCATGGCTCTGTTATAACAAAGTCATGCTTTTTTCTTTGGAGCTTATATGGAACTCACGTTACACGAAGCCAGAGTTATCGGATGCCTACTTGAAAAAGAAGTCACCACCCCAGAGCAATACCCTCTTTCACTCAATGCCCTGACCCTCGCCTGTAATCAAAAAACCAGCCGCGAACCTGTATTAGAACTCACTGAAGCGCAAGTACAAGCCGCCCTTGATTCATTGAACAAAAAGCGCTTAATCAGCGAGCAATCCGGCTTTGGTAGCCGAGTCGTCAAATATAAGCACAGATTCTGCAACACCGAATTTAGCGAGTTACAACTTTCCAGCGCGGCGGTAGCCATTGTTTGTTTACTGCTGCTTCGCGGCCCACAAACGCCCGGAGAGTTACGCACCCGTAGCAACAGACTGCATGATTTTAAAGACGTGCTCGAAGTGGAAGCCTGCATTAAGCAACTGATGGAGCGGGATAAACCCGTACTGGCTCAACTGCCGCGGGAGCCTGGTAAACGTGAATGTCGTTATACTGAGCTGTTCTCCCAAGGTGCTGAGCAAATTAGCGCAGCGTCATTCACCAATGCCACAAATGCAGATGCCCACCCGCTAAACGAGCAGGATAGACAACAACTGGAAGCGAGAGTCACACAGCTTGAAGAGCAAGTGGCAGAACTTAAAGATAAGTTAGAATCGCTTATCGCTTCTTTATCCTAACCGCGCCGCGGACGACTTTCGCAAGTAGTCACTCTTAATGATGACTAAGGTGAGAGTTTGTCCGCTCACTCACTGACGAGACAGCGAATGACACCAAATGCTCCCAGTACATTCAATAACATGCTTTTGATCGCTGGCTTTGAATGTCGAAAATTTCTATTTAACCTTCGCGGGATTATCGCCCTGATTGCCTTTGCATTAGTGTGGGGCATGCTATTGCTCTACCCCATCCAAGGCGCTTCGACCCTATTAATGCAGCCCAATATTAAAGATCTGATCGACGGTCTCTTAGGCAGCCAAGCACTCAATGTGCTGTTTGACTGGCCCGTGGCGGAAATGGCTATCTTCTGGTGCTTTGCGCTGTATCTGTTTCCCATGTTCAGTATTTTGATTGCCGCCGATCAGTTCTCCTCAGACAAATCCCGCGGCACATTGCGCTTCTATACCCTAAGAACCAGCAAAGACAGCCTACTCTTCGGCCGCTTTTTGGGGCAAATCCTGATCCAAGGTCTACTGATCTTATTGACCATCCTCGCCACCATAGCGCTGGCACTTACTCGCGATATCGGCTTGTTATTACCCGCATTAACGTCGGGGGCCTTGGTCGGCATCAACTTAGTTATCGTGATTTTACCCTTTACCGCGGTCATGACTTTATTGTCCCTCTATGCCAACACGGCAAGACAGGCCATGGTGCTCGCCACCATCTTGTGGACAGTCGTCTCGATTGCGCTATTGATTTTGGGTAATCAATCCAGCTTATTTGAAGGCTTACAATGGATATTGCCGGGCGCTCAACTGTCGAACATGGTCAACACCAATGGACTCCAGAGCTTTGCCTACGCACCAATTCCCCTATTACAAACCGCATTCGCCCTTTTCCTTGGCCGCGTTTATATCCAAAGGAGTCAACTATGATCCTCATTCAATGCCAAGGACTGTCCAAACACTATGGCAGTAAAAAAGCGCTCAATAACGTTAACTTAACCCTCGAATCGGGAGCGCCCATCGCCTTAGTTGGCCCTAACGGTGCAGGTAAAACCACGCTATTTAGCCTGCTCTGTGGTTACCTCACCCCAAGCGCGGGCTCGGTGCGTATTCAGGGAGAAGCACCCAATAGTCCAGCATTATTAGGGCAAATTACCGCCCTGCCACAGGATGCGACGCTCGATCCCAATTTAACTATTATCAGCCAGTTAAGCTTCTTTGCGCGTCTTCAAGGGATGGATAGCAAGCAGGCAAATCAAGAAGCACAGCGAGTGCTGAATTTAGTGGACTTAGCCGAGGTGGCGCAGCAAAAGCCACCGAGTCTAAGCCATGGAATGAGTAAACGTGTGGCGATTGCCCAAGCCTTAATCGGCTCGCCTAAGCTGGTGTTGTTAGATGAACCTACCGCAGGACTCGACCCTGCCAATGCGAAAAAAATCCGTGAACTCGTCAGAACGCTGTCGCCCACAACCACTTTTGTGATCAGCTCACACAACTTGGACGAACTCGAGAAGCTCTGTGACCAAGTGCTGTATCTAGATAAAGGTGAATTGGGCCAGTCGATTTCGATGCGCTCATCCAATAGCGGCAGTGATTATCTCACCCTCACCATGGAAAGCTGCGACAGTGAAGCGCTGATCCAAGCCGTAGGTCAAATAGCTGGTGTGGTGAATATCACCTCAAAACAAGCCCATGTATTTGTTATCCAATTGGATGACACGGCAAATCGTCATTATGAGTTTGAAACCGCCCTGCTCGCCCTATTTAAGGACCAGCATTGGCAATATAAGATGCTGCTGAAAGGACGCACATTGGAAGAAACGTTATTTTCTTAACTCCGCGATAAGTCCCTTATTATTCCTACGTTTAACTCCACCTCTAACAGCGCCCGCAAGGGCGCTTTGTGGCTAATGTTTTGTTTATACACTGCTGAAGCAATGGCATTTATTACACCATGTCAAACATCAAACAGTCGTAAATATCAGTGTTAAAAGGCTTTATCCTTTAACTTCTACTTTAGTTCTAAACGCTACAGGCCAACTTAGCCCCTAATGCTGCTTACCTAGTGCTGCTTATATGAGGCGTATTTACGTTTCAAAATAAAGGGTGAGTAATCACCGCTAACCAATAAAGCAGCAGTTAAGCCGCTTTGGTAAACCTAGACTTTCAATCTAATCTCGAGCTTGTTATAACTCCCCTTTCCTGCTCTTTCACTGAATTCAGAGGTTTCAATGAACAAAGCACAACTGATCCAACGTATCGCCACTTCGCTTGAACAGTCCCAGGCCAGCACTAAACCTGTTGTCGAACAGATCCTACAACAGATCCATATCGCCTTAAGCGAAGGTGAGAAAGTCTTCCTGCCGCAATTCGGTACCTTCGAGTTACGTTATCATTTACCTAAATCGGGTCGAAACCCGCAAACTGGCGAGACGATGGAGATTGCAGGCTTTAACCAGCCAAGCTTTAAGGCGGCGACAGCGCTAAAACAAGCGATAAATGAGTAGTATTGTGGATGTGTAAAATTGCCTCGTGAAAACCACGGGGCTTTTTTATGGGCAAGGTTAACGATATTACTTCGGCAATGAGCTTTAGAGATAAAACGAAGCCGCCATAGCTGAGTTTAACGTTATTAAGCTCAGTGTGGAGAAATAAGTAGACTATAAGATAGGACTAACGTCTGTAACAAAAGTGGCAAGCGCGAAGCCGTGGCTCTAGAGAATAAGATAGAAACGGCCCTTTAAACCAAATCCAAATAATCAAAGCTGTAGATGCAAAAAAGCCCCGACTAATGTCGAGGCTTATTTACTATTCACTAAGAATAATGGTACCCGAGGCCAGACTTGAACTGGCACGCTGTTACCAGCGAGGGATTTTAAATCCCTTGTGTCTACCGATTCCACCACTCGGGCAAACTCTGAATATCGTCAGCACTGCTGTTGATATTGTTAACTCATTGCTTCTATCTATTGATTATATTTCAAATACTTAGATTACGAAGTTTAACGCTTTAGCTCGTTTGAGCTGTCACCATTATAATAATGGTACCCGAGGCCAGACTTGAACTGGCACGCTGTTACCAGCGAGGGATTTTAAATCCCTTGTGTCTACCGATTCCACCACTCGGGCAAACTCTTTATATTAACGACGGGAATCGTGTCATTAATATATTATATCATGGAGGCGCGACCCGGAGTCGAACCGAGATCGACGGATTTGCAATCCGCAGCATAGCCATTCTGCCATCGCGCCATCTTTCCAATCATTTAGATTGGAGCGACATATCGGGTTCGAACCGATGACCTATACCTTGGCAAGGTATCGCTCTACCAACTGAGCTAATGTCGCATCACGCAGAGTTAAGATTTTGTTTTCACTTCGTCTCTCGTCTACGGGGAGGCATTCTACCTATTTACGATGCAGTGTCAACCGCTGTTTTATCGATAACTTACTGCTTGCGCACTAAATAATCTCTTTGATTTTTTATTGTGCTATTCAGCCGTTAAATCTTTCCAGGCGGCTAAAATGTAACTCATCATTGACCAGAACGTTAATACGGCAGCGATATATAACAGCACAAATGCCGCGGTGATCATGAGTGGATTGTATTGCCAGATCAGGCCAATAATCGCCACCATCTGCGCCGCCGTTTTATATTTGCCGATCCAAGAAACCGCAACCGTGCCGCGTTTACCTAATTCAGCCATCCACTCCCGCAGGGCTGAAATCACAATTTCACGGCCAATCATAAACAGTGCTGGCAGTGTGAGCCAAATATCAGCGTATTGGTCAACTAATAATACGAGCGCGGTGATCACCATCAGTTTATCAGCGACGGGATCGAGAAATGCGCCAAAACGGGTCAGTTGCTTGAGTTTACGCGCCGCATAACCGTCTAATGCATCCGTTAACGCCGCCAACCAAAACACAAATGCGGCAACAAAAGGCGTCCAGCTGTAAGGTAAATAAAACAACACCACAAAAATGGGCAGTAAAAAAAGCCTAAAAAGAGTTAATGCTATGGGTAAGTTAAACGGCATGATCAAACCAGTTAGTCAAAAGCAGCGCCAATCTTGCCTTAATTTTATCACCCTCGCAATGCATCATGAATGGTTTGTGCCATTTCTATGCTGATCCCAGGCACTTTCGCTAACTCGGCCACGCTCGCGCCCTTCACTTCTTGTAAACCGCCCAAATGTTGGAGTAACGCTTTACGGCGTTTAGGGCCAATGCCCGAAATGGATTCAAGCGTTGAGGTGTTACGGGTTTTCTGACGGCGATTACGATGCCCAGTGATGGCAAAGCGGTGCGATTCATCGCGAATATGTTGAATAAGGTGCAATGCGGGTGAGTCATCCTCAAGGGAAAAGCTCGTTTCTGTGTCACCAAAGATTAAGGTTTCCAGCCCAGGTTTACGGCTCTCTCCCTTTGCCACCCCAATAAGCTGCGGCGCTTTATCTAAATTGACAAATTTCTCATCGACAATTTGCTGCGCAATACGCAGCTGACCTAAACCGCCGTCGATAAATAAAATGTCAGGGATTTTGCCGCTGGCATCAATTTTATCAAATCGACGGCTAATGGCTTGCTTCATGGCGGCATAATCATCGCCTGGCGTAATACCTTCAATATTATAACGACGATATTCGGCTTTATGCGGCCCTTCACGATTAAACACCACACAAGAGGCTACAGTGCTCTCGCCCATGGTATGACTGATATCGAAACACTCCATTCGCTGAATCGGCGCACTAAGTTCGAGGATTTCTTCCAACAAGACAAAACGCTGTTCAACAGTGTTTTTATGGGACAGGCGCGTCATCACCGCATTGGTGGCATTGGTCAGCGCAAGGCGCAAAAAACTCGCCCTGTCGGCGCGCACATTGGTTTTAATGCTGAATTTTTTATTCAACGCCTCAGAGACGGCCGCCTCTAACTCATGCAATTCTTCAAAGTGATGGCTTATCACCACCTCCTTAGGAATAGTGCGTTGAATATCGGCATTTAAATAAAACTGTAGCAGGAAGGAGCGTAAGACTTCTTCGATATCCGTTTGCGCGGGAACCGTTGGATAATAGCTACGGCTACCAAAAATCTTACCTTCGCGAATAAAGAGTAAATGGAAACAGGCGATACCCGAGGCATAGTGTACGCCGATAACATCCATATCGCCGGTGTTTCCCGAGACTTCTTGCTGCTCAGCAACCCGGCGCAGTGCCATAATTTGATCGCGAAAGCGCGCAGCTTGCTCATAGGCTTGCTGCTCGGCGGCCTCTTCCATTTTCGCCACTAATTCACTGATAACTTGCTTGTCTTTTCCCTTTAGGAACAAACTGGCAAGTTTTACCTGTTCATCATACTCCGCATTACTGACCTTGCCGACGCAAGGCGCACTACAACGGGATAACTGGTATTGCAGGCAGGGCCGAGTGCGGGATTTATAATAGAGATCATCACATTGGCGGATAGGAAACAGCTTTTGCATCAAGTGCAAACTTTCGCGCACCGCGCCGCCATTCGGATAAGGCCCAAAATAATGGCCCTTCTCCCGCTGCGGCCCGCGATGGTATGCGAGGCGTGGATGCTCGTGTTGGCTCAAGAAAATATAAGGGTATGACTTATCGTCCCGCAGTAACACATTGTATTTGGGCATGTACTGCTTGATATAGTCATTCTCAAGCAGCAGCGCATCTGTCTCGCTGTGGGTCAGCGTCACATCGATATGATGGATATGGGACACCAGCGCCTGAGTTTTTACATTGCCAAGGTTTTTTCGGAAATAGGAGGATAAGCGCTTCTTAAGATCTTTGGCTTTACCCACATAGATGACGTCACCTTTGACGTCATACATGCGATAAACCCCAGCAGAGGAGGAGACCGTGCGTAAAAAACTCTGGGCGTTAAAACCTGTCGACATCGTTACACACCCACTCTTTTACTTACCATCTTCAAAACTGCTTGATAAATCGTTTTCAAACTCACAGCTAACACTTAATTAATGCTAGAACCATTGACATAAGCGGCCATTAGAAATGACCAGCATCTAACATTTTATAGCGGATCGCTAAACGGGTCAGCTCCACATCACCACTGATCCCAAGCTTCGCAAATAAGCGATAACGGTAACTGTTAACGGTTTTGGGGCTTAAGTTGAGCTGCTCAGAAATATCATTGACCTTTTCACCATTGGTGATCATCAACATAATTTGCAGCTCACGCTCAGACAAGGCTTTAAACGGATTCTCATCGGCCGGATTGAATTGGCTCAATGCCATTTGTTGGGCAATTTCAGGAGATAAATAGCGCTGCCCACGGGAAACCTGACGTATCGCTTGCAATACTTCAGGTGGCGTCGCACCTTTGGTTAAATAACCAGACGCGCCCGCCTGCATCACTTTACTGGGGAACGGATCTTCAGTATGCACTGTTAGCACAATAATCTTGGCATGAGGTTGATAACGAAGAATTTTACGCGTGGCTTCGAGTCCGCCCATACCAGGCATATTCATGTCCATTAAGATGACGTCGGCTTCATTTTGTCTCGCCCACTGTACCGCGGTCTCACCATCGGGCGCTTCACCCACAACTTTGATCCCCCGCTCATCTTCTAAGATACGGCGGATCCCAGTTCTCACCAGCTCATGATCGTCAACTAAATATATCGATATCAACTTTATCCACCTTTAACCAATGCTGACTAAGAGAGTTAGCCAAATCAGAATACCGCAACCGGAATATAGGTTATCAGGGTAATTTAGCCCAACAATGGCATTTCGCAAAGCATAAAATGAATATTGTTAACTAGATGATATTTAAAGAAACAACTTGCTAATTAATGCAGTTTGAAATTAAGAGCTTGGTATGATGAAAGTATGAGTGGAGCTCAGGATTGGGCTAATTGATAAGCTGACGCAAAATATAGCAGGTTTAAAACGCTCATCGAAAATGAAGTCGTGTTGTCCCGTCCTAAGATAGGTTGACAGTTTTTAGGCCAGCTCCCGTAGCTGGCCTTTTCTATTGTGCACCTGATTAGGGGTTGCCATATTCAAACTCAGATGCGGTCTCATATCGTTGTATATTGCTATCGATTCTCTAACAAGTATCTTCAGTTCCGCAAATGTCCTACATCGGTGCAGTAAAAACTCCTGCTTCAGTATGCCATTCACTCTTTCTGCTAATGCATTTTGGTAGCAATCATAACCATCCGTCATTGACGGCTGGATTTGGCTCGCCTGAAGCGCATTCTGATAAACGGCTGAGCAGTATTGTAAGCCTCTGTCTGAGTGATGCACTGCATTGCCGATATAGCGCTTATCTTTTATGGCCATTTTTAACGCTTTCACCACACTCTCGGCTTTCATGTCTTTACTCACGTGATGACCGACTATCTTACGCGAACTGGCATCGGTGACCAATGACAGGTAGTGCACACCTTGGTCTGACTCAAGATAGGTGATATCGCTGACCAGTACATGCTCTGCATCATGCAGTCCTTTCTCTTTCAGCAAATTAGGATGCTTCTTCATCCAGTGTTTGCTGAACGTGGTTTTTGTGTAGCTTTTCTTCGGTTTAACTAGCAAACCTTCACTTCTCAAATAGGTAAAGAACCCATCTCGCCCAAGTTTAATATCGTGCTCAACCAGCCTGGATTTTATCAACGTGTAGAGCTTACGGGCCCCTAACCTTGGCATATATTTACGCCAGTACTGAACCCAGTCTTTGATGACCGATAGCTCAGCTCTACGACTTTCCATTCGAGCAACTGCCTGATAAATACCTTGCCTCGACATACCCGCAGCACGACATGCGGCTGCGAGGTTTATTTCTCCGTTGCCTTTTGCTTGCCAGACGTACCGGATAAGTACTTTTTTCTGAGGCCTGCTCCATATTCATTGTCCATGATATCAACCATACCATTGAGGATTTTGTTACGCAGTTTCTCTTCTGCTAACTCACGTTCAAGGCGCTTAATAGTTTCGGCAGGGGTTTCTTTTGACTTAGGCATAAGGGGATGCTGAAAAGGTTTCGACCAATCGAGTCTACCATGTTTTCTAAGCCAAACGAGTACCGTTGAACGGCCTTGAATACCAAAACGGGCTTGGGCTTGTTTGTACGTCATTTCGCCTTTTTCAACACGCTCTACAACGCCTAATTTAAAGGCTAAGGTGTAATCTCGTTGTGTGCGCTTACGGCTTGAGTTAATTGATGTTGTCATAAAGAAGTCCTCTTTATGTCAACGTATTTCAGGACGGGACATGTAAATGCAAAAAGCCGCTAATTGCTTAGCGGCTTTTTAGCCGACTATTGTGCTGGAGCAGCGCTTAGCATGAAGAACCCGGGTGCAAATTGCATAAACAAAAAAGCCATCATTGCTGATGGCTTTTCCGTGAAATATGGCGGAGGAGCAGGGATTTGAACCCTGGGTGGGCTATAAACCCACGCCGGTTTTCAAGACCGGTGCATTAAACCACTCTGCCACCCCTCCGAACGAGCGAGATAATATACATCTCGCCCAAAGCTGTAAACTTAAATTTATTATTATTTGAATTGATTGGCGATTTGATATCCAGCTGGCGATGAAATCATCGCTTTCAGGGCGATTTTTGATCTGTTGCTATTTCTGCTCACTAAAAACCGGCATGACAACAACATTACCTAAGTCACTTTTGAATAGATTAAAGAATCGCGAGCACTTTTTTAAGGTTGCGGCTTCATATGAAAAAGATGAAGTATAAATAGGGAGCGTAGGAGAAGGTTAATCCAAACCTTAAAAATCAACTTCTTCATATCAGAACATAATGATTATCAAGACAATCGCAGATACGCCTTTTGGCAATGTAATCAAACATCTCATACCATGGAACCAGATGCAAAAAGGCCGCTAATTGTTTAGCGACCTTTTTGACTGACATGACATAAACAAAAAGGCCATCATTGCTGATGGCCTTTCCGTGAAATATGGCGGAGGAGCAGGGATTTGAACCCTGGGTGGGCTATAAACCCACGCCGGTTTTCAAGACCGGTGCATTAAACCACTCTGCCACCCCTCCGAACGCCGCAAATAATATAAGCATCATCGGTGCTTGTAAACAGCAATTTTTGAATATTGTGTCAAATGCTCATCTTATGTTCAGACGGATGAATTTTCAGGCGAATAGCAAACATATTTTCAGCAATATCTGGGTAAAGCAGCATAAAAACACCTATACAGTAAGAGACTTGCCCTCTCGGTATGGTAAAATCGCGGTAACTTTTCACGGTAAATGCTTATATGAATTCACTCTTGATACCTTCATCCTCACTCGCCCCTGAATTTAATCTTCCCGTCCTGTCGCAATTGCCAACAGGATATAAAGCGTTGCTTTTAGGTCAAGAGCGCGTATTGGATGCCTTTAAGTTACATAACGCCATTGCCGATCAACAACTGTATCTCGCTGATTTTCCTGGCATCGATAGACTATTAATGATCAAAGCATTAATGGAAACGCTTGAGCCATTGCCGGCAGCTTATCTGGTGGCAAAGCGCCCCGAAGATAAAACCATTCAATTCCATTGGCAATATGAAGCGCCGCAGGACAACCAAGGCTCAATTGCTGAAAAGCATGTCAGTTATCGCTATCTGAGTGGCAATATCCGCCGTTCAGACCTACTTGGCCGTATGGTGCAATCAGGTAATAGCAGTAAATATCAAGCGGGTGCATTGGCCGAATGCCATTATGTATTTATCTGCGCTGAATCCCTGTGGAAACGAGAAGGCTTATGGGATTTGCTGCTGCAAATCCTGACACAGAAAGAGTATCAAATCAGTCACAACCTAAGCCCAATCCCATTAAATTGTAAAATTATTTTAATTGGCGCGGGTTTAATCTATAGCCAAATTAGGTCTGAAGATTGGCAATTTCAACGCCACTTTAACCTGTTGGCAGAACTGGCGGGTGAACTGGATTTGACCCGTTTTAAAGAAGCGCAATATGCCAGTTGGCTACAAACGGTGGCACAAAGTGTCGATGTCACATTAGAACAATCTAGTCTTGCCCCACTCTTTAGACACAGTGCTAGATTAACCGAGCATCAACGTCGCTTAAGTCTCTCAATGCTAGATTTGGCGCAGTTAATGGCGCAGGCAAAAGTCTATCGCGGTAAATCAACAATTAATGCCGCCAGCATTGAACGTGCGCTATCGCAAGCCAATTATCGCCATAATAGCTCTGAAGAATTTTCAAGCCAAAGTTTTGATGACAATTTC
Organism: Shewanella sp. LZH-2; assembly: GCF_016859145.1. Lineage (NCBI taxonomy): Bacteria > Pseudomonadati > Pseudomonadota > Gammaproteobacteria > Alteromonadales > Shewanellaceae > Shewanella > Shewanella sp. LZH-2. Next base: position 2,784,902 of record NZ_CP069350.1, read on the forward strand.
ATAAATCTGCCAACTACGGGCGCTATGGTAGGACAAATTAATGGTCTTACGGTTATCGATGCGATTGATCACTGCTATGGTGAACCAGCACGGATCACCGCTACGGTACACTATGGTGACGGTGAAGTTGCAGATATTGAAAGAAAGTCAGAGCTGGGCGGTAATATCCATGCAAAGGGTATGATGATCCTTTCAGCCTGCTTATATCGTATCTTTGGTCGCGATGCGCCATTGCACCTAAATACCAATATTGTATTTGAGCAATCCTATCAGGAGATCGATGGCGATAGCGCCTCGCTTGCAGAATATTGCTGCTTGATGTCAGCCATTGCAGAACAACCGATTATTCAGTCGCTGGCGATTACAGGCGCATTGGATCAATTTGGTAATGTGCAAGCTATCGGTGGTATTAATGAAAAAATTGAAGGCTTTTTTAATCTTTGTGAACGCCGAGGCTTAACCGGTGAGCAAGGTGTAATTATGCCCAAGTCAAATATATTACAGCTTAATCTACACCCCAAAGTGATTACAGCTGTAGGCAAAGGCTTGTTCCATATTTATGCCATTGAACATATGGATGAAGCGGTCGAGCTATTGATGCAGATGCCCGCTGGCGTTGCCGATGAAGATAATGACTTCCCAGCAGAATCCTTATATGGTCTAGTGCAACAACGATTAGACAAGCTAGCTGGTAACGGTGAAGAAGAAATAGGCTTAATGACGAGATTACTCGCAAAACTAGGATTTTTTCGACATTAATTAGCTGATCGGAGTTGTTTAGCTTACACGTGTTCGCTAATCTTGGCGCTCTTATTGCTGGAGTAGTAAAACAATGAATAAAGCAAACAGTTTCAACAAAGAAGAACTTATCGCCTGTGGCCATGGGAAATTATTTGGTCCAAACTCCCCTCGCCTCCCCGTAGACAACATGCTGATGATCGACAGGATCATCACCATCAATGACAACGGTGGTGAGTTTGGAAAAGGTGAAATTGTTGCCGAACTCGACATTAAGCCAGAATTATGGTTTTTTGACTGCCACTTTATCACTGACCCAGTTATGCCGGGTTGCTTAGGCTTAGATGCCATGTGGCAACTGGTTGGTTTTTACCTAGGCTGGGAAGGTGCTGAAGGCAAAGGTCGCGCTTTAGGTGTGGGTGAAGTGAAGTTTACAGGTCAAGTATTACCCGGCGCGAAAAAGGTCACTTATAAGCTCAATATCAAACGTACCATCCACCGTAAATTAGTAATGGGTATTGCCGATGCCATCCTTGAAGTAGATGGACGTCAAATTTACAGTGCAACCGACCTTAAAGTCGGTGTATTTAGCGATACTTCGACCTTCTAACCTGCTTTACCCTGCAATATTCAATAGAGACAAAAATGCCCTCATCTGAGGGCAATTATGCTGCATTACTCTGTTTGTTCTGGGCTATTTAATTAATGAGCAAAACGCCATTATTTATTAAATAGCCCATTAACTCGGCCATCCACACCTTCACGCCAACCACCTAACCACTGTGACCGCGAATCAAGATTTGCATAAGGACAGAGCTCCTTAGAGCGTCCACCAACACCAGCTTGGAATCCTTTTGAAAAAGCTCTGTCTAAACGATCTCGTTTTTGTCTTTTCATGCAAGCGTCCTCTGTTCTACGTGAAATAGAAGCAACAGCTTCACCCATAGGAATAGTGCTTTTCAGCGCCGAGATCAATCAAAAAATCGTTCATTTTATCGACTATTTATTAAACTATTGAGATCATGATTAAAAAAAAATCGAGGCATTTTGCCTCGATTTTTTTAGTCTGAATTCAAGCTTAAAAACTAGCGAACCCGACGACGTAACCAAACTAAGGGTAAGGCTAATAACCACGCGAAAGATGCTGCACCTTTACGTTCATAATTCCCCGTATCAGTACTTTCATCTACGGTACATGCTTCACCGTTAGTGGTAGGTTTAAGCACAACCATACGTGGAATATACGCTGTCACAGGGTCACCATTACCGCTGAGTTCAAACAGAGGTAGGCCATTTTCACCAACAATAATGTTGCCATCTTTATCGAGTTGGTATGAAGGCTTGCGAATGAATGCAGTACCAACAATAGTACCCTCTTCATTTATACTGGCAGCTTCGACAATGAGAATATCACTGTTATAGCTTAATACCTTGCCTGTTCCATCCTTAACTTCAACCTTATGGCGAGCCCAATTACCATCAGCCCCCTTTTCAAAACCTTTAGATTCACAGGTCAGCAAATTATTGAGGTTATTGAATTCACCCGTTGATTTCTCATACAGGAAGCCAGCCTTAGGGCGTGGCTTTTCTTTATCATAGGTGGTTTCAATATAACCAACGACTTGACCTTTGTTATTGATATCCTTCGCTTTGCTAGATAGATCTGTGGTTGTCGCAGCAAAATCATTAGGCGTCACATAAGGCACATCTGGGGTATTAATATCAAAATAGAAGAATTTATCGCGTTGGTAACCTTGGATATAACTACGATAACTTCCCACAACAATTCCATTGTCGTTTACATCGTAGGCAATAGAGCTCAAAATTGAGTCTCCCATTGGGATCCAATGGTATTGATATTTACCCTCTGTATCTTTGGTCCAATAGGCCGCATCTTGACGTAATCTATCGGTATTACCGTTACGGTAAACATGTGAGCGACCAGCCACCACACCGTCGTTATTCACGCCTAATGCCTGTGCAGTAAATGTCAATGTATTGTCACTGGCGGGAGTTAATCCTAGCGGTAACTCAGTGCCAGTAGCAATGCCATTATCTAGTTGCCAAACATAAGCACGGGTTTGGTACTGGATGTTACGCGTGCCTTGAGCATTAGGATATTGCTCACGCTGAATACACACATCTAATGGCAAAGTGTTATCGGTACCTAAACAGTAAGCAACCCGATCACCACCATACTTGCTGATATTAGTGCTAGCATAACCCACCACTAAGTTATTATTGTTAACTGCCGTTGCCGCAGACCAACCACCGAGCTCTACAGTCTTATCATCCTTAACATATTGAGTATAAGGAGGTGGTAATGGGATCTCGGTGTCACCCACTTTGGCAACACCACGGTACTCATAATCGCGATAATACCAATAGTCGGTTGCATTATCTGTGGTTGCAGTATTTTCTGTCTTCTTTTCAGGGGCAGTCATGCTGCCAACTTTCACACCCGCATCATTGATGCCGTAGTAAAAAGTATCAACTGAATTCACAACCGAAGAATCACTTGGTGGCGTGGTACCATTGATACTGTCAAAGGTTGGCTTCCACGCACCAGTGGCACCATTTTGCGCAGCGATAAAGGCAAAGTTATTCGCAATAATGGCCGCCGTAATTGAATAGGTGATAGTTTCCTCTGAGGCAATACCATCTTCAACATCAATCACACCACCTTCAACATCGGATGTACTGAGTTTTTTCTTGCCTTTGGCGATACCGACCAGTTCATCGTTGCCATTAACACCTAAAGCGTAACCATTACGCGTACCTTGGAGGGTGTCTGCAAGTGGTAGATCATAATTATCAATGTTAACAATTTCATAGACTGGTGCAGCATGGGCACTGTGCAATACGCCAAGGACACCTAAGGCAACCAAGGACAGGGCTTTATCCAACTTTAACTTCATTAATTCAATTCCCATTTTTATTATTGGTTTACTTCAGTGACTCAAGCTCTTCCCATCGCTCGAAGCAAACTTCCAATTGCTTTTCTTTATCCGCTAACAAGCTCAATACCTGATTGATTTTATCCTGCGTCTGACTATAAAAATCTGGGCTTGCCACTGTGGTTTGTAAATCGAGGATTTCGGCCTCTAATTTCTCCATCAACTCTGGCATTGCCTCTAACTCACGCTGTAATTTATAGGACAGTTTTTTTGCGGCTTTGGCAGGCTCAGCCACTTTAACCTCAGCGTTTTTTGCCGTCGCAGGAGCTTCGACCGTGTTTGCTTGACTAGGTTCCTCAGAATAAAACTTTGCACCTTGATCGATAGCATCCTGGTAACCGCCAACATACTCAGTCCAGTGACCATTACCGGCATACCACCAACTGCTGGTCACGGTATTATCGATAAACGCCCGGTCATGGCTGACCAGCAACAACGTGCCTTCATATTCAGTCAGCAGCGACTCTAGCAATTCTAGGGTCTCAATATCAAGATCGTTTGTTGGTTCGTCCAGAATGATAAGGTTTGCGGGACGAATGAGTAACTTCGCCAGTAATAAACGGTTTTTCTCTCCGCCTGATAGCGCCTTTACCGGCGTTCTGGCACGCATTGGTGAGAACAAGAAATCCTGCAAATAACTTAAAATATGGCGATCTTGACCATTGATAGTGATGGTCTTTTTACCCTCACCCACGTTATCTTCAACAGTTTGCTCAGGATCCAGTGCTTCACGGTATTGGTCGAAGTAGGCGATTTCGAGCTTAGTACCGACTTTCACTTCACCCGATTGAGGTTGTAACTTCTCAATCAATAATTTAATTAACGTCGATTTACCACAGCCGTTGGGGCCGATAAGCGCAATACGATCACCACGCATCACTGTGGTATTGAAGTTTTTGACCAGATTTTTATCAGGTAAATTATAGTTTAAGTCCTTCACATCAAAGACCAATTTACCAGAACGCTCAGTATCGGCCACCGCCATTTTGGCATTACCTTGACGATTCAAGCGCTCACTGCGTTCTTGACGCAAGGCTTTTAACGCACGCACACGGCCTTCGTTACGGGTGCGACGCGCCTTAACACCTTGGCGGATCCAGACTTCTTCTTCGGCTAAGCGCTTATCAAATAATGCGTTTTTCTCAGCCTCGACCCGCAGCCATTCTTGTTTACCATCAAGATAGGCTTGATAATTACCGGGCCATGACGTCACGACACCGCGATCTAAATCCACAATCCGCGTGGCCATGCGAGCAATAAAGCCCCTGTCGTGGCTGATAAACACGATGGCGCCTTGGAAATCCAGCAGGAATTTTTCTAGCCACTCAATAGTATCAATATCGAGGTGGTTGGTTGGCTCATCGAGTAGCAATAAATCTGGCGCGCTGACTAACGCACGGGCAAGTGCCACTTTACGTTGCCACCCCCCAGATAATTCACTTAAAGATTTATCGGGATCTAACCCCAAAAGCTCACAATTTTGATTGATCCGCGAGTCAAGTTGCCAACCATTATGGTGGTCTAACGTCTCCTGCAACTTTTGCATTTGATTGAGCATGCGCTCCATTTGCTCAGGCTCAGCAAAAGCGACATCGTGGGATAATTGATGGTATTGCTCTAGAGCTTCACCTACTTCTTTTAAACCTGCAGCAATGTAAGCGTAAACCGTACCCTGCTCAGCTTTAGGTGGATCTTGCTGTAACCGACTGACCGTGACGCTACCATTGATGTTAAATTCACCTTCATCGAGCAGCACATCGCCGGATAAAATCTTTAATAGACTCGACTTGCCTGCACCGTTACGGCCAACAATACAAACCCGCTCGCCGCGCTCGATAGTGAAATCGGCATTTTGCAGTAGCGGGGTGTAACCATAGGCTAACGAGCCATTATTGATACGAACCAGACTCAAACTAAGCTCCTAAAAATTCTTGTAATTGCGTGGCATCAAATGGCCAACATAAACAACGCTCGTCCTGGGCTTTAACCACAGGAATCGACACGCCATAACGCTCTGCTAAGGTTTCATCATCGCAAATATCGATGGCGGTATAACGTACCTGGGCGGCATTTAACAAGGCTGCCGCCAGTTCGCACAAGTGACAACCTTCGGTGTGATACAACACATAGCTTGCCTGCAATGCATTATTTATCTGCATGGGTAATTAACCAGGTGTTATGGATATGAGGATTACGTTTGTAATCCAGCGGCAACGTCATGTCGTCGATGTTTTGCACCTTAATCTTCATTTTGGTTAAAGTCTCAATGTCCATCTTAAACTTGCGCTTATTGTTAGAGAACACCAATTCACCGTTTGGACTTAACAGCTTGATTAGCATACCGAGTAAATTTACATGATCACGTTGCACATCGAAGGAGTCTTCCATGCGCTTGGAATTTGAGAAGGTGGGCGGATCGATAAAAATCAAATCATATTGTTCGTTACAATCGCGGATCCACTGCAAGCAGTCAGCCTGAACAAACTCATATTGTTTGCCACTGAGATTGTTAAGGGCAAAGTTCTCTTTCGCCCAAGCAAGATAAGTGTTTGACATATCGACAGTCGTGACTGACTTTGCCCCGCCTAACGCGGCATGCACCGAAGCTGAGCCCGTATAAGAGAATAAATTCAGTACTCGGCGGCCCTTGGATTTTTGCCCCACCAAACGGCGAGTTAACCGATGATCAAGGAACAGCCCAGTATCTAAATAACCCGTCAGGTTTAGCTTAAATTTAGCGCCATATTCAGTGGTGATAAGCTCTAACTTACGTTCATCCAGCTTTTGGTATTGACTAGTGCCCTTTTGACGCTCGCGGGTCTTCATAATGATTTTGTGTGGATGGACACCAATGGCCGCAGGCAAAGCCAGCAGCACATCGCTTAAACGACGTTTCGTGACGGCCTCTGGAATACTGGCTGGTGCCATGTATTCTTGTACCACAACATAATCAAGATACTTATCGACCGCGACGTTGTATTCCGGAATGTCAGCATCATAGAGGCGATAACTATCAATCCCCTCTTTTTGGGCCCACTTTTCAAATTGCTTAGCGTTTTTCTTAATACGATTAGCAAAAGCGGGGGCGATATCAGCAATATCGACGCCCTCTGGCAATACTGGCGTATCGCGGCGGGTACTTTGTGCGTAAAGCGTGTATAAGTTAAAGGCACATTCTAGCGCGCCATTAAACATCTTCATCTGTTTATCGGCTTTAAGTTTCAGTGCTGAGATAAGCTCGATATCGCTACACAGCATGGCCACTTTCCAGCCACCAAATTCTTTTTTGAATTTATCGCCTAATTGATAGTACAGCTGCAACAGCTCAGACACACTGCCTAAACGCTCGCCGTAAGGAGGGTTGGTGATGAGGTAACCTTCAGCCGCTGGCGGCTCCACATTAAGGGCATTTGCCACCTTAAACTCAATTAATTCAAGCACGCCTGCATTTTGCGCGTTGCGTTTTGCTAACGCCACTAAGCGTGAGTCGATATCAGAGCCATAGAACTTCACTTCGCAGCGCTTTACTCCTAACGATGCACGCGCTTTAGCTTCTTCGACAATTTCGTGCCAAGTGGCCTTATCGTGACGACGCCAATGTTCGAAACCAAAACGGCTGCGTTGTAAACCTGGAGCAATATCGGCGGCCATCAAAGCCGCTTCAATCAACACTGTACCACTGCCGCAGAAGGGATCGAGTAAGGTAGTCGGCGCGGCTTTCCAGCCACTGCGAAAAAGCATATTCGCCGCGAGATTTTCTTTTAAAGGCGCTTCACCCGTGGTTGAACGGTAACCACGTTGGTGCAGTGATGGGCCAGAAAAATTCATCGCAATGGTAATGACCCCATTGCGAAAATGTGCATCAACTTTAATGTCGGCATCGATACGGGCGACGTTTGGACGGGCATCACCGTCATCACGGAAACGGTCAACAATCGCATCTTTAATCTTTAGCGCACCAAACTGGGTATTGTTAATAAAACCACCCGTGCCATGGAAATCGATACTAAAGGTGTTGCGATTAGAGAAATGTGCTGACCAATCAATACAGTAGGCTGCATTATATAACTGCTCCGCCGACTCACAGGGCCCCTTATAGATCACCAGTACAATACGGCTGGCTAAACGCGTCCACAGGGTAATGCGATAGGCTAAAGCCAGAGGCGCGGTAAAATAGACACCGGCTACACTTTCTTTAATCTCGGTCGCACCAAATTCTGTCAGTTCTTGGGCTAAGCTATATTCAAAGCCCTTAGGGGCGGCAGCAAAAAAATTAAGCATGGGATAATCAATACGCAGTCAAAATCAAACCAACATTATACCTGCGAAGCCACATAAAAGATAAACAGTTATTAGCCAAAACTCGATTTAGTCAGGTAGTTAATCCACATTTAACCCATTAAAATCCGATATCACGGTCAATACTGGGTAAATTCCCCGCACTACGCTTTATATTTAAGCATTCGTCCGCTTTTTTAGAATTCCTCCTTGCAATGCCACAGCGCTGCCGTTATAGTCTGCCCCGCTTTGAAGACGGACGCGGGATGGAGCAGCATGGTAGCTCGTCGGGCTCATAACCCGAAGGTCGTTGGTTCAAATCCAGCTCCCGCAACCATTTAAAGCAAATATAAGTAATACAGATAGATATCGGACGCGGGATGGAGCAGCATGGTAGCTCGTCGGGCTCATAACCCGAAGGTCGTCGGTTCAAATCCGGCTCCCGCAACCAATTCTAAGATGACAGAATTAAAACAGTGATCAACAGCGTTACTCGGACGCGGGATGGAGCAGCATGGTAGCTCGTCGGGCTCATAACCCGAAGGTCGTCGGTTCAAATCCGGCTCCCGCAACCAATTTAGATGTATACGTTTATAAAAAGAAACAGCTCGTCGGGCTCAACTCTTTATAAACAACGGCGAAGGTCGTCGGTTCAAATCCGGCTCCCGCAACCAATTCTAAGATGACAGAATTAAAACAGTGATCAACAGTGTTAATCGGACGCGGGATGGAGCAGCATGGTAGCTCGTCGGGCTCATAACCCGAAGGTCGTTGGTTCAAATCCAGCTCCCGCAACCAATTTAACAATGATAACGATTATGCCAGCATCAGCTGGTTTTTTTGTGTCCGAAATTTATCGTACTGAGTTTCACCATGCTAGCTCGTCGGGCTCAGCCCTTTATAAACAACAGGCGAAGATCGTCGGTTCAAATCCAGCTCCCGCAACCAATTAATACAGAAATCATGACTAGGCCAGCATAAGCTGGTTTTTTTGTGTCCGAAATTTATCGTACTGAGTTTGGCTTGATTTACTCGAATCGTTTATCGAATTAGTTTAGTTACATCCTGAAATGACTGATAAAAACGGAGGCATTAACTCGTAGAAAAATTGCAGTGTTAGCTGATATTTGTACCAACTTCGTCTTAGCCACTTATTGCCGATTGCCTTTGCGGTTGCCGATCTTCACAAACCCCAGTTTAGTATTCATTTTTCGCTCTAAATGCAGCCATAGTCGTTTGCCGCCCAACACGCATTTCTGCTATGATCCGTCGCTGACTAATCATAATTCCACAAATTGGCAGATAATCAGCACTCAAGCTTTATCTTGCGATACCAATCCATCGCCTGCAGGTACAAATATGATTAACCACTTTAGTGTGCTTGGTATCAAACCTAGCGCCAAAGAAGACGACATAAAAAAAGCCTATCGTCGGCTCTCAAACAAGTATCATCCTGATAAGTTGTTAGGTGCCTCTGATGACGAAAAAGAGCAAGCGTCACAGCAACTTGAACGCGTCAAAAAAGCGTATGAAGTCTTGTCCGATCCGAAGCTTAGAAATGCGTTTATCCGAGATTTCAACAATGTGATAGTGACCGACCCCAATGGCGCAATGCGTGAATTATGGGATCAGTTCTACCCTTAATATTTTATTTTTAGCGCCGAATTAACGAGCGGTTAAATCCGCACTTTCTACGCCGAATAAATTATTTCTGCGCTTTATTTCGAGACAAGCCCATGGCCAAAAAACTGAATATCTCACGCATTAATGAGCTTAAGACCAATGCCTACGACAATATCGAGTCCTATGATGACCCGGATACCCCCAAGGCACTGGAACAATTTACCAGTCAAATCAAAAAAGTATTACAAGCCGATCCTAAAATGCTCGAGTCGGTACCCGAGTATTTGCCGGTTGCACTGTATGGCCGAGTCAAATTTCCAAGTGATGCCAAGCTCAAATGGGCCCATTGGATCAATACGGCAACGCAACCTGAGTGGGATGAGTTTAAGGTCACAATCGGCTTTAACAATGCCGATTTGCCATTAGTGCTAGCAGTGCGTGCTTACTCAGAGGATTTACTGATTGAAAGCTGCGCAGTACTGTACTTATTGGAAAACCAAGGCAAAAGTACGCCAGCCCCTAAACGCAGCGCTGATGATTTTGAAGACGAAGACAGTGATTACGCCGACTATTCCGATGACGACGATGATGACGGCGAAGAGGAAGATGGCTATTACGATCAGTACGATGATGAGGACCGCTAATGAACACCAGTCTCATTGAGATAACCGTTGCCGAGATTAAAGAGCTCGCCGATGTCGAGCCAAAACAGGCCAGTAAACGTTTCGAACTCATCGCCACCACAATGAACGATGAGCAATTAGTCGAAGTCATTGAAAAAATGGATATTGTGACACTGACGCAAATCAATAGTCACCACGATATCTCCTGCCCGTCAATTATGTCGGAGCTGATGACACCTGAGCAAATTCGCGACATCGTCTGTCAGCAACCTTTGTATTGGGAGGAAAAAATCAAAAACAATGCCGAAGAACTCATTCAGCATACCTTTGATTTTTTAACTTATTTAATTCGTATTCAAGATAGCGAAGAAAAACAAACCGCTATTTTAGAGTGCATTGCCGAAGATCCCGCCGGCCTCTTCTATCTGTCTATCCCTTTTATCGAGATGATGCTGGGCGAACGCCACGACGATGAAGACCACTTCAACGATTATTATGACGATGAAGAAGATACTGATACCGTCGGCTATGACAACCGCGTCGCCAGCGAAGAAGCCCATAGCTTAAGCCTAGATGACCCACGTAGTCTGATGGCATTAATCCATGAGCTGGCACCCGATGTAGAAAAAGCCATTAAAAACCTGCTGCGTAACGAAAGCCCTGGCTGGGAAATGATCATTAACAAATTCGTTAATGAATTAGTTATCCAAGCCAAAGAGAAAAACCAAGTCACGGATGAATACGCAGAAGTGGATGATATGTTTAGCTTTTTAGATTAAGGATCCCTAGATGCAACTGGTACTGCGTGATTTAGACCAAGGCCCATACCTGAGTAAGGTGTTGGCCAAAGGCCAAGCAGACAACACCCTTAGCGGTGAGCAGCTCGCACAAATCAAATCTAAAGCCATTTTGATGAGCCTCAAATTGGCAGATAAGTTCTACAACAAGTACAAGATGCACTTACTGGAACAAGCGGCGCACGATGTGATTGGCGTCGTTAGTCTCGGGTTAATGGAACTATCGAATAAAGATCAACAACAGGCATTGCGTTTATTGCTCACCAGCGACGGCGTGGTCAAATGCTTCCAAAAGGGCTGGAGCATGCTTAGCGTTGTGAGCAAACATAAGCTGGTCAATGGAAAATCACTCTATGGTGATGTAGATAAATTCCTACTGGAACAAGTCTCTACGCCACCAGACGCCGAAGAGTGGCTTGGATATGAGGCCTATCAGGATGCATTAGTCGAGCACCAACGTCAGCAATCGATTGCGGCGCTAATGGCACAGTTTTATGCCCAAACCAGCTACGATCCTTTGGATTTCTTAAATCTCGAGAGCGTATTGGCCGAAGCAGTGTTGTATCGGATGTTGTTTGATAATGCCAAAGTCAGACAAGATCTTAAAAAGCGCATTGCCAAAATCAGCTTGCAGGACGAATGGTTTAGCCTTGAGTATATTGAGCAGCAAACTCAAAAAGCCTTGACGGAACTCCCCGCGGAGCTGGCCGAGACTATCGGTAAAGATTTGGGGAAAAACTTTGCGCCAGCATTGCTGCGAACACTGCATTTTGCAAAAAGCTACCGTGAGCTGCTGCTCAATGACGCCTCACCTGAGCGTTTAGAAAGATTCGAGCATAAAGAAGGACTCGTCGGCCTACTCGGCTGGCCACTTTATATCGTGCTTTAATCCTTAGCGGGGCGCTAATCAATTAGCGCCCCGTTTTTTATCTGTCGTCTGAATTTGCTTACGCTTCCTTTATCGTCTCGCCACCAGCCGCAATAACAAATACAGGCATAGTTGCATCGGGGCGTAGATAGCCCCAAATCCTGATCCCTTGAGCTTCTTTACTGTAGGGAAGCCGATACTTATGCAGTTGCGCCTCAATATAATCTGTAAAATCCGTGGTCTTTTCCGGCAGCAATCTGCCGCGGTGCTCTCTTTTCAGCGGATCAATTTCAAGCCACTCAATCCTCTCGCAAATAGCGAGTAACTCGTCCCACCACACTGGCGTAAAACCAGGGTTTGGCTCAACATCTTCCAGCAGCTTATAACGCACATGGGGCACAAACTCTGGTGCCTCATGGAGTGCCTGCTCAAGCTTACGCCATTTAGTAAGGTTCATCACTGAGGTTAATTGATACTGATTGAGGTACGCCAAGGTGTCTGCATTCATTGCGATGAGTGTGCTCCCTGTGAGTAAAAATCCATAAGTGGCGTCATCTTAGCTTAAGCGAGGATGTACTTACAGCGACTTAGCTTGAATTTCAAGCACGCTATAGTCCGTTAATATAGTCAATTAAGTAAGTGAATCAAAGTAAAAAGCCTGCAACAGCAGGCTTTTGATATTTAAAGAAAGAGGCTAACGCTTAACGGTATGTCAGTGTTGTCGTATCCGTTAATTTATCATTGTCTTTAACGGTTAATTCGACAGTATGCTCTCCGCGGCGCGCCAGACGCAGTACTACAGGACCATTGGCGCGGGTACCATTATCAAACTTCCACTTATGCTGCTTAATAACCCCATCGGTGTCATAGCTAGTCGAAATAAACATATCGACCAGCCATAGATTGATGCGCTGAATTTGGGCAACGGGTGGTTTTTTCACGTTTTCAACTACTACAGTCACCATTTGCGAGCTGCTATGGCTTAAGCCGTCATTGTCCGTTACGGTTAACGTCACTAGGTAATCACCACTTTGCGCATAAGTGTGTGATACCGCCTCTCCAATACCTTGACTATTATCGCCAAAGTCCCACTGAGTAGAAACGATTTGGCCATCGCTATCAATGGCGGTTGACCTCAATTGCACACTCGCACCATTCACAACCTGAGTGAAGCTGGCTTCAGGGGCGACTTTTTCAGCTTCGAGCAAGAGTGAAATCACTACAGGATCATGGTCAGATGATCGATAAGCATCACTAGCGTACAAGTCTTGCACCTGCGCAGGGGTCTTAAACTCTTCGTTGTAATCTAACACACGTGGCTCGTCGGTATTGATATGCCACTCAGTCACATCTAGGACTTTATCCACTAACGCAGCATTCGCGAGCGCATGGTCTAACTGTCCCGATTCACCCGAGAATACATAGGAATAAGGATTAGCTTTTTCAAGTTTGGCGAACAACTCACTAAAGCCAGCGTTAGCCAATGCCATCAGCGGGTCTTCCTTGGCGTAGGAGTTTAAGTCACCAATCAGCAGTACACCTTGCTCAGGATACTGCGCGGCAATCCACTGCCCTGCCGCCGTTGCTGCACGACTACGGGTAATATTGCAGTTGCCTTGACCATCGTTCATATCTGGATCGCCAGCACACTCACTGCCTTTAGATTTCAAGTGATTAACAGCAACCACCACGCTTTCCTCACTGCCGTTTAGCGCGAAGGCTTGAGTCAACATAGGGCGATTTTTGCTGTCGTCGAACAGCGGCTGCGCGGCGTCATCTAAGGGAGAGTTAGCGCTTGATAAAATACGCGCATCCCCCTGAGGGCTCACTTTGTCACTGCGATAAATTAAACCGACGGTAATCGCATCCGTACCTATCGCACTTAAGCTGCTGCCATTGACCTTTGGAATAACATAAGCATAGCGATTTTCACCCACGGCGGCATTGAGGCCCGCCACGAGATCGGCAATCGCCGAGTTGGCGCCAAAGCCATCGTTCTCGATTTCCATCAGACCAAACACATCGGCACTGATCCCCACCATAGCGCTGACAATCTTCGCTTTTTGACGCTCAAACTCACTCAGGGTATTGGCACCACGCGCAGTGGGGAAACCACCGCCCTGTCCATCGCCATTAAAGTAGTTCAGTACGTTAAAGCTGGCGACTTTCAGGTTGCCGCCTTCAGCAAGCACTGGTGATTGTGGGCGAGGATTTTCCGCTACAAAATTAACGGGCTCAGTCGGCATAATGCGATAAAGATTAAAGCCATAGTGCATAACACCAGTAAGGCTCGTGGCTTTATCACCCACACGCACAGTGTTCGATGCGCTTAAACCTGGCGCAGGGAAAATCACCGGATCAGGGTTCTGCGCCGTTAAGCCATCGTCGAGTAAAATACTGTCTTTGAGATTGGCCGCCGTGACGGCTAAAGCATCGGCACCTGGCGCAGCGACTTGTGTCCCAATAAAGTGACGGCTGCTACCGAGTGAAATTTCACCATAGCGGCCCAAATTGTAGACTTCGTTCACGACCAGATCTTGGCTAAAGCGTACGCGCATGCCTTCAAAGGGTTCAAAGTCATCGCTTGAGTTGACGGGTAAAGTCACTACCGCGGCACTCGGTAAAGCTTGTCCTGCAACGCAAAGTTTATGATCGGCAACGGTAGTCAGTTCCGTTAAGCCTTGATATTCAGTGACTTTAGCCTTTAAGCGTACACGGTCGCCCGCCACGTAACCCGTAGGCGCATTACCGGTATAAACAAACACCCCTTCCGATGTTTGTGGATCGTTATCGGCTTCGTTGTCGGCCATTTGCACGAAGATGCCCTTTAAGCCAGCTTCTTGGTTACTCACCACTATGGCTTCTACCACTAAGGTTTGTCCGTTTAACGGACTGACATTGGTCGAACCTTGTAGGGCATGGATAGGCGTTGAGGCTTCACCACAGGCTAATGAACTCGGTGGCGGCTCAACAGGATCGGTTGGTGTGCCTGCGCTAAACTTACCCAGATCCGAGATATCGTCTTTGGCAAAACCTAACCATGTATTAAAGGTAACAGCATCATCAATAATGGTATCGGCGATTAGCTGATCGGGATTGCGGCGCAGCGTGTTGTCCTGGGTCGATAAATCACCACTGCCCCATTCACTGCCTGGATCGACACCCACTTGGCCTAAGCTATCAATCACTTGGTCTTGATAGGTCAGCACAATGGCATCATCACCATTGAAAAAACTCGCGCTGCTTTGTTGATTCGTCACCGCCAGAATATCGGCCGATGCGTCGTTATCAGCGACAACATAAGTTGCCCCTGCCGCTAAGGTGCCATTCAGGGTGATAGTCGTGCCCACATTTGTGCTGCCATTAAAATAGAAGCGCAATTGATACTGGCTTAAGTCGATGCTGTTGGCGGTTGGGTTGTACAGCTCAATGGCTTTGTTATTGCCGCTGCCTTCAACATATTCAGAAATAATTAGATTATCGGCAGCATGAGCAACGCCACAGATGCTACTGATGGCTAACGCCAACAGCGTTTTGTTATTAAACATAATGACCCCTAAAAGTATCTTTTATATTGATATTTGAGTTTATGATTGACCATTTTACGAAGCATTCAGCTTCGAAAACTGACGATACTATAGGGAATCAAGGTTACAAATTAGTTGCACTTAAGTTGCAACTTAAGATGGATATTTAGGCGACGATTTAGCGGATTGTACTAGGAAAAATAGCGAAGATGGCGAGCCTAACTCACCATCTTGTTAACATCCATTACGGTTTCCCGTTATAGCGGTTGCAGCTGCTCATCAAGCAGCGTCACCAACAACAACTCTCCCCGTTCGCTGACTCTGAACTCGCCGTATTTGGCTTGGCTGAAGTGGTCAGCTTGGCCCTCTTCAAAGAAAAAACTATTTGAGGCCAGCTTTACCCTATGATTGCGCAGGCGAAAATCTACGGTGAGTTGATCGGCGGCTTTGGGCTGGTCACGGTAAATACCGACAAAGTGCGCCACTTTTTGCGAATCGAGAGTCAACAGTAGTTGCCCCTGCGTCATCCCCTCAGGCAACGCGGCGCGTACCTCCTGTGCAATGGCATATTCCAAGGCCATATAATCCCCCTGCATAATCGAGCGAGGATCCACTGGCGCTAAGGCAAAACGCACCACTTTGCCATCTTGCAATAACTGCTCAAACTGGGCGATTCGCCAATTCACCATCGTCAGCAAGGCCACCACAGTAACAACAACCAATAATAGGACTCTTCGGTGGCTGTTCGCTAAATACAACATCGCCGTCCCCATTACACATGCTCCTCTAACTCTGCTTGTGTGTCTGAGATAGGAAAGTAACGCCACATCACTAATCTCGCGGCAAGCAGTAACAATCCTAATCCCATCAAATACAGCGACTTAAGCATCAGCGTTGTCTCTAATGAATAATAATAACCACCAGCAAAAACCAACCCTGAAACAATACCCATTCCCTTCAACCAAGACTCATTTGCATAGTGCCCCAACAAGATGAGCCACACAGCTGTCGATAAACCCTGCATGGGTAAAGACAGTGCAGTAATCAGCACTAGGCCTAAAAACGCAAACAACCCACTGGGGGCGGTGAGTGAGATTTGCAATTGGTTAAACAGACTAACGAGTAGGAAACCACAAAGAGTAAATACTACGAGTAAATGACTAACTGCCATTCCCGACTGCCAACCGGATATAAATAACGCCTTGAAGATCCTATCCATACTGAAGACATGTATTAGTTGAATGGAGAGCAAAAGTGAAGCAGCACCATAGACCAACATCCTCGCCCTCTGATAGTGATATCCTGTGCGATGGATATTTAATAGCACCACACTCAGTAACGACACCAGCAAAGTCGGTGTTAAGTTGAGTAAATGCCACTCAGCCAACAGCCCCGTCAAACAGGCTAATAAACAGAATGCAAATACCCATTGAGCAATCTTGTGTTTTATCATGCCCCAAAGCAACAGAAACAAAGCGGCCATACTCAGATACCAAGCAAGATTAAAGGTATCGCCGAGCAAATCAAACAGTCCCCAAGCAAGGGCAAGCGTACCGCTTAAACATGAGGCAAAGGCAAATTGCTGTAAAAAGTGCTGTTGGCGCCCGCCCCAATACACGGCGAGTCCTAAGCCTAAATAGATACAACCGATAAACAGAGCGGCTTCCCCTTCGAATCGCCCCCACACACTATCGAAAAGTGACGCCATAAAGCCCAATAAAAACCAGGCGGCAATCCAAGCTGCAAAGGCTTGCATCAACGCAATATACCAAGGTATTTCATGGGATTGGGGCAGTTCTGGTGCGTTCACTTCGCCCTTTGCATACAAACTATTCCAAAGCGTTTGCGCCGCTGAAGCACCAGGATCTTGAGTCGAATCAGTGAGGGGGTTATTCATGACTCAGCTCCTCTCCTACGAGGGATATTGGCGTCATTTCGGCGCTAAATTGCCGTTGTAATCGTATTAACACAGTACTCAAGCCGGTACTTGCCAAAATAATATAAAGCCCAATCAATAAAAAGCCGCCTATAGGATCGCTATTCTTAAACAGCAGTTCGGTTAATAGCGCAGCACCCACAGCAATCAAACTAAAACCGCCCAAAGCCAACGGATAAATCTGTAATAATCTGTGCCTGAACCACCAGAATCCCAATAACAAATGAATAAAGTAACCAGCCCACACACCTACAAGTAGTGGCTTAGAATCACTGGGTTCAAAAATCATCCAACAGAGCAATAAGGTAAAACAGCCCATGGCCATAAGTGAACTCGCATACTGCATAAGTGGTGCATGCCAGCGATTGCTCTGGCTTTTTCCCATAAAAACAAAAACATAATAGATAGTCAGATTAATAGCCGCAAAGACAAATAACCAAATCTGTTCATCCAAAAGGTAGGATGCGGTATCAGCAAAGAGTCCAAGGCTTAAATTAACTAACCCGAGTAATAACAACCATAAGCCATCAAAACCTGCCACCCAAGCTAAGGGGATAATGGCTAATGCCCACAACGCAAATAGCTGCCAAGGATCCGCTCCCGTTTGATAGGTCTGGCCCACCAAGGCTAAAAGTCCACCAATTAACATACTCACCACTAACAGTGCCACGTTTGCAAGCGTGGCACCAAAAAGATGATGGGCATCAACTTGCCTCAATATGCTGCGGTAATACAGCCAAACAAAGCACACAAGGCTAATCAATAGCGCGGCTTCAATCAGGGCAAATTTGCTTATTCTGTCTAGGGACTGCCAATTGTAAGCAAAAAAGAAAATAATCCCCGTCACTAGGCTTAACGCCCCCGCCCACTGAAGCAAAAGGGATAATAAGCGCTGCCAACTGAGAGAGTTGGGCGACACCAAAACGCTGCGAAACAACTCATTTGCCTGCGCCCGAGTAATATGTCCTTGCTCCAGCCACTCATAAACTTGAGAAGTAAGATTGCGCAATATGAAACTTCCTTATTTTTGATACTGACTCACACAAAATACGCATTTAACCAACTTAAGTGCAATAATTAATTGTATTAACTTGTCTCTGTTAAAGATAAGCTTAAGACTTCACGATAAACAGGATAACTTATGCGACTAGCTGTATTACTGAATTTACTATTAGGCCTAGTGTTGAATTTATTCAGTGTTGCAACTGCAGGTCCCCTTTCTCCCGCTCAGACAAAACCCGTTATTCGTGTTGGGGGCTATCAATTTGCTCCCTATGTCAATTTACAGAGCGATGGCCGTTATACAGGCTTAACGCTTGATCTCATCAACGCCCTCAACCAAATTCAGCAAGAAATCAGCTTTGAATTTGTCTCCACCAGCATAGAGCATAGATATAAAGCCTATGCAGCTGGAAGATTCGATATGATCATGTTTGAAAATCCACGCTGGGGGTGGGAAAAACTTAATACAGCATTTATCCCTCTACATATCCATGATGGCGAAGTCTTTATCGCCTTGAAGGAAAAAGTAAAAGATCCTCAGTTTTTTGCACTGTTCAAAGAGCGAACGCTAGCATTAGTTAAAGGCTACCACTATCGCTTTGCCAACTTCGAAACCGATCCTGCAGTGCTTGAAAAAAACTACAAGGTCGTTTTTGTAAACAGCAATAAAGCATCCATTGAAACCGTACTTCGAAAGCGCGCAGAAATTGCCCCAGTGACCATTTCCTACCTCAATTTTTACCTCGCTTCAAATCCGCAAGATCAACAACTCTATGTATCAAATCAATGGGATCAACATTATTATCATGGCGTGTTAATCAATCCACATTCGAAACTACACCCAGATAAACTCAACATTTGGTTACAGCAATTGCAGCAAAACGGCAAACTCACAGAGCTCGTGCGCCAATATGGATTAAAGCTCGCCAGCGAACACAATAGTGCAGGACAAATCACACACTAAGATGTATTGACAGCAATTTAGTGAGCACTATGGTGCCTAAAAGACAATATTTAATCTCGAGCCCTCGTGCGAACTCGATATTGATAAAACGGATTAGTGCAATGCTCCCAACAACGCAAATAATGATACCAACAACAGGCTCAATGCCATGATATATAAACTAAACCTCTTCTCGGGTGGACCAAGTTTGGCGATATGACAATGCCAAATAGCAAAAATACCGTAATTTAAACCGATAAATAGTAATAAACTGTAGGCATACATACGAGGAACGACACCTAGCGCGCAAGCAAATAAGCAGAGGCTCGTTGTGATGAAAAAGCTCATTTGGCAATAGAATAAACTAAGTAACACTTGCTTATTTAATTGAGCAATATTAGCTCCCTGAAGCATGGCTATAATCTGTAATCTTCCTTGCGATAGGTAATAAATACAAATCATCAAGCTCAATAACGCCGCCACCAATATAGTTAACTGCATAATATTTCCCCTCCTCTGATGCTTTTCAAGAATTGAGAATAGTGCATCTGATTGCGTTAACTGTAAGACCAGCTTAAGCCTAGTTACATTTCGTAATGGGTATGAGATGGATTTAAATCGAGTCAAAGGAATATTATTGAGAGACAAAAATAAAGGAGCCTTATTGCTCCTTTATCATTGATAATATGGCATAAATCAGTGATGACAATGCTCATCATGAACGTGATCATCGTCCATAAACTCATCATCGCCGTCTTGGTGTTGCATCACACCCCAACCATCGGTCATGCCGCCAAACTCGGCCGCAAAATCATTGAGAATGGTTTCTTGCTCAACCAAGTCATCGTAATCTGGCACCATGTTGATGCATACGATGATTTCCCACTTGCCTAGCTCATCATTCAAATTCAGCTCAACTTCACCTTCGAGATCCGAATTGGCTAATTCTTCAAGTGCAGTTTCAGCATCACGCTGATCATCAAAAACTAAAAAGAAATCAACATCGAGGGCTTTAGTAAGGTCAATTCCGGCTTCAGCCATTGCGGCCAGCATTTTGCCATTATCGTCGTCTGGAAATTGCATATCCTACTCCACAGTATCAGGCTTATTCAGCCGCAATGATTTGAACCGATTCACCGTTAAAACTGACAATATCACCCGCAACGACTTTTTTACGTTTGCGGGTTTCTACTTCGCCATTGACGGTAACCAAACCTTCATCAATAACATGCTTCGCTTCGCCACCGGCATTCGACATACCTTGTACCTTTAATACTTTGTACAATTCAATAAAATCTTCGCCGGGATGCAAAACTAACTGATTAATTTGCGTCACTTAAATACGCCTCAAAAAATAAACCTGCGGCATTATAGCAGCATGTCCATTGCGATGCAGATAATTTAACTTATCTTTGCCTTTCATCGGCGAGCAGGCCATAGGCGCATTCATCTAGCCACTCATCGCCTATCTTAAAATGCTGCCTAAATACGCCTTCGAGTTGAAAACCACATTTTTCCATCACTCGTGCCGAACCTATATTGTCTTTGGCGCAGTATCCGACGAATTTATGTATTGATAAGCTCAAACAGGCCCAATCGATGACAGCTTGCAAACTCTCAGTGGCATAGCCTTTGCCTTGTCCCGCGTGCGCCAGCAAATAACCGACCTCAGTACGTTGTTCCTCCACACTTTGGCAATGAAGACCGGTTAAACCGATAAACTCGCAGGTATCAAGGGTTTCAATCACCAGCGTAAGCCAATCGCCAGAGGTATAGTCCCAGGTGACTGAGCGCTGCTCAAACTTTTGCCGGATCACTTCGGGAGCTTCAGGAATACGCACGTAGCGATTGATGTCAGGATCTTGGTGTAATGCCAAAAAGTGTGGCCAATCCTGCTCTTGTAAACTGCGAAGTCTTAATCTGTCGGTATAGAGTTCAAGCATAGCGGCTCCCCAATGGATGGACGAACTAAAAAAATGGCAGCTAAACGCTGCCATTGCCTCGGCAAGAAGACGATTAACCGCGGCTGGTGACTTCGAGTAAGTGGTAACCAAACTGGGTTTTAACTGGACCTTGAACCACGTTTAATGGCGCACTAAATACCACTTCATCAAACTCACGCACCATCATGCCTGGGCCGAATGAACCTAATTCACCACCTTGAGCGCCCGATGGGCATGAAGAATGAGCGCGCGCGATTTGCGCAAAATCAGCACCGTCGAGGATCTGTTGTTTAAGTGCTTGGCACTGCTCTTCACTGCTGACTAACAAATGTCTTGCTGTAGCCTGAACCATGATAAAACTCCCTGAATAATGCTGAGACATTTGCCCCAAATATCATATGGTTCCCGTTTTTATGACTGAAAACGAGATGTGAATGTTGAGTATAAAAACATTATGTTTAATTAAAAAGCTTTAAACCGCATCGTTATCAATTTTGTTATCGATAACGGCGCTACATAATCGACTCCGTGTTAAGCCTTAGTCGCCGCTATCCAGCGATCAATTTTCTGTTCCATCACCGCCATAGGTAGTGAGCCAGAAGTCAGAATCTGATCATGGAAAGCCTTAAGATCAAACTTATCACCTAGGGCTTTTTCAGCACGCTCACGTAGGGCAAGAATTTTTAGTTGACCCACTTTATAAGACAATGCTTGGCCAGGAATTGCCATATAACGTTCAACCTCGGCAATAATATCCGACTCGGCCATGGGCGAATTGTCCTTCATGTATTGAATCGCTTGTTCGCGACTCCAGCCTTTGGCATGTAATCCCGTATCCACCACCAAACGCATCGCACGCAGCATTTCGTCTGAAAGCTTACCAAAGTACTGATAAGGGTCGCTAAAGAGCCCCATTTCGATGCCTAAGTATTCAGCATACAGCGCCCAGCCCTCTTCAAACGCAGTATAACCGCTGAAGCGTTGAAACTCAGGTACACCCGTTAACTCTTGCTTAATGGCGATTTGGAAATGGTGACCAGGCGCCGCTTCATGCAGTGACAGTGTCGTCATGCCCCATTTCGGCTGAGCTTTCAAGTTGTAGGTGTTGATATAAAACACCCCTGGACGGCTCCCATCGACAGCTGGTGATTCATAGGATGCGCCCGCAGCCGATTGCTCTCTAAAGCTTTCAACCGGTTTAACCACATAGTCGGCCTTTGGCATTACATTAAAATACTGTGGCAATACTTGGTTAATCTTATCTTTCAACACCATATAACCATCGATTAAGCCTTGGCGATCGCCATAGAAGTATTGTGGCTCAGACGATAAAGAGGCAAAAAAGGCTTTTAAGTCACCTTTAAAACCCACTTGCTCACGGACTTTGTCCATCTCAGAAAGGATTCGTGCGACCTCATTCAGACCAATTTGGTGAATTTCATCCACTGGCATGGTTGTGGTGGTATGAGAATTGGCTAAATGCTGATACCAAGCTTTACCATTTGGTAGACCAGACCAACCATCCGTTGCACGGGATTTAGGCAAATAAGTCTGCTTAAAGTAATCGCGCAGTCCCGTTAATGCAGGCACTAAACGCTCATTAATCATCGCTTGATAACTTGCTGTTAGCTCCGCTTTATCTTGATCCGAAAACCCTTCTGGGAAGTGATTAATCGGTGAATAGAAAATACTTTGGCTGGCATCGGTCGTCAGCATAGCATCTAACTGTGGAATAATACGCTCTACCAGCACTCGAGGAAGTACAACCTTACTTGCAATCCCCTCATCCATACGCTGTTGAGCAAGCTGGATCCACTGAATAAAACCATTCACACGCTGTTCCCAATTGCGGTAATCTTGAACGGTATTAAAAGGCTGAGCACTTTCACCACTTCCTAGCTGCACCATAGTTATAACAGTACTGTAAAACTGGCTGATAGGCATAAAGCGTGACGGATAGGTTTCATCGACTAACGCTATTTCACGATCATAAACAAACAACGAATAACTTAATTGCAAATCCGCTGGTAATTGCTCAACATCAATAGCCTTAACTTGTGCTAGATAGCGGGTATTTAGATCGTGTCGAGCCTTAAGATACTCTTCAGTTAAATCACCACCAAACTGCGCATTGTAGTCGTTAACACCCACAAAAGTGGCGTAAATAGGCTCGAGCTTCAAGTAGTCTTTAAAATAGGCATCGACGAGTGCAACATAACGCGACTCAGCCGTTTGGGTTTCTGCTTCAGTCGCTGGGGCCTGCGTTGCCCCTTCCTGTGTAACAACTGTTGATTCAGGCTTTGAGCATCCCTGTAGGGTTAGCACTAAGGCTATCATTCCCGCAACTACATTTAATTTCATTTTTTATATTTCTCCTTTTACGTCCGAGATAGCCAGACTCTTCCTATACTTACTGAAAAGTCTACTTACGGGATTATTCTATGATCTACTCATTTCGTAACTCAGGTTTTAGAGATCCAGAAACAGGGGTTTACAACCAAACTTATTTCATGGAAGTCTTTAACCGAGAATGGCATAGGCATATACGAGAACAGCAAAGCTTGGCGCTATTGTATCTGTGCCCTCACATTCATGAAACCGTTAAACAACCGCATTTACTCGAATTTTTTACTAAACAAGTACAAGAAGCACTGCTAAGAGCAACAGATTTAATTGCTAGATTAGACCACAATCATTTTGCCTTAGGATTATTCAATATTGATGAAGCTGGTACCGAAGTTGTTCTTAATCGCATAGCAGATCATATTCAAGAATTTAATCAAGAGTTTGGCAAAACTCATAAGCTAAAAATTGACTACAAACTCGCAGCTTGCCTTTGCTTACCGACTCAAGAACAAAAAATTGAATCTATATTCAATAATGTTTCCAAACTTTCACAAGAGCTTGAACGTAAACAACAGCAATCCCAGGCATTAGTAAAGCTTCAATAAACAAAAAGCCCCTTTCGGGGCTTTTTAGATCTACCTAGCAAATTAGATGAATTACAGTTCGACGTTATGCATACGAGCTTTCTCTTTGATGTAAGAGATATAGCTGTTTGCACTCTTCTCTGTCTTCTTATCTTTCGCAGCTAATACAGCACGATTATAAGCAGACTTATACTGTTTCAAACTAAGATGAGCTAAAGCCAGCTCGAAGTTTGCTTCACCGGGATGTTCAATACCTAAAGAGATTGCTTTTTCAAGCACTGGAATCGCTTCATTATATTTCTCACCCAAGCTCAGTAAACGACCTTGCTTCAGATATAGCTTACCATCATTGCTGATTGCAGCAGCTTTACCATAAAAGTCAGCGGCTTCTTTAAACTCTTTCGCATTTTGGTAAAAACCAGCCAAAATCTCATAAGATTTAGCATCTTGTGTGATTAAGCCCGACTTCATATGCTTCTCAAAAACTTTCGCTGCTTGGTATGGCGCACCCTTCTGAGCCATCAGCTGAGCTAAACGAGTAATGTTAGCTCCAGTTTCTAAGAAACCATTACGATATGCCAAGTCATAAGTCGCTAGCGCTTTATCATAGTCTTCGACCATTAGATAAAATTGTGCGAGCTGAACCCATAATCTGCCGTCATCCGGAAATAACGGTACCATGACTTCTAACACACCAACGGCTTTCTTATATTGCTTCTGGTTAAAGTAAGACGTTAACTTCATCTGATACAGACCTTTATCAGGTGACTCAGCAAGTGAAAGGCCTTTATCAGCCACTTCAATTACTTTATCCCACTGCTTAAGTTCTGTATGTGCAATACCAATGCGACGGTACATCTGAGAATCAGTCTTACAGGTGAAATCCATCCATTTGTAATAGTATGGAATTGCTTCCTTAAACTTTTTCTCTTGTAACAACAAATCGGCGTAAAGGCGCAATGTTGCAGCGTGATCGGTACCACCTAAAATATCAGCTTCAACAGCTTGTTTTAGGTACTTGATCGCGGTATCCATCTTGCCTTTTTCGGCATAGAAGTTACCGAGCATACGCGCAACATAGGCTTTATCGAAATCATTCTTTGGGTTTGCTTCTAACAGAATGGCAATCGCTTCATCAACTTGACCATTCGTATAAGCTTCAAAGGACTTCTGCACCTTTTTCGCAGCACTCTCACCTACCGCTTTAGATTGGCGTTTATCAACTTCACACTTTTCAGCTGCAATAGCAGAAGAAACTGATAACGCACCACCACAAAGGGAAAGTAATAACGCAACTGCGATTTTATTAGCATTACGCATTATTAATTGCCTCCTTTGTCTAAAGTGAAGTCAAGTTGTACTGTCATACCAGGTTGTTTAAGTGGCTTACCATCAACAATCTTTGGTTTGTACTTCCACTTTTTCAGTGCTCGTATTGCTTCTTTATCAAATAAACGTTTAGGTTCTGCTTGAATAACTTCAACGTCATCAACACCCCCTAACTCATTAATTGTAAAGCGTAATTGCACCCAACCTTCTTTACCATCACGAGCGGCTGCGATTGGATATTGTGGCTCAATACGAACGATAGGTGTTGCATCGCCGTCACGAGTCATCATATTACCCAGTTTAAAACCACCTGCACTATGACCACCGGTTTCGACAGCTCCCATATTGAACGACATAGACGTATCAATATTTGATGAAGTATCTGGTGGCGCAGTTTGAGGTTTCTCAGGCTGTGCTGGTGGTGGTGGCGGTTTAGGCACTACCCTTGGCTTATTCTGTGCTTTTGCATCCTGTCTATCCATGGTGATTTCAATTACAGGGGTCTCGGCCGATGTTTCAGCGCGCTGCGCCCCACCACCGACCAAGAACGCCATAAAAGCGAACAGACCAAAAGTCACAGCAGCACCAATAATGATTGATACTAGTGCTCTTAGCATATTAATCGTTCCCCGCAGATACCGAAATCTTATCTATACCAGCCGCTTTGACTTGGTCTAGAACTTTAACAACTAAGCCGTGCATTGCGTCTTTATCAGCCTGAATAAGCACTGCTGCTTCAGGCGCTTCAGCTAACATACGCTCAACGTTTGCTGTTACACGTTCGATATCAACCTGACGGTTTTCCATCATGATAACGCCAGTTTTGCTGACGCCAATGAAGATGTTAGCCGAAGGCTTTGAAGTCGCTTGTGATGCTTTTGGTTTGTTATAATCCAAACCAGATGGCTTCACGAATGACGTTGTTACAATGAAGAAGATCAGCATGATGAACACGATGTCGAGCATCGGTGTCATATCAATTTGCGCTTCCTCGTCTATACTGGAATGCTTTTTACGTGCCATGTTCAATCTCTCTCTAGTGGTGCGGCATGCTGTCTTTTAGCTTTTCTAAGCTGATTTTCATTTTGGCATCAAGGCGAGTACTGAAGAATACTCCCGATAATGCGGCAACCATTCCCGCCATAGTGGGCATTGTTGCCATTGAAATACCAGCCGCCATTAAACGAGCATTACTCGTCCCCTGAACTGCCATCACATCGAACACTGAAATCATACCGGTAACAGTACCTAATAAACCTATCATAGGACAAATCGCTACTAAGGTTTTAATGATCAGCATACGTGCATTCAAATCTTGCTTCGCTTGGGACAGCCAAGCTTCACGGATACGGTGTGCATACCAAGAGGTAGTTTCCTCTCTAGCATCCCATGCAGCTATGATTGCTTTATGTTGCTTTGGTGATATCCAATTAAGATACCAGTAACGTTCAAGCATCAATACCCACATTAAGAACAGCACAAACGCAACTAACCAGAGGACGTCGCCTCCGGAGGCCATGAAGCCCCTGACGGAATCCCATATGTCCATCAGGTGAATCATCATTAGTCAGCCCTCTTCTCAGCATGTGCTGCGATGATACCCGCACTTTGCTCTTCTAAAACTTGTACAATAGCTTTGCTGCGTGCAACGACAATAGCATGCATTAACATTAGAGGCAGAGCCGCAACCAGACCTTGAACCGTCGTTACCAGCGCCATTGAAATACCGCCGGCCATCAGTTTTGGATCGCCAGTACCAAATAATTGGATACTTTGGAATGTTGCAATCATACCGGTTACTGTACCCAATAGACCCATCATAGGAGCGATAGCAGCCAGTACTTTAATGATTGAAATACGAGATTCTAGTGCAGGCGTTTCTTTCAGAATCGCTTCATCAAGTTTCAACTCTAATGTTTCAACATCAACGTCTTTGTTTTCTTGATACACTTTCAGGATACGGCCAAGAGCGTTGTTACCTGGTTTATCAACATTCTTACGTTGGCTGTTCACACGGGCGCCGATGATAGTCATGGTCACCAAACGTTCAATAGAGATCAACAGACCTAACGCTAACAAAATCATAATGATATAGCCGATTGTACCACCAGATTCAATACGGTCTTCCATACTTGCTTTGTTAGTGAAGATGTTTAACAGAACACCACGAGCAGGGTCGATGTAGAATGGTGCAGAACCAGAAGCGGTTTGTTCCCATTTACCAACAGCACTGACTTGGTAACCTTCTGGCTGTTGTGATAACTCTTGAATTAGCCCCAATTCAGGATTGTAAACAACATATTTGCCATCAGCCGTTAGGTTATAAGCACCGATACGGTGGATAGTGGTATTTTTTACACTACCATCAATCGCTGTCACAGAACCTTCGAATTTAACAACCTTACCAGCTTGTACCATTTCGAATAACTGTTCTTGCCAGAATTGCTCTAACTCTTCAATTTTTGGTAACTGCTTACGTGCACCTAAATCAGCAACAAATTTGTCACGATTAGGATATTGAGCACTGACGTTTGAACTCGCTAATTTACCAGCGAAATCACCCGCTTCACCTTTAACCACACCGAACATCTCACCCAAGTCACCTTGAGCAGTTTTCAGATCTTCTTCTAACTGGGCGATTTTGCGCTCATTATCTAAGAAGGCTTGGTTTAAATCTTTACCGCGTTGTTTTTCAGCCGCCAAAGCGTCTTTTTCACGCTTCAACAACGCCGCTTTATCGCCACGCTCAGCTTGGAACTCTTGCTCACGCTTGCTGTTAACTTTGCCTTCAGCAGCGCGATCAACTTTAACTTGCTGCAATAATTGGTCGATGGTCTTAGGTGCATCAGCAGCGCTAGCCATACCAGCAGTTAAAGAAAAACTTGCAGCTAATACAGCTGTAGTAATTAACTTCTTCATTATTGTGCAGTCTCCGCAGCAGGAATTGGTAATGCGAATAGATCTAGAGCGCCTTGTTTACGGGCAATGCGGATACCTTTAGTCAGTTCACGCAGATAGCTGTCATCTAACTTATCCCAACCCTTAGTTTCTGGGTTGTACATCCAGCCAGTCTTTTGATCTAAGCTTTGTGCATACAGAGCAACACGACCCAAGTTAAAGAAGTCTACTAATACTTCTTTACCATCTAAGGTCAATTTACCTTGGTTAACTGCAACAGCACTACCATACTCACGCTCGATGCTGTACGCATCCAGGATCAAACGGTATTTTTCAGCTAAAGTCACTTCTGCTGTGTTTAAAAGTGTTTTTAACTCTTTAACACGGTTAGCACGGACTTCAGAGTTGAATGGCAAGTCTAATTGAACGAATTGTTCTAAAGACTCAACCATTTTAAACATTAAAGGCACAACGCCCTGACGTAGTTTATCTACGCCATTAATGTCATTTTGAACTGCGTCCATTGTTTTTTGTTGATCAGCAACCAAGCTGGCAACGTAATCGTTATAGGACTTCAGTGACTCACGCTCATCAGCAACTGAACCATACTCAAAAAGCATGTCTTGTGCTTGATCGAAATACTTATCAACGTTCTTTTGCGACGCAGCAGCATCAGCATGGATCATACTATCCGCTTTCTGCACGTCGGTAAGAGGATCTGCAACTACTAAGTTGCTGCTCGCTAATGCCAGCACGCCAACAAGTGCAGTAGCGATTTTTGTTCTATTGCTTACCTTGGACATAGTTCCCAACCAATTTGAAGTGAATAAAAAAGTTAACTTACCAGCAACATCACTTTAAGCAAGACTTACTTTAGTAAATGCTTACCGTAAGCTCATCTTTCTCTTGTGATTCTTAGTTTTTTCTTCCCTTTCCTATGCCCTTACAGGCATAGACCCGCTGGCATCATTTCACAAAATGTTGACCTGTGTCAACATTCAGAACATGTAAAAACGAGTGTAAAGAAGTCTTAGTTATGAATTTTTTTACAGAAGATGTTTTTTTGAGCAAACACAAAAATTTGGTTGATTAAGAGAGCCGTAAATTCGTCATTAACATCTGTTAATGCAATAAGATGCGCTAGAAGCCGCCCAACCTATTCAAGCTAAATTTCAACACATTGGTAGTTCGAGTGAGAATCATCGATGACGTAAAAAACTGTACATATACAATTAGCAACTAATAACTGCAAAGGATCTTTCGTAATAAAAAAGCCGAACACTTTACAGTGTTCGGCTCTCATACAACTAAGTTGATTTATGATTAGAACTTGGTTGTCGCACGTAAATAAATAAAGCGATCCATATTCACATCATACTCTGTAACAGAGAAGTTATTTGTAGATACTGCTGAATTGTTATCGATACCTTCTGCCTGAGGTTTTTTAGCAAACAAGTTGTTGATACCTAAAGAAACTTTAGTGTTATAACCATCAATATTATAACCAACAGAGACGTTATGAACCATATAGGCATCAAAACGTTCAGTTATACCATCTGCAGCAACATAGCCATCATCAACATGCAATGTGTTATCCATTGGTCCCACATAACGCGTTTTCCAATGTGCATCCCAATCACCCATTGCCCAATCAATGTTTAGACTACCTTTTAACTCAGGGAAGCCACCATCGCCGTACTGAATTCCAACTCGGTCCTCTCCATCGAATTTATTACCTAGCACATAAGCCAGATCTAATGAAGCTTTGAATGAACCATATGATGTTTCAGGGAAACGATACGCTGTAAAGAAGTCAATACCTTCGACTTCATAAGTACCAGCATTTTGCAGGAAGTTACGTAAATCAACAATGTTACCTAAGCTATCACGGTCAATATAATTACATGAATCAGGATTAGAACCGGTAGCACACTCACGAGCAATACGTGTATGTCCGTAACGACCAATCGCATCTTCAACTTTAATATTGTAATAATCTAAGGTAAGTTCAGCCCCTTCTAACCAAGACGGGTTATACACTGTACCAAATGTGTATGACTCAGACGTTTCGGGTTTTAAATCTGGCGATGAAACTTGAGAAATACGGATCTGCGTATTTGCTTGATTATATCCAACTGGTACAGACGAACATCCTGGGAATTTAGTTAGATCGAGTGTACCTTTAGGGTTATTACAAGGATCTTGCCAAGTTGGGTAAGAATCTGCACTACCTGCATATAAATCAGAAATAGAAGGTGCGCGATAACCTTGAGCCCATGTACCGCGTAACAACATATCATCCATTGGGCGGAATTCAGCACCCACTTTACCTGTTGTGTTGTTACCATAAGCATCGTGATCTGACACGCGAATAGCTGGCGTAATTAACAAGCTTTCGATAACAGGAATTGCTAATTCAACATAGGCTTCATCCAAACGGAAACCACCAGAAGTAGCATCGCGTTGGTTACCAGAAGACTCACCTGTTACGGTTAAAGGATCTGGCGTATCAAAACCAGTTTCCTCACGACGTTCAAGGCCGAAAGCTAAACCAACAGCGCCAGCGGGTAAATCAAATAGATCACCAGAAATGTTAAAGGTATAATCTTTCATCGTTAAGCCTGAACGGCTAACACTGTCGAAAGTAATATAATCAACCATATCTTGAGTTACTGAACCTGGACCACCAAACAGGTTTAAAGCAACACAACCATTGCTTGCATTACAATTATCGCCTAATGCTTGGTTGATACGAGTTAAATTAAGTAGACCAGTGGTTAATACATCTTGGTTGTTTTGGCCGTAGATATAGCTTGCTGTCCAAGTCCAGTTATCATCAATATTACCTTCTAAACCAAGCATAGCGCGGTAGGTTGTATCGTTTTGATTATATTGACGTGAACCCGCTTCAATCATACGGCGCTGTAACGCATATGGCACGTAGCCAACAGGTTTACCATTAGCTACAGCGCGAGCACTATCACCATAGAGTGTTTCGCCAAATGGGTTATAGATATTATTCCCGCCAATATCCACACGACTTGCAGCCGCACCAAATGAGGCACCTAAGGTTAGTGGCATTGGTGCTAGTTCTTGAGATGACTTACGATTGGTCATCATAAAATCAGAAACAACTCTTAGGTTGTCTGAAATATCATAAAAACCTTGAACATAGAAAGAATTGCGATTTTGTGGTGTTGATAGATAGTTATCAGGCGCATAGTTATAAACATCGCTACCAGTACGTGGACGGAATTGATTCATACCAATATTAGCGCCAGTACCTTCTTTAGACATATAGTCATAAACACCCGAACTGTTTGGTGTACCAATAGCAGCTAATGCATCTTGGTTAGCTTGATTCAGTTGTGAGCCTTTAACGCGAATACGAGTATTATCCGCAGTAGAACTGTAACCAGTATCAGAAATATCACGGTCACCAGCCCAAATAGGTTGCTGAGTCACGTGGGCCATGTTGAATAATAAGCCACCTTTTTCAGATACTGAACCAACTGTAAAATCAGCGGTGTACTGACGACCATCGTCATATTTAGCGTTTTGTCCGCCATAGACAGAAACTTCGACACCTTCAAAGTTTTTGCGAGTAATAATGTTAACAACACCAGCAATAGCGTCAGAACCGTAAACCGCTGAAGCACCATCTTTTAATACTTCAATGCGCTCAATTGTTGATGTAGGAATGGTGTTTAAGTCAACCGTTGAACCTAAAGATGAAATCCAGCGCTTACCATTAACTAATACTAATAGACGTTGTGCGCCAAGGTTACGCAGGTCCATGTTAGTAGAACCATCACCACCATTGTTAAAAGCGGTGTTTAATGCTGAACCAGCAGCTGGGATCGTTTGCAGGATATCACCAATACTGATCATACCAGTAGCTTCAAGCTCATCTCTATTCATCACAAGAACAGGACTTGCCGCTTCCATATCAGTACGCTTGATACGTGAACCAGTAACTTCAATACGTTCTACTTTTTTATCAGCACCAGCTTCATCAGCAGCCATTACTAATGGCACGTTTAGCGCGGTTGCAGCCACACCACCAATCAATGCAAAACGCACAGATTTGGCTAATAAGTTATTCTTATGCATTGTCTATCTCCCTGGACATATTATGTCTTTATTATAATCCGCTTATTTAATAAGCAGTTTCAAACAAAAGTACGTCGAAAACACGCTGTACTCGGCAGAAACAATAAAATCACATATAAAACCTTTAATCAACAAAAAATAAACAAATAAAACCAGCTGATGACAATATGCTCATTTTGAAAGCGAGAATCGTATGCTTTGAAATCTAAAAGCAAAAAACGCCGGTCATTACTGACTGGCGTTTTTGTTAAACTAAAGCCGTTTAAGGCGATGTTATGATTTTAAAGAGTGTAGCGAATACCAATAGCGATGCCATCATCTTCTGACAATGCCATCGCGGCTTCATCCACACCAGTAAAATCGCTGAAATCTTTACGACCTTCCAAGTAGATAACCGTATTGGCATCCATCAGATAGTGCATACCTGCAACAACAAATTGTCGTTTAAACACATCATTTTCATAAATGGGTAAATTTGGCTGAATAACATAATCTTTACCAGCATCTAGCACGTTATAGGATACGAAATAACGTAAACCATTATCAAATTTGTATGACAGTAACGTTTCAGCTCCAACAGCTTCTTTAATCAAACGCCCTAAATTATCGGTGTCGTGGTTTTCTTGCTTATTGATGTTTGCAGCGGCATACCAACCATTAGCATCAAAATCACCCCACATAATGCCCGCACCGTAGATAAGATCGACAGCGGTAGTTGATTCGCCATTCCCAAAGCTAACGTCAAATTCACCACGGTTAGCACCAGCGGTTAAAGTCAATTTGTCAGTTGCTTTATAAGTTACCGCAAAACCATAGGTTTCGTCATAATCAACTTGCTGGGCAGATCTATCACCAGTCTCCCATAACTTTTTGCAGTCATCTTGGTCAGGCACAGAATCACAAGTATAAAAACTGCTGTTTTTTAGCTGTACTTGCGCTGCAATACTCACTTCACCAAACGTGTTACGGTATTGCACCGTTTTATCACCACGACCTACACCGTTAACAGCTCCGTCGTCTTTATTAAAGGTGTAAACTCCTGCAGTATTGCCATCCCATACAAAACCATAGTTAGTGCCATAAACGACATCGTACCAAGCACCCCATTGTTTACCAATAGTGAGTGTACCGTATTTATCGTGGCTAAGACCGGCATAACCTAAACGGTTATAAAAAAACTCATCCTGCACAGATTCAAAGCGGTTACTATAAACAATATCACTGTTGCCAACGGGGTTAACGCCCCATTCCAACTTAGCAAACGCATTCCAGCCATGGGTTAACTCACGGCTGAAACCAAAATTAATTCGAGAAGCACCATTTACAACCTCAGTTTCACCTTGAGTGTTGATTACACGCACATCAATAAACCCCCCTATCTCGACTGCATTTTTGTCATCTTTGTAGATTTCGATTGCAGATACAGTTGGCGCAAGAAAGAGTGCTGCTAACGCAGTGGCGACTATCGTTTTGTTCATTTGGTGCTTAACCTTTTCGTTTATGTTTTATCAACGTCATTCCGTTGTTATATTTCCTTACAATTTCCCACTGAGAGTAGCAAACTTTCAATAAACACACCAAGGGAAACCTAAGTATTCTGTAGATAAATATCACAAAAACTGACTGATTAACCGCTGTAAAACAGGTTAAAACACTATAAATACCCGTTAAGCAAACACAAATAAAACAACATAAACATTAAATTAACAGCAGCTGTTTAGAGACAATGTCTGTGTAATTCAATTTCATTATTGAAAAAATAGGCTCTGCAATGGGACTAATTTGCTTATCAATGTAGTATTGATAATCAATTATAGACGATCTATGTGAAACAGGTTCAGGACCATTTACAGTGATGACATAATCAATCTGAGCTCCTCTCTTGCCATAGGATACCTTTCCTGTTAACTCACATAGCTGACGTGCGACTTTGACATGGGGGGAAGATTTTGCGGTGTACTCTTCAAGATTTCGGCGCATTCGTTTACTAAACACTAATTCAGCATCCCGCTTTCCTGTCTGCAGTTCGCTTATGACACCAGCGAGATAACCGCTGATATCTCGCTGATTGAACATTCGCTCATAAAGTTCAGCTTGAACCTTACGCGCTAAGGGGCTCCAATCACTTCGCACCTGCTCCATCCCCTTAAAAGTGATTTCCAGCCCTCCATTCCTATTGCGCCAAGCACCGACATAACGCTTCTTACTACCCTCCTCCGATCCCCTCAAGGTCGGCATAAAAAACTGTTCGTAATGGCGCTCAAACTGTAGCTCAAGGAAGCTTTCTAGCTGAAACTCCTTTACGATTTTACTCTGCCATTGTTGATTGATTTGCGCGGCAATCTGCTTACCTAAGGCATTAATATCACTGAGATCAGGATCAGAGCCCAAATAGACAAAGGTGGAATCCGTGTCCCCATAAATAACTTGATAACCCATTTCCTCTATCCAAGCGCGAGTCTGTTTCATTATTTGATGACCGCGCATGGTGATGGAGCTTGCCAGTTTCGCATCATGGAACACGCAGCCTTGAGAGCCTAAAACCCCATAGAGCGAATTCATAATGATTTTAATTGCTTGCGATAAAGGCGCATTTGCCTCCCGCTTGGCTTTTTCGCGTTGTTCTGAGAGATTTTGGATGAGTTTTGGCAGGATCGGTTGATGCCGACTAAAACGAGCCCCTAAAAAACCGGGAACGATTTCAGACTCGTCCAAAATATGTTCCTCGTTATCCAGACCTTCAATGAGCCCTTTCGGATCGATCAAAAAAGTACGAATTATCGATGGATAAAGACTTTTAAAGTCAAACACTAAAATATGCTGATAAAAACCAGGGACTGAATCCATTACATAACCGCCAGGGCTTTCAATACCTTGACTTGCAGGCTCTGCGGGCGCAACGAAACCCGCTCTATGTAAATGCGGTAGATACAAATGATTGAATGCGGCGACCGAGGCGCCTACCCGCCCCAGTTCTAATCCCGTTAACTCGGCGCGAGCGAGGGCAAAATCCCACAACTGAGTATGCTCAAAAATATCCCACACTAAGCGACTATCAGTCAGATTATAGTGAGCAAGCCCTTGCTTATTTTCGGTAAATAGCGCATCAATCTCTTGGACTCGATTTTCTACATTATGAATCGCTTTGCCTTCACCGAGTAACGCTTGGGCGACAAATTCCAAGGAGAAGCGCTCGAATTGATAAAAGGCCGCCTTTAACCAATCGATACCATCGAGCACCACTCGCCCCGGTAAACTTAAGGTTTCAGGCCGAAATTTATTCTCGACCTTCCACTCGAGAAGCGCACTACCTCGACCGATACGCAGCGGGATCCGGTGCAGTAACGCACGCCGATATAACAAGGCCAAATCAAAGGTCACCACCGACCAACCAATGATCACATCGGGATCAAACTCAGTAAACCAAGCGATGAGACGATGGATAAGCGCCGCTTCATCGTTCACCCATTCGATGTAAATTGCAGCATCAGGCTGCGCCTCGCCCACCATAATGACTTTTTCATAGGGCTGAGATTGCGCATCGCGTCCATAAAGGGCCACGGAATAGAGTAATCCGTCAAAACTGCATTCAAAATCGAGGGAGATTGAACGCAATTTTATTTCCGGCTGCGGTGCAACGGCTTTGGCCCGTATGGCGCTAAAGACGGGCAAGCGGTCTTGTAAACCCACATTGCTTACTTGATGCCCTAAAAATGCCACATCGAGCGCGACAAAACGTTCGATTAAAAAACGCTGCTCGGGACGGATATCCGCCTCAAATAAGGGAATACCAGCATCCGTCGCTATCCGCTGTAAGTGACGAAACACACTGCTCGACTGGGCATAAATCGCCGCCACGGCTTGTCTTTTAAAACTTTTAAGCATAAGCGGCACAAAGCGTAGCGCCAGCCCCGGCGTTTGTAACTGTAATGCAGCCATATCGCTTTGATGGCAAAAACAAATGTACTCAGAGCCAGGTAACTCCACCAGCACTGGGCCAGAAACAGTGGCGAGATAATACTGCAACACAAGCGTTGAACCGCATGTAATAGCATGGCGCGTCAGGACGCGTCCCTGTACACTCACGGGCGCAGCCGTGTCATGTGCAAGACTCTCGGGGGGATTCGACTGCGGTTTCACTCTAAGGCTCTCGCTGTTTATTGATTCTCGGGACACAGAATAAAATTGCCATAAAATGGCAGAAAAGTTTCTTAGGCTATGCAATCACTGTTATTATGTACAGCATTAATTCGATAAAGTAGTGCCGCATGTTACCTGACAACGTAAAAAACCAGATCCGCGCTATCTATAAAGATATTGCCGCCGCTTTGCCTAATTTTAGGCCACGCCGCGAGCAAAATTTTATGGTGGCAGAAATCTCTAAGACCTTGGCTGGCGACTATGACAAAGATAGACGCATCATAGTGGTCGAAGCGGGTACGGGGATTGGTAAATCATTGTCTTATATTTTGGGCACGATACCGCTTGCGCTTGCGAGTAAGAAAAAAGTCTGTATTGCCACGGCAACCGTTGCGCTGCAGGAGCAGTTGCTGCACAAAGACTTACCGTTTTTTCTCGAACAATCAGGGCTAAACTTTCGCTTTGGTCTGGTTAAAGGGCGCCAGCGGTATGTCTGTTTATCCAAACTTGCCATGCTGATCGGCGATGATAACAGTACCCAAATGGCCATGTGGCAAACAAAGCCAGATAACAGCCAAATTGCCATGCTGCAAGAGCTGCTCAGCGACTTTAATGAAGGCCGCTGGAACGGTGAAATAGATACGCTATCGACACCGATACCGGACCATCTCTGGCAACAAATCGCCTGCGATAAACACAGTTGTCATCGGCAACTCGCCAGCCATCGTAATTGCCCGTTTCACAAGGCCCGTGAGGATGTGGATACTTGGGATGTACTGATCGCCAACCACAGCTTACTTTTTGCCGACTTAGAGCTAGGCGGCGGGGTGATTTTACCCGATCCCGAAGAGGTATTTTACGTCATAGACGAAGCCCACCACTTACCAATTGTCGCACGGGACTTTTCTAGCGCACAGGCAACGCTTAGAGGCGCCGCCGACTGGCTTGAAAAAGTCGGTAAGACCAGCGCCAAGTTACAAAATCAGATAAAGAGCAACAATATCATCGCCCCAGCACAGGCGATGCAGGATCATATTGGCGACTTAATCGCTCAGCTCAATCAAGTCGCCCACTATTGTGATACCCAGACCAAGCAGTTTGCCAATCCAGAGAGTCGCTATCGGTTCGAACACGGCAAATTACCCGATGCGTTAAAAATCCCTGCCGAGAATCTCGCAACCACTTCCAATCTTGCTCTCAAGCAATTTAACAAGATGCAGTTATTGCTGGCCGAGGCGATAAAAGATGGCGATATTCCTAAGCACCAGGCTGAAGCGCTACAGGCCGAAATGGGCTTTATGTTGCAGCGACTCGAGAACCTGCAAAAGCTCTGGAAAATGATGGCCAAGGAAGATTCCACTAAAGGTGCCCCAATGGCCCGTTGGATCGAGTTAATTACAGGCAAACAGGTCGATTATCTGTTTAGCGCCTCACCAATTGAAGTCGGTTTTATGCTCGAATCGATGCTGTGGCAAAAGGCAGCTGGCGTCGTGCTATGTAGCGCTACGCTGCGGGCGCTGAATAACTTTGACCATTTTGCCCATCAGGTAGGGTTATCATTAAAGGACGGCAGCCGTTATCTTGCCCTGCAATCCCCTTTCGATTATCCGAATAATGCCACGCTCTACTTACCTAAGATGAAAACCGAGCCGACGGATGATGCCTATACTGCTGAACTTGCCGAACAAATTATCGAGCTAATTGAAGGCGAAATGGCTACCTTAGTGCTGTTTGCCTCTTACTGGCAAATGGAAAAAGTGGCCGAATTGCTCGAGGGCAAGCTCACGCAGGAAATTCTGATCCAAGGTAATGCACCACGCCAACAATTGCTTGAGACCCACAAAGCTAAATGTGACAAAGGTGAGCCAAGCATATTATTTGGCACAGGCAGTTTTTCTGAAGGCTTGGACTTACCAGGAGATTACCTCACCAACCTCATCGTCACTAAGCTACCCTTTGCTGTGCCAACCTCACCCGTTGAGCAAGCCCATGCTGAATATGTGAAAATAAAGGGTGGAAATCCGTTTCTGCAGCTCACCATTCCTGATGCATCGCGAAAGCTTATCCAAAGTTGTGGTAGATTACTGCGTAAAGAGCAAGATTATGGTCGAGTCACTATCCTAGATAGACGGTTAGTGACGAAGCGTTACGGCAAATCCTTGCTAGACGCACTCCCACCTTTTAGACGAGTCATTGAGTAGGATTAAGATTTGGAGTTGTTACTCGAGCCCAGTAACTGGGCCCTGTTGGCTGTCATTGGCTTAATTGCAGGTTTTATCGATGCCGTGGTCGGTGGTGGCGGCCTGCTCTCCATTCCTGCCCTGCTCACCCTAGGGATCCCGCCCCATACCGCCTTAGGTACCAATAAATTTGCCGCCAGTTTTGGATCCTCGATGGCGGCTTGGACCTATTATCGCCAGCATCTGCTGAAACCCAGTTTTTGGTATATGGCGTTTATCGCCACCTTTATTGGTGCGGTTTTTGGCAGTGTATTAGTTTATTTGTTAAACGCGCAGTGGCTTGAAAAAGCCTTACCACTGCTCATTATTGGCATTGCAATTTACAGCTTGCTGAGCCCTAATGCCATCTCGGATACCGATTGTCAGACGCCGACAAAAGCCCAATCCAAGCTCAAGCAAAGCCTGCAAGGTTTATTACTAGGCATCTACGATGGTTTTGCAGGCCCCGGCATTGGCGCCTTTTGGACAGTAAGTTCAGGTTCATTATATAAATTACCTCTTTTGCATAGTTGCGCGCTCGCTAGAGCCATGACTTTTACCAGCAATTTGACGGCGCTGGCGATCTTTGGCTTTCTTGGGCAAGTCCATTGGCAAATTGGCCTGTGGATGGGGTTATGTATGATGCTCGGCTCCTTTATCGGCGCTCGCTGTGCGATAAAATTTGGTATGCCTTTTATTCGGCCTTTGTTTATATTAATTGTCCTGTCAATTGCCGCTAATCTGGCGTGGAGCGCATGGTTTTGAACACTTCGCAGCTAATCAGCACGTTGAAAAATCAGCTAAAAACATTAGAGCAAGAAGTACTGCAACACGACAGTCATCTTGCGCCGAGCCAACGCAAACTCCTACTAGATATTGAACGCTTTAATCAATCGCTGTTTATTCAAAATGGCGCCCAGTTGATGCCCTGCATTGAACAAATTCGAAGTAGCATCGGTCAGTTAGAGAAGCAAATCGCCCTAAAACTCGCGCCGCAAACCATCGCCTTAAGCTGTGAACGTATTCAAGACCGTTTTACTGCGGTTAAACGGGCGCTACTGACAACCTCAATCGATATAAAGTCTAAAAATCAACAACGTGCCAGTAAGCGCGCACGTTTTGCCCAACAACAAAACCAATCGCATCAAGCCAGCGGGTTTGCTTGGATCGCCAGCAATGTGTTACAAAATAGCCACGAAATCTATGCTGAACTGAATAAGCATCTGAATTGGGCGAAAAAATTTGAACAAAAAATTGCAGAAATGGAGTCAAAACTTGAAAACTGTCATAGTGCTGACAAAATCCGTTTGCAAAATGACATCCTTTTGATGCATCGTCGTTTGGGAAAATGCAGGCAAGCCATCAGTTATATCGAAAATCGCATTCAAGCATTCGAACGTCCGCATCAGAGCCATAATCGTTAAGGAGCAACAATGAAATCACTTTTGCCAATCAGCAGCCTGCTAATGCTACTCGGCTCTGCCTCAGCCTTTGCCGCAGATCTGAATATCCCTATGTCCTTCGAATACCTTGCCCTCGATGGCAAAAAAGTCGAGTCCAGCGTATTCAACCATAAAAGCAGTTTAGAATTGGCGCCCGGCACCCACAAAATCGCCATTCGCTACCACGAAATGGTGGAAGACGATTTTAGTGACAGCCAAACCTTTGTTAAGTCATCTCCTTTTATTGTGACCTTAGAGGTTGATGGCGATCATCAATACTATTTACAAGCCGCTGAAGGCAAAGTCGTTAAAAAGCCTAAA
This sequence comes from Shewanella sp. LZH-2, assembly GCF_016859145.1. Lineage (NCBI taxonomy): Bacteria > Pseudomonadati > Pseudomonadota > Gammaproteobacteria > Alteromonadales > Shewanellaceae > Shewanella > Shewanella sp. LZH-2. Next base: position 2,825,529 of record NZ_CP069350.1, read on the forward strand.
GTGTTTGCCCAAAATCCCCAAGTCGTGTTAACCCGCTCCGACAAAGGTCAGGTTAATTACCAAGTGGCAAACACCGATATTGAAGAAGAAGGCTTTGTCTCTCGTCTCTTTAGCGGTAACCAAGCAGTAGATGTGTCAGGCACAGCAGCCGCAGTAACAGGCGCAGCAGGCACAGCAGCGGTGGTTGCCGCGCCAGCACCCACTTCGGCGCAGGCAGCAGTTAAGGCAACCTCATTAACCGCTCCGGTTGATACTTCTAAAGCGGCTGGCGCAAATCCACAGCAGATGTTGCAATACTGGTGGTTACAAGCCGATGAGAAAACACGTAAAGAGTTTATGAGCTGGGCTATTTCACAACTCTAATCCAGATGATCCCATTGGTTTATCACGCCAGCTACTCCAAGCTGGCGTTACCCGCCCATCACCGCTTTCCCACAACCAAATACGCACGTCTTTATCAGTATCTGCTCGATAATCAACTGGCTGTTGCGGATCAATTTCATACTCCATCGCCGATGACGGCTGAAGATGTAATGCAGGTGCATCAGCAAGATTATGTCGAACAATTTATTCAAGGTACCTTAGCCAACACGGCCTTAAGACGCATCGGCTTTCCATGGAGTCAAGCCTTGGTCGAGCGAACCTTGCATTCAGTGTCAGGAACGAGTTTAACCGCAAGCTTGGCACTACAAACGGGTATCGCCCTTCACTTAACCGGTGGCTATCACCATGCTCATTATGACTTTGGCAGTGGTTACTGTATTTTCAATGACTTGATTATCGCCGCCCGCAAACTTATCGCCGAGCAGCAACGGCATAAGGTATTGATTTTTGATTGTGACGTGCACCAAGGAGACGGCACTGCTACCCTCAGCCATAGGCATCAAGGCATTATCAGTTGTTCCATCCACTGCAAAGAGAATTTCCCCAGCCGTAAACAACAGTCACACTATGATATTGAACTAACGAAAGGTGCTGATGATAGCGCCTATCAGGAAACCGTCGAACAGACTCTCGAGCTGCTTATTCGGCTCCATCAACCAGATTTAATCCTGTATGACGCTGGTGTTGATATTCATCAGGACGATGATTTAGGCCATTTACAGATCAGCCAAGAAGGGCTCTATCAACGTGATGTTACTGTGCTCTCCATGGCAAAAGCGGCAAATATTCCTGTTGCTGCGGTAATTGGCGGCGGCTACAGCCGAGACGAACTACAATTAAGCCAAAGACATAGCCAACTTTTTATTGCAGCCAACCATTTGTGGTAGCAAACTCAATAAAAATCATCATGGAGCACAGCGATGCAACTCGAAATCCGCAACTATTACGAAGTTCTCTTAATGGAAATGTTATCCGATGAAGGCCTGATGGATGAATTGCCGGAGGATTATTTAGCCGATCTCTGCTGTGTGACACTCAATCAACTGCCCGTGCGTTATATCCGCCATTTAGTCGACACTTATTTCTTTGAAGATTATGATGAATTGCAGGAACTTAAACGCGAAATACAGGCTGCACTCGAAAAATCGCGAGCCTTTTTAAAACAGAATTTACAAAAAAGAATGCAGCAGGAAGAAGCCAACAGCTAAGTCATACGGTATAGGGCATCGCGACATCGATTTGCAACAAGGTTTTACGAGTAAATTCGGCAGTGTTGCTAAATGCTAAGCTGAGCAGTTATTGCTAATCGGTGAGTTAAAGATAAAGAAGATAGGAAAATGATGGGGAGATTTGGAGGTTCCCCTAGAGCCGACACCCCGGCACACGAGTCGCTTGCTGCGGTTGCTCCCTTCCGGGCCTGGCCGAGTTCACAAGTTATCATTGCGGGGGGACCCTAGGGTCACCATAACTTCAAGTGGTTCACCAAAAGGATCATCACCGAACGACGCGGATTATCCCCTATGGCCTCTATGGGATCAAGTGCTAATCCGCCCGTTTGATAAATATCCGGTTTAACTGGACAATCTATAGGCAAACCTAAGTATTGAAAATGATAAAAGCCTGCAAAGCAGGCTTTTTATTCGCTAAAAGACGTCAAGCTAACGCAAATGACTCAAGACAATGCCAAGGCGTTACAGCTTAATCATATGACGATTTTGCTCAATCAGCTTAGCACCGATCCCTGAGACATTTGCTAACTCATCAATAGTCTTAAATTGCCCATTTTGAGTGCGATAATCGATGATTGCCTGCGCTTTAGCGGCACCAATCCCCTTTAGCAGTTGTAATTGTTCAGTTGAAGCGGTATTAATGTTGACTTGAGCTGCGTCTGGCAATGCTTGTTTAGCATCGCTTGCCATATTTTTGGCCTCAGTTTTCGCTTGGTTTTGCACCTTACTCGCTTCTTTTACCGGATCAGCTGCCATTACTGGCAAGGTTAACAGGGCAGAAAATGCAATAGCAGATACCATCGCAGGTAAACTAGGTTTTAGTTTCATAATGCTTCCTCTCTCTCCTTGATATTCGGCCTTTCGTCCAACTTCCGTGGCCTCCAATCAAACATAGACGAAGCTTTTATGAATTTCCAAACGCCTAAGTACAAATATTACCTCTGGCTTAAATGTGTAACTTTAGATCAATGAATTTACAGATAACAATGAAGAAAAAGGATGCGGTTAATGCATCCTTGTTATAAAAATTATCCATAACCAGCTAAACAATCGTTGCTAATGCCTGGCTTAAATCAGCAATAATATCGTCGCAATCCTCCAAACCGACAGAAATTCTCAGCAGATTATCCCCAATGCCCGCAGCTGCCCGCGCTTCTGGGGAATAAGGAGAATGGGTCATTGAAGCCGGATGCTGAATAAGGGATTCCGCATCGCCCAAACTAACCGCAATTGAAAATAATTTAAGCTTGCCAACAAACGCCATAGCCTGAGTAAAATCCGCAGCTAATTCAAAGGCGATCACCCCTCCTGCTCGCTGCATCTGCTGACCAATAAATTGATGACCCGAATGGGATTTAAGCCCTGGATAGTACACTCGCGTCACGGCAGCGTGTTGCTCTAAAAACTCAGCAACCCGCTGGGCACTCTCGCAATGGCGCTGTAAGCGCACATCGAGGGTTTTAAGGCCTCGTAGGATAAGCCAAGCATCATGGGGTGAGATCACTGCACCGATATCCTTTAGGATTTCATACTTCACTCTGTGAAGTTGCTCTTCGCTGCCACAGACGATGCCCGCAATCACATCACCGTGACCATTTAAGTATTTAGTCGCGCTGTGAACCACTAAATCAATGCCTAGTGCAATCGGTTGCTGCAGTAACGGCGTCATAAAAGTATTATCGACAATGCTAACTAATTGATGCCGCTTCGCAATATCGGCGATAGCTCTAAGATCAAACACCTGTAGATGAGGATTGACCGGCGTTTCACAAAAAATCACCCGAGTGTTCGGTTTGATTGCCCGCTCAATTGCCACTAAATCGGTAAAGTCGACTAAGGTGACTTCGATGCCAAAACGGGCAAATTGGCTAGTCATAAGTGCAAAAGTGCAACCATATACCGCATTAGAAGCCACTAAATGATCACCCATCTGCAAATTAGCGAGCAATGCCGCCGACACCGCCCCCATACCAGACGCCGTTGCCGCCGCCGCTTCAGCCCCTTCTAAAATCGCCATTTTACGCTCAAGTTCGGCCACAGTTGGATTACCAAGACGGGTATAAATATATCCAGGCTCGTTGCCTGCGAAACGCTCGCCACCTTGCTGCGCCGATTCGAATACAAAAGTTGCAGTTTGATAAAGTGGTGTGACTAACGAACCGAAGGCCTCTCGCTCATGTCCTGCATGGATGGCTTGGGTCGCCGCTTTCCACATCTTGCTCGATTCATCTTGCATTGCTTACTCCTTGTTATGCCATTACATCATTCGATTCTTGATTGATTGTTCGAGGAATGATGATTTGCTTGTGTTTTTAGTCCATATAGATAAGTTAATAAAACATTAGCCCTATCGAATAAGCACTAACATACCCTGCTGAACAGTTGAAACCAGTGCAACGGTGAAAATAGCAACAGAACCACTGTAACTAAGTTGTTACATTCAGCGTTTAGGGCAGAACATCGGCGATAAAAAATGCGCTAATGACAGAGTCATTAGCGCATTAGCATTTAGCCTAAAGTGCACTCGCGGTTTTGTGCATTCGGCTATGTTATTTGTCTTTTGCCGTTGAGCTGTTTTTTAGCTCAGCAGCCTCTAATTGGCTCTTAAGCGCATCACGCCCATCTTTGGTCAATAACTTACCAGCAAACTGCTTAAGCTCAATCAACAAATCTTGATGAACTTTCGATAATTTGGGGCGCTGCTCTTCCCTAAAACCGATTGGCCGACACAGTGCCATGGCCTGATATCCTAGGCGCGCCGTTAACAAACCGCCCCCTAATCCTTGGGCAAGCCGCGCGGATAATTTACCGGTCATCTCGACCGATAGCAATTGAGTTCCTAAGTCCGTGACTAACTCACTGGTGCCCGCATAAATAATGTTAATCACTATGCTGCGAATGAGTTTAATCCGGCTCCAGTAACCCAATTCAATACCATAACAAGCGGCAACATCACGCAGCATTCGCTGATTACGCCAAAGAATGATCGCCATATCCAATGCCGCAAGCGGGCTAGCAGCCAATAACACTGCTGATTCAGCCGCATATCGACGCACGACTTTTTTGGCGAGTTCATCTCGCTCCGTTAGGACTAAGTCCTCAAATAACAGCACTTTTTCGGCATCGTTATGTTCATCTTTTAACGAGTGACGCAGCCGTTGTAATCCTTGGCTATCGGGGTAATGCCGTACAATATTATCGATAAAGCTATCGGCCTCACCCATTTGCATACTCAGGGCAAGCCTTGCACCTGTATCCTGGGTATCGGCAACCTGTTTTAAGCGTTTTAATTTTCGATACTCGCTAACGGCACCGACTATAGCCCAGCTCCCGACTAAACCAAGCACCACACCATAAAAACTAAATAGCCAAGGACTGGCAACCCAAGCATCCCGCAAACCAAGGCCTGTTTGCACTAGCGTGAGTAGTATTAATGCCATTAGTGATAAGCGTGCCAACCAAGACCAGCGGCGAGATTGATGTAATTTAGGGCGTATCGATGCCACCTCTAACACCTGCGGTTGAGCTGCTAACGTCTCTTCAACAACGTCATCAATCGCCTTTATCGGGGTTTGTGGCGCAAACATTTGCGCACTTTTTAACTCATCTGTTGCAGACTGTAGTTTGACCTGTTCAGCATCAAATACTCGCTGCTTTTTAAGCCGTTGAGCTGCAAGCGACGCCGCGGCTACAGACTGCTCAACCTCATTTTCTTGCGGCTCAGTTGAATGTGTTAACGGATCTACTCTCATTCCAGTTTATCCCCTACAAGATACTGCAGAAGGTGATCAAGACGGATATGGTCAAAATGCACCGAAGATGGATCGAGACTGCGGTTATCCGGCGGTGCAAAACCAATAAAGTTAAAGCCTTGCTCACGCCAGAAAGTAGACTCGGGTAAGCGAGTAGGCACTTCACCAGGAAACAAGGTCAGGGCTTGGCCATTCAATCCGGTGCCCTGCACGACTTCCACATCCCCATCTTGAGTAGTCACCATGCCGTGGCGCGTGGCCTTAATCGCACTAATGGCCATAGTCTCAACTTTACAACCATCAAAACCAGCAAAGTGCTGACTGTGCTTGAGCATATCCGTTAACAGCGACAACACATGACTTTGTTGATCCCGCGTGACATGGTCAACCTTACTGGCGGCAAAGAGCAAACGGTCAATCCGCGGCGCAAAAAGCCGACGTAAATAACTGGATTGTCCGTATTGAAAACTCTCCATAATGGCATTTAGCGCCGCGCCCATATCTTCAAATTGTGATTTGCCACGATTTAACGCACTGAAGCAATCAACGAGCACCACCTGACGATCAAACCCTGCGAAATGTTGTTTATAAAAAGGTTTAACAACCTTAGCGACATACTCTTGATAGCGCTTTTCCAGCACATGAAAAGCGCTGTGCTTCTCACTTTGTTTAAGGTTGCTCCACTGAGCATCAGTCACAGATAACAGCGGGAAAAACGCCAGCAGCGGTGCACCTTGCCACTCACCGGGTAATAACATACGCCCCGGTTGCGCTTGGTAATACCCCTGCACATGCACTAAATCCTGTAATAACTGCTGATATTGATCGGCAAGCCGTTTCAGTTCCGCTTCATCGGCCATCGCCGCTAAATTGAGTGCATTTAACGATGTTTCAAAACCAGCGTATAACGGTGAACTCTTCAAAACCGCAAGCCGTTGCTGCTGGGCAGTACACCACTCAATATAGTTTTGGCGCAGCATAGGTAAATCTAAAAGCCACTCACCGGGGTAATCAACAATATCTAGATACAGCGTTGCGGTATCGGCAAACTTGGCGAGTAATCCCTTTTGCGGCCGATATTTAATAGCTAAACGCAACTCTGAAATGGTGCGAGTCGATTCAGGCCAAGTAGGAGGATTTGAAGTCAGCGCTGACATAGCACTCTGATAATCAAAACTCGCGATTTCAAGGTCCGGCTGCATCGCTCGCTTAACCCCAAGCAAACGTTGTTCACGGCTCACCTGCCAAAGAGGCAAACCATGTTGGCGAGAATGCGATGCAGATGATGCTGCACCGCTATTGAGTAATTGATTGACTAACCCTGTAATAAAGGCCGTTTTTCCTGCCCCCGATAACCCTGTTACCGCAAGTCGCAAATGCCTATCGGCTGTTCGATGGAGGAAGGATTGACTCTTTTGCGTGATTTTGTGGATCGATACATCAAGCATTCCCATAAGGATTTCCCTAAATGTTGAATGAGATAACTATATACTGGAATCGACGGGAGATGACACTGGATCAACCAAAGATTAAACAACAAGGGCGGACATGGCCGCCCTTTCGAGGGATTACAAACTATTGATTTGTCTTTTTAAATCAAAATTATCAGAAGTCACATGGCGCTCAAGGTTTTGCAATCTCACCTCTAGGCTCCTAAACTGACGATTCACATCGCTTAGCGCCTGTTTAGCTGGCTCTCCCGACTGCCAAGGTTTCTTCTTCACTTCAATGTCATCCCTAACAGAGCTATTTTGGGGTTTGATATCGAGTATCACCCACAACGCCACATAGATGATAAAGACAACACCCGAACCACCTAATAGAAAGATAGAAACTGCAAGTACGCGTACTAACCAAGTTTCAATCGCAAAGTATTCAGCAATTCCTGCACACACACCGGCGATTTTACCTGACTGGGGAATACGATACAAAGTTCGACCATTAGATCCTCTCATGTTTCCCCCTCCATTCAGGCGATTCAGAATCGAGAATCGCCTCTAAGGTTTCGATACGCGCAGCCATTTTATCGGCTTTCGCAATCAAGTCATTCAGCTGTGAAAACTCTTCCTCAGTGAGTCCCTGGCTCACTTGTCGCTTACTGCGATAATGAAGAACTAACCATATAGGCGCCACCACTATCATAAAGATGATAATCGGAGCCATTAGTATGTCCATATCCATAACTCACCTCTAAAATGTTATTCTTTTGACTTTGTGGGAGCTTTGCCTTTCACTTTTGCCTTGAGCGCTTCCAACTCAGCATTGACTGAATCTTCAGCTTCTAATGCCGCAAACTCATCAGCTAAGGTTTTTTTGCTGCCAAGATCGTAGGATTCAACCTGCGCTTCTAATCCTTCAACACGGCGCTCATATTGCTCAAACTTAAGCATGGCATTATCAATTTTGCTTGAGTCTAACTGCTTTTTCACTTCTAAACGTGATGACGCAGTTTGAGTGCGCAAAATAATGGTCTTTTGGCGCGCTTTTGCATCTAACAGTTTTTCCTGCAGCAGGCTCACTTCGTCTTTTAAACGAGCGATATGCTCATCCAGCACTGCCAACTCTTGGTTTAAAGTATCCACTAAACCCGCCGCTTTTTGTTTTTCAACTAAAGCTGCTTTGGCTAAATCTTCGCGGTCCTTTGAAAGTGCCAGTTCCGCTTTATCCTGCCAATCCTGAACTTGCTCCTCGACTCGGCTGATACGGCGATGCAATTCTTTCTTTTCAGCCAATACCTTAGCTGAGGTTGAACGCACTTCTACCAGTGTATCTTCCATTTCTTGGATGATCAGGCGAACCATTTTTTCAGGGTCTTCGGCTTTGTCGAGTAATGCGCTGATATTAGAGTTAATGATATCGGCGAAACGAGAGAAAATACCCATAATGCTATCCTCAAATTGATGTTGGTCTCGCTTAAGGTAATACACTAACTGTGCCAACTTTTATTTATTGTTTAAATTCAGTTAGATAAACAAAATCTTAACTTTTCCTTTATTTTACAACGCAAGCCACTTATTATGATTTTCACCAAAATTTAGCGTTAAAGACTAAAAAATATCGTGGATAATAAATTTCAGCAAGACAATCTAATCGGTCAATCAAACGCCCTACTTGAAGTATTAGAGCACGTCTCACAAATCGCTCCGTTATCAAAACCTGTACTGATCATTGGTGAACGAGGCACAGGTAAAGAGCTGATTGCCGAACGCCTACATTATCTGTCTAAGCGCTGGGATCAAAATTTTATTAAGCTAAATTGTTCATCTTTGAGCGAAAACTTGCTTGAAAGTGAATTGTTTGGCCACGAATCTGGGGCCTTTACTGGTGCCAAAGGTAAACACGAAGGCCGTTTTGAACGGGCTGATGGTGGAACACTGTTTCTTGACGAGTTAGCCAATACCTCTGGATTGATTCAAGAAAAACTACTGCGAGTTATCGAGTACGGTGAATTTGAACGTGTCGGTGGCAGTAAAACCATTCAAGCGGATGTGCGCCTTATCTGCGCCGCCAACGAAGATTTACCCTCACTGGCCGAGGCCGGTGAATTTCGGGCCGACTTACTCGATCGTTTAGCCTTCGATGTGATCACACTGCCGCCACTACGTTGTCGTCCAGAAGATATCATGACATTAGCCGAATACTTTGCTGTGGGAATGGCTCGGCAACTCAAGCTCGAACTCTTTAGTGGCTTTAGTGCAAATGCCATCGAGCAGCTCATGAGTCATGACTGGCCCGGTAATATTCGTGAACTTAAAAACGTTGTTGAGCGCAGTGTTTACCGTAATTGCGGTGAAAATCGTCCCATCGAGCACATTATTCTCGACCCTTTCGCCTCCCCGTACCGGCCGACAACTCGGGTGCGCACTCTTGAGCGTCAGGTGGTGCCCACACCGCACTCAACCATCATAAGTCCTCCCACCATTACCGCACAAACCGATACAGATGTCGCTGCACCTAGTGAAGCGCCGTTAAATGACTTTAGTTTTCCATTAGACTTTAAAGAACAAACCGAGCGTTATGAGATGGAGCTTATTCAGCAAGCCTTATCGGCAAGCCAATATAATCAAAAGAAGACCGCTGAAATCTTGGGGTTAAGTTATCATCAGCTACGTGGCATTCTAAAAAAATACAATTTGCTCGATAAAGCATAAGCTGATTGCCCATGGGCGAGATGCACTGCTAAAATAGTCGTTCATAGTCGATAAAATAATGATTTATAAATGAGTGTGCTAATTAGACGCCTGTGCCTAGCAACTTCGGTATTCTGCATGAGTGGGTTGTTGGTTGCATGTGGCCCCCAACGACTTCCTTCTGGTTTGGTCTATTGTTCCGAAGGGAATCCCGAGTCTTTTAATCCGCAGTTGGTGACCTCAGGCACTACGATCGACGCCACTTCACACCTGATTTATAGCCGCTTAGTAGACTATGAGGCGCTCTCTGGTCAGTTGGTTCCGGCCTTGGCAACCAGTTGGGCTGAAAGTGATGATGGTCTTAGTTATCGTTTTACGCTCAGGGAGGATGTTAAGTTTCAGCATTCTTCCCGTTTTACGCCAAGTCGCTCATTTAACGCCGACGACGTACTGTTTTCCTTCAATCGAATTATCGATAAGCATCACCCTTACCATGGTGTGTCACGCACTGGTTATCCCTTTTTTCAAAGTATTGGTTTTTCTGAACAAGTTAAAAGTGTTGAAAAAATCAATGACTATGAAGTCATCTTTCGCTTAGCCCGTAAGGATGCTTCATTTTTATCGAATTTAGCGACTGACTTTGCCGTTATTCTCTCCAGTGAGTACGCCGAACAACAACTTGCACTAGGTCACCCGGAAAATGTTGACCATTTTGCCATTGGTACAGGGCCTTTTACTTTAGTGCATTACGCCAAAAACGAATATATTCGCTATCGCCGTAATCCAGATTTTTGGGGAGAACCCGCCAATGTCGAGATGTTGGTCTATGATATCACCCCAAAAAGCACCGTGAGATTAGCAAAGTTAATCGCGGGTGACTGCAGTGTTTCAGCCCTGCCAAAAGCAGGGGAACTTCCCGTTATTAAGCAACATGAACAGCTCAATATCGAATCACAACCCGGCCTTAACGTAGCATTTTGGGCATTTAACACTCAAAAAGCGCCATTAAATGATGTTCGAGTTCGCCGCGCGCTCGCCCATGCGGTGGATAAACAAAATATCTTACGTGCTGTGTATCAAAACACCGCAATAGAGGCGATAGGCGTACTTCCACCAGCCTCTTGGGCCTACGACAGCAATAAGAAGCTACTCGATTATAATCCCCAAAAAGCCAGAGACCTGCTAAAAGAGGCAGGTATTAACAATCTCAGCATCGATATTTGGGCAATGCCTGTTGCGAGAGCTTATAATCCTAATGCACTGAAAACAGCTGAGTTAATTCAATCTGATTTGGCCAATATCGGTGTTAGAGTCAACATAATCAGTTACGACTGGAGTGTCTTTACCCAAAGATTAAGTCGAGATGAATACGATTCAGTGCTCATCGGCTGGAACGCCGATAACAGTGATCCCGATAACTTTTTCACGCCACTGCTTAGCTGCGCGTCGATGCAATCAAACAACAACCGCTCTCGCTGGTGCAATAAACAGTTTGATACCATTCTAGACAGAGCAAGAGAAGTCTCAACACAAGCAGAGCGCAAACAAATTTATCAAGAAGCCGAAGCATTCATCGCCGAGCAAGTACCAATGCTGAGTTTGGCTCATGCCAAACGGGTCGCTTTAACGCGTAATAATGTACATAATATGCAACTCACGCCTTTTGGCGGCATTTCCTTTACAAAAACCAGCCAAACCACACAGGAGACTAACTGATGTTAAGATACCTGTTACGGCGCCTCAATTTATTCCTAGCGACTTCACTCGTCATGATTGGTGTCCTATTTTATGCAACAGGTTTGTTCCCGATTGAACGCACCTTTGCCCTCACAGGAATACATTCACCATCGGCAGATCAGCTTGCCCAAATCGAACAAGACTATAAGTTAGATAGCAACAAGGCGTTGCAGTTTATTGCTTATTTACAGCAAAGGCTGAGTGGTAACTTAGGGGTTTCAGTGACTTCCCATCAAAGCGTTGCAGAGGAGTTAAGTACCGTACTCCCAGCCTCCTTCGAGCTCGCCGTCATGGCCGCGGTAATCGCCATTGGTTTAGGCGTACCTTTGGGCGTTTTGGCTTCACAAAGTCAGCATAAACTCACCCAAAATACCATTATGGCTATTACTCTTACGGGTTACTCTGTTCCAGTCTTTTGGTTGGGACTGTATTTATCGCTTTGGTTTGGTGTCGATCTCGGTTGGTTGCCAATATCGGGGCAACTCAATCTTTTATATGAGATAAAACCCGTCACTGGTTTTATGCTGGTCGATATCCTACTTTCTGATTCGGAGTATCGCATATCGGCGTTTAAGGATGCACTGCTACACATTATTCTGCCAGCGACAACGCTCGCAGTGCTGCCTTTTACTGTGGTAGTACGTAGCACACGTTCTGCAATGATGAATGTGATGAACCAAACCTTTATCCGCGCAGCCGAAGCCAGAGGTATGCACACCAATACCATTATTTTACGTCATGCCTTACCCAACGCGCTTATCCCTGTATTAAAGCACTTAGGTTTAATGCTAGGTGCCTTTGCTAGCTATGCTATTGTTGTTGAAGTGATATTTTCATGGCCAGGTGTAGGCTCTTGGTTAGTATCAGGAATTTATCAGCGGGATTACACGGTTATTCAAGGTGGAATATTGGCTGTCGCCTTGCTGATCATCTTTTTAAGTATTTTGATTGAAGTGCTACATACCGTCTTCAATCCATTAAGCAGAAAAGATCTTTATGCCTCCAGTTAAAATTTATCAGGAAGATCAAATTGCTTCCCCAATGATGCGGGTCTGGCAAAATTTTTCGGCAAACCCTTTTGCCTTAGCGGGATTGTGGACCATTATTTTTCTGCTGCTGCTCACCCTCTTTGGCCCAATGATTGCGCCTTTCGCACCAGAGGCTCAAGATCCACGCGCCCTATTGTTACCTCCCTCTTGGGATCCTTCCGGCACTGTGGCGCATTTTTTAGGCACCGACGATCTTGGCCGGGATATTTTTAGCCGCTTGCTACATGGCGCGCATTTAACCTTTGGCATGGCATTAATGATTGTCGGTACAGCTCTGTTTACTGGATTTATCATCGGCTCACTTTCCGGCATGATGCGTGGATTAAAGTCTAGTATTTTGGGCCATTTGCTCGATGCATTGCTGTCAATCCCTTCGCTTCTGATGGCGATTTTAGTGGTTGCCGTTATGGGGCCGGGACTTGAAAACGTGTTTTGGGCCGTAGGCATTGCCTTAACGCCGCAGTTTGTCCGCTCTATTCATCAATCGGTCCATGAAGAATTACAAAAAGAATATGTTACCGCTGCCCGTTTGGATGGAGCCAATTCAATGCAGATTTTTTGGTATGTAATCATGCCAAACGTCTGGGAAGTGGTGATTATTCAAACGACCTTAGCCATTTCTGCCGCGATTTTAGATATTGCTGCCCTCGGCTTTTTAAGTCTTGGTGCTCAAGCCCCTAGCCCAGAATGGGGCGCTATGGTGGCGCAAGGCATGGATAATTTATTGACCGCACCTTGGACTGTAACTATTCCAGGACTGGCGATTCTCTTTAGTGTGCTTGCCATAAACTTGGTAGGCGATGGCTTGAGATCGGCGCTTGCGCCCATCAGAAACTAACCTATGCCATTACTCGACGTTAGAAACCTGACTATTGAACTCGACACGCCCCACGGCAAAGTGCGGGCTCTTGAGAAAGTAAGCTTGACCTTGAATGCGGGTGAAATCCACGGCCTAGTGGGTGAATCCGGCTCGGGCCGAAGTCTACTCGCCAGAGCCATTCTAGGGATCCCTGGCCCCAACTGGACCATTACTGCCGACCGCATGATGTGGGATGGTAATAATCTGATGGCCATGACCTCGAAGGAGCGCCGTAATCTGATGGGCTCAGATATGGCGATGATCTTCCAAGACCCATCAGGTAGCCTTGATCCTTCGCAAACCGTGGGTAGCCAGCTGATGCAGGCCATGCCTAAGAATCCTAAAGCTTATTTTTGGCAAAAGCATAAACATGCCAAACTCACGGCGCAGAAATGGCTACACAAAGTTGGCATTAAAAATCCCCAAAAAGTCATGTCCAGCTATGCATGGGAATTATCCGAAGGCGAATGCCAAAAAGTGATGATCGCCATGGCAATTGCCAACCAGCCTAGATTATTAATTGCAGATGAGCCGACAAACTCGATGGAGCTGAGTACTCAGGCTCAGATATTTCGCCTACTATCACAGCTTAACCAACTGCAAAATGTGTCAATTTTAATCATCAGTCATGAGCTTGAGACGCTGGCACAATGGTGCGATCACCTATCGGTACTCTATTGCGGCCAAGTGATGGAGTCAGGACCGACGGATGAATTGATTAATCAGCCCTATCATCCTTACACTAAGGCACTCTTGGATAATATGCCGGATTATTCGGGGATAGAGGCGCACAAGGCAATTATGCCAACACTGCCAGGCTCGGCGCCAGCACTCCAACATCTCCCCATTGGTTGTCGCTTAGGGCCAAGATGTCCTGAGGCGCAAAAGAAATGTGTTAATCAGCCAAGTTTGAGTCATTCAAGAGACCGCTACTTTGCCTGCCATTTCCCTTACCACGGTGAAACGACAAATGACGACTCCACTGCTTAAAGTTAACGATCTCTTTAAAAGGTATGATACTGGTTATAAAGGCTTTACCCGCCAATATAACGATGCCTTAGCCCCGGTTTCCTTTGAACTCAATCGCGGCGAAACCTTAGCTATTGTGGGTGAGGCAGGTTCAGGTAAGAGTACGTTAGCGCGTATTTTAGTGGGCGCAGAACCGCGCAGCGGCGGTGAAATTTACTTCGAAGGCGAAGCCTTAGACAGCCGCAATATCAAACAACGCTGCCGCCTTATTCGGATGATTTTTCAAGATCCTAATACCTCGCTCAACCCAAGGCTCACCATTGGTCAATTACTCGATGAACCATTGCGCTTTAACACTCAGCTATCTGCCAAAGAGCGTAATTCTCAAGTAATTGAGACATTAAGGAAAGTCGGTTTATTACCTGAACATTCTGACTTTTATCCGCATATGATTTCTGAAGGCCAAAAACAGCGGGTTGCCGTGGCGCGGGCGCTAATGCTCAACCCCAAAATCATTATCGCCGATGAAGCGTTGACCGCTTTAGATCTGTCCGTACGCTCGCAAATCCTCAATTTGCTACTGAAATTGCAAAAAGACTTAGGATTGTCATATATTTTTGTGTCCCATAACCTCAATATTATTCGCCATGTTAGCGATAAAATTATGGTTCTTCATAAAGGCGTTATGGTTGAGAAAGCTCCCACAGAACAGATATTTAATTCACCGCAGCACGAATATACCCAAAGGCTTATTCAGGAGCAGAGCCTGTTTGTTCATAAGCGTTAAACTGCTCCAACCACTTAAATATTCAGGCAAATTGGCTAAAAATAGATGCCATTTAATCGCCGAAGTATTTATCCTATTGGTCATTTTGATAGAAGAAGCTTAAACATGATTATCAAACCCAAAATTCGTGGATTCATTTGTACCACTACTCACCCCGTTGGTTGCGAAGCTAACGTTCAAGAACAAATTGCCTTAACCAAAGCGAAGGGCAAAATCGCCAACGGGCCTAAAAAAGTCCTCGTTGTTGGTTCATCCAGTGGTTATGGCCTGTCTTCACGCATTGCCGCCGCCTTTGGTAGCGATGCAGCAACTATTGGTGTGTTCTTCGAAAAACCAGGTACAGAAGCTAAGCCAGGTACTGCTGGCTGGTACAACTCTGCCGCTTTCGACAAGTTTGCCAAAGCTGAAGGTTTGTACTCTAAGAGCATCAACTGCGATGCCTTTAGCCATGAAGCTAAACAAAAAGTCATTGAGCTAATCAAGCAAGATTTAGGTCAAGTGGATATGGTGGTGTATTCATTAGCATCACCTGTGCGCAAACTGCCAGATTCTGGCGAACTAGTACGCTCTGCGCTCAAACCAATTGGTGAAACTTACACTGCAACAGCGGTAGACACTAATAAAGACTGCATTATCGAAGCTACTGTCGAACCTGCGACAGAGCAAGAAATTGCCGATACAGTCACTGTGATGGGCGGCCAAGATTGGGAATTGTGGATTAACGCGCTCGCCGAGGCTGGCGTATTGAGCGACAACTGCAAGACCGTTGCCTATAGCTATATCGGTACAGAGTTAACTTGGCCAATCTACTGGCATGGCGCATTAGGTAAAGCCAAAATGGACTTAGACCGTGCTGCAAAAGCCTTAAACGATAAGCTCTCAGTGACAGGCGGTAGCGCCAACGTTGCCGTGCTCAAAAGCGTTGTCACTCAAGCCAGCTCTGCAATCCCGGTGATGCCACTGTATATCGCGATGGTATTTAAGAAAATGCGCCAAGAAGGTCTGCACGAAGGCTGTATGGAGCAAATCTATCGCATGTTCAGCGAGCGTCTGTTCCGTGCCGATGGTGCAAAACCTGAGACCGATAGCGATAACCGTCTGCGTTTAGACGATTGGGAATTGCGTGAAGATATCCAGCAGCATTGCCGTGATCTGTGGCCACAAGTGACCACTGAAAATCTATCAGAGCTGACCGATTATCAAGAATATAAAGCCGAGTTTATTAAACTTTTCGGCTTTGGTATTGAGGGCATCGACTACGACGCTGATGTGAATCCGTACGTTGAGTTCGATGTGATCGAGCTGTAATCGTCACGATTACAGCTTGCTTTTAAACGCCACCCTCGGGTGGCGTTTTTATTTGCCTCAAATGCCGTACGATAGGCTAAACTAGCATGACCATTCAACACTAAATAAGGATAAAGAATGAAGATCAGTGCACGTAATACCCTAAGTGGCACTATTACCGCTATCGAAATTGGCTCTGTAAACAACGAAGTCACTATCGAACTGGCACCGGGCGTAGTGTTAACCTCCGTCGTGACGAAAGCCTCCTGTGAGCGTTTAAACTTGAAGGTGGGTGATTCGGCTTACGCACTCATTAAAGCCAGCAGCGTGATGATTGGCGTGGATGATTAAGCGGCTAATATAGCGCCCAGAACATTTGATAACGCGGTTCAAGACAAACAAAAAGGCCAAGTAAACACTTGGCCTTTTCTATTTGATTAGCAAAACACTTTATATTTGCTTTGCGAACATAAGGGATAGACTGAGTTATCCCTTATCACCATTAACCTTCTACAGGGTAATGAATTTTTGCATTCGCTTTCAGTGACTCGATCAGACCGCGGTAATCCGCTTCGCTGTATTGTGCATTTAGGCGTTGTTTTAGTGCATTGACTAACTCATCGCTAACAGACTCAGCCGCGTTCACTTTGTCCAGTGCAATCACAGCATAGCCATTTGCTAAAGCGACAGTATCAACCACAGGTGCAGCACTCGGCGTTGGCATTTGGAAGGTTTTTGTCACAATGGCCGCGTCTAAATCCTGTGCACCACGCCCCAATTTAGCCTTAGCGATTAAGCTCACATCAGCAGCGCCAGCTTTCACTTGCGCCATTAACTCTTCTGCTTTAGCACGTGCTGCTGCGTTCGCTTGATCTTGCTTTAAACGCTCTGCGATGTCGGCCTTCACTTCGGCTAATGGCATAGTGCCCGCATCGTGATGTTCTTTCATGCGAATAACCACTACGTGATTCGGTTCAAGCTCAATCACTTCACTATTTAGCCCTTGGCGCATCACTGAGTCTGAAAATGCTGCTTTTACTACATCAGGCTTGTTCAGTGCCGCTGGCACATCATCACGTGAAAATAGCGGCGTTGTCTTAATCTCAACACCCACCACTTTTGCGGTTTCGGCTAAGGTATCAGGCACTTCGTAACTGGTATCGGCCAATTTGCTCTGCAAGCTATAGAATTGATCTACCGCTTTTTTCTCTTGTAACTGAGCAATAATCTTAGTTTTAACGTCAGCAAAGGGCACAGTGGTACCAGGCTGAACGTCTAACAGTTTGATGATGTGGAAACCAAAATCTGTTTTGACGACTGCTGAGTGTTGGCCTTTTTGCAGAGCAAAAAGCGCAGCATCGAATGAGGGGTCCATCACACCGGGCTCAAACCAGTCTAATTTTCCGCCCTGCTCTGCACTTAAGGTATCTTCAGAATTGGCTTTGGCTAACTCAGCAAAATCAGCACCGTTATCTAACTGCTTGGCTAAATCTTCAGCCTTGGCTTTCGCAGCGGCTTCATCGCTACCTGGGCCAATCAGAATGTGCGCTGCTAAACGTTTCTCGTTAGACACATATTGCGTCTTATGCTCATCGTAGTAAGCCTGAGCTTCTTCTTCGGTCACTTTGCTGTCTTTGGCAAAATCAGCCGCGTTTAACTCAACATATTCTAAACTCACCTTCTCTGGGCTCATAAACTGGCCCTGGTTGGCGTCATAGTAGTTTTTTACTTGCTCGTCTGTCACAGAGGCATTGGCAAGGTATGGCGCAGAGTCCACCACTAAATAACGAATGTCGCGAGTTTGGCCTTGCAGCTCAGCTAATTGTTTAGCTTCACCGGGTAATACAAATTCAGTGCCCACTAACGCCGCGGTTAACTGACGACGAGTCATATCGACACGCATCATGCTTCTAAAGGTTTGTGGCTGATAACCTAACTGACGCAAAATAGCCTGATAACGGTCGTTATCAAATTTACCGTCAGTTTGGAAAGCGGGTTCAGATTTAATCGCTGCAATAATTTGTTCGTCAGAAACACGTAATCCCATCGCAGCGGCAGCTTGATCGATCAGTTTGTCTGCCACTAGACGCTCGAGAACGCTCTGCTTAATGCTTTCTAGGTATCTTTCGTCCGCAGATAGGGCAGCAAACATTTCGCCCAGTTGTTGTTCCATACGAGCGCGTTCGCTCTGGTAGGCTTGTTCTAACTCGGCTTTAGTGATCTTGTCACCGTTGACTTCTGCGGCAGGTACATCGGAAGTTGAGCCTAAATAGCTACTCACCCCTGCAAATGCAAAAGATAAAATCACAAGTACGAGAATGCCTTTAGCAATCACGCCTTGCGAACCATCGCGGATCTTTTCTAACATCAGATATCTCGCTCGTTGCGATTAACAAAATAAAAAGGCGCATCAGGTTGAGATGCGCCTTTCTGTAATTAATAGGGATTATTCAGACGCTACCACTGGTAAGTGCTAAAACCCCGAGTAATGGTAGAAATTGACCTTCAAAATCCATTACTTTCAATTCGTAAAAAGCACTGTTTAAACAGTGCTTATCATTACGAACGCCTTACAAAGGCTGCGATATCAAAAATTAATTGACAGCGTCTTTCAGAGCTTTACCCGCTTTAAAAGCTGGGATCTTTGCTGCTGCGATTTTGATTTCTTCACCCGTTTGTGGGTTGCGGCCAGTGCGTTCAGCGCGCTCACGCACTTCAAAAGTACCAAAACCAACAAGAGAAATTTTATCGCCTTCTTTCAAACCTTCAGTCACAGCTGCGATAAAAGAATCCAGTGCACGGCCGGCAGCGGCTTTAGAAATGTCAGCACCAGAAGCGATTTTCTCGATTAGTTCAGATTTGTTCATGTCATCCCCTTGAATGTAATTTTTTTGCGCCGCAACCAAATCCGTCTCTAGAGCGGTCTGCGGAGGCTTTTATAACAAGCTTGAATTCAAAGTTCAAGCTGAGTTCGAAAACCAAAGAAATAAAACTAGATACAGCTCAAAGCCAGTTGCCCCAAGGGCTTGGAGCAGCTGGCTCTCCACTGACCTAGGCTACCACAGGTCTGCGCTTTGTTAAGCCCCTTTTTTCATTTTTTTTAACGTCATAGCGCATTTTCTTGCGTTATGCCAAGTTTTTAACCACTTCGAAGCCTTCAACGGGTCTTTCTAGCGCCAGTTTTAACACTTCGTCGACCCAACGCACAGGGCGAATTTCTAAATCGGCAATGACATTGGCAGGAATTTCTTCCAGATCGCGCTCATTTTCTTTTGGAATAAGCACCAATTTAATGCCACCGCGATGTGCTGCCAGCAGTTTTTCTTTTAAACCACCGATAGGTAACACTTCACCGCGTAAGGTAATTTCACCCGTCATCGCCACATCGGCGCGCACAGGGTTACCCGTTAAGCTAGATACTAATGCAGTACACATTGCCGCGCCCGCAGATGGACCATCCTTAGGCGTTGCTCCTTCTGGTACGTGCACATGGATATCACGCTTCTCATAAAAGTCGCCATTGATACCCAATTGTTCCGCACGGGCGCGAACAACTGTCATCGCCGCTTGAATCGACTCTTGCATCACATCGCCAAGAGAGCCTGTGTAAGTCAACTTGCCTTTGCCGGGCACTGAAGTCGCTTCAATGGTGAGCAAATCACCACCCACTTCAGTCCAAGCCAACCCTGTGACTTGACCGATTTGGTTGTTCGATTCCGCCTTGCCATAGTCAAAACGCTGCACACCGAGGAAAGACTTGAGATTATCCGCGGTGACTGTAACTGACTTGATGGATTTATCCAGCAGGATCATTTTCACGACCTTACGGCAAATCTTAGACAACTCACGTTCTAGCGCCCGCACACCCGCTTCACGGGTGTAGTAGCGGATGATGCCGACTATCGCACTGTCTTCGATATGAATTTCATTCGCTTTAAGGCCGTTACGCTCGATTTGTTTCGTCAATAAATGCTGCTTAGCGATATTGAGTTTTTCATCTTCGGTATAACCCGACAGACGGATCACTTCCATACGATCTAAAAGTGGCCCCGGAATATTCATCGAATTCGAGGTCGCCACGAACATTACATCGGATAAGTCGTAGTCGACTTCGAGGTAATGGTCGTTAAAAGTCGCGTTTTGTTCAGGATCGAGCACCTCTAATAGTGCTGATGCTGGGTCGCCACGCATGTCCGAACTCATTTTGTCGATTTCATCCAGCAGGAATAAGGGGTTTTTCACGCCCACTTTGGCCATTTTTTGGATGATTTTACCTGGCATAGAGCCAATATAGGTACGGCGATGTCCGCGAATTTCCGCTTCATCACGCACGCCGCCTAAGGCAACACGCACATACTTACGACCCGTCGCCTTAGCAATCGATTGACCGAGTGAGGTTTTACCTACACCTGGTGGTCCAACTAAACACAGGATTGGCCCTTTCAGTTGACGCACACGGCTCTGCACCGCCAAGTATTCCAGAATACGGTCTTTGACCTTTTCCAAACCATAGTGGTCAGTATCCAATACTTCTTGGGCTTTCGCTAAATCACGTTTGATTTTAGAGCGTTGACTCCAAGGCACAGACGTCATCCAATCCACATAGCTACGAACCACGGTCGCTTCGGCAGACATCGGCGACATCATACGTAATTTGTTCAGTTCAGCGACCGCCTTTTCTTTGGCATCGCTTGGCATATTGGCTTCTTCAATCTTACGATTTAAGACTTCAAATTCGTCATGGCCTTCGTCTAAGTCACCCAATTCTTTTTGGATGGCTTTCATTTGCTCGTTCAGATAGTACTCACGTTGGCTCTTTTCCATCTGCTTTTTAACGCGGGTGCGGATGCGTTTTTCAACCTGTAACAGGTCAATTTCCGACTCCATCATCGCCATTAAATATTCAAGACGTTCGCCAATATTGGTCATCTCAAGGACAGATTGTTTGTCCTCAAGCTTAAGCGGCATGTGAGCCGCCATCGTGTCTGCAAGGCGTGCCGCTTCATCGATACCTGAAAGCGAGGTTAAAACCTCTGGCGGGATCTTCTTGTTGAGCTTGATATAGCCTTCAAATTGGCCAATCGCGCTACGAACCAAGACTTCCTCTTCTTTGTCTTCTAAAGGCTCAGATTCGAGATATTCAGCCTTAGCCACAAAGAAATCTGCTTCTTGGGTATAACGCGTAATACGGGCGCGGCGACCACCTTCGACCAGCACCTTGACTGTACCGTCTGGTAGTTTCAGCAGTTGCAGAATAGATGCCACTGTACCAACGTCAAAGATATCGTCTTTGGTCGGCTCATCTAACTCAGCATCACGCTGAGCAACTAAAATAATTTGCTTATCCTGGGCCATTGCCGTTTCGAGACAACGAATCGATTTTTCTCGGCCAACGAACAACGGAATTACCATATGGGGATAGACCACCACATCTCTCAGTGGCAGCACGGGGAGTTCGATATGCGCTTCACGCTCTAAGGTCATAGTTCGATTCCGTTTAAATAAAAGGGATTTGTTAAGGAGTATATTGGGGCGGTTTAGGCCCTTTCAATGGTCAATACGAAAAAAGGAGCCCATTGGACTCCTTGATTTTCAGTTTATTAGCTATCTGTACAATTATTGTTCGCCAGAAGCCGCCTGTGCTTCATTGCGCTCATAAATCAGAATCGGTGCAGACTCACCATTAACCACTGACTCATCGACAACCGCTTTCACTACACCTTCTATCGATGGGATATCATACATAGTATCAAGTAAGATACCTTCTACGATGGAGCGTAAACCACGGGCACCTGTTTTACGTGACATGGCTTTATGGGCAATCGCTTTAAGTGCATCTTCGCGAAACTCTAATTCGACACCTTCCATCTCAAACAGTGCGTTGTACTGCTTAGTTAAGGCATTTTTAGGCTCAGACAGAATTTGCACTAATGCATCTTCATCCAATTCAGTTAGTGTAGCAACGACTGGTAGACGGCCGATAAACTCGGGGATCAAGCCGTATTTAACTAAATCGCCTGGCTCAACTTGAGACAGGGTTTCAGATATCGTTGCTTTATCTTTTTCGCCTTTAACTTGAGCACCAAAACCGATACCCGAACCAACATGAGCACGTTGCTCAATCACCTTTTCAAGACCCGCAAATGCACCACCACAGATAAACAGGATCTTAGAGGTATCTACCTGTAAGAACTCTTGCTGTGGATGCTTACGACCACCTTGGGGTGGAACCGCGGCAACCGTACCTTCGATAAGTTTCAGCAGCGCTTGCTGCACGCCTTCACCCGATACATCACGGGTAATCGATGGGTTATCTGATTTACGGCTGATCTTGTCGATTTCGTCGATATACACGATACCACGCTGCGCTTTCTCAACGTCGTAATCGCACTTTTGCAGCAGCTTTTGAATGATGTTTTCAACGTCTTCACCCACATAACCGGCTTCAGTTAAGGTGGTAGCGTCTGCCATAGTAAATGGGACATTCAATGAGCGCGCGAGCGTTTCGGCCAGCAGTGTTTTACCACTGCCCGTTGGACCAATCAGCAGAATGTTGCTCTTACCCAATTCCACCCCATCTTTAGGGGATGAATTTCTCAGACGTTTATAGTGATTGTATACCGCAACAGAAAGGACTTTTTTAGCTCTGTCCTGCCCAATGACATAATCATCTAAATGTGCACGCAACTCATGTGGCGTGGGTAATTTATCATTATCACGCTTGGGGGAGATTTCTTTAATCTCTTCACGAATAATGTCATTACATAACTCGACACATTCGTCGCATACATATACTGATGGGCCTGCAATCAGTTTTCTGACTTCATGCTGGCTCTTACCGCAAAAAGAGCAGTACAGCAATTTACCGCTGTCACCATTATTTTTGTTGTCGCCCATTAATTACCTCATTTGCAGTCTGCTCTACTGCTTATCTTAAACTTGTTCACTTTAAACTCAGCGTTGCTTTACAGAGCATAGCCCAGTCAAAAGTAAAAATCAGCTGCGTTTAGTCATCACTGCGTCAACTAAACCATATTCCACAGCTTGAGTAGCGCTCATGAAGTTATCACGATCAGTATCACGCTCAATTACTTCGAGTGGCTGGCCTGTATGCTCTGACAGCATCAGATTCAGTTTATGCTTGATGCCTAAGATTTCTTGGGCATGAATAGCAATATCAGAAGCCTGACCTTGGAATC
The DNA here is from genome assembly GCF_016859145.1 of Shewanella sp. LZH-2. Classification (NCBI taxonomy): domain Bacteria; kingdom Pseudomonadati; phylum Pseudomonadota; class Gammaproteobacteria; order Alteromonadales; family Shewanellaceae; genus Shewanella; species Shewanella sp. LZH-2. The sequence goes on from NZ_CP069350.1 coordinate 2,848,911, forward strand.
CACCCAGTGGTTGGTGGATCATCACGCGAGAATTAGGTAAGCAGAAACGCTTGCCCTTTTCACCGCCAGCTAATAAAAACGCGCCCATACTGGCCGCTTGACCAATACACACCGTACTCACATTAGGCTTAATAAATTGCATGGTATCGTAAATTGCCATGCCCGCGGTGACTGATCCACCGGGTGAGTTGATATATAAAAAGATATCTTTATCTGGGCTTTCTGATTCGAGGAATAGCAACTGCGCCACAATCAGATTCGCCATATGCTCTTCAACTTGACCCACTAAAAAGATAATCCGCTCTTTTAACAGACGAGAATAAATGTCGAATGAGCGTTCACCCTTAGCAGTCTGTTCGATCACCATAGGCACTAAAGCACTTTGTATGTCTGACGCATTATGCATTATTCATTTCCCTAAATAAAAATGGCTCGCATGAGGAGCCTCATACGAGCCATTATAAATGGCGAACTGCCAATCAAGTCAAGCTTAGCTTATGCGCGACCTGTAGCCTTGTTCATAAATTCTTCAAAAGCGACTTCTTTTTCGGTCACTTTGGCTGTTTTAAGCAGTGCTTCAACAGCTTGCTCTTCAAGCGCAACGTTGCGCATGTTTTGCATCAGCTCTTTATTGCTGTTGTAATACGCAATCACTTCACTTGGATCTTCATAAGCAGAAGCCATAGAAGCGATTAAGCCTTGTACACGCTCATCTTCCGCTTTCAGCTCGTTAGTCTTGATGACTTCGCCTAATAACAGACCGATCTTCACGCGACGAGCTGCTTGCTCAGTGAATAATTCAGCTGGCAGTTCAGGCATGTTCGCCGTTTGACCGCCGAAACGTTGCATCGCTTGTTGACGCAATACGTTAACTTCGCCATCGATCAATGCTTTTGGCAGTTCGATGTCATTGTTAGCTAATAAACCTGCGATCACTTGCTCTTTCACATTAGCTTTTAACGCTTGCTCAAGCTCACGGTTCATGTTCTTACGGATTTCAGCTTTAAGGGCTTCTAAACCACCTTCGCTGATACCGAATAATGCTGCAAACTCATCGTTTACTTCAGGTAAGTTAGCCGCTAATACTTCAGTTAAGGTGATAGCAAACTTAGCTGCTTTACCTTTTAAGTTTTCAGCGTGATATTCTTCAGGGAAAGTCACGTCGATAACGAACTCTTCACCGGCTTTGTGACCTAAGATACCCGCTTCAAAACCTGGGATCATACGGTTACTACCTAATTGCAGTTCGAAATCTTCAGCTTTGCCGCCTTCGAATTCAACACCATCAACTGAACCCACAAAGTTCATTTTCACTTTGTCGCCGTCAGCTGCTTCACGCTCAACAGCGGCGAAAGTCGCGTGTTGCTTACGTAAAGTTTCGATCATGCTGTCTACATCAGCATCGGTTACAGAGGCTTTTGGTTGCTCTACTTCGATTGCATCTAAACCTTTCAACTCAACTTCTGGGTAGATTTCGAAAGTTGCTACGAATTCGAATTTTTCACCGTCAGTTGCACCTGGAACGAAAGTTGGTGCACCTGCTGGGTTTAATTTCTCAGCGATGATCGCTTCGATAAAGTTACGTTGCATCACTTCACCAGTGATGTCTTGACGAATAGCTGCGCCATAACGTTTGTTGATTACAGTAACAGGCACTTTGCCAGGACGGAAACCTGGGATACGAGCACGCTTAGCTTCACGTTGTAAACTGTCTTTAACCAGTTTTTCAATTTGTTCAGCAGGAACAGAAATGGTCAGGCGACGCTCTAGGCCTTGGGTTGCTTCAACAGAAACTTGCATTGTTTTACCTCGAAATTTGTCTAACGTCCTTTGTAATAGTCGAGTCATCAACTATTCAGGTATTCGTTTCTTGATCATTAAATTTGACTACAATGCCCACCACTACTGGCTTTTGGCACAGGTCGCTGTTAGTTGATATCTATCAAGACGCGACATTATAGCCACCGTTTTGTGCAGAGTCGAGCCTCAACGGCCGAATCTAGGGTATAAAAAAAGCGACCAGAGGTCGCTTTTTTTATTTTGTACTCAAAGTACTAAAAATGGGGTGACTGATGGGGCTCGAACCCACGACAACCGGAATCACAATCCGGGACTCTACCAACTGAGCTACAATCACCACTGAAACTGGTACGCCCGGCAGGATTCGAACCTGCGACCACCCGCTTAGAAGGCGGGTGCTCTATCCAACTGAGCTACGGGCGCATGGTCTACAGATTACTCTGCATCCTAACCGGCGTTGGATAGCATTTGGCTATCCATGCTACTCGCTCATGTAAACACTCGAGCAAATAACAATTAAAGTGGTCGGTGATAGAGGATTCGAACCTCTGACCCTCTGGTCCCAAACCAGATGCGCTACCGGACTGCGCTAATCACCGAAGGTCTTACTATATTTGGCATTAACTGAGAGGGTTTCCTCTTATCTGCTCTCATCCAAAATCTGGATTCATTACAGGACTGCGCTAATCACCAAAAAAGTTTTCAAAGCAAATCAACACATCTGCTCGAGAACGGAGCGCATCTTAGCCCCTCACTTTGCACCCGTCAACGATTTTTTTAACCGTTCATGCTAGATGCTGAATTATCAGTCGAATACGCTTTTTTTTATCCATTTCACGACGGCATTTGCCATGACACACCCGCTACGCCCTGTTAAAATAGCCGCGATTGCCAATCTCTGTGTTAACTACCGTTTTAACCATCGCCAATATAAAGGATATCCTACACCCATGACAGCCCAAATAATCGACGGCAAGGCGATTGCTCAATCCATCCGCACTCAACTGCGCGAAAAAGTTACCGCCCGTAAAGAGGCTGGACAACGCGTACCAGGTTTAGCCGTGATTCTCGTGGGAGCAGACCCCGCCTCTCAGGTTTATGTTGGAAGCAAACGTAAGGCCTGTGAAGAAGTCGGTTTTATTTCTCGCTCTTACGATCTCGATACCAGCTGCAGCGAAGCTGAACTCTTAGCCTTGATTGATCAACTCAACGATGACCCTAACATTGATGGGATATTAGTGCAGTTACCATTACCGGCCCATATCGAAGACTCTAAAGTGATCGAGCGTATTCGCCCCGATAAAGATGTCGATGGTTTTCACCCATATAACGTTGGCCGTTTAGCGCAGCGTATTCCCGTATTACGCTCTTGCACGCCGATGGGCATTATGACACTCATTAAATCCACTGGCGTCGATACTTATGGCTTAGATGCGGTTGTCGTTGGCGCCTCGAACATTGTCGGCCGACCAATGACACTCGAGCTACTGCTTGCGGGCTGCACCACCACAACTTGCCATCGTTTTACTAAAAACCTCGAACAAAAAATTCGCCAAGCCGATTTAGTGGTGGTTGCCGTGGGTAAACCTGGCTTTATCCCCGGTGAATGGATTAAACCCGGCGCCATCGTTATCGATGTGGGTATCAACCGCTTAGAAAATGGCACCTTAGTAGGCGACGTGCAATATGATGTTGCTGCGCAAAACGCTAGCTTTATCACACCTGTACCTGGCGGTGTGGGACCAATGACCATAGCCAGTCTTTTAGAAAACACCTTGTATGCCGCCGAGCAATATCACGACTAGGTTCTAGGTTCTAGGTTCTAGGTTCTAGGTTCTAGGTTCTAGGTTCTAGGTTCTAGGTTCTAGGTTCGGCAAGCATAAAAAAACCTGCATAATGCAGGTTTTTTATTGGCTGAAGATTTTTTGATTAAAGACTATCGCTAATTAAGCCTATTTCTTACGCCAAGTGGTGCCACTTGGGCCATCCTCTAAGACCACACCAAGCTCATTTAAACGATTACGCGCCACGTCAGCCGCTGGCCAATCTTTTTCACTGCGAGCGCGGTTACGTTCAACGATCAATGCTTCAATCTCTGCAACTTCATCGTCACTGCCCTCACCTTTAAAGAAGGCATCGGGAGATTGATGCAGTAAGCCCAGCACATCAGCAAGTTGTTTCATTGACACGGCTAATGCAGAAGCCTCTGCCATATCAGTGAGTTTCAGACGGTTGATCTCACGCACCATATCAAACAGCACTGAATAGGCTTCAGGGGTGTTAAAGTCATCGTCCATTGCCGCTTTAAACTTAGCAACAAACTCTTCGGCAGGTGCTGGCGCTACAGTCAGGTCAACATCTTTAATCGCAGTGTATAAACGCTCTAACGCCGCACGCGCCTGCTTGAGGTTTTCTTCAGAGTAGTTGATTTGGCTACGATAGTGACCCGATAGCAGGAAGTAACGTACGGTTTCTGCGTCGTAATGACTTAATACATCACGAATGGTGAAGAAGTTGCCTAAAGATTTAGACATCTTTTCGCGGTCGATCATCACCATGCCAGTGTGCATCCAATAATTCACATAAGGCGTGTCATGAGCGCAGCAAGACTGGGCAATTTCATTCTCATGGTGTGGAAACTGTAAATCTGAGCCGCCACCGTGGATATCGAAATGTAAACCTAAGTGCTTGCTATTCATCGCCGAACATTCGATATGCCAGCCTGGTCGACCCGGTCCCCATGGCGATTCCCATGTTGGCTCACCCGGTTTAGACATTTTCCACAGCACGAAATCCATTGGATTTTGCTTATTATCATCAACCTCAACCCGTGCGCCAGCCTGTAATTGCTCCAGATTCTGGCCAGATAGGCGACCGTATTCAGGAAAAGAGGCCACACTAAACAGCACATCGCCATCGGCAGCAATATAAGCATGACCACGGGCCAATAAACGTTCGACCATATCGATGATTTCAGCAATGTGCAGTGTGGCACGCGGCTCAAAATCAGGGCGTTTCATATTCAGCGCATCGAAATCCTTGTGCATTTCACCAATCAAGCGGTCGGTTAATGTATTGCAGTCTTCTTGGTTTTCGTTAGCACGCTTGATGATTTTGTCATCAATATCGGTGATGTTGCGCTGGAAATTCACTTCATAACCCGCGTAACGCAGGTAGCGAACAATCATATCGAAGGAAACAAAAGTACGCCCATGGCCAATATGACAGAGATCGTAAACGGTCACGCCACATACATACATCCCAACTTTTCCGGGATTAATAGGCTTAAACTCCTGTTTTTGGCGGGTAATACTGTTGTAAATCTTCAACATCGGTATTCTCTTCAAAGATAGATTCAAGTGTAAAATCAAGGGGTCAGTCTACCACGCTGACGAGGGTTTTGAATACTGCACTTTGCGCGCAATCCGAGATAAGTTAGAATCGCGCCACTATTTACTGAGAGTATGAAAACATGATCACATTACACACTAATTTTGGCGACATTAAACTGCAACTGAACGCCGAAAAAGCACCGCTGACCGTGGCAAACTTTATGAAATATGTTGACGAAGGTTTCTTCGACGGCACCATTTTCCACCGTGTAATTGACGGCTTTATGATCCAAGGCGGTGGCTTTACCGCTGAAATGAGCCAAAAACGTTGCCATGAGCCAGTGAAAAACGAAGCCAACAACGGTTTATCAAACCGTACTGGTACTATCGCGATGGCGCGTACTTCAGATCCACACTCAGCGACGGCTCAGTTTTTCATCAACGTCAACGATAACACCTTCCTCGATTTCAAATCTGAAAGCATGCAAGGTTGGGGTTACTGCGTGTTTGGTGAAGTGGTTGAAGGCATGGACATCGTTGAAAAAATCAAAGCTGTCAGCACTGGTAATCGTGGCATGCACCAAGATGTGCCATTAGAAGCGGTTGTGATTGAAAAAGTAAGTGCGGCCTAATTCCCTAGGATGCGAACCTTATTTATTGGCGATCTGCACTTAAGTGCCGATCGCCTCGATATCACCCAAGCCTTTAATCGTTTTCTCGATACCGAACTTGATGATGTAGATGCTCTCTATATTCTGGGGGATCTCTTTGAGGTATGGGTCGGCGACGATTTAGCCGCACCTTTTGCCCTCGAATTAGCGCGCAAGCTCAAACAAGTCTCCCAAACCTTGCCCATCTACTTTATTCACGGTAATCGAGACTTTATGTTAGGCAAACAATTTGCCGATGCTGCGGGTATGCAAATGTTGCCCGAAGTCAAATGCTTAGATCTCTATGGTGTTAACACTGTTATTTTGCATGGCGACAGCTTGTGTACCTTAGATAAAGCCTACCAACGCTTTCGCAAATTACGCAGTTTTGCCTTTGCCCGTTGGCTTTATAGCTGTTTGCCGAAGAAAAAACGTCAAGCAATCGCCAATAAAATCCGCAGTAATAGCCAAAGCAGTAATCAGCAAAAAAGCTATGTGATTATGGACGTAGAACCCAGTGCGGTGAATGCGTTATTTGCTCAAACCCACAGCAAACAGATGATCCACGGTCATACCCATAGGCCTGCTATCCATGAATTAAACAATGGCTGCAAACGGATTGTAGTCGGTGATTGGTACGAGCAAGGCAGCGTGTTAGTGGTCAGCGCCGACGGCGTGGAGCTAAAAAGCCTGCCCTTCGACGCCAGCTAAGCACCTATAGCGTCTTCACCATTAACACATCTACCGCTAAGGCCTCATACCTGAATATGGTTGAGGCCGCTACTTATCTTTCCCGCTGGACAACTAAGGGTTGACCACTGTGGAAATGAAACTCGTCATCGGGCGCCATAATCAATTCGGCTTCTCTCTCGCCAAAATAAGCAACTCGCTCGCTGATATCCTCAGTCGATACTAACTGTGCCAGCTTAAGATAATCCTCAAAATGACGCGCCTCTGAGCGCAATAAAGATACATAAAACTTATTTAATTCAGCATCTAAATAAGGCGCTAATTTGGCAAAACGCTCACAGGAGCGCGCCTCAATGTATGCACCCACAATCAACTTATCCCGCAGAATATCCTTCTCATGGGTGGTCACGTGGCTCATCATCCCTTTTGCGTAACGCCCAGCACGAATATTACGATATGGGATTTGCCGTGCGTGCATCAGCTCCAGCACTTGCTCAAAATGATGGAATTCTTCTTTTATCAAACGGATCAGTGGTGGGATCAGATCCTGTGCAAAAGCAAAATGTTGATTCGGCTGTAGATTGGCTACCAACTCGTTCTTTTTGACATCACGAGCCAAAAACTGCTCGATATCGCGATCCTTATGATAAACAAATTCCTCATAAGGTTTCGCCCATGCCAATAGCGATTGTCCGCTGTCTTTATCCAAGGCATATCGCCTCAATAAGAACATCGCAGTCTGCGCCGCTTTTAGCTCACAATTACAATGGTCAATTAAGAGTTCATCTAACGAGGCAGAGGCTCTTGCTACATCAATCCAAGTTTGCGGCGTCTCACAACGAAGAAACGCATGAACAGGTGCCAGTAATTGCTGCATGGGATCACTCAAAAATCTTAAAGAAAATATCGCCATATTTTACGCGTAATTATCAACAAGCTATAGCTTTAGACACCAGTAAACTTGACTAGCTGAACTTTTTGTTCAATAAATAATCTACACTTTAAGAACTGAGATCCTGATCACGGCACATCTCAATTCAAAGAGTAGGCAATCGGGAGTTAAAGGGATTGTGGAGCATTAACCCTGATTGCAGAGCTGTTATCAGCTCGTCTGACGTTTGGCGAGCCAACATCAATGCTGAACAAGGATAATTATAATGATACTGAATCACTTAATGGGGTTATACACTCATCCAAAGCAAGAGTGGCATGCGATTGAACAAAACCATGAAGCACTCAAAAGTAGCTTAAGTCACGTTCTTCTCATCGCACTCATTCCCGCTGTCTGTAGCTTTATTGCAACAGCTTACATTGGCTGGAATCCAGGAGCCGGTGATCCTATTTATCTCACGCCGCAAAGTGCAATGTTTATGTCCGTAGGTATGTATTTTGGCCTAATTGCGGGCGTCTTTGCCCTCGCCTATTTAGCCTTTTGGATGGCAAAAACCTTCGATGCTCAGCCAACTTTCACCCAAGCATTAGAACTCGCGTCGTACACCGCAACACCGCTGTTTATGGTTGGTTTGGCGGCACTCTACCCAGTACTCTGGTTTATTATGATTGTTGGGCTGATTGGTTTAGCCTACTCGGTTTATCTGCTATATGCAGGTGTGCCCATCATTATGAATATCCCTGAAGAGAAAGGCTTTATTTACGCCAGTTCTATGGTCACAGCAGGTTTAGTGCTCTTGGTTGGATTAATGGCCACCAGTGTTATCCTCTGGAGCATTGGCTTTGGTCCTATGTACCAATAAGGGATTAATCCGCACTCAGGTGCAAACGGCTTGAAATACTGATAGTGACAAATTGATAGTGGCAAATAGACGTGTTGAAAACGAAAAGTTGTAAAACAGAAAAGGCCCTTAGCTTGAAAACACTAAGGGCCTTTTTATTCTTTACTGCTGTTGACAGTTAGTCGCGACAGAGATTATCGCGGCCAACAACTTGCTATTCAAATGAGTCCCGCAGTGCAACCGTTAGGTTAAACACTAAATGCTCGGCTGAAGAGTCTTTATTGTCAGCACAGAAATAACCTTCACGCTCAAACTGATAAGCTTTTTCCGCTGGCGCATTCGCAAGGCTTGCTTCAACTAAACCATTAACCACTTCAAGTGAGTTAGGGTTAAGCACTTCATCCACTGTCTCGGCAGCAGCAGGATTTGGATCAGTGAACAAGCGTTGGTATAAACGGAATTCCGCAGGTTTAGCCGTAGTCGCTTCAACCCAATGGATTACGCCTTTCACCTTGCGACCATCGGCAGGGTTTTTACCTAAAGTATCGGCATCGTAGCTACAGTAGACGGTAGTGATATTACCTTCACTGTCTTTGTCACAACGTTCGGCTTTAATCACATAGGCGTTACGCAGGCGCACTTCTTTGCCCATGACTAGACGTTTGTACTGCTTATTGGCTTCTTCTCTGAAGTCAGCCACATCGATATACAATTCGCGGCCAAAGGCAAGTTCACGTGTACCCATGCTTTCATCGCTTGGATGAGAAGCCGCTTGAATCGTCTCGATTTGACCTTCTGGGTAGTTCTCAATCACCACTTTTAATGGGCGCAGTACGGCCATCGCACGTGGCGCATGTTCGTTGAGCTCTTCACGGATGCAGGCATCGAGCATCGCCGCTTCAATCATGTTTTCTTGCTTAGTGATACCAATACGTTGGCAAAACTCGCGGATAGACGCTGGGGTATAACCACGACGGCGTAGACCTGCAATTGTTGGCATACGGGGATCATCCCAGCCGGTTACTAACTTACGTGTCACTAAGTCATTTAATTTACGCTTAGACATCAGCGTATATTCAAGATTTAAGCGTGAAAACTCATATTGACGAGTACGATTTGGCGCTTGGAAATCATCTAAATTATCGAGAACCCAGTCATACAGACGGCGGTTGTCTTGGAACTCAAGCGTACATAATGAGTGAGTAATGTGCTCGAGCGCATCGGAAATACAGTGAGTAAAATCGTACATTGGATAAATGCACCACTTATCACCCGTTTGGTGATGGTGAGCAAAACGAATACGGTATATCACCGGATCGCGCATACACATGAAAGGCGATGCCATATCAATTTTAGCGCGCAGCGCACATTCGCCTTCTTTGAATTCACCTAGACGCATTTTTTCAAATAAGCGCAGGTTTTCTTCCACAGGAGTATCGCGATAAGGGCTATTTTTGCCTGGTTCTTTTAACGTGCCACGGTATTGACGGGTTTCATCGGCATTGAGGAAACATACATAGGCTAGGCCTTTATTGATTAACTCAACGGCATATTGATGTAATTGGTCGAAATAGTTAGAGGAATAACGCACCTCACCATCCCACTGGAATCCCAACCAACGCACATCCGCCTGAATAGAATTGACATAATCGATGTCTTCTTTTTCAGGGTTGGTATCATCAAATCGTAAGTTACAGAGACCTTGGTAATCGCGGGCGATGCCAAAGTTCAAACAGATGGACTTAGCATGACCTATATGTAAATAACCATTTGGCTCGGGTGGAAAACGCGTCTGCACACTCGTGTGCTTACCGCTTTTCAGATCCTCATCAATGATATTACGAATAAAGTTACTCGGACGTACTTCAGTGTCCACATGACTCATGGAATTCCTCTTTGCGAACAATGGCAATTTTAACAAAACCAGCATGATCCTACAGATCTCGGCCAGTTACAATGCCCAGTATTAAAAACTAAGGGTTATGCCGTGGATAGTAAAACAATAAAAGCAGCCGTGAAAGCTGCTTTTATCTTTGTAACCACTAAGCTGACATTTATTACTCAGGGATTTACTCAGTAATAATCCGCACGCCTGGGATAATTTGCTGAGTTCTGCGCCCTTTACGTTTTAGCCATAGATAGAATATGACTAACGCACTGAGGAAGAAACCAATCCATAGACCCGATTGCAATGGGTGCTCGGCAAATGTTGCTACTTGGTAAGCGATAGTTGCACTGCCATAGGCCAGAGAGAATGTCCATGTCGCTGCAAACGTTGCCCAACGAGTACCAAACTCGTTCACTAAAGCGCCCATCGCCGCAACACAGGGAGTATAGAGTAAGATAAACAGCAAATAAGAAAACGCTGCCACCTTGGTAGTAAACCCAGATTGCAAGGCACTAAAGGTTGACGTTGCAACACCTTGCGCCTCTGCCGCAACATCGGTACTGGACACATCGCCTACAGATAACTTAAGCGGGTCTTCCAAATCTAAACCAAACAAGTTTGCTGGGATAGTCGCAAGAGCCTCATTAAAACTATCGGCTAATGGTGTTAATTCGCCGTCCTCAGAACCGGCATTGGTATATAAGCTATTGAGTGTTCCCACCACCGCTTCTTTGGCAAAAATCCCAGTGATAATCCCGACCGTTGCAGGCCAGTTATCTTGCTCAATTCCCATTGGCGAGAAGATAGGTGTCACTTTCTGGCTCGCTACGCTTAAGAGTGACGCTTGGCTATTCTCATGGCCAAAGCTACCATCTACCCCTATCGCATTGATAAAATTGAGCAGTGTCACCACTAGTACAATGGTTTTACCCGCACCAAGGATAAAACTCTTAGTCCGCTTACCAGTACGCACCATCACCGCTTTAAATTTAGGCAACTCATAACTTGGTAACTCCATCACTACCGCGCTACTGGTGCCTGGTAATAAAGTGCTTCGCAGCAACAATCCGGTACCTATGGCCGCAAAAATCCCGATGATATACAGTAAAAATACTAGATTTTGGCCAGAGTCAGGGAAAAATGCCGCCGCAAATAGTGCATACACAGGCAACCGTGCGCCACAAGACATAAAGGGAGCCATCATTCCCGTGACAATACGCTCACGCTCACTGCCTAAGGTACGCGTTGCCATAATGGCTGGTACAGAGCAACCAAAGCCCACGATCATTGGTACGAAAGCTTTGCCCGGTAAACCTATGCGACGCATTAATCCGTCAACCACAAACGCGGCACGAGCCATATAGCCCGAACTTTCAAGAACAGATAAACCAAGGAATAATGCCGCAATCACAGGAATAAACGTAGAAACGGTTTGAATACCTTGGCCCACACCACCCGCAAGGATAGTCACCAACCAAGCTGGCGCGCCTATGTTATTGAGCAGTGCACCAAAATGATCGACCAGTAATGCCCCTGCGAACACATCGAAGAAATCGATAAACGCACTGCCGATGTTGATGCTGAACATAAACATCAAATACATGACAAATAAGAACACCGGAATGCCAAGTACAGGATGTAAGACTAATTTATCGAGTTTATCACTCAAGGTTAAGAAGCCATCGGCTTTAACGGAACCTTGGAATACTCGCTCCACAAAATTAAAGCGAGTGGTTGCGACCATCACTTCAATGTCGTGTCCTTGCTGCGCAATTTGCTGAGTACAAGTATTCACCTCATCCTGAAGCTCAGCATTTTTACAGCTACCACAACCAGAACCGTTACCCAACATCGCTAAGGCGCGGCCACGGCTTAAATTGGGATCTTTACTACAAAGTAGTTGCACGCCTGCTTCAATTTGCTCGTCGTAATCAAGTAACAAAGGCGCTTCAGATACACGACCTTCAAGTAAGTCAAGCACTTGCGCTTGAACTTTAGCAACATCAGCAGGATCGCGGGAACAAACCCCGATCACTGGGCAGCCAAGCTCTTGGCTCATTTTCTTTAAATCGACACGAATGCCACGCTTGATAGCTGCATCGATTTTGTTCAACACCACCACCATAGGGATCGACAATTCACGGAGTTGTGCCGTCAAATAGAGGTGGCGCTCGATATTGGTCGCATCAACTAAGTTAATGATGCCATCGACACGTTGTTCGGCGAGATATTGTTGAGCAATCTGCTCATCGAGAGAACAATCACAGCTATTACCCGCAGGGAGTAAATCATAGATACCGGGTAAGTCGGTTAAGTAAACGTCAGCACCATTGAGAGTGAAATGACCGGTTTTTTTCTCAACCGTCACACCGGACCAGTTGCCAACTTGCTGATTCGCGCCTGTAAGCGCGTTAAAGAGTGTTGATTTCCCAGCGTTTGGGTTACCAACGGTGACGCAATGAAACTGCTTAGTCATTCGCCTTTTCCACCTCAATAATGTCTGCCAAGTCTCTGCGCATACAAAGCTTACTACCACGAATATCCAGCTCTAAACCAGAGCCCATTGGCGCTCGGCGAATCAAAGAAAATCGTGTATTAGGGGTAATGCCCATGGACAATAATTTACGCTTCACTGTTTGCGGCAAATCTAATCGCCCGATTTCAGAAATAATGCCACGGTCACCGGGACTGAGTTCGCTTAACTTCATTACCTATTTCACCTTGTAACAGCTTCAGCTTGAAAAACTGTGCTCATTTTATCTGAGCTATGGAGCTAATAACTTTACCTAGATCAAGCTTTTTGACTGGTAACGATAATAGTTTTCAATTGTGTTGAGTATTATGTGACAAAAATCTCAATGAATAAACGCCTGACCGAAAATAAAAATGCCAGCTAGCTGCCACCATTTATCGCAATCGAACAACATGTTCAATAAGCGTTAAAAAAGTCATCCTCGGTACAAAACGAGACATTTATCACACTTATTATTTATCCCTACAAAATCATTCCTCTTTACAGTCAACCAGCTAAAAAATGTTAAGCACTTGTCACGTGCCTGTTCTAATATTAATCAGCTAAATTAGCGATGTCGAAAGCTTGAAAAATAACAAATAAAACGCACTCGGGAATAGATGAACATGGATATAGGTTTAAAGTTCAAAAGCATAACTCAGGTTATGCTTGCTCTGATGTTATCGATACTCAGCCTTTCAACGGTAGCGACACCTTGGGATGACAAGCCACCCGAGGAGGTCGTCGCGACTTTGGACAAAAAATTTGCCGAAGGTAAGTACTCGGCCAAAGGGGCTGACACTTGCCTGATGTGCCATAAGAAAAGTGCCACTGTGATGGCCATTTTTGATGGTGTACATGGTAATCCTAATGTCAAAGATTCCCCCATGGCCGACTTACAGTGTGAGGCTTGCCACGGCCCACTCGGTAATCATAACAAGGGCGGCAAAGAGCCGATGATCACCTTCGGCCAGAATTCTCCGGTTCCCGCGCAAAAACAAAACAGTGTCTGCATGAGTTGCCATAACGACGATCAACGCATCGCGTGGAAAGGTAATCACCATGACAATGCCGATATCCCCTGCAGTAGCTGTCACCAAGTACACGTAGCAAAAGACCCTATCAGCGACAAAGCCAACGAAGTAGCAATTTGTACCCAATGCCATACTCAACAAAAAGCGGATATGCACAAACGCTCATCCCATCCACTACAGTGGCAACAAATGGTCTGTAGCGATTGCCACAATCCCCATGGCAGTTTAAATGATGCCAGTCTGAAACAAATGAGCGTCAACGAAAACTGTTACAGCTGCCACGCCGAAAAACGCGGTCCTAAATTGTGGGAACATGCGCCAGTCACCGACAATTGTGCTAACTGCCATAACCCCCACGGCAGCGTGAATGAGTCAATGCTCATCAGTAAACCGCCACAATTGTGCCAACAATGCCACGCCTCCGATGGCCACAGCAGTAATGCTTACTTTGGTAATCAAACAAATGCCTTCACCTCGGGTAATTCCTGTATGAATTGCCATGGACAAGTGCATGGTTCAAACCATCCATCCGGCAAGTTGCTCCAGAGATAACAAGGAAATGATCATGCAAATAATGAACATATCGACTCCTAGAGCTTGTTTCTCACTCACATTACTGGCTTGGGCGATTAGTGGCGTACTCAACACAGCCCATGCTGAAGGATATGAAATCCAAAAAGCGAATCGCAGCGGCGTAAAAAGTGACTCATGGAGCTGCAAGCAATGCCAGCCCAAAACAGGGCGCCAAGGCAACGTCAGCGCCACGCTCGCCTATAATGACGGCGAAGATAGCCGTTTTGGTAATCGCACTGGCACGGATAAAGATGGCTTGGTCGGTGCTGTGGGCGCCGATATGCAATACCAAGCTGAGAGTGGTTACAAAACCCGGCTTGAGGCCGATAAATTGGGATTTGACACGGGGTCAGCCAAGCTCACCACTGGCCGACCCGGACACTATCAAATCCAATTGGGTTATAAAGGTCTCGCCAACTATCAATACAATCAGCTAAAGAGCCCTTATCTCACCGATAACGATAAGATGCTCTTGCCTGATAATTGGGTAGCGGGAGCAACGACCCACTCCATGCCGTTACTGCAATCGAGTTTAATCGAGCAGGACTTAAGCATTACGCGGGATAGATTCAACCTCGGCGGTTACTACGCAGGCCATATCTTATCAACAAGCCGTTATAAAGCCTCGGTGAACTACCAGCATGAAAACCGCAGCGGCGCGAAAAAGACCAGCGCAAATATTCTCACTAACAGTGTGATGTTGGCGCAGCCAATTGATGACAGCACAGATGAAGTCGATGCCAGAGTTTATTTTAGCGGCGCAGGCTGGCAAGCGGGCATAAACAGCCAGATAAGCCAATACAAGAATGACCATCAGGCACTGCTATGGCAATCGGCCTATACGCCCACATTTGGTGCGGCCTACTTTGGCCAAAATGCCGTCGACCCAGATAACAAGGCCTATCGGATCGCAGCCGAGGCCAGTGGTGGTCAAAATGGTCATAACATCCTTATGCACGCGGGCATCAGTAACATGTCACAGGATGAGGCTTTTCTGCCTGCGACCATTAATGGCCCCTCACCTTTGCTGCCAACCGATAATTTAGATGCCCAAGTGGACGTCCTAGATATGGTGCTTAAGTATTCAGGCCGCATCACACAGGATTTGAGTGTTCAAGCCAGTTATAACTATCAAGACAGGGAAAACAAGACGGCTCAGTTAGATTTCCCACAGGTCGTGACCGACAGCTTTTATCAAGGCACAGCTACAAATCGTCTCTACGATAAACGCAGTAAACAATTCGATCTCAAAGGTAAATATCGCCTAACGCCGTCGGCCTATGCTGAAGCGGGATATAGCCGAGATGAAATCATTTATTCGGAGCTTGATAGGCAGTCCATCGATGAATCGGGTCTCTTTGCCAAACTCAGCTACCGCTATTCGCCAGCTTGGTCAGCTTGGTTAAAGGGCGAAGTATTAGATCGTAATGGCAGTGAATACGATGCTGTAACAAGCACACAAAGTCCGAGTAATCCTTGGTTACGTAAGTCTTATCTTGCTGATCGCAAACGTCAAAAAGTCACCTTGCACACAAATTACCAAACCGATATAGGGTTCTCTGTGGGTGCGAGTTTACACAGTATTGATGATGACTATAACCATACATCAGTCGGGCTCACCCAAGTGTCTTACCTTGGCTACGATGTAACTGCGCAGTATCTCATTAGCGACAATCTAAGTCTTAACGCCTATCTCAACCAAGACTGGCGCGATTCAGATCAGGCCGGAAGCAATCGTTTCTCAACACCTGATTGGTACAGCACCGCGGAAGAGAAATCGACCCTGATTGGCGCGGGTATCGCCTATCAAAACCTGCTGGATAATCGTTTAGATCTGGGATTGGACTACAGCTACTCCGATGGTCAAAGCGATACTGAAATCACCTATGGCATCACTAGCCCCTACGGTGACTACTACAGTCGCAAGCACAATATTAACGCCTACGCCAAATATAGGCTGGCCGACAGTATGTCATTACGCTTCGATTGGTTGTTCGAGAAATATCAAGATGCAAACTGGCAAAACCAAAACACCACTTGGGACACTGTCCCCAATGTGCTCAGTTTTGGCGACATCAGCCACGATTACAATGCTCATTACTTAGGTTTGACCTTAAGCTACCAAATGTAACTTAGGCACTGACAGCGTATTCCAAGGATAGAAATATGAACAAGTTTGCCAAATTAACCACACAATATAGTCTGATGCTGCTCCTAGCCACACTTGTCTCCGCTTGTGGGGGCAATGATGGTAATGATGGCTCACCCGGTGAGCCGGGGAAACCACCCGCAATAACGATCACTAGCCTAAACATCATGGTCGATAAAGTCACCGTGACTGACGGCATTGCCCAAGTCGATTATCAGGTGAGCAATCAAGACGATGAAGCCGTGGTTGGTATTCCTTCAGCCACCTTCATTGCAGCGCAATTACTACCTCAGGGCGCCACAGGTGCAGGTAATAGCAGTGAGTGGCAACATTTCACCTCTGAAACGTGCGCCGCCTCTTGCCCAGGCACGTTTGTTGACCATAAAAACGGCCATTACAGCTATCGTTTTAGCGCCACATTTAACGGCATGAATGGGGTGACATTCGTTAACGACGCCACCCAACGAGTAGTCATCAAACTGGGCGGCGATGCATTAGCCGATGGCACAGCGCTCCCTATAACTAATCAGCACTATGATTGGCAAACCACGGGAAATACCTTAGCTTATACCCGTAACTTAATTACCATTGAAACCTGTAATAGCTGCCACAACAATTTAGCGTTCCATGGTGGACGTTATAACCAAGTTGAAACCTGCGTAACCTGCCATAACAGTAAGAAAGTCAGCAATCCTGCGGATATTTTCCCGCAAATGATACACAGCAAACATTTAACGGGATTCCCTCAATCCATCAGTAATTGCCAGACTTGCCACGTTGATAATCCAGATTTAGCCGAGCGTCAAAATTGGCATAGGGTACCCACCATGGAAGCCTGTGGTGCCTGCCATACCCAAATCAATTTCCCTGCGGGCCAAGGCCATCCAGCACAAGCGGATAATAGCAATTGCGTTGCTTGCCATAATGCCGATTGGACCGCCAGCGTACACGGCAATGAAGATCAAATGGCCGCGTTAGCTCAATTTAGTCCAAGCATCAGTAGTGCAAGCATGGATGCCAATGGCACAGTGACTGTTGCGGTGACCCTGACCAACCCCAGCACAGGCACTGCTTACGTAGATAGCGCAGATAAACTCAAATTTATAAGCGACCTAAGGGTTTATGCTAACTGGGGAACCAGTTTCGATTACAGCACCCGCTCTGCGCGCTCAATTCGTCTCCCTGACTCCACGCCAGTTTCTGGCAGCAATGGCACCTACGTTTACACTATTTCAGGTCTCACCGTTCCAGCGGGAACTGAGGCCGACCATGGCGGCTTAGCGATTCAAGGTCGAGTTTGCGCCAAAGATAAAGTATTAGTGGATTGCAGTACCGAACAGGCAGAAGTGCTGGTGCTCAAATCAAGTCATAGTTACTTCAATATGTCTGCATTAACCAGCACTGGCCGCCGCGAAATCATTAGCAATGCCAACTGTGCTAACTGCCACGGCGATCAACAACTGAATATTCATGGCGCACGCAACGATTTAGCGGGCCAATGCCAGCTTTGCCACAACCCGAATATGCAGGCCGATGCTACAGCGGCAAATCCCTCCATTACCTCCTTTGACTTTAAACAGTTAATTCATGGGATCCATACCAGCCAATTTACTGGTTTTGCAGATCTCAACTACCCAGGCAAAATCGGTAATTGTGCTCAATGCCATATCAAAGATGCAGCAGGCGTTTCAACGGTTGCCCTGCCCTTAAATACAGCGGTTCAACCGCTTGCGCTTAACAATGGCACCTTTACCAGCCCGATAGCCGCCGTATGCAGTAACTGTCACTCAAGTGATGCGACCCACAATCATATGAAGCAACAAGGTGCCGTGTTTGCAGGCTCCAAAGCTGATGCAACCGCAGGCTCTGAAACCTGTGCATTCTGCCATGGACAAGGGGCCGTCGCCGATGTACTCAAAGTCCACCCAATTAATTAACCCTATGATGCAGGCCAAAAGGCCTGTAACTGCAGATATAAAAGGAACTCATACTATGCAGTCTTCTACCTCTAAAGAAATAGTCAGATCTCAATCACATAACCCGCTTAAAGTGACTGATAAATACCAATGACTTAGTTAGCCTTACAGGTGGGATCTAATCCCACACATTAAATGCCAATAATGAGATTTATTCTTATTTGATAAGTGTTTAATGATGATTAAAACTATTGCAGGGAAATATCATGATGAAACGGTTCAATTTCAATACCGCAACAAAAGCGATGTTGGGTGCCGGTTTACTTTCACTTCTTCTCACTGGCTGCGGTGGCAGTGACGGTAAAGATGGTGAAGACGGTAAACCAGGCGTTGTTGGTGTCAATATCACCTCAACCTCAACCTTAAAAGCAAAATTCACAAATGCCACTGTTGATGCAGGCAAAGTCACCGTTGATTTTACGTTGGAAAATGCTAATGGCGTTGCCGTATTAGGCTTAACTAAAGATCACGATTTACGGTTTGGTATTGCGCAATTAACTCCAGTTAAAGAGAAAGTGGGTGAAACTGAAGCTAACCGCGGTTATCAATGGCAAGCTTATATTAATGCCAAAAAAGAGCCAGGTACCATTCCATCCGGCGTTGATAACCTCAAGCCATCAGCCCAATACCAAGCAAACGTTGAAGCAGCAAGTAAATGTGATACTTGCTTAGTTGACCATGGTGATGGTAGCTATAGCTACACCTACCAAGCCAACATTGCTAATGTAACTGAACCATTAACCGTTACTTATAGCGCTGACGCGACTCAACGCGCGACGATGGAGCTTGAATTACCACAACTCACAGCCAACGCCCATTTCGACTGGCAACCTTCTACTGGTAAGACTGAAGGTATTCAAACCCGTAACGTGGTTTCTATTCAAGCTTGTTATACCTGTCACCAACCTGAAAGCTTAGAGCTTCATGGTGGTCGTCGTATCGATATTGAAAACTGTGCCTCTTGCCATACTGCAACATCTGGCGACCCAGAGTCAGGCAATAGCATTGAATTCACTTATATGATCCATGCTATCCACAAAGGTGGCGAACGTCATACCTTCGATGAGACAGGCGCAGAAGTACCTGCTCCTTATAAGATTGTCGGTTACGGTGGTAAAGTGATCGACTACGGCAAAGTAGGCTTCCCATTAAAACCTGCTGCTGATTGTTCAGCCTGTCACGTTGAAGGTGCTGGTGCACCTGCCAATGCAGACCTATTCAAAGCAGATTTAAGCAATCAAGCTTGTATTGGTTGCCATACTGAAAAACCATCTGCTCACCATAGCAGCACTGACTGTACCTCTTGCCACAATGCGACAGAGCCTTACGGTGGTACAGGTAGTGCAACTAAGCGACATGGTGATGTGCTTAAAGCTTACAAAGATGCAGAAGCAATGAGCGTTAAGTTCACTGACATTGCAGCAGATGCTAATGGCAAATTAACATTCAAAGTCCAAATCTTAGACGGTTCTGGTAATGCAGTAGATAAACTCAGCATAAATCAGTCAAGTAGAGTGCTTATTGCATGGGATAGTGATAAAAACTACCCAGAATACGCTTCATCTTCTTCTCGTCGCGTTGCGCTATCGGAAGGTACATTTGATGCGGCTAACAAAACTTATTCGTTAACTGCTAGTAAAATGGTATTTCCTGCAGACGCTGTAGGTAAAACTTTCGAACTATGGTCAACTCTTGAAGTTTGTTTCAACAACGGCGGTTACGGTGTTTCAGATGTTGTGATGACCGATTGCTCTACACCCAATGTACGTAAAGTTATGATCAAAGAAGCTCCATTCCATTTTGTTTGGAACGGAACAGCTGCTGACCAAAGTGCTAAACCAGGTGTACGCCGTGAAATCATTGACCCAGCTAAGTGTCAAGGTTGTCATAATCAAGTAATCCACCATTATGACAATGGCGTCAACTGCCAAACTTGTCATACATCGGACAAAACCCTGAAAAATGATGCGGCCTATCCAGGCGGTAAGATACCAACCAGCTTTGCTTGGAAAGCGCACGAGCGTGAAGGACATTATCTGAAATATGCAGGCGTACAATCCGGTACTGTACTAAAAACCGATTGTGCAACATGTCATACTGCAGATAAATCAAACGTTGTAACAGGTATTGCTTTAGGCAGATCACCAGAACGTGCATGGCGCTTTGGTGATATAAACAACAACGGTGCAGAAATTTGGGTATCTTCCGATGCTGGTGCATGCTTAAGTTGTCACCAGAAATATCTGTCTGACGCTGCTAAATCGCATATCGAGACTAATGGCGGTATCTTAAATGGCTCAAGTGCAGCAGATGTTCAAACTCGTGCCTCTGAAAGCTGTGCGACTTGCCATACTCCATCACAATTGATGGAAGCTCACGGTAACTAAGTCGACGTAATTCTCTCAATAGAGAGCAAGAACAAAAAGAGAGAGGTATCCCCTCTCTCTTTTTTATTTTAGCTTCACAATCCGCCGTTTTTTTGATCTAAATTTGTTTTTCCCCTGTGGTTTAACTACCTCTTTAGAAATAGAAAGATCCAAGTCACACATTAGCAAAGGCTTAGAAGATTTTAGAGGCATGTTAGGTTAGCCTTTCCTTGGGGAATTCTATTTCCAGCATCCACTTAGGTTGCCTTCAAGACCAAAGCACAGACAAAGAATCTGTCGGGTGAAGAAGACAAGCACTTAAGTAATGCCAAACCTATGCAGGGAAAAAAATGATGAACGCAAAAAAATCAAAATTCGCACTGCTGCTTGCAGCAAGTGCCGTCACTATGGCCTTAACAGGCTGTGGTGGTAGCGATGGTAACGATGGTAAACCCGGTGAACCTGGTGGAGAGCCAGCTCCCGCTATTCAAAAGCTCAATTTTACATTCAACAAATCTGTTGTGACTAACGGTGTACCTAGTGTTGAATTCACTGTCACCAACGAAGACGATTTACCGGTCGTGGGTCTGCAAAAAATGCGTTTTGCAGCAGCTCAATTACTTCCTCAAGGCGCTACAGGTGCCGGTAATGCCTCTCAGTGGCAATACTTTGGTGATGAAACCTGTGATCTCGCTTCAACTTGCCCAGGTACTTTTGTTGACAAGAAGAACGGCCACTACAGCTATACCTTCAAGATGAACTTAACTGCCAATGCTAAGATCACCTACAACGACCAGTTGGCTCAACGTGTGCTAATCCGCGCTTATAATACGCCACTACCAGATGGCACCTTAGTGCCTAACAGCAACGCTTTTGTAGATTTCACCGCTGACACAGGTGCCGAGCCTGGTTATAGCCGTAAAATCGTTGCCACTGAAAGCTGTAATACTTGTCACCAAGACTTAGCACAGGTTAAACATGGTGGTGCGTATTCAGATGTTAACTACTGCGCAACGTGCCACAC
The DNA here is from genome assembly GCF_016859145.1 of Shewanella sp. LZH-2. Lineage (NCBI taxonomy): Bacteria > Pseudomonadati > Pseudomonadota > Gammaproteobacteria > Alteromonadales > Shewanellaceae > Shewanella > Shewanella sp. LZH-2. The sequence goes on from NZ_CP069350.1 coordinate 2,870,638, forward strand.
CGCAGGCAAAGTGGGCGTAGGTAAAGAGTTTAATGCTCTAGTTCACGCCAAGCATAAAGACCTGACCTTAGGCTCATTAGAAAGCTGCCAAAGCTGTCACACTGAAAATGAAGCAACACCTGATTGGGGCAACTGGTCACGTATTCCAACTGCCGCAACCTGTGGAAGCTGTCATAGCACTGTGGATTTTGCTGCGGGTAAAGGCCACTCTCAACAACTCGATAACTCTAACTGTATCGCCTGCCATAACAGCACTTGGACAGCCGAGTTACATACAGCTAAAACCGCTGACAAAAAAGCCGTTATCGCTCAATTAGGTATGTCTGCAACATTAGCTGCTCAAGCAGACAATACTGCGGTATTAACCGTGTCTATCTTAGATAAAGACGGCAATGCCATTGATGCGGCGAGTGTACAAAATAAGATTAAACGTTTAGAAACTATCACTAACGTTGGACCTAACTTCCCCATCATGGGCTATAACAAGAGCCCAGGTAGCGGTACAGCTAAAGTGGCCAAAGATCTAGTCAAAGATGGTGCATTACAAGCTGATGTTACCATCGCTGATGGTAAACTGGTGTTCACTACTCCTGCACTGCCATTTGGTGCGGGCGATACTGATACCGCCTTTACCTTTATTGGCTTAGAAATGTGTAACACTGGTACCACATTAACGGCTTGTACTGCTAATAGCACAACCACCAGTATGAAAGCCGAGTTAGCCTTTGGTACTAAATCTGGTAAAGCGCCTAGTACACGTCATGTTAACTCAGTGAACTTCAGCACTTGCCAAGGCTGTCACAGTGACACCTTTGAAATCCACAAAGGTCACCATGCAGGCTTTGTGATGTCTGAACAAGTTTCACATGCCAAAGACGCAAACGGTAAGCCTATCGTGGGTGTTGATGCTTGTGTTGCCTGTCACACACCAGATGGTACCTATGCAAACGGTGCTAACAAAGGTGGTTTCGAAATGAAACTACACGTGGTTCACGGTGAGCAAGGCGTGATCAAAGAATGTACTCAGTGCCACAACGACTTCAACTTAGATGCATTTAAAGTGAAAGGTGCACTGGCTACTTCTGCAGGTAAATACACCACCCCAATCACAGCAACTTGTACTTCATGCCACGCGCCAGAATCTATCGGCCACGGTTTAGAAAATATGGGTGCGATTGTGAATGGCGATTATACTCAAGCCAACCAAGCGGCACAGTCAGAAACCTGTTTCTACTGCCATACCCCAACAGTTGCAGATCACACTCAAGTGAAAATGTAATTTGCCCAAGCAGGGGGAGTTCGCTCCCCCTTTCTTGAATTTTGTTGGGACAAATTGGGAAGCCTATTATGAAGAACAGTCACAAAATGAAAAATCTACTGCCGGCATTTGTCATCACAATGGCAATGTCAGCAGTTATGTCTTTATGCATCACACCAAACGCTTACGCGTCGAAGTGGGATGAAAAAATGACCCCTGAGCAAGTCGAAGCGACCTTGGATAAGAAGTTTGCCGAAGGCAACTACTCCCCTAAAGGTGCAGACTCTTGCATCATGTGCCATAAAAAATCTGAAAAAGTGATGGACCTTTTCAAAGGTGTCCACGGCGCGATTGATTCGTCAAAAAGCCCCATGGCTGGCCTGCAATGTGAGGCGTGCCACGGCCCAATGGGTCAGCACAACAAAGGCGGCAACGAGCCGATGATCACTTTTGGTAAGCAATCAACCTTAAGTGCCGATAAGCAAAACAGCGTATGTATGAGCTGTCACCAAGACGATAAACGTATGTCTTGGAATGGCGGTCACCATGACAACGCCGATGTTGCTTGTGCTTCTTGTCACCAAGTACACGTAGCTAAAGATCCTGTGTTATCTAAAAACACTGAGATGGAAGTCTGTACTAGCTGCCACACTAAGCAAAAAGCGGATATGAATAAACGCTCAAGTCATCCACTCAAATGGGCCCAAATGACCTGTAGCGACTGCCACAATCCCCATGGGAGCATGACAGATTCCGATCTTAACAAGCCTAGTGTTAATGATACCTGTTATTCCTGTCATGCCGAGAAACGCGGCCCAAAACTTTGGGAGCATGCACCCGTCACTGAGAATTGTGTCACTTGCCACAATCCTCACGGTAGTGTGAATGATGCCATGCTGAAAACCCGCGCGCCGCAGCTGTGTCAGCAATGTCATGCTAGCGATGGCCACGCCAGCAATGCTTACTTAGGTAACACTGGTTTAGGTTCTAATGTCGGTGACAATGCCTTTACGGGTGGAAGAAGCTGCTTAAATTGCCATAGTCAGGTCCATGGTTCTAACCATCCATCTGGCAAGCTATTACAGCGCTAAGGAGACGAGAAAATGAAATTTAAACTCAATTTGATCACTCTAGCGTTATTAGCCAACACTGGCTTTGCCGTAGCCGCTGATGGTTATGGTCTTGCTAATGCCAATACTGATAAAGTGAAATTATCCGCATGGAGCTGCAAAGGTTGCGTGGTTGAAACAGGCACATCTGGCACTGTGGGTGTCGGTGTCGGTTATAACAGCGAAGAGGATATTCGCTCAGCCAATGCCTTTGGAACATCCAATGAAGTCGCGGGCAAATTTGATGCCGATTTAAGCTTTAAAGGTGAAAAAGGTTACCGTGCCAGTGTTGAAGCTTATCAACTCGGTATGGATGGCGGTCGTTTAGATGTGAATGCGGGCAAACAAGGCCAGTACAACGTCAATGTAAACTATCGCCAAATTGCAACCTACGACAGCAATAGCGCCCTATCGCCCTACGCGGGTATTGGTGGCAATAACCTGACGTTACCCGATAACTGGGTAACTGCTGGTTCAAGCAGCCAAATGCCATTGTTGATGGATAGCCTCAATGCCCTTGAATTATCACTTAAACGTGAACGCACGGGATTGGGATTTGAATATCAAGGCGAATCCCTGTGGAGCACCTATGTTAACTACATGCGTGAAGAAAAAACTGGCTTAAAACAAGCCTCTGGTAGCTTCTTCAACCAATCGATGATGTTAGCAGAGCCAGTGGATTACACTACTGACACCATTGAAGCGGGTGTCAAACTCAAGGGTGATCGTTGGTTCACAGCGCTCAGTTACAATGGGTCTATATTCAAAAACGAATACAACCAATTGGACTTTGATAGTGCATTCAATCCTACCTTTGGTGCCCAAACCCAAAGTACGTTGGCGCTTGATCCCGATAATCAGGCACACACAGTGTCATTGATGGGACAGTACAACGATGGCAGTAACGCCCTATCGGGTCGTATTCTTACTGGACAAATGAGCCAAGATCAGGCGTTAGTAACGGATAACTATCGTTATTCCAGCCAGCTAACAAGTGATGCGGTTGATGCAAAAGTCGATCTATTGGGCATGAACCTTAAAGTCGTCAGCAAAGTCAGCAAAGATCTTCGCTTGACAGGTAGTTACGATTATTACGACCGTGACAATAATACCCAAGTTGAAGAATGGACCCAGATCAGCATCAACAATGTCAACGGTAAGGTGGCTTATAACACGCCTTATGATAATCGTACGCAACGCTTTAAAGTCGCGGCAGATTATCGTATTACCCGCGATATTAAACTTGATGGTGGTTATGACTTCAAACGTGACCAACGTGATTATCAAGACCGTGAAACCACGGATGAAAATACCGTTTGGGCTCGTTTACGCGTCAATAGCTTCGATATGTGGGACATGTGGGTAAAAGGCAGTTACGGAAAACGTGACGGCTCACAATACCAAGCATCTGAATGGACTTCTTCTGAAACCAACAGCCTGTTACGTAAGTACAATCTGGCTGACCGTGACAGAACCCAAGTCGAAGCGCGCATCACCCATTCGCCGCTTGAAAGCCTGACCATCGATGTTGGTGCCCGTTACGCGTTGGATGATTATACCGATACTGTGATTGGCTTAACTGAGTCAAAAGACACCAGTTATGATGCCAATATCAGCTATATGATCACCGCTGACTTACTGGCAACCGCCTTCTACAACTATCAAACCATTGAGTCTGAACAAGCAGGTAGTAGCAATTACAGCACTCCAACCTGGACTGGCTTTATTGAAGACAAGGTCGATGTAGTTGGCGCAGGTATTAGCTACAACAATCTGCTAGAGAACAAGTTACGCCTCGGACTGGACTACACCTATTCCAACTCCGACAGTAACACTCAAGTCAGACAAGGTATCACTGGCGACTATGGCGATTATTTTGCCAAAGTACATAACATTAACTTATATGCTCAATATCAAGCCACCGAAAAACTCGCGCTGCGCTTCGATTACAAAGTTGAGAACTATAAGGACAATGACGCCGCAAATGATATCGCCGTTGATGGCATTTGGAACGTCGTAGGTTTTGGTACTAACAACCATGACTACACCGCACAAATGCTAATGCTGAGTATGAGCTACAAGCTCTAATCTGCGTTTATTGATGGTCAAAAGCCCGCTCTGCGGGCTTTTTTATGAGAGCGTGTTGACGTTTCGAGAGTAAATATTATTCGTTCCGGCAAGCTCGTGCTCGCGAAACTATACAAAAACTCACCGCACTTTTGTTACAACATCTCGCTATTCCAACCCACAAAATCTTGAATAAGATCAGAATCTGGGGCAAAACTCGCACTCAAAATAAGGTATTCCTTGAGTTTACAAGCACTTTAGCGGATGTTAATTCAGCCCGTTAATTTTCAGTGGATATCAGATGTCGTCCTTCACTTGTTCTTTTTGGCGTTTATCGCCTGTACCCGCCTTGATAGGTTTAAGTTTGTTCTCTACCCCGGCCATGGCATTTGATTCCAGCGGTGGCACAGCAAGCTTATTTATCATTGTCGGTCTGGGTGGATTTACCCTGATCAATAGCTTAATGCAAGGGCTGTTCTTTTTTGCGGGTCAGTATCGTAATCCCATCTTTGCCAAACGCCACGTACTAACCGCACTGATAGTACCATTGCTCGCTTTTACCTTTACCCTTTATGAACACCGCACTTGGAGCGACTTTGCACTCAATCTTGGGATGATCATTGTAGGCGTTGGGCTGATTTTATTGCCGCTGCAGTTACGCCAACTTCATCAGCCCAGCAATCAACATGCGGGCTGGCTACTGAGTCTTGGCGCCTTATTGATTCTCGGCATCAGTTATCTACTGCCGCCCTGCGCTCTATTTGCCATCATCTTGGCTCATATTGCTTTAGCCTCTCATGCCAAAACTCCCACTAAATCCTTGGGTGCTAAGCCATTGAGTTATCTTGTATTAGCCGCCTCATATGCACTCTTTGGTTATTGGCTCTATCATCTATTGAGCAAACTAGGGGCTTAACGATGACAACCGCCCCACACCCAAGTATCGAGCCCGCTTACTCAACCGAACTCAATTTACTGCTCAAGCAAATTCGCGCCTGCCAACTGTGTCAGGCCGAGCTTCCACTGCCAGCAAAACCTATCTTGCAAGCCAGTAGCCAAGCACGGATCTTAATTGCGGGCCAAGCCCCCGGTGTAAAAACTCACCACAAGGGCATTCCCTTCGATGATGCCAGTGGCGAGCGTCTGCGCACTTGGCTTAATGTCAGTAGAGAACAATTCTATGATCCCGCCCTGTTCGCCATAGTACCGATGGGGTTTTGTTTTCCGGGAACCATTGAACGAAACGGTAAAAAGCAAGGTGATAAGCCGCCGCGCCCAGAGTGCGCCACGACTTGGCATGAAAAGTTATTAGCCTTGATGCCACAGGTAGAGTTAGTGCTAGTCCTTGGCCAATATGCAATTGATTACCATCTGCCACGTGCTAAGGCTCGTCTTAGTACTGCATGCAGGGAGTTAACCTCACCGGACTTAACGTTATCGACACCATTGTCGCCCCCAAAAGTCACAGTAACCCAAGCGATTGAGCAATGGTCCTTGTATTGGCCTCAATTGATGGTCATGCCTCACCCTAGCCCTCGAAACAACCTTTGGCTAAAACAGCATCCCGAATTTGAACGAGTGCTTATACCTAAGATAAGATCACGTATCGCGGCATTATTAAATGCTTAATTGAAATAGGCACAGACCATGTATCTGCTCGATTCCGCCATAGCCAAAAAAATTGTCAGTCGTACGATGAAAATCATCGGACACAATATCAATGTGATGAATGGTCAGGGGGTGATTTTAGGATCAGGCGATCCCAAACGAATGGGTTCAGTCCACGAAGGCGCATTATTAGCCATAGCGCAAAATCGCAATGTGGAATTAAGCGAAGAAGTCGCCTCCGGTCTTCATGGCGTAAAACCAGGCATCAACTTACCTTTGCATTACCAAGGGCAAATTATTGGTGTGATTGGCATTACTGGCGACCCGGCAGAACTAACCCACTACGGCGAGCTGCTAAAAATGACCGCCGAGATGATTGTCGAGCAAGCCAATCAACAGGATAAATTGCAGTGGGAAAACCGCCAGCGTGAAGAATTTATTCTGCAACTTATCAAGGCACAAACCGATGACGATGAGCAATTGCATCGCTGGGCCAAGCAGCTCGATATTGATATCACGCTACCACGAGTGGCCGCCATTATTGAAGTCAGTGAAAAACAACCCTCCGCCATCTACAAAATGATATCGCAGGTAAACACATCAACAGATAACGAGCTAAGCGGTGATGAGCGCAATCCCAGAGTCAGCGAAACCCTCAAGCAAGTACTGCATCTACTGCAAAATCCCGACCGCGGCAACCTAATTGCCATGACCTCCATGTCACAGCTGGTGATCCTAAAACCCGCTTTTCTAGATGGAAAACAATGGGATCCCGAGCTTGAAAACCAACGTATTGATAAGTTATTGCAACGATTACCTGCGCAGATGGACTTAAATTTTAAAATTGCCTTGGGCCACTTTTTTCCCGTAAAAGGTGGGATTGCACGCTCCTATCAAACCGCGCAAGAAACGTTGAGCTTAGGTAAACAGCTCAACCCTGAAGGCACAAAATACCTATTTGAGGATTATTCCTTACAAGTGCTGCTCTCAGGACTCAAGCATGACTGGCGCGGCCAAGCGCTAGCAAGTCCCTATCAGCAACTAACACAGGCCGATAAAAATGGCCAATTACGTAAAACTTTAGCCGCCTACATCACCCACTTTGGTGATGCGCAGCAATGCGCCAATGCCCTGTTTATCCACCGAAATACCTTAAGATATCGTCTAGATAAAATTCAGCAATTAACCAAAACTGATATTCAATCCTTACACGGCTTATTAAGTCTGTATCTGGGACAACTGCTTGATACTTCTGCGAACCCAAAGTAGCGGCCTCTGTTTAACCAGACGCTCCTTTAGCCACCGAATTCAACGACTGAGTATTTAACTCTCATGGCTTAAGCAATCAATGGATATCGCAATCATGTCTCAAGCTAACCTCATTTACTGCACTATTACTACACTATTGAGTAAGCAATACATTCGGTGAAAGATTTATACCGTATCTCCTGTCCTATATTTCTGGATAACTCTCTCGCGTCGACATTTCGAACGCTCGTTACAATCCATTGAAGGAATCACAATGACCCTATTCAAGCTGACTTTACTCGCCCAAGCCTGCATCATCACAGGCTTAGCACTAACTTCACCCACATTAATCGCCGCCGAAAAAACCATTCCTGAGCTAGTTGATGCCGTCAATGGCACGCCGGATGCGGCGAGTCGCGAAGCCGGCAAAAAAGTGAAACTGCGTAATCACACTAAAGGATTTTGTACTTCGGGCTATTTTGCGCCCAACCCAGAGTTACAAGATTCACTATCAATTCCGTTCTTTAATCAAAGCCAAATTAAGGTTACTGCTCGTTTTTCCCTTGGTGGCACCAATCCTCAAATCTCCGACAAAACACCAGGGCGCTTTATGTCACTCAAAATTGAGGGCGATAAAGAAAACCTGAACTTTGTCACCACTAATGTGCCAGTGTTCTTTGCTAGTAATCTGGATGATTTTTTTACCTTTCAGACCAAAGTGAAACAAGGTGCCGAAGGTAAACAGTGGCTTATCGATAATAAGCCCGACGCCAAAGCTTTTTTCGACTATGTAAAACAACTGCCACCCAGCCCCAGCTTTGCCAATAGTCGCTACTTTGGCGTAAACAGCTTTTTGTTTACCGACAAGCAAAATAACAGCGTTGCGGGTAAATGGATTTTTGAACCCGTCGCCGGCACAGCAGCCCTTTCTGCCAGCGAACTGGCTAATCTGGATGATGATTTTTTAAAGGCAGAATTACTCCAGCGCATTAATACCCAGCCAGCACAATGGAACCTCTATATTCAACTGGCTGAATCGGGTGATGACATTAATAATCCAACGGTAATTTGGCCTGAGACTCGTAAGCGATTACTGGTCGGCCAAGTGGTGATTAACGGGGACCGCGATAGCGATCCCCAAGTGCAACAATGTGATAAAGGCATTTTTAACCCACTGTTATTACCTAAGGGCATTGCCCCCTCAGCCGATCCGATACTTAATGCTAGAACGGCGGCTTATGTTGAGTCTTTTATTCGTCGTCAATAACTCAAGATATTAAACGCTACACTTTTAAGGTTGGTAAACCGCAGGTTTACCAACCCCTCGCAACAATATTTCTGCTATTACATTCGAAGTCACACGCATTATTTTGTGCACACGCACAAAATAATGGCCTGTTTATACCGTAATTCCGTCAGTTTAACCAAAGCTATTCAATTCGCAGTATTCAATAATAGGCTGACCTTAAAGCAGCCTTTATTTGAACTTAGGATCAGATAACAGCCGCGCCCTACAAAAACAGCCAAAACCACTTAAGAACTTCAGCCAAGACTGAACGGGACAATCTATGAACTTAGTGCTCATCCTCATCGGCGTGATTGCATTTATTGTTATCGCGACCTCAAAATTTAAGCTCCATCCGTTTTTAACCTTAATTCTAGCCGCCTTTATTGGCGCCTTCGCCTATGGTTTACCGAGTGGCGATATTGCTAAAACCATCACCACTGGCTTTGGCAATATCCTCGGCTATATCGGTCTGGTGATCGTGCTCGGAACCATTATCGGCATCATCCTCGAAAAGAGTGGCGCCGCCATTACCATGGCAGATGTGGTGATTAAAGTGTTGGGTAAACGCTTCCCAACACTCACTATGTCGATTATCGGCTACTTAGTGTCGATTCCGGTGTTTTGTGACTCGGGATTTGTGATCTTAAACTCGCTTAAACAATCCATGGCGAACCGCATGAAGGTTTCGAGCGTGTCCATGAGCGTGGCGTTAGCGACAGGTCTTTATGCGACTCACACCTTTGTACCGCCCACACCTGGCCCTATCGCCGCGGCGGGTAACCTTGGCTTAGAGTCCAACTTAGGCCTAGTGATTGGTGTTGGTTTATTTGTTGCGGCCGTTGCCTCACTTGCAGGCATGCTATGGGCGAACCGCTTTGCAGGGGTTGAACCCGATGGCGAAGGCGCGGAAGAACTCAAAGCTCAAGCTGCTGATTTTGAAACCTTAAAACAAAGCTACGGCACACTCCCTAGCCCATTAAAGGCATTTGCACCGATTTTTGTGCCTATCCTATTAATTTGTTTAGGTTCTATCGCTAACTTCCCTTCTGCACCACTGGGCAAAGAAGGCCTATTCAGCCTATTAGTCTTCCTCGGCCAACCCGTTAACGCCCTGCTTATTGGTCTATTCCTGTCACTGCTGTTACTGAAAAGCGATAACAAGATTGCCGAGTTTAGCGAGCGCATTAGCCAAGGTTTAGTCGCCGCAGCACCGATTATTTTGATCACCGGTGCCGGTGGTGCCTTCGGCGCCGTGTTAAAAGCCACACCTATTGGTGACTTTTTAGGCAGCTCATTATCAGCACTCGGCGTTGGGATTTTCATGCCCTTTATCGTCGCCGCAGCATTAAAATCGGCTCAAGGTTCATCCACCGTTGCCTTAGTGGCAACCTCAGCCTTAGTCGCCCCAATGCTGGGCGATATCGGTCTTGGCAGCGAAATGGGCCGAGTGTTAACCGTAATGGCCATTGGTGCCGGCGCCATGACAGTCTCCCACGCTAACGACAGCTTCTTTTGGGTGGTGACTCAATTTAGCCGCATGAGCGTTAAACAAGCCTATAAAGCCCAAACTATGGCGACCCTTATCCAAGGTGTAACCTCCATGCTGGCCGTGTATGTACTAAGCTTAGTGCTGCTCTAAGCCGCTGTTATCTTGTCCTTGGGCGCAACCAAGCGCCCAAAAAGCTGTAGGATTTTGAATGAAGATAGTTATTGCCCCCGATTCCTTTAAAGAGAGCTTAAGCGCACTCGATGTGGCTAACGCAATCGAACAAGGCTTAACACAAGTGATCCCAGACTGTGAGATTGTCAAAATCCCCGTCGCCGATGGCGGCGAAGGCACAGTGCAATCTATGGTCGATGCCACTGGCGGCAGCATTGTCAATTTAGAGGTCATGGGGCCACTCGGCCATAAAGTCAAAGCCCATTACGGCATTTTAGGCCAGCAAGCCAAAGGCACGATTGCGGTGATTGAAATGGCCTCCGCCTCGGGTTTGCACCATGTACCAAGGGATCAGCGTAACCCGCTGATCACCACCAGTTATGGTACGGGCGAGCTGATTTGTGATGCGCTCAATCGCGGGATAAAACACATTATTTTAGGCTTAGGCGGCAGTGCAACCAACGATGGCGGCGCAGGTATGGCCCAAGCGCTGGATATTTTACTGCTGGATAAACAAGGTAAAACCCTAAGTGCGGGCGGCGCAGCGCTATCTCAGCTTGCCAATATCGATATGAGCAACGCCCATCCGCTACTGAAAGAATGTACCTTTGAAGTGGCCTGCGATGTCGATAATCCGCTGTGCGGTGAGCGTGGCGCTTCGGCCATCTTTGGCCCGCAAAAAGGCGCAACACCCGAGATGGTGAACATTTTAGACGCCGCACTGAGTCACTATGCCGATGTGATAGCCCAAAGTGGTGTAACCGATCACCGCAATCAAGCTGGCGCGGGCGCGGCAGGCGGAATGGGGCTTGGCGTGATGGCGTTTTTAGGCGCCGAGCTTAAACCCGGTGTCGAGATTGTGATGCAAACGGTGGGACTGGCAGACAAAATTCGCGGCGCAGATCTTGTCATCACGGGTGAAGGCCGAATCGATGGCCAGACCATATTTGGCAAGACCCCGATGGGTGTATTAAAGCAAGCGCAGCTGCAAAATATTCCGACCATTGGGATTGCGGGTTGCCTTGGCGACAATGCTAATGCGGTACTTGAGCAAGGTATGGCGGCGATTTTCCCCATCATTCCACATTTAAGTCCGCTGGACGATGTGCTAGCTAACGCCAAAACCAATCTAATCAATACCGCCCGTAATATTGGCGCCGTTTTGATGCTGGGCAAGCGTTAACTTTACCTTAGCGTACAGACAATGTTTAGATAACCAACAACACACACCCAAGGCGCTATTTATAGCGCCTTTGTTTATTCTATAACCCAAGCACAGACTTAGGCGGTGTTTTATTGCTTGATGCCTAAAAGGCCTTGCAGTAAAGTGAGCTCCCTTTTTGGTAATCCGTAAACGGGTTTAAGCGCCATGTATTTGGTTATACTCTTAATCACCTTTGCGGTTTCACTATAAGAATTAATAGACGGCAAGCCCCATGACCCAAAAACTCCCTCGCCAAGCCATCGCATCTGAAGAAAGTCTAATGCGGATTTTCACTGTGCCCGAAGATGCGGAATCCACCTTAAGCATTATCGAGCAGAAGCTTTCCGAGGACTTAGCCGGTTTTTTGGGTGACAGCATTGCCGCACTGGAAAAGCCGCTTTCCGAAATCGAAACCGATTTTCAAGCCTTTGAAATTCCAAGCCAGCCGCGTTTTGTCTCCGACTACACCGACGAAATCATGCAGAATCTGGTGGCGCATTCGGTGCATACGGCGGCGCCCAGTTTTATCGGCCATATGACCTCGGCACTGCCCTATTTCGTGTTGCCACTGTCGAAGATGATGGTGGGGCTGAATCAAAACTTAGTCAAAATCGAAACATCCAAAGCCTTTACGCCGCTTGAGCGCCAAGTGCTCGGCATGATGCACCATTTGATTTACGCTCAAGATAATGATTTTTATCGTAATTGGATGCACAGCGCCAACCATTCCCTCGGCGCATTTTGCTCTGGCGGCACAGTGGCTAACATCACCGCCCTGTGGATTGCCCGCAACCAATTACTCAAGGCCGATGGCGACTTTAAAGGCGTGACCCGCGAAGGCTTAATCAAGGCGCTGCGTCATTATGGCTTCGATGATTTAGCGATTCTGGTCTCCGAGCGCGGCCACTACTCCTTAGGTAAGGCCGTCGATCTGCTCGGTATCGGTCGCGACAATATCATCAGCATCCCAACCGATGGCAATAACAAAGTCGACGTTGCCAAAATGCGCGAAGTTGCAGCCGAACTAGCCAATAAACGCATTAAAGTCATGGCGATTGTTGGGGTAGCAGGCACCACCGAGACGGGCAATATCGACCCACTGCGGGAACTTGCGGCATTAGCAAGTGAGCTAAACTGCCACTTCCATGTGGATGCGGCTTGGGGCGGCGCAAGCTTATTATCCAATAAATACCGTCACTTGCTCGATGGTATTGAACTCGCAGATTCAGTCACGATCGATGCCCATAAGCAAATGTATGTCCCCATGGGCGCGGGCATGGTGTTATTTAAAAATCCTGAGTTTGCCCATGCGATTGCCCACCACGCCGAATATATTCTGCGCCGAGGCTCTAAGGATTTAGGCAGCCAAACGCTCGAAGGCTCACGCCCCGGCATGGCGATGTTAGTGCACGCCTGTTTGCAGATTATTGGCCGCGATGGTTACGAAATCCTGATCAATAACAGCCTTGAAAAAGCCCGTTATTTTGCCGAGCAAATCGACGCACACCCTGACTTTGAGCTGGTCACCGCGCCTGAGCTGTGCCTGCTCACCTATCGTTATGTACCCGCGGAAGTGCAGGCAGCCATGCAAGTGGCGATAGACCAAGGCGATAGGACCAAACTCGCTCGCTTTAATGAGCTGCTCGATGGCCTGACCCAATTTATTCAAAAACACCAACGCGAACAGGGTAAATCCTTTGTCTCGCGCACCCGCATTCAACCCGCGCGCTACTTCAGACTACCCACTGTGGTGTTTCGCGTCGTATTAGCTAATCCCTTGACTAGCCATGAGATCCTTAATCAAGTGCTTATCGAGCAAGGCGAAATTGCCGCATTGGATAAAGAGTTCTTACCTGCGCTATTAGCTATGGTCAATGAATAGCGAGTGATTTAGTGTAAGCGTTAAATCTATTTAAAAACAGAATGTTAATCACAAACAGCCGCAAATATTTGTGGCTGTTTTTGTTTGCAGAGCTGGGATGAAAGAAGGTTAGGTTGAAAATATAAGGCTTTATCCAAGCACTTCTGATCTCGTTGCGGATACGCCGAATTCCATTGCTTCCGTGACACGCCGTGAAGCCATCCATGGCGGCTCTGCGATGATATCCATATCATCGAAGGTCACGTCAGCAATCGAATTAACCTGACACAGAATTATGAACAGCCTCTTAGTGAAAACTCGCCTATGTTAGGGCTAAACAATGAAGAGTTCTTTAACGATAGTGCTTTTCACTCGCAGGATACATTAAGAGGTAAACGTTTTAAGTGCTTGATATAGTTCTAATGGTTTATTAGTTCCAACCACAATTGAAACGCCTGAACGGAAGTCAATTTTAACACCTTCGAAACCGGATATATTATATATTGCTCCTTCAGATGAAATTCGCATACCCCAACCACAATACCATTTATTTTTTACCATAGACACATTGGCAACATCTGAAAGATCAAATCTCTTTTTAAATAAACCAATTCCGTAGCTTAGCGTAAGCTTTTTATCTTCGATACTCACCCTCAACTTAAAGGTCATCAATAGTATGATACTCAATATTACTATTAAAATAATAAAATCGTTTTCACCTTTAAAGTCTTGCAGAAAAATTTTATTGACTATAAAAACAGACAGCAATACAACGAAATAAATTATAATAAAAGGGTATCCAATTTGATTATTTAAGTAATGCATCAACAATTCTCCTTTATGGCAAATTAATCTTGGCTATATTTTTAGATACGAAATCCTTAGCTAGGTATTAAAAATTTAGCCAACCATTTTATCTCATACCATAATGCACTTTCAGTTTACCTACAACCCGTATGGCATAAATTGCTTTAACCAAAGTCATAAAAAACACAAGGAGGTAATAAATCCAGCTATACATTTTAAATCAAAGACATAAAAAAGCTCCAAGTCATTAAAAATAGTATATTTCAAACGTGCAACTCCCAATACAACAAATGGCCAGCGTGGAAGATGAAGGTAGCCTCACTCTTTTTCCTACTATTTTCCAGTCGATGACGATTAGGTTCATATGCTCAAATAGCGAATACGCCAAATTCAGCAGCTTGCGTGACACGCCGTAAAGCCATCCATGGCGGCTCTCGAATACATCCATATTATTGAAGGTCATGCCCGTAATAGAATTCGCCTAAACAAATTACGGCTTAATCTGTTGTATATTGAGGACAAATACTATGATAACAGTGCTGCATTGTTCACCACTTCCCATAGGAATTATGCAGTAAAAGAGTAACTATGGGAGGATATTAAGGAGTAGGATTTCTCCCCTTGAGAGGGCGCGGCATACAAACCTCTTATTCAATGTTTAACCAAGGTATAGCCGGAGGTTCACTGCCACGCTATTAAAGTTGGGAGTCAATATTTTCACCCAATTTTTTAGTTTATATATCTCCGTTTGTATGTCATTAATGGTTACTTAACTCATTTTTAATTTTCTGTAATCCGACCAACGCTCTCTTAATGACTCAATTAGAGATAGTGCTATGAAGAAAAACACCAAGCACCAAATATTCGGCTCGTAATTAACACCTAATCCATTTACGGGATAAATTAATGGCTCGTTCGTTCTCGCAAGATCAACGGCATAAATCCATAAAGCTCCTTCACTACTTTGGCTAAAAACACCATTATACCTCTTGGTATAATAGATTACTTTTTCGGGAAAACGTAACTCATTTAATGCTCTAGATAAATTTTTGCACTTTTGCCAACCACTAAACCATACCTCTCGTTCAGGAAAGGATGTATACAAAATAATACTATCCGCCCCTGAAATTTTATTTTTACATTCAATCGAGTAAAGAATACTTTCTACTTTTACAAGTTCAGATTCATTAACACCGCTAACAAAGTATCTAAAGTGCCAAGTCAGATAGAATAAAGATATAATTAATATTAGTTGCAAAGAAATTGGTAACTGCTTCAACCAGCTCATTAATTTAGATTTTTTCGGTACCGTGGGAATAATTTTCACTGTTTATCCTTTTTCACAGAAAATCGAGCAACCCTTTTCAAAAAATAACATAATGTGCTTTCAACTTACGTTCAAGCAATTAGTTATTAAGTTAGCTCTAAGAAAAAATTTAACAAGCACCCATTGTTAAATTCTTGGCATATCCTAATTGTGAGTAACAGACCATCTGCCATACCAACGGCTTAACGGCATTAGGCTGTGGGATGAAGCCCCATGACCACTCTGTTGGTTTTTACACCACGACAGAGTAATCTAACCAAATCAACAATGGGGTGTTCTATGGACAGAAAATCATTATTGCTAGTTACACTTATCCTGCCTTTTTCGGCCAATGCCGCCGTATACCAATGTGCCGATGGAAAATATCAGGCCGATCCCTGTGATGAAAATAGCCAACCCGTAGATCTCAGCGGCGTCGGTAGCGTGGTTAAAGGCCCTGATATTGCCCATGCAAACGCTGTTACTCACTCGGATAAAAAACAAGAAATTAGCGATTTTATTGATAAACAACGCATTAGCCGTGAAATCACTAAACTAGAAAACGACCGAAAACTCATTATCGACCAAAGGGATAAACGTATTGTTGAACTGAGAAACGATAGAAGTTACGCCAATAACAATCTTGCCGGAGCGACTTGGGAGCAAAGCTTAGCGCAAGAAATGTCGGCAGTGGCGCAGCAAGCAGATACACAGGTTGCGTCTATCGATAGGCAGATAGAACAATTACGACTCAAGTTAAAGTAGAACAAACACAGCCACTCACGCTTCCCATGACAAATAGATAAGAACCAATACAAGGAATGACGATGTATTTTATTGCGGCTTTTGGCCTATTAATGCTGTTATTCAGCCTTGTGATGGTCATCAGGCCTGCGGCGTTCGCTAACGGTATCATTGCATTTAGCGAGCAGCCCTACTTCCATATTGTTGAAGTCGTCAGCCGAATTATTGCGGGTATGATTTTTATCCAATATTACGCCGATACCCGATTTCCACAGATCTTTTTGGCGATAGGCATTGTCTTACTCTGTGTGGGAATCGGCTTGGCATGCACGCCGCCAAGTCAGCATCGCAAATTTGCCCGATGGTCAGCCCAAGCGTTTAAAAATCAATTCCGCTTAATCGGTGTTGTTTCCGTCCCGCTGTCTTTGCTGCTGATTTATGCTGCTGGCATCGCCTAAAACTCAGTGACAATCCACCCAACTTTCACGACTTTAGCAACCAAGTGTAAAAGCGCAAGATTCGGGTCGAGTAGTATGCCTTAACCCTTCACTATGTCTCTATCGGCGCATATTGGCCGAGGCAATCAATGGAGACATATCTATGGCAGTGTTACAGGGAAAGGTCGCAATCATTACTGGGGCAAGTTCGGGGATTGGCTATGCCACCGCAAAACGCTTTGCCCGTGAAGGCGCAAAACTGGTGCTGGGCGCGCGCCGCGGCGCCATATTGGCCTCATTGGTGGATGAGATAATCACCCAAGGCGGTGAAGCGGTTTATCTGGCGGGCGATGTAACCGACGAAGTGTATGCCAGTGATTTAGTGGCACTTGCCGTTGAGCAGTATGGTGGATTGGATATCGCCTTTAACAATGCTGGCATTAATGGCGAATTAGGTGTGGATTCGGATGCACTTAGCCGAGCCGAATGGGAAAACACCCTAACAACCAACCTTACCAGTGCATTTTTAGCGGCAAAATATCAATTACCACAAATGCTTAAACGTGGTGCAGGGTCGATTATTTTTACATCTTCCTTTGTTGGCTATACCATAGGTTTTCCGCAAACGGCGGCCTATGCGGCAAGTAAAGCGGGGATGATTGGCTTAACCCAAGCCTTGGCCGTTGAGTACGGCGCGCGCGGGATTAGGGTCAATGCGCTCTTGCCAGGCGGCACAGATACGCCAATGGGACGGGAGTTTGCCAATACCCCAGAGGCCATGGCCTTTGTGAAGAACCTCCATGCCCTCAAGCGCCTCGCAGATCCCGCGGAAATCGCCCAATCGGCGCTATATCTAGCCTCCGATGCGGCCAGTTTTACCACAGGGATCGCCTTATTGGTCGATGGTGGTGTGTCCATCTGTAAAACCTAGGGAATGGATAACGATGACCCAAGATTACGAGCGAATTGCACGTGCCATTGACTTTATTCGTCAGCATGTGGGTCATCAACCCTCACTGGCAGAGATTGCGGCGCACGTCCATTTAAGTGAATTCCATTTCCAGCGGCTCTTTAGTCGCTGGGCGGGGATCACTCCCAAACGTTATTTGCAGGCCTTAACCCTAGAGCGGGCAAAACAATTATTGCAGCAGCCGTCCCACTCGACCTTAAGTGCCAGTTATGAGTTAGGCCTGAGCAGTGGCTCGCGTCTATACGATCATTTTGTGCAACTTGAGGCGGTCACGCCCTTCGAATATCGACAAAAAGGCTTAGGGATCAGCATTGCCTATGGCTATCATCCTACGCCCTTCGGTTTAGCCTTTATCGCCCAAACAGCCCGGGGCATTTGCCAGTTTGATTTTGTCGATATGCTGCAAATTCAATTGCCATTAGAACGTTTAAAGCAGAGCTGGAGTCAGGCCACCATTTATGAGGACACAGCGCAAACAGCAAGCTTAATTGATCACCTCTTTAGCCAGTACTTTGCTGACACGAGTGCCAAAAAGCTTAGTTCAATAGCATCCAGCACTCAGGCTATTCACCAAGGTGAGCCTTCCCCGCTCTCACTCTGGGTAAAAGGCACCAATTTTCAGCTTAATGTGTGGCGCGCCCTACTGAATTTACCTAAGGGAGAGGTCGCCTCCTACGGTGATATTGCCAAGGCCATTGGTAAGCCTAAGGCCTCACGCGCGGTCGGTTCGGCGATTGGCGCTAATCCGGTGGCATTACTTATCCCCTGCCATCGGGTGCTACGCCAAACTGGTGAACTTGGCGGTTATCGCTGGGGTGAAACCCGTAAACATGTCATATTGGCAAGGGAAGCGGCCTATAGTGAGTAAAACCATTAAACAGAGGTTTGACAGGCTTTCATGCTCTTAACTGAATTCTTAGCTATTAAATAATAAGGGAGGCAAACATGCCGACGCATTCCCCATCCCAACAGGGACCTAACCCGAATGACAAATCCCCCTTAAAAGGATTTCCTCAGGTGGGTTTTCTGAAGAACTTCATTAGCCGCGACAACATTATCGTCGGCGATTACACCTATTATGACGACCCGGCAGGGCCTGAGCGCTTCGAGTCTAACGTGCTTTATCACTTTGACTTTATTGGCGATAAACTGATTATTGGTAAATTTTGTGCCATTGCAAGGGACGTTAAGTTCATCATGAATGGCGCCAATCATTCAGTGTCTGGCTTTTCCACTTATCCCTTTTATATCTTCGGTAATGGCTGGGAGAAGGCAACACCTAAGCCAGAAGACTTTCCTTTTAAGGGCGATACCTGTGTCGGTCACGATGTTTGGATTGGTTATAACACCACAATCATGCCTGGGGTGAAGATTGGCCATGGCGCGATTATCGCGAGCCAATCTGTCGTCACAAAAGATGTACCGCCCTATGCTGTTGTGGGTGGTAATCCTGCCACCATTATTAAGCTAAGATTCGAGCAAACTGTGATAGATAAGCTCGTTGCTATTGCGTGGTGGGATTGGCCGATTGAGAAAATCACTCAGCACTTAAGTGCTATCGCTGGCGCAGAACTCACTAAGTTGCAGCTGGCAGATTAAGCAAGCGACACCCACAAAACGAGTTCCAAGTGAAAAGGTGAAACCTTTGTCAATATCAAAGGAATGACTGTTGGCAGTATCGCTAGCGCTTAACTCCCGTAAACCCAATGATAAACAAGTAATCATTAATCATCCTGATTAGGATATTGGGCTAAAAAATGGACGCAAAATGATGCGTCCATTTGCAGTAATTTTAGGCGATTAATTACGTTTAATTGGGGTCAAACCTTTATTACGACTCTCAATAGCATCGTCTAAGTCAAAGCCTGAATCGCGCCAATTTTTAGCTTCTTCTGGGGCAAATTTCTGTGCTCCCCACGCCATCGCATCCTTTAGATTAAATCCAGCCTTGTTCCAGTCAGACGCTTGCGCGGCATCAAATCCACTAAGATGCCACTTTTGAGCAACTTCAGAACTAAAACCTGCCGACTTCCAAGCAGATATTTCATCGGCGGACATTCCAGACCAATCTTTAGGCATAGAACTACAAGCAAACAACACCAAACACATCAATAAGCTAGAACTAATTTTCAACATAGCGCCTCCGCAGCGTTTTTCATTAATACGACTTACGATTACTGTTTAACCATCTTCATTAGCGATTGCCAATGATTGTAGTAACAACGATTCCTCCCTAAATATCGCTATCGATATCCCAACAGACACGACCTGATTCACTGTTATTTAAGAGGATCGATTGGTTGCTCACCGACACATCACTGCAAATGCAGCGTCGAGGAGCTCAACAACTGTCTCGACATCTTACGTATCATTTCCTCTAGCAACTACTTCATAGTGCAAATCAGTGAAAATACAACAGAAATTAGCATAATGATGCTCCAACAAAACAGCAATAGCTAGCAATGAGGATAAAGAAAAATTTTTATCTACTATACAGTTAACAGTATTAATCTGGTTACAGAATCCAATCCTCTTTAAAGAAAGTAAACCATCAATAGCACACACAGATCAGCTAACAACCATTTAACTTTTTTGACAATAAAAAACTTAATATTCCCATTAAATATGAGATTAATGGTACTTCTCACATAACGCCGAAAAATCACTACTTGGTTCGAGCAAAAAGTCCTTACCAACAATTGATGTCATTTCTGCTTCAGTAGTGAGTGGGTTATTAATTTTAAAAACTCGTCTATGATTAATATTACTTTTTAATAAAAAATCGCAATGCCGCTGATAAAACAATTCATCAAACTTTCCATTAGCAATAACTCGTTTAAGCCCCTCTTGAATCCTTGATGCTAAGCGAGGTTGATCAGGTGCAACATAATAATAAGTTGCAAGGGGTATATGCAGCAAAATATGGTTATCTACCACTAAATCGGGATAGCGAGACTTAAATAGCTCAACTTCTTTAAATGCTTCATTAATGCCTCGTCCAAAAGTCACAAACCTCCCCATAGATAACATATTAAACAAATTATCATATTGAATACTTTCAATAACGTTAAATCCAGCATTTTGCATGGCAGCTTTACTTGACCATTGGCTACCAGAACCGGTATCTAACGCCATTAACTGCGCCAATGTATTTATATTGGCCATAATGGATAAATTTTGTTTCTTGATAATAAATACTCTAAAACCCTGAATACCTTTACGGATTGGGATTTTTATTGGAATTAACTGTTCATCCCACTGAGAATTAGATGCTTCAGCAATAACGTTGACTGTTTTACCTTCTAATAATCCTCTAAAAATCCGATTGCGGCTCATAATGTCATCAGATATTTGTATCGATGCGACACCAAAATCATTGTTAGTTGCTTCAATAATCAATGTCAAAAGATCATAGGTATATTGATATCGATGGTCATTCTCTGACTCGGGAGGATTCATCTTAAAAGTATCGACAGCATGAGAGTTTGGAATACAGGCCAATATTCCAATACAAAAAAACCAATTTAACAGACTAACACGCTGAAATATCAACATATATGCTCATTACGCTATATTAAAGCTACCCATTTGGTTAAATTTTAGCAGAAAGAATAGCTCCGGCAGATATTCCCTAAGCCACATTTACATATTTTGTGAGTCAAAACCAGCAAGTAGGTTCGCCTAAGCCGTACCGAGCCATCCATTTATACAATATTGCATGCCAAAAAAGCCAATTTGGCGGTTAATGTCGTTCTCTATCAATACGCATTTCTCACAACTGGTTATTGCATGGTACACATAATACGAAATGCTGGATCAGCTAAGAGTTCTTTTACGCCATTGATCATAAATTGCATTCCCATGCTAATCAGCAAAAAACCCATAATACGAGTTAAAGCATCAATACCAGTTTTCCCCATAAAGCGGCAAACTGGCTGCGCCATTCTTAGCACTATCCAACTGGTAAGACTAATTAATGCAAACGCAGCCACCATCCCCGCATAAATGTGCATTCTTTCATAATCTGTTGGTAAATCCGAAATTTGAGCAGCACCACTGATCACTAACGCCATTGTCCCTGGGCCACACATACTTGGAATCGTTAATGGGACAAACGCTATACTGTCCTCACTGGGCAACTGGTTATCTGATGTGGGCGCAGGAAATAACATTCTGAACCCTATCACACCTATAATTAATCCCCCCGCTAACCTTAAGCCTGGAATGGATATACCAAAAGTATTTAAGATTGAAGAACCAATAAAAAAGGTAATGCATAAGGTCAGAAACAGCCAAATCGCAGCAAGGTTAACCTGACGTTTGATAAACGCTGGGGTCTGATCTTTTGTGAGCCCAAGTAATAATGTGGCTGTGGTTGGGGGATTGACCATAGGTAAGAGCGCAGTGAAAGCAAGTAATGTCACCTGAAAAAACATAGCAAAACTCCAAAATAGAGGGGGCCTAAATTAAGCCCCCTTTGCACATGTGTTAACGACGTAATTAAACCACTGGACGCGGTATTCTAAAAAGTGCAGCGTAAAGCAATGGGATCACAATCAATGTCAACGCGGTCGCAAATAATAAACCAAACATGATCGTCACCGCCATACTCTTAAAGAACGGATCCATAATCAGCGGTGCAACGCCCAATATCGTTGTAAGCGCGCCCAATACCACTGGACGAGCACGGCTGACCGATGCTTGGATTAATCCTTCTAATGCTGGCGTACCCGCGCGAATTTCACTATCCGCTTGGTCAACCAGCACTATCGCGTTTTTCACCATCATCCCGATTAAGCTCAGGAAACCGAGAATCGCCATAAACTCAAAAGGTGTCTTAAATAACACTAAGCCGACAACGACCCCAATCACGGCTAATGGCACTGTCAGCCATATCACGAGCGGTTGGCGCAGCGCATTGAACATAAACACCACGGCAAGGATCATCGCAGCAAAACCAAAAGGCGCTGATGAAGCTAAACCTTCGTTGGCATCATTTGAAGCTTTATATTCACCATACCATGTTAGGCGATAGCCTGGTGGCAATTTAATGGCTTCAATTTGACCACGCACAGCCGAAAACGCCACGTTTGTCAGCACGCCCGGTGCAGGATCGGCCTGAACTAAGATAGTCGCTTGCCTGTCAATACGACGCACAATCGCATCTTGCCATTCAACAGCAATGTTACTAACCATTTCACTCATGGGAACTTGGCGACCCGCAACAGGACTGTAAACCAGCAGGCTTTCAATCGCCCGCTCAAATCGACGTTCGCTCTCGGGAGCACGCACGACGAGGGGAATTAAGTCATCGCCTTCACGGTATGAGCCAATCGTCGTCCCCGTGAGTAACTGAGCCAACGCCTGATTAAGCTCTACACTTGTCAGCCCCATTTGCTGCACAACCGTTTGATTATACTGTGGCACCAAAACCGGCACTTGCTGACGCCAGTCATCCTGTACGGCAATCAGTTCCGGATTTTGCAACATCACAGCTTTAGCTTGTTCAGCTAGCTCACGTAAGACTTTTGGATCTGGACCACTAAATCCTGCCTCAATTTTCTTACCACCGCCGCGGCCGAGCATAAATTTCCATACCTTGATTGACGCATCAGGATATTGTTCAGAAAGGCCCGTTTGCAGTTTTTCCACCAGCGCAGAGATGTGTTGATAATCGTCCACATCAATTAGCAATTGCCCATAGGCAGGATTACGAGGCTCAGGAGAATAGGTCAGCATAAACCTTAGCCCTCCACCACCGATAAAGCTGGTTATCCCAGTCACCGCAGGCTCTTTGGCAACCTCATTACTGATACGACCAACCACAGAATGGGTGTAGTTAATATCCGTGCCCTGCGGCAAATAAACATCAACAACAAACTGTGGTCTTTGTGATTCAGGCATAAATCCTGGCGGAACCAAACCCATGCTAACTAATGCCAAGACTAACAGGCCGATTAATCCAACGCCGGTCAATTTGCGATGACCAAGCACCCAAATAAGCATCGCACGATAAGATGTAAGAATTTTGCCTTCGCCCTGCTCAGCTGATTGCGGCTTAACATGCAAAAACTGATGACATAATAAAGGTGTAATCGTGACCGCAAATACCCAACTTAGCATCATAGAGTAGAGGATCACCCAAAACAGGGATCCAGCATATTCCCCCATATCACTGGGTGATAAACCAATGGCACTGAATGCGAGAATACCAACTAAGGTTCCGCCTAAGAGTGGCCAAACCGTGGCGTTAACCACATCACTAATCGCCTTTTCACGCGCTTCGCCCTGTTGCAGTTTCACTAATACGCCATCGGTGACCACAATGGCATTGTCGACTAACATCCCGAGCGCAATAATCAGAGCCCCTAAGGAGATGCGCTGCATGGCTATATCATCCATCAGCATGATAATCAGAGTGCCCGCAACCGTCAGCACCAGCACAAAGCCAATAATAAGCCCCGATCTTACCCCCATAAATAGCAAGAGCACGATAAACACAATCACCACGGCGGCGATAAGATTATCCACAAAATTAGCAACCGAGGCCTTTACCGAATCAGATTGCATGGATACCACATTTAGTTCCATGCCAAGAGGACGCTGATTTTCAAGTTCCGCAAGCCGTGCTTTAACCGCATCCCCCATATTAACCACGTTACCGCCGCTAATATTTGAGATCCCTAACCCAATGGCACGTTCGCCATTGTAGGCCATCATCAAACTCATGGGCTCCTTGTAGCCACGAACCACATTGGCCACATCTTTAAGCCGCAATGTTTGACCTTGGCTCCCCACACCAAGTGGCAAATTTTTAAGCGAATCAATACTGTTAACCGCCGCTTTTGGGATAACCGCTAAACGCATATTGCCCGCAGGTAATTCACCGGCCACGGTGACAATATTTTGCTTTTGTAGAACGGTAAAAATTTGCTGGGCGGTCATCCCTAATGACGTCAGGCGCTCCGCGGAAAACTCGAGATAAATTTCTTCCTGACGATTGGCTAAAATGGCTGTTTTTGCCACGCCATCGACTAAGGCCAACTCCTTACTCAAAAAATCAACATAGTCATATAATTGCTTGTCTGAATATCCCTTTCCTGTCACGGCATAAAACAGCGCATAGACATCGGAAAAGTCATCGTTCACCATCGCAGGCCCTGCGCCTTTAGGCAATTGCCTTTGCGCATCAGCGATTTTTCGACGTAATTTATCCCATACTTGATCGAGCTCACCTTTGGAGCGGGCAAACTGTAAGTCAATTTCAACCGTGACCTCGGACATGCCCTGTTTGGAGACGGATTTAATCTCCTTTACTTCTTGCAATGCTTGAACAGCAGACTCGATAACATCCGTCACTTCATCTGCCACTTCCTTAGCGGTCGCCCCCGGATAAGGTGTAATTACCACCGCTTGACGGATCACAAACTCAGGATCTTCAAACCGCCCCAATTGTTGATAACTCAGGTAGCCACCGAGGAGCAGCAAACATATGATCACCCAAACGCTGGTTCGCTTAGCAATCGAATAACGAGCAATATCCATTAATTCGACTCCTCAGCATTCATTGGATGTACCTTCATCCCCTGGGTTAACGCATGAACACCAGCAACCACAATCTTATCGCCAGCACGGAGGCCTTCAGTCACTTGTATTTGACTACCGAGGAGATTACCTACTTTGATTTGCTGTTGGCTAACAGTGCTGTCTTGTCCCACCAACCAAACAAACTGCGAGCCAGTATTTGATGGCACTACCGCATCAATCGGCACCATAATAGATTTGGCCGCGGCTGACGCATCCATCACCGGATACACTTTAGCCGTCATTCCCGGCAGCAAAGGTGCCGACGAGGGGTCATCAAACCCCAACACAACTTGGTAAGTTTGCGAAATAGGATCAGCATCAGCGGCATAGTAACGGTAAGTCAGATTGAAACGTTGATCTGCTAATCCCTCAATTTCAGCAATAGCATGTTGACCACTCGTTGGCTCTAAAAATAACTTACCGGGAACATTGATCATCACCTCTAAATCACGAGGATTATGCACAACATAAATAGGTTGATTGGGCTGCACAGTTGCAAAGTTATTCACCAGTTTTTGGGAGATAATGCCGTCAAAAGGCGCTTTAATTGAAGCATTTTCGAGATCCTGTTGTGCCTTAGAGACCTTATTAGCGGCCAAATCACGCTTCACTTTTAACTGATCTAAATCACTACGAGAAATAGCCTGACTGGTTGAGAATATCTTATTGCCGCGGTCAAAATCAGTTTGCGCTTGAGCATATTCTACCTTGGCCGAATCCAAAGCCGTTTTGAGTTCGGCATTATCTAAACTGGCTAACACTTGCCCACGCTGAACTTTATCTCCTTCCTGAAAGGCCATTGAGGCTAACTTACCCGATAGCTTAAAAGCCAACTCAGCGCGCTGGGCTGAACGAACAACGCCCGTAAAATGAGTTTGTGAAACGCCTTGAGGCTGAAGTGTTGAAATTAAAGCTGGTCTAGAGATATCCGCCGTCATTTGGGGAACACTTTGCTTTTCCCCACAACCACTTAGATTTAAAGCGATCACACCTAAAAAAACTACATACTGAAAACCTTTCAGCCCCTTCATTCCTTGCCCCTTACCCAGTGATTAATTGCAGAGATTTTATTAATCCAACGACAACGTCTTAATGATCGTAAGGACGAGTTTTTACAATTTAATTTTGCTGGTTTAAGTCTATAACTTACTGATATTTTGTAAAGTTACGCTTTAGCATTTTTATTTCAATTAATTAACAACACTGTATTTTGCCGAACCAAGCCTATCATTAATAACAAATCTGACCACAACATCATCCCAAACGATAATCTTGCGTAAATGTTGAAATGCTCGATTTTGATAAAAAGAAATAACACATCGAAAATAGGAA
The DNA here is from genome assembly GCF_016859145.1 of Shewanella sp. LZH-2. Lineage (NCBI taxonomy): Bacteria > Pseudomonadati > Pseudomonadota > Gammaproteobacteria > Alteromonadales > Shewanellaceae > Shewanella > Shewanella sp. LZH-2. The sequence goes on from NZ_CP069350.1 coordinate 2,897,124, forward strand.
CTAAATTGCAATAAAACTCAAATGGCAAGTGCATAAAAGCAGAAAAATTAAGCACGATTCTCCATCTGGCAAATATAATCCTCTAATTCCTGCCCCGGCGTCGGTTCAAAATGGCGGTTAAGCCTTAATAATCCTGTAATACGATCGACCCGAAAGTTGCGAAAATCTTGGCGTAATTCGCACCAGGTCAGCAAGGTCCAAGTGCCGCGCCAAAAATAGATGGCGAGCGGCCGCACTTCGCGCTCGGTCAGGGCTTTATTCACATCTTGATAGAAGAGTTTGACGTACTCACGGCGCTGGGCCGCATTACGCAGCGGATCCAGAAACTGAAACTCGTTGGAATCTAAATAAAAATCCGGCGAAAACATCAAGGATTGATAGGCTTGCAAACGCTTAGGTAGCACGGCTTCCACTTTTATCATCGCCTGACGCGCCGCACTGCCAAGCTCTTTGCCGCCCCATGTTTGCACCATACGCATGCCAACTTGAATCGCCTCTAATTCGGCCTCGTTAAACATCAGTGGCGGCACATTCACTTCGTGGCGCAATAGATAGCCCACGCCCGCCTCCCCTTCAATGGGAATGCCGCTCAAACACAAATCCTGCACATCACGGTATACGGTGCGGGTCGAGACTTCTAAACGATCCGCCAGCTCTTGGGCGGTCGTTAATCGTCGATGTTTAAGAATTTGCACTATTTGAAATAGGCGGTCGGCACGGCGCATGGACAGTAATCACACCTCAAATTGGCTTGGCTGCGAAAGTTAAGGGATCTTACCCGCTAAAGTGGGCCATCCCAAGCGATACTGTATTGGCAAAGCGTTATGGATTCGGCCTACACAATCCCAATATAAATCTCGACCTTATCGGCGCTTCGATACACTTCAAAATCCGTTTGATAATCACGCTGATGCGGGCAATCAGGTGCACTAAAGTAGCGCCAAATCTGTCCCCAAAGATCTACCACACACTGGGGCATTTCCCCTTGTGCACTGAACTTAAGGTAGTTTCCTTCTCGTAGCAGCAACGCCGTAAAAGGGCCAGTTTCATTTACAGACTCAACGCTTTTCCCCACTAAAACCGAATAGTCTCCCGTCATATCCGATTCATAGTCGTAGTAAACCCCATACATGGGAGAATCGAGCATCGCCGTAAGTTGTGATGACTCAAAGAATGTCTGCCAAAGCGCTGCAATCTTGCCGCCCTCAGCCGCCATTTCGGCGTTATTATTGGTGCGCGTACTCAGCCCAAGCATAGGTTGAGCCGCCATAAAAACCTGTTCCATTATCCTTTCACCTTCATCACTGAAATTTGCTGTTGCTTGTTTAAGGCTATCGCGAGACGTTACTGCATATCGCTCTTATCCGCAGAACTGACTGTATCCACTCGAATTAAAGATCGACGTAAACATCAGTACCAAGAGCCGTGCCAAGGCACGACTCTGCAGGGTTTACATTACTGATTTTGCGACCAGAGGCCGACTTTATTGCCTTCGCTATCCACAAACAGCGCGATATAACCACAACTGCCGTCCTTGATAGGCGTCACAGGCAATAACATAGTCACATTGGCGGCCACGAGTTTATCCACTAAAGGTTGCAATTGCGCGCTGAAATGCAGGTATACAGTGCTACCGTCCATCGACGGTTTGCTCATGCTGCATTTAACGAGGCCAATGCTTGGTGCGCCTTCCTCCTCTGTTACCAGCGTCGCGTATTGCATGTCTTCCATATCGTCACGTTTAAATTCAACGCCGAAATGTTGTTGATAAAAAGCGATGGCACGATCCATATCACTGACAGGAATTTCACCCCAGACTAACGGTGCAATTGATAACATTTTCACTTTCTCCTTGTTGAAAAATGCCAATGATTCATCATGTTATAAATGTGGACCACCAGCGGACAACAACAAGAATAAAACAAGGCTACTGACAACATCATGTCAGTAGCCTTTGAGTGAAGCTGATTTTATTGAGTGCACTAAAAGCGCTTATTTAGGTAGGCTCGCCTGATGAGCTGAAATAAACGCCTCCATCGCCTGAGTAGCCCGTGCTTGGGCGCTGGCCAAGGTGTCTTGCGCCGTCATAGGTTCAACCACCTCGTAGTAACACTTGATTTTAGGCTCAGTGCCCGACGGCCGTACTATCACCCGCGCGCCATTTGCTAAGCGGTAAGTTAATACATCACTGGCGGGCAGATTGATTTTCTCGACCTTGCCATCGGCAAAACGGCGCTCTAACGCCTTGAGATCATCAGTCGACACCACGGCATGCTCACCAATTGCCAACGGCGGATGTTCACGCAGATACGCGCCGATATTGGGCGTGTCGGGCTTTAAGGCAATGCTGACTTGGGCATTGAGATGGAAACCCTGCTCGCGGTATATCTGCTCGAGTCTATCCCAAATGGTTTGCCCTTTGGCGGCAAGCTCGGCGGTTAATTGGGCGAAGGCGACGAGAGCTGACAGGCCGTCCTTATCCCACACCATGTTACCGACGGTGTAACCCAGTGCCTCTTCGTAGGCAAACAGGAATTGATTGTCAGGCTGACTCTGCGCAATTCCCACATTCATCAGCCACTTAAAACCGGTGAGCGTGGTATAGCTTTCAACGCCAAAGCCTTTGGCAATTTTAGATAACAAACTAGAAGACACTATGGTGGTGCCCACCAGACGTTGTTCCTTGCTCGCATGGCTTAACAGATAATGACCAAAGAGCACGCCTACTTGGTCACCCGTTAGCATTTGATATTCGCCATCATCTTTGCGTACAGCAACCGCAAATCTATCGGCATCGGGGTCATTGGCACAGGCGAGCATGGTGCCATGCTTTTTCGCTTCGGCGATGACTAAGTCCATCGCGCCCTTTTCTTCCGGATTAGGGAAGTTAACCGTTGGGAAATCTCCATCGGGCTCGCGCTGCGCCGCCACCGAATACACTTGGGTAAAACCCGCATCCTTAAGCACAGTTTCCGCCATTTCAGCGCCCACACCATGCATAGCGGTATAGGCAAGGCTGACTTTTTCGGGCGCAGTGTGATTTTGCAGCACATTAGCGTGCATCACGCCGCGGCGATAGGTTTCGTAATAATCGTCATTAAGCCAAATCAATTTACCGTGCTTGATGGCATCAGCCTGATCCATAAACGGAATTGCTTGGGTTGCCGCCTGCTCAATCTTAGCGGCGATACCTGAGTCATGGGGCGGGATAATCTGCGCGCCGTTTTCCCAATACACTTTGTAGCCATTGTATTGTGGCGGGTTATGGCTGGCAGTCACCACAATGCCCGCAGCGGCATTAAAATGTTTCACCCCAAAGGCCACCAGCGGCGTTGGCGCCACTTTGGAGGTGAGGCGCACTTTAATCCCCATCGCGGTGAGTACACTGGCGGTATCATGGGCGAAAGTGCGTGAATCGTGGCGGCCATCGTAACCAATCACAACCCCGCGCTCGGCGGCATCTTTAATTTGTTCGAGTAGATAGGCACCAAGCCCTGCAGACGTTTGGCGGATAACCAAGCGATTCATGCCCATAGGACCTGCGCCCACCACACCGCGTAATCCGGCGGTACCAAACTCTAACCGTCCAGCAAAACGTGCCTCGAGTTCGGCGTCATTGCCGGCGTCGATTAAGGCTTGCAGTTGTGCCTGAGTGCGGGGATCAGGGTCATTTTCGAGCCAATGCTTAACCTGTAATTGCAGATGAGTATTCATAGGAGCCTCAGTGAAAATCATTTTCAATTACCTTAGGAAAATCCATGCCGAAGAACAAGCAAATTTGCACTTTTCGCGGCGGATTTAAGTGTAAAGAGAGAAAGTGTAACGAAATTAGGAGAAGTTAAGTCACGTAAAGACGCGATTTATTAACCCTGTTAATCCTCATGTAACAGGGGCTGTCGTGCTTGCGCAGCAGCGCGCCGAGGTGCTTCGAAAGCACTCACCACCTCAAGCAAAATTGCACTGATAAATGCCACGAATTGACGTCTTAACGCAGTAAATTAATCGACACTACGTTAGAGAACAGCTCCTTTTCAGAGTCCTGCTCCAATTGATTTCGCCAAGGTTTATCGAAAACCCGCACAAGATAATATGTATCGCGCCCCGTGTCTGTCACAAAGGCGATGCCAAAACGCATCAACTCGTAGTGAATATCATGGACAAACACCAATGAAAAATTTTGGCGTCCGGTCAGCTGATTGATATCTTCTCGAGTTAAACTCACGCCCTTTTCAACACCCTCGAAGCGTTTCTTTAGCCAATGAGCAAATTCCTTCGCACTCACCATAGACATGATCTTTCTCCTCGTACGATCCTCGGCATTAACGGCCTGGTTCGCGGTCATCTGTTCGATTATTTGTAATGATGGCGTGGCGTAATGGCCAACATCTCAGAATGAGCCAAACTGTCGTCCCATTCCGGCAGATAAAGAGCTAAGCCACAAATTTGATGGTGCTAATAATTTATTGTTATTAGTGCAAAATTGATGAAAACAGACTATCTATATTTGGCTCAGTGCGCTGTAAGGCGAACGATTACCCAAGTAGAAAGAAAGCCCGAGCCAAACGACTGTCTATACGAAAAATAGAACAGTTTGCACACTTTTACCAAACCTAAAAACCGCAAATAGAAGTTATTTCATCGGTCAATAACCCAGGCAATCACAACCTATCTTTGAGATGACCGAATAAAAAACTTGCGCACTATGGCGCCAGTTTTAGGTAGAAAAACATTAGCTTACTTCTGCTCGCGCGTCTTCCACAGGGAGAATAATACCCCCGCCAGCAAGAGGCCGAAGGTGACACCAAGGGATAAGGCCGTTGGGATTTTAAAGTCCACAATGCCTTCATGATTAAAGTACACCAGTCCGACTTTTACACCGATAAACACCAATACCACCGATAGCGCATACTTGAGGTACTCGAAACGATGCACCATGGCCGCGAGGGCGAAATACAATGCCCGCAGACCTAAAATCGCAAAGATATTAGAGGTATAGACGATAAAGGGATCTTGGGTAATCGCAAAAATCGCCGGAATACTGTCTACTGCAAACACCAGATCCGCGGTTTCGACTAAGATCAACGCCAAAAACAGAGGCGTTGCCCACCAGCCTTTGCTGAGTTGATGCTCCTCTCCCCTTACCCAAAACTTCTCTTGATGAAGGCTTGGGGTAAAACGCATTTTAGAGCGTAACCATTTGTAAAACTTATTATCTTGGATATCACCATGCTCATCATCGGAAAAGAGCATCTTAATACCGGTGAAAATCAAGAACAGGCCGAATAACACCAACACGCCTTGGTATTGCGCCACCAGCGCCGCGCCTAAGCCAATCATAATGGCACGTAGCACAATAACGCCCATGATCCCCCAGAATAACACTCGGTGTTGATACAGACGGGGAATGCCTAAGCTACTGAAAATAAGCGCGATAACGAAGACGTTATCCATAGATAAGGATTTTTCGATAAGGTAACCCGTGAGGTATTCCATCCCCGCGGTCGAACCCTTGTACCACCATAACCAAGCGCCGAACAACAGACCCATACAGATATAAAAGGCCGATAACTTAAGACTCTCTGCCACGGTAATTTCGTGTTGCTCTTTGTGTAGCACGCCTAAGTCGAAGGCTAACAATGCCAACACAAAGCCAAAAAACATTAACCAAACCCATATCGGGTAACCCACAAATAGCGTGGTAAAAAACTCCATAACACTCCCTAAAACCTAAAAATACCGAGTTTTCTCGGCCACATCGCCATGCTCGATCTTAATACTTAGCGACACCAAAAACAGTGAAACAGGGTAAAAAGTTTAAAATAGCAGATTAAAATTTGTTTAAATCCATACTAAACAGCCAAAACAACTAGTTGCACTAGACCCTATCTTCGGAGCATTTATCGTACTCTTATCAGATTTAAGCCTAGTCCTAACGCTCACGGGATCATCACTACTCACGCCTTAGCCAGCACAAATCGATAGCGTTTGCGCTAACGGTGTGAAAAGCGATCTGTTTGAGCGCACTGTTTAACACTTGAGTATTAAGCGAAAATGAAAAATCCGCGGGCAAGAATGGCCGCTTGAAATAGCGTAAATGGCGTGTGTGATCGCTCACCACAAAGGATAAAAAGGAGATTCGATGGGAAGCGAAAAAACTATTCGCGACCGAGCAGACGACGCGTGACTAATACCACAAGATGCAGTAACAACAAACCACTAAAGGCTGAGCAGAAAAACAGTAAGGTGATGGAGTTGACCTCACGTGGAGTGTCACTGTAGAGATACCACCACAACGGCCAACCGATAAGCGACAGCAACGTCAACTGCCACATGCAGCGTTTGCAGCGGCCAATCTTTTGCCGAAAAATCGAAGTATTACAATCGTCGCACGCCATTAACGTTTTAATCCATTAGCTTACCGTAACGGCATAAGATATCACCAAGTTTGTCCTGTGCTAAATACCGCACTAGAGCGATGCCTTAAGTCGCCTCATACCCTCGTCTATCGACACTAAGGCATGATAACCAAAGTCCCGTTTTGCCGCGCTGATATCGAAGTAATGGCTACAGGAGAGCTGTTTGGCAACAAAGCGGGTCATTATCGGCTCTTCTTGCTTATTCAGCAGTCGATATGTCATTTCTAACACTGCGCCCACCACATAGGCCAGAGTCTGTGGCACGCGCGCGGTCACTGGCGGCAATCCATCACAGGCTAGAATGAGGTTCAGCATCTTGGCCATAGTTACAGGCTCGTCGTTACTGACAAAATAGGCTTTCCCTTGGCACTTAGGCGAGACTTGGCAAAGCTCAACGGCCGCCAGAATGTGGGCATAAGCCGCATTATCGATATAAATGGTATCGACCAGTTTATCTTCACGGCCAACCAGTTTTAACTTTCCTAAACGGCCACGTTCCAGTACCCGCGGCACAAGGTGGGGATCGCCAGGACCCCAAATCAAATGCGGCCGCAGGGCAACGGTCTTTAGCGCATACGCCGATGCAGTTGAAGAGATTTGATTAGCATCGAGCATCATCTTCTCGGCTATCGCCTTGGAGTGAGCATAAAAATTTAAAAAACGGCTGGCGTAGGGCGTCGATTCATCAATACCCGCTTCATCCTCGCCCGCAAAGATCACGCTAGGAGTGCTGGTATAGACTAATTTACTGATTTTAAGCGCTTTGCAAGCAGCAATCACATTAGCTGCGCCCTTCACATTAGGGCAAAAATAGCTGTCTCTGTCGCCCCAGACACCCGCTTTTGAAGCCACATGGAATACGATATCGCAGCCCTGCATCGCCTGTTTGACTTGCTCAGGATTGGCTAAATCCCCTTGAACCATAGTCACGCCAAGAGCTTCAAGCTCAGGATAATGGCCACGGGCAAAGCCTGTCACCTTAATCCCAGCCGCAACCAAACGTAGGCAAATGGCCTTACCCAAAAATCCACCCGCGCCGGTCACAAAGGCATGGTTGACCTTAGCAGCCAAGGCATAAAGCGCGACTTGCTCACGCTTATCGAGACTTAGTTTGCTACATGCTTGGTCACCGCCCACTTGGTTTAGGCCTGTTGGTTGCGACGGCGTACATTCTAAGTCCGTAGGGGCGAGAGAAATGGAACAATTATCGGTCATCTTGCTATTCCGAGACACACAGTGTCGTTTACAGTATTAAGTTCAGCGCTTATATGCAATGGAATAATATTTCATCCCCATGCCACTAAAAAGCAACAGAAAATCTAGACGAGTAAGGTTAAAAGTCCCTTAAATGAACATCAGCCTTTGGTTTGCGATTGCGCCCAAACGGCTAATTTTTCTCTAAATATTTTGGCATTGTGGCGCACATCCACGGGGAAATCGGGATGAATGAGAAAACGTCTAATCCCCTGAGTGTGGCTATACTGCTCGGCAATCGCCATCAGCTCTTGATAGAGCTGCGCGCTCTTATTGCAGACCAAGGATTGGTCAAGCTCGATGCAGATGAGGGGTTCAATCTCACTCGCGCCGCCTTGCCCCTTCACTTTGATCCCCACTAACGCCGAGCGCTTCACATTCGGATGGGTATTAAAAATACGCTCACTCGGAATGGAATAGTAACGTTTAATACACTGCCCGCCTTGGGTGGCATCCACTCTATGGGCTTTGCGGCCACACATCCACAACCAGCCGCTGTCGTCCAGATAGCCAAGGTCGCCCATTCTGTGCCTAAAGGTTTGCTGCTCGCGGTCCCAGATTTTAGCCGCCGTCGTTGCCGTTTCGCGGCGATAATAGGACTGGCTCACCATAGGGCCTGTTACCACTATTTCGCCAATTTCCCCCGCGTTAAGACGCAGGCCATTATCCCACTCAGGGATGTTATCCTCAGTGATGGCGATAATCTCGATGCTGACACCATCGATGGCGCGACCGACACAAATCCCACCACCATTATCTGTGGTTTGAGTCGTGGTCAATAGCTCGTCGCTGGCGATCATGCTGATGGGTAAGGATTCGGTAGCGCCGTAGGAATTGAGTACAGGCACGCCGTCACTGAGCATTTTGCTAAAACGGGCAATCGAGGCAATAGTCGCGGGCGCGCCAGCGGAAATCACGCGTTTCACACTACTGAGTTTATGTTGGCGCTTCGACTCGGTTTGCTCACCGGCGCGGCCTAAACGCTCAAGCAATGCTGGATTGACGAAGATATTGCTGCATTGGTATTTCTCAATAGCGGCAAATAAAAATTCAGGATTGGCCGTAATCGGTTTGCTGGCATCCATCTCAGGCACAATCGATGCCATACCGAGCGCTGGACCAAAGAGGGAAAATAGCGGAAATGTCGCTAAATCACGCTCGCCATGTGCAATGCCATAATCCTGTTTTAGCGCCTGAATTTGCGCCTCAAACATGCCATGGCTATAGACAACGCCTTTCGGCGTCCCCGTGCTGCCGCTGGTAAAGAGAATCGCCGCCATCTCGTCATGCCTAAGCAGCGCCATAGGGTACTCACCCTGTTCTGGCAATTTAGCCACAGATGACTTAGCTGTAGACGACTTAGCTGTTGATAAGAGTATCGACGCTAAACTTGGCGCGCCCGTAAGTAAGCGCGATAGCGTGTCAGCAAGTCCGCTTGGATTACTATCCACATTGATAAGATGCTGCACACTGCCTTTACCCCAGCCTAATAAACGTCTGGCGATATGGGCTTTAGGGATACCGATAAAGGCATCGGGCGCAGCTTCAATAAAACATTGCTTAAGGTTTTTAATGCCCATGCCCGGGTCAACCAGCACGGGAATAATCCCCGCCTTAAATAAGGCGAACGTTAACGCAAAAAAATCCAGACTCGGTGTGACCATCAGCACCGCCTTCATCCCCCGCGTCAGCCCATGGGCATTGAGCGCAAAGGCGATGGCATCGCTTTGTTTATCGAGGCTAATAAAATCGAGTTCTTGGTAAGTCAGATTGGCAAGGGATTTCCCTTTACCCTGTTGCACCGCAACCGCAAGATGATGGGGAATGTGATGAGCGGCTTGCTTTAAATGCCGACAGATATTGGCATCGCTTGCTTGCTCGGCGGTAGATGTCCCATGGCCGAGCTGCGCATCCTCCACTCTAGCCATTAATGTGCGGCCTGTGGCGCTTGAGTCTCTGCCTCAGGCTCTGTGACCGGCACCATTTCAACGTGCTGCACTTCTGCCGCTGGCGTTTGCGCCTCAGCCATAAAGTGTTTGATATGGGTAATCACCTCATCGCTCGCATCTTCGAGGATATAGTGACCACAATCGGCAAATTCATGCACCTGTGCATGGGGCATATGTTCGCGCCATTTGGCTAAAAAGTGCTTATCGAACACAAAGTCCTGTAAACCCCAGCAAATCAGTGTCGGCACCTTGGCAAACTTTGGCAGGCTAGAAGCGATATCCGACACTAGCTGATAGTTTCTGTCACCCGGTTTTAGCGGAATATCCTGCACAAAACGCAAGGTCGAAATGCGATTCGCCCAGGAGTTAAACGGCGCAACATAGGCCTCGCGGATGTACTTTGACATCGGCTGACGCTTTACCCCAACGTAGGAGGCAATCGATGAAAAGGCATTAAAACCACGCACTAATACGGTGCCAAGCAGTGTATTACGGCAGATCCACAGCGCCAGCGGTAAGGGTTTAGTTTCGGGTAAATGGAAGGCGCCAGTATTTAAAATCACCAGACGTTTAATTCGCTCAGGGTAACGCGCCGCGTAGCCCATGCCGATCATGCCGCCCCAGTCGTGGACGACTAAGGTAATGTTTTCTTTTACCTTTAGGCTGTCGAGCAGCGCCTCTAAATCATCAATGCGATTCTTAAGGGTGTAATCGTAACCGCTGTCATCCGGCTTATCCGACAGGCCACAACCAATATGGTCGGGCACGATACACTGGTGTGTATCCTTAAGGGCGCTCACGAGATTACGGTAATAAAAACTCCAACTTGGATTACCGTGCACCATGACCACAGGCTCACCTTGGCCTTCATTGATGTAATGCAGCTTGTTGCCATTACGGCTTAGAAAATGACGTTTAAACGGCAACAGAGTGTCTAACATGACGCTTCCTATCTTTTGTTCTAATTGTTTTTGTATTGGTAGCCTGTGCTGGCAAATTCGCCTTCACCTATGCTCATCGCTAAACCAATAAGCATAAAAATGCCCTAGCAAACCTTGCTCTCAAGCGTCGGCTAAGGCAGATAACAATCTTGGAAAACTACCACTTAATACCCAGCATCATGCAGTTCAAACCACTGCCGATACCTAAAAAGCTCACCTGATCCCCTGGGCGTAAAAAGCCTTGATCGTGTGCCATGGCCGCAGTGACGGGTAAAGAGACTGTGCCCATATTGCCGAGCAGTTGATATGTTGGAAATTCTTTTTCAGGTGGAATATTTAACGCACTCAAGACCTGTTTACGGTTTGAAGCGCCGACCTGATGACAGATTACTTTGTCAACCTGCTCGACCAACCAATTCCGCTGGGCGAGGAAATGCTCCCACGTATGCTTTGCCAGCTCGACCCCTTCTTTGAGTAAGGTCACCGCATCGGTACGCATAAACTCACGGTAAATATTGTGACCAACTTCCTGCAAACCCCACTGACACAGTTGATGGTGCTGCGGCGCAGATAAATGGGAGGCGCCAAGTAACTGATGCTTACGCACGTTCGTCAGCGGCAAACTGCCATCGGTCAGGATCACCGCCACCGCGCCAGAGCCGCCAGTTAAGGTCGCCAGCGACTGAGCAAAATTCTGCATGGTCGGATCGGCCAACATATTATCAATGGTCACATCAACAATATCCCGCGCCGATTCACAGGACACCACCATGCCCGCCTTAATTTGACCAAGCTCGATACGGTTGGCAATGTCTAAAATGCCCGACAACACCCCAAGACAGGCATTGCTGATATCGTAAATCGCCGTGTCCTTCGACACACCTAAGGCCGCCGCAATCCGACAGGCGGTGGCGGGTTCGTGCTGGTCACGGCAAACGCCGGTATACACCACAGCGCCCAGCTCGGCGACTTCTATTCCCGTTTCTGCAATCGCCTTGTGCGCCGCTTTAATCGCTCCATCGGATAATTGATGCCCTTTGGGCCACCAACGGCGTTCGGTAATGCCCGTTAACGCCGCAAGTTGCCCCATGGGAATGCGAAATTTTTGATATAGAGGCGCGAGGCGAGATTCTAGCTCACTACTGGAAACCACCACAGGTGCCAGTTCATAGGCAAGGCTATTAATAAATACGCGGGAATATTTCATGAAACTGTTTTATTCGCTCACTAGGATCACTGATCTTTTAGGTCAGTTTTTAGTTGTTATGTGTCATTAAGGCGACATTTGAACAAGAAAAGCCCGATGATTCAATAAAAAACCATCTTTCGCCTTAGACTTGTCTCACAGGGTTTATAAACCCTTGTGACGATCATGCCGCCAATCCGTTAATTCAAAATGAACTAATAAAGAAATACTTTATAAAAAACAGTCAGGTATAACATTAAATAGTAGATTGTTTTTTACTCGCTCAATTTTTGCGCCAAAATAAGCGCATTTCTGGGTGTCACACTGTTTGCACAAAATTCCCTCAGGGTCACCCGATAGCCACTTTCCTGCAAAAAGCAGCAACGATCGAGAATTAACCACAGCTCCAGCGCACGGCGGAATAAATGCGCCGCCAAATCGATGCGTCGGGTTAACCTTTGTCGCTGCTTTCCTATCTCGAGCCAAGCGTCAAAATTACAATCTGCGGCTAAGGTTACCGCCTTTTGCGCCGCCGCCCAATGGCAAAACTCGGCAAACTCACCACTCAGCTGACTTTGCTTTATTGCGGGTAAAGGTAAATAAGCATCTATGCCACGACAGCTTCGCTGCAACGCATCAAAACCGAGCCGCCAGGCGATTTCCTGATGCCGCAGCGCCTGTTGTTTCGGATTTGCAATCACGCTCTGTTGTAAAGGCAATTGCAAGTCATGGCGACTTAAATGTAGAGCGCTGTGTTTGGCGAGTGTCGATAAGCCTTGATATTGATTAGCTTGAATTAAATGATAGCAGCAAGGTGAAATCGCCAGAGCCTGGGTGCCCGCCGCTGCGGCTAATTGCAGTAAACGCACATGCAAATCGCCACAGGCATGCAACGCCACCGCCTGTTGCTGGGCGCGAAAAGGATTGGTTTGATGAGTGGAATTTTCGCAAGCATTACCTTCGATAGCGAAGGCATCAGCACAGATAAATCGCTGTGATAATTGCCATTTATCAGCAAAGGCTTGGCCCTCTTCACAGAGCATCGCCTGCCACTCGAGGCTTAACACATCCACACCACGTGCTTTGGCTATTAAGCGGCCTAAATGGCCTTTGCCCGCACACCACTCCAGCACGGGTAATCCCGCATCGGGCAAATGCTGCACAAAGGCGGTAATTTGTTCCCACTTACGGCCTTTAATATGGGCACTAAAGTGAGCCAGCTCAGCAAGATCAATGTTCGGTGAAGTCGCTGTTTCAATATCGTCAGAGCCAATATCAGCGGCAATATCAGAGCCAAGCGAAAGTTCGGCAAAGGACAATGTGAGTAAAGCCAGATCCCACTCGAGTCCTAACGCGGCAAGATCCTGCTTAAGTGCGGGAGATAAGGCATCGACTAACGCCGATTGCTCGGCATCCAAAGTATCGAGCACGGCATCATCAAGCGTCCAAAGGGTTGTCGCTAAGGTCGGAAATTGCGCCGCCCAAGGCAGTGCTTTTGCCTCAAAGGCGCGCACTTGCCACAGGGAACTGCCCTGCTCAAGTAGCTTATCCAATTGGATAAAGTGCGCCCTGAGCCTGTTCTGACTCTCGGATATATCCCTTACGTGCTTATGATTATCGAGCTTAATTGCCATACTAAATTTGCTTTACTCTGATGTGTTCCATTTGGCTCTCTTATTGGCCTTAGCCGCCAAGCCTTCACAACAGCACTGTTTTTAAAACCAGTTTGCAAACTATTTTGAAAACTTTGCCGTCAGTTTGTAAACGATGCCATCATTAAGCCTTTACGAATATTAAGGCGCATTTCATCTTAATTTCGCTGCCCAAATGTCGACTAAAGCTGCTAGTATCGCCGCAGTTTTGGTCAACTTGCTATACCAGTTGGCAATCCATGTGTGTGTATACACAAAAAAGCCAGTTAAAGAGAAGAGTTTTAGAGGAAAAGTATGCTCTCCCCCTGCGTCGCTCGCTGCGGCTTAAATGATGAAGATTATTGCATGGGCTGTTTTCGCCATATCGATGAGATTGTCGCTTGGCGCAATGCCAGCGATGCTGAACACACAGCGATTATTGCGCAGCTCCCTGCCCGCAAAGCCCATTTCGAAGGCGAAGAAAACCAACAGGTGCTAAGCCGCGCTAAATGGCTGGAAGCCGAGGCACGACTTGCGAAAAAAGCCTGAAATTTCAGGCTTTTTACTTTTATCGCTACTTTTTCATCATCGCTTTTAAATCGGCAAAGGGATTATAGGTCGCCGCCGCTTGCTTGGTTTCGGTGGTACTGCCGTAGCGGATCAGTTCTTCGAAGCGTGAATGTTCGTTATCGTGGCAATAGAGGCACAATAATTCCCAATTCGAGCCGTCGGATGGGTTGTTGTCGTGGTTGTGATCTCTATGGTGAACCGTCAACTCGCTTAAATTTTTTGAGGTAAATTCGCGGGTACAGCGGCCACAGATCCAAGGATACAATTTGAGCGCCTGCTCGCGGTAGCCACCCTCACGCTTTGCGCGGTATTCCCGCTCTTGGGCTAAGACTTGATCTAACTTACTCTGGCCTGGATTTGCTGACATGCTCACACCTAACTAATGACCCCTAAAAAAGTGCCCCAAGGATAATCCGAGTTATTCCTTGGGGCAATATTTCTAACACGCGAAGCGTTTAGGCGACATGTCCTTGGTCAGCATTGGACAAGTGCAAATAGTGCAGGTATTTCTCGTATTGGGTGACCACATCCGCCAATAGCTGCTCTTCGGTATAGCCCATCACATCATAGTGCTGGCCGCCCTGCTCTAAGTACACTTCGGCACGATAATACCAGTTGTTGCCCTGCTCTAACTCTTCACCGACCGGATTAACGATTTCAAAGCAGCGCATCCGCACACCGTATACGAAGGGTTGATAGGCTTCGTTGCTGATCACCAATCGCACTTTGCCGTCGAGATACTCAAGATCCGCCGTCAGGCCCTTACTCATAAATTGCTGACACACCTTAGATAACGCTGGTGTCGCGACATTATTGAGGAAGACACGCGCCTCATCTTCGGTGGGATGCGACACTAAGACTTCGATACGCTCCTCCCAGCTGATATTGGTCTTAGCATATTGCACACTGGTGGTATGGAGCTGCACACTGTTGATCTTCAGCCAATCGTCCTTAAGCGCCTTATACAGCCCTAAACACATCAGCAACATCACGCATAAAAATGGCATCGCACTGGCAATAGCGGCGGTTTGGAGTGCCTGTAAGCCACCCGCAAGCAGCAGCACCGAGGCCACCACACCCTGGAGTAATGCCCAAAACACCCGTTGCCAAACGGGCGCATTGTTATCGCCCCCCGAGGTCAGGTTGTCGATCACTAAGGAACCGGAGTCAGATGAAGTCACAAAAAAGGTCACCACTAAACAAATCCCAATGCCCGATAACAGGTGCGGGTACGGCATATGTTCAAAAAACACAAACAGCGCCACGGGAACATTGGTATTCACCGCTTCGCTTAGGTAGGTCGCGCCTTGATTCATAATAGCGTCGATGGCCGAGTTACCAAATACCGTCATCCATAAAAAGGTCAGCGCCGAAGGCACAAATAAAATGCCGACTAAAAACTCACGTATGGTACGGCCGCGACTCACCCGCGCAATAAAAGTGCCGACAAAAGGTGACCACGAAATCCACCAGCCCCAGTAGAGTAGCGTCCAACCACCTAGCCAGTCTTCCTTATGCTGATAGGCATACAGATTAAAGGTTTTATTAACGATATCACTGAGATAACTACCAGTATTTTGCACAAAGGCCTGTAGCAACATTACCGTTGGGCCAAGGATTAACACAATCAGCAGCAGGATAAGGGCCAAGCCTAAGTTAAGCTCACTTAAGCGCTTCACCCCTTTATCAAGTCCCGAAAATACCGACAGAGTGGCGAGCAAGGTAATGCCAATAATCAGCGACACTTGCACCGTGGTGTTATTAGGTAACTGCTCGAATAAATAGCTTAGGCCCGAGTTAACCTGCAACACCCCAAACCCGAGGGAGGTCGCTACCCCAAACATAGTCCCTAATACTGCAAAGGTATCTACGCAGTGGCCAATAGGGCCATGAATGCGCTCACCAATTAATGGATAGAGTGCGCTGCGGGGTAACAAGGGCAACTTATGCCGATAGGCAAAATAGGCCAAACTCAGGGCAACCACCCCGTAAATCGCCCAGGCATGTATGCCCCAATGGAAGAAGGTGATCTTCATAGCTTCTTTGGCGGCCGCCAAGGTCTCAGGCGTTGCATCGGGCGGCGCTAAGTAATGCATTACGGGTTCGGCGACGCCGAAGAACATCAACCCAATCCCCATCCCCGCCGAAAACAGCATGGCAATCCAGCTCTTATAGCTATAGTCGGGCACGGCATGATCGGGGCCAAGCTTAATATCGCCAAAGCGACTGACCATAACAAAGATGATAAAAATCAGAAAAATCGCTACACCAAGGATATACAACCAGCCCGCTTTCGCCTCTAGCCACGACTGCATGGATTTGAAAAAGTGATTGGCCTCGGTGGGCCAAATGGCGCAGATCATCACCATTAATGTGATAAAAAAGACCGACGAATAAAAAACCGGTGGATTAATACTCGACTTGATAGACATAAAACTCCCTTGTTCTAGCCAGTTCCCTATTAACATCCCTTCGATGTTGAAGAGATAGCACAATAATCGGTAACCCTAGCCTCAGCAGTATGTGGTCAGGATGAAATAGGCATAAATAATCCATGACAAGGGCTCGCGGTCGGCAATACCTTGTGATGTCATACTCATATTGATAAAGCTTCCCCACTTTCCCGTTTGCTCGACGCTTTTGCTTAATAGTAAAGTCGGCAAACTGTTGACTCGATATACAGCTAAACCGCTGCTAATGCCCTTTTAGAACCAGCCGCCCTCTTAAAGACAGCGAGCATCAACACCATGCGACCGGATCGCAGGGTTCAACCTCAATGGCGACATAATGCATATAAGCGGTTCGATATTCGTGATATCGAGGATGAGGAATGCAAAGCGCGATTAGCGGTTAACGGTTAACCCGTATCAAATATCGACTCGGCCTTGCATAAGCTCTATTAACAGACGTTCTAACAGGGACCACACGCTGTCGAACAAAACCGCCCAATAGAGACACAGATAATGCTAAACAGCTACCGCTGAATCAGCATAAAAAATGGCGACCTATTAAGTCGCCATCGGATTGTATCACAAAAATGCCTCTATTTGACGTAAAAAACCAAAACAGCTCTATTCAGCTTTAGTTTTTACCGTTGCCGCGCCCGGCGTTTGTGAGATACCCGCCGTTAAATTAAAGCGCATCGCCTCTTCAAAAGACCAGTCGACTAAAATCAAATCTTCACGTTTGACGAGGCTAGTCACCCCCGCCATTTGGTAACTGAGTTGGAATAACACAGGCACCCAATCCCCTTCGGGTAAAGCATCGAGCAACGGCTGCGGCGGCGTATCCGTCATAATAAAGCCCACCACAAACCCGCCATTGGCCTGTTTAACCAACACAGTTTGCTGAGTATTGGGTTTGCCCTCACGGTTCATTAAGGAAGCGATATCACGAATACTGCCATAGACAGATTTAAACAGCGGAAAACGCATCAGCTGACGTTCAATCCAG
The DNA here is from genome assembly GCF_016859145.1 of Shewanella sp. LZH-2. NCBI lineage: Bacteria > Pseudomonadati > Pseudomonadota > Gammaproteobacteria > Alteromonadales > Shewanellaceae > Shewanella > Shewanella sp. LZH-2. The sequence continues at coordinate 2,914,524 of NZ_CP069350.1, forward strand.
CCATAGAGCCACACAATGGGACTCACCGAAAACAGCAGGCCCACCGCAAACACTATGGCCACGACTAAGATAAAGCCCGCGCCGACAAAATGTTGGTTAATCCCTACCAACTCTAAAATAAAAATCCCTAAACCATCTAACGATACAAACAATGACCAAAACAACCACAGGCTTAACGCCATCGGCAGCAGGTTCATCAAGCCACGGGCTAAGGTTTTCTTCATTACAATCTCATCAAATCCAATGGGATAAAAATAGGCATAAATTATTTACGCTAAAAAGCGCGTTAAATGCTACCACAGAGTCACTTTTGCACCAGCACTTGATGTAAGGTAAGGCGCATAGAAAACCAATAACAAACCGCTACGGCATCGAGGGAAAGAATATGCGCGTGACCCGCCTAGACCATTTAGTGTTAACTGTGAAAGATATCGAGGCCAGCGTCGACTTTTATCAACGCGTGTTAGGGATGAAAAAGTCCGTATTTGGTCAGGGCCGAATCGCCTTAAGTTTTGGCGATCAAAAAATCAATCTTCACCAAGCAGGCGCCGAATTTGAACCTAAGGCAAACCTTGCTACGCCCGGCAGCGCCGATCTCTGTTTTGTGGTCAGCCACAATATCGAAGAAGTGATCAACCACTTAAACAGCCTTGAAGTTGCGATTATTGAAGGCCCAGTACTGCGCACTGGTGCCACAGGTCGCATCAACTCCGTCTATATCCGCGATCCCGATTTGAATCTATTGGAATTATCCGAATATCTGCCGGCCTGCACGCAGTAGCGTCTAATCCAATCATATTTAATCGGCACGAATAACCTTATTTCAGAATAGAAATACTATAACATATTGTTTTACAAAAATAAATTTCAGCAATAGCTAGCTAATAAAGTCAACAATGAACGGAATGATAAGATGATAACAATACCCATCCTAGGTTTGCTTGAAGTTGATCCCTATGATGGCTGGCTTAAAAGCCAACCCATTGAGATCAATGCGCTAAGCGGTAAATTTGAGTTTATCTTAGAAGAGTACGAAACCGACCCACAGGTGGAGGATTTTCATACTGCGGTACAACATTTTCTCGCCCTAGACCATACCGCACTCGAGCAAGCTCAGGACGCGATTTACCAATATTATCAAGATTGCTGCACATACATTACGCCTGCGAGCGAAGAATATATTGATATTCCTAACCCAAACCAAGTATGGCGCCATATTGAGTTTGGCGACGAATTAATGGTGTCACGCCGCGCCCATGGGGATAACGCCGTGTATATCTCCCTTACTTGCCACTGCGATTGGGAGCCCGAGCACGGTTTACAAATCGTGTTTAAACAAGGATCAACCATCAATAAAATTGGGGCTTTTGATGGACACCTTTCCCACGCAGATGCCTATGACGATCCTAGATTCGAAGACATGGTCTATGTGCCGTGTTGCAGATAAATTCAGATCGTTTATCAGATCGTTTATCTGATTATCTATCTGATTTATAATATTTTTCATTTATAACGCTAGGCAAGTAACATAATACTCGGCTGAGCATCAATTTATATAGGCTAATGTTTTGAAAGGAAAAGTTGTCTCATACCTTGCCGCTAAAAAGTATGGGTTTATCCAAGGCGATGATGGTGAAAGCTATTTTTTGCATTTTTCTGAACTATTAGACAAGAAAGATGAAGGCAAGTTAGTCAAAGGCAGAATGGTCCATTTTGATCCAACGCCCACACCTAAAGGCCTAGCCGCCAAAGCGATCAGTTTGCCCGAAGTCTTTATCAGGGAGCGATTAGTTGACTTTTTTACCACTAAAGACCGCCACCCTAAAAACGGCACAGTGCTTGTTAGCTATCCCATTACGACCCGCTTTTTTAAAGACCCCAGCGAAGGAAGACGTCATTTAGAACAGCTTGCAAAGCATTGTGGATGCAATGCAGTACTGAATGTCAGCTTTGAGAAAGACACTTTCTCAAAAGGAAATTATCGCTATACGGTACACGCCTTCAAAGGTGAACTCGCCCTTGTGGCTGACAAAGTCCCCGCTGACTCCCAAGAACTCGTAATCACCTCGGCAGAGTTACTCGAAAAACGAAAAGCAGATGTAGAGCAGGCAGTTAAACAAATGAGTGAAGCCGAAAATTTAGCACGACAAAAGCAGTTATCTGGCTGTCTAGGCACCCTAGCCATGATCACGCTGATACCGCTCGCACTGGTGCTCAGTGCTATAGCGGTTTTTCCTGCTTAGCGAGTTTAAAACAAGTCGATAGTGTTATTTATTAAAGAATATATGGACGGATTTATAACCCATGATAACTGGCTTAAACTGACCACCGTGTTTGGCAAGCTATTTCACTGTTGCTTCCCCAGTGACACGCCATAAACTCATCCCTGAGGGCTCGACGGCGGCATCCATGCCGCCAACGGTCACAGTTGCAACAATGACAATCTTTACGACCATTGAACTGTTCATCTAGCTAAAAACTTTTTGCCCCCATTCTGTGTTTAGGCTCATTAGCTCAACCGAAAATTCCCACTCCTGCTGCCATACAAATTCTTATCTAGTTACCTATGTTTGGTCCTTTTGAATGATTTTAAGACAATATCAGTGCACATTAACTCCATTTTCAACAAATAAAACTCTATAAAATCAATTGACTACAATAGTTTGCTTTTAGTTCATAGGTTTGGAAAACGCGCATGCGCATGTTTCCAGATGGTGTATCTGGCAGAAAGCTGATAAGTTCTTTACATACAGATAGTTAACTGTGCGCGTTTTTACTGTTCTAACGTGATAAACGCGCATGCGCACGAATAAAATGTTAAATTTCAAGGAGAATTGAGTGCAACTAAAAATCGAAGGAAAAACGGAGCATAAAGGTTTTCTTCTTAAAGAGCCTGCCGTTTTAAACGGAAACATTCTAGTCTTGACAGGAAGAAACGGTTCGGGGAAAACGAGGTTAATAGAAAGCTTACAAAATCAATGCTCGATGATTTCTATCGGCGATGAAATTGTAAATACTAAAGATGTTAGGCTTGTAGAGCAAAGCAGTTTAAATCCTAGTATTGGATCAAACTACAATGATGCACAGTTTCAAACAAAAATCACAGGCAGTTTGCAGCTGTATGACAGAATTAAAAATGATTTAAACTCTCCATATGATCAGAATAAATCACAGCAATATAATAGAATGCGAGATTCTGGTCTAGATTATGAGTCTCTGTTTAAGCTGTGTATGTCAATATCTAAGACTGTAAATAAGTCTGCTTCTGAGCTTACACATGATGACATTATTCTTAACTTCGAAGAACCATTAAAAAATGTTCTTGGAATGCAAAACATTTCAACCATTTTCAATCAATACATAAAGCGATTAAACAAAAATAAATATAATGAATGGCTTCGAACAGTAAAGGGCGAAGATGTTCAATACTGGTCTGAAGAAGAATTCTTCAATCGATTTGGAGAACGCCCATGGACTATTGTGAATAAAATTTTGGAGGATACATTTGATGGCAAATTCCAATTTATCATCCCAGATGAAAAGTCGCAAAGTTACACATATCAAACACAGCTAATACAGACTGACAATCATCTACTCGTATCAGTTGAGCATTTATCATCAGGAGAAAAAACGCTACTTTGGTTGGCTCTAACTTTGTTCAATAGTCAATACTACGATGCTGAAATAGCTCACGCCCCAAAAATATTATTGATTGACGAACCTGATGCATTTTTGCACCCCAAAATGGTATTGAAAATGTATCAGGCGTTAGAATCGTTCAAATGCAACTTTAATTCAATTGTACTTATAAGCACTCATTCTCCAACCACTGTAGCGCTTGCTCCGAGCAACGAAGTGTTTTTAGTGGAAAATGACTCTATTTCAGCTGTAGAAAAGGATAGCGCAATTGCTCAGCTGCTTGATGGGGTAACTCAAATATCCCTGAATCCTAAGAACCGCCGTCAAGTCTTCGTCGAGAGCCAATATGATGCAGATGTGTACCAAGCTATTTATTCGAAGCTTGTACATAAATCGAACACCATTGATCCGAAAATATCACTCAGCTTTGTCAGTTCTGGACCTAAAATGCCAAAACAGCAGCTAATTGACAAAGCGAAGCAAGTTTTTGACATCAAGGATGAAGCAATCTTAAGCGAATTTGTTGAGTCCATTAACGGAATTGGAAATTGTGTTCAAGTGATTGGGCAGGTGGAGTCATTAGTCGAGAACGAAAATAATTCTGTAAGAGGTATTATCGACTGGGACAGAAAGAACCATCCGTCACGAAATGTATCAGTTTTAGCTAAAGATTACGCCTACTCCATTGAAAACGTAACTCTTGATCCTGTTTGTATCCTTTTATTGCTTCATATAGAAAAACCGGACATATTCACAATGGTAGATGTCTGTGGCTCCGACATACACTGGTCTGATTGGCTTAAAGATCTAGATATCCTTCAAGAGTCAATTGATGATTATATTCTATGTGTTCTTGGTAGAGCTAATAAAAGGGACTCAAGCCTAAGGTATATCTCTGGCATTGAGCTATTCACTGACTCAGAATATTTGACAAAGAATGGGCATGATTTGGAAAGACTGGTGAAGGAGAAATATCCAGGTCTAAATGCTTTTTGCAAAAAAGGAAAAGATGGCGAACTAAAATACTCTATTGTAAATAAATCAATGCTCAATTTGACGAAGGGTGATTTCATTCCGAGTGTTTTCGAGAAGGTATTATCGGAAGTTCAAAAATGAAAACTTAACTTAACAAAGCCAGTCAGCAGGACGCAGCGAAGCTGGCGGCGTTAGCCCATAGAAATTTTCATCCGAAAATGACGAGTTAGAGTTAATAACCTAACTCATTTTTGTCCCAAAGCGTGATGAGTAAGATTATTAAGTCTACAGGCTACGACAATGCTAAACAGGTGAGCCATGGTAATTAGCGAGACGACCGTCCGCCCCATGGACGCGGCGGTCGAGCATCCAAGGAAGGACTTGCTGCGTGTCGTTGAGCAAATACCATGGTTCGCCCTTGAATATGGTCTGCATTCAATAACCAAGTAATGATATTAGTCTTTCAATATTTAACGCTCTTCTGTCTTTAAACAAGTTACTAATCTTCTTTTAAAACAAATAGATTACGCTGATGCTAAACAGGTGAGTCATGGTAATTAGTGAGACAACCGTCCGCCCCATGGCCGCTTTTTGGCGTCCATGCCATTGCGGCATTTGTGAATCCATTGACATCAGACTGGGCGAGCATCAAAGGACTGCTTGAACAACTTCCATAACTGTCAGCTCGCCATCTGATAGGCAGGACGCCTGAATGTCGTGCAATGCAGGGATGCATGAGAACGACCATTGCTCTCATTCATAATCTTAGAAACCCTAGGTTTCTATTCACCGTATCGTTAAACAAATGCTATGTCTCACCTACCAATCAGAATCAGCAACGACTCTCAAGTGCCCTCTTCCATTTAAACACCTAAACAAAAACGCTCTGCGGATTAGGCAGAGCGTTTACGGATAAAACTATGTGATAAAAGGCGTTTAGTCCTTCATATCCTTTTCCATATCTTCGTAGGAAGTATGGCGAACATCTTTGCCTTTCACATAGTAGATAATGTATTCGCAGATATTTTTACAGCGGTCGCCTACACGTTCAACCGCGCGGGCTGCCCAGAGTACGTCTAATACATCGGGGATTGAGCGTGGATCTTCCATCATGTAGGTCATTAATTGACGGATAATACCTTCATATTCACGGTCGAGTTTAGCGTCTTCCTTGTGCAGTTCCAATGCAGACTCTGCATCCATACGGGCTAATGCATCTAAAGTGGCGTGGAGCATACGAGTCGCATGGCGGCCCATATTTTCAATACTGACTAATAACGGCTGCTGATTATTCAATCGCTTATCTAATGCTGCCTTGGCAATACGCACACAGGCGTCACCGATACGCTCAAGATCAGCGATGGATTTTGAAATTGCGATGATCATCCGCAAGTCGCTCGCTGCGGGCTGGCGCTTGGCGATAATACGGGTGCATTCTTCGTCAATCGAGACTTCCATCCCGTTGACTTTATGGTCACCTAAGATCACCTTTTGCGCTAATTCGGCATCTAAGGTGCTTAAGGCGTCGATGGCTTGCTCTAATTGACGCTCAACCAAGCCACCCATAGCGAGTACACGGTTACGAATATCTTCTAGCTCGGCGTTAAATTGCCCAGAGATATGTTTGTTTAAATTCATATTTTCCATTTTGCCAACCTTTTACTCAACTGTATCAACGCCTAGATGGAGTTTGCAATGCTTAACTCTGTTCTAGGCGGTGGCTTATTTCGTTAATCGCTTATCACTCACATCACCTACTGCCAAGGGCAAGGTGATTAACCGTAACGGCCGGTAATGTAATCTTCGGTCTTACGTTTTTTCGGTGTGGTGAAAATGGTGTTGGTATCGGCGTATTCCACCAATTCGCCCATATACATAAAGGCCGTTTGGTCCGATACCCGCGCCGCCTGTTGCATGTTGTGGGTAACGATAACCACTGTGTACTTAGTCTTAAGCTCGGTTATCAGCTCTTCGATGGTTAAGGTTGAAATCGGGTCGAGTGCCGAAGTAGGTTCGTCGAGCAGTAATACTTCTGGCTCGATGGCAATCGCACGGGCAATCACCAAACGTTGCTGCTGACCACCGGATAAGCCAAAGGCGTTATCGTGCAGGCGGTCTTTCACTTCATCCCAAATCGCCGCGCCGCGTAGCGAACGCTCGGCCGCTTCGTCGAGTTCACGGCGGTTGTTAATGCCCTGCAGACGCAGACCATAAACCACGTTTTCGTAAATCGATTTAGGGAATGGGTTAGGACGCTGGAACACCATACCCACGTTACGGCGCAGGGCGGCAACGTCGATCTTTTTGTCATAAATATTTTGACCGTGCAGCAAAATCTCGCCGTCGATATGGCAGTTGTCCACCAGATCGTTCATGCGGTTAATGCAACGCAATAAGGTGGATTTACCACAACCGCTGGGGCCGATAAACGCCGTAACTTGCTTCTTTGGGATCTTCATCGACACATTGAATAGCGCTTGCTTATTGCCATAGCGCAGGTCTAAGTTGCGGATCTCCAGCGCGGTATCGTTCTGGCTCAAGTTTGCTAAGTCAAAGTTATTGGTTTTCATGGCTGTCGAATCTATAGAAATCATATTCAGTCCTAATACTTTCAGGATAATCGCTGATTAATGCTCAAGCGAACGATATTTTTCACGTAAGTGGTTACGCACACTAATCGCGGTTAAGTTCAGTGCCACAATCACTGTTACCAGCAAGAAGGAGGTGGCGTATACCAGAGGACGTGCTGCTTCAACGTTAGGACTCTGGAAGCCCACATCATAAATATGGAACCCTAAGTGCATGAATTTACGTTCTAAATGCACAAACGGGAAGTTTAAGTCCAGTGGCAATGTCGGCGCTAATTTCACTACACCCACCAGCATTAACGGTGCCACCTCACCCGCGGCGCGGGCCACAGCTAAAATCAAACCCGTCATGATCGCAGGGCTTGCCATCGGGATCACAATCCGCCACAGGGTTTCGGCCTTAGTCGCGCCCAGTGCCAAACTACCTTGACGCACCGCGCTAGGAATACGGCTTAAGCCTTCTTCGGTCGATACAATCACCACTGGCAGGGTCAGAATCGCTAATGTCAGCGCCGACCAAATCACCCCTGGCGAACCAAAGGTCGGTGATGGTAAGGCTTCGGCGTAAAACAGTTGGTCAATCGAGCCGCCCATCATGTATACGAAGAACCCGAGACCAAACACCCCGTACACAATCGATGGCACACCCGCTAAGTTGATTACCGCAATACGGATCATCTTAGTAATTGGGCCTTTTTTGGCATATTCGTGCAGGTAAATCGCGGCAATCACCCCAAATGGCGTAACAATAATGGCCATTAAGATCACCATAAATACTGTGCCGAAAATTGCAGGGAATACCCCCCCTTCAGTGTTGGCTTCGCGTGGGTCATCCAGCAGGAAACGGCCAACCCCGACAAACCATTTACCGATTTTTCCCATCAAGCCTAAGTGGTTGACGTAGGTGACATCCAGCACAGTGTCTAATTTAAGTTCCACCTCAACACCGCGCATATCGCGTACAATCACAGCGTCGCGAGCCGCTTCATCACGCAGGGCAAACAGCTGTTTTTCGAGTACTTTATAGTCTTGTTCGAGCGAATGTTTCGCCGCGGCTAACTCCTGCTTGCGACTATCGGTCAGCTCACCATCTAACTCGTAACGGCGCTCTTTTAAACGCAGTTTTTCGATGTTGTAGTTAATCGAGCCAATATCTTGTTTTTGCAGTGATAAGGCTTTGTCAGACAGTGCGACTGCGCGCTCAATATGTTCCATTAAGGAGGATTCAAGCGCATCGTTTTTAAGTTCTAAGCGTTTACCGTTTTCAATCACGGCCACTGGGTAACCGTAAAAGTTACCGTTTTTCGTCCGCTCAAGCAGTGCGACATCAGCTGGCTCACTACGGCTAATAATGTCAGTCGCTAAAATCCAGCGGAAATCTAGGCCCACAAATTCACGGTTACCGGTCTTGACTAAATAACGGGTCACAAACTCACCGGGTGGCTGTTTAAACACATGGCCTGCGGCGGTTAAGCGCTCGGTCGGCACTTCTTCTCTATCGTAGATTTCACCGATTAAGGTTGACCGTACACCCGAGCTATCTTCAAGTTCCCATTGATAAATCGTCGCAGGCCAAAAAAAGCTTAATCCGCGCCATGCAATGAGCAGTAACAGGCCTAATACTGCAATCAAACTGATGCTCACCGCGCCACCTGTCATCCAAATCCATGGCGAGCCTGATTTTACCCACTTACCCATTGCACAAACCTCTCAAGGTCATTGGCGAAATAGTATTTAGTATCATTATCTTATCTCCATTACAGCGAGCTATAGCGGTCACGTAGACGCTGTCTTACCACTTCGGCAATCGTGTTAAAGAAGAAGGTAAATACGAACAGAACGAAGGCCGCGAGGAACAGCACTCGGTAGTGCGAGCTGCCAATCGCCGACTCTGGCATTTCTACCGCAATGTTAGCCGCTAATGTCCGCATACCTTCAAACACGCTCCATTCCATAATGGCGGTGTTACCCGTTGCCATTAGTACGATCATGGTTTCACCCACCGCGCGGCCAAGTCCCATCATCACCGCCGAGAAAATCCCTGGGCTTGCGGTCAGCAGCACAACACGAGTCAGAGTTTGCCAAGGCGTCGCGCCCAGCGCCAAACTGCCGTTAGATAGATGGCGTGGCACAGAGAAAATCGCGTCTTCCGCAATCGAGAAAATGGTTGGAATAACCGCAAAGCCCATGGCGATCCCCACCACCAGCGCGTTACGTTGGTCGAAGGTGATGCCTAATTCGTTAGTGATAAATTGGCGAGTGTTACCATCAAACAATGCCACTTCAATCATCGGACTGATGGCAAAGGAGAACCAACCCACAAAGCAGATAACCGGGATCAGCATCAGCTCCTGATAGACTTCAGGTAAACGTTGTTTCCATTTACCGGGTAACTTGCTCCAAGAATAGGCTGAAAGCAAAATCGAGGTCGGCAGCAAGATCAGCAGCACTAAGATGCCCGGCAAGTGTTCTTCAATCAGCGGAGCTAACCAAAGTCCTGCGAGGAAACCTAAGATAACCGTCGGTAAAGCTTCCATGATTTCGATGGTTGGCTTAACAATGCCGCGCACCTTAGGCGACATAAAGTAAGCGGTATAAATCGCGCCTGCAATCGCTAATGGTACAGCAAATAACATGGCGTAAAATGCGGCCTTCATGGTGCCAAAGGCCAATGGCATTAAGCTCAGCTTGGCTTCAAAGTCATCACTGCCCGAGGTGGATTGCCACACAAATTTAGGCTCAGGGTAACCTTCGTACCACACCTTATTCCACAACGCGCTCCAAGATACCTCGGGATGAGCGTTTTCGACGTTGAAAATATTTAGCTTGTTGTTCGCTTCGACGACTAAGCCATTTGAACGTGGGCTAAACCCCATGGCTCCCGGATTTTTAAGGTCAAAGGTTTTATCAAACAGTTCACGCTCACTGGTGGTGTAAAGCAGTGATAGCTCACCTTCGGGGCTCACCACAGCAAAACTTTTACGGTAAAACTCAGAAGCCATAGAGGCAACAGGTGGTAAGCCCGAAAACTCACGAATTTCTTTATATAAACGGCCTTTTGGACCATTTACTTGGAAGTACTGGGTCACCACACCGCTGTCATAACTCACTAAAATCGAGCTAGCACCTGCGAGCAAGGCAATATTATTAACCTTAGACTTGTCCTTTTCGGCATCGATAACTTGAATTAAATCGATGTCTTCAATGTCACGAATATTGTAAACAAACACCTTATTGCCCATCTGCAACATCAGTTGGCGTTGATCAGGGGTCATTAATTGGTGCGCCGCCTTTTTAGGGGCATCAGGGAGCTGTGCACTCGTCGTTGTCCACTCAATCTCTTCGGTCATCATGTTTTCTTGACCTTCAAGACGGCTTAAACGCCAAATGCCACTATTATCTTGGTAGGCAAAGGTGATTTTATCGCTACTGAAACTAAAGGCTAAATGGTTGATAGCACTACCAGATTCATCAATCGTGATCGGCGTTTCACCTGCGCTATAACGCAGTTTTGGCGTGATAAGACGTTTATTATTGGGATAGCTTAACCCAAACTCAATGCCCACGATTAGGGCTTGGCCGTTACTCAAACCTAGGGCAAAACGTTGCTCACTCGGCGCGGCAATGGCGGCGCTGGTTACGCTCACACCAGCAGGTAATGGCGGGGTAAAACTGGAGAGTAAGCTGCCATCGGCAACAGTGTAGAAATCCACTTGGCCATCGGCGGCTACGCGATACATTACCTCATTTTGCTCATCAGCACCGACCATCAGGGTCGCGACTTCAGCATGTTGATAACTCACGCTTTTTACTGGAGTCACATCCGCGCTGTCGAAAATGGGTTTAATCACGTATAACAAATAGAAGAAGATCAACAATAAGGCGACAAACACCATAGTGCCGCCAATCGTGACCCCAATTTGAGCCGCTTTATCCTTAAATGCCCTGCGACTTGAACGTCCGCCTTTCAGCATACTGTGCGGCGCAGAACCAGGTTGAATGACCTGACTTTCCATTAAGAACCTCTATTATTAAAGCCTGTGAGTTTTTTCGCTAGGAATTGCGAAATGCTATGCTTACACTGTTTGAGCATAAACTGAGCAATAACAACACCCTTCATTCTAAGTGCGTTGAATTATATGACGCAAAGATGACAGTTGTGTTACACCCCGTTGTAAAACAGGTGCCTTTTACAAAAAATAGGAGTCAGTCGCCATGCTACGATATTTAATCACGCTTCAAGCACCTGATAGAAAAGGATTAGTAGAGCAAATCGCCCACGCCGTGAGTCGCCATGGCGGCAATTGGCTCGACTCAGAATTGCGCCATATCGACGGGATTTTTGCCGCCATTTTGTTACTCGAAGTACCTTCCCTGAAAATGGACGAGCTGATTGAAGCCTTAGAGTGTATCGACGGGCTCACCCTCACCTATGCTAAAACCTCAGTCGCCCTCAAACCCATTAAGCGGCTGACCTACAGTTTAGTGTCCTACGACAGACCCGGATTAGTGCTGGATATCTCCAATCGGATCACCGCACTTGGTATCAATATCGAGCAATTTAGCAGTCAATTTGAAACCGCTGGCCATACTGGCATCGCCCTCTTTCGCGCCACCATAGGTTTAGGCTTGACCGACCTTGCTCAAGAGGAGCAACTGATGCAATCCCTCTATGCCCTCGGTGATGACTTAGTGCTGGATAAACTCAGCCGTTAGGTTTCAACACTTTTAACAAAAAACGCCGCGGGCACTGCCAGCGGCGTTTTTTTATAGAGACTTAGCTAACGTTCTGGTGCCGAGACTTAATCAAATAACGCAGCGGCACTTGTGAAATCAGCATACCGAGCAACATCAAACCGCAGCCAACCAAGGCGCGCAGCCCTAAGCTCTCCCCAAGGAATAAAATACCGCCGATGGCCGCAAACACAGTTTCTAAACTCAAAATAATCGCCGCGTGGGCAGGATGCGCATGCTTTTGCGCCAGCACCTGCAAAGTGTAGGCAATACCCACTGAAATCAGCCCCGCATAGGCCAGTGAGCCCCAGGCGGCAACTACCTTATCGACTGTCGTGACCTCAATGGCCGCCGACACCAGCAGGCTTAATACGCCGCACACCAAAAATTGCATCATGGCGAGTAACACTGGCGAAATCCGCTTGGCAAAATGATCTACCGCCAAAATGTGCATCGCCCAAAACAGCGCGCCAATCAATTGCAGCATATCGCCATAACCAATGTGAAAGCCGTCTTTAATACTTAAAAAATACAACCCCACTAATGCAACGGCACACCCCAACCATGTATTTGCGCCAGTAGCATGTTTCAGCGCCAGCCCCAAAATCGGCACTAACACGATATAAAGCCCAGTGATAAAGCCCGCATTGGCCGCAGTGGTATACAGCAGCCCCACCTGTTGCAATGAGGCGCCAGCAAACAGCAATCCGCCTACCGCCACGCAGCCAATGGCAAAATCTTTGGGTGTACCGAGATGAATTTTACCTTGCCGAGCCAAGTACCACACCAGTGGAACGAGTGACAGCGTACCAATTAAGAAACGTAGCCCGTTGAATACAAAGGGCGATAAATGCTCCATTCCTAAGGTTTGCGCGACAAAACCAAAGCCCCAAATGGCAGCGGCTAACAAGAGTAAAAAATTGGCAGGCAAGATACTGTCTCAATGATTAAAAAGGATGACAAGATTACCGATATGCTGGACGCTTGTCCAAAATAACCTACAAGTGAATAACAAACTGACGCACTCACCACGAGTTAATTGACAGTTCATTGACCCCCGTTAACCGCCGTACATTTAAATCAAGTTGGGGTATCAATCGAAAATTCCTATCTAAACTCGACTAGATAATCTTGTATACTGCACACCAAGCAATGACGAATGCATAAGTGCGCTGGGCAGCCTTGCCCAACCCAGTGACACAATAAAAACTAGGAACACCTATGTTAGGAACGCTAAAAAAGCTGCGCGCACACTTAGATGAGGCGCAACAAGTACAGTATCAACTGGTGATAGGTGAAGAATTACTGCCACTGAATCCCTTAATTGGCAAGCCGCTGACACTTACCCACACGGGTAACATCTTCTGCTGTAACTGCGGCAAAAAGACCAAAAAGAGCTATTCGCAAGGCCATTGCTTTGTGTGTATGCAAAAGCTCGCCAGCTGCGATATGTGCATCATGAAGCCCGAAACTTGCCACTTTGACCAAGGCACCTGCCGGGAGCCAGAGTGGGCGCAAAGCCATTGTTTTGTGCCGCATTATGTTTATCTATCTAATACTTCAGGCATCAAAGTCGGCATCACTCGCCACACTCAACTGCCAACTCGTTGGATTGACCAAGGTGCCACCCAAGGTTTACCGATTTTTAAAGTGTCGACACGACAAATCTCGGGTTTAGTGGAAGTGGAGTTAGCCAAGCTCATCAACGATAAAACTCACTGGCAAGCCATGTTAAAGGGCCATGCCGATGATATCGATTTGAATGCTAAGGCTGCGGAACTGATCCCACACATCGAAGCAAAACTGCATGAAATCGCTATGCAAAAAGGTGATTACAGCATCGAGCGATTGCAGGAAGACATTCAAACCATTCATTATCCGATTGAAGTTTTCCCCAAAAAAATCAGCTCACATAATTTTGATAAAGACGCCGTGGTCAGCGGAATTTTACAGGGCATCAAAGGCCAATATTTACTGTTCGATACAGGCGTGATTAATATCCGCAAATTTACGGCCTATGAAGTGAGTGTATCCTTAAGCAACTAGCTTACGCCGCGTTGTGCTAAGGCGAAGCCCTACACAACGCGCGCTATTCTTGGCTTAGCAACGCTTGGCTTGAAAGGCAATGTACTAACCAACTTGCGCTTCCATATAGACAAGTTCCCAAATATGTCCATCGGGATCTTCGAACGCATGGCCGTACATAAACCCTTGATCTTGTGCTTGACGATAGGCTTTGCCACCATGCAGTTCAGCAAGTTTTACCAATTGGTCGACACGTTCTCGACTGTCACAGTCTAGGCAATTGAGTACCTCTGTCGTGGCATGGGCATCGGCAATCACCTTATCGGTAAAACCAGCAAAAAAAGGCTTCGCCAGCAGCATCACATAAATATTGTCCGCGATCACCACGCAAGCAGCCTGCTCATTGCTGTATTGATCATTGATGCCAAACCCTAGACCAGCGTAAAAAGCCCTTGATTGTTGAACACTTTCAACCGCCAAATTAACAAAGATACTTTGTGCCATCATAATCTCCCTTTATAAGTCCTCTGCGGACGTACATCCTAGTCAGGTAAAAATACCTGTCATCTGTAGATAGGTAAGTAAATAGCTAACTGAATTGTCTAGTCTATCATTGCAACATCCTAAACTCGTGTTCCAGCGAGCTCTTTAGGCGAGCATCTTACTCACCTTAAGACTTTACTGATTACTGCGCCAAAATATCCGCCCTATTGCACCGCATGGGTGGCGGGCAGCGATAGCAGCATTTCCTCGATTGAGCCATCGAAGCGGGCTTTGACTTCGTCCATATCCTTAATATTGGCAAAGCCTTGGCCAAGAACTCGCCATACCATCTCATAAGGCTGACCCGCAATGCCCGTTGGCTTAAAAAAGCTAATCAACACTGAGCCTTTATCGTATTTTTTAAGATCAACACCTTGATTCGACAGGCCAGGCACTAAGCCTGCGGCGGCAAGTATCTGCTCATCCGACATTTGTGTGCCCATGGCGATGCCGAACCCCACTTGAAAGTCCGCCAGTTGCGGGTCTTCAACCCAGCGATAACCTTTTGTCAGCAGCACTTTTTTAAGGGTGTCCTGCATATGTTGTAAGACTTGTTGTTGATCGAGCCTGCGGTCAACAAAAATCTTCTGTAGTGTGGGATGCCAACTGTAGGTCATGGCGCTCGGCGGTAATTGACTCAAATCCCCCGAAGTTACGACAGTAGTTCGTAGCACTTGCGAATCATCGTTCACACTTACACAGGCGGTAAGACCTAGCAAACTCAAGCTTACAATTGTCAGTACACGTCTTATTTTTTGTGGTAAATACATGCTCTTTCCCTTATGGCAATTTTTACAGCTTAAGGATAGTTGCTATTTCTCAGACTGAAAGTCGATATTCATCATAGTGTTAAATTGCAACGTTCGGCAACCGCTGCACTTATATTGCTCAGAAACCTTAGTGTGCACCACATAGTTATGATTTGTTACTTTATAAAGCCCGTACAGCGTATAGGCGCGATTCAATTTACCCGCTAGAATGCCTCGCTCAACGTCAGTGATAGTAATACCTCGGCGCTTAAATTCGAGAGTAATATCCCTATTACAATGCCAAAAATGACAATATATAAAAGGTGTGGAATTTATCTATGGAGTTAATACTGGCTATCGCATTGTTTGCCTTTTCATCGGGGATCACTCCTGGGCCTAACAATATTATGCTGATGACCTCAGGGGTCAACTTTGGCGTTAAACGCAGTATTCCGCATCTGATGGGGATTAGCCTTGGCTTTCCTACCATGATCCTCGCCATCGGCCTAGGCTTAAGCGCCCTATTTCAAGCCTACCCGATTATCCACCAAGTGATTAAAGTCATTGGGATTGTATACCTTCTGTACCTGTCATGGTTGATAGCCAATAGCAGTAGCAAGATGGAGGGCAAGAGCATCGCTAAACCTTTTAGTTTTCTGCAAGCCGCGGCATTTCAATGGGTTAATCCTAAAGGCTGGATTATGGCCGTAGGCGCGATTGCCACTTTTACCTCAGTACAACAGGATCTCACACCTCAAGTGGTTACTATTGCCACAGTGTTTTTATGTGTGGCTTTTCCCTGTGCCGTGGTCTGGCTTGGGTTTGGTGTAGCACTTAAACGTATTTTGAAAAACGAACGCCAGCAGAAGATCTTTAATATCACTATGGCCATCTTGCTTGTGGCGTCTATCATCCCTATGATCGCCCCCTAATTTTGGCCGTAAGAGTTAAGCACTAGCATGAATGAGATAGAACTGATCACTCAACAAACCGATAACTGGGTGAAAAAAGTGATCATGAAATACAATATTTGCCCCTTCGCCAGACGTGAGGTCGAGCGCGGCAGTATTCGCTATCTTGTTGTTGAACAAACCAAAGTCAAGCTAGTGCTTAAGGCATTGATTGAAGAATGCCAATACCTGGATGCGCACCCAGAGCACGAAACCTCGCTGTTTATTCTGCCGCGGGGATTTGAGGGCTTTTACACTTACCTCGATCTCGTCGATATGGCGAACGACGCCTTATTCGACAACGACTATGAAGGCGTTTATCAGCTCGCGCATTTTCATCCCGACTATTGTTTTGAGGATGAACCACAGGACTCGGCCGCCAATTTTACCAACCGCGCGCCCTACCCAACCCTGCATATTATTCGCGAGGCCAGTATGGAGTTAGCCCTGGCTAACTACAACGACCCTGAATCGATCCCCGAGCGCAATATTCAGTTTTGTGAACGTAAAGGTAGCGAGTTTTTTATTAAATTACTCGCAGAGTGCATGGGGAAATAGCTTAATCACGGCGGGTAACACATGTACCGCGTAACAATCAGCTGAATGTTTGCGACAACGGAATGTAATCACGATGTACTTGATTATCCCATCAGCATTAAAGCCCTTTTTTAGCGCAGAGATACCAGACTCACGCCAACTCGACATCGGTTTTGCCCTATTTGAATTTCCAAGATTTGAAGACCTCATCGATTTTCAAATGGGTTATCGCTGGCATGGTATCACCCAAGCGCGGGAGCCTACTTGGGATGATAATTGGCTAGTACTGGCAAGCTCCTATGGCGATCCCTTAATTTATCATTTAAAGGATGAACACATTCTTTTCGCTCGCCATGGCGCATGTGGTTGGAAGCCCAACCTACTTTTTACCGATTTAGCCCAAATGTCTCGCTGCTTTAATGCCTTAGCAACACTTATCACCCACGCAGGCGAAGCCCTTTTTGATGTTGACTACAATATCCAACCAAATTATGTTGAGTTAATTAAAACCGAAATTGTTCATCATGTGGGCCTCGAGCAAGGGAAGCAGATCATCGAGCAATTGGAGATCAGCGCCTACGCTTAAAGTAGGCTGGTGATGATTCAATAAGGGTAAATGTCATTCTGCACATTCCACTCTATCGGCCAGCATATCGGCAACATCTTCATCATGGTCGATACTAAAGGCGATAAAGTCATCTGTCTTAGGTATCGCTTGATACACTTCCGTCTGGGTAAACAGTTGTAGGCATTCGGAAAATATCAAACGTATTTGCCCCACTATGGCTTCCCACTCGCTAAAGTCATCCTCGGGTAAGCGCTGTTGAATCGCTTGCAACTCGCCCTCTGAAAGCACATAAAGCGTACTCACACATTGATACTCCCAGTCACCCGTATTGAACTTAAGCTCTTGGATGGCTTCAGGGTTTTGGTATGACGTAGCCCATTTCCCTGACTGGTAATAGGTTAAGCAACGCTGGAAATCCAATTCAGTATTAAAACAAAGATTTAACTCTGCGTATTCGGCATTTGTATCGAAGGCGAAGGCATAAAAGGTTTTATCTGGATGGCTTAATAAAAACCGTTCAACCTCCACTGTTATAAACTGCATTATCTCGGCTTTGATCCGTGCAACGAGCTGATGATCTAATAGCATAGAGTTTTTCCACCTAAAAAATATCCTTTGAAATTACGTCGAATCACTGAGTTTAAGCCGACCTTATTAGCGCTAAGTTTGTGTCGCATTTTTACGATTCAAGCATGAAAATAAAGCCCAATCACAGGATTTGTGTGCTCCATTTCTCATTGCCATAGCGACGATTCTTATAGCTATCGATACGCCATTCATCGGCCTTTTTAAGGACAATAAACAGATACTCATCTTCGAAGTGAGTGTTGGTTTTGACATAGATTTCAGCTCTGCTCTTATGTTTTAAGTTAACGAGCAGCTCAAGGGGATGGTCACAACCATTAAACTTTGAAGGAAAACCAAAGGAGTTGCGAACTTTACCGCCGTAAACACGGGGCTTATCGGTACAAAACCCATCAAATAAGGGGGAGATTTGTTCATTGAACAGTGCAAACCAATCGGTCCGCTCTGCATAGTGGAACTCAGTTTCGGGCACGGCCTTTCTTAAGGCTTCTTCCTCTGCTTGATATTTAGCGTAGAGATTATTTTCGATCTCATTCCAACTTTGGCTGAAAGATAACACTCGCTGAGTTAAATATGCGGTTAATTCAATGTCATTCATTGACTGATTTACGCCTTTTAAGGTCGATTTATTTGCTAAGCAGTCCGAACGTTCATCACACAAAAAGATAACCCCACGCTCTTATCCCTAAAACACCTCACTTAAACCAACCTTTGATACTCGTCAGCAGTGAGCGACTGTAAAAATGCACACTCTTGGCTTGGCAAAATGTAGCGATAGACTCAACGCTGTTGCTATGTAAATGGTGTACCTTAATAGGCCAGCTGCCCCGCTTCAGTTGACGCTCAAGCAATTTCACATCCCGCGGATACGATTAATATCCTCTGAGTTTTTAGCGCGTAAATGGATGACAGGGCTTAAGGCGTGGTCCGACGTACTTCTAATAAAATCCAAGCGTAAAGACTCCAGCAGATAAGCTTTCACGACGGCTTTATAGTTCGACAGTAACCCTTTGAGCTGCGCGAAATGGGGATACTCATGGAGCTTGATATAGCCAAATAACGAGAGCGCCCCGTGTGTTCAGCCAACTCGAGCAGCGATGACAACATCAAGCGCACTTCGTGTGCATCTGAGGATTTCGACATATTGCTGTTAGGGTTCAGCGCCATATCGCTTCCCGATTGCAGCAGCACTTGGAACAGTGTCTCGGCATCGAGCGTCATCACCCATGGTGCTCAGTGCCTTCGCTCTTCATCAATTCGATGGCCTTATCAACGGCGGTTTGAGATGTGAAAATCGGCGTAAAAGGATGATCACAGCCATCCTCGAGGGGGACATACCACTGGGTGATGCCGATAGCCATCGCACCTTCACCCGCCTCTGGCGCCCAGTGCTACTCTCACTCAAGATAAAGAGTATTGGTTGGCTAAGCAGTTGATAAAACTCGGCCGGATAGAGATTGTCTTGGAGGGCCTTAACAAAACTTTGTTAGAGTGAGGTCGTAGCCTCTAAGGTGTACAGCATTGACAAACTTCCTGTTATTAAGCCGTTAAGACCTTAACTATCAAATAATTAAAAATGATTTTTAGCCATTCGATTCATACTGACCAGATTAAATCGCCTGGGCATGGCAAAACATTGAGGAGCAAAACATCCCACAATCGGAATCATAGCTGGCGCTTAGCCCCGTACCGAGCCTACGGAGTCGCAAACTCGGCACTCAGGAGTAACGGATTGATAAAGCTACAGACTTAATCCCCACACTTCAAAGGCGTCGCGGCAAAGTTGCTCACGAAAATCCGGATGGGCGATATTAATCAAGGCCTGTGCCCGTTCACGTAGCGAGCGGCCACGAAGATTCGCCGCGCCATATTCGGTCACTATGTAATGAACATGGGCGCGGGTAGTTACCACCCCCGCCCCAGGAGATAACACGCTAGCGATGCGAGAAACCCGACCTCCAGAGGCCGTACTTGGCAGCGCAATCACAGAGCGGCCACCTTCGGACAGCCCCGCGCCGCGGATAAAGTCCATCTGGCCACCCACGCCCGAATAAATCTTAGTGCCAATGGAATCGGCACACACTTGCCCGGTGAGATCGACCTGAAGCGCCGAGTTAATCGCCATTACATTGGGGTTTTTACGGATAATAGACGTGTCGTTCACCTGCTCGATATCCATAAAGATAACCGCAGGATTATCATCCACATAGTCGTATAACTTCTGGCTACCTAAGGCAAAACCTGTAACCAGTTTTCCGGGGTAAAAGCGCTTTTTACTGTTGTTAATCACGCCCTTTTCAACCAATTGCAAAATCCCGTCGGAAAACAATTCGGTATGCACGCCTAAGTCTTTGTGCTCGGTCAGGCAGGACAATACCGCATCGGGAATTGCGCCAATGCCCATCTGCAAACAATCACCATCACGGACTAATTCAGCCACATTTTTCCCTATCGCCAGACTCACAGCATCGCCAGTGGCAAACGAATGAATGGGTAAACTGGCGCTTTGCTCATACACGGCGGCAAAACGGTCGATATGAATAAAACCATCGCCGTGGGTGCGGGGCATTTGTGGGTTAATATGGGCAATGATTTTGCCCGCCACTTGGCAGGCGGCTAAGGTCGCCTCCACCGAAATTCCTAAGGAACACATGCCATGTTTATCGGGTGGCGACACTTGGATAATCGCAGTATCAATTTTTTGCTCGCCGGAGCGGAACAGTTTAGGCACTTCCGAGAGGAAAATCGGCACATAATCGGCATCGCCACTTTGTAATAACGGCCTTGTAGGCACCCCACCGAAAAAACAGCGATGGCGCAAATGCCCACGTAAATCGGGATGACTTAAGGATTCAGCACCTTCGGTATGTAACTGTAATAAGGTGAGATTTTCAAGGGTGAGCGCATGTTTTGCCAGCGCATCTAATAAGACTTTTGGAGTTGCTCCCATGGAATGGGTCCACAGGGTTTCGCCACTTTGGATCAGTGAAACCGCTTCGAGGGCACTTTGACACACAATCGCAGGCATACAGAATTCCTTCGCTAAGCTAAATCTCTATTCCTTTTGCGTATGATGCAATGTTGATACGCATCGCGCTGCTCAGCCGAATAGGCCTTCACATTCACTGAGTTGATAACCTCAGGTATCGATTTACACAAATCGGTCTGCATAAATCGCGCGAAGGGACACACTAAGCCATCACATAAAAGGAACATTTTGTTAGCAGCAGTGTAAGCGAGTTCTAAAGTAACTAACATCCATTTCAACTACTTAGTCCAAATCTTTACGCATAATTTGCGTTAAATCAAAACTCGCGCCTAAAGCGTGAGTCAGCCCCTTAATCCAAACGTTTAGAAAAGCGCAGGCTTGCCACCAGCAGCCCCAAACAGGTAAAACCAATCATCCACAAGGCATCAAATTGCAAGTCACTCACCTCGGCATCCCGAAGCACAATCGCGCGGGACATACGCATAAAGTGCGTCGCGGGTAACGCCTCGGCAATCCACTGCGCCGCTACGGGCATGGCCTCGTAGGGGAACATAAAACCCGACAACAAAATCGATGGCAGCAGGATAAACACCGTCATTTGCATCGACTGTAACTGGGTTTTCGCGATGGTCGAAATCACTAGGCCTAAGGTCAAACTGGCGCAGATAAACAACATGGCCGCCAGCGCAATCGAGCCCAAACCACCGCGAATCGGCACGGCAAACAGCAAATGCCCAGCGGTAAGAATAATCGCCAATTGCACAAAGCCGACTAACACATAAGGGGTTATTTTACCTAGCATTAGCTCAAGCGGCCTCACCGGCGTGGTGATTAAAAACTCCATATTGCCCTGCTCTCGCTCGCGCACAATCGCGGCCGAGGTAAACATCACCATGGTCATAGTCAAAATGACCCCTAATAGGCCAGGGACGATATTCACCACAGATCGCTGCTCAGGGTTAAAATACTGCACCACCTCAAAACTGGGGGGATTGGATTTGACCGCCCTGCCCGCAATTTCATCCAGCGGCATTTGTCTTAAACTGCGAATGGTAGAGGCGACCACAGTATCCGAGCCATCCACCAACCATTGACCGACAGGCTCGGCAAAATAGGTCTGCCCTGCAAACGCTGGATGCCGCACTAAACGCTCGTCAAGATCGGCACCTAAATACAGCACGGCTTTCACTTCGCCGCGGGTGATCGCGGCTTCCGCCTCGGCAATATTCAAATAGTGATATTTAAAATCAACTACTTGGGTCGCTTCAACCGCTTTAACTAAAGCACGACTATAGGCGGAATCGCTTAAATTGACTAAACCTGCGGGCAAATGGCGCGCATCGGTATTGATGGCATAACCAAACAGCATCAACTGCACTAAGGGGATCATCACTATCATGCCGAAGGTCATGCGATCCCGCGATAACTGCCTGAGTTCTTTGACCACCACGGCCCAAATTCTACCTAGCATCTTGAGCCTCCACTGTCGTAGCCTGACTGCCGATCGGCGGCGCCAGTTGGGCACGTCCACCCGTGCAAGTCACAAACACATCCTCAAGGCTTGGGCGCACTTCAGTCAGTGCCCGCCCAGCAACCCTTGGGCTTAACCAAGCCAGCGGATCTGCAATCGAACTTTGCACTAATACCCGTAAACGGCTACCAATCTGCGCCGCCGATAACACGTTGGCGTCGCTGATAAGCGACTGTTTAAGCTTACGTAAATCCTCACCCGACACTTCAACGACCCGCGTGCCCATAGCCGCCATAAGTTGTTGCGGCGAGCCGTCGGCGCGTTTTATCCCGCGCTCTAAAATCGCTAAACCATGGCAACGCTCGGCCTCATCCATATAGTGGGTCGAGACTAAAATCGTGGTGCCTTGGGCGCAGAGATCGAACAGCCGTTCCCAAAACTCGCGGCGATTTTCAGGGTCCACCGCCGACGTCGGCTCATCGAGAAATAACAGCTCAGGGTGATGTAAGGTCGCTGCGGCTAAGGCTAAACGTTGCTTTTGCCCGCCACTCATGGAGCCCGCCATTTGCTTCTCGCGCCCAGCCAAATCGTACAAGCTTAATAACTCGGCTAAACGCGCCTTGGTTTGGCGACGATTCAGCCCATAAATTTGTGCCACAAACTCCAGGTTTTCCCGCACCGACAAATTGTCGTAGAGGGAGAATTTTTGCGTCATATAGCCAATGCGGCGGCGCAGTTTTTCCTCGGCGCCGGGCAAGGTTTCGCCCAGCACCCGAATATCCCCCGAGGTTGGACTCAGCAGCCCAGTCAACATCCGAATGGAGGTCGATTTACCACAGCCATTGGGGCCTAAAAACCCATAAATCGTGCCCTTAGGGATCGCCAAATCGAGATTTTCTACCGCATTGATGCCGCCAAAGGCGCGGGTCATACCACGGGTTTCGATAGCAAACTCAGAAGCCGCGCTTGATGTTTCAGCCGCTGATGTCCCAGCGACTGTCCCCCCTGCTGAAGCCTGTTGTGCACTCATGGCAACTGTACCTCAAGGGCCATTCCCGTGGGTAAATCCTGTCCTTCTGGCGAAATATCAATATCGGTGAGATACATCAATCTCGCCCTATCGCGTTCATTTAAGGCATAAAAAGGGGTGTAAGCCGGTTGACTGCGAATATTACGCACTGTGCCAGCAATAGGCTTCGTGCGGCCATCGACAAGGATCTTCACTTGGCTACCCGCCTTAACCCTATCGAGCCAAGTTGCTGGCAGATATACCCGTACATAGGGATGCTCAATTGCCAATAAACCAATAAGTTGACTACCTGCGGCCACCCTATCACCCACCCGCCAAGGCAAGGTATCTACCACAGCGGGTTTAGCCGCCACTAGGCTTAAATCCTTGAGGGCTTTTTGCTCCTGCGCCACTCCAGCCATGGCCACCTCGACTGCGGCTCTGGCCTGTTCGAGTTGCTCGCTACGGGTGCCGTTTTGCAGCAATCTTAGGCTCTGCTCGGCTTCGGCTTGCTTGGCAAGGCTGGTATCACGCGCCGCGCGCGCAGCATCTAAATCTGCTTGACTGAGCACCTTAGTCTTAAATAACCGCTGCGTACGCTCAAAAGTCTGCTGCGCCTCTTTAACACTGGCATTGGCGCCATCAAGGGCGGCGCGGGCTTTATCTATATCTTCCGAGCGAGCCCCCGTTACGGCTTCTTCCAACTTGGCCTGCGCTTGTTTAAGCTCGGCCTGACGCTGGCTAAGGCGCGCCTGAGCGGCGGTGCTATCCAGCTCGAGTAATACTTCCCCCGCCTGCACTTGCTGGCCTTCGACCACATTAATTCGATTAATCAGCTCCCCCACAGGGGCGGTGAGGGTTAACCTATCGCGCTCAACCGTACCCAGCACTCGGGGGGATTCATCGCCGCAGGCCGTCAATTGCAGCAACAGCGCCGCGACCAATAGACTCGTCACCAGCTTGCCCCATCTTTGGGGATATAGTCGTCGCGCCTTAACCGACATCACAGCTAACCCATTAGATACACTCATCATTCACTCCTAGGTTCACGCAAAACGCCCTGAGTAAACACCTGTATATTGTGCAGTGCCAAACGTTGTAAATCCTCGGCATTGCTACTAAACAGGCCAAACTGACGCATTAAAACTGGGGGAGCGATCAGCGGAAACACCATCAAACTGATAAAACTCAGGCGCACTAAATTGGGGTCTAGCCCTGCTTTGAGTAATCCAGCATTCACTAATGCCGACTCAACCCATTGGCGCGAGAGGGACAGAATTTGCTCAAACACCGACAACATGATCCGATAGGCCTCGGTGCCATCGCCTTCCTGCAACACACGCACGATTAATCGGGGTAATCCGGGATTAGGTGCCATCACCCGATAATAGATCTGCATCAGTTCGCCAATATCATTAGGTGCTTGAGCGCAGGAGATTTCACGCAAACGCGCAATCACAGGCGCGAGGGTTTCACGCACCATCTGCTCGAATAGCCCAGCCTTAGAGCCAAAGTAATAACGGATAAGCGCCGCATCCACCTCGGCCTCACGGGCTATTTCACGGGTAGAAACAGTGGGATAACTGCGTTCACTAAAGAGCGTCACCGCAGCGGTGATCAGCCGTTGGCGCGCATCAGAGTTGCCTTTCGGGCGACCCGCAGCCATAGACAGCCCAGATTGGGCGGCAAAGGGAACCACACCTCTTGGGCGACGAGGGATAAGCGACATAAGCCTCTCCGGCAGAATTCATCTATTGATGAATATACTGAAAAGCTGCTGGAAAAGGCAGCAGTTAAATTCCTCATTTTGATTAAAATTGAGGAATTTAACCTAAAAGCTTAAGCCTAAGATATCAGAGGTTTAAAACCATTCTTAAGGCTGGTATTTATCTTTGATGAAATCCTAAGCCCCTTTGACGATAGCGCTTAAACGCTCAATAAATTGCTGCACCGCCTCAATGGAATCAAAACTAAAGGCCAATCCATAGTGGGTTTCGTTAAGGCTCTTATGTAAGCGCTTGGGAAATCGCGTCATTTCCGCGCTGTGGTAATAGTCATATTTAGCATGCACGCCTGCTAAGGTGGTAAATTCACCCGAAAATATCTCAAACGCGGGGCGAATAATCAGTTGCGGCGTTTTGCCATCCATATGCAGGTAAAAGGCTTCCTTAGTACCTGGCAACATATATTCGGTAATGCTCTTCACCGAAAAATTGCTACGGCAATTGAGTTCGGTTAAACAGCGGCTCATTTCCTGTTGTGTGATGGCCAAAGGTGCCTCCCAATAAGTGTGAAAACGCTATAGAACCAATAAAGATCCAAAACGTTAAAGTAAAAATAATTTTTGAGCCATCCCAGCCAATTCAAACGGCTAAATACGCTATACGTTTTATTAGCGTTTACTGATCAAGCAATTAGCTGTCGATTAGGTCATATTAAAACAAAGTCAAAAGATTGTCGCTATGTCATTAAATTATATAGCGAATTTTTGCTTGCCAGCCCCAAATGTTGCGACTAGGTTAATAAGCCAGAGTAAGAGTCTACCCTGTCCACCATAGCAAGGTCACTCAGCTTGTGAACTTTTACTCCCAGTGGTTTTACTGCGCAGCATTCCTTAAAACCAGCCTAAGATTGCCTTGCACCAGAGTGCAGCGATGTCAATCGACACAGACACCTGATTAATGTTCACGATTGCAATGCACTGTAAGGCCGCGCTCAATCACTAGAGATGAGAAACACCCATGAAGATAAAAAACACCTTAATGCTCTTGGGTCTGTTAGCTGTCAGCCCCGCGGTTTTTGCCGCAACAGGTATCGCCTTTGTTCACGGAACCGGAAAACAAACCAATGCGTTAGCCGACTATTGGACTTCGGAATTTGTTAACTCAGTGCGCCAAGGGATACCCGTCCCCAATAATTACACTGTCATCAACTGTGACTTCGACCAATATATGTGGGAAGAAGCCGCCGCGGGTTGCCTCGCCACTCAGCTCAATAGCTTTATTCAAGCGAAGAATATTGATGATTTAATCCTGCTCACCCACTCTAATGGCGGTAATGTGGTGCGCTGGATTTTATCAAACCCCACCTGGGACAGCCGTTATCCTGCGGTGATCAAAGCCACCTCCAGAGTCATCGCCCTCGCGCCATCGAGTGGCGGCACGCCGCTGGCCGATGCAGTCAATCAAGGCAATGTGTTCGAAACGACTCTAGGTTGGCTCTTAGGCTATGGCAGCAATGCAGTCAAACAGCAGCAAGTCGGCTGGATGGCAAACTACAACAACACTTGGCTCTATGGCACCTCGGGTCGCCCGAGTTTAGGTAAACCCTTCGAGGTGGTTGTCGGCTCGGATGTGGATTCCGCCATTTGGGACAGCGACAGCTACTGCGCTGGCTATCAATATCAGGTCGCCCTCGAAACCACCCAAAACTGGCTCGATAGCTGCTCCGACGGCTTCTTAAATTGCAGCTCCCAAAAAGCCGCAGGCACAGTCTGGTTTACCGATAAACAAAAGACCCGAGGCCAAGAACCGTTAAGCCATCAGCAGAGTCGCCGTGCCTGCTTTAACTTAGACACGCTGATCCGCAATCATATTTAAGGAGCCTAACATGCAACCTTTTACACTCCGCACCTTAAGCAAAGCGGTCAGCTTGGCCATATTAGCTAGCCTGCTCGGTGCCTGTCAGGATGAGTCACCCACGCCTGAGCCACAAAAAGAAGCCAGCCCAATGTATGCCAAGGGCTTAACCTTAGCCGCGCCGACGCAGAGCGACCTTGTCGATACTAATATCGCCTCGCCAACTCTCGCGCCGATTAATACCAGTACCGATTACGTCAGCTTTATCACTCCGCTCTATGGCGAATACCAAGCCAGTCAACCCGTGCTTGAGCAGGCAAGCCAAAGTGATGAGTATTGGCTTAATGTCACCGGCGCCGAGCTAAATGCTGGCGTGCAGCTTAACTTGAGCCAAGCGGGTAGCTTAGTGCGAATTGCGCCCCGTGGCGATGTCAGCACAGGCGCCTTAATGCATGCCGATGCCGTTGCCCCCGAGCGAGTGCAAATTCAGCGGATAGGCCAAACGCCGCAGGGGAAAAACGCCAGCCCGCAAGCCACGGAATCCTTGGTTAAATCGCTGGTGAGTGCCGACGCCTTAGCCAGCGCAGGCTTAGCCGATGACTCCAGCGCCCTGCAAATGTCTGAAAAAGCCACGGCCGGAGCATATCGCCTACAAGTCAGCCAGCCCTTGGTCGCTAAGGCCAACTATCTGGTCAACGTGAAGGAAAAAGGTTCGCCCTATCAACTAAGCATCAAGGCGCCCAGCGCAATTGCAGCCGATGCCCAAACGGTTGGGGTAAAACTCGCCTTAAGCCAAAGCGATAATCAATTTGCGCCTAAGGCCAAACTCAAACAAGCCGATGGTACAGAGCAAGCGCTGGCCATGGTGAAACAGGGGGATGAATGGCAGGCTTTAGTGCCCGCAGACTTGCCCCTCGCCAGCAGCAATGCGGGGCTGAGTGAAATCGAAGTTACAGTCCAGACTCAAGTCGATGGCCGCCCAGTGCTGCGCACGGTGAAAACCGCCTTTAAGTCCTATGTCAATTCCGCCAGCATCAAACCAGAAGTATTGACCATCTGGGATAAAGGCGTGCCAAATCAAGTCAACTTTGAGCTAACTGTCGCCGAGGCGGGACGCTTTGGTTTGAGTGGCGTGCTCACGGGCACCAATGCCGAGGGCCAAAAGGTCGCGATCATGCGCACCCAAGCGGCGACTTGGTTAACGCCCGAATCCCCCAAACTCAAGCTGATGTTTGACCCCAAACTTATCCAAGCCTCCGGTCTACAACCGCCCTTTGAACTCAACGAGCTAGAGCTGCAAGACCAAGGGCAAATGGCACGGTTAAGTTTTCAGGCCAACGCACTGGTGCTTACGCGCTAACTCAATTTAACCCATTTCTCCCTTCCCAACCGCTTTGAGTGCCCACCTTGGGCACTCTTTTTTTTCCCGTCATCCGAGTTTATGCTGCCAAGCCAAGCGTTTACCCAAGCGAAAGTGCAATTATCGCGCAATCCCACAACCCTGTGACAACACATGGGTCTCAGTACAAGATGCTGTCACAATTTCAAGATAAAATTTACATTGATTATAAAAGCTTACTTCTTTTAAATAACAAGGAGTCTAGGCATAATGCCAATGTTTTGACGCAAAACCCCATAGCAACATATGCAAATGGAATATAAAAATAACAATGGCTAACGGCACCGCGATTCCTCCGCCTTAGTCGATGCTCAAGCAATGGAAATCCTATGAGTGACAGCACATTTTTTTTTGGTGAATGGCAAGTCAATCCCAGCGCCAACAGCCTACTCCTTGGTAAACAAGTTAAACAACTTGAACCTAAGGCGATGGATGTGTTGTTATTTCTCTGCCAAAACGCCGGTGAAGTGGTCAGCAGCGACGAGATTGTCAGCCATTGCTGGCCGGGAGTCGACACGGGTGATAATCCACTGCACAAAATTATCAACCAGTTACGTCGCGCCTTAGGCGATAGTGCCACCGAATCCCGTTACATTGAGACCATTCGCAAACGCGGCTATCGCACCTTAGCCGAGGTTCGCTTTCCCGTCGGCCATGAGGCCAGCGCCACGCCACAAACCTGGCAAGGCGGCTCGCCGTTTCCGGGCCTGCAAGCCTACAGCGCCAACTATGCCGACGTATTCTTCGGCCGCAGCGAGCAAATTAGCACGCTGTTAAATCGCATTAGCCAACAAATCCAGTTTGGCCGTGCCTTCTGCTTAATTTTAGGCCCGAGTGGTAGCGGTAAATCCTCCTTAATCAATGCCGGTGTATTACCTAACCTTATGGCCGCCAATGGCTTTAATGGCGTTGGGGTTGTGGCCTACAGCAGCCTCGATTTTGCCGATGTCAGCAAGGGACAACTGCTCACCGATCTGGCCAGTGCCATGCTCGACTGGGAGCTAAACGACAGCCCAGTCTTTGAGGGAATGAGCGCCGATACGCTTGCCGCCAAGCTTGAACAAGATCCACAAAGCATTGTCGATATATGTAAACAAAGCCTTAAAAATCAGACCTATGCTACACCACGCTTTGCCTTATTTATCGATCGATTAGAAGTCTTATTATCATCGCCGCTGTTTAGCGACGCCGAGCGCAGCGCCTTTATCGAGCTATTAGAGCGCCTTGCCACTTCCCATGCGGTGTTGATTCTAAGTGCCTGTCGTAATGACTTTTATCCGTTGTTGGTCAATTACCCCAGCCTGATGGCGGGCAAGGCGCGCGGCGCCCATTTCGACTTAGCGCCGCCCACTCGCACCGAGCTGTTGCAGATGATCCGCCTGCCGGCGATTGCCGCCAATTTAACTTGGGACATTGACAGCGACACTGCCATGCCGCTCGATGAAATGCTCTGTAGCGATGCGGCCAGCAACCCAGACGCGCTGCCCATGTTGCAATACACCTTGCAGGCGCTGTATTTACAACGCAGCGACGATGACAAACTATTGGTCTCTGTATATCGCACCTTGGGCGGCATCGAAGGCGCTATCGGTAAAAATGCCGAGCAGGCCATCTCCCATTTAAGCGAGGCCGAAAAGGCCAGTCTGCCGCGGATTTTATCCCTGTTAGTCACCCTGCGTGAGGATGAAAAATCCATCACCAGCCGCACCGCCCGCTGGTCGCAGTTACAAAGCGCGGCTGAAACCGCCCTAGTGCAGGCTATGGTCGATAGCCGCTTATTTGTGTCCCATCTGCAAAATGGTGAGCCCTGTTTTAGCATCGCCCACGAAGCCCTGCTGCGCCGCTGGCCAAGGGCAACGGCGTGGATCAGCGAACATAACGACAGCCTCAGCATTAAGAGCCGACTACAGCATTTATCCCAGCGCTGGCTCAGCGAAGCCAAACACAGCGCCTATTTGCTGGCCGAGGGTAAACCCTTAAAAGAGGCCCAAAGCCTTAGGCAAAATCCCTTATTTGACTTAGACGAGCGGGAAACCGACTTTATTGCCGCCTCCAGCAAACGCGCCACTATGCTGCGCTGGACGAGGCGCATTACCGTCGCCCTGCTGTGCGTACTCACCTTAACCTCGGTCATTATGAGCGTTCGCAGTATCGAAGCCGAAAAGCTTGCCCAGCAAAAACGCCTCGCCGCCGAAGATCTGCTCGGGTTTATGGTGGGTGACTTCGCCGATAAGATGCGCGGCATCGGCCGGATGGACTTACTCGACGGCATCAGTAATAAGGCCTTGGAATATTTCACGGATTTCTCCAGCCAAGACGATGAAAAGTACTTAAGCTTCGACGCCCGCTTCCAGCATGGGCAAACCTTAGAGGCCATGGGCGAAGTCGCCTATTCACGCAATAAAATCGATGAAGCCCGCAGCGCCCTACTCGCCGCGCAGGAAAAAATGCTGCCGCTACTCGAATTGCAGCCAGACAACTTAGCCCTGCTAAAAACCTTAGGCGCCAATGCCTTTTGGTTGGGTCAGCTTAAATATGATGTAAGTGATTGGGCTGCCACACGCCCCTTCTTCGAGCAGTATTTAGCCTATAGCCAAACCATGTATACCCTAGCGCCTGAGGATAGAGATGCGCTGATGGAGCTGTCCTATGCCCATAACTCGCTGGGTTCTGTTTCCATAAACCAACAGGAATTTGCTAACGCGCAGCAAGATTTTGAGGAGTCATTACGATTAAAGCTATTGGCACTGGCCAAAGCCCCCGAAGATAGCCAACTGATTGCCGATGTGGCCGATACTCGTTCTTGGTTAGCCAGCGCAGCTGTATCACAAGGAGATATAAATACGGCTATCCAAATCCATGAGGAAATACAAAAAACCTTGGCAACCAAAAATCTTGAAAAACAACCTTATTTGCTCGATAGGCTCACAGGAAGTTATCAAAACATCGCCACACTTTTAAGTTATCAAGGTCGCCTAACAGAAGCGTTGAATAAAGCCTCTTTGGGACTTGCTACTATTGAGTTTGCATTTAAACAAGACCCTGAAAATGAGCGTTGGAAAAGATTAAAATATTATTCTTATTCACAACTTCTTGAATTAAGCACAAGTAAAAGCCAATATTTGGAAATTGAAAAATCAACTAACATCAATTTTGATGACAAATCTTTATTGGTCAAGTCCTCAACATACAAAGATATCTCTGCAAAAATCTTCTTATCCGAAGCAAAACTCATGCTAAATATTGGGAACTTAAATGAGAGTTTGCGACATGCAAAATTAGCAACCGAATCATATAGAGAATTAGTAAACGATTTTAATCAAGAAATCACCTACATAGCAAACCTTGCTATAAGTGAGTTACTACAAGCTAGCATCTATAAAAAACTTGGCCAATCACCTTACAGCATCGAGTTATGTAAAAAGGTAAAACAACAAATAAAGCCTTTTACTGAAAAAAACAAAGACCCAATATTTATGATTTCCTATGCAAAATCGCTAGATTGTTTAGGGGAACTTGATACAAATAAAGAACTTATTCTTTTTTTAGAAAAAAAAGATATTAAAAATATTCGATTCTAACCACAGAAGGAAAATAAACATGACGGCACCACAAGGCTTTGCACAATTTATTAAAGTGAATGTCACCCTAGAAAATGGAGAACCTGTATTTATCTATACCGATGCAAACGGGCAGCAGTGCCCAGGTGATGTGACCATTACTCAAGCGGGTACTGTAACTTACCTGCTCAATGACCAAACCGGTAAAGGGCTAAAATTTGTCGGTGTAGGTTTTGTGACCCCGTTTGATGAAATTGTTGATGCAGTCACCATCAGCAGCGATGGTATGTTAGTGCAACTTGTTGACCTAGATAGAACCCCAGGCACCACTAAATTCCAATTTGTGTTGAGTAATACAACAAATACCTTACTTGTGTTAAGCCCAGATCCGCAAGTTATCAATCATCCTAAAAACTGAGGTCTACAGCCTAATTCGCTAAGATAGCTTGGGACAGCTAACCCTGTCCCTTTTTTACGAAAAGCGAGGACAGCCATGTCTTTTTGTGCTTTATCCCCTCTTCTACTAGCCTTACATTATCTTGATTGCGTCTGTTTGGAGCGAGTCATGACCTCGGCCAGAAAAGCGAGGACAGCCATGTCTTTTTGTGCTTTATCCCCTCTTCTACTAGCCTTACATTATCTTGATTGCGTCTGTTTGGAGCGAGTCATGACCTCGGCCAGAAGAATGCTTATCGATGCCAATACAACCCCCTTCTATCATGTGATTAATCGCTGTGTCAGAAGGGCTTTTTTGTGTGGTGAAGATAAACTCACTGGGCGCAGTTATGAGCATAGACGTGGCTGGATTGTCTATAAAATCAAAGCCTTGCCTGCGATATTTTGTATTGATATTTGCGCTTATGCGGTGATGAGCAATCACTATCATTTAGTGCTTAAAATTGACGTCGAGAAGGCTAAATCGTTAACGCAAAAAGATATGATAAATAAGTGGGGACAGCCATGTCTTTTTGTGCTTTGTCCCCTCTTCTACTAGTCTTTAGATTATCTTCACCTTGTCTGTTTGGAGCGAGTCATGACCTCGGCCAGAAGAATGCTTATCGATGCCAATACAACACCCTTCTATCATGTGATTAATCGCTGTGTCAGAAGGGCTTTTCTGTGCGGTGAGGATAAACTCACTGGCCGCAGTTATGAGCATAGACGTGGCTGGATTGTCGATAAAATCAAAGCATTATCCACCATCTTTTGTATCGACATTTGCGCCTATGCAGTGATGAACAACCATTACCATTTAGTGCTTAAAATTGACATCGAGAAGGCTAAATCGTTAACGCAAAAAGATATTATCAGTCGCTGGTGCCAAATCACTAAAGGCCATGCCATTGCCACTAAGTATATGAATGGTGATGCATTAATCGACGGAGAACGCATGTTACTCGATGCCTTAATTGTCGAATGGCATGAACGCTTATCCAGCATATCTTGGTTTATGCGATGCCTAAATGAAGAGATTGCCCGTAAAGCCAATCGAGAAGATGAGTGCAAAGGCGCCTTCTGGGAAGGTCGTTTTAAATCCCAAGCTTTGCTAGATGAACAAGCCTTACTAGCCTGCATGATGTACGTGGATTTAAATCCTATTCGAGCTGGCATTGCCGACTCTTTGCAATCCTCTGATTTTACATCGATTCAAGAGCGCCTGAATGCGCTTTCATCTAACAGCGTCACACCACTGTCAACCCAACCCCCTGTAGATAACACTCAGCCATTACCACATAAACCCCTCGTAAAATTTGATGGTGCAACGCATCTCCATCAGCAAACGGGCATCCCCTTTCATTTTGCCGATTATCTTGAGCTTATCGATTGGACCGGCCGCGCTATCCGCCATGATAAAAAGGGCTTTATTGATAATCAGCGACCTAAGTTACTTAATGAATTAGGCATAGCATCCGATGCCTGGTTACTTTCAGCCAAGGAGTTTCGCCGACAGTACAGTGGCATAAGCGGTCGATGGGATGCAATGTGTGCATTTAAACACAAGCAAGGTGGCAAATGGTGTCGAGGAAAATCCCATAGCCAAGCACTACATCCCGAGCAAACTAATGGACTTACATTGCATTAAATTGACCCAATAACAAGTATACGACTCAATCTTGAGGCCTCAGATTAGGGGCTATTTAACCCAAATTTTGCGAGATGTAAGCAAGCACCCAGCCAACCACGCCCTAATCGCAGACAAAACGACTCAGAAGGTAAAAAAATAAAACATTTAAAATCATATGATTATACCAGAAGGTAAGCAGAAGGTATCTTTTCTTCCACCAGAATAAAGTCATCCTCAGAAAAGCGCCTAGCGCAGATGATTAAAGTTCACGGAGAAAGATAACAATGACAAACTCACCGAAACTGGCACGCCAACAACCCGCCTTATCCATTGTCGATGAGGCTGTATTGCCCGCAACTCAGCATGCAAAGGCTGCCGAGCTACCGCTGAACTTTTTCGAGCATTCTTCCCTCGAGACCATTGAACTCTTTATTCAACATTTAACCGAGCCAGTGATCCTAGTGAATGCCAATGGCTTTATCCGTTCATGCAATCAACGTAGTGCCGAGCTGCTCGATTGCCCGCAGGCGAGTTTAAAGGGCCAAGACTGGCGCAATTTTTTGACCGAACATCATCAAGCGCGCTATGACAATCTCCTGAGCCACGATGTGCAATTAGGCACCAATTGTGGTCACCCCGTGCAGCACCCAGCGCAGGAAACCACGCTGATCTGCGCCTCTGGTAAGGCCAAAGATGTTGAATTGTCTATCTCTTATATTCCCAGCCATGAACCTGTGTTTGTGATGGTGATGCACGATTTAACTCACCATAAAGCAGAAAACCAAAAACTGCGTAAGTTGGCCGCCACCGACTCCCTCACCCAACTGGCGAACCGACGTTATTTTGATGAAATGCTGCAACAACATTGGGATGAATGCACCGCTAAACTGCGCCCTATCAGCGTAGTGATTATCGATGTGGATTATTTTAAGGTGTTTAATGATCAGTTTGGTCATATCCAAGGTGATGAATGCCTTAGAAAAATTGCCAAAGTGATCGCCACCATTGTGCCTATCGAAATCGGTCTTGCAGCCCGTTATGGCGGCGAAGAATTTGCGCTGATCCTGCCTAATCACAATGCCAAAATGGCGCTGACCATAGCGCAAAAAATTCAGCAAGGGATTAATAATATTCGCTTTACCGACCAAGGGCTCAGGGATTATGTCTCGGTAAGCGCCAGCCAAGGGATTGCCAGTGAAGTCAATGGCCAGTTCCGTACCTCACTCGCCATGGTATGCGCCGCCGATACCGCGCTTTACCGCGCCAAGGCCGATGGTCGCGATAGAATTAATACCTCGCTGTGATGATATTTGTCTGAAATAAAACCAAAGGTTTATGCATGACATAACCACAAGGATGTCACCCATGAAAACCTCAAAAAATATCTGTTTTAGCTCGAATAACTTAGTTCAAGACCTCGCTCAAGAAACATCAGAAAATACGGCTAAAGTCGTTTTATTAGGCTCGAAAACACTCGATATTTTCACTTGGCAAGCTTGGATAAAAAACCAACATGGAGGACTAGTATTTCAATATTGTTGTGAGTTTAATCATACGGGCTTTATTGTGAAGATAAATGCACTTGGCAATATTGAATCGGTTGTTAATAGCCGATTATTATCGATTGAAATGGCTTCGATGTCAGGTGATTTAAATGATGATTATTGGCATTTATTATCCATCAGCTACCAATATCATAAGCTAAAATGTTATATCGATGGCGATGAAATCGAAGTTCAACAGCAAATTATCCCTTTAACAGATAACCGTGTATTAAAGGCTATGTCCAATAACGCATTATCTTTTGAAGGAGAAATGACTAACATCAGTTTAATTGAACACTACTTAACAGACTATCAAATCCTAAATTATTATCTGCAACCTGATAGTCAGTCATCTATCACCGAAAACAATATTTATACTGCACAAGATAAACATTCCCTAAAAAACATTCATTCAAACCCACTTAACTCAACAAGGCAAGATGTGATGCTAGTTATTTTTAATGATACGAAATATAAATTCATTAAAAACAATCTAACCACAAATAATTTCAAAAAACAGCTATCTAATATTATTCCAGCCAATGATCGTTGTGCTTATATAATTGAATCAAATAATCAAAATTGGCCACACTTTATTTATCATGCTAATTATTTTTACGAAGAGGATCCCGATATTGCGTTAAATTTTGATATATTAAAATCTCTCACACCTAATCGTTCCCGTGTTCATTTGCAGCTTACCAACGAACTGACATTTGATTGCTTTATCAGTCAATCTACTTCGAGTCGATTAATCGCCGAAATTCGTATCAGTGAAAATATCGATTTTACGCTAGCCAAACATGCTCTGCGCTTTATTAAGGATTATTAAAATCCTAGGATTGAGCGTTGCTCGCTCCGACAAGCGGATGAGCACTTAAAGACTGAAGCGATCCCCGTTATAGCGTGGTTCATAAAAAGCCCCTTACCATTTGCAATACAGCGACCTTTTATCCTAAATACCTGCGTCTAAGTATGCGATATCAGGATCGTCTAATCCCAATAAAATGCTCCCCCTTCGAAACAGCTAGTTTGCACGATACCCAAAGCACAGTCGAATACCTCGCTAGCCTAGCAAGATATTTTAGGGCAAACTCAGCGTCCTTACCCGTTGGACTGTTTCTACAGTACTGGACTGTACGCTAAAGGTGACACATGAATCCACCTCCTACTTTGGCCTTGCTCTTTGCCCTATTGGCTGCCACCTTAATGGGCACGATTGGCGTATTCGCACGCTTTGCAGCTCTGCCAGCCGAACATATTACCTTTTACCGCCTGCTACTCGGCGCGCTATTTTTAATGGCCTATATGCTGTTAACGGGAAAAAGACAGCAAATTCGCCATAAACCGAGCAAACGCACCTTGATAAATGGCGCTATGCTCGCCGGATTTATGGCTTTTTATATTGAGGCCATTCAATACACTCAAATGGCAACCGTGATTATGATCATCTACCTCGCGCCTGTGGTGTCTTCGGTATTTGCGCACTTTGTGTTTAATGAAAGACTCAACCGATTCAGTATGGCAAGTGTGGTACTCGCCTTAGCAGGCTTTATATTAATGCTGCCCATCACATCGAGCCAGTCGCTATATGATTATGAAATATTGGGATATTTTTATGCATTATTGTCGTTACTGACCTATAGTGGCTTTATCTTAATCAACCGCAAACCGAGTGCCGCCTCGCCCTATCAAAGTACGCTGGTACAGTTAGGTGTTGGCGCTTTATGCCTACTTCCCTTAGTGTTAACCACACCCTTAGTACCCAGCCTGAATCAATTTGCTTGGCTGCTGGCAATTGGGTTCTTTCCGGGATTTTTAGCTATTCTGTTTGCAGTAAAAGCTCTAAATCAATTGCCATCAATCACCTACGGCACACTCTCCTATGTGGAACCTGTGGTGGTGGTCACTCTGGCGTGGTGGTTATTTAATGAAACATTAACCGCACAGCAATTGATAGGTGTGGCACTGATAATGCTGGCGGGTATAGCACAAGGTTGGTTAAGCCAATACAAAGCCCTAAAAAGCTCTGAAAATCCCTCTGTTTGCCACCATGAATAAATGAGTAAAATATAAACTAAATCTTTTTGATAGGAGCATCACTTGAAAAAACTACTCTTAATGATCAGTGCTTTGGTCCTGACAGGCTGTCTAGGAATGCCTAACTACGTCGAACCCGTTAAAGATTTTAAACTCGACCGCTATTTAGGCAAATGGTACGAGATTGCGAGGCTTGACCACTCCTTCGAGCGCGGATTAACCCAAGTTTCTGCCGAATACAGCCTTAAGCCCGATGGCGGCGTTAAAGTCATTAATCGGGGCTATTCTGCCGCCAAACAGGAATGGAAAGAAGCCGAAGGTAAAGCCTATTTTGTGAATGGAGAGAACGAAGCCTACTTAAAAGTCTCCTTTTTCGGGCCGTTTTATGGTTCGTATGTAGTCTTTGGGCTCGACCAACAAAATTATCAATACGCCTTTATCTCGGGGCCAGATACGGATTATTTATGGCTACTAGCCCGAACTCCAACCGTGTCCCCTGAGGTGATTAAGCAATTTGTCGACATGGCGAGCGCCCGCGGCTTTGACACTGACAGCTTGATTTATGTCGAACAACAAGCCGAGGCAAAACAATAACCGCTAAGCCGAGGCTAACACTCAAGGTAAACACCATAAACAAAAACGCCGCTCAATAAGCGGCGTTTTTTATCTGATCACTTAAGGCTATTTAAAACAAGTAATTAGCCTTCGATACCCTTGCTCGCGAGGAACTCATCATAGGTGCCCTTGAAGTCATTCACGCCGTTAGGAGTAATTTCAAGGATACGGTTTGCCAATGACGATACGAATGCACGGTCGTGACTCACAAACAACAAGGTGCCTTCGTATTTTTCAAGCGCATTGTTTAAGGATTCAATCGATTCCATGTCCATGTGGTTGGTCGGTTCGTCCAGCATCAGGATATTTGGCTTTTGCATAATCAGCTTGCCAAATAACATCCGGCCCTTTTCACCACCCGAGAGCACTTTTACGGACTTTTTAATGTCGTCGGCGCTAAACAGCATACGGCCTAAAATACCGCGTACCGCTTGGTCGTCATCTTCAGGTTTACGCCACTGGCTCATCCACTCAAAAAGCGTCATGTCGTTAGCAAAATCAGACTCGTGATCCTGCGCGTAATAACCGATATTGCTGTTTTCAGACCATTGGATATGGCCTTCATCCTGAGGAATATCATGGATTAATGTACGCAGCAGCGTGGTTTTACCCACACCGTTCTCACCGAGGATAGCGATACGCTCGCCTACTTCGACAATCAGGTTTAAGTTTTTAAACAGTGGCTTGTCGTAACCTTTAGCCAAATTCTCAACCACTAACGCATTACGGAACAGTTTCTTTTCCTGCTCGAAACGAATGAATGGGTTAACACGGCTCGAGGCTTTAACCTCATCCAGCTTGATCTTATCGATTTGACGGGCACGAGAAGTTGCTTGTTTTGCCTTAGAGGCGTTGGCAGAGAAGCGCGCCACGAAGGTTTGTAGCTCAGAAATTTGCGCTTTCTTCTTGGCGTTGTCAGCCAGCAGACGCTCACGGGCCTGAGTCGCTGCTTGCATATATTCGTCGTAGTTACCTGGGTAAACACGCAGTTCACCGTAGTCTAAGTCAGCCATATGGGTACAGACTGAGTTTAAGAAGTAACGGTCGTGCGAAATGATGATCATGGTGCTGTCGCGTTGGTTCAACACGTCCTGTAACCAGCGGATAGTGTCGATGTCCAAGTTGTTGGTGGGTTCGTCGAGCAGCAATACATCAGGATCCGAGAACAGAGCCTGCGCCAATAATACCCGCAGCTTTAAACCAGGGGCGATTTCAGACATTAAACCGAAATGGCTTTCAATACCGATACCTACGCCAAGTAGCAGTTCACCAGCGCGAGATTCAGCGGTGTAACCGTCCATTTCGGCAAATTCCATCTCAAGGTTTGCCACGGCAATGCCGTCTTCTTCGCTCATTTCAGGTAAAGAATAGATACGGTCACGCTCTTGCTTGACCTTCCACAGTTCACGGTGGCCCATGATAACGGTGTCAATCAGCGTGTATTCCTCGTAACCGAATTGGTTCTGGCTGAGTTTACCCAGACGCTCATTGACGTCTAAAGATACGTTACCGCTGCTCGGCTCTAGATCACCGCAAAGGATCTTCATGAAGGTTGATTTACCGCAGCCGTTCGCACCGATAAGACCGTAACGGTTACCGCCGCCGAATTTAACTGAGATGTTTTCAAACAGTGGCTTAGCGCCAAACTGCATGGTGATATTCGCTGTTGTGATCAAAATGAACTTCCAAATCGAGTAATGTTGGCCAGACTATTGGCTGCGCATATAAGCATAAACCAATTTCCACCAGCCTGAGGGGGTAAAAATAAACGTGGCACTATAGCAGTTTGGGCTAAATTATCAACTAAAAAGCCCCGTGAGCCGCGCATGCTTAAGCGATTCTGAGCCATGTAACCCAAAGATAACTGTTTATTTAACCTGAATTTTTACAAATACAACCCAAGATAATCCTATTGGATGACAACTGAATTAACATTGCATTTTTAGCCAGACAATCCAAATACCGCCCACTGAACTGGGCGGTATTTGTAAGCCCCCGCTCACTCGCGGGCCGATAAACAATACCAATACGTTACAGTTTTTGCTGTCTTAAACGGTTCGCATTGGTGACCACAGTTAAAGAAGACAGCGCCATCGCTGCCCCGGCAATCACAGGGCTTAACAGCATCCCTGTGAGCGGATAAAGCACGCCCGCCGCCACTGGGATACCTAAACTGTTGTAGATAAAGGCCCCAAACAGGTTCTGTTTAATGTTGCTAATGGTCGCGCGGGAAAGTGCCAATAAGTTAGCAATCACTATCAGCTGATGTGACAACAGTGTCATATCCGCGCTTTCGATCGCCACCTCTGTACCCGATCCCATAGCGATCCCCACATCGGCGCTCATCAAGGCGGGCGCATCGTTGATACCGTCCCCCACCATGGCAACCACATGGCCTTGCTGCTGTAAGGCTTTAATATGCTGCTGCTTTTGTTCGGGTAACACACCCGCAATCACTTCCTCTATGCCTACTTGAGCTGCCACCGCCTGCGCCGTTTGTGGATTATCTCCAGTCAGCAGCACTACTCGAATGCCCTGTGAGCGTATTGCACTAATCGCTTCTTTCGCATCGGCTTTTATCGGGTCGGCAATGGCGATAGTGGCCACTAACTTGCCCGCCTTAGCGACATAAATCGGCGTTTTGCCCTGTTTGGCAAATTGCGCGGCGGCTTCTATCGCAAAGCCTGAGTGGTTGCCTGTCACGCCCTCCCCTGACTGCACATCAAATGCCGCCATTAAGGCTTGATTCCCCACTAAAAAGTCGGCGCCATCGACTCGCCCTTCAATGCCCTTACCCTGATGATTGGTAAAAATCTCGGTTGCGGGCAATGGAATCGAGGCTTGCTTAACATAGCTGACCATTGCGCTGGCCAGCGGATGCTCTAAATGCTGCTCAAGACTGGCGATAGCGCCAAGTAGTACGTGCTTGTCTTCATCACTAAGTGCTTGGTCATTACCTTCAATCCAATGGATATCAGTCACTTGGGGTTTACCCTGAGTCACTGTGCCGGTTTTATCCAGCACCACGCAATCAACCTTGCTGGCGCTTTGCAGTGCTTCACCATTTTTAACCAAGACGCCCATTTGAGCAGCGCGGCCAACGGATACCATGATAGACATAGGTGTCGCTAAGCCTAAGGCGCAGGGACAGGCGATGATCAGCACGCTGGTGAGCACCACAAGCGCATGACTAAGCGCGGGTTCTGGCCCAACAAGATACCAAATCGCCGCCGCGAGTAAGGCGATAACCACGACCGTTGGCACAAATACCGCCGAAATGTTATCGGCCAGACGACCAATCGGCATCTTTGAGGTTTGCGCCTCCTGCACCAGTGCGATAATTTTGGCAAGGCGCGTATCCTGCTGCCCTGCGGTCACTCGGTAGACTAAACTGCAGTTACCATTAACTGTACCCGCACTGAGATTATCCCCAACATGCTTTGGCACAGGAATAGGTTCGCCCGTTAGCATGGCCTCATCGAGTAATGACTGGCCGGACTCCACCACGCCATCGAGTGCGACCCTGTCGCCGGGGCGAAGTCTGAGTTTATCGCCTAATTTAAGCTGACTGATTTCCACCTCTTCATCGCCATTGTCGCCAATACGAATCGCGGTAGAAGATTGCAGGCCGAGTAAGCGCTGCACCGCTTCGCTAGTTTTGCCCCGAGCTTTGAGTTCGAGGGCATGGCCTAAGTTAATCAAGCCTAAGATCATCACGCTCGCCTCAAAGTACACGTGGCGAGTGTCCATTGGAAACGCACTCGGGATAAGCACCACCAGCATGGAATAGAGCCATGCCGTGCTGGTACCTAACACGATTAAGGTATCCATATTGGTAGTTTTGGCTTTAAGCGCGCGCCACATTCCCTGATAGAAATGGCGCCCGGTACCGACTAAAAGTGCTAAAGTGACTAAGCCCATAATGCCCCAGCCAAGCTGCATGCTAGGGCGATTAATCATCATTTCACCGCCCAGTAATCCCCATAACATCATAGGGATACCAACCGCGAGTGCGGCGATAGCCTGACGCATCCGCAGGCGATACTCCACCGCATCTTCGACCCGCTTTTCCTCTGCGGCCGCCTTTGCGTCCACGATCAATTGAGCGGGATAACCCGCCTTGTCCATAACAGCCAGCGCCGCATCACTGCTCATCTTGCCATCGACAGTCACTTGCTTATCGGCGAGATTGATACGGGCACTCACATTCGGTTCGGCCGCAAAGGCCTTTTCAATTTTGGCCACACATCCCGCACAATTCATGGTGGCGACATAGAGTTTTATCTGCGACATGGAAGATCCCTCACTTGAACTTAACCGCTATAGGGTTAAGATAAAGTCTCCCATCACGGGAGAGTCAAGGGTGTTTTTGTGGCAAGTATCACACTTGTCTGCACGAGTCTTTAGAACAGATAAGAACTGAGGTCAGTATGAAAATTGGTGAAGTCGCGAAGCACACAGGGTTAAGCGTCAAAAGCATACGCTATTACCACGATATCGGCCTTGTCTGTGGCGAGCGTAACGAGGCGGGATACAGGGTGTATCGCCATCGGGATATCGAATCGCTGAAATTTGTCCACCAGTGCCGCGACTTAGGTTTTAGCCTTGAGGATTGCAAACTCCTGCTTGGCCTTCGCAATAACGA
Source organism: Shewanella sp. LZH-2 (assembly GCF_016859145.1). Classification (NCBI taxonomy): domain Bacteria; kingdom Pseudomonadati; phylum Pseudomonadota; class Gammaproteobacteria; order Alteromonadales; family Shewanellaceae; genus Shewanella; species Shewanella sp. LZH-2. Next base: position 2,957,332 of record NZ_CP069350.1, read on the forward strand.
TAGCCGCAATGCCGAAGATGTGAAGCAACTCACCCGCAACCATTTGGCCTATGTTGAGGATCAAATTGGTAAATTGCAGAATCTTCGTAGCCAGTTACAGCAAATGGTCAGCGAGTGCCAAGGCGGCGAACAGCCCCACTGCGCCATTATTGATAGTCTTAACCATCAACCCTAAGCTCTTTTCACCTTTTAATGCTTAAGTGCCGCCACATTATCTAGCTGCAACGCTGGCAATTTACCCGCTGGCGTAAATGAAAACACTTGCCCATAAAAGGCTAACTCGGTTTCTAATCCCGCCGCTTTATGTTCTGGCGTGCGTCCATCACTTGCGTCATCGCCATAATCGATATAGGCCGTCGGCACACCTTTGGCTTTAAGGGCATCATAGATTTGCCGCGACTGCGCCGTTGGTACAATCTTGTTTCTCAAGCCTTGGAAAATCAGCAAAGGTTCATTCAAACCATCTAAGTGATTGAGTGGCGATAACTCGCGGTAGCGTTCCTTCTTCTCTGGATAGGGGCCGATAAGTTGGTCTAAATAACCCGACTCAAACTTATGGGTTCCCTTAGCGAGCTGCTCAAAATCGCTGATCCCCTCATAGCTCACACCGGCTTGAAACACATCATAAAACGCTAGCGAAGACATCACAGTTAAGCCACCGGCGCTGATGCCGCGAATAGCTAACTTATTGGCGTCTACCCAGCCTTTAGCCACTAAATACTTTGCGGCATTAACCGCATCCTCTACATCGCTTTCACCCCATTTGCCATAAAGGCTTTGGCGATAGGCGCGGCCAAAACCACTGCTGCCGCGAAAGTTTAAATCCAGCACCGCAAACCCGCGGCTGGTCCAAAACTGGATTTCACAGCGATAGGCCAGTGAAGCCCGCGCCGTCGGCCCGCCATGTAGCATCACGATAAGCGGCGGCCTTGTGTCGTGGGGCGCCACGTAATTAGGGTTCACAGGGCTGTAAAAATAACCATAGGCCTGCTGATTTTTACCGGTAGCGAAGGCAATATTTTTCGCCCGCGAGACATAGTTGGGATCAAGATTCGCGAGCGCTGGGGCGTACACAAGCTCAGTGCCACGCCCAACAACGCGATAAATACCTTTCTCTGGTGTTGCCTTAGCGCCAACAAAATAAACACCATCTTCGCCCTTTACCACCTGAGTGATCTCAGCAAAATCAACGGCAAGAGATTCGGTCAATCCGGAATCTAAGTGCATACGCAGCAATGCGGCTCGATTACCTTCAACGTAGCTCGCGATGAGAGTCGAAGCATTTTCAAAGGCATAATTATGGTTACCTAAACGCCAATCCGGCACCGCAAACTCGGCATTTTTACTCAAAACAGGCTCTAAGGTTTCCCTAGGGGTGACGCGGTAAATGTTCCACCAGTTACTGAGATCGGACACCACATATAATTTACCGTCTGGGCCAAATAACGGCTGAGTCACCGAAGAGTCCTCTGGCGTACTCACCTTGCGAATATTTTTTAATTGACCTTTGCGGTCAAGATCCCCAAGCCAGAGCACACTCTTATCCCAAGGCATATAGGGATGTTCCCAAGTAATCCACGCCAGTTGGGTGTTATCGGGTGAAATAGTCGGGGAAGAAATAAAATCATGACCCGTAACAAAGGTATCGCCTTCACCGGCAAAGTTAAGATTGATAGTCACCAGGCTCGCTTTCGGTTCGCCGCCCTGACGGTGATCTTCACGCACGCAAATAATCCGTGAGCCCTTAGGATATGCCACACAATCGGCATGACGGGTACCATTGGGAGTTAACGGCAATGGTGGCTGATTAGGCGCAAAACGGTAAAACAGCTGATCCTGCAATTTAGTGGCAAATAGGCTCTGACCTATGCCCAAAAACGCCGCACCGCCATACTCATGCACAGTAGATTTAACATTAAAATCAGGAGGAACCACTTCAGTGACCTTGCCAAGATCATCGAGACGCTTGATACCAACTTTGCCTTGGGCACGTCCGCTCGATTCTGCAAAATAAATCGCATTACCTACACTTTGTAGTTCAGCAATATCATCGGTTCGTTCAAAAACCTCAGCAGCAGACAAAGGTGATTGCCAGCTGCCATAGGGTGCAACTTTAATGTCGCCGCTTTCCTTGGCAGATTGATCTTTTGTATCCGTACGCTCACACCCGCCGAGTAGCAGTAACACTGCACTTAGCAAGAATGGAAAATAGCGTCCTAACCCCATTGTGTTCCCCAAGTTTGCAAACTAAAACAAACCGTAAATATGCAAATCCCCTTAAGGGCTTATTTTTTGACTTTTTTAACAAACCATTTCAGTACGCTAGCTTGTTGTACTTGCGTCAGACCAAAGTAAATACAAATCCAAGGTGATAACAGAAAAAACCACGGGATCACGGCGACCGAACGACCACTGAAGAGAAGAAAAAAGAAGCCTCCGTAAATCACTATGACTCCTAAGGCACCGACAATCAGCATCATCCGCTTGGTAATTTTTTCCAGCCAAAGGGCTTTATCCTGCCATGACATTCAGATAATCAACTCCAATACGATAATGTCAACTCTATTTGTAAAGTTATGTAAAAAAGTAGCGTGCGATTGTTGAAGGATAGCCAGTAAATGTCAACCTCCGAACAACTCTTACCCAAGCGAACAGACTAAAAAAAGAGACCTAACTTTAGCCAACAAAAAACCGAGCAAACGCTCGGTCTTGTTTAATATCAATAAGATACCATGTTACAGACGGATACCGCCATCCACTTCAAAGACACGACCATTTACATAATCGTTTTCGATGATAAAGCGTACGGTAGAGGCTATCTCCTCCGCTTGGCCTAAACGGCCAACGGGCACAAGCTTCTCTAAACGCTCTAAGGCTTCAGGTTTCATTGCCGCTGTCATTTCGGTGGCAATCACCCCGGGTGCTACCGCCGCGCTACGAATATTGTAACGCGCCAGTTCTTTTGCCCAGCCCACAGACATCGCCGCGACACCCGCTTTGGAGGCCGCGTAATTAGATTGGCCTACATTACCCGCTTTAGCTAGGCTAGAAATGTTCACAATCACCCCTGCTTGACCCGACTCGATCATCGCCGCAGCCGCCTCACGGCCACAGAGGAAAGTGCCAGTGAGGTTAACATTGATCACCGATTGGAATTGGTCGAATGACATACGGTCAGTCACTTTGCCGTCTTTGGCTTTGACTAACATACCATCACGCAGGATGCCGGCGTTATTCACTAATACGTTGATTTTGCCAAAATCTTCCAATATGTAAGCAAAGCCTGCGACCACATCTTCTTCGTCGGTAATATCTAACGCATAACCTTGGACTTCTGTGGATGAGCCTAAATCGGCACAGGCGCGTTCTAACTTTTCTTGATCCACATCGATAAGTGCCAACTTAGCACCCGCCTGCGCAAAATTGTGCGCCATCGCTAAGCCTAAACCACCCGCGCCGCCAGTGATGACGACAACCTTATCTTTTAAATCCATCTGGTTATCCCTTGTTTATCTATTTTTTAAGTGGTGAAAATTGTTCAAAAATACTGGAGAAGTCTCGGCGACCATTGCCTTGTCTTGCGTGATTCACATACAAGCTGCGCGCGAGTGAGCCCATGGGTGTACTCGAATTGCTCAATAATGCGGCTTCTTGGGAGAGGCCGAGATCTTTAACCATCAAATCTACCATAAAGCCGCCCTGATAGCCCTTAGAAGAAGGCACATTCTCCATCACGCCCGGACAAGGATTGTACTTCTCTAACGTCCAGTTACCGCCGCTGCTGACCTTCATAATGTCTGACAGCACTTTAGGGTCGAGACCATGGTCAATCCCCATTTGAAGCGCCTCGGAAGTACCTACCATCAGCACAGATAACAGCATGTTGTTGCAGATTTTAGCGACTTGACCCGCACCAGCGCCGCCCGCGTGGAAGATATTCTTGCCCATAGCGTTAAGTACAGGTTGCGCGCGTTCGAAGGCGATATCTGAGCCACCACAGATAAAGGTCAAGGTGCCTGCCGCCGCGCCCGCGGTACCACCCGATACTGGCGCATCGATAAACTCGATACCACTCTTAGCCGCTTCGGCCGCCACTAACTGGGCGCTTTGGGCATCGATAGTCGAGCAATCAATCAACAAAGTATCGCCAGCGACCACCTCGAGCAGGCCTTTATCTGTACCATTACCAAGATATAAACTTTTTACATGCTTACCCGCAGGCAGCATAGTGATCACCACATTGGCCCCCGCCGCTGCGCCGCATGCCGTGCTCGACACTAAGGCGCCTTGGTCGGCCAAGGCTTGCATGGCGGCAGGCACTAAGTCGAAGACACGTACCGTCATGCCCGCTTTTAATAAATTGGCCGCCATTGGGCCGCCCATATTACCTAAACCGATAAATGCTACTGTACTCATGCCATCACTCCTGTGTTCTGGTGTGTTTATTATTCCAGATAGTTTTTTATTCCAGATAAAAATGGCAGGCAAAGCACTCGCTTTACCTGCCATCGATTGGCTTAGCTTAATTGGCTTAAGGGATGTTCTTCTCCCCAAGGTGACGTCAAAATGTCCTCGATAACGCTGTTTGGCACAGATTGCACATCGGCAAATTGCCATTTGGGCTGTCTGTCTTTATCAATCAGCAGTGCCCGTACGCCTTCACAGAAATCGCCCTTAGCGCAGGTGTTAACACTGACGGTTAATTCCCATTTAAAACATTGTGCTAGGCTGAGTTTAGTACCGAGTTGCGTTTGAATATACGCCAAATGCCAACTAATAGGGCTGCCCGCGAGCATAGTCGCGCAGGCTTTATTTAACCATGCTTCATCGGTGCTTAAGGTCGACATACGGCTGACGATATCGGTTAAACTACCCGCCATCAGCCTATCGATAATCTCTTGGCTCTCGGCCAGTAAACTATCGCCTTTAGGAATATCAACTTGGTTCGACAGTTCGTTGATCATCGAGTCGAGTCGTTGATGGTTCAGCGCTGGCGTATCGCTCCAGTCGAGGGTCGCCATGGCATCGAACATCAGCTCTTTGTCGTCACGATTTAGATAATGATCGGCAAGGCCAACGTAACAGGCATCGGCGGCGTTCATTTGATAGGCCGTTAAGCCTAAAAACAGCCCCATTTTGCCCGGCATGCGGTTGAGGAAATAACTGCCGCCCACATCGGGATAAAGCCCGATGGTGACTTCGGGCATGGCGATACGAGAGGTTTCTGTCACCACTCGATGACTCGCGCCCGCCATCAGGCCGAGACCACCGCCCATCACTATACCATCACCCCATACCAGCACAGGTTTGCCAAAGGTATGTAGTAGATAATCGAGACGATATTCTTCTTCAAAGAATACTTTAGCGACCTCAGTCACCTGTCCCTTAGCGGCAACTGAGGCGTGATATAACGCCCGCACATCGCCACCCGCACAAAACGCCTTTTCTCCGCTGCCATCGAGTACCACACAGGCGATTAACGGATCTTTTTTCCACAAATTGAGCTGCACCGTCATGGCTCGAACCATATCGAGATCCAAGGCGTTGAGGGCTTTTTCAACATTGAGCGTCACCACCCCAACTAATTTACCTGAGGCGGTGGCTAAGGTTTGAAAAACCACATTTTGTGTGGTGGACGTGTGTGCAGCCTTATCTACTAAATTTGTCATTAGCGGTTCTTCCAATCAGCTTTACGTTTTTCCAAAAACGCGTTCACGCCTTCGGCCTGATCTTCAGTATCGAACAAACCGACAAACAGTTCACGCTCTATCGGTAAGGCTTGGCTACGCGGCATTTGGCGCCCAGCTTGGATTAATGTCTTACAGGCAGTGACGCTGCTTGGGCTCTGATTCGCCACTTTGGCGGCCAGTGCAATGGCCGCATTTAAGGCCTCACCCGTTTCAACCACTTCCTCGACTAAACGCAAATTCAGCGCTTGGGCGGCATTCACCCGCTCACCGCAGAGGATCATGCGTTTTGCCCAACCTTCGCCCACTAAAGCAGTGAGGTTTTGGGTACCGCCCGCACAGGGCAGCAGGCCAACGGTCGCTTCAGGCAATGCCATCACGGCTTGGGTTTCGGCGATACGAATATCACAGGCCAGCGCGACTTCTAAGCCGCCGCCCATGGCATAACCGTTAATGGCGGCAATCGACACGCCTCGGAACTGGCTTAAGGTTTCAAATGCTTCGCCAAAGTGTTTTGCCATGCTCGCCGCATTGCCCTTATCACCGTCGCTAAACAGTTTTAAATCGGCACCCGCGGAGAAAAACTTGTTGCCCTCGCCAGTTAACACCAGCGCGTAAATGTCCTTGTTAGCATTAAGCTCCAGCACTTTGGCCTTGAGCGCCTGCAAACTTTGGGCGGTCCAAGTATTGGCCGGCGGATTGTTCATGGTCAGAATGGCCGTGTGGCCTTCAATACGCTCAACTAAATAGTCCATCTGTTTCGGCTCCCTTATATTTCCAATCTGTTATCGCCAAATCCTACAGTCCAATTAGGGCAGCTTAAAGGATTTGTCCGGCATTTTCGTCGAGTAAACGACGGGCGATAATGAGGCGCATAATCTCGTTAGTGCCCTCTAAAATCTGGTGTACACGAACATCACGGAAGTGACGCTCTAACGGATACTCCCTGATATAACCATATCCGCCATGAATTTGCAGCGCCGCATCGCAAACTTGAAAGCCCACATCAGTAGCAAAGCGCTTCGCCATCGCACAATAGGCGGTCGCTTCTGGATCGCCACTGTCGAGTTTAAAGGCGGCCAGACGCACCATTTGACGCGCGGCCACTAATTCGGTCGCCATATCGGCTAGCTTAAATTGCAGCGCTTGGAAAGCAGCCAGCGGCTTACCAAATTGCTGACGTTCGTTCATATACTGGGTTGCACGCTCTAGGGCTGCCTGCGCCGTACCGACAGAGCAAGTAGCAATATTGATGCGGCCACCGTCTAAGCCTTTCATCGCAAAGGTAAAACCTTGGCCTTCTTCACCGAGTAGGTTTGCAACCGGCACGCGCACGTTATCAAAGGTGACTAAGCGCGTCGGCTGCGCGTTCCAGCCCATTTTATCTTCAGCTTTACCGTAGATAATGCCTTCACTGTCGGCAGGAATGGCAATCGCCGATATTCCTCTTGGCCCAGCTTGACCCGTGCGGCACATCACCACCAGCAATTCAGTTGCGCCCGCGCCCGATATAAACATTTTCGAGCCCGAAATCACATACTCATCACCATCACGTACCGCTTTGGTTTGCAGTGAAGCCGCATCCGAGCCCGCACCTGGCTCAGTTAAGCAGTAAGACGCCAGCATTTGGCCCGTGGTCAAAGGCTCTGACCAAGCTTGACGCAAAGTCTCTGTGCCCCAGGTGGTGACCATCCAAGTGGCCATATTGTGAATCGTCAGCATGGCCGTTGTGGCTGTACAGCCTTTCGATAGCTCTTCGAAAATAATCGAGGCATCTAAGCGCGACAAGCCCATGCCGCCTTCCGATTCGGGGGAATACAGGGAGCAGAAACCCAGCTCACCGGCTTTTTGGATCACATCCTTAGGGAAATGATGTTCTTCGTCCCATTTGGCGGCAAAGGGGGCGAGTTCATCCGCCGCGAACTGGCGAGCCAGATCGGCAAATTGGCGTTGGTCTTCGTTGAAATTAAAATCCATTTGGCTCTCCTATGACTCTTTGGCCATTTCTTTCGTCAATATCTTTTGTGTAATACACAGTGAATTTATCAGCAGGCTTATCATCAATGGACGCCAACTGCGCCACATGTAGACTGAATAACCTGCTGTTTCACAATGCGTTTAAACTGTTATTTAAACCGCTTAGCGCAAGTTAATGCTCATATTTGGGCCTGCGGCCACCGCAATGTCCGACTCGAACCAGCGAGAGGTAATGGTTTTAGTTTCAGTGTAGAAACGTACCGCTTGCTTACCGTAGGCGTGTTGGTCTCCGTAGAAACTGCCCTTCCAACCCGTGAATGAGAAGAATGGTAATGGCACTGGGATAGGCACGTTAATGCCGACTTGACCAACTTCAATTTCGTGTTGATATTTACGGGCGGCGGCGCCGCTTGCGGTAAAGATAGAGGTACCATTGCCGTATGGGCTGGCGTTAACGAGTTCGATGGCCTCTTCTAATGAATCGGACTCCATACAGCAGAGCACTGGGCCAAAGATTTCTTCTTTGTAGATGCTCATGTCGGTCGTGACCTTAGTGAACATGGTTGGCCCGACCCAGTTACCTGACTCATAGCCCGCCACAGTAAAGTCGCTGCCATCGAGTAAACACTCGGCGCCCTCTTGCTTACCTTGGGCGATAAGTTTGAGCACGCGCGCTTTGGCGGCTGGGCTGATCAGCGGGCCGTAACCGGCTTCTTTATCGTCCCATAAACCTGGGCGAACCTTCGCCAGCGCTTCTTTGAGCTCAGGGATCCACTCTTTAGCTGCGCCGACAAATACCGCGACCGAAATCGCCATACAGCGTTGACCCGCCGCGCCGACAGAAGCACCGACTAGGTTGTTGATCACTTGCTGTTTGTTTGCATCAGGCATGATCACACAGTGGTTTTTCGCCCCAGCAAAGGCTTGCACGCGTTTTAAGTTATCGGTACCAGTTTTGTAGATGTATTGACCTACAGCCACAGAGCCGACGAAGGAAATAGCCTTAACCGCAGGATCGGCCAACAGAATATCTACCGCCGTTTTATCACCATGGATCAGTTGCAATACGCCCTTTGGCGCGCCCGCTTCGACAAACAGCTCAACTAAACGCTGTGGCGTCATTGGGTCTTGCTCAGATGGCTTAAGGATGAAAGTGTTACCGCAGGCAATCGCCAGTGGGAACATCCACAAAGGGATCATCGCAGGGAAGTTAAACGGCGTGATACCCGCACACACACCCAGAGGCTGAGTGTAGCTGTAGGTATCGATAGAGCGTGCAACGTTTTCAACGGTTTCACCCATCAGTAATGAGGCAATGTTGCAGGCATGTTCTGCCACTTCAATTCCGCGCCAGACATCGCCCTTGGCATCTTCAAAGGTTTTACCGGTTTCATGGGCAAGGATGGTCGCTAACTCATCGTGATGTTCTTTAAGTAAGTGTTGGTAGCGCAACATGACACGGGCACGCTCAGACACAGGTACTTCTTTCCACGTTTTAAAGGCCGCCTTGGCACTGGCGATGGCCGCATGGACTTCATCGGCCGTGGCGCTATTAATAACGGCAATCGGCGCGTTATTCGCAGGATTGGTCACCACGATTTGTGATGTACCAGTGCCAGTGGTGAATTCGCCATCAATGTAATGCTTAACTTGTGTGGTCATGTTGCAATCCTTTCCTTGTTTAGGGTTGAGCTGGCGGTGCGATATTATGTTGATCCTCGATGGGATGTTTGCCCTTGCCAGCTCAGTCTTGGTCTTGTTGATTTAGCCTTGATTGATTTTGCGATTAAGCCTTTGATTAGACTTCGATAGCCATAGCCGTCGCTTCACCACCACCGATACAGAGTGAGGCTACGCCGCGCTTAAGCCCACGGGCCTTTAGTGCATGGATTAAGGTCACCAGTAAACGCGCGCCCGAACAACCGATAGGATGACCTAAGGCGCAGGCACCGCCATTCACGTTTACTTTTGCCATATCTAAACCTAATTCAGAAACGGCCAGCATAGTCACCATGGCAAAAGCTTCATTGATTTCGAACAGGTCAACCTCATCCTTAGACCAGCCGACATTGCTCAATAGTTTTGCCATCGCGCCAACAGGCGCAGTGGTAAAGAGTGCAGGCTCCTGCGCATGGGTTGTGTGGCCCTTGATGGTGGCCAGCACTGTTAAGCCTAACTGCTCGGCATTGGCGCGCGTGGTTAACATCAGCGCCGCTGCACCATCGGAAATCGAGCTTGAGTTTGCCGCCGTAATAGTGCCGTCTTTAGCAAAAGCGGGGCGCAGTGCGGGGATTTTTTCAGGACGGGCGTTACCTGGCTGCTCATCGGTATCGATGAGCACATCACCACGGCGATCGCTTACCGTGACGGGCACAATCTCCGCCTTGAAGGCGCCAGATTGAATGGCCGCGTTGGCTTTTTCGAGCGAGCTTAAAGCAAACGCATCCATCTGCTCGCGGGTTAAACCATATTCGTCGGCAGTTTTCTGGGCAAATGTGCCCATAGCACCACCAGTGTAGGCATCTTCTAAACCATCGAGGAACATATGGTCTAATACCTTGCCATGACCCATACGCATGCCAGCGCGCGCTTTATCTAGCAAGTAAGGGGCTTGGCTCATGCTTTCCATACCACCCGCAACCACCAACTTAGCACTGCCCGCTTTGAGTAAATCGTGGGCAAGCATCACGGTTTTCATCCCAGAGCCACAGACTTTGTTTACGGTCGTAGCGCCAACAGACAGCGGTAAACCTGCACCTAAGGTTGCCTGACGCGCAGGTGCTTGACCCAGACCCGCTGGCAATACGCAGCCCATTAACACTTCATCAACCTTATCACCCGCAACTTGGGTATCAGCTAACAGGGCTTTGATGGCGGTGGCCGCTAAGCTCGGAGACGTTACGCCAGACAAACTGCCTTGAAAGCCACCCATTGGGGTGCGTTTAGCGGCAACAATAACGATCTCTTGGTTAAATTGTTCAGTACTCATGGGGACTCCAAGCTAAATGTTCCTTGGCGGTAACACACGCCAGCGGCGGATAAATAGTAACAATGAAACCACTCTGACGTTTACGCGAACGTAAAGCAAGTATTCCTTGGTCTAATGTATCGATTTCATCCACGCCAGATTGTCAGTCAGAATTTACAGTCGAGAGGCCTTAACGGCATTTGAAATGGTAACAAGGAGGAAGTGACTCAATAAAAGCGCTTGCCTTGCAGCAGGAACAAAACCTTACCAGCAGATGATGAACAGCGCAAAGACAAATGAGGTTAACAGGCGAGCAAACAGTGGCTAAGCGAATGGTAAATTTATTAGTCAGTTCAAAAAATTCAAGCAAACAGAAACAGCATAGCGAGGTGATTCAACAGGCATTGAGCTTAAGAAACCGTCAATGCCTGACAAACTAAAACAACGTCCCTACTGCGATTCCCATGGCGTCATCGCCGTCATATCACTCAGGTCGTAAGGCGTTAATTGGTAAACGTAATAGTTAAGCCAATTACTCACCAACAAACTGCCATGGCTGTGCCAACGGGCAATGGCATCGGCCTTAGGATCATCGTTACGATAATAGTTTTGTGGCACATTTGGGTTTAATCCCTGCGCCAAATCCCGATGATATTCATCGTTTAAGGTAGATTTTTGATACTCAGGGTGACCCATGACAAACAGGTTGCGATTATTGCGACTGAGGACCAAATAGGCTCCGGCCTCCTCGGACTCTGCCAGCACTTGTAGTTCAGGATGTCGCTTAAGCTCTTCAATATCCATCTCGGCAAAGCGGGAATGCGGTGCAAAGAACTCATCATCAAATCCGCGTAGCAGCGGAAAATGCTGGCAGGTGCGGCGATGGACAAACACCCCTGAGCGCTTTTGCTCAAGAATTTTACGATTTAATCCATAGAGATGGTAAAGCCCAGCGTGAGCAGCCCAACAAAGGAAGAGCACCGAGGTAACATGCTGCTGTGACCAATCGATAATTTCACGGATATGGTCCCAATAAGTCACATCTTCAAAATCAATTTGCCCTAACGGCGCGCCAGTGATGATTAGGCCGTCGTAGTTTTTATGGCGCACATCCTCAAAATCACGGTAGAAGGTGTTCATATGATCAATTGAGGTATGCTTCGACTCTTTATCGTGAATACGCAGTAAATCCACATCCACCTGCAAAGGCGTGTTACCTAATAGGCGTAGAAGCTGGGTTTCTGTCTCGATTTTATTGGGCATCAGATTCAGGATCAACACCTTCATTGGCCTGATATCTTGATTGGCGGCCCGGGTTTCGGACATTACGAAAATATTTTCAGATTCTAAAATCCCTGCTGCTGGCAGATGATCTGGAATTTTAACTGGCATACCGCGCCTCTTCTGTTCAAACAATCAAGGGTTCCGGCGCGCGTATGCCACTCAGCAAAGAGCAAACAAATTAGCGGCCGACTTTCTCAAGCAGTATCGTCATAGGCTCAGTCGAATTGAGATCGACATGATAGGCTTGAGTATTAATAAACAATAACTTATCACCGAGCATTATCCTTGCACCTATGGCATAGGTATGCCCTGCTTCAAACTGATCGCGCCCTATAGTAAAACTAAATTGCGTAGGGGTTTTAGCGCCTTGACTCTCACGCTCTGCCATCACCACAGCAGGTACATCCATCTTAGAGACATCAAGCAACTGCACAATCAACTTGGCTTCGGCAGGCAGTGCGATACGTTCGCGATACATGGCCTCACCTTGAATCTCAACAACCGCATTTGGTGTGGCACAACCTGTCATCATCGTCGTCACAGTGAGTAATACCATTGCCGCCCATTTTTGCCATGCAGATGTCAGTCCGCTAATCCTTAACCCATGTGTCATTTCATTTCTCCTAATCATACATAAAGACTTCTGGATGTCTATACGCCCAAGCTATAAATCTTGTCATGCTGGGCATATCTTCCTATGATAAGCTACCATTTCGTTGCCGAAAAATTTATGACCCAAGCAACTGCGATAATTGTGGGCGCTAGCTCACATTTAAGCCGCGAACTTGCCAAACAATTGGCCGATCAGCAGGTTGAATTAGCCCTTTTTGCCCAAGATGTCGAATCACTCCGCGAATTTGCCTCGACCCTGCCCACTAAAGTTCAGGTCTTTTCACTGCAAATTGAACAGCCAAGCGTCATCATCAAGCAACTCGAAAGCGTCTGGCACGACTTAGGCGGCGCCCACTTAGTCTTAGTGAATACCGGACTCAATAGCTACGATCCTGAGCTGCCATGGCTACCTGAGCAGGACATTATCGATGTCAATGTGCGGGGCTTTGCCGCTATCTGCAATACCGCATTTAGATTATTTCGCGAGCAGGGTTATGGCCAGCTTGCCGCCATCAACTCGATTGCTGGTCTGCGCGGCGGCCCAAGTGTGGCTTACCATGCCTCTAAAGCCTTTGCGCAAAACTATTTAGAAGGCTTAAGCATGCATGCCCAGCGGCTTAAATTACCCATTACTATTACCGATATTCAACTTGGTTTACTGGATAAGGCCGCCATGCAGCAAAGCACGCTATGGCTTGCCCCGCTCCCGCAAGTGGCGGCGCAGATCATTAAGGCCATGCAGCAGGGTAAACGTCGAGTCTATGTGACTAAGCGTTGGCGCTTAGTCGCTTGGCTGACTAAATTACTGCCTGAGTTTATCTATAATACACGCCACTGGAAGCCGAAAAAGGCTAAAAAGTAGTGTTGTTCCGTGTTTAGCTTTATTACACTGCGAAAACAAAAAAGGAGCCGCTGGCTCCTTTTTTGTTACTTTAAAATCAGATGATTAGAAAGTGTAACCCACGCTGACCATATAAACCCATGGGTTAATATCGGTATCGATAACCACTGTATCACCCGCTAACTTAAACTTCACATCGGTACTAATTTGCGCATACCACACAGAGGCGTTAACTAACCAGTTTTTATTGACTTGATAATCGATACCCGCTTGCGCCGCTAGGCCCCAGGAGGTGCTCATGCTTAAGTCAGTTAAGGCACCATTTAAATCGTTGGTGAATTCGTTGTCAAAAAAGTTAGTGTAGTTCACACCCACGCCCACATATGGACGTAATGCAGATTGGGCATTACCGAAATAATACTGCGCTACTAAAGTTGGAGGTAAGTGTTTCGTTTCTGCAATTTTGCCTACACCAGCTAACGATACGTCATGACTAAAAGGCGTCGCTGCTAATAACTCTACACCGAAGTTATCGGTCAACATGTAGCCAAAGTTCAAGCCCAGTTGAGTGTTATTGCTGATTTGAAACTCACCAAACGTAGCAACTGGATCACTAGATTCACTTGGCGCGACAACCACAGCACCGGCACGAACAATGATATCGCCCGCTTGATGGGCAGAAACAGAAGCAGAGAAACCAGCGGCTAACAGGGTGGCAGCGATCAGTGTAGAAACAGTAGTTTTATTCATCATCATACTCCATATGTACAACATAGGTTTTTGTTTTACATTACATCCTTAACAATTGACGCTTACACTGCCAGATAAAATTATTCACCTTATTGATCTAAATCAAGATTAAGCGGTGATACTTATTTCGAGGTATAAACCATGAGATACAAGTCACGTTATCTAAACATTTATTGACAATACCGGTTCATTTTTTGTGACCAACCGCATTAATTAGCCATCACTAATCACCTCCAGAAGAGGTAATAGGAGAAAAATTACCAATTTCGCCATTTACATTTAATCAACATAGATTGAAATTAAAATCCGATGAAATTCGACGATATTCAGTAGAAAAAACGCGAAAGAATCCAAAAGCAGACAAAGACAGGAATTAAGAATCGACCTAGAAGGTGCTTATTTCGGTTTACACTCACTCATCTGCGAATAAAAGAATAAGCCTCTAAACTCATCTTAACCAAATGGCTCAATAGGCTATAGCTAGTCGCGGATATTGTTTACGCCAAGACTTTGCGGCTAACCGTTGCTGAAATAACGCTAAGGGACGCCGAGGATTGGGCGTTAGTTGTAAGGCAAATAATGAGGTTAAGCCAAAGGGGGCGATGATGTGTAAGCCTTCAATGGCTGGAGCAGAAGACTTAAGTGTCTGTTCAAGCGACACACCGACAGCAGTTTCGATTTCGGGCCAATAACACATTGCATCCTGTGTCGATTGATAGGGATTGTCGAGATGCTTAAGGTGCATTCGCGCCTGATTTTTTACTGACCAAGGTAAGTCTGGCGCCAGTGTTTGTAGGTAAGCTTCTATCGCCCTATCTCGCTCAGGAAGAGTATCCAAGGGACAATAGTAAATCAGATCGATATCGTTTAACGGACGCGGCTTAATATCGTGTAATTTGTCCCACACCAGATTGCGGACAAACCCCGCCGCCAAGCACCACTGCGGAATATCATACACTTGGGCACATTGCTGCGCTAATTCAAGTGCCCTTAACCGCTGTTTATCTTGGCTTAGCCATGCGCATAACAATGCATTTAATTCGGCTTCAGTCATGGCCAATATCCGCTTTAATAAGTTAGAAACACAGAAGTGACATCGACTCACGCCACTTCATCATCGATTTCATCGCACTTAATGAGCAGTTAATGATAGGTTAAACCGCATCGGCCTGGTGCTCGGGCGCCGCATCCGCAAAGGTAGGCAATAAATTACATTCAGCCCATACTCGCATAATATTGGGGTACGGCGTTAAATCCACATTAAAACGCTGCGCGTTGTACACCTGCGGCACTAAACACAAATCTGCGATAGTCACCTTATCCCCAAAGCAATATCGGCCACTATGGCGCGCCAGTTGGGTCTCAAGCGCCGCAAATCCCGTTGCCACCCAATGGTGATACCAAGCGGTTTTAGCTTCTTCGTCAACGTTCAGCTTCTGAGTTAAATACTGCAATACCCGCAGGTTATTGAGTGGATGAATTTCACAGGCGATGGTTAATGCCATGGCGCGAACATGGGCACGCTCAAGGGCTGATGCGGGTAATAGCGGTGTCTTTGGATAGAGTTCATCTAGATACTCAATAATGGCTAAAGATTGGGATAACGCATCCCCATCCTGCTCATCATCCACCACCAAAGTGGGGACTAGCTCCTGCGGGTTTAGCGCGATATAGTCCGCCTTGTGCTGCTCACCACCATCACGCACTAAATGCACCGATAACTGCTCGGCGCTCACACCTTTAAGATTGAGGGCAATACGCACACGATAGGCGGCGCTAGAGCGCCAATAACCGTATAGTTTCATCTCACGCTGTCCTTTTGTCATGCTGAAAAAACGGGGCTAAATAGCCCCGTCGATATTATCTATCACTTTTCAAATAAAAAAGCCTTACGCCTTGTACTCAACCACTTTTTGATCGATAGCGCCAAAAATAGAGGCGCCATTATCATCGAGCATTTCGATGCGTACTGTGTCGCCAAAACGCATAAACGGTGTGCTAGCTTTGCCGTTGCTAATCACTTCAAGCATACGTTTCTCGGCCAAACAGCTTGAGCCAGCACTGCGGTCATAGTTAGAAATCGTACCAGACCCGATAATGGCGCCCGCACCCAATGGACGGGTTTTGGCAACATGGCTAATTAACTGGCTGAAGTTAAAGGTCATATCGACACCCGCATTCGGGCGGCCAAATAACTCACCGTTTAGGTATGTGATAAGCGGTAGGTGCACCTTTGAATCTTCCCAACGTGCGCCTAATTCATCTGGCGTAATGGCTACCGGCGAGAAGCTGCTCGAAGGTTTAGATTGGAAGAAACCAAAACCTTTGGCGAGTTCGGCCGGGATCAAATTACGCAGTGACACATCATTGACTAACATCAGCAGTTTGATGTGTTTCGCTGCATTTTCAGCACTCACGCCCATCGGCACATCATCAGTGATCACAGCGATTTCCGATTCGAAATCGATGCCCCAGTCTTCGCTCGCCAGCGGGATATCCGCCTTGGGCGCGATAAAGCTGTCAGAGCCGCCTTGGTAAAACAGCGGATCAGTCCAGAAGGTTTCTGGCATTTCTGCGCCGCGCGCCTTACGAACTAATTCCACATGGTTAACGTAGGCACTACCATCGGCCCACTGATACGCGCGTGGTAAGGGTGATAAACATTTGGCTTCATCGAAGGCTTGCGCGTTCGGTAATTTGCCTTCGTTGAGCGCATCATACAATTCTTGTAATTGCGGTTTGAGTAATTCCCAACCATCGAGTAATTGTTGCATCGTATGGGCAATCGCTGGCACAGCCACCGTTTGAGTAAGATCGCGGCTCACTAACATTAACTGACCATCGCGGCGACCATTGTTATAACTGGCAAGTTTCATATCTGCTCCTGTGCTTCTACGGCTCGGCGTACTGCGCTTTTTATCTCGTTATAGTTAACCGACAATATCAGCTAACGCGAATTTTTTGCTGACGAGAACATAGGTAAATAAAAACCTATATTGACTCTGTATTAGGGTTTGCTGCGCGTAGAAATACCCGAAGCGACGACGGATTCCTATAGCGTGAGCAAAATCACATTTCAGCTTATTTTTTCACATTTTGTAAACTAATCATTACGTTTCCTACCCTGTTGCGGCTTGCCACTATTTCGCTGAACGATATGGTGAAAAAGTCGACAACAAAGTGGAACGATACTGTTACATCTCAAACTTAAGCCAAGATTACTTTGGCTTGGCGATCTTATATTCCCTAAGTTTATTGGCGATAGCCGTATGAGACACACCCAATTTTTTCGCCAATTGCCGAGTACTGGGGTAAGCCGGATATAAGCGGCGCAGTAAGCTAGCCTCAAATTGCTTCATCGCATCATCGAGATTACCTTCGAAGGCATTATCGAAATAACCAAAACCTTCGGCGTAGGATGGCAACTTAAGTTGCTCAACAGTTAATTCACCCGAACCATCCCACATTGATACGGCTCTGAAAACTGCGTTTTTAAGCTGACGGACGTTACCCGGCCAAGCGTAAGTTAATAGATGATCGCGGCATTGGGCCGAAATCCGCCTGACAGGACTAGAGAGTTGCTGGCTGTAGTGCTCGAGGAACATCTCCGTCAGCGGAATGATATCGACCTTGCGCTCGCGCAGTGACGGAATATGGTAGCTAAGCACATGGATGCGATAGTACAAATCTTCTCTAAACTCACCGGTTTGGCACAGCTCGGCTAAGTTTTTCTGGGTCGAGCAGATAATCCGTACATCGGCGCGGACTTCTTCGTCGCCACCTATACGTCTAAAGGTGCCATCCTGTAATAACCGCAGCAATTTAACCTGTGCCGCCTTGGACATTTCGGCCACTTCATCAAGAAATACAGTACCGCCCTTCGCCTCTTCAAAAAAACCACGTTTAATGACTTTACCTTGGCTAACGTAGCCAAACAGTTCTTCTTCGGCGGCGCTATCGGGCAATGCCGCACAGTTAATGGCAATAAACGGCTTTTCGCGGCGCATGCTGGCATCATGGCTGGCTCTGGCCATTAACTCTTTACCCGTGCCAGTTTCACCCGTGATCAGTAATGGCGCATCGAGCTGCGCCATGCGGCGGGCTTGTTTAAGCACTTCTTTCATCTTGTCGCTGCTAGCCAACACATTTTCAAAGCCTGTGGTTTGATTTTGCAGCGCATTAAATTGCTTACCCACCCGCGCAGGCGATTTAAGCGACACCACCGCACCGACGAGGATAGTTTTCTCGTCCTCATCAGGTAAATAAATCGGTAACATTTCAGCCAGATATTCGTTTTGGCCGATATTCACCCGCGCCGCCTGCGGCAGCACTTGGCCCTCACTGAGCCAGCGGCTGAAGTTAAACCCTTGTACCCAATGGTTTAAGGATTCATCGAGCACTTCATGTTCTCCCATGCCCATATTGAGCAGCGCCGATTCGTTCACAATGCGAATACGCGCCTTCACATCGATGGAAAACACAGAGTCAGGGAGAGTTTTAAGTAGGGTTTTTAAGGCGTAGTGTTCTTGCTCCGACGGCATAAATGACACCGTTCGTACATCGTGGACGCTCTCCACTTTGCGGATCTGCGGCATCAAGGCGCTTAAGGTTTCAAAACTGACTTCAGCAAATTGCAGGTAAAGAAAACCTTGGTTACTGGCATCAATGGCAATGAGATTAATGCCATAACGTTCTAACACGACTAAGATGTCTTTCGCTAAACCCACGCGATCTTGACAGCTAACTTCCAAGCGCATAATGACTGATATTCCCTTTTTTGATTCGAATTTTGGAATAAAACGTGCGAGCTATAGTCCCAAAGGATGACCTTCATAAGACATGCGTTTGACGAAACACGTTCAGTTTACGCAAACGTAAAGGACTAGATAAATAGCTGGGCGTGTATACGTTAGAAGGTTACGCTCAAAGTGGCAAGCCTAGTTTACAGTGCATTTGTAACAGGAAGAAAAAATCAGCATCAAAATTGCATTAAGATGCTGATTTAAAATATTAATTTTTTAATCTAATAACTGGTCGGTCTTGGCCGCCATAATGAAGTCATTCTTATGCAGGCCCTTAATTGAGTGTGACCACCAAGTCACGGTCACCTTGCCCCACTCGGTTAAAATACCAGGATGATGGAATTCTTCCTCGGCCAATTCCGCCAACTTATTGGTAAATGCCATTGCTAGTTTAAAGTTTTTAAACTTGTACACCCGTTCCAATTGCATGATGCCGTCACGCACTTGCACGCCCCAATCGGGGATCATGCGGATAAGCTCGGCCAATTCTTCATCGGTCACTTTCGGTGCATCGGCTTGGCAAGCTTCACATTTCATTTGGGTTAACGCGGTCATACATACTCCTATTGGCAACATCACAGGTTCAATCCGTTGCTCTTATTACGCTTTATTTAATTCGTTTTTTACTTAGAGTCGGTCATTAACTTGCCTTGGCCTTGGGCGGATATTTAGGGGCAAACAAGCCGAGCTGCCGTGCCTTAGCCACATAGGCCATTATGTCCATTTTGGCGATTTCATCTAATACATCAATATGTTCAATCACATAGTAAATTGGCTGCATAATATCGATACGATAAGGCGTGCGTAGCACATCTAAAAGATCGAACGGTTTACGTTCAGGCACTTGGCTTTCCATCGCATATAAGGTTTCGCCGGGAGAACTCAAAATACCACCGCCATAGATACACAGTTCACCCTCCTGAGGCTTGAGTAAACCAAACTCGACGGTAAACCAATACAAACGAGCCAAAAATACTCGGTCTTCCTTGCTGGCATTTAAGCCTAATTGACCATACATATGCGAGAAATGGGCAAAAGATGGATTGGTCAACAAGGGGCAATGACCAAAAATCTCATGGAAAATATCTGGCTCTTGCAGGTAATCAAACTCTTCCTTACGGCGGATAAAAGTCGCGACCGGAAACTCCTTGTTAGCCAATAGCTCAAAGAAGCGGCCAAAGGAAATTAAGGCGGGCACGGCCGCGGTTTTCCATCCAGTCGTGGCCTGCAATACTTTGTCAATCTCAGCCAATTGTGGAATGCGATCCTTGGGCATCGCCAAGGCATCAAGTCCCTGCAGATACTCCTTACAGGCACGCCCAGGCAGGTTCACCGCTTGGCGAGCATACAATTGGCTCCAAATCTCATGTTCTTCCTGTGGGTAATGGATATACCCTGAATCATCTGCACTTCTCGCAACATAGGGCGCAGTGTGCGCAATTTCTTTAGTCATAAAATTCACTTCATGTCTGACGCTAATGCCTCCATAGTGATCTAAGCCTCGATTTTTGTTAACTCCCTCACAGTTTATTGTTTGCGCGCCAATGTGACGTAAACGTAAAGCAAATATTACAAGTCGTTTAAAAAGCATGGGCAATATACATACAGACTCACCCAGACGGGTATCAATCCTTGACATTCAAACGTAAAAATGACGACGATAAACAGATAATATGCAGAAAAACCGACAAATTTCGGCGTTTGCAAATGGCTTTTCTGCGTAGGTCATTTACAATATTGCCCAATAATCGCCTCTCCTTAATCTGAAGGTTCGCAATGAAACAACATCAAATTCGTAAAGCCGTTATTCCTGTCGCCGGACTTGGCACTCGTATGCTTCCTGCGACCAAAGCTATCCCTAAGGAAATGCTCCCTGTTGTTGATAAGCCACTGATCCAATATGTCGTTAGTGAAGCTATTGCCGCGGGTATCAAAGAAATTGTGCTCGTAACCCACGCCAGTAAAAACTCTATCGAAAACCATTTCGACACCAGTTTTGAATTAGAAGCGCAATTAGAGCGCCGCGTAAAACGTCAATTACTCGAAGCGGTGCAATCCATTTGCCCGAAAGACGTGACGGTGATCAGCGTACGTCAATCCCAAGCTAAAGGCTTAGGTCACGCTATTTTATGCGCTAAATCCGTAGTAGGTGATGCACCTTTTGCCGTATTGCTGCCGGATGTGATTATCGATGACGCCAGTTGCGACTTAAAAACCGATAACCTTGCCGCAATGGTAAGCCTGTTTGATGAAACCCAAGTGGGTCAAATCATGGTTGAAGGCGTACCACATCATTTAGTCAATCAATATGGTATTGCCGATGTGAACGGCCACGATTTGCAGCCTGGTGAATCAGAGCCATTAGTCGAACTCGTTGAAAAACCTCCTGTTGATGAAGCGCCATCTAACTTAGCCGTTGTTGGCCGTTACGTGTTACCCGCAGCAATTTGGCCATTGCTGGCCAAAACGCCTGCGGGCGCAGGTGATGAAATCCAATTAACAGACGCCATTGCGATGTTAATGAAGCAAGAAACCGTAAACGCTTACTATATGCAAGGTAAGAGTCACGACTGCGGTAACAAACAAGGCTATATGCGCGCTAACGTAGAATACGCTCTGCGCCACAGCGAAATCGGTGAAGATTTTGCCCACTACTTAAAAACAGTTGTAAAGGGAATTAAATAATGACGATTTTAGTGACCGGCGGTGCTGGTTATATTGGCACTCATACCGTAGTGGAATTACTTAATGCGGGAAGCGAAGTGATTGTATTAGACAACCTGTCTAATTCAAGTATCGAAGCACTAAACCGTGTCGAGCGCATTACCGGTAAATCGGTCACATTCTACCAAGGCGATATTCTCAATAAGGCCTTACTGCAGAAAGTCTTTAGCGACCATAACATCGATGCCGTTATCCACTTTGCTGGATTAAAGGCCGTCGGCGAGTCAGTAGCTAAGCCACTGAAATACTATGAGAATAACGTGACTGGCACCTTAATTCTTTGCCAAGTGATGGCAGAGTTTAAGGTGAAAAATCTCGTCTTTAGTTCCTCTGCAACTGTGTATGGTGATCCTGCTAGCCTGCCCATTACCGAAGATTTTCCAACGGGAGCCACTAACCCCTATGGTCAATCTAAATTGATGGTTGAGCATATTCTGGCGGATTTACACCATAGCGACCCAAGTTGGAATATCGCCCGTTTACGTTACTTTAATCCCGTTGGTGCCCATGCCAGTGGTTTGATTGGCGAAGATCCTAACGATATTCCGAATAACTTGATGCCATTTATCGCCCAAGTCGCCGTGGGTAAACGCGAGGCCCTCAGTGTGTTCGGCAATGATTACCCAACCCATGATGGTACTGGCGTTCGTGATTATATCCATGTGGTGGATTTAGCCATTGGTCACCTTAAAGCCCTTGAGAAACTCGCCACAAAACCAGGGCTTGTCACCTACAATCTAGGTACAGGCCAAGGTTACAGCGTGCTCGATATGGTTAAAGCCTTCGAGAAGGCCTGTGGTAAATCGATTGCCTATCAGATTGCACCACGCCGCCCTGGAGATATTGCCGCCTGTTATGCAAACCCAGAGCATGCTAGAACCGATTTGGGCTGGCAGGCGACCCATAGTCTTGAGGATATGGCAAATAGCAGTTGGCATTGGCAATCAACCAATCCCAATGGTTATAAAAGCTAATCATCTAAATGGCTTGTGGTAATTCCCAAGCCATTTTTCTTCTCGATTAATAAAGATTGTTATCCATTAAACACCTATGACAGAAAGCATTAATCACAGTCGCCGTAGTCTTTTTAGTCGCCGAAAGTCCTTGGCGATTAGGCCGCCTTGGGTGCGCGAGGGGGTAGAATTTACCGATATCTGTACTCGCTGCTCAGCCTGTATCACCGCCTGTGAAACTAAGATAATTTTCAAAGGGGATGGCGGCTTTCCTGAAGTCTCGTTTAAGGACAATGAATGCACTTTTTGTACTCAATGCGCCACTGTCTGTCCTGAGCAAAAGTTGTTTGATTTGACCCAAACGCCATGGCAACACATCGCGGAGATTCAAAATAACTGCTTAACCTTTCAAGGTATTTGGTGCCAAAGTTGTAAGGATGCTTGTGAGCCCCGCGCCATCAGTTTCACCCTAAGTGTAGGCAAAGCGCCTATGCCTAAAATTGATACGAGCCTATGTACGGGTTGTGGCGCCTGTGTCGCTCCGTGCCCAAATCAAGCGATTAGTATTAAGCAAGCAGAATAGCCATTGAGCGCCCTAGGCTTGTCCCTGTATTTACGTTAGTATTTCATTCCCAATGTATTAGGTTTCTCATCACCATGTTTGGCAAAAATCTCCTGTTTACCCGCAAATCGTCCCCCGCGCTCAGTTTTATTGCTAAAGGCACTAGGCTGACTGGCAATATTGAATTTGCTGGCGATGTGTTGATTGGTGGTGAAGTTCAAGGTCAAATACTGTCACAGGCGAATGTGATTGTTGAGCAAACGGGAAGTCTTCACTGCGAGGTAAAGTGTCGAGAATTAATTATTGATGGTTATTTCAAAGGCCGATTGATTTGCGAGCGCTTAGTCATCCAAGCACATGGGATTGTCGACGGTGATGTTGCTTGTACTTCAATGCAAGTCAATGAAGGCGGCCAGTTTATTGGTTTAAGGATTAAGGAAGATCACCAGACAATCCACGCACATAGCCTGCCCTCTGCAACATCGACAAACGTATTGTTATCGCAGAGTCAAAATGACTAATCCACATTTCAGCCCATAAAAGAGCGAGGGTGTGTCGACGTTTAGAGATTAAACTTTATTTGCGCCGCTAAATTCTAGCCTACGTCACGCGAGTGATGTGTCGTTGTTCTAACCAACTACGAGCGACTCTGATGAAGATGATGAGCTCGCTAGATTACTCCTCCAGCCCAAAATCGCCTAAATAAACACCATATAATCCAATGGCTAGCATTGTTAGTTAAACAATTGTTAAATTAAAGATTGAGATCACAGTTAAGCCGTACGACAACTGCTAACCTAATCCACCAACAATGCATTTTGTGCATACGGTTTGCTGCTTAATCAATGGTATCGATATGCTTAGGCAAAACTGTGTGACTGCAGACTCAGACTCATCGCAAGGCGAGACCAAATGAGCACTCAATTATTAAAACAAATCTGCGAACTTGATGTATTCACCTTACTTGTATTTAAAAGTATTTTTGATAACGGACATGCAAATAGTGCAGCTAAAGCGTTAAATGTGTCGGCTCCCAAAATTAGCCGCTGTCTCAATGCGCTACGGTTAACCTTTAATGATGAACTATTTTATCGGCGCCAACAGGGGCTCAAACCCACACCTCTTGCTGAAAGTCTGTATGTCGCTATTTGCCAATTCACCGATTCGGTTTATCACCTAGAACAATCTGCAATGCAGCAGCAAAATGCAGCGAGTCACGTTGAATTACCGCTCCATATAGCCGCAAGTAATGGATTATTAAGTTTCTTAGCACCACAGCTCAGCTCACCCGATGTGATAAGTGAATTAGGCCAAATAAGACTACACAAGTGGCAAGACAATAGTGCGGAACTGATACATGCAGGTGAATTAGATTTTGGGATCACAATAGAGCCGACCGAATCCAAAGAGCTTAGTGTTACACGCTTAGGCTGTATTTCAAATGTCTATGTCGTTGCCTCGAAACATCATTCCCTTTGGGAAAGCCAACTTGAAATCAGCCTTGAGCACATATGCCGTTATTCATTTCTATGCATTGAACTGAAGGGCTTTAACAGCAGAATTGACCCACTAGAACTGTTCTGTCAGCGCCAAGGGCTGTTGTTACCCTCGATTGAAAGAGTCACGGATCGGGAAGAATGGTATGCCCACCTTCTCACCATGCAAAGTGTGGCATTTTGTTCGAGTATTGATATGCATACCGTAAAACATATGCCGGGATTAAAACTAGCGCCGCTTCCCATCGCAGAGTTACATCGTCTACATGAAACGATTATGCCACCACAGTATTTTCTCGTAGAAAAGCCACGAAGCCATCGACGCTACAGTCAAACACAATGTGAACTTGTCGTCAGTTCATTATTAACCGCCCTCACGCCTTTCAATACGCGAGTCAGTCAATAATCCCCAAAAGCATGGATGCTTGTGCCACTATTTACAAAAGCTTCAAATGTTAAATTTAAGTAAATACAGCGCATTCTCCCTCTGTACACTATGATTCTCAATAGTTGTTTTTGTTTTATTTTTCACTGTAAAAAAGCATTTGATAAATGTTTCATCAGTATCTTTAAGTAAAATTAATTGAAAATTAATCTCAACAAATTGTTAAAAACAAAAATAACATTCTGCAATCCACATCTCACTTTTACCGCCAGATTCTAATTTGCGAAATACTTAATTTCACATTTTAGAATTTCCATTTTGATGTGTTAAATCACTGTTCACATATCAGATACAAACTTATAAATACCACTTTATAAGTAGATTGTTCGACCTATAGTAGAGTCACTGCACACGCAGTCTTATAGAAAGAAAAAGGGACGCGATGATGAAAAACTACAATAAATCTCTACTGGCACTAGCTCTCACTAGTGCCTTGTGTTTAACCGCCTGCGGGGACGGAGAAGACGGGCAAGATGGTGCACCCGGCACGCCCGGAACACCAGGTACCCCTGGAACACCGGGCACTCCTGGTACACCAGGGTTACCCGCTGGTTCTTTTGCTAAAACCGCAGAATCTATAACCGATCTGAAATTTACTCTTAGCCCAGCTGATATCAAAGTCACCAGCAGCGAAGGTTTCAGTGTTAAGTTCAGCTTAACCGGAAAGAGCGCAGGCAAAGATGTTCCTTTTATGGGACTCGATAAAATTGCGATCTACTCTTTAACGGCAAATGACAATACGTCAGGCACTGGTGCGCCAATTCAATGGCAAAACAATGCTACGGCCAACAAAGCGGGTAGCTCATTAACTTGTACTCTAAATGGCCTTAACGGTACTAAGAATGCTTGTAAATTAACTGAAGATACAGCAAACCCTGGTACATACACTGCCACTTGGACTTACGATGGTGCTGCACCGATCATTAATCCGAATGATAACCCTAATGCAGTACACAGAGTATTTTTACGCGCATACAATATCGCCAATAGCCAAGGCGTTGCCTTAGCAGATAAAGTACTTTCAGTACCTGTTGATTTTATCCCAGCGACCGATGAGTTAGCCGCATCAGGCAAAGACACAGTATCGAGTGCAGCATGTAAAAACTGTCACGGTGAAACTGATGGCCATATCGCTAAGATCGAAGCTCACCATAATTATCAAGACGTTAAAAACTGCGTAACTTGCCATAACCCAGATCTAGTACCCAGCGATGCACAACTTGCTGAAGGTTGGGTCTTTGATTTTGCTCCAATGATCCACCGTATCCATGCCGGTGAACATAATGCAGCGTATCTGTCTGGTGAAGCCAAAGAATACTTTGGTGAAATTGGTTTCCCATCTGACTTGAAAGAATGTAAATCCTGTCACGATGGTGCACCAAGTTATAACACCAATATCTACGCTAAGGCTTGCGTGGGTTGCCATATCAATGTCAACTTCGCAACTGGTGAAAACCACTCAGAATTTGGTTTAGCTCAAGCCGACGACACTCAATGTAAATCTTGTCACGGTAGTGGTAGCCTAACACCAGAAGCTGTTCATAGTGTTGGTAAACGCGCTGAATACGCCAACTTATTTAAAGTGGACTTTACAAGTGCAGCAGTTGCACCGTCAGCCACCTTAGGTATGAAAACATTAACCATCAAGGCTAATGTGACCATCAATGGTACACCCATTGCCGATGGAACAAGCCTTGCAACCTATAATGCGACCACTAATCCAACAGGAAAGTTAGTTGCTAACGGTTTATTGCTGGGTAATGTTGCTACCGATGGAACTGTTTATGCGTGGCGAGATGTTAAACCTTCACCTATCAGCTTAAACCTTGCAAGCGGTACGCTTTCTGGTGGTGTATTGACTTTTGTTAAAGATATTCCAGATGCACAAGCAGTTGGAACTATGTATGTCAGTTCAGAAGCTAACGTTTGTATCAAGGCTGGTGCAGTAGCAAGCTGTAATGCAACAGGACTTGAATTTGGGCCAACTAACCCAATTGGCAACAGCTCTCCTGTTAAATTCTTCAGCTTAGATGGTAGCGCAGTCAGCACTGCTCGTATGTCTGACCCAACTCGTATCACTGTTGAAGAAGCCAAATGTAATGCCTGTCACGGTACCTTAGACTATGTTAAAGGAACAAGACACGGTACTTACACCTTCACTCAATGTATGAACTGTCATAACGATACAACGGGAGCTTCAGGTCACAAAACGGTTGTTTACAAAGGCGCTGATGGAAGCAAAGTAGTGAATCCAGACGTCACCTTCAACAACAAAGACCTATTCACCGTTGCCCACCGTTTCCACAGTGGTAACTTTGACTCTATCACAGGCATCTTCCGTGACGATAAAGGTGAATTGCTCGGTTACCCATCACCAGAAACAGCATGTTCTGCATGTCATAAAGACGGCGCTAAACTGTTTGCAACTGACGGTGGTTTGACTTCTGAAAAACGCTCTATCAAAGTGGGTAGCTACTATATTAGCCCAGTAGCTGAATCATGCCGCAGCTGTCACGCTCACTCAGATGCAGCAGCAGTAGCTCACTTTAGAAGTAACGGTGCGATTGTAGAAGCGGATGCAGTGACTGATCCTAACCTACCAGTAGAATCATGCGCGACCTGCCATGCTGAAGGTAAAACTTATGGCATAGATAAGGTACACGCAGAGGTAGCACACTAGTACTAGTACCTTTGGGTTGCCCCCTGCACAACCCAAACTTCCTCTCTGCAACTTATTGGGGCCCCATCGGGGCCCCTTTTTTATCAGTAGTGTTAATTTGTTGTAGCATCGATTTGCGTCGAACTCTGCGCGATGCGTTGCCTTAACAGTTTGATAAATTCCCGCGGCTCACGATCTAAACTGTCATGGGGAATATAAAGATGATAGCCAAGGTGAGTGTTGAGCATCACGCAGCGATGTCCAAACATCGCCAATACGCCGCGGTATCTGTCACCATCAACCACCAAAGGGCTAAATTCAGCACCAAGATAAGTTTCTAAGGTCGCTAAATCTTCTTGCTGTGATGCGGCGGTAACCAGTAACGGCCGCTGCTCAGTCAATAATCCCGCTGCAAGCCGTAATGAAATATTATCGAGTATCGGATTTAACTGCTTTAGCTTAATACCAATATAGGAAAGCTCAATAGTATCAACTCCCTGAGTCACCCTTGGAATGTCAACCCGCTGAATATTATCCCAGTTTATCGACACTTTGCCGCGGCGATGAAAATAAGTCAGCCCCTGCTCATCCATAGTCAATGTGGTGTCAGGCTCGAAAACCTTTGCAAGGCCCAATATCAATGCGATCGCACCCAAGCTGAAAAACACTAAGCCCACTGCAAATAGCTCAGGTAGTATAACAAACAAGCCAAAGCCCAACACAAAGGCACAGGCACCTACAATAGTTAAAGTCAAACCATTACGTTTAGAGAGTGGACGAACCGAGACAATATCAGACTCTAAGGCCATATTTTTATTCCTGTTTTACCCAAAGCCATAAACGGCCAATGTATTCATGTAGCGCACGTTGCGAGGCGAGTAAGTTATCCGCAGTAAAACGCCAATAAAAATCGTCTCTGGCCCTAAAATCCGTCGGCGCCGCACTTGCGGTTAATCCTTTACCACTAAAAATGGCCATCGCCCGTGGCATATGGGAGGCCGAGGTGACTAATCGCACAGGCTGATTGCCAAAGCGCTCTTTAAAATAGTGCGCTTCTTCAAGGGTGTCGCGCGCGAGCGGAAATTCAATAATACGTGACGCATCGATGCCAAGTTCAACCGCTGCCTTGGCCATGACTTCAGCGTGGGGATGTTGGGTTAGCTCGCCGCCCCAACCACTAACGACTAAACTACAATCTTGACCTAACTTAAGCTGCCGAAGCCCTTCCGTTAATCTAGCCAATGCCACAGCCGATAAGGACTGTACCGCCGTAGCACCTTCAATATCCGAGTGAGCAGAGCCCAGCACCATCACCACACAGGTATCCGCAATGGGAGTGGAATTAATGGGATATTGGTTCTCAAGCGGTTTCACGAGATAATCGACACTAAATTGACTGCTTAATAACAATAGAAGGGTAAAAGCACTGGCAATCGCCCATTTTGCTAACCGCGGTTTGCGCCAAATAAACAAAGATAGCAGCAATAACAACAGGATAAATGGAACAGGCATAATTACCTGAGAGACAACTTTCTTAATCCAAAACATGCGCTAGCGCCCAATAATCCAAAGGAGCGCAATCATAACATCAAAAGAAAGCAAAACGCATCGCCGAGGCGATGCGTTGTCACGAGTGAAAACTTAAGATTACTGGGTTATTTTTCCCATAACCAAGCGGCGCCGCGCACGCCCGAAGAACAACCATAAAGATTCTGTACAACTGGTGTTCGGCATTCGCGCCCTACAACATAATGGCTTAATAATGCAGGTAATCTTGGGTAAATAGCCTCAACATTCGACATGCCGCCACCTAACACAATCGCATCAGGATCAAGTAGATTAATCACATGAGCCAGTGAGCGCGCGAGTCTATCCATATAGCGGTCAAAGGCCAATATAGCTATCTCATCTCCATCGTCGACTAAGCTCATGATCTCTGAACCAGATTTAGCGGGCACACGTTGGACGCTTGCTGCGCGACTGAGCGCCTCATTGTAATCACGAACAAAGCCAGTGCCTGAAATAAAGGTTTCGATACAATCAGGATTACCGCAAAAACAACGGGTAGTATTAAACTCCTCCTTGGTCATCCACGGCAGCGGATTATGGCCCCATTCGCCACCAATGCCATTACCACCCGCATGCACTTTACCGTTAATGGCAACACCCGCGCCGCAGCCCGTGCCAATGATCACTCCAAACACCACAGATTTACCCGCAGCAGCACCATCGACGGCTTCAGATACCGCAAAACAGTTGGCATCGTTAGCAACCCGCACTTCACGGCCGAGCAGCTCCCCTAAATGCACATCCAAGGGATGACCGTTGATCCAAGTCGAGTTGGCATTTTTGACTAATCCTGAATAGGGAGAAATAACTCCAGGGATCCCCACGCCAACAGAGCCTTTTTCACCTAAGGTCGCTTCAGCCTCATTAACTAAATCGACGATCGCGTTAAGCGTGCCCTGATAATCCCGAGGGGTATTGATACGCTTACGAAAAACCTCATTTCCTTCGTCATTTAAGGCGACGAGTTCTATTTTTGTGCCGCCTAAATCGATGCCCATGCGTATCATGAATAAGCTTCTCCGCTATTGTTCTGCCAAGGAGTCCGCGCAGACTCGCTTGTGATTGCTCGTTATTTTGCCCAGCCAGGCGCTGTGGCAATAAAATAAGGGTTTAATATGTCAGGTTTTTGATTGTAGGTTAAGGGTAAACCTGAGTCATAACACACGACTTTTCCGCCTGCGCTTTCAAGTACCGCCTGCGCTGCCGCAGTGTCCCATTCGCTGGTAGGCCCCAATCTTGGATAGAGATCGGCCTTACCTTCTGCCAGCATACAAAACTTCAGCGAGCTTCCTACGCTTAACATTTCATGCTGGCCAATATTGTTCAAATAATCAGCCACATCTGGGCTTAAGTGCGAACGACTGCCCACCACTATCGGCACCTGTCTTGGCATCTTACAGCCCTGAAGCGGCTGTTCTTGCTGTCCATCCTGTCGCCAAGCACCTAAGTGTTTCGCCCCATAATAAGTCGTGTTCAACACTGGAGCATAAACCACACCTGCAATAGCTTCGCCTTGATGGATAAGCGCAATATTGACGGTAAACTCGCCATTTCGCTTAATAAATTCCTTCGTGCCATCTAAAGGATCGATAAGCCAGTAGGTCTGCCATTGCTCACGCTCATCCCAAGGAATATCGGCGGCCTCTTCTGACATCACAGCAATGCCCGCAAATTGCTCAGCTAATTGACTGACAATCACCCTATGAGCCGCAAGATCGGCAGCAGTTACAGGACTCTCATCACTCTTTTGTGTAACAGCAATATGCTCTTGGGCGTAAATCGCCATAATGGCATCACCTGCCGCATGGGCTATATTCACTAGCCGCAACAAGTCCGCTTTAGAAAAATGCAGCGCAATTGTGGTGTTATCGGTCACTTAGTCGTCCTTTATTCAATCAGCTTTGCGGCATTATGCCATCGGCAGCCATTGAGAATTAAGAACAAATTCGTCATAAATCAAGCAAAATTGACTAAGCGGGCTTAAACACCAAAGCTTAAGTCCTAAGCATCAGGCTTTAATTTTAAATAAGTCGAGTCTAAGGCAAGCAAGATACGCTGAAAAGAGTCATTCCCTAGGCTGCATTCGTATTCACCGCCTTGAAAATAAACCACTAGGAGTGGAATACTGGCAAAGGCAATCCGCTTGCCTGTGAGTAACAAAAAAACGGCATCAGTTTAGGATTTTTCGCCTTGTGTTATAAAAGCATTAAGCATGCAGTTAAGTTGCACTCGCCAATCCTGCCAAACTTCAGGACATTGCATAGCCACAAGATGGTGCTTATCCAGCGTCTGTCGCAGTTTATCGCTATTAAGCGCGCTGTAACTCGGCCTTTGTGCCAGTACATTGCCTTTCTCAAGCGCTTTGGCGGCATAACTGAGGCTATCAATGGCAATGATAGGCACGGCTTTCGTTAATAACTTCAGAGCCAACGCTTGCTGCTGAATTTCAACAGCAAATTCATACCAACTGCATTGCCCCTGCCCTGAATAATGAAATAGCCCCGCCTCACCCGTTAGCATCAGTTGCCAGATAAGCGACGCGAGGGCATAGACCCATGTAGGTGAGCCGATTTGATCGTTTATCACTGAGAGCGGCTGAGCATCAGGCGTGGCGGCCATCAACCTCAGCATGGTTTTCACAAAATTATGCCCATCGACACCGTAAAGCCATGCGGTACGGATAACAATCGCGCGCTCACCCAAGATACGCAGCACCGCTTGCTCTCCGGCAAGCTTAGTCTTGCCATAAACGGATAATGGCGAAGGTGTCACCGATTCACTTAAGGCATTGGCCTCAACGCTCGCAAGCAGACCGCTAAACACATAATCACTGGAAATATGTACTAACCGCGCGCCAATGAGCGCACATTCTGTTGCCAATAATTCTGGGCCGAGGCTATTGACGCGATAAGCCTCATCCACCGCCGTCTCAGCCTTATCGACCGCATTATAGGCCGCGCAGTTAATCACCCAGTCGGGCTTAACCTGCGCAAACACCTCAGCCACACTGTATTTATCGCTGATATCTAACGCAGCATGCGTAAGCGGATGGAGATTAAATGCTAATCCACCATTGAGATGCGTTCGGATTAATGCTTTCGCCAGTTGGCTGTGCGCGCCAGTTAAGAGGACTGTTGGTCGCGCGGGAGTGACATCCTGCATTGATTGACTCAAGCGCCTCAAATTGCTTCATCGCGAAAGAGCGGTATAAAATCAGCAACAGTTTGATGCCCACGCAGAGTCAAAAAGTCTAACAGCGCCATGGGCGAGCGATTAAGCAGCTTATCCTTTGGATAATCAACCGCATCGATAATGCTTAAGGCGCGATCAAATCCACCAAGGCTAAATGCCACATGGGAATCAGACCCCATGACTAAGGTTGCACCTAACGCTTTAGCCGCCTTAGCGATCGCGGTGCAGTTGGCTTCACTGCCCTTGCGAGACACTTCAAAGGAGGAATTATTAATTTCAAGTGCTACACCATATTCTGCTGCGGCAGTGACGACTGCTTCAATATCAATGGGATATGCGGGGTTTCCTGGGTGAGTAATAATATCGACCTTGCCGCTTTTAATCGTATTAATCATCGCCTCGGTATGGGTTGCCTTATCCGAGGGCGCAAACACGGGTTCATGGAATCCAGCCAAGACGATATCGAGCTGCGACAGATAATCGCCAAAGTAATCGATTTCACCGTCGCGATTTTTAATATTGGCTTCAATGCCGCGTAAAATGCCGACGCCATCGACCATGCGCGGCAATACCCGTAAATTCACAAAATGCCAAAAATGCGGCGCATCCGCCATGGCCGGGCCATGATCTGTCGTCGCAAACAGGCGGAGCCCCTTTTGTTTTGCCACCGCAAGATAATCATGGATAGTGCTATAGGCATGGGAGGATGCCACGGTATGGGTATGGGTATCGACTGGGTACTGCATGGGTCACCTCTGTCTTTTAACTCGCATTTTAAAAAGAATTTTTAAGCATCAATCTGTTACCGCTCTGCTTGTACAAGAGTCGCCAAGTCAACGACCACAGGCAGTGATATGCAACAATGCCTTAGTGGAATAAAGAGAGCAGTTCATCGGCACTACCTTGCCATGCGCCACTGCCCTTACCTTCAAGAATACTATCGGCTAAACCTTGTTTATGCTGCTGCATCTCTTGGATTTTTTCTTCCACCGTCCCCTCGGCGATAAGCTTATAGACAAACACCGGATTTTCTTGGCCAATACGGTGTGCTCTATCAGTGGCTTGCCTTTCGGCCGCAGGATTCCACCAAGGATCGTAATGGATAACCGTATCGGCAGCGGTCAAATTAAGCCCAGTTCCGCCCGCCTTTAAGCTAATTAAAAACACTGGCGTATCGCCTTCTTGGAATTGATCAATCTGCACCTGACGTAGCCGAGTTTGCCCTGTCAGTTTGCTGTAGTCGATCTCTAAGGATTGCAGCAATTCTTCAATCAAAATCAGCATGCTAGTAAATTGGCTGAAGATTAAAATTTTGCGTCCTTCCTGCACCATTTCCGGCAAGTTTTGGCTAAGCCAGTTAAGCTTGGCGTTATTTTTAACTTTTTGTGCCTGTTCGAGTTTTACTAATCGCGGATCGCAGCAGGCTTGGCGCAATTTGAGCAGCGCGTCTAAAAACTCGATATGGCTGCCCGCCACGCCTTGGCTTGCAAACAATTCTCGAATTTTTTTCTCCATACTTAAGCGAATACTCTCGTACAGATTGCGTTGATCTTTCTCAAGCTCAAGAGTTTGATAAATTTCGGTTTTAGGCGGAAGTTCAGTCACTACCTCCGCCTTCGTTCGTCTGAGCACAAAGGGCGCAATGCGTTGACTTAACACTTTTGCCTGCTCGCTATCGCCGTAACGCTCAATCCGATAACGAAATGCCTTATTAAAATAAGCCGTTGTCCCAAGGAGTCCTGGCAAACAAAAATCCATTAAGGATTTGAGTTCTCCTAAATGATTTTCAAGGGGCGTCCCCGTAAGGCAGAGTTTAAATGGCGCCTGCAGTGCTTTAATCATCTGACTGACTTTAGCTTGAGCATTTTTAATCTGCTGTGCTTCATCAAGCACTATGTGCTCAAAAGGTTGTGCCTGGTAAAAATCGTTATCCCTCACCATTAACGGATAGGTAGTAACAACCACATCAAACTCACTTAACCGTGCCAAAAGCTGCCCGCGCTGTGCGCCATGGATCACCGCCAGTGTTAACGAAGGCGCAAATTTTGCCGCCTCCTTTGCCCAGTTCCCGACCAAACTGGTGGGGCAAATAATTAAACTGGGTAAATGAGGGCCAGCCGCGGACTTAAGCTGTTTTTGCTTCAACAAGAACGCCAAAGTTTGAATGGTTTTACCCAATCCCATATCGTCGGCTAAAATGCCACCTAGCTGATATTCCTTTAAAAAACATAACCAATTTAAGCCCTGTTGCTGATAGGGACGCAGCTCTGCCTGTAATTGGGTTGGCGCAGTAACCGCAACAACACCAGTAAATTGTTCTAATTTGGCCGCAAGTTGGCGCACCCGCTCACCATTGAGCAAGCTGATATCACTCTGGGCTAACTCATTGAGTAAATGTGCCCGATATTTAGGTAAGGCGATACTGTTGCCGCGGTGCTGTTCAAACAGCTCTAAAATAATGCTCATCAAGGGTTTGATAACACTGGCTTTAATTTTAAGCCAGTCACCGTTTGGGCTAGGTAGCAATAGCTCTGCATCATCGGCGGGCTCACCATGTTGTTTAAGCCAAGTGGCCACCAGCGGCAACATGGGTAACCGCTGACCATTGATATCCGCATGCAAAGACAGCGAAAACCAGCCCTCTTTACTGTCATCCAGCTCAACGGTTAACGGCGTGTCGACTACCTTAAGGCTAAACTCTGGGGCAAATCCCACCTCTATGCCTTGAGTTTGTAATCTTGGGACTTCTTCATCGATAAACGCTAGCCATTCCCGAATCGCATCAGGCAAGTGACCTAAGCTCCAGAGAAACGCCCCATTTGCTGTGCCCTCCAAGGAAAAGCGGCTAAAGCCAAGGGTTTGCAGCTTGGACATGGCTTGCTGCTCTTCTTCAAGCGCGCGGTTAATTTGATAGGTGGTGCCGCCTTGAGTCACTAGAGTTAATGCTTCTTTGGCGGCATTGCCACTTAAGACGAGATCCCCGTAAACAAACTCCAGCGCCAGATACGGCTGGGCGATGCCAGTCCCCATTGCTGCTGACTGAGTACTGCCAGGTGGCATTGTGGCTGCGGGGACGACCTTAAGCGTCAAACGAAGCTGTAACTTATCTCTCAGTTCGACAAAATTGATGGCACTTGGTAGCGGCACTGTACGCGCTGAAAAATGTTTAATCAGTTTATGACTCACCACCTCAACCTGCGTGCGAGGCACGGGTGGCATTTGGCTGAGTAGGCGCAATTTTTCAATACTGATATCAGTGTCGATAAGACCAATTTGAAAGTAATCGAGTTCGATATAATACGCAGGCTCGGTTGGCACAAGCTCCCAATTATCTCGCTTGGGCAAAACAAGGCGCATTTGCTTGTGTTCACTATCAATATCCTGCCAAATAAACTGTGGCGTAATGGCATCGCCCGCGGTCAATGCGAGGCGACTTTCCTCCCAAAAACAACGTTCGGTCGCGAGCATTTTCTCGAGCGCAACCGCACCTAACTGCGCCTTAAGATAGAGCCGCGATGCACCATGGCGCCTCGTAGACATTATCAGATTGATGATCAGCACATCCTCGGCACCAATCCATGCAGGCATATAATATTGCACATCCGAGAGTGCAATTTTGGAACCCTTGTTATAACCGCCCTTCTTCCCAACCTTGCCGCGCCTAAGCTCGATAAACACCCCATTATCGTCCTTTGAGAGGATATACAGCACCCGATCATCGTAGAGGGACTCAACATCATTCAAACGAGGATCATCGGCATCATCGAGTAGATGTAACCATTGGGCGATGCGTTGATCCTCAACCGTTTTATCGGTGAGCAAGCTATACAGTACCGCAGCCATATGCTTGCAATGTCCCGTGGCGGGACAAGAGCAAAAACCGTTCATGATGAGCTTATGATTGACGCTGACTAAACGTATATCTTGACGATAGGGCGAGGTTTCACTGCCCGCTACCGAGCCTTCAATATGGCGAAAATCGGCATTGGCTTTTGCGCTTAACACCTTCCCCTGCATCACATAATCACGGGCACGCATCAACGTCGGCGGCGTGAATAAGGACTCAATTGCCGTTTGAGTCAATTGAATGGGCTCTTGGGGGGGAAAGCGATTCATCAGCAAAACCTTGAAACTCAAAAATCCCTTTACGGACAATAAACCACGATTGTCAAAGGCATTTATCAACGTGTAAGGGGGAATTGTATTGAAACCGGGTGGGGAAAGCCAGAAGACGAATCACTTACGTGAGCGGGATATATCCCCGCAGACCATTCCTGCGGGGATGTGCCAACTAAAGTCACCTCAACTTAGGCTTGACGACGCTTATCAGCAATATAGCGATCAACCAATTTTTCTAAAATATCTAAGGGAACAGCGCCATTTTTAAGCAGCACATCGTGAAAATCCCGCAAGTCAAACTTATCCCCAAGAGCTTGTTTCGACTTTTCCCGCAGTTCGAGGATCTTCATCATCCCCACCTTATAGGCTGTCGCTTGGCCGGGCATCACAATATAACGCTCAATTTCAGCGGTTACATCGCGATCTGACATTCCAGTATTTTTCTTCATATAGTCAATGGCTTGTTCCCGCGTCCAACGACTATGGTGAATACCTGTATCAACAACAAGGCGCACAGCTCTAAACAACTCCGCCTGCAAGCGACCAATATTATCGAAGGGATCTTGTTGGAAACCGAGTTCCCAAGCTAAACGCTCACTATAAAGTGCCCAGCCTTCAATATAAGCGGTAAAAGGTGCCATCTTACGAATAAGTGGTTGCCCTTCAAGTTCCATTGCAACTGCAACCTGAAAATGATGTCCAGGGATCCCCTCATGGTAGGCTAAGGTACGCATGCCGTATTTAGGTGTTGCTTTGATATCAAAGAGGTTGGCATAAAAACGTCCTGGGCGGCTGCCGTCAATCGCCGGTTGCTGATAATAAGCGCCAGGAGCCGTTTTCTCTTTAAATTCAGGAATACGCACCACTTCCATTCCCGCCTTTGGACGGATACGAAATGCGTTGTCGAGTCCGGCATTGATCTCGTCGAGGATTTTTTGATAATCCACTAGGATCTGCGCTCTGCCAGCATCGGTGTCTTCATAGTAAAATTTAGGATCGGCGGCCAAGGCCTCAATCGCCACCGAAAATCCTTGGCTTGTATCGTACCCTTGTGCAGACAAGATGGTCATGATTTCACCTTGGATACGGCTCACCTCAGCCAATCCTTTAGCATGGATCTCATCGGCGGTGTAATTTGTCGTGGTAAAAAACTTCAGCAACTGTTCATAAGCCACATTCCCATTAGGCAGCGCCCAATAACCATCATCGGTGCCCGCTTTGGTCTGTAACTCTGTAAAATAATCAATAAAGAGTCGATACGCTGGCTGCACGTAAGATTCGATATTGGTTTTTGCCGTGGCAAGCAAACGCGCCTGTTCATCGCTGCTAATCTGAGTTTCT
The DNA here is from genome assembly GCF_016859145.1 of Shewanella sp. LZH-2. NCBI lineage: Bacteria > Pseudomonadati > Pseudomonadota > Gammaproteobacteria > Alteromonadales > Shewanellaceae > Shewanella > Shewanella sp. LZH-2. The sequence continues at coordinate 2,995,313 of NZ_CP069350.1, forward strand.
GCTAATTTGGTTTTAAAGGAGCTGTAGAGAATATTGTCTTCAACTGGCGCACTGATAAAGTCATTCATTTCAGTAAGCACCCGCTCAATCACAAACTTAGGCGGAATAATGCCCTTAGCTTCTCGAAGTTTGAGCCCTTCTAAGGTTTGTCCAAACTTAGTCTTCACCGCAATTAAGCGCGAGAGGTAATTTTCAGCATCATCAACCGAATGGATTTGATGCTGCGCCTGCATAAAGCTTGGGTAACCATTTTGCACACCAAACAACTGATTCACCGGATAGTTATGATAGCGATAGGGTTCGGCCGCGAGGGCAAAATCCGCCAGATACAATGCAATATCCTTCGAAATACGCTGATTATCATCGAGATCAGCGTCTTGGTAACTCAGTAATGTGTCTCTTAACGCACGGACTTGAGTAAAGGTTTTGTCCATGGCTTCAGGGCTATCATCGTCGAGCAGGGCGTTATGCCCCGTAATCCCAACAGATTCTAAAAATCCTAAGGATGTTAACGTCTCAGGACTTTCAAAGGCCATTTTTACGACGCTTCTATCTAAAAATGCGCGAAAGAAAAATGGCTTTTTGGCAAACCATTCATGGGCGGCAACTGCCATCAACAATAGCACTAGGGCTAAAATGCCAAGCCCAATGCGTTTTAATACCGTTTTCAATATTGATGCTCCACAGGTCATTATTGTCAAAGTTAGATGGGAAAACTTCCCAATATGGAAAACAATACCACCACCACAAATAAGCAACAATTTAATAACGTAACGAAAAGTGACAAATAAATAAGCCACCTTCTAAATATTTAGCACCACTTTTTATAGTGCGAGTAAACTTACAGGAATAATTATTTCAATCAGGCTTCAGTGACACAATCAAACACTATCCATATGAATAAAAACAATAAAAAATTATCCCCATCAAATATTCGAACTAAAAACCCCTTATAGATATGCCCTAGTTAAAAATAAAGCTATACAAAAAGTGGGAGTATGCTATTCTGCGTCCTGGCCTGTGAGTCAGACCTATTTATAAGCAATATTATGTATTTGAAAACCTTCGCTGCACCCGGTATTTGTTTGCTGTCATGAAGCTTTCCACTCATAACTTATCATCAATGTAAATAATTCTATTTCTGGCTAATTTCACGCATTGTTGCGAATTATTTTTTTGAAAATTTTGGAGACATTCATGTCTAAAACTACTGGTGTAGTAAAATGGTTTAACGAAGACAAAGGTTTTGGTTTTATTTCCCCTGATAATGGTGGCGCTGACGCATTCGTTCACTTCCGCGCAATCGTATCTGATGGCTTTAAAACCCTTGCTGAAGGTCAAAAGGTTTCTTACGAAGTCGAACAAGGCCAAAAAGGTCCTCAAGCTGCGAACGTTGTTGTTCTGTAATTAACTTCCCGCAAGGGATTAATTAACAACAAGTTTACAGACAAAATGCCGACTCAGTGTCGGCATTTTTTATTGGTGCGTTTTATCCTATTGATTGATGTTCTCATTAAACCAACTAGCCCTGCAGTAATTTCGCTTCTGCATTTTCTACTCTTCTCGGTTTGCCGACGATGAGGAGAATATCCCCCGCTCGAAATACCCAATCCGATGCAGGATGCTCAATTTCTTGACCATTACGACGTATAGCCCTCAACTCTACCCGCAGTGATTCCCAATCAATATCCGCCACTTGCTTACCAACGGCATTTGCACCGCGGTGCAGCAGCACTGCATGCAAAGATTCTAAAGTGAAATCCGTCTCTGTACCCGAGAAAAAGCCATGTAAAAATTGATAATGATTACGCCGCTCCGACTCTAACCGCTTGAGGATCCGCGCTAATGGCACTCCGCATTGATGCAAAACCTGCGAAACTAACATCAAACTTCCTTCTAAGGTTTCTGGGATGACTTGATTGGCTCCCGCCTTTTGCAATAAGTCTAACTCGCTGTCATCGCGGGTTCTGACCAAAATGTTAGCTTCAGGAGCCAGTTGCCGGCATAAGGGTAAGGCGTCTTCTAAACTGCGGGATTCGCTAAAGGTGATCACTATCATTTTGGCATGCTTAATACCAATCTGTTTGAGAATGGCCCGCTTACACACATCACCAAAGTAAATTGGCTCCCCAGCTCGACGCGCCTCAGAAACCCTTGTGGGATCAAGATCGAGCACCACATAAGGCACGGCTTCGGTCTTTAAAAAACGCGCAATGGTTTGCCCTACGCGCCCATACCCCAAAATCACCACTAAATCATGGTCGTCGCTTATCACAGGAACCACATCGTCTACATGCGCTGACTGGCGGATCCCTAATAACCACTTTGCAATATCCACACTGTGACGCACCAACCAAGGAGCGATACTCATCGATAATACCGCCACCATCACCAGCATAGTACTGGTCTCATTACTCAGTAACCCATAGCTAACGGCGAGCGCGAGTACCACAAAACTAAATTCCCCCACCTGCGCCAAGCTTAAAGCCGTGCTAATCGCAATCCTAAAGGGCTCGCCCACTAAACGTAATAATCCATGGATAATAAGTGCCTTACCAAACACAACTGCGAGCAGAACCAATAGAATTTGCCACCAAAACTGAATAACCAATCCAAAATCCAGCATCATGCCGATAGAAATAAAAAACAGCCCCATTAATAGATCGCGAAAGGGGCGAATATCCGCCTCGAGCTGACGACGATATTGACTCTCACCAAGCAGCATCCCCGCCATAAATGCCCCTAAGGCCATCGATAATCCTAACCACTGGGTAAATGCGCCCGTGACCAAGGCGACCACTAATGTTGAAAGAACAAAGAGTTCATTTGAGCGCGACCTTGCCACCTCATCAAACAGCCTGGGTAAAGCCCACTTCCCCAAAGCCATTAAGAAAAAGAAGGCGAGAATCCCCTTGAGTAACGCCCAAGCGATAGAGGCTAACATTAAGGGTTCATCACTCTGTCCGAGTAATGGCAGTAGAATCAGCAGCGGCACTACCGCTAAATCCTGAAATAACAATACACTGACAGATAATTCGCCATGACGACGCCTCAGCCAGCCCTGCTCATTGAGCAGTTTAAGCACTATGGCGGTAGATGAAAGCGCAATTGCAGCGCCGATAACGAGTGATTCAATCCAATTCAACCCACAGGCTAACGCCACTAGCATAGTCAAGACAGTGGTGACGAGCACCTGGGCACTGCCTAAACCAAACACGGTTCTGCGCATCGCCCATAAGCGGGGTACCGAAAACTCAAGCCCTAGGGTAAACATCAACAGCACTACCCCAAGCTCGGCGACAGACTGCATTTGCTGCTGAGTAAACCAATGAAAGCCACTCGGCCCACTAAGTACTCCTGTTAACAAATACGCCAAAATAGCTGGCAAACCGATACGCCTAAGTAGCGCAATCGCAACGATCGCAATGACTAACATCAACAGAATTTGAATCAAGAAACCATGTTCCATAGACGCACTAGCTCCTGTCAAATTACTGGCATGTTAAAAATTATAACGATGAGCTTTAAGCTTAACTGAGTGACAAGTAAAGACAAATTTAATTGGCAAATATAACGGCACACATATTGCTTAACTAAGGTAACAGTTTTTATCGCCATTTCATTTGCTGGGGTAATCATAATGGACTTTGGCTTAGCGACCACGTTATATCCCGATGAATATAACTATCAAACAGAGGCATATAGCCCGACATCCGCGCCGTTGGATCTGGTGCAAGTTATCCAGCAACTGCATGCTAGTTTAGATCCGCGGACAGTCTTTGCCTGCTACGGCAAAGTGCTGGGACAACATCTGCCTATACAAGGGGTTCGACTACAATCTGAGCAATATAAATTAAGCTGGGGTAAACGTTATGGGATTAGCCTTAAACGGCAGATCATTTGCGGCGGGACACCAGTTACATTGCAGTATCAACTGTTAACGCCGCTAACGCCCTCACAGAGCATCAGCTTGCAAGAAATAGAGCCGCTCTTGTTACAACCATTGCTGAATGCCATGCAGTACCAAGAAATGTCGATGCAGGCGATGTTTGACTCCCTAACGGGTCTTGGAAATCGTCACTATTACAGCCAAAGCCTGAAAAACGCGGTGGCCAGGGCTCACAGAAAACAGGGAACGGTGTCACTTATTGTGTTGGATTTGGATAATTTTAAGCAGCTTAACGATAAGTATGGTCACAAATGCGGTGACTATATTTTGAAGGAGTTTGGTGACATTATCCGTAGCAGTATCCGTAGTACAGATCAGGCTTTCCGCATCGGCGGCGATGAGTTTGTGGTCATAGTACAAGGTAATATTCATGCAGCGGGTTTACTGTGTGAGCGTATCGTCACTGCAACCAATGCCAATACTAGCTTCCATCAATTTGGCGTGAGCAGTAGCCTTGGGGCGGCTGAGGCGAGCGACACGATGGAAGCCGAACAACTCTATGAGCAGGCTGATAAAACTTTGTATCAAGCCAAAGCCTCGGGGCGTAATTGCTACAAGTTAAGCCCAGCCCAACTGTCTTAATCGAGCATGGATGCTGCCCACTGGCGATAAAGCATGGCAAATAGACTTTGCTATCCGATCGCATTCCCATCAAACTTAAGCCCGATATCATCCCCTTGGGCACAAAATGCCTTTTCGACCCAGAGACCAAAGGCCATCACCAGCTTATCGTTGTAGAACACGAATCCTACATCAGTACGTAACCATGGCGGCACAGCGCATTCTTGCCATAACTTTTTCAGCTCGCGTCCCTTATCGCGAAAATGCGGCTGACAGCGAAATTGCCCAGGCAAGCCATAACGTAGACTCACCACTTCATCGGCGTTAGGTAAACGCAGCCGAGGGCCTGTTGTAACCAACGCAAATGGCGCAATCTTGTCTTCAACCATTGCTGATGCTTGAGTCAATAAGGTCAGAATCTCTTGATGTAGGTCGCGCGCTGTAATGTGGGGCGCAGTAGATAGGGTTTCTCCACTATCCAGATAAAGCATCCCGGCAAAGCGGCGCAGTACACAGTCATTAATGCGGATATGGACCTTAGCATCCTCTTTAGCGTGGATTAATTGCTGCAACATTTGCTGCAACTGCACGTAGGATGGCAGTAAAAATCCTTGGGACTCAATAAAGCCCCGCAGCAGTATCCCTTGCCATTCAATCGGTTGCGATGCTAACTCCGTCAGCTTAAGGACAGTTTGCCCAATTACAGGCGCCTTGGTTAACAGCTTAGGTAAACGCTCACTGACCTCAGTTTCTACTATGGCTTGCTGCTCGGCACAAAGCTGGGCACTGCGACTGGCAGTTGTGGCGATACTTGGCCAGCGCCCTTTTAGGCGTGGGATAATCTCGAGGCGAAGAAAGTTACGATCGTACTTATCATCTTGATTACTCTCATCATCGATATGGACTAAATGTTGCGCTTTGGCAAAGGCTTCAATCATCTCGCGGCTAATATCAAGCAAAGGACGCACTTGTAAGCACGATCCTTTGCCTGCTAATGAGAGTGGCTGAATGTGCCCCATGGCGGCTAATCCCTTAGGGCCTTGACCGCGTTTTAGGGCTAACAGAATTGTCTCGAGTTGGTCATCTTCATGGTGAGCGGTTAGTAAGATATCCTGCGGATTAAGATGCGCTAAAATCGCCTGATAACGCACTTTTCGCGCTGCAGCCTCAACGCTCACCCGAGGACCAAGCTCGAGCTGAACCCGTTCTACCGTCACAGGTAAACCATACAGGGCCGCGCGTTCTTGACAATGCTTGGCCCAAGCATCGGCATTGGGGCTCAAGCCATGGTGTACATAAATCAATTGATAGCGTAAATCAGGACGCTGTTTAGCATATTCACTTAAGCCGTAGGCGAGCACTTCAGAATCGACTCCGCCACTGTAAGCGAGGACTAACTTGCTCCCCGCTTGAAAGGGTAAGCTATCTAAAAATCGCGCTATATGAACACTCAAATCCTGCGCAGCCATCCTCTTCCCCACTCAAAAACAACAGAAACCTAAGCTTGGTTCGACTTAAGACAGATATTACGATGGAAATACAATCCGCACTTTGTTCGGGCCGAGTAAACTTTCCAAGGCAAAGACCAACTCATCACTTGGGTTAACTCGCCAGATTTCGGCCAATCTAAACTGCCCCTTGGCTTGAGCTTGGCTGTAGTTAATTAGCACTGGCACTGCGCCATTACGCCATGGACTGATTGCCTGCTCAATGCCCTCGAGCATATTTGGGGTCAGCTGCGATGCCTCTAAATCGATTTCCAATGCACTGGCAAAATGGCTACGCGCCTCACTGATATCGATGATATTGCGCGCCGTCATCCGGTTTCCACCGGCAAAATCATCAAAACTCACCTCACCTTCGCAGATCAGGATCCGGTCCTTTTCCAGCAGGTGATTAAACTTCTCAAAGGCTTCAGTAAATAGCATCACCTCAAGCCGAGCGCTCTTATCATCTAAGGTCAGTAAGCCCATTTTCGAGCCGCGTTTAGTGAGCATCACCCGGGTCGCCACGACGAGGCCCGCAGCCTTAACGGTTTTACCCCGTTCGGTAGGATGCACATCCTTCAAGCGCCCAGAGGTGTAATGCTTAAGCTCTTTAAGGTATTGATTTATTGGGTGCCCAGTTAAATACAACCCTAATGTTTCGCGCTCGCCCTCAAGCCAAATTTTGTCCGGCCATGGGGTACATTCCACAAACTGTTGCTTGCTATCCTCAGGATCACTATTGAGCAAACCAAACATATCATGCTGACCAATAGCCTCAGCCTTCGCATGTTGGTCTGCTGCGCTAATGGCCTCGGGTAAGGTTGCCATCATCGACGCGCGGTGCGGTCCGAGGGAATCTAACGCTCCCGCACAGATAAGCTTTTCAATAACCCGTTTATTGAGCTTTTTTAAGTCGATACGGGCACAGAAATCGAATAAATCAACAAAGGGACCATCTTTACGCGCCTCTAAAATTGACTCAACTGGCCCCTCACCCACGCCTTTGATCGCACCAATGCCGTAGACAATCCGCAGATCATCATCAACGGTAAACTTAAATAATCCCTTATTCACATCCGGCGGAATGATGGTGAGCCCCATCCGCTCGCATTCATCCACTAAGGTCACAATTTTATCGGTGTTATCCATATCGGCAGACATTACAGCCGCCATAAATTGCGATGGAAAATGGGTCTTCAACCACAGCGTTTGATAGGAAACTAACGCATAGGCCGCAGAGTGAGACTTGTTAAAACCGTAACCAGCGAACTTTTCCACAAGGTCGAAGATTTTCATCGACAGCTCGCCGTCGACACCGTTTTTAATCGCGCCCTCTTTAAAAACACTCCGCTGTTTGGCCATCTCCTCAGGCTTTTTCTTACCCATAGCACGGCGTAACATGTCAGCGCCGCCTAAGGTATAACCTGACAATACCTGCGCAATCTGCATCACCTGCTCTTGGTACAAAATAATGCCGTAGGTGGGCGAAAGCAGTTCTTTTAAGGATTCATGCTGGTATTGAGAATCGGGGTAAGACACCTCTTCACGGCCATGCTTACGCTCGATAAAGTTATCCACCATGCCCGATTGCAACGGCCCTGGGCGAAACAATGCCACCAGAGCGATCATATCTTCGAAGCAATCGGGCTGTAGACGTTTAATCAAATCCTTCATACCACGGGATTCGAGCTGGAATACCGCAGTGGTTTCATAACGTTGCAGCAATCTAAACGAGGCTGGGTCGTCTAGCGGAATCGCTTCAATGCGTATTGGTGGACGGCCATTTTTAACCTCCACCTTGTTGATCATCTCTAGCGCCCAATCGACGATAGTGAGCGTTCTTAACCCCAAGAAGTCGAACTTAACTAACCCTGCGGTTTCCACGTCGTTCTTATCGAACTGGGTTACCGGGTTTTTACCTTCGGCGTCGCAGTAAAGCGGCGAAAAGTCGGTGATCTTGGTGGGCGCAATCACCACGCCCCCCGCGTGCTTACCCGCGTTTCGAGTGACGCCCTCGAGTTTGCGGCACATGTCGATAAGATCTTTGACATCTTCATCGGCATCGTAGGATTCCTGCAATGCCGGTTCCACTTCAAAAGCTTTGGCCAGTGTCATCCCAGGCTCGGGTGGGATAAGCTTTGAAATGCGGTCGACAAAGCCATAGGGATGGCCCAGCACACGGCCGACGTCTCGGATAACCGCCTTAGCCGCCATGGTACCGAAAGTAATAATCTGCGATACCGCTTCACGGCCGTACAACTCAGCCACGTGGTCAATGACCTCGTCGCGTCGATCCATACAGAAGTCAACGTCGAAGTCGGGCATCGACACCCGTTCTGGGTTCAAGAAACGTTCGAACAGCAGGTCAAATTCGAGGGGGTCTAAGTCGGTAATCTTAAGGGCATAGGCCACAAGCGAACCCGCGCCCGAACCACGGCCAGGACCAACGGGAATCCCGTTGTCCTTCCCCCACTGGATAAACTCCATCACGATAAGGAAGTAACCAGGAAAGCCCATTTGGTTAATCACTTGAAGCTCGATGTCGAGGCGCTCATCGTACTCACCGCGACGCTCGGCACGCACTTGTGGGTCGGGAAATAAGAAGGCTAGGCGCTCTTCGAGCCCCTTCTTAGAGCGATCAACCAAATAATCCTCAATCGACATATCGCCGGTGGGGAAGTTAGGTAAGAAGTATTCGTTTAAACGAATAGTGACGTTACAACGCTTAGCAATTTCAACGGTATTGGCAAGGGCTGCGGGGATGTCAGCAAACAGTTCACACATTTCCTCTTCACTGCGAAGGTACTGCTGCTCACTGTACTTTTTAGGACGGCGTGGATCGGCGAGCGTAAAACCATCGTGAATCGCGACCCGTATTTCATGGGCTTCGAAGTCCTCTGGCTTTAAAAATACCACCTGATTTGTAGCCACCACAGGAATACCCTTTTCCTGCGCTAATCCCACCGCCATGTGCAGATAACGCTCTTCATCGGGGCGTCCCGTGCGTAACAACTCAAGGAAATAACGTCCCTCAAAATGCTGCTGATAGAACTCGCATAACGACTCAACCTGAGTATTGTTGCCCTTCAGCAGCGCCTTACCCACATCCCCTTCTTTGCCACCAGACAGCAGCAAAATGCCTTGGTTATATGTGACCAACCACTCTTGGTCAATCACTACGCGACCTTGAACATGCCCGCGTAAATAGGCTTGGCTGATGATTTGGGTGAGGTTTTGATAGCCCTCATTATTCATCGCAATAATGGTTAAGGCGCAAAACTCACCCTCAAAACCTGGCACTTGCATCCAAAAGTCCGCGCCAATAATCGGCTTGATCCCTGCGCCATGGCAACCGCCGTAAAACTTCACTAGACCACAGAAGTTATTTTGATCTGTTAAAGCCACCGCCGCCATCCCATGCGCTTCAACTTGAGCAAGGATTGGCTTGACCTTAGCCACACCATCGGACATAGAAAAGTCACTGTGGACACGCAGATGCACAAAACGAGGATCGGACATAATTAGAATTATCTTTGAATAGCAGGTTAACAATCACTAAAAAAGCAGACTAGCAAAGTCACCGCTCTTGGGCTAGTGACTTTGCTCTCAAGCTGAAGTGAAAACACCCAATCGGTGTTAACGCTCCAGTAATGCCTTGACGGGTTTGAAACTTTTACGATATTGATCGAACACACCATGCTCGGCGATGGCGTCAAAATGCGCCTTAGTTGGATAGCCCTTATGCTTAGCAAATCCATACTGTGGATAAGCGGCATCGAGGGCATCCATCTCCCGATCGCGGGTCACTTTGGCAATAATCGAGGCTGCACTGATGCTGGCAATCATGCCATCCCCCTTGACTATGCTATGGCTCGCCAAAGACAGCCCTTGGTGAGTAAACACCGGACTGCGATTACCATCGACTAAAACTAACTCGGGCGCACGTGCAAGCCCTGCCACCGCGCGCTGCATGGCAAGCATAGTGGCATGCAGGATATTCAGCTCATCAATTTCCGCAGGACTTGCCCGCCCCACATGAAAGCTTAAGGCTTTTTCACAAATCTCATCGAATAATGCCTCGCGGCGCTTCTCGCTGAGCTTTTTAGAGTCATTTAAGCCCAAAATAGGTCGATTAGGATCGAGGATCACCGCAGCGGTGACAACATCGCCAACGAGGGGACCACGACCAACCTCATCGACACCAGCCACTAACACCGATGCAAAAGCAGCGATATCAGTGTCGTTCAGCGTCATAAATACCGCCATTAGTTCATATCCTTAACATCAACCAGAGCCAAAACCGCCTCGGCCGCCTTCTGGCTGGCATCGCAACGCAGCAGTTGATGCAAACGTTCAAACTCGGCTTTGATTGGTGCAAAGTCGCGGTTAAGTTCAACGCCAACCGCGGCAGCTATTTTCTCTGGCGTGCAATCATGCTGAATGAGCTCTGGTACCACATCTCGCCCCGCTAATAAATTTGGCAGCGAGAAACGATTCACCTGCATCATGCTCTTGGCAATACGATAGGTCAGTGGACTCACGCGGTACGCCACCACCATTGGGCGTTTAATCAGCATGGCCTCTAACGTCGCTGTACCCGAGGCGAGTAAAATACCATCGGCAGCGGCCATCACTTCGCGTGACTTGCCTTCCACCATGTGAATTTCTAAATCCGGCGCATAATCTTTTAACGCTTGTTCAAACTGCTCACGGCGCTGTTGATTCACTAAAGGCGTCACAAAGCGAATATCGGGAAATTGCTGCTTGATAAGTAGCGCCGCCTTCACAAAGGGCTCAGCCAATTGCTTTAGCTCACCGCCGCGCGAACCAGGTAAAATCGCGAGATATTCAGCCTCAGGATCTAACTCCAGCAATTGACGCGCACTTGCTTTATCACTCTCAAGCGGAATGTCGTCGGCTAAAGTATGACCGACAAAGGTACAAGGCACTTGATGCTTATCGTAGAAGGCTTTCTCGAAGGGCAATAATGACAGCACCATATTAGTGGCCTTGGCGATTTTAAAGATCCGCTTAGGCCGCCATGCCCACACCGAAGGACTCACATAGTGAACGGTTTTAATCCCCTGAGCCTTTAATTTAAGCTCGAGACCAATATTGAAATCCGGCGCATCAATACCGATAAAGCAATCAGGCTTAAGCTCGGTGATGGACTTAATTAACGAAGCTCGGACATGGAGCAGGCGTGGCAGACGCGATAGCACTTCAACTATCCCCATCACGGCTAATTCTTCCATCGCGAACAGGGATTCGAAGCCTAAGGCTTCCATACGAGGTCCACCAATACCAACAAAACGGGCATTGGGATGTGCTTTTTGCAGCGCGGCCATCAAACCCGCACCTAAAATATCGCCGGAGAGTTCTCCGGCGACCATTGCAAACACTAATTGAGATTTTTTGCTCATAAACCAATCATATCTGACAAGTGAATGGCACCGCAGCGATAACCTCTGCCATGGCATTTTCTAACGCAGAATGTCACGAGCAGTGCCTATGAATGGCATAGTCTAGAGTCGAAACTCTTAACGCATCATGCCGCTAACGAATAATGCCGCGACCCGAAGATTTGACAAACTCAACGAGCAACTTAACTTGCGCGTCATTTTGTGCATCTTCGGCAAGTGCCTCAACCGCTTCTTCAACCGTCAGGCTGCTACGATATAAGGTTTTATAAGCGCGGCGCACCGCTAATTGAGTTTCCTTAGAGAAACCTCGGCGCTTCATACCTTCGCTGTTTAAGCCGCGAGGGATAGCTGGTTGTCCCGCAGCCATCACAAAGGGTGGCACATCTTGTAATAATAACGAACATCCCGCAGTAAAGGCATGGGCACCGATATGCACAAACTGGTGAACGCCAGTCATGCCACCTAAAATCGCCCAGTCACCCACATGCACATGGCCTGCGATAGACGCATTGTTCGCCATAATCACGTTATTACCGACCACACAGTCGTGGGCAATGTGCACGTAGTTCATAAACAGGTTGTTTGAACCAATACGGGTTTCGCTATTGTCTTGAACGGTTCCACGGTGAATAGTGACATGCTCACGGATAACATTGTTATCGCCAATGATAAGGCGTGTAGGCTCACCTGCGTATTTTTTATCTTGGCATTCTTCACCCACAGAGGCGAATTGAAAAATACGGTTGCCTTTACCTATCACCGTTGGCCCCTTCACCACCACGTGGGAGCTTAACCAACAATCGTCGCCAATCTCGACACCCGCGCCCACATAACTCCATGGGCCTATGGTGACATTTTTACCAATTTTTGCATCGGGATGCACAAACGCTAATGTATCTATCACTGATTAATCTCTCTGCGGGCACACATGATTTCAGCGGAACAAACCACTTCACCATCCACTTTGGCCTCACCATAGAAAACGCCAATCCCGCGGCGCTCTTTAATCATTTTGACTTCAAAATGGATTTGGTCACCGGGTTCGACTACACGTCTAAAACGTGCATTATCGATACCCGCAAAATAATACAACACACCAGGTGGTGGCACATCGTCACTCATGGTCTTAAAAGCAAGCAGACCAGTGGCCTGTGCCATGGCTTCTAAAATCAGCACGCCGGGCATCACAGGCTGGATCGGGAAATGCCCCTGAAAGAAGGGCTCATTAATCGTCACGTTTTTAATCGCATGGAGACTCTCACCGGGGGTGAAATCCAGTACGCGATCGATTAATAGGAATGGATATCTATGGGGCAGATACTTAAGGATCTCCGAAATATCCATAGTGTTCATTTGATTAGACACGAACCTAGTTCCTCAAAATTGCCTTAGGGCAATTACTCTGGTGTATTTAAATTTTTTTCCAACGTCTTCACGCGCTGGAACAGTTCATCCAATTGACGGAAGCGAACTGTGTTTTTACGCCACGTTTTGTTATCCATAGCAACCGTGGCTGATGAATACAAACCAGGCTCACGCATATTACCAGTAATGTTGGTCGCGCCAGAAATATGCACACCATCGGCAATGGATAAATGGCCAGCAATGGCACAATTTCCACCAATAATACAGTACTTACCAATAGTGACACTGCCCGCAATCGTGGTACTGCCTGCGATAGCTGTATTTTCACCAATAATATCGTTATGGGCGACCTGCACTTGGTTGTCGATAATCACACCATTGTGGATTTCTGTATGGCCTAATGCACCGCGGTCAATCGTTGAATTAGCACCGATTTCGACGCGATCACCAATGCGCACACCGCCAGTTTGAGGGATCTTAACCCACTGTCCGCGCTCATTAGCGTAACCAAATCCATCAGAGCCAATAACGGCACCGGAATGAATAATACAGTCTTGGCCTAAATGGACATTGTGATACAGGGTGACATTGGCCCATAAACGGCTATTTGAGCCTATGATGGAGTCTTGTCCAATCACAGTACCCGCACCAATTTGTACATTTTCACCGAGGATAACATTGGCACCAATCACCACATTAGCACCAATTGCCACGCCTTCACCTAACTGGGCAGAAGGGTCAATTTGCGCTGAGGGATGAATACCCATCGCTGCCTTGGGCGTGGTATCTAACAACTGCGCCACACGAGCAAACCCCACATAGGGATCTTTTACAACTAACGCAGTGCCAGGATAGTCCTGCGCATCTTTAGCCGACAATAACACCGCGCTCGCTTGAGTTGACTCAAGCTGAGCACGGTATTTGCTGTTGGCTAAAAAAGAGATTTGTCCCGCTGTGGCATGTTCAAGCGTTGCAACACTGTTGATCACTAAGGTTTCATCGCCTTGGACAACGCCATCTAATATCAGGCTTAGCTCTTTTAAAGTCACACTTTTCATCAATTACTTGCCTTTGCTTAAGGCTTCAACCACTTTGCCACTGATGTCAGCATTTGGCTTAACATAAATGACTGCACCACGCTGTAAAACTAAATCGTATTTTTCTTTTTCAGCGATAGTGTTAATGGCTTTTTGAACCTTAACTAACAGTTTGTTTTGCTCTTCGCCTTGGCGACGACGTAAGTCCTCATCCAACGCCTTACCTTTCAACTGATATTCAGATTTTAGCGCTTCCATTTTACGAACCAGCTCAGTTTTTTGCGTGTCATTCATTAACGCGCCATCACGTTGCTGCTTCTCCATTAGAGAGCGCATTTCTTCTTGCATTTTCTGAACTTCAGACATGCGATCACCAAACTCTGACTTCAGAGACTGCATGATTTGCTCACGTTGAGGTAACTGCTCAAACACAGCGCCCATATCAACTACAGCAATATTTTCCGCCTGCGCAGCTAAAGGTGCACCTAATAAAGCTAACGTCACCAGGGCACGGTTTACCATCTTGTTCAAAATAGACTCCTTGTTACCTTTGTTATATTCAGCAAAACTTGCCGAGTGTATGCCTTTTAAAAAGTTTTGCCAATATTGAACGAGAAGATCTCTGTTTGATCGCCTTCGTACTCTTTAATCGGCCATGCCAAGCTGAATACCATAGGGCCCATTGGTGATAACCACTGTAAGCTTACCCCCCAAGATGCTCTTATACGCGCAGGGGCACTGTAGTCTTGTAACTTATCAAACTCTTCAGCGGGTAAGGTTTGATATTTGGCAAAATCAAACTCGGTATCCCACACGTTACCGGCATCGAGGAAGAAGCTGGTACGTACAGAGTTGGTATAAGCCTCATCCAAGAATGGCGTCGGTACAATAAACTCTAAACTCGCAGTTGCGATAGCGTTACCACCGATTGAACGGCCAGAGCTTACCTGAATACTGTTTGGATCGCCCGGTAAACTACAACCATCGCCCGATGGATCCGGCGCACAGGGTTCACTTCCACGGAAAAGATAGAAGGAACGCGGACCTACGGAGTTAGACTTAAAGCCACGCAGTGAAGTGCTACCGCCTGAGTAATAGTTTTCCCAGAATGGTAGGATCTGGTCATTATCGTTAAATTGACCATAACCATTACCATAGCCTAAACGACCACGTGCCAAGACCACAAAACTTTGACTGCGGTTGAGAGGGAAATAGTAGTTGGTATCGAAGTCAGTCTTGAAGTACTGCAGATCTGATCCAGGTACAGTCATCTTACCGCTTAAACGCTGTGATGAACCGTCTGTTGGGAAGGTTCCTCGGTTTAAGGTACTGCGATACCAACCTAAACTCAGCTCAAAGTTATCAAAACTTAAGTCTGCATTTGGATCATCTTCACGGTAAATATTGTAGAAACGCAGCGCCTGTTCATAGGCAGAGATTTCTGAAATCGTGTTATGACGATAACCAATACCGCCGTTGATACGGTTGTATTCGTTAATCGGGAAACCAGAGTTTAGCGCTACCCCATAGGAGCTGTTTTTATAGCGTTCAAGGTTGGCTTCGTTCGCATCGAACTCGTTCCAGTAAACACTACCACCTAAGCTCACACCATCTTTAGTCCAATATGGATCGGTGTAAGATAAGTTGACGTTTTTAGAGTACTTGTTGGTACTTAAACTCACACCCGCTTGGTTGCCCGTGCCGAGGAAGTTATTTTGCTGCACACCAAACTGTAGGCTTAGACCTGATTCAGTACCATAACCGACACCGGCGTTAAATGAGCCAGAAGGCTGCTCTTTCACCTTAACAGCTACATCGACTAAATCGTCAGTACCGGGCACTTGAATGGTCTCGGTATCGACGGTCTCGAAGAAGCCTAAACGGTTTAAACGGGCTTTAGATTGCTCAACCTGCGCTGAGTTTAACCAAGCACCTTCCATCTGACGCAGTTCGCGACGCATCACTTCATCTTTAGTGACAGTATTACCGGTAAAGTTGATGGAGCGAACATACACACGCTTACCAGGTTTGATATTGATGTTTAAGGTCACTTCCTTGGTCTTATCATCAATTTCAGGGTAGGTTTTCACTTCTGGGTAAGCGTAACCGAAACGGCCTAAGTATTTGCTGTACATCTCTTCGGTGAAGGTCACATCACCGCCGTTGTACATATCGCCCGCCTTGATAGGCAGAATCGATTTCATCAACTCTTCACGACCCATCAGATCGCCCGTGAGGTTAACGCCTTTTACCTTGTACTTCTCACCTTCATTGACGTTGATAGTGATGTACAAGCCTTTACGGTCTGGGGTCATCGCCACTTGAGTCGAGGTAACTTCAAAGCGAATATAACCCTTGTTGTGGTAATAGGTTTTAATCGTCTCTAGGTCGGCTTGAAGCTTTTGCTTCTGATAGCGACGCTCACCAAACAGATCCCACCAAGCCACATAATCTTTCAGTTCTAACATGCCGATAAGCTCAGCATCAGTGAACTCATGATTACCAACCACGTTAATTTGGCGGATTTCGGCCGCTAAACCTTCAGTAAATTTGAACTTAAGTTCGACACGGTTCCGGGGCAAGTTAATCACCTGCGCCTCGACTTTGGCGCCGTATTTACCCACGCCGTAGTAGAAGTCTTGTAATCCCTTCTCGATGCCAGTCAGCATTGTGCGGTCTAAAGATTCGCCGACTTTAACGCCTGAGCCGTCCAGACTTTCCTGTAACTGCTCATCTTTAATGTCTTTGTTGCCTTCAAACGTCACAGCACTGATGGTTGGTCTTTCGGTGACTTTGACAATCAACACGCCGCCATCATGACTGACTGAGATATTCTCAAAGTTAGTTGAGGCATACAGGCTTTTAATGGCTTGCTGAATTTTTAACTGATCTACAGTGTCGCCCACTTTCACTGGTAAGCTTAACAAGGCAGCACCCAGTGCGACTCGCTGCAAACCTTCAACTTGGATGTCGGTCACTTCAAAGGGTTGGAAAGTATCCGCCAACACAGTCCCTGAAAACGACGCACCGACGAATAACATCGAGGCAAAAAGTTTATTCAATCTCATAGAGCACTTCTAATTATTAGTCTGTCCTTGCTCAGAGTCGGGCAAAATCATTGAAGAGCGCAATGCTCATCAACATCAGCAGTAATGCTGCCCCAAATCTGAATCCTATTTCCTGTACCTTTTCAGATACAGGCTTACCAGTTATTACTTCAACGAAGTAATACAGCAGGTGTCCCCCGTCGAGCACAGGCAATGGAAGCAAGTTAATGATGCCTAAATTGACACTGATAAGCGCGAGGAAACCGAGAAAGTAAACCAAGCCATAGTTTGCACTATTGCCCGCACCCTGTGCGATTGAGATAGGTCCACTTAAGTTTTTCACTGACACATCGCCAGTAAATAATTTGCCAATCATCTTAAAGCTCACGACAACAAGTTGCCATGTTTTATCGGCTGCGATAGCAAAAGATTCGATTGGCCCATATTCCAGCTGTAATCGCATATTCTCAGGCCATTGTGCCTGAGCCGGGCTCACCCCAAGCACGCCGACATCTTTACCATCACTATTTTTAACACTTGCTGGTGTCACAGAGATGGCAAATTGCTCACCATTACGGCGCACGGTTAACTCCACAGGCACATTGGCAGAATGCTGAATAATGTCAACAAAAGCTTGCCAATCGGTATATTGCTGGCCATTGATAGCCACTAAGGTATCACCGACCTTCAGATCACTCTTAGCCGCTGCACTGCCTTCACTGATGAGCGCAATTTGTGGCTCAATCGCAGGGCGATACACGCCCAAGCCCAGTGCCGTGATCGGTGACTCTTTCTCAGGGTCGAAGCGCCATTGACGGGTGTCTAAAGTGTAAGTACGAGTATCGGTATCAAGTCTCTGTAAACCGTTAAGGGGCGCAAGGGATAGTGTTAAACTGTCATCACCAATATGGCCAACAAGCGCCAAATTGACTTCTTCCCAATTCCGTACCGGCTGGCCTGAAATCGCCGTCACTTGCATCGGCTCAGTGACTTGGATTTGTGCCGCCGCAGTGCCAGGTGTCGTTGAGGTAATGACGGGCTTTAGCGATGGCACACCAATTAAATACATAAAATACAGTGCGATAATCGCAAAAATAAAGTTCGCAATGGGGCCAGCCGCCACAATTGCTATACGTTGCCACACGCTTTTACGGTTAAAGGCCTGATCTTTTAAGTTATCGGGGACATCTTCAACACGCTCATCGAGCATTTTGACATAGCCACCCAGCGGGATCATGGCAATAACATATTCAGTACCATCTTGACCGACTTTGCGCCAAATCGCCTTACCAAAACCAATAGAAAAACGCTCAACTTTCACACCACAGCGGCGCGCAACATAGAAATGGCCGTATTCGTGGGCAGTAATTAACAGCCCAAGTGCTACGATAAAAGAACCTAAGTTCCACAAAAAATCTAACATTCCACTCCTTACGTCATCAGTAAATCCACTCAAGCCTCGTCAACAAGAGGCCTAAGCAAATTTCGCTAGTAATTCACGGGCATATATCCGTGTTTGTGCATCGAGGGCAATGATATCTTCGATGCTGGTCATCGCCCGTTTAGGCACCGACGATAAACAGGCTTCGTTCACCTTGGCGATATGGGTAAACCCAATCTTGCCTTGTAAAAACGCCTCCACGGCGATTTCATTGGCCGCATTGAGTACCGTAGTCGCTTCTTGCCCTTGGGCACAAGCGGCAATCGCTAAAGCCAAACAGGGGAAGCGATTAAAGTCTGGCTCACAAAAGCTTAACTGTCCGACTTTGAAAAAATCCAAAGGTTCAACACCGGAGCGAATTCTTTGCGGATAGGACATACAATGCGCAATCGGTGTACGCATATCCGGGTTACCCATCTGCGCGATCACACTGCCATCGCGGTATTGCACCATAGAATGAATAACACTTTGCGGATGAATAACCACCTTTAGTTGATCTTTCTGGGTATTGAACAACCAGCGTGCTTCGATAAACTCCAAGCCCTTATTCATCATCGTGGCGGAGTCGACCGAAATTTTCGGCCCCATTGACCAATTTGGATGTTTGCAAGCCTGTGCTGGCGTCATTGCCGCAAGACTTGACAGCTCGGCGGTTAAAAATGGACCACCAGAACCGGTGAGCAAAATATGGGAAATACCTGACGCCGCTAAATCACAGCGCCCTAAATTAGCCTGCACTTCTTCGGGTAAGCATTGGAAAATCGCATTGTGTTCACTGTCAACCGGCAACAACGTGGCGCCAGAGCGTTTCGTTGCCTCAATAAACAGCTCGCCGGACATCACCAGCGCCTCTTTATTGGCGAGCAATACCCGCTTACCCGCCTTCACCGCAGCCAGTGTCGGGACTAAACCCGCCGCGCCGACAATCGCAGCCATCACGGTATCAACCACTGAGGAGGTGACTAAGGCAATAAGCTCATCCTCGCCACTTGTGACTTGGATATTAAGCGTCGCGGGTAATTGCGTCTTGAGTGCTAATGCAGCATTAGGATCGACCATATGGGCGACCTGCGGGCGATGGGCTAAACACAGCGCGAGCATCTTGTCGACACTCGCATTTGCCACTAAAGCATACACTCGATAGGCGGAAGGGTTGGCCGAAATCACACTTAAGGTACTGGCACCAATCGAGCCTGTCGCACCCAAAATCACCATATTTTGCATAGCGTTACATCCAAAATGCAATGTAGATTAGGGTAAACACCGGCAAGGCTGCTGTCAGGCTGTCGATGCGGTCGAGCACGCCGCCATGTCCAGGCAAAATCGTGCCCGAATCTTTAATGCACGCAGCGCGTTTAAACATACTCTCTGATAAGTCGCCAAGGGCTGAAATCAGTGCCACAAAAATGGTCACCGCAACCACTAAGCCTAACTCCTGCTCAGGTGAAATATACATAACACCAGCAACAACAATTAGTGTAGTGACTAAACCACCGAGCAAACCCTCTAAGGTTTTAGCTGGGCTAACTGCGGGCATAAGCTTAGTTTTACCGACAGCTTTGCCCACAAAATACGCCCCAGAATCCGCAGCCCAAACGATCAACATCACCAATAATACTAGCGATGCCCCATAATAAGGCGATATTTGCGAACTAATTGATTTAAGGGCAATCAGTGCCACAAAACAAGGTACTAAAGTCAATTGTCCAAACATGGACTTTAGCATCGGACTCTTTTGCCACAATTTGGCGCTTTTAGGATAAGTGACCACCAGCAGCAGTGACACCATCCACCACAAAGTACCTATGGTAACCACGGCAAGATAAATGGGATGAATTTGCCCCCGAAGCCAAATGGTGTCGGCGGGAACAATTAAATTAAGAGCGATCAGTAAAATACCGACCGTGCAAGTAAAACTCCATTGGGTGACATCACATTGACTATCGATGATCCTGCCCCACTCCTTAGCGGCGATCAGAAACACGGCGATCAAGGCCCAAGCAAAGTACTCAACGGGGAGTAAATAGATTGCTCCCAAAACTAATGGAATCAACCAAATTGCTGTTATTATACGTTGTTTTAGCAAAAAAAATCCCTCATGACGTTTTACAATGCGCGCATCTCATCAATTTGACTTCCGGTCAAACCAAAACGGCGCTGGCGACTGGCAAACGTGGCAATCGCTTCATGAAAAGCCTGTTCATCAAAATCAGGCCAAAGGGTGTCCAAAAACACCAACTCAGCATAGGCAGCCTGCCAGAGTACAAAATTGCTGATCCGGTAATCCCCACCCGTACGGATCATTAAATCAACTTCACTCTGATTTTGCATGCACAAATGTTCACTCAAGGCTTCTTCAGTGAACTGACTGCTGGTCATTTCGCCAGTTTCAACCTTTTCAGCTAACTTTTGCGCAGCTTGCAGTATGTCCCAACGACCACCGTAATTGGCCGCCACATTCAATATCAATCCCGTATTGCTTGCAGTTTTCGCTTCTGCGGCACGAATTTGCTTTTGTAAACGCGCAGAAAAGCGACTGATATCGCCGATGATATTCAATTTGACCTGGTTTTTATCGAGTAACTTAATTTCCCGCTGCAACACGGTAAAAAACAGTTCCATCAATAAGCTGACTTCTTTATCGGGTCTACGCCAATTTTCGCTAGAAAACGCAAATAGCGTCAGCGATTGTATCCCTAACTGACTGGCCGCACTCACCGCACGTCTCACCGCTTTAACCCCAGCCTTATGCCCCATCACTCGTGGCTTGCCCTGAATTTGGGCCCAACGTCCATTACCATCCATAATAATCGCAACATGCTTAGGTAATGACTGTTTAACGAGTTCGGGTAATATCTCCGGTAAGCTTGTCTGAGCACAAGCATCCGCCTCAGTCGGCCTAGATTGCGGATCAAATTCCACTGTGGATGACATCTAATACAACCCTTTAAAATAGACAAACGCCGTGTAGTATACCCCTACACGGCGTAGCAACTCTAGCTTATAGCGCTTGAGATTAGACTTCCATCAACTCAATTTCTTTGGCCGCTAAAATCTCATCGACCTTCTTAATGTGAGCATCGGTGAACTTTTGTACTTCCTCTTCGAAGCGGCGAACATCATCTTCAGTGCATTCTTTAGCTTTTTCGAGTTTCTTCACGTCAGAAATCGCATCGCGACGTACGTTACGAATCGCCACTCGACCACCTTCGGCCTCAGCACGTACTACTTTGATAAAGTCTTTACGACGCTCTTCCGTCAGTGCGGGTAATGGGATACGTAAGGTTGCACCCGCTGACATAGGGTTTAACCCTAAATCAGAGCTCATGATCGCTTTCTCAACCGCTTGGATTGCACTACGGTCAAATACGGTTACTGACAAAGTACGTGCATCTTCAACACCCACGTTCGCCACTTGGTTCAGTGGTGTCATAGTGCCATAGTAAGATACTTGGATTGAGTCCAGTAGGCTTGGGTGTGCACGACCAGTACGTACTTTAGCCATTTGGTTTTTGGTCGCGTCAACGCATTTACCCATGCGCTCTTGAGCATCTTTTTTAATATCTGCAATCACGTTAAATGTCCTTCTTGGTCATTGAATAACTTATTTCGCTTTGATCATTGTGCCTTCTTCTTCACCCATGACCACTCGGCGCAGGGCGCCAGGTTTATTCATGTTGAATACTAGGATTGGCATGTCATGATCACGCGCCATAGTAAAGGCTGCTAAGTCCATTACTTTTAATTCTTTATCCAGTACTTCAGTGTACGTTAAGTCATCGTACTTCACTGCTTCTGGATTTTTCATCGGGTCGTCAGAATAAACGCCGTCAACTTTAGTGCCTTTTAGCACGACTTCTGCTTCGATTTCAATGCCGCGTAAGCAAGCAGCAGAATCGGTAGTGCAGAATGGATTACCAGTACCCGCAGCAAAAATCACCACACGGCCTGATTTTAATAAGCTGATCGCCTCAGCCCAATTGTAGTCGTCACACACCCCTTTTAATGGGATAGCCGACATCAGACGAGCATTAACATAGGCACGGTGCAGGGCATCACGCATGGCCAAGCCGTTCATAACCGTTGCCAGCATACCCATGTGATCGCCCACCACACGATTCATGCCCGCTTTTGCTAAGCCTTCACCGCGAAATAGATTACCACCACCAATGACCACACCCACCTGAATGCCTAACTCTACCAGCTCTTTGACTTCTTGAGCCATGCGATCTAACACTTTAGGATCGATGCCGAAGCCTTCGTCGCCCATCAGTGCTTCGCCACTTAATTTTAGAAGAATGCGTCTAAATGCAGGTTTTGGATTGGTGCTCATAATTTTTATATCCTGGTCATAACAAGACCGCAGCCATTGCTGCGGTCTTGGGGGTATTTAGCGTTGGCGATTAAGCCTTTTTAGAAGCAGCGATTTGAGCAGCAACTTCAGCTGCGAAATCTTCTTCTTTCTTCTCAATACCTTCACCCACTTCTAAACGAATGAAGTTAGTGACTTTCGCGCCTTTCTCTTTCAAGAATTCGCCAACAGTTTTCTTTGGTTCCATGATGTAAGCTTGACCAGTCAGAGAAATCTCACCAGTAAACTTCTTCATACGACCAACAACCATTTTCTCTGCGATTTCAGCAGGTTTGCCTTCATTCATAGAGATTTCGATTTGCAGAGCTTGTTCACGAGCGACTACGTCAGCTGGAACGTCTTCTGGGTTAACGTATTCTGGCTTAGAAGCGGCAACGTGCATTGCGAGGTGCTTCAGAGTTTCGTCATCAGCGTCACCGGTTACCACTACACCGATACGCTCACCGTGGCGGTAAGAAGCTAATTTAGTGCCGTCGATGTACTCAACGCGACGAACGTTGATGTTTTCACCGATTTTAGCAACTAGCGCAACACGGGCTTCTTCAAATTGGGCTTTTAAGTCTTCTAAAGTCACTTTAGACGCTGCAGCAACGTCTAAAACAGCGTTAGCAAAACCTAAGAAGTTTGCATCTTTAGCAACGAAGTCAGTTTGGCAGTTTACTTCTAACAGTACTGCGAAACCTTCACCGTTTTTGATCAGGATAGTACCGTCAGCAGCGATGTTACCTGCTTTCTTAGCAGCTTTAGCAGCACCAGACTTACGCATGTTGTCAATTGCTAACTCCATGTCGCCGTTGGTTTCTTCTAACGCTTTTTTACAATCCATCATGCCTGCGCCAGTACGCTCGCGCAGTTCTTTAACTTGGGCAGCAGAAATTGCCATTGTTAAATCCTCTCTAAAAATTCGACTAATTTGCAGATATAAAACAGGGGCCGAATGGCCCCTGTTAACCAATCAAAATCTTGGTTAATAAGGGTGATGAAACTCATCCCGCCTTATTATTATTCGGCTTCTACGAAACCGTCTTGCTCAGCTTGAACAGCTAAATCTTGACCACGGCCAGCGTTAGCAGCTGCAGCAACAGAAGTAGTGTACAGGCGAATAGCGCGCATTGCGTCGTCGTTACCAGGAACGATGTAGTTAACACCATCTGGCGCAGAGTTAGTATCAACAACTGCAACAACAGGGATACCCAGGTTGTTAGCTTCTTTAATAGCGATATGCTCGTGGTCAGCGCCGATAACGAATAATACGTCTGGCAGGCCGCCCATGTTCTTAATACCGCCTAAAGATTTTTCCAGCTTTTCAAGCTCACGAGTACGCATCAGCGCTTCTTTTTTGGTCAGCTTGTCGAAAGTACCATCTACTGATTGGCTTTCCAGTTCTTTCAGACGTTTGATTGACTGACGAACGGTTTTCCAGTTAGTCAGCATACCGCCTAACCAACGGTGATCAACATAGTACTGATCACAAGAAATAGCAGCTTCTTTGATCGCTTCGCCAGCAGCACGTTTAGTACCAACGAATAATACTTTACCTTTCTTTGAAGCAACGTTGCTGATGAAAGCCAGTGCTTCATTGAACATTGGCACAGTATGCTCAAGGTTGATGATGTGAACGCCGTTGCGAGCACCGAAAATGAATGGCTTCATTTTTGGGTTCCAGTAACGGGTTTGGTGACCGAAGTGGACACCGGCCTGGAGCATATCGCGCATTGAAACTGTAGTCATTTCTATTACCTTAAAATTTAGGGGGTTAGACCTCCACGTATCCCATGTCTTCGACCCCGCAGTTAACAGCTGAGGGCACCCCGAAGAATGTGTCGACACGTGTGTGATTTAGTATTTAGATAAATTGCCATGTATAATGGCCGCCATCTTTAGTTTTGCTATCGCCCAAAAGCAGATAAAGCTGAGCTTGGGTAATTCATCAAGACTTAAACATAACGGCGCGCTTTATACCATAAATAGCCCTAAAGCACAAATTTTTGCATTAGGTTCATCGCGCCAATAGACACCGAAGACACAAGAGAAAACGCAATGAGTATAGTCATTAAGACAGCAGAAGAAATCGAGAAAATGCGCGCGGCAGGTAAGCTGGCTGCACAAGTATTAGAAATGATCGCCCCTTATGTTAAGGCGGGGGTCACCACTAATGAATTAAACGATATCTGCGCCAAATATACCGAAGAGCAAGGCGCGATTTCTGCCCCGCTCAACTACCATGGTTTTCCTAAGTCGATTTGTACTTCGTTAAACAACGTCATTTGCCATGGTATTCCGAGCGATCGCGTTCTCAAGGATGGCGATATTCTCAATATCGATATCACCGTCATTAAAGACGGTTACCACGGCGATACCTCTAAAATGTTCTTAATCGGTGAAGTCAGCCCTAAGGACAAACGTCTGTGCCGCATCGCTCAAGAAAGTCTCTATCTTGCAATCCGTAAAGTGCGTCCGGGATTAAAATTAGGTGAAATCGGCAATACTATTGAAAAATTCATTAAAGCCAGCAAAACAGGCCTTGAGAAATATTCCATCGTGCAAGATTATTGTGGCCACGGTATTGGCGCGGGTTTCCATGAAGAACCCCAAGTGATGCACTACCGTAATGGTGACAACACCATTTTACGCCCAGGTATGTGCTTTACCATTGAACCGATGATCAACGCGGGTCGACACACCACTGTGCTAGATCGCGATGATAATTGGACGGTGACCACTTCCGATGGTAAAAACTCAGCCCAGTGGGAACACACATTATTAGTGACCGAAACCGGTGTTGAAGTGCTGACGCTGCGCGATGAGGAAGATTTTCCGCGGATCATTAATCACTAATGACAATTGTTAAACTATCCATCAGGTCATATTGGAACTTGGTGGGTAGCAAATATTTTAACGCATCCAAACAAGGGACTCGATGAATACAGCGCTGCTAGCTAAACAATCATTAATCGAACAGAATCAAACGCTTTTAGCAAGGTTCAAAGCCAAAACCCCGATTGAAGAGCTAGTGACTCAGCGCTGTCAGTTTGTCGACTCCCTTATAAAACAGGCGTGGTTGCAACACGGCCTAGATCAATACCCCATCGCCCTGATTGCCGTTGGTGGCTATGGTCGCGGAGAGTTACATCCGCACTCTGATGTCGATTTGCTATTCCTCTTCGAGGGCGAGTTAGCTGCGGTAGCGGAAGCCGCGCTCAGCGAGTTTATCGCCTTTTTGTGGGATGCTAGTCTTGAGATTGGTCATAGCGTCCGCACCCTTGATGATACGCTACGCCTTGGGCGAGACGACATTACCATCGCCACTAATTTGCTTGAAGCGCGCTTGCTTTCAGGGCCTGAAAGTCTGTTTGACCAGCTCTACGATGCCATTCGTCAAAGCGATTTTTGGACCTCCAGTCAGTTCTTTATCGCTAAGCGCGATGAACAAACGGCCCGCCATGCCAAGGCGAGTGCCTTCGATCTTGAGCCCAATATCAAAAGTTGCCCTGGTGGCCTTCGGGACATTCAAACCATCGCCTGGGTTGCCATGCGCCACTTTGGCGCCTCACGCTTAGAAGAACTGGTGCAATACGAATTTTTAGAACCCGCCGAATTAGAAGAGCTGCTCGAGTGTCAGCACTTTCTGTGGAAGTTGCGTTTTGCCCTGCACATGACTGTCGGGCGTGATGAAAACCGCCTGCTGTTCGATGTCCAGCGCCAAGTGGCTGAGTTGATGGGATACGAAGACGCAACCCAACTTGCTGTTGAGCAGATGATGAAACGTTACTATCGCACGGTGCGCCGCGTGATGGAACTCAACGAAATGCTGCTGCAACTATTTAAGCGGGCAACTCTTGGTCAAACGAAAGCTTTAGAAATTCAAGCGATTGACAATAACTATCAGCGCCGAGGTGCCTTTATCGAGGCCCTAAGTGACGATTTATTCGACAGCGGTGAAGAAATTGTACGTTTGTTTGTCCATGTCGCGAAAAACTCTAATATTAAAGGCATTTATGCGCCAACCCTACGCTCACTGAGACGTGCTCGCCGAGCACAGCTGCAACCCTTGCAAGAAAATCCTCAGTGCCGCCAAGCCTTTATGGAGATCTTAAAACATCCACGCGGTATTGCAGCCTTATCGCTGATGCATAAACACGGGGTGCTCTCGGCTTATTTACCCGCATGGCGCAATATCGAAGGCCAAATGCAGTTTGACCTGTTCCACGCCTATACGGTGGATGAACACACCCACAGATTGCTCCTCAATATCGAGCGCTTCTCGCAGCCAGAACAGAAAGAAGAGTTTCCTTTAGGCTCAGTGCTTATCAATCAGTTACCGAAAAAAGGTTTGTTGGTACTCGGCGCGATTTTCCATGATATCGCCAAGGGCCGCGGCGGCGATCACAGCAAGCTTGGCTCAAGCGATGCCCTCGCCTTCTGTAAACTTCATGGCTTGAACGACCACGATGGCCGCCTAGTCGCTTGGTTAGTTGAAAATCACTTGGTGATGTCGGTAACGGCCCAGCGCCGCGATATTTCCGACCCCGATGTGGTGGCCGACTTTGCCAGCAAGGTGCGCGATGCGGTGCATTTAAGTTATTTGTACTGCTTAACCGTGGCCGATATCTGCGCCACCAACGAAAAGACTTGGAATAACTGGAAAGGCTCACTGCTGCGCGACTTATATTTTTCAACCCAAAGGGTGCTCGCTCGCGGCAAAGAAAAGCCCGTTGATATTCGGGCCCGAGTACGCGAATACCAAGCCAAGGCGAAAAAAGAACTACTGCGGCGCGGCATTAAAGAAAAAGATTTAGATACCCTTTGGCAACGCTTTAAGGCCGACTACTTTTTGCGCCACCAGCCCAATCAAGTCGCTTGGCATGCTGAGGCCATCCTCAAGCATAAGCAGTTAGATGAGCCCTTAGTGCTGGTGTCCAAACACACGACCCGCGGCGGCACAGAGCTGTTTGTTTATTGTCAGGACAGACCTAAGTTATTTGCTACCGTAATGGCGGTGCTTGATAATAAAAACATTAACGTCCACGACGCTAACATCATGACATCAAAGGACAATTACGCTCTAGACACCTTTGTTATCCTCGAGCAAGACGGCGAGCCCGTCAGCCAACTCTCGCGCATACAAAGTATCCGTAAAGCCCTTGAAAAAGCGCTCGCCAGTGATAACCCTAAACTGCCACGCTTTAGAAAACTGTCGCGCAAGATGAAACCTTTTAATGTTCCTACTCAGGTGAGTTTCCTTGAGAGTAACCGTCATGGTACAAGTATGATGGAACTCATTGCCTTGGATACGCCGGGATTATTAGCTAAAGTGGGCGATATTTTTTATCGCTGCAACACGACGTTGCTCTCCGCCAAGATCACTACCATCGGCGAGCGAGCGGAAGACTTTTTTATTTTGCAAACCAATGATGGCTTGCAACTCAATGAAACCCAAGAGCATACGCTCAAGGAAGCCTTGATTAGCGCACTGAGCGCCATCAACTCAGAGTCAACCAATTAACCATAACGGGAGAAGTAAATGGAGGCTTTACGCCAACGTATTGAGGCCGCTTTTGAAACGCGTGCCGACATCACACCAAGCACTGTTGACGCAAGCGTGCGTAACGATGTGCAACATGTCATCAATATGCTCGACAAGGGTGAACTGCGCGTCGCTGAAAAAATCGACGGCCAATGGCATGTTCATCAATGGTTGAAAAAGGCGGTGTTACTGTCATTCCGTATTTTTGATAACGCCGTTATCGATGGCGCCGAAACCAAATATTTTGACAAAGTGCCGTTAAAGTTTGCCGAGTATGACGAGGCCCGCTTTAAAGCCGAAGCCATCCGCGTGGTGCCTTCAGCCACTGTTCGTAAAGGCTCTTTTATCGGTAAAAACACTGTGTTAATGCCCTCTTACGTCAACCTTGGCGCCTACGTTGACGAAGGCACTATGGTTGACACTTGGGCAACCGTTGGCTCATGCGCGCAAATTGGTAAAAACGTACACTTATCCGGCGGTGTAGGTATCGGTGGCGTATTGGAGCCGCTGCAAGCTGGCCCGACTATTATCGAAGATAACTGCTTTATCGGTGCGCGCTCTGAGATTGTCGAAGGCGTTGTGGTAGAAGAAGGCTCGGTGATATCCATGGGCGTTTATATCGGCCAAAGTACCCGTATTTATGACCGTGAAACGGGCGAAATCCACTATGGCCGCGTACCAGCTGGCTCTGTAGTCGTATCAGGTAACCTGCCCTCTGCATGTGGCAAATACAGCCTATACGCTGCGATTATCGTCAAGAAAGTAGATGCGAAAACCCGCGGCAAAGTGGGGATCAACGAACTGTTACGTATCGTCGATTAATCGTTTCGCTACATTGCGGGATAACAAAATGCCAAGCAGCCTGCTTGGCATTTTTTATCTACTGAGTTCCGTTAAATTAAACGCTCGACATCCTGGCGTAACTTATTCGCCATCGCTATTGCACGCCAGCCGATTACGCCTATTGCATGTTGCGCCTTATTCACAACCACCAAAAACTCAGAGTCAGACTCATTAAGTTGCTGCAGCGCATCTTCTGAAGTCGCCACATCACTAATTAAAGGAACAGAATGCTCCATGATTTGATGAGCTTTTTTACGCAAAAAAGCCCTATCCTGCTCTCGCTCGGCTGCACTACCTATGAGGGGGCTGAGCCAGTAGTCCAATAATCTTTGGGTGATAACGCCAATGAGGTGATGTTCTTCATCCTGTACAACAGCCACCTTAGCATGGGCGTGAGCAAGTAGTCGTTTAATGTCGGCTAACTCATGGTCCAAAGTGACTGTCACTACAGGGTCTAGCGCGGCAGAACCGATATGATCGCTAATACTAATTTCACGGTTAATAAGTACCTCTAAACAGGTTTCAACTATATCAGGATCAAATAAGGTCCCTTTACCCGCCCGAAGCACTTCTGTCATCTTCGCCAATCCCAATGAAGGACGATAGGGTCGGTGTGATAGGATTGAATCAGCAACATCGGCAACGGCAATAATTTTAGCCTCATAGAGAATCGCT
Organism: Shewanella sp. LZH-2; assembly: GCF_016859145.1. Taxonomy (NCBI): domain Bacteria; kingdom Pseudomonadati; phylum Pseudomonadota; class Gammaproteobacteria; order Alteromonadales; family Shewanellaceae; genus Shewanella; species Shewanella sp. LZH-2. The sequence goes on from NZ_CP069350.1 coordinate 3,025,040, forward strand.
TTATCCTTTAATCCCAAGGGATAACCCGATCCATCAAGCCGCTCATGATGCTGTAATATCATTTGTTTAATCGGCCAGGGAAATTCGACATCCTCTACAATTTCCGCTCCATGTTGTGGATGAGTTTGAATTAAGGCGTATTCTTCTTTGGATAATTTTGAAGGTTTAGTCAAAATCTGTGATGGTATTGCAAGCTTTCCTATGTCATGCACCAGTGCACCAATTTTTAGCCCCTCTAAACGCTGCGGCTCAAGCCCGAGCTTTTCACCTATCAGGTAGCTTAATTGGGCCACCGACTTTTGATGCCCAGCGGTATAGGCATCCTTAAGTTCTAATGCCTCGGAAATGGCGCTGATAAGCTGGGTTAACGATTGGGATAATTGCTCCTTTTGCGCCTTAATAATTTTCGACTGCCGCGATACTGCCCGCAAACTGCGGGGAAGCTCAATCGAATGCCATAAAATACTCGCAAAAATGAGCAATGAGCGGGCATCTTGACGACTGTAGGGGTCACTTCGTCCAACGACGCAAATAATTCCCATCAACCGATTTCGAAATAAAATGGGCACCGCTAAATAGCGTTCCTCAAGCAGTAATTTATCGAATACTCCCTGAGCATTCGCGGGCCTACCTAGGCTATTTTTAATGATAGGCTTAAAGTTTTGAGCGCATTCAAGCCAGACAAGACTTTCAGTTTCAGGAGCTTGAGTCTCTTCTTCGACAATTTCTGGAAGGTCAATCTTAGATTGAGGATATTGGGTTCTGGCCGCCAAGCTAAGCAATTTCGATTTTTCGTTATGTAGAAGAATAAACCCATACCGACTACTGCTGAGTGCGACAGATTTGGCTACCGCAACCCGGAAAACATCCTCAGGTGAAGACCTAATCACTTCTTCAATATGCTGCAACCAAACATCGCTCGCTTGGATTACACGGCGATAATCTACGTGCAATTCTTTAATTTTGGGATCTTTAAAATTTATCTCAGATAAGATCAAGTACCATCCATTTTCAGGAACTGCATGCAAAGCGAAATGTACATTTGCGCCATTATTGTCCTGTAACTGGAAGCCTATATAGCCACCGCTACTATGCTCAATATCTGCACATAAATCAGTATCAAAAGCACTGAATAACTGGCAAATAGGTTTATTAATGATTTGCGCTGCTGAGCGGTTACAGCGCTCATAAAAGGCTTGGCTCATTTTTTGAACACGAAACTCTTTATCAAGTTGTGCCCAAGACAAATGCAAACCATCGGGGAGATCCATCGTTCCGACAATTAGACCGCGATTTGTTGACATCCAACCTCCATCCTTGATTAAAAATAGGAATGTAGACTCAAAAACTCATAGGACATAAACAAAGTAAAAATCCTATTAAACATAAGGATAGCAAAGCGAATATAAGCCGCAGACTAAAACTGAAACATAAGATCCCCATCACGGTATGCGCAGGAGTATGTTGGGGATACTCAAATCAAATTTTACACCCTAAAACACTATGGTTTTATTGCCGTAAACCACCACTTGCTCATTTAACACTAATTGCAGCGCCTTGCTGAGAACACTTTTTTCAACGTCTCGCCCCGCTTTGGCCATTTCGAGTGCGCTGTAACTATGATCAACGGGGATCACATCCTGTTTGATAATCGGCCCTTCATCGAGGCAGTTGTTCACAAAATGCGCCGTCGCACCGATAATTTTAACCCCACGTTCCCAGGCTTGGCGGTAAGGAGCTGCACCAATAAAGGCTGGTAAGAAAGAGTGATGGATATTGATGATACGGTTTGGATATTCGGCAACAAAATCCGGCGTCAGCACCCGCATATATTTGGCAAGCACCAGATAGTCTGGCGCGTATTGCGACACCGCGGCCAATAACGCCTGCTCATGTTGAATCCTGTCTAGTCCTTCATGACTGACGAGATGAAAAGGAATATCAAACTTTTCAACAAGTTCTTTAAGTACATCGTGGTTGCCCACTACGGCGGCAATCTCAACATTTAAACCGCCATAATACGCTTTCATCAAGAGGTCGCCGAGACAATGCGCTTCTTTAGTGACTAATATAACAATGCGTTTCTTACCCGCACTCACTAAGGTCATATGATTTGGAACGGGTAATACTTGACGCAGATCCTGCAATAATTGCTCGCTGTTAAAGTGCCCCTCAAGCTCAGTGCGCATAAAAAATCTTCCCTGCGCATTATCCACAAATTCACTGTTTTTGATGATGTTAAGCTGATGGTTAAAGCAAACACTGGTGATTTTGGCGATAAGCCCTTGGGCATCGGCGCAATCTGTCATCAGGATTTTACGTGCTAAGGCGGGTTGTGCGTTGGATACTACATGCTGTGACTGCAAAATCTGATCTCCTCTATGGTCCCTCACCTGAGTGTGCCATAGCCAATCCACTGATACAGCATGAAAAGCTAACTTTTTGTGTTAAAAAGTGAATTTATTGTGAGTTAACTTTATTAAACACAATAAATCAGTGATTAATTTTAATAAGCTGCAATGCTAACGCCGTGTATCTAAATAACGCTGCAACACTTTACGCAGAGTTTCAGCCTTAGTGCCATAGACCACTTGCACACCTTTCCCCATCACAATCACTCCCTTTGCACCTAGCTGACTGAGTCGAACTTTATTAACTAACTCAGGGCTATGCACACTCAAACGTAATCGCGTTAAACAGGCATTGAGTTCAACGATGTTATCGCGACCACCTAATGCCGCAATAATTGCTCTTAAGCTCTCTTTGGAGCGATTAGCGTCATAGGATTCAAGCCGCCCTGGCGTTTTTAAATTAAATGCCAGAATACTTCCCCTAAACAAAATGTAATAAATCACCGCCGTAAGCGGCCCCAAGACTGCAAACCATCCCGTATTGCGGGACAGGGAAAATAGCAAAGTGAAGTCAACCAGTCCGTGGGAAAATACAATACTATGGTGAATATCAAGCATAATGCAGACAGAGTAAGCCAAGCCCGCCAGCATGACATGGATAAGAAACAAGATAGGCGCCACAAACATAAAGGCAAACTCAATTGGCTCAGTCACACCTGTTAACCAACTGGCTGCCGCTGCGGAAAGCATAATACCCGCCACACGATTTCGCTCCGAGGCATCAGCGCAGCGCCAAATGGCCAGCGCCGCTGCTGGTAATCCCCACATTTTAATCAGGTAGCCCCCCGCTAAATTCCCTGCTTGCGGATCACCCGCTAAATAACGCGCCACTTCACCGCGTACCACTTCGGCGTCCTGCAACTGATATTGGCCAACTTCTAAATAAAATGGTGCATTCCAAATATGATGTAGCCCTAAGGGAATGAGTAAACGCTCAAGCGCACCATAAACACCAAACGCAATTGCAGGCTTTTGGTAAACAGCCCAATCAGAGACTCGCTCAATCAATAAGGAGATTGATGGCCATACATGGGCGAGTACATAACCTAACCCCATAGCCAACGGAATGATCAATAAAGAGGCGCTACGCCGCCCTTCGAAAAAGGAAAAAATCGCTGGCAGGCGAATATATTGGCTCCAACGCACAGCAAAGCAAGTCACGCCGCCAATCAGCATGCCGCCAGCAATCCCAGTATCTAAGGTATCCATGCCAAGAACTAACTGAGTTGGCAATTGGTATAGGTCAGCTAAAGCAGCCAAGGTTGCTGTCAACACGCCATAGCCAAACACCGCGGTAAATGCAGCAATCCCTTGATCTCGACAAAAACCAATCGCCACTGCCACCGCAAACAAAATCGGCATAATCGCGAAGATCAGCTTACCCACAGCCAGCATTAATACATTAAGTACTTCAGGCATAAAGGGGATTGGGCTTACCGTCAACCCCAGCATAACCCCAGCCGCGGGTAAAATGGCAATAGGGATTAACAGCGCTTGGCTTAAGCGCTGAGCAAATTTAAACCACTGCTGAGTGACCAAATGGCCTAAGCGGCGCGCTCGGATTTGACGATTTGGTTCCAGCTTTGCAGCCATTTTATCGCTTCGACCTCAGGTTCCATGGTTTCACAGGCGTCAATATCGAGACGCTCCACAACGGCTTTTGCGCCTAATTCACTCAGCAATGCATCCACTGACTTGCCTGCACCACAAAAGGTATCGTAACTTGAATCTCCCAGCGCAATAACACTGTATTTCAGCTCTGGCAAATAGGGAGCTGTTGTTTGGAGATGATAAAACCAAGGCTGGATATCATCGGGTAAATCCCCCTGCCCGGTGGTTGAGGTGACAACCACTAACAGCTCATCTTGTGGTGGTGTAAATTGGCTAATTTCATTCGGTTGCCACAATCTGGCTTCATAACCAAGTTCTGTCAGCGCTTTTTCTAAGGTTTCGGCGGTAAATTGTGCGCTACCATACACAGTGCCAAAGATCAGATTAACTTTTTTCATGATATACTCCGTCCCACATGCGTAAACGCAACTCAGCTGAAGTTACTTTATTGTTATGCTTTAGGGCAAGCAGCAAGGTAAAATTTTATAAATTAAATCAAGTTATTGAGCATGAGGAACTAAACTGATGCGACAGAGCAATAGGCAAAAACACCTCAAGCACCAACATAAAAGCACTCAAATTAGACGTAAACATTACTTTCATGCCGCACAGCAAAACCTGCAAACGCCACTTAAGCCCACCACGGGATTTTCAAGCTTAGTCGCCTTAATGCAAGAACTAAAGCTAGCGAGTAGCTAAGCTGTTAACATCAGGGCCAACAGCAAGTAAACAGACCACACTATCTTAGTCACGCAAATAAACACGTGGCGACCTAATACATTTCAGCTTAACCCGCAATCAATATGCTCGGTGTGGAAGATAATGCGCTGTCATCCCAACCAAGGCGAGCAAAAACGGTTTCCCATTCAGGCTCAAGCTCTGTTTCAATGCTTAAGCGCTCATGGGTTATCGGGTGAGTGAAGGTTAATTTTTTCGCAATCAGCCATAGTCGATTGATGTCAAAATGGGTTCTAAAAAATGCATTTTGCTTACCATCACCATGGGTGGTATCACCAATAATCGGATGACGTAAGTGCGCCATATGGCGTCTTAGTTGATGCTTGCGCCCCGTTTTAGGACTCAGTTTAACTAAAGCAAATCGACTCGTTGCATAACGTCCTGACGGATAGGGGATTTCAGCATTGAGTAGCGGTTCATATTGAGTCACCGCTTCTTGGGCTGCTTTATCTTGATTTGAGAACTTATCCGCCACTTCATCCAATTCCACCTTGAGCGCATAATCCAATACACCACTCTCATGCATATTGCCACGCACCAACGCCAGATACTGTTTTTCGATACTATGGTCGGCAAATTGTTCGCAAAGCGCGTTAGCCACTTCACTATTTTTGGCAAATAACAACACGCCAGAGGTCGGTCTATCTAAACGATGTACCGGAAACACATGACACCCCACCAGATCGCGTGTTAATTGCATCGCAAAAAAACGTTCACGGCGTGCCAAATAACTGCGATGCACCAGCAATCCCGCAGGTTTGTGGATAGCAACGAGATGCTCGTCTTGATATAAAATGTGCAGTTCAGGCGCGGCTTCTACATCATCACTATCGGTATTCAATTGCTTACTCTCTGGCATATCTAACCAGATATCATCTTGGTTCATTTAACAATATATCCAATTCATTTAAGACACCGATTAAGGGTGCTAATGTCGCCTGCTCAGACCACACATGTTCAGCCATAGGCGCAATGGCAATTTGGCGAGGCAAGGGTTGACCAGCATCGATCAATGCTTGCATTCGCGGGATAAAGATAAACTGTAACCATTGTTCAAACGGCATAAGATCGCAGGCAAACGGCGCAGTACTGGCCATCGCTTTATCACTTGGCGCATTGGCCGACCAAAGTCCAACACCTTGGAGCTCGTGAATAATTTGGGCTAATTTTATTTGAGTTTGGCTGTAAAGCATCAATGTGACGTCCTTTAGCTCGCTGTCATTAGAAGATAACGCTCAGCGACAGGGGGCGATAAAAGTGTAGCAATCATACCATCGTGAACAACTTCCCCCTATAATGTCGCCAATTTATTGAGCCTTTTTGATTGATATAGCAGCCAAATGACTGAAATTACTACGCTTAGCCAATTTTTAACGACAGCCAAAACCCAATTCCAAGTCTATGAACTGGGTCGAAGGGTACAGCACATCGACATGTTGGCCTTCCATCAAATCGAATCTCTAGCCACACCTTATCCCTACCCCATTCAAGGCCATGCACAGTTTGCCATTGTTTTTTGGAATGAAAGCCAGCAGCATTTTATTTGGTTCCTCAAGCTTCCTTTAGATGAGCAAGGCCTGCTCTCGCCTGCACCCCGTTCACAATTTATTGAAATGGTGCTCACGGCACTGGGACAAGATCCAACTCAGCCATTAACCGATGAACAGCAGGATCGCCTCGCCAATAATCCATTTAGTTTTAAACCTAGCCAAGAGAAACTAGCGTTATTCAACGCCTTAGTGCGTAAGCAATTAGGGTTAAAGGCATCAATCCAATATGAATTTGCCATGCAATACTTATCAGGCCAAATTGCTCCGAGTGAATGGCAACATATTGGCCTGCAAGGTTTGAGCGATGTTTGTGTCCGTCTCAATGAATTAGATCATGAGCAACATATCCTTGCCAGTTTTGACCATGCCGCCATTGAAGTACAAATCGCTCTATGCCAGTGCCTCGAACATCTACAGTTGACTGAGGCTATTGCGGAGAAGATCTTTAGTAAGTTCATCAAGGCACCTAATGAGTACCAATCCTATTACATGCGAGCATTAGCATCACAGTCTGAATTAAGCCAACAAGCCTTAGCCCACTTACAGCATACAGACCAGCTTGATGCAAACGCCCTCATCAGTATTGCAGGTCGAAATTGGTCGATACTAAAGCAAGAGCTGAGTCGCAGTATTTACTTAGAAGCACTTGCACTTCAGCCGCAAGCCTTTTTTAATCAGGTCTTTGCTGATATTGTGGCTATTCCTAATTTACGCAATCACTTACTGCGTGAATTACGAAATCCCAATCGTAGTGTTCAACTATCACAAGCCATTGGTGGCTTGTTTAAGGCTGCAAGTAAATGATGTCAGATCTTCTGTTAATTATTGCGCTGATTGTCGTTGCCGCTTTCTTTTGGCAACTTCGTCAAATGGCAGAATTAAGCCGTATTTTTGCTGAAAAAGAATGCTGTAGACAAAAAGTACAACTATTAGCGATCGCAATGGAAACCGCTCGTCCTAGCCTTGGCGGCACTACCGGGATCTGTTGGAAGGCAAAGTATCTCTTCGAGTTCAGCACAGATGGTATAAATCAATATCGTGGTCATATATGGATGCTAGGTAAAAAAATTCAAAAGATTGAATGGCCTATATTCCCAGAACCCGAATGGCAAGAAGCACCTACGGCGAAAGGTAAATTTGGTGGCTGTGGGAGCCAAAGTAGTTGTAGCTCGGGCAAGTGTCATTAAGTCACTGCCGTTGACCTTTGAGCTGAATTGATAACGCCAAGCCATATTGATAACACTCAGCCATAGCTCGGTTCAATATCTGCATCATCTGTATGAATACCAAAAAGAAAGGGCGTGATCCTAAGATCACGCCCTTCTGTTCTTTGTTAAGCTATCCCGCTATTTTCGTGCTCCCTGCACCATCCATGCGTCAACTTGCATCCTGCATCATCCCTGTTCAATCCTTGATATCTCCCTGTACTCAAGTACATCCCTATCTCTTGGCGTTCCTTTTACCAAGCTTGCTCTTTCCTGAGCGGTTCCAGCATCATCCATGAAATAGGTTAAGTTGCTTCCTTTCTGCTGCACTCCTTGTGCCATCGCAATCCTGTGCAACTAGGCTATCTATCCGTGATAGTCTATCCTTCCGTGGTTCGTAACGCTTTCATCCTGAAAGTCTTTCCTTACCATTCCGTGAGTGTTAATCCGTTAAACACTGTCCGGCCATCCTGACCGCTAACATCCTGTTGTCTCTCGCTCCCTCTGCAAATGAATCTTAGGATAGTCATGATGAAATTTGCGCTAGTTAAAATAAAAAGATAAACCGCAATAATAACGACATGATTAAAAGCAAAACCTAACACACTGATTAAACTATATTTGATGGAATATGACGGTTTTTATCAGTCAAAAAACTTACAAATTACTTACATACTTGTGAGACATATCTCACAAAGAAACTGGCAATTTTAATCCTCTCAACTAATTTAGTTTGCTTGCCAATAAAGACTCAGAACCAACCAAGCCGTAAATCGCCGCATAAAGGAGCAATAATCGACAATCCCTTTTATCCCACTACCGTTAAAATTATAAAAATGGACATTTTGACACAGAATTATGAACAGCCTCTAAGCGACGCCAAGTTCCATATACTTTGGTTAGTATCAACCACTAGAACCAAGCAACTCAAAAGTATCATTGCGCATTGTTATCAATGCATAAGCGGGTTGATATTACAATCTTGATGAGCTGTGAACTGGGTGATTGGACGGATTTGCAATTCAATATTTATAAAATGACTGGATACAAGCTGCAGCTTCAAAAGACAAAAAAGAAAAGGGCGCACTGTGTACGCCCCATTTATTCACTGTAAGCCATCCTGCTTATTTGTGCTCCCTGCACCATCCATGCGTTTATGTGCATCCTACAGCATCCCTGTATCCCTAATCCTCCCTGTGTTATGGCTTAACCATAACACTCAATCCTTTGACCCGGAAATCCTATTCCGGCACCAGTCACATCCTATGACTCATTCCATAATGCATCCTGCTCAATGCCTTCCATAGACGAGTACAAGCTGTTCACCCTTATACTTATCCCTTAACTCGATACATCCTGCACCGAGTACATGCTTAATCCTTAAGCTTGTCCTTTATCATCCTGAAACCTGTCGTCCTAACAAGTATTATATCCTGTATCATCCTTGACAAAGCTATCCTGCTTTTCCTTAGCCTATCCTTGGTTTATGACAGTTTTCCTACCGCCAGAGGTTCAAATCCAAGAACCTAAATTAGTTGCTTCTTGCGTCCGTTTTGCCCGTATTGCAATCCGTGCTATCCATGTGTTTTGGCGACAAATAAATTCTACGTGAATTCTGTCTTTGTTGTTCCCCCATAAGAACAACAACCCGGGAAAATCTCATTCAACCAGCAAAGCGGAATTTATAACAAATTGAAATTAAATAACTTTTAAAACTACAGATTATAAAACAATCAACAAGAAAACATATTGTCTTACAGGCTTTGTAAGCGATCTCTCACACGCTTGTCAGCTTCTTACCGGAATATCAGATTCAATACTTTACTTTTCCCAAAAGAATTTGGACAAACATCACCCAATCCCCCATCAAGCTGTACAAAGGATATTGAAAGGTCGCAGGTCGATTACGCTCAAAGACAAAATGACCAACCCAAGCAAATCCATATCCCACAAGCGGGATCAGCATCAACAACCACCATGCGGCAGTGATAAATGCAGCCCCTAATAAAAACAATACCAGAATACTTCCAATAAAATGTAGCCGCCGACAACGACTGTCTTGATGCTGGGAGAGATAGAAAGGATAAAACTCAGCGAAAGAGCGATAACGTTTATTCATCTTGTTGGCCTGTATAAAAAAGTAATTGCCCAGCCACACCACCAATAGTCAATTCACCCAAGAAAACAAAATCATGTTGTTTAAATAAATGCATATGAGCTTCCTGCGAGGTGAATACCCCAATACCTTCAAGATTTGGCTGCTCATCGCACCAACTCACTACCGCTTGAACAAGTTGATGGCCCAGCCCTTTACCTTGCTCGTTTGGCGCTAAGGCAATAAATTGCAAAATCCCACAACGCTGGCTGGGTAACAGTTCCAAAATAATCGATTCCTTTTTCATCATAGCTTGGGTCGATTGCCACCCCGTACCCAGCAACATTTTGAGCCGCCAGTGCCAATAGCGACCTTCTCCGAGTGGCACTTCTTGGGTGACAACGCAAGCAACCCCCACTAAATGAGCACCATCGAAGAGTCCGATTAAGGCCTGCTTTTGTTGCCATAGAGTATTGAGTTCTTCGCGAATTGCGGCGCGTAATTTTTGTTCGTAGGCAAATTTATCCGCGGTGGATAACGCATTAATGAAAAAGGGATCATCATGATACGCATTGTAGATAATTGAAGCGGCCAAGCGTAAATCTTCTGCGGTGAGATAAACGGCACGATACTCATCCAAGGTTTTATTGTCCATTGTTAGAATTCCTTGATTTAGATCACACTCTTATGAGTCTTTATCAATGTATCAAGGAAACCAAAAAGTGCAAATTTTAATCATCGATTGCATTTCCTAAAGAGATGCATAACCTAGATAAAAAGCTAACCAAGGGAGAGATCGAATGGATACTACGCCAATTGATTTAAGCCATCTATTTGAACAACTGGGATTAGAGAGCCAACCCAATGCTATTGCGCAATTTATTGCGACTCACAAGCTGGCAGCACAAATACACTTAACTGAAGCGCCTTTTTGGACACAAGCGCAAAAGAGTTTTCTCACCGAAGCGTTAGAGGCTGATGCACAATGGACCGAACTGATTGAGCAGCTTGATGCTCAGTTAAGAAAGCCCTAATTTTTTAGGGCTTTCAAGTATATTTTGGGGCAGTTGGGGTTAAATCTTTTGATACGCAGTGTCGCCCCAACCGACTAAAACATGGTTACTCAACACTACAGGCGTACATTCATCCTTAGTGGTTTTACCATCGCTATGGGAGTGCTGAGTGCGATAAAAGAGGACCAACACTTCTTTGTCTGCTTGTCCTGCGCTTTGTTGTAAATAGGACTCGCTAAAGTCTGCTGCTCCCATTAGCGTCATCACTTGGTCTTTGCTCATGCCAAGGCTGAGCTTAGTCAGATTAGTGCGGTTTTTATCCTGTGTTTTTTCCCAAGATTCGCTGCTATCCCACTTAGATTCACCATCGCCGACATTGACCACACAACCGCTAAGACCTAAGCTTGCTAACCCTAAAAACGTGACCGCGATGAGTTTGCGATTAATATTTGCGTTCATATTATGACTTCCTGTGTACTTGTTATAAAAATTGTTAAAAAGCAAAATCAATGCCAAACAGCAATACATTGATTTATAAAAACTAAAATAACCACATCACAGTAAGTTAGTGAAAAACACGATATACATTAAGGAATTTCACTTATTATGAGTCCCATTGACCAAGTGTTAGCAGCAGCCTGCGCACTCGAAGCCAGCGGTAAAACACCAAGCCTTGCCCTGATAAAAAGCCGTGTCGGTAACAAAATCCCTATGCCGATATTAATCCAAGGATTACAGCAATTTAAATCGGTACCTAAAGCCGAGCGGGAACGTTTAGCGGCCCAATCACAGCCCGTGATTGAAGAAACACATACCGCCGAAGCTTCACCACTCACTGTCGCCACATTGGCGCAACAGTTAGCCCAGTTGCAACAAGGCATTGAACAGGCCCTCGCGTTAAAAAACAACGAGATCATGCAACTCAGAAATGAACTTATCGAGCTGAAACAACGTGTCAGTCAACTCGAATCCCAAGGAAAATCCGCTTAATGTTTGTCACCGAATTGCGCTTTGAATGCTTTGCCGATACCACCATCAGTGCGGCAGAACGTGCCATCAATCAATTGCTCGAAGCCTATCGTGCTAATGGCCAAATCCTCGGCCGCGAATTTGCCGTAGCCTTTAATGAGGGCGAATTTCGAGTACGCCTACTCACGCCGGAAAAAAACAGTTTGGCCCATCGTTACCATAGCCCTTGGGTGAAAAAAGCGCTGGCGGAATTAACCGAGGCTAAACTACTGGCGCCACGTGAAAAGTTTATCGGTCAGGATATTAATTCTGAGGTCAGTAACACTGAGCCGCCCAGCTGGCAGCTGCTCTACACTAGCTATGTGCATATGTGTTCCCCCCTGCGTAGTGGTGATAACTTATTACCTATTCCGCTGTATCAAATCCCTGCGACCTTTAATGGCGATCATAAGCGAGTTATCCGCTGGCAAACCGAGTGGCAAGCCTGTGATGAGTTACAAATGGCGGCCGCCACTAAGGCAGAATTTGCAGCGCTAGAAGAATTATCGAGTCCAAACAGTGATTTATTTAGACGAGGTTGGGATTTACGCGGCCGAATCGAATACCTTACTAAAATTCCCACTTACTATTATTTGTATCGCGTCGGGGGGCAGGATCTGCAATCTGAGCTGGCACGCCCCTGCCCGCGTTGTGGCAGTCACGACTGGAAACTCGATGAGCCATTATTGGATATGTTTCACTTTCGCTGCGAACCTTGCCGCATAGTGTCTAACTTGTCTTGGGATCATCAATAGCCTTGCCTTATTAAAGCCTAAACTCGACAGGCTAGATATGCATGTCGAGTTTACTATGTTTAGGCCTTGCTGCATTTCAACGCGCTTAACGCTTACCAATCAGGTTGTGCCACATACGTTTAAAGCTGGCAAAAATCCCAGGATGCTCGAGCGCCGGCATAGGCAATTCTTCATGTTTCACGGGTGGCGCGATACGTGGCGATAACGCCTCAATAAACGCCGCTAAACTCGGCGCCAATTGGGTAGAGGGAAGCTCGCCGGGGATTTCCACCCATACACTACCATCGGCATTATCCACCGTTAGCATCTTATCGCCTTCATCAAGCAAACCAATAAACCAGGTGGGTGGTTGCTTAAGTTTTTGCTTCATCATCAAGTGACCAATGATATTTTGCTGCAACGCGTCAAAATCCACCTCGTTCCATACCTGTAGTAATTCTCCTGTGCCCCATGGTGAATCAAATAGCACGGGCGCCGCAAAATACTCACCATAGAAGTAATTGATATCAGACCATAATTTAAGTTCAAGTGCATGCTCAACATTCGCAAAGCTGCCTACTTGTTCACGTTTAACAGGTAACCAGCTCACCGCCTCATCGGATGATTCATCAAACTCTCCTTGAATGCACAAAGATGGCTCACTTCGCGGGTAATATCGCGGTAATTCGCCTAAAGTTGATAGGTAAGACTGATGATAGTTTTGCAAAAATTTATCGAGAGCAGGCAGACAAGACACTTAAGCACAATCCAATTTCGGGTATAATGTGCGCCTATTTTGACATGGAAACAGTATTGATGACACAGAATCACGATCCCTATAGTGATGCAAAAGAACTTGCGAGCTTAACTTTAGGTAAAGCTACTGATTACCAAGCCGAGTATGATGCATCGCTGCTGCAAGGGGTTCCTCGCTCACTTAACCGTAACGCTATCAACCTGACTGCGGAGAGTTTACCTTTCCACGGAGCCGATATCTGGACGGCCTATGAGCTGTCTTGGCTAAATGCAAAGGGTAAACCTATGGTGGCTATCGCCGACATTCAGCTAAGTCATGCAAGCCAAAATCTGATCGAGTCAAAATCCTTCAAACTGTATTTAAACAGTTTTAATCAAACCAAATTCGACAATCTCGATGCGGTGCAAAAAACCTTAGTTAAAGATCTAAGTGAATGTGCCCAAGGCGATGTTAACGTTAAGATTATTGAGCCTAAAAGTTTTGGAATTCAACGTGTCGTCGAACTGCCAGGCACTTGCATTGACGATCTGGATATTGAAGTCAGTGATTATGATTTTAATCCTGATTATCTTGAAAGCAGCACAGATGAAAAACAGATTGTCGCTGAGACACTCAATTCTAATCTATTGAAATCAAACTGCTTAATTACCTCTCAACCCGATTGGGGCAGTGTGATGATCCGTTATCAAGGGCCAAAAATCGATCGCGAAAAATTACTGCGCTATTTGATTTCGTTCCGCCAACATAATGAGTTTCACGAACAGTGTGTCGAGCGAATTTTTGTCGACCTAAAACATTACTGTCACTGTGCTAAGTTAACTGTATACGCCCGCTACACCCGTCGTGGCGGCTTAGACATTAACCCCTACCGCAGTGACTTTGAGCATCCGGGTGAAAGCCACAGGTTAGCCAGACAGTAATAGATACCTTCTTACAACAATAAGATAAACACGCAAAAAGCGCTGATTCACTCGCTACGAGCCTGAACCAGCGCTTTTTCATTTGTTGTCATGGTACTGGCACTGAGTAATAAGCTTCGTAACCATTGATGACTCGGGTTTTGGGTATATTTACTGCTCCACACCATATATAAATCAATTGGTCTTGTTTTTAGTGGCATAGGTAGTATTTGTAGGCCAAACATTTCAGCGTATTGACTGGCATAACGTAAAGGGGCAATACCTATCGCCTCACTTTTACCTACGGTTGCAAACATACTTAATAGAGAGGACTGTTCACTGTACATCCTGCGCCTTGGTAACACGCCTTCAGTAAACAAATCCCCCGCCGTCAAATTAAAACGCCGCAAATTTAAAAATACGTGTTTCTCCTCAAAATACTGTTGATGAGTAATGGCTCCATGAATACGAGGATGCTGCTTACTGGCAATACAGACTAAACTTTCAGTAAAGAGTAATTTACTTGAGAGTAAAGTTTGCTGTGCGGGTTTAATATCGATCGCCACCGCAACCCGCTCAAGCAAGATATCGCGATATAACTCAGCCTCCTGTGGCGGCGACTCACGAAAAATCACTTCGATATCCGCATCCAACAATAAAGCTTGCACACCTGCTTGCAGCGTTTCAATAACCGACTCATTGGCATATACATAAAAGCGCCGCTGGCTTGAGCGGGGATCAAAATGCTCAAACCCAAGTAATACGGTTTCGATATCGGCCATGGGTTGCTCAAACTTGCGATACATCTCTCGAGCTACTGCGGTTGGTTCAATTCCACGCCCAACCCGAGTAAACAGCGACTCTCCTACCCATGATCTCAATCGGCCAATGGCATTACTCACGGAAGACTGAGTTAAATCTAACTCCTGCGCCGCTTGGGTAAACGAACGTGTACGATAAACCACCATAAACACACGTAATAAGTTTAAATCTAACGGCTTTTGTGTCGGCATAGGGGAAACACTCATTCACAAGATAAATATTACAACCCAAGCTAACTCGAGTTATCTAAATATACAAGCTGGCTATACTCAAACCATCAACGACACAATCCCACTTATTGGTAGGTAAAATGATGCAAAAATCTTTGATGACAATCAGTATTCTCGCCAGCTTCTCCTTAAGCGCAGTCGCCGCTGAACACGAGCATGAGCACATCAGCCTGCACTATCAAGGCAAGCCTGCTACCAAACAAACCATAGAGGTAAACAAGGCCACAGCAGCCACCCTTAACTTTGCCGATAAAAAAGCCTTTGAAGCGTTTTCGAAGAATCTTATCGCCGAACTCGATGAACCTACTGCAGCGATTTTACGGGCCGATTTCAGCTTTATTGGCGATAAAACTCCTGACACAGTTAACCCGTCACTGTATCGTCAGGCCCAGTTGAATATGGTGTCTAACGGCTTATACAAGGTCACCGACGGCATCTATCAAGTGCGCGGCACCGACTTAGCCAACTTAACCCTTATCCGCGGTAAAACAGGCTGGATCCTGTATGACGTATTGCTCACCAAAGAGTCCGCCAAGCAATCCCTTGAATTTGCACTAAAACACTTACCAGAGGGCAATGATTTACCTGTGGTCGCAATGATTTATTCCCACAGCCATGGAGATCATTTTGGCGGTTCCCGCGCCATTAAAGACATGTTTCCAAACGTCAAAGTCTATGGTTCCCATAACATCACCAAAGAAATTGTTGACGAAAACGTCCTCGCAGGAAATGCCATGAGTCGCCGCGCCGCCTATCAATACGGCGCCACATTAGAGCGCAATGAACAAGGCATTGTCGATGCCGCACTTGCCAAAGGCTTATCCAAAGGCGAAGTCACCTATGTAAAACCCGATATCACCCTTAACAGCAAAGATAAATGGGAAACGCTAACTATCGATGGTATCGAAATGGTGTTTATGGATGCCTCGGGCACAGAAGCTGCGTCGGAAATGGCCACCTATATTCCCGCAATGAAGGCTCTATGGACGGCTGAACTCACCTACCATGGCATGCACAACATTTACACCTTACGTGGGGCAAAAGTACGGGATGCCATCAAATGGTCTAAAAATATCAATGCGTTGCTAACACGCTTTGGTGATGATGCGCAGGTACTGTTTGAAGCCCACTCCGCGCCCGTGTTTGGTAATACGGATGTCAACGCCTACTTAAGAATGCAAAGGGATAACTATGGCCTAGTCCATAATCAAACCCTGCGATTAGCCAATAATGGGGTGGGTATTCAAGATATTGGCGATGCGATTCAAACCACTATCCCTAAAGCCGTGCGCGATACTTGGTACACCAATGGTTACCACGGCACCTACAGCCACAATGCTAAAGCCGTGTACAACATGTACCTCGGCTATTTCGATATGAATCCGGCCAACTTAAACCCATTACCCACAAAGGATGAATCCGCCAAATTTGTTGAGTATATGGGCGGCGCTAACGCCGTGCTTAAACATGCCAAAACCGACTATGCCCAAGGCGAATACCGCTTTGTGGCCACCGCACTCAATAAAGTGGTGATGGCAGAACCTAATAACACAGAAGCCAGACAATTACTTGCCGATACCTATGAACAACTGGGTTATCAAGCCGAAGGCGCTGGCTGGCGCAATATTTATCTGACGGGTGCCCAAGAGTTACGCGCAGGAGTCCAGCCCGGTGCACCTAAATCAGCCTCAGCTGATATTTTAGGTGAAATGGATATCTCAACCCTGTTTGACTTTCTCGCCGTCAAAGTCGATAGCATCAAGGCTGCAGAGCTTGGGCTGTTAAGGCTTAATGTGATTAATCCTGACACTAAAGAAACGCTCTATGTAGAGCTAAGCAATGGTAATTTAAGCAATATTCAAGTTGATAAGCCGATGGAGGCTGATACCAATCTTTATATTGATAAGCGTTATATTACCGGTATTTTACTCGGTAAAACGACCCTTAAAGACTTGCTGGCTAACGGCAGTGCCAAACTGGAAGGCGATAAAACCGCTTTCGGTAAAATTATGTCAACCTTAGTCCAGTTCGATGCCAACTTTGAAATTGTCCCACTACCGCCGATTACCAAGTAGATAATTCAACGCCCTGAATATTCAGGGCGTTTTTATAGGATGAGGATGTGAAATTCACACAAGATTAGTTTGTAGAAGTCGTTGCAGCAGGAGTAGCTTTACACTCCAGTAATAACTGCTGAAAATGCGCGCCTAAATCCTGCTGGGCAAATTGCTCACTCGCCAGTGCCATTTGTTTAAGGCTTTGCATCGCTTGATCTAATCCTTGCTGCTCAATAAGGCTTTTCGCATAGGCCGCGGCATCGGCGCCCTTTTGCAGCAAGCTTGCCACTTGCTCAAAACTCACCTCTTGTTCCATTAGCTTCTGTAGGTCGCCGAGTAATTCTGCCACCTTGGCCGACTCCACTAAGGCGCCTTCGACATTGACTAACTTACCTAAGGGATCTTGCATCAGTTTCTCTGTCACGCAGGCCGACACTGTGCCCGCCGCCGCACTTTGAGCCACAACATCGAGTCCGCGACTGCGAATTTGCTCAACCACTTGCTGTAATTGAGGGTCTTGTGCAAGCCATGCTTGCTCTAATTGTTGTTTTTCATCGCCACCAAAATAACCGCAGCCACTGAGTAGCACCACAGCAGTTGTCGATAAAAGACCAGCAGGTGAAAAGCACGCACGTAAAAAGCAATTCCGTTTTGTCATAAAAACCCTTGTGAGTTAATGCTATGACATGACTATAACCAGCTATGTTTAATCCAAGATGAATGACTCTGTCATATCAAAGCAGCAACCTGCAAACTGAGCAATAGGAGTAAATAAGCCTTAGTCAGCCAAACTAACCGCTAACAACGATTTGATGCTGGCAAGCGTCATCGAAATCTGCACATTCGGTAACGCGTTAGAATAGATGAGACTCAAGCCAAAACGGTATTCATCATTTAGTCGGCCAAAGTAACTTTGCACGTGCAAGTTTTCTGGCTGCGGATGCGCAGAATCGGGCAGAGGTTCAGTGACCAGCTTAATCTCGCAATACAATTTAAGCTGGCTAGGTAACGCAAAGGGTTCTCGCCTTTTAAGTTCAACCCATTCATGGCGAAGCGCGATTTGGTTTGAATGGGTCTGGACAAGTGCATCGGGCATCAACTCAAAGGCAAAGGATTTTAACGACTGCGCTAAGCCTAAACCTGTTGCCTTAATATAGGACTCCTTCAGCGCCCAGAGATCAAAAAATCGCTGCCGCTGCGCCGCCTCGCCCTCAAGAGCTAATAAGGCCTCAGCTTCAATCGGGGAGAAATAATGATTAAGGATCGGGTAAATACTGGTGTTGCCTCGAGAGCGCTCAATATCCACCCCCAAACCTAAACGAGGCAGCACTGTTTTAGCGGCTTCGCCCGTGTCATCATCTTGTGCCAAGGCAATCAATAACCAGTCACCACTGTGGCTTAAGTTAAACTCCATGCCAGTACACAGAAACTGCTCATGGCTGAGGCCGGGTTTGCCCTTTTCACCGTATTCAAAACACCAGTCCTGCGGCGCAATCAGTCGTTGGGAGGAGTAAGGTGAAGATTCACCGCGAGATTGCAGTCCTTGGGATAAGACGCAGCGCAGCGCCGCTCGCACCAATAAGCCATTCATTTGCGCCTTGGGCGCAAGGTAACGCGCCACTTTTGCGCGCTCGTCCTCACTCAACAGCGCCATACAACGGCTCACCATTTCAGCATCCATCTCGGCTAATGGTATAAAAAAAAGCTCAATCTTCATTAAGTTATCTCAATAACACCTGAGTTTAACGGCAGCCCTATTCTACTCAGTTCTGCTCGGCTGACGAACAATATCTGAACCTTACCAATAACCAACTGAATTTTAAAAACTATTTTTGATGAAATCGCATTTAGCTGCTTTGTTCGAAAACAATTTGATCATTAAAAAACCATTTCAAGTCCCATATGATTGTATCGAGCAAAAACCTAGGGTAATCTGCATCACCACTGTGTACTGTAAAACACCCAAAAACACGGGTTTTAAGCCTCTTTTAAGCATGAGTGTTGACTCAGTTAAAATGGCAATATCATGCAGTCCCGATAGATTATGTGGGGTGAAAATAATAATGATGGGACCGCACTAACAAGTATGAGTTTTCCAAAAGTCGACACTCAAGTTTCTGATAACGCTCGCATAAAGAAATTGAGCACAGAGAAAAAGTCTCGCCATAACACGGCAAGGCACCGCAATGCCACCACCACGCCGGAAATGCGCCACTTTATTCAGCAATCTCAATTGAGTGTCAGTCAGCTTGCCAAAATTTTAAATATTACCGAAGCCACAGTGCGTAAATGGCGTAAGCGCGAATCGATTAACGATAGCCCGAATACACCACATCATCTCAACACTACCCTCACCCCAATTGAAGAATATGTGGTGGTGGGACTGAGGTATCAGCTAAAGCTGCCGCTCGATAAGCTGCTCAAGGCCACACAAACCTTTATCAACCCCAATGTGTCCCGCTCAGGCTTAGCCCGTTGTCTTAAGCGTTATGGGGTATCGCGCCTCGATGAGTTTGATCAAGAACTTGTCCCTAAACAGTATTTTAATCAATTACCGATTGCCCAAGGCAGCGACGTACAAACCTATACGGTTAACTCCGAAACCTTAGCAAAAGCACTCGCTCTGCCAAGCACAGATGGCGACACCGTAGTGCAAGTGGTGTCATTAACGCTGCCACCGCAATTAACCGAAGCCGAGCCTAAATCAGTGCTCCTTGGTATAGATAGCAAGGCAGATTGGATTTATATCGATATTTATCAAGACAGTAACACCCAAGCGGCCAATCGCTACATCGCCTATGTGCTAAAGGATGGGCCGTTTCATCTGCGTAAATTGCTGGTGCGCAACTACCACACCTTTTTAGCCCGCTTTCCTGGCGTGCAAACCCCAAAAGCCATCGCTAAATCCCTTAATAAGGCAACAGCCACCCGCTTTGCCAGTGGAGACTCATAATGAGCCATACCCCATCACAGCCTCAACTATCAACCGATGAAAAAGCCGATAAGAGGTTGAATAAACGCTTAAAAGATATGCCAATCGCCATTGTTGGCATGGCGAGTATCTTTGCTAACTCTCGCTATTTGAATAAGTTTTGGGATTTAATTTGCGACAAGATTGATGCCATTACCGACGTGCCCGCATCCCACTGGTCGATTGATGACTATTATGATGCGGATAAGTCTAAAGCCGATAAGAGCTACTGCAAGCGCGGCGGGTTTATGCCAGAGGTCGATTTCAATCCGATGGAGTTTGGTCTGCCGCCCAATATTTTGGAACTCACCGACAGTTCGCAGTTACTCTCATTGGTCGTCGCCAAGGAAGTTCTACAGGATGCCAATTTGCCAGACGATTACGACCGTGACCGCATCGGCATCACCCTCGGGATTGGCGGCGGCCAAAAGCTAAGCCATAGCCTCAACGCGCGCCTGCAATATCCAGTGCTGAAAAAAGTATTTAAAAGCAGTGGCCTAAGCGATGAAGATAGCGAGCTACTGATCAAAAAATTCCAAGATCAATATGTCCACTGGGAAGAAAACTCCTTCCCTGGCTCCCTTGGCAACGTGATTGCCGGACGCATCGCCAACCGTTTCGATTTAGGTGGGATGAACTGCGTCGTCGATGCCGCCTGTGCGGGTTCGCTTGCCGCCATGCGTATGGCGCTCACCGAACTGACCGAAGGTCGCAGCGACATGATGATCACCGGCGGTGTCTGTACCGACAACTCGCCTTACATGTATATGAGTTTCTCAAAGACACCCGCCTTTACCACCAACGAGCAAATCCAACCCTTCGATATCGACTCTAAGGGCATGATGATTGGCGAAGGCATCGGCATGGTCGTCTTAAAACGCCTCGACGATGCTGAGCGCGATGGCGACCGGATCTATGCGGTGATCAAAGGTGTAGGCGCCTCATCGGACGGTAAATTTAAGAGTATTTATGCACCGCGCCCTGAAGGCCAAGCCAAGGCATTAGAGCGCGCCTATGATGACGCGGGCTTTGCGCCGCACACCGTTGGCTTGATTGAGGCCCACGGCACAGGCACAGCCGCAGGTGATGTGGCCGAGTTCAATGGCTTAACCTCAGTATTCTCTAAAGATAATGAGCAGCTACAGCATATCGCCTTAGGCTCAGTTAAGTCTCAGGTGGGCCACACTAAATCCACCGCGGGCACGGCGGGTGTGATTAAGGCCGCGCTGGCACTGCACCATAAAGTATTGCCACCCACGATTAACGTCAGCAAGCCCAATCCTAAGCTTGAGATTGAAAGCTCGCCCTTTTATCTCAATACCGAGGCGCGCCCTTGGATCCAACGCAGTGATGATACGCCGCGCCGCGCTGGGATAAGCTCCTTCGGTTTTGGTGGCACAAACTTCCATTTAGTACTCGAAGAATACCGCCCAGAGCACGCACGCGATGACGCCTATCGTCAACGCAGCGTGGCACAAAGCTGGTTATTTGCCGCCGCCGACAAAACCGCGCTGCTTGGCGAGTTAAAAACCGCGCTGCAGCAAGCAACTGCGGCCAAGGCAGAGCTTTCTCAGGCGCATTTTGTTGCCTTTGCAAAATCCTACGCCCTGCGTGAACTCTCCCCGCAATCGGCCCGTCTTGGCTTTATCGCCAAAGACTATGCCCAGTTACAGAATCTGTTAACCCAAGCGATAGCGCAGCTTGAAGCCAATAACGCTGAGGGCTGGCAATTACCTTCAGGGATCAGCTACCGCGCCAAGGCCTTAGTCAATGAGCAAACTAAAATCGCCGCGCTATTTGCTGGTCAAGGCGCGCAGTACCTGAATATGGGACTGGAGCTTGCCAACAACTTCCCCGAGCTTCGCCGCCATATCCACGCCAGCGATAAAGTGTTTAATGCCCATGATAAGCCTGCGCTTTCAAGCTTGCTCTATCCGATTCCAGCCTTCGATGATGAGTCGATAAAAGCGCAGGAAACGGCATTAACCAACACTCTGTATGCCCAAAGCGCCATTGGCGCACTCTCTATGGCGCAATACGCCCTGTTTACTCAGGCAGGTTTCGCCCCGGATATGCTGGCTGGTCATAGCTTCGGTGAGCTTTCGGCCCTGTGCGCCGCAGGGGTTATCTCAATGGATGACTACATCAAACTTGCCTTTGAGCGTGGACAGGCGATGGCGCAGTCATCCCAAGATACCGATGCGGGTGTAATGTATGCAGTGATCCTTAAGCAAAAACAAGATATTGAGGCTATCAACGATTGCCTTGCGCAGTTTGAAGGCGTCAAAGTTGCCAACTACAACTCCCCCACTCAGTTGGTAATTGCAGGCGCTACCAAAGCGACACAACAGGCTGCTAAGGCCATTAGCGAGTTAGGCTTTAAGGCGATTGCCCTGCCCGTTTCTGGCGCCTTCCACACGCCATTGGTTGCCCATGCACAAAAGCCCTTTAGTGCAGCCATTGATAAGGCTCAGTTCAACACGCCAAAGATTGCCTTATATGCCAATGGCACAGGCGAGCTGCATCCAACCGATGCCAACGCCATCAAGGCCGCATTTAAAGATCATATGCTGCAATCGGTGCATTTTAGCGATGAGCTAGAAGCTATGTATGCCGCTGGCGCACGAGTGTTTGTCGAGTTCGGCCCGAAAAATATTCTGCAAAAGTTGACAGAAAATACCCTCGCGGCGCAGTTAAACGAGCTGTGTATTATCAGCGTTAACCCTAATCCCAAGGGCGATAGTGACAGCCAACTGCGCAGCGCCGCGGTGCAACTGGCAGTTGCTGGGGTAAAACTGGGTGAGATTGATCCGTATCAAGCCGATTTGATTGCGCCTGCAACGCCTTCAGCCATGAATATCAAGCTCAATGCCACCAACTACATCAGCCCTAGTACCCGCCGCAAAATGGTCGATTCGCTGCAATCGGGCAAAATTGCCAGCCAAGTGCAGTATGTGGATCGCCTCGTTGAGAAAGTGGTTGGAAAAGTCGTTGAAAAACCAGTGATTGTCGAAAAAATTCTAGAAAAGGTTGTCGAAGTGGAAAAGCCAGTGGCACAAAATAGCAATAATATTCAACAGCAAACGCCTCCTGCACAGCCAACCAGCTTTACCACTGGACAGGCGAATCAAGATGCCCTGAGCGCCTTTTTTGCCGCCCAAACCCAGGCAGCGCAATTACATCAACAATTTTTAGCGATCCCGCAGCAATACGGCGATACCGTCAGTGCTCTGATGGCAGAGCAAGCGAAAATGGCAAGCCTTGGCATCGCCATTCCAGAGAGCCTGCAACGCTCGATGGAGCTGTTCCACCAGCATCAGGCACAAACCCTAAAGAGCCATGCTGAATTTATGCAATTGCAGACCTGCAGCAGCCAAGCGGCATTAGCTCTACTCGGCCAAATGCCTGCGCTTCAGGTTCAAGCCCCCATTCAAGTCGCTGCACCAGTGGCGGTAGCTGTGGCAACGCCTGTCGTTCCAGCGCAGGCGCCCGTGGTTCAAGCCTTAGCCGCAGAGCCAAAAGTGACTGCTGTGCCTGTGAGCGAGCCCAAAGTTCAGCAACCACAAGTTGCCCAGCCACCATTAGCGCAACCACAAGTGCAAACTGTGGCGGCAGCAACCCGCGTGCTTTCCGAGAAGTCAGTTGTCCAGCAAATCGAGCACGCTATGCTCTCGGTGGTCGCAGAGAAGACGGGCTATCCGGTTGAAATGTTAGAACTTAGCATGGATATGGAAGCCGACCTTGGGATCGATTCCATTAAGCGCGTAGAAATTTTAGGCACAGTGCAGGATGAATTACCGAACCTGCCAGAACTCAGCCCAGAAGATCTCGCCGAGTGCCGCACCCTAGGGGAAATTGTGGCGCTCTTTAGCCAAGCGACTCCCATAACAGCTGCGGCCACAGTTAGCCATGCGCCACAAAGTACAGTAGCCTCAAACGCGGCGGTTTCTAATGATGAAATTGAGCGCACTATGATGGCTGTCGTGGCCGACAAGACGGGCTATCCGGTTGAAATGTTAGAACTTAGCATGGATATGGAAGCCGATCTTGGGATCGATTCTATTAAGCGCGTAGAAATTTTAGGCACAGTACAGGACGAGTTACCCAACCTGCCAGAACTGAGCCCTGAAGATCTCGCCGAGTGTCGCACTTTAGGCGAAATTGTGACGCTCTTTAGCCAAGCGGCTCCTGTAGTATCAACAGCCGTAACAGCTGCGGCCTCAGTCAGCCATGCGACACAAAGTGCTGTAGCCACAAGTGCGGCGGTTTCTAATGATGAAATTGAGCGTACTATGATGGCGGTGGTGGCCGATAAAACTGGCTATCCCGTTGAAATGCTAGAACTTGGCATGGATATGGAAGCAGACCTTGGTATCGATTCCATTAAGCGCGTGGAAATTTTAGGCACAGTACAAGACGAGTTACCCAACCTGCCAGAACTTAGCCCGGAAGATCTCGCCGAGTGCCGCACCCTAGGCGAAATTGTGGCGCTCTTTAGCCAAGCAATTCCTCTAGTATCAACAGCCGTAACAGCTGCCGCCACTGTTAGCCAGGCGACGCAAAGTGCAGTCGCTGCAAGTGCGGCGGTTTCAAATGATGAAATTGAGCGCACTATGATGGCGGTCGTAGCCGACAAGACTGGCTATCCCGTTGAAATGCTGGAACTTAGCATGGATATGGAAGCCGACCTTGGTATCGACTCCATTAAGCGCGTGGAAATTCTAGGCACAGTACAAGATCAATTGCCAAACCTGCGAGAACTGAGCCCTGAAGATCTCGCCGAGTGCCGCACCCTAGGGGAAATTGTGGCGCTCTTTAGCCAAGCAACACCTGTAGTATCGACAGCCGTTACAGCAACCCCGCAGTCAATTACACAAAGTGCCATAGCTGCAAGCTCTACGGTTTCTAATGGCGAGATTGAACGCACTATGATGGCTGTAGTAGCCGATAAGACTGGCTATCCCGTTGACATGCTGGAACTCAGCATGGATATGGAGGCCGACCTTGGTATCGATTCTATTAAGCGCGTGGAAATTCTAGGCGCGGTACAAGATCAACTGCCGAACCTGCCAGAACTTAGCCCTGAAGATTTAGCTGAATGTCGCACCTTGGGTGAAATTGTCGCTCTCTATGCTGGTTCGCAAGCATCAAGTGAGGCGCAACAGCAAAACCATGCTGCGCCAATTCAAGAGGCGATTACAGAAACAGTCGAGGAAATCATCGACCTGCCGCCCCATAGTGAGGTGATGCTAAAAAAGTTGCCAGCGGCGGCTGAGTTAGCGCGCATCATCGCGACTAGCGATATTCAACTGACGGCAAACAGTTACGTCGTTATCGGCGACGATGGCCACAACGCGGGGGTGATTGCCGAAAAGCTTCACGCCCAAGGTGTTAAGGTCGCGGTTGTATGCTCACCGAAAACGGTTGTGGCCAGTGCATCGCCACTCGATAGCCATATTGCCAGCTTCACGCTAGAGGCGATTGATGATGAAAGCATTTGTGAGGTCATCAATCAGATTGAAGCACTTGGCCAAATCGCCGGTTTTATTCATCTTCAGCCACAGCATAAGTCCGTTGCCGATCAAGGTGCAGGCTTAGTGCTGGCAGACGAAGCCAAAGCTTCGGTCGAGCAAGCCTTCTTGTTCGCCAAACACTTACAACCGCTGTTAACTGAACGTGACTATTGCCGTTTTGTAACAGTTAGCCGTATCGACGGTGGCTTTGGTTATATCGGCATGGACGAGTCGGCAGGCGCTCTTATTAGCCAGAGTGAACTCAACCAAGCGGCACTCTTTGGACTCACTAAAACCTTAAATCACGAGTGGCCGGGAGTGGTCTGCCGCGCACTGGATATCGCGCCAAACTTGGACGCCAAAACGGTTGCCAATGCGGTGGTGCAAGAATTCTACCTCCAAGATGCGCCAGTCGAAGTTGGTATTGATAGCGAGCTTGAGCGCACGACCTTAGTTGCGGGCAATGCCGTGCTTCGCCGCAGTGGCGCCTCTCTCTCGTCTGCGGACAAAATCCTCGTCACAGGCGGCGCTAAGGGCGTCACCTTCGAGTGCGCCTTAAGTTTAGCGAAACGCTGCAAGGCACATTTTATCCTTGCTGGCCGTAGCGCCCACCAAGTGATCCCCGCTTGGGCTCAGGGTAAAAAGAGCAACGAACTCAAAGCCGCAGCCATTGCACATCTGCAAAGCCTGGGTGATAAACCCACTCCAAAACAAGTGGATGCCTTAGTTTGGCCTGTACAAAGTAGCCTTGAAATCAGCCATGCCTTGCAGGCCTTTGAAGCGGTGGGCGCCAGCGCCGAATACTTAAGCCTAGATGTTAACAATCCTGCCGCCATTGCCAGCACCATTGCGCCCATTAACGCTCTATCGCCTATCACTGGGATTATCCACGGTGCGGGCGTACTTGCCGATAAACATATTCAAGACAAAACCTTAAGCGAACTTGAACGCGTTTATGGCACTAAGGTGACCGGACTTAACAATCTGCTGTCAACGCTGGATCTTAGCCAGTTAACGCTCATCGCCCTGTTCTCTTCGGCAGCGGGTTTTTACGGCAATACCGGCCAGAGCGACTACGCCATGTCTAACGACATTCTCAATAAGGCCGCGTTGCAACTCGCGCAGCAATTGCCACACGCCAAGGTGATGAGCTTTGACTGGGGTCCTTGGGATGGCGGCATGGTCAATCCTGCGCTGAAAAAGATGTTTATCGACCGTGGGGTCTATGTCATTCCGCTCAAAGCGGGGGCCGAGTTATTTGCCAGCCAACTATTGAGTGATACAGGGGCACAGCTGTTGGTCGGAACCGATATGCAGGGCAATACCGCCAATGCCGTTGAAGCTGCATCAGCAAAAAAGCCTGAAGCGGATCTAACCACGGCGTTAGATCCGCAGCCTATGGCCCAAAAGGTGCCGCAGAGCATTCGCGTCATGCGCAGCCTCGACCCTAAACGCATGAGCTTTATTGAAGATCATTGCATCAACGGTCATGCCGTGTTGCCGACTGTGTGCGCCATCGATTGGATGCGTGAGGCCGCCAAGGCCCATTTAGGTAAGGCGGTGAGCGTCAGCGATTATCGACTGCTCAAGGGAATTATCTTCGATGAGGCGCTGCTTGCCCGCGATGCGCCTATTGAGCTCGAATTGATGCTCACGCCGCTTGCCGACGCGACACAGCAATCGACTGAGTCCTTAGCCGCGCTGATAAGCTTTGAAGGTCGCCCGCAGTATCAGGCGGTATTAGTGGCGCAGACGGATGATATGCCAGACGTGCAGCGTTTCGAAGTTGGTGAGTTGCATTCTCTGATAGAGGAGATAACGCAGCAACCCGCTATCGCGAACCGTGAGTCGCTCTACAGCGATGGCACACTGTTCCATGGTCCAAGACTGCAAGGCATAAGCGAAGTGCTCGCCTTTGATGACCAGCAGCTTATCGCTAAGGTAGCCCTGCCAGCGGTGGCATTAGTTGACTGCGGCGAGTTTGCGCCAAATCTTGAGGATAAAGGCACACAACCCTTTGCCGAAGATCTGTTATTGCAGGCCATGCTCGTGTGGGCGCGCCTTAAATATCAAGCGGCAAGCTTACCCAGTGCCATTGGCGAGTTTGTGTCCTATTCGCCCTTAGGTTTTGGCGAGAAGGCAGTATTAGTGCTGGATGTTATCAAGCATTCGTCCCGTTCACTTGAGGCCAATATTGCGCTTTATCATCAAGATGGTCGATTAAGCTGCGAGATGAAACGAGCAAAAGTCACGGTCAGTAAGACGCTCAACCAAGCGTTTTTGGCCAATAAACCTCAGCAACAAATGCAAGTGCAGGCAGCAGTCCAAAGCACGGCCGAGGTAAGTGTTAAGTGACACTCGACCCAAGCGCACATGCCGCATTAAGCAATACGGCACTAAACAGTCCGCATCCCAATGCCAAGCCACTGCGAATAGCCGTATGGCTTGGTGATGGCTGGATACAGAGTGTGCTTAGCCATGCGCAAACCGATGTCAGCAAGCTGCAGCAGTTGATGGCTTGTCGAATTCAGCTCAATGTTGAAGATAAGCCACTGATTAATGAGCCATCTGATGAGCCAACACTGGTTGCCTTGATCACGGATCAGCTCGCCCATATTGCGCAAAAACAACTCGTTGAAATCCGCTTTGAATATCAACAGCAAGTCCGTAGTCTGTATCTGCTCGATGGACTGCTTGCCGCGCAGTTACACCTGCATGCCGAGGCTTATATTTCAGCATTAGCGCAAATCCAAGCTGAAACAGCTGAAGAAACAAACACTATCAATACAAATACAGTCGAGCGCTGCTTAAACAGCGCTTTTAGCTTGTCGAAACGCGATTGTACTCAGGCGGTTAATTGCTACGCGCAGGCAAGCAATCTTGCCCGTCAGTTGAATGTATTATCTCAAGCGGTTGAGGCGTTAAGTCATCGCAGCCTTAAAGGCATTGAACCAATGCTTGATGCGACTAATGCAGCGCAACTGGCTGAACTACACACTGAACTGCGCGCTGAAAAGCCCGTAAAAAACGCGGAGAACGGCTATTGGTTTACCAAGCCTCATCAGGCAAGAGTGTTAAGCCTAAATCTCTTGGGTAATCCCTTGGGTAATCTATTGGATAAGGCCCCTCAAGCTCAGACAGCCCAGAGCATTATCTTGACCCAAGGCACTCGACTTATCGCTCAGCCATTACTCAATACCAACAGGCTGTTTATTCCCATCAGCGGCAATGAGTTTGAGTCGTTAACGCTTAAGTTGTCGCAACTGATTGATTCATTAGAGTTATCGGCAAACTTTCCCGATACAGATTGGCTTTGCAGCCAAGGCAGTGATTGGTTTAAGCGCTATCAAGCACAGGATAAATTAGCCTTAGTGCTGATGGCTGGCTCAGTTGAAGAGCTTATGCAAGAAGCCAAGGCGATGCGCGATTATATTGAAAAGACGCAACAGGCTCCTGCTCCAGCCCAAACGCCAGCGACAACGCCAGCGGCCAATCTAGTCTTTAAGACCCCGGCGGGCAGTTATTTTGCGGCCTCGCCCCTTGGTGATAAAGGCTTAACCTTTGTCTATCCAGGGGTTGGCACAGTTTATCCGAATATGTTCAGCGACTTACACGGCTATTTCCCTGAACTTTATCGCGAGCTTGAACGCGAAGGGAATTTAGCCGCCATGTTGCAGGCCGAGGCGATTTACCAAGGCGCTGCTTATGCGAAAACCGCAATTAATGTAAGCGTAAAAGATGCAGCAGAGATGAGCTTAAGCCAACTTGCGATTAGCGGTGTTGGCGCCAGTTACCTATTTAGTCGGCTGTTGACTCAAGTCTTTAATATCCAACCGCAACTGGCTCTGGGCTATTCCATGGGTGAAGCGGCCATGTGGGCAAGTTTAGATATCTGGCAAACGCCACATGCCCTGATTAACTCCACCCAAAACAGCGCCATCTTCAAGCAGGAGATTTCAGGCCCACTGCTTGCGGTGCGCCGTGATTGGCAGTTGAGTGAAGATGCACCGCTGGCGTGGAATAGCTTTTTAGTGCGAGCCTCTCGCTCCGAAATTAATACCCTGCTGACTGATTTTCCACGGGTTTATCTGGCGATTGAACAGGGTGATACCTGCATTCTCGCGGGCTGCGAAGCAAGCTGCTTACAACTCCTTAAAAGGCTGAATAAGCGTGGTATTGCCAGTAATAAAGTCACCGCCATGCATACTGCGCCCTCGCAGTCACAGCATAGTGCCATCCAAGGGTTTTATACCTTGGGCTTACAGGCCACAGCCTGCGAGACTCAGGTGCGTTTTATTAGCGCGGCGCGGCAAAGCACCGTCAGTATCGACAGCCAAAGCATTGCCAAAAGCATTGCCGACACCTTTTGTGCGCCACTGAATTTTACCGCGCTGATTAACACCGCGTATCAACAAGGTGCGCGCTTATTTGTTGAGGTGGGCGCCGATCGGCAAACCAGCACACTTATCGATAAAATCGGCCGCCAACTGGAGTTGAGCGCCGATGGCGTTCAAACACAGGAACAACCGATATTAGCCATGGCATGCAATGCCAAGGGCAGCGATACGATCACCAGTTTACTCAAATGCTTAGCCCAACTTATCAGCCATAGAGTGCCACTCTCCCTTGTGCCGCTTATGCCTCAATCGGCAGCTCAATCAGCAATGCACTCAGCAACTATCCATGCGGATAAGATCGCAGCAAAAACGATAGCGCCACATTCTGCCAGCGCATTAGGCCATTATTCAAACGTATTCCAAGAAGGAGAACCCCTTTGAGTTCTCAAATGCATGCTCACCCGACTCTGCAAAACAGCACAGCTGTGCCAAACGACCAGCGCCAAAGCTCAAAGGCGATGCCAAAGATTGCCATCGTCGGCCTTGCCGTCCAGTATCCCGATGCCGACACACCGGAGCAGTTTTGGCAAAATCTGCTGGATAAAAAAGATTCCCGCAGCCAAATTGATGCGGCTAAACTCAATGCCAATCCTGCGGATTACCAAGGCGTTCAAGGCCAAGCCGACCGTTTTTACTGCGATAAGGGCGGCTATATCCGCAATTTTCGTTTTGACCCACAGGGTTATCAGTTGCCGCCAGCGGCATTTGAAGGGCTCGATGAAAGCTTTTTATGGGCATTAGATTGCAGTAAAAAAGCCCTGCTGGATGCGGGTGTGGATTTAACGGCGCCGCTGCTTGAACGCACAGGGATAGTAATGGGCACCCTGTCGTTCCCGACCGCAAGTTCTAATGAATTGTTTTTACCGATTTACCATCAAGCGGTTGAAAAGGCATTAAAAACCAAGCTTAATCAACCACAATTTGCCTTAGCGCCCTTCGCCAATGGTTCGATTGCGGACACACAACAGGCAGCCAATGGTGCCATTGCCCATACGGCGTCTAAATTGTTAAGCGATGCCCTCGGCCTTGGCGGCGCACAGCTCAGTCTCGACGCCGCCTGCGCCAGCTCAGTCTATGCCCTCAAATTAGCCTGCGATTATTTAACCACGGGTAAGGCCGATATGATGCTCGCAGGCGCGGTATCGGGCGCCGATCCCTTCTTTATCAATATGGGATTCTCGATTTTCCACGCCTATCCAGACCATGGGATTTCGGCACCTTTCGATAGCAATAGCAAAGGCTTATTCGCGGGCGAAGGCGCTGGCGTATTAGTGCTTAAGCGTTTAGAGGATGCCGAACGCGATGGCGATAATATCTATGCCGTGGTCAGTGGCATTGGCTTATCGAACGATGGCAAGGGGCAATTTGTCTTAAGCCCCAACAGTAAGGGTCAAGTGCAAGCCTTCGAGCGCGCCTATGCCGCCGCCAACACCCACCCGAGCAATATCGAAGTGATTGAATGCCACGCCACCGGTACGCCACTGGGGGATAAGGTTGAGCTCACCTCGATGGAGCGTTTTTTCGAAGATAAACTCGGCGGCACTAAGGCGCCGCTAATAGGTTCGGCTAAATCCAACCTTGGGCATTTGCTCACTGCGGCTGGCATGCCTGGGATCATGAAAATGATTTTTGCCATGCGTTCAGGCCATCTACCGCCAAGTATCAATTTAACGGCGCCGATTTCATCACCTAAGGGGCTGTTTAGCGGTAATAATATCCCTACTCAGTTGCAGACTTGGCCCGATAAAGCAGGCAATGATCGTCGCCATGCGGGGGTATCTGTATTTGGTTTTGGCGGCTGTAATGCCCATTTGTTGTTGGAATCCTATCAACCAACAACTCACAGCCCCGAGAAGCAAGCCTATAAACCTGTTTATCAGCAGCAAGCATTAACCGTTATCGGTATGGCGTCGCACTTTGGGCCTTTGGCCTCGATCAATGCGCTGGATAAGGCGCTATTAAACCAAACGGATGCCTTTATCCCACTGCCGCCTAACCGCTGGAAAGGCTTAGATAAGCACCCCGATATCCTTAACCAGTTTGGCCTAAATCGCGCGCCCAAAGGCGCCTATATCGAGCAGTTTGATTTTGATTTTCTGCGCTTTAAAGTGCCGCCCAATGAGGATGACAGGCTCATCTCCCAGCAATTGTTGTTGATCAAAGTCGCCGATAAAGCGATTCGCGATGCCAAGTTAACCGCTGGCAGCAAGGTCGCGGTGTTAGTGGCAATGGAAACCGAGCTTGAGCTGCACCAATTCCGTGGCCGGGTGAATTTACACACCCAACTTGCGGATAGCTTAAAGCAGCAAGGCGTTCACCTCTCCAATGATGAATACCTCGCCCTCGAGGCCATCGCCATGGACAGCGTGCTCGATGCCGCCAAGCTCAATCAATACACCAGCTTTATTGGCAATATTATGGCGTCGCGTATCGCCTCGCTGTGGGACTTTAATGGTCCGGCGTTTACCATCTCAGCCGCCGAACAATCGGTCGCTCGTTGTATCGATGTGGCGCAAAACCTACTGTCCCAAGAGGCCCTCGATGGCGTAGTGATTGCCGCCGTGGATTTAAGCGGCAGTGTTGAACAGGTTATATTGAAAAACGCTCAAATCGCCGTTGATCTCGATGCCGACAGCGCAAATCCACAGTGGAAGGTGGGTGAAGGCGCGGGCGCTATCGTGCTGACAAACCAGCAAGCGAGCAACAGTTCTCAAAAGGGTTACGGCCAAATTCGTGCTCAAGCATTTGGCACACATCATCAGCTGCCTAAGCTGCTTGATTCGTTGATAACCGAAACGGCTATCGCTAATCCTTCAGTGCCAACTGCCATCCATATGGTTGAACAATGTATTGCCCCTGAACAGCAACTGCCAACGGAGCAGCTATTAGCGCAGCTTAATCTTATTGGGACGCCATGCAATCGAGTCGCCAATACCCTTGGGCATAACTTTGCCGCTGCGGGTATGGCTAGTCTTCTGAGTGCCCTGTTAAGCCTAAAGAACGGCTCTGAGGGTTCAGATAAAAACACCGATAAGCAGGCATTAGTGTCTACCCAAAGCCAAGGAGTGAGCTCACTGCTGCTGTTAAGCCAAACGGCAACGCAGGCGGCGCAACTAGAACTGCGCCTTGAGCAGGATTTAACTTTGAGTGAGCAAAAACACTTAATCAAACCAGTCACGCTCGGTGGCCGCGATATCTATCAACATATTGTGGATACGCCACTGCCCGCACTTGCCGCCATCCAAGGCAAGATGCGCAAGTTGCAGCCTGTCGCACCGCAGGCGACACAAACTGTGCCCAGAGTACAAGCTGCACTACTTGATACCACGGCTGAAAACGCCACCCCATTTGCCACACCAATAGCAGTAGAGAGCGGTATGTCATCTAACGCACCACACCAATATTCGGCGGCACCCTTGGCGCAGGATAGGGCGTCGCAGGATAGCGCGGCACTGTTACAAAACCAGAAATTGGCCCGCGAGGCGCACTTAGCCTTTTTACAGAGCCGTGAGCAGGGGCTCAAACTGGCCGATGCGCTGTTAAAAGCGCAATTGTCCCAGACGACACAAATGGGGTCTGTTGCCCCCCATGTTACCACCAGCGCCAATACCGCTGCGGCGCAGCACGCTGTACCCGTCCCAGAACTAAAACCTGATCACGCGAATGTCGTTCCCTATACACCACCTATCCCAGCGGCTAAGCCCTGCATTTGGAACTATCAGGATCTGGTGGAATACGCCGAGGGCGACATTGCCAAGGTCTTTGGCGCCGATTACGCCATTATCGATAGCTACGCACGCCGGGTGCGTCTGCCAACCTCGGATTATCTGCTGGTCTCGCGGGTGACTAAGCTCAACGCGCAAATGAACCGCTATCAGCCGAGCACTATGACCACAGAGTACGACATTCCCGTGGATGCGCCCTTCTTGGTCGATGGCCAAATCCCTTGGGCGGTGGCGGTCGAATCGGGCCAATGCGACTTAATGCTGATCAGCTACTTAGGTATCGATTTTGAAAACAAAGGCGAGCGCGTCTATCGCCTGCTCGACTGCACCCTCACCTTCCTTGGGGATCTGCCCCGCGGTGGCGACACCCTGCGCTACGATATCTCCATCAACCACTTTGCCCGCAATGGCGATACCCTGCTGTTTTTCTTCTCCTACGAATGTTTCGTGGGCGATAAGCTGATCCTAAAAATGGACGGCGGCTGCGCGGGATTCTTTACCGATAAAGAACTGGCCGATGGCAAAGGGGTGATCCGCACCGAGGCCGAAATTAAGCTGCGCGAGCAAGCACAAATTGCACTGGCCAATGAATATGCGCGAAACGGCAATCAGCCACGCTTCACTCCTCTACTAAACTGCGCACAAACGGCCTTTAGCTACGGCCAAATCCATCGTCTACTGAGCGCCGACATTGGCGGCTGTTTCGGCGGTGAACATGCGGCCCATCAGGCGAAGTTTGGTCTCCAACCTTCACTGTGCTTCGCCTCGGAAAAATTCCTGATGATCGAGCAAGTCAGTAAACTCGACGTGCATGGCGGCGCTTGGGGCTTAGGCTTGATTGAAGGTCACAAGCAATTAGCCCACGACCATTGGTATTTCCCCTGCCATTTCAAGGGCGACCAAGTGATGGCTGGCTCCCTCATGGCCGAAGGTTGTGGCCAGTTACTGCAATTCTTTATGCTGCATATTGGCATGCACCTTGGGGTGACTAACGGTCGTTTCCAACCCCTTGAAAACGCATCGCAAAAAGTGCGCTGCCGCGGTCAGGTATTGCCACAATCTGGCACGCTTACCTATCGCATGGAAGTCACCGAAATTGGCATGAGCCCTCGCCCCTATGCCAAGGCGAATATCGATATTCTGCTCAATGGTAAAGTGGTGGTGGATTTCCAAAACCTCGGGGTGATGATTAAAGAAGAAGCGGATTGCACCCGCTATTCGCACAGCAGTTCTTCACAAAGCCATTCTTCACTGAGCAATGATTCGCAAGCAGCAAATATCGCAATCCTCGCGGAACAAGCGCCGCTGATGGCGCAAATCCCAGATATGGCCGCTCCCGTAAATAAAGGCGTTGTGCCACTAAAACATGTGAGTGCGCCGATTGCGCCAGCAGGCTCTAAGTACGCCAACCGCGTGCCCGACACCCTGCCGTTTACGCCTTACCATTTGTTTGAGTTTGCCACCGGCGATATTGAAAACTGCTTCGGCACCGATTTTAGTATTTACCGTGGTTTAATCCCGCCGCGCACGCCCTGCGGCGATCTGCAACTCACCACCCGCGTGGTGGCCATTGAGGGCAAACGTGGCGAGCTGAAAAAGCCATCCTCCTGTATTGCCGAGTATGAAGTGCCCAGCAACGCGTGGTATTACGCTAAAAACAGTCACCCGAGCGTGATGCCTTACTCAGTGTTGATGGAAATTTCCCTGCAACCCAATGGTTTTATCTCGGGTTATATGGGCACGACCTTAGGCTTCCCGGGGCAGGAATTATTCTTCCGCAACCTCGACGGCAGTGGCAAGTTACTGCGCGAAGTGGATTTACGCGGTAAGACCATAGTCAACGATTCGCGCCTGCTGTCCACTGTGATTGCTGGCAGTAATATCATTCAAAACTTTAGTTTCGAACTGAGCTGCGATGGCGAGCCCTTCTACCGTGGTAATGCGGTTTTCGGTTACTTTAAGGCCGATGCGCTTAAAAACCAGTTGGGGATCGACAATGGTAAAATCACCCAAGCCTGGCACATTGAGCGCGGTATCAAAGCCGATAGCCAAATCAATCTGTTAGATAAAAACGGACGCAGTTTTGTGGCGCCGCAGGGCAAACCATACTACCGCCTCGCGGGTGGGCAGCTGAACTTTATCGATAAAGCCGAGATTGTAAAAACTGGCGGTAAGAAGGGGCTGGGATACTTGTACGCCGAGCGCACTATTGACCCAAGCGATTGGTTCTTCCAGTTCCATTTCCATCAGGACCCTGTAATGCCAGGCTCCCTAGGCGTCGAGGCGATTATCGAATTACTGCAAACCTATGCCATAGACCAAGACCTAGGCGCAGGCTTCAATAATCCGAAATTTGGCCAAATTCTGTCAGAAATTAAATGGAAGTATCGCGGTCAAATTAATCCATTAAACAAACAGATGTCGCTGGATGTGCATATCACCAGTATTGAAGATAAAGACGGTAAACGCATCATCAAGGGCGATGCCAACCTGAGTAAGGATGGCCTGCGCATTTATGAGGTGACCGATATTGCTATCTGCATCGAAGAGGCATAACGCTTGCGCGTAACTTGCAGCATTAACAACAGTTAGCTTAAGAACAATTGACTTAATAACAGTTAACTTAAGTACAGCAGACAGCCGCAGTGCAAGGGAATAACCCCTCTGCGGCAAACAAATTCAGGCCCCAAACACCCAAAAGTGAATAGCCAAAATGACGAATACCACACTCGATAATAACGCTCTCGATAATAAGCTCAGTCCTTGGCCGTGGCAGGTTGATGAAGCCGCCATCAGCTTCGATATCGATTCCCTTGGCAAAAAACTTAAAGATCTCAATCAAGCCTGTTACTTAGTCAATCATGCCGAGAAAGGCCTAGGCATTGCCCAAAGCGCCGAGGTGGTAGGTCTTGCAGAAGCTCAACCCTGCAATGGTTTACACAAAAGCAATGGTTTGCATCCTGTGAGCGCCTTCGCCCCCGCCCTTGGCACCCAAAGCTTGGGTGACAGTAACTTTCGCCGTGTGCATGGGGTGAAATACGCCTACTACGCGGGCGCCATGGCCAACGGCATCGCCTCGGAAGAGTTAGTTATCGCTTTAGGTCAGGCGGGCATTTTGTGCTCCTTTGGCGCGGCAGGGTTAATTCCATCGCGCGTTGAAGCCGCGATTAAACGCATTCAAACGGCATTGCCCAATGGCCCCTACGCCTTTAACCTCATTCACAGCCCGAGCGAGCCAGCGCTTGAGCGTGGCAGTGTCGAACTCTTCCTCAAGCATCAAGTGCGCACGGTTGAGGCCTCGGCCTTCTTGGGCTTAACACCGCAAATCGTCTATTACCGCGCAGCAGGCCTGAGTCGCGATGCCAACGGCGAGATTGTGATTGGCAACAAAGTGATAGCTAAAATCAGCCGCACCGAGGTGGCGACCAAGTTTATGGAGCCCGCCCCCGTTAAGATGCTGCAACAATTAGTGAACGAAGGGCTTATCAGCGAAGACCAAATGCTAATGGCGCAATCTGTGCCCATGGCCGATGACATTACCGCCGAAGCCGACTCTGGCGGCCACACCGACAACCGCCCTCTGGTCACGCTATTGCCGACCATTTTGGCACTCAAAGATACTATTCAAGCCAAGTACCAATACAAAACGCCGATCCGAGTGGGCGCAGGTGGTGGTATCGGCACGCCCGATGCGGCGCTGGCGACCTTCAATATGGGTGCGGCCTATATTGTCACGGGCTCAATCAACCAAGCCTGTGTTGAGGCAGGAGCTAGCGAACATACCCGTAAGTTACTCGCCACCACTGAAATGGCCGATGTGACTATGGCGCCCGCCGCCGATATGTTTG
This sequence comes from Shewanella sp. LZH-2, assembly GCF_016859145.1. Lineage (NCBI taxonomy): Bacteria > Pseudomonadati > Pseudomonadota > Gammaproteobacteria > Alteromonadales > Shewanellaceae > Shewanella > Shewanella sp. LZH-2. The sequence goes on from NZ_CP069350.1 coordinate 3,062,624, forward strand.
AAATGGGCGTTAAGTTACAAGTAGTTAAGCGCGGCACCCTATTCCCAATGCGCGCCAATAAACTCTACGAGATTTACACCCGCTACGACTCGATAGAGGCGATTCCACCAGAGGAAAGACAAAAGCTGGAAGAGCAAGTATTTCGCGCCTCATTAGATGAGATTTGGGCTGGCACTGTGGCGCACTTTAATGAGCGCGATCCTAAGCAAATTGAACGCGCGCTGGATAATCCAAAACGCAAAATGGCACTGATTTTCCGTTGGTATTTGGGTCTTTCAAGCCGCTGGTCAAACACGGGCGAAGTTGGCCGCGAAATGGATTACCAGATTTGGGCAGGCCCCGCCCTCGGCGCCTTTAATGCCTGGGCTAAAGGCAGTTATTTAGATGATTACCGCGAGCGGAATGCAGTGGATTTGGCGAAACATTTAATGCAAGGTGCGGCCTATCAAGCACGGATTAACCTGTTGTTATCCCAAGGGGTAAGTATTCCGGTCAGCCTGCAACGCTGGAAACCACTGCAACGCTGCTAATTCGCTTTGGTAAACCTTATTGAGCGGGTTAAGTGAAAACTTAACCCGCTTTTTTGACTTCAATGTTTAATTCAATTACGGATCAACTTCCGCTCGACAATGCCACGACAATGCACGCCTGCAAGCTATCAAAAATATAATTCCTAATATCGTTTTGGGTTCCGTTTCCGCTCTGCATTGTCACTTCAGTGGCACGCCGTAAACCCATCCTAGGGGCTCATCGGAAAAATCCATTTTTCCGATGGCTCACTCTGTCACAGGACGTAGCGCGACAATCCTCGCCTGCAAGCTATGGCGTTTAATGGAGCTAAATCGATATGAAATAAATCTATCTGTAATATGATTATGAATAACATCAAGCCTAGCTTTTTGTTAAGTGCCTAAGTTTTTTATGAATTAGAATCCTAAAAAACTTAATTACATAACCCCATATACTCATAAGTCAGATCTTGCACCTCGTTTTTATCTGTGAAGCATCCATATCCTGAATAGCCACGTATAGGCGTCCGCAAGCGACAAATTTTCCCACCGCCCTCATCTAGAACACCTGCCCAATGGCCATATATTTCATCATTAGACAGAGGAGTTTGTGTAGTGGCTTGAGTTTTGTTTAGTTCAAAAAATTGCACTAGGCATGGATCAACCTTATCCCCATAAAATCGCACTGAATTATCACTACCTGATGGTGTGAAAAGGTCACTAATTGAAACACCTCCAGCATAAGAAAGATCTGGCTCTAATTCAAAATTAAAACTTATATTTTTATTCCCTTCCCTATAATATTCACCTACATATGATACACTAAAAGTTAGTCTATTATCTGGAGCAACACGGTAATCATTTTTGTCATAAATCACATGCACAAATATTTTTCTCGCATTACTATGATTAAAAATAATATCAACATCAGTAAGCTCTAGATTCAGCCCCGTCAGATCTGTATCCTTAAAGCCACCAACAAACTGCGTCCAAGTTAGATCCTTTAAACTTGCCTTCATTAAAGCACCAAGCTCATTCAACACTCGTTGTTTATAATCTTTTGATGTAAAAAAATCAGTTGGGAAAGATGACATACTACACTGGGCATTTTTATTATAATCAAGCTTTTGATCAAACTTTGCAGATGGCACTTTCTTATTTAAATTGCTGTTATCATATTCTCCAGCATAAGCCACAATTGATTTCGAACTAAGTTGACTGAATGAATTATCAATTTGATAAAATATGTCTAAATCATTCTTCTCACCTTGTGTTAATGGTAATGACTTTATCTCACTGCCACCCAATTTCCCCGTGGATTGGACAATAAACTTGCTTGCAATTTTTGAAGTGGGATTTACTACAATCATTTTTTCATTTTGATTATAACAACCCTTTTCGTCTTGAGAAGTCTCTCCTTTTGATGTTGTAAACTTACAGTTATTCGAAAGAGCCTCTTTTTTCACTAAGCTAATAAAATCTGCATTGCTACAATTATGACATACGTATGCTGCAGTCTTTGAGGTTATGGAACCATATGAAAAAAAGCTGATAAGCGGAAAAATAAAAAAAACACCATGAAAAAACTTTAACATCCTCATTTACAATTTCGTCCAAACTCTATTAAAGATATAATATTGCCATGTAGCCTTAGTACATAAAATACATCATTAGTATAAAAATCACGACTACTGTGAAGATGAAAAATTATCTTTTAAAAAATAAATGTAGAATCTTTAATTCACCTACAAATTGCTCTTGCTTTAAATGACTCGAATGAGAGTTATCAGAACGCGGGACAGTATCCAAGGCAATAAATTGAGTTAATTTAATTCAAGAATGGCATGTTTCGGACGAGATAAGTCATCCCGTAGTGCTTGGGTGGTACTCAGCAGTGATAGTTTTCGAACTAACACCAATAAGTAGCTATCAGCTAAGGTGAAAATTCTGGACAGAAAATATTACTACCCATTCTAAACCAACAACATCATACCCTCTCGGACTCCTCCAAAGCCATTATGCTGTTTCTCACAATTTTCTAATGGCAACTCTTACCGAATCGCAGGTAAAAATTGCCTATCTCGCTTATATCAGCAAATACTCCCGCCAATACGACATTTAAAAATTACACTAATAATCAGTAGATTAACCAAGAATTTCAAAGTTGGCATTAAGCTCGCAATATCTCCTTTGTGAGTTTATTGCGGGATTGAGTGATAACGGTATGTAAGACGCAACTTAGCACATTCAACTTACTTCACTAGCTCTCAACAACGAACTCCACTAGCTCACTCGACGTAAACATGCAGAGTGAGAGAAGACAGAAAAACCGAAATAAGACAAAGGAGGCGGCTATGTTAGGTTGGACCTTAATGTTTCTGGTTGTGGCCATTATCGCCGGACTGTTTGGATTTACGGGGATCGCTGGCGCCGCAGCGGGGATCGCAAAGATTATTTTCTTCCTATTTATTGTATTACTTGTGATTTCCCTGCTGGTCAATGCCCTTAAGGGCAAGGCACCACGCGCTTAAATTGGATAAAAGGAGAATCAATATGAAACCTATGACCATAATTACCAATGCATTTTTAGCCTTATTATTAACCTTTGGATTGTCAGCCTGTAGCGACAACCACGCCGAGGATGCAGGCGAAAAAATCGATGAAGCCATCACTGATACCGGCAATGCAATTGAAGATGCCTGTGAAGAACTGAAAGAAGGCGTTAAAGCGAAAGATACCCGCTGCTAAAACGGATGACAGCGAGTAGTGAGTCCCACAAACGAGCCGATCAGGATAACCACAGTTCAATTGAGTACCACCGAGCCACTTTATCGCGACAGTCATTGGTTACGATAAAGTGGGTTTCCCTGAGGCTCGCCGTTTATCGATGGAGGAGATGCCAATGCTGAGTAGGATCCACATTAAGTATTTCTACCTGTTCGGAGCGCTGTTATTTGGCTATTTCGCCGTAACGGGGCACTCCCCTATCCTCACCTTTATTTGGGCATGGAGCAGCCTATCCCTCGCCCTTGTCGGCTCGGCCTATTGGTTTAATCTCGCCAGTATTTTTAGAAAACGTCAGGATGGTTCCATCCCTTGGTATATTCGTTGGGGCTTTATTCCATTTTTACTAGGATGCCGACTCTATAATCTCTGGGCGCGGCGCAGCGATAGCGTGCCTTCAATGCAAGCCATTGATAAATATCTGTACTTGGGTAGCCGCTTAAGCGCTGCCGATTTACCTAAACTGAATCGTTATGGCATTACCGCCATTTTAGATGTCACCGCCGAATTCGACGGCCTCGATGTGTCCCTGTATGAGGAGCATATCGACTATCTGAATATCCCTATTCTTGACCACAGTGTGCCGACTAGCGCCCAATTAAATCAGGCGATTAACTGGTTACATCGCCAAGTGCGCGCCCAAAAGCGGGTATTAATCCACTGTGCGCTCGGCCGCGGGCGTTCCGTAATGGTGCTGGCCGCTTATCTTGTGTGCCGCCGCCCCGAGCTCAGCTTTGCCGAGGTGCTGCAACAGATTAAAAGCATTCGTAAAACCGCAGGGTTAAATCGCTGGCAACTTAAAGCGCTGGAGCAGATGTACACTCAAGGGGAAATCAAACTGCATAAGCGAGCCTGGATTATCGCCAATCCCGTCTCTGGCGCGGGTAAATGGCAGACCCATGGCGAACAAATTTGCACTGAACTGAAACGCTATTTTGAGGTGCAGTTAGCGCTCACCACGCCAGAGATTAGCGCCCAAACCCAAGCGAAAAAAGCCCGGCTTCAGGGCGCCGATATCATCATCGCTTGCGGGGGCGATGGCACAGTCACTGAGGTCGCTGCGGAGATTATCGACACCGATATCACCCTAGGCATTATCCCGTTAGGCACCACCAATGCCCTGTCACACGCCCTCTTTGGTTTAAGCAGTAAGCTGAATGCTGTCTCCCAAGCCCTTGATAATATTATCCAAGGCCAGATACAGACCATAGACACGGCGCGTTGCAATGAGCGACTGGTGTTGCTGCTGGTCGGCATTGGGTTTGAGCAGCAAATGATTGAGTCGGCGAGCCGCGAGCGTAAAAATGCTCTCGGCCAACTCGCCTACCTCGATGGTTTGTGGCGCGCGGTGAACACCAACACCAACCTCGAGTTGCAGCTAACTTTAGATGACCAAGCCCCAATGACAGTGCAAACCCACAGCCTAGTGGTTGCCAATGCCGCGCCTTTTACCAGCTTACTCGCCCAAGGTAAGGGCGAACCCAATATGACCGACGGCTTGTTGGATATCACTTGGTTAGATTCAAATAATGTGCCGAATGAACAGCTTATCAGTTTGGCTGAACTGGCTTTTACCGGCTGGATTAAAGAGGCCGCCAATAGCGACTCTGCAACCAAGGCCAACACAGGCAAAGTGAAACATGCCCACGCGAAAAAGGTGAAGATCAGCAGTCAGCCCCAATGCAAGTATGTGATTGATGGCGAGATTTGTGAGCCGGAGGAACTCAATATCGATATCCTGCCCGCCTCTTTGAAGGTGTTTGTGCCCTATCAAGCACAAAATGCTGAACCGCAGTCAGAATCAAAAATAAGCTAACACTTTTAGAATCAACTCTGAATCAGACTATGAATCAAAAGCTGAATCAATGCATTAGCTTATTTTCAGGCATTTTATGTAGGTTACTACTTGGCGACGCTATTGCTAACGGAATCTTCGCTAACGGCATCAACAACAGTTTGAGCGTCTGACTCCTGCTCATATTTACTGAGCTTGTTATAGAGGGTTTTAACGCTGATCCCAAGCTGCTCGGCGGTGTCGGTTTTATTACCCTGACTCGTTTCAAGCGCTTGGTAAATGGCGATTTTTTCCAGCTCCTCAAGGCGCATACCTTGGGGGATCACCACATTTTCCTCCGCAGCCGCCTCCTTATCCAAACTGAGCGTAAGCTGTAAATGCTCCGGGGTAATCTCATGGTCCGCCAGAATATAAGCGCGCTCGATAGCATGTTTTAACTCGCGCACATTCCCCGGCCAAGCGTGGGCCGCAATCGCCTCTAAACTTGAGGGCGAGAACACTTTGCTCTGTTTTTCCGCCGCATTGCGATAGGCCAGAAAATGCTTCGCAAGTCCGACTATATCTTCCCCGCGCTCCCGCAATGGCGGCACTTGAATAGGGAAATGCGCTAAGCGAAAGTACAAATCTTCCCGCAGTTGTCCTTGCTCAATCGCCACTAAAGGATCGCGGTTTGTCGCCGCCACAATACGCACATTGGCCTTGAGCACCTTAGGGCTGCCGACGGGACGATATTCATTATTTTCGAGCACTCTTAATAGCTTAACTTGATGCTCGATGGGCATTTCGGTGACTTCATCGAGGAATAAGGTGCCGCCTTCGGCCTGCTCAAATACCCCTTGGTGATCGCGAGTCGCGCCGGTGAAGGCGCCTTTAATATGGCCGAAGAGTTCACTATCGACCAATTCTGGGCTCAAGGCGCCACAGTTAATCGCAATATAGGGCTTATTCACCCGCGGGCTGGCTAAATGAATGGTATTGGCGACCAGTTCTTTACCCGCACCACTCTCACCGATAATCAACACATTGCTCTCGGCGGCCGACACGCGGCGGATAGTGCGGTACAAACGGTGCATAGGTAACGAGGAACCCACCAGCAAACCATATTGGTCTAACTCGCTAGCATAGGGACGAATGCGCGTCGAGGTATTGGCAACCAGATGCTGGGCAAAATCGGCTAAGGTTTCGCACAGCAAGGACATATCGATGGGCTTACGGAAATGGTAGCCCGCGTATTTGGACAAGAGTGTATCGAGGTGAGGATTCGGCAGGCCATCGGAGAGAAAAATAAACTCCACATCCGCAATGGCGCTGGACTCGAGTAAGGCTAAGTAATCTTCACGGCTAAGACGGGGCAGCTCAATGATCGCCACATCGATACGATTGGCCTCCAGCTGACTAATCCAAGATAAATCATCGCTACTGCGTAGCTTGTTGTAGGTCTGTGCGCCTTCGAGCTTCACTAATGCCTGCTCGGTTTCGACGTCCTGTAGATGATAGAAAAGCGTTGGTCGGATCATCTTGTGCCACTCCCTGTGAATAAGGAATCACTGTATGCCAGCTGTGAAACTTTAACAATCTTAACGGTAAGAGTTGCCGACAATAGTCGGCCTACTGGCGACAATGGATAAATATCATCAGTTAAATCAAACCATTAACTTATCATTAAAAAGTGAACGAAATATGCATAGAAGCTGAATGAAACTGATATTTCCATGAAAATGTGGGCAATCCGTGTCGGCGGAGCTGCCCAAACTACCACAGGAGGTCGTTATGACGTCTAATGTTGCGCAACATCAGACCGATCTGAGCGCCGATATTAAGCTGGTTAATGAGTTAATCGAGCTGACGCAAACCGGCGTGGATTTTTATACTCGGGCCAATACCACTGTCGATGACTACAGCCTAAAACGCATTTTTATTGCCCAAATCAACACATACCAAGGGATGCTGGCGCGATTTAGGCAACTGCTCGCCCAATCATTACAGTACATAGGCCCGCACTCGGTGCCGCCGTCGCAGACTCGGCCCTATGCCGATGTCGATGCTTTACTTATTAAACAGCAACTCGCCGATGCCCTCGTCGTACTCTGTGAGCTTGAGCGTCAGCGCCTTAACCACCTCAAACAGTTAATTAAAAAGGCCAATCACCCGAGGTTAATCAGCCAATTGGCCGAGGATATTGCCTGGCTACAAATCCATTTAGATACCTTACACCTGCGTAGCCAAGCCCTGTAAGGCAGCAATGCCAGCCAATAACGCGGCCAACTGAGCCGCGTTTTTGTTGCCTGCGATCTAGCGATTCTTAACGCCTATCTTGCTTAAGCCCAATCGCTTTATCACCCTCGGTAATATTTACATTTTGTCGGTAAAAAGCACCGAGCTTGCTTTTTGATTTAACAGTCGAAACGAGCCGAAAACAAATATAATCAATTTAAAATCAATAAGATAAAAATATTGGCACGATTCACGCTTTAGTCCCTTCGAGATAACAACGGAGGATATCATTATGAAAAACACGACAACTTTAGCCTTAACCACCTTACTTGTCGGTTCTATCAGCTTAAATGTGACCGCCGCACAGGATTGGAAAGACGATGCCAAAGATGCTTGGCTCGATGGCAAGGCCGAAACGACTTTGTTGCTTAATACTAACCTCAACTCCTTTGACATTATGACCGACGTGAAAAACGGCCATGTCACCTTAACCGGTAAAGTGGAAAGCAGTGTCGATAAGGCGCTCGCAGCGGAGCTGATCAAAAGCTTGGATGGGGTAAAAGGGGTTGAAAACAAATTAACCGTCATGAATGAAAACGAGAGCACCAGTGAGGTAGTGAAGACCTTAACCGACTCTAAGGTCGCAACGGTCGTAAAAACCCGCCTGTTGTTCTCGACCGACGTTTCGGGCACCCAAATTAATGTAGACGTTGCCGATGGCGTAGTGACCTTACAGGGTGAAGTGGCCAGCGATGCCGAGCGTCAATTAGCCCTGACCATTGCCAAAAATACCGATGATGTGAAAAAGGTCGTCGATAAGATCAAAGTCAAAACCTCATAATGATCTTAACATTCAGCCCTTGCTAATTCAGCTCTAGATACTCTTGATAACTCAACTGTTGGTATTAGTCACTCGGGCAAAAACCACAAAACCAGCTTCGGCTGGTTTTGTTTTATCGGCGCGATGTTATGTTAATCATGCCTTAGGCTTCCAGTTCAAGGCAGAAGCTAAATTCATAAAAATGTTGACCGTTTTCAATGCTTATCGCCATCGTACCATATAGCCCTGTGAGTTCACCCGCGCCAGAATGGGGAACGACCTCAAGGTGTAAGCGGTTTTGCCCATCGGTCATAATGCCAAAATGTTGCAGCACAAAACTGCCCTGTCTGCCGCACAGTTTACCCACGACTTGTTCAATCGCCACATAACCAGCAGAGCCTTTTACCGCGGTCATGGCACTGAGCATTTCGCCTTGGCTGCGGGCCTCTAGCTCACCATAAAAGGTTTTATCTAAAGTCATTCTGCCCAAGTTCACACCGCCCACACCTGTGGCATAGGCATTCTCGGGATTGAGCTTAACATCAAATTTGCCTGTGACTTTGGTCATTTCCATAACACGCTCCTTGTTTTAATTTTATGCTTTATGCCAAAACCTTCGCTTTCCGGCCGCTAGATGAAATAAATACCTCAGCCGCAGCTGAGGTAAAATTAACTTAGCATAAGCCCCGCTCTAAACCTAATGCAGCGCTTTGATTTCTGATTCACTGACACCGATTTCAAGGGTTTTAATTACAGTTGGCGGTGTTGTCATGGGTTGATCAGCCGCCCTCTCACGGTAAGTAACAGCTACTTTAAATGGGGATTCAAAGGGATAAACAGGTTCAATATTATCGACCTCAATACGATCGCCGATAAATACACTGCCTAAGTGCTGCACACGATTTTGGCCATAATCTAGGCTAAACAAGCCAAGATACCAGAACACACCTGAACCTTGGTTAGTCACAATAAATGGCGCCACAAAGGGCATGGTTTGCTGCTGTGGATCATCCTGTAATGGCGCATCACTTTGGGTATCAGGCTCTAAAGCGGGGTCAAAATTAAGCGGAGTAACTCGTAAATAATCTAATAACACTCGGCCTTTAGCCTCGCCATCCTGATAGTCCCCAATAGCAAACTCCGTTTGTTTAACGTTAATAAAGTGGGTTAACACTACGGCTTTGTGGCTGTCCGGTAAGCTCACTTCAAATTTATTAGCGGTATTTAAACTAAACAGCTTAAGCATCACTTCCGAGGCATTAGCAACGGGCTTGACTTCACTGGGTACCACAGATTCAAGCGCATCTTCACTGCTTAATAATTTGGCTTCTTGGGCTTTTGCCTTAGCATCAGCCTGCGCCATGGCCTCATCGTATTGCAACACTTGGCCATCTTCCATGACCATGTAAATATCATCATTGGTCATGTTAAAGCGATAAACTCCCACGGCAAGAATACTCAGCACTAGGACTGTCGCCGCGATGGTGACTTTAACAAACATACTCATTTTCTCCCCCAATAGCCTAAGTGCTGTATCATTTGCGCTGATGGCAAAACCAGCCTTGCTGATAGCATCAAAAAATCGCTCTTTCTACAAGGCCAAAATCGCATATTTTTGCTTTAGTCAGCACAAGTTCAGCAAGTTAACCCATGCTGGCATATATATGATTCAGCCTTTTCATTAATGTTCGCAATCGGGCTATAATTCCTTGGCTTAAACGACACCAGCAGTCTTAAACAACGATCGAGTATTAAGGATTTAATTGCCAATGACCAATGCCTCTACTAGCCCATTTGCCGTGTTAAACCAAACCACGGCAAACTCGTTTAATGAACAAAAAAACTTAATTAAGCGCGCCTTTAAGGGCAAACCAGTGCAATGTCCAAGCTGCAATCAAACCCTCAAAGTCATCTTGCCCGAGACCGCCAAAGCCGAGCAAGCCGCAGGCATTTTCTGCCCTAAGGGGTGTACTGATATCGAACTCGATATGGAAGCCGTGACGGGGATTTAATCGACAGTTTTCGCATTACCATGGGGTTAATTTCTCGCGAAAATAATGGCGATAATATCCCACTAAATTGCTGCCAATAAACAACATTTCCATTAAGACCGCCACTGGCGAGCCTACTAAGATATTGTGGACTAACCAAAAACTGGTGCCGACTATCATCAGTAGCCGCAAGTCTTTATCACGCTGACAAAATGCCGCACGGGTTTGAAATAGTGTACCGATACAACTGATCACACTCACAAGCCCGCTGAAGGTCAAGCTACTCATCAGTACCGCTGCCCCACTAAAACCCCACATGGCCTTTTTAGACGTGGTAAAAATACTGGTGAGGTAACGCACTGTGGCAATCCCCATCAATCCCGCCGCAGTCCATTGCGCTAACAAGCAAAAGTGGATTGAAATCAAGATCCCCGACATAAATAAGCAAGCGACAATGCGTTCGCGCGCTTTAAATTGAAACGATATCACGTCAAATACGATGGCAATGGCCACCAACAATTGCGACAGAGTAAAAGCATCCACAATAGGCTCCTTAAAAGTTCGGTATAGGCTTAGACGTCGCCCAACAACAAACGGATTTGCTTGGATTAGCAATCGCTAAGGAGCATGAAGGGAATCACTTTTAGGCGCATTAACTTAAGTTAATTGGCAGGCAATTTTACGGCGAATCTTGTAAACGTTTACGGATACGCGACAAGCTAATGGCGGTAATACCAATATAATTAGCCAGTTGGGCATGGGTTAAGCGCTCAACCCAGAGGGGAAAATATTCGAGTAAATGTAAGTAACGCTGCTCTGGCGTATTGAGGAGTAAAAAGGCTTCTTTTTGTTCTTTATACAATAACTGCTGTTTAAGTAGCGCAAGTTGTACCTGTTGCATAAATGGCTCATTTAGCACAGCAAGTGGTATTTGCACTAACCTGCAAGCACCGACGGTTTCTAACTGATAGGGCGCAACATCCTGCTTTAGCCAGCTGCTATATAAGAAACAAAGCTCTCCTTCGAAGTAAAACTCCTTGCAGCGCTCACTCCCCTCTTGGGTATAGTGGCAAGCGCGCACTATGCCATCCACCACAAAATAGGCAAAGGTTTGGTACTCGCCTTGGGATAATAAGCGCTCCCCGGGCTGACATGAAAACGCCCTTGCTTGGGTGAGCAGCAATGCTAAGTGATCAGGCTCCGCCCCTAAAGCGAGCAAATATTGCCAAAGGGGTTTGATTGCCTGCTCAGTTGCCTTAAGCGTATCTGGTGATAGCGTCGTCATTGCTGATTACTGGCTTTGCCATTCATTTTCGACCAAGGGCGCTTGGTGTGACGCATCCTTTAATCCTAAGGTCACCTTAAAGACGCGATTCGGTGGAATGATGCCGACGCCTTTTGGGGTGCCCGTCATCACAATGTCGCCATCTTCTAAACGAGTAAAGCGTTGCAACTCCGACAAAATAGTTTGCGGCGGATAGATCATTAAATCAATATCGCCTTCTTGGGTTAACACCCCATCAATACTTAAGCTAAATTGAAATTGCGCGCTCGGATCATCAATCGCAACAAAAGGGCTAAAAAGCGCTGCACCATCAAAGGCTTTGGCTTTTTCCCACGGTAATCCCTTGGCCTTAAGTTTGCTTTGTAGTTCCCGCTTAGTCAGATCCAGCCCCACGCCCACATGGCTAAAGCGCCCCTGCTGATACAAAAAACACAGCTCGGTTTCATAGTGCAGCGTCTCACCAAGGTGCTGGGAATATAATTGAGTACTGATGGCCGAATTAGGCTTAAAAAACACCACCATATCATCGGGGATTTCATTGCCAAGCTCATGGATATGGTCAACATAATTACGCCCAATACAAAGGATTTTGCTGGGAGCAATAGCCTTATTTTCTAACATCACCGTTTTCATTAACGCTCCTTTAAACATCAGCGGGACAACATAATTATCCAAGCCTTCTTCGTTAAGACTTTACTCTGACAACTCTCTGCTACACTTATTTTTATACCCCAATAAAAACAAGCAACTAAGTACTTGTACTACGGCGTATTCTTCCCTTGTCCACGCGATGTTATCGCCTTATTTGGCTGACATCATAGACGAAAAGGTCGATGACTCAATGTTAACACTCAGTATCAAGCAAAAAATGCTCTTAAGCTTCAGCGCAATTGGTATCCTGCTCTTAGCTGGCAATAGCTTCTTCTACTATTCGCTCTATCAAGTTCAAATCAGTTATAGCAATATCGAGACACTCGCCATACCGGTTCAGAAGCAAAGCAATAACTTACAACTTGTGCTCGTTAAAATGTCGCGCCTTGCAACTTTAGCCCATAGCCAAAATGACACCGCAGAGCTCATGCAAAGCCAAAAAGGATTCAATGCGCTAGAGCATAAATATCAAAGTATTGAAAACGAGCTGAAACAGATGGTTAGCGACCAACCCCAGATGCAAGCATCACTGAATGAAGCTCAAAAACGCTACCAAGCCTACCAACAACAAAGCCAAGATATGTTTAGCGCTAAGCTGGCGAACGAACAAGCAAAACAATATTATCAAACACTTTTTAATCAGTTTATTGAGGCAAAAACGCAAGCAAGTAATGCAATGATCGATTTAGAAACGATCTCATTGCCCGATAATCCGGCACTTTTGGAGGAGATAATCGGAACAGGAACCCGCATTGACGATATGCTTTACACATTAACCAACACAATGTCAGAGCTAACGCATGCTCAGGATTCTCATTCTATAAACTCGCATAAACAGGATATAGCCCTATTGCTAGGGAATCTAAGTACTAACTTTACCTTTTTAAAACAACAAGCTTCGGGGATAAACACCCTAGGATTGCTGGAGATTTTTGAGCAACAAGCCACCATATTCAATCGGTTACTTTCAACCCCAGGCGAGCTATATCTGGCACAACAGCAAGTGGTTGATAATCACACTCAAGCAGAACAGCATTTTAAAAATACGGAACAAGAATTTAATGCCAATACCCTTGCCTTAGATAAATTATTAGCCCTAGCTGACAGACGTTTTAGTCTGTTGCAAAACATTGCAAATGACGATATTCAACGCGGTCAAACATTGGCCATTGTACTAGCAGCCATGTTTGTGTTTATGGTCAGTTCAATATCCTTCTTTACCCTAAGGGCCATGTTAGTACCACTCACCTTGGCAAATAGTGCGCTGGCAAACATTGCAAGGGGAGACTTATCCAAGAGAATACCTAAACGTCACAATGATGAATTTGGGGTACTTATTGATAATATGAATACTCTTTGTGATGATCTGGCTAAATTATTAACCCATATCAGCAATGACGCCCACTCTTTAGATAATTCAGCCACACAAACACATCAGCAAGGTCAAGGCATCGCTAATGCAGCTACCGCACAAATTGAGCGCATCAATGGCACGAAAGCCTTAACAGAACAAATGTTTACCAGCTCTAACCTTGTTGCTGAACAAGCCAGTAGTTCGGCAACACAAATCACCCAAGCATCGAAACATAGCCAACAAGCACAGCTTATTGCCGCCGATAATCAAGCCAAAATAGCGGAGTTAAGCACAAAGCTAAGTGATTCTGTCGCTATCATGTCGCGCCTTAGTGCACACAGCCACAATATTGGTGGGATTCTCACCACCATTAGTAGCATTGCAGAACAAACTAACCTACTCGCCCTCAATGCCGCCATCGAAGCCGCAAGGGCTGGCGAACATGGTCGAGGTTTTGCGGTCGTTGCCGATGAAGTACGCTCATTAGCCTCAAGGACACAAGCCTCAACCGCCGAAATCCAACAGATGATCTTAGCGTTACAGCAGGAAACTACCACGGCCTCAACGGCCATAAGCTCAGGGCAAACACAAGCCAACGACTGTGTGGAGCAAAGTAAAACACTACACCATGCCATAGCACAGATTGAAGTCACACTCAGTGCCATTAATGAGATGAGTTTACAAATTACCCAAGCAGCCCACCAACAACTCGATTATAGCCGACATATTGAGTCCAGTATGGGGGAGGTCGCCTTCGCGGCAGATCAAAATGCCCATGAGGCAATGGATATGGCAAAACGCAGTGACCAAGTGACTCAGTTAGCCCACTCGCTCACCCGCTCTGTCGAACGCTTTACACTGTAGCAATAAGTGCATTGATACTTATATGGCTAAATGTATCAGAGCCGAGATAACCACATAAAAACAACAGCCATCAGTAAACTGATGGCTGCTTTTTTAGCAAACACTGGCAGAATAACAGCCTAAGCATATTCCATTAAAAACTCATCGAGTTGCTCGTTAGCAATTTCGATCTCATCGCCTTCGAACTGCGCAATATGAAACATGCCCTCGCCTTCATTCGTCACAGGAATATTACTGATCCCGATGATAATGCCATCCGTTGGCGCGCGGATCGCCACACTATCACCGCCATGCGGACTGACAATATGGGCAATAATATAGCCCTTATTAACCCGTTGACCGAGTTTGAGCTTCATATTGACTAAGCCATCGGACTCACTGCGGATCCAATAGCTGCGTATCGCACTGACACTCGCGATCTTGTTACTGACTCGCCCCTTAAGCATACCAAGGCTACGCATCACATTGAGCACGCCCTTAAGACCCGACTTAATTGCAAGCTCACTAAAGCGCAGCGCCTCGCCCGCCTCATACAAAATACAGGGAATGCCCTGCTGATTCGCATAGCCGCGCATCGACACGCTGCGCGCCTTAGAGTGCATAATAAGCGGTGCGCCAAAGGCATTCGCCATGGCTAACATAGTTTCATCACCGGTATCGCAACGGATTTGCGGTAAGTTATCTCTATGGATAGCCCCCGTATGCAAATCAATCACATGGGTTGCATGGACTAATAACTGAGTAGCAAACAGGTTGGCTAACCGGCTTGCCAACGCCCCTTTACTGGAGCCTGGGAAGCAACGGTTGAGGTCGCGCCTATCGGGTAAATAACGGGATTGTTGAATAAAACCAAACACATTGACTATGGGCACCACAATCAGGGTGCCGGCTAAATTTTTAGGGTTAACCCGTCCAAGTAACCGCCGACAGATCTCAATACCATTGAGCTCATCGCCATGGATAGCAGCACAGACCAAGAGTGTCGGCCCAGGTTTGAGGCCGTGAAAGACTTCGACATGAATATCGAGTTGGGTATCGGTATAAAGCTTGGCAGCGGGTAATTTAATCCCCATTTGCGTACCCGCAATGACTCGTTTGCCTTCAATCTCAAACGCTTCGCGTTTTTTAACCATGGTCACTCCCTGATCTGCATTGCGCTGTATGTGATAACTCTAGTATTAAGCCTTAACACGCCCAAGCTATTATTCGCCTTCAAACTGGGTTAACCAGTGTTTTAAAATTTGCTGCAATGCCACACGCTCATCAGTCGGGACCCCCGATAATAGCGCGCTCTGACATTGGATATGTTTGGGGAGCGCAGCCTCAATCAGTGCTTTACCTGCCGAAGTGAGCGAAACATGCACGGCGCGGCGATCTTCCTTACAGTGCTCACGGGCAATCAAGCCTTTATTTTCCAGCCGGTCTAAACGGCTGGTCATAGCGCCTGAACTTAACATCATGCTTTGATACAGCTGCGAAGGCGATAAAGTATAAGGCTTACCTGAGCGTCTGAGTGTCGCGAGCACATCAAACTCCCCCTGACCTAAGCCAAATTCGCCGTGGCATAAGGCGATAGCGTTTTCCATATATTTGGTCAGCCTTGCGATGCGCCCTAACACCGCCATTGGGACTAAATCCTCTGTCACCCCTTCAGCCCGCCACTGGCCGAGGATTTTATCTAATCCATCTTCAACTGAAGCCGACATTTGCTTTGCGTCGAGTAGTTGCGAGTCGTTTGCCATAGGTTTATCTCTATATAAAGATTCTTCACATGCTAACCATTTTATCGCCTAATTTAATGATTTGTATATGTGGCTACTTTTAGTGGGTAGATAAGATTAAATTCTGCATAAAAAAACCGCCCAATTTATACAAATTGGGCGGTTTTACGTTTAAGCAAGTTTAAGCGAAATGACTTAAGACTTTTTCACAAAACAGGTCAGGATCACAATGCGAGTACCATTCACACGACCTTCGATATGCTCTGGATTGTTGGTCAACGAAATATTGCGTACTGCGGTGCCACGTTTTGCCACAAAGCTGGTACCTTTGACGTTAAGATCTTTAATGATGACCACGGTATCGCCGGCGTTAAGCACGGCACCGTTGCTGTCTAAAGTCGGTGGCGTATCATCACTGGCGGCAGCGGCTTCGGCATCGCCCCAAGCGCGTAAATCATCTTCAAGATACAACATATCGAGCAGATCCTGCGCCCAGCTTTCACCGCTTAAGCGTTTCAGCATGCGATATGACATCACTTGAACCGCCGGGACTTGGCTCCACATGCTGTCGTTCAGGCAACGCCAGTGGTTCATGTCCATAGTATCCGGCGCTGCGATTTGGCTGCTGCAATTTTCACAAATCATAATCTCGTTTTCATGACCATCGGAAGCCGGTAAGTCATAAATAGAGAGTTCGACGTCACTTGCGCAGAGTTCACATTTGCCGCCACAGCGAGTTAGCAATTCATTTTCAGTCATTTTTTCTGTCTACATGCGTAATAAAACGCGGATTATGCCATAAATTGGCTTTTCACGGCAGGGGGGAAGGCAAGATAACCCTATTTTTTATATGAGTTATCTATTTCTTCACCCTTAGAATTGCCATTTAATCCTTAAAATTCATAAGCTAAACTGAGTCTGACATCTCGCCCCGGCGCGGGGATACCATCCGACAGAAACGGCGTCACCTGCTGATTTGTGAGATTTTTTGCCATTAAACGCACGCTGAGCCCTTTCAGTGTTTCTTGAGGCTCGTAGGCTAAATATATATTTTGTAAGAAGTAATTCTCACTTGGGGACTCTGCATTAAAAATATCACCTTCAGGCACATTATCCTGCGCATCGTACCACGTACCTTGCCAAGCAACTGAAATGTCATCAGTAATATACATACCCACACGCAGGCGAATATCCAGCGGCGCAATGTTGGCAAGGTATTCGTCCTCGCCTTGGCTGTCTCTAAGCGATCCCCTGTGCTCCCCCTCTAACCAAGAAACGGCTAAGTCACTGAAGAAATCCTGATAACGATATTGGGACTCGAGATCGGCGCCGTAGATGTCATAACCGTCGAGATTTGTATAACCACTTTGAATCGCTTGATTTGGGTCGGACTTTGCACCGCGGCGCTGGGCAATATCGTCCCGTCCCAAGTTGGCAAAGAGGGTCACTTGGGTTGAAAGCGTATCTTGGGCGGCAAAAAGACTCGTTTGCTGCGTCATTAAGCCCAGTTTAAAGGCGTGCAGACGCTCCACATCGATATCTCGACTCGTGCCAGTAATACTCGCCTTGGCGTATTGCACCGCATAGATTTCATCGACCACTGGCGCTTGTAAGCTATAGGCGTAATCGAAATTCACTCGAGTATTCGCTGTTAACTGGTAGTCGATACCCAATCGCGGTGAAAAGCCCGAATGGTGAGTCGAACTGTAGTCGTGCCCTGCCTCGATATCGTTGTAATCGGGGGCAATGTTGGGGCGACCAATGCTGTAGATAAAGTCATACCGTAGCGAAGGAGTGATGGTCAGCTCATCCGTCACACTAATCGCATCGCGCAAATAGACTGCATAGGTATCCTGACGCCCTTCGGGCTGATAGTAAGGAGTGTACCAACCGTAGTTTTTCTCGGGATTTTTCTCATAACTTTTGTTAAAGACCATTGAATCCCTATCGAGACTGCGGAACTGCAATCCAGTGGTGATTTCATGATTACCAACAATACTTAAGTTGTTGATGTCAATGTAGTCACGCTTGTAATCCAACCAAGATTCATGGCCGAAGTTGCCGACGGAGACTGTCATCTTTTCCCACGCGATTGGCGGCCTGACCCAATGGCGTGCATTGGCAGAATGGGAAACCACAATTTGGGTATCAATTAAAGGATTACTTGGGGAATAGCGATAATTCGCCGACCAGGTATTGTCTTCATAGGTGTTGTAGGCCGTGGTGGCATAGAGCGCCAGTTCATAGGAGCCATATTTACGGATGTTATAATCAGAAATCGCGGGCATAGGACCGCGGCGATTGGCCCAAGGCTTTCGGCCTTCGTCGAGATAATGGGTCAGGCTCAACATGAGTTGATGGTCACCTTGCTCATAATCCAGTTTGCCAAGGTAATTATTTTGCTCATAACCTGAGTATTCAAATGCTTCACCATTGGCGAGCGTCACATCCCCCGCATCACGGCGGGTGACATGCAATAAACCTGAAAGTTGTTGATTCGCTCGTCCATAAACCGTTCCCGTGTAGCTTTTGGCGTCGTTATTACTGGCGTAACTGGCTTTGACTCGGGCGCCAAGGTTTTGATTGTAATTTAAAAAATCATCAGCAGATTTAGTCACAACATACATGGAGCCGCCAAAGCCGCCGTTACCTGAGCGGACATCGTGGGCCCCTTTAATCACTTCGACTCGCTTGATTAAATCGGGATCTAAGAAGAACGACCCATAGCGATACTGCTCAAATCCCACGGGGGCGTTATCGACATAAATGTTGAAATCTTCGGTTTCGCCAAATCCCCATACGTTAATGCGCTCGCCGCCACTGCGAGTACCACCATCAACATGGGCACCGGCCATATCATCGATAACTTCAGCAAATGTGGTCGCTTGCATCTCTTCAATTTGCTCCATCGAGATGATCGCCTCGCCCGGCTTAGTCATAGTGGTCGCTCGGCGGTATTGCTGGCCATGTACTTGTAATATCTCAATTGGCTCGACCTTAGGCGCTCCTAATACTTCCTTGGCATTGAGTGGCAACGCAGGCAATACCGTCAAACCCGCACAACCCATCATTATTTTCGCTATCCTGCTCTTAGGTTGATATCCCATCTCCCCATCCCCTGTTACATAGTGTAAAAAATAGGGCGGCATTATAGGCATCAAAGCTAAAGATGAGAATAATTCTCACCTAGCTTTACATGTAAATCGCAACTTGATAGTCACTAAAGAGAAATGCTCGAAGAATTTGCAATATCCACGCGCATTTGTTCAACTCGCACTAACCTGTTTTGACTAACAGTCGGAATCTCAGTCTCAAGCACCTCAAAGGTTTTATGGATATGACTAAGCTCACCGCACAACCTCAAACCGAGTTGGCATTTACCGCTGCCAGCTTGGATTTTCTCAAACGGCTTTCGCTCAATAATTCCCGCGACTGGTTTAAAGCTCATCAGGATGAATATGAAGATAACGTCAGAACGCCCGCACTGCGTTTTATCGAACAAATTCAGCCTCATATTATTGCGATTTCACCAAGATTGACCGCGGTAGCCAAAAAAGTCGGTGGCAGCTTAATGCGCCCGCAGCGCGATAGCCGTTTTAGCAACGATAAGACACCCTACAAAACTAATGTGGGGATCCAATTTCGGCATTTTCAGGGTAAAGATGTGCATGCACCAGGGCTGTATTTACACATTGCCGAGGATGGATGTTTTATTGCCGCGGGTATTTGGCACCCCGAGTCGAAGGCGCTCAATGCGATTCGGACTTGTATTGATGAAAATCCCAATGGTTACAAAAAGGCGCTGCAAAACTTAATAGACCATGGATTTATGATGGATGGTGATAGCTTGACTCGCCCGCCAAAAGGATTCGATAAACACCACCCCATGCTAACCGAGCTCAAACGTAAGGACTTTATCGCGCTAAAACCCATACCCTTTGAAAGGCTCTGCCAAGCCGATGCCGCCCGCTACTGCGCCGAACAATTCGCCCACTGTAGCCAATTAATGGCCTACTTGTGCTTTGCCCTCGAGTTGGACTTTTAGTTTTTGCATCAGTTTTGCTGTTCACGAGGCCAAGCATGCGCTTGGCCTCATGCTTATCGGTTTAACCTACGCCCTATTTCACATAGACGGGCTTAAGTGGCGTCAGCGCGAGACTCTTAAGATATTCGCTTAATACCGTAAATGCATTATCCAACAGGGTGTATTCCTTCGCCTTACCTAACACTCTAATCCCTTGTAATTGAAGCACTAAAAAAGCCGCTAGCGACTCAGGCTGAACCGATTGAGATAACTCACCCTGTCGCTGACTGTAGCGTAATACACCGGTGAAGTGAGTCTGCAACTGGGCAAATAAGCGCTGGCACTCTTGCTGCACGCAGTCATCATCGAGACATTTTTCTAATACTGCATTCTGCATAAAGCAGCCATACTCTTGCTCGCGCTGCAAGGCCACAAATCGCGCTAAATAGGTCAAGATCTCATTTAATCCCGCCTGTGCATGCAGGATTTTCTCCTTCGCCCCAAAGGAATAATGGTCGAGATAAAAACGTAAACATTCACGATATAAACTCTGTTTATCACCAAAACTGTTATACAAGCTGAAGCGATTAATCCCTAAGTGTTCGACCAGATCGGCAATCGATGTCTCGGCAAATCCCTTCTGCCAAAATAGCTCCATCGCCTGAATGAGCTTTTCTTGCCTATCAAAATTACAACTGCGTGCCATGGTTCAAACCTACATTGATGCCTGTATTAAACGGAGTGCCATATGGCAAAAACATTCTTGACTGATCGTTTAGATATGGCGTAAATTTTATCCTAACCGATCGTTCCGTTAAAGCTCTATTTAGCCAAACTTAAAGATTAACAGAAGGAAAGAGCATGAAGCTTTATGAATTAGCCCCTACGCCAAGCGCAAGACGCGTGAGTATTTTCCTCGCCGAAAAAGGCATCGATATCCCACGTGTGAATGTTGATATTCGCGGCGGTGAAAATCTCAGCCCTGAATTTAAAGCCAAAAGCTTAAACGGACGCATTCCACTGCTCGAACTCGATGATGGTAGCTACCTATGTGAATCCGTGGCTATTTGCCGCTATTTAGAAGAAATCCATCCCAGTGAAACGTCACTATTTGGTAACAGCCCGCTAGAGCGTGCCAAAGTAGAAATGTGGCAACGTATCATTGAATTACAAGGTCTGATGGTCGGCTTTCAAGCCTTTAGAAACCTAACGGGTATCTATAAAGATAGAGAAAATTGTGTCGAAGCCTGGGGCGCAGAATCACGCCAACGGGTCATTGACTTCCTGCCGACCTTAGACCAACAATTAGCCAAATCAAGCTATGTAGCGAGCGATAACTTTACGATTGCCGATATTTCTGCATACGTTTTTATTAGCTTTATTAAAAACTTAGATATTCTGGTGGATGACACTCTGCCCCATATTCAAGCTTGGTTTGCGACAGTGGCCCAGCGCCCCGCGATAGTGTCGCTTACCCCAAAAAACTAGCAGCGATGCCCTATTGGGCACCCAAGTTAAGCATTAACCAGTTAAGACTTAAGGGATAACTATGATTGATTTATATACCGCCGCGACCCCGAACGGTTTTAAAATTTCCATCGCGCTTGAAGAAATGGGTCTCGACTATCGAGTGCATAAGTTAGATTTCAACACTAACGAACAGAAACAACCTGAGTTTCTCGCCATTAACCCTAATGGCCGTATTCCAGCCATTATCGACCGAGATAACGAGGACTTTGTGGTGTTCGAGTCCGGCGCAATTCTTCTGTATCTGGCGGAAAAAACAGGTAAGTTCTTACCAGCCGATCCTAAAAAGCGCTCACAGGTCATTCAGTGGCTCATGTTCCAAATGAGCGGTGTTGGCCCGATGATGGGTCAAGCTAACGTGTTTTACCGTTACTTCCCCGAAAAAATCCCCGCGGCCATTGAACGTTATCAAAAAGAAGGCCGACGTTTGTTTGAAGTAATGAACACCCAGTTAGCCAAGCATCAGTATCTGGCCGGTGATGAGTACACCATTGCCGATATCGCGACTTGGCCATGGGTGCGCATCCATGAATGGAGCGGCATCAACATGGAAGGACTCACTCACTTACAACGTTGGTTAGATGAGTTAGCCCTGCGCCCCGCCTGTCAAAAAGGCATAGTCACACCTCCGCCTTCGGTCTTGAGTGACGAAGAGCGTGCTAAACAAATCCAGAAGATGGTGACTAAGTAGGTCATCCTATCCTCTCGCGCATTCGTTTTCCCCATCAAGCCCCAACTCTGCATTGGGGCTTTTTTACTGCTAGCGATGCGCAAAACTGCTACACTCTGCGCCACTTATTGATTTGCTTGGCCATATTCATCACATTGGATGGACATCACTCGGTCGAGCCACTTTTCAGGCTAACTTTATGGGCAATCCAAACGGCTTATCATCTACCACTATTCACTCTGCATTTAATATCGAACCGCAAACGCCCGCGCAAAAACGCGCGATGAGCTATGCCAATACCATTAAGTTATTGTTCGATGAGATTTTAAATACCAAGCAACCCGCCGACCGAGTGCTCGCGAACTACTTTAGGGAACATAAAAAGCACGGCTCGAAGGATCGCAAAGTCATCCGCGAATCCTTATTTAGCCTGTTCCGTTGGTGGGGCTGGTTTAAAGCCACGGCCGATCATCAACAGGCGCCACAATTTTTTGCCATGCTCAGCGCGAGCGCCCTAATCGAAGCCCATCCATGGCAAGATATCGCCCAAGCCTGGCATGAGCTCGCCCAATCGCCGGTTGATTATCAACAGCTTCAATCCCTTAGCGTTAATAGCTTAACAGATAAATTGGCACTAGTACGGCGCCAATTTCCCGAAGTGTCCTTCGAATTCGCGGATTTATTGCCTGAATGGTTTTGGCAGGTCTGCCCAATTGCCCCAGAGCTGCGCCCAAATCTCATCGAAGCCATGTCTAGCCGGCCACCGATTTGGGGACGTGCACAGGGAATCAACAGCCAAATAGCTGTTAAGCAACTACAAGCGCTAGAGATTGATGCGAGTCTCAGCCCCTATTTTGAAGATGCCATAAATCTTGGCACTAAGAGCATGAATCTCAATGAAATATCACTCTATAAAGAGGGCAAAATTGAGATCCAGGATTTAGCTTCGCAAGTGATAGGTCAAATTTGTGCACCAGAGCCTTGGCAACATTGGTGGGATGCCTGCAGCGGCGCAGGTGGAAAAACCCTGCAATTGCGCGCACTGATGCAAACGGCCACGGCTAAGCACAATCCATTTTTGGGCAGCATAGTCTCGTCGGATATTCGCGCCCACGCCTTAGAAGAACTCAGCAAACGCGCCCAACGGGCAAAGTTTGGCGGCATCAGCATTGCTCGCTGGCGCAGTGATGCACTGCCGGTCGACGCCAACCATTTTGACGGGGTATTAGTCGACGCACCCTGTAGCTGCACGGGCACGTGGCGCCGTAACCCAGATATGCGCTGGCTCGACAGCCTCGATGCCGTCACAGATAAAGCAGCACTGCAACTGGATATATTAAGCCGCAGCAGTAAGGCGGTAAAACGGGGCGGAAGCTTAGTCTACGCCACTTGCTCACTGTCACCGGTTGAAAATGAGCAAGTAGTTTCCGCCTTTTTACAACAACATCCCGAGTTCAACCTAGTGCCGATCCGCCACCCCTTTACAGGCGAACAAACAGAAATGTTGACCGTGTGGCCCTTCGAAGCCAACACAGATGGAATGTTTGTGGCGCGTATGCAACACAAGCAGTAGCACTAACTCCTTATTTTTTATCAGAACTTGGCACTCATATTCTGAGTGCCATTCTTTTTACCTCCACCCAATATGAATGCGCTTTTTCACTTATTCATTTAATAATCATCAAGATAAACCCTACGGCGCGGGGTAAAATCGCCAACGCAATTCCACAGAGACGTATCGCCCCTTCTTGGACAAAACTTTTCACCATCAGTGATTAAATATTTCGCTTTAGCTTAATCTCACCTTTGGGTAAAAAGATCGGGTGCTGAGAATGGCACAGGTATTTTTGGAATTTTGACCATGTCACACTCCTATGAATTTGACGACGATGATGCGCCATGGGGCGATAACGTCAAAGGTAAGCAAAAAAACAAACGCGTAAAACAACGTCGCAGGGATACTAAGCGCCGTTATTCAGATGATGCAGAGGTGGATTTCTATCAGCATAAATCGAAGTAACTGAACTACGACCCGTTTGCCTGAGCAAATTCGAGCTTTATAAGCAGTCAAATCCGAGCAAGTTGGATAACCTCCAACTTGCTAATTAAACTAAGTTATCCTCTATCCCTTCTGTTTTAATTCAATTGTAAAATCAATAGGCTAATAAGCTGATTTGCCCTATGCTCTTTAGGGTTTACTCATGCCTTAGTCGGCAAAACTACCTTACACATCTTTACGGGTTTAAAGGATGATCCCATGGAAAAACAACGCCCCGATTTTATCTATCCCCCAGGCAGTATGTTAATGCACTCCCCCTTAGTGTTGAATAAAGCCGATATGTACGGTTTTTTTCTCAAGGGAAAACTCGCCAACTTACAGCGTTCTATCGATAAAACCCTTAATCAAGTGGCAGGAAGCGTCATGTACTTTAAAGTGCTGTCGCCCTTTGTACTGACAACCTTTACACAAATCGAGAAAGCCTATTCAGAAGAGCCGACCGATAGGGCCAAGGGTTGGATCCAAGAAACCGACATCATCACTTGGGTCATGGTCGGTCGCCAAGACAATAGCAACAGCGCATCCATCAGCCATGTGTATTTTCAGCCGCTGCACATTTGGGTGAATGATGCGATGGCCCTGATCAATGGCCGCGAGTTGTTCGGTTATCCCAAGTATTTGTGTGAATACACTATGCCCGCGGTCGGTGAGCCATTAACTCGCCTCTCCTTGGCAACAAAGAGCTTCTTACACTTTAGTCCTGACACTGAACTTGCCATGCACCCGCTGATTGAGGTGAATTGCAATGCTAAGCCCGAGGCGCAGCTCACCACGCTAGAAGCCATAGCTCAAACCTGGCAACTCTTTAAAGAACAAACGGATTTTATTCCAGAGCTGGATAAGCTAGGTGAGGAGCAACTATTTCATTTGCTGTTCAAACCAGCCATTGACCAAGTGTTTTTAAAGCAGTTTCCGGATGCTTCAGGGCAAAAAGCGGTTTATCAGGCGATTACTGCATCGCCCGCACAGGTCAACAAAGTGCACAGTGTCGCCCTGTTGGAAAATGACTTTGTCGCCACTATTTTTGATAACGCTAGCTTCCCACTCAAAGAGACCCTAGGCGTCGAGGTCGGCGAGCAGCATGTATTACTGCCCTACCATGTGAACTTTGATTTTGAAGTACCGCCGGGCGAAGTGCTGGTCGATAACTCTGAAATCAAAAAACAAAAAATTGCCATTCTCGGCGGAGGTGTCGCCGCCATGACCGCCGCCTGTTATCTCACCGACAGACCCGGCTGGCAGAACCAATATGAGATTGATGTCTATCAATTAGGCTGGCGAATCGGCGGCAAGGGCGCAAGTGGCCGCAATGCCGCGATGGGGCAACGGATTGAAGAGCATGGCCTGCATATCTGGTTTGGTTTTTATCAAAATGCCTGCGCCTTGATGCGTAAAGCCTATGAAGAATTAAACCGCCCGCCCGAAGCACCGCTGGCCACCTTCTTCGATGCCTTTAAACCCCATAACTTTATTGTGCTACAGGAGGAAATTAATGGTCGCTCCGTTAGCTGGCCAATCACCTTTCCAACACTCCCAGGGATCCCTGGAGATGGTACCGAAACTTTAACCTTCTGGAAGGTAGTTAAGGCCGCCTTTGCTTGGATAAAAGAATGGCTAAAGGACATGGACTCCCTGCTGGAGGCCGATGAAAAAGCCATGGCGACACCGAAAAACTGGCTCGATATCAGCTGGTTTGAACAGCTTAAGGATAAGTTAGAGGATTCGGTTGAAGATGCGATGGAATCCCTCGACGCCCTGGGTGACAAGCTCGAATGCCATTTTAATCAAATGATTGGCCGTGAATGCGATGAGCATGTCCACAGCGAGAGTGATGATGGTTTGGTCGAGTCCGCCGTCGATGCCCTGCACCAAAGGCTAGTTAAACGCTTTAGCGACCATTTAGACACTAACGACGAGTTGCGCCATCTGTATATTGCCGTCGACTTAGGCTTAACCATCTTAAAAGGGATGTTTGCCGATGATGTGTTTGAAAAGGGTTTCGATGCCATCAACGACTACGATTACCGCGAATGGTTAATCAAACACGGTGCGAGTCAAAAATACACGGTCGACAGCGCGCCAGTACGCGGTTTTTATGATCTGGTATTTGCCTACGAAAAAGGCAACTTTGACAAACCGAATGTCGAAGCGGGCACCATTATTCGCTCCATGCTGCGTATCGCCCTGTGTTATCAAGGCGGGATTATGTGGAAAATGCAAGCCGGCATGGGAGATGTGGTCTTTACCCCCTACTATGAAGTGCTGAAACGGCGCGGGGTTAATTTCCACTTTTTCAATCGAGTCGATAATTTAGAATGTCGCAATAACAGCATTCAAGCGATTGAAATCACTGAGCAAGTCACTTTGGCACCATCGGTTAAAGACTACAATCCACTCGTTGATGTGAAAGGCTTAGCCTGCTGGCCCAGTACCCCAAATTACGATCAGCTCGAGCCTGAGCAAGCCGCATTGCTAAAAGCCCATGATATTAATCTTGAACACTTCTGGAGCGATTGGGACAACCTGTACGAGGCGCAATTTGGCCAAGCACTACCGAAAAAACGTCTACAAAAAGGCGTGGACTTCGACAAAGTGATTTTTGGTCTGTCTCTTGGTTCGGTCCCCCATGTCGCTAGCGAAGTCATGGCGCAGAGTCCGGCGCTCAAAACCTGTGTCGATAAAGTGCAGACCGTCGCGACCCAAGCCTATCAACTTTGGATGAATCAAGATCTTAATGGTATTGGTTGGCCCAATTATTCTGAGAATGGCGAGCAGCCTGTCTTATCAGGCTTTACCGAGCCCTTCGATACATGGGCATCAATGGATCAATTGCTCGATAAAGAAGACTGGCGCGGCCTTGAGCCCAAAAATGCCAGTTATTTCTGCTCGGCGTTGCCCGTAGATGCCTATCCACCACGTACGGATATCGGTTTCCAACAGCGCAAAACCGCCGAAGCCAAGGCTGGCGCCATCAATCAGCTCAATATGGAAATTCATAAGCTGTGGCAACATGTTGGCGATAGTTTCCCCTGGGAATGGTTACATGATGAACAAAACCGCCAAGGCGAAGCGCGATTCGATAGCCAATATTGGCGCGCCAATGTGGATCCTTCGGAACGTTATGTGTTGTCGGTTAAAGGCAGCTCACAATATCGGATCACTACCGATGGCACAGGTATCGACAATCTGTATATGACGGGTGACTGGATTAAAACCGGCCTCAATGCCGGTTGTGTCGAGGCCGCTACCATGGCGGGCATGCATACCGCTAAAGCCATCTGCGGTTATCCGGCCATTATCAAAGGCGAAAAAGACTTCGCCTAAATGCCAAAGGGCTGCATTGTGCAGCCCTTTCTATTTGTTTTATAAGTTGTTCTCAAGCTTAAAAGGAAGCGATCTCACCCACGCGGCTATCGGCATATTCCTGACGCCGTTTTTCCATCCTCGACTGATACAAACTACTATCTGCACAGCGCAGCCACTCATGGGGTTCGGCTACGTCGGTATTCATCGCGATGCCAAAACTAAAATGACAATCCTTTAAGCCTTCAGCGACGACTTGCGCAGTTAATTCTCGCAAACTATTCACTAAATTTGTCACGCTACTCGCAGGCAGAATAACGACAAACTCATCGCCACTAATACGGTAGATTTTGAGTTGAGCAATATTGGTCGCTTGCAAAAACTGCACAAGTCTTTGTAGCAAACGATCACCTTCTTGATGTCCCAAGGTATCGTTCACCATCTTAAGATTGTCGACATTCAGCAGCACCAACGCCATAGGGTTAACCACCTTATTGGAAAAGGCCAATTGAGAATTCATAAACTCATCAAAGGCATAACGGTTACCGACTCGCGTTAAGCCATCAAGCCTTGCTTTTTCCCAAGCGATCCCTAACTCTTCGATATGCGCCTTACGTTCTTCAGAAAGGAGTTTAAGTTTATTAGCCAAGGCAAGAGATAACAGTAAGGCATCTACAGTGCCGCCGAGCAAAGTAGCAAATTCAGCATGCTCAATAAAATCAGGAGTAATCCCCATATTGCCCGGTAAAATAATCACCGCAGGCAACAGCAAACAACTAAAGGCCATGATGAAATAGCGCGCTGGGGCAAAGCCTTTCATCAAACACACATTGCCACAGGTGATCGCCAACGCAATCCACAGCATGATTAAGACTGAGGCAATAATCGCGGTATAGGGCAATAACCAAATACTAGTTGGCAAGGCTAAAATACACGCAACCAATAAGTACTGGCTCAGTCGCCACAATCGGGGCGAATAGCTAGGCAACTGTAAAAAGTGCTTGTAGAACATAATATTAAATATCGGCAAACTGATAAAAAACAGATGATGTAGTTCTAATTGATGATAGTTAAACAAGTGAGCGGGTAAATGGAATGTTAATGCCCAACCTCCAAAATAGGCCAATACATAAAGGCCATAATATAAGAAGGCTTTATCAAAAATAGAGATATAAATCAGTATATTATATAAAGCGATAAACAGTAATCCCCCTAAACAAATCAGTATCGCCATGGCCACACGGTCGTTGGTTAACTGATGCACCTCTTCTGACGTTAAAGCCAGCTCCGGGGCGGAGGAATAATAGCGGCTACTCAGTCGAGTCACCAACCAATAATCAGTCCCAATATTCAGTTGAACCTTGCGACCGTAATCGAATAAAAATTCATAGGGTGCATAGTAACCACTGTGGGCCGTTTGCACTGAGCCATCACTACCAAGTAACCAATAATCGACCGATTCAACAATAGAATTACTGGCATCGACTACCCAACGAGTTTGACGGCTATTAACCATCACTGGAGACACCATCCAATAGTCGCCACCAGCCAGACTCACAGAGCTAGCTTCTTTGAGTAGGCTCATCCATTGAGTTACCTCATTAAAATCGGCAGGCGGGAGCTGGTTATCTTCTGCATGGAATAAATAAGGGGAGTCCAACGCAATTTCAGCGCTAAGGGCAAATGGACTAAATGTCCAAAACAGCAACAAAAAGCACCAGAAATTATGCACGTTAGTTTTGCTCATTGGTATCTTGGTTTATATACCCGCGTTTAGTTCCACGCAGAAAATCAATTTAGAGTGTTAACTTTATGACTACATTTTATTTTTTACAATTGATTAGACTAAATTAGTCGGCAATTGGATGCCTTATGATGATATTTTAGTCGTTAACTTATAGAACCACACTTTAGCCTCAATATCAGTCGTTAACATGGATACCTATGGCACCTTTATTGATGATTTTAGCGGCACAATTGTTGATAGCCAGCGGTAACCTATTGGTTAAGTTGCTTGAAACTAATACGCCAGTGTTTCAACTTGTACTTTACCGGCAATTATTTGCCACACTTTTGGTACTGCCCTTTGTCTGGCGTTTACAGGGCAATCTCAAGTTAAGTCCCTTTTACAAAGTGCACTTAAGCCGAGCGCTATTAATTGGTTTAGGCAATGCTATCTTTATGCTAGCTGTATTGCATCTGCCACTCGCAACAGTCACCGCAGTCATTTATACCTCGCCATTATTACTGCTGTTATTGTCTGCGTTCTTTTTACATGAGCGTATAGGCTATCGCCGAACAGTAGCAGGCATCATTGGTTTTACGGGCATATTACTGATAAGCCAACCAACCGAATTTAATCTCTACATTGGCTTAGCCTTTTTTGGGGCCATGACTTCGGCAACAAACAGCTTGATTTTGAAGGCATACTCAACCCACGAGCATCCCTTTTCAACACTCTTTTGGTCTAATGCCTTTGCGATGGTTTTTCTGATACCGGCAACTTGGTACGAGGGCGCAGATTTTAATCTCCCCGTCGCTCAAGTCGGCTTAACCTTAGGCGTGTTTTATATCGGCATGACCTACCTGATTATCCATGCCTATCGACGAGCAGATGCGAGCCAAATGGCACCAGTGGAATACACAGGCCTTATTTTTGCCGCGTTGTTTGGTTGGTGGTTTTTAGATGAACACTTAAGCATTGTGGTCTGTACTGGCATTGGGCTGGTGATTTTTTCCTCCATCCTGCCAAGCTACAGTGAACTGAAAGCCAAATGGAAAAGCCGGCGAAGTTAACCTTGGCCGGCTTTGAAATCGAAGTGGCCGCAGTGTAGGCCACTCAATAAAGGCGAGATTTAGAAGCGGAATTTACCGCCGATATAAACGCCATCTTCGAAGGTGAAATCACGGGCATTATCGTATTCAAAGGCAATCTTACGGTAACCCACATAAAGCGCCATATTGGGGTTGATATTGTATTGCACCTTAGAATCCAACTCGTATTGACCATCGACATTACCGAAAGACAATACCGATGGCGCATAGTAAGCGGCGGCATGCACAGAGATATTTGGCCCTAACGCTAAGGCATAACGACCGCCCACTGATACAGTACTGCCATTTGGCGCATCGTCTGCCCATAATTGGCTTAACTTAGCGCCCACTTCAAAATGATGCACTCCCGCATCGTGGGTCATGTGCATTGCACCTTGAGCAATATGACCGCTATCGTCTGAATAAATATATCCTAATACTGCATTAGTATCTTTATTCACTTGCAGCTCTAACTCAGTAGAAACCACATCGTTGTTTAAGCCAAGATTAAATTCTGACGCATTCACTTGCAGCGCGGCTGCACTCAATAATAAGACACTTGCTACTCTGAATTTAGCCATAAAAACACCTCAATAATGACTGTGGGTAATAGCGCGGATCATACCGAATAAAAAAAGAAAATCTGCATATTTAGAATTTTGGTGCCGATATTTTTGAATTTAAAACCAAATAAAAACCTGCAATAAACATCAGTAAAACCTAAATAAAACAATTTTTACACATTAAGGTACTGGTATACGATTTCCCACTAAGGTTTGCATCGTTCCTTCAATATCAATCTCATCACATAAGGTTAAGTAATACCAACCCACGGTATTCCCCGTTCCTCTAATGCTTAAATAGTTACGCCAAAAGTGAAATCCGGCCTTGAGTAAATTCACTCTGCTGGCGTTGTTTTCATCTCGAATAGTGGCATATAACAGGGCGATTCCCTGTGCTTTAGCCACTTCAATCCGCATAAGGGTAAGCCCTTGGGCGATGCCTCGGCGGCGATATAAAGGCGAGACCACCAGATAACCGAGTTCCCCTACTGGGCCAGAACCGGCCTTAATCGCTGCGCAGCCGACTATCTCGCCTTCGAGAGTCTTCGCCAATATCACGGCGCGGGACAGAGCAAAAGCCTGATGGTCGAGGGGATGCGCGTTGTCATCACGCAGGTCAATTAATGCCGCCGCAGCCGCTAATTCGGCCGCGTTTTGACAAAGAACAAATTGAATATCGTTTTGATTCATACAAATGAGTTAAACAACCTAAATCCACTTAAAGATAAAGTATCGTCGCCATACCGAGGAAAGTGAAAAAGCCCACCACATCGGTCACAGTGGTTAAAATCACCGAGCCAGAGAGCGCCGCATCTTGGTTAAATCGCTGCAAGACCATAGGCACGATCACCCCAGCTAAAGCCGCGACCGCCATATTGATTAAAATCGCACAACCTATCACTATGCCTATGGTGCTGTCGGCAAACCACCAGCCCGCCACCAATCCAATAACAATCGCCCACAGAGTGCCATTGACTAAACCAATCCCTAACTCATTCTTCATTAACGAGAATAAGTTACCCGCAGAGATCTGCCCCATCGCCATACCGCGGATCATCAAGGTGAGCGACTGACTCCCCGCAATCCCGCCCATGGACGCCACTATCGGCATAAGTACCGCAAGTGCAACCACTTGAGATAAGACGTTTTCAAACAATCCAATGGTTGCCGAGGCCAAAAATGCGGTGAGTAAGTTAATCCCTAACCACACGGCGCGGCGCTGCGCACCTTTGATGATCGGGGCGAATAAGTCGTCGGACTCATCCATACCCGCGGTCGCCATTAATTGCGCTTCGTAATGTTCACGCACTAAGGCAGTCGCAGCCCTCAGGGTGACACGGCCAATCAGCTCCCCGGCCTCATCGATCACAGGTAACTCAATTTCGCGGCTATGTTCTATCGCCTCGGCGGCATCGAGTAGCGTCGTATCCGCAGTTAATGCACGACTGTCTTCCGATAACAGTGAAATCAGCGGCTCAGAGGGATCATGCTTGAAAATATCATAACGTCTGACCGTACCTAGGTATTTATCCGCCTCATCGACGATAAATAAGTTGTCGTTACAGTCGAGTTCAATTCGCCTGAAAAACCGCTGCGCCTGAGCCACAGTCGCCTTATCGCTGAGCACTAACATTTGATGATCGGTATAACGACCAATTTCGTTTTCCGAATATTGGTCATATAACTCGAAACGCTGCCGCTGACGTTCACCCATCTGCGCCAAGGCGCGGTCGGTAAAACTTTCGGGGAGATAATCACTCCACTCAATCAAATCCTCAGGACTGAGCTGCGCGAATAGCAGATCCACCTCATTGTCGGGCATCTGCTTTAGGATACCCATACGCGGATCGGCGCGCATTAAACTCAGCACTGTCACACGGTCGCTAAACTCAACCTGTTGCCAACGCTCGTAACGCTCGTCTAAGGGTAAAGACTCCAGTGCTAATGCAATAGTACCAGGCTCTGCTTCATTTAAGATTTCACTGAACACTTCAGCCTGTTCTTCACCTTCAACTTCAGTGAGTTGCTGAACAACCTGCCCGACATCGGCCTGTGTGTTTGTTTCGTATTCGGCTTCATGTTCAGTCACATAAACGCCCTTCTGCTGAGATAAAAATTAGCGTAACTATATTGATATTGAAGAAGATTGGCAAACACACAAAATAAATTGCGCACAAATTGATTGATAACAACTTAACTATTATTTATGCTAATCATCACACCTAAGGAGGTAATGATGACATCGACTATCTATAGCCACAGCGCAAACGACATTCAAGGCAATCCAACGGCACTGGCACAATATCAAGGCAAGGTAATTTTAATTGTAAATACAGCCAGTGAGTGCGGTTTTACACCACAGTACAAAGGCTTAGAGGCGCTTTATCAAAAATATAAAGCACAAGGATTTGTGGTTTTAGGCTTCCCATGCAATCAGTTTGGTGCCCAAGAAAAAGCCGATGAGAAAGGCATCCAAAGCTTTTGTGAACTCAACTTTGGCGTGAGTTTTCCCCTATTTTCAAAAATCGAGGTAAACGGTGAGCATACTCACCCTTTATATCAGTATCTTAAAAAAGCAGCGCCGGGCCTATTGGGCACAGAACGGATTAAGTGGAATTTCACTAAATTCTTAGTTAATCGTCAGGGAGAAGTGGTCGCTCGCTTTGCGCCAACCACAAAACCAGAAGACATTAGCGACAAAATAGAAACGCTTTTAAAGTAATCAGCGAGCTATCCCGTTGAAACTTTAATATTAAATAAAAAAGTTAAGTTATTTTTTATTTTCGATGGAACTTTAACCCTATAAGCCCCTCAAACATATTGAACAGCGAATGTCTTTTTCATGTTCATCATTCTCCCAGGGGCTTCTAGCGCGGCCCCCTTGACCTAGGAAGAGGTCACTAGGCAACCAATTGGTTGCCTTTTTTTATGTCTATGTTTTATTTGTAAAATAAATGTAGTCAGCCACTGACTTCTATATTTAGCATGTCGGCATGGTCGAAAATAATTTCAAAAATTTTTAGCCGCAAACTGAACTTTATGAAAAGGCCTTAGTCTGACTATATGTAAGGATTAACAAATCCGCTTTAATGCACAATTGATTGCTAAATGAAAAGTTTAGCAAAGGATTAAATGGATAAAACATGCCGTTTAATTCAATGGAACAGTTTCAAGTTATTGCATAGAGTCGAATTGGTTGGTCGTTCATCATCATCTCCCTTTTGGGAAGCAATCGAATACACGCTAGCGCACTGAATTCCTTTGTCTCCTAGCTTGATTTTCTTATGGCAACCTTTGGTTGCCATTTTTTTTATCTGTTTTTACGAGTTAAACATCCTATCTAACTGCACTTGAATGGATGGGTGATAACCTGCGCGTGCGCTTGCATAAATCTTTTGTAACTCAGCATGATAACCTGCAATCTTTAACTCAGCGTAAAGCGGACGGACAAACTTGCCGCGGCCAATACGCTGTAAATAAGCGCTTAAAGCGGGCAGCACGGGATCGTAATGATTGCGGATAGCGACCCTAAACCAATCGCAGGCAATTTCGGCATTGCTCGACTCGGTTAACTTAAAGGTATCGTCCAAATCCATTAATTGCACCTGAGACAAGACTTCAGGCAATTGGGTCAAAAAGTATTGCCAGTGATGGACACGCCAGCCTTGCACCTTAAGCTCACTAGCCGCTTTGCCCTTTAGAAAGTCCTCCAAGGCGCTATCGACCTTATCTAAACTTCGCGATGTGGGCCCCACATAACCTTGAGGTAGCCCTTCGCCATAAATCCATTCCAGCAATTCGGCTTCGCTTATCTTATCGGAATAGGCTTCAACTAAAGCGACTTTGGCGTATTTGACAAACTCTTCAGTGGTAATTGCCTTAAAAGCAAAGTGCTGCACATAGGCAAACAGAAACTTATCGAATTCGGTGCGGCCAAGTCGATGCTCTAATTCATGGACGAACATCGACGCCTTATCATAAGTAAAACGGTTAAAGGCCAGATTAGGATCGGCCTGTTGTACATTGGCGGGTAGTGTTTGCCTATGGCACGGTAAAACGGCCATTTCTTCTTTTAGTCGACCAAATTCAATAACCCATTCTAGCTCAGCCTGCTCCTTGCCATAGACTTCCTCGACAATTCGATTGGTGAAATAGGTCGTAAAGCCTTCATTTAACCAGAGATCACGCCATGTGGCGTTACTAACCAAATTGCCCGTCCACGAGTGTGCCAACTCATGGGCAACCGTTGACACAAGACTCTTATCTCCCGCAATCAAGGTTGGAGTTAAAAAAGCTAAACGGGGATTTTCCATGCCACCAAACGGAAAGCTCGGCGGCAAGATGATCATGTCATAACGCCCCCAGGCATAGGGGCCTAATAGCGATTGCGCCACATCTAGCATATGTTCGGTATCGGCAAACTCAGTTGCTGCGGCGGCCAACATGCAAGGTTCTGTATACACGCCGCTGCGCGGGCCTATAGCTTGAAATGCCAAATCGCCTACCGCTAATGCCAGCAAATGGGTTGGGATTGGTTTCTCCATCTCAAACGTAAATATCCCTTCAAGCGGTGTATCTGGATGGTTCATCGCACTCATCACTGCACGCATTCCCTTGGGCACTTGGACTTTCGCATCGAAGGTTATCCGCGCCTTTGGCGTATCCTGCAAGGGGATCCAACTGCGGGCATTAATGGGCTGAGATTGACTAAAGAGATAAGGTAACTGTTTGCCGGCCGTTTGCTCAGGCATGAGCCACTGCAACCCTTCAGCTTCTGGCGAGGTGCGATAGTGAATACAGACTTGCTCACACTTTTCAGCGGGTAGCTGGATCACCAATTTCTGCCCGAGGATTTCATTTGGCACTTCAAGCACAAACTCAAGGAGCTCTTGAGTATCAGTCGTGACCGATAAAATATGTAAATCACGGCTATCGAGCCATAACTCGCTAGTCTGTGGTTCAAAGTAGCGAAGTGACAGAACCGCTTCCCCGAGCAAAGTGCGAGTCGCAAAGTCGATTTTCAACGCGAGGGATAAGTGCGTGACCTGCACTTGGTCGCTATTGGCAAAGGAATGGTAATCCCGAGTTAAATCCCATGCTGCGGGAGCGATTGGCATTTGCTGGCTTTCTGATGACATCACTTAGCTAACCTGTGAACGGTAAATTATCTAATCATATTATCGGACGCAGATTTACCGACGCGCAATCGAATAAACTGTCCTCGCATTGGCATTTTGTAACAATGCTTGAATCCAAGTTTTGCCATAATCGACTTTAGTTAACTCATGAAAATAAAATTTACATATTTTTCAATGCATAAAGAAAAATAGTAAAAATTTTTTCAAAAATTTTCTATTTTGGCTGAACTAATTTCGCGCCCTTGAGTCAGATATTATGAACCGAATCTTTGCAATGAGTTTCTTCGTTCATCATCATTCTCCTTTCGATGGTTTCTAGCGCGACCGTCCCCAGATTCCGAATTGGAATTTACAGCAACCTAATTAGGTTGCTTTTTTTATGCCCATTTTTCAGTCGTAAGCGCCAGTTAGCAATCACCTAGCATGATAACCCCATACTGACGTTGGTGGTTTAAGTCCCCAAAACAAAAAGGGCCTCCGAAGAGACCCTTAAGGTTTAGCGATTTAGCATTAGAGGCGGATGCCTAACTGTTCTAAATCTTTAGCAACGACGCTCTTAGGCAGAGTCACATAACCGTCTTTTTCTACCACTTGCTGACCTTGTTTAGACAGCACGTAACGGATGAATTCTTTTTCCATTGGTGCTAAGTCTTTGTTTGGTTGCTTGTTCACGTATACATATAAGTAACGTGATAATGGGTAAGTACCGTTAGCGGCGTTTTCTGCAGTCGCTTCGATAAACTCGTTACCTTTCTTCGCGATGGCAACGGCTTTCACGCCAGCAGTTTTGTAACCGATACCTGAGTAACCGATAGCGTTCAGTGATTGAGACACTGACTGAACTACAGAAGCAGAACCTGGTTGTTCGTTTACGTTGGCCTTGAAGTCACCTTTACACAGAGCGTGCTCTTTAAAGTAACCGTAAGTACCAGATACTGAGTTACGGCCATATAACTGTACGTCTTTAGCTGACCAGTTACCGTCAAGGCCTAAATCGCCCCAACGTTGGATGTCGCTGCTACCACATTTGTGAGTAGAAGAGAAAATACCGTCAACTTGTTCAACAGTTAAGCCTTTAATTGGGTTATCTTTGTGTACGAACACCGCTAAAGCGTCAATCGCAACACGAACTGCAGTTGGCTTGTAACCGTAGTGTTTTTCGAAGGCTTCTTCTTCATTAGGCTTCATCTTGCGGCTCATTGGGCCGAATTGTGAAGTACCTTCAGTTAATGCTGGTGGCGCAGTAGAAGAACCAGCTGCTTGAATTTGGATATTTACGTTAGGGTACATCTGTTTAAATTCTTCAGCCCACAGTGTCATCATATTGGCTAAAGTATCTGAACCTACAGAGGAAAGGTTGCCCGATACCCCGCTTGCTTTCTCGTAAGTTGGCAGAGATTGA
Organism: Shewanella sp. LZH-2; assembly: GCF_016859145.1. NCBI lineage: Bacteria > Pseudomonadati > Pseudomonadota > Gammaproteobacteria > Alteromonadales > Shewanellaceae > Shewanella > Shewanella sp. LZH-2. The sequence goes on from NZ_CP069350.1 coordinate 3,100,112, forward strand.
TCAACAGATGCCATTGCAGTGGCAGAGAATACACCAGCGGCAGTAAGAGTCATCGCGCCGACAAGCTTTTTCAGTTTCATTATGTGCTCCAGTAATAAGCTAACTAATTTGTAACTTAAGTTTCTTCAGACGCAGCCAGTATCAATCGCTACAATGACAATTCTATGTCCAAGATATGACACTTAGATGACAAAACACCTTTTTATAAAAAATCCGCCGATTCAAACCCGATAAAAAACAAAACAGGCCATAATGGCCTGTTTTTAATAAAAAATAACGTTACATTAAATAGCAATTATTTTTTACGTTCAATCAAATGCTGCGGGATCACAAAGCTGAAAGTGCTACCCTTTCCTAATTCACTGCTGATATTAAGCTCACTGTGATGATGACTTAACGCATGTTTCACAATGGCTAAACCAAGGCCGCTGCCCCCCGTTTGCCGTGAGCGCGCGCTGTCAACTCGATAAAAACGCTCGGTTAAGCGATTGATATGCTGCGGTGCAATCCCTTCCCCGGTATCTGTCACACTGAAGAGACCGCCAGTAGCAACGCTACGCCACTGCACCGTAATCTTGCCACCAGGTTCAGTGTAACGAATCGCATTCGAAATCAGGTTAGAGCAAGCACTTCTAAGCTGTAGCTCATTGCCATGGGAATCTAATCCCGGCTCACAATGGAAACTTAACTCATATTTATCCTGCGCTAATGCTTTAGCTTCTTCCTTTAAGACTTCCATTAGCTGCGACATGTTTACCGTGTTCTCAAGATTAATATCCACCGCATCTTCGATACGCGATAACACCAGTAATTGTTCGACCATCGACTGCATTCGCCGAGTCTGCTGCTGCATTAAGGCTAAGGGCTTAGCGTTCATCGAATCGGGTTCCGCCATGCTTTGCATCATCTCTAAATAGCCCTGCAATACAGTGAGCGGGGTTTTGAGTTCGTGTGACACATTGGCGACAAATTCTTTACGCATGCCTTCGAGTTGTCTTATCCGTGTAATATCGCGGGCAATCAACAGTAACTGCCGATCGCCATAGGCCATGATACGAATTTCGAGTAAACGCCGCTCCGATACTGGCGAAGCCAGCTCTAAGGGTTCCTTATATTCAGCCGCTTTGATATAGGCAGAAAAATCGGGATGACGAATTAAATTATCGATTCGTTGACCATTATCCTGTGGCCAAACGAATCCCAACATCAGCTGAGCTAATTTATTACACCATAAGATATTATGCTCTGAGTCGAGCACGACTGCTGCATCGGGTAAGGCTTCAGCGCCTTGACGGAAACGCCCAAGTAGAGCTGCCAATTGACCGACTCGGCGACGATTTTTACCTTGCAGGCGGTAAATACCATTAAATACACCTTCCCAACTGCCAGTGCCTTGGGGAGGCGTTAATTTTCTATCTCGCCATAACCAAAAATTAAGTCGCGCTAACTGACGGTAATGCCAGAACACTAGCCCTAGCAATCCAATGATCAGTATCCAGAGGGGTTTCCCTACCAATAAACCAATGAGCAAACAAAGCAGTAAAAATACGGCTAAGCGCGTAAACAACCGGTACCCTGAATAAGAGTCGAACATAAATAAACCCAAACATCAGGCTAAATAAGAGGAGCACAAGATAGCCGAAAAGCTAACCTGTGCCTATCTCTTATTTGGCACTAACTACGTGTTGAGAAACGATAACCCGCACCACGAACCGTTTGAATGAGACGATCATGGCCCGACTCTTCAACCGCTTTACGTAAACGACGGATATGAACATCTACGGTTCGGTCTTCGACATATACGTTTGTGCCCCACACATTATCAAGCAGCTGTTCGCGGCTATAGACACGTTCTGGGTGTGTCATAAAAAAGTGTAACAATCGAAATTCTGTGGGCCCCATATCGAGTACAGTATCGCCAACACTCACCCTGTGACTCACGGGGTCGAGTAACAATCCTTGTACGTCAATCGTTTCTTCAAGACGGGTCGGCGCGCTACGGCGTAGCACCGCTTTGATACGTGCCACCAACTCCTTGGGTGAGAAAGGTTTAGTGATATAGTCATCGGCGCCCACTTCGAGGCCCTTAACCTTATCTTCCTCTTCTCCACGGGCGGTGAGCATAATAATGGGGATCTGACGGGTAAACTCATCCTGCTTGAGGCGTTTAGCCAATTGAATACCGCTTCCACCAGGAAACATCCAATCCAACAAAATCAGATCGGGGTAAGGCTCCTTTAGCAGCGCAATGGCCGAATCAAAATCTTCTGCCGCAGAGGTGGTAAACCCATGCTGTTCCATTACAAAAGTCAGCATCTCGCGGATGGCTAACTCGTCTTCTACTATCAATATCCTTGCAGTCATAGGTGATTTTCTGTCAGTGAATGTCAACACGGCTATTATTAGTCATTTTTATTACAGATTTATGAATAAGTGTGCCGTACAAGCTATATAGTAGCGATAATTGTCATATTAAGTTTATATAACTGTTTGTTTATCGCAATAAAAAAGGAGGCCGAAGCCTCCTTAATTCAATCTTAATACTGAGATTAGAACTTGTGTTCTAAACCAACACCGATGTATTTATCATCATCTGTATTCGCTTCTAAAGAGCGATTGGTATAGAAAGCAAACACTTTAGTCGGCTTGCCTAAGCTGTAATCCGCACCCACTGACCATGAATCACCTAAGTCTTCCATGTCTTGATATTGTGCTTTTAATGTCACAGCATTGATATCATAAGCAGCACTTAACAGGTAGCCAGTCGCACTGTCTGCAGACACCTCAACTGGTTCGCCCGTTGTTGCATTGAATTTGTACGTTTGTTCCTGCTGCTGATACATACCACCCAACTTGATGCCAGCTAACTTGGCTTGTAAGCTAGCACGCACGATTTCATATCCAGACACATCAGAATCGTACGCAAGGGCTGCATAGACAGCGGTTTTCTTTAACTTAGCGTCACCATACATGGCGGCAGCACTGAAACCATCTTGAGCAAATTGACTTTTAACATCATTACCTTCCGCAACATAAGTGACACCAAACACGAAGTCACCAAAGGAAGGGGTTAAGTAAGTTGCCGTTTGCGCAGCACGAACTTCACCTTTAAATAATTTTGTTAAGTCGCCAGAAAGATCGTTAAATTGGTCAACATCACCTTGAGAAATCTTCAGCAAAGTATCGTTACGACCAACAGAGAACGAACCAAAGTCGCCTTTTAAACCAACAAATTGATTACGCGCAGTAAAGTTGTCGCTTGATGCATTGCCAGTATCTACTTGATACTCAACAGTATAAAAAGCAGTAAGTGAACTTGATAATTCGAAATCACCCTTCACACCAAAACGAGAAGCATTACTTTGAATAGTTGTTGTAGCGTCACCTTTCTCATCGTTTGATTGAGCGGTAACATTCAACTTACCATAAACAGTCAGTGGCTCAGCGGCATAAGCAGAAGCCAGAGTTGCAGAAGCTAGCGCAGAAGCAAGTAGAGTTTTACAAAAAACGTTCATCATTTAATCCTTTCGACGTTATGTTCGTCTTGGTTATTGGTTTGGAACGACCGAAAGTTTGCAATGAATCTGTTTCAGTTTTATTTCAATTGTGACAACTTAGGACTACCACCATAAAACCGCACCACCTACAAAAGACAAAACCCATTAACACCAAGGGTTATAGCTGAGTTTTTCTCAATGTTACATTTTGATGAATTCTGCAACCAAGGCAAAATTTAACGATTTCAGGTAGGTTTACCCCGCCGCAACTATGCCGTAAACTGCGACTTTATTTTTCCAATGAGCGCATCTTATGTGGTTTAAAAATCTTACTCTTTATCGTTTCAATAAACCTTTTTCCATCGAGACAGAAGCACTTGAAACCGCACTTGCCGATTTCACATTTTCCCCGTGCGGCAGCCAAGACGTCAGCAAATTTGGGTTTTCCAATGCCTTAGGTAAACAGGGCAGCACCTTAGTGCACAGCGCCAACAATCGTCATCTAATCTGTGTCACTAAAGAAGAAAAAATTCTTCCTGGTCAAGTAATTAAAGAATCATTAGAAGAAAAAGTGGCACAAATTGAAGACGAAGAAAATCGTAAACTCGCCAAAAAAGAAAAAGATGCGCTAAAAGATGAAATCATCACTAGCCTATTGCCACGCGCTTTTTCGCGCCGCAGCCAAACTCGCGCACTGATTTTACCTGAGCTAGAAATGATCCTCGTCGACAGCTCAAGCGCCACTAAGGCAGAAGAATTATTAGCCTTATTACGCAAGGCCTTAGGTAGCTTGCCAGTGATCCCATTAAGCTTTAAAGCACCGATTGAAAGCCAATTAACTGAATGGCTTAAAAATGGCAGCGCCCCCTTACCCTTTGAAATGCAAGATGAAGCTGAGCTGAAATCAGCCGCAGATGAAGGCGGCATAGTACGCTTTAAGCAGCAAGATCTAAAAGAAGACGAAGTACTTGCCCACCTCGAAACCGGTAAAGAAGTGCATAAGCTCGCCCTGCACTTTGGCCAATCGATTGCGCTACTGCTGCAATCCGATGCCAGTGTGAAACGCTTAAAATTCTCCGAAGAATTTAGAGCAGGCAATGATGAGTTGGGTAATGAAGATCCGATGGCGCGCCTCGATGCTGACTTTGCCTTAATGGGCAGTGAATTAGTCGCACTAATGCACGCCCTAGTTTCTGCATTGGGTGGCATTGAAGAGACTCAAGCTTAACGCTTAAAACGCTGTCTTATTTGGCCAAGGCTCCTTGCTAGCGAGTATTAGAAAAGTAAAAGGCGCAGCAGTTGGACTCAGTTCACTGCGGCGCCTTTTTAGTCTCTATGACGGAAGTAACACGTTGGCAGCCATTCGAGGGCGCGATTCAAGTTAGCCAGCCTTAAGACCGCCACTCACTCAAATCGCAAACAAGTTAACTTTTCGTCAGCAGCTCACCCTTATTATCAAACGGCCAATCAATGCCCAGCCAAGCCTTGAAGAAGGCTTTTTGCTGTTTAGTCGCCTTCACATCGCCTTTGAGCACTAGCTTGCCGCTTTGTTTCTCACCTAAGGTTAACGCCACTTGCTTGATTTTGTCGTTGTTAAATAAGGTGATTTCGACCTTATCACCCACTTTAAAGTCTTTGATGCGCTTATCAAATCCTTGAGCGGTCACCTTTAAGCCATTAATCGCGATAATCTCGTCTCCCGCCATGATACCAGCCCGCCAGGCGGGGCTATTACGCAATACTTGGGCAAGCACCAAAGAACCATATTCGCTGCTTAAAGTCATGCCAGTGAAAGGCTCAGCTTTAGCGTCTTTACCGTAGGACATCACTAATCCCGCCTGAGACAACAGGCTTGAAAACTCGAGGCTCAGTGGACTATTCACATGACTTTGCCACCATGGGCCATAGTCCTTACCCGATAAGTCCTTCAGAATTTGCTGCACATCGGCCACAGCGTACCCCTTAGGTACGCGGTAATCCTGATAGAGTTTACGGTGCACATCGCGATACGAGTGGATGAGGTTCGAGTCCGTTAGCAGGGAGAAATCCAGCGCCAGTGAGGCTAAATAACCTTCGGAGTAAATATTCACACTGTGGTTAATGGCATAATCGCCGCCCGTACTGCTCCATTCGCCTAAACTTGCCTCGGCAACCGATTGAATTTCGCGCCCGGGTGTCAGCTCGCTTTTTTCGATACGTTTGGCTAAGTCTTCTAAAAATTCTTTTGGCGTCATCACTCCTGCACGCAGCAGTAACTGACCTTGGAAATAACTAGTTGATCCTTCGGCAATCCACAACAGTTCAGTCATATTTTCATGCTGATAATCGTAGGGAACAAGACCCGACGGACGATAAGCTTTAACGTTCCAAGTATGAATAAACTCATGGGACGCAGTGCTAATAAAGCGCAGGTAATCCTTACGCTCACGAAAACTAAACCGTGGTAGTTGGATAACCGTCGAGTTTAAGTGCTCGGTCGCGCCGCCCGCACCGCTGGTGGCATGCACCATATACACATAACGATCAAAAGGATAATCATCCCAGATCGCTTTGGCTTGGCCACTCAATGCGGTTAAGTCTTTCACCACCTTATCGGCATCGTAGTTGCCTTCACCCCAAAACACTAATTCATAGTCTTTGCCATTAGCACTAAATTTTTTGTGAGTACTCACCCCTGTTTCAATGGGGGAGTCAATTAGCACATCATAATTAGGTGCAATAAATGAATGCGCCATTTTGCCTGACGACATGCCCGAATAACTCTGCCAGTTTTCGGGCACGGTTAATTGTACTGCAACTGGGTCTTCTCGAAATTGCGGGCTATACATTAATACGCCACTGGCATCGAGATAAGCATGGCTTGAATCAATATGACGCACGCGCTGGCCTAATTCATTGGCGTAAAGTTGATAACTCACGGTTACATTGGTTGGATTATCTAAGGCTATTTTCCACTCGCCACTAGCACTGCGTTTCCATGGGAGTGGATTGCCCTTACTGTCTTTTGCCGTGAATAAACGCACGCCATCAGATAGTGGTAACACTTGGTATTTACCCGTACGCCACACAGGAAGATTAACCGTTAACTCACCTGCTTTAGCTTCGGGAAACGTTACACTCACCTGTGCAAGATGATGTTGGGGTTGGCTTAAATCAATTTTGTAATCCACATCGGCAAATACGTTAGCCGACCCTAATACACTTAATGCCAAAATAGATAATCTATTGGGTTTCACTCTGACTTCCTTCCGTCTTCTGTTATTATGCTTCTTATATTTTTTCCAAGTATAACAAGTCGATGTAGCATCCTCATTAGGCGCTAACAAAAGCTAACAAAATAAGTTCCTTGACTTAGGGAATATAGGGCCACCTACACATGCATAAACTCATTGTTATTTTCGTGACCTTGTTAATATCTATTTCTTTTCAAACCTTGGCGGTCGATCTTGAGGCTGAAGAAATAGAATTGCGTGAAACGCCACAAAAAATGTATGACAGGCTTAATCAGTCGATTTCTTTTCCAATCACCTTTAAGAACCGTGAACAATTCGAACGAGCAGCCCAAGAACAGGGCTACAGCAGTGATGAGTTTGAGCACATACTGCAACTCCTCGCACGGTTAAATCTGGAACCCAATGTCAAAACCAAGGTGGGTTTTCAAGACGCAAACAACTTAATCGAACTTCTGGCAAGCATAGCGCAAACGCCCTTCGAGCAAGCCACCGTCGCCATGCTAAAGGGGCGCTATATCGGCCGCACCGAACAAAAATACCAAGAAGCGATCGCTTTTTATAACGAAGCACTGACACAGATCAGCGAAAGCGTTGATATTGAGTCTATGCTGCTAAAACATACCATCCATGAACATTTAGGTGGCCTGCACTTGGTTATTCGCCAAGATGTACCTGCACTAATGCATTTTCACACTTATCGCGATATTGCTTATAAGCTCAGAAACGACTACCTCATCGCGGCGGCCGAATCGAAACTAGGGCACTACTATAATAAAAATCAACAACTAACCAAATCATTGCAACATTATAGTGAAGCGATTCGACTATCAAATCGCTCCAATTATCCGTCAATGAAAACGCATCTTCAGTTACAACTCGCTAAGGTGTATCGTGATTTAAAACAATGGGATGAAGCGTTAAAAAATGCCCACGAAGCCGCAGCAGGATTTAAAAAGCTAGGGAACGATACTTATCTTTCCAGCTGTATGACAGTTATTGCCATGGTGTATGGTGAGCAAGGGGATTGGAACCGCGCCATTGACTACTACCTTAATGCTCAGCAACTCGATGCTAAACGCGGTAATTACATCGCTCAAGGGCTTAATTTCCACAATTTAGGTCAAGCTTACTCGCATCTTAATGATGATGTGAATGCACTTAAGTATTTGTTGATGGCTAATAAAATATTCACTGAAAAACAAAGCCATCATTACTTGGTCTATAACGAATTACTGATTGGCGAAATTGCTCAAGGCAAGCAAGATTGGCCATTGATGATGGGGCATGCTGAAAACGCTTTAGCGTTGGCGACAGATTTAAATCTACCAGAGGAGCAAAAATCAGCACTGACACAAATCGCCCTTTCGGCAGAAAAACAGCAAGATCAAGCCAAAGTGATCAACACACAAAAAAAGATTATTGAGTTAAACAACTCATTAAAAGACACCGCTAAAGATCCTGGCGTCACTGCTTCAGTCCTTGCTGAACAGCAGCTCAAGTTAGAACTCAATATGATTCAAAGCAAGTTAAATGATGCCATTCAAACCGCTAAGGATACTAATCAATTCCTGGCATTTAGTGGTCTTATCATAACCTTGTTGGTGATAGCAGTTATCTTCTTACTAAATCAACGACGCAAGAGCAAACAGCAAAACGCATCGCTGCTTCAATTAAGCTTAGAAGAACCTTTTACCCATCATAAGGGATATGCTGCACTATTAAACGATCTGACGCTAAACCCGCCTAGCACTCAAACCACTGCGCTAGCTTTAATTGAATTTCGCGACCATATATCGACTGACCTCAATCACGGCCAATATTTTGCCAATACTATGACCCGTCAGCTCACAAACCATATTAGCCATAGTCTGTTTATGCCCGTCTATGTGATCCGCCAAGGCTTATTTGCGGTCAGGTTTACTGAGGCCGTAGAACCACAGCAAGTGTTAACACAACTTCAACAGCAATTCGATAAACAAGCATTTACGCCTAGTTTCAATCTCGGCTTTATCAATTTGCCCCTGCTTGCCAAAGCGGAGATTAACATTGCCCCCAAATTGCTGTTTGAAACCGTGCAAATGGCGCTCGCTGGTGCACGAAGTTTGCCAAATGACACTTGCTATTATGTGAGTCTCAGAGCATTAGATTTTGTGCCACCGACACTGTTTGCCGACCCGCTGTTTTTGCACTTAGAGAAAGGTATTGAACGCGGCCTGATCCGAGTCGAGACGAATGCGATAAAGGAAGATATTGTATGGCCTTGCTGGGAAAATAACCAAAATCGGCATTTGTTAGAAAATATTTGATCAATATCGACAATTAATCACTATCGTACAAGCAAAGCAATTTGCACTCTACGACCATTGTTATAACATTAGAAGCATATGAGTTAAACGCTAATCTGGACAGAGGACGTCTTGCTTGTTAGCCCTGCAGAGTTAGGAAAATACTCCGGATGAAGGATTCCAACGCGACTGTTACACAACTTGCATTACTTCAACAGAAACTTCATTCGGCAAAACTTGCCCTCGATGAAGTCAATGAAGATAGAAATGCTAAGTTACAAACTTTACTCCAATTTATTGGTCATTTAAGTCTTGCCTGCAAAGGTCAAAACTTAGAATTGGATAATAAGCTTGCCAAACTTCGCCATAACTTAAATACCTTTGAGCGAGTCGATGAAGCCCTACCTGAATTGGTCGATGTTGAACGCCTATTAAAAGGCCAATACCACCACGTAATGGTACAACTTGAAGAAAGTCGCGCAGGGCTTGCACAGGTCGTCCGCCAAATTCAACGGGTTAACTCTGTACCAGAAAAGCTCAAAAAAGAAATTAACTACTTTAAGCAAGATCTCGCTAAACCGTTCCATACGGTGTGGGAGTACATTCCTAAAGTAAAACAAATTATCGGCTTCTACGACACCATCCTACAGCAACAGTTTAATGAAACTGAAAAGTTAGATGTGTTACCAAAGCACAGACAACTCGCCCATGAGTTGGCACAAATGATCTCGGAAATTGAATTCCGTAAAGATCAACGCGATCAAGTGCTTGTCATTAAAGAAATGCTAGCATCCGATATTGAAATCGATAATTTACTGGAGGCTTATCAAACGATTTTATCCCTGCTGCTCGATAATATTGCACGGGAAAAATCCGCCTCTCAGGAATTTCTCTACGCCTTAAACGATGCCTTAGCAGCAGTGCGGGAAGTCGTTAGTGAATCCTATAATCACAACCAGCGTAGTTTCCAACTCAAAACCCAGCTTAATCGTGAAATCAATTCTCGAGTCGATAATGTGGGTGAAGCCATTATCGATACCGACGATATTGTCGACCTCAAAGCACGTTTAACCGAACAGCTCAATTCAATTCGCTCCGCACTCGCCCGCAAAGAAGCCTTAGAACAACGGGAGCAAGCCTTACTGCGTAAATCGATGGAAACCATGCGCAAAGAGCTTAACGAGCTGAGCAACGAGGCCAATACCTATAAAGAACGACTTTTCGAACAACAAAAGCTCAATCTGCTGGACAGCCTAACTCAATTACCTAACCGTGCCGCCTTAGAAGAGCGCATGGAGCTTGAGTATCGCAATTACCAACGTCATAAATCTCCGCTATGGATTGCGATTGCAGATATCGATCACTTTAAGAGCATCAATGACAGTTTTGGCCACAGTACCGGGGACAAAACCCTACAGGTCATCGCCATGGCATTAAAAAATTCTTTACGGGATACCGAGTTTGTCGCCCGCTACGGCGGTGAAGAATTTGTGCTCATTTTGCCAGATATTGACGATAACGATATCGCTCAACTTTTAAACAGAGTTAGAGAAAAAGTAAAAAATATTCCATTTAAATTTAAAAATCAGCGGATTACAGTTACAGTATCTATAGGGGCTGCACGAGTCATGGGCAATGAGCTCATACACGAAACCTTTGAGCGCGCCGATGCAGCACTCTACAAAGCAAAACATGAAAGCAGAGACAGGGTCGTGATTGACGTATAACTAAGTCAGACTATACGTCGCTTCTTATCACTCCTGTCGATACGAAGGAGTGATAAATGATAGTAAAAGTCAGCCCTAAGGGCAGCATGGATCAGCTTTCACAACTTGAAGTTGATCGCCTCAAAAAAAGCGCCAAAAGCGCCCTATATCAACTGTATCGTAACTGCTCACTCGCGGTACTCGCCGCGGGTTTAAAGACCGACAATTCTAAAGCACTATTCGAGCAATATCACGACTTCGACATCAATGTACTGCAACGTGAACGCGGGGTTAAGCTCGAGCTTATCAATCCACCGGAACAAGCCTTTGTTGATGGCCAAATTATCACAGGAATCCAAGAGCATTTATTTTCGGTGCTCAGAGATATTCTCTACATCAGCGACAAATACGACACCCTAAAACATATCAATTTAACAAATGCTAGCCACATTACTAACGTCGTGTTTGATATTTTGCGTAATGCCCGCGCCATTGCGCCCATGAAGGATCCTAATGTAGTGGTCTGCTGGGGCGGACACAGCATTAATGCCATCGAATACCAATATACCCGTGAAGTCGGTTATCAACTCGGCCTAAGGGAATTAGATATTTGCACTGGTTGCGGCCCTGGCGCAATGGAAGGCCCGATGAAGGGCGCAGCGATTGGTCACTCTAAACAACGGATTAAAAATGCCCGTTATATTGGTCTCACTGAGCCAAGTATTATCGCCGCCGAGCCGCCTAACCAAATCGTTAACGAGCTGGTGATCTTGCCCGATATCGAAAAACGCCTAGAAGCGTTTGTACGCTTAGGTCACGGCATTATCATCTTCCCCGGCGGTGCGGGTACAGCCGAAGAACTGCTGTATATACTGGGGATTTTGCTCAATAAAGAAAACCAACAAACGCCCTTCCCACTGGTATTAACTGGCCCCAGCGAAAGCGCAGATTATTTTATTAAAATTGATGAGTTTATCGCTGCTACCTTAGGGCCCGAAGCGCAGCAAAAATATCAAATCATTATCGATAATCCTGCCGAAGTCGCTCGGGTAATGAAGCAAGGCATGGAGCAAGTGAAAAACCATCGCCGTGCCACAGGAGATGCTTACCAATATCAATGGGGGCTAAAAATTGAGCCAGAATTTCAACTGCCCTTCACACCCACCCATGAGGTAATGGCAAACTTAAATTTACATTTTCAAACCAACAAAGCGGAGCTTGCAGCCAACCTGCGCAAAGCCTTTTCGGGTATCGTAGCGGGTAATGTAAAATCCGACACCATCAAACAAATTGAGCAATTAGGTCCCTTCCACATTAAAGGGGATCCGCATTTAATGGAGTTGATGGACAATTTGCTGGGAGCCTTTGTCGCCCAGCATAGGATGAAACTGCCGGGAAGCGCTTATGTTCCCTGCTATCAAATCGTGAAGTAAAACAAAAACCGCCAATGAATAAGTTTTTAATTATCGATGGTCTCAACTTAGTCCGCCGGATTTATGCGGCGATCCCAGATGAGAACGATATGGACAGTTTAACGGAGCGTGTGAGTGTCGCCTGCACTAAACTGCTGCGCATTCACCACCCAACCCATGTCGCTATCGTCTGGGATGGGGATGAGATCTCTTGGCGTAAACAGCTCTACCCTGATTATAAAAAGGGCCGTAAACCTATGCCTGAGCCACTGGCGGCGGGCTTAACGGCATTGCAAGAACACCTTAACAGTTTACAAATCCAATCAATTTATGCCGCTGCTGAGGCCGATGATGTTATCGCCACCCTTGCAATGAAAACCGCCAAAGCCCAAGGTGAAGCCATTATTGTGTCGACGGATAAAGGTTTTAGCCAACTCAATCATCCGCGGATCAGCCAGTGGGATCACTTTAATCAGCAATATCTCAACATCGCTGAGCTTGAACAAAAACTGGGAGTCGATCGCAGCCAATTTCTCGATTTAATGGCTCTTGCGGGTGATAGCGGCAATAAAATCCCCGGTATCGCAGGTATTGGCCCTAAATCGGCCGCCGAGTTACTCCGAACCTTTAGAACCTTAGCGACACTGTTTTCCTCGTTGTCCAATCTCGGCGCCAAACAAGCGAAAAAGTTAGCAGAAGGCCGAGATATAGCACGGCTCAGTTATAAGTTAGCCCAGCTACAAACCGATTTACCCTTAAACATCAACTTAAAAGATTTTCGGGTCAATAGCCCTATTCATACGACACCCGTCGACTAGCGCCTCTTGTTAACACTAAGTTGCAATAAAGCCGTTTACCTCAGGTCATCAAAGGCGTATTTTATTCATTTGCCAAATAACACATTGGATATGCAAAGGAATTAGATTCAATGAAATCAAAAACCTCGGTTATTATTGGTAGCATATTTGCCGCCTATGTCGCCTTCGTCGCCGTAGTGGTACTCGTATATGAGCCCACTCCAGATGAAATGGATTGGGAAGATAGGCAAGTCTATAACAGCCAGAAATTAAACGATTTAACACTCGGGCAAGATATTTCCGCCGTCAAAACCCTATTTGGTAAGGCCGATTTTACAGAGGCCAAATCCCTTAAGGATAGCCAGCTACAAGTGCTCTTTTATCGTACTCACCATGAAAAATCCGATGGCGTGACCAGCAAAGAAGAATGCACCCCGCTGATTTTTAAAGACAATAAACTCGTGGCCTGGGGCGATGATACCTATAAACAGTATCTCGAAGCCGGCACAGATATTGTTAGCCGCACCGCCAAAGAGGTCGAAAGCTCAAGCAAAAATTGATTTTGCTCTGATATCACCATCATCCCTAAGCTAAATATCCAAAGCTTATTAAGCTATCCCCCAAAATGGCAGTGTAAATCAATACATTGCCATTTATGTTCCAGAACTGCTTGGAAGCGAGATAACTTTATTGTCAGGTGTGCAGGATGAATTGTCATTTTCCCCTGTGACACGCCACCCTTTAAGTTAATAAAAATCGTCCCTGAGGCTCGACTAAAACCTAGATGTTTTAAAAGGTCGCAGGTACCACAATGCCAATCTTTACGGCCATTGAACTGTTCATCCGGCTAAAAGCTGATGCCCCAAACCTTCTCAGAACTAGCGATGGGAACATCTGCCCAGTACACCAATAAACCAAGTTAATCTAATCCGTACTTTGGTTCTTTATACGGAATCTTTCCGTAGTTCGCCCCTATAACTATATGTTGATTCACAAAAAAGATTGATACCTATTGAGTTTAATAATGAATGGCAGCAACATACACAGCATTCAAAGATGGAAAAAGTCCATCTATAAAGCGTTAGCAATCTTTACAAATAATGGAATTATGAATGGGAAAGTACCATAACGACCAACCGATACAGGGTGGACTCAACGATCCTGATTTACTAAATAGACTCGACTTTGCAAACCATTTAGCAAATATACTTCTATTGAATCATGATGATGATTGTTTAACTGTTTCTTTGGAGGGTGAATGGGGTTATGGAAAAACGTCAGTAATCAACCTTGTCAAAGGCGCTTTAAATGAAAAAGAATCTGCTCCAATTATTATTGAGTATAACCCTTGGTTGGCCGGTAAGCCGGAATCGTTAATTCAAGATTTCTTACTTCAATTTTCATCACAGCTAAATATTAAAGACAGTTCTGAAGTAGCCTTAAAAGCAGCCAAGGAGCTAATTGCATATTCAAGCCTTTTTAGTGTCGCAAAGCTCGTTCCTGGTGCAGAGCCTTGGGCATCAATTTTTGAAAAAGTATTTTCTAAGTTTGGAGATTCAAGTAAGAAGATTGCAGAGCTGAAGAAGCTTGATTTGCTCGGAAAAAAGAAAAAGGTTGTATCTGCAATACAAGAGATTAAAAAACCAATAATTGTTGTGATAGATGATATTGATAGGTTGACCCCATCTGAAACATTTCAAGTGTTACGTCTTGTTAAAGCCGTAGCAGACTTTTCTGGAACATCATTTCTGTTAGCTTTTGATTCAAATTATCTTGTCTCTGTTTTAGATAAAAATGACATAGTTAATGCTTCCGAATATATCAACAAGATAATACAGCTCAGGGTTCCTCTACCTGTAATTTCTGAACGAAGTATGAACGAACTGGCAAATGTTGAGCTGGAAAACTTAAGCGATAAAAACCTAACTGATAGTTTTGAGAGTGATCAAGATAGATTGAGTTGGATTTATCATAATTATTTCAAACACCTAATCAAAAACCCAAGAGAGCTAAAAAGGTTTTTTAATCACTTAAGGTTTGTTCTGGAACAGATTCAAGGGCAAGTTTGTTTTTCAGACCTTTTCTCTTTATCAATAATTGCCACTAAAGCAAATTCTGTGTACGAGCATATTAAGAAATCGCCAGAAGCATACATCGGCAGAAGATATTCAAATGACGGTCTAATGATGGATAAGCCTGAAGATATTGTAGGATCATTCAAAAATGAACGAGATTTTATTCTAAATGTATTTAACGAAATGGATCGTAAACTACTAGAGGGGCTTCTTGGTGACACCTTTCCGCTTCTTGCTTCAGGAGGGTATTCTCATTATGGAGTTTCTGATGCAGATTCCGCCGGTCGGGTGTCTGCACCTCAAAGGCTTCATGTTGCATTTCACTACACAACACCAATTGGTTACCTTTCAGACCAAGATATTCTTGAGTTTATCTCTGGAAAAATTAACAGAAAAG
This sequence comes from Shewanella sp. LZH-2, assembly GCF_016859145.1. Taxonomy (NCBI): domain Bacteria; kingdom Pseudomonadati; phylum Pseudomonadota; class Gammaproteobacteria; order Alteromonadales; family Shewanellaceae; genus Shewanella; species Shewanella sp. LZH-2. The sequence continues at coordinate 3,115,514 of NZ_CP069350.1, forward strand.
AATTTCTTGAAAGTGTGATTGCAGAAGACGCCGAAGGTCGATTTTTTGAAATGATGACGAATTATGCAAAAGCATGCACTGATAATAGTTCTGATATTCTGGCTAGCATTTATGATGAATTTCTTAATTCTGACAAGCTAATATTGGAACAAGAAAGTAATTTGGCCTTTATGTCCAAGGACCTATATCGCCAAATGAATTGGCTGACAAATAAGGTTATCTCTGAGAGTCACAATAAATATACATTGATCAAATATTTGATTGGCAGAGAACAAAGCGCCCCTATAGCAGCCGATATTCTTTATAAAATTAGAGGCCAAGTGCATGGGAAAAGTCATGATGAGCAATGGGTCACTAAACAACAGCTAGAAGAGCTTGAAATTGATTATCAAGAGGTTGCAATTAAGGCTCTTACTGAAAGGGCATATATCAAAAACCATCTTGAGTCACATATTTTCTACGAATTGAAAAGATCCTCAAAAGAAAGGACTTCTGATTTCATGTTAAAAGTATTGAGCAATGAAAATGGCACAATTAGAGTGGCTGAAATAATTGGAAACTCAGGTAGTGATTCAACTAACGGGCCTTACGTTCAGATTGATGAAGAGACCTTTAGTGATGTTATAGATTTAGAGGCTCTTAGAGAGCACGCTAAGAAATTAGATATTGGAAACCAACCAATTCATATTCAGGCAATATTAAAAAGTATTCTTGATGGAAAAAAATACTATTTAAAAGATGGAGAGCTAGGTGAGCGATGGTAGCCATAATTGCTAACAAGGCACTGTTGTCGGACTGGTTTTTCGCTGCACTCCAAACCAGCCGAAAAGCGCGGCGTTAAACCCATAGAAATTTTAATCCGAAACTGACGAGTTAGAGCAAAGGGTCTATTACGCTTTTTGTCCCAAAACTGCTTAGTATTTCTTTAAAACTTACAGACTAAACTAATGCTAAACAGGTTTGCCATGGTGATTAGCGAGACGACCGTCCGCCCCATGGCCGCTCTTTGGCATCCATGCCACCGCGGCATTCGTGAATCCATTCACATCAGACGGGGCGGTCGAGCATCCACGGATGGACTTGAACAACATCCCTGTTTAACGGCCTGTTCGCCATCCATGGCTCTCGTTCATAAGCTTAGAAATCCTAGATTTCTATTCACCGTGTCGTTGAGCAAATACCATGGTTCGCCCTTAAATATGGTCTGCATTCAATAACCAAGCAATGATATTCGTCTTCCAATATTTAACGCTCTTCTTGCCCCAAAGCATGCTTTGTATTTCTTTAAAACTTACAGACTACGCTAATGCCAAACAGGTGAGCCATGGTAATTCCAAGGGGATAAAAGGACTATTTCAATGAGCTAGCTCGCGCCCTTTTTGCCATAAAAAACGCCACCTTATGGTGGCGTTTGCTTATAGATAAACCTAAAACAGACGATTACTCATCATCGGCTTTATATTCGACATAGGCTTCGCCTTGGCTTAACCAAGTTGGCGCGGGTTTACCTTTAAGATAATGGTCGAAGTATTCCATCATCCGAATGCTGTAATCGAGCTTATTAGGGTATTTCTTCAGATGATGGGGTTCATCTTCATATTGTAAAAACACCACATCTTTACCCGCACGGCGCATCGCCAAGTACATTTCAACACCTTGCTCCCAAGGCACCGCATCGTCTTTATCGCCAAACATGATCATCAACGGCGTTTGAATGCGATCGGCATAAAACACGGGCGAGTTCTCAATGTATTTTTGTGGCGCTGCAAATAAACTTGCACCTATGCGGCTTTGGCCCGTTTCATATTGGAATTGGCGTGCAATGCCGGTGCCATGGCGAATACCGCTGTAGGCGCTGGTCATATTCGCCACTGGTGCACCAGCAACGGCGGCTTTAAACATCTTAGTTTGGGTGATGGCAAATGCCGTTTGATAACCGCTCCAAGAGTGCCCTTGTAAACCAATGGCGTTAGCATCGGCAACGCCCATATCGATAAGCTTTTGCACGCCCGAGGTCAATGTTTGTACTGAGCTGGCACCGGGATAACCGATATCGAAACGAATATCCGGCAAGAATACCGCGTAACCATTATTGACATACCAAGCGAAGTTAGGTCTATGGTTAACCTTCATTTGCGGAAAGGCATGCAGTCTGTCGGTCATCAATTCATAGTAGTACACCAGCACAGGATAACGCTCGCCCGCTTGATAATTGGTCGGTTTTATCAACACACCATCGAGCGGCTTGCCATCGCCATTGGTCCAATGCACCAATTCGGCTTGGCTCCAATTAAAGGCTTGGCGCTGCTTATCAAAATCGGTTTGCTTCACAGCTTGTTGTGGTGCTTGATAGCTTGCGGTGTATAAATCGGGGAAGAGATCAAATCGCTCCTTAGAAAACACCAAGGTATCCGCATCTTTACTACGGCCAAGCACAGTTAGCTTATACTCGCCTTCCATCAGGGTCTTAACGCCCGCTTCGCCAAGGGTCGCTTGATAAAAACCATCGGCCTTAGTCTTGTCGCTGTAACCATGCAGCAGCACAGTGGCGTTGTAGGCAAGCGTCGTTGGCTCATCGGGATTATCGACTAAACCTTCAACACGATATTGAATTTTTTGAGTGCGTCCCTGCCCTGCTGTTAAGGCAAAGCCCGTTTTCGATGCGGTGTTAAACTGCCACACATCGAATTTATCGTAGACGAGGAAGCCGGCATCGTCCTTAAGCCAAGGGCCAAAACCATAACCCGGCGCATTGGAGGGAGAATCATGATCTTCATCGGCAAAACTCACCTTTAAAGACTGGGTCAGATTAGTGCGGCGACCTTCGGCAATATCGTATAAATACACATGACCTTGCTGATAATAGGCCACATATTTACCGTCGCCCGATAAGCTTGGCTCAGCATCACTGGGTTGTTGGGTTAACAGCGGCAACTTGCGACCCGTATTGATATCCACCAAATAATAATCTTGATAGAACCCTGCCCAAGTGATCATCTTGCGATAGGGTAAGTCAGAGCTTGCCAGCATAAAACGCTTATGCTGTGACAGGGTGACATCCGGCACCGTTTTATCGCCAAGCTGCACCACATTGTTAGAGCCTAAATGCAGTACCGCTAAATAAGTACGCTTTTGCTCTGCCTCATATTGCTTAATTTCATGGGGTTTAATCCGCGGATCGTCCCCATGCCAGACTTTAAGCCCGCGCTGGCCAGTCACAATATCCTTATCGTAAAGATCTTTTTCTTCAGCTATTTTCTTCAAGCTAAGCTGCTGGCTCACCTCGGGCACGCGGCCAAAGAAGAGTCGCTCACTGTCTAGCGAGAAGTTTAAACTGGCGTAACGGTTTAACGTCCACTCTTTGGTGTTTGGCACAGGGCGAATTTTGCCCGAAGCGATATCGACTAGGCTTAGCTGATAGCTGCGGCCATAGGGTAATTCACTCGCATCTCCTTGAGTAAAGGCCAGCCAGCGACCATTTTTTGAAAGTGCTAGCGCGCCAATTTGTTGGGTTTGAGAATCAAATGCCGTTGATTTTTTGTAGTTTTTCAAATCAATTAGTTGCAATTGATGTTGCTTTGCTTCGATATCATTAACCGCGACGGCCAAGCGGCGACTGTCTTTATCAATCTGATAGGCGGTCACATGCTCCAGATCCAGCCGCTGCGATGGTGAAGACAAATTCACTAAACTCAAACGACGGCCTTGGTCGAACTTATCGACCTTCACCTTCTCGGCTTTGGGCTTATCATCAGTGCCTTCGGTTTTCTCTTTGGCGTCTTTTTTGGCCTCTTCGTCGGCTTCAAACCAAATGGCTAAATGCGCGCCATCGTCGCTAAAGACAAATTCTTTTACCCGTTCAAATTTGGTTTGCGTGCCCGTTTGGGTATCGAGCAACACCATATCGGCCTTAAGCTTTTTCTTAGCTTTAGCATCGCTGGTTTCAACTTTAAGCAAACTAGGCTTAACGGCCATCGCCACATAACGGCCAGTGTGACTCACGATAGGATCTGAGCCGCCTTCAATCTGAAAGTCTTTTCCTGATTGCAGATTTTTAATTAAACCATGGCTATCGCCACGATCCGGCGCCACCTCAACCGCCAGCACCTGACCATTGTCAGCGATAACGGGCTTTTCGAGGGACTCAAAATGCATAATGTCGGTCAGGGTAAGCGGTTTAGTGCTAGTTTCAGCATGGGCATGCGGCAATATTCCGAGGGATAACAGCACTAGCGATGTGATAGGTAATAACTTCAATGTCTTCCTCTTTTATATAGTTGTTAGACTAAAGTAGACTTTTTTAACCATTGGCTCTCCATCATCGTTATAACCCAGTATTTTTACAAGTTTTACCCAATAAAAAATCGTGACATTGCTCACTATTTCCTGTGAAGTTTGACCAAAGACGGTTAAAATAATAGTGAGAAAAAACACCAAATTCATAGTCATGTTACCCGGCTGATCCCGGGTCGGACAATTGCAGTAACGACGAACCGTGGAAGGACTTCTCCATGTCAAAAAGAACGATAACCGTAATTCCAGGTGATGGAATTGGCCCAAGTATTATTGATTCAGCCTTAAAAATTCTTGATAAAGCAGGTTGTGATTTTGAATATGAATTTGCCGATGCAGGCTTAACCGCTCTCGAGAAGCAAGGCGAACTACTTCCGCAGCGTACTTTAGAACTGATCGAAAAAAACCGCATCACCCTCAAAGGCCCGCTAACTACGCCTGTAGGCGAAGGTTTTACCTCTATCAACGTGACATTACGTAAGAAATTCGGCCTGTACGCTAACGTGCGTCCGGTGTTGTCTTTCAAAGGCACTCAAGCCCGTTATGAAAACATTGATATCATCACAGTGCGTGAAAACACCGAAGGCATGTACTCAGGCCACGGTCAAAAAGTGTCTGAAGACGGCAGCACCGCAGAAGCGACCAGTATCGTCACTCGCCAAGGCGCTGAGCAAATCGCGACATTCGCCTACGAACTGGCCCGTAAAGAAAACCGCAAGAAAGTCACTATCGTGCACAAAGCAAACATCATGAAGTCAACCTCAGGCCTGTTCCTGAAAGTGGCCCGTGAAGTGAGCCAACGCTACCCAGACATCAAAACCGAAGAAATGATCGTCGATGCGACTTGCATGAAGTTAGTGATGAACCCAGAAAACTTCGACGTCATCGTGACCACCAACCTGTTTGGTGACATTCTGTCGGATCTGTGTGCCGGTTTAGTCGGTGGTTTAGGTATGGCACCCGGCGCCAACATTGGCCGTGATGCAGCGATTTTCGAAGCGGTTCACGGCAGCGCGCCAGATATCGCGGGTAAAAACCTCGCAAACCCAACCTCTGTGATCTTAGCCTCTATCCAAATGCTGGAATACTTAGGCATGGCTGATAAAGCCGACATGATCCGTAAAGCCGTATCGGCAGTGATTGAAGAAGGCGACCGTACGACTCGCGATTTAGGCGGCACCCACGGTACGACTGACTTCACTCAAGCGGTGCTTGACCGTCTGTCATAATCGCTTTGCGCGAAACAAAAAACGCACCTTAGGGTGCGTTTTTTATGGCCGCCATTTAGGGCGTGTTGACGTTTCAGGGTTATTTTTGCAGCAATGTGGGCTGGCTTTTATGCAAGGCAAAGTCCGTACAGTGTAGTTATTCTACCTAAACGGACGATAACGCAGCAGAAACGTCAGCCAAATGCTGCCCGAAGGGTTCGTCTGGCAAGCCCTTGCTCTTACTTTCTGTCATAAGAGCCGCTCGTCATTTGAGTAAACTACACATCATTCCTCGTTTCGCGAGCACGTGCTTGCCTGAACGAACAAAATCTAATCTCGAAACGTCAACACGTCCTAGCAGAACAGCCAATAAAAAGCCCCAAACATGACTTGGGGCTTAACTCACTAAAATAGAGGTAAAGAACTGCCGATTAGTTCCAAGGCTGGCTAGGCTTAAGCCATAAGTGCACCGTCACCTCATCGCGGTCATGGTATAAATGCTTACACTGCAACTGGAATTCGTTGATGCCGTTTTCCTTGAGGATTTCCTGCATGGTATTCAAAATCGCCATCACTTCTTTATAACGGCTCTTCATCGGCAGCTTGAGGTTGAAAATGGCTTCTTTAAACCAGCCATTGATGGCCCAAGCCTCAATCAGCTCGGCTACACGCGCCGGTTTTTCAACCATGTCACACACTAACCAATAAATGTTTTTACGCTGTGGCTCGAAGCGGAAACCATCCTCACGGAAATGTTTCACTTGTCCGGTTTCCATTAGTTTTTCGTTCATCGGGCCATTATCGACAGCAGAGACCATCATGCCACGACGCACTAACTGATAGGTCCAGCCACCTGGGCAAGCGCCTAAGTCCACTGCATTCATGCCGCTGCGAACCCGCTCTTCCTGCGCATCTTTAGGCACAAACTGCGCGAATGCTTCATCGAGTTTCAGGCTTGAGCGACTTGGTGCATCGGCGGCCATTTTCAGGCGCGGGATCCCCATAAAATAGGGTGAGCTGTTGTTGCTGAAGGAATAACCAACGTAGGCGCGTCCTGGGCCAACAAAACACACATGAATAATCGGACGCTTAGGGTTTTCCTGAGCGAGTAAACTACCGGATTTTTTCAAATGCTGGCGTAAAGGCACAGTAAACTTACGGCAAAATGCCGACAGCTCTTTTGCTTCATTGGTATCAGGGGTTTCAACCCTCAGCTCGCCCGCTTTACTCACCTCACTAAGCGCTGCCACAATCGGGCTGACACGGTCAGACTCGGGCAAATCGGCTAGCAGTTCACTCGCGGCAAACATCTGACGAGCAAAGATCAGCGAATCTAACGACAGTTGCTTGGCCAAGGTATCGCCGCCATCATCGTCAAAACATTGGTATACCACATAGGCATCGTTATTGTTGGCCTTAACAAAGCCACCCACATTGAGCTCAGCCGCTCGCTGTTGGATTTCTGCTGCGCATTCTTTCTCATAGCCTGCACGGCAAAATAAAAATAGGTTTTTCATGGAGATCCTTAAGAAATCCAAGCCATAAACATGGCCGACTATCGATTTGGGCGCCAGTATAGCAATTTCAATACACAAAAGCCCGATTTGCTATCGGGCTTTTGTGCTATTGGCTGCGTGGACGCACGGCGCAGTGGCTGCGCCATACAAGCATTATGACTCGTTACCATCCACCACTTTATGGCGCCATACGGCCGCGGCCAGCAATAACCAACCTAAGAGGAAACAGCCGCCGCCCATCGGCGTGATAGGGCCAAACCATTTGCTGCCGACCAGCGCCAAACCGTAGAGCGAGCCAGAAAACAGCACTATACCCGCAATAAATAAATACGCCGCCCAATCGAGTAAACGTGAGGTTAACCACTGCCCCGCAAAAGCAACCACAATCAAGGCAAAGGTATGGTAGAAGTGGTATTGCACCCCAAGATTAAACACTTCAATCAACTCTGGGGGCGCCACGGCTTTTAAACCGTGGGCACCAAAAGCACCTAGCGCGACCGCAAAAAATCCGCTTACCGCGGCGAGTAACAACAATCCTTTACGCATTTTAACCTCCAAAAACCAATAGGCTTTACAACGGATGACGCCCGAGCCGTTAATCCAGGCTCTGAGCACTTTACGTCATATCAAGAAGAAACATTAGCCAATAAATTTTGCTGATAAATCAACAGCCAGTGCAAGGTTAGCCGCTTCAGTCGTACCTGACGACTTTCTTGGGACAAAACTATGATCCCCATCGGCTAAGTATTCAATTTGAATATCATTGTTAAGTGGCCAGCTAGGGATTTGCATCTTACCGCCAAACTTATCCCGCTCCCCTTGCAGCACTAACACGGGCACTTGGCAGTCGTTCAGGGGTTCCAACCTAGGCTCACCGCCCTTAAGCGGAATAAAGGGATAACCTAAACAAATAACCCTATCGATACGGCTGGCTTGTACGCTATCACAAGCAAGTAACGCCGCCATGCGTCCGCCCATGGATTTGCCCATCAAGACCACCCGCTTAACCTTAGGCTGAGCGTGCGCCACATCGAGCATCTCGCTAAAACAGGCAAGCAGCTTTGGCGCTCTGTCTGGCGGTCGCTTTTTACCATCCATGGCATTAGCCTGCATGTAGGGAAAGTTAAAACGCATCACTTGAAAGCCCTTGGTGACAAGACCTGCTGCCATTTGGCACATAAAGTCTGAGTCTCGATTCGCTCCCGCGCCATGGGCAAATAAAATCAAGATCTCTGAGGGTTCACCTTCTAACACATGGGCACTTAGTGCAACATTTACCGAGGGATTATCCGGGCAACAACTCACTGCGTGACTCCTCGGCAAACATATCTAACATCCACTCACGAAACGCGACCACTTTACCCAGCTCGGCATGATTCTGTTGGCATACGAGGTAGTAAGCATCTTTGCTCACTAACACTTCTTGGAATGGGCATACCAGTCGCCCCGCCTTAATATCGGGCCGAGCCAACACGCTATAACCTAAGGCCACACCTTGACCGTGGGCAGCCGCCTGCAAGACGAGGGAAGAATGACTGAAAATTGGACCTTGATTCACATTGATATCGGTAATACCGCATTGTCTAAACCACGCCTGCCAATCGTGGCGACTCATATCGTGTAGCAGTGTATGGTGTTTTAAATCTTCCGGCTTCGACAGCGGCTTAGGGCCATTTAACAGCATGGGTGAACACACCGGAATAAGCACTTCATTGCGAAGTTTATCGGCCCGCAGCCCAGGCCAATTGCCTAAACCATAATAGATCGCGACATCAACATCGTCAGTTAAGGAACTGGCCTCTGTGTCCACCGCCTTGATCCGTACGTCAATATCAGGATTCTTTTCACTAAACTTGGACAGACGCGGCACCAGCCACTGAATCGCAAAGCTTGGCGACATGCTCACGGTCAACGAACCAATAGCACTACGTGCAAGCAGCCTATCGGTCGCATCAGCCAATTGAATAAAGATGTCCTTAATATCGAGAAAATAACTCTGGCCTTCCTCGGTTAGCAGCAGTGAACGATTTTTTCGGCGAAATAATTTTAATCCGAGAAAATCTTCCAGCGCTTTAATTTGATGACTCACCGCAGCCTGAGTCACAAACAATTCTTCAGCCGCTCTAGTAAAGCTCAAATGCCGTGCGGCGGCCTCAAATGCTTTAACCGCATTCAGTGGTGGTAAGCGTCTTGACATAGTGATCTCTATCTCAATTTTTAATTAGTTTTTCTAATCCGTATTGTTACATTTAATCGTTTGTAAAGGCCAGCGTTTTTGATTAAATTTTGCGCCAACGAAACACATGAGTTGGACAATCTCGAACGGGTGATGGGAATGTCTGACAGCAATACTTTGTCAGCCCGGAGGCGACTATGTTCAATTTAAAATCTGCTTTTGCGTTAGTGTTAGTCAGCGCACTCAGTGCCAATGTCTACGCTAATGTTATCAATGCCGAAATTATTATCGACACCAGTGATTTACAAACAAGTATCAATGCCGAACTGACGGCAACGATGGAAAAAATGCACCAAGAAGCGCTGCAAGATCCCACCTTATTGATTGCCGATGAGGTGTTACCAGCACAGCAAGTGGTCAAAACCGAGTAAATTGCACTGCTTCGCAATAACATAAAAGCCGCATTCCAATGCGGCTTTTTTGTATTCGTTTGTCCCGTAGATTGCTGCATATCAAGGTCAAACCTGAGGTTTGACCTTGCATACGCTTTGCTGGCTATCGCTTAAGGGCGGTAAACCTTAACATTGTGATAACCTTGTTCAATCAGGTAAAGTGCCTGTAATTTACTCATCACGCCACGCTCACAGTACAGCAGGTAAGTCTTTTGCTTATCGAGATCGGCAAACTGAGTCGCTAATTTGAAGAAAGGAATACGCTTGATTTCCACGCCTTCAATCTCCAGCGGTTTATTCTCTTCTTCCTCTGGGGCGCGAATATCAATCACCACTTCATTGGTGTCGATAGCAACAACGGTCTCAGTTTCAGTGATACGGGTATTCATTTGTTCTGCTATCTCCCGGATATCAATGGCCACGGCTTGCTCTACGATACGGTCAATCAAATCCTCAGAGAATTTCGTCTCTTCCGCTTCCACCTTAGCCAGTACCGCTTTAACAGTCGGCTTTTGTGAAATCACCCCGCAATATTCCGGCATAGACTTAGCAAAATCTTCGGTGCCGATACGGCGGCATTCATTGATAATATCTTGCTTATCCATAGTGATCAGCGGACGCAAAATCAACATATCGGTGCAACGATCAATCACGTTTAAGTTGGTTAAGGTTTGGCTCGACACTTGACCCAAGCTTTCACCAGTCACAATCGCCTGAATGCCCATACGCTCGGCAATACGTGCAGCGGTGCGCATCATTATCCGTTTGAGCACCACGCCCATTTGACCGTTGTCGATTTTCTCTAAAATCTCGGCCACCACAGGCTCAAACGGCACGGACACAAACTTCACCTTGTGGGATTCACCATAGGTTTTCCACAAATGGTAAGCAACCTGCTTAACGCCAATCTCGTGCTGCGCGCCGCCTAGGTTGAAGAAACAGTAATGGGTACGAGCGCCCTTCTTAATAAATTGATAACTCGATACGCCCGAGTCAAAACCGCCCGAAATTAACGACAACACATCTTCCTGCGTTGCCATTGGGAAACCGCCTAAGCCTTCGATACGCTTAGTCACCATATACAGTTTATCGCCCTCGATTTCGAGGTTAACAGTGACTTCGGGGTTCTTTAAGCGCACGCCAATCGCATCGGTAAACTGGTTTAAACCACCACCGACATAACGCTCTACTTCAATAGAGTTAAAATCGTGATTACCAGTGCGCTTGACGCGTACACAGAAGGTTTTGCCGGCAATTTGGTCACGGTAAACGGGCAACACTTGCTGATAAATATCATCAACTGACGTAAAGCTGTATTCATCCACTTGCACTACGTGGGCGATCCCAGGGATACAAGCTAAACGCTCACCAAAGGCCTGAGCTAATTCAGGTTTATCATTTGGCACCTTTACCCAAATACGGTCCCATTGACGTTGCACTTTAGCATCTTCATCAACTTTTTTGAGCACGTTACGGATGTTGGTTTCAAGCATTTTAGTGAAGCGCATGCGCACAGGCTTACTCTTCATCATGATTTCTGGGTACAGCTTTACAATAAACTTCATGGGATTTCCGCGGGCAATTTTGGCAACAGCAAAATTGGTTAAAAGAATAATCGCCGGATTATAACAAACTCACGGCGATTGGCGCACCTGTTTCCACACTAGGGCTGCTCGTGGCGTGCGCTTACGCACAGTTGAACTTATAGTCAAAAAAGCCCAAATAAAAAAGCCGTGAGCAAGTCACGGCGTTTTTATCAAATAACTGATTTGGATTAAAAGCTATTTACCTATTTGAATTTCTTCGGATTCTTTTGCCTTACCTTGTTCAATCGCAATCTCAACTCGACGATTTCGCGCGCGATTTTCAGGCGAATCATTTAAGACAATTGGATTATTTGAGGCCATACCGACCACTTTCATCCGTTTAGGATCAAAACCCTTGACCTGCAATAACACATCAGCCACAGCTACAGCACGTTTACTGGAGAGATCCCAGTTTGAGCTATAGAGCTCATCACTTATCTGCATATCGTCGGTATAACCCGATACGGTGATAATTCCCGGCACATCTTTGAGCAACTCACCCACCGAACGCACCACGGGTTTAAACCGCGGTTGCAGGAAACCAGAGCCTGAGGCAAATGAACCTTTTTCACGGATGCGAATAATAATTTGCTGTCCAAGTGACTCAATTTCAATCGCACCATCGGTGATCTCTTTATTGAGCTCCTGCGCCATTTTTTTCACTTGCTGATTGATTTTATCCTGCGCTGCCGCAGCCTCGGCCTTCACTGCATCTGCGGTTTCTTGAGCTGTAGCCGTTGCTTCGCCACCTCGCTGCGAACCGTTCTGTTGTTGTACCCCACCCGCACTATCATCTTCCCCCGCTTGGAAATCCAACGTGGGTTCGGTCATTTCATTGGTTTGTTGGTTGATGATCTCAATCGGCGTGGGATCGGGACGACCAGGACGGAACTCGAGGGCAATCACAGACGTCCCCTTAGGAATATCTTTGACTTCGACTTTGTTTTGCACCCCAAATGCATACTTCATCGAACCTGCAATCTGCTTAAACTTCATCACATCCATTTCGGAGAATGACAGCAGCAACACGAAGAAACACATCAAGAGGGACATCAAATCGGCAAATGTTGCCAACCAGAGTGGTGCTCCGGGCGGTGGACAGTTGCACTTAGCCATGGGCTACTCTCCGTCCGTTGTATCGATTTTCCGCTGTTTTTCAGCAAGATAGTTTTTCAAAAAGCCTTCAATTACTCGAGGGTTTTGGCCATCTTGAATCGCCAATACCGCATCCATAATCAAGTTACGGTTTAGCATTTCCTCACCCATTCTAAGGCTTAATTTATCGGCGATAGGAATACACACCATGTTAGCCACTACCGCACCATATAGGGTAGTTAACAACGCAACCGCCATTGAAGGGCCAATCGATTTCGGGTCCGACATATTGGATAACATCGCCACCAAGCCCACTAGGGTACCAATCATCCCCATCGCGGGTCCTACGTCACCAAAAGCCCGGAAAATGGCGATGCCGTTGCGATGGCGCTCTTCGGTGAGGGCGATATCTTTTTCAAGCGCGGCACGCACCACCTCACCGTCATGACCATCCACTAACATATCGACGGCTTTTTGCATAAAACTGTTTGAAATTTGTGCTTCTTCAAGAGCAAGAAATCCACCTTTACGCGCCGCATCAGCCATCGTCACTGATTGTTCGATAAGATCTTCAGGTTTATCAATTTTAAACATAAAGGCTTTTACTGCGATTTTAACCGCACCTAAAAACTGTTTTAAATTGAATTTCATCATCACGACGAAGAAGGAACCACCGAATACGATAAAAACAGAGGGGACGTCGATAAAAATGGCAATGCCGCCGCTGGTCATCATGGCCCAAAGGATAAAACCAAAGCCCCCGACTAGTCCAATAACTGTAGCTAAATCCACAACGGCTCCTCAATATTCTGTATAAACGACATGATACTGACTCTATTGGCAAAATAACACTAAATGTCATCCGTCAACGGTAACACTTTGGTCTTAACCCAAGCCTTATTTTATGATGTCTTAAGATGATTATAAGCATAATGCTACTATTGTCATTTATCGGACAAGCTCTAAGCAAGTTTAGTGGCAATTTCTATTTTCTGAAAAAAATTCAGCAACAAAGCGTGCTATCGAGCAAATATCCATCGACTGAATTTGACCCTTGAGCCGCCCTGATATACCTTGTGTCCGCTCTTTCAAAGGAATTATTAACGTGGCAAAGAAACCCGAAAATCTCAGTTTTGAAGAATCCCTTGGTGAACTCGAGCGCATCGTTGCTGAGTTAGAGCAGGGCGATGTCTCTCTCGATGATGCGTTAAAACAATTTGAACGAGGCATCAATCTGGTGCGTAACAGCCAGGCAAAACTTGAACAAGCTCAGCAAAAAGTGGCCATTTTACTCAAGCAGGATGAAAATGCGCCCCTATCTCCCTATGCCGTTGAGGGCGAATAAGCGTGTTAGTCAATGCAATAAAAGAATATCAACTACGAGTTGATAACCAATTAAAACAACGTTTTAGTACACTCGAAGATACAGCTCCTCAGTTAAAAGCCGCGATGACCCATGGTGCCCTTTTAGGGGGAAAACGCATTCGTCCCTTCTTGGTTTACAGTGTCGGGCAAATGTTTGGTGTAACACTTGAAAAACTCGATGCCTGCGCCGCCGCGATTGAATGCATCCATGCCTATTCGTTAATCCATGACGATTTACCCGCTATGGATGATGATGCACTTCGCCGTGGTCAACCCACAGTGCATATCGCTTTCGATGAAGCCACCGCAATTCTTGCTGGGGATGCACTACAAACTTTAGCTTTTGAGATTGTGACTGAAGCCGTGCCAGGGATTACCAGCGAGCAACATATCGCTATGGTCAGAGCATTGGCAAAAGCCTCTGGTTATCGGGGGATGTGTGGCGGTCAAGCCATCGACTTAGCCTCCACCGATAAGCACATTGATCTTAAAGCATTAACTCAACTGCATAATATGAAAACAGGGGCGCTGATCAGCTGCGCTGTTGAGTTAGCCTTGATTGCCGCGAACGCGCCAAAAGATCAATATCAGACTATGATGGAATTTGCCCATGCCGTAGGACTTGCCTTCCAAGTCCAAGACGATATTCTGGACATTATTGCCACCACGGAAGAACTCGGCAAACCTCAAGGCTCAGATGCCGAGTCAAATAAGAGTACTTTTCCGCAACTACTTGGACTGCAAGGCGCAAAAGATACCGCCGCGCAACTGATCCAAGAGGCACTATCAGCGCTGGCTAAATTGCCATACAATAGCCAGTTAATTGCAGACTTCGCCCGCTATATTATTGAGCGAAGAATATAAAAAGAGACGAAGTATCTCGCTATGAGTTTGGACATTTCTCAGTTTCCGGTGTTGGCACAGGCCAACACACCTAATGAACTCCGCCAGCTTCCACAGGCCCTATTACCCCAATTGGCCGATGAGTTGCGGGAGTTCCTTCTTAAGTCCGTTGGCATGTCCAGCGGACATTTTGCCTCTGGGCTTGGCACAGTCGAGCTGACTGTTGCCCTGCATTATGTCTATAACACCCCGTTTGACCGTTTGATTTGGGATGTTGGTCACCAAGCCTATCCCCATAAAATCCTCACTGGTCGCCGTGATAGAATGCACACCATTAGGCAAAAGAACGGTTTACACCCCTTCCCTTGGCGGGAAGAAAGTGAATACGACACCTTTAGCGTAGGCCACTCAGGCACCTCCATCAGTGCCGCATTAGCCATGGCCGTTGCAGCCGAAAAAGAACAGGCAGGCCGTAAAGTGGTTGCAGTGATTGGCGATGGTGCAATGACAGGCGGCATGGTGTTCGAGGCAATGAACCACGCGGGTGATTTGCACAATGATATGCTGATGGTGCTAAACGATAATGAAATGTCGATTTCAGAAAATGTCGGCGCACTCAACAATCACTTAGCCCAATTGATGTCAGGCCGCTTCTACACCACGATTCGTGAAAGCAGCAAGAAAGTGCTCAAGGGCATGCCTGTTATCAAAGAAATGGCCAAGCGCACCGAAGAACACCTCAAAGGCATGGTGGTTCCTGGCACACTGTTTGAAGAATTAGGCTTTAACTATATCGGCCCTATCGATGGCCACGATGTCGATGCCCTAGTGGAAACCCTGCGCAATATGCGCAATCTCAAGGGGCCACAAGTGCTACACATTATGACCAAAAAAGGTCGCGGTTATGAGCCAGCAGAAAAAGATCCTATCGGTTGGCACGCCGTCCCTAAATTTGACCCATCACAGTTTAAGAAGCCAGCGACTAAGCCGGGACTACCAACCTTTTCCCAAGTGTTTGGCAAATGGTTATGTGATATCGCTGAGCAGGATGAAAAAGTCTTAGGCATTACCCCTGCCATGCGTGAAGGGTCGGGTATGGTGGAGTTTTCGCAGCGCTTCCCAAAACAATATTTTGATGCAGCCATTGCCGAGCAACATGCGGTGACCTTAGGCGCAGGGTTTGCCTGTGAGGGCTATAAACCTGTGGTCGCCATTTATTCGACTTTCCTGCAACGCGGCTATGATCAGCTGATCCACGACGTCGCATTGCAGCGTTTACCCGTACTATTTGCGATTGACCGTGGAGGTATTGTCGGCGCCGACGGCCCAACCCATCAAGGGGCGTTTGATTTAAGCTTTATGCGCTGTATTCCAAATATGGTGATTATGGCGCCATCGGATGAAAATGAATGTCGCCAGATGCTGTATACCGGGTATTGCTATGATGCAGGTCCAAGCGCGGTACGCTATCCAAGAGGTAGTGCAACAGGTGCGACTCAAGTTGAAGCCATGACGGCGCTGCCAATTGGTAAAGGGGTGATTAAGCGTTTAGGCAAACGTGTCGCGATGCTTAACTTCGGGACTACCTTAGCCGCAGCACTCACTGCCGCAGAGACTTTAGATGCGACAGTGGTCGATATGCGCTTTGTGAAACCGCTGGATGTGGATTTAGTCAAAGAGATGGCGCAAACCCACGATGTGCTCGTCACAGTGGAAGAAAACGCCATTATGGGCGGCGCTGGCTCAGGTGTGCTAGAGCTTCTGCAAAAGCTTAAAATGCCTAAACCTGTACTACAAATTGGCTTGCCCGATGAGTTTATTAAACATGGATCACCAGAAGAAGTGATCCATGACTTACAACTCGATGCCGAAGGCATGTTAGCGCAGATTAATGCCTATCTCGCCAATTAAGCTCAAGGGAGCTTGCTCCCAGTTTATGAAAAATAAGCTACTGATTAACTTACAATAAAATTTTTAAACTAAAAAGGACTGCATCTGCAGTCCTTTTTATTGGTTTAACGTTTTATCGCTTACGCTTCAATATCAATCGAAGCAGACTCTTGGCTAGGACCACCTTGAGACACCATCACCATGGCTGGGCGCAATAAACGGCTATTCAGTTCATAGCCTTTTTGCATTACTAACATCACAGTATTGGCTGGGAATTCAGCACTTGGTTGCATACCAATCGCTTGATGTTGATCAGGGTTGAAGGCTTGTCCTTGAGGATCGATTTGTTTTACACCAAATTTCGCCACAGCGGTCAACAAACTCTTTTGTGTTAACTCAACACCTTCATAGATAGCTTTAGTGGTTTCATCTTGCGGATTAGTCCCTTGCAGCGCTCGCTCCATATTGTCTATCACTGGCAGCAATTCGTTGGCGAATTTTTCCAGAGCAAACTTATTGGCTTTCTCTACATCCATCGCAGCACGACGACGAATGTTATCCACTTCGGCAGCTGCACGTATTACTGAATCTTTTTGCTCATCAACTTTCGCCAAAGCGTCAGCGAGTAACTGTTCCAGCTCTTCAATACGGAAATTGGCTTGGGTAAGCTCATCAATCAGACTTGCTTCTTCGGTAGAAACTTCAGACTCTACACCCTCTTGGATCAGATCCTGTTCTGCTTTAATCGACTCGTTGCTCATTTTCACTCCAGCTAAAAATGCTTTGTTTCTAAATACTCTGGGCATATTATGGGGATCAATTTTGACGTTTCAAGGCCTAAGGCCAGATCTAGCATAAATATGACCACAAAGTTCCACACCATTGGCCTAATTGGTAAGCCGCATCATCCAGGGACAAATCAAACCCTCAAACGTCTGCACCACTGGCTGACGATGCAAGGTTATGAAGTCCTCGTAGAAGAGCGGGTAGCAACTGAGTTAGGCCCACAAATTGTGGCGGTTGATTTATTAGAGATTGGCGAGCGTTGTGATTTAGCGATAGTCGTTGGCGGTGATGGCAATATGCTCGGCGCCGCCAGAGTGCTGGCGCGCTTCGATGTGGGCGTGATTGGTGTAAACCGTGGCAACCTTGGCTTTTTAACGGATTTACCACCGGATGCATTCGAAGAGGCGCTCGCTAAAGTGCTCGATGGTGAGTTTGATACCGAGCACCGTTTTTTACTTGAGGCAGAGGTCTATCGCCATGGACAGCTAAAAGCCAGTAATACCGCGGTAAATGAAGCGGTGCTGCATCCGGGTAAGATCGCTCACATGATTGAATTTGAGGTCTATATTGACAATCAATTCATGTACAGCCAACGCGCCGATGGCATGATAGTTTCCACTCCCACGGGGTCAACCGCCTATGCACTGTCAGCAGGTGGGGCGATTCTCACCCCCAATTTACAGGCATTAATTTTAGTCCCGATGTTTCCACACACCTTGTCATGCCGCCCTATTGTGGTCGATGCTTGCAGCACCATTAAGATGGTGGTTTCCCCTGAAAATGGCGAAAACCTTGAGGTTAGCTGTGACGGCCATGTGCATTTAGCAGTATTACCCGGCGATGAGATCATCGTGCGCCGCAGCTCTGAGCAACTTAGGCTTATCCATCCTAAAGGCCATAATTACTTCCATGTGTTGCGAAGCAAACTTGGCTGGGGCAGTAAGTTGTTTTGAGTTTGTACGAGGAGATGATGCGAAGCTTAACTCAAGCAACCTACCATAAAAAATATAGATAATGACTGACTATAGTTGTTAACAAAATGGAGTTGTGCAGCTGCATTGCTGTAAACAGCTTTATTAACCGTTATTAAATTTCAGATTAACTCATATTTCATAAAGTGACATTGCTCACGCTCAATTTCCCCACCCGATAAAATGTGAGCTAAGTCACACTAAAAATTTCCATCTAAAAATCATATAAAATAATAAAAATCATAAATTTAAAATAAATCATTAAAAACCACCGTTCCTTTTAATGAAAACCTGCGTGACATAGATCACACCTTAATATTGTCTTAAAAATTCATTAAGTGCCCATTAATGAAATAAATGGATCAGTTAATTGCAATACTGATCGCTAATTTAGTGAAGATCTGATTTTTTATAACTAAAAAGCATACAAGTTAAATTAATTACTGAGCATAGGAATATACAAACCACTCTTTAAGTGACATTGGTCACAGTTGAAGAAATCCTATGAGAGAAGCCTCCCGCAGCACTGTAAATTAGCATTTCATACAGCAGTCAAAATGATCTAGATCATATAAGTTCAACCCCGAATAGCGTCTAGTACACACCACAGAATGTCGTAACAGTGATTATTAGTAGTGAATACTGCTGATTTATCCACCATAAGTTCTGATATCGAAGCACCAATAAGATTCCTATAAAAAATAAGACAGACCACTTTATGTAGAGGCAAGCATGACAATACTCCAACTCCTCGCCAGCTTGACGCCAGTGCTCAGTGTAATGATCTTTCTTGTATTACTGAGAATGCCCGCGTCAAAAGCTATGCCCATTTCCATGGTAGTTACGGCCATCGCCGCCGTATTTATTTGGCAAATGGATACCACTCTATTGGCCGCATCCGTTCTTGAAGGACTGCTGTCAGCGATCACGCCATTAACCATCATCTTCGGTGCGGTATTCCTACTTAATACTCTGAAATATTCAGGTGCAATGGATACTATCCGAGCAGGCTTCACTAACATCAGTGCCGATGCCCGTGTACAGGTGATTATTATTTGTTGGTTATTCGGTGCCTTTATCGAAGGTAGCGCTGGCTTTGGTACGCCAGCCGCCATTGGCGCGCCACTGCTGGTATTACTGGGAGTACCTCCTGTCGCCGCCGCCGTAGTCGCCTTAATTGCTGACTCAGCCTGCGTATCATTTGGTGCAATTGGTTTACCCGTGCTCTTTGGGATGGAACAGGGTCTTATTCAAGGTGGTGTAAGCATGGCTGCTGAGCAGTTTGCTGCCCATGGTGGAACCTATGCGGGTTATGCTCGATATATCGTAATGCATATGATCACTATCGACTTAATCACAGGTTCATTAATTCCGCTGGTTATGGTGACGATGCTGACTGGGTTCTTTGGCCGCAACAAATCCTTTAAAGAAGGCTTAGCCATTTGGAAATTTGCGATTTTCGCAGGTCTTGCCTTTACTGTCCCCGCCTGGATTATTAACTACCTTGCAGGCCCTGAATTCCCATCGGTTATTGGTGCATTAATCGGTATGGCACTGGTGATCCCTGTTGCGCGTAAGGGCTACCTACTGCCTAAAACACCTTGGAATGATTTCGCAGAGAATGACAACCAAGAAGGTGTGAAGATCGAAGCGAAAGCCCAGTTTTCACAAATTGCCGCCTGGACACCTTATATCATCATGGCTGCACTGTTAGTGTTATCTCGTACAGTCACGCCACTGAAAGCTTGGTTATCGAGTTTCAACATTAGCTGGACAGGCCTGATGGGTACTGAGCTTAAAGCGAGCTTTGCGACCTTATACGCCCCTGGTGCCTTCTTCGTCGCAGTGTGTATTATCGGTTTCTTCCTGTTCAAAATGAAAAGTCCTGCGATTAAGCAATCCATCGGTGTTTCATGTAAGTCGATGTTGCCGACCATTATCTCATTAGGTGCTTCAGTACCTATGGTGAAAATCTTCTTAAACTCAGGTGCTAATGGTGCTGGACTAGCCTCTATGCCAGTGGCCTTAGCCGATATGTTGGGCCATTCAATGGGCGCGGTATGGGCATGGATGGCGCCTATCGTGGGGATTTTTGGTGCCTTCCTGTCAGGTTCAGCGACGTTCTCAAACATGATGTTCTCAAGCCTGCAATACAGTGTGGCTGATAATGTTGGCATGAACCATACGCTGATATTGGCACTGCAAGGTATCGGTGCAAACGCCGGTAACATGATGTGCGTAATGAACGTGGTTGCCGCAGCAACTGTAGTAGGTATGGCGGGTAGAGAGTCGGAAATTATTCGTAAAACAATGCCTGTTGCCCTTGGCTACGCCTTACTTGCAGGCACTATCGCAACACTTTGGGGTGGCTTCTAATCCATCTTGTTCGAAGTCACGCCGAGTGACTTCGACTTTCTTCTATAAGATAAAGAGAGTGATGTTATGTCGATTAACTACAAAGAGGTCATCAGTGATCTCAGAACACAATTAGGTGATCGTCCGGTGACGGATGATCCCGTCCGTCGTTTTGCTTGGTCTACCGATGCCAGCTACTTCAGAATCGTGCCCGAAGTTGTTGTCCATGCCGAGACCTTAGAACAGGTAAAACTCACCTTAGCCGTTGCCCGCAAGCATAATGCGCCCGTCACATTTAGAGCAGCAGGCACCAGTTTATCTGGCCAAGCGATTGGTGAAGGGATACTACTTATCCTTGGCCATGATGGTTTTAGAAAGATTGAAGTCAGTAGCGATGCAAAACAAATTACCTTAGGTGCCGCCGTTATTGGTTCAGACGCGAATGCTGTGCTAGCGCCACTGAATCGCAAAATCGGCCCCGATCCAGCGACAATCGCTTCTGCAAAAATTGGCGGGATTGTCGCCAATAACGCTTCAGGCATGTGCTGTGGTACGGCGCAAAACAGTTACCAAACCATCGCATCGGCAAAACTGTTGTTTGCAGATGGCACAGAACTCGATACTGGCTGTGAAAAATCTAAGGCTGAGTTTGCCAAGACTCACGGAAAATTACTGCAAGAGCTGAGCGAGCTCTCCCACCTAACGCGCCATAACACCGTATTAGCCGAACGCATTCGTAAAAAATATTCCATCAAAAATACCACTGGCTACGGTATTAACTCCTTAATCGATTTTACTGATCCTTTTGACATTATTAACCACCTAATGGTCGGGATGGAAGGTACGTTAGCTTTCATTAATGAAGTCACTTATCACACCGTGAATGAAGCTAAATTTAAAGCTTCAGCCATGGCCGTCTTCCATAATATGGAAGATGCGGCACGCGCCATTCCGCTCATTAATGGTGAAAGCGTTTCTGCGGCAGAGCTCCTCGACTGGCCATCCATTAAAGCGGTAACCGGCAAGCCTGGCATGCCTGATTGGTTGTCAGAACTACCAGCCCTATCAGCGATTCTACTGATTGAATCCCGCGCAGATGATGCTCAAACGCTCGAACGCTATACCCAAGATGTCAGCGCCAAACTGGCTGGTTTTGACTTCATCCGTCCGATGGAATTCAGTACCAATCCCGCGGTTTACGACAAGTACTGGGCTATGCGTAAAGGGCTTTTCCCCATTGTCGGTGGCGAGCGTCCAAAGGGAACCTCAGTTATCATCGAAGACGTAGCCTTTGAGCTTGAACATCTAGCCGCAGCAGCTCACGATATCACAGAGCTTTTCCATAAACATGGTTACCCTGAAGGCTGTATTTATGGCCACGCGCTGGCAGGTAACTTCCACTTCATCATTACTCCGACCTTCTCCACTCAAGCCGATATCGACCGTTTCCATGCCTTTATGGACGATATCGCCGATATGGTGATTAACAAGTACAACGGCTCGATGAAAGCTGAGCATGGTACTGGTCGTGCGGTGGCACCATTCGTTGAAAAAGAATGGGGACAAGATGCTTATGTTTTGATGAAGAACATCAAACAACTGTTTGATCCTCAGGGTATTTTAAACCCAGGCGTTATTCTTAACGATGATGCGAACGTCCACGTTAAAAATATTAAGCCCTGTCCTGTCGTCGATGATTTTGTTGATAGATGTATCGAATGTGGCTTCTGCGAAAAAACCTGCCCAACATCAGCACTTAACTTCTCGCCACGTCAGCGGATCGCGACTCTGCGTGAAATCGAGCGCTTAGAGCAATCTGGCGATAAAGCCGCCGCCGAGAAAATGCGTGCCGATGCCAAGTATGATGTGATTGATACCTGCGCGGCTTGTCAGCTCTGTACTATCGCCTGCCCTGTCGACAACAGCATGGGTCAGTTGGTACGTAAACTGCGCACCCCATATATCAGCACCACTGAGCAAAAAGTGTTGGATTTCCAAGCCAAACACTTTGGCGCCGTTAACCAAGTGATCAGTACGGGCTTTGATGTACTTGGGGTTATCCATAAAATCACCGGCGATGGTATCACCAACGCGCTGATGAAAACTGGCCGCTTACTCTCTAAAGAAGTGCCCTATTGGAATCCAGACTTCCCGAAAGGTGGCAAACTGCCTAAACCGTCCCCAGCTAAAGCAGGCCAAGAAACCGTGGTTTACTTCCCAGCCTGTGGTGGCCGTACCTTTGGCCCAACACCTAAGGATCCGGATAATCGCACCTTGCCAGAGGTGGTTGTTACCCTGCTCGAACGTGCGGGCTATAACGTTATTACACCAGAGAAGACCCGCGATTTATGCTGCGGCCAAATGTGGGAATCTAAAGGCGACTTTAAAAACGCCGACGCCAAACGCCAAGAGCTTATCGATGTGGTCAGCAAGATGAGCAATGGCGGCAAGATCCCAGTGTTAGTCGATGCCCTATCTTGTACTTATCGCACCCTCACGGGTAACCCACAGGTACAAATTACGGATCTAGTTGAGTTTATGCACGACAAGCTGCTGGACAAGCTGACCATCAACAAAAAGGTCAATGTTGCTTTGCACTTAGGTTGTAGTGCTCGCAAGATGAAGTTAGAGCCTAAGATGCAAGCCATTGCTAATGCTTGCTCGGCGCAAGTGCTCAAACCTGCGGGTATTGAATGTTGTGGATACGCCGGTGAAAAAGGTTTATATAAGCCAGAAATCAACGCCAGCGCCCTGCGCAATATTAAGAAGTTAATCCCAGTTGAGGTTAAAGAAGGCTATTACGCCAACCGTATGTGCGAGGTCGGTTTGACCCAACACAGTGGTATTTCCTACCGCCACTTAGCGTATCTGCTCGAAGAGTGCAGTCGCTAACACACTGACCAAACGGGGCTAAAGATAGCCCCGTTTTTCTTTAGAAGAAAACTATTCTCATTTATCGACAACTCCGCAAAGTTAACGAAATAAATCTTAAAATAAAAACCAAATTAACCATTTAAAATCATATTGTTAAAAACTTCTCATTTTTGCAAAAATCTAGTAGATCATTTACTAAATTAGCGCTACTTATTTACTTAAGATAAGCCTATATTTGATCAACTACCTTAGCATTTGTGTGGACTTTGGGGTCACAGTGCAAGGCAATGTCGTTCACTAACAAGAAAGAGAAAAACACAATGAAAATCGCTCTTTTCATCCCGTGTCTCGTTAACCAAATGATGCCAGACGTGGCGATTGCCACCCTGGAATTACTGGAAAAACTCGGACACCAAGTGATTCTACCCGCAGGCCAAACATGCTGTGGCCAACCTATGACCAACTCGGGTTGCTTCGATGCAGCACGCAGTACTACCTTGAAATTACTCAATGCTTTCAAGGGTGTGGAATGTGATGCCATTGTTTGCCCTGCCGCGTCTTGTTTAGTGGCCGCCAAAGAAAACTTCCACGAGTTTGACAACAGCCCTGAAGCCCAAGCCGTTATCGACAAACTCTATGAACTGACCGAGTTCCTCCACGATGTCGCTCCAATTCCTGCCTTCAACAAGCCTTTTGCCCATAAGATCAGCCTGCAACTGAGCTGCCACGGTATTCGTATGTTGAGCCTTGCCACACCAAGTGAGCAAATGGGCCCACGATTCAACAAAGTAGAAGCCGTACTCGCCAATATCGCCGGAATCGACATTGTCTATCCAGACCGTCGCGACGAATGCTGTGGCTTTGGTGGGACTTTTGCCGTCGACGAAGGCGCTGTATCGGCCAAGATGGGTAAAGACAAGGCTCAAGCCCACGCGGCAACAGGCGCGCAATATGTGGTTGGCTTCGACCCTTCATGCCTATTACACCTCGATGGCATGATCCGCAGACAACAATTGCCAATTGAAATTCGCCACATAGCGCAAGTACTTAACGCCGCGCTCTAGGAGACCCACTATGGCATATCAACATAATCACGAGGCAACGGGTTCACAGGTTCACGCCTACAAGGCCGATATTTTCTGCCGTGATGAAACCCGTGTTGACTGGCACTCTAAGGCCCTTTGGGTGCTGCGGGAAAAACGTGACCGCGCCGCAGGCAGCTTACCCGAGTGGGAACAACTGCGTCAGTTAGGCTCAGAAATCAAACTGCATACCTTAACTAACCTTGCGCAATATCTTGAAACCTTTGAGCAAAATTGCCTAGCAAACGGTATCAAAGTCCACTGGGCAAAAGATGGCGCCGAGCACAACCGTATCGTACACGGCATCTTAGCCAGTCATCAGGTGAAGAAGTTAGTTAAGTCAAAATCCATGCTGACCGAGGAATGTCACCTCAATCCTTACCTAGAGCAACACGGGATTGAAGTTATCGACACCGACTTGGGCGAGCGGATTATTCAGCTGGCGAAAATGCCGCCTTCGCACATTGTGGTGCCCGCTATCCACATGAAAAAAGAAGAAGTCGGTGACCTCTTCCATGAGAAACTCGGCACTAAAGCGGGGGCAGCCGATCCCTTGTATTTAACCCGTGCCGCCCGCGCGCATTTGCGTGAAAAATTCCTCAGCGCCGATGCCGCCATGACAGGGGTAAACATGGCGATTGCCGATAAGGGCGCCGTGGTCGTTTGTACCAACGAAGGTAACGCCGATATGGGCGCTAACCTGCCCAAGTTGCAGTTGCATTCAATGGGGATCGACAAAATTGTCCCCGATATCGACAGCGCCGCCGTGTTACTACGCACCCTCGCACGCAACGCAACTGGCCAACCCGTCACTACTTATAGCGCCTTCTACCGTGGACCACAGGTCGATGGAGAGATGCATGTGATCATCGTCGATAACGGCCGTACCGAGATGATGAAGGATAAAATCCTTGCCGAATCATTGAAATGTATTCGTTGCGGCGGTTGTTTAAATACTTGTCCTGTGTATCGCCGCTCTGGTGGTTACAGCTACAACTACACCATTCCCGGCCCGATTGGGATTGCGGTGGGTGCCAAGCATGACGATACCAACTCCATCGCTTGGGCTTGTACTCTGTGTGGTAGCTGTACCTATGTCTGCCCGACCAAGGT
The DNA here is from genome assembly GCF_016859145.1 of Shewanella sp. LZH-2. Classification (NCBI taxonomy): domain Bacteria; kingdom Pseudomonadati; phylum Pseudomonadota; class Gammaproteobacteria; order Alteromonadales; family Shewanellaceae; genus Shewanella; species Shewanella sp. LZH-2. The sequence goes on from NZ_CP069350.1 coordinate 3,141,120, forward strand.
GCCGCTCGATAAGATTATTCACCACCACAGACGTCTTAAAGCCGAAGCCGGACAACTCCCCTACGGCAAAAACGGCTATATGCCATTAGTGGGTAAATTTATGGCAAGCACTACTCTGCTCAATTGCTCAATGGGCGCGGCCCGAACTGCACTGCGCATTCTGCCGGGTAGTCTGCTCAAGCCCTTTAGCGGTGCCTGGGGTAAATACCGTGAACTGCCCGTCGCCCCCAACTCCAGCTTCGAAGCTTGGTTTAAGAAACACAGGAGCCTATAAGATGTCTAGTAAGCACGAAATTCTCAATGCGCTCAAACTGTCGGCTTTAACAAACCATCCAATGCCAAGCATCGATGTCGCCCCGCGGGTAGAAGATCTGGTTGGCCAGTTTGAAACCAATCTTAAAACCGTGGCGGGAACACTTCACCGCGAAGGCGGTCTTGCGGCACTACAAGCCAAAGTGGATGAGCTTCTCGCCCAAGGCTTACAAGTCATCTCACTCGTTGAGGGCGTCACAGCAAACCGTGATGTGCCGCCAACGGCACATGAACTTAGGGATATCGATTATGCGGTGATCCCTGGGGATGTTGGTGTTGCCGAAAATGGTGCCATTTGGGTAAACAATAAGAACTTAGGCCACAGAGTAACGCCTTTTATCTGTGAAAACCTGATCTTAGCCCTGCCAACCAATAAGATTGTGCCAAACATGCACCAAGCGGCAAAAGACATCACGCTAGCCTCAGGTGAGTTTGGGGTGTTTATCGCAGGCCCCTCAAAAACCGCCGATATCGAGCAAGCCTTAGTCGTCGGTGCCCACGGTGCCTGTAGCTTGAACGTGTATTTGCTGTAATGCCTCAAGATTTAATGTAACCAAGAAAACGCAAAGGTTACGGGACAATCGAAACAAGAAAGCCGACCTTCATTGGCGGCTTTCTTATTTAAAATTTAGCATAACGATATTTGAACAATTTGATTTATAAGGCTTAATCATCTAAAGGTACAGGCTTGCCATGGCCTTCGCTCGCCGACTAGGTGAATAGAGCAATCTAGGATTTTTAAGCTTATGAACGAGAGTCATGGTCGTTATCACGTATCCCTGCATTGCACGACATTCAGGCGCCTACTCTTTGATAAGCGCCGCAGCCAAAGCAATAGCTAGTGATAAGTAAGGGATCTTTATCAAGTCGCTTTAACCAAGTGCGATAGCGCAATACTGAGGATGCCTTGCGAGTATCCTCGACGTGGCTGGTCGTATTCTCGACTATCTATTTGGCATTTATAGTAAAGGTGAGTAAATGAACGAGGTATTACTACAAATAAAGGCGCTCACCAATAGTGATCCTTTGTTGACGGCTGTCATTGTCGGAGTATTAACATTTACGTTAATTGGACTCGTAGGCTACATACTAAAAGATGTTCCCGCGAAACTGTTTAGTTGGCTCAGCAGCCTGCTATTTGTGCGGCTCACTATAGACGATAGCCATCAGGCACGCACAGAGATATTCAATAAGCTGTCCTTTTTGATCAGTAATACTACCATTCCGTTTTTTTCACGCTCTATCTCTGAGGCTGTGTACTTTGACTATGGTGTGAACTACGACGGGCGTGTCAGTGTCAAGTCTATTGGCTACGGTATGCACCTGTTTAAATACGATGGCTGTTTTATGTTGGCAACCCGCACTAAGGTCGATAGTACGATGGCATACGATTCTATTACTGTAAGCGCACCATGGTGGGCAAAAGATAAACTATATCGTTTTTTAGAAGATACTCGTGGAGACATTTCTACTGAGCCGAAAGTGAATATTTTCGAAGAAACCGAATGGTGTCGCTACGGTACATTGAAATCATCAGGTTTTAGTGACTTAGTGCTAGATGAAGGGTTTAAGCAGGAGTTGATGAGGGAAGTTGATAACTTCGCAAGTCGGGGAAAATCGGTTGTCAGTAAGCTAACCATACTGCTACATGGAAAAACGGGCACGGGTAAGACGGGTATCGCGAGGGCCTTAGCGGTTGAGTATCATCGCAATCTATACATATTAAATCTATCGACTGTCAATGATGCCACTATTCATAAAGCAATTAGAAAGGTAGCGCCCGGAGCGATGTTGTTAATAGAGGACTGTGATTGTGTAAAGGCTACGGTATCACGTGCAGCTGAAAGCAATGTAGACAACCCACCACTCACTTTAGGTGGCGTACTAAACGCGTTAGACGGGATCATTCCTCTTGATGACTGCCTAGTCATAATGACCACAAATCATCTTGATCATCTTGACCCAGCGTTGATACGTAAAGGTCGTGTAGATGTCAGTGTTGAAGTGCCACTTATCAGTGCAAAGCAAGTTAATGAGGACTACTTTGAGCGTTTTGGCGCAGTACTGAATAGAACTGAGCCATTGTTAGGTTGTGAAGTCTATGAACTCCATCGCAGAGCGAAGTTAAGATATGGTAGTGTCCATAATTCTGTGTGATTTTAGTAAAAATCTGACTATCCATTTTAGATCAACAACATAAGCACTTTTGGTTTGTCTACAACTTGTACGAGCTAAAGCTGAGACATGAAATTGAGCTAACTCATTAAAATATTGGTGTATTTAAGACATATTAACCCACCCAATAAAACAAATGGGCAGTAATTGGTTTGGTTAAGCAAGGTTACAGTGAGTTGCAGGACATGACATCCCATTTTTGAGATTGGCCAGTCAATAATTGATTTTTTACTTTTTATAAGGGAACGACCAAGTGTTGTTGGGTGTTTTTATATTTGGGTTAACTAACCGCAATGCATCGTATAGTTCACTTCGCTTATATGGATAGTTAGGGCTCAATAAAACTGATGAACCATTATTCATTTTCACTAAAATAAGGCTAGCGTTTGATCCTATATCTGTACTGTGCTCAATTTCAATAATGTCTTGCGGATTGACGCTGAACGTCCATTCTTTAAAAGTAGGGTGAAATGAGCTGAACTCGGAGTTTGTCAGCTTGATATAAAATTTAGCAGGATGAGTAAGCAACCATGCTGTTAGCGATAACAGAGCAAGCTCAGAAACCACAACAATATATTTTACGTAAAATAAAAATTCGTTATAAAAAGGATCACTTTTTGGAATGAATATCAAAATAAGCCAAAGGATAACGGGCAAAAAAAGCATATTAAAAGCGAGCATTTTGGCTTGTTGTTTTCTGTTTCTTTCATAATAAAAAAAGGTGCGTTTAATATTCATATAATTAACGCCTAGATTCAGATCGAAAAGCACCGCAGTTGGTTGACGTTATCACCTGCACCTTCTGCTGGCGATAAAATTTGATTATTACAAGTCTGAGCATTCATCAAAAATCCGTATAATTGGGATTGTCTGAAACTCCATCTCAACGACTCCATCACTGAGATAATCAAACAACTGGCGATTTTAAAACAACAACATAATGTACTTTCGGTTTGCCTACAACACGCTCAGATTAAAATGGTTTATTAAACGATCGGTTGGGTAAATTGCGTATATAAAAAATGGCAGAGAAAAATTGTTTCTCCGCCATTTTGATGAAAAAGCTCAATCTATGTTTCTACAACAACCTGCTACATAAAGGCTTTCGTAAAGGCTTCCTTCGACTGGCGAATATAATTGCGTGCACTTTGAGCATGTTGTTCCCATACCGCCCTATCGCTTGGATCGGTAAAGGGATTTTGCTCGGCGGCAATCGAGCGCTCAAAGCGGTCATAGAAGGTTAACATCGCTGAAGTAATTTGATTAAAACGTTCTTTAAACTCCTGAAACTCATCCATTTTTTCAGTCGTTTTAATCATGTACTGTACCAGTTCAGCATTACTATTAGAGGCAAGTAAGGCTTCGGCTTTGGCGCTGATATTGGCATTCACTTCAGCCATGATTTGCGCCCGAGTCTGCTCATCTTTACTCATCACCTTGCTGTAATTTTCGGGCGTACGGGCAATGCTGGCGTGTTGCAGATAGCTACGCAGATGTTTGTCTAAATCCTTGCGGAAATTATCTAAGTTCTTCTGCATACTGACTAAATCATTATCGAGTGCGGTCACCTGTTGCAACTCTTTTTCGATTTCAGACATAAAGCGCTCGGCCTGTTGATAAATCTTAAGGCCGTTTTCCTCGGCAAACTTTTTATCACTGCGACTTAAGTCGCTGTTGTCATAGTTTGAGCGGTCAAAGGTGGCCGCAAGGAAGGATTTAAAAGGTTCAGCAAAGGCTGAGTAGGCGCCAGCACTCACCACATTTAAGGTGGCGGTTGCTAAGTCACCAAAGGGCTTGACCATAGAGCCTAAACGCGCCTGTTGAATCGGCGACGCAATCCGCTTAGCGTCAGTTAACACCGACCTAAAGGTGTTATAACCCAAAGGGTTAGACATTTTATTGCGCTCAGAGGTCGCCAGTACAAAGGTGATACTGGAATAAATCGCATTCGAATACTCAAGGTATTGTCTTTGGCTTTCGAGCTGGGCGGCGTAGTTTTTCCCCAGCGTTCTAAAGGATTCGGCCTGAACCTCGTAGTTTTTGTCTTCTTTAAGTTTATCTAAAATGCCGCCGATAATTTTTTGCTCGTTTTTTTGCAGGGCAATATCTAAGCGAATTTTATCGAGGGTTAAATCATCCAAACTGATAGGGCCATTAATCGCTTCAATATCGAGGCGAACATATTGACGACTCGGATCGTCAATCGACACCCGATGGGCTAAATATTCATTTGTGCCAGGAGTAACATCGATAAGCGCCACATGCTGCCACTGGGCATCCAGTTTTAATACGGGCGATGTGAGCACATTAATCCGATATTGGGTTTGGATATTTTGAGTTTTTACCCAAAACTCTAATAGACCCGCTTCCGATACAGGGTATTTACTGACAATACTGCTATTGCCTTCTGCACATAACAACGCACTCTCACCACTATGGGGCTCAGCACCCTCAAATTGGCACCCCATGATCCAAGACCAAGGTTGTGATAAGCGGTTACCCTCAAAATCGCTAGCAAACACTAACTCATTATCCTTGGCGCTGGCGTTAACACTGGTTAACACGCCAAACAACAGCATAGAGATGACTGCAGCGGTGCGCATAAGAGCCTCATAAAACTTAAATAACAAACGAAAAGCCAGACAAAGTGGCCCAGAATTTATCCTATCCACCTGCATTACTGTCAGTCGGTAACGGTATTTTATCGACAACACTCATACTACAGACTGAGCTCATTTTAAGCAGGGTTTAAACCAGCGAAATGTATCAGAGCCCATGCCGACACGCCAGTATTAAGTCGGTTTCAAGACTAAGATAATAACTAAACAAAAATTAGGCTTTAATCTTAAGCCGCTGCATGGCAATGAACATCCAAATGACCAATAGCGTGCTACAGGTCGCGAGCGATATCCACACACCGATCACGCCAAAAGCCCAAGCAAAACAGTAGATAATCGCAGCAATCAGTATGAGTTTTGCGCCAGTTAGAATCGATGCTTGTTTCGAACAATTAATCGCTTGGAAGAAGCTCGCCCCCACTAAAATGAGGCCTTCCATCGGCAAGCCCCAGAAATACCATCGCATGCCTTCAATCGCGACGGGCGTAAGGCTTGGGTTATCACCGGCAAACAGGTACACCAACCATTCAGGGCGGGAATAAATCAACACTAGACCGAGTGCGGCGGTGAGTAGGGTCATGCCAAAGGCAATATTGCGTGCCTGTTTAACCCTATCGAAGCGCCCTGCTCCCGCATTAAAGCTATAAATCGGCTGAGTACCGAGGGCAATCCCCTCAAAAATCAGGTAGAAAAACGCTTCGGTATAACTGACCACCCCGTATGCTGCCACATGCAAAGGGCCACCAACCCATAAAAATGCGGTGTTATGCAGAGTCAATACAATCGACAGATACAGATTCATTAAAAAGCTTGGCAAACCAACACGGGCGATGTTGATGCAGTTATCAAGCTTAAGCTTCATCTGCTCTAGGTTGATTTTGAGCTGAGTGCGCGCCCCAAAAAAATGCTGCAGGCAGAGCAAGCCAGTCACAGCCTGCGACAACATGGTGGCAATCGCCGCCCCTGCTAAACCGAAGGGAAACACCACAATAAACAGCCAATCTAAAAAGGTGTTCAGCACGCCACCTAAGATCAGCACAAAGGTCACCATGGAGGGGCGACCATCGTTACGCAGTAAGGTGGTAAATGTCATTGAGATAATAGGGAAATGACATAAGGCAAAATACCAAAACAGGTATTCATTAGCATTTTCGAGTATTTCTCCCTCAGCGCCGAGGGCGATTAAAATATCTCGCGAAAAAATCCCGCCGATTAAGGCAAAAAATGCCCCCGCCAGTAAACACAAGCTAAAGGCGTTGCCGAGCAACTTACGCGCCTTGGCGACATTACCTTGCCCCAAGTTAATCGAGACTAACGCGGCACTGCCCATGCCAATCATGGCACCGACGGCGTAGAGAATCGCGCCCACGGGATAAGCCAGCATCATGCCAGCAAGCCCCGTTTCACCGAGATAATGGCCGACGAAGATACCATCAATGGTGACATATACCCCAGTCACCAGCATGGAGGCGATTGTTGGAATGGTATAGCGCCAGAAAAGCTTCGAAATCGGCTCTTGCAGCAGGCGTTGATCCGTTGCGCTATGGGAAACAGCAGTCATAACCAAATCTCACAAAAATAAAGGCAGGGTGCGCACTCAGATTGTTCTAGCGGTATTCACTTAGATAAATAGAATGATGAACAAAAATGCGGCAATGGATTGTACCTAAATTTTACTTTAATACCAAACCCGATTAGCAGGATAAATTTATAACAAAAACTAATCTACACAATATCTTACTGATGGCACACTTTTACCAACCCATCACGACAAATAAAACACTACTCAATAACAGATGTGGCGAAACTCATCATTTTTCACTACTTTTTTGGTATTTACCCCTTAATTAGGTAAAGTGTAGGTTTATATTGCCAGAAATGAGTTAATTATCGAGGCATTATTTGTCTCTGCAATTGAGCTAACCATTTAATTAATAATGAATTAGTTAAATTAAAGTCAATAACAATAATAAAGGGAAGGACATGAGTCACAATAGTCCAAATGCAGAGAATGATCTGCGCGAAGTCAAACAGTTAGGTATGTGGGCCTCCATCACTAGCCTAAGTTATATTTTTTGGTTAGTGGGCGGCATGGAGCTGGTCGAGCGAATCGCCTATTACGGCGTAAAAGCCAGTGCTGGCTTATACGCCAAAGCGCCTGAATCGGCTGGCGGTCTGGGGATCAGCCTCAGCGACTATGGCATTATTATTTCGCTCTGGGCGATTATGCAGACATTTGTACCCGTCTTTACTGGCGGGATTTCCGACAGAGTCGGCTACAAGGAAACCATTTTCGGCTCGACTGTGATTAAAATCATGGGCTACCTGACTATGGCGTTCTTCCCTACCTTTTGGGGCTTTTTATCGGGGGCACTGCTACTCGCCATCGGTACGGGTATCTTTAAACCCGGTATTCAAGGCACCTTAGTGCTCTCCACCAATCGCAATAATACCTCCATGGCTTGGGGGATATTTTACCAAGTCGTGAATATCGGTGGCTTCTTAGGCCCATTGGTTGCCGTGCATATGCGTCAACTTTCTTGGGATAATGTGTTTTATGCCTGCGCCGCAATTATCTCACTAAACTTCCTGTTTTTATTGACATATACCGAGCCAGGAAAAGCCGAGCGCCTCATCCGTAATCAGCAAATTAAATCAGGTGAAGTCAAACAAGAGTCCCTATGGCGCGACGCTTGGCATGAGCTTAAAAAGCCAATTGTGATCTATTACATGCTAGTTTTTGCAGGCTTTTGGTTCCTCTTTAACGCCCTGTTCGACGTACTGCCGATCCACATATCCGAGTGGGTCGATACCAGTGTGATTGTCACTTCACTCTTTGGTAGTGAAGGCACCAGCAACGGTATTTTACAATTCTGGCTCGGATTAAATAATGAAGGCACGAAAGTGATGCCTGAGGGCATGCTTAACCTCAACGCCGGCTTGATTATGACGAGCTGCTTTTTAATTGCCGCCCTGACCGCCAAATACCGCATAACTACTGCCATGTTGATTGGCTGTTTACTCAGTATTTTAGCCTTTGTGTTTATCGGTGCCTTCCATGCGGCTTGGTTTATTGTGCTCGCCATCGCCATGTTTTCGATTGGCGAAATGATGATTAGCCCAAAGAAAAACGAATTTATGGGTAACATTGCCCCCGAAGGTAAAAAAGCCATGTACCTTGGCTTTGTGATGCTACCTCAAGGGATTGGTTGGGGCTTAGAAGGTTATTTTGGCCCAAAACTCTATGAAATTTTCGCCTCGAAAGAGTTGTTCTCACGCGACTTATTACTCGAGCGCGGCATGAGCGCAACGGATGTGAATGCCATTCCGCAGGGTGAAGCTTTTACCACCCTAGTCAGCTTTACCGGTGAAAATGCCCATGATCTGACTCAGCTGCTTTACCACAGCCACAACATTGGTATGGCTTGGTATATTATTGCGGCGATTGGCACCATTTCGGCGGTGGGTATTTATTTCTATGGTAAGTGGTTACTGACGCTGCAACGTGCGCAGCAGGCAACGAACTAATACCTTAACCGCGTTATCTAAGCCGCTAATCGATTCCAAATAAAAAGTGAGTGTGCATGCACTCACTTTTTATTTAACGGCCTTGATACGCGACTAAGTCATTAAATCTAGTCATTAAATCTAGCCTTAAAAACCCGCTAACAGTTCGACCTCAAATTGTTCAGCCGATAGCGCTAATCCTAAAACGTCGCATTGTGCCTGTAACTGTGCAAGCTCCTTATCAATCGCTGATAAGGTCAAGGTATTATCATCCAGCAAATACACCTGGCGTAAACTGGTGAAGTAAAATAGCAATGTAATCAACGCATTTATATCATTGTCCGCCGCAGCTGCTTTGACTTTAGCCAGCTTGCGATAAATGCGATTTTGCAGTTGCTTTAACTGCCACACATAATAAATCTCTTTAAAAAAGGGCTGAGTTTTTAGCTGATAGACAATGGCACTACAAAGTAATACCGCCAAAATCACCCCGAGTAAATTCCAGTGGAAATTTCCTGTAGGCTCACCGGGTAAAGCCTCAACGCCAAAGAGCGCAATTAATCCAGCCCCAAAGCCAAGGGAGCAAACGATCAAGGCCAACACTAAGGCCACCATAAAAAGGTTCATATTGCTACGATAAAGGGATTTATCAATTTGCTGTAACTTCATGGGTTCTCTTTTAATCAAAATACGCATTGGCGGCGCAGCATAACCCAGTTTGCTTGAGCTTGCCTGAATAATATAAGTCTTCCGCCATCACACCAACCACAAAGGATACAATTTGAAACAAATATGGTTAAGGATTTATATTATAAAATTACCAATCTTTTTATTTAGTTATCTTCCGGTTATTGAGGCACGGTTATCCGCATTAATGACAGGTACGTGCAGATAGGGATCTAAATCAGTGTACAATTTGCTGATATTCAAAGTACGTAACGATTTATTTAACAAACTCCCCTTACTTGCACCACATTCCACTTGGAATGAAGCAACCATCACAGGAATGAAATGGCATTAAAGAACACCTTGCGAAGGTTAGTTTTGCTCACCCTCATTTGCTTAGTCGCCCCTATAAAAGCAGAGGAGCTCTTTGCTGTAGGGACTCGTTTTAGCCAAATTTTTGAACAAAAACCGAACGGCGAATACATCGGTTTAGGGGTAGATATACTCAATCGTTTTGCCCAGCAACAAAAAGTGACCATTCATTATCAAATAGCGCCTTGGCGCCGAGCGCAATCTATGGTCGAGCGCGGCCAAGCAGATATTTTAATTGGCCCCTATTTTTCGGAAGAACGGCAAAAGCACTTAGCCTTCTCGGCCCAACCCTTTTATCGCGATGAAATCGTTTTTTATGCCGGAGTCAATCATCCCACGCCTTGGGATGGTAGTTATGCCAGTATCCATGGATTAAGAATTGGCAAAATGCAAGGCTGGAGTTACGGCTATTTGTTTAACGAACGCACCAAAACGCTCACAATTAATGAATTTGCAGATCTCAAAAGTGGTATTGAACGCTTATCCCGTGGCGATCTTGATTTGCTTGCCACCAACATACGCAATACTCAAGCGGTGCTCGCGCAAATCAAAATTCCACAGGCAATCACCCCTATAATGCCCAGAATTGATATCCAAGATGGCTTTATGGCCTTTCCAAAAGACGTAAAATTTCAACCACTTCAACAACGTTTCGATCTATTTATGCAACATATGGTTGAGACAGGCGAATTGGCTACACTGGCAAAAATACGTGGCGTTACCATTCCGACCTCAATGCTCACCGATTAATCCCCTTCAATTAAATGGCTAAACATTCCATTAAGGCCAGTTCAATGTGGTCCCAATCCAGCTCTTGGGTTGCAATCATTTCGAGCCGAGAATCAACACAATCATCAAGTTCAGTGACAGTCATATCCCCACTGCTCCAATTGATCCCTGCAATACCATCGCTGGTAATCATTACAGCCTTTAACCGCAGTAAAGTAGGATTTGTTTGGGTCTGGAGGGTAATAAATTGCATTAATTTATCAAAATCAAACTCTTGCATAGGTTCAAATACCCAGCCGCAGCTAAAACAGCCCTCCCCCTGATTTTGCTTACGTACTATGCCACGCGCATCAAACTGGTAGACTTGCTCGCTTGCCTCCTCGGTAAACAGCCCCTGCAAACCCAAAGTGTCGGCAGTGTTACGCAACACACTGCGAGATTGGCTCAATGCGTTAATGCTAGCGGCTAGGTTAATGGCCGGTTTAGGTAAATCACGGCGGGGTTGCTTAAGGAGCTCAAGTAATTGAGCCGATAAGCCTTGAGGCGAACTATGCTCCACCACTGGCGTATTATCGAGTTGTAAGGCATTGAGATAATGAGTTAATTCCTGAGCTAATTGCCTGCCCTGCAATACCTCAAACTCAGGATATAAATCGGTTTTGGTTGCAACGATCACATCGGCTACTTGCAACTGCTGCACAAAATTATCATGTCCGCGGTAGCGTTCATCCATTAATTTACGGGCATCGATTAGGCATAAAGTACTTTGAAGGCGAATAACATGTTGATAATGGGGCGCACTGAGGACTTTAATAATTTCATTAGGGTGCCCGAGTCCCGTAGGTTCAATCAGCAAGCGATCAGGCTTAGCACGAGCGATCAGTTGATTGATTGCCACTTGCGTGGGTACGCCCGCCGCGCAGCACATGCAGCCCCCGGCAACTTCACGAATCTGCACGCCACTGTTGTTTGCCTCTAAGAGGCCCGCATCGATACCGACTTCACCAAATTCATTGACTAATATCGCCCAAGTTTCGCCCTCCGGCTTAGTCTTAAGTAGTTGTTTTATAAGCGTTGTTTTACCGACACCTAAAAAACCTGTGATGATATTGGTGGGAATGGCTTTGACGATCATGGACAACACTCGCAGGGTAACGGGCAACGTTTAGGGGCATTCGAGTGTAGGGATATTCTAGTTAAAGCTCAACAAAAAGCGCGCCTTGGGCGCGCTGCGTACTGCACTATTTTACTTTATTGCCGCCCTGCGGCTTACCACCAGAACGCTGAGTTTGAAATGGGCTAAATTTCGCCTTATCTTTTGAATACTTACCCTCGCGGGTAGGAGATTTTCTTGCTCTAGCTTGGCTCTCACTCGACTTTCCGGCAGCACTGACTTTGCCAATAGTGCGATCTTTTGGAGCTTTATAACTCCATTTAGTTTTAGTGGTTGCCGCGGGAGCATCGCGGTAACGTGCAGGCAGTGGCGTGCCCTCCTCGTAACCAGGCTGCACGGTGACAGGGAGTTGCTGACCAATTAAAGCTTCAATCTCAGCGAGCATTTCATCATCTGCAGAGCTGACAAATGAAATCGCTCGACCTGACAGGCCAGCACGGCCGGTACGACCAATACGATGAACATAATCTTCCGCGAGGAAAGGCAACTCTAGGTTTATCACTAAGGGCAGCGCCTGAATATCAAGCCCGCGGGCCGCCACATCGGTTGCCACCAACACGCGCAGTTTTCCGGCTTTAAAATCATCGAGCACTCGATTACGCGCCCCTTGGGTTTTATCTCCATGAAACACGCCCGCGCTGATCCCATCGAGTGTTAGCTCCTGCAATAAATGCTCAGCGCATTCCTTAGTACTGGCGAACACCAGCACTTGGCGCCAATTATTGCGCCCCACCAGCTCAGATAATAACTCTGCTTTGCGACGTTTATCGACCCGATACACTAGCTGTTCTACGGTCGATGCCGTGGTATTTTCGGCAACATTAACCCATTCAGGTTGATTGAGCATCTTATGGGAGAGTTGCTTCACCGCATCGCTATAGGTGGCTGAAAACAACATCGTTTGATGTACAGGGGCAATAAGGCGCTTCACCTTTTCAATGTCGCGTACAAAGCCTAAATCGAGCATACGATCCGCTTCGTCGATCACTAAGGTCGTTACACTGGACAGGTCTAAATTGAACTGGCCAATAATATCGAATAGTCGCCCTGGCGTTGCGACGAGGATATCGACGCCCTGCTCGACGCCTTTACGCTGCGGATTCATATTCGCACCGCCATAAACCGCTAAGGTTTTAAGGGGCAAAAACTGGCTATATTTTTGAATATTCGCACAAACTTGAATTGCCAACTCACGGGTTGGCGTCATCACTAAGGCGCGCAGCAAGGGTTTATCGGCAGGCTGGGCAGCAAGTTGCTCAAGCACGGGCAAGGCGAAGGAAGCGGTTTTACCTGTTCCAGTCTGAGCACAGGCCATAATATCCTTCCCCGTTAAGGCGAGAGGAATAACCTGTTGTTGCACTTGAGTGAGTTGCTGATAGCCACACTCAGTTATCGCATTCAAAATAGGTGAAGATAAGCCGAGTGTGTCAAATTTCATAGGAACTCTTAGGTGTTAGTCGGTGGAATTGCTCAATGCGCAGCAAAAAAGAGACGAATCGAAGAGATGACTTGTTGTACTCTTCAACATTATTAATTTTCTGCATCATGCCCTTAAATGGGGCCGCGGAGTCTAGCAAAATTCGCGGCGGATTTATAGGCAAAACGTCGCACGCCTGATAAACCTTTCTCGCCTAGGTGTTTATGTCAGCAAATACTTGCTGGCAAACTCACTGGCACTGACGGGTTTAGAGAATAAATAACCTTGGCCATAGTCGCAGCCTGCATTGAGCAACACCTGCCGCTGCGCCTCGGTTTCAACCCCTTCGGCGATGACTTTCATGCCCAATTTATGGGCCATCACAATAATGGCTTCACACAGGGTGTGGTCATTTTCATCCGTATCAATATGACGGGTAAATGATTGATCTATTTTTAAATAGTCGATATCGAATTTCTTCAAATAGGCCAGTGATGAATACCCAGTACCAAAGTCATCTAAGGAAACTTGCACGCCCGCATCCCGATAGGCTAACAATTTTTCGGTCACGCCCATGCTAGCATCAAGCAATAGCCCCTCGGTAATTTCCACACAAACGCCAGTACCAGTGACATCTAACTGCTGCAGTAATTCAAGCCAATTGTGTAACAGAGTGCCCTCGTCACGGAACTGTATAGGCGATTTGTTAACACTGATCTGAATTTCCACGCCCAACGTCTTGCGCCATTGGGCGCTTTGGCGTGCTGCTTGTTCAAATACCCAGTTACCGATTTCAACAATCAGCCCTGTATCTTCAGCAACGGGAATAAATTCTGCTGGCGATACAGAGCCGCGCTCAGGATGGAACCAGCGCAATAAGGCTTCTGCCTTAGCCACTTCACCAGTCGCCATCGCTACTATCGGTTGATAATGCAGTTCAAATTCTTTATTCAGCACAGCTTGACGGAGATCGTGAATTAATCGCATGCGGTACTTAGCGTATTCCTGCATCGAAGGGGTGAAATAGTTAAACCGATTGCGGCCTTGATCTTTTGCCGCATACATAGCCTGATCCGCATGTTTAAGTAAACCTTCAATACTGGTCGAATCATCGGGGTAAAGCGTTATACCAATACTGGCGCTAATATAAGCAGTTTCTTCACCGAGCAGATAGGGCTCGGCAATACGCCTTAAAATATGTTCGGCAACTCGCTCAATCCCCTTATGATCAGCCATAGCACTTAATACTACGGTAAACTCATCACCGCCAAGTCGCGCCACCACATCGGCATCCCGCACACAGGATTTTAAGCGACTGGCGGTTTCGATCAGTAATTGATCCCCCATGGCGTGACCTAAGGTATCGTTAACCTCTTTAAAGTAATCGAGATCGAGGAACATCAGCGCAAAGTGATTGCGATTACGGTCAGCATTCTTGATTTCGGCACTTAAATATTCGAGCAACATGCGTCGATTAGGCAGGCCAGTCAAGGTATCGTAGTTGGCTTGTTTCCAGATTAAATGTTCACTTTGTTTTTTATCGGTAATATCAGAAAAAAGCGCAACACGACGATAAGGCAAACCCTCGGCATTATTAATCGTATTAATGGTTAGCCAAATGACATACTCTTCATTATTCTTACGCCGTTGGCGCATTTCCCCCTGCCACTCGCCTTTTTCGCGAATGTCATTATTCATGCGCTGATAAAAATCGTGACCATTAAGGTCGCAATACATCATACGAATATGCTGTCCACGAATTTCAGACTCGCTATAGCCAGTGATATCGGTAAATGCGGCGTTTACGGTAATAATCACTCCGTTTTCATCGAGTACACTCATGGCTTCGGAGCTATTGTTATAGACTAACGCAGAGAGTTTTAAAGACTCTTCAATCAACTTAGCATCGGTGATATCGGTATAAGTACCGCACATTCTGAGCGCATTGTTATTGGCATCACGGCTCACCACTTTACCGGTATCTAAAATCCAGCGGATGTCGCGGTTAAGGGTTTTTAAGCGATATTCCATCTTATGTTGCGGCGTTTCGCCACGAATATGGGCCTCGATAGAATGCAATACTTTGGGCCTATCCTCAGCCACTATCGAGTCCATCCATTGGCGACTATTGGCATTGAGCATATCGATATCGCAACCTAAAATATCGGCACTGCGGGCGTTTCGCTCGATATGGTCATTACGAATATCCCAGTCCCATACCCCAAGATCGCTACTGCTCAATACCAACTCAAGTTGCTCACGACTGGCGAGCACCTCCATGTCAGCTAATGTTTGCGCCGTGACATCCAAAAAGCCTGCAATCACTAATAATACCTGATGATTTGCGCGCTTACAGGCCACTGTCATATGGGTGTAAACAATCGAGTTATCCTTGGCAATAAAGCGTTTATCTAATTCGTAATTATCGATTTTGCCTTCAAGCATTAGCTCAAACTTTAATAGATCAGCTTCAACATCATCGGGGTGAGTGAGCTGCTTCCAAGTCATATGCAGCAACTCATCCTCTGAGTATTTAAGCATCTGGCATAACCTTGGATTCACCTTGATCCACTTTTGATCGACGCCAGTAATGGCAATCCCAATGTTACCGACGTTGAATTGGCTGCGGAATAAAAAATCATCTTGCAGGCGAATTTGCTCGTCCCGCTCTAGCTCAAAACGGCGAGATAGCAAACGACTTAGCAGCCAGGTAGCAAGGGGATAAATCAATAATATTGGTAAGGCGATTTTCGACAATACGGGCAATGCAAGCTGGTTAGGCAGCAGAAAAAACCATGACAACATCACTAAATGCACTAAAAAAGCAAAACCAAAGACTTCTTTACCCGAAATATTGGCAAGATAGGACTTACGATAATGCCGCCATATCACACCGATAAGACCGGAACTGATAATTACGCCAACGCCAACCCACATGGCGACACCGCCAATACTGAGTCGGTACAGCGAAGTGATAACAACGGCAATCGCCGTCGGCAAACCACCAAAAAACAGGCCCGAAACACACAAGAGTACAGAGCGGGTATCGAAGATAATACCGGGTTCGTACATCCATGGGGTGCTCATAATCGCGACACCAATGCCACCGATAAATAAGCCAATCCCCAGTCGCCATAGTAAAAAATACTGCCGCTGATGCTTTTTAGGAATCGCATCGTACAAAAACACTAAGGCGAGCAGTAACGCTGCATTTTGTACTAAGGGTAAGAAAATGCTTTTATCCATGGATGTGGAAGCAACTCCAAAAATGAGGAAATGGTCTATCTTACGAAAACTCTCCCCCAAAAGTGTAGCAGAATTGCTTACAAATCATGATCTAATTACATGGGGTAATTCACAAAATGTTGTAAAGTTGTTTCTTGTAATCAAAGGCGATGCTATGCCAATCGAAGCGCCGCGCTTTCGCCTTGCGTTTTAATTGCGTCCAATCACGCGTATTAAATTTATCGAGTGCTTCAGCCAGCTTTGCCAGCATAGCCTCGCCCTGGCTTTTGATATCTTCGCCATAAAACACAAAACCATCGACATTGTCCTCGACCGTATCTTGTAATCCGCCCACACCATGCACTAAACAAGGCTGACCGCTACGCATGGCGAGCATTTGGCTAATACCACAGGGCTCAAAAGAACTCGGCATCAGGAACAAATCACCCACTTGATAAAGACACTGGGAGAGTTCCTCATGGTATCCCTGCAGAAATACAAAATGGGCATACTTAGCCGCAAGGGTTTGAAAAAACAGCCCTATCTCTGGGTCGCCGCTGCCAAGCAGCACCAATAGCGCCTTGGGCTGCGTCAGCTGCAACTGTTGCAGTAATGTCTCTAATACCGATAAGCCAGAAGGTAAAATATGGCGCAGGATCAATACTTTTTGATCGGTAAGCCGACCAACAGACGTCAACAGAAAGTTCGGGAACTCCCCCACTGAGGCTTGGCGCCACAGGGCTTGCAGCCGCGTAAAAGCAATCATATCGACGCCACTCACCTGAGTTCGCCCACCCTGCCACTGGGCTAAAGCTGACTCGATGCAACTCAGTAGCTTCGTAAAATCCGTTAATTCCATACGTTCGAGGGAGGTTTGAGCTAAAGCCTCTGGGTATTCGCAACCGTTTAAAATCCCCAATACTCGACCTTGATCAGCTTTATGTTGCAAATCGGCCTCAAGCCCTTCTCCACCGAAAAAGCCCAACTCTGGGCGAGAGGGAAGCAAGACTTCCTTCGCGTAGGTAGGTGAGACTAAATGCACCCTATCCGCCAGCCTAATCCCCATCCGCATCGGATTAATGCAATGGGGATAACGGGGGTCGATAATCTGGGCGCGTTGGCCCTCATCCAACTGGGCAAATAAGGGAGGAAACCAAGCCGCAAAGCTTGACGAATCATGGCTCAGCGGCCTAATACCCTGCAGCGCAAGGTTATGAATCGAAAACACACATGCTATGCTTTTTAACGCTTGATACTCAGGTGCTAGCGCCCGTAGCATGGCTAAACATCCCGTGTGCCAGTCATGCAGATGTAAAAGCTCAGGCATAGGCACAAGCCCTGCCACTAAGGCCTTGGCTACGCTTGCACACAACAGCGCAAACTTAGTCGCATCATCGGCAAAGGGGCGATCACTTGTGCCTTGGCTATAAATCTGCCCGGGGCTCGATTGCCAGAGCCCATGCTCGAGCAAGTAAATATTGGCGCCCAGCACCTTGGGGTGCGCCAGCCAATACAACTTAATCGGCTCCTGTCGCCCGGCAAAACTCACCTCAAACTCATGGATAAGTTTGGCTCCAAGACCCGTTAAAAATCCGTAGCTTGGCATAATGACATCAGCTTGGATCTCAACCCCCGCCAGCGCTTGGGGCAAGTCACGGATCACATCCGCCATACCGCCCACTTTCGCCCCTTTCAGCGCCCCATTTTCGGCCGCGACCATTAATATGCGTTTCACCTAACTTCATACTCCAACAGGGTTAATTTTCAAGCTAATTAATGGGTTGGCCTTACTCGTAGCCCACCGGCAGTCCTAACATATCGCGGGTGACTAAGGTAATGCCTTTCTCGGACACCCTAAAGCCTTTTGCCCTGTCATGGTCGTGGTTATAACCGATCACAGTACCTTCGGGAATGATGCAGCCCCTGTCGATAATGGCGTTTTTAATCTTGCAGTGGCGCAGCACCACCACATCGGGCAGCACGACTGAATCCTCAACCACTGAGTAGGAACAAACCCGCACCTCGTTAAACAACACGCTGCGACGCACGGTCGCGCCCGAGATAATACAACCGCCAGATATAATCGAATCCACCGCCATGCCGCGTCTATCGTCATCGTCGAACACAAACTTGGCTGGAGGCAATTGCTCCTGATAGGTCCAAATCGGCCATTTGGCATCGTAGAGGTTTAAGGCGGGCGTGGGCGATAGCAATTCCATATTGGCCTGCCAAAAAGAATCCAAGGTGCCCACATCGCGCCAGTAGGCTTGCTCATTCGGGAAGGCGCTCTTAAAGGGATAGGCAAACACTTTATGTTTTTCGATGATCGAGGGAATAATGTCTTTGCCAAAATCCCGATCGGAATTGGCGTTTTGCGCGTCTTTCTTCAACTGTTCGAACAAAAACTCAGTGTTAAACACATAGTTGCCCATCGAGGCGAGGCACTTCTCGGGATTACCTGGGGAGTGTTTAGGATGCTTGGGCTTTTCTTCAAATCCTAGGATGCGCATCTCGTCATCGACTTCCATCACCCCAAATGCGCCCGCCGCTTCGGCCACGGGCACCTCAAGGCAGGAGACTGTCATATCGGCGCCAGATTCGGCATGGGCGGCCAGTAAGCCAGCGTAATCCATGCGATACACATGGTCACCCGAGAGCACCATCACGTACTTGGGCAGCTCATGGCGGATGATGTCGATATTTTGGAATACCGCATCAGCCGTGCCTTGATACCAATTCTCAGAGTAACGTTGTGAGGCGGGCAGAATTTCCACCGACTCACCTAATTCCTTTTTAAAGTGGCCCCAACCGCGCATCACGTGGCGAATTAACGAGTGCGACTTATATTGGGTCACCACCCCAACACGGCGGATCCCCGAGTTGATGCAATTCGACAGCGGAAAATCGATGATCCTAAACTTGCCCCCGAAATACAGCGCGGGTTTAGCGCGCCAGTCGGTGAGTTCATGTAAACGCGAGCCTCGGCCACCAGCCAGAATCAATGCATAGGTTTCACGAGTTAAATTACTGATATAACGTACATTAGACATAGGCTCTACTCCCCAAATAGCACATCAGTGCCGATTGCTTCACAACCACTCTTCCCTGCCGCCCTAAGGCCGCAGCATTGCATACAACTGCGTATTCCTTCGCTCATTAACGACTCCCTTACAGTTTCCAAATTTCATCCCGATAGCCTGCAATCGTCACATCACTGGAGAAGCGACCACTGGCCGCCGTGTTGCGAATGCTCATTTGCGTCCACTTTTTCGGATCTTTATAAGCCTTAGCCACAGCCTCTTGGGCGAGGCGATAACTATCGAAATCCGCCGCAGTCATCCACTGGTCGTCCGCGCTTTCAATCGAGGCGATAATCGGGTCGAAAATTCCCGGTTCCAGTAGGTTAAAATGGCCGCTCTTCAGTAAGGCCATGACTTCGGATAAGGCGTGGGACTCGGCGATAATGCGCTGAGGTTGGTAATCACAGCGCATTTGGGCCACTTGATCGGCGTTGAGGCCAAAGAGGAAGAAGTTATCCTCGCCTACCTCTTCGAGCATCTCGATATTGGCGCCATCTAAGGTGCCTATGGTGAGTGCCCCGTTCATCATAAACTTCATATTGCCCGTGCCAGAGGCCTCCTTACCCGCGGTGGAGATTTGTTCGGAGACATCGGTGCCGGGGCAGATTTTTTCCATCGCACTGACGTTGTAATTGGGCAGAAACGCAAAGCGCAGATAAGGCGCCACCACAGGATCGCAATTGACCATATGGGCAACATTACTGGCGAGTTTAATGATGAGCTTCGCCATAAAGTAACCGGGCGCAGCCTTGCCACCGATCAGCACACAGCGTGGTACCAGATGCTCTGTATGCCCCTGCTGGATTTGATGGTAAAGATGAATAACATGCAGAATATTGAGTAGCTGACGCTTGTACTCGTGGATCCGCTTGACCTGCACATCAAACAGCATTGAAGGGTCAAACTCGACGCCACATTCCTTGGCGATCATCTTGGCGAGTTGTACCTTGTTGGCTTGCTTCACCTCGCGCCACTTTTGGATAAAGCTGGCGTCTTGGGTTAAGGCATTGAGCGCCGTGAGTTGGCTTAAGTCCGTCACCCAACCTTTGCCTAAATGGTTGGTTAACAGTTTGGCGAGCGCGGGATTGCAGTGGGCTAACCAACGTCTTGGCGTCACCCCGTTAGTGCGATTGTTAAACTTCTGCGGCCACAGGCTATAAAAATCCTTAAACAGGCCCGACTTTAACAATTGGGTATGTAATCCAGCGACACCGTTCACCGAAAAGCTGGCCACGATGGCTAAATATGCCATGCGCACATGGGGATCGGGGCCATCTTGAATAATCGACATGCTGGCCAGTTTGGCACCATCCCCTGGCCAGTGGTGAGCAACTAAATCGAGGTATCTGGCGTTGATTTCATAGATGATTTCTAAAATACGCGGCAGCATCAATGCCATCATACGCACAGGCCAGCGCTCTAATGCCTCGGGTAGCAGCGTATGATTGGTATAAGCAATGGTTTGACTGGTGATCGACCAAGCGGCATCCCATTCGAGGCCATATTCATCCACCAGCAGCCGCATTAACTCGGGGACCGCAATACTGGGATGAGTGTCATTCAATTGCATCACATTTTTTTCAGCAAAATGAGTGAAATCATTGCCATGGTGATGTACCCAACGTTTTAAAATTGCCTGTAAGCTAGCGGAAGACAAAAAATATTGCTGACGCAGCCGAAGCTCCTTACCGTTCTCGCTGGCATCATTGGGGTAAAGCACCATAGTGATCTGCTCGGCGAGGTTTTTACGCGCCACGGCCTCTGTGTAATCGCCTTGGTTAAATTCTGCTAAGTCAAAATCATCGGTAGCTTCAGCCTTCCAAAGTCTTAAGCTATTCACGCGGCCATTACGATAACCGGGGACAGGCATATCGTAGGCCACAGCTAGCACATCTTGGGTATCGACCCAAATCATGTGCCTGCGCCCTTGTTTATCGACATAGGATTCGGTGTGACCAAAGAACTTTACCGTCACATTATGGTGCGGAACACGCACCTCCCAAGGATTGCCCTCACGTAACCAGCGGTCTGGGCGCTCAACCTGATAACCATCAACTATCTTTTGGGCGAACATGCCGTATTCGTAACGAATGCCATACCCAGTCACGGATAAGTCCATGCTGGCGCAACTATCGAGAAAACAAGCTGCAAGCCGCCCAAGGCCACCATTGCCTAAGCCCGCGTCATGTTCGGCCTCTTCTATCTCCTCGAGTGAAACAGAGTAATGGCTTAACGCCTCGCGGCTATCTTGCTCTAACTCTAAGTTTAACAAGGCATTGCCCAGTGTCCTGCCCATTAAAAACTCGAGTGACAAATAGGCCACTTGTTTGTTGTCGTAGCAGCTATCTTTGATGCGCGTCTCACGCCAATCATCCAGCATTTGCTCTTTTACGCTCAGAGCCAGCGCTTGAAATAATTCACCACGCGCCCCTTCGCCGCGGCTTAATCCATAGCGAACATGGCGAGTAAAAGAAGCGGGCAAGGCATCACAGGGCTCGCAGGGTTCGTGAGCGGTTTTGCTCTTACTTTCAACCGTCTTCGTTGAACGTTTTTTGGGAGTAACGCCGCTGGTATTTGGGCTCAGCTCACTGTTATGACTCATAGTTAATTCCTTATAAAATCAGCATGAAACAGCATAAGACTGCGATCCTGTAACAAGTACCGCGTCGGTGAGGACTGAGCATCCAGCGGCTCAGTGTGAGTTAAAAATTGTGGGTCCGTTTGGGTATGCAGCAGGCATTGCCACGGCCCTAAACCGTCAAAAACCGGCAGGGTAAAGGCCAAAGGGTGCTCATCAGCATTAACCATCAACAGCAGTGCTTGAAGGTTGTCATCCTGAGTCTGCGGCTGAGTGGCGGTTAAATTGCCTGATAACACCACACTAAGACTGCGCCCCATAGACTCGCTCCACAGGCTTTTACTCATAGGCTCCCCTTGACGGCTAAACCAATCCAGCCTCCCCCCCGCTGGGGTTGAGACAGGGCTTGCAGCTTGGGTTGCAGATGCCTCCGGCGACCAATTGAAGGCATTGGCCACTAGCTGCTCATGGATAAAACGTTTGGCGCACAGCAGCGGGAAGCGTTTACGCAAGGCAATCAGCTGTGAGGTGAAATTCAGCAATGAGCTATCCATGCCATCCGATGACCAATCGAACCAATTCAAGGGATTATCTTGGCAATAGGCGTTGTTATTCCCGCCTTGGGTGCGGCCCGCCTCATCACCACTGAGTAACATAGGCACCCCTTGGGATAAGAATAATGTGGTCAATAGATTGCGTTGCTGGCGGGCGCGCAGCGCAAGAATGGTGGCATCCTTAGTGTCGCCTTCTACCCCATAGTGATAGCTGAAGTTCTCATGGTGGCCGTCGCGGTTTTCTTCACCGTTGGCCCAATTGTGCCGCTCGCAATAACTCACTAAATCTTTAAGGGTAAAACCATCGTGACTGGTTAAAAAATTGATACTGGCGGCAGGAGGCCGGCCGCTATGCTCAAAAAAATCCCCCGAGCCATGAAAACGCCGCGCAAACTCGGGCAACATACCGTGATCGCCGCGCCAAAAACGCCGCATAGTGTCGCGGAATCTGTCATTCCACTCGCTAAAGGCCACTGGGAAATTGCCGAGCTGATACCCACCTGGACCAATATCCCAAGGCTCGGCAATCAGCTTCACCCGGCACAACACAGGGTCTTGCAGCAGCGCATCAAAAAAACCACTTCCTGGGTCAAATCCATAGGCTTCACGGCCAAGACAGGCGGCTAAATCGAAACGAAAGCCATCGACGCCCATCACTTCGACCCAGTAACGCAGCGAATCTAACACCAACTGCAACATGCGCGGGTGATTGAGGTTTAAGGTATTACCACAGCCGGTATCGTTGATATAAAAGCGTTTATCATTTGGATGCAGGCGGTAATAACTCAGATTGTCGATACCGCGAAAGCTAAAGGTCGGCCCGAGGCGACTGCCCTCGGCGCTGTGGTTATAGACCACATCGAGAATGACTTCGATACCCGCGCCATGCAGTGCATCCACCATGTTGCGAAACTCGCCAATATCCTCAATCGAGAGATAACTCGGCTCAGGCGCAAAAAAGCCAATGCTGTTATACCCCCAATAGTTAGATAGCTGTTTTTCAAGTAAAAAAGGCTCGGAGAAGAATGCCTGAACTGGCAGTAACTCGACGCAATTTACGCCGAGATTAACTAAGTAATCTATCGCCGCCTTCGATGCTAGCCCAGCAAAGGTGCCTCGCAGCGGTGCATCTATCTCAGGGTGCAGTGCGGTAAAACCCTTTATGTGCATCTCATAGATAATGCACTGCTCAAGCGGTAGTGGCTCACGCTTACTTGTAAGAGGCCGAATAGTATGCGCCTTAGCGACATTCAAAAGAGGGCGAGTATCGACCACTTTGCATTTTGGGACAAAGTCCGCGTTATCTAAGGTACTGAAAGATAAGTCTTCATTAGGACTATCTATCTCATAGCCAAAGTTGGCGATATGGTGGTGATAACGCCCCACGAGCTGGCGCGCGTAAGGGTCTAACAATAATTTGTGTGGATTAAATCTGTGGCCTAATTGCGGCTCGTAAGGACCATAGACACGGTAGCCATAAAGCTGGCCAGCACTCAGCCCATGCACATACAAATGCCAGATTTGCTGGGTCTGCTCCGTCAAGGCGATGCGCTGAATTTCCACCTCGCCTTGGGCATCAAACAGACATAACTCCACCCCTGTGGCATGGGCCGAAAACAGGGCGAAATTCACCCCGCCATCATCGACCGTCGCCCCTAAGGGAAAAGGCTGCCCCGCACTTAGGTTAAAGGCGGTTGAGCCATCAGCATTTACAGGCACAGGATTCGTCATAGGCTAACATCTCTATCGGGCGCATCCATCGCTGGCCCGAGGATTAAGCAACCCAGGGGCGGCACAGTGATCAACGCGCTCGACGCCATACCCTGCCAAGGTAAATCTTCGGCAATCACCTTGCCCGCATTACCCTGATTACTGCCGCCATAGAGATGGCTGTCGCTATTGAGGTACTCACAGAAATCCCCGCCTTGGGGCAAGCCAATACGAAATCCTTGGTGCAGGGTTGGTGTCATATTCACCACAAACACTAAGGGCACATCACTGCCCTCGCCATAGCGAACAAAGCTAAAAATACTGTCGCGGCCATTGTCACAATCGAGCCAGCGAAAACCCTGCGACTCATAGTCGAGCACGGATAAGGCGGGGAATTGGCGATAAAGCTGATTCAGATCCCGAAGCCAGCGCTGCACGCCTTGGTGGGGCTCAAAAGCAAGCAAATGCCAATCGAGGCTATGGTTATGGTTCCATTCGTCACGCTGGGCAAACTCGCTGCCCATAAACAGTAGTTTTTTGCCCGGATGCCCCCACATAAAGCCGTAATAGGCCCTGAGGGTAGCGAATTTTTGCCAATCATCGCCGGGGATTTTATGCAGCAAAGAGCCCTTGCCGTGCACTACTTCATCGTGGCTTATCGACAGCATAAATTGCTCCGAATAGGCATACATCAGGCTAAAGGTCAGCTGGTTGTGGTGATACTGGCGATAAATAGGATCGCGGCCTAAGTAGCTTAAGCTGTCGTTCATCCAACCCATATTCCATTTAAAACCAAACCCCAACCCGCCGCTATCCGTCGGCTTAGTCACGCCTGCAAAGGCAGTTGACTCTTCGGCTATCATGCAAATGCCGGGGAAGGCTTGATACAAACGTTGATTCAACATTTGCAGAAAATGAATCGCCTCTAAATTCTCCCGTCCGCCATAGGCATTGGGCAGCCATTGTCCGGGTTCGCGGCTGTAGTCGAGGTACAACATGGATGACACCGCATCGAGCCTTAACCCATCAAGGTGAAACTCCCGCAGCCAATAGCAGGCATTGCTGAGCAGAAAACTACGCACCTCTCCGCGGTCGTAGTTATAGATCAGCGTATCCCAATCGGGGTGCGTGCCTTTGCGCGGATCTTCATGTTCATAGAGGCAAGTGCCATCGAAACGCACAAGGCCGTGGGGATCCTTAGGGAAATGCGCCGCGACCCAATCGAGTAACACGCCAATCTCGGCCTGATGGCAGGCATCGATAAAGGCCTTTAAGCCATTAGCATCACCAAAACGATGGGTCGGCGCATACAGGCCAACGGGTTGATACCCCCAAGAGCCGTCGAAGGGGTACTCGCTGACTGGCATCAACTCGATATGGGTAAAACCTTGCTCCTTCACATAGGGGATCAACTGCTCAATTAAGTCTTGATAATCAAAATATTGTTCACCAAACTCGCCTTTTCGGCGCCAAGAGCCTAACTGCACTTCGTAGATAGACATAGCGGCGCGATGCCAAGCCGTGCTCGCCCGTTTGTCCATCCATTGTGTATCTGCCCAAGGGTGTTGGTGTTTTTTCGGCACTATGGAGGCATTGTGCGGCGCACATTCCATTTGGGTCGCCATAGGGTCAGATTTAGCGTGACGCTCGCCATTTTGATAAATCAAATCAAACTTATAGTGCGCGCCTTCGGCAACATCAGGCAGGAAAATCTCCCACAAGCCGTTGGCCAGATGCTGGCGCATCACATGGCGAGTATCGTCCCAGTGGTTAAAATCCCCCACCACAGAGACTCGTTTAGCATTGGGTGCCCATACGCAAAAATGGACGCCTTCAACGCTATCAACTTGGCGCCAGTTGGCACCGAGAAAGCGATAGGCCTGTTCGCTACTCCCCTCGCCAAAAAGGTATAAATCTTCACTATTGAGGAGCGAGCCAAACTGATATGGATCGATAATATCCAGCTCACAGAGGGGATAAGTCACCCGTAGCGCATACAAAAAGGGCTTAACCCGTCTGCCAAGCGTACCCGCAAATAGCCCCGCCTCATTGACGCGCTCAAGGCTCGCCACCTTGCGGCCATCCTTAAGACTTATCACATCAACCTTTTGGGCATTGCGTAAAAAACAGCGCACCACCAAGGCCTTGCCCTCGTTGATACTGTGCATACCAAGCAGGGAAAACACATCCGTATATTGACCGTTTAACAGCGCGACATCGCTACCGTCATAGAAGTAAGTCTGGGCTTGAGTCATCATTTGGCTTCCATTTTTAGTCAAAGGGTATCTGTATGCGCAGCCGTTTCTGGCAAATGTCTTGCCGCAGCAATGCGTTGCAAACGTTCAGCCAGCGCAGGCCTACCTGCGGCTTCGCTTAGGCTGATTGGCAATCGCCGCTGCCAATTGGGGTACTCGAGCCAAGTGCCGGGGATATTCACCGCATGGCGGTCCCCTAGCAGATCGCACCATTGCACGCTGTAAAGTGTGCTGTTGCCCGAGGCGCCAAAGGGCATCCACGCCGTTAATAAATCTTCAATATCAATCTGTTGAATATCTGTCTCGGCTAATAAGCCCTGGGAGATTAAGCACTGCGCGAGCTGGTGTTTTTCCTGCTCTCGCCCTGCGAGCGCTTCTCCCAGTTCATCATCAGTCTTGAGCAGTTCGAGTTGTCGCCTCAGGTGCAAATCGCTGCCCGTCCACCAAGCCACTAAGGTCGGCACATCGTGGTTTGCCAACATCATCAAACTTTGAAACTTATATTGGCTCGGCGGCTTAAAGCCCTGATGGTCTTTGCAGAAGTAGAAAAGCTCGTTGGAATAGACTCCCGCCTGATACAGACGATGAATAATATCGGGTGGGACTAGGCCTAAATCCTCACCAATCACCACACAACGAGCACGTTGACTCTCTAGGCAGAGAATCGCCAACAGGGTTTCGACGGGGTAATACACATAGGCGCCATGGCCGAGGCGCTTATCCAAAGGCCACCACCAGAGCCGCAACAGTCCCATCACATGGTCGATTCGCAGCGCACCGCAGTGGGTCATGTTGGCGCGGATAAGCTCAATAAAATGACGATATTGATGCTGTTTTAGCTTGACGGGGTCGAGGGGCGTAAGGCCCCAGTTTTGTCCCTGTGGCGCGAAGGGATCCGGCGGTGCGCCTATGCTGGCGTTTAAGCAAAACTGCTGCGAATTGGCTTGGACCTCAACGCCCTGCAACGCTGCGCCCACGGCCAAATCGCGGATAAGCCCTATGCCCATCCCAGCTTCTTTGGCTTTGAGTTGGCACAATTGCAGTTGATCTTCAGCCACAAACTGCAGGTATAAATAAAAGCCTTCATCCTGTGCGATGGCCCTTGGACTGCGTAGCGATTCAGCTTGGGCAAATTCCCTGAGCGGCGCGCCCTGCTGTGCTACAAAATCCTCAAACCGCTGCGCCCTTGGTGTGTTGGGCTGTAAATGGTGTTCGCAAAAGACTGTGTATAAACGTGCAAATGCGCGGTACTTAAGCTCGCTGACTTTGGGGTAATCGAGCCAGTTCTCCGCATTGAGTAGGGCGATGGCTTCTTGCCATTCCTTCGCCCCAAACTCCGTCTTTAATGACTCAAATTCAGGCACGCTAGGTAAATGAATATACAGCGGATTAAGCCTTCGACGATCGCAGGGACTATAGGGACTCGGATGTTCCGGCGCGGCAATATCTAAAGCATGCAATGGATTAAGTTGAATAAAATCGGCGCTATATTCGGCCACTAAACCGATAAGTTGCTCTAAATCGCCAAAGTCGCCCATGCCCCATTGGCTTTCGCTGCGCAGACTATAGAGCTGAAGGCTCACGCCCCACGGTTTATGGCGCTTTCCTTGCGCCACAGCGCTCATCACCCCTTGATAGGCGGTTCTCGGCGCCACCATAAAAGTGCCATGGAACTCAGTCGCCTTACTTGCTACAGAAATGCTTGCTGCTGACGTGCCTGCACTTAATACGCCTTGCTGATCATCTGCCAGCCCAAGCAAACTGACGCTCAGAGTGTGGTAGCCCAGCCCGAGGCAAGATAAATCACTTAAGTTGTCTTTATTGCTAGATGTGTTTGACGCGGCGCTGACATTTTCCCATGAACGGCGCGGCTCAGCGCAGCTATCTTGCTCAGCGGCATCGCCTGCATCACGGCAATGAAACTCATGACCTAAGAGGTCGAGGCGGTATTGCAGGAACTGACACTCATTGGTAAAGGAGGTGGTGCCAAACTGCGCCAACTCCTGCGCCTGAATACGATAATCCCCAATCGGTTTTAGCGCCAAAAATGGCACCTCAAGAATAACCCTCTCCCCTTGCTCACAGGTAAAGGTGAGCAGCAGATCGCCACGGTAAGATTGAGGTAAATACAGGCAGACCCAAGGTTCATCGACATAGCACCAATGAAACGCCGGCAACACTTGTGTCCAATGGTGTGCATCGAGTTGATACACCTGAGCGTCAAGCTCGTCGCCACTGGGTAAACTCGTTAACGGTTCATCCTTTGCCTCGCAGGGCTGAGTATTTTTTTCCTGCAACATACAGGTCAAAATCCCTTGCCTGTCAGCCTCGGGAATGCGGATGTACTTGCCAAAGCAGTCGGTAAAGTCTGCTCCCACGCCCCGCAAATACAGCAACTTCTCCAGCCCCATATTTGTCGCCCCCGCGACTGCTCATCCATAGCCTTAGATAGGCAGTAACCATGCCAGCGCAAAATAACAGCATGAAGACAGATTTGTGTCAGCCAAGTGACAACAAAGAAAACTTATAAATCAGCATCTTGAATAAAATACGTGCCTTTATCACCCAAGCCTTTGCCCACCGAGCCATCTCGCAAACGCACTAGTTTGAAGCAGGGAGTGATTAAAAAAGGTGCAACGCGCTTAAATGGCGCAAGCAAAACAACATCTTATCTTTGAGTACATTAGTGAGATTTATCTCTTAGGTTGAATGCCTCTCTGGCACAGGGGAGATTAGAGTGGCAACTAGCTGCAACACTTTGTATCAATTACATTTTTCATCTTGAAATCCCCTTCATCGCTCTGTCACTATGCGCGCACAAAACAAAAACAACACTTAATCGCAACATTTACCCATGCCCGCTTACATTATCCAAGCAGGCAAAGGCGTGGCGAACAACGCAAAAATAAGGAAATTGATATGAAAAGAATCACGGGACTTTTACTCGCCAGCAGTTTGAGCATGGTCCTCAGTGCCTGCGGCGGTGGCGAAGATGATCTCACTCCCAATATCCCCAAACCCGACCCAACTCCACCGAGCTTAAGCGCCGATGTCTGTTATTTAATGAGCACCACAAAGGGGGATGTAACCTTAGCCATCGACCTCACCCATATGCCGATCACGGGTAAGAACTTTAAACAATATGTCGATAAGTCCTTCTATAACGGCACCTTATTCCACAGAACCATTAATAATTTTATGATCCAAGGCGGCGGTTTCACCACGGGATTACAGAGCAAGCCAACGAGCTCGCCGATTAAAAACGAGGCCGCGGTCGGTATCAGTAACAAACGGGGCACTATCGCGATGGCGCGTACCACAGTGTCAGACTCAGCAACATCACAGTTCTTTATCAATGTGTTAGATAATCCCCAGCTCGATGCTTCGGCGAGCAGCTATGGTTATGCTGTGTTTGGTAAAGTCATCGAAGGGATGGATGTGGTCGATCAGATAAGCATTGTGCCGACCAAAACCAGTAACGGTTTTAACGACACACCAGTGACTGAGATTTTGATTAATAGTGTGACAGAAACCAACTGCCCCAAAGCTTGATAAATACTCGGGGTTAAATAAAAAGCACTGATTTATCAGTGCTTTTTATTATTCTCGGCCCAAGGAGATTATTCATCCCCTTGAATTTTACCCACTAACAACATAGGTGCTGCGTCGATTTTATCGGCATCCATCATGGCCGCAATGCGCTCCACCGATGAAAGCAGCTGACTCTGCTCCCACTCTTCAAGATTTTGATATTGCTTAATAAAGTGTTCTTGAAGCGGTTTAGGCGATTCCTGCAATAATGCGTGGCCCGCCTCACTTAAATACAGATGGACTTTACGCTTATCGGACTCGCTGCGTTTGCGGATCACTAATCCCCGCCCTTCGAGCCTATCAATAATTGTTGTCACAGTGGCTGGGCTGAGGGTGATTTCTTCGGCCACCTGCTTGGCTAAGGGAGCGCCGAGTTGGGCAATCTTCTGCATCACCATCAACTGTGGTCCCGTCAAGCCGGAATGCTTATTGAGTTGCCGCGAATGAATGTCGATAGCGCGGATCACGCGGCGCAGTGAAATCAGCAGTTGTTCATATTTTTCCATCGTACTTCACATACTCCTCATCAACTCAACGGCCGCACCTTACCAGAAACTCAACCACAACTCACCTTGGCGGGCAATTTTATCGCGTAATAATCTGAGTTTAACTAAACAAGCAAAAGCTGAAAAAAACGTTAAAAAACATAGCGTATGCAGCCCTTAATCTCTGTCATAAAAATTCATTATTTAGTTATCTAGTTCCAACTTTAGTGCGAATTTCACCTCAGGAATCTATCTAAACCGATCTAGATCACAACTTGGCTACCCCTTAATTGGTAGTTTGGTCACCAGAAAGAAACAAATTTAATATACAAGCAAATAGGTGGATATATGGCTGCTAAATTTTTTATTCCTTCCGTCAACGTATTAGGCAAAGGCGCAGTAGATGATGCTATTGGTGATATCAAAACCTTAGGCTTTAAACACGCGCTAATTGTGACGGATAAACCTTTAGTCAATATTGGTCTAGTCGGTGAAGTTGTCGAAAAACTCGGCCAAAATGGTATTACCTCAACCGTGTTTGATGGCGTACAACCTAACCCAACGGTTGGGAACGTTGAAGCCGGTCTTGCGCTGTTAAAAGCCAATCAATGCGATTTTGTGATTTCACTCGGTGGCGGCTCACCACACGATTGCGCTAAAGGTATCGCTCTTGTGGCAACCAACGGTGGCAGCATCAAAGACTACGAAGGCTTAGACCAATCCGCTAAGCCACAACTGCCATTAGTAGCCATTAACACCACCGCCGGCACCGCCAGTGAAATGACCCGTTTTTGTATCATCACTGACGAAGCTCGCCATATCAAAATGGCAATTGTCGATAAACACACCACCCCATTACTGTCTGTGAATGACCCAGAGCTGATGCTGAAAAAACCAGCAAGCCTCACTGCTGCAACGGGCATGGACGCGCTGACCCACGCGGTTGAAGCCTATGTGTCTATCGCTGCAAACCCCATTACCGATGCCTGCGCCATTAAGGCCATTGAGCTTATCCAGGGCAACTTAGTGAATGCGGTAAAACAAGGCCAAGATATCGAGGCCCGTGAGCAAATGGCCTATGCGCAATTCTTAGCGGGTATGGCCTTTAACAACGCCAGCTTAGGTTATGTGCATGCCATGGCACACCAATTAGGCGGTTTCTACGATCTGCCCCACGGTGTGTGTAACGCCCTCTTATTACCCCATGTGCAAGAATACAACGCTAAAGTGGTACCGCATCGCTTAAAAGATATCGCCAAAGCGATGGGTGTCGATGTTGCCAATATGACGGATGAGCAAGGTGCTGCGGCTGCAATCACCGCGATTAAAGCCCTATCCGTTGCGGTAAATATTCCAGAAAACCTGACGTTACTCGGGGTTAAAGCAGAAGATATTCCAACGCTGGCTGAAAACGCCTTGAAGGATGCCTGTGGTTTCACTAACCCTAAACAGGCAACCCATGAAGAGATCTGCCAGATCTTCACGAATGCGTTATAAGTCATACAAGCTCTAACGCTTATCAGCGCGCCAATTGACAGGATGTTGTTCGGCTAGCGCAAGCTAACGACATAGAATCGGCCTAAACAAGTTCCCTTGTTTGGGCCTTTCTTTTTATGCATCAAAGACACCTTTAACACCACATGATCACAGCAAAAACCGCCGTAACGTCTTAATCTTCGGCAATTGAGATCGCGCAGATCGAAAATTCCATCAAATAGCGCAAAAACGTGATCTTGGTGGGTTACATGCTGTTACAAATCCGCTAGACTGGCTCCAGTTCGCTTTTTCCCTGCAAAAGATGAAGCCAGCTGAGAGGCCCGTTTTAAGGAACGGGCCTCTGTCCATTCAAGCCCTCATCAACCATGCACTTCCCTCATATTTTGCTAATGTTAAATAGCATACTCATCAAAACATTTTTATACCTATCATTAATTGGTGCTTTATTGCGCAGTAGTTAAGCAAAAACGAATTTGAATGCAAAACTGAGAGATAGCCCAAAGTTATTCGTTAAAAACTCATGCTAAATAACAGCTATGGCAAATAAATTAACTCGCTCATTTTTATATAAAAACACTTGTAAAAACGGTGATTTATCTAGGACGGTATCAGCGTAATTAATGATTGACCGAATTCAAAAACGATGCCTATGATGGCAGCAACATCCTCTACAGGTAGGTACGCTATGACAGCAATTACTCATGTATATAACTACACAGTTAGATGTCCGCATTACAAAGATCCCGAACATACCGCAAGTTGGTTAAACCACATTGAATTAAACCAATCGAGTGAAATTGCATTAAACCGTATCACCAAATGGCATGAACTCTCAGGCACTAAATCCTTTGAAACCAGTAAGTTTGTCGTCCGCAAAGCCGAAAATGAAGAAGCCTATTTTTCGATGCAAAGCGATAGACTTAAAAATGATGGTCATGCGCTCGTCACCTTTAAAATTTTCCTCGATACCTGTTGCGACAAGGCCGCTCCTGAAGAAATTATGCAGCACCTAATCCAAGACTATCAGCAACGTTTAGCCAAGCTAGAACAGGCATAGAACACCATTCGCCGTGGGCATGTAGCGTCAAATGCCCAATTATCCCAAAGGCCAAACCAACGTTTGGCCTTTTTGTTAAGTACTTTAGTCAAAGCTGCAGCAAGCAATTGTGATCTCATGCCTAGGGCGTGTTGACGTTTCAGTTTTGGAGCAATTTGGCCAGTGTTTATACAAGGCAAAATCCGTGCTTGTAGTCATCCTACATAAACGGACAATAACGCAGCAGAAACGCTGCCGGAAGAGTTCGTCAGACAAGCACATGCTCTTACTTTCTGTCATTAAGAGCCGCATGTCATTTGAGTAGAATAACTACGCATTATTCTTCGTTTCGCGAGCACTAGCTTGTCGGAATGAAATGTAATCTCGATACATCAATGCGCCCTAGGATTTAGTTAACTGATGACGATGGTGCTCACAAGCGGCATAAAGCGTTTCAGTTAAAAGAACTCTCCCGACACAAACAGGTGAGCCAGCGCACATTTCACCAAAAAGTGACACGACACATATCACAATTTGCGATCAGCATAATCATACATTCAACACCCATAAAAAATAAGACTAATAAAATCAATAAATAATCATTATTCCTGACTCACTTCCCTACATATGGCCTCATTGCTTGAGACATAAAGCTAAGGTTAATATTTTGTTTCACAACCTTACCCTCTGCACAATCTAACAACACAACGAATAGGAATAATCAGCATGGCTATAGCAAACATTGTTATCGTGGGTGGTGGTGCTGGCGGGATGGAGATTGCGACTAAATTAGGCCACAAACTGGGGCGCAAAAGAAAAGCAAAGATAACGTTAATCGATTGTGCTGAAAGCCATATTTGGAAGCCACTACTGCATGAGGTTGCGACTGGCGCACTCGATGTTGGTATCGACGCTTTAAGCTATCGAAGCCATGCAGCCGCCCATGGCTATCACTTTCAACAGGGCGCTATGACGGATATAGATAGACAAAACAAACAAGTAGTGCTGTCAGCGATTTGTGATGATAAAGGTGATGTACTACTCCCATCTCGTCATATTGATTATGACTATTTAGTGGTCGCCATTGGCAGCATCGCTAATGACTTTAACATTCCAGGCGTACGTGAACATTGCCAATTTCTTGATAATACAGAGCAAGCAATGGCAATCCGCAAAATTTTGCTGAATAAGTTTCTCCGTTATGCCAGCCATAGCCTGCTGGCCGATAAAATTAAAATTGCTGTTGTAGGTGCAGGGGCCACTGGAGTAGAAATGTCTGCGGAAATGCACCATGCCGTGGATCAGTTGCGCGGATTTGGCTATAACATCGATTCACGTCTTTTGGAGGTCACCCTCATTGAAGCTGATAAACGGATTTTACCTAAAGTAGAAAAGCGCGAAATTTCAGACTCAGTGACCAAAGAATTAGCCGCGCTCGGCGTTAAGGTCATGACTGAAACACGAATTAATCAGGTGGATGAAACGGGGCTGACCACAACAGATGGGCAGATGATCCCCGCCGATTTAGTGATCTGGTCTACAGGGGTAAAGGCACCGGATTTTCTGAAGGAAATTGGTGGACTAGAAACCAACCATATCAACCAGTTGGTGGTAAAACAGAATATGCAAACCAGCCGCGACCCGCATATTTTTGCAATCGGTGACTGTGCTGCTTGCCCACAACCCAACGGTACTTTTGTTCCACCAAGGGGGCAATCAGCACGGCAAATGGCACTCATGACGGCCGACAATATTATGCTACTGCTTGCAGGACAAGACGCCCGTCATCTGTATGTTTATAAAGATCTGGGGTCGCTTGTTAACTTGTCGAAGTTTCATACTGTGGGCAACTTGCTGTCATTTATCGGCGGTGGAGTGATGGTCGAAGGTAAAATCGCTCGCTTTGTATACACTTCTCTCTATCGGCGACATTTAATTGAACTGCACGGTGTGGTAAAAGGCAGCCTTTTAATGTTTGCTAAAGGTATTAGTCGCATTATTCATCCCCATCTCAAATTGCATTAGCAAGATTATTAAGGCGTTTTACGTAACTATTTGGTATCTTGCGAGGCAACCGTTAGTTTTCAGGATGAATAACCATGAAAAAAGCAACACTCCTCATACTGCCACTGCTACTAGCCACCACAGCCTGCGCCGATTTAAAGGATGCGGGGCGCGCTATCGGCACCACCACTAAGGATGTCACTAAAGAGATTGGTCACGCCACCCGCGACACCACCAAAGCCATTGGTCATGCTTCAAGAGATGCAGTGAAATCGGTCAAAGAAGATCTTACTAAAGACTCAGAGTGACGCCCGTGCGTCACTCTGCTTTATCGGAGCTCAATCCTTAGGCCGCATTAGCACGAATACCATGGGGAACCGGTAATCCCTGCGCATTCACATTTACAAACACCATCTTATCGATACTCACCACTGGCGCCTGCGTCATCTTATTACGCACTTGGCAACTGACCGTAATGGAACTGTGCCCGAGGCTGACAAGCTCCAAGCCAAATTCCAACACATCCCCTTGGCGCGCCGGCGTCATAAAATTGATTTCAGAAATCAGCTTAGTCACATGGCTGGTGCTTTTCATCTGGCATGCAGCAAAGATAGCCGCCTCCTCGTCAATCCAACTCAATAACTGGCCGCCAAATAGGGTATTTGCAGGATTTAAATGTTCAGGTTTGACTAAACGACGACTGTAATATTTCATGACGGTGACCTCACTGTGAATGCCAAGTTTTACGGCCAATTCACAGCATTATTTAGGCCAAGATAAATAGCCATTGAATAACAATGAGATAGCATTAAGTCTTTGTAAAACGGTTAAAAAATTGCACCAACTCGAGTCAGAGTTGCACCAGAATAATAAGTTAGATAAAAAAATAGCGACTCAGAGAGTCGCCAAGCACAGGCAAGCAAAGTATTGACTGGGTGGGAAGTTAAGTCACAAGAGTTGACTTAAAAACCCGTGCAGCACATGTAGGCGAACTGCACGGGGGACAACAGCTGCAATGCAGCTAAACACAGGGTTTACGGGTACAACATCTTACGGGTAGAACCTATTCGCGATACAACAGACTTCGCTTAAAACTGCTCTTCTTCAGTCGAGCCAGTCAGCGCAGTCACTGATGAATGACCACCTTGGATAACCGTAGTCACTTGGTCGAAATAACCTGTGCCCACTTCCTGTTGATGCGCCACGAAGGTGTAACCTTTCTTCGCTGCCGCAAACTCAACTTCTTGAACTTTCTCAACATAATGCTTCATACCTTCACCACGAGCGTAATCGTAAGCTAGGTCAAACATGTTGTACCACATGTTGTGGATACCCGCTAAGGTGATGAATTGGTACTTGTAGCCCATGTCCGATAGCGCTTGTTGGAAACGGGCAATCGTTGCATCGTCCAGATTTTTCTTCCAGTTGAACGAAGGTGAGCAGTTATAGGCCAGTAATTGGTCTGGGTACTGAGCATGGATTGCCTCAGCAAAGCGGCGTGCTTCTTCTAAGTCAGGCTTAGCGGTTTCACACCAAATTAAATCCGCATAAGGTGCGTAGGCTAGACCGCGAGAAATCGCTTGGTCGAGACCTGCGTTAACGCGATAAAAACCTTCATTGGTACGCTCGCCAGTCACAAAGTCACGATCGTACGGATCGCAATCAGAGGTCAATAAATCCGCCGCGTTCGCATCGGTACGAGCGATAACTAAGGTTTCAACACCGCTTACGTCTGCAGCCAGACGTGCTGCAACCAGTTTTTGTACCGCTTCTTGGGTTGGCACTAATACTTTACCGCCCATATGGCCGCACTTTTTCACTGACGCTAATTGGTCTTCAAAGTGCACACCAGCAGCGCCCGCGTCGATCATTGACTTCATCAACTCGAACGCATTCAGTACGCCACCAAAACCGGCTTCAGCATCGGCAATAATGGGTAGGAAATAATCGACAAAGTTTTCATCTTCCGGATTAACCCCATTGCTCCACTGAATTTGGTCAGCACGGCGGAAAGAGTTGTTAATACGTGAAACGACCGCTGGAACCGAGTTAGCTGGGTATAAAGATTGGTCTGGGTACATAGTGCCCGCTAAGTTAGCATCGGCCGCCACTTGCCAACCAGACAGATAAATCGCTTCGATACCGGCTTTAGCTTGTTGTACCGCTTGGCCGCCAGTCAGTGCACCTAACGAGTTCACATAACCTTTTTTTGCGCCACCGTTGACTAAATCCCACAGTTTAGCAGCGCCGCGTTTGGCAATGGTGTTCTCTGGAACAATTGAACCACGAAGTGCCACGACTTCTTCTGCAGTGTATGGGCGACGAACATTTTTCCAACGTGGATTCTCTGCCCAATCTTTTTTGATCGCGTCAATCTGCGCCTGACGTGAAGTCTGTGTTGCCTTAGTCATAGTGTCACTCCTTTCTGTATGATGTTGTAGCAAGTGACGCTGCCCCACCGCGTCACCCTGCCCATTGGTTTAATTGACGGTTTCACCGCCATAACGCATTCCATAGGACGCATTAAGTGTTAACGCATTTATAATTAAGCAGTTAGCATCTCGTAACCGGGTAAGGTTAAGAAGTCGACCAACTCATCCGAAGTGGTAATATCCTCAAGCAATACCGCCGCTTGGGTAAATTTGCCGTGGGTGAATCTGTCACTGCCCACTTCTTTTTTCACGTTTGCTAACTCTTCCACCAGCATGTCTTTAAACAATTGTTTCGTGACAGGTTTGCCGTTGGAGAGTGACTTGCCATGTTGGATCCATTGCCAAATCGAGGCGCGGGAGATTTCAGCGGTTGCCGCATCTTCCATTAATCCATAAATCGGCACACAACCGTTGCCACTGATCCACGCCTCAAGGTATTGCAGAGCAATACGAATATTCAGGCGCATCCCTTGCTCAGTGCGCTCGCCATCACAGGGCTTTAATAACTCAGCGGCGAGAATCGGTGCATCCACATCGCGGGTAATGTGTAATTGGTTTTGATGGTCTTGGCCGATATACTCGTTAAAAATCCCCATGGCCGTATCCGCAAGACCGGGATGCGCCACCCAAGTACCATCGTGGCCATTACGGGCTTCGAGCTCTTTATCCTTTCGAACCCGCTGCAACACAGCTTCGTTCTGCGCAGGATCTTTTGCTGGAATAAAGGCAGCCATGCCGCCCATCGCTAACGCGCCACGTTTATGGCAGGTTTTGATCAGCAGTCTTGAATAGGCACTTAAGAAAGGCGTATCCATAGTCACCGCTTGGCGGTCAGGTAACACGCGGTCGCTATGGCGCTTTAATGTTTTGATATAACTAAAGATATAGTCCCAGCGACCACAGTTCAGTGCGACGATGTTTGAGCGTAATTCATAGAGAATTTCGTCCATTTCAAACACCGCAGGCAGCGTCTCAATCAAACAAGTACATTTGATGGTGCCAGGCTGCAGGCAGAATCTTTCTTCAACAAAAGCAAACACTTTTGCCCACCAGCGCGCCTCGATATGACTCTCAAGTTTAGGGATGTAGAAGTAAGGACCACTGCCCTTCGCCAGCAATTGACGATAGTTATGGTAAAAGTACATCGCAAAGTCGAATAACGCGCCGGGAATGGACTGCTGGTTAAATTCAACATGCTTCTCTTTTAAGTGCAGGCCACGCACGCGGCAGATCAATACCGCAGGATTTGGGCCTAACTTGTAGTGTTTACCGGTTTCAGGCGCTGTGTATTCAATTTCACCACGCACCGCATCACGCAGGTTAATCTGACCTTCCACTACTTTTTGCCAGCTCGGTGCTAAGGAGTCTTCAAAATCCGCCATAAACACTTTGGCATTGGCATTAAGTGCATTGATCACCATCTTACGTTCAACGGGACCGGTGATTTCGACACGGCGGTCAAGTAGGTCGTTCGGAATACCGCGGATCTTCCATGCGCCGTCACGAATAGCGCGAGTTTCAGGTAAAAAGTCTGGCAAAGCCCCTTTATCGATACGCATCTGTCTGTCTTTACGTTTGGCGAGTAAGGTGGGCACTTCAGCCGCAAATTCCCGGCAAAGTGACTCAAGCAACGCCAGCGCACCTTCGGTAAAAATCACTTCTTGGCCAGGGATAGTATTTCCCACTATGGTCAGCGCGCCATTCGCAGTGGTCTTATTCTGTGCCGAATTCAATTGCTGCTCACTTAAAGTTTGTTCCGTCATCTTCTCACCCTCCCAAGAGGCAAAACTCTTGCTCGTTTACGACTCATTACCAGTAAAGACATGGGTAACATGTACAAACATTCACCGAAAAACATTCAAATGTTCGTTTAGAACCAAAACTTACAGACAAACATTTGTATTTGCAACTATCCAAAAGTGTCATGACAGCTAAAAAATTTGACCAAAAACCGTGACAAAATTGGTCTGACCAAAGTAACTTTTAAAATATAAACATATGATTTAAAATTACTTTACATTAAAGCGATAATTACTATTTTGGTAGTGGTGAAATTTGTCTGACAACTTTACCACTTTAAGCGCATTGTAATTTTATACGTAATTAAATTACATAATGAAAATTAATATATACACCACTTTTACCTTATTCGACCTAAGTAGAAAACAGACAGCGTTTTGAACTCCACCTTAAGGAAAGCGAGTAAAACCAATAAAAATAACCAGTTAACAAAATTGAAACACTGCAAAAGTTTAAACACTCGTTTAAATATTACGTTTACGTAAACAGTCACTAGGATAGGATGAGAGTGATAGGGATCACGGGTTATGTTTCTCGATCAAAAAGCCGAGTAGATGTGGTTAACCCAAAAAATAAATCACTTTTTTATAAAAAAAATGAAACAAATTAGAAATCTGACTAAGAGTTGCTTCAAGTTGCGCGCCTAGTGGCGGCAAAACTCACCACAGGATTAATCCACAAACCGTTAATCATACGTAAAGATGACAAACATTTAACTCCCAAGACCTATCAATCAAAGGTTGCAATGGTTATGAAAATCATTATCATTCGCGACCATTCTGTTTGGGGGAACTTTATATGTCAGTATCACAACCTATATTTCGCTTATCACTTATTGCACTCGCCTGCCTCAGTGCTTTACCACATACCGCTTTTGCCGATGACACACCTTCTGCTCGCGATCAAAACATCGAACGCATAACGGTATACGGCAGACAAAACTCCGTAGTGAAAAACTCTGGGCTTGCGACTAAGTCAGATATGTCCTTGATGGAAACCCCTGCGGCGGTAGTTATCGTTGACCAAGAGCTGATTAACAGCCAAGGAGTCGACAATCTTCAAGACTTAATTCGTAATATCAGCGGGGTGACTCAAGCAGGCAATAACTACGGCATTGGGGATAACTTGGTGATTCGCGGCCTCGGTGCAAACTACACCTATGACGGCATGTATGGCGGAGCTGGCCTTGGTAACACCTTTAACCCCACTCGCTCTTTAACCAATGTGGAATCCGTAGAGGTCTTAAAAGGCCCAGCAACAGGACTCTACGGCATGGGCAGCGCGGGCGGTGTGATCAACCTGATTGAAAAGAAACCGCAATTTGAGTCCAAACACAAATTCACCACTGAAGTTGGCCAGTGGGATACCTACTCGCTAGCCATCGATAGCACGGGTGGAATTACCGATGATCTTGCTTATCGTTTAGTTGCCAAAACCGCCCGCAGTGAAGGCTACCGTGATTTAGGCGCCGACCGTGATGAAGTGTTCGGCTCACTTAAATGGGTATTAAGTGATAGCCAAGATCTGATGCTATCCGGCGCATATATCAAAGACGCCATTGCCGTTGACTCTATCGGCCATCCAATACGTATCTACAATGCCGATTCAGTCGGCGGCAAAACCGCGGGCGAAGTCACTTGGCAAGATTTGATTAACGATCCTAAGGGTCAAGGCATACAGCTAACCGACGAGCAGCGTCAGCAATTAGCGGCGTCACTCGCCAGTGGTGATGGTTTAACTCCTTATTCCTTTGGTGACGCGGGATTAATTTCTCCCATGGCAAAAGATAATGAAGGTGAAGAATTAAGGTTCAAGCTGACCCACAATATCTACTTTACCGATAATCTGTTCCTCAATCAGCAGTTGCAATATCGCGACTACACCACAGGTTTTGCCCGTCAAACAGGGGCTTACAACTATGTGTACTGGAAACGAAACATCAAGATTGGTGGCGTATCGACTGATGTGATTAACCAGGATCCCCGCGCGCCACTGGTTGAAAATGGCATGCTCTATCCCTTTGCCGCCAGACGTCAGGAATACCGCCAACTCGATGCCGAAGAAACCTCATGGCAGTATTTTGCTGATCTACGTTACGACTTCCAAATCGGCAATATCGACAATGAATTACTGGTGAACGCTAACTACGAAGACCGCGATATTCGCCTCGAGCAATTCTCAATTTACGATGCAGATCAAGTCATTAAAAACAAACAAGGTGAAGTGATTTACCGTGGTTCGCTACCGTACATTTACGATATTCGCAATCCAAACTGGGGAACGGGTAAATTTGAGGACTACGATCCACTCAAAACCGCCAACTACAATAAAAAAGTCAGCGCTTGGGGTCTAGGCGTGCAGCATGTGGGTTATTTAGGTTATGGCTTTACCACCCGTGTTGGCGTGGCCTTTAACGAAATCAAACAAAGCTATGAGCATTTAGGTCTCGATGCGCGTTATAGCGCAAGTCAAGCGAGCCCGACCCCCGAGGAAGATAGTAAAGATAACGGTGTGACCTACAACTTGGGCTTAACTTATATGCCCATTGATGATTTATCGTTTTTCGTTAATCACTCAAAGGGCCGCACCGCCTATAGCATTTTAGGCTCAATCACTGGGGAAAATACCGACCGCGAAGACTCAGAATCCGTCAGTAACGATCTCGGTATGCGCTTTAAAGCCTTTGACGATCAGATGCTAGCATCGCTGGTGTTCTTTAAAAGCTCACGCACGAATGTGCCTTACAACAACCCAGACTATAACGCTGGTGTGTCAGGTGCTGAGGTACCCGTGTACTTTTACGATGGCAGCGAAGATACCAAAGGAGTCGAGTTAGATCTTAATGCCCACCTAAATGATCAGTGGCGAGTTAACTTTAATGGCATGTACCAAGATGCAAGGGATAAACAAAACCCAAATAGTTTAACCTACAACAGCCGCCAAAAAGGGGTACCCTATGTGACCGCCAGTGCTTGGGTGACCTATGGTGCAGACTGGTTTGCCTTATCCAGCCCTATTGAGCTGAGTTTAGGCGCCAAGTATGTGGATGATAGAAGCACGCACTCAACAGACTTTGGCATCCCTGATGGATATGTGCCGAGCTACACCTTAGTGGACTCTGCCATCAGCTACGCCACCGACTCTTGGAAGTTACAATTGAATATCAACAACCTATTCAATAAAGATTATTACAGCAAGGCGATGTTCCTCGGTGGTATGCCGGGCGAAGAGCGTAATGTGAAGCTGCAATATAGCTACAGCTTCTAAGCGTTTTCCTTAAGCCCATAAACAACAAGAGAGCCCATCGGCTCTCTTGTTGTTTTAGCTGGCAGGCTTAACTGACATTCTCCCGGTCGCCACGCATCAGCGACTCCAGCTCAGCTTTACCCTTATTGGATAAATCAATCAGCTTGGCTAAATCATGTTGGTGTGCGGCACTATCTATCACCAACTTTTTATCGTGCTCGGCAAAAATCTTCACCCTTTCATTGGCCTGCACCTGTGATAAGCCTAAGCCCTGCAAAATCTTCTCACTGGCAGACAAAGCCGAACCAAAGGTTTCACGGAACACATCGGTCACCCCAAGGCTCATTAATCGATAGGCATGGTTACGGTCCCGCGCCCGAGCGACGATATTGATATGGGGGAAATGGGTTTTCACCTGCTGGGCAATTTCAATCGAATCCTCAACATTATCAACAGCCAGCAGCAACAGGCGCGAGCGTGCAATCCCCGCCGACATCAACATATCTAAACGTCTGGCATCGCCAAAATAGACCTCACCACCGTATTTGCGGATCACATCCACATGGCTGGCATCCTTATCTAAGGCCACAAACGGAATACCCGATGACGCTAAAATCCGCCCAGTGATCTGCCCCACCCGTCCAAATCCGGCGATCACCACCTCAGATTCAGTCACATTAATGGTATCGGGTAAACGAGTATCCACCACCTTAGGTTTAGTGACTCTAAAAAGCGTGAAAATCATCGGTGTGACTGCCATGGATAAACCGATGGCGAGCACTAAGATTTGGGCGATTTTATCATCCACTATGCTGGATAATTGCGCCTGCGATAGCAGCACAAAGGCAAACTCACCGCCCTCTGCCAAGATAAGCCCTAGGGCAATACTCGGGCGCCATGTATGGTGCCGTAAACGGCCAAGCAGCATTAGCACGAGAGTCTTAATCAGCAGCATGCCCAGCAAAATCGCGAGGATAAGTAAGGGATCGGTTAAAAACAGCTTGAGATCCATACTCATGCCGACCGCCATAAAAAACAGCCCAAGCAGTAAGCCCTTAAAAGGTTCAATATCGGTTTCGAGCTGATGTCGGTAGCTGGAGTTCGCCAGCATAATTCCGGCTAAAAACGCGCCCATACCCGCCGACAACCCTAGCCACTCCATCAATTCGGCGCTGCCCATCACCAACAATAATGCAAAGGCGGTTAACACTTCACGAACGCCACTGCTGGCAACAAGTTTAAGTACCCGCGGCAACAGATATTTGCCCACCAACACAAAGCCCACTAAGGCCACACAGGTCCAATACCACGGCACCGCATGGTGCTCAATCTGGGCCGAATTAGGTGCAAGATAAGCGGTTAATAACAACATAGGGATCACGGCGAGGTCTTGCATTAACAACACCCCAAAGGCATCGCGGCCAAGCGGAGTGGTCAGCAATCGATGTTCGCTCATCAGCTGCACCGCAAAAGCCGTCGATGATAGTGATAACGCTGCGCCCACCACTAATGCTGCCTCAATGGATAAGCCAAATCCCCAGGCTAAACCGCCTATTGCCGCCCAAGAAAGGAGTAACTGACCACTGCCGAGACCAAAGATGGCACTGCGTAGCTCCCATAACTTGCTCGGATTGAGTTCAAGCCCAAGCACAAACAGCATCAGTACCACACCCAGCTCGGCAAAATGCAGCACGGCGGCGGGATCAGACACCAGCGCCATGCCTCCGGGGCCTAAAATCACCCCAGCAGCGAGATAAGACAGAATCGGTCCTGCGCCAAAACGTTTGCCCAAGGGCACAAAAATCACCGCGGCCAATAAAAATAACAGTACAGAAGTGAGCAGACTCGACTCTTCCATTAGGGCTCCACAACGTTAACGAAAGGCAAAAATAGGGGTATGGCCTTAAGCGAAAAAAGCTTCGGCTACCGCTGGCAATCATACTCTAGTTAGGCAGGAAAAAGTGTGAAAAATTGGCCTAAAAATCATCGAGAAAATGCAAGAAATAAGCGAAAAAGCGAAAGAAGAAAACCGCGTTACATTAACCTAAACAGTCAGTTACACAGACAATACAACTCTACCCCCTACGGTCTTACCAACTGGCTGGTAATATTGGTGGCGCGTTTATCGGAGGCTAAAGCGTCCTCATAACAGAATACACTGTTACGACCATTGGATTTTGCGGCATACAGTGCCATATCGGCACGGTGCAGCAGAGGATCTAAGCTTAAGTCTTCTGTTGTCATACCGCTGACCCCAAAGCTCGCGGTGATAGTAAATTTATGCCCCGACAGATGCGTATCAATGGCTTCGATTCGGCTTCGGCATTGTTCGGCAACTTCCATTCCCTTTTCCTCATTGGCATAGGGCAAAAACAACGCAAATTCTTCGCCGCCAATCCGGG
Organism: Shewanella sp. LZH-2; assembly: GCF_016859145.1. Taxonomy (NCBI): domain Bacteria; kingdom Pseudomonadati; phylum Pseudomonadota; class Gammaproteobacteria; order Alteromonadales; family Shewanellaceae; genus Shewanella; species Shewanella sp. LZH-2. The sequence goes on from NZ_CP069350.1 coordinate 3,185,985, forward strand.
CAAACACATCACCATTGCGCACATGGGGTTTTAATACTTCCACGACTTTTTTCAGCGCCCAGTCACCCGTACCATGGCCGTAGGAATCATTAATCCGTTTAAAATGATCTAAGTCGAATAAAATCACGCAAAAATCGCCCCCTCGGGCAGCGGCTTGCACAAACAGATTTTCGCCAAGATCTTGCCCTGCACCACGGTTAAGCACGCCCGTCAGCGCATCCATTCTGGCCATGCGCATCAAACGCCGTTTTTGCAAATTGCCCACGACTAACAAAATCGCAAGGAAAAACAGCCCGCCAACTAATATGGTGATAAACATCAGCATATTAGTGTACTCACGCTCTTTTACCGTTTGCTGGGCGATATAAAGTTCACGCTCTTTATTCAGCAAGTTGATTTCACGCGCCTGCTCATCGGCATTAAACTTAGCCGCCTGATAAGCAAGGGTTTTCATCCTCGACTCATCAAAAATCAGTTGATTATAATGCTGCTCTTTTCTGGAGTATTCATAGGCTTGCTCAAATTGCTGTTTTTGAGCATAAATCTTAGCGAGTACACCTGATGCACCGTGCTTAAGCTCTGTATTGCTAGAATCATCTAAAAGATTCATCACATATTGAGCATGTAACTCAGCTTTCGTAAAATCTTGCAACAACAAATAAGCTTCACTGAGCAACTCATGTACACTATTAATCTCCAGCTCAAAATTAAATGATTCATACCCCTTTAGAGAATCTAATAAGTAAGAAATAGCAAGCTGTGGCTCATTCAATCTAAGACTCGATTCTCCCATACCTTTTAATGCAATATTCGCAATTAGTGGGTAACCACTGGATTCACAATAACTACGAGTAAACTTAAATTCATCAAATGCTTGCGAATAAGACTTTGACTCTAACTGATGAACGGATAAATATAGTTTAGATATACAAACATCTTTAGCATCACTTGGAGAGGCGAGAGCAAGCGCTTTAGCTGCATATTTAGCAACCTCTTCAGTGACCCCCATCGCAGTATATAAACTAGCCAAACGCAAATATGAAGCGCGCTTAAGGTTAATATCATCAATTCGATCGATTAGCCCAAGACTCTTTCCCATCACTTTAAATGCATCATTGAAATGGTGCAGAGCAATATAGGCTGTTGCCTCATAACTATATGCAGAAAATAACATTTCAGAGTCTTTGAGTAAGGCTTCTGCTTGGCCCAATAACTCAATAGCAGTTTGATATTGTCCTGAATAAATAGAAGCTGCACCTTTAAAGAGCAAAACTCGTCCCTGCTGTAAGCGAGACATAGAACCAAATTCAGATTCAATTGTTTTAATTAGGTTTATAGCAGCAGGTAAATCAGAATGTTGTAATGTTTCAATCTTAGTTAGCGTTTCATCATAATTTGTAGTTGAAGCAATCAAGGGCATACAAAGTATGCTCAAGATTGCCAAAATGAAAACACTAAAAAACTTCAATTAATCACCATTACCATGTGAAATAACAAGGTAAGATTGATAGCTACTATCACCACTTAACGTTTTGAGCTTTTCCATATCACCAGTCATTACAGCATTAATTTCTTCATCAGTTAACCCATGGGCACGCATCACCGCCTCGGGATTCTGCTTATAATCTTCCATTAACTGCGCATCTTGGCCTAACTGGGTAAAAAAATCCGATAATGCAGACATGTTTTCTCCTTATTGTTAATAATGACTCAATATCACACTTCAATTTATCCCAAATCTTCGGGACCGATCCCTAACTTAGCCAAAATAGCATAGTTGTACTCCAGCTTTTTTGCTGGCGGAATTAACAACGTACTAATCGGTGTTAAGTGTGCTTGGGGTAAATTCGCTAAAGGTAAACGCTCGATACGCGGGGCTTGGATTGGCAAATTAGCCGCTTCGTAGATGACCACCTCATGGTCGAGGGGATACCATTGATTCAGCTGCTCCACGAGGATCTGCAACCTATCACTCGAGGTATGAAATTGGGTTAAGGTATGTTCGCCCGCAATCGCGATTTGCCAGAGTAATAAGTGGGTAGTAGGATCGGGCACATGGTTGAAAAACATAAACTGGCTAGCTTCAAAGCTTTGATGCCCGGAGTTGCCTGGGTCAATCCCTAAGTCGGCCCACAGGCAAGCTTCGGCCGAAATCCCCGGCTCCATCTTGGCCGAAAAACCTTCGGCCTTGGCGCGAGTGATAGCCATATGGGATACACAGGCAAACACGCCCGGATGACCATAGAGTGCACACACGGTTTTTTTACCCGCTCTCACCGCATCTAGAATGGCATTGACCATTTGCTCGTAGGTGTCTCGGCGATTTTTAACTTCACCATTTTGCGCATAAAACTGCTGCAAATTGATGACATTGGGATTGAGCTTCGTCAGCCAACGCTGCGAAAAACCGTCGGGTAAGAGTGAAAATACAATATCGGCATGTTCAATATAGCTGCGGCTTAATACGCTAATTTGCCCCGCGAGCTGTAACCCCGTACCCACACAAACGAGTGATCCCAATGGTCTCTCCTAAAAAGGCGATCTCAGCGGATTAATACATAAATTCAAGCGCTGAAATAACGCTCTCTAAAACCAATATCATCGCTAAGATCATCAAAACAAAAAACTTTCACAACTCTACCCACATTTAGCTAACAATGCCACAGCACAATACTGCATTTGGTAAAATTTTCTGACCTAATTACCGCCCTACACGGTACATATAAAACAAAAAGCGATACAGGTAACAATCCACGTAAATCAGTGTTCATTATAAAAATCTTCACACACAGCGAACTAAAGCCAGCCGCTTAGGTCGAAAACTCACACAATTGCAACGATAAGCGCCGCAACGCCCAATTACCCTTGTCATAGGGGGGACTGCTTGGGTATGATGGCCGCCAGATTTTCAGAAGTAGCGCATACAATGATCAATAAAAAGCAAAGTCTTACCCTGCTGAGTGCCATTGCGCTCTCAGTTTCGCTCAGTGCCTGTAGCGTGTTTGATTGGCTGATCTATAAGCCCGATATTCCGCAAGGCAACTACATGGAACCGCAACAGGTTGAAAAGTTGCGTATCGATATGACCAAAGAGCAGGCCGAATACATTCTTGGTCGCCCAGTATTGCGCGACAGCTTTGCCGATGACACTTGGTATTATGTGTACCACTATAAGAGTGGCCGTGATGCGAGCATTACCCACAAAGAACTGATCCTGCACTTTACGGGTAACAAATTAAGCTTAGTGAAGGGCGACTATGAATTAAGCCCAGAGTTTAATACGCCGCTTGAGCAGAGTAAGTTACCAATGGTAAACACCGCAGAATCTGCGCCGCAGGTGCCAGCACAGCGCCCTGACGAAAAGCCATTAGTGAAAGAAAATCAAACAGAAGCGCAAGTTCAAAAGCCAATCAAGTAAGTACACTGGTTTAACACTTGCCTTAAAAACAAAAAGCGCCCATGGCGCTTTTTTTGTGCTGGTGTTGCAGACAGATTAAGACACCCGTCCACCGGTCACTTTATTGGCACGACCTTCATCCTTGGCCTTATCGGCACGGCGACGGCGCACATCCTTAGGATCGGCAATCAACGGGCGATAAATCTCCACTCGCTGCCCAGGTAAAATCACTTGGTCATGCTTAATCACATTGCTAAACACCCCAAGCTTTACCGTTTCTAAATCAATCTCAGGGAAAAAACTCACCATATTGCTCTGACGCACTATGTCAATCGCGCTCGTGCCGGGCAATACGCTAACCGAAATCACCTTCTGCTGAGTCGGCAGCGCATAAATAACATCGACGACGAACTTATCTGCTTCATTTGTCACTGTAAATTACCTTAGCGCGGCTGGTAAATGCCGTCACCATTGACACCATAAGATCATTAAACACTTTACCAAAAGCCATATCGACCAATGAGCTGGAAAACTCGAAATTTAAATCGAACTCCACCTTACAGGCATCTTCAGTCAACTCGGTAAAACGCCACTGGCCGAATAAGTGTTTAAAAGGCCCATTTTCAAGTCTTAACTCGATACTCTTTCCCGGCACCACCTGATTGCGCGTGGTAAAGGTCTTACGGATCCCCGCCTTACTCACATCGACCGAGGCCACCATGGTTTTACCATCAAACTCAAGCACTTTACCGCCAACACAACCGGGTAAAAACTCTTTGTACGACTCAACATCATTGACTAAATCATACATTTGCATCGCACTAAAACGAACTAACACACTTCGAGAAATTTGCGGCATAAAGCTTGGCACTCTCAATCTAAGGAAACACGCTGTCTCAAGCGAACTCCGCGCGCCCTAATCTCTAGGGAAGCTAACAAAATTGGTTTGGATTCTACCACGATACTTAAAAAACGCACCCCTCACACATCCCTATGATGACACAGTCAAAACCGTATAAAAAACCAGCAACAAACTAATGAGGGCTTGAAATAGCTCAAATAAACCCTTATATCCATTTCAAATTGATTCACCGTGCGTATAATGGCGCCACTATGGTAAAGAAAAACTCAAAAAAAGCCGCGCCTGCGACAATCGCACGTAATAAGCGCGCAACCTTCGAATACCGTTTCGAAGAAAAAATGGAAGCCGGCCTGTCCCTCATGGGATGGGAAGTGAAGTCTATCCGCATGGGCAAAGTGAACCTATCGGACTGCTACGTCTTCTTAAAAAATGGCGAAGCCTTTATGCACGGCTGTACCATTATTCCGCTCAATACCGCTTCAACCCATGTGGTGTGCGACCCTATACGACTCAAAAAATTACTGTTAAGTCGTAAAGAGTTGGACAAATTAGCAGGTTTAGTGGAACGCCAAGGCTACTCGATTATCCCTATCTCCATGTACTGGCGTAAAGGGGCTTGGGTCAAAGTGGAAATCGGCCTAGGTAAAGGTAAAAAAGATCACGACAAGCGTGAAGATACTAAAGCGCGCGAATGGGAAGTCGAAAAAGCCCGCGTAATGAAAAAGGAAAAAACGCGCGGATAATGAACAAACGATTGAACTTGCAGCAAATGATACTAGGTTATCTTTACGCTACGAGTTACAATCAACTTTCTTGGGGGCGATTCTGGATTCGACAGGATTCACGAAACCCTGGGAGCATGCCGAGGGGCGGTTGGCCTCGTTAAAAGCCGCAAAGTTATAGTTGCAAACGACGATAACTACGCTCTAGCCGCTTAATGCCGCTAGCCATCTACCACACGCTTCGCACATGGGCAGTGGATTTGATGGTCATCTCACATCGTGCTAGCGAGGGAACCCTGTCCGGGGGTGAACCGCGAAACAGTACCGGACTCACCGTTTGGGATCCTGTCTTTCGGAGTTCAAACGGTTAAACAATAGAAAGACTAAGCATGTAGCGCCTTGGATGTAGGTTTTCTGGACGCGGGTTCAAGTCCCGCCGCCTCCACCAAATATAAGAACGAAGACGTCTCAGGACGTCTTTTTTCTTGCCTAAAACAATCTAAAATCAATAACTTAGCAAGACAACTTATCCATAGACGTCCAATAATGGTTGGTAACATCCATGCTTTTTAGTAACATCAGAAGTAACACCAGCACTTAACATTAAAGTGCGGTGTTACTAAAATGGTGTTATCTATTTTAGATCAATAAGTTATGTAAATATTGATTTTAGTAACACTGAGTATCAACAAAATACTGGTGCTAAGGTGTTGTTATGGCAAGACTTGCTAAGCCGTTATCTGATACAGAGATCAAAACTGCTAAACCAAAAGATAAGGAGTACAACCTTGCCGATGGTGGCGGACTACAGATCAGAATTAAGCCTAATGGCTCAAAGCTCTGGCTGCTTAACTACTCACATCCAATAACGAAAAAACGCCAAAACCTTAGCCTAGGCTCTTATCCCGATATCTCACTATTATCAGCTCGTAAACTCGCACAAGAAGCTCGAACTCTTATTGCCCATGGCACAGACCCTAAAGCCCATAGAGAAGCTCAGATTGCCGCTAAAGCAGCCATCATAGAACATACTTTTGGTAAAATTGCTGCCGAGTGGTTTGAGCGGAAAAAAGATGAGGTGACAGAAGATCATGCAGCAGCCACTTGGCGCTCTTTTAAGCTGCACTTACTACCCTCACTTAAAGACATCCCAATAAGCCAAATTACTGCACCTATGGTTATTGAATTCTTAAGACCAATAGAAGCCAAAGGAAATTTAGAAACAGTAAAACGACTCACTCAAAGGTTAAACGAAGTGATGATCTATGCAGTAAATACAGGGTTAATACATGCAAATCCCCTATCAGGTATTAAGGCTATTTTCAAAAAACCTCGTAAAGAACACTTAGCAGCCTTGAAGCCAGATGAGCTACCTGAGTTAATGCAAGCTATTGCCAACGCAAGTATTAAAAAAGTGACTCGCTTTTTAATTGAATGGCAACTGCACACTATGACTAGACCAAATGAAGCCGCCGCAGCTCGTTGGGATGAAATCAATTTTGATGAGCGTATTTGGCTTATCCCCGCAGCAAGAATGAAAATGCGCCGAGATCACCAGATCCCACTAACAGAACAAACTTTAGCCCTCCTAGAAGCAATTAAACCTATATCAGGACACAGAGAATATATTTTCCCTGCTGATAGAGATCCAAAAACTCACAGCAATGTACAAACGGCTAATGCTGCATTAAAACGCATGGGCTTAAAAGACAGAACTACAGCGCATGGTTTTAGGTCTCTAGCAAGTACCACACTCAATGAGCAGGGCTTTGATCCTGATGTAATTGAAGCAGCGCTCGCTCACACGGATAAAAACCAAGTACGCAGTGCCTATAACCGAAGTATTTACCTTGAGCGCCGACGAGAAATGATGGCATGGTGGAGTAACTACATAGTGGAAGCCGCTAAAGGGAACGTCAGTCTTGCGCACAATGCTAGAAATTTAAGACTTGTAGCTCAATAAAATAGTTCGTTTTTAAATCACAGCATAAGTAAGGGGCGACCATATGGTCGCCCCTTACTTTTACTTCGAAAAATTATAAATTCCACGGTCAAAGGCTAAGAAATGACCTTTTAAGCAATTTATTTGAAGTGCTTAGTGAGTAGACAAAGAACCACTACAGGTGTACTAACTCATACACAAACTGACAGTTTTTTCCACTCGAAACCACACAACTCACTATGGGACAAAAACCATTTAGATGCTTCGGGCGGAATTTACAATTCAGATAGCTTCTGGTATTCCAAGTAGCAAAACGGCACCATGTCAGGTAATCCCGTTCATGATAGAAAATGGACAGAAACTCGCATCTTCGTTCTGCGATGTCAGGTTCATTTGATGCAGAATTTTCGATAAAGCATGCAAAACACGACTAGCTCTTGATGCGCTTATCCACTAAAGCGAGGTTACAATCGGATTGGACCTGCTGTAACTGAATATTATTCTTCCCAATATTACTTATGTGGTTCCTTCTAGATTGAACCTCTTAACTCTGGATTGTTGAATGCAACACATGGAAGCCTCCAATGGCCTTGTAAAGGCTTACCAGTATCTGTTCGAGATATTTTAGCTATTCAACCTAAAGCGTGTCACGCATAGTTACACGCTGTAATGTATCTATACATCAGTAACTTGCTTCTTGTGCCCATATTAACACCCTGTTATGTTTCGATACACATGAGGCATTGAATGCATAGCCAAAGGATATGAGTGTAAATTATGCTGACAGAACTAATTGGAAAGAACATTAAAACATTTAGAGATGAGCAAAAGCTTTCTCAAAAAGAACTTGCAGAGCAACTTAACGTTGCTAGACCTGTGATATCAAATTGGGAAAACGGGAAAAACGAGCCATCTTCGTCTCAGTTGCTAAAACTATCGAAAATATTCAAAACTTCGACAGATGAGTTGGTCGGAAATACTTCAATCAAGAAAAAGGTTATCGTTGTTGATACTTCAGCATTGATCAAAAGACCATCGATCATTGATGAGCTTGAAGAGTTCTTTGAAGAAGTCGTGATACCAGAAGTAGTCATTTCAGAATTGAATAACCTGAAAGACCGAGGCAACCCTTCTACAAAACAAAAAGCTTGGTTGGTAATGAAATCTATTACCGAGAAAAAAGCAAAATTCTGCATAGAAAGAAGCATTAAAACAGATGGAAACAATGACGAAAAGATCGCTGATGTAGCAATCAAGAGATCGAAAGCTTGCCCTTACGATGATGTGTATTTGCTAAGTGATGATATCTACTTTCAGTTCTTGACTAGAGAACCAAGAAATCTCACAGCAATAACTCCCAATATGTACATAGAGAAGTTCCACACCGCAGACAACGATTATGATGTTGTACGGTCTATAGAGTTTGGTTCTTTAGTCAAATTAAAGAGACTTCAACAAGCTATGGATTTCGATATGCAGGGCGTTGATGTCAATTTTCATAGTCCTGATAGTGGCTTAACGCCATTGATTTGTGCTGTAAGAAATCGTGACCTACCGATGATCAAATACCTTCTCACACTAAAAGAAATCAATCTTGATGTGAGGGATAAGCACAAATACCGATTCTCAGCTATCCATCACGCAACACAGATTAAAGAATTGGAAATAATAAAGCTGTTGGTCGAAAACGGGGCTGATCTTGACTATGGGAGTGGAGGTAAGAATGCTGGCAATACACCTCTAATGATTGCTGCGTGGAGCGGATTTTTACAAGCGGCAGATTACTTTTTGTCTCACGATTCCTGTACAAATCAACAAGATAATAACGGTTACACACCTTTGATGAAAGCTTGTATTAAGCACGATATAAAAATGGTCAGAATGCTAATTGAAAGAACTGATTTGATGATTCGGTGTAGAAATAACAAAAGAGCAATTGACTATTTAGATGCTAACAACCCGAAAAGTAGTGATATATTTGAACTGTTTAGAGGAAATTTGAAGTGATTGATCGAGCTTGTATATCTCTTGGAGAACAATGTAACTTAAAATGTGCTTACTGCCATTTTCATAATGAAGATAATGGAAAGTTAAGTGGAATACCACAAGAGTTTACTACTGATGAGCTAATAAAAATAGCAAAAAACTTAAATGATTATGCAATAGTTAACAATTTAACCACCTTCAAAATTGGGATAGTTGGTTCTGGTGAGCCTATTTTACAGTATAGAAAAATTGTTGGTCTTATCGAGTATGTAAAGAATAATAATCTTGATAGATTAGCATTTTATACCATTACAAATGGAACTATATTAACAGGAAAGATGTTGGATTTTTTCTTGGAGCACAAAGATTCGATAAAGATGTGCTTCTCATTGGATGGTTATGAAGAGCTTCATAATTTAGGTCGAGAGAAATATAATGTTGTTTTTAGTGGGGTGAAAAAGTATGAGTCTAAATTTGGTCATAAGCCACCTATAAACTGCACAGTGCACAGCCAAACCATTTTGAATAAAGCTAAACTTAGAACATACCTTGAAGATAATAATTTTAAGGATGTAACATTCTCACGTCTATTTGATTCTCATGATCAAAGTATGACAATATCAAAGGACGAATATCAATCTTTGCTTGAAGATTTTAGAGGTAGCCAGTTCGAAGTACGTCAACTTGATGAAAATAATAAAAAGAAATATGACTGTACAATGTATGGCACACTCTGTGGAGTAGGTCGAACCAATATTTTTATCACTAAACGTGGTATCTATCCGTGTGGCAGATTCTATGGAAATGAAGATTACAATTATGGTGCATTCGATATGGACCTTGAAAGTTTAGCGTTTCAAATGGGTAAGATGAAGTCTCTACAGGACGGTGAATGTTACTACGACAAATATGTTGAGGTTAAATGATGAAGTTAGCTATCTATGGGGTGTCTAGATCTGGTAAAGACTATCTAATAAAGAATGTAATAGCCTATTTACAGGAAACTACATTGTTAACAGCTATTCATATTGAGGGTTCAAAGACATTGAATGCCCTTGCTCAAGATATGTTCATACAGCCCTTTAAAAGTCTCGATGAATCAAGAAAAAGAATATTGCGAGAAAAATTTACTGAGATCGTGAATGAAAAAAATTTAGAATACGATCTCGTACTAGTAGATGGTCATTATTCCTTTATAGATGGCGACTTTTACAAAGTAGTCTTCACTGAACAGGATGAAAATGTTTACGATCATTTCTTTTATTTGGATACTCCATCAGAAATTATTGTAGATTTTTCAAGAAAAAGCACAGGAGATAAAAGAAATTTAGATATTACTGTAGAGCAAGTTAGAAATTGGAAGAAATATGAAAAATGTGAATTAAATAAGATATGTAATAGCAACAGAAAAGAGCTGGTGATCTTAGATGAAGATACTAATTCTAGCATTCAATTTATTTATTATTGGTTGGAATCATATTCTTCAAAACTTTGCAATCAAACTTCAGCTCTAAACTTTTATACCAAAAATAAAGAATTACTTGATAAATCAAATCAAATAATCCTTGTTGATTGTGATAAGACAGTTTCAATTAATGATGGGACTTATGATTTTTGTAGGCATTTAGGGATTAAAAAAGAAGAGTTAAAGTCTGTATTTAGAAATGATAGGTATACGTCATACCAATTCTTTAAAGTTTGGAATTTATACAAAAAGAATAGCTCTATTAAAGTGGGAGAAGCAGCAAATCAAACTTTGCAAAAGATAAAGCTGAGCCAGAGTTTATCAAACTATTTTTCGAGTAAGAAAGACTCAATTGTTATCGGTGTTACGTCAGGTGTAATCGAAATCTGGAGTCTAGTTAACGAAAAATATCAAATTTTTGACGTTTTGTTGGGAAACAATTGTAAATCAGAAATTGAGTATCTTGTTACTCCATTGTTCAAGAAAGAAATAGCGAATCTACTAATGGACAAAGGAAAACACGTTGTGGCTATTGGTGATTCGATGATTGACATACCAATGTTAGAAGCAGCAAATAAAGGGTATTTGGTTGCTCACGAAAAGTTAAACAAAGCAGTGGAGTCTTACTTAGCTGAATCGATGTGTACAAATATCGAAAAAATGTTTGAAGTTGGGGTGTCTTATGACCTCAAAAAATGCTGTGAACTAGAAGAAGTATAATTATGTATGTATTAAATGAAAGCTGCCATAATAATAATGTTAAACAATTAATTGAGATTTGTAAAAGCAGCTCAATGTCGATGGGCTACAAACTTCGAACCGCACATTATCAGTTAGGAGAGATCATTGCTGAACCAATATCAAAATCTTCAAATCAGCATAAAAACTATGTTGTATTGATTTTGATGCGGGCTGGTTTGTGTTTTGGCAATGGTATTGCAGACAAGCTTGAACAGCTAGGTAGCAATATATCAATAATTTTCGTCAATGATGATAAGGTTTCTAACGAAGACCTAGAAATTGTTAAAGACAAAGACATTATCATTGTTGATGCAGTAATAAATTCGGGTAAAAGTGTTTTTAGTTTGATTGACCAACTACCAAATGCTAACTCTGTAAAACTTGCTACAACAGTGATCCCAAGTTCTTCGACTGAGCTACTTGAGAGCTATGATTTATATACTGTACGAGTATCAAATAACCAGTACGAAGGAGCAAAGGTTCAGGTCATTTCGGATGGTAAGGGACCCGATACTGGTGACAGATTGTTTAGTACATACAAATAAGGATATTGTCTTGGTAAATAACTAAAGTAAGTGAGCAATGATCTCAATTAGTGTACTGTAACAAGATCTATTTTTGCCTGACTTACCCGTAGAAATTCAGACCTTATCTGAGATGAACGCCTTAGAGCCGACCTCGAAGACATTCATTAACTATTAGTGAGGTTTTACTGTCAGCAAACTTGCATAACGATGCAGATTAAATTACTGGTCGAGAACACCCTCTATACTCAATTTCGGTAGATTCCGTGCAATGCATTATTGGTGCCTGCTATAACGTCACGTATTGCAGACTCCAAAGCGTCATAATTTGCAGAGTAACTGCTCTAACTAGGAATGGGGCAGAACAAACTTTCATTAGTCTGTTCTGCTATAGGTGGAGAATTTAGATCAAAAAGTCTTCGATTGAGCGGCCATTTTCAATTTGTTGTTTGAAAACAGTTGGCATTCTACCTTGCCCTGTCCAAGTGACAGTTTCACCTTCAACTACGATTGAATATTTAGCTGGACGTGGTGCTCTTGCGCTTTTTACTTTAGCAGTAACACCGCCAAGATCATCAAGTGATAAACCAGCTGATTCAATCATTTTCTGAAGTTCTGCAATTTTAGCGATACGCTCAGCATTTGCTTCAGCTTCAGCATTCGCTTCTTCTTCTCTTTCCGCAACGATCTTGCCTAACTTTTCATACACATCTTTTAGCTCTGCCACAGATAACTCTTTAACTGAAGCTTTTAAACGACGAGCATGAGTTAAGATCTCTATAAATTCAGACATTGTATTCCCTTAATAAATTTGTATAGAAACAATATAACTGATTTTCTGTTTGTAATGAATACACGTAGAGTTTCAATTTAATCGTTATTAACATGCAAAAATCACGTGTTTACGTGCATATTTGAGGTGCTTCATCAGCAATTGACTGCAAACAGCTGTTTAGATGCTGTTATGAATATGAAATTGCATAAATAATCACAAATTAGATGAATGAGCTAGAGATCTGTAGATAGCATGATGTTCAGCTATCGTAAGCATTCACGCACAACGATGCCCGTTCGTCACTGAATATATCGCTTAGCAATACTTTTCATGTGAGTCACCTTTTGATGTACTTACAAATTGGCAAAAAGTCTATGTATGAATAACGTACAAGTTAAACACGTTGTGAAACAGATAACGGAAAGTTCAAAAATATTAATTACTAATGCAGGAAAATCTTTGAGATTAAACGTTATGATAGCCTATGCATGCCATTTTTAAGCCGCTGCAACCACATCTCTATCATCCATATCTGGCAATGTTAATCCTTTAATTAACGGCATATCCTCTAGGATGAGATCGTGAATACAAATTAAACAAGATAGCCGATAGATTATTCTATCTTGCTGAATCACAAAGGTCAGCTACATTTGAGCCTAAAATAAAAATGCTCAATGAGTTACATTGAGCATTTTGGCTAAAATAAATGGCAGCCTATATCAGAATTTAAACACAAGGCACAGCGACAGTATTCGCGGCACGTGTCTCACGTTTGTTTACTATTGAAATAAACGCTAAACCAAGTACAGGGATAATTACTGCTGCATAAGGGATCATGCCTGCGCCCATCTGACTATCCAGCACCATCCCCCCTAAGAATCCACCAAACGCATTAGCTAGGTTAAAGGCTGAAATATTAGCGGTTGCTGCCAACTCTTGCCCTTCACCACCATGATTCATTACCCGTAACTGCATCGCTGGAACATTAGCAAACGAAGCGACACCAAAGACAAAAACGGCAATAACAAACATCACTTGACTATCCAGCGCGAAACCAACCAGTAGCAGCGACACAATCATGGCTATCGCCCAAAACATCGACGCTTTCTGCAAGTCTTTATCCGATGAGCGCCCGCCTAAAGTGTTACCCAATATCAAACCTAAGCCGACGATAACTAAAATCCACGTTACAGCATGTTCACTAAAACCCGTAATGTGCATCGCAATTGGCGCAATATAACCGTAAACGGTCATAAAACCGGACCAAGCAAACACAGTGATAGCAAGACTAATCAATAACATAGGGTTTTTAAATGCTCGCAGCTGAGCTGAAACATTTTTCGCTTCACTATGGCCGGTCGCATTAATAAACTTGAAGATAGACACGATTGAGATAACGCCCAATAAAGCGACTGTGATAAAGGTGGTTTGCCAACCAAATTGCAGGCCAATCCAAGTGCCACCTGGTACGCCCAATACGTTCGCTAAGGTTAAGCCCGCAAACATCTGACCCACAGCACGTCCGGCCATTTTATCTGATACCAAACTGGTCGCCACTACGGCACCTATGCCATAAAATGGACCTTGAACTAAGCCAGTAATCACTCGGCTAATCATCAGCAAGGTGTAATTGGGGGCAAATGCCGACAGTAAATTACCCAAGATAAACAGCACCATTAAGCTGGTCAGTACGGTTTTTTTATTGAACCGCGCTAAGTAAATCGTGAGGATAGGACCACCAAACACAATTGCCAATGCATAGGCGCTAATCAAATACCCTGCCTGACCTTCACTAATCGACAAAGACATTGCAATTTGTGGCAGGATACCCGCTATCACAAACTCTGCGGTGCCAATTGCAAACGCTGCCAGCGTTAGTATCCACACTTGTAACGGCATTTTTTCCTTGTTCATTGTAATCTCGCTTATTTCAAATTTTGTGTAGGAAGCATACCGGCGATGTGTTATCAGCTCGGTGCAATAATGGGTATAAAGCACGATTTATTCAGCGCATTAACTAATCAGCGCACCACCATCAACATCAATAATGGCGCCAGTCATAAAGCTGTTATTCATGGCAAGGTAATAGGCCATAGCGATATCTCTCGGCTCACCCACTTTTGCCACAGGCAATGTGGCTTTGGCTTGTTCGTACATCGCCGTTTGCGCAGGCATTGACCCAGTTCTTGTTAATCCAGGGCTAACAGCGTTGACTCTAATGGGGGCAAGCTCTTTAGCGAGCACCTTAGTAAAGGCTTCTAAGGCGGCGTTCATTGTGCTTTTAACATAGGTATTAGCGACCACTTTTCGTGACAGCATCCCAGTGGTTAGCGTGATCGAACCACCTTGTTTAATGTAACGAACCGCCTGTTTTGTAGCATTGATTGAGCCCCAAAACTTAGTATCAAAAGCCGCTTTAGCTTGTTGAAAATCGACATCAACGACCTTGCCAGCAGGCGCAGAAGAACCCGCGGTGATCACTAAGTGATCGAACGCACCAATGGATTCAAAAAATCGATTTACCGATTGTTCGTCCGCCACATCTACGCCTGTTTGGCGACTGGCGACATGGACAATCTGGTTGTCTATCGTTAGCTGCCTAGCAAGTGCAGCCCCTATTCCTGATGTTCCGCCGATGATGACAATCACAGCTTTATCGCTATTGCTCTGATTGCTAATTTGATTACTGATGTGGCTGCTCATATGACTGCTCTCTGCACTGCTGATGGATTAGTGGAGCCAGTATATTCATTCGACAAATTCTGATAATTGATTAATATACGAATTCATTATTCAGCCCAGACAAATAATAGAAGTGAAAATGGATAAATTTTCAGATATGGCGCTGTTTATCAGCATAGTGAAACATCAAGGGTTGGCAGCGGCGGGCCGAGAGCTCGGACTTTCTCCAGCGACCGTCACGGCTCGCTTACAAGCACTTGAAGATCGCTACGGGGTTAAGCTGCTTAATCGAAGTACTCGACATCTGTCACTCACAGACTCAGGGGCCCTGTATCACCAAGCATGCTTGGGGATTATCGAAAATGTAAAAGAAACCGAAAATTTGCTACTGAATGGGGTAAAAGAGGTCAAAGGCACCTTAAAAATTGCTGCGCCAAAAGATATAGGCAAACAATATATACTGCCGATTTTGTCCGCCTTCACTGACCGCTACCCCGATATCGTTCCCTATCTGTACCTTAATGATAATCTGTCTAATATTGCCGAATCGGGCATAGATGTCGTTATTCGCTACGGTGATTTAACTGACAGTAATCTGATTTTAAGGCGGCTAGCGCGGAGTCGACGGGTGCTGTGCGCATCCCCAGAATACCTTGCGCGGAAAGGTACACCCGTTAAACCGCAAGACCTCAACCATCATGATTGCCTCGCTATGCTGCGCAGTAACGAAGAGCTCAAAACTTGGCACTTTCAAGACCAAGAAGGCCGCAACTCAGTTACTGTCACCCCAAAACGGTTTTCTGATGATGGCGAAGTGATCCGTTGCTGGGCATTAGAAGGCGCGGGGATCGCGTTAAAATCACTGCTCGATGTGCAAAATGACATTAATCAGCAACGCCTAGTAACAGTATTAAATGGCTATATGAAAAACTTTAATAGCTCGACCACAGTCTCAAGTGCTGACCTCAACGTGGTATACATTAGCCGCCAATATCAGCCCAAACGACTGCGATTATTTTTAGATTTTCTGTTCGAACAATTTGAAAAGCAGCTGGAGCATTAATCGCTAAACGTCTATCAAACGGGGGCAACTGCATCTGGTAAGACCTAAGAAAATTAGACACTTTCTTAAATTCTCAAAATACTGCTGCTCATACTCTGTTGGCGACACTCACCATTGTTAGTGTGGCTATTTTCGGGATTGTAGAACATTTCGATGTATTGAAACATCGTCTGTCTTGCTTCATCCCTAAGTGAGCAATGGCACCACTTATTTTAGTTTTTAAGGCAATTTTGACAGTCTAAACGTGTTAATAGATATAAGCATTATGCGAGCAAGAAAGTGGCACCTGAGCCTACTGAAATAGCGAAAACCATGTAACGCCCGCAGGGGCATGGCGAAAATAGCTTAATCATGAGTGTGGTGGCGATGGATAGCCTCTGACTAAACAATCGTCGGCGACCTTTCCTGCCTTGCTCTACTTTAGCTTGCCAGATGGCGTTGATTTTCTCATCAATCCAGAAGATAAGCGAACTACGGTTGGTTATATTGTTCCCAATTAGTTGTTTTATTGCGGGGTTCAGGCACGGTTAGTCTGTAAATGATGCCATTCTGGTTGCCGACAAAAAAGTTCAGCCATGTTTGGAAACAAAAACCTACGAATCATTAACAGTTATTTACATTAACCATATTATTAATTTAAAGTTTCAGTATGTTACTTAACTTATACCCGCTTGCGTCTTCTCGGCCCAATGGACATGGTGATAGATTTTCTAAAAACTTTCGATTAAAAACATATGATTACCCACTCTTTTGAAAAGTTCTTTTTTGCGAAGTACATTAAACATTAGATCAAGTTTGATCACGCTTATATGCAAAATATCTTAGAGTTCTAATCTCAAAAATAACAAAATTATGACATCAAAAATTATTGAGCCTTAACTGATTTAGCGAAATCTAAAATTGTTTGATATAGCTTAAATGTTGATTCATCCTGCATATGCTCATAAGTGCTAACAAGATGATACGCGGGAGATTTATGTTTTGGCATATATATATCGAATGGCTTAATCAAACGTCCATTAGCCAACTCTTTTGAGACTAGAATTCGATTCACATAAGCAATACCAGCACCTTGAATTGCAGCTTCTATTGCTTGAATAGAGTTTTGAAAGATAAGTTTACTCTGGCTCGATTTTCGCTCTACTCCAAAATACTGCATGACAATATCCCATTGAACTAAACGGTTGTTGGTAAAAATCAAAGTATGTTTATCGACAATCTCCTGATTAAAGCTAAGAACATCAGAATTAAAATAATTAGGATGGCATACCGGAATCATTTCTTCATGAAATAAAAAAACTGAGTAGAGATTATCCCAAGAGTCGTAGCCATAACGTATTGCCAGATCTAAATCACACTTAGAAAATTCAAGGTAATCTAATGTATCAATAAATTCAACACTACGATTAAGCTCTTTTAGCTTGTTATCTACTAACCTTGGTAGAAGCCAATTCTTTAATAATGATGGAGGTATAGCTATTTTGATTTTTGGCTTACTCCCTTCAATACCCAGGTCAACCGTAGCTTCTTCCATATTTTGCAAAATCAAGGATATTCTAGAATAATATCTTAAACCACAATAGGTTAGAGTAATCTTCCTACTACCTCTTTCAAATACTTTTTTACCAATAAAATCTTCTAATGTACTTATCTGATGGCTAATTGCACCAGGCGTAACATTCAGTTCCATTGCGGCAAGTTTAAAACTTTGCAATCTAGCAGCGGCCTCAAAATAAATAATCGATTTTATCGGAGGTATAACTCTCATGCCATTTCCTTGTGTTAAGTGAATTTTTCTATTCTGACAAATTAATTTTTTTGCTTTGTCAACATGCAACTCTGCAGCAATGATAAAAATGAATTAAAACACTAGAGAGGTAAGAGTAATGTTTAACACCAAGTTATTACCGTTAGCTATATCTGCTTTTTTTATATCAACATTTAGTTATGGTCAAACATTATCAGAATTCCATATTGATAATGGCAATAATTGCCAATCATGTCACACAAAGCCTATAAAGGTTGATGATGCAGAAAGTTATGAAAATAAGTCCTGTGAAAATTGTCATGATACTATGGATAAATTAGCTACTAAATCAAAAACAAAACTATCCCCACACCATAGCCACCTTATTGATGTGTCATGTACTAGTTGCCACTCAGGCCATAAACAACCGGTATTCGTCTGCCAAACTTGTCACGACTCTTTTAAAAATGAGTTCAAAATCCCCTTTTCTGATGACAAGCCCATTCTTGATAGCTATCAATTCCCTAAAGTTACTCAAGAAATGATTGATACAGCCCTTGCAAAAGCTCCAGTTGAACAACACCAAGTTGTTGTTATTGGAGCAGGTGCAGCAGGACATGCTGCGGCTATTTCAGCGAGACAACATGGTGTTGCAGATGTCGTTATTCTTGAAAAGCAACCCTATATAGGAGGGAATAGCATGTTAGCCGCAGGCGGAATGTCTGCCGCAGAAACAATCACACAAGCCCTTAAAAACTATCCTGACAGTAAGGCACTGTGGTACGAAGATACAATGAAAGGTGGACATAACATAAACAACCCCGATCTCGTTAAAATCTTGACAGAAAACGGCAGCGCTGGGATTGATTGGCTACAAGCAATGGGAGCAGATTTAACGTCTGCATCAAGTGCTGGAGGGCATAATGCTGAGCGTTTACATAGGCCTACAGGTGGGGCGAAATCAGGTCCTGAAATCGTTAACACCCTAAAGGAAACAGCAAAGAAACTCGGGATTGAAACGCGTACAAATAGTAAAGTCATCCAGCTAGTACAAGATAAACAAGGGGTTGTCACTGGCGTCCTTGTTCAAGGAAAACACTCGAAACTACATATACTTGGAGCTAAAGCAGTCATTATTGCTTCAGGCGGTTTTGCTCGAAATAATGAACTAGTGGCAAAATATCGCCCAGATTTGAAAGGAGTCGATGCAACAAACAATCCAGGTAACGTAGGAGATGCGCTAACTTTTGCCCCCAAAGCAGGTGCAGAGGTTGTTGATATAAAAGAAATTCAAGCCTTTCCAACGGCAGCAGCAGGGAAAATGGTTATTTCAGGGACTGCACGAGGTGCCGGAGCAATCATGTTAAATAATGATGGTGACCGGTTCTGTGATGAAATGGGGCCAAGAGATAAGGTGTCTGAATGTATTTGGGCACAAGAAGGTAAGGATGCTTGGTTAGTTTTTGATGAAACCGTCTTGGATAGACTAGGCCAACTACGTGGAATGTTGGATTTAGGTATTATTTTTAAAGGCAACTCAGCAGATGAAATAGCTAAAGCAACTAAAATGAATGCTCAAAAATTTGACCACGCAATTAAACGTTATAACGATTTTAAAATGAAGGGAAAAGATGCAGACTTTGGCCGTAAAAATATGGCAGATGATCTTCAATACCCAATTTATGCGGTCAAAATTAAACCCGCCGTCCATCACACCATGGGAGGCTTAAAAATTAACGCGAAAACTGAAGTCATCGATCACAATGGCTTACCAATAAAAGGTCTCTTTGCTGCGGGAGAAGTGACAGGAGGAGTTCATGGTGCAAATAGATTGGCAGGGAATGCAATTGCTGACACCATAGTATTTGGACGAATAGCAGGTGAGCAAGTAGCCAATTCGATTAAGTAATCAACCTTGTTTTAATGCCCCCTTCTCTTAGAAGGGGGTTATTGTCCTTATACCTTCCTATTTCTCGAATATAGCTTCAGATCTAGATTTAAGTAGACCATAACTACCATCAGACTTAGGTAGTAAGTTTTTTATTTTTAATCTTCTCTTCTAGTGCCATAAAGCCTTTCAGCCGTAATCCAAAGGTCTGAAGGGTGACAATTTAGCGCTTGGGCAAGTTTCCACACTGAAGCGATAGATGCCTTAGCCACACCACGCTCAACACTTGATACAAATGATCTGGCAAGTTCAGCTTTATCCGCTAGTTCCTCTTGGTTAAACCCCACCTCAACACGACGTAACTTAACCGCTCGGCCGAAGGCCATCCCCATTTTTAACACTTCATCATCATTCACTTGAGAACTCCAGGGCATTGAATACTGGATAATTCTCAAGCACTGGCTATAGACAAACCACACCATAAATGATGCATTTCGACCTGTATAGTTATCATTTTGATATTTAAGGTCTAAAAAATGCTTCTATTGCAAGTAAGCGTCTTTTTAAGACCTGCGATGTCGTTAAACACAATTTTTAAAAGGAGTTATACATGTCTGTCGTAAAAACCATGTCAATCATAGGAATGGTGTTTTTCCCTTTATGCCTCATTCTTGCCTCTGCGTTTGCAGAAGTTGATTTAGAAGCTTCTGCCGGATGGGGGATATTTTCAGCATTATACGGGATTGGATACTCAATCACCGTTTTCGTCCAAAACAAAAAGCTCACTAATAGTGCCACGTAATGATTCATCTACTCCCGTTGAAAAAGCAAAGGGCGTGAGTCTAGAACATTGAAAATCAACAAGGTTTAAAACAAGTTGATAGAGTTCAACGATACTCTGACATACAGTAAAAAGTGTGGTTTATATGATTAAAACATTGGTTATTTTAGCTTTAACTTTGATGATTTTTGGCTGTGGAAACTCGCAGCCTAACATTGAAATTACTTACGAATATCAAACAACATTTGGCTATACGTATCCAAGTATCAACGTCAAAGCGATTAGCGATACTGTAACGATAAACAAAGTCATCATTAACAGGGGAAATTGTGGCGGCACCGTAATGTCGGGACTCCCTAAATTACTTAAATTTGGAGAATCGATTTCAGTGATAGCCAATGGTGATTGTGATGTAAAACAAGTCGATGTGCTTACCGATGATGGCGATTGGTCTGTTACTTTTTGATTTGGATTATAAAAATGCATTACAACACCATATGCCCCCCCGTAAGAGCATTTACTAATTGAAGAGCCAGGAAGTTGCACACCTTCGTAGCTTCCTATCTATCTGTGACATAAAGATGTGTTTGGCAGTCCGGACAGGGGTTAACCTTATTACGAATACCGATAAACATTTTGCCGCAACCAAGGCACTGGCATTTGAGCTGTTGATGTACAGGGATAGATAAAACATGGCTTCCGGTAGTTAATTCTTTCAGTGCCTTATTGATATCTTCATCTCTCTTAGCAATACACGCCTTCTCTCGGGGATGATAATACCAATCTTTAGCCTTGACACTTGTTTGAAGCCAACCTAATAACTGGGCTCTGGCGGTTCCTAGTTTTCCAGTTTTGGCCATCGGCTGATGGTAAAAAAACGTTGATAAAGCATCGATATTGAGTATTGCTGCACCAGCATTCAACTCTTGTAATAATGGCCTTTCGAGTTGGCATTTGCGCCCTCGGTATTCCAAATAGATCACTAGAGAGGCTTTATTGAATTCATATAAAGCATCAACTTTATGCCCGCAAAAATCAGCATCTACCGTAAGATTTACATCCGCAGTGACTTTTAACTCCTGCTCTTTAGATACCTTAACTTCGGGAGGATACTTTTCTCGTAAAACCTTTGGCACACTAACAGGCTTAAGATATTCAGGTAACTTGAGCGATGCGCCTTCCCGCAGCAATTGATGGATCATCATCCTCACTGAAACTTCAAAAGAAAATTCGCAATCAACAATGTCTGCTTTAGGTGTATTTCTGGTGTGGTGGGTAAAGTGCCATTCTCGCTCATCTCCCTGATGGGCGGACAAAGGCAAATGACAAGAAGGGCAAATACAATCGCAGGCAAGCCCCCGCTCGACCTCTGCAACATCTTTCCATTCGCCAGTGATTTTATCCTGCCCGAAAGGTACACCTAATTTCATTTCTACCATCCTTGAACAAGGTTAATCCCATCACATCTGCTTAGTTCCAGCGGCTAAAGCCTCAATCCGCGCTTTCAATTTGTCCGAGTCCATCGCTGGGGTCTCGGTATGCAGTATAGCGTGGCAGTTGGGGCACACAGGTATCAGGTCGGTGATGGGATTCACCTCTCTTTCATCATCAGCCAAGGCCAAATCCGCCCGGTGATGCACATGGATAAAGCCACGCCCGAGCTCACCATAAGTGCGTTCAAAATCAAAGTCACAGATCTGGCAAATGGGTCCAAAATGCGCAATACAGGCACGCCTTGCTGCCGGGTCTCGCTCGTGGACTGTGAGCTCTATGGTTTTCACAGCGCCTTCGTGATATGCAGGCTCTGGTGCTTCATACGTCTCAGTAAGGCTTTGTTCTGGCGAGGCAGCGGTTGTATTCCCTGCTGACTCACCGTCGTTTGAAGGTGGCTGAAGCGCAGTAAAAGCGCTACCGTAAAAGACTTCGGCCAGGGATTGGAACTCCGCCAGAATGCCAGCCAGTTGCCGCTGTTTACCAGCGCCTTAGGCATTGTAATAGCGAATATGCCCTGCGACTGACCGAAGTACAGCAACGAACTCATCGACATTCATCTCGCCCATAAATCGCTGTAGATAGTAGCGGGTCGCGCCGTTACTGATGGTTTTTTTGTAGGTTTCACCTGTCGGCATAATTTGGAGTGCAGACAGGTAGAACGACGCAGAAGGACGACCAAAACCTGTTTCAACCATCAGCTCAATTGCACGATTGCGGTGAAATCGGCCTTCGCGCATGGCTTTGGCAATATCAAAAGCGGGTTCGTATTGTTGTGGGGTTATTTTGGCCATCGTTCTTCCTTGAAATAGCAATTGTGCTCAAGCCAGTATAAATGAATATAAACCAGACTCTGTAACGGCATATCGGTCAAGTGACTGAGAAACCCTTACAGACTTTCAACCATCAGATCATGATCTGGCATCAATAGATGCCGCGGGACTTATATGACGAAAAACCAATAACGTGAGCATTGGAACCTTGGCTTTGAAGACACAATTCTGTGCAGATAATTCGATAAATATGGGTTGGAAATCCCCCATCAAAGTCCCACCTGTCAACGCCATCACTCATTCTGGCGATACCGGCTATATTGGGATACTTCCTGCCAAGCCGATTGGCTACAATGTACTGTGACAACTGCTTGCTATAACGAAAGTTCAATGGCCGCATCTCTGCCAAAAGCTCATGCAACTCCTTGGCATCTTGTTGCGTTAAGTCATATTTGACTTGTAATCCCTGAATCGACGTTGCCGTAACTATCGACTTACTCCCGGCGAGAGACGTAACAGCGTTCGATTGTTTAACTGGGATTACTGAATGAAGATTGGCTTTACTAACAAGTGGCAGGGTCAAAAGATTAATAGAAGACAGGGTAGGTTTGCTGACCACAGTCTTGGGCGCAGGCTCAGATAAAGAACCGCTCGGCTTAGTGCTTGCCGCGTTACTTGCATGTTGAAACAAACGGCCGTCGGCATACCATCTTTGCAGATATGTTAGTATCGTTTCCAGCCGATTTGTGTTTTGTGTGTGTGAAAACAGATAAACATCTTTAGCCGCCTTAGCGACCTTATTGTATAGCAAACCGCGGATGCTTAAAGTAATTTGCCCATTTTCCAACGCGCTTAACAGTGACGAGAGTGATTGTTTTTGGCTACTACTTTGCTGCCATGTTGGATTGTCTGTCGAAGACATTTTCATGTGCCTCCCCTCATTGCCCTGGTCAGCATTCCGATGCTGACTCTTGTGTGCCAAAAGCGACTCAATTATTTTATCCAAATTGAACATGCAATCCCTTCCCTAGCGTTTGCCCCTACATTACCGTCTAGCGTGAACTATTTCTTAAAATAGAAATCATTATTAAACAATAAGATAAACTAACCAACCCAATCCTTTACTTGACACATCCCCAATAGGGACCTACCATCCGCCTATCTCATCTACCATCTTTCGAGAGTAAGTGTAGAAGGAGTTACGGCCCCGTCCTTTTCGGAGGGCGCGGCCAGCCAAATGCCCTGCCGATAGACAATAACTCCCCCAACTAGATTGCCCCGTAGCGTTGCCAGCGCTTGTTGTATTTGCGCCTTTCATGTTCGTACTCAATAAAGAACGCTGTCCACGGCAACATAAAGTCACCACGGTCATCCAATACAACCAGGTATCCTTCTTGTTCAAACCAGATGTAGATCCGCTGCCACTTCCCCTTGGGTTCAGCCCAGACCTTTAAAACCGGGTCGGTACTGTTATCTATCACAGGTCTTGGCCAGCGAATGCGTTCACAACGGCGCATGTCCGGTAAACGCTCAGCCTCGTCCTCACCGGTTGACATCATATGCCAGAAGGTCGCAGATTTTCCATCATATTCAGGGTGTCGCTTCAAGCCTAGGCGCTTGCCCCTGAACTCAGGTTTGCTCATCACAAAGTCCTGCTCAAACGCAGCGTAAACCGCTTCAAAGTAGCGTAGCCAATCGCCATGGTGATCTTCAAGTAACAGTAATGCTGGCAGCCATACAGGTTGCATTACCAACCTCCTCTGCCGTTCCATATCATCAAATTGAATTTACTTTCCCGAAGCAGCGTATTGTGGGTCAGTTTATAGCCACTGCGCTGGCGGATCCGTTCTATCAGCGCCAACTTGGCCTCACTGCCATTCAAATGTCGATGTAAATAGCCCAAGGCGCCAATCAGCAAATCAGCTACTTGTAATAGCTCAGCCTCATGGGAATGAATACGCTGCACACGGTCGATGATTTTTTTTGAGTAATCATAGGCATTGTTACACAGCACATCGTGCAACTTGCTCACCCGCTCATGGCCCAAGGTGTCTTTGATATCGATATAGACGCGATAGGTGTTTTGCGGCTCAAAGATGGTTTTTAACATGACAAAGTACATTTTGTAGTACCAGTCATCATGGCTTTGGCCAAACGCCTGGTGATCCAGTTGCGACTTGTCCGGGATCACCAAACCACGAAAGTGCAAATCATCATCATCGAAAAAGTAATCCAGCACATCCATATAAAAACTGAGCTTAGACTTGCTGACTTTGGTCCATTTAACCTCAAAATCGGCTGGCAGCTTGTGCCTTTGCTTAATCTCCCTTAAGCGAGTGGTTATCTCCAGCCGCTTATCCAGCGGGCACCACACCGCGCCCAGCACCATCGCCGGTTGTCCATCACTTTCAAGGTGGCAGGACTCATCGCAATACACATTGAATATCTGGCTCATCAGGCAAGGGCTCCTTCCACCAGCGACTCGGCCAAAGCAAGCTGGGTCTGCTGGCTGGTTTGCAGGCGAGATTTAAGTTGATCGCAGAGGGTCATTAACTGATCCACTCTATCCATAATATGGTTTTGCTCCTTTATAGGACCCAACGGAATAGGAGCAAGTTTAAGCTTATCTTGAGATATATTCATTTGGCTTTCAGCCATGCCAGATTTGGAATCATCAATATAGACAGCTGTTGCACCAGCATTTAGGCATAGAGATATAAAACGCTCCGACAAACCAACTTCAACCAAGTGAAATCGAATTATTTTGTCAGAAATCATCAGCTTTGGTCTGGTTTTTTCAACTAAGCATGAAATTCCTACTCTATTTTTAGGGCCAGCACGAGTAATTAGGATGTCGCCAACCATAACTTCATACTCGGGTCTCGGAGTCTTTGTTTTATCAAGAACTTTGTTCTCATATTCTCGATACTCCAAGGTTTGTACTGCTGTTGTCTTCAGGACACCCCAAGTATCAATATCTGGTGAGGATTCAGGAGGACAAGCAGGACTCCAGCCTGCATCCATTATGGTTATGATGTCTTTTAAATGGCACCATTCCCATCCCTGCGGTAGTTCAAACGGTTTTTCGTCTTCACTAATCGCAGGTAGCGGTTTCTCTTTTTTGATTTTCTTCTCTTTGACCAGTTGCGCCTTTTCGGCGGCGATGCGTTCCAGCAGGGCGGAGGCGGGTTCATCGCTGGGGTCTTGCGGTACCAGCTTACCCATCACCGCCAGTTGCAGGATGGTCTGTTTCAAGGCGTCGATGCTGGCCTCGGTGGTAAAGAGGGTATCGAAGTGAGTGCTTAGCCGCGCCCAGTTTTGTGCCAGTTCATCGGCGTCGGTGCTGTCGGTCAGGGTCGCCAGCAGGGCTTCCACCAGCGTCTGATGGGCCGCCAGCTGCGACTCGCTGCACTGCTCCAGCTGGTCACAGAGGGCCATCAGTTCATCGACTTTTGTAACGATACTATGTTGTTCTGATAATGGGGGTAAACAAACAACTATTGGGTATAGCTTTCTTCCAGAAATTACAGGTTGTGCAGTTGCATTATCATTTTCATTAAGGTCTGTTGCTTTTAACAACAAAAACAAAAAATTAATATCTATATTGAGATATGAAAATTTGGTGACAAATGCATTGTCTGTAACCCATGCCTTTTGGGGTGTTATATGAACTGACCCACAGTAAAAACCCACTCTTCCAATAACCAAAGTAGGTTGACTGACATTATATTTATCGTGATAACCTGTAATTCCATTCCCACCAAAAACAGGAATATCACCATCAACAGCCATCTGCTTCGATGTGAGTCCATCACCAGATGATATATTAATAATATCATTCAGCCTGCACCATGCCCATCCTTTTGGTAATTCAAATTGCTTCTCTTCCTCACCAATTTCAGGCAAGGCTTTGGGCATTTTAATTTTGCCCTCTTTCACCAACTGCGCTTTTTCGGCGGTAATCCGTTCCAACAGCACGGAGGCCGGTTCATCACTGGGGTCTTGTGGCACCAGTTTGCCGCGCACGGCCAGCTCCAGGATCAGCTCGCGCAGCTTTTTGATGCCGGTGAGTTCCAGCTTGCTATTGCTACCGCGTCCGGCACTGCTTTTCGGGCGCACCGCCGCAGTCCAGAGATCCAGGTAGTCACTAATAGCTCCTGCATAACTGACATTCACGCCATCCATGGCGCTCTCGGTAATCAGATTTTCTATTTTCAGAGCAGCCATTATGCCTGCTCCCCTTGCTTGGCCGCACCTTTGCCCAAGGCATCGCCCAGAATGGCTTTTAGCTGGTCACGCAGGGTCTGGATTTCAGCCTGCTCTGTGGCATAGCGCGCCAGCAGCTCGTCAGGGTCATGGCTTATCTGCTCGCCGACATGGGGGTTTTTGATATCGAGGTTAAAGTTGCGCTCGATAATTGTCTCGATACTGACCTTCCAGGCTTGCTCGTTCTCTACCCGAGCAGCAAAGCCATCCGCCTCATCGCCCCACCAGGCAATCTCGGCTTCGAACTCCTCGAACTTCATCGGCTTGGTCTTGCTGTAGTTTTTCACCCCAGCCGGATAGGGGTGCTCGTAGAACCAGACATCCTTGGTGGGCTGGCCCTTGGTAAAGAAGAGGATATTGGTCTTGATGCCGGTATAGGGGGCAAACACGCCGTTGGGCAGCCGCACTATGGTGTGCAGGTTGCACTCGCTGGTGAGCAGTTGCTTGATCTTGGTTTTGACCCCTTCGCCAAACAGGGTGCCATCGGGCAGCACCACTGCGGCGCGCCCCCCTTTGCCATTGCTAGTACTGCCATCTTTGAGCACTTCGATGATGAGTTGCAGGAACAGATCGGCGGTTTCACGGGTTTGCATGTCGGCTGGGAAGTTTTTTTCAATACCGTCTTCTTCGGTGCCGCCAAAAGGCGGGTTGGTGATGATAACATCAACATCGTTATCCCAGTTTGACAGTGGCTGGCTTAGGGTATTGCCATGTTTGATTTGCACCGGCACTTCGATGCCGTGCAGCAGCATATTGGTGGTACACAATAGATGCGGCAACTGTTTCTTCTCAACACCATGAATTTGTTGCTGTAACTGTTGATGCTGGGCAGCGGTGCTGACCTGTGCCTTTAAGTGCTCGACTGCGCAGGCCAAGAAGCCGCCGGTACCGCAGGCAGGGTCTAGCACCTTTTCACCCAACTGGGGATTGATGCGATTAACCATAAATTTGGTCACAGCGCGGGGGGTATAAAACTCACCGGCATTACCGGCGCTTTGCAGATCACGCAGGATTTGCTCGTAGATATCACCAAACAGGTGGCGCTCACTGGAGTCAGTAAAATCAACCTCGTTGAGTTTGTTGATCACTTGGCGCAGTAAGGTGCCGTTCTTCATGTAGTTAAAGGCATCGCTAAAGGCCTCTTTCACCACATAACCACGGGGGTTGGTGTCTTTGGGGGCGGTTAAGTTTTTGAGGTCAACAAACAGCTCGTTGTTGACGAACTCTAAAAGCTCATCGCCAGTGATGCCTTCTTTGTCTTCGGCCCAGTTGCGCCACAGGTATTCACTTTGTATAGGTGAACGATAATCATCCTGCTCAAATTCCAGTTCTTGTTCCTGCGCATCAAATATTTTAAGAAACAGCAGCCATGAAAGCTGGCCTAGGCGCTGGGCATCGCCATCGACGCCTGCGTCTTTACGCATGATGTCTTGGATGGATTTAATAACGGAACTGATGGACATGAGAGAAATACCTGAATACCGGAAAATGCTTGGGATAGTAGCAAATTAGTGGCGTCAGTACACGAATTGAGGGGATATTGACGAGCAATATAATTGGATGGCGTGAATAAAAAATCGCCTTGTAGCAAATAGTTAATAACATACATCACAAAATCAATGTCTCTAGATAACAAGGACTGTTAAGGAATAAGTCTTTGTGCTTAAATGCGCATCACAACAACTCATTAACATGGACGAACGTGAGATACGATGATCATTGAATGCCCCCACTGCCGACACGATAACGAAATAGAGTATGCAGAACATATCCGCTGTAAAAAGTGTGAGAAGGACTATAAGGGGTTTAAATTTTCAAAGCGCAAATGGATTGCTACCGGGACCCTTGTTGTTGGCGTAGCTTTTGGTGTTCATACGGGCAAAGACCACTTATTGCACGACAATGCCGATCGTTATCCGTTGGATGTGGAATATGCCTTTTTGGACAGCTGCGTTAATGGCAGTAATAACCTGCTTCCCGCCAGCAGGTATCAGGATAAGCGTAAGGTGTGTTTATGCGCGATGAAAGAAACTCAAAAACAATTGAGCTATCTCGAGGCACAAAAAAATATCGACAATTTTAAGGCCACACTTCGGCTAAATGCCCGCAACTGCAATTAATCTAAAGAGAAAAAGGCCTACATCATGTGCAGGCCTTTGACTTATCAGTTCAGATTATTTTTTGGGCGTGTTACCACGCCCAAGGCCGGATGGATTACCCGTCTTGCTTGGGTAATTGGGATTTGGCTGAGGCTTTGCTGGCGCATAAGCAGGCGATTTAGTCATCACTGTCTCCTTATTTACCAGCATTTTGGTTTTTTGCTGCTCCGCTTTGGGCGCGGGCAGCGAAAGAACCTTTGGGAACTTGGCCACCATTCTGCTTGGCGGTACCAGACTGAATACGAGCAGCGGCTGCGGGTGTCATTGGGGTTTTATTGTTGGACATAATCAATTCCTTTAATGAGTTAAATGGGTGTCTTCGCTAAGACAGGCACAGAATCGCACAGGGATCGGGGACAAATGGGGACAGCACAAAAACAAAAGCAAATTAAAGAAATACTGAGCAAGCTACAGCTGAGTATTCGCAAATTCGCGGGCCTGGTATATGAAGCGCTGTACGATGATTTTGATGAAGAGGCAGAGATTAAGCTGGCTGAAACAATAAAAAAGCAGCTGAGCCGCAAGACGACACCTGAAGCGACTCTGGATCAATACCTTGAGATACTGGTCGAGCAGCCAGGCTTTGAGGCATTGCAACTTGGGTACATTAAAAGCCGCTATGTACCTCACACCTGTTTAAGTGATGAAATGACCGAGGCCATGATCCTGCTTTCTGCCGAGCTGGATTCCCAGACAGAGCAAGTCTGAGCTAGTACACCTGAAGAGCTAATCAGCCCGCTGATTGGTAGATAGCGGCCTCAAGCTCGCTGATAGCCTGCTCGTAATCAGCGACATCCCCAAAGCTCTTTTTCACAATTTCCATAGGGCGTCCCAACTCAGTAAAGGGGGCGACCTTCAATACCTGACGGTTTTCAATCTCCTGCACTCCTGCGTCGGCATACTTGTCGAGCAGGCTTTGGAGCACTTGCTGAGCGGTATCTGAATATTTGGTGAAATAGTTGCGCTTTTTCACCTGCTCGGCACGCTCGCGGCGGGTGAGTGGCGGCTGATCGTACACCACATGGCATATAAGGTCGAAGGGGTCCATTTCTTTGCCGACCTCTTGCTCCAAGAGCTCCCAGACGATCCCCAGAGTTGCCAGTTCCTCTATGACGGCCTGCTTACGCTCGGCGCCATGCCAGCGCTTGATAAACTCGTCCATAGAGGCAAACTCTTTAGACAGGGTTTTACGGGTGTAATCTTTAAATGACTCGGTAACCAGTTTGCCATCAGTGTCGTAATACTGTACCCGCTCCGCCAGCGCTTTTACGTCCACGCCGTTAACATGGAATTTGCGGACTTTATCTTCACTTTCCCAATCACTATCGTTGCCCTGCTTGTTATTGCCTGCCCCCACCTGATAGCTGGATGGCGGCTCCTGAATCGAGCCGGGATCGATATCCTCACCACCAAAGATTGAGGCGGGGTCATCACTGGTTGCATCAACATCATCTCCCGAGATGTTATTTAAACCTTCTTCGGTATCGAAGTCCTCTGGCTTAACTTGCTTAACCCGCTCGGGGGTGCCGTCGAAGCGCTCGTCGGCAAATAGTTCAGTAGCCTTTTTGAAATCGAGAATGGTAAACCACAGTTTGTTGTATCTGTCGTCAATGCGGGTTCCACGGCCGATGATCTGCTTGAACTTGGTCATCGACTGAATGGATTGGTCGAGCACCACTAGTTTACAAGTTTTGGCATCTACGCCGGTAGTCATCAGCTCTGAGGTGGTGGTAATGACCGGATAGGCTTTTTTCGGGTTGATGAAGTTATCCAGTTGGCCTTTGCCTATTTCATCATCTCCGGTGATCTTCATGATGTATTTATCATTTTTGGCCACTTGCTCAGGATTGAGGTTCACCAGCGCTCGGCGCATGCGTTCCGCATGATCGATGTCATTACAGAACACTATGGTTTTGGCCATGGGATCGGTGCGCTGCAAATACTGAGTAATCGTTTTGGCCACCAGTTCAGTACGCTCATCAATGACCAAGGTACGATCCATGTCTTTTTGGTTGTAGATGCGATCTTCAATTTCATGCCCGGCTTTATCCAGCTGGCCTTTGCTTGGGCGCCAACCTTGAACGTCCACATCAATATCGACGCGGATCACCTTATATGGCGCTAGGAATCCGTCTTCAATGCCTTGCTTGAGTGAATAGGTATACACAGGATCACCAAAGTATTCGGTGTTGGAGACTTCATCGGTTTCTTTTGGGGTAGCGGTAAGGCCAATTTGAGTCGCAGCGGAGAAATATTCGAGTATTTCACGCCAGGCGCTGTCTTCGGCAGCGCTGCCACGGTGACACTCGTCCACAACGATGAGGTCAAAAAAATCTGGGGCAACTTGTTTATACGCTTTTTGGCTTTCTTCTGGGCCTGTTAGCGCCTGATAAAGCGCGAGATGTATTTCGTAGGCTGGGTCTACAGTTCTGCCGGTAACCTTGGTCATGGCCGGACCGAAGGGCTGAAAATCATTAGTTTTAGTTTGATCGACTAGGATGTTGCGGTCGGCAAGAAACAGGATGCGTTTTTTAGCGCGGGACTTCCACAAGCGCCAGATGATTTGAAAGGCGGTGTAAGTTTTCCCCGTGCCAGTTGCCATCACCAAAAGCACTCTGTCCTGCCCTGCTGCAACAGCCTCCACAGTTTTATTGATGGCTTGAAGCTGATAATAGCGCGGCGCCTTACCGTTGCTGTCAGGATAATAATCCTGAGTGATAACCGGCAAATGCTCTGTCTTGTATCCCTTCCAAGTGCAGTACTTGTCCCACAGCTGCGCTGGTGTGGGAAAATCTTCGAGGGTAATAGTGGTTTCGAGTGCTACAGGATTGGTTTTATCGTGAAAAACAAAACCATCTCCGTTTGAGGCAAATATGAAAGGCACTTCCAGTAAGGCTGCATAATCCAGCCCTTGTTGCATTCCCTTGCCAATTTCGTGCTTGTTGGCCTTGGCCTCTATGACAGCCAGTGGCATGGATGGCTTGTGATAAAGCACTATGTCGGCTGATTTTACTTTGCGCCTTGCAGCCACCTGACCACGAACAATCACTTTACCATCTCGAAGTTTTACCTCTTGACGGATTTGCGTCATATCGTTCCATCCTACTTGCTTGATGGCTGGTAAAATGAACTTGGAAATGATATCGGCTTCAGTTAACAAGGCTTTTTGCATTAGTAGGCTTCCGCTACATCCATGGGTTGGAATATATTTTGATTCTCGCACAAAGAAACTGATTCAGGTAGCGGTGAACCTGAGTTATTTGATTTAAGACAATGGGATAGATATTTAAAATCAATCAAACACACGCAGATTGGCACGGACAAATACATTCTGTACAACCATCAGAAAGCAACAGAAGATGCAGACTCAGCACGGCTTCCTCCGAACATCTACCATATTGACAGTCTCAATATTGAAGTTTATGTTAAGGCCGTAAATTAGCACGCGATTCACCAGTGTGATACTGAATTGGCATTTATGGAGAGTATGGGTTGAGCCCGAAATCCAAGCTTGGCCGCTTTGCCATGGACTACATCCATTAGGAGTAGTTGTGAATCCTGATTGAAAGACTCCCATAAGGGGGCTTTCGCCACCGTTTGAGCAGCCATGAGCCAACGGGGGCATTAACTCAGGATCATAACTATGCCAATCAAACAGATCGAAACCGCCCCAAAAACCGCTCAATTTTTTAAAAGTGTATCCTATGAAACTCTAGCAGCATCTTGGCTACAGGCTGATGGCTGGGAAGTCTTTATGCCCCTTACCGATCATGGCAGTAAAACGGATTTGCTTATCTCAGATGGCAGACAGTTTTATCGTATCCAGGTAAAGTCACTGCAAACCAATGATGAAAATACTGAAGTGGAAGCCCAATGGCCAAAACATAAGATTGACTATGTGCTGTACTTTTCTCGAGTAGGGAACTGGGGCTACATTACCCCACCTTTCCAAGGACGTGTAAAACTGAATCGTAAAGGGCATATTCGGTTTCACCAACATCCTAAAAACTTCAATACAATGTTCGCCCAAATTTAGGGTAATTTTTATGCAAAAAGTTTTTTAGGTACATTAATAGGTGCATCGAATTAATCAAAAATAAAAATTCACTATTTAAATTAATAAATTACAAAACAAATTCAGATGACGCCGCCCAAATATAAGAACGAAGACGTCTCAGGAGGTCTTTTTTCTTGCCTAAAACAACAAAAAATCAATAACTTACGGTGCATTAACATCTAATTACGTCCAACTACAGCTTTGATTTTTAGGTACACCTGAGGGTACACGGCCTTGACTTCGAAACTACAGTGTACCCATCATGACCATTGTCACTACTCGCCTAACAGATAAAGAAATCAAAACGGCAAAACCAAGGGATAAAGAATATAACCTATTTGACGGTGACGGACTCCGCTTAAGAATTATCCAAACAATGGATTTTGAACTATTACAATCCCCCCATGTTTCGGGTATTTGTGCGCAATTGTAGACGATGCATCATAAGCTGTTTAGATAAACGCTCAATCATTGAACAAATGGACTCAGAAACACTATCAACCTCTTGTGTCTTAGTATATTTTCTCCGCCAAACCTCAGCTAAAGTGAAAATAAGTTGTTCCGCTTGACTTAGAGATTGATGTGATAACTCTCTGATAAATAAAACTCTACAGCATTCAAAAAAGCAATGTAGCACAATATTATCCGGTAGTTTCTGCTCATTCATTGTTTTATCGAGAACTAACCATTGTGGCTGACCTTCAATAAAAATAATCGCAGACATAATATTAGTGACTGACGCTAATGACGTACCGCCACAACATAAGTCGTGAATATTTTCACAAGCAGCCAAATTCAATTGAAGTCGGTAGGCAAGCTGGGCTTTTAACCATTGATGACTCACTGCTGTCACAAACGTCATGAACTAACCTTTAGCGATAGAGTTTTACGGTTTGAGGTATCACGTTAAACTTCGTACCTAAATGTGCAAAAAACACTTGAGCAAGCATAGATATGCCACGATAAAAATCAGTCTTTGCATGAAGCTCTGCTAATGCCAAACAGCGCCCCGCCCAAGGTAAAGTATGTTGTTGCAACAATAGCGTGCAGACTCTCACCTTTTGTGTGTCATTGGGGTTTAACGCTAATTCATCAAACAAGTATTGCAACACTAATAAAATCAAGCCTAAATGGTCTACGGGTTCATTTCGCGTCAGAGATAACTCGATACCATGGGTGTTATAAAAGCTAACCAGATTTTGAGTCGAAGCCTCATTCAGTAACTGCCCCTCACTGGTGTATACCGATCCCCAGGGGGCAGCTTTAGGATCGGCAGGGCCAAAAAATAGCTGCCCATAGTCTAATTGAAGCTCGATTAATTGCGATTCATCATCCTGCCATTGAGTCAAATAGCTACTTAGCAAAGCTTTTCCTGACTGTTCACCTGTCGAGAGTTCAAGCTCTGGCCACTGTGTTGCTAACTCATCTCGCTTAAATTGTGTCAGTAACGGCATATTAGGGTACGAGTACAAAATGTTATGTAGCACTTTTGCCATTGCACCCCAGGTTTGGTAATCATTCGTGTTGATTGTTGACATAGTGTTCCTTTTACAAACGAAGAAAAATGAGGGGACTAAGCCCCCCCATTTTCACTATTACACTTCTGCGGGGTTTAATAATTGCCCACTACCACCAACTGGTTGACCATTTCGATTGGCCTTAATAATCAAGTTTGGTGAAGTAATTGAGGGCGATGGTAAGGGGGCAATATGACCATCACCCTCTCCATATTTCGCTCGTAAATTATCCATAGTGTCAAAGTCGAGTGCCCGTAAAGGACAAGAATCAACGCAAATAGGCTTTTTACCTTCCGCGAGTCTATCGCTGCAACCATCACATTTAGTCATCACTTTACGCTCAATATCTAGCTGAGGAGCATCATATGGGCAGGCTCTCGCGCAACTTTCACAACCAATACAAAGTTCAGTGGCAACTTGGACTAATCCATCTTCACGGCGCTTATGCATTGCACCTGTTGGACAGGCTTTAACACACACAGGCTCACTGCAATGGTTACAACCAATAGACATGTAGTAAGCAAAGACATTTTGCTCAAAACTACCATCGATGTTTTGCGACCAATTACCACCACCATATTCATAAACACGGCGCCAAATAATACCGGGCAAATTAGCGACACCATTATTCATCACATCATCTTTTGCGCGAACCAAGCCAGTCATGCGATCCTTACAGGCAATATGACAGGTTTTACAGCCAGTACATTTGCTGCTATCGAAATAGAAACCATATTGTGTTTGTTGAGTCATTTTCATCTACCCCTTATGCCTTGACGATCTGCACGCGATTGGTGTGTTGTGGGTTTCCCTTTGCGAAAGGGCTTGGTTGGTAACGAGTTAACGTATTAATACAGCCACCAACATCAATTGGGTGCCCGCTCCTTCCAATCCGAGCGATATCAGGTTGATACCAAGCACCCTGACCTAAAGCCACAACACCTGGGGCAACCCTTGGGGTAATCCGTACAGGTAATTCAACTGTGCCACGATCGTTCCACATCTGTACTTTATCGCCACTTCTTAAACCACGACCTAAGGCATCAGTTGGGTTCATCCATACTGCATCTTCTGCGGCTTCGCGCAGCCATGGCACGTTATGATAACTTGAGTGTGTACGCCCCTTGGTGTGATAACCCATTAATTGCAGAGGATAATCATCCTTAGTATCTTCATCGTCGTAGCCTTCCCATGTGGGTTGATACATGGGAATTGCAGTGATGTAATCGCCTTTAACATTAGGATTAAAGATCCAATCTTTACCCTTTTGCGCCATCGACAATGAGTAGATCTCTACCTTACCGGATGGTGTGCTCACCGCTTTACCGCCATTGATATAGCTATCGAGTGCAAGTACTGGCGTCTTACTAAACGCACGGAACACACCAATCTTTTGCGCTTCAGCGTAACTGTTAGGGAATGCAGGTTGTGCATCCGTATTCGCGCTATTTGTGCGAGTCTTTTGGTATAGTTCCTCTAACCAAGCGGCTTCATCTTTACCTTCTGTGTACTCCGCTTCTTTACCCATTTTGGCAGCAATTAAGCGTCCCATTTCAAACATCGAAATGCTTTCCCACATCGGCTTAACGGCAGCCTTCATGGCAACGAGATAACCCATGATCCCGGATGCATAGCTATCATTGACTAAGTCATTCGACTCTAACCAAGTGGTATCTGGTAGTAAGATGTCCGCATAACGTGCGCTCGGTGTCATCCAGCAATCACACACGACTATAAGTTCACATTTGCTGTCATCTTCGAGGATTTTAGCGGTACCGTTACAGTCTGAATGTTGGTTAATTAATGCGTTACTGTTAATCGCAAATACCGCTTTAATATCTGCGCCAAGTGGAGTATCTAAATCAGCTGTACCACGGATCCCATCTTTACGCGCCGTCATTTCATGGCCACGCTCTATCGCTTCTGCCCAAGTAAAGAAAGAAATGGATTCTTTAACCGGATTATTACCACCGCTCATACCTGCACGGTTTAAACTGCCTTGATAAGGCAATGCACCATTACTAACACCTGGCTGCCCTACTTTGCCGGTTAGGAACGAAAGCATATAGCAAGCACGCATGGCTTGTTCACCATTAGCATGACGGTTTACGCCTGCACCAGTCACAATAAACGGTGCTTTAGCATTCATAATCTTGCTAGCGACAGATTTAATATTTGCTTCTGATATTCCGCAAATTTTAGCTGCCCAAGCGGGGGTTCTTGGGCCATTATCGACAAACTTACCTTCACCAAGAATGTAGTTGCGATAGTTGTCTTCAACGTCGATATAAGGCAAATATTGAGTCTTTTTAGGATCGCCACTTGCGGTAAATTCAGCGACAAGTTTTTCAAGAGAGGCCTTGTCAAATCCAACGCAATACTTATCTAAAAATGCCTTGGAATGCGTATCAACCCATCCAGAGCTAATCATTTCATAGGCAATCGCTTCTGCAAATGCCGCATCGGTTCCTGGTCTAATCGGTAACCATTGGCTTTCTTTACCCGCCATTGAGTCCGTATAACGTGGGTCCACCATAATCACTTCAAGGTTCGCATTCGCCTCAAGCGCTTTTAAGAAATCATATCCTTCACCCGACCCACTTTGACGCATTTCACTTG
The DNA here is from genome assembly GCF_016859145.1 of Shewanella sp. LZH-2. Lineage (NCBI taxonomy): Bacteria > Pseudomonadati > Pseudomonadota > Gammaproteobacteria > Alteromonadales > Shewanellaceae > Shewanella > Shewanella sp. LZH-2. Next base: position 3,223,442 of record NZ_CP069350.1, read on the forward strand.
GGTTGTAGCCAATACCGAGGAACAGATCACTATCATATAACGCCGTTAAAGAAGAACCTGATGTGCTACCAAACCCAGTTGCTGCGGCCGCTTCATTTTGTTGTGCCCAAGAATAGTTACCATAAATCTTCAGGAATCCCCCATTCAGATTGAGCACACGATCAAAACACGCTGAGCTAGCAAATCCATAATAAGCCCCTGTTCCGTAGTGTTTCAAAATCGACTTATTACCGTAACTACTGGCAATACGCTGAATTTCACTCGCAATCGTTGAAGCAGCCTCATCCCATGATATTGGCACAAACTTAGCTTCTCCACGCTTACCAACACGCTTCATAGGTGTACGTAAGCGATCTGGTGCGTAAGTTCGGCTGCGAAGTGAACGTCCACGGGCACAGGCGCGGATCTGGTGGTTGCCGTATTCATCGCTAGTTTCATGATCAGCTTCAATACGGGTAATGATGCCATCACGACTAAATACTTTGATGGGGCAATTTGAACCACAGTTAACCAAACAAGATGACCAAGTTTGTACTTCATCACCTACTGGCGGCTTAGGTGGCACCACATTCACATCACTAGAACCTGAATTACAGCCAGTGACCGTTGCTGCACAGCCCATGGCTGCACTCATTTTTAGAAAACTTCTGCGTTCCATTGTCTTTACCTCTTATTAATCAAGGCAGCAGGTAGCTGAAGGTAAACATCAGCAAGTGCGCGTTGTAGTTATGGTTTAAGTCGCCTAGGGTGATTAACCCAGGAATGCTATTGACTGCGGATTGGCTATAGTCGGTGTCGTAATAACGCTCGTACTGATAACTTAGCTTGAGCCCCATACGCTCACTCAGAGCGTAGCGACCATAGAGCTCGACACTGTGGTTATAGGAGTAGTAATCGCCGTATGGCTGGACCTCGTTATAGGTGACTAAGGTATCGCTTGCGGAGTTGGAGAATTGATAATTCCCACCAAGTGTCAGCCTGTCATCGAATAAACCACTATAGGTAAACCCTGCACCTAAATTGATAAATTCATCAGCAACATCGTTATACCAGTCTGGTGAGGAAAACGATTGGCTACCGGCGATGGCGGAGTCTATCCATTGTTGGCTTGCAGAGGCATAGAGGTGCAATTGCTCAGAGAGTTGCATCCCCAATTGCAGGTCATAACCATAATCGGTCGATTCAGTGAGGCCTATAATGGTTTTAGCGTAATCATCCTTGGCATAATATCCATTTAAATCAATAGTCAACCACGAAAGTGGTACATAATTCACCTTCAGATCAACCGCCTGACGCTCACGGTCTGCGAGATAAAACTTACGCAATAGTGGATTTTCTTCAATCGAGGTATTTTCGACAGCGTTGTAGACCGAGCCGCTGCGGTTCTCATAGCGCCCACCAAAATCAATCACAGTGTTTGCCAAGGATCTGATATTCAGCTTGGCCCAAAATGCGTCATCATGGGTTTGTTCTCGCTCAAGGAAACTGCGTTCTACCTCTTTACGGTCGTAGCCTCCCATGAGGCGATACTCACTGTTAAAACGGTAACTGCTGTGGAGTTTGTATGTCAGCCTTTCGATGTCCATGGGGACATTTTGCTTAAACGCACCACTGACATTATCAAACTCTAATTGCGCAAACTCCCATACAGAGCTTTTATTATCGCGTTCGCTATAGTCAATCTGACCGTTAACACGCCATCGCGGGCTTAACATATTGCTGAAGCCAATCCGCGCATCTAAGGTATCAACCTGACCATCCCAGCTTTGTAATGGATTACCACTGACTTGGATTAAATCGCCATCTTGAAGCATACGTCCAGCGGCGAGACGGCCATTGACGTTGCCACGTCCAAGCATGTATTGCCCAGATAACGAGACTTGATGGGCATCATTATCAGGCGTAGCAGCATACACATCGGGCGAATAAGGTAAGCTTAAGTTATCAATATTATTTCGGTAAAAACTGCCATGGTAAGCCAGCTCGCTTAACCAATTTTCACCCGAAATATTCAGGCCAGCATTGAGGTTATCAGTGTTAGCATCAACAGGCAGTGCAAAGTTAACAGGGCGAGGAGTTACTAAACTACTGCGACGATTACCCGTTTTTTGTTCGTGGTCGTAGTTAATAAACGCCTGCATGACGCCATATTGCGCGGCTAATCCCAAGCCCACCTTTTCGCGTTCCAGCTGTAAATCGACATCTCGAGTCGCAGTGTCTGGCAAAAGTAGGCCATTGTTGTGCCACAACTGCGTTTGCGCTCGGCTGTCGTATCGAGTTAATAATTGATAATCAAGGTTCAGGGCATACTGTCCAGACCGACCTGCATCAAGGTGGGCATAGCTGTTCTCTAGTCCCAATTGATATGCTTGAACATTAGCTTCATAACCCGCATTGCGATAACCTACGTCCGCATCCATAGCCGCGCGCAATCCATCGCTGGCATCGCCAAAGGCATTCCCCGCATGAATATCATCATTCTTGGCCCAGCCTGCACTTAACTGCAGCTCAGCTTGATAACGCTTCTCTCCTATGCAGCTTTTACACTGATAAGCATCCAACTTTAGCCCTTGCAGATTAGCTTTGTGCACAGAAAAGTCTGCAGCACTCACACCACTGGTAGCAGCAAGCAATCCCAAGGTAATGATATTAAGTTTAAAAGACATGGCAGACTCCTTAATCAACGGGCAAAATTGCTGCCGCTAGGGTGGTTGGAGCCATGGATTTGGCTATGACAATTGAGGCATCCCATACCAGCACCAAACGCGTCAGTACCTGGCTGAGTGACCACCCGACTAGCATGTCCATCATCGGCATGACATTGTTGGCAGAGTTGAGGGACGCGTTGCTTGACGAGCGCGTCATTCACACTGCCGTGGGGATTGTGGCAAGTGGAGCAGTTTTCGGTCACAGGAGCATGTTCCCACAGGAAAGGACCGCGTTTTTCCGCATGGCAGCTATAGCAAGTGTCATTAACTGAGGTCTTTTTTAAGGCACTCTCATTAAATGAACCGTGGGGGTTATGACAATCGATGCAGGTCATGTCATTCCACTTTAATGGATGAGATGAACGCTTATTCATATCGGATTTCTGCCTAGTATGACAAGAAGTGCACACTTGGCTCACCTGTTGCTTTTGCAGTACCGGATCTTTAGCTGCATGGACTTTATGGCAATCCGCACAGGCTATTTCTTCCATGTTATGTAAGCTGCTATGCCAGCCACTTTGCTCAGTTTTTTGATGGCAACCTAAACAAACGGTATTTTGGCTCGGTGCTGACAATGGACTGTCAGAACCAAAGCTAATCATTGGCTCCTTGCCTCCTTGATTGTGCTGTCCGAGTGGCCCATGGCATGCCTCGCATTGCAATCCTGCCATTGGGGATTTGCTATTATTGATATCGCCATGCACCCCATCAAAAATAGCCATAACGGTGTTATTTTTACGATGGCACATTAAACAAGTATCTGCGCCTTTAGCGGAATATTTACCTTCAGCAAACTTATCTGTGAGTATTTTTTCTATTTGCTCTCCCAGTTTGTGACTTGATGGAATATCTTGAGCTTTAACAGATGGAGATAATATAAGGAACAGGCTCGCTCCCATTATCAGAGTTTTAATTTTACGCCATCTCATATTTAATGCCTTATGGTTAACATGACTTAGCAGTGGAAAATCCACTTTTATAGTAACCACAAAGAAACCAAGGTTAACGATTGTTAATAATAAACATCCAATAAGCCAGCCCACATCTAAAAACCACTAAAAACCTGCCTTAGATCACTAAAAAAAACAAAAGAAAATCATTCTCAAAAATTACACAACACATTGAAAGAAATAAGAATAAAAAAATAAAACCAGAAGAAGAATCTGAAATGGTTAATTTATTGTATTAAAGTTGTTTTGATTAAATTCAAACATTCACTAAGACTAATTATATTTTGATCACATTTCAACAATCCTAGATTTCTAATATAGAGAAGAAGTTAAAATTAATTAACCACTAAAATAAATTAATTTAAAATTAATAATAACCAGATATGTGAATTAATATAAGGTTATCACTAGCTAAAATTCAGCTACTCTAATAAAGATAAAACTCTTTCAATATAACAAACAAAAACTAATTTAGCTAAATAGCATTAATGCGCTAAATTTATGCACTCACTCGCCAGCCATCTGACTAAAACCCTATGCCTCCACATATAGCGTGACCAAAGTCACTTATCACAACAAGAAACATTACATCTACATCACCAAACATTAGTATCTGTGACGTTGCGTATGCAATACCGTTTATTAACATACTATAACTACATGGACCTACCTCCCTATGACTTGGACCCAAACATATACGCCACTTGGTAGCTTGTGGCTAACTGCAATAGTCGCCTTACTACCTATTGTATTTTTCTTTTTAGCTTTGACGGTGTTAAAACTCAAAGGTTATATTGCCGGAGCTTTAACTTTATTGATTGCCCTAGCGGTTGCAATAATCACTTATAAAATGCCTGTCACTATGGCAGTTGCATCTGCGATATATGGTTTTAGTTATGGTCTCTGGCCTATAGCTTGGATCATTATTACCGCGGTATTTTTATATAAAATCACCGTTAAAACAGGCCAATTCGAAATTATACGTTCCTCTGTAATTTCAGTGACAGAAGATCAACGCTTACAAATGCTATTGGTTGGTTTCTCATTTGGAGCCTTCCTTGAGGGAGCGGCGGGTTTTGGTGCTCCAGTGGCAATTACTGCGGCATTATTAGTCGGGCTTGGATTCAATCCGTTGTACGCAGCAGGACTTTGCTTAATCGCGAATACAGCGCCAGTAGCCTTTGGCGCGATGGGAATCCCTATCATTGTCGCAGGCCAAGTTTCATCACTTGATCCATTCCATATTGGACAACTCGCTGGCCGTCAACTGCCAATATTATCGATAATAGTGCCATTCTGGCTTATTGCGATGATGGACGGTATTAGGGGAATTCGTCAAACATGGCCCGCTACATTAGTGGCAGGCGTTTCATTTGCAGTTACACAATTTTTTACCTCAAACTTTATCGGTCCTGAATTACCCGATATTACTTCTGCTTTAGTCAGCCTAGTTTGTTTGACATTATTTTTAAAAGTATGGCAACCAAAAGAAATTTTCACTTTTTCAGGAATGAAGCAAAGAGCTATTACGCCAAAATCTACGTTTTCTAATAGTCAGATATTTAAAGCTTGGTCTCCATTTATTATTCTTACAGCGATTGTAACCCTGTGGAGTTTAAAAGATGTACAACTCGCACTAAGTTTTGCCACTATCAGTATTGAAGTGCCTTACTTGCATAATTTAGTGATAAAAACGGCCCCGATTGTGACTAAAGAAACCCCCTATGCCGCAATATATAAACTCAATATATTAAGCGCTGTAGGAACCGCCATTCTATTAGCTGCAATAATTTCAATTTTTATTCTTAAAATGTCAGTAAGTAATGCACTTAAATCATTTAAAGAAACATTAATTGAATTAAAATTCCCTATATTATCCATAGGCTTAGTATTAGCATTCGCTTTTGTAGCAAACTACTCAGGTCTATCTTCAACCTTAGCGTTAGTACTGGCAGGCACTGGAGTGGCTTTCCCGTTCTTTTCACCATTCTTAGGTTGGCTAGGGGTATTTTTAACCGGTTCAGACACCTCATCAAATGCTCTTTTTGGTGCGCTGCAAGCCAACACTGCAAACCAAATTGGTGTAACACCGGAGTTATTAGTCGCCGCAAATACGACTGGTGGGGTAACAGGAAAAATGATTTCGCCACAATCTATTGCGGTTGCCTGTGCAGCTACTGGGTTAGCGGGTAAAGAATCTGATCTTTTCCGCTTTACTCTAAAGCACAGTCTATTTTTCTGTACTTTTATTGGTTTACTCACAGTGATCCAAGCATACATAATACCTTGGACACTCGTGTTTTTTACTAAGTAAACTTTTCCTATCAAAAATATCAAAATGCCGAGTGAATTATCACTCGGCATTTTTTATATTTACGATAAAAATAGTTGGCTGTGCTTATATCAATGACTTTATTTAAATGGACGATATACACTGCACATATATTTACGTTGTCATGCTAATAGCTCAAGATGCCCGAATGAGTTGCGCCTTATTTTGATTAAGATAAGACCAAATCACCCCAAGGAAAACTAAATCTTTGAGGATAAAGAATTCAGTCACCGGTACACCATCAACTAACTTCCATACCGACGGTAAGGTCAACAGGAAACTGAGCGTAATCACAAAAGTAATAAGAGCGATCAAACTGGCCCAGTAACCAACACGTGGGCGCCAAATCCCTATCACCAACCCTATTGCTGTGACTATCTCAACCACACCAATTAAATTAGAAACTCCCTGCTCCGATAAAATGCTATAGAGCCAGCTCATCAAAGGATGACTTGCAACGAGAGGACGAATTGCTGCCGCTTCGGTTGGCGTAAACTTAAATATGCCAATCCAGAGGAGTGTCAGTACCACACCGCCAAGAGCAAGCAAAAAACCTTTATCATATTGTTTCATAAATGATCCTTGGCTAAGGACGCAAAGGAACTATTGGGAAATCAATTTCTGTTGCGGCCAAATGATTTCCATAGTTGGTCAGGGTGTTGACTACAACTTGGCCGAGTACTTCGAGCATTAATTCATCATCAACGCCAGCGTGACGAACATTAGCAAGTTGTTCATCGGTGAGCACTCCACGTTGATGAACTAACGCGGTCGCCAGTTGCAACAAAGCATTATCGAGAGGAGACTCTGCATTTCCTTGGCGCGCAGACTTTATCGCGTCAACTGATAGGCCGGCCTTACTCGCTAACAATGTATGTGCAGATAGGCAATATTGGCACTCATTACTTTGGCCAATTGCCAGCGCGAGTAATTCACGCTGAGTCGTCGTTAACCGCCCCTTACCTAGTGCGTCAGCAAAAGCCAAAAATCCATTAAATAACACTGGCGAGTGAGCTAACGTGGCATATAGGTTAGGTACCATACCAAGGTTACGCTGCATTGCGGCAAAGCTTGGTGCAACAGTTGAAGAAGGTTGAGAAACAGGTTTAATACGGCTCATAGTCGTGCTCCAATTTAATTGTGTAAGTTACGGTTGATAGCTTACAGCCCACAATGATACGATTTATCGCAAATAGTCCTTAATTAAACGCCTATCGTCTCAAAATGGATCCTCTCTCAATTCTATTGGCTCATACAGCGCCACGTGCCTCGATGTTTTTCGCTGGTAACTTATGCCAAACCTCGCTTAGCCAAGATTATCCTGAAGGGGGCCATCTACACTTGCTTAACGCGGGTGCGATGACGCTTTATCAAGAATTTGATGAACCACGATTGTTAACAGAACCTTGCCTAATCCTTTTTCCTCGGGGGCTTAAACACAGCATGGAACCCGTTGATGCTAAAGGATGTGATCTCGTCTGTGCGAGCGTTTCATTTGGACAAGGAAACCAATCCCCAATACAAATGGCACTCCCCAATGTATTAGTGCTACCGCTGAGTGAACAGCCAGAATTAAAACCGCTAGTCACCCTACTTTTTTCAGAGGCATTTGCGAATCAATATGGCCAAGCCCCCATTATCACTCGCTTGTTGGAGACCGTATTTATCTTATTGTTGCGTTACATCGTTGATAATGGCCACACTCAACAAGGCATATTGGCTGGATTATCTGATCCACGACTAGCGCGTGCGATTGGCGTGATGCATAAGCGTTATGAGGAAAAATGGACAGTAGCAACACTCGCGAAAGAAGCGGGCATGTCTCGCTCACGTTTTGCGGCTCATTTTCAACTGTTGACGGGATTATCGCCACTTGAGTATCTGACTCAGTGGCGAATGATGATGGCATGCCAACAATTATTGGCTGGGGAACCTATTGCTCAGGTTGCACTGAGTGGTGGATACAGTGGCAGTGCAACCTTTGCACGCGCATTCGAACGAGAATTTGGGATGCCACCAGGACGCTGGCTTAAAGCACACCGTTAGCGCTGATGTGCATTAGCTCATCCTTGAGCCAATACGTTCAGTTCACCTCAAATCGCCCAAGATGGGTTTTGGGCGATTACCGTTCTGCTATTGACCGACATCAACCCCTTTTTGATAGTGATACACGGATGAGGCTTCACCATTGAAGTAATACACTAATTGACCGTGTAATTGATTATCAACGTACTCCTCGCTTCGCTCCAAGCTGCCATCTTCGTTAAAGCTGTAGCTTTTACCTTGCAAGCGGCCTTTATCATCATATTGCATCAGCCCTAATAAATGGCCATTTGCCGAAAACGCTTGCCAGCGACCAACTTCGTGGCCCGCACGGTACTGCCCGTGCCAGAGCTTAACCTGGTTATAACTACTGTCATCAACCAACCATTTACCTTCACGTTGACCGTTTACATACTGGCCTTGAGCCTGCAATTGTTTATCAAAGCCACGCTGTAAATACGCACCATGTAATTTTTCGTTTTGATAAAACGCTTGCAGCATTAGCGTGCCATCGGCGGCGATTTCGGTTTGTTCACCGTTAAGCTGGCCTTGTTGATTAAACTGCTCATTACGGGTCATATCAGCGCTTTTGGTCACCCACCTACCGACCTTTACACCGAAATGATATTGCCCGGTGACAAATCCACCGTCTAAGGCATTATCTTCGCGATATGCGCCGTGCATTTTACCTTTGCTGTAGTTTATCCGTCGTACATAACCATTCCAGCCATCCCCAATATACAAACCGTCATGCAGTCCCTTGAGTTGTTCTTCCCGTTCAATCAACTCACCGGTTGCAGTAAAACGCTGACGCAGACTCCAGTCCTTTACAGTATCACGCTGATATTGAGCGGTTAATGCTCCAGTTGCATCGAAGCGTTTTTCAGTAGTTAGCTGGCCTTTGGCAAGATACTGTGTGTCAGTTTGGCTTGTTACTTTACCTTCATCATCGTAGCTAATATTTTGAATTTCGCGGCCATCCTTATCATACAATTGTTGCGCTGCTAACCGCCCTTGTGGATCAAAACGCTGCTGTATCCCTACCTGCTTATCATGCTGATAGTGTTTAATTTCCTGTAACACATCTGCCGCTTGGTAAACCAACACTTCGCCATGTATTTTGCCGTTAAGATAAAACTCTTTGGTGAATAACCAACCTTCCTTTGTCCAATACAGTCGCTCACCTTCTCTTTTTCCCGCCACCATATTCACGGTTTGCTCCGGCTGCCCATTGTTATGGAAGCTTTCATAAAGCCCTTCCATACCGTTAGCGCCATAGGTTACCCGTGTTTGCAGCTGGCCATTGTCAAAATAACTTTGCGCTAATCCAGATTCCACACCATTCACATAATGTTGATGGTCGCGTAATTGACCATTGGTATGGTAACTTTTCTGCTCTCCATGTAACTGGCCATTCAGGTAGTGGTACTCTCCCGAGAGTTTTCCATCTTCCCAGTAATGCAAATGTGTTCCCTGATAACGCCCTTGTGCATCGCTACTGCCCTTGCGAGACAGTTGACCGTCGGGGTAGAAGAACTCGAAATCACCAACGATATAACTCTCCGCTAAATTGGGACTGTTAACGCGGCCCTTAAAAACCGGTTTATCCGTCTCCAGATAAAATAGCTGCACTGGCCACTCGCCATTTTGCGCTGTTGCCGCTTGCTGCTGATAATAGATGGCTTCACCCGGCACATCGCTAAGGCGCCATTGTTCGTCGAGTAAGATCCGCTCCGCAGACAAATTAAATGACATAAAGAGCACTGATAATATTAATAAAACTCTCATATTCGGCTCCTTAAGGTAATGCTGGGAAGGTGGTAATCCACTGCTTATTCACTGGATCGCCGCTGATGGTCAGATATTCTATCGCGGCAGCTCGCCCTGCCAGCACAAACCAGCGCTCCTCACGTAATACTTGCAGCAACGGGCGCTGATAAAAATCACTGCCATCACCTTGAATAGCTGGAGCTAACGCTACATTCTGCGCATTTAAAAAACGATAACGGCGCATAAAGTCGGCCACCGTTTGAGTAGTATCTAAATTGGGCAGTTGGGTGATATCAATCAGCCAACCTTGTTTAGGTTGATAGGCAAGCGCTTGCCATTGAGGAGTACCAGTGCAGGCTAAAGTGCTGGCCACACGGATACCATAAAAGTTGCGACGGATGCCATCGGCACTCGTCAGTTGATACTGTACAGACTTATCGAGCTGCTCCACTAAGCTGTTTTCAGATTTGATAGATGTCCATTGCAACGTGTGACCATCGACTTGTGGCGCATCCACCACGCTCAAACGACACACCGCGGCTTGCTCGGAGGTTAACTGTAAACCAACGCCGTATTTGGCCAGCATTTGTGGTTCGAGTAATGCGGGATCATCGGGGATTGAGGGTTGCGGTTGCTCATCGTAATGCGCATACATATCGTCACGGTAAAGCGTTGTCTCATACACTGGGGGATAGTTGGTATTTTGCATGTAATCGTTCATCGGAATAAAACGAACATTTTTAGTCAATTCGCGACTATCCGCGGCAGTATTAACATAAATGGTGAGCGTCGGCGGCTCAGCAGGAAAGCTAAACAGGGTGGTGGATTGATATTGCTCCGATGAGACTAACGCCAACATATTCAGCTCAGCAGGGGTTAACCAATCCGGCCCTGTCGTAGTAGGGGTTTGGTACTTCAGCATAGCGCCTTCAGCCCCGTCAAATCGGCCAGTCAACCAAGATTTATTGGTCGCATCCTGCGATGTCAGCAGATAAGTGAAGGGTTTATCGGCAACGGGGGTCAGCTCTAGTTGTAAATCTTGATACTGCAAGGTCACCGTTTTGCTTGGATCTGGCGTCAAGGTCAGTTTGACCAGTTTCGCCCCTTGATAATGGGCTTTAGCACGAAACTCAGCTACCTGATCAAACAGTGTCGAGGGCTCGTTCCAGCCGATAAGCAAATGTTGCTCAAGGGAACGATAAAAACCATCCTTTTCAGGGTAACTGTAACCACCGACCTTAAATAGTTGTATTGGCAACACTCGACCATCGGCACTGTGGGCGGTGATATCGGTTAAGTGAAAATCACCAGTGGCTTTTAAACCTGAAACATCATGCTGATAAGCAAGGCTTAGTTGGTCATCACTTAGGTCAAAGTAACCCGCATCAAGCGCAAATACCGCCTCTTCCGCTAAGGTTTTATTCGCATCTTCTAGCACTAATTCAGGTTGTTTTGGGTACTCTGTTGGCGGGAAATCGTAATCAAAACCCACTCGTTGCGATAGGTCACCCAGCTTTCGCTCACTGGGCACCATTATCACATTGCTGCGCATCACGCCTTTAAAGCCATAACGCTCAAATGGCGCTTCAGCGACTAAAGCCATCTGCACTAGCCAACCTCGCTCACGCTCTAGCATCAGTTGGCCGTAAATGTTGGCTTGGGCACCGTCACTTTGTACTTGAGCCAGTACATGTGTCTCTGTGACTTTTAACACGGTAAGCTTGGCATTAGCATGGCCTTGATAGGCTGGAAGCGCAACGATAGCGCCCTCTTTAGCGGGTATGCTGTTAAGAAAGACCGATGAACTAAATAGCTTTTTAAGCTCCTGCTCCAGTTCAAGCCCCCGCTCAGCCAACTGCGCTTGCCATACAGGCTTGTTGAGTGCGCTAAATGCTTTAACGCTGCCATCGTCTAAATTTAATGTAAATTCAAAACCCTGTGAAAAAATAGCGTGCATTTCAGGGTTCCGATCAGCCCGTTCGCCACTACTCACGCCACTCCCTTGACCATCACGCATTTTCATATAATCGACATGCACTTCAAACCGACTATTTGTGCCCGTATCGAGAACCTTATAACGCAATAATTGATGGGATGTGGTATTCACTGTTTCGGTACGACTATCCGTATCGACTGTAATCTTGGTGGAGCTATACACTTGATATGCACGCTCTTCACCTTTTTTAGGATTAAACTCCACATCAGCATCCCCAAAGGAACAGGCCGATAATAGAAAACAGCTCACTACGCTAACCAAATACTTCATGGTTATTCCTTGTAACTAAATAATTAAACGCCGCATTATGCCCGTTCATGGAACATAAAGAAAATTATTAGGTTATTTTTTACTTATATAGTAGTCATTAGCATAGTATTTTTCTATGCAGGCTTAACGACTATTTTGTGTGTAGCTTAATGTTATATATCTTGAGGACTGAAGAAGGAGGGAATATTAAATAATTAGAAAAGCACCGAACTCAAAATATCACTAAATAGTGGTTTAAAGCAAAAAATACTGCCAGCGCAACAAAGTAAACTCTATGTTGCAAAAAATAACAACTAAGCTAAATAATTATCACCTTGCTAAATACAGTACATGAATTAGCAAGGCGACAAATATAGAAGCAATTTTAGAAGTCGTAACGCATACCAAGGCTAACAATGGTGTCGTCAAAATCATCATATTGCTTCACATCAAACTGACCAATTTCGGTGTGTAGCCGTGTTGACTTACTTAATTTATATTCAGCACCAATCGCCCACTGAGAGATTTCTGGCACCTCATCGATTAAGGTGTTTTTACTAGCATAAACACGATTAGCGATTAATCCGGTACCGGAGTTATCAAATCCATATTGGGCCTTTAATGATAATTGGCCTAATTGATATTTGGCACTAACAATAACACCGTCACCTTCACGCTGTTGCCAATCAGTTTTATCAGTATTCACCAATTTTGAATGTTGCAGCATTGTCGCAAACTGCCACTTATCCCACTTATATTGGACAACGCCACGGTAAGCTTCAATATCTTCCACACCGTCACTGTAGGCAACTGCAGCGTACACATCACCCGTTTTAAAGAACTTATCACCATAGGTAACCGCTAACTGGTAATTGCCATTATCACGGCGGTTATCATTATTACTGTAATGATTGTCCTCCAACAAATAGCTCACACCTAATTGCAACTTATTCCAATGGGCGGATTTGTATTCAAAGGAATCACCCCAGCGTTTATCTCCGGCAAATAAACGGTCATGTTTTAAGGAGTAATTGTCCATTGCATCAGACATCCCCTTAGCCATTTTAAATACCGGATCAATCCGCCCAACCGCTAAGGCACCATAAGTGCTGTGCTTCACACCAATAAATGTTGGGCGGGCTGAGAATGGTTTATCGCCACTATCTTGGCTCTCACCATTTACGCCAACCTCAATTTGGTAAAACAGTGAGGTGCTGTCGGTTAATTGGCTAGCGCCTTTAATACCGATGCGCGTAAAGTTATTTTCTAATACGGTGCCGCTTTTATTTTTATGCGTCGCACTGCCGCTATCGGAATTGGTTACCGAATAATCGATACGACCATAAAACTTATGTTCATCGGCCACGGCCTGTGTAGCACATAGCGCCAAGGTAAGCATCGAAATAGCAAATGATTTATTCATCATGTTAAGTATCCAATATTACTGAGCAGGTAAGGCATGTTCATTAATCACGCCATCGGCACGCATTTGCTTGTACAACACATCAGCGAGTCGCAGATAGTTGTCCCAGGCATCTGAACGCTTAGTAAAGCCGGTTTGGGCGTAACTACCGGTATCACCTGCTGCTGGTAAATCATTAATATTGAACAGCGAACCACCCTCTTTCAGATGCGAAGATAAGGCATCGATCATCACGTTGAATCCAATACGTGCGGGCTCAACATAATTAATCGAGTCATATTTAGATTGGCGATAAAATGCTTTCAAGGATGCATCTTGGATATCTTTCTTCTCGTCAGCAAAAATCTCATCGTAATGGGCATGGGTAATTTTGTGGCTATTTTTATCAACCACTAACCGCAGCATGGCAGTTACACCTGTCCAACGGCCCTTTTCATCGAGTATTTTTTCCGCTTGCTGATAAAAAAGCGCATCACTCGCACCCGCTTGAATGCGGTTGTGGATCTTAGCAGTCAAGGGGATCATCGATTGTTGGATACTGTTTGAAGCGCCAGCAACAATATCAATACCTTGATATTTAAGACGATTAGGCTCAGTTAACTTATTGCCTAACTTGGGATCATAGTTGGGATTTAACTCAAAGGTAAGTTGGTCTTTTTCCATCATTAACTTTTCCATGGTTAATGCGGATTGAACCCATGCAGTGCCTTTCTTTTTGCCCATGGAGAAATTGTATTCAGACATACGCTTAGGCACATTTTGGTATAAGCGAGTGTAATAATTCGGACGACCACTCTCATTAAACTCGGCCAGAATCACATCCTGAAGATTGGTTGAATCCACCACCACTAACATGCTACCCATATGCCCTTGACGGAAACGGGCTTCTTCAAAGTAGTAATCACCTTTCACTAAGCCTAAACGCGGTTGGATAGACCATTTCAGTTTAAAATCATCATCCCCTGTTTGACTGCGAGCACCCACGCTTTGATATTCAGGCTTACTGCCATCTACACGAGGTAAATCATTGATTGCTTTTAAAATACCATTGGATGAGTAGGTTGCGCCTGAGATGGCATCAATCCCCTCATGACCATTACGGCTCACAATCTCGGGTAGCAAACGCTCAGCATTAAGGTACAGTGACTCGGTTTCTTTATGTGACAGAGTTTTTACCTGAGTGATATTCCCCTGCTCAACCTTAACTTCAAGGGTGATGTCGCTCTTTTTACCCTTACCACTGACATGATGGACGCCATCAATATATTTCCCCTGCGGTGCAGTATTAGCACAACCTGCTAAGGCAAATGTTGCGAATGCAACCGCACTAACCAGCAAACTTTTTTTAAAATGTAATTCAGATTTCATCATATAACGCTCTTCAACTAATGAACTTGCCGCCAGCATAGACCTCGGAAAGAATTCGACAATTGCGGATAACCGCAATATGCCAACCTCAATTCAAAATAGTTGAGTTAGCTAACACTTTGCTGATTGATTACTGTCATCAACTGAAATTCATGCTACTAATTTAATCGTCATCAAGATGGGGGATGTATGAAATATTTATTATCTTTTACTGTATTAATTTATCTCTTTTTTACGCCAACAATGGCAAATGCGACTTTTTCACCATTCGACTGCAATACCAATGCAACATTTAATTATGAGCACGGGAAAGGCAGTATGAATACGTTAAAATATTTTGGCACATCTATTACCATTGATATTTACGAAGCGGATAAAGACAAATCCTATTTAGCATTATGCCATGCACTTAATGTGGTGCAGGAATATCATTATTTAGCATCAAACTTTAGCACTTACCCTGGCTACACCAATATTCAGACTATCAATAACAATCCTGAAAAATTACACCATATCGATGCAAAACTCACCGAATTATTAGCAACCAGTATTGAATGGCATGGCATTACCCAAGGCCGATTTAACGTTGCCTTAGCCCCCGTGTTAGAAGTTTGGCGAAGCTATCGTAAACGTTGCCAACAGGGCGGCACATGCGAACTACCTAGCGATATCGAATTAGCCAACGCAGCAAAACACATTGATATAAAACAGATAAAACTCGACAAAAAAAATAATACCATTCAGATGAAAGCCGGAATGAAGCTGGATTTAGGCGGTATAGCCAAAGGTTGGATGGTTGAAAAAGTGTATGACCAATTAAAAGCCGATAACATTACCGCCTTTATGATTAATGCCGGTGGAAATATCCGCCACTTTGGTACACATCCTGATGGTCGCCAATTTATTACGGCTATCGAAAACCCATTAATTCGCAAATATCAATTAGAGCATAAAGATTTTAGCGAGATTAATAACGGTGAAATCTATCATGAAATTATTCAAGGTGAAGATATTACCATTGTATCAAGTGGTAATTATCTCAATTATTACGCAGTGAATGGTCAAGAGTATCATCATATTATTGACCCAACGACACTTTACCCGAAAAAAGAAGGTGTTTCAGTGTCGGTTATTATGAAGAATAAACCCATTCTAGCTGATGTGATTTCAACCAGTTTATTTTTATTGCCGATGCCCGAAGCACAAGATTTAATAAAGCGTATCGGCGATATTGAAGCGGTATGGTTTCTGGATGAACAAGGCCACAAAATCAACACCCCACAATTTGATCAATATCGCGCCAAGCTCAATCCTTAGGCTAATGTGTGAAGCGGCTCAATATATCAGTAATCACTAATAGGCATAATATGGCCAATATTGTTGGCCATCAGCTCAGCATCGCGTAGCCTCTTTACTGCCGAGCTGTTAGGTCTTGTGTGTTAACCATTTAATGAAATCGCCCTGTCAGGTTTAAACCATGTATCAATTCTTCACTCGATTAATGTTTATCCTGGCCTTTTTTATTGGCTTCAATCTGCCAGCCATTGCCGCTGCCCCCCCTGCAAGTGATCCGGTGCGGATTGGTATCATGGCATTTAATGAGCCCGATGAAGTCATGGCTAATTGGCACCCAACCGCTGATTGGCTGAGTCAGCAGCTGCATCGTCCTGTACACCTCACGCCATTAACGCCATCTCAATTAGATGAGGCATTAGCTAAACAAAGTATCGACTTTTTAATTGGCAATGCTCTCACCACGGTCGCATTTAAAAAAAACTATGGCACCAGTCACTTACTCACCCTAGTCCATAACCGAGTGCATTCACCAGAGCAGAGCATCGGCTCTGCCATCGTCACGCGAATTGACAACAACCTGAGCCAATGGGCACAACTTAAAGATGAAAAGTTGGTATCAAGCGACCCACAAGCCTTTGGCGGATTTCAAATTTTTGCAGCGACAATGGCAACCAAAGGCATCAATGCCTACCGCGATATTCCCCAGCTGCGCTTTATTGGTTTTCCACAGCAAAAACTATTGCAAATGCTGTTATCGGGTGAGGCTGATGTTGCGATATTACCTAGCTGCGTATTGGAAAATGCACAAGAGCGAGGACTCATTCCAGCGAATAAATTAAAAGTGGTCCTTAAGCAACCGCATCCTGATTTTGCCTGCGAAGTGTCCACACAGTTGTATCCCGGCTACGCCTTAACCAAATTAGGCCATACGGATCATAAACTTGCTACCCAAGTGGTCACCAGCCTGTTGCAAATATCCCCAGAGAGCCAAGCGGCGGTGCAAGGAAGATATCAATATTGGTCGGCTCCCGTGGACGATAGCCCGGTATTTGAACTGTTAAAACAATTAGAGCAATGGCCATTTGTCACTAACTGGCAGCGATTACTGCACAATGCCTTACCTTGGGGTGCAAGCTTCATTTTTGCCTTGCTACTGGGCTATATTCATCACTTAAGGGTTAAACGTTTAGTGGTCAAACGCACCCAAGCCCTATCTGCCGAAATAACCCATCATCAGCACACCCAAAAAATCTTACTCGAGCAACAACAACAGTTTTACCGCGCCCAACGGGTACTGCTGACGGGCGAAATGGCCTCAGGCATTGCCCACGAGCTAAAACAACCCCTGGCCGGTATTCGCTATCTCACCCAAGGCTGTTTATATCGGCTAGATAACACCCAAGCCGAGCTTGCTACCGCGCTCAATAAGGTCATCAACCAGGTCGATAGAGCCCAAACCACTATCCATCGTCTGCGCACATTTTGCCAACAAACCAGTGATTACCAGCCCTGTGATTTACGCGCCGTGATAGAAGAAACCTTGACCTTGATGCAACCTGAATTTCAGCGGCTCAAACTCAGCCCTAAAGTCAACTTACAAACCTTACCCGTATTTGCCGATGCCAGTTTGATCCAGCAAGTGCTGGTGAATTTATTACGCAATGCCCTAGATGCCATGGAAAACAGCCCCCGTAAGTCATTGATTATCGACACAGGTACCACAAGCGAAAGCGTCTATATTCATATCACTGACTCGGGTTGCGGCCTGAGTGATAACGCCCTCGAACGCTTATTCTTTCCCTTTGAAACCTCCAAACCCCAAGGGCTTGGCCTAGGCATGGTTATCTGCAAACGCATTATTGAGGAACACAAAGGCAAAATTGAAGCACAACATGCCGCGCCGGGGTTAACGGTAAAAGTCACCCTGCCACTCAACCAGCCATCAGCTTAAGAGAACTCAAATGACACCACTTTACCTTGTAGATGATGATCAAGATGTACTGGATTCGTTAAGCTGGATGCTTGAAGGAATGGGGCTTAACTGCAAAGGCTTTAACGCTGCGGATACGTTTTTAAAAAGTGTTGATATCAAGCAACCCGCCGTACTTTTGCTCGACATCAAAATGCCAGGTATGGATGGCGTGGCACTGCTAAGCCATTTAAATCAAGCGCAAAGTGTAATCAGCGTCATCATGCTCACCGGTCACGGCACCATTGCCATGGCCGTAGACTGCATCCAACAAGGCGCACTCAACTTTCTTGAAAAACCGGTTGATGGTGAGAAGCTATTTCAGCTTTTAACCCAAGCTCAACAACATACTGAGCAAAAATGGCATCAACAAAATTTGCAATCAGACATTGCCAATCGACTCGCCACCCTCAGCCAGCGTGAAACGCAGGTGATGGAGGGTATTCTGGCGGGAAAAATGAATAAAGTCATCGCGGCGGAGCTAGATATTGCGCAGCGAACCATTGAGTTGCACAGGCAAAAAGTCATGCAAAAAATGCAGGTAAGTAACGCCGCCGAACTTGCTTGGTTGCTAGCCAATCATAAATTTTGAAATTAAGCTTATGATTTAATCAGCCTAATTCTTAGTCGCAGTGAGACAAAGCTCGCTCACTGCGCGTGGAATAAAACCCGAATTGCAGGACGCCCTAACCACACTGACGAGTACAGGGAGATAATGCCTTGGTGTCGGTATTTGATAGCGCGCTACAGGCTGCGCAGGTCATATGGTCACGATAATGTTGGTCAAAAAACTTGATGGTTCTGGCCTCTAACGAATCAAACAGCGCAAAGGTTAACGGCGTTTTCCAATCGTATCGCGCCATCAGGTTTGCCAAATGTCGATAACAGGTTTCACGGCGATCAGATAAAAACTCAGGCGCAATCAATTGACTTTCAAATTGTGTCAGAGCACCCGTTAGATAAAAGGTAATTCCTTGAACTAATTCTTTTATTTGTAATGGAGTGGCGACTAATTCACCATTCTCAACCGCTAAATGTAATGAGTCTGTAAACCACCCCCAAAAAGCATTAATACGTTTTTTAAAACGTTCAACTTTTTCATCACTCGCCAATTTCCACACCATGGTATTTACCGACACCGAACGCAGCGTAAAAAAGCTACTACTGCGCTTAATGGTTTCAAAGGTAAATAATATCGGTAAAAGCACTTTCTCTTGTGCAGTTAACTCTGGATTCTTATGGATAAATATCGGTAAGTGATTTGATGTTGCACTTCTTAAAAATAAACAAACCAACACATCTTCTTTACGTTCAAAAAACTTATATAAAGTACCTGTAGAACATCCAACCTCATGTGCCAGCTGGGAAAACTTAAATGATACAATACCTTGTGATTCAATCAGCCTTTCAGCCGCATCCAATATTTGATTACAACGTAAAATAGAGAGTGAATCAGATGGACATTTCATTCATTTATTCCAACATACGTAAAAAGTACATTATGTGTTGCTAACAAATAATATTTATAGACAGTAAAGAGTTAATCGGGATAAAGGTCACATCCAAACCTCTTAAATACCAACCTTTGTGAGTTACCTCAAACTTACATTTTATCAACAGCATACTTTCATAGATTAAATTATCTTCATCTCGTTCGTTATTAAAGCAATCTACTTCAAAGAAAAGATATTCACGAGATAACTCACGAATAAAATTGTCACTGAAAAAAAGTCGTGACTCACTTCTCCTTAGGCGCGGTTCATAACCTCTATCTTGCTGGTAACTGACATAGAGGGTTAACAAAAAATGCATGATAGAAGAAGTTTTTTAAAGCTAGGTGCAAGCGCAGCGGTCGGCGGTATCGCAGCGGCACTACCAAGTGCAGCATCAGCCACTGAATGCGCCTCAAACATTAAATGGGATGAAACTCGTGATGTGATTGTGGTGGGTTCGGGTTTTGCGGGTCTGTCATCCGCACTAAATGCTAAGCGTCAAGGTCTAGGCTCGATACTGGTATTAGAAAAAATGCAGGTGATCGGGGGTAACTCTGCGATCAACGGTGGCTGGTTAGCTATCCCTAAAAACCCAATTCAATTAGCTCAAGGGATCAATGATGACTCACCCGAAGAGCTAGTGAAGGATCAAATCATTTCTGGCCGCGGTATGCAAAATACCGACATGCTGCGACAAATTGCCAATCGCGCCCTCGATACCTACCAATTGTGTATCGACACTGGCGTCAAATTCCGCGAAGGCTTTAACCAACAAGTGGGTGGCCACAATAAAGCACGTGCTATTCGCACTCAGCACGGTGTCGGTGGCGATATCACCACAAAGCTGTACGAAGCAGGTAAAAAAGAAGGCGTTGAATACCGTCTACAACACTATGTTGAAGACTTCATCATGGATGGCCAAGAGATTGTTGGCTTGAAAGTGCGTCAAAATTATCGCTTTCCGGATCTCAAAACCGGTAAAACGATCTACATCAAAGCCAACAAGGCCGTTATCCTTGCCCACGGTGGTTTCTCACGTAACTTAGTACTACGTGAACTGGTCGACCCTGCATTAGATAAAACCTTAGATTGTACCAATGCACTCGGCGCAACTGGCGAAGTCACGCTAACGGCTATGGCACACGGTGCTTTCCCGGTTCATATGAGCTTTATTCAAACAGGTCACTGGGGCTCGCCCGATGAAGGCGGCTTTGGCTGGTCAAATGCTCTGCTCTCGATTGGTTTCCATAAAGGAATTTCAGTCAATGTGTTAGACGGTAAGCGTTTTATGAATGAACGCGCCGATAGAAAAACCTGCTCCGATGCCATTATGAAAAACCGTCATCCAGATGGCTCACCCGCCTATCCCGTGGTGTTTTTTAACCATGACGATCATGTTGGTGCAGAAGAAGTGACCCGCGCAGTGCGTGACCAAATCGCTTGGAAAGTCGATAGCCTTGAGCAATTAGCTAAGCAATTCAATATTCCAGTTGCACAGCTCAAACAAACCGTTGCCGAGTACAACAAGCAAGTGCCCCAGCGCATCGACCCTTTATTTGGCCGCATGATGGATACGGCAGTTGAGCTTAAACCGCCGTTTATTGTGTCGCGTATTTGGCCAAAAGTGCACTACTGCATGGGCGGCTTAAAAACCGATTTAGGTGCGCGAGTCATACACAGCCAGTCACTGACCTCCATCAAAAAGCTCTATGCCGTCGGCGAAGCGACAGGCGGAACTCACGGTGGAACCCGTTTAAGTTCAACAGCTTGTCTAGAGTGCTTAACGATGGGAATTATCGTTGCTGAAACCATCAAATCTGACATGCAGGCCTAAATCATGATGAAAACATTACTACTCACACTCGTTGTTGCAACTCTGTTCACTGGCGCAGCCAATGCCGGAGACCTCGTCAAGATGAAAGGCAGCACCCAAGGCAGAACCAACCACGAATTTATCTACCAAGATAGTTGTAAAGGGTGTCACCAAGGTTCGGGTAAACAAAATGCCACCGATGCGGCCTGCGTTGAATGTCATGGCGAAATCACCAGTATTGCGGTGGATGAGTCCAAGCTTGCCATCCCTGAAGCCCATCCACACAAATCACTGCACTACAACGAAGGCGCCAGCTGCTTAGCCTGTCACGGCGAGCATGAGAAAAAGGCTCCAGTGTGCGCTGAATGCCACCGAACTTGGTTCAAAGAAATGTAATTTAATTTTTATAATACAAAAACTTAAGAAAGGTAATGATGATGAAAAAATCCACCCGGTTTATGTTGTCCATGGTGGCAACCGCTATCGCACTATCTCAAACTAACGCCTTTGCCGCAGAGCAAGAAGATGGCATCAATGTTGGCGGCGCCGTGCGCGTTAACTATGGCTATCGCGATTATGATGAAAAATCGAAGGATAAAGGCGGCGACTTTAACTTCGACATGGCCGCCATCAAATTTGATGGTAAAAAAGGCGATTTCGGTTTAGCGGCGGAATACCGTTTTACCTCAGGCACTAACTACATCAAGTATGGTTATGGCTACTACAACATTGATCCAGACTGGCAACTGCAATTTGGTATCAACAAAGTGCCCTTTGGTAACCGCGAATTTATCTCTAACAGTTGGTGGTTTGGTCTGCCTTACTATTTAGGCTTTGAAGATGACCATGACATCGGCTTAAAAGCGACCTATGAGAAAAACGGCTGGCACACGGATTTAGCGTTTTATAAAAATGCCGAATACGGCCCAACCGAAAACAAGCGTTATTCAACTGACTTGTATACCGGCACCATCAATGGCACTGAATACAACAACGAAGAAACCAACCAACTCAACGTGCGCCAAACCTACACCGCCGAATACGAAGGTGGCGCAACCACTTTTGGTGGCTCAGTACAGGTCGGCCAAATCTACAACAGCAAAACCGGTAATAATGGCGACCGCTATGCTGTCGCACTGCATTTAGACAGCAGCTACAACGGCTGGAACCTACAAATGCAAGCCATGCAGTATGAATACAATGCTGCAGATGCTATCGACGACAACAAAATTGGCGTATCGGTGGTGAGCTGGCAGTACGAAATCGCCTCAAAAGGCCAAGCCTATAACATCAACATTGCCAAAACGGTTAACACAGATTGGGGCAGCATTAAGTTTTATAACGACTTTGGTTTAATGACGCCTGATGTTGATGACGATAGCTACGACAACAGCATGCAAAACGTCACCGGTATGGCGATTTCTGCTGGCCCAACTTACACCATGATTGACTTTGTCATGGGTAAAAACATGACCTTCTCGACCGCCAATAACGACCACGTTGGCCTACCAGAAGTCGGTAACGATTGGGATAAACGTATCAACATCAACTTTGGTTACTACTTCTAATATTTGCGCAGTTTAGGACGTCCCTCCTCCCTGCCGTTTTAGACTGCTATACCTTTTTCGGCCCTATTCGTTAGGGCTTTTTTTATGCTTTTTTATTATAGAGTGAACGATGAAACTACAATCTTTACCTACACTTGCCGTTTATTTTATTTGTTCATCCTCACTGTATGCCGCCGATGTGCAATTAGGCGGCTTTATTAAGGCCAACACTCGCTTTGTTGAAGGAAATCTAGCCTTTCAAGACAGTTGGACAGGTGGAGGCAAGGTTGTCGAGCACAGCAAACGCACCCAATTTGGCGCCCAAGAAAGCCGCTTTAATTTGACACTTAACACCGATGAGGCCAAAGCCTTGGCCGAAATCGATTTTGTTGGCTCCAGCCAAGGAAATCCGATTATCTCTAACTCCTACAGTCCACGGCTTAGGCATGCCTATATCAGTTATCAAGGCATCACCGCTGGGCAAACCTGGTCAACCTTAGTCAATACCAGTACCTTTGCCGAAACAGCCGATTTAGGTGGGCCATTAGTTGGACAAGCCATGGTAAGACAAGCACTTATCCGCTATAGCACCGAACAATGGCAATTCGCCCTCGAAAATCCCTACACCTACGGCACCCAAGCCCAAACGGATGGACTAACCAGCGTTACAGCAGCCAAACCAAACTGGATTGATACCAGCCATGACTACATCCCAGATATGATTGCCCGCTACAACCAATCCGGCGAGTGGGGCAATGTGTCTATCTCAGGCTTAGTGCGTTATTTAGATCCAGCGGGCACATCGCAATGGGCTGGCGGGCTCTCCCTTGCCGCCAAACTCTTTACCTTTGGCCAAGATGATCTGCGCCTGCAATTGCACTACGGCCACCTAGGTCGTTATGTCGGCACCGACGCTGCGCGCGATATTATTGAAGGAGAATTAGAAACCTCGACATCCGCCATGTTTGCCTACCGCCACTTTTGGACTGACTACACCCGCTCGACACTCTTTTTTGGACACACAAGCACTGAGAGAGAACAAACGGATCGCAGCCACGTTGGTGTGAATCTGTTTACCAATTTAACCCAAGCACTCACCCTAGGTATTGAAGTGGGCCGCTATCAAATTGAGGATAACAACAGCTCAGCCCATCCCTATGCGCAGCAGGGAATGGCCAACTATGCCCAGCTCAGCATGCAATTGCAGCTGTAAAGCGGCTCGGACGGTAAGATTATTCGCGAGTAAAGTCACGAATAAGTTTGCCACTCAAAATATGCCGTGATCCAATTCACCTTTACCATCAACCAATCACTTTATTGTTAGTCACGTAACAACATAACCAACACAATATCGCCACTAAGCGATGCAAAAATAGGATTGGAATGATGAAATTAAAAATGCTTTTTGGATTAGCCGCACTAACGTCTACAGCGGTTATGGCTCAAGGCCCACAATGTAACCATGCGCAACTGCCCTATCAACAAATGACACCAGTGCCGTACGACAGCACACCCTATGTGCCGCAAAACACCATGCCAGAGCAGTGCAGTAACCCAGAAATCGAGGCCTACATTGCTGATTGGGAAGCAGGCAAAATCGACTTTAACACCATCAAACCCAATGACAGCATTGCTGCAGACCAACGTTTTTGTAAAACCTTGGATGACCACGGTAACGTACTCGAAGCCAAAAACTGCGATCCTAAAAACTCACCTGTGGGTTATATCTGGAAAGAACTCTCAGACAGCCCAATGGTTATCGGTATCACCAATGGTTTGAAATCAGACCATGAACCACATTTCCACGGTCAACCAGAGTGTTACTACGTGGTCAACGGCACCAGTAAAACACTGGCAAACAATAAATTTGAAACCTTAGCAAAAGGTCAGTACTTCTATATTCCTGGTGCCCATATTCACAACACCCCAATCCTCAATAAAGAAGGTTTAGGTGTATTTTACTGGTATCCAAACAACGCCCACTTTGATGGATTTAAATACTACTGGCGTAAAGATGTGAAAAACCTACGCGTGGCCGAAGAAGCCTTCGACCGTGTAGATGCCATCCGCAAACGCGACTTAGATTTAGGCCCATACGGCACCAACGAAGCCTTCTTCAAAAAATGATTTAAAAATTAGTCAAAAATGATTTAAAAAACTGAAGTAAAACGCTTCAAAAAAGGGGTTAACACTCACCTGTTAACCCCTTCCATCCCGCCAGCGCGATAGTTAATATCAGAAACCCCTAATAAAACTCGTCAACCCAAGCTATGTGTCTTAATATCAAGCTATTTAAAGGACTGAACTTATTAGGAAATACGCAAAATGGACTTAATATTAACTATAGCAAGAGCAATCTGAATCGTTTTAAAAAAACCACAACACCACCAGATAAAGCAAGATACGGGTGATAACCAGTATTTGCTCCGCGTTGTTAGAAAAACAGCGCCGAATCAATATGAGTTGCATGCCCAAAATCCAGCGTATCAAACGATGTTAGCCACGGACTCAATAAAAACCTTTGCGCGCTTAAAGGCCGTTCTGGAAATCCAAGATTAGCCTGTACTAACGACTCATTCGAACGGCTGAAAGCTTCTCAACTCTGCTTTTCGACCTTGTTGATGCTGCCTTTGTATCCAGTGGCATCAACAGCTTTTAGCAGATTGTCGAGGTTATAATCCTCAGCGACAGTCACTACCGCTTGCTCAGTTTTCAGATTGGCTTTGGCCTTAATCACGCCATCGGTTTTGCGCAGAGCTTGATTGACGACGGTGACGCACAATGGGCAAGTCATGCCTTTAACATCGAGTGTGACCAACAGATTGTCTGCCCAAGTGAAGGACGTAAATCCCAATGATGTGATGACCAATAGGGTCGATAGTGTGGTTAATCGTGTGGAAAATCCTGTGATACGTGATAGTGGCTTCATTCAAACACCTCAAGCAACCAAGGTAAAACAAAGGGATACAGCTGAAAGGCCAACACAATCGGCACGCTAAGCCAGTAGATGAGCAACATTTGTCCTCGGCTAAACTTGCCGGTACAAAGCGGCTTTTTAGCAAAGTACAAACGCCAAAACCCAAACAAGATAAGCCCGGTTGACAGGATCAACATGGGCACTTGTAACCAACCTAAACTCGATAACCCCGACAGCCCCGCCGCAGAGACACCAAACACTAAATAGATTAAGGGCGCAATACAACAAAGGCTGGAAGCGATCGCCGCAATCACTGCGGCGGTCATGGTGGCTAACAGCTGTTTAACGCTGTTCGCTTGACTGGTAGTCATAGGCAAATACTTTTGGCTCATAGTAATTGACAGGATCGCCATCCACTTCAGCGTAAGGGTAACCAAAATTGTTGAGTGGAGTCTGCTCTGCGGCGGGGAATAAGTCAAAGTCACGGCCATAGTTAAAGCCTACCCAATTCATTTCCCAGTTACCAAATAGGTAGTCGTTCACCGCTTGCACAGCAGGGTCGTTATGTTCTTTATTCTCGGTGAGGCGCATTTTAGTCACATCCGCAGGATCGGCGGGTAACCAGCCATAACCAGCAAGGTAGAACATGGCACGGCAATGTTGGCCACCAGTGACATCAGCAATCCCTTTTTCATCAGCGCTGCCAAAGGCTTTTTTAGAGTATTTCCCCATCTTGATCGCTTGGCCTAAACGAATACCAAACATCTCACGGGCGGGCACACCCACTGCGCGCATCAGCGCCACAAACACTGAGTTGATATCAGTACATTTTCCACCGAGTTTGCCACTTTCAAGAATCGCGGCCACATCACCATTACCGCAACCTATCACACTGTTATCACGGTACATATTGGCACTCACCCAGTTATAAATGAGTTGTGCTTGTTTGAGTGGTTCGGTCTCTTTACCCACAATCTTATCGGCGGTCTGCTTCACGATACCGTCCACTGGCATATGCTTGGTTGGCTTAAGGTAGATGGCCACTTCAGCAGGATACTCAGGTTTTACTGGCGCGCGATAATGGCTTAACTCGCCGCTTTTAAGGGGTTCCCAATCTTGGGTTTCTATCACTAATTCTAATGTTAAGGTCATTTTACCTTTAGCATCGGGCCAAGTCGCAAACAGGGTTTTGGCGCCATAATGGTTATTAGCACTGATATAAGCATCTTGATAAGTGCCGCTAAAGTTAAGTTTTTCAACCTGTTGAAAGGCCGTGTTTTCGGGTAGCGGCACCCATAACTTCACCACACCTGATGAGCCTTCTGGCGCGACTAATTGATAGGTATTGGTTAAGGTAAAACGGCGACGGCCGCAGGCTTTATCGACCATTGAACTGGCTTGGGTCGACGCCGCTAACACTGGCATCACGGTTCCCGCTGCCGAGAGAATTGCTGCACCTTTCAAAAAATCACGCCTTTGCATTAGATATTCCTTATATGAATAAGTATTAGAAAAAAAGAGACCACTAAAGTACTTGATAGCGATTATAGAAAGTCCCATCTGCACCTCAATAGTGTCGTGGATGGGAATGGGATCGATGTACCAAAAACCCCTTAAAGAGCACATAAATGCAAGAATAGTTAAGATAAGTGGGACATTTTGTCGCAAAGGTATTGAGTTTAGCGGTCGGTCAATTCAGTACTCTTAAAAACGTTGTCACACATTACTTATCCATGTTTGGCTCGACAGCCTCTTAACTGATGCATGGTCAAAATGACTAAACACCAAATAAATCAAAATCAAAGTAAAAAAGCCCTGAAGCTCTGCCGGAAAATGAAACTTAGACGTAATTGTTGCAAAATTGTTCCAAAAATAATGGTAAAAAACCACATTCATTCTAGGCTTAAAAATGCACATACCTTACAAAAGTAGGTTTATCTATGAAACATAAACTGTTATTCAGTCTCTGTTCTCTCTTACTTGCCACCAGTGTCCAAGCCGAAGTGAATATTTCAGGTTTTGCCTCAGTGGTTGCGGGTAGAGTAATAGATGGCACTGGCGTTGCAGAGTTTGACCTTGGCCCAACCTTCCTAGCTGATTATCCACTCGTGGGCGCATACGATGAAGATATCAGCTTTAAACCCGACACACTTTTTGGTATTCAATTTTCAGCCGATTTACTTGAAGGATTATCCGCCACTGCTCAGGTGGTTTCCCGAGGTGCCGATGACTTTTCAGCCGATTTTGAGTGGGCCTATTTATCCTACGAATTAAATGAACACTGGACGGTACAAGGCGGTAAAAAAAGACTGCCACTCTATTATTACAGTGACTTTTTCGACGTGGGATATGCCTATCCTTGGATCCGTCCACCAGCAGACAACTACACATGGCAAATATTTAACTACACAGGTGTTAGTGCGCTATATAACTATCTTATTGGCGAATGGACTATGTCTGGACAGGTCTATTACGGCAGTGAAGATAGTGACCCCAATAAATTACTCTCCGATTTCTTCTTTCTCGAGAACACTCGCGAAGTTTGGAAAGATATTGGTGGAATCGTAGTGCAATTAAATCGTGACTGGTTGGATATTCGCTTAACCCATATGCAATATACCAATGAGCGTTATATTGGTGGTGTACAACAAGAATGGAATGGCAATAAACAAAGAACAGGTAAATTTTACGGCTTATCGGTCAATATCGATTATAACAACTTCTTATTTTTATCTGAGCTGAATAGATTGGATCTAGATGGCAGTAATCTAGACACTTATCTCGTCACATTGGGATACCGCATAAAATCTGTTATGCCTTATGTCTCGTATTCTGACTTTAATGATGGTGAAGGTGGTGAAGTCCATCACACCACTTCTGCGGGTATACGTTGGGATTTCCATCCCTCTGCCGCCTTTAAAATTCAATACGATGATGTAAAAGATGAAGGCGGCCCAGGCATGAAGGTCGCGGGAGACTCGCAATCCATCAGCCTCGGCGTTGACTTGGTATTTTAGGAGAGAGACATGAAAAAATTACTTTGCTCAATCCTACTTAGCTTAGTATCAATGCCCATTTGGGCAGGCGTGGTGGTAATTGTTCATCCGAGCAATGGCGATACTATTGATCAAAAAGCGATAGAAAACATTTATCTAGGAAAAACAAAAACCTTCCCTAACGGTGCCTCCGCTGTTCCAGTGAATTTGGACAGTGCCGTACCATTAAGGGAAACCTTTGACTCAAAAGTCTTAGGTAAATCATCGAGTCAACTCAAATCCTATTGGTCACAAAAAGTATTTACCGGTAAAGGAACACCGCCCAAAGAAGTCACTAGTGGGGCAGAAATGATTAAACTTGTTTCTTCAAACCCCAATATTATTGGCTATATTGATAGTAGTGAGGCCAATGATTCGGTCAAAGTGGTTGCCGAATTTTAAGTTGGTGTGCCGGAGTATACTCCGGCACCTTTTGGGGGCTGATAATGAATTTTTTTAACAACGTTTCTATTTTTAAAAAAGTTGGCGCAATTTTTATTTTAGCTGTCGTTATATTCACATTAAATTTAAGCATTAGTGTTATTTCAATTAATAAAAATCGCGCAACGCTTAATTATATGGAGCAACAAGTTTATCAAAGAGTAGAGTTAGCCAATCAAAACGTATTTTTTGTGCAACGACTCGATGAACTTTATACCCAATCGGTTTCCTTTGCAGATGAAGATTTATTGACCAACGCGGAAAATATGTACGAGTCAGTTCGTAAGAATCTACAACAGCTTGATAGCGTTGATCCCTCGCAGGCAACTCAGTTAAACGGCTTATCTAATAAACTCACCCGCTACAATGACATGACGCTAAAGCTAGCTAAAGGCATGCTGGCTGGGACTATCGATATGGCAAATATTGGCCAAATCAGCCAAGAAAAGTCCCAAGCCTTTGAAGCGGTTCTCAATGAGGTACAAGCCTACAAACAGAGTAAAATCATTGAGTTTAAACAAGCGATCAAAGAAGCCGCAGACAGATCGGAGCAAAGCCTGTGGCTAACTGTGTCCTCTGGTATTGCATTACTTATCGTGATGTTTATTGTGACCATTGCAATTGCTCGCTCGATTAGCTCCGCCGCCCATAGCGTTGCCCGCTCGCTTGAAGAACTCGCTGATGGCAAAGGGGATTTAAATCATCAACTCACTGTTTCTGGCACTGATGAGTTAGGCCAAGTTTCCAGCAACTTCAATCGATTTCTAAGATTACTTGCCGATTCCATCCTACAAGTAGTGAACGTAACAGACCCGCTGTTAGAGAGTTCACATTCGTTAAAACAGCGGATGGAAGATGCGACTAAAGCGACTCAGCAACAGAGCCAAGATGCCAGTGCAGTGCAAGTTTCAATGGAGGATATGCGTCATTCCGTGATTGAAATATCGCAAAATGCTCGACAAGCCGCCAGTGCCGCCCAAGTTGCCGAAAAAGAAGCCATGCAAGGCATGAATGTGGTGCAACGAACCATAGATATCTCCCAAGATCTCAACAAAGGAATTCAAGTTGCTTCAAATTCTATCAATGAGTTAGCTAGAGATACTGAAAATGTCACCTCAATTTTAAATGTGATTACCTCGATTGCAGAACAAACCAATCTGTTAGCGCTAAACGCCGCGATTGAGGCCGCACGTGCGGGTGAACAAGGCCGAGGTTTCGCGGTCGTCGCCGATGAGGTGCGCGCCCTAGCCTCTAAAACCGCCGATGCAACTACTGAAATCCGTCAAGTATTACAAAATCTTAAAACCGCCGCGGTTTCTTCCGTTAATACCATGAATGCCGCCTTAACCAAATCCTCAGAAAATGAAACCAACGCGAAAAATACTGGCCTCGCCTTAAAATCAATCCAAGAGCAAATCGTCAGTATTAATGGAATGAACACGAATATTGCTTCTGCAACCGAAGAACAAGCTTCTGTCGCCTCTCTCGTTGTAAATAATGTGGTTAGTATGAATGCTTCCTTTGACGAAACCTTACAGATTTTGTCACAGGTGCGAAATGTGTCGGAAGGCTTAGTCGATTTTGCCGATGAACTGAAGAATGCGACTTCGCAGTTTAAGCTTTAGCTTGATTCACACACCTTCAAACAAATTTTGAGGGTGTGCTCATTTCTCGGGCGTATGGAATGTTTCGATGTTCGTTATGGCAAGATCGTGCTCGTGAAACAAGGAATAACGCCTAGTTATTCTACTTCAATGTCGAGCAGCTCTTATGACAAAATGTAAGAGTAAGCGTTTGCCAGAAGACACCAAGCTCGGATAAATAAATGTATATCAAACAGCTTATTGCAATGATAACTACGTTCAATGGACTTGCAATAAGCTCACGATTGACGCGTAAACTCACCTTGTAGTGGTCAACTAAATTTGGCAACAGCTTTAGAATCTAGCCAAAATCTTCGCTCGGATTCATTTGGGCTTAATCCTCTTAATACTATTAATCCTATTAACCAGAGTTAAAGCTAACAAGGGTATTACCGAGTCATAAAACCGCTATCTAATGCAAATTCATTTGAGTCAAAGCCAAGTTGAGTGTTTCCAACAGTAGCAGCCACAAAACATAACAATCTGATATAGCTAAATAAAAAATACAAAAACTTTCTATGGATACAAAAATATTTGCAATAACGATTGCTCTATCGCCAAAAAATGCAAATAATGTTGCAAATTTAGACTTTGGTGATTCAATCATGAAAAGCATTATTCACGCAGAACACGCGCCTCTGGCCATTGGCCCTTATTCCCACGGCACTCGCTGTAACAACCTTATTTTTACCTCAGGACAACTGCCAGTATGCAAAGACAAAGGTGGCGTGGTTGATGGCGGCATCAGCGAGCAATCGGTGCAATGCCTTGAGAATCTAAAATACGTGCTCGAAGCTGGCGGCGGCAGCATTGAAACCGTACTTAAAACCACTTGTTACTTAAGCGAAATCAGTGATTTTGCCGCTTTTAACGACGTTTATAAAACCTATTTTAAAACCGACTGCCCAGCGCGCAGCTGTTTTGCGGTGAAGGATCTCCCACTGGGTGTCAAAGTGGAAATCGAAGCCATCGCCCACGTTAACGATTAAGCATCTGTAAGGTTGTAGCCCGATGAAACCCCAATGGCAGCAGTATATTCACATCATCAACCAAGTTGTTAAACCTGCTTTAGGCTGCACAGAGCCGATTGCCGCAGCTTACGCGGCGGCGGTTGCACGCACATTGTTGACTGGTGATCCAGACGCAATTGCAGTGCAGGTCTCTGATAATCTGTATAAAAACTCAATGGGCGTCTATGTGCCTGGAACAGGTAAAATAGGTCTTGCAATTGCCGCCGCCGCTGGCGCACTTGCGGGCAATGCCGATGCGGGCTTAGAAGTCCTTGCCAGCGTCACCCCAGAGCAAGTGGCGCAAGCACAAACCCTTATTGATGCGGGTAAAGTAAAAGTCGAGCGTACCGCGACCGATGAATTTATCTATTGCTGTGTGACCTTAACCGCGGGTGAACAAGAAGCCATGGTGAAAATCTGCGGCGGCCATACTTTAATAGCCGAGAAGCGCTTAAATGGTGAGTTAGTATTTACCGCCGATAACGCCCAAGCCAAGGCTACAGGCTCAATCTGCGACGGCGTCGATATCAATATTGAATCGATTTACCACTTCGCCCAAGAAGTCCCCTTCGAAGAAATCCAATTTATCCTTAAAGCCTCTGAGTTAAATAGCAAATTATCCGATGAAGGTATGTCCAAACCCTATGGATTAGAAGTCGGCCGCACCATGAAAAACGGTATTGCCGCGGGGATTATTGGCGAAGACCTACTCAATAAAATTGTGATGCTAACTGCGGCAGCTTCCGATGCGCGTATGGGCGGCGCTAATCTGCCCGCCATGAGCAATTTAGGCAGTGGTAACCAAGGGATTGCGGCCACGATTCCGGTAGTGATCACCGCTCAGTGTTATAAAGTCAGTGAAGAAAAACTGGCGCGCGCCTTAATTATGAGCCACTTAGGGGCGATTTATATTAAGTCACACTACCCGCCATTATCGGCATTTTGTGGCAATACGGTCACCAGCGCCGCCGCCTCTATGGCGATGGTGTATTTAGCAGGCGGCAGTTTCGAGCAATCCTGCTTTGCGATTCAAAACGTTATCAGCGACAGCTCGGGTATGGTCTGTGATGGTGCGAAAGCCTCCTGCGCTATGAAGGTCAGTACCTCATCGAGTGCGGCGGTGCGCTCCTTCTTAATGGCGCTCAACAGCCAAAACGTTTCTGGGCAAGGCATCATTGCCAAAGATGTTGAGAAGACCATCAAAAACATTGGCAGAATGGTCCTTAATGGTATGTCATCAACGGATGTCACCATTATTAACATCATGTCAGAGTAAGACGGTTATTCCTGAGAGGCTTCTGAATAAAGGCTAACATGATGAAATTACATGACTTAACCCAAAGCGATCTGGATATACTCAAGTCCATCGAAAATATCGTCGATGGGATTGCCGCCATGTATGGCCAGCATACAGAGGTAGTGCTGCACAGCTTAGATGCTAAGCATCCTTCGGTGGTCAAAATTGCCAATGGTCATATAACCGGGCGAGAAGTTGGCGCGCCGATTACCAATCTTGCGATACAAAAACTAAAATCGGAACAAGATATTTCTAACGCTTACCTGACAAAATGTGCCAACGGTAAAACACTCCGATCAACCACCACCATTATCCGCAATAGCAAAGATCAACCGATTGGATTGCTCTGTATCAACACGGATATGGATGCCCCATTGCAATCAGTCCTGCGCACTATGATGCCAGAACAACTGTTTAGCAATGAGCAGACCCATTCACCCGAAGTATTCGCACGCAATATTGATGAGGCGCTACATAGTGCGATTGACAGTGTGAACCACGAAGTTCGTGCTAACGCTGCGATTTCACCTTCGCAAAAAAGTCGCGAAATCGTCAATCAACTCCATGAATTAGGAATTTTTGAACTCAAGGATAGCGCCCAAGTAGCCGCTACTCGGTTGGGGATTTCAGTGCATTCCATTTACCGCTATTTGCGTGAAATCAAAGCCAATCAAGCTGAAAACGACAAAGCCTCAGCCTAAAATAAAGGGCTAAGATCTAATAACCTTAGCCCTTGCGTTTTAGTATTTTGCGCTCATTATTGCGAGGCTTGTCCGCTCAAGCCCATCATATTCCATGCCTGTACCGTGCCATCGGCCATTAACGCAATGGCATCAAACAAATTGCTTCGAATCTCACGCATTTGACTCAAATCAACGGCTTGCTTATCTAACGTCATCGCAGGCTCTTCACCCATCCATACAGCAATGGAACCATCTTGGCGTTTAACCGTAAACCCAAAGCCTGTCGGGAAAATATCCGATGCTTGAGTGATTTGAGTTTTAGGTCCAGAGTGACCATCAACCACGGTGCCATCCTGTTTTAAAAAGGCAAACTCCCGCTCATAGGTCACCACCTTGTCCACCTGCGGGATTTCTTGATAACGTGGTTGATGCTGTCCCAAGTCCCAACCTTCCCAAGCAACGGCTGTATTATCCCGACGTAGCGCGACAAATCCCTCATCAAAGGGATAAACCTTATCAATGTTTTGCAACTTTTCCTGTATGACTGACGTATCGGCACCATTGAATTTACTGCCCCATACGTACAGTTGACGACTAATGGTTAGAGCGGCAAACGCACCACGATTTGCATAAATATCAATCACTTTATTAGCGCGACTTGTGGTAGATAAACGCGCTGGAAACGCGGCATGATACTCAGTCAATTCGCCCTCACCCCACGAATATACGCTGCCATCAGCCAGCAGTGCCGCAAACCCATGATCGGTGTTAACAACTTTCACAGCAGGCGCTAATTGGCTAAGTTTGGCTAATTGTTCACGGCCTTTTTGCTCATCGCTGGGCCCGCCCCAAGACACTAATTTCCCTGTCGCTGTCCTCGCGGTAAAGGCATTATCATTAGCATAGAGCAAATCGACATGGGTAAGTTCAGAGGCTACGTGACGACTATCGCCGCCATAATCGGCGCCCCCCCAAGAGACTACAGTTCCATCTTGCTTTAAGGCAGCAAAGGCACCTTTGTTAATCAACACTGTGTCAATATTGGTCATAGCAGGCGCGGCATATTGCCCCGAGATCAGTTCGGCAGGCGTTGAATCCAAGTTAGACCAACTCACTACACTGCCATCTTGTTTGATGGCCGCATACAGCACCTCTCCCAACACAAAAGAACGAACACCTGTCAGCACTTGCTTCATAGCCATTCCCCAAGGAATAAGCTTTCCGTCATGGGTTAAGGCCGCAAAACCACAGCTATCCTCTGCCGCATATAGGTGTTTTACATTGACCAGAGGCTCGGCGGCATTATTGATATCGCCGCCACAGTCAGGCTCGCCCCATGCCACCACAGTGCCATCTTGCTTGAGCGCCGCAAATGCACTGAGATTACTGTAGATTTGACTCACTTGGGCTAACTGAGCGGGCATCGGGATTTTGGGCGAATCGTCAACCAGCTCAAGGTTGTTCGGGGTGGAAGTGACAACATTATTCACGGCGGTTGATGGCCGATGAGCTAAGATCGTGTCAGAAATTTGCTGCTTTAATTCAGGTGATATTTCAGAATCTTGTTTATCAATGAGTAAGTTAACTACATGACCTAAAGCAAAAATTGCTAGCGCCACACCAACCCAGGGAACCTGTTTTTTTTCCACAACTATATCCTTATCGTAACGACAAACTCTCACTGAGTTTAAACGGATGCACAACATCGATGGCTGAGCACTCACTATAATTGGGCGATTGTAACTAAAGAACGAGCAAAATGACATTGCCCTAAAGTCGAGATATTCCATCGCCCTTAAAACAGAAAAGCAGCGATATTCGCTGCTTTTATTCACATCATCCACAGAATTAGCTAATCCCGTTTACCAACCTTTTCTAAGCCCGACACTAAGGCAATCGCCGCTAACATGCACACAATAGCAAATAAGAGTTGTGAGGGCTGGCCAGTCACTTGCTCAAAATTAAGTGGCGAAATATTTTGTTCCAGCAAAGGCACTTGCTCGCCATGGGAGTTGGTCTGCCAGGTTAAGGTTTGTTTCCAAGGCCAAATTTTGCCTAAGGTACCAAGCATCAATCCGGTTAAAAACACGATAGTGGCATCATGGTATTTACGTAGCAGCGCCGACAATAAATGGCTAAATGTCAGTAACCCCATTACGGCCCCCACAGCAAAACACGCTAGAATATCCAGTTGAATATTTTTCGCCGCAGCTAATACAACGGGATATAAGCCGAGCAATAATAAGATAAAACTGCCCGAAATCCCGGGTAACACCATGGCACAAATCGCAATCGCACCGCCAAAGAAGATATTTAAGTAACTGGCTTCCACCGACACAGGATTAAGCACAGTAATTGCCCAAGCCACTAACACACCAAGCGCAAATAAACCTAAACGCGCCAGCGTAAAGCCACTCACCTGCTTGAGCATATGCACAACCGAGATAATGATTAA
The DNA here is from genome assembly GCF_016859145.1 of Shewanella sp. LZH-2. Lineage (NCBI taxonomy): Bacteria > Pseudomonadati > Pseudomonadota > Gammaproteobacteria > Alteromonadales > Shewanellaceae > Shewanella > Shewanella sp. LZH-2. The sequence continues at coordinate 3,259,880 of NZ_CP069350.1, forward strand.
GCCGAAGAAGAACGACCAAATCGGAATGGGATGCGCCACCAGCAACCACGAAATCAGCTTAGCGAAGCTAAAAATACTGGTCAGGATCCCCGCCAATAGACTAACTAAAAATCCACCATTGATATGTATAAAAGCGCCTTTTAGCCCCTGCGACTTAATCACACCCCAAAGGGATGGATTGATGCGCTTAACGCTTTCAAGCAAGGTATCAAGAATGCCAGTAATGAAGGCGATGGTGCCGCCCGAAACCCCTGGCACCACATCGGCGGCGCCCATGGCCATGCCCTTAAAATAGGTCAGCAAATATTTCAATGTAAGTCCTTGTTGCTAAATCAATATGTGGTGTCATTGATGACAAATTTGTCGTGATTATACGGTGTTAGCCTAAAAACAGCGAAATGAAGTTTACTTAATTCAGCCGACTGGCAATTATTGTTACCTCAATGTTACACTCATCCGACCAGAAAAAGATAACCGCGCCACTAAGACCTAACATCATCATTGGCCAAAGATTATCCCCCTTAGTTTGCACTCCGATGAAGGATAAACATGAGTACTCACGAAGAAACCCGTACCAAACCGAACAAGGTGCTTGCGCTTTACCACAAGACCCAAGGTTTACCCTTTGGCCAAAAAATCTTCTCAATGATGGTGTCACGTATGGCGCCTTATTTTGGCACCATCAAACCACTGATCACTGAATTGCGCCTTAACTACTGTTCATGTTTAATAAAAAAACGTCATGCTGTTCATAACCATATAAAAACGGTGCACGTGATTGCAATTTGTAATGGCCTAGAAATGGCAATGGGCGTGATGGCCGAAGCCTCAATACCCGCCCATTTACGCTGGATCCCTAAGGGCATGAGTGTGGATTACACCGCCAAAGCGGGCAGCGATATTTTGTGTGTGGCTGAAGTCACGCCAGAGCAATGGGCCCCCGGCGATATGCTGGTGCCCGTAACCGCCTACGACACTCAAGGCGTCGTGGTCGTGAAGGGGCATATCAAATTATGGATTTCAGAAAAGCCGCAAAAATAAGTTAACGCCACCGAGCCAAGGTTAATCGTCAAGCAAGATAACAAGTTAAGTTGTCTTGCCCAAACCTTACGGACTGCTATGCTAAGCAAAACAATCTAACAGGGGGACAACATGGATGAATTTTTACAGGCCGCCATTGATGAAGCCAAACAAGGATTAGCCGAAGGCGGTATCCCCATTGGCTCAGTATTAGTGATTGACGGTAAAATTGTCGCCCGCGGGCATAATAAACGCGTGCAGCAAGGCAGCGCCGTGTTACACGCTGAGATGGATTGCCTCGAAAACGCTGGCAGATTGACCGCCGCCGATTATCAAAAGGCCACGCTCTATTCAACCCTCTCCCCCTGCGATATGTGCAGTGGCGCAATTTTACTCTACGGCATCCCTAAGGTAGTGGTCGGTGAAAATGTCACTTTTCAAGGGCCGGAAGCCTATGTACAGTCCCGCGGAGTCGACGTAACTGTGGTAGATAATCACGAGTGCAAGCAGTTAATGCGCGATTTTATCGCCGCCAAGCCACAGCTATGGAACGAAGATATTGGTGAATAGCAACGCTGTTTGTAGCTCTTATCGAATGGCTCAGCAGTGATATACCTTAAGCACCAGTTCGGCGAAGGCCTCGTACCATAAAATTGAACGGAGCTGAGCTCCGACTCGGTTTACCCCATTTCGTGTAGAGAAAGGATGCCTACTATCAAACCTATCACTCAAGCTGCTAAAGATCCTTGGGCAAATCCCTCAAAGGCGAATCACACTCACGATCACTCGATCCCAAGTACTCGCAATGCCAACCTCGATGCGATTCGGGGCTTAGCCGTCTTGGGGATATTTTTTATGAATATCTATTTTATGGGGATAAGTTTTTATGGCTATGCGCCCCATCAAATCCCCTTACTTTCAGACCAAATCCTCCAAAGCATTAGCAATTTCTTTATTGAAGGGCGCTTTATCAGCCTATTTTCTATCCTTTTTGGTGTTGGGCTTTATATTCAATTTCAGCGATTTAGCAACAAGGGCTTGGCCGCTTATTCGCTGCTAAGCTCACGCTTGAAATGGTTGATTGTCTTTGGCCTGCTCCACGGCATCATTATCTGGCCCGGTGATATTTTACTGACCTATGGGGTCAGTGGATTTTTAGCACTTTGTTACCGTGATGCCAGCATCGACGAGTTAAAACGTAAGGCCAATATTTTTATTTTCATTGCCTTAGTGATGATCAGCTTAATAGCGCTTAGCGGCAGTGACGAACTGTTTACCCGCGAATCAGCACTTTTTGCCGAGCAATATAACGCTTGGACAGCAAGTTACCCTAACCAACTGCTGCTGCATTTAATTCAAGTTGGCTATATGGCGCTCGTGATCCCTTTTACCTTAATGTGGTTTACGGCAGGCTTAATGTTGCTGGGGATGGCACTCTATCAACAAGGCATCTTTGAACAGGGTTTTGACCGTAACACCTTACTCAAACTCGCTTTAGCCACCTTAGTGTTATCCTCCATGGATACCCTATTAGGCTTAACCGAAAACCCCATACTGGTGATGTTTTCAGACATTCTAGTCATGCTGAGTGCTATCCCGATGGCGCTGATTTATATCCATATAGTGGTTTATATCTGCCAAAACCGCTCGACCGTGCTAAAGCCACTGCAAAATGTCGGCAAACTCGCCTTTAGCCTTTATATTCTGCAATCTATCGTTGGCGTATTTATCTTTCGCCACTTTGCCCCTGAGTTACTGTTAACCCTCAATAGAGGCGGTTATATGGCAATAGCCTTGGGTTATTCGCTACTGCAATTGCTGCTTGCGAGTGTATATTTACGCTACTTTAAGCAAGGGCCGCTCGAAAAACTCTGGCGCCACCTTGCCTTTAAATCCATTCGTCCCTAGCACCAGAACAAATGAACAACAAAAAAACGACTCACACCCGCTCGCCCCGCGCCTCAAAGCCGAGAGTGATTCACAGCAAGGCGAGTTCGATGCCATTGTTATTAGCGCTGGTCTTTCTCGCCATGTTAATTGGCGCGGCTTGGTGGCATATGCTGCCAGTCGCGATTGCTGGTTTATATTTGGCGCTGAGTGTATGCACTTTTTTCACCTACGCCGTTGATAAATCAGCCGCTAAAAGAGGTAAATGGCGCACCAAAGAAAGTACTTTGCACCTGATGTCGCTGATGGGCGGCTGGCCCGGTGCACTTTTTGCCCAGCACCTTCTACGCCATAAATCAGTAAAAACGGCCTTTCGTAAACTGTTTTGGCTAACGGTAGTAACCAACTTGGCCTTGCTGGGTTATGGGCTCCAAACCGGAGTGATGGATAGATTGATTTAAAGCGCGCATATCCAATCAACCTGAAATCCCCAATCAACCTGAAGATACGAATGTCAGAGTGCCTACAAGTTGTAGAGCCCTTAGGGACGCCAATTCAAGGCTCATACATAACAAAATGTCGGCCAAATTTGGAATTGACACAATACCGAAGTCGCAATGAAAAAATTAGCCCCGTTAACTGTTACTACTTTTAACGGGGAAATTTTGAGCTATATCAGTACTTAAAACCAGCTTAGGGCAATACTGATAATGACCCCTGTGATAATCAACTGCATTAAACAGAATCCCATGATATCCCGCGCCTTTAATCCGGCGATGGCCAGCACAGGTAGAGCCCAGAAAGGCTGAATAAGATTGGTCCATGCATCACCCCAAGCCACCGCCATAGCAACACGTGCCACATCGGCGCCCAAAGCTTCGGCAGCTGGCAACATAATCGGCGCCTGCACCGCCCATTGTCCGCCGCCCGAAGGCACAAAAATGTTCACAATGCCTGCGCTGATAAAGCTCCAAAATGGCAGGCTTTCTGCGCTGGCGATGGCTACAAATCCTTCGGAGATACTTTGGGCTAAACCCGATTGCATCATCACCGCCATAATGCCTGCGTAGAAGGGGAACTGAATCACAATGCCCGCGCCGCCTTTAATCGCTTCGTTAAGACTCAGCAATAAACTGCGTGGCGTTTGATGCAGCACTATGGCGAGGAATAAAAATAAAAAGTTGACTAGGTTTAGGTTTAAGCTGCCGCCCTGCACAGCAAAGTAATAGCCTAAATATACCAGCCCTGCCCCACCCACACTCCAGCCCAGTAAACGGCTGTTTTCTAATGTATCTGCGGGACGAGTAATAGCGTTTGGCGCATGTCCTGTGTTGCTCTCTTCACTACTCACATCTTCAAGCGCCTTAGGGTCGATATAAATGCTGTCTTTTTCTTCTGGCAACATAAAACGGTTTACCAGTGGCATCACCACAAATAAAACCAACACTAACAGCAAGTTAAAACTGGCAAAAATGGTCTCACTGGTAGGGATAATGCCAATTTGTGATTCTGAGAAATGCCCCGCAGTGGCAATGGTTAACGGAATAGACCCCGCCAAGCCGCCGTGCCAAACCACAAAACCCGAGTACGCACTGGCAACCAATAAACGGTAATCCACTCGTACCTTACGGGCCAACGCCTTGGCAAATAACGCGCCGACTACCAAACCAAAGCCCCAGTTAATCCAACTGGCAGCCAGAGAAACCAGCGTCACTAAGATAATCGCCTGCGGCGCAGACTTAGCGAGTCCGGCGATGGCATCGAGCAATTTTTTTATCGGTGGTGAGCTGGCGAGCATAAATCCCGCCACCAGCACTAACAGCATCTGCATCGAAAAACTCAGCAGTGCCCAAAAGCCATCGCCCCAGTAACTGATAACGTCCATGGGTGTTTTTTGCTCGGCGACCACGGCCGAAATCATCACGACTAACGTGAGAAGTAAGACAAAAATATAGGGATCGGGTAAATAACGGTCGACAAGCTTGACCAACGGTTTTGCGGCTTTGGTTAACATAGGACTATCCTTGTTTATTCTTCTTATCTGTTTTTATTGAGTTTTTATAGAGTCTAATGCCACAGGTTAAGCGATATCTAAAGCTGGATAAAGCCTTCGGATGCTTTTAAAGCGTGAGAAAATGTAACGCGAATCATCCACGGCTACGCGCACGAACATCGCTAGCCTCTCACGCTAAAAAACTGATAACATAGCCAAAATTGACTAAGGTGTTCCTTAAAATGAAAATGTTACTTGCCGTTGTTGTGATTGCTGGGGTGATTTTTTACTTCTTTACCTCGATGAATAACCAAAAAGCGGCCCAAGAAAATATCCGTTTAGGTAATGAATTTTTAGCACAAAATAAGACCAAAGAAGGTGTACTCAGCACAGCCTCAGGTTTGCAATATCAGGTGTTAAATCAAGGCTCAGGCACTGTTCATCCCAAGGCGAGCGATACAGTGACCGTGCATTACCATGGCACTTTGATCGACGGTACCGTATTTGATAGCTCGGTCGAGCGCGGTGAGCCCATTGCCTTCCCGTTGGATCGGGTGATTAAAGGTTGGACCGAAGGCGTGCAACTGATGGTCGAAGGCGATAAATATCGCTTCTTTATTCCAAGTGAGCTTGCCTACGGCAATCGTAGCACAGGCAAAATTGGCGGTGGTTCGGTACTGATTTTTGATGTTGAACTGTTGAAGATAAATTAATTTCTGCATTAAAAACAAAGCCCTGCATTGCAGGGCTTTGTTTATTGCTATATCCGCTGTTTACGAATCAGCTTTATCCGAAAAATCCCTTGCCAAGATCACTGATAAACCACGGCAAACCAAGGTTTCCATATCATCGACGCGATTAATCTTCATTTCGGCTAATGGCGCACTCAAGGCCATGCGTCTTAAACTGTCCAGACATCCTTTATAGTAAGGCGCACTGTTCATCATGCCGCCCGCTAACCAGATCCGATTAGGATTAAAGAGATTTACCGCCCATGCGAGTCCCATACCAAGATAAGTACCTGCACGGTATACATCATCGGCAGTAGAAATCTTCCGACTACGGATAGAATCACCACTGGCAAGCTGCTCTAAAGTGAACTCCCCCGATTCTGTCATCACTCGGCAATGCCCTAACTCACCAGCGACGCCAGTTGCACCGGTGTACGCTTTGCCGTTAAAGGCAATCGACATACCGATACCGGTGCCACACATGACTAACAACTCACAGGCATATTTTTCGTCACAGGTTGCCTGCATGCCCGCATCGATATCATTACAGATAAACTTAAGCTGACCTTGGGTTTTCAAGGTATCAAAACTCAACCCATTTAAACCGGGCAAGGATTTACAAGATACCAAACGATTCTGTTGTACAAGCCCTGGTACAGCGATCGCTAAATGGTAATGCTGTAAATCATAATCCCGTTCCAACGCCGCGATTTGATTATTTAAGTCTTCAATTTTAAAGCCTTCACCCGTGGGGATTTTATATTGTTCTGTATGCCCCTTGAGTTGAAGTTCGAACAGGGCTTTGCTACCGCCCACGTCTATTGTTAATGTTTGCATCGCCAACTCCACTGATACATGTGCTCCCCTCTGACCCCGAGCGGAGATGGCGAATGTTAGCATAATGGGTCAATATTAGCGATTGAATAAAACTTAAGTAGCTAATTTGTAAGAATTAGTCATGATTCCAGAGTGATTCAGATAACAATTCAATTTGATTATTAGCGAGAGATCACAGCCATTTTCATCACAAAATGTTGCCTAAAAAACAAAATTGTATACAAAATCCTTTATTCCATACCTTGCAACTTCGTTGCTGAGCTTGCGATAATCGCAGTCAATTTGCATCCTTTTCGCCAGCATTACCCATGATAATTTGGCAGCCTACCTTTGTAGCCCATGCCATCAATTTGGAGCCCCTATGTCGTTACCTTCGTCGTCACAACCATTGCAATCAAATAAGATTGCCAACCGTCTTGCCGCCATTCGTAGCGAGCTAGCAAACGCCAACTTAGACGCCTTTATTATTCCGCGCGCCGATGAGTATTTAGGCGAATATGTGCCAGAGCACAACGAGCGTCTTTATTGGGCGACGGATTTTACCGGTTCAGCCGGCATGGCCATTGTCCTAAAAGACAAAGCCGCCATTTTTACCGATGGTCGTTATACGGTACAAGTGCGTTTACAGGTCGATGCAAACCTCTTTAGCTATGAAAGCCTGACAGACACTCCGCAAATCGAATGGTTATGCGACACGTTACCCGCAGGTTCACGTGTCGGATTTGATGCCCGTTTACACACCTTAGCCTGGTTTGAAAACGCCAAAGCGACGTTAGCGAAAGCCCAAATCGAACTGGTTGCCGTCGAACAGAATCCGATTGATAAGCACTGGCAAAATCGACCTGCACCGTCGAGCGCAGCTATCACCTTATTTAGTAATGAAAGTGCGGGTAAGACCAGCCTGCAAAAACGGACCGAGATTGGCGCACTAGTCAAAAAAGCCGGCGCCGATGTCGCGCTGATCGCTGCTTTGGATTCTTTCTGCTGGCTGCTCAATATCCGTGGCAACGACGTGCCGCGTCTGCCTGTAGTGCTCGGCTGCGCGCTACTTCACGCCAATGGTGATATGCAGCTGTTTACCGATTTGAGCAAACTCCCTGAAGGCATTGAGGAACACGTTGGAGCGGGTGTGAGCTTTAACAGTGAAGCCGCCCTTGCCGATACCTTGGCAAGTTTGCAGGGCGTGAAACTGCTGGCCGATCCCAACTCTGCTAACGCTTGGGCGCAAAATCTCGCCCGCGATGCTGGCGCCAAATTGATTGCCGGTATCGACCCAGTCTCTCTGCCTAAAGCCCAAAAAAATGCCGCCGAATTAGCAGGTATGCGCGCCAGCCATATCCGTGATGGTGTAGCCGTAAGTCGTTTTCTTGCATGGCTCGATGCCGAAGTCGTGGCTAATCGTCTGCACGATGAAGCCACTCTTGCCGACAAGTTAGAGAGTTTCCGTCTCGAAGATCCCAAGTATCGCGAGCCAAGCTTCGACACTATCTCCGCCGCTGGCGCCAATGCGGCCATGTGTCACTATAACCATAACAATGGCACGCCTGCGATGATGACGATGAACAGCATCTACTTAGTGGATTCTGGCGCTCAATATCTGGACGGCACCACGGATGTCACCCGCACCATCGCCATTGGCGAAGTAAGTGATGAACAGAAAAAGATGGTGACACTGGTACTTAAAGGCCATATCGCCTTAGATCAAGCCCGCTACCCTAAAGGCACGACAGGCCAACAACTCGATGCTTTTGCCCGCCAACATCTGTGGCAACATGGGTTTGATTACGACCACGGCACAGGCCATGGCGTCGGCCATTTCCTGAGTGTGCATGAAGGCCCACAGCGCATCGGTAAAAATCTTAATGCTATCGCCTTAATGCCTGGCATGGTGTTATCAAATGAGCCAGGTTATTACCGCGCCGACAGTTTTGGTATTCGCCTCGAAAATCTAGTGGTAGTGCAGCATTGCGAAGCCTTAAAGGGCGCCGAGCGTGAAATGTATGAATTCGATGCCCTAACGCTGATCCCAATTGATGCTCGCCTTATCGATAAGAGCCTGTTAACCCAAGGCGAAATCGACTGGTTTAATGCTTACCATCAGAAAGTGTTTAATACCCTGTCGCCTTTGATGTCTGGCACTGAACTAGAGTGGCTCACACAGGCGACAAAAGCTATTTAATGACTCATCGTTAAAACCCCTCGTAACTAGATAAACCCAAGACACACTGTCTTGGGTTTATTGTTTTAGAGTATTGAAGCTACACCATTTTAGGTTTGTGCGTCAGTAAACCGCAGATCATCATGTAATACCAACAACATTAGATATCTCATCAATTCGGACTATCACTGGTATTTCAATCCAAGGTGCATTGACGCGACTTCCTTTTAAGTCAATGCACCATGTGGGCACAATGCCTGTGAGGCTCACAAAGGACGACGAATATTCACTATATAAAGCGCTTTATGCACTGACGTTGGCTTGTATAAACCCTCTCCCTATTGCTTCAAAACAACCTTATTAACCTGACAAAAACCGCTAATACTAAAGTAGATATCACACTAAATATGCCGATGAACAGGATAAACACTCGTTTAAATAGCAATAAAAAACTAATATTTTTAAAAAGTTAGAAAAATAAAAATGCATTACTTTTCTTATGGATAATGCTAAAAACCACTCTCCAATATCCACACAAAAATGATACCATTATCACATAATTAGCCAGCTCCCATGAGAGTCGGCACAAGCTTTAGCATTACATTTACCCTAATCATAATATCGGCCCAGAATGGACACACGAAATGAGCCAGAGTAACCCTAGTCACAATAAAATCAGTAACAACCATCATCACGCACAAGAGATCCGCCTCACTCCTCAAGACGAATTGATATCCACCACAGATACCCGCGGGATTATTACTTATGTTAATCAACGATTTGCCGAAGTATCAGGATACAGTGCCGAAGAATTAATTGGGCATCAGCATAACAAAGTACGTCATCCCGATATGCCTAGTGCCGCTTTTAAAGAGATGTGGCAAAAACTAAAATCCGGCCAATCTTGGCGTGGCATAGTTAAAAATCGCTGTAAAAATGGCGATTTTTATTGGGTTGATGCCTTTGTTTCTCCCGTGTTTGAGAATGGCACAATTGTTGGTTATCAGTCGGTTCGTCTGCAACCGCAGGCAGCCTATGTCACTAGAGCAACAGCTATTTACCGCAGGTTATTGGACAATAAATCCATTACTAAGCCACTTAGTTTAATGCAAAAACGTGTTGTCTCTGCTGTAGTTGCATCGACAGGATTATTAATTGCGGGTTACCTTTGGGGTTGGGGAGTGATTATCGCTGGCGCGATTTTAATGGGCCTTAACTTAGCTATCTTCTACGATGAAGCCTTTCGTATTCCGGCCAAGTTGATTGATATGCAAACAAAATACGATTCTATAAGTCGCTACATCTACTCGGGAGCTGACACCTCATCGATTCTCGATTTTCAATTGATTTTATCACAAGCCAAGATGAATGGCGTACTCGGCCGCACTCAAGATCAAGCCAATCAATTGCATGCGATAGCCGATCAACTTGTGGTTACCACTGAACAAACCTATGCCAGCCTAGATCAAGAGAAAAATCAGCTCGAGCAACTAGCAAGTGCAATGGAAGAAATGAGTTCGACGATTACCGAAGTTGCTCAAAACACTCAACGAACCTCAACCAGCATTAATACCGCCTATGATCTCTGCCTAAAAAGCAGCGCGAATATGAAGGCTAATACCCAAAAGGTCGAACAGCTGGCTAAATCCGTCGCCGATGCCGCTAATAATGCCAATCTGCTTAATCAAGAAGCTGAACGAGTTGCCAGTGCCATGGGTGAGATTGATTCTATTGCTGAGCAAACTAACCTGCTCGCCCTCAATGCCGCCATTGAAGCCGCGAGAGCGGGTGAACAAGGGCGCGGCTTTGCGGTGGTGGCCGATGAAGTGCGCGCCCTATCGAGCCGCACTCAGTTATCGACCAACAGTATTTCGCAGAGTGTCGATAAGATGTTCAGCATGTTAAATGCGTGGGCAAAAGAAATGGAGCAAAGCCGCCAACATGCAGAGCAATGCGCTAACGACATTCAAATCTCCGCCGAAAACGTCAACACCATTTACCAAGAAGTCAGCGAGATCCACACCTTTGCACAGCAAAATGCGGTGGCCGCCGATCAGCAGCGCCAAGTGGTGCATGAAATCACCAACAATATTCATTTCATCACCCAAAGCAGCAGTGAAAACCTCGCGGCAACGCATCAGATTGGTGATGCCGCCAATCATTTAAAACACAGCGCTGAAAAAGCACTTGGCCTACGCCGCGCCTTTGGCTAGCTGTAATGCCGCGCGATTGTCGACACACAATAGCGCGGCATCCTTTATCCAAGCCAATCCACGCATTAAGTTAATCCTCTGATTATCAGCAAAACAGCAGCAATATCGTTATAAACGGCCAAAGGGTTAAAAAGTACAGGTTTTAACCGAAAATTTTGCTATACTCCGCGCCCGCCATTTTTCTAACCGCTAAGCGTTAGAAAGGCACAAACAAGTGCGTTAACGTTCGCCCATGGCAGAATACTTTGCTGTAAAAGTGTCTGTAATAGGGTGAGGCGCTTGAATGATTGAATGAGTGAATGACAGGAATCCAAAATGAGATTTGAATCTTTTAGTTTTTGCCCCGAGATTTTACGCGCTATCTCAGATTGCGGTTATCAAAAAATGACACCGATTCAGCAGCAAGCGATCCCAGCCATCCGCCGCGGCCAAGATGTGCTCGCCAGCGCGCAAACCGGCACAGGTAAAACCGCCGCCTTCGCACTGCCGATCCTACAAAAAATGGTTGAAAACCCAAGTGAAACCTTAAAATCTAACACGCGGGTATTAATCCTCACTCCGACTCGCGAACTTGCCGCCCAAGTAGCAGAAAACGTTGAAGCCTACAGCAAGTATTTAAATTTCAGCGTATTAACGATCTACGGTGGCGTAAAAGTTGAGACTCAAGCCCAAAAGTTAAAACGCGGTGCCGATATTATTGTCGCGACCCCTGGCCGTTTACTTGAGCACCTTACCGCCTGTAACTTAAGTCTGTCCAGCGTTGACTTTTTAGTGCTCGATGAAGCCGATCGCATGCTGGATATGGGCTTTAGTGCCGACATTCAAAAAATCCTTCAAGCGGTCAACAAGAAGCGTCAAAACCTACTGTTTTCAGCCACCTTCTCCAGCGCAGTGAAAAAACTGGCTAACGAGATGATGGTCAAACCCCAAGTGATCAGCGCCGATAAACAAAACACCACCGCCGATACCGTTAGCCAAGTGGTGTATCCGGTAGAGCAGCGTCGTAAACGCGAGCTATTATCGGAGTTGATTGGTAAGAAAAACTGGCAACAAGTGTTAGTGTTTACCGCGACCCGCGATGCAGCGGATACTCTGGTTAAAGAATTAAATTTAGATGGTATTCCCTCTGAAGTTGTCCACGGTGAAAAAGCCCAAGGTAGCCGTCGCCGTGCGCTGCGCGAATTTGTATCCGGTAAAGTACGTGTGCTAGTGGCGACCGAAGTGGCCGCCCGCGGTTTAGATATTCCCAGCCTTGAGTATGTGGTCAACTTCGACTTACCTTTCCTTGCCGAAGACTATGTTCACCGTATCGGCCGTACTGGCCGTGCAGGTAAATCTGGGGTTGCTATTTCATTTGTGAGCCGTGAAGAAGAGCGCACCCTAGCGGATATTGAAAAGCTAATCGGCCAAAAAATTCGCCGCATTACCGTGCCAGGATATGAGGTCGGTAGCCGTGAGTTGTTGTTAAAACAGCTGCAAACCCGTCGCAGTTTTGCCAAAAAACAACAGCGACTCGACAACGTCAGCGAGCAGATCATCGCCGAAAAAAGCATGCAGGGCCGCCGCGTGAAAATGAAAGTTGGTCAAGCCCCAAGCAAAGGCAAAAAACTCAAATAATGTTGTGTTGATAACTATCTTAACGCGCTAATTTAATACACTAATAATAATGTCAAAGCGTCCTTAAACGGACGCTTTTTTATTACCATTTAAAACCTATCTGACTCAGAGTGATTTTCGGGCATCGTGTTCTTATTGCAATATCCGAGTGATAGCACTGATTAACAAACCCAATAAATAACGACAAATACTGCAATAAATTTCGCATCTCGCCGTTCTTATTTCTACGTTTACTACCCATGCTCAGTCCACCCAAGCACACAGGCTAATAACGGTTTACCGTTAACAGCAGAATATTTAATTGAAACAAAAACTAATGACAAGGAGATATGCTCTAATGCAGTCCACACTACAGCGCTTTTTACTGACCATCAGCCTACTGCTCGGCAGTTTTAGCACGCTCGCTCAACCTATCGCCAAAGATGAATATTCGGTTAGCCCACTACTCAATGGCGAGCAAATCCCCGCAATCACTTTGCAAGACATGAATGGCCAAAATGTTGATTTAGCCAAATTAACGGCACAAAAACCAACGATTTTCTTCTTTTACCGTGGCGGCTGGTGCCCGTTTTGCAACAACCAAATGGGACAATTAAAAGCGATCGAGCCAAAACTCATTGAAATGGGTTTTCAATTAGTGGGTATATCACCCGATACGCCAGCACTGTTAAAAGCCTCTGCGGCGAAAAATGAGCTGAAATACTTATTACTTTCAGATGAAAAAATGCTTGCATCGCAAGCCTTTGGGCTTGCCTTTTATACCAGCAAGCAAGTTACTGAGACTTACCTGAGCCGCTTAAAACTGGATAATCCACTTTGGACAACGCCCGAAGGCGATAAAAGATTAGTCCTGCCAGTACCGGCAATTTATATTGCTGATACTCAAGGATTAATCCATTTCCAATATGTGAATCCCAACTACAAGGTGAGACCTGCGCCTAAGTTGATTCTGACGGCGGCTAGCCTCGTCGGTGCGCCATAATAATCCATATCCCACCCAAGCAGCCGCTAAGAATCGTTATCGATTTAGCGACTGCTTTGCTAAACTAGCTCCGCCGCAATAAATATCGCCCCAATTTAATCAGATCAATCCCTTTAGCCCGCGGCGGAGCCACAATGAATTCTCAAACCTATAATCAAGCCATACTCGAACTCGCACTGGCGGGGCTTACCGATTTAACCACTTCAGCTCAAGCCAAAAAAGCCCAACGCACACCCGCACAGGAAAGCCATTTTTTATGCAACTGGATGGTTGAGGCCCTGAAGGAAAAACGCTTTTCAAAATTGGTTGCCGAGGATCTGACCACGTGGATCCGTATGGCTCGCAGCCAAGGTGCTGGCGCCGAACTTAAGCGGTTATTGGAAAGAATTGTTCATCAATATCAGAGCGTTGAAAACTCGCACGTGGAGTTAGGTACGGCGTTAAACGCTATGATTGCCGAGTTGACTGAGCGCGAGTGGTTAGTGTTTACCGATACAGAAATTAATACGAAACTGAAGCTAGACGGCGATGGCCAATCGAGCTTAGTCATTGATGTAAAAGAATTTACCCAGCATATTCAAGATAATCAGCTCATCAAACCCATCAACTTATATGTCCGTGCCGATGAGCAACAGTTGACTCAAATCGCCCTCTCCCATGGTTTGTTGATAAGCCAGGGCAATAAGAAAACGAGTCTTATCAAACACCATAAGACCTATCGAATTTATCCTCACAATCAGCAACCTGCATTGTGCCAACTGTTGGCTTAACGGCTGAAAACTGCTTGAATAGGTAAACTGCGCCACAGATAACCATTTTTTCACAACGAAAGAATACAATGTAGCGTAGTAACCACTAAGCTCGATCAACCAAGGAGTGAAGGACTCGATGGGTAAAGGAAGTATTCTCTATCGTTGCCTCGTTAAAGGCGTTTTATTACTGATTTTGTTTGCCCCTCAGTCCTATGCAGAACAACTCAAGTACAACATTACTGGCTCATATTCTTGGTATCCGTATTTTATTGCCAATCAACCCGATGCTCCGGGAATAATTTCTGAATTAATTCCGCAGATTTTATCCTTAGCGAATATTGAGGGAGAAAATCTGTCCTTGCCGCCCAAACGGACGAACAACGCCCTTGAAACGGGTCAATTAGATTTTGATGTGGTTAGCCCCAGTTGGTTTGAAAACCAAGATTTTGGTCCCTTATTCGTGAAATCCGATCCCATCATGCCTATCACTGAGTACGTAGTGACCAGACCCGAAAATGTTGAATCCTTTAAAGAAATCACTGGAATTAAAGGCAAGCAAATCGGTACCGTCAGGGGATATTTGTACCATGACGACAAGGAGTTTATCCGTGTCGATTTTACCTCTGAACAAGAGTTGATTAAGGCATTAGATAAACACCGCATCACGGCCATTATCTCGGGTAACTATCCCGCCTTATATTGGTCAAACAAGCTTAAGATCCCCGTTGGATTAGCCGCGGTGCATTCTGATGGCGTACTGGTGCTAAGGCTACGGAAAGAGCATGCTGCTCTACTACCTGCGCTCAATCACGCAATAGCGCAGCTAAAAGCCAATGGAAAAGTAGAGCAGATTATCAACAAATATACCCAAGCCTTCGCAAGCTAAATCGATAAAAGCTCATGTTTCCAAGTACTCACAAGAAAATGGCTCTGCAATAACGCGGCAAGTATGCAGCAACTTTAGTCTTTTCAAATCGCAAAGATGCAATGGATATTCAAGAGGATTTCGCGTTTAGTGCAACCTTAGGTTTTAACACCAAACGCTGCCCCTGATTAAGATGGGTTGTGCAGGCGACCCGCAATAAAGAAGCAAAGTTAGCCACTTCTCCGTGGCGAGTTAACACCTCTCGGTAAATACGGGTTAAAAATACCGCGACACTCAGCTCGGCATCTTCGGCAATCTCTTCAATAATCTGCCAAAAAATCGCTTCTAGCCGAACGCTCGTCACCACACCATCGATGCGAATGGAGCGGGTTTTGAGTTCAAACAGTTCGGGTTCGGCACCGGAATAGATTTCACACACAATATTACTCCCCAAGCAGCTATTGCGCTTTGCTCCAGCCATTGCGCCTTGCTTAAGTCCCCAGCGAATACTCAACTTAAGCCTCTACCCGAACTGTTATGCCATAAATTACACAGGATGAGTATCGTTAATTCAATAACTTGTTAAACTGCGCCAACCATGCAGGATGCGCTGGCCATGCGGGCGCGGTAACTAATTTGCCATCGGTAATTGCCGCAGTGACTTCAATATCACAATATTCAGCGCCAGCTTGTTTCACCTCGGGCGCGCAAGCGGGATAGGCTGACACTTTTTTACCGCGAACCACATTGGCCGCCGTGAGTAACTGCGCGCCATGGCAAATAGCCGCAATCGGTTTATCTTGGGCGGCAAATTCTGCCACGAGGGCAATCACCGCAGGGTTTAGGCGTAAATACTCTGGCGCCCTACCACCTGGAAGCAACAGCGCATCAAAATCACTCGCGTTCGAACCAGCAAAATTGCCATTTAAGGCAAATAAGTGTCCTGGTTTTTCGGTATAGGTTTGGTCGCCTTCAAAGTCATGAATTGCCGTTTTAATGGTTTGCCCCGCCACTTTATCGGGACAAACAACCGTGACACTGTGACCCACCATTTGCAGGGCTTGGAACGGTACCATTAACTCGTAATCTTCAACAAAATCACCGGCGATAATCAAAATATTGGCCATGAGAAACTCCTTTTATTCGATAAGGGAAAACGCAACAGCGGATTTCACTCTACTCCGACCATTAAATTTAGGGTAATAGTGGAATACTACAAATCGATACAGCCGTTTCAGGCATAAAAAAGCGCCCGTAGGCGCTTTAGTCTTTGGTGATTGACCACTCTTAATTATTTATCTTTGGTTCAATCATGGCCTGTTGCTGACTATAACCATTCAGCCCTGTGTTGGCCGATTTCACCACATTTAAGGCCTCGGTCGTCAGTGCATTATTGCCATTGAGCAGATCGTTCAAAGTGCCAGAATCCGCTTGGACTAAGCCTAATTCACGTAGCATGGCATCAACAACTGGCGCATTGGCGCGATAGTTTAAGGCTGCGCTAGTCACTTGTTCAGCGATACCACCTTGGTTGATCGCGGAACCATCACCACCCGTAGCAAATTGATGACCAACACCATAACCTTGAAGAATTTTAATACCTTCGATGTTTTCCAATGGTTTAACCGCTTGAGCAACAATTTCTGGCAAGGCTTTTAAGATCGCAAGGGATTTTTGCAGCGCAATCTGCTCATCACGTAGCACGTTTTCGGCTTCGTACAGAGCTTGTTTACCAGCCGCTTCAACGGCATAGACTTTTTCATCCGCCTCGGCTTGCAGTTTTTTCGCATCGGCACTGGCACGCGCTTCAATCAAAATCGCACTCGATCTGTCTTCCGCGGCACGTTTCTCGGCTTCAGCTTGCACTGTCACACCAACAGCATCACGCTCAGCTTCCTTACGGGCATCAATCACTTCAATTTCTTTGCGACGATTGGCTTCTGCCACTTGGCGCGCTGTAATTACGGCTTCTTCTTTCTCCACTTTCAATTTTTCCGCTTCTGCTGCGCGGGCACGGGCGGCCGACTCTTCTTCCGATTTAGCGGCTACCGCGATGTGTTTTTCCTGCTCGGCGACTTCGATATCACGTTGCTGTTGAATACGCGCCTGTTCGATAGATTTACGTTTTTCAATCTCGCGGGTTTCAATATCTTTGGTCTTTTCAATTTCCGCGGTTTCGATAGCACGTTCTTTGGCAATTTCGGCTTCACGTTCTTCACGGGCCTTGTTTTCTTTTTGCTTAATAATTTCAGCTTTTTGCTCGGCGCGCTTAAATTCGAGTGACTGTTGCTGGATAAGACGTGCTTCTTCTTCCGACTTTTCAATCTCCAGCGATTCTTTTTCAGCCTCTAAGTTACGCTGCTCAATCTTAATGCGGTTTTCCTGCTGAATATCGTTCGTTTCTTTACGCTTTTCTTCAATGATTTTAGCTAGACGCGCGCGACCTTCTGCGTCGAATGCGTTGTTTTCATTGAAAAACTGCAAGTCGGTTTGGTCAAATCCCGTCAAGGAAACGGATTCAAGTTCTAAACCGTTTTTCTCTAAATCGTTAGCAACGTTGTTCTGCACCCGTTGTACAAAATCGGCTCGCTGCTCATGCATCTCAGTCATGGTCATTTCAGCCGCAACGGCACGCAACACGTCGACAAACTTAGATTCCATCAGCTTTTTCAGCTCTTCCACCCGCGTGGTACGGGTACCTAAGGTTTGTGCCGCCATCGAAATGCCATCAGCATTGGGTGCCACCCGCAAATAAAAGTCTGCTTTAACATCAACCCGCATACGATCTTTGGTGATCAGTGCATCTTTTTGAGTTTTTTCCACTTCGATACGCAGGGTATTCATGTTCACTGCAATGGTTTCATGCAGCACGGGCAAGACGATTGCGCCGCCGTCTTTAATGATTTTTTCACCACCAAAACCAGTACGCACAAAGGCCATTTCCTTCGTTGCCCGTTTGTATAACTTGGCGAAAATCAGACCAATCACAATCAGGCCAATCAATACCATTGCGGCAACCAACAACACAAAATTGCTCGAACTGGTGACTTCGTTTAACACATCCATTTGCTTTCCTTATTCGTTAATAGCTTTGGAAAATTAATTATCAAAGCGAGTCGCAGACCAGACTCTTCCCTCTCTTTTAAGCAGCACCACTTGAGTACCACTAGCAAACTCGATACCTGAAGTTTCAGGCTCGACTAATACATAATGTTTTTGTTGATGTTTATCGCGAACAACCGCTTCCGATGGCATGCCTTTAATGGCGCAGCCTAAGGTGATAGTGCCGACATAACCGCTTAAGTCATCAAGGGAGATGGCGGTAGATTCATTTTTGGGGAGCAAATCGGCCAGTACTCGGCCAAGATAGCGACAAGACAATGCACTGCCAACTACAGCGATAGGTAAGGTAAATAGCTGCGGCAGCAAGGTAGCCGAGACCATTAAGCTAATGTAATTAACGAGATAGCCTGCAATGGCAAAACTGGTTAGTGCCAGCACAAACCAGATAAGCAGCGGCAAACGATTGAGACAAAGCCAGCCAGCAATCCCTGTGAGTCCGCTACCACCAATATCAGCATCATACTCAACATCAGCAGGCACCCACTGGTCTAAGGCGCTCATCATACTTAATCCTATGACGAGTGATAAGGCTTCAAAAACACCAAGGACAAGCACACAGGCGAAGGCAATAGTGTAAGGTAGGTTAGGCTGTTCAACTAAAAACGCCCACATAGTCATCTCCTTGAACGATACAGCAGTCCATTTACTTCACTGTAATTATCAACTTACGAGTGACAGCATAGCAAGGCAAGCTTAGTTTCCAAACAAAAATTTATCCTAAAGCAGATTTGAATAACTCCCCATTACGCCATAATGGCGTGAGCCGTTATGGTCAATAATGTTCACGTCCTCCCTTTAGGGGTCTAGTGTGCTTTTGACTGCATGATATTATCATGCTGTTATTGTTATTTTTCGTGCTAATAGATAACGACCGCACCTTAAGATTAAGTCTATGGATACCGCTATGAACACCAAACAACCTACGCCAAGTTACGATAAACTTACGGCGCATTTCCAGAAAATTTCACATTTTGAACATTTTAGTGCGCTAGGTGATTGGGATCAGGCAGCAATGATGCCCTTGGGCGGCGGCAGTGAGCGTGGCGATGCCATGGCCGAACTCGCATTGCATATCCATACCCTTAAAACGTCCCCTCACCTTGCTGAAAATCTCGCTCTTGCCGCGCAAGAAGCGCTTACCTCAGAACAACAAGCCAACCTAAGGGAAATGCAATATCAGTATCAACAGGCGACTCTAGTGCCTGGTGAGCTGGTTCAAGCCAAAACCAAGATGGCCTATCAGTGTGAAAATGCCTGGCGTGAGCAACGCAAAAACAATGATTGGCAAGGCTTTAAACCTAATCTTAAGGCGATAATCGCCCTTGCGAGGGAAGAAGCTTTAATCCGCGCCCAAGCGCAAAATATTTCCCCCTATGATGCCCTGCTCGATAAATTTGAGCCTGGCATGACTACCGCAAAGCTTGAGCAAACCTTTGGTAATTTAAAAACTTGGCTCCCCACGCTCATCCAAAATGTACTCGAAAAACAAGCCGGTGAGCCAACACTTAAGCTTAATGGCCCCTTCGATATCAAGGCGCAGCAAGCCCTTGGCCTCGATGTGATGGCCTATTTAGGGTTTGATTTTAACCATGGCAGGCTCGATATCAGTAGCCACCCATTCTGCGGCGGTGTACCGAGTGATGTGCGCATCACGACGCGTTATAACCAAGCCGATTTTAGTAGTGCTATCATGGGCATAGTGCATGAAACTGGCCACGCCCGTTATGAACAGGGTTTACCGAAACAATGGCGCGGTCAGCCCGCAGGACTGGCTCGTGCCATGGGCGTCCATGAGAGCCAAAGCTTATTTTGTGAAATGCAGCTCGGTGCCAATCCCGCGTTTTTACGGCAATTGCAGCCACTGATTAAACAGCACTTAGGCTGCGATTTCAGCGCCCGAGACTTGGCAAGACACTACACCCGCGTCAATCCAGGGCTTATCCGCGTCGATGCCGATGAAGTCACCTATCCTTGCCATATTTTATTGCGCTTTGAGGCCGAAAAAGCCTTTATCGACGGTAGCTTGAGTGTGGATGATCTACCCGACTTTTGGTCAAGCCAGATGCAACAACTGCTCGGGATCAATACCGATGGTAACTATCGCGATGGGTGTATGCAGGATATCCATTGGGCAGTCGGTGAACTTGGCTATTTCCCTAGCTATACCCTAGGCGCCATGTATGCTGCTCAGTGCCGTTTTGCAATGGAGCGAAGTTTAGGCCCTATTGAAAACCTTATCGATAACGGTCAGTTATCCCAAGTATTTGACTGGCTTGGCAAGCATATTTGGTCCAAAGGCTCATTACTGACAACGGATGAACTCATCATTCAAGCCACGGGTGAGCCGTTAAACAGTCAATATCTGGCTAAGCATTTAACTCAACGCTATTTGGGCTAAATGCAGTAGCGCTAGGTCATAAAGTGTTGGCAATAACACTCTAGCGCTTAGACTTGGCGCAATCGCATCACTATCGGAGTTTCAAAGCTTTTGCTGCGATTTGGGTATATAATCCCGGACTTATTTATTCAAACTGCTTTTGGACGGAAAAAGGTCGACCATGTTACTGCGTGCAATCACCCCACAGGATTGGGATGCTATTTTACAGATCCAGGAAGAATGTTATTCTCAACTGGATCCTGAACCCCTGCATGTATTGCAAAGCAAGTGGCACGTCTCACCTCAATCCTGCTTTGTATTTGAGGTAAATGACTCAGTGGTGGGCTATTGTCTTGCTCATCCTTGGACCACCAATATGCCTCCCGCACTTTATGAGCCAATCACCCATTTACCTAAGGCCGATACTTTGTATCTGCACGATATTGCGATATCGGCAAAGGCTCAAGGTTTAGGCGCTGGGTCTAAAGCCTTAATGCGTCTAAAGCAGCTTGCCGATCGCTTTAACTTGAGCTCCCTCTCCTTAGTGGCGGTGCAAGGCGCTGATAGCTATTGGCGCAAAATGGGCTTTAAACCTAAAGCCATAGAGAAATGCCTTGGTAGCTACACTGATGATGCCATGTACATGATTTATAAACTTAATCATCGAGAAGAATGATGAATCCAACCCTAACGACTATTGGTTTACTCTGTCTTAGCAATATTTTTATGACCTTTGCTTGGTACGGACATTTAAAGTCCTTAGGCTCAAAGCCTTGGATTATCGCCGCCTTGGTCAGTTGGGGCATCGCCCTGTTTGAATACCTACTGCAAGTGCCGGCTAACCGTATCGGCTACACAGTGATGAATGTCGGACAATTAAAAATCCTACAGGAAGTCATTACCTTAAGCTTGTTTGTGCCCTTCGCCTACTTCTACATGAAGGAACCACTGAAACTCGATTATCTCTGGGCGGGTCTGTGCATCCTCGGTGCGGTGTATTTTATTTTTAGAAGCGAATTTAATTAATTTCAGAACCATTTCGAGACCATTTCAGGAGATATCCATGGCGCGTCAAGTGACTTACACCTTCAAAGGTGAGACGAAAACCATTGCCTTTAGTTATGCTAAACACCACGATTTATACGAGGCCGTAGCGGAGGCCGAAGGTATAGACTTAACCAAGTTTCTGGCGATGGAGCAACAAATTGCCATGACCTCACGCAAAGGCGCCAAGGCTGAAAAAGATTATCGCAAAGTCGAATTTGCTCGCTTTGGGTTTAGCAATATCCACTTTGTACGTGATGAAGAACCAGAAGCTTAAACCTTATCGTCATTTATCCATTTAGAATTAGGATCGCCGATGTTAAATGCTGAACATGCCAACTTTCCCCGCGCCGGATTCTTTCGCCGCCTAGGGGCAATGATCTATGACCTACTGCTAGCGGTAGCCGTATATATGTTTTCGGGCGCTATTGGCTTTGGTATTTTTTTTGGACTCACAGCCTCTGGCCTCGTTAGCATGAATGGCTTCGAGCATGTGTCCGACGCCCTCAATGGCACACCGATTTACCATGGGATTTATCAACTTTGGTTAGCGCTCTGCGTAGGTACTTTTTATGCGCTATTTTGGAGTAAAGGTGGCCAAACCCTCGGAATGCGCGCTTGGCGCCTTAAGATCCAACATCCCAATGGCCAAAACTTAAGCCTTATCACCGCCTATGCACGCATCGTCTGGTCATTACTCGGCATTGGTAATCTGTGGGTACTGATCAACGACGATAAACTCGCACTGCAGGATATGATGACCCGTTCTGAAGTAGTCGTGTTATCCAAAGAAGCTAACCAAATGCGTAATTGGCATGGCGCTTAAATTTAGCTTTTAGTCGCTTATAAAATTGTCCCAATAAAAAACGACGCCATTGCGTCGTTTTTTATTACCCGCGTTTATCACCGCCGGATAAAGTAAAAGGCAATACCCGTAAATAGTAGACTTGGCGCCATCGCCCCGACATACGCAGGTAGTTCATAAACAATACTCATGGGGCCAAATATCTCATTACTGATATAGAAACTAAATCCAGCAACCACCCCGAGTAACACCCGCGCCCCCATAGTCACTGTCCGCAACGGTCCAAATACAAAAGATAACGCCACCAGCATCATCACCCCTACGGTAACAGGCTGCATTACCTTGCGCCAAAGGGCTAATTCGTAACGACTTGGGTCTTGGCTATTGCTATTAAGATACTCTAAGTATCCCATTAAGCCGCGTATCGATAAGGCCTCAGGCTTAACCGATACCACACTGAGCTTGTCAGGCGTTAAACTTGAGCGCCAAATATCTTCATCTAAATGCTCAAGTTTCACTTCGTCATAGCTTAAATCGGTACGCTTAACATCCGAGAGATGCCAGCTGTCTTTACTGAACAATGCACTTTTAGCATGCACTACATTGGTGAGTTTTAACTCACTGTTAAACTTATATAAAGTGATATTGTTGAGCTTATCGATATCCGCAACTTCACCAATATTCACGAACAAATCACCATCTTTTGCCCAAATACCTCGGTGAGATTTAATCAAACTGCCACCGGAGAGTTTGATGGCCTGAAGTTCATTAGCCTTTTGCTCCGCAATTGGGGCGCCCCACTCACCCAATGCCATGACCATCAGCATCAGCGGCACGGCGGTTTTCATCGCCGATAGCGTGATCTGCAAACGCGACATGCCCGATGCTTGCATGACGACAAGCTCCGAATTAGAGGCTAACATCCCCATACCGATCAAGGCACCTAACAGCACAGCCATCGGGAAAAACATTTCAATATCGCGGGGCACAAGGAATAGCACATAAATCCCCGCATCCATCATAGTGTAAGTGCCGCGGCCCACTAAGCGCAGTTGGTCCACCCACTTAATAATGCCCGACAAACCTGTCAGCACCAGTAAACATAACGCCGAGGTGCTTAATAAAACTCGGGCGATATAAAGGTCTAAAATCTTCATGCAGCCACCTTTTTACGCGCCATTGCCGCTGATAAACGGGCAAATAGGGGCCTGTCTTTACCGAGCAGTAAAATCCCCATAATCAGTGCCGACAAATGGATCCACCACATGCCTAAATACTGTGGAATAACGCCATCTTGGAGCGCTTTACGACCCGCAACCATCAGACCAAAATAACCTAGGTACAAGAGAACAGCGGGGAGCATTTTGGCGAACTTGCCTTGTCGCACATTGACCCGAGCCAAAGGCACTGCAATTAAGGTCATAATAGGAATCGCCAACGGAATTGCTAGACGCCAATGAAACTCAGCTACGGCTTCAGAACCTTCCACTTTCATCAAGTCTGCCAGCGGTAAAGCTGAAAGTTTACGGCGACGTTCATCAACCTGTTGTTCTTTGATTTGCATCTTATAGCCACCAAATTCAATCATTTGGTAGTCTTTTTGTTGTGGGCTGCCCTGATAACGCACCCCATCATTGAGTTGTAACTGCTGTGAGCCATTTTGATCTTCATTAACGCGTCCCCCCTTGGCAACAACGACGTTAGTCAAGCCAATTTCGTCATTTGGATCGGGGAGTTGGGCCACGAATACTTTTTCAAGCTCATTATCCTTGCCAATGCGTTCGACAAACAGTACCGCACGGCCATTGGGGCTGGCCTGAAAACGCCCTTGCACGAGCGCGGCAAGGCCTGCTTCAGATTGTGCTTTCTCCAGCACTTGGTTTTGTTGCTCCTCCGCCCAAGGCGCAACATAAAGGGATAAATATCCAGTAAACAACATGTTAATAACGGCGAGGATCAAAGTTACTCGAGTAACATACCATTCACTCACACCAACACCGTGCAGAATGACCATTTCATTCTCGGCATACATGCGACCATGGGCCATTAATATCCCAAGGAATAAGCTTAAAGGTAAAACCAGAACAACCAGATAGGGTAAATTAAGGCCTATCAAGGTGGCGATGAGAGAAGCGGGAAATTCACCGTCTGAGGCGTCGGCTAATATGCGCACGAAATGCTGGCTAATAAAAATAGTTAACAGTACAAAAAGTACCGCAATTTGCGCCTTTAAAACTTCTCGAATAAGGTATCTAAATACAATCACAGGTAGGATCCGGTCTCTAAACTTATCTTTTTGCTGGTAACAGACTAACTTTCATGTAAACTGTTTACTTTTGGTAGTTTTCTGACCAACTTCAGGGGTTCCTGGCTTACATTAAATGTCACGGCTTTTTCACAAAAACGTGACTCAAGTGCCGAGAATAAATCACCTTTGGAGTAATAACTTAGGCCCTTTTCGGGACAAGCAGACATTATCCAATAAATATAAAAATTTGTCTTTAAGAATCTAGGAGTGCTCATGGAGTTTAGCGTAAAGAGCGGTAGCCCCGAAAAACAACGCTCAGCCTGCATCGTTGTCGGTGTTTATGAACCCCGCCGTCTATCCGGTATCGCCGAACAATTAGACAAGATTAGCGAAGGTTATATCAGTAATCTACTGCGTCGCGGCGATTTAGAAGGTAAGCCTGGGCAGATGTTATTACTGCACCACGTTCCTAATGTATTGAGTGAACGAGTGCTGTTAGTCGGTTGCGGCAAAGAA
Organism: Shewanella sp. LZH-2; assembly: GCF_016859145.1. NCBI lineage: Bacteria > Pseudomonadati > Pseudomonadota > Gammaproteobacteria > Alteromonadales > Shewanellaceae > Shewanella > Shewanella sp. LZH-2. The sequence goes on from NZ_CP069350.1 coordinate 3,285,048, forward strand.
CGAGAACTAGACGAGCGCCAGTACAAGCAGATCATCACTAAAACCATCAACACCTTAAATGAAACCGGTTCAATGGAAGCGGTATGCTTCTTAACCGAGTTACACGTTAAAGGTCGCGATACCTATTGGAAAGTTCGCCAAGCGGTCGAAACCACCAATAGCAGTTTATACAGCTTTGATGCGCTCAAAACCCGTAAAGGTGAGACCCGTCGTCCGCTGCGTAAATTAGTATTTAATGTGCCAACACGTCGCGAATTGACCTTAGGTGAACGCGCGATTGAGCACGGCATGGCCGTTTCTGCCGGTATGCATTTATGCCGCGATGTGGCTAACATGCCGCCAAACATCTGCAATCCAGCCTATTTAGCCTCTCAAGCTCGCCAATTGGCCGAAGTCCACGAAAACCTACATGTATCAACTGTAGGTGAAGAGCAAATGGCAAAACTCGGCATGAACTCTTACCTTGCCGTAGGTCGCGCCAGCGCCAATGAATCCATTATGACAGTGATGGAATACAAGGGTGCCGTCGACAGCACGGAAAAACCTATCGTATTGATAGGTAAAGGCTTAACCTTCGATTCAGGCGGTATTTCATTAAAACCGGGCGAAGCCATGGATGAAATGAAATACGACATGGGTGGCGCTGCTGGTGTGATCGGCACCATGAAAGCCATTTGTGAAATGAAGCTACCAATCAACGTCGTCGGTATTCTCGCAGGTTGTGAAAACATGCCATCGGGCAACGCTTACCGCCCAGGTGACATTTTAACCACCATGTCAGGGCAAACTGTTGAAGTTCTGAACACCGACGCCGAAGGCCGTCTAGTATTGTGTGACGTGTTAACCTATGTTGAACGTTTCGATCCTGAATTAGTGATTGACACTGCTACGCTCACTGGCGCCTGCGTGATTGCCTTAGGTAAACATGCATCGGGTCTGTTCTCATCACATAATCCACTTGCGCACGAGCTACTCAATGCAGGTGAGCAAAGTGGTGACCGCGCATGGCGTATGCCACTGTGGGATGAGTACCAAGATATGCTCGATAGCCCATTTGCCGATATGACCAACTTAGGTGGTCGTCCAGCGGGCGCGATTACTGCGGCTTGTTTCCTCTCGCGTTTCGCGAAAAAGTACAACTGGGCTCACCTAGATGTCGCAGGTACGGCGTGGAACAGCGGTGCCAATAAAGGTTCAACCGGCCGCCCAGTACCGATTTTGACTCAGTTCCTGATCAACCGTGCTGGCGTCGAATTAGGCGAATAATCCCTAACAAGACCAAAAGGCGAAGAAACATTTCTTCGCCTTTTTTATGCCGCAAAGAAAGCGAAATGCCACTGAGACTAATACGATTAACTATCTGTTCATTCAATTTGATTGCGTGAGAAGAGTTAACAACAACCTAGATGTGAAAGAATACTGCTATTGAATATTTTTTGATTGACAGCCACGCCCTCGCCCTTTAGTTTTAGTCACTATGAAAACAAATACCTTAGCGTTTTTTACTTTCTTTTTTACACCCCCACTCTAGGAGGCGGATTTACTGTGTAAAAACGAAAGTAAAAATCCAAAGCCTCCCACTGGGAGGCTTTTTCGTCTTAAACGCTTGAGAATCCGGCGGCAAATGAGGTCAGAATGCAAAAACCACAGCCTTTAAATCACACTCGAGAGCAAATAACCCAGCTCGACAATGAGCTTCTCTCGTTACTCGCCGAACGTCGCCGCTTAAGTCTTGAAGTGGCCCGCAGTAAAGAAGTGGATGTGAGACCCATTCGCGACACCCAAAGGGAAAAAGAACTGCTGGCAAGATTAGTGACGGCAGGGCGAGAAAAAGGCTTAGATGCGCATTATGTTATCTCGCTGTATCAAAGCATTATTGAAGACTCGGTACTGAATCAACAGGCTTATCTTTACGGCCGCGCGAACCCTGAAACGCAAAAACAACAATACTGTATCGCCTACCTTGGCGCCCGCGGCTCCTACTCTTACCTCGCCGCATCTCGCTATTGCCAACGTCGTCAGGTTGAGATGCTCGACTTAGGCTGCCAAAGTTTCGATGAGATAGTCCAAGCCGTTGAGTCAGGTCACGCCGACTATGGCTTTTTGCCGATAGAAAATACTTCGTCCGGCTCAATCAACGAAGTGTATGACGTACTGCAACATACCAGTCTTTCCATCGTGGGCGAGACGACTATCGAAGTAAGCCATTGTCTATTGGGCAAACCGGGCAGCAAACTGAGCGATATCAAAACGGTTTATGCTCACCCGCAGCCCATCAGTCAGTGCAGCCGCTATCTTAGCCAGCACAAAGGCTTAAGACTGGAATATTGCTCAAGTAGCGCCGAAGCCATGGAGAAGGTCAACCAGTCTACCGACAATAGCGCCGCTGCGATTGGTAGCACAGAAGGTGGCGCGCTGTACCAACTCGAGTCAATTGAGTCTGGACTTGCCAATCAAAAGATTAACCAAAGCCGCTTTATTGTTGTAGCACGAAAAGCCGTAGCCGTACCGGAGCAATTGCCCGCAAAAACTACCCTGATTATGGCCACAGGCCAAAAGGCGGGTGCGTTGGTTGAAGCCCTATTGGTGCTCAAGGCGCATCAACTGAATATGAGCAAACTCGAATCACGCCCTATTCCTGGCACGCCGTGGGAAGAAATGTTCTATCTGGATATCGATGCCAATATTTCCAGCGAAGCCATGCAGCAAGGGCTCAAACAGCTCGAGAGGATCACGCGGTTTATCAAAGTATTGGGGTGTTACCCTTGCGAAACCGTAAAACCGACACAACTCAGCAATAGCCAATTGTTGATTGAACCTAATACCTCTAAAGCCGAAGTATTCAGTGAAGTAAGCACTAAGTTATCTCCCTATCGTTACACTAAGGCTTATAAGGCGCAGGCGAGTGAAATTCACTGCGGCCCCTTTACCATTGGCGCAGGCCATCTTGGTGCTATTGCCAAAATCACGCTGAGCAAAAGCCTGCTGTTAGAGTCGTCACCAGCCGTCTTATCCGCCTTTGAGCGCAGAGTGAAACAGCTAAAAGAAGCGGGTTTCCAAGCGGTGATTTTAGACGGATGCCACTCGCTTGCCTCAGCAGAAGCCATCATCCCTAAGCTGCACCAAACCCTGCATCAGTATGATTTGCTTTGTGTTATTGCCATCGAACAGGCGACGGATATGCAGTTGGCGACAGGCCATGCGGATATGTTGTTCTTAACGGGTAAACAAATGTTTAATCAGGCCTTGCTGACTCAGGCAGGCACCCTGCCGATTCCGCTATTCCTCGAACGTAACGATATGGCAAGTTATGAGGAGTTTATGGCGGCAACGGAGACGATTTTAAGTCAAGGTAACCAACAGCTTATCCTATGTGACTCGGGCATTCGTACCTATAACAATGCCAACTTACCTACTTTGGATTTAGCAAGCCTCATCCAAATCAAGGCCAACAGTCATCTCCCTATAGTGATTAATCCTTGTTATGCCATCAGCGAAGATGCGCTGCTACTGCAAACTCAAGGGATTAAACAGCTCAAAGCCGATGGTCTAGTGCTGAATTGCTCCCTCGAAGAAGATAAAGCACATGACACACTGGCGCTGATGGTCGAGGTCGTCAGGGAGTTATATCGCTAATTTGCGCGAATAACGATACCAAAGAACATACAGCCACGAATATCGTGGCTGTATGGTTTAAGGCTTTTAGGATTTTAGGCCTCAAGCTTAAACGCAGCAGGGCTAGGTTCGCTCAGGCGCAATCTGGCTATTGGTATCTGTTGCCACCGCATTACTGCGGCGAATTAACCCCGTCATACTCGATCCCTGCACTAGGATTGAAAACACTACCACGGCATAGGTCATTACGAGCAGTAGCTCTCGCAGCTCGACACCACTTTGTGAATCGATAATCACACCCTCAGGTAAACTCATCGCCATCGCTAATGCCAGCCCGCCCCTCAAGCCACCCCAAATAAGGATCGACTCAGCATAGGGATTGTAGGACTTGACTAACCTAAACCCGATATACGGCAAAAACACACTCACCGCCCGCGCCGTTAACACCAATGGAATAGCCACTAACATAAACCACCATAATGGCGCCTTAAAGGTGACGAGCAGGAGTAATAATCCCAGCAGTAGGAACAGCAACGCATTAAAGAAGGACTCTATCAGTGACCAAAAAGTATAGAGTTTTACCCGCTCATGGCGCACAAAATATTTAGGCACGCTGTAGTTGCCGATAATCATCCCCGCACTCACCATCGCCAGCGGTCCCGACACCCCTAATACTTCGGCGATAACATAACCCGCCGTCGGGATCAGTAAAGTCACCAGCATTAATTGGGTTTCTTCCTCACAGTAGCGAAAGAAATGGTGCAACAATACCCCCAGCACTGCGCCATAAACGACGCCCCCAAGCGCCTCTTGAACAAACAATAACGAGATTTGCGTGAAGGTCAGCGGCTCAGTTGAAAAGGCTAGATGGGAGATGGCCACAAAAATCACCAGCCCAATGCCATCGTTAAAGAGCGACTCCCCTTCTACCTGAATCGCAATATCTTCGGGCGCGCCCATCTTCTTCAAAATGGCTAATACAGCTATCGGATCTGTGGGTGAAATTAAGGCGCCAAAGAGCAAACAATGGCTTAAGGCCAAGGGCAATCCCAACATGGGAGCTATGTAGTAAAGCAAACCACCGACGATAAAAGTCGAGAGCAAGGTACTGACAAAGGCAAGGATGAGGATTTCCCATTTCTGATGCCTTAAGATTTTTAAGCGGATCTGTAATGCCCCAGCAAACAACAGGAAACCTAACATGCCATTGAGCAATAGCGCCTGAAAGTCGAGTTTCTCCAGCCCTGCCACAAAGTAACCATAAACATTACCGCCAAGTGCTTTACCCCCCAACAATAGCAACAGACTCATGCCCAAGGCTAATGCGGTAATGGCGACGGTTTCTTGCAGCTTATGCAAACGCGAAGATGCCACAGACGTGACTAAGGCTAACGCACAGAGAATACACAGAATTTGATAACTAGACATTAGAGCCTCTTATCTCGTTAAGATGAAAAGACTCTAGCACAAGTTTTAGACTTCTAAACCATCCAATAGACTTAACCAGCCTTTAATTATCCGATGACAAAACCAAATAATACCAAAGAGATAAATCGAAAGACTAAGCCAAGTAATCGGCAAGCAATAACCTAATATTAAGAGTCCTAAAAAAATCATATTAGAATGGCGTTGCCAACGCAGGTGCGAAGCCAGTACCGCATTGCCTTGAGAGTGTCGCTGAGACAAGTTAATAAACAAGCTCAGCAGCACAGGAAGCAGTAACAACGGAAAGCCGGACATTAAGGCGTAAAGTAAATGGCCTAAGCTGCGATCTTCAATTTTTGCGGCATAAGTGGTTGTCGTTGTCATTGAGAGACTCCAGCCGGACGATGGGACTGGGCGTGAACTCCGCCCTTGTCTTTAACCTTACGTTCTCAGCGATATAATCGCAACTACGCTACAAAAATATTTCCGTTAAGGATGGCTCAAACAACTCAATATTAGCCCAACGACAGCGTTACATCCGACTTAAGCTTAGTTGAACAGGCTAACACATATCCGGCTTCGATATCAGCTGGCGTCAATGTCATACTACTAGTTGACTCAGTCTCCCCTTCGAGCACTTGGCATTTACACGCGCCGCATACGCCCGATCGGCAAGCCGCAATAATCGGTAAACCTTCAGCTTCAATCCCCTCAAGTAACGTTTGCTCTGCCGTTAAGGCCCGCTTTTTATCCCCAATAGATAACATAAAGCTTGCGCTGGCATTAACTTGATTTGCTGATTGCATTTCAGCTTGCTTGACTCGGCTTTGCGCTTCTTTCACTGCGGTAGCAAAACTCTCGTGATGCAGCTTACTCATATCAAAGTTAAGCTCAGTCAGAATCATTTTCACGGCCTGCATATAAGGCTCTGGCCCGCACAAAAACACGGTTCGCTCGGCAAAATCAGGCACTAAATCTCGTAGATTATTGGCACTTAAACGGCCGATATCGTGTAATGTTTCCTCAGTATGCCAAACCGTATCAGTGGTGACATTCTCCACAATATAACGCAGTTTAAAATCTCGATGGCGCGTAGCCATGGTCTCTAATGAAGTTTTAAAAATAATATCGGCTTGAGTTCGCGCGCTGTGTACAAAAGCGATGTCGGCATTCATTTGGGTATCGGTCAAATAACGCGACATCGAATACATAGGTGTTATACCGCAACCTGCGCTCAAAAAGAGGTATTTTTGGGCTGAAATATCAAACAGATTGAATTGCCCTGTTGGCGGCAGGACTCGTACCATTTGTCCTGGCTGTAGATGATCAATCAGATAATTCGATACGAGTCCTCCCTCAACCCGCTTAATGGTCACCATTAACGAGTAAGGTCGGGACGGCGTCGAAGATAAGGTATAACTGCGGCAAGCCTGTTCACCGTTGATGTCTAGCACTAAGGTCATAAATTGACCCGGCTTATAATCAAACTTCATCGGCTCACCCGCTTGAAAGCGAAAACTCACCACATCAGCGGTTTCGTTCCAACGTTCCACACACACTAACTGACTGAAACTGTCTTGACGCGCAGGCGTGGAGGATAAAGTGATATCGGGTAGAATATTGATATTCATAATCTTTGTATCCATAACACTGCGGCCTTATCGTCAAGCCGCAGTGATTCTATGCTATCAATCGACCTAGGCTACGTTTAACATGGTCTTAAGATCGGCTTCCACTGTGGTGGTATTACGCAAGCCAAATTTTTCTTCCAAAATCTTGGCCAAGTTTGCAGTTAAAAATGCCGGCGGCGTTGGGCCAGTACGGATGTTTTTCACCCCGAGTGACAACAGCGTCAGCAGCACGACAATGGCTTTTTGCTCAAACCATGAAAGCACGAGATTCAATGGTAATTCATTGATATCGCATTCAAAGATTTGTGATAGCGCGATAGCTAGCTGGATTGCCGAATAGGCATCGTTACACTGGCCAATATCGAGTAAACGCGGAATGCCATTGATATCACCAAATTCCAACTTGTTGAATTTGTACTTACCACAACCTAAGGTCAGGATAACGGAATCCTTTGGCGCCGATTTCGCTAAATCGGTGAAATAACTCCGCTCCGACTTATCACCATCACAACCTCCGACTAAGAAGAAGTGTTTGATAGAACCGTTTTTGACGTTTTCCACCACAGTCGGCGCTGCGGCCATTAAAGCATTTCGGGCAAAACCGATGGTGATATTGTGTGGAATTTCATCGTATTGGAAACCATCAAGTGAGAGAGCCTTGTCGATCACAACTGAAAAATCATCCCCAATTACATGAGTCACACCAGGCCAACCGACGATACTGCGGGTAAAGATACGGTCGCTGTATTGGCCCACATTCGGGTCGATAATACAGTTTGAGGTCATCACTACGGCGCCAGGGAAATTAGCGAATTCTTTTTGCTGGTTCTGCCATGCACTGCCGTAGTTACCTACTAAATGGGCATATTTTTTAAAGGCGGGATACGCAAGCGCAGGCAGCATTTCACCATGGGTATAAACATTAATGCCTTTGCCCGCCGTTTGCTCGAGGATAAGCTCTAAGTCTTTCATATCATGGCCAGAAACCAGAATCGCTTTGCCTTTTACCGGTTTAGTGTTGACGACTGTCGGTTCAGGATGACCAAAGGCTTCAGTCTCGCCCGCATCAAGCAAAGCCATAATGCGGTAGTTTAATTGGCCAATTTCCATCGCAGTGGAGAATAATTTATCTGCATCAACACTCGGTTCACCGAGAAACGCCATGATCTCATGGAAATCCGCAGCAATCTCAGCATCGGTTTTACCTAGTACACGCGCATGCTCCATATAAGCGGCCGCACCTTTAAGGCCGTATAAACAGAGTAATCTAAGTCCCAAAATATCTTCATGAATGTGGTTTTTGTCTTTATTAAGCGACGCGATAGGTGCTTGAGACAGCATTTCAAGCTTGCTTGTGCCTAACACTAACTGCGCGACTGGCGGCATCTGCTCTGCCGTTTTCCCGCTCTTTTCACAAGCGGCTTCATAGGCTGTTTTTAGATTTTCACGGTGTGTTGCAGCTTGCTGTACATAAGCAATGATCCGCTCATCATCGAAGTTGACGTTGGTTAAGGTTGAGAAAAAAGCTTTAGGAACAAAAGTATCGACTTCAGAATCTACAATGCCTAACTCGCGCGCTTTTACCGCATAAACGGAAACACCCTGCAACATGTAGATTAATAAGTCTTGCAGATCCGAGGTTGCCGCTAATTTGCCACACATACCTTGGGAATAACTACAACCATTGCCAGCGGGTGTACGAATGGTTTGCTCACACTGAATACAGAACATGGATAGACTCCTAATTTAAATTCATGCTTTATTTATGCATGTTTAAAATTAGTCTACCTAAACCGAAAATAAGCGACAGTGTTTTCTTACCTTGAATGCCAAATCTTAGAGAATGATCACCTTAAGCAGTTACTAATTTACACAATAAAAGTGACTCAAAACCCATAAAAAATGCCCATCAAAGATGGGCATTTTTTAGGGCTAACTCGTTCATTATCAGTTCGTTTTCATATCACTTACCGATTGCAGCATCATGCGGCTTTCGCGCTGAAACTGCGGCGCAAAATCACCAAACCACTTAGCAACCGTTTGGAACTGGTTGATAAACGCTTCCCTATCGCCCCGCTTTAATAGCTCTAATGCCTCGCGATAGTTATCCAAATAATCGCCAATCGCATGCTGGCTGTCCTGCTGGGCAAAAATAATATCGGCATAAAGCTCTGGGCTTTGGGCAAACAAGCGCCCTACCATGGCGAGTTCTAAGCGATAGATGGGCGAGCTAAATTGCAGCAGAGTTTCGATATCTGCTTCTTCTTTGCAAAGGTTTAAGCCATACACAAAGGTTGAGAAGTGGCGCATCGCCTGTACCAACTGCATCGCATTATCGTGGCGTTCAGGCTCGGCTTCGACAATTCGTGCGCCCCAAATCGTAATTTGCTCGAGTAACCATTGGTATTTATCCGCTTCGCGTCCATGACACACCACCACAACCTGCTTAGCTAAACTGCCGACATCTGGGCCAAACATAGGATGAAAGCCAACAACGGGTCCCTTGTGGGCAGCTAACATGGCATTCATCGGTTCAGTCTTGATGGAGGTTAAGTCGGCTAAAATACAGTCCTGTGGTAATTGGGTTAGTTTTGCACGGATAAGGTCGCAGGTGATGGCGATAGGCACAGTTACCAGTACCAATCCGGCATTAGCAAATAAGGTTTCCGCTTGCTGCCAGTCGTCTTTATCAAGCACTTTGACCTGGTAACCCGAGAGCGACAGCATCTGTTGAAACAGTCCACCAAGCTGGCCTTTCCCGCCCACAATCACAACTGAACCTAAGTCATTTTTCACTTGCTTAAAGCCAACATCCTTCTCGTTGAGATAGGACTCACGCATCAAGCGGCGCAAAATATCTTCAATCAGTTGCGGCGCAATACCCATGGTTTTGGCTTCTTCGCGGCGTTTTGCCAGCATTGCGGCTTCACGTTGCGGCGCATAAATCGGCAGGCCTGCGGCATGCTTAACTGTGCCCACCTGCGCGACTAAATCTAGCCGTTTACGCAGTAAATGCAGCAATTGCTGGTCGACGCCGTCGATAAGGCCGCGAAGGTGTTCTAATTCAGTTGTGGTTTTTTCGTTCATGTTATCGGTCCACTACCCACCTAAAAGGAAGGTGTTTAAACGTTAGGCACTTAAGATTTGCTCTCAAGCATTGGCCACTTTGAGCATATCAAAACGCGTTGGCAATACCGAAGATAACTTCGATGCGCCCGCACGTAAAACGCTTTCGGTTTTTTCCCAATTAATACAGGAGTCTGTCACAGAAACCCCGTAGGCCAATTCGCTTAATGGTTTATCACAACTTTGATTACCTTCGTTTAAATGACTTTCTAGCATTACGCCAATAATGGACTTATTGCCGTTGTAGATCTGGGCAAATACATCTTCACACACAGGGACTTGCCTGGTGTAATCCTTAGAGGAATTGCCATGACTGCAATCGATAATAAGGCGCGCATTGAGTTTGGCCTTATGTAGCTGCGCTTCACATTCAGCCACACTGGCCGCATCGTAGTTTGGTGTTACGCCGCCGCGCAGGATCACATGCCCATCGGGGTTTCCCGCCGTTTGCAACAGAGCGACTTGACCCTGTTGGTTAATCCCCATAAATCTGTGGCTGCTGGCCGCCGATTTAAGGGCATTAATTGCCACATCGAGCTTTCCATCTGTACCATTTTTAAAGCCAACGGGCATAGACAAACCCGACGCCATTTCCCTGTGGGTTTGCGATTCAGTCGTACGAGCACCAATGGCCGACCAAGTCACTAGCTCCGAAATATATTGCGGACTGATAGGATCGAGCGCTTCGGTGGCGACGGGTAGCTCAAGCTCTGCAAGCCAAATCATCAGCTCGCGCGCCATCTTTAAACCCTTCTCAACATCGAAGGACTCGTCCATATCAGGATCGTTAATCATCCCCTTCCAACCCACTGTGGTACGTGGCTTCTCAAAGTAGACTCGCATTAAGATGTAGAACTCATCGCTGAGTTCATCGTGTAACTTTTTAAGCTTTAAAGCGTATTCCTTGGCGGCATCGATATCATGGATAGAACAAGGTCCAGTGACGATAAGCACGCGGTGATCGCGCTTATGGACAATATCCGCCACGGTTTTGCGTGCATTGAGGATATAACGATACGCGTGCTCAGAGAGTGGCAGAGTCGCTTTTAACTCCTGCGGTGTAATAAGGACTTTCTCTGAACTGATGTGTACGTTATTGATCGTATCCTGTTGCATGCTTACCACCTAAAACTGAAGTCATATCCCCAGGTTATCAGGAGTCTGGATCTCAAACCGCTGCGGGGAAGAATTAAATAGCCGAGGCTATAATGTAACATTGTAATGATACACCATTACAATAGGCGACCAATATGCCTATTAATTGGCAGAAGATCAAGGAAGAATTTAACAAATTCGGCATTTATACCAATCGTATTAAATATCTGTTCATTCAGCGGGAGTTCAACGCGCTTTAGATAAGGCAAAGGCTTGAAGGCATAGTGGCTCTCTGTCGAAAGCCGTATTAACCCGAAACGCACTCAATACGGCTAAAAAGAAAAACGTCAGCCAACAAAAAACCGCCACTAGGGCGGTTTTTTGTGCGAACACTACGTCTTGTTTTCTGTAGCGGGTACTATTACTTAGTAGCCAGCTTTTCACGGATACGTGCAGATTTACCTGAACGATCACGTAAGTAGTACAGTTTGGCGCGACGAACGCGGCCACGACGCTTAACTTCAATGCTAGCGATCAGAGGGCTGTGCGTTTGGAATGCACGCTCAACACCTTCGCCATTAGAGATTTTACGTACTGTGAATGCAGAGTGCAGGCCACGGTTACGTTTAGCAATTACAACGCCTTCGAAAGCCTGTAAACGCTCTTTATCACCTTCTTTAACACGAACCTGAACTACTACTGTATCACCAGCACCAAACGCAGGTACGTCTTGTTTCATTTGCTCATCGTTGAGCATTTTAATGATGTTGTTCATAACTTACTCCGTTCTAGAATTAACTGAGCTACGACTAAGCATGCTTGTCCATTGCTTCAACGAACTGCGCTAAAAGAGTCGATTGTTCGTCAGTCAGAGCTAGATTTTCAAATAATTCTGGCCGTCTTAGAAAAGTCCTACCAAGGCTTTGCTGCAAACGCCAGAGTCTAATTTGTTCGTGGTTGCCACTTAGCAGTACTGCAGGTACATCGAGTCCATCCAGACTTTCAGGGCGCGTGTAATGAGGACAGTCCAGTAAACCGTCGGAGAAAGAATCTTGCTCCGCCGAAGCTTGTTTTCCTAGCACGCCAGGAACCAATCTCGATACTGCATCTATCAAGGTCATTGCGGGTAATTCGCCGCCCGAAAGCACGTAATCCCCAACCGACCATTCTTCATCCACTTCCGTTTGAATGATGCGTTCATCAATACCTTCGTACCGACCACACACCAAAATCAACCGGGATGATTTAGCCAACTCAGTAACGCCTTGCTGATCCAGCTTGCGTCCTTGAGGTGACAAGTAAATCACCTTTGCCTCTTCGCCTGCTGCTGCTTTCGCAGCATGAATGGCATCGCGTAAAGGTTGCACCATCATCAACATACCAGGACCACCGCCGTAAGGCCTGTCATCCACAGTACTGTGTCTATCATGGGTGAAATCGCGAGGATTCCACGTGTGCAACTCAAGCAGACCGTTTTTCACGGCACGACCCGTAACCCCAAAGTCTGTTACGGCACGAAACATGTCTGGGAACAGGGTAATTACCCCTAACCACATATGTTGTACCTCGACTTAAAAGTCAGGATCCCAATCCACTAAAATCTGTTTACCTTGGACATCCACCTTTAAGATGAATTGCCCTGGGACAAAGGGAACCATACGTTCCACTTTGCCGAAACTATCTTTAGCGTTGGCCTTAACAAGTAGGACATCGTTCGAACCGGTTTCCACGATTTGATCGACAATCCCCATGTTATAGCCGGTAGTATTAATCACTTCACAACCGATAAGATCACGCCAATAGAACTCGTCTTCTGGCAATGATTGCATCTGCTGCGGCAGGATACCAATTTCGCAATTGGTGAGCATTTGTGCTCGCTCCCGCGTGGTGACACCTTCAAGTTCGGCCACAACGGCCTTGCCTTGGTAACGCCACTGAGTAACTTTTACTTCACGCCATTCGCCATTTTCTTTAATAAGCCAAGGCGAATAATCAAAGATACCTTCAACAGAATCGGTATAGGCGGTGATTTTCAGCCAACCCTTAATGCCATGACAGGAGCCTAATTTCCCCAGTACGACTGGCTGTTGGTTACTGCTCATCAATCTATACCTTAACGCTATTAAGCAGCAGCTTTAGCGTCTTTAATCAATTTTGCAACGCGATCAGTTGTCGCAGCGCCGTTCGCAACCCAGTGCTCAACGCGAGCTAGGTCTAAACGTAAAGTTTCTTCTTGGCCACGGGCCAATGGGTTGAAGAAACCAACACGCTCAATGAAACGACCGTCACGAGCGTTACGGCTGTCAGCAACAACGATGTTGTAAAATGGACGCTTTTTAGCGCCACCACGAGCTAAACGAATGGTAACCATGCGTTTTCAATCCTCTAATGATTTGCTTGAAGCAAAAATAAAAACTGGAACCCCGTGTTCGCGAAGAGTCCCAGATAGAAAGCCGGAAGATTTTACCTGACTTTTCAACGAATGCAACCCAATCTGGCGATTATTAAACCTGCCATAGAATTGCCCGCCTCATTCCAAATACAATCAACCAACTGATAAGACATCAACTTTGATGAAAATCGTTGAGATTAGCGCCCAGGAAATTTCATTCCGCCAGGCATCATACCGCGCATTCCACGCATCATCTTTTGCATGCCGCCCTTAGCCGACATTTTTTTCATCATTTTTTGCATTTGGGTAAACTGTTTCAATAAACGGTTTACATCTTGAATCTCAGTCCCCGAACCCGCAGCAATACGACGCTTACGTGAGCCCTTGATTAAATCAGGGTTTTTACGCTCTTTCGCCGTCATTGAGTTAATGATGGCTTCCATTTGGCGGGTCATTTTACCATCTTGGATTTGCGCTAAAGCATCCGGCGGCAACTGACCAACACCGGGCAGCTTTTCAATCATGCTCATCATACCGCCCATGTTTTTCATTTGCTGCAGCTGTTCACGGAAGTCTTCGAGATCGAAACTACCGCCCTGCTTCACTTTGGAAGCCAGCTTCATCGCCTTTTCTTTATCGACGCCACGCTCCACTTCTTCGATAAGCGATAATACGTCGCCCATACCGAGAATACGTGAGGCGATACGGTCTGGATGGAAAGGTTCTAAGGCATCGGTCTTTTCACCCACACCCAAAAATTTAATTGGCTTGCCTGTGATATGGCGAATCGATAATGCCGCACCGCCGCGTGCATCACCATCAACCTTAGTTAAAATCACACCAGTGAGCGGCAGCGCTTCGTTAAAGGCTTTGGCCGTGTTTGCCGCGTCTTGACCCGTCATGGCATCGACCACAAACAGTGTCTCAATCGGCTTAACCGCCGCGTGCAGTGCCTTGATCTCATCCATCATGGCTTCATCGACGTGCAGACGACCCGCGGTGTCGAGAATTACTACATCGATAAATTTAAGTTTAGCGTGGGCAATGGCCGCCTTAGCGATATCGATTGGCTTTTGGCTCACGTCCGATGGGAAGAACTCCACATCGACTTCGGTCGCTAAGGTCTCAAGCTGTTTAATCGCCGCTGGACGATAAACGTCAGCACTAACGACTAATACCGATTTTTTATGGCGCGTACGCAGCAGCTTACCCAGTTTGGCAACGCTGGTTGTTTTACCCGCACCTTGAAGACCCGCCATCATCACCACGGCTGGCGGCTGAGTGGCTAAATCCAGAGCTTGGTTTGCCTCGCCCATGGATTTTTCAAGTTCACTTTGAACAATCTTAATAAAGGCTTGGCCAGGGCTTAGGCTTTTCGCCACTTCTTGGCCAACGGCACGTTCTTTTACATTGTTAACGAATTCACGCACCACAGGCAGGGCAACATCGGCCTCCAGCAGCGCCATACGCACTTCGCGCAGGGTTTCCTTAACGTTTTCTTCGGTTAAGCGACCACGGCCACTGATATTTTTCAGCGTGCGTGACAGTCTGTCGGTTAGATTCTCAAACATCGTCCTGCTCTATACCTTTAAGGATCTCGATTAATGGGCAGTATTATAACCATGCGTGCGTATTATGCTACTGCTACGCCCCGGTTGCGTTAACTTAGGCATTTAATCTGCTACCACACTTATTTTGCGACTTGACGGCGACTATTTACACCTAACAATAAGAATCTGCTAAATTTTGCAACTTATGTCACTGCCCATTTGCCGATAGCTCATGCTATTCTAGGCAAAATATTGATCTGTATGCCCAGTTAAAACTCAAACAATCTGAAAATACGAGTTTCAAGTAGTTTGGGGATATAAGGCACCTTTAACAACACAAATAGGTTAATTACCCATGGTCATTTTTTCTGCCTCAGCCATGTTTTTTTATTGCATCGCATTGGTATTAGTGACAAGCCGGCTCTTCCATCCTGAAGGCCCTAATCGTAAAGCCGTTGCAGGTATCGCAGCGATTGCGGTGATTCTACACGCAGCCGCCCTCTCACAAGCGATATTTACCCCTGACGGACAAAACTTCAGCCTCACTAATGTGATCTCGTTAGTGAACTGGATCATCGCCTTCACCTTTACCGTGATGATGTTTAGGCTAAAAGTGATTGTGGTTGTGCCCGTGGTTTATGCCTGTTCCGTGCTCTCTGTAGCCCTGCTCTGGTTATTGCCGCCTAAGTTTATTACTCACTTTGAATTGTATCCTGAGGTCTTAGCGCACGTTGTGCTCTCTCTCATGGCATACAGCGCCCTGATGATCGCCGCCCTGTACGCGATTCAACTGGCGATGATCCAAAACAAGCTCAAAAAGAAACAACTCATGTTAAGCCCTAGCATTCCACCACTGATGACGGTAGAAAAGCAGCTCTATCATCTTGTTATTATTGGGGTCATTTTACTGAGCTTATCCCTAGCCACAGGCTTTATCTTCCTCGATGACATGTTTGCCGATGGCAAAGGCCATAAGGCGATTTTGTCAATTATCGCTTGGTTCGTGTATATCGCTATGCTGTGGCAGCAGTATTGGGTTGGCTGTAAAATTCGCACCGCAGTCATTTACACTTTAACTGGTGCAACCTTGTTATCCTTAGCTTATTTTGGCGCTCGCATTGTCAAAGAATTAATTCTTAGTTAATAATTTCAAGTCAGCTTAGGTGCTTACTCGCTAAGCTGACTTGACACCCCGTTTATTTCTCGGTATCAACTTAACCCTATCGGCCTAATTGGAGCCTATTTTTGGACGCTATATCGACAAGCGCACTCCTCATTTTCTTATTGGTGCTTATCCTTTTCTCTGCCTATTTTTCAGGTTCTGAAACCGCCATGATGACTCTTAATCGCTATCGATTAAGGCATCTCGCCTCAAATGGTCACAAAGGTGCCATTCGTGCCCTCAAGTTACTTGAACGTCCAGACCGCTTAATTGGCTTGATTTTGATTGGTAACAACCTGGTTAATATTCTTGCTTCAGCCATCGCCACGATTATCGGAATGCGTCTGTGGGGCGATTTAGGGGTCGCGATTGCAACAGGGGTACTGACATTGGTCGTGCTCGTCTTTGGTGAAGTCACACCTAAAACCATTGCCGCACTCAATCCTGAACGTATCGCCTTTCCATCAAGCTATTTACTTATCGCCCTATCGAAAGTATTTTCCTATGTCGTCACTAGCGTCAATTTTATCACCACGGGCATACTGCGCTTAGTGGGGATAAAGTCTATCAACAGCAGCGATGCATTAAGCAAGGAAGAACTTCGCACAGTCGTTCATGAAGCTGGCGCATTGATCCCCCAACGCCACCAAGAAATGTTGTTATCGATCCTAGACTTAGAAAAAGTCACTGTTGAAGATATCATGGTGCCACGCTCGGATATCTATGCAATTAACGTCAATGATGACTTTAAGTATATCAATCGCCAAGTGATCCAAAGCCCACATACTCGCGTGTTGGTTTACCGCGATACCATTGACGATGCTGTCGGCTTTATTCATCTGCGTGATGCGCTGCGCTTGCAATCAAAAGAGCAGTTCAGTAAATCCTCATTGCTGCGCGCCGTCAAAGAGCTCTACTTTATTCCTGAAGGCACACCACTCAATGTGCAATTAGCCAATTTTCAGCACAACAAAGAACGTATTGGCCTCGTCGTGGATGAATACGGTGACATCCAAGGACTGGTAACACTCGAAGATATCCTCGAAGAAATTGTCGGTGACTTCACCACTTCAATGTTACCAACCGCGAGTGAAGAGATTAACCAACAACAGGATGGCAGTTATTTGATTGATGCCAGTATCACCATCCGAGACTTGAACAAAGAGATGAAATGGGATTTTCCAACCGATGGTCCTAAAACCCTCAATGGCCTGATTTTAGAGTATTTGGAGGACATCCCCTCCGAAAACACGAGCCTACGCCTTGCAGGCTACCCGCTAGAAGTCATTGAAGTCGCTGACAATATGGTCAAAACAGTGCGAATTATCCCACAGCATTATCAACCACCCCGCTAACTTTACTACAGATAAAAAAATAGGCCGAATCCAAATGGAATTCAGCCTATTTCCCTCTCCCCCAAGAGATTATTTAACGCTTTGCGTCTTCAGCCGCGCTTCGAGTGCACGGCGTTTCTCAATCGCAATAGGTGTAATTTGGGCATCTAAATCTTTTTCTAGCCCCAGGATAAAATACACTTCGGCCATTAAGAAAAACGGGCCAATTAACAGTTGGTTTAAATCATCAATAAAGGCAGGCTTTGCCTTCTCGTATTGATGGCCAATCAGCTGAAAAACCCAACCGACGATAAATACCGATATAGCCAACCAGAAGGCGTTGGGAGAGGAGGCCACTAACTCTGTTGAATACACGACGGGGGCGATAAACAAGGCCAGACCAATCGCTAACCTTGCATGCAAACGAAAATAATAAACCAGCACGCCAGCCCCTAAAATCACACCTAAACTCACATCGCCAGCACTACCAAGTGGAATACGGATTGTCGCTAATAATAGAAAAGCCGACCATATAATTAATGGAATACCAATAAAATGAGTTCGAATATTTCGCGGATTTAAATGCACACTCTTATAGGTTGATAGCTGCTCTACGGCGGATTTCATCTTGGGCTCCTTTTGCTGTGTCCCTGCAAATTAGTTTATAGATAAAACTTTTGACCTAACCTAGCCCAAAAATGCCAAACTGAACAGTAAAAAGTAACAAAAATGTTGCCGAGTGTTTTGAGTAATAAAAAGGGAGCTTAAAGCTCCCTTTTTCGTACAAGGTAAGAGACTAGCGAGACTCGAGGATCACTGTCGCAATGGCATAGGATTTTTCATCTGCGATTGAAATGTGCCCAATCACACCATTGAGCAAAGCTAAACGTTGCAGCGCACCTTCAGTAAAATCAATTGTCGGCGCACCATCAGTCGTATTGCCAATGTGGATATGCTGAAAAGATACGCCACGACCAATCCCCGTCCCCAAAGCTTTAGCGGCGGCTTCTTTGGCGGCAAAGCGTTTAGCTAAATAGCGGCTCGGTTGGCTATGCTGTTGATAGATATCGAACTCAGCCTCTGTCAGTACGCGTTTAGCCAGCTTATCGCCGGAACGTGCCACATGAGCCGTGATACGCTCGATTTCAACTATGTCAGTGCCAAGCCCAACGATTGCCATTATTCGCCTCGACGACCTTCTAACATCAGCGCTTTCATATCTTTAACCGCTGTCGCTAAGCCATCAATGGCCGCACGCGCGACAATGGCATGGCCGATGTTGAGCTCATACAGCTCAGGGATTGCCGCAATCGGCTTAACATTGTGATAATGCAGCCCGTGGCCCGCATTCACCACCAACCCTTTGCCGTGGGCGTATTTTGCCATTTCGCTGATACGCGCAAGCTCTTTGGCCTCATCCTCAGCCGTTTTGGCATCGGCATAGCAACCGGTATGGATTTCGATAAGTGGCGCGCCAGAGGCGACTGCTGCATCGATTTGAGTCTTATCGGCATCGATAAACAGTGACACTTGAATACCATTGGCGGCTAAGCGGCTTACCGCAGCAGTGATTTTATCTAATTGACCAGCCACATCTAAACCGCCTTCAGTCGTCACTTCTTGACGCTTTTCAGGGACTAAACAAACGTAGGTTGGTTTGACTTCGCAGGCGATGTTGAGCATTTCTTCTGTCACGGCACACTCAAAGTTCATCCGCGTCTTTAAGGTTTTTGCCAGCAGATACACATCGCGGTCGATAATATGGCGTCTGTCTTCCCGTAAATGAATGGTGATACCGTCGGCACCCGCATGCTCGGCAACCGCCGCCGCATGGACAGGATCGGGATAACTGGTGCCGCGAGCCTGACGCAGGGTCGCAATATGGTCGATATTAACACCCAATAAGATACGGCTCATCGGGAACTCCTTTATGTTGTTAAGGCGAGAATTAACGCTGATTTGCGCCCTATTGTACTGGGACAGACTGTAAAAAACAGGAGCTAGGGCTAATTATTCCCATTCATCTTTGGTGCTGTCGCTTGCATAAACAACTGCCGACTCACCAGTGGCTTATCTCCGAGCAATGGTTGCAGCATAGACCGCATCAGTCGTTTAGCTGCTAAAAACTGCTCTTGCAACAGCTCATTATCGTTAAGTGCGGTTAACATCGCGCCTTGATAGGTGTGCTTTGCTCGGCTGTTTAGCACAAATTGAAACCCGAGTTCAGGCACAAGCTGGTAGTAATGTTCAGGGATCAGCGGCTCGCCTTGTGTATCGCGGATAAGGGATGGCATAGCCCCGAGTTCCCGCAAAAGCGCCAGTTCAAGGTAACGCAGTTTCGACTCACAAAACTGCGCCGCAAGCCCTACTAAGGCTTGGTGGTAGATGAGAAATAACGCCTCGGCATTATGGTGAACAGACAGGGTTCGCATCAGCAACTCATTGATATACATGCCGGCATACAGGCTATAACCCGATAAGGGCACGGCTGGCGCGGCCGCTTCAATTTGGCTGATGTTTTTGAGTTCTGATTTACCGCTAAATTCAAAAATCAGCGGCTGAAAGGGCTGGAGGATACTTTTGATGGAGCGTTTACCGCTCCCGACACGCGCGACGGCATCGACACGCCCAATCCCGTCGACCAAGAGATTCACCAGCGCGCTAGACTCCCGATAGGGGCGATGATGCAAAACATAACCCCGTTTCATCAATCTGCGCGCTCGTTCATAGTCAGGCTAGGCCTATCATCAGTAACAATTAATCGTCACCGTAACCTAAGCTTCGCAGGGCACGTTCATCATCAGCCCAACCGGATTTGACCTTCACCCAGACTTCGAGGAACACTTTGTTATCAAACAAGGTTTCCATATCGAGGCGCGCTTGTGTGGCGATGGTACGGATGCGTTCACCTTTGCTACCAATCACCATCCGCTTTTGGCCTTCGCGCTCTACGAGGATCAAGGCATTAATTTGGTAAACGCCATTTTCCATCATCTTAAATTGCTCGATTTCAACCGTGGCATCATAAGGCAATTCATCACCTAAAAAGCGCATCAGTTTTTCGCGGACAATTTCAGAGGCCATAAAACGCTGCGAACGGTCGGTCACATAATCTTCGGGGAAGAAGAATGGATTCTCTGGCAGAGACTCTGCCGCCAGCTCTAAAATACGTTTAACGTTGGTGCCCTTACTGGCAGAAATCGGCAGGATCTCATCGAAGGGATACTTCTTGGCCACTTCTTCCAAATAAGGGAAAAGGGCTTCTTTGTCTTTTATATTATCGACTTTGTTGATGGCTAAAACAGTTTTACGCTCTTCACCGCCGCGGCGAAGTTTGCTTAACACCATCTCATCATCGGCGGTCCATGTCATACCATCGACCACAAAAATCACCATAGACACATCGGCAAGCGAGCTCGCCGCCGCGCGGTTCATCAGACGGTTAATCGCACGCTGCTCTTCAATATGCAGACCGGGCGTGTCGATAAACACGATTTGGCGTGGACCATCGGTATGGATACCCATGATGCGATGACGCGTCGTTTGCGGCTTTTTCGAGGTAATACTGATCTTTTGCCCAAGCAAACGGTTCAGCAGGGTCGATTTCCCCACGTTAGGCCGGCCAATAATGGCCACCATGCCACAGTAGGTCACATCATAGTGAACAGACGGCGCCGCTGCGCTCGCTGCATTCATCCTTGCCAGTAATTCATCTAAGCTCGGCTCATTGCTCGCGTTAACGGCATCGACAGCTGGCAAGTCTGTTTTTTTGGTCATTTCTTCAGTAACTCCAATACTTGAGCCGCGGCAATCTGCTCGGCTTTGCGGCGTGAGCTCGCAACGCCAATCACGCTTTCGCTCAAGTCATCTATACGACATTCAACGGTGAATGTTTGATCGTGGGCATCGCCTTCTATGTTGATTACTTGGTAATCGGGTAGCGGCTTCTTTAACCCTTGTAAATATTCTTGCAGTAAGGTTTTAGCGTCTTTTTGATTCACACCGGGTTGAATCTCAGATAAACGCTCGGCATACCATTTAAGCAACAGCTCACGGCACACTTCGAGGTCCGAATCTAAGTAAATCGCACCAATAATCGCCTCAACCGCATCGGCCAGAATCGACTCGCGTCGAAAACCGCCACTCTTTAATTCGCCAGGACCGAGGAATAAATAATCCCCAAGTTTAAAGGCTTGAGCAATCAAGGTCAGCGTATCGCCACGCACTAAAGTGGCGCGCATCCGGCTTAAATCGCCCTCAGTCGCCTTAGGAAACTGATGATATAAGGCATCCGAAATGACTATCGATAAAATCGAATCACCTAAAAATTCTAAACGCTCATTGTGCTTATTTGCCGCACTTCTATGAGTCAACGCTTGGGTTAGAAGGTCAATATTCTTGAACTCATAGCCCAATGTACGACACAAACGCGGCAAATTTTTAATCGGTTCCATACTAGTGAATTCCACCTACACGTTCAAAGCGCACACCGCTTGGTACCCAGGTTGGCAGGAAGTCGGCTTTTGAACGGTCAAACTCAAAACTGATCCAGATAGCCACCGCTTTACCGACAAGATTTTCTTCAGGGACAAAGCCCCAGAAACGGCTGTCGGTACTGTTATCGCGGTTATCACCCATCGCAAAGTAATGGCCTTCGGGAACAAGAAATTCACCCGCGGGTAAATTGCCATCACGCTTGAAATAACCCAACATATCAGGACGGCTTGGATTAATTAAAATATCGTGTGCCACTTCACCGAGTTGCTCTTTATAACGCAGTAAAGGCACACCATCTTGGCTGTAATCACCACGGCTGATTTCGGTACGCGCCACCAGTTCTGGCTCAGGGCAATTGGTTTGCTCCGCGCCACAGGCCTTTTGGATCATCAACTGTTTGTTGCGGTAGATAATCCTATCGCCCGGTAAACCTACAACACGCTTAATGTAATCAACCTGAGGATTCTCTGGGTACTTAAAGACGATCACATCACCACGTTTGGGCTCGCCCGTTTCAATAAGTTTAGTGCGCCATACGGGATCTTTTAGGCCATAACTAAACTTTTCAACCAGAATAAAATCGCCCACTAATAGCGTTGGCATCATAGAACCCGATGGAATTTGAAATGGCTCATAAATAAACGAGCGCAGGATCAGCACAAAGGCAATCACCGGGAAGATGGAGTGCGCAGTCTCAACCACAGTGGGTTCACGGATAATATTGTATTCGGCTTCCTCAGTTAAATTGGCCTGAGAAGCCTTGGCCAAGGCTAAGCTTTCACGGCGTTTAGGCGCAAATACCAGCACATCGACTAACCAGATCACCCCTGAAATCAGAGTGACTAGCACTAAAATAATGGAAAAATAGGCTGCCATTACGTATTGAACTCCTGCCTTGAAATGTAAAGATCTAAACTCAGCGACTATTGTATTTCGACTCGCGAACTTTAGTTAACTTACCGCATTTATAAAAAAACACCACAAAACATACGATAAGCTAAGTAAAGCGCCGCAAACTGCGGCGCAATAATAGCTAAATTGTGTTATCTCGAGTGTTACTCGTTTAGCTTAAGTACCGCTAAGAACGCCTCTTGTGGCACCTCAACGTTACCAACTTGTTTCATCCGTTTCTTACCCTCTTTTTGTTTATTTAAGAGTTTCTTCTTACGGGAAACGTCACCACCATAACACTTAGCTGTTACGTCTTTGCGTAACGCTTTTACGGTAGAACGGGCAATAATCTGGCTACCGACCGCGGCTTGAATCGCGATATCAAACATCTGCCGCGGAATAAGCTCTTTCATCTTCTCAACCAACGCCAAACCACGGTGACGAATATTCGAACGGTGAATAATCATCGCCAGCGCATCCACGCGGTCGCCGTTGATCAGAATATCTAAGCGCACCATGTCCGCCGGATCGAAGCGGATAAAGTTGTACTCTAATGACGCATAACCACGGCTAGTTGATTTTAAGCGGTCAAAGAAGTCCATCACCACTTCCGCCATTGGCAGATGGTAAGTCACGGCCACTTGATTACCGTGGTAAACCATATTCACTTGAGTACCGCGTTTTTCGATACACAGCGTAATTACGTTACCTAAGTATTCTTTTGGTACCAGAATATTGGCTTCAACAATCGGTTCACGCATCTCTTCGATGTTGTTAATTGCAGGCAAATCTGCTGGATTATCAACATAGATAGTCTCACCACTGGTCATCAGCACTTCATAGACTACCGTAGGTGCGGTCGTGATGAGGTCAAGATCGTATTCGCGCTCTAAACGTTCTTGAATGATTTCCATGTGGAGCAGGCCTAAATAGCCAATACGGAAACCAAAGCCTAACGCAGATGAACTTTCAGGCTCAAAGAACAATGAGGCATCGTTCAGGCTGAGTTTGTTCAGTGCATCACGGAAGTTTTCATATTCATCGGTAGAAATCGGGAACACACCAGCATAAACCTGAGGCTTCACTTTTTTAAAGCCGGGTAATGGCTTATCGGCACCATTTTTAGCCAGTGTTAAGGTATCACCCACTGGCGCACCGTGAATTTCTTTAATACCTGCGATAACGAAACCAACTTCACCAGTTTTTAGCTCAGTTTTATCGGTTTGTTTTGGCGTGAAAATACCGACACGATCTGCGGTATGGTTTTGCCCTGTAGACATCACCTTGAACTTATCACCCTTCTTGAGCACGCCATGTTTAATACGCACTAAAGAAACAACGCCTAAGTAGCTGTCAAACCACGAGTCAATAATGAGGGCTTGCAACGGCGCATCTGGATTGCCTTCTGGCGGTGGAATTTGCTCGACGATAACCTCTAATACATCATCAATACCCACACCGGTTTTTGCAGAACAACGCACCGCGTTCATCGCATCAATACCGACGATGTCTTCAATCTCGGCGGCAACACGCTCAGGATCAGCTTGAGGTAAGTCGATTTTGTTCAGGATAGGTACCACGTCCAGATTCATATCCAGCGCGGTGTAACAGTTTGCCAGCGTTTGAGCTTCAACGCCTTGGCCTGCATCCACCACAAGCAGCGCACCCTCACAGGCGGCTAATGAACGAGATACTTCATAGGAAAAGTCGACGTGACCAGGGGTGTCAATAAAGTTGAGTTGGTAGGTTTCGCCATTTTTGGCTGTATATTCCAACGTAACGCTCTGCGCCTTAATGGTAATACCGCGCTCACGTTCTAAATCCATAGAATCAAGAACTTGCGCATCCATTTCACGGTCGCTTAAACCGCCACAAACCTGAATAAGACGATCTGACAGCGTCGATTTACCATGGTCGATATGGGCAATAATTGAGAAGTTTCTAATGTGTTTCATTATGCTGCTATGACTAATACTGAAAAATGGATACGGTTCAAAGGGGGGAAATTGTACCTGATTGCGGATTCAATACCAATCAGATTCACTCATAGTTGTCTTTATGTCGAAAAATGCCGCCCTCAGCAAAAGTTTATTGTCTAATTGAAATCAATAACAACATGAAATCAAACAGATAATTTATCTAAACTGATCACTGTACCTAAATAAGCTAAAATCACAGGTTGCGAATCTACTTCAAGCTGTTTTGCCTTACGTTTTCCAAAGAACCAAGCGGCTAACGCGCCTAAAGCAGCAAAGGCTATCGAACAGAGATCAGAATTGATTACTAACAAACTAGCAAAAAACTGCCCTAATAATGCACCCACAAATAAGCCGAAGAGTGGCGTCAAATAAACCAAGGCAGCCGCTTTCAAGATGACACTCTCAGGTAGCCCCAGCTTTAGCAGTTCACCAACCTCACAGGCACGTTCACTCTGAATAGAGAATTGCTGTGTCTTTGCAGAAAAAGCCTGTGCAACAGCAGACGTCCCGCAGGACTCACTGCTACTGCAACTCTTGCAGGTGCTTTTAAGCTCGACCTCAACGGTGAGCCAACCTTGATTATCACAGGCGACAACCCGCGCCACTTCTTCCATCATGATGAACCGCTCTATTTTAACATCAAACTTTTCGCGATACGGGCTAAGGTCTCAGTTGGCACTTTACCCACAGCCACCACTTCAGCATTACCGACTTTTTCTGACACTAAAGATAAGCCATTACGCGTAATTAACTCTTCAGGCAATGGCGTTGATCCAGCTCGAGCAACATAAATAGAAATATTGGCTAAGCCATCAGTCAAGGCAATATATTCAACCGCCTCGTGGCTACCAATCAAACGGTGATGATCACGCACTACTACGCTAAATCCAGCGGGGAGCCAAGAAAACTGCCAATTTTGTCCATCTTGACGTTCAGCCTGATCGATCACAGCAGGCCATTCTTGCTTGTAGGCTTCCTGTAGAATCGATGGTGGCTCGCTAAATTCAATTAATTCAATCACCATTAGTTGTTCAAGCAATTGCTTATCTTGAGTCAACATGTCATATCTGAGTGGCAAATAGGTGTCGATATCTAACCAGATTTGGAAACCATATCGGTATTCATCATTAGGCAACAAGCGGATCATTTGTCCTGGGCGCCCAGCAATGCGAGTGCGGCCACCTAATACAAATTGATAACCCACTTCTAAATCGCTCATTTTTGATGAGAAAGCCGCTGGCCACACGCCCTGAATATGATTAGAGATGATACTGTACGCGGGTTGATCATGTTCGATAAAGGTGACTCGATTTCCCACTCTTACCGCATTTTTGGGAGGACCGTTGAGGTACTCAAGAAAGGCAACTTCTTGATTATTCACCTTACCGTGAAGATAAACCAAAGGCCGAATATGGTCGGCCTGAAGTTGTATAATCGATGCTTTAAATTCTTTCTCTTTTAAAGCCTGGCTCATTTTCTCAAGCCAGACTTTGGCAGGCATATCTTCCTGCGCCACCGCAGGAAATACCAAGGCTAACAAAGCCAACAGGATTAGACGCAAGCTAACTCCTTACTACTGATTGACAGGAACGGGAATAACCTCGCTATTGTCTTCTACAACAGCACCCGTATTCAATCGTTGTTGTAACATATGATCCTGTATATACGTATTAATTCGGCGCCGTTGCTCGTTCATTTGGTCATTAGTGTAGCTCTGATTTTGTTGGACAGGCCCTGTCTGTAAGCTCACTGGCGACGCACTACCCACCAGAGGACGAGTAACAAGCACAGGTGATGGCGACGCGGCATCATCAGCTGTTTGGTTAACGTTCTGTACGCCGACGATGGCAAACATGGCCACAGTAGCGGCAATCGCATACTGACCAAACTGCTTAAATAGTGGCACTACGCGGTTTTTATCCGTTGTAACTTGTTCAGTAACGCCTATCGGAGCCTTGGCTTGGGGCGAGACAATGGCAGGCTCAAGCTCAATTGCAGCAGCAATACTTGCACTAAGGTCTAACGCCATAGTCTGGGGTAATTCACCCCGCATAGCATCACCTATCAAATGATAGTTACGCCATTTATTATGTGAATGCGTATCGGCAGCAAGTTCTGCCATCGTCTGCACATCTGTCTCTCCATCGACAGCGGCTGATACCCATTCTTGACCTAATTTATCCATTGTTCACCTGTCTAAATTTAAGGGTTTCTTAAAATAAGAATTTAGGCTTCCAGCAAAGGCTGAAGCTTTTTATCGATTGCCTCACGGGCACGGAAGATTCGCGATCTTACCGTTCCAACAGGGCAATCCATGATGATGGCGATATCTTCGTAACTCATCCCATCGAGTTCACGCAATGAAATCGCCATACGTAATTCTTCAGGCAATGTTTCTAATGTTTCGAAAACCACTTTCTTGATTTCATCCGATAACATTAGTCGCTCTGGGGAGGCAAACTCCTTTAGCGCATCACTACCTTCATAATATTCGGCATCCTCGGCATCAACATCATTTGCAGGCGCTCTGCGCCCCTGTGATACGAGGTAATTCTTAGCCGTATTAACGGCTATGCGGTACAACCAGGTATAAAACGCACTTTCACCACGAAAGTTTGGCAAAGCTCGATAAGCTTTAATAAACGCTTCCTGTGCTACATCAGCAACGTCGGCTTGGTTACGCACGTAGCGCGAAATCAAGCTAATCACTTTACTCTGATATTTAAGCACTAACAGGTTAAAAGCGTTTTTATCTCCCCGTTGTACGCGCTCAACTAATTGTTGATCACTTATTTGTCCACTCATCCGAGCCGACTTCTCCCAAATCTAAAATGCTGATTTCTCAGTCGCTCGAATCATATTCACTTATGTAGACTCGCGTGCTTTGAAAAAGTTCTAAGAATTATACAAAAAAAGTAAGGTTAAAAGGAAAGTACCCATAATTCGTCAGTTGGTTTACCATAGATGGTACTCTCAGTCATAGCATGATACCCGATGAAACAAGTAGTTGAACACCAATCTGACATATTAGTCATAGGTAGCGGTGCCGCAGGTCTGACACTAGCTTTGCATCTTGCTGAAAAAGCAAACGTAATTCTGCTTTCAAAAGGCCCTCTCTCGGAAGGGTCGACATACTACGCGCAGGGCGGTATCGCCTCCGTCTTCGATGAAAGTGATACTATCGAATCCCATGTAGCCGATACATTAGTCGCTGGTGCTGGTTTGTGCGATAAAGAGGTGGTGACTTTTACCGCCGAAAACGCCAAGAGTGCAATGCAATGGCTAATCGAATGTGGCGTGGCTTTCGATAAAGAAGAAGCCACGGGGAACAATGCTAAAGATGCCCCTTATCACCTTACCCGCGAAGGCGGCCATAGCCATAGACGCATTCTACATGCTGCGGATGCAACGGGCAAAGAGGTGCAGACTACACTGCAAGAACGTGCCCTCGCCCATCCAAACATTCAAGTTTTAGAACGCTATAACGCCATCGACCTTATTACCACCCGCAAATTAAATCGCCCCGGTAATCGCGTGTTAGGTGCCTATGTGTGGAACCGAAATGCCGAGCAAGTTGAAACCATCAAGGCTAAGT
Organism: Shewanella sp. LZH-2; assembly: GCF_016859145.1. Taxonomy (NCBI): domain Bacteria; kingdom Pseudomonadati; phylum Pseudomonadota; class Gammaproteobacteria; order Alteromonadales; family Shewanellaceae; genus Shewanella; species Shewanella sp. LZH-2. The sequence goes on from NZ_CP069350.1 coordinate 3,313,340, forward strand.
TTGTCGCTTTAGCCACTGGCGGTAGTTCTAAGGTTTACCAATATACTTCAAATCCCGATGTGGCTAGTGGTGATGGTATTGCGATGGCATGGCGTGCAGGTTGCCGCGTTGCCAACATGGAATTCAATCAATTTCATCCAACCTGCTTATACCACGCTGATGCCCGTAACTTTTTACTAACCGAAGCTCTACGTGGTGAAGGTGCCTACTTGCGTCGCCCTGATGGCAGCCGCTTTATGCCAGACTTTGATGAACGTGCAGAGTTAGCTCCCCGTGACATCGTTGCCCGCGCCATTGACTATGAGATGAAACGTCTCGGTGCCGATTGCGTGTATCTGGATATCAGCCATAAAGATGCTGACTTTGTAATGAAGCATTTCCCGACGATTTACAGTCGCTGCTTAGAACTCGGTATTGATATTACAAAGGACGCTATTCCGGTCGTCCCGGCAGCCCACTATACCTGTGGTGGGGTGATGACAGACTTACATGGTCAAACCGATCTCAATGGTCTCTATGCCATTGGTGAAGTCGCTTATACAGGCTTGCATGGCGCCAACCGCTTGGCAAGTAACTCGCTGCTTGAGTGCTTGGTATTTGCCCGGGCAGCCTCCCAAGATATTGAGAGTCAACTGCATAAAATCCCCTTACCAGGCCCAATTCCCGCATGGGATGAAAGTAAAGTTTCTAATTCTGATGAAGAAGTCGTTATCGCCCACAACTGGCACGAACTGCGCCTGTTTATGTGGGACTATGTGGGTATCGTACGCTCAGATAAACGCTTAGAGCGCGCACTGCGCCGCTGCTTGATGTTGCAGCAGGAAATCCAAGAGTATTACAGCAACTTCAGAGTCAGCAATAACCTGCTTGAACTGCGTAACTTAGTGCAAGTGGCAGAACTCATTATTCGCTGCGCGATGGAACGTAAAGAAAGTCGTGGGCTGCACTACAATATTGACCATCCTGAAAAGTCAGCTTCTCCGCTACCGACCATTTTGCAACCTGAAAAATAAGCGGATAGCTTAACTTAAACGCTTTTAACGGGCTAAATCTTAATAAGGATTTAGCCCGTTTGTTATTTAGACGGTGTGAAAGTCTCATCACTCATAGTTCAGATTCAGATTCAGATTAAAGTAGTTCGTGTTGGCTCATCGCCTGAGTTTTAACTTTAAGTAATAGCCGGCACAAGTGGCGATAATCTGTATCACTAAACATATCCGCCCATAGAGGTAAGAGATGCAACCTTTCGGCAGATTGATAGTAAACCAAGCAGATAAACGGCGTTACCCAAGTTCTGGGCAATACATGAAACGCCTCCCCCGTTGATAGCCAGCCGTCTCCTTGACCATTAAGCTCAAAACGGCAATGCCATTTCCTCAGTTGCCATAACTGAGAGCACAAGAATCCCAATATTAAGACGGCGAATATAGCCCTCAGTCCATGTAGTACTGCGGTATCCGTTTCTGGCCAGAGAAGTAAAGAAGTGCTACAGACACAAACAAATACGACCAACGAGAGACGTTGGTCAAAGGAGGCTTTTACACTAAAACTATGGCGCAGCTCGGCCACGGACTTGCACTACCATGCGGGCAAGCTCAGGATCAGGGCAAACTTCATGACCCATAAACCATGCAAATAATTCAGGATCTTCACACTCGAGCAAACGAATAAACAGGGCTTTATCTTCATCAGACAAATCCTGATAAACATTCTCAACGAAGGGCTGGAACAAAACGTCTAATTCGAGCATTCCGCGGCGACATGCCCAACGGACCCGTGCAATGTTCATTAACTCCAAGTTAATCTCTCCCAAAACAAAATTCGCCTTAGTCTACCAGTTCAGTCCATGGAGTGTCGATGCAAGCGTTGTTGAAACACAAGTTTAATACTGCTTAACTTGAGTATCTAATCCGGCAAATAAATCACTAAAATCCGTTTCTAGGAGGCGTTTAACCGCAGGATGCTGGATCATCCGTTCGGCAAACATCACATGGTACTCTTCTTTCACATCTAAGGTTTCACCGAGTAAATGCATGCCATGGGAAATCACTTCTTGGGGATAAATCGATGGCATGACAAAGATACCGCGCTTAAGGTAACCAAAAGCCTTCATCATGGCCGCATCATCAAACTCACCTAAAATACTCACCTTAAGATTTTGCTCATCAAACCAACGATATAGTTGCTGACCGAGCGAAGTTCTACGACCGGGGATCAATAGCGGCCCTTGCTCTAAACAGGCAGGGAAATCCGCACTGTAAGCTTCAGCAGAAAAGAAACTCACACCACACTCACCCAGTTTTTTCGATAGAATTTCGGGATATTTAAGTGACTCGCCCGCACAGTCTGAAAGGATCATATCGAGTTTATGCTCGCGTAAGCGAGACATTAAGCTTTCATGGGTCGCCTCATAACAGGCAAGGTGCATAGAGCCATCATTAGGAACAACCGAGAGCAACACTCTACTTGATAAGGCTTTCGATAAAGCATCAGCAATCCCAACCTCAAATAGAATAGCGTCATCTTTTTGATAGTTAAGTAAATCGATCATCTCATAACTGAGAGAAAACATTCTATCGGCATAACGAAAGACGAGCTCTCCGAGCTCTGTCGCTTCTAGATTTCTGCCGACACGTTTAAATAAGCTACCGTTTAGCCTGTCTTCTAAGGCGCGGATTTGCCCAGTAATCGTTTGTGGAGCTAAATAAAGGGCTTCTGCAGCTTTTGCCACAGAGCCCTTTTTCTTAATCATCCAAAAATAGTAAAGATGGTTGTAATTGAGATGGAGCATCGCCAATGAGCTTCCTATTAGGGATGCCACAGCATCTATGCTGTGGCATATCGGGTAGCAATGACCCAGCTTAACAAATAATGAGTCAATATCGCTATTTTAAACGCTGGCAATCCAATAAGTTAACAACGATTCCTTGAAGTTGCTCTAAATCTGCGGCAGTACCAGTGCTAACCGCTTCAGTCACCCCAGAGACTAAACTATCACGATCAGGAATTCGACTAGCACAATAAGTACGGTTTGCTTCTTGGAAACGTTTACCGCCACGGTATTTTAATGCTCTAGACTCGTAACCATTGGTTTCAAGCCTCGCGCCTAATGCCTCAGGTTTAAACATTAATGCCCCATCAACTATCCCCTCAAGATAGCTTTGGCAGGTTTGTGATGCGACATCTTTGTTGCAGGCATCAATTTGCGAAGCCATGGCACTTGAAGATAATGCTAACAATGCAGCAACTCCCACTAATTTCATATTTATCATAGTTATACTCCTTTTTTTGGTAACACTTTTGATAACCAGAAATACCCGATCAAGGCTGCGAGAATTGAGCCAATCAAGGTGCCAAGGCGTGCTAAATCGCCGAACATAGGGTCTGCCTGCTCAAATGCCAACGAAGCAATAAACATCGACATGGTAAAACCAATCCCGCACATCGCCGCCACGGGTGCGATCTGTTTCCAACCGATACCATCAGGCAACTGTGCCAACTTAAGCTTGACAGCAACAAAGCTAAACAGCATCACCCCTATCGGTTTACCTAACATTAATCCCAACGCAATCCCCACTGGCACAGGGGAAATAAGCGTATCTAAACTCATGTTTCCTAAAGCGACCCCAGCATTAGAAAAGGCAAATACAGGCAGAATTAGGAAGGTGCTCCATGGGTGTAAACTATGCTCTAAATGCTCAGAAGGCGAACTACCATCTTTTGCCCGAAGAGGAATACAGAAGGCAATAATGACACCCGCTAATGTGGCATGAACACCTGACTTGAGCACTGCGACCCACAGGATAAGCCCTAATACGCCATAGGGTGCTAATGAAGTCACTCCTTTACGGTTTAAAGCAACTAAACCAACAATCGCAATACTGGCAATGATTAAACTAATGGTTGATAAATCGGTACTGTAGAAGAGGGCGATAATCACAATAACGCCTAAATCATCAATAATGGCTAATGCCAGCAGAAAGACCTTTAAAGCAACGGGTACGCGGCTACCTAGCAACGCCATGATCCCCAAAGCAAAAGCAATATCCGTCGCAGCAGGAATTGCCCAACCCGCTTGAGTGATAGGATCACCATAGTTAAATAAAAGATAAATTCCCGCAGGCACTAACATGCCACCAATGGCAGCAAAAGTTGGCAGAGAAGCCTGTGCCACACTCGATAATGCGCCTTCGAGTAGCTCGCGCTTAACTTCTAAACCAATCAGCAAGAAAAACAGCGCCATTAGACCGTCGTTAATCCACAGCAACAATGGCTTATGCAGATCGAGTGCACCGACACGCACCTGTACTTCAGTACCGAGAAAACCTTGATAGAGTCCCGCGAGAGGAGAATTGGCCATCAACATGGCAAAGGCAACGGCAATCAATAAAAGGATGCCGCCTGCAGACTCTTGGCTTAAAAAATTTCTAATCGCTTTTTCCATCTTGCACTCCCAAAAATCATAATAGATTGAGTGTAGACGAAGAAAATGAACAAGTATAATCGTTAGTTTCGACAAAACACCTCGGCTATTCCGAGGTGTTGGTCGATTAATTCGCCATTAAACGGCAACAGGCGCTTTGATATGTGGATGTGGATCGTAGTGGGTCAGTTCGAAGTCTTCGAATTGATAATCGAAAATAGAGGCAGGTTTACGCAAAATTGTCATGGTGGGTAAAGGTCTTGGCTCACGGGTCAACTGCAACGCAGTTTGCTCCATATGGTTGGAGTATAAATGTGTATCGCCACCCGTCCAAACAAAGTCACCTAAGGCTAAATCACATTGTTGCGCAACCATCATCGTCAGCAACGCATAGCTGGCGATATTGAATGGTAAACCTAAAAATACATCACAACTGCGTTGGTACAACTGGCAGGATAATTTGCCGTCGGCGACATAAAACTGGAAAAACGCATGGCATGGCGCCAGTGCCATTTTATCCAGCTCGCCCACGTTCCATGCAGAGACAATCAAACGGCGCGAGTCGGGTTGGGATTTAATTTGCGCAATGACCTGCGAAATTTGATCGATAGCCTCACCACCTTGGGTCGGCCAACTGCGCCACTGCGCGCCGTACACAGGGCCTAAATCGCCGTTTTCATCTGCCCATTCATCCCAAATACTGACCTTATTGTCACGCAGATAAGCAATATTGGTCTCCCCTTTCAGGAACCACAACAGCTCATGGATAATCGAGCGCATATGGCACTTTTTCGTTGTGACTAAAGGAAACCCCTTACTCAAATCGAAACGCATTTGATAGCCAAACACCGAGCGAGTGCCTGTACCTGTACGGTCTGATTTATCCACACCTTCGGCTAAAATGTGTTTCATCAAGTCTAAATACTGCTGCATTACTGCTTACCCTCTGGACGAAGAATTAAATATAAACCGAAGAGGATCATCGGCACTGAGAGGATCTGCCCCATTGTCATAAAGCCCCAATAGAGGCCTAACTGTGCATCAGGTTGCCTTACCGTTTCGACAATCACGCGGAAAATACCGTAGCCTAGTAAGAACATACCCGATACTGCGCCGACTTTCTTAGTACGTTTACTGAACCAATAAAGGAGCAAGAATAATGCAACACCTTCAAGAGCAAATTGATAGAGCTGCGAGGGATGGCGTGGTTCTGGTCCACCGCTTGGGAACACCATAGCCCAAGGCACATCAGTCACGCGGCCCCATAACTCACCATTAATAAAGTTACCGATACGGCCGGCCCCAAGACCAATAGGCACCACGGGCGCCACCATATCCGCCACGGCAAAGAAGGTACGCTTTTGCTTCCAAGTGATATAAATCATGGCGGTAATCACCCCAATCAAACCACCGTGAAAGGACATGCCGCCTTCTGAAATTTTAAATAAATACATTGGACTAGCGAGAAAATAATCAAAATGATAGAAGAGCACATAGCCAATACGACCGCCTAATATCACCCCTAGGAAGCCATAAAACAGTAAATCGGAAACCTGCTCTCTCGTCCATAAACCATTGGAACGATCAGCCTGGCGATTGAGTAACCACATCGCCGCCACAAAACCCACTAAGTAAGTAAATCCATACCAACGCAGCGCAGGTTCAAAGGTTTGTCCAAAAATATCAAAGGGACCAAACTTCACGATCACAGGATCGATATTGGGAAAATTCAATGCCATAACTTATCCATCAACAGCCTCAAATTGAGGGCTAAAAACTAAAAATCAGCTCAGAATTAATTTGAGACCGACACAAAGGAGTAAAAGTGCAAATATTTTTTTAAGGACTGGGGTGGGCCAAGTGCTTGCAGCCTTCACACCAACCGGAGCCATTAAAATTGAGGTTATGATTAAGCCAAATAACGCCGGTAAATAGATATAGCCTAAGGTACCATAGGGCAATTCAGGGGCATTCATGCCCGCAATAATATAGCCGAAACTGCCAGAAAGAGAGATTAAAAAGCCCATCGCAGCAGAAAAACCCACGGCTTGACGCATCTGTAAACCATAAAAAGTCAAAAATGGCACTATCAGTATACCGCCACCTATTCCTGTCAAACCGGCCAAAACCGCAATCAAAGCCGATACAATAAAAAGCACGACTGAATTAGGTAATTGGCGATTTGATTCGGCTTTTACGGGATAAGCCATTTGAATTGTCATTAAAATCACAAAGATGGCAAAACCTTTCTGTAAAGCATCAGCAGGAATACGCTCAGCAATAAAACCTGAAGCCAGCGCGCCTATAATCAGGCCCGGTAACATTGATTTGAACAATTCCCAAGGCACATTACCGCGCTTATGGTGGGCACGTGCCGATGAAATAGAGGTAAGAATAATGGCGGCTAGCGAAGTGGCAATCGCAATATGGGGTAGCTGAGTAGAGCTAATACCGACCGATGGCAAAATATAAAGCAATGCAGGCACGACAATCAAGCCGCCGCCGATACCTAATAATCCTGCCATAAAACCGACAAACGCACCTAACGCCAAGCAAATAAAGAACACCAACAACAAACTATCCACACGAATACCTACAGCGTGATTAAGTGAAGCCTTAGCTTAAAGCAAAAGGCACGATTAGTTAATTAAGAATTGTGGCTAATCCTTGCTGAGTAAAATATTCTTTAACCAGCTCACGCACTTGGAAACCGTTAGATAGACTTAACGCCTGCGCGAGTAACTGTGCTAAATCATCACCAGAGACTCGGCGCAGCAGATAGTTAATTCGCGCTAAACTGCCTTGGTTCATACTCAATTGGTTGTATCCCATCGCCACAAGCAAGATCGCGCCCATGGGCTCGCCAGCCAACTCACCACAGATACTGATATCAAGATGATGATATTCACAATCTATTCTTGCCTGATGTAAGGCCCGCAAAATCCCCGGATGATAACTGTCAAATAATGAACTGACCCTCGGGTTATTGCGATCGACTGCGAGTAAATATTGGGTTAAATCGTTACTCCCAACTGACACAAAATCCACTCTCTTTGCCACTTCATCTAACTGATATAGCATTGCAGGCACTTCGAGCATTATGCCAATACGCGGCATTTCGATATTGCTGTTGACATCATTTTTGAGTTCAATATAAGCCTGCTCTAAGTAGGCTAACGCTTGATCGATTTCATCTAAATTACTGACCATGGGTAACAAAATGCTTAACTGCTTGCCTTCTGCGCCAGCCTGTAACATGGCCCTTAACTGCACAAGAAACAGCTCAGGGTGATCCAGTGATAGTCGAATACCACGCCAACCGAGGAAAGGATTGTCTTCTTTAATCGGGAAATACGGCAAAGGCTTATCGCCGCCAACGTCTAAGGTTCTCATCACTACAGGGCGACCCGAAGCCGCTGAGAGTACCTGTTGATAAACCTTTACCTGCTCGGATTCACTCGGAAAACGCTGCTGCAACATAAAGGGGATTTCAGTGCGATATAACCCAATACCATCTGCCCCTTCGGCAATTTCCGAGGCGACACCACTGAGTAATCCCGCATTGAGATAGAGTCTAATTCGCGTGCCATCAAGCATCACAGAAGGCAGCGCTAACTCCTGTGCGTATTGGCGCTGCAACGCTTTTTGCGCTGAGATAAGGCTGCGATATTCGCTAACAATAGCAGGCGATGGCGACACCATAAGCTGCCCACGACTGGCATTGACGACTAACAGCTTTTGATCAATATCGGCGGAAAGTAACTGTTCAACGCCTGTAATCGCAGGTACACCAAGCGCACGCGCTAAAATCGCCGCATGGGAGTTAACGCCACCGAGCTCGGTCACAATCCCGGCTAATTTTTGTCGAGGAAATTCAGCCAACATTGTAGCATCGGCTTCTTTCGTCACTAAAATTACAGGTTTATCAGGTTCATGCTCTAATCGCTCAGGCTCAATCAATTGCCTTAGCACCTTTTGCCCCAAATCGCGGATATCACTCGCCCGCTCCTTGAGATAAGGATCTTCCATCGCCAAAAACTGCTGAATATAACGCAACGAAACCCGGCTCACCGCCGATTCAGCCTCCCAGCCCTGCTGTACTTCACGGGTATATTCACCACCGAGGCTGGCATCATCGAGTAGTAACTGTAAGGCATTGAATATTGAGGCGACCTCCTCATCCTGTTCTCGGTCGAAACGCTGAGATAGCGCACCAATCGCCTCTTTACAACGCCCCATTGCCGCGACTAAACGGCTGGATTCAAGGGCAATGTCCTCGCAGCGCACATCGGGCTGTTCGAGGGAAATCTCCCCACCGAGCACTAACGCGTGTGCAATAGCGATCCCACTGGATGCAGATGTCCCTTGGAATAAAATCTGTTGATGGAGTGAACTGACCTGCGCCTTTTGTTTTAATCCTCGGATCGCCATCGCAAGCTGCGCAGCCAAGGTCATTAAAAAGGCTTCTTCGCCTTCGCTAAATTGCCGTGCACTAGCTTGCTGCACCACAATCACACCCACAACCGCTTTTTGATAAATAATAGGGACAGCTAAAAAGGCACGGTATTCTTCTTCTGCAACCTCGGGAAAGAGCTTAAAGCGCGGATGTAAACGTGCATCGGCTAAATTCACCGCCTCCTCACGCTCGGCAGCTAAGCCCACCAAGCCCTGAGTTAAAGGCATGCGCACTCGACCGACAGCGCTCTTTTCGAGACCATCGGTTGCGGATAAAACGAGTTCTTGCTGCTCTAGGATATAGACCGAGCAACATTGGGTTTCCATCGCAGCCTTGGTCGATGAAACTAGGACTTCTAATGCGGTTTCTAAGCTGTGGGCAGAAGCCACAGCTTGGGTAATATCCCTGAGCGTATTTAACACTGTTTTCAATCCTCTTTTGAAAATCAGCCCGTTGTCTTTTGTCTTACCCGCTTCCTCGGTATTTCCTGGGTTTGGAATGACAATGCCGTTACCGCAAATTCTTTCATGACCTTACGATAAACATCACGCTTAAATGAGACAACCTGCCGCACCGGATACCAATAACTTACCCAGCGCCAATCGTCAAACTCAGGGTGGCCTGAAGAACTTAAATTAATCGCACTATCTTGGCTTTTGAGTTGTAACAGAAACCACTTTTGCTTTTGGCCAATACACACAGGCTTACTGTCCTGTCTCACTAAGCGTTTAGGTAAACGGTATCTTAGCCAAGAGCGCGTCGAGGTTAATATAGTGACATGCTCGGGTTTTAAGCCAACTTCCTCATACAATTCACGGTACATAGCCTCTTCGGCCGATTCACCATCATCTACACCGCCTTGGGGAAACTGCCATGAGTGTTGTCCAAACCGTCTGGCCCACATGACTTGGCCATATCTGTTACAAATTATTATGCCCACATTTGCGCGAAAGCCGTCGCTATCAATCACATGGACTCCAAATAAGGATAAATTTTAATAAAGCGATTGTTTCACAAAGCCCGTCTCTCAGCAAACCTCTATTTTCAGCTTATCTTTGGATAAATAGTTTCAACTTACTACTTTATCAACAACTCATCGACTTAATCTAAGGGGATATCCACATTTTCTGTGGATATCTCTGTTTGAAACTAGGGTAAACTAGGTATATCGTTCAAAAAACAACAAATAGAATATACATCACAACGCATACCACATCAAAAAAATAACCTATAAATCATTAAGATAAACCTTAACAATTTACAAAATATCTATCCAAACACACAAACGCTCACTTTTTAACCTAAAATAAATTCTATTATTTAATTAGAGTAATCCTTAAATGTTATACACAGAGCACACCCAAAATTACCCACATCCCTATTTAAAAATGCCACTTACTACCATTGACTCAAAGATTTTATTCAGTTAAAGGCACACGCATTGTGAGTTATCCATAATATCTGTGGATAAATATGTGAGAAACGCAAGGGAAAGCCGAGAGTAACTTTGAACACTTTAACTGACACTTGTCAAAAACCAGATAAAAACAATAAAAATCAAAGCATTAGGCGAAAAAAGTTAGCAATGCGTTTATTCTTATTTTAATGTTCATTTTTTGACCTTGGTTGCTAAGCAGTTATTTTCCAGTAAAATTCGCCTATGAAACCTATTATTCCCCCTCAAAATCTGAGCGAATTGCTCGAACGCGCTAATATGATGGCCGGTGTATCTTTGGCGCAAATTGCTGCCCATCGCGGCATTCGTGTCCCCGACAATCTGAAACGCGATAAAGGTTGGGTGGGACAACTCATTGAAATGGAATTAGGTGCGATAGCAGGTTCGAAACCCGAGCAAGATTTTCTTCACCTCGGAGTAGAGCTAAAAACTATCCCCATTGATCATCAGGGCAAACCGCTAGAAACCACCTATGTATGTGTTGCACCGCTGACTAATATCGAAGGATTAACTTGGCAAGACAGCTTAGTGTGTCACAAGTTACAACGAGTACTGTGGGTACCAGTAGAGGGAGAGCGACATATCCCTGTGGGTGAACGCAGAGTTGGCACACCGATACTGTGGCAGCCCGATCCACAAGAGCAAGCATTACTGCAACAGGATTGGGAAGAAATCATGGAGCTGATTGCTCTTGGTAAAGTCGAAAATCTCACCGCTAGGCACGGTGAAGTTCTCCAATTACGCCCTAAAGCCGCTAATAGTAAAGCATTGACTCAAAGTATTGCCGAGGATGGCAGCCTCAAAATGACCAATCCTCGCGGTTTTTATCTCAAGACCGCCTTTACAGCAATGATATTAAATAAAGTGTTTGGTTAAATTTTCGTAGCTATATAGCGTTGTATTGATCCAGATCACAAATATCACTGGCACTCTAGTGATGATTTTCTATAAACTACGGCATCCTGAAATATATGGCCGTATTCGGATACAAAACCCGTTGTGAGAACTCGTAGACAAGCGAAAAAACTTCTTTTTGCGATATTAGCTTGGGCGATAGCCATGGCTGCATTCGTGTTTTTTCGATATGCCCAATCACCAGAACTGCCGCAATGGGCTGTAGGTTCGGCTGATCTCGCGACACTCGCTGTCTATATGGGGATTATTTTTGGCAGCTTACACTGGATGTCCAATCTGATAGCTGATTTTAGCGCTATCAATCGCCTACCTTATATCTTCTCAGTCATTTTTAAAGGATTGTTCCTGTTATTAGGTGCAACAACCTTAGCTTATATGACCCAATTTCTAAATATGTGGGCCATTGAAAATCACATGTCGACCCTTAGACAAATGCTTACGGCGCATATTCTCTATAGTCCCTCATTCCAAGCCTTAATTGTTTATTTAGTCGTTGTACGAGTGAGTTTAGCCTTTGTGGAGCAGATGGGGCTTTTAGTTGGGCCACGTATTTTACTCAATATTGGTTTAGGCAAATACCATAAGCCAAGATACGAACAGCGTTTATTTCTTTACTTAGATATGGTCGCCTCAACAACTCACGCTGAATCCCTTGGCGATTATCGCTTTAGTCGCCTAATCCAAGATAGTTTTAGCTTACTTTCAGATACTGTGAGTAATAACGAAGCTGAAATCTACCGCTATATGGGTGATGCCGTATTAATCCATTGGCCCTTAGAGGAAGGTGTTGTGCACGACCGCTGCATGAATATCTATTTTGAATTTAGCCAGCAATTAAATTGGCAGAGACGTTACTTTGAAGAACACTATGGTTTTGTGCCTAAATTTAAAGCGGCGGCTCACTGTGGGCAAGTCGTTGCTGCAGTTGTTGGTGTTCAAAAACAAGAAATTAGCTTCTTTAGTGATGTGCTAAATACGTTAGCGAGACTGCAGGATCAATGTAATCCCTTAGGACAGCGTATGTTGATCTCTGGCGCCTTAGCGGGACGACTCGATAATCCTGACAGTGAGTATCGTTTGACTAATCTGGGCCCGATTAAATTAAAAGGGAAACAACACTCGATTGAAGTGTTTGGTGTTTCCCCTTTATAAACCTCACCAAAAGCAAAAATACTCAGTGATTATGCGGTTTCGTTAGCTAACAATTTTTGGATCAATAAACCTAGCGTACGGAAAGTTAAAATTCGGCTGGTTGTTTGTCGCCATACTAAACCGATATCGCGATATGGCGCTTCACCTGGTGGAGTCATGACCACCAGATCGGTATCATTCAAGATCCCTGCATCAATCGCCATTTGCGGTAAGAACGTTGTGCCCAGTTTACTATTTACCATTTGTACTAAGGTATGCAGACTCGTGGCAGCAAAAGGATTGACTTTAGCACTGTCGCCCAACTGACAAGCAGTAATGGCATGGCCAGTAATACAATGCTCACTCTGCAACAGAAAAATACTCTCATCAGGTAATGTCTGATAATCGATCGGCTGATGAATTCCCCCCACTAAATCTTTGTGGATAACCATCTTAAAGGGATCAATACCTACCTTCATGCTGTGGTAGCCACTGGTATCAACGGGTAGAGCAAGAATGAGTATATCTAACTCCCCTTTACCCAACGCATCGAGTAAGCGCTCTGTTGTATCCTCTTTGAGTAATAGGCTCATCGCGGGATAAGCGTGTTGGCACTGTTTGACAACGCGGCTGAGTAAAAATGGAGCAATGGTAGGAATACAACCTAAGCGGATATCCCCCGTCATAGGCTCACCTTGGTTTTTAACCAATTCAACCAAATCATCTACATCCGTGAGGATTTTGCGAGAACGTTGCACCACTTCCTCACCAATAGCGGTGAACATAAAAGACTTGTGATCCCGTTCAATTAACTGGTGGCCAAGCTGTTCTTCAAGATTCTGAATGCCGCTTGACAGAGTCGATTGGCTGACAAAACACACCTTAGCGGCGCGATTAAAATTCTGCTCTTGATGAAGATTCACCAAGTAATATAGATTCTTAAGGCTAGGTAAATTTTTCATTTTATCGATTGCCACTACGGTTATGAATTAATAAATTTAATCAACTCTAGCATAAGTTATCAACTAAAACGCGGCTAAATTACTCAATAGTGTGAGCAAAATCGATTTTCAATCAAGGTAAAACGCATGAGGCGACTCAGAATACAGGAGGGAAAAGCAAAAGAGGGGATAAAACGAGAAGGAAGAAGTTATCGAGGTGCAACCTTTACGCCGCACCTCGCAAACCAAACTAGGCTTTAGCCTGTAAGAATTGCTTTAATTGCTGCAGATCGGCACTCGCAAATTCAACAATTTGCGCAACCCAAGTTGCATGTTCAACTTCCCAACGCGCTTCTTCGCCATGCTGCAGTAATTGGGCAATTTGCTGAATACGTTTTAAACCAACTGAACCCGCTGCACCTTTAAATTTGTGGGCCTCAGAACATAAAGTGTCCTTGTCAGCAGCTTCGTTAGCCTTTACTAGATTCCCAACATATTCAGGCATTAATTGCTCAAATAACACCACGCTCTTTAGCAAAGTACCGGCACCAATCGCGCTGCAATACTGTTCTAACGTATTGAGATCTAGAATTGTCTCTAATTCAACTGTGGCCATCTAGGCCTCCCTTAAGTAGTCCAATGCTTAAAACAAATTTATGACATGATACCCACTAAAATTGTCAGCGCAACTTATAGCAGCATTTGTGGTCAAAAGATGTTTTTATTAACAAAAAATCAACTATATCAAATACTATTAGCGATAAAAAATTACCAAATGAATCCATTCAGCAAATATGGACATTATGGTCGCGCTAATGCCGCGCCTTGTCCACCCTTACGCGCAAGATCCTCAACAATCGCCACTAAGCCATTCCAACGATAACCACACCAATCGGGTGCCAGCAGTATCGGTTTTTTCGCATAGGCGGTCACCCGATGAAATATCACCTCTTTCGGTGTATGCCGAACCAGTTCGCCGACACAAGCCGCATACTCCTCAATACTGAGCAAAGGTAAGCGCCCTGCGCGCCAAGCTTTTGCCATAGTACTGCCCTCAACCACATGTAATGGATGCAGCTTTAAACCATCTACGCCCTGCGTCAGCACGGCCTGAAGGGTCGCCATGTAATCGAGACGAGTTTCACCGGGTAAACCTAAGATAAGGTGAGTACACACCTTTAAACCGCGGCTTCTCGCCCGCAAAACGGTATCGCAATAACAGGCAAAATCATGGCCACGATTAATCTTGTGTAGCGTCTTGTCGTTGGCGGTTTGTAGCCCAAGCTCCAACCACACATCAACGCCTTTTTGCTGGTAACTTGCTAGTAAATCTAACACATTATCTGGCACACAGTCGGGACGAGTGCCAACACACAGGCCCACAATCTCACTGTCTTTGACCGCCTCATCGTATTTAGCCATCAGCACTTGATACTCATCATAAGTGCTCGTATAAGCCTGAAAATAAGCGATAAACTTATCCGCATTCAGCTTGGGTTTCGCCTCTTTATAACGGGCTTTCCCTTGTTCTAGCTGCTCACTGATGCTGAGCGTTTCCGTTTGCTGATAACTAAAGGACGCCACGTTGCAAAAGGTACAACCACCACGTCCAAGCGTGCCGTCACGGTTAGGACAAGTGAATTTGGCATCTATGGTGAGCTTGCGTAATCGCTCACCGTATTTAGCCTTACAAACAGCACCAAATGTGTTTACATATGCATCGAGCCCCATTAGCTCGCCTGCCATATTTCATGTCGTTTCATTAAAAATAACCAAGATAAAATCACAAGAAAGAAGAAATAATGATGTGTAGATAGACGAAAAAACTCATAATAAACAATGCGAGCACACTTTTCTTGTGCGGTAAATCAAACTCTCATAATATTCACCATATCCAAGCTAAAAACCTGAGCAGCCCCTCACAGGGCCTTTACATTCTGTGATAGCACTCACAACCAAACGGAATAACAATTCACTTATTTCATATTTTTATACAAACACTGTATTTGCAATAAAAATCACTATTTCTAAATCAAAAACAATCCGTGCCAATGTTACATTTTGGTAACTTACAAGTTTTTCATTTTTTAAAATTCTTTTTATTCATAACGTTATACAGCACTTTAATCAGTTAACGTTAACGTCAAGCAATTGTGTTTTGTGTATGAAACATGAATTAATACCCATATTTTATGCAAAATTTTGGTTTGACCTTTAGTTAATCTCAGGATAATTTGGGTGGTTCGGGTGCATATCTATAGAAAGTCTTTACATTTCTCCCGAGTAGTAATTTCGTTGAGGTCAAGGGAGGTTTTTGTATGAGCTTATATCATCCCAGTTTTGAGCGGGACAATTGTGGGTTTGGCTTGATTGCACAAATGGATGGCGAAGCCAGTCATCGTATCGTGCGCACAGCTATCCATGGCCTTGATCGCATGAAACACCGTGGCGGTATCGCCTCTGATGGTCGAACTGGGGACGGCTGTGGTTTATTGATGCAGCTACCATTGCAATTCTTTGAGGCCGTAGCCGCAGAAAATGACTGGCACTTGAGCCGCAAATTCGCTGTAGGCATGTTGTTTTTAAGCCAAGATGAGGAATTAGCCGACCAAGCTAAATTCATCCTCGAACGCGAACTCGAGCGTGAAACATTAAGTATCGCTGGTTGGCGTAAAGTCCCTATCAATCCTGAGGTATTGGGTGAGATTGGTAAATCGAGCCTACCGCAAATCTATCAAGTGCTGATTAACGCCCCCATTGGTTGGCGTGAGAAAGATCTTGAGCGACGTCTCTACATGGCTCGCCGCCGTTTAGAGCAACAAATTACTGACGATAAAGACTTTTATGTCGCGAGTCTTTCAGGTCAAGTCATCGTCTACAAAGGCTTAATGATGCCTGCCGACCTGCCCGCATTCTATCCCGACCTTGCCGACATCCGTTTGAAGAGCTCTATTTGTTTATTCCATCAACGCTTTTCAACCAATACGTCACCTAAATGGCCACTCGCTCAGCCCTTTAGGTATCTTGCCCATAACGGCGAGATCAATACGATTACCGGTAACCGCCAATGGGCCCGTGCCCGTGCCTATAAATTTAATTCGCCGCTGCTGCCTGACTTACAGCAGGCGGCACCGTTTGTGAATGAAACGGGTTCTGACTCTTCCTCCCTCGACAATATGCTCGAGATGCTGCTCTCTGGCGGGATGGACTTATACCGCGCCATGCGTTTGCTTATTCCGCCAGCGTGGCAAAGTAACCCAGAGATGGATGACGAGCTAAAAGCCTTCTATGACTTTAACTCCATGCATATGGAGCCATGGGATGGTCCTGCGGGGATCGTAATGACCAACGGTCGCCACGCCGCTTGCGCGGTCGATCGTAACGGTCTGCGCCCATCTCGTTATGTGATCACTAAAGATCGTATCTTAACCCTCGCCTCAGAAGTCGGCATTTGGGACTACGCCGCCGATGAAGTGATTGAAAAAGGCCGTGTCGGCCCTGGCGAGCTGTTAGTGTTAGATACATTAAATGGCCGTCTATATCAGTCATTCGAAATCGATAACGACCTTAAGCGTCGCCACCCCTACAAAGAATGGATGGCGAAAAACAGTCGTACTTTAATTCCTGCCGAGCAGCTAACGACAGAGCAACATGGCGCCAGTGAATTAAGCCCTGAGCAACTACTGCAATACCAAAAGCAGTTTGGTTACACCCGCGAAGAGCTTGAACAAGTGATTTGGGTACTGGCAAAACAAGGCGAAGAAGCGACTGGCTCCATGGGCGATGATACGCCAATGGCCGTATTGTCGAAAAAGTCACGCTCGCTCTATGACTATTTCAGGCAAAAATTCGCTCAAGTCACTAACCCGCCTATCGATCCATTGCGTGAAAAGCACGTGATGTCTCTGGCGACCTGCATTGGCCGCGAACAAAACCTCTTCAACGAAACGACTGGCCATGCCTATCGAGTGATGTTCAACTCACCGATCTTATTATTCAGTGATTTCAATCAATTACTCGGATTAGATAGCACTTACTATCGCGCCAATATCGTCGATTTAAACTACGATCCGAAAGAAGGCTTAGAACAGGCGATTCGCCGCATCACCTCGGAAGCCGAGCGTTTAGCCCGCAGTGGCACTACGCTGCTGATTTTATCCGACCGTGCGATTGATAAATCGGCGCAGGTAATCCCAGCGGCCATGGCAGTCGGCGCAGTACAACAAATGCTGGTGAGTAAGAGCCTGCGCTGCGATACCAACATCATTGTCGAGACCGCCTCGGCGCGAGATCCGCACCACTTTGCAGTGCTACTCGGCTTTGGTGCTACGGCGATTTATCCGTATCTAGTGTATGAATCAATCTCAGATCTAGCGAAACGCCATCAACTGACCGATACCACGGCGTTGATGCTGAACTTCCGCTACGGCATCGAGAAGGGTCTACGTAAGATCATGTCGAAAATGGGGATCAGCACCGTCGGCTCCTACCGTTGTAGCCAGCAGTTTGAAGCCATTGGTATCGCCAGTGATGTGATTGAACTGTGCTTTAAAGGAGTGGTGAGTCGTATCGAAGGCGCAAGCTTTGAGGATATCGCCAACGATCAAGCGCTGCTGCATAAAGCCGCTTACCGCGCCCATGTGCCACTGCCACAAGGCGGTTTACTCAAATACGTGGATGGCGGTGAGTACCACTGCTTCAACCCTGATGTGGTCAACACATTGCAGGCATCCTTAATCGACAAAAATTTTGCGACCTATAAGAAGTTTGCCGAATTAGTGGATAACCGCCCTGTTGCCACCCTAAGGGATTTGATTGGCATTAAGGCTGACCAAGCTGCAATTGAACTGGATAAGGTCGAAGCTGCTAGTAACTTGTTCCCACGTTTTGACAGTGCGGCCATGAGTATCGGTGCCTTAAGCCCCGAGGCTCATGAGGCATTAGCCATTGCAATGAACCGTTTAGGTGGCCGCTCTAACTCGGGTGAAGGTGGTGAGGATGCTCGCCGCTTTAACACCGAGCGTAACTCGGCAATTAAACAAATTGCCTCGGCACGTTTTGGCGTAACCGCCCATTACCTAGTCAATGCCGATGTGTTGCAGATTAAAGTGGCCCAGGGTGCAAAACCCGGTGAAGGCGGACAACTGCCAGGCCATAAGGTGAGTGTAGAAATTGCAGGGCTGCGCCACGCGCGTCCCGGTGTAACCTTGATTTCACCACCGCCACACCATGATATCTATTCTATCGAAGACTTAGCCCAGCTGATTTTCGATTTAAAACAAATCAACACCAAGGCACTGATCTCTGTGAAGTTAGTGTCTGAACCAGGTGTCGGCACTATCGCCACCGGTGTGGCAAAAGCCTATGCCGATATGATCACTATTTCTGGCTACGATGGTGGCACGGGCGCGAGCCCTATCACCTCGGTGAAATACGCTGGCAGCCCATGGGAACTCGGCCTTGCCGAAGTGCATCAATCTCTGGTGGAAAATGGCCTACGCCATAAGATCCGCTTGCAGGTCGATGGCGGCCTAAAAACCGGAACCGACGTCATCAAAGCAGCCTTACTCGGCGCCGAGAGCTTTGGCTTCGGGACTGTGCCCATGATTGCCTTAGGTTGTAAGTACCTGCGTATTTGCCACCTGAACAACTGCGCTACCGGTGTCGCAACTCAGGACAAGAAACTGCGCGATAACCACTACCACGGCTTACCAGAGCGAGTGATGACTTACTTTGAGTTTGTTGCCGAGGAAGTCCGTGAGTGGATGGCGACTTTAGGGGTCAGCAAGTTTGAAGACTTAGTGGGCCGCAGTGAGTGGCTACATACCTTAGAAGGCCAGACCGATAAACAACGCGGACTCGATTTAGCGCCAATCCTGTATCAGCCGAAGGTCAGAGCCAGTACCTCGCGCACCTGGCAGGAAACCAACCCACCAGCAGATTTAGGCTTACTCAACCAACATCTGCTCAACGAGTGCCAGAGTGCGGTCGATAAGGGCGAGTGTTTCGATGCCGCTTACAGTATCAACAACACTGACCGCTCAGTGGGCGCACGCCTGTCGGGCTATATCGCGACTACCCTTGGCGTTAAAGGCACTAAGGCACCGATAAAACTCAGCTTTAACGGCAGCGCCGGCCAAAGCTTTGGGGTATGGAACAGCCCCGGCCTTGAACTCAAGCTCTGCGGTGATGCCAACGACTACGTTGGTAAAGGCATGTCGGGCGGTAAGATTGTGATTTATCCACCGCTGGGTAGCCCATTCCAGAGCGAGCGCAGCGCTATTGTCGGTAACACTTGTCTGTATGGCGCAACTGGCGGACGCTTCTTCGCCGCAGGTCAAGCGGGTGAACGCTTTGCGGTACGTAACTCGGGCGCGATTGCTGTAGTTGAAGGCTTAGGCGATAACGGCTGCGAATACATGACCAGCGGGATTGTGGTCGTGCTCGGTAAAACCGGGGTCAACTTCGGCGCGGGGATGACGGGCGGCTTTGCCTATGTTTTCGACCAATTTGGCCGCTTTAATCGCCGCGTCAATAGCGAACTGGTAGACACCCAAAAACTCGAATCGCCTATTCATCAACAGCATTTGAAAGGCTTGATTGAAGAACATGTGGCCGAAACAGGCAGTGAGCACGCAAAGATGATCTTAAGCGACTTTGCCAACTGGTTAGATTGCTTTGTATTAGTGAAACCGAAAAATATCGCCGTTGCAGATCTGCTCAAATTAGAGCAATCGAGCCCGGAACTGGCAGTAAAAGCGGGGTAATAGCAGATGAGTAACGATTTTCAATTTATTGAAGTGGGTCGTAAAGACCCAACTAAACACCCTGCGGCAAAGCGTTCGACTCAGTTTATTGAGATTTATCAACCCTTTGAGCAAGCACAGGTGAGTGAACAAGCGGACCGTTGTCTCGATTGCGGTAACCCTTATTGTGAGTGGAAATGCCCGCTGCACAACTATATTCCCAACTGGCTGAAACTGGCGCAACAGGGTCGGATCATGGAGGCGGCGGATTTAGTCCATGAGACCAATACCCTGCCCGAGATCTGCGGCCGCGTCTGCCCACAGGACAGACTCTGTGAAGGCGCTTGTACCCTAAACGCCGACTTTGGCGCAGTGACTATCGGTAATGTGGAGAAATACATTACCGATACCGCCATCGCCCAAGGCTGGCGTCCGGATATGAGTAAAGTCACGCCGCGCAAGGAAAAGGTCGCGATTGTGGGCGCAGGCCCTGCTGGTTTAGGCTGTGCCGATATTCTTGCCCGTAATGGGGTTAAGGCTGTGGTGTTTGATAAGTATCCCCAGATTGGTGGCCTGCTGACCTACGGTATTCCCGCCTTTAAACTGGATAAAGCCGTGATGGCAACTCGCCGCACTGTGTTAGAAGGCATGGGAATCGAGTTCAAGCTGGGCGTAACTGTCGGTAAAGACGTCGCCTTTAACCAACTGCTTGAGGAATACGATGCCGTCTTCCTCGGCATGGGCACCTACACCGCCATGAAAGCGGGCCTTGAGGGCGAAGATGCCCAAGGCGTGTACCAAGCCCTGCCCTACTTGATTGGCAATACCCATCACCTGATGGGCAGCAGTAATCCTGACACCCCTTACCTCAATCTTGCCGGTAAGCGCGTTGTGGTCCTCGGTGGTGGTGATACCGCCATGGACTGTGTTCGCACCGCAGTTCGCCAAGGGGCCAGCAGCGTGATTTGTGCCTATCGCCGCGATGAAGCCAACATGCCGGGTTCTCGCCGCGAAGTGCAAAACGCCCGTGAAGAGGGAGTGAACTTCCTGTTTAACCGTCAACCCGTGGCGATTAAAACCCAGGATGGCAAAGTGGTGGGTGTCGAATGCGTTGAAACTCAAATGGGTAAAGCCGATGCGAGTGGCCGTCAACGTGCCGAAGCGATTGAAGGCAGTGAGCAGCTACTCGACGCCGATGCGGTAATTATCGCCTTCGGTTTCCAACCTAGCCCTGCGCCTTGGTTTGCCGATTACGGCATTGAACTCGACCAATGGGGCCGAGTAAAAGCCAGTAAACAGGCCGATAATCCATTCCAAACCACCAATCCAAAGGTATTTGCTGGCGGCGATATGGTCCGTGGCTCGGATCTGGTTGTGACCGCAATTGCCGAAGGACGTGATGCCGCACAAGGCATTCTTAACTACTTAGATTAATGGTTTTTTGTTGTACCGCTGTACCTGTGAGTCTCGGACTCGTACCCACGAGTCCACCATTTGCTTGTGAATTTTGGCGCACCTTCGGGTGCGCATTTTTTTGCCCGACCTGTGTTTTATCCCATCCCAATCAAGCAATCGCAATCCCACAATAACGCCAAAGCATAACTGTGGTATATTAGCCGCCATTCTGTTATCCCACTCTTTAGTGGCATCACACATTCAGTTGAATCAAAAGGGTCTCCCATGAAAATTGGTATTATTGGCGCAATGGAGCCAGAAGTTGCCCATCTTATTGCGGCTATGACAAACGCCTCTTCGCAAACGATTGCAGG
Organism: Shewanella sp. LZH-2; assembly: GCF_016859145.1. NCBI lineage: Bacteria > Pseudomonadati > Pseudomonadota > Gammaproteobacteria > Alteromonadales > Shewanellaceae > Shewanella > Shewanella sp. LZH-2. The sequence continues at coordinate 3,335,177 of NZ_CP069350.1, forward strand.
TGTTGAATTTATCGCTGGCACCTTAGCGGGTAAAGACGTTGTAGTCACCCGCTCTGGTATTGGTAAAGTTGCCGCCAGTATCGCCACCACACTGCTGATTGAAAAATACGCCCCCGATGCGGTAATTAACACAGGTTCTGCGGGTGGTTTTGTCGATTCACTGTCGATTGGCGATATCGTGATTTCATCCGAAGTGCGCCACCACGACGTGGATGTCACCGCATTTGGTTACGAAATTGGCCAAATGGCGCAGCAACCTGCGGCATTTATTCCGGCGCCATACTTAGTAGAAGCGGCTAATAAGGCCATCGCACAATTAGGAGAAGTGAAAGCGATTGAAGGCTTAATCTGTACTGGCGATAGCTTTATTTGCGACCCAGTACGTACCAAGACCATGTTGGAGCATTTCCCAACCATGGCGGCCTGTGAGATGGAAGGCGCGGCAATTGCTCAAGTGTGCCACCAGTTTGGCGTGCCATTTGTGGTGATTCGCTCGCTCTCTGACAACGCCAACAACGACTCGCCCGTCGATTTTGATTCCTATATTGTGAAAGCGGGCTACCATTCAGCGCTGATGGTGATGTTGCTACTTGAGCAATTAGATCCAAACTCAGTACAGTAATAAACAAAAGCATATTTGTGGAAAGTACCTGATGAACAGCTCTTTTTATCAACAACTTGTCGAAATTGATGGCGCTTTGTTTGAAGGCTTCTTGGTACTTTTCTTAGCTTTATTACTGGCGCGTTTAGCGCCATTACCCAGAGAAATGCAGCCACTGATTTGGTTTAGTCACTTATCCAAACAACTCGCAGCCAAAGTCAATCGCCCCGGGCGCGCGCCCAGCCAACAGGCAACCGCTGGCTTTTTAGCCATGTTGTTACTGGTATTCCCCTTCTGGGCGATTATTACTTTTTTGCTCGAGCTCGCAGCCTTCCCATGGTTTTTTGAGTTTTTAGTGCTGTATCTGTGTTTGAGTGATGCAGGCTTTAGCCAAGTGGCCGACGAAATCGCTAAAGCATTAAACCGCGAGGATAATGCCAGCGCAAAAAAGTTATTACAGCCGTGGGTTATCCGTGATACGGATAATCTGTCGGAAGTAGGCTTAACCAAAGCGACGATAGAAAAACTAGCTACAGCGCCGATTTACGGCACAGCATCGACTATCTTCTTTTTTGCGATCGCGGGCGCGCCTATGGTGCTGGCGGTCAGAATGATTAAACAACTCGAGCTCAGCTGGCCACCTATACAACCTAAATATCAGCATTTTTGCAGCACTGTGAATATTATCTCAACGGTACTACTGGCAATACCCGCTTGGTTATGGAGCCTATCTATTGCGATTCAGGGTGGCCCTAAAGCCTTGGCATTACTGTTTCGCACCTCTAAAAATCATCCCGCCCTACGGGGTTATGTGATGAGTGTGTCCTTAGTGGCGAATATTTTACGGATTGAATTAGGCGGACCGCAGAAGTTTTCGGGGCAACGCATTGATGTGGCGAAGATAGTCTATGGCCCACAGCCGCACCATGAGAGTATTACCCCAGCAGTAAAACTCACCTCACGCGCCTGCGTAATTTGGTTTAGTTTTATCACGCTTCTTCCCTTCCTTTGGGCGGGTTTACGCTGGCTACAAACCCTGTGATATGATGCCTCTCATCTTAACATTAGGTTAAAGGCTGACTATCTTGTTCGAAAACATGCATGTCTCATTAACAACTCCTGCGTTGTTATTTCCGGCAATTTCTTTGCTATTACTTGCTTATACCAACCGATTCTTTGCACTGGCAGCATTGATCCGTCAGTTAAGTAACGGCGACAAACCCGTGCATCAGGATCAGATTAAAAACTTAAGTCAGCGGATCAGGATTATTCGCCGCATGCAGGAAGCTGGTGTATCGAGTTTTGCCCTGTGTGTGCTCTGTATGATTTTTATTTATATCGGTTTTAACAAGACTGGCTCCATCATCTTTGGTGCCAGCTTGTTACTCTTACTTTATTCACTGATTTTATCTGTCATTGAAATTCGTATTTCTGTGGATGCGCTGAATATCCATATCAAAGAGATGAGTAAATGAACCATTGGATTTACTTCTTCGATTTATGTGGCACAGCAGTATTTGCCCTTTCCGGCGCCTTAGCTGCAGGACGTCATCGCATGGACCCCTTTGGGGTGATAGTGCTTGCATCGGTCACTGCTGTAGGTGGTGGCAGTATCCGTGATGCGCTGATTGGTGCCACACCCGTGTTTTGGATCCGCGACCCGAACTACATCATAGTCATACTCGCCACTGTCCTAGCTTGTTTGCTGTTAGTACGCCGACCACGCAAGATGCCGGAGTATACGCTCCCCGTAGCTGATGCCTTAGGTTTAGCCCTGTTCACTGTGATTGGTGCAGAAAAAGCCCTCAATATGGGGCTAAGTGGCATGATTGCCGTCGTGATGGGCTTGATCACAGGCGTTGGAGGAGGCATTATTCGAGACTTACTGTGCCGACAAATCCCTATGGTGTTGCGCACAGAAATCTATGCCACGGCCTCAATTATCGGCGGTATTGGTTATACCGTAAGCTTAGCCTTGGGTATGGGCGAAAAAACGGCACTGTTTTTAGCCATGACCAGTGCATTAATGATCCGCCTATGCGCCATCAAATGGCATTTGTCGTTACCCGCCTTTGATCTCAAAACCAAGAGGGAATAGTTTGCGAATATTGTGTCTTTTAGTCTGCCTTATGTTTATTCCAGCGCTGTTTCCTGTGTCTGTACATGCAAACTCAGGGGAAATGCCTGCGGAACAACAGTTAGCCATCAAATATATGAACGCGCTCACTGAACACGACTATAAAACACTCGGCAAATTCTATAACCGCGATAGTATTTTCTTCGATAAAACTGCCAATCGTAAATACACGGGTGGTCGTTTTATTATCGACTTTTTCGAGCGCGCCCATGAGGGAGTGCTCGAATATGATTTTAATATCGAGCATATGTATAACGCGGGCTCATTAGTGGTGATGATTGGTAACTATCACTTTAAGGGGCCTGGGGAGCAATTTGGTAAGCCCGGCAAAATCATTGATGTCGCTATCCCTGGCGTGACTAGCCTTAAACTTGATATGCGCAACTATAGAGTCGCAGAGCATGTGGATCTGATTGACTATCAGACAATGTCAGACCAATTAGCGATGCAATAATCACAAAATTTCGCTTTGATTGAAACTTGAGCCCTAAAAATGAGTCGAAATCTACAATGAGTCATGCGACTGAACCATGGCGCTGAATGCCTAATTCGTTCGTTTAGTTTCAATGAGGTTTGTATGAAGTTTTTTGGACTGATTGCCCTGCTCGCCCTAAATGCTTTGATACTCGTGCCCAACGCACAAGCGCAGCAGCCGATTATTGTTTCCTATGCGGTGCAACCTGTAAGCCATTTCAATCAACAACTGCGTGTTGCCCAAGCACAACATCAAGCTTGGAGTGAAGATCCCAAAACCATAAGTAACCAATACGCGGGGCAAAAGTTCACCCTAGTTCGGACCCAGCCGACAAAGTATGGAATATTGACCTATCAAGTGAGTGAAATATCTAAACAACATCCACAAATGCTGTTGATTTTATCACTCAAAAAAGATGCCCAACGCTGGCAGGTCGATTCAGCTCAACTAGCTTGGAAGTGTCGTGATGGCCAGCATTTTGGCACCGACAGATGTAATATTGGTGAACATGAGGCCAGTACGGCACCTTAAGCCTGCATCTCACATGTAGCCAGCACCAGATAAAATGCAGATATAAAAAGAGCGCCCTTAGGCGCTCTTTTTACTACTTGGTAAGTACTTATTAACCGTAATAAGCACTTATTCACTGTACTCGAGTCGTGATATTCGATTCAAGCTAAACTCAGATTAGTTAAACCAGAGTCACTTTCGCAAACTTACGCTTACCGACTTGGAATACGGCAACCGTGCCAGCGCTTAAGGTCATACGGCTATCGTCAACCTTCTCACCATCCATCTTCACCGCGCCTTGCTTGATCATACGCATCGCATCGGAAGTCGAACCGACTAAGTCGGCATCTTTAAGTAAGTTAGCAATCGCTAAGCCTTCACCCGCCGCTAGTTCAACCTCTGGGATATCATCTGGGATAGCGCCCTTTTGGAAACGGTCAATAAAGGCTTGATGGGCACTTTCAGCAGCGGCTTCGTCGTGGAAGCGCGCGATGATTTCCTTCGCGAGCGCAATCTTGGTATCACGAGGGTTAGCACCGTTGGCGATATCTTGTTTGAACTGTTCAATCTCGGCCAAGGGACGGAATGACAGCAACTCAAAGTAGCGCCACATTAATTCGTCTGAAATCGACATGATCTTGCCGAACATTTCATTGGCGGGCTCACTCACACCAATGTAGTTGTGCGCCGATTTAGACATTTTCTTCACGCCATCTAAACCTTCAAGCAGTGGCATCATAATCACAGCTTGTGGTTTTTGGCCTTCGGCTTTCTGTAACTCACGACCCATTAATAGGTTGAACTTCTGGTCAGTCCCCCCTAATTCAACGTCGGCCTTGAGCGCTACAGAGTCATATCCTTGCAGTAGCGGATACATAAATTCGTGGATAGCGATTGATTGACCCGATGCATAACGCTTCTTAAAGTCATCACGTTCCATCATACGAGCAACAGTTTGCTGTGAGGCTAAACGAATCATCCCAGCCGCGCCTAATGGCTCTAACCAGCTCGAGTTGAACTCGATACGCGTTTTTGCAGGATCAAGGATTTTATAGACCTGCTCTTTATAGGTCTCGGCATTGGCTAACACTTGCTCACGAGTCAGTGGTGGACGAGTGCTGTTTTTACCACTTGGATCACCCACCATACCGGTAAAGTCACCAATTAAGAAAATGACCTCATGACCTAACTCTTGGAATAATCTTAACTTATTTAAAATTACTGTGTGTCCAAGATGGATATCCGGTGCAGTAGGATCTGCGCCTAACTTGATACGAAGTGGACGTCCTTCTTTGAGTTTTTCCAGCAGATCCGATTCGAGTAGGATCTCGTCGGTACCACGTCTAATTTCTGCTAATACTTGGTCTAAATCAGCCATCTCGGCGGGGACTCCTAAGGCCATAGTCATAAAATGAGGAGACTTATGTTACTTGTTAGCCACCACAATTGAAAGTGTGTACACTAACGGGATTATTCAAGCCTTAGGTTATCGGTATCGGCGTCAATGGGAAAGGTTATAACGTTATTTAAATTGTTGCCTAAAAAGCATCAAATTCTCCTCAGCATTCTTTCTGTTATCACAATGATAACCTTGCTCTTTCCATCTGAAGAAGCCCAAGCTTCAAGACAAACTCAAGGTATTGCAGATCATCAAGTCAACACCCGTTACGATGTGCCCTTAGCCTTTCGCTCACCAGAGCGTCCAGAAGGCATTGAAGGACAAACACAGGATGAGGCAAATCAAGCCACAGCCTTGTCTTCAGTAGACGCGTTAGCTGCGGGTAATCATTCAGCCCCCGAAACCCTAGAGAGCGCCCACCATAGGGATGTTGAGCATTTTAATGTTAAGAATGGCGATACTTTAGCAGCCGTTTTTGAGCGAGCAGGACTCACCAGCAAAGATGTATATGAAATCACTCAGTTACCGCTCGCCAAGCAGAATCTATTAAAAATCATTCCCGGCGAAGAAATTGTGATCTCTAAGGACGTCAATGGTGATTTAACCGAAGTGCGCTACCGTGTTGATGCGATATCAACCTTAGTGATCACTAAAGATCACGACAGGTATTTTGAAAAAATCACCGAAAAAGACATTGAAATTCGCACTCAATTCACCAGCGCGAAAATTAAGAGTAACTTCTGGAACGCTGCCGTAGATGCGGGCTTAAATGCTAACCAAATTATGCAACTCTCGACCGTGTTTGGCTGGGATATCGACTTTGCCTTAGATTTACGCGAGGGCGATAGCTTCGCCATTATCTATGAGCAAGAGTATGCCGAAGGCGAGTTTTTACGTAATGGCAATATCTTAGCTGCGGAGTTTATTAACCAAGATGAGCGCTACACTGCAGTGCGCTACACCGACGGTAACTACTATTCCGAAAATGGTACAAGTATGCGTAAGGCATTCTTACGCTCACCGGTTGACTTTAAATATGTCAGTTCAAACTTTAATCCTAGACGCCTGCATCCAGTGACAGGACAAGTTAAAGCTCATCGTGGTGTTGACTATGTTGCCGCAATTGGCACCCCCATTAAAGCGGCAGGCAATGGACGAGTTATCGAATCCGGCTACAATCAATTTAATGGTAACTATGTGTTCATTAAGCACAACGATACCTACACGACCAAGTATTTACATTTGACCAAGCGTAATGTCAGCAAAGGGGCTAGCGTTAAGCAGGGGCAAATTATTGGCACATTAGGCAAAACAGGACGCGTCACGGGTGCTCACCTACACTATGAATTTATCGTCAATGGGGTGCACCGCAATCCAAGAACAGTGGATTTGCCCAAGGCCGAATCAATCGCCCGTAAAGAAAAATCTCAATTCGATACTATCAGCAAACAGTTGATGGCAAGCATTTCACAGAACAAGCAAACCCAATTGGCGATGCAATAACGACGGATGGATCCCATCAAATGAACAAGGCTTATTATATTGGACTGATGTCAGGCACCAGTATGGATGGTGTCGATGCTGTGCTAGTAGACTTTGCGGGCGAACAGCCGCAGCTGATTGCAACGCATACCGAGGCGATCCCGAGCCATTTGCTCAAAGGATTACAACGCCTGTGTCTGCCAGGCAATGATGAAATCAACCGCCTTGGCCGCCTAGACCGCAGTGTTGGCAAATTATTTGCTCTTGCAGTCAATAACTTGCTCGCCAAAGCCATGATAGCCAAAGAAAACATCATAGCAATTGGTAGCCATGGCCAAACTGTGCGCCATATGCCAAATCTTGAGGTAGGTTTTACCCTGCAAATTGGCGATCCCAACACCATAGCAACCGAAACGGGCATAGATGTGATTGCCGATTTTCGCCGCAAAGACATCGCCTTAGGCGGCCAAGGCGCGCCATTAGTGCCCGCATTTCACCAGCAAACCTTTGCCCAAGTCGGAAAAAAACGCATCATCCTCAATATTGGTGGTATTGCCAATATCACCTATCTGCCGGGTAATAGCGATGAAGTCTTAGGTTTTGATACTGGGCCGGGCAACACCTTAATTGATGCCTGGATTCAGCAAGTAAAGAATGAACCCTATGACAAAAACGGTACTTGGGCAGCATCGGGTAAAACCGATCAACAGCTACTCGCGCAATTGTTGTCGCACCCTTATTTCTCCCTCGCCTATCCCAAGAGCACGGGGCGTGAATTGTTTAATCAGGCTTGGTTAGAGCAGCAATTATCGGCGTTTAATCAATTAGATGAAGAAGATATTCAATCGACACTGCTCGATTTAACCTGTCACAGTATTGCCCGCGACATCCTTAAACTCGCCCAAACAGGGGAATTATTTGTCTGTGGTGGTGGCGCTTTCAATGGCGAGCTAATGCAGCGTTTAGCAGAGTTACTGCCGAATTATCATATCGATACCACCTCAGCACTCGGAGTCGATCCTAAATGGGCCGAAGGCATCGCCTTTGCATGGCTTGCGATGCGCCATCACTTAGGCCTGCCAGCCAATCTACCCGCCGTCACTGGCGCCTCCCGCGAAGCCGTTTTGGGTGGACGTTTTAGCGCTAAGTAACATTAATGGACACAAATGCTCTCGAGTATTTGTGTCCTGATGATTCTCTTCTTCTATCGACTAAATCACTTTTAATAAAGCCAATTCAAAAACACTGCCAACAACCAATATCCCCTCACATTAAAGTTATCTTTGTCTTTGATATTAATCTAAATACTTAAAACCCATCTATGCTTGATCACAGTTGTGTCATACAAACTTGCTAAAGTGGTTGTTAACTAAGCCGTAAACACGCAAAGCCAGGTTGTGATGGTCTACAGAGATCCGAACAATCTGCGGGCACAACACTTCAATTAAGGGAATGGTTATTTATCTAGCTACACTTAACCAGCAAGATAAACAATGGTTTATGCAATGGCGTCAAAAAGCCATACCGGCATCAATCGACTGAATAGGAAATCAATCAATGAATATGTCACAAAAAATGGCGGCAGAATTTTTGGGCACTTTGTGGCTGGTGCTCGGTGGCTGTGGCAGCGCAGTACTGGCAGCAGCTTTTCCTGAGGTGGGGATAGGCTTACTCGGAGTGTCACTCGCCTTTGGCTTAACCGTTCTCACTATGGCCTTCGCGATTGGTCATATCTCAGGTTGCCACCTCAACCCGGCGGTATCATTTGGACTCTGGGCTGGCGGACGTTTTCCAGCATCGGAACTGTTGCCTTATATCATTGCCCAAGTAGCGGGTGGTATTGTCGGTGCAGGAGTATTGTATTTAATCGCCTCAGGGCAAGAAGGTTTTAGTCTCGCGGCAGGTTTTGCTTCTAATGGCTTTGGTGAACATTCTCCAGGCGGCTATAGCATGATATCGGTAATGATCTGCGAAATTGTAATGACCTTATTTTTTCTACTCGTCATTTTAGGCTCAACCGATGAACGAGCGCCTAAAGGCTTTGCCCCGATCGCTATTGGTTTATGCTTAACCCTAATCCACCTCATCAGTATCCCTGTATCTAACACCTCAGTAAACCCTGCCCGCAGCACAGGCCCAGCGCTATTTGTTGGTGATTGGGCCGTCTCACAATTATGGCTATTTTGGGCAGCTCCGATCATTGGTGCCATTTTAGCGGGTGTTATCTACCGTTATTTCAACGCTGCCAAGTAATCCCTCTATGCCAACAGCGCTTTAGCTGCGCTGTTGTGCTTTTTCAAACCCCGCTCTAATGTTACCATCTTGGCAACTGGTGAGTTTTGCTGTGCCCACGTTTTTACTTTTGTGGCACGACAGGCTTCGCCCTATTCACGCATAAGAGATATTTTCATGAGCAAGACTGTTAAAACCTTTGCAGAAGCCGCTGGCATGACTCCAGAAGCGCGTTACGACTACCTCGTTGAACAAATCAAGCAACATAAAGTGTTATGGACGCTTCAAGATCAAGATGGTTGCGTAATGCTAACCACTGAAGATGAAGACTGTATCCCAATGTGGCCAACCGAAGAAGCGGCTGAATCTTGGGCAGTCGATGATTGGAGCGACTGCCAAACCTTAGCGATTCCCTATGATGAATGGCATGAACGATGGGTACCCGGCATGGAAGATGACGATCTGTTCGTTGCCGTATTCCCTGTACAGGACGACTTAGGTGTGGTGATCCCACCCTATGAGTTAGATCAACGTCTAGTCACTAAACAAAGCCACTAATCCACAAGGGCAAACCACAATGTCGCTGAGCGAGCAAGAATCCTCTTTGGCAACGCAGGCTACGCCACCCTTGGCAAAAGCCCGTTTACCTAAACGCTTAATTGCTTTGCTGCTACTTTATGTCGCAGCATCGGTAAGCGGTTTAATCGCCAAACAAGGGGTACTTTTCTGCCTGTTAACCCTATTGATGGTGCTCGGGATTATAGGTCGCCAAAAGGCTGGGCTAATTATGCTAAGAGGTTATACCTTAGTGCAGTTAGCATTAGTAAGTATGCTGCCAGTACTGTTATACGATCCTGACAACCTCGTCGCAGGACCAACCACAGTGCACCTTGGTCAGTGGCAGGGAAAACTACCTGACTATGTGATTTTTACTGTGTTGATTGTCTTATCTTTATTGCAGGTTTGGATTGCATTCGATAAGGACGTTAAAGCTTGGTTTAAACCCAAGTTAAACCTCAATATTATGAACTAACGGCCTATACCAACGCAGCTCAGTAGATCATTACCAATAAAAAAGCCGTCTTCTCGACGGCTTTTTTATTTTCTATATCAGCTAACTACATTTGTAACACAAGCTTATACAGAGAAACTTGCACCACAGCCACAGGTGGTTGTGGCATTAGGGTTCTTCACAAAGAAACGCGAACCTTCGAGACCTGAAGTGTAATCCACTTCACCGCCAACGAGGTATTGTAAGCTCATGGGATCGACGACCAATTGGACGCCTTGTTTCTCAACAGTGAAGTCGCCTTCATTGACCTTTTCATCAAAGGTAAAGCCGTACTGAAATCCAGAACAACCACCGCCAGTAACATACACGCGTAGCTTAAGTGCAGGATTTTGCTCTTCTTCCAACAAGCCTTTTACCTTAGCGGCTGCCGCATCGGTAAATTTAATTGGCATTGTTGCGTCAGCTTGATCAGTCATTACTACCTCTTACATCAGTTTTCTGGGGCAAATTATCCGTTACCTGACTATTTTGTTCAAGTATTACCCGCGGTTCTTTTTCACCCTGTAATAATTCAGGGACACTATAGACATGTTCTGTCTGCGAATTTTTAGTCCAGCGGCTCGAAGGCACCACCACTTTCACTTTGACTTGCACCACATTAAAGCCAGCTGGCACAGTAACTTTGGTATCTATGACCTGAAAATAGCGAAAATCAAATTCAAGCTTAGAACCCGTGAGTTTGTTCACACTTAACTCAACAGATTTACCATCTTGCACACCAATAAGCGTGATTTCGGTGCGGCCTTGAATCGCCTGCTTACGTTTTTGCAGCTGAGTCAAAATCAGTTTGAAATTATATTCATCAACCAAGGCCCCTGGCGTCATTTCAAGGCCATGGATAGCCACACCTTCAGCGTTGTCATCTGGTGACATAATGCTGCGATAAAAGGCTAATTCGTGCTCTAGCTCTTTTTGTTTTTTCATCTGCTGTGCAAACATATCTTGCATTTGCGCATTGGCTTCGCGTTCAACAGATAGCTCTAAATTGCGGGTAGCGAGTTCCTGGGTTTGCAACTCAAGTTCAGCGGTAACACGTTGTAATTTACCCCCACCAATGTGCTTCACGACAGCTTCATCACTGTTTAATACAATAAAGCTCACCCAAGCACCCAATAAAAATGCTACAAAAACTAATAACAATAAATACTTGGTCGATGGACGATACTTTAAATCCATGACTTGCAGCCGGTCTAGCCAACGATGATAATTTGGCATTAGGTAACAGCCCCTTATATAAAATACAATCAACTCAAGAACGAGTTCGATACAATACAACTCAGGCCAATGCAGTGCAATTAACGATAAATAAAGCCGCGATTCAAGACGCTATCAGCACAGCTAAAAAGTACTTAACTAACGAGCTACGTGATCATTTATCTCAAGCCAAGATCAGTGCGCAGCTGTGCTTACTGGCCTTGTTATTCGCCATCTTCGCCTCCTGCGTGATCCTGTTGTTTCGACTCTTACTCCAGTGGGCAAACCATTACACCCAAATCGAGACGCAGGATTTTACGGGTAACATCACCGACTGGCGAGCATTGTTGCCACTTTTTGGCGCCTTGTTGATCTGGATTGTCGCCAAACTCGGCTCTAAACGTTACAAGCGCATGGGGATTGCCTATGTATTACATAGGGTTAAATTGCATTACGGCAAAATCCCCTTGCAATCTGCTGCAGGGCAATTTTTTCAGGCCTTGTTTGCCTTAGGGACTAATTTTTCGGTAGGCCGTGAAGGCCCCGCCATTCACCTTGGCGCCGTAAGTGCCAGTGTTCTAGCCGAAAAATTTAATCTTCCCGATAATAGTGTGCGAATTATGTGCGCCAGCGGCATTGCAGCTGGGATTGCCGCCACCTTTAACGCCCCGCTAGCAGCAGTGATTTTTGTACTCGAAGTGATCGTGCGCGAGTACAAAGTGCATTACTTCTTCCCGATTATGCTATCCGCCATTTGCGGCGCGGTTTCCAGCCAGCTGGTGTTTGGCAATGTGCATGAGTTTGACCGCATTCAGGTGATCCATATTCCATTGGATCACTATCCGATTTTAGCCCTTGGCGGTATTGCACTAGGCTGCGCCGCCGCCTTCTTCAATTACACGCTCCTTAAAGTCACTGCCACGGGGCAAAACTGGCCACTGATTTATCGGCTCTTGCTGGCGGGAGGTATCACCACCCTGATTGGCTTAATCTTGCCGCAGGCGCTGGGCACTGGAGATTTAGCGATCAGTGAAGCCATTAGCGAGCATCCCAGTTTATTGCTGTTAATCGCCCTGCTTGCCGCAAAGATTATCGCCACCATTGCGGCGATAGGGCTTGGGATCCCGGGCGGATTGATTGGCCCGCTCTACGGCATCGGCGCCTTAATCGGTGCCATCTTAGCCTTAGTCAGTGCGATGTTATTCCCTTCGATTGCGCCTTACGTTGGCCTCTATACAGTGATAGGCATGACTGCCATGATGGGCGTTTGCCTAAGTGCGCCGCTCGCTGCATTAGTCGCGCTGCTCGAAATGACCAACGATGCCAGTATTATTCTGCCCGCGATGTTTGTCACAGCTCCCGCATTTTTGATTGCCTATCAAGGTTTTAAAACTAACTCTATCTTCTTCAAGCAGTTAGAAATTATGGGCTTAGGCTATAAAGTGGCCCCAGTGAATTTGGCGCTACAGAAAAAAGGCGTGCGCGCCCTGATGGATAAGCGCTTCGTTATCGTCAACAACAACGATGAGCTACTGCTCGAGGTGTTAAAACGCGCCGAAGGTCGCCCTGTGTTAGTACGTAATGCCGATGGGGTAATAGAAATGCTCAGCCTTGAGATGCAATCCTTTGATGACAACATCACCCTCTCACGCCATCCCATGCAGGGACTGAGTGATACCAAAACCTTAGATGAGGTCTATTCAATACTGTCACCCAAGCGCAGCGGTGAAGTCTTTATCTATCAAGACACGCCAGATAACGTGGTAGGGGTGATTAGTTGGCCGAACCTACAGCAAGAAATTCGCTCAGGCCAAGTCTAAGCCAAGTCACAGACTAAACAGTCAACCAAGAGTGGATTGGATTCACAAAATCCTGTTGTTTCACTGTAAAAATACACTACAGAGGCAAGGGTACTATTTCGCTGCCTTGGTGCATCTGTTACAATCGCGCCTCAGCCACCCTACATAACATTAGGGCTACGAGCGCAATATCTGCACTTGAACGCCCCCTAGCAATTGGAAAACAGGCTGATGAACCAGTTCGAAGGATCCCACATCCTCTCCGTAAACCAGTTAGATCTTGATTCAATCCAAACTATTTTTAATGTCGCCCACCGCATGATGCCCTATGCACTTCGTGAGAAGCGCACAAAAGTGCTCGAAGGCGCCATTTTAGGTAACCTGTTTTTCGAGCCAAGTACCCGTACCCGCGTCAGTTTTGGCTGTGCCTTTAACTTACTCGGCGGCCATGTGCGTGAAACCACTGGTATGGCCTCTTCGTCCTTATCTAAGGGTGAATCCCTGTACGATACCGCCCGCGTACTCTCAACCTATTCCGATGTGATTGCGATGCGCCACCCTGACTCTTACTCTGTCAAAGAGTTTGCCGAAGGTAGCCGCGTCCCCGTAATCAATGGCGGTGATGGTTCGAACGAGCACCCAACCCAAGCATTGCTCGATTTGTTTACCATTCAAAAAGAGTTAGGTCATGCTGGCCGCGGTATCGATGGCATGCATATCGCTATGGTCGGTGATTTAAAGTTTGGCCGCACCGTGCATTCATTGTCGCGTTTGCTGTGCATGTATAAGAACATCAGCTTCACACTGATTTCACCAGCTGAATTAGCTATGCCTGATTATGTGATCTCAGACATTGAAAATGCTGGCCATAGCATCAAAATAACAGACCAGCTTGAAGGCCACTTAGATAAAGCAGATATTCTTTATCTGACCCGCATTCAAGAAGAGCGCTTCCCATCCCAGGAAGAAGCAAACAAATACCGCGGTAAATTCCGTTTGAATCGCAGTATTTACACCCAACATTGCAAATCTAACACAGTGATCATGCACCCGCTGCCACGGGATTCGCGTGCGCAAGCTAATGAGTTAGATAATGATTTAAACAGCCATCCTAATCTCGCTATCTTCAGACAGGCGGACAATGGACTGTTAATTCGTATGGCACTGTTTGCATTGACACTCGGGGTTGACACACAACTCGAAAAATATGAGTGTCCCGTTAATTGGTATTCACGTAAAGCCGATCGCTAATCGGCTACATACTTTAAGGACTTAACATGACCCGTTCCGAAGCGCTATTTGAACAGGCTAAAAAAACCATCCCCGGCGGTGTTAACTCTCCGGTTCGTGCATTTAACGGTGTAGGTGGCTCACCCCTGTTTATTGAAAAAGCTGATGGCGCTTATATTTACGATGCCGATGGTAAAGCTTATATCGACTATGTAGGCTCTTGGGGCCCGATGATCCTCGGCCACAACCATCCGAAGATCCGTGAAGCCGTATTGGCTGCGGTACATAATGGTCTGTCTTTTGGCGCGCCAACTGAGCTTGAAGTGCAAATGGCTGAGAAAGTGATCGCCATGGTACCTTCTATCGAGCAAGTCCGTATGGTGAGCTCAGGTACTGAAGCGACCATGAGTGCAATTCGCTTAGCGCGCGGTTTTACTAATCGTGACAAGATCTTAAAATTTGAAGGCTGTTACCACGGCCACGCCGATTGCCTATTAGTGAAAGCAGGTTCCGGTGCATTAACCTTAGGCCAACCCAGCTCTCCTGGTATTCCTGAAGATTTCGCAAAGCACACCTTAACTGCTGTGTATAACGATCTGGATTCTGTTCGTTCGCTGTTCGAGCAATATCCAACTGAGATTTCTTGCATCATCATCGAGCCCGTTGCTGGCAACATGAACTGCATTCCACCTATCCCAGGCTTCCTCGAAGGTCTGCGTAGCCTGTGTGATGAGTTTGGTGCGCTGCTGATTATCGACGAAGTGATGACAGGTTTCCGTGTATCAAGAAGTGGCGCTCAAGGTCACTATGGCGTTAAACCAGACTTAACCACACTCGGTAAAGTCATCGGTGGCGGTATGCCTGTAGGTGCATTTGGTGGCCGTAAAGATGTGATGCAGTTTATCGCACCAACTGGCCCTGTATACCAAGCAGGCACGCTTTCAGGTAACCCTATTGCGATGTCAGCGGGTCTAGCACAAATGGAAGCTCTGTGTGAAGAAGGTCTGTACGAAGCGCTGAGCGCTAAAACCAAGCGCATCGCCGAAGGCTTTAAAGCGGCGGCTGATAAGCACGGCATCCCAATGGCGATCAACTATGTTGGCGGTATGTTCGGCTTCTTCTTTACTGAGCAAGAGCAGATCACTCGCTTCGACCAGGTGACTAAGTGCAATATTGAGCACTTCCGCACTTTCTACCATGGCATGTTAGATGAAGGCGTTTACTTAGCACCGAGTGCTTATGAAGCTGGCTTCCTGTCGATGGCCCATGGCGAAGAAGAATTGCGCCTCACGCTTGAAGCGGCTGATCGCGTATTAGCTCGCATGAAAGCGGCAATGTAAGCGAGCGCTTAAAATATCAAGGGACGCATTAGCGTCCCTTTTTCTTACTTAGCTTTTGAAAGTAATATTGTGCAAATCTTAGCCCAATCAATAGCTATCGGACTTTTTTGAACCTAAGGCCGACTTAAAGATAATCGCTGCGACTAAGGCTTGTAGAGTTAACGTGATGTGATCAATCACTAAGCTAGGATTGTGGAATATACCCAAAGCAAGTAATTGTTTACCACTGTAGATCAGCCAAACCAAAGAGCCTAAGAGTAAGAGACTCCGGAGTACAAAGTTCATTTTGCATCATCCTCAAAATACAACATCCAGTGTCCTAACGATAAAAGAGGCACAAGATACCGCTCACTTTCTGTTCGGTCAATATTTCGACGTGGCCATATCTGTGACTCACTCAGCACATTCCGTACAATTGTCGGTAATAAACTCAAATCCAGCATCTATTTGAACCATTGAATTTTCAATCAGAATTTTCTCTCTAAAGAAAAATTAATTGCAGGATCGATAAAATAACGGTTTAGACTTTAATCGTAGATCTTACTTTACACTCAATAACCAACCCGAAACAAACAACATAAAAAACCAATAGCAAACCACAATACAGTATTAAAAACTAAAAATGCACCCAAACAGCTGAGACACACATCACAAAGCAACACAAAACTGAGTTACAGCTAACAGTTGCGTTATTCGCGCCATTATGTTCTGATCCGCACGCGTTAACACGGCAAACTTAATTAAGCCTTGATAATGCCACTCAATAGCTCGCCTTTGGCCTGCCACGACATTAAAACAGCAGTTGGAATTGCAGTTATGCTATATACCTTTCTGATCATACTGGCACTGCTTGCATTGCTCAGTATTATTTTTGAAGAAGTAACCCACCTTAATAAAGCAAAAACCACCTTATTCTTTGGCTGTATTTCATGGGTAGCACTATTCATGGCTGCTGGAGATCCTAGCCATGAGAAGTTAGTTGCTCATCAACTCAATGAAAACTTGCTTGAAATTGCCACCTTGTGGCTATTTTTAATGTCGACAATGACCTTTGTGGCCTATCTTAACGCCAAAGGTATGATTCAAATCATGGTGCAGAAGCTCTTTCCACAAAAGGTTTCTGTTCGGTTATTGATGATACAAGTCGCATTATTCTCGCTAATTCTGTCCGCCTTTTGTGATAACGTCACCGCTACATTGGTTTCTTTGGGCTTATTAACCACCTTCAAACTCGATAAACAGATGCGTCGCAGAATGGCGGTGTTGATTATTTTCGCAGTGAACTCAGGTGGTGTAGCATTGATCACTGGTGACGTCACCACCCTGATGATCTTCCTCGCGGGTCACGTGCATATATCCGAACTGTTAATGCTGTTCATCCCATCAGCCGTGAGTGTCGTTTTACTG
This sequence comes from Shewanella sp. LZH-2, assembly GCF_016859145.1. Classification (NCBI taxonomy): domain Bacteria; kingdom Pseudomonadati; phylum Pseudomonadota; class Gammaproteobacteria; order Alteromonadales; family Shewanellaceae; genus Shewanella; species Shewanella sp. LZH-2. The sequence continues at coordinate 3,352,055 of NZ_CP069350.1, forward strand.
GCAACGCTCTTTTCGCTAAAAGCTGAAGGTATCGTCTCAACAACCCCAATTAAACATAGTTATCAAACGGTTGATCTACTGATTGCCCTCGTGTTCTTCTGCACGATTTTAATGACCATGTTACTCAACATTTTGTTTGGCATCCCTCCAGTACTGACCTTCTTAACCGGTCTGTCCATCATGTTCCTGATTGGTCATACAACGCGCAGCGATAAAGAAGAAATCAAGATCCTTGAATATATCCGCCAAGTTGAATATGACACTTTGTTATTCTTCTTAGGGATTTTATTGCTAGTTGGCATGCTTAAAGAAATCGGCACCTTAGATATGCTGACCGAGGCCTATGCCCTATTTAATCCAAATATCTCAAACTTTGTCACAGGCATGGGTTCAGCTCTTATCGATAACGTGCCACTCACTGCTGCCCTATTAAAAGCAGAACCTGTACTCAACACTCCAGAATGGTTAGGCTTAACCTATAGCGTGGGCGTAGGTGGTTCATTATTAGTGATTGGTTCAGCCGCGGGTATCGTCGCCATGAGCAAAGTAAAAGAGCTCACTTTTGTAAGCTACTTGAAATATGTACCTGCACTATTCCTATGCTACTGTGTTGGCTATGGCTTAACTTTATTCCTCGCATATAACTTCTTTGCTTAATTTAAAACGATAAACAAAAGGCGCCAACAGGCGCCTTTTGTCTTAAGAGAATGCCTTACATCGCCGGAACCCTAAACTGTGTTCCTTGAATGTCTAAAACGACATCCCGCGGACGAATGGCAATGATCTTTAACTTACCACCAATCATATCGCCTTCCTGTAACTCGGCACCGTCAACGTTTAACCAACGCTGACTCGCATCCGTCGAATAAACATGGGCAACAATATTAAATTCCGGTACTTGTAGTTGTAATCCCGCAGGCAGTTGCCCGTATTTAGGAATATCGCCATTTTCCGTTTTAGGGATAGGATCAAGCTTAGGCTCTGTCACAGGTGTTTTAGCCGCTTTGACATATTCCACCTCTTTCAGTGCATCTTGGAAGGTCGCGACCAATTCATCATCTTGACGACTCTGCGCCGTATCCAAGCCAACATCCGTCGCCGCAGCATTAACTTGTTGACGCAGCGCCTCAAGTGTTGCTAACCCTTGACGATTAGCATTCGCCCCCAACATTATTGGTTCAGGATCGGCAAACTCTTGCGCCAGCTCCCCATTTTCGGCAGATGATGGCTGGGCGCGAGTTGTTTCATCTAAGGCCGCTGACGTCGCAAGATAGTCATCATAACTAGGATCAGCATTTGAGGAGGTATTTGTAGCGACAACCTGTGACGAATCTACGCTCGGATAAGCTTGGGCGCTTAAAGGCACATCATTTAATACCTGCTCCCTGGGCAAAGCGACTTTCCCAGCTAATCGAAATCCTGCGGCGTTCCCCTGAGTAACAGTATCTTCCTGTGTGGCAACCGTAGTGGCTGCACTTACTGGGTCATTTAAGGATGCGGTCCGGTTAGCCTGACTCGTTGAGACAGAGCTATCAGAACCTGTATTTGAAGCATGCTGAGTTATCACTGTGCCCGTTTGAAGATCACTTCTACTATCATCATTAGCCTTCAAGGGCATCATTGAATTGACCTGTTGCCAATGCGCAACGCCCCATGCCACACCGATACCAAGAGTAATCGCAACGGCAAGCAGCGACAATTTTGCAGCAGGGAAAGAAGCCTTGCGTGGCGCAGGATAACTTGCCCTCGGCGTTAGTACCGCATCGGGTAAAGGTGAAGCTTGCTGTTGTTTATTACGGGTTACCGCGTCGAGTAAAATGGACATTAACTCTGGGCTCCATTATCGGTTAGGCGCGGCCCTTGATCACTTAAGTACAAATTCAGTCTCACTAACGTTTGATTGCCTGCAATACCGTCAGCCTTCAATCCATGTTGGCTTTGAAAGGCTTTAAGATCATTCTCCAACTTAAGATCAAATTGGCTGACTCGGCGTGAAGGTCGTTTAGCCACATGGGCAAGCGCATTCTCCAGCCACTGTAATTGCCCAGGGCTCGATTTTTGGCTAATTTCCAGCATAGGTAAATTGGGGGCCTGCCAGAGAATTTCAAAGGTGCCGCTAAAGTGTTGATTGAACCAAGCTCTATCAACCCAAAGCTGCTGCTCGCCCAATTGCATCAATAGCTGATCACTATCAACTGCAATGACAGCACCATAAAAATCTTGTTGATTATCATCAACTAAATATACAACGGCAGGATAATTTAGCCGCGTAATCGACATCCAATTTCCCTGCTGTTGATAACATGACAGCCCCTGTTCCCGTGCAGACTGACAGGCAGTGAGGCCTTTAAATGGGACTTTGCCCCACACATTAAAAAGACCTGCAAAGGCGGTATCAATACTTCGACTTTGTTTGATAGCCTCCTGTAATACCCGCAGACTTGGGTCAGCCGCCACAACAGTATTTTGCACTTGAGTGAGTGCTGGTTCAGTATTATTTACTGGCGTTTGGCTTTGCTGAACAGAACTGTCAGTTACAACTGTTTGTTTGGCGTGGATAACAGGCTCAGTCGTCACATTGGCAACCGCGAGTTTATCCGTAAACAACCAATAGGATACTCCAAAAGCTAGTACCAATGCGGCGGCGATAGCACTTGGCCACAGATACTTATGCTGCTGCGGTTCTTCCTCCCCTAATACTTCAGCAGCCGCTTGTCTCACCATATGGTGATCAATGGGCACCTTAGATTGAGCATACCCAGCCATAAGGGCTCGCTCGCACAATAAGTTGATGAGACGAGGAATACCACCACTGTATTTATGCAGTACCTTAATGGCTTTTCGCGTAAATAAAGGTTCAAAACGACCAGCAACCTGCAAACGATGCAATACGTAAAGGGCAATTTCATCTTCATTTAGCGGCAATAAATGATAACGAGCAGTGATCCGCTGGGCTAATTGCCGCAGTTCTTGTCGTTTGAGTAGCAGTTGGAGTTCAGGTTGGCCAATCAAAATGACTTGCAGCAGTTTTTTCGTATCGGTCTCGAGATTGGTGAGCAACCTTAATTGCTCTAATACTTCGGCACGCAGATGCTGCGCCTCATCGATGATGAGAACGGTATTGCGGCCCTTCTCATGATTGGCGAGTAAAAAACGGCTCAGATGGTCAGTCAGTTGCTTGAGCGTTGGATTTTCACCATAACTAATCTTCAACTCATCGCATAGGGTGGCGAGTAACTCCAACTCAGTCAGCGAAGGATTTAAAATAAATGCTGTATCAGTATTGTCAGGTAATTGTCCTAGTAAACAACGAGATACTGTTGTCTTCCCTGTGCCGACCTCTCCCGTTAGTAACACAAAGCCACCCGTCTCACCCAACCCGTAGGTTAAATGGGCTAAGGCTTCTCTGTGTCTGTCACTCAAGAATAAATAATGTGGATTGGGTGCAATCGAAAAAGGGTTATCACTGAGTCCATAAAAGGCCTTGTACATACCACCAATCATCCTAAGCTAAAAATAACGCCCCACGTTAAAACGTCCAAAGGATATTGTCAAAGCATCAGCAACATGGATGTGACATTCTAATAAATATCTACACTCTAGTTCGCCTTGCAATGGCATCATCATGATAAGCTATGCCTATGGCACACTCGCTAAAATAATCCTGTGAAAATTTACTTAGTTGGCGGCGCTGTACGAGACAGCCTGCTAAACCTTCCAATAAAAGATAAAGATTATATGGTTGTCGGCGCTACTCCTGAGCAAATGCAGCAATTGGGCTATCGCCAAGTAGGTAAAGACTTCCCGGTCTTTTTACACCCTAAAACCCAGCAAGAATATGCGTTAGCGCGTACGGAGCGTAAAGTGGGTTTGGGTTATGGTGGTTTTAGCTGTTATGCCAGTCCCGATGTTACCCTAGAGCAAGATTTGCTAAGACGCGATCTCACCATTAACGCGATTGCCCAAGATGAAGAAGGCAATTTGTATGATCCCTATAATGGTGTCGCGGACATACAGGCACGGCAACTGCGGCATGTGTCAACAGCCTTTGCAGAAGATCCTTTAAGGGTGTTACGAGTGGCACGCTTTGCCGCACGTTTTCATAGTTTAGGTTTCAAGATTGCCAAAGAAACCATGTCCTTGATGCAGCATATGAGCCAAACCGAGGAGTTAACGGCGCTTACGCCTGAGCGCGTTTGGCAAGAAGTCGATAAAAGTCTCGGCGGCCCCAATACAGAGATTTTTTTCCAAGTGCTGCGTCAATGTGGTGCATTGAAAATCCTATTCCCCGAAATTGATGCACTTTTTGGCATCCCACAACCGGAAAAGTGGCACCCTGAGATAGATACAGGTCTGCACACTCTGATGGTGTTAACACAGGCAACATTACTGACTCAAGACAAAGCCGTACGCTTTGCAGCCTTAGTGCACGATCTGGGTAAGGCATTAAGCCCCAAAGAACACTGGCCTAAACACCATGGCCATGGACAAAAAGGATTACCCATCATTAAAAAACTGTGTGAACGGTTACGAGTCCCTAACGAGTATCGCGACCTCGCTCTATTGGTTAGTGATCAGCACCAAAACGTGCACCAAGCATTTGAATTAAGAGCGGAGACAATTGTTAAAGTCTTCGATAAAGCCGATTTTTGGCGTAAACCAGAACGACTAAATCAACTCCTATTGGCTTGTATCGCCGATATGCGAGGACGCACAGGCTTCGAGCATCAAGCCTACCCGCAAAGTGACTACCTTAATGCGTGTTTTTTAGCCGCTAATAATGTGGATATAAAAGCCATCATCGCAGCAGGATTTCAGGGAGGACAGATAAAACAAGCGCTCAATTTGAGGCGGATTGATAACGTCGAGCAAGTGAAACTCAACTGGCCACACCAACAAGCCAAACTGACGCCATAAAATTGTAATTTTTTTGTAAACACATAAACACTTTCTAGTAAATGGGACACCATTTTTCGATGAGAGATGACGATATAACCGGGAAAAAACGCTTTTAAAAAAAAATTTATATGTCTATAGTGGTTAAACGCATTAATATTCGTAGCAAATTAAAATAGCTATGTCATAATTAGGCAGTTTCGATTACCAAGTGACGAAACATTCAAATCCAACCTATTTTAAGGGATTTTTTACAATGAACAAAAAAGTACTGATGATTGCTGGTTTAGCAATGACTGCCCTACTAGGTGGTTGTGCAAACACTACTGCTCTGGAAGAAAGCGTTGCAACTCTGGGCAACAAAGTTGATCAATTGTCAGCTGATGTTGGCTCTCTGAAATCAGAGCAAAGCAAACTGTCTGCAGACGTTAAAGATGCTAAAGCAGCAGCTATGGACGCACAAGCAGAAGCTAAACGCGCTAACGACCGTCTAGACAACGTTGCTTCTCGTTACAAGAAGTAATGATAGGTAATTAACCTGTAATTCATCAGGTTAAGATCAAAGGCTTGAGAGAGATGAAAGCGAATAGCACATCGATCCAAGCCTTTTTTTATGGTTGATTGTCAGCTTTCACAAGCTAATTCCGTAATAAGTCAAGCTGTGTTGAATAGCTGAAATTTAGCTAATGCTTATTAGCTTCACAAACCAAACTCTCAGCTTGACATCAAGATAAACTCTTATCGAAAGAAAACGACTTTCCAGTATTAATCATTCTTAAACTGGTATATCCATCGTAAAATCGATTTTTCACTTTTCATAATCCTCTCCCCTGTTCTCACTAAAAACGTTATTTTTATTAAATCTCTTAACGGGTATTTTAATGAAAGTACAACAGCGCAAACTCAAGCAATTTGCGAGACAAAAGCAGTTAAAAGGTTATATCTGTAATGAACGACGGCTGAATAAATACAAACTTCAAGGCATGCAGTCTTGGGTTAACATGAAAGCAACATAAAAGCTCGATTATTATCATGCACTTGCATTATTCACCCTACAGAAGCATCAAGAAATAGAATACCTAAGCTTATGAATAGGTTAAAAAACACCCAATACGATTATTTATTTTAGCGAGTTAAGATCTGATTAAAGACTTTTGTGCTAAGACTAAAATAAAGTCAATTTCTAGATTATTGAATACTTGAGTCCGAATAAGATGTTTGACTTTATCCGATGCACGCCACGCATAAGGTGTCATATCAAGCAATACCAAAACTTGTTCACCTGTTATCGATAAACTAAATTGCACTCGCTGCTGCTCTTTTACGATTAACCCAGTAGGTAAATTTATTTGGACTGATTTTTCAATGAGTTCTGGATAAATGAGTGTCTTGAGTTGCCATAAATGCCGAGCACCTGGGATCACCTGCAACATAAGCCCTTGCTCTTTAAGCACGCGGACGCATTCTTTTCCCTTCAACGGCTTATCGACAACAGTAATAAAATCGAAGCAATTATCTGCAAAGGGTAACGCTTTGGATGTACTGAGATAGAGCGATGCTGGCGTTTGCGCTTTAGCTGCAGCAAAAATAGTATTTTCTGCATCCGAAACGCCACTGTAGTGGACGTTCATCCCATTTGTCAGCCTTGACAGCAACGAAGATAACGCACGTAAATAAAAGCCCTCAGCACACTCGTAGTCCAACAAACAATCATCAGCCTGCAAATGCGCAGCAATCATCTCACCCATTTTGTCGATTAAAGGCGTAAAAATCCCCGACTCGAGTAAGAAACGTTTAGCTCTGACCTGTTGACGACTATCCCCCGTCGGCTTTTGACGAGCAGGCTTGGTGAACACCCAATATCCAGCTTCATTCTTATCAAAGTGGTGCTTATTGGCACAATAAAAACCTTGGGACGCCTGATGTTGCATCAGTGGCAAACTACATGTAGGACATTGATATTGAAGGCTCATAAACAACTCCAAATACGAAAATTCATGCCTAAAAACACAAAAATCGGGTACTTGACCCGATTTTTTGGCAAAAGAGCGAGTGCATTATAAGAAGATAAATCCACACAACACAGCACCAAGGGCAAGACGATAAATAACGAAAGGCGTCATACCCATGCGGCTAATGATTTTCAAGAAATAATGTATACACAGATAAGCCGCAGCGAAAGAAATCACAGTGCCTAGTGTAAGCGCTTGATAGTCAATGGGAAGCGGGCTTTCAGCCAAATCTTTACCCACTAAAATAGCCGCGCCTAAGCTGACAGGTACAGACATCAAAAACGAGAAACGCGCAGCAGCATCGCGGCTAAGACCTAACATCAGCGCGGCGGTCATCGTCGCACCTGAGCGAGATGTCCCCGGGATTAACGCCAGCGCCTGAGCAAAACCAATTAATAATGCCTTGCGCCACCCCGTTTGATAAACCGTCAAATCACGGCGTGATATCTTATCCGCCCACCAAAGCAGCAAACCAAAGACCACTGTTGTCACAGCAATAACGCCGGCATTGCGTAAATGGGTTTCGATAAAGTCTTTGGCCATAAAACCAAAAAATACAGCAGGTAAAGTAGCAAGAATAATCCACCATGCCAGTTTGCTATCGTCAGAATGCTGACCTTTAACCATGCTGGCAATCCACGCCTTAAACATAGCCCAAAGTTCATGCCTAAAATAAATCACTACGGCAAACAATGAACCTGTATTCACGGCAACATCGAAGGATAACCCTTGATCTTCCCAGCCTAAAAGCTGTGCAGGTAGGATAAGGTGCGCCGAACTTGAAATGGGGAGGAACTCTGTTAATCCTTGAATTAACGCTAAAATAATTACCTGAAACGTATCCATGACAATCCTATCAATCAATTAAAAAGTCAGTCCAAAAGGCCATTCAAAGGCCACCGGCCACAGCTTTTGTGACGTTTTATCATATTCATCCCACATTGCGGCATAGGTTTTTAGCTGCAATGGGTGAATCAAATTGGGGGCGATTTCCGCTAAAGGCCAAAGCACAAACGCATTGCTGACGATTTCAGCTCGGGGCAGTATCACAGGGATTTGACAAACAACATCATCATAAAGCAACAGATCAATATCTAAGGTTCTTGGACTAAACTTTTTGGCCCCCACCAACCGGCCGTGATTTTGCTCGATTTGCTTAAACTGCGCAACTACCTCAGCAATATTCAGACTCGTTTGTGCACAGACCACCATGTTTAAAAAGTTGGTACCATTAAATCCAACCGCTTCACTCTCGTACATTGAGGAGAGTTGCAGCGGGCCAAAGTATTCCCGTAAGGACAGCAAGCCCGCCTTAAGGTAGCGAGTGGGTTCTATATTACTACCTAAACTAATGTATATACGTGCCATACGAATGTCCGAACCGTCCAAACCGAAAACCCGAATCTAAAGATTCAATTAACGTGAGCGCTCAATCTCAACCCCAACAGAAGCGGCTGAAGGGACAGCACCTGGCTTCATCACCACCACTTTTACCCAACTCACCTTAAACTCGGTCAGCAAACACTGGGCAACCCGCTCGGCAACCGTCTCAATCAACTCAATGGGCTTTTCGGTAATGAGCTGAGTCAGGCGATTCGATACCGTCTCATAGCAGAGCGCGTATTGATAATCGTCTGTTACCGCTGCGGCCTTATTATCCCAAGCCATATCCAGATCTAAAAACAAGCTTTGGTGAATTTTCTTTTCCCATTCATAGACGCCAATCACAGTATCAATACGTAATTGTCGAATAAGCACTTTATCCATATTAATTCCTACTCACTCATACCAATGAGGTCTGATAAGCTAAACGCCATAGAGTCTGTATAATCCACCGTTCAATTGAACGACTAATTTACTTTCTACTCGGGCCAATCCGAAGTAGGATAACGCCCAAAAGGATTTGTTCGTTCAGAAACTATCGCAACCGGATAAGTTGCGTAATCGCCATCGCTTATGACTGAATGCTTGCCAAGTGGCCGTTAAATTGTGGCGCGATAATACCTTAAGACGTGTAAGGAAACCAATGTGAGTCAATTAACACTGACACTTTTGATGATTGTGGCCGCCTATTTAGCCGGTTCTGTCTCAAGTGCTGTGCTAGTGTGTAGGATAAGAGGCCTTCCCGACCCAAGAACGCAGGGATCGGGCAACCCCGGAGCAACCAATGTGCTGCGCATTGGCGGCGCAAGTTCGGCTGCCATGGTGTTATTTTTCGACATGCTGAAGGGTGCTCTACCAACGTATCTTGCCTATTTAATGGGAATTGACGCCATTTCCCTCGGCCTTATCGCAATCGCCGCCTGTCTTGGCCATATCTATCCGATCTTTTTTGGTTTTAAAGGTGGCAAAGGCGTTGCAACAGCATTTGGAGCCATGGCGCCAATTGGTGATGACTTGGCCATCTGCTTGATGGCTTCCTGGGTCGTCTTAGTCTTGATTAGCCGCTACTCTTCCCTTGCTGCCATTATTACCGCATTGCTTGCACCACTTTATACTTGGTGGCTTGACGATAGGTTTACCATTCCAGTTGCGATGCTCTCGACCCTGATAATCATTCGCCATAAAGAGAATATTCAGCGACTTCTCAAAGGGGAAGAATCTAAGGTATCACGTAAAAAGCGTCCTCCTCCGCCCTAAGCCATTTGAGCATTATCATACATAAATAAAAACAGTGCTTAATGCACTGTTTTTATTTAGATTAACTCGCAGAATATCAAGCAACAGGCGGCAAAGTATCGAGCGGCCATCGCGGTTGACCTTTTACTGCTAAGTCTTCCTGCTGCCCAGCCTTCAAACGCTGTAATCCAGCAAAGGCAATCATGGCGCCATTATCAGTACAAAATTCACCACGAGGATAATAAACGCGACCACCAATAGAGGTCATCATCTCAGCCAGCGTTTCCCGTAAGCGGGTATTGGCACTCACGCCACCGGCAATCACTAAACGGTTATAACCGGTCTGTTTTAAGGCGCGGCGACATTTAATCGCTAAGGTATCTACAACCGCTTCTTCAAAAGCTCGGGCGATGTTGGCGCGGGTTTGCTCATCATCAGGTTCAGCGGCAATGGTATTGGCGGTAAAGGTTTTAAGGCCGGAGAAACTAAAATCAAGCCCAGGCCTATCTGTCATTGGACGCGGGAACTGATAACCAGCAGGCTCGCCTTTGGCGGCAAGTTTGGCTAAGCGTGGGCCACCAGGATAATCCAGCCCCATTAACTTGGCCGTTTTATCGAAGGCTTCACCGGCAGCGTCATCTACCGACTCACCTAATACTTCATAAAGGCCAATACCATCGACTTTGACCAACATGGAATGACCGCCTGACACCAACAGTGCAACAAAAGGAAACTCCGGAGCATCTTCCTCAAGCATAGGTGCCAGCAAATGCCCTTCCATATGATGAACACCGATGGCGGGCTTGTTCCATGCAAAGGCTAGCGAGCGACCAACACAGGCGCCCACTAATAAAGCCCCAATTAATCCAGGGCCCTTGGTATAAGCGATACCGTCGATGTCGGCAATGTCGGTATTGGCGTTTTTCAACGCTTGGCGGATCAGCGGGACAATTTTGCGCACATGGTCGCGGGAGGCTAGTTCAGGCACCACGCCACCATAATCCGCATGCAACTTAACCTGACTATATAACGCATGGGAAAGTAACCCCAGCTTATCGTCATAAACGGCAATACCTGTCTCGTCACAGGATGTCTCAATACCTAGAACCCGCATGGTGCCTCAAATCAAAACGTTTAAAGGGCGCTAATTCTACCTGTATGATGACAATTACTCCAGCCGACAATCACGTTATTCAGCCCCCCAAACCAAGCTGAAATGATTAGGGCTTTACAAGCCTAGTGGTCTCGGTATAAAATTCCGCACCATTTTAAATACACTTGGTTCAAGTCATTGAACCAGACAACCTACACCTAAGGGGTGATGGCGTATGCCAATTATTAAAGTACGTGAAAACGAACCATTCGACGTAGCTCTGCGTCGTTTCAAGCGCTCTTGTGAAAAAGCTGGTATTTTAGCCGACGTGCGTGCTCGTGAATTCTACGAGAAGCCAACTACTGCTCGTAAGCGCGCAAAAGCAGCTGCAGTTAAACGTTTAGCTAAAAAGCTTTCTCGCGAAAACGCACGTCGCGTACGTTTATACTAATCTCTTATGAGCCTAATTGATCAGCTAAAAGACCATATGAAACAGGCCATGATCGCCAAAGAGAAGGCGAGACTGAGCACTATTCGTATGGCACTTGCAGCCATCAAACAGATTGAAGTGGATACCCGCGAAACTCTGAATGATGAGCAGGTTATAGCTGTCTTAACCAAAATGGTGAAACAACGTCGCGATTCGATTGCTCAATATGAAGCAGCGGGTCGTAGCGAGTTGGCCGCAGCAGAAGCAGAAGAGATTCAAGTTATTGAAACTTTCCTGCCTACTCCCCTCTCTGAGGCGGAAATTGCCGCGTTCATCGATGCTGCTATTGCTGAAATAGGCGCATCCTCCATGGCGGATATGGGCAAAGTAATGGGAGCATTAAAACCTAAAGTTCAAGGACGTGCAGACATGGGCGCTATCGGCGCTATGATCCGTGCAAAATTGCAATAATTAGCGTTTCAATGTATGAACAAGCCGTGCCTATGCGCGGCTTGTTTGTTTAAATTCGCGCAAGGCGAGATTTTAAGCACTCAATGGCAATACCTCGTGATTTTATCAATGAGCTAATCGCTCGCACCGACATCGTCGAACTTATCGACCGCAAGGTGCCCTTGAAAAAGGCGGGTAAAAACTACTCGGCCTGTTGTCCTTTTCATAGTGAAAAATCACCTTCGTTTACCGTTAGCCGCGATAAACAGTTTTATCATTGTTTTGGCTGCGGCGCCCACGGCAATGCCATCGATTTTGTGATGGAGTACGACAGACTCGATTTTATCGATGCTATTGAAGATCTTGCCGGACAACTGGGCTTAGAAGTCCCAAGAGAACAAGGCACGGGTAAACGCCAAGACGATGGCCTAAGCCGTGATCTCTACCAATTAATGGAAGAAGCGAGTCGCTTTTTTCAAACCCAGTTAAGACAACACCAAGACAAACAAAAAGTCATCGACTACCTCGCCTATCGCGGATTATCCGATGATATTGTTGAGCATTTTGGGATTGGTTTTGCACCCGACGGTTGGGATGGCTTATTAAGCCGCTACCGACACAGTCAAGATGCACAGGATAAACTCCTGACCGCTGGCATGCTGATCAGCAATGACAGCGGTAAAAGATACGACAGATTCCGTGACCGCCTGATGTTTCCCATTCGCGACCGCCGTGGTCGTGTGATTGGATTTGGTGGCAGAGTATTGGGAGATGGCACCCCCAAGTACTTGAATTCGCCAGAAACGCCCATATTTCATAAGGGCAATGAACTCTACGGGCTATACGAGCTAAAGCAACGTCATCGTGATCCAGACAAAATACTGATTGTCGAAGGCTATATGGACGTCGTTGCCCTAGCCCAATATGGTGTTGATTATGCGGTTGCATCGCTTGGCACCTCGACGACAGCTGAACAATTTCAATTGTTGCTGCGTAGTGCTAAAGAAGTCATTTGCTGCTACGACGGCGATAGAGCCGGTAATGAGGCCGCCTGGCGCGCCTTAGAAACTGCCTTGCCCCTGTTAAAACCCGGGGATAAAGTACGTTTTATGTTTTTATCGCAATCTGAAGATCCAGATTCTATGGTTCGCAAGATTGGTAAAGACGCATTCGAGCAACTGATGGACAGTGCTATCAGCCTGCCCGAATTTTTGTTTGATACATTAACGACGAAATACGGTACCGATAAAGGTAATTTAGCCAAACAAGCCTTTGGCCTAATTGAAAAAATTCAAGACACTGTGCTGCAAAACCTCCTACTTGAGAGCTTAGCTCATAAGTTAGGAATGAACAGCTCAGACGATATGAAGAAAAAACTGGGTTTTAGTGTCAAACAAACTAAGCCCACAGCATCAACGGGACTCAAAGGACGCGGTACACCATTACGACTTGCCATCGCCTTGTTAGTACAGCATCCCGAGCTGGGACTGGGGTTATCTCCGCAACCAGCATTAAACCATCTGCAAATGCCAGGCATCGACTTGCTGCCATTGCTGTTGGCGTTAACTCGAGAGCATAAGTTAAACAGCGCACAACTACTTGAGCAATTCAGAGACAGCCCCCACAGCGGGACGCTGCATAAATTAGCCCAATGGGACCATCAAGTGGCGGAAGAAAACTTGCTCGAAAAGTTTAAACAGACCCTGGTTTGGTTGAACAATCAATATATTGAACAACGATATCAGGAATTGAGTCTAAAACAGACCCATACTAAGGAAGAAAAGATCCAGCTGCAGAAGCTGATCTCAGTCATGAAAGGACTAAACTGAGGCAAAAATGTCCTCATTCAGTATCCCAGTGACTAGCACAGGTAAGTGCACATGGCTATAATTGACGATTTGCGCGGCACTTAGCACGAGCTAACTGTCCGTCGTTGTAACAGTTTCCCAACTTGGATGATATCTATGGATCATACTCCGCAGTCGCAACTCAAGCTGTTGCTTGCCAAAGGTAAAGAGCAAGGTTACTTAACCTATGCAGAAGTGAACGATCACTTACCTGCAGACATGGTCGATTCTGACCAGATCGAAGATATTATCCAGATGATAAATGACATGGGTATTCGGGTATTCGAAGAGGCTCCCGATGCCGATGACATGATGATGTCGGAAGACAACACAGACGAAGATGCAGCAGAAGAAGCAGCCGCCGCCCTTGCCACGGTAGAAAGTGAGCTTGGCCGCACCACGGATCCTGTGCGTATGTACATGCGCGAAATGGGTACCGTTGAACTGCTGACCCGTGAAGGCGAAATCGTTATCGCCAAACGCATCGAAGAAGGCATTAACACAGTTCAAAGCTCAGTAGCCGAATACCCACAAGCGATCGCCATGATCCTTGAGCAATACGACCAGTATGAAGCCGATGAACTGCGCCTGTCTGATATTATCTCTGGATTTGTTAACCCTGACGAAGAAGACTTAGGCCCAACCGCTACTCACATCGGTTCTGAATTATCAGAAGAAGATCTTGAAGATGAAGATGATGAGGAAGACGAGGAAGACGAAGACGGTGATGCCGACGGCGATGATGATGGTAATAAAGGTCCCGATCCTGAAGAGGCTCGTGAACGCTTTAGCCAGTTAAGAACCGCCTACGAAAACGCGCTCAAAATCATCGAAGCCAAAGGCCGTGAACATCCAGAATCGATCAAAGCACTGTTTGAGATCGGTGAGATTTTTAAAGAGTTCCGCCTAGTACCTAAGCAATTTGACCGCTTAGTGAAAAGTATGCGTTCGATGATGGACCGTGTTCGCGTGCAAGAGCGTCTCCTGATGAAGCTTTGCGTCGAACAAGCCAAAATGCCAAAGAAAAACTTTGTAAAGTTCTTCACTGGTAACGAAACCAACCTCGATTGGTTTAATGCAGAAAAAACCTCAAACAAACCTTATGCCGAAGGCTTAAGAATGGTTGAGGATGACGTGCAGCGCTGCCGTAGCAAACTGGCCGCCATCGAAGAAGAAACAGGCTTAGTTATTGCCGCGATTAAAGATATTAACCGCCGTATGTCAATCGGTGAGGCTAAAGCTCGTCGTGCGAAGAAAGAAATGGTTGAGGCAAACTTACGTCTGGTAATTTCTATCGCTAAGAAATACACCAACCGCGGTCTGCAATTCTTGGACTTAATCCAAGAAGGTAACATCGGTCTGATGAAGGCTGTTGATAAATTTGAATATCGCCGTGGTTACAAATTCTCGACCTATGCGACTTGGTGGATCCGTCAGGCAATCACCCGCTCAATCGCGGACCAAGCCCGTACGATCCGTATTCCAGTACACATGATCGAAACCATCAACAAGCTGAACCGTATCTCTCGCCAAATGCTACAGGAAATGGGCCGCGAACCCTCACCTGAAGAATTGGCAGAGCGAATGATGATGCCGGAAGACAAAATCCGTAAGGTACTGAAAATCGCTAAAGAACCGATCTCCATGGAAACCCCAATCGGTGACGATGAAGATTCGCATTTAGGCGATTTTATCGAGGATACCACCCTCGAATTACCTCTGGACAGCGCCACCAGCGAAAGCTTGAAGAGCGCTACCCATGAGGTATTAGCAGGCTTAACAGCCCGTGAAGCCAAAGTACTGCGCATGCGTTTTGGTATCGACATGAACACCGACCACACGCTAGAAGAAGTGGGCAAACAATTTGACGTAACCCGTGAACGTATCCGTCAAATTGAAGCAAAAGCGCTGCGTAAACTGCGTCACCCTTCACGCTCAGAAATCTTAAAGTCCTTCTTAGACGAATAGATAAGTGTCAAATATTAAGCCTAAGCCCCGCACTGCGGGGCTTTTTTCGCCATCATTCAGTTAACGAGTAACAAACCAGCACAATATACAGCTCAACCCCCTTTCAAAATCAGAGAGTTAAATTACCTTGCACCATGAATCGCACGGCAAAAAACCTTTGCAGAAACAACTGTTGATTAACAGATAACCAATTGAATCAATTCGGTGAATTTCATCGAAAAACACGGGTGACAAGCGCAAACAAGCTTAGTATACTGCCACTCGCTTTAGGTGATGACGATTGCCTTTAGTAGGCCCCTTAGCTCAGTTGGTTAGAGCACACGACTCATAATCGTTAGGTCCACGGTTCAAGTCCGTGAGGGGCCACCACCAAATTCAACAAAAAAGCCCATTTAATAATGGGCTTTTTTGTTTCTGCAATCTGTCGACACTCACTCATACCAACGCGACTCATTCCCGATAACTAACTCAAACGCGATTTCGATTTGTCCCTTTAGGTAATGGCCCAATTAAAGCAAAAACAAAGGCGCTAACTGATAACCACGTTAGCGCCTTGATAAGGTTAGAAAGCCTGTCAGACCTTAAATAGCAGGAGGCTGACCATCTGGTTAGGTTTTTAACTTACCTAATTGCTGATGTTGTTGTTTCACCAGCTCGGCGAGAACGACGCTGCTTTGCTGTGCTTCGCCTGCAAGACGAGCGAGTTCAGAGGCTGAGTCGGATATGCCAGTAATATTTCGATTAACCTCTTCAGTAACGGCACTTTGCTCCTCTGCCGCCGCAGCAATATGGGTCACTTGCGCTGAAATCTCCTCAATCTGGCTAACCATAGAATTAAGGGAGGTAAGCGCTTGCTCCGTTTGCGAAACGGCCATTTGTGCACGCTCAGCACCTTTATCAATAATCCCCGATGCACTAAGAACCTCTTTTTGGAGCGCATCAATCAGCACGCTAATATCGTCAGTGGAGCTTTGGGTTTTGGAGGCAAGTGCCCTTACTTCATCGGCAACCACCGCAAAACCCCGTCCTTGCTCACCTGCGCGAGCAGCCTCAATAGCCGCATTTAAAGCGAGTAAGTTTGTTTGCGCGGCAATGGAGCTAATCACTTCGAGGATACGGCTAATATTAGTGCTACTTTCAGCCACTTTACTGACGGCGACTTTAGCCTGCATAGACTCTTGCGACATAGTAGTCACATAATCCATCGCTTTAGTCAGACTCTCTTCACTGAGACGCACATTGCGTGACATAGCCTCCGTTTCGGCAGCGGTTTGTTCAGAAGCTTTGGCAACCTCAAGGGCTGTAGCACTCATTTCATTAACCGCAGTCACAACACTCTCAATCTCACCATATTGACGATGTACGCTATCGCGGGTTAATTCTGCAATTTTTGCAGAGGATAAACTTTCCTCCTGTGTCCGCCCTGCCAACGCTTTAAGCTCGGAGATTAAATCCTTAAGTTTATTGATAAAGGAATTAAATCCTTTACCCAGAGCGATAAGTTCTGCGTGTGAATCGACTTCAATCGATTGAGTTAAATCGCCATCGGCACTGGCTAAATTTTCAACGCGGCCCTGAATGACTTTGAGTGGTGCAATCACGCTGCGGATCACTATGCTGATGGTAACAACCGCTAGAATGGAAACCGCTAGGCCAACAATCAATAAGATGCTGCCAAGTGATGTTGCCATTTCGTCCATTGTTTCATTTAGTTGAATCGAACTCTTGAGTGCCATTGATTTAGGGACTTGAATCGCAAGTGACCACTCTGCGTTGGCAAGGGGAATATTAATCGGATAGGCGACGATAATTTCATCGTCATTTGCCATGTAACCGCCATTTTTATGCAATCCAACAATTTGTGTTGCCAATTTGGGGTCAATAGACTCGGCTAACGGACGCGCCTTTTTACTGTAGTGGCTTGCGGCAACCACTAAACCACGGGTACTGAGCAAAGTCACTTTAGCTTGGCCGTCATAAAGGCTTTTAGACAGTTTATCAATTAACACTTGGAATACTGGTAGGTTGAGATCCACCCCAACCACACCAATAAATTGTTTATGCTTAAGTACAGGAACCGTTAACGACGTCATTAACGCTGTATTGCCAGGGGTGATTTCGTAGAGATAAGGTTCCATTAAACAAGGCTTTAAGGTCTCCTTTGCACATAAAAACCATTCAGCATCTCGTATACCAAATTCGTTGAGAGTTGTTTTATATTTTTCCGATGAATCATCAACTTGGTTATGTTCAACTGTGCCATCATCATTGCGAGTGTAATACACCTCCAATGCCCCAGATGAAGCAACACTATGGCTGACATTAACATTTAAAAATTCACTGTCGAGTCCATCATACCCATTAGCTTCGAACTGGGCATACATTGACGAGATTTGCGTATTTTTCTTTAACACAGCAGCCACAGCGAGTTCTAAACGATCACGCTTGAGTGGCAATTCTTCTGACGTGCTTTCAAGTATGCCTGAAAAGGAATAAGGGATCCGGTAAGCTTCGTTGATAAAACCTGCGACCATTTCGCCATATTCGCCCGCTCGCGCTTCAAGCTTATCGTGGGTCTCCTTTTGCAATGTTTCTTGAACCTGATAGGAAAGTTCAGCATTTTGATCCGAGAGGGTCCACCATAGACTGATGGAGAGAATAGCCACTATTGAGAGAAATAAGGCGGAAGTGATCCACAACAACTTAGTACTGATGGACAAATGCTTCATCGAGTAAACTCCAAATATAAGGTCAAGAGCCTAATTATTTTGATCTAGTTCATTTTTATTTTTGCTGACTAATTTAAAAAATAGCACTCTGCGTCGGGATTACCAGTCTTTAAGATAGTGAATTGTTAACTATAAGTAAAACTTTTCACCGACAGATTTAGGGCCAATTGCGACCTTTATCCCAATAGGTGGCAATTTGATATTTATCCCAAATCGATGAACGCAAATATGACCAAACTCACAAACCACAAAGATTAGCGAGCCACACTTTTTTACAAAAATTAATTCCAGATTAAAAACCCCTATTTCATTTGTAACAAAGTCTATTCTTTGGCGTTGTGGCATTGGTTTGCGCAGGCTATCGCCTTATACTCTTGGCCTTAAACACAAAACAACAATAACGGAAGCAAGCTTTATGACTCTTGGTACCAATCAGGTAAGCAAGACACATTCGTTTATGACTGTGTCACTTATCGAATTATGGGAACGTTTTGGTTATTACGGCATGCAAGCGCTGATCGTGTACTTTATGGTGCAGCGTCTTGGCTTTGATGACTCCCGTGCAAACTTAGTTTGGAGTGCCTGTGCGGCGCTGATTTACGTGTCGCCAGCCATCGGTGGTTGGGTTGGGGATAAAATTCTCGGCACCAAACGCACTATGTTGCTCGGTGCGGGGATTTTATCTGTCGGCTATGCCCTGATGACAGTGCCGACCGAAAACACTTGGTTTATGTTCTCCGCTCTTGGGGTGATTGTGGTCGGTAACGGCCTATTTAAACCCAATGCCGGTAACTTAGTCCGTAAGATTTACGAAGGTGATGACTCTAAGATCGACAGCGCCTTTACCATCTACTACATGGCGGTAAACGTAGGTTCGACTTTCTCTATGCTGTTAACGCCTTGGATTAAGGACTATGTTAACGCGCAATATGGTAACGAATTTGGCTGGCATGCCGCTTTTGCCGTGTGCTGTGTGGGCCTAATCGTCGGCTTAGGTAACTATGCCCTGATGTATAAGAGCCTCGCCAACTATGGTTCAGAGCCTGATACTCGCCCCGTCAACAAAAAGAATCTTGCGATCGTATTGATATTAGCGGCACTTTCCGTTGTTGCTTCGGCCATCATTCTTGAATATGAAGATGTTGCCCGAGTATTCGTGTATGCCGCGGGTGTGGCAGTATTAGGGATTTTCTTCCACTTAATTCGTACCAGTGAGCCAAGTGAGCGTGCAGGCCTTATCGCAGCGCTTATCCTCACAGTGCAAACCGTCTTCTTCTTTATCTTCTATCAACAAATGTCGACTTCGCTGGCCCTGTTTGCGCTGCGTAACGTCGATTGGGATTTCCAAGTCTTTGGTACCCATTTATGGACTTGGTCTCCTGCACAGTTCCAAGCACTGAACCCAATCTGGATCATGGTGTTAAGCCCAGTTTTAGCTTGGAGTTATTCTTGGGCTGGTCGCAATAATAAAGACTTTTCGATTGCCGCTAAGTTTGCCTTAGGTTTTGCGGTTGTCGCGATTGGCTTCTTTATCTATGGATTTGCAGGTCAATTTGCCGTTGAGGGTAAAACCTCTTCTTGGGTAATGATTTGGGGTTACGCTTCTTACTCTTTGGGTGAATTACTGGTCAGTGGTCTTGGTTTAGCCATGATCGCTCGCTACGTACCGGCTCGTATGGGCGGCTTTATGATGGGCGCGTATTTCGTGGCATCGGGGATTTCCCAGTACTTGGGCGGCGTTGTGGCTAACTTTGCCAGCGTGCCACAGGACTTAGTCGATCCACTGCAAACTCTGCCCGTCTATACCAATCTATTCAATAAATTAGGTATTGCGGCCGTGGTCTGTACTTTTATCGCCTTAGCCGTATTACCACTGATGCGCCGTTTGACAGAAAGTCATCACGCCCATAACAGCATTGAAGATAACGCGGCGGCATCACTACGTGATGTGAAAGCCGAGCAATAATCCTTCATTCACATAAGTGATATGTGAGCGATAAAAACTGCCGACAAGCCCCGCTTGCGGCAGTTTTTTTATACCTTTAGGTTACTGCTCATCACCAAACAATCTGAACTTTCTGTGCTGATTTTTCATGCATCGGCTTGGGATAAGGCTTTCACCCCTGTTTGCAAAACTAAGATGTTCGGTTCCAATTTTAACTCAGTGTTAAGCTAAAGCCTTGAGCTTGTTTATCGTTGATACGTCACCATATCCTAGGGTAAGACTCAATCAGCACTGACAGAACAATCGCTTTAGCGCCCACCACATTCATCCGTGGGACACCAAATAAGGCCGTTGCGACAGAGCTGACACACGCAAAGAGGCGCTTAATTTATGGCTACATCATCCACATCCACATCATCTGTCATCCCATCGCAGGCTGTGCCCGCGGCTAAATCTCCCCTGGCGGATATTCCCTTTTCACTGTTAGAACTTGCCCCTGTTCGCTATGGCACCAGTATCAGAGACACGCTACGCGCCAGCCTGCAATACGCTAAGGTGGCCGATGACTTAGGCTTTAATCGTTTCTGGTTTGCCGAGCACCACAATATGCCCGGTATCGCCAGCGCCGCGACATCAGTACTAATTGGCTTTATTGCTGAAAATACTAAACGCATTCGCGTCGGCGCGGGCGGGATTATGCTGCCCAACCATGCGCCCCTAGTGGTTGCCGAGCAGTTTGGTACGCTCGAGAGTCTTTATCCTGGGCGTATCGATTTAGGGCTTGGCCGCGCCCCTGGGAGCGATCAAATCACCAGTCGCGCCCTTAACCGCGATATGAGCCGTGCGGAGCAATTTCCCGCCGAGGTGAGCGAGTTACAAAACCTACTCGGCGACTACAATGGCCATCATCCCGTGAGAGCGATTCCCGGCGAAGGCACCCATGTACCGATTTGGCTACTCGGCTCTAGCCTGTTTAGCGCCCAGCTTGCGGCACAGCGCGGCTTACCCTATGTCTTTGCAGGGCATTTTGCGCCAAGGTTCCTCTACGATGCGATTGAGATTTACCGCCGCGACTTTAAGCCATCTAAGGTGTTGGATAAGCCCTATGTCATGCTTGGCCTGCCGCTTATCGCCGCCGAGACAGACGCCGAAGCCGAATACTTGAGTACCACCTCCAAGCAACGGGTACTTGCGCTAATCCGTGGTGAGGCGCTTTGGTTAAAGCCCCCCGTGCATAGCATGGATGGCCTATGGAGCGAGCAGGAAAAAACCTATGTCGATAACTTCTTAGGCTTATCCGTCACCGGTGGCCCCACCACCATCAAGCACCGCTTAGAGATGATAGTGAAGGAGCTGGGTGTCGATGAGTTTATCTTTACCAACGATTTGTATGATCAGGACAAACGTGAGCGAGCACTGCAAATCCTGATGGAAATGAAAGGAAATTAAGCGTTAAACCACGCCATAAAAAATCCCGCCTAAGCGGGATTTTTTATCTCTGTTAACCTTTTAACACGGCATCGAAGCAGGCTTTAAGAATGCCCAGCCCCGCTCCAAGCTGCTCGTCTGGCACTGTCAATGGCACCAAAATCCGCAGCACGTTTCCGTAGGTGCCGCAGGAGAGGAGAATCAATCCTCGGTTTCTTGCTTCGGCTAAGATTTGAGCACAGTACTGAGGTGCAGGTTTGCCCTCTTCCATTAATTCAATGGCGATCATCGCCCCTAGACCACGCACATCGGCAATTTGTGGATGTTCGACTTGCATGGTATTTAACGCCGACTTAATCCGCTCGCCAATCGCATTGGCACGCTCAAGCAGTTTTTCCTCTTCAAACACCTCAAGTACGGCAAGCGCCGCCGCACAGGCCAGTGGGTTACCGCCGTAGGTGCCGCCAAGGCCACCGGGACCAATAGCATCCATGACTTCAGCTTTACCCGTAATACCTGAGAGTGGGAAACCACCAGCAATGGATTTAGCAAAGGTGGTGATATCGGCGCTCACGCCCATTTGCTCCATCGCGAAGAAGGTCCCCGTGCGACCCGCCCCCGTTTGCACTTCATCGGCGATAAGCATAATGCCTTCGCGGTCACACAGTGCGCGTAAACGTTGCATAAAGGCTGGCGAAGCGGCATAAAACCCGCCTTCGCCCTGCACAGGTTCGAGAATAATTGCGGCAATATCGCTCGGCTCGGCATCATTTTTAAAGATACGTTCGATAGAGGCCATCGCATCATCATCGGACACGCCGTGTAGCGCACAGGGAAACTCAGCGCGGAACACATTCGCCGACATTAACCCCATGCCTTTACTGTAAGGCGCGATCTTTCCCGTTAACGCCAGTGCCGCCATAGTGCGACCATGATAACCCGAGGTAAAGGCAATCACGCCCGCCCGCTTAGTATATGCTCGAGCAACTTTAACTGCATTTTCAACCGCTTCTGAGCCGCTGGTGAATAAGGCCGTCTTCTTGGCAAAATCCCCCGGCACTAACTGATTCAGTTTTTCACAGACTTGAATATAGCTTTCATAACCCAGCACCATAAAACAGGTGTGGGAGAAGTCCTCAAGCTGCGCCGCAACAGCCGCCTTAACCTTAGGATGTAAATGCCCAGTGTTGAGCACAGCAATACCACCTGCAAAGTCGATAAACTCTCGACCTTCAACATCCCACACACTCGCGTTTTCAGCGCGGGCAGTAAAAATTGGGTGAATTTGACCCACTCCACCAGCTACAGCGGCTTGGCGACGTGCCATTAATGAATCATTAGTTGTGCTCATTTTGTGTTCCTTACTTGCATTCCCAACTTGCTGAAGTCGCATTGCCTGTCAAGCGTCAGTCACTTAAACAGACATACAGATATATTTGATTTCTAAATATTCTTCGATACCGAACTTAGAGCCTTCTCGGCCGAGCCCTGAGGATTTCATTCCGCCAAACGGCGCGACTTCGGTGGAGATCAACCCAGTGTTGACACCTACCATGCCGTATTCCAATGCCTCGGCCACTTTCCACACTAAGGAGATATCACGGCCATAAAAATAAGCCGCTAACCCAAACTCGGTATCATTGGCTTGCTTAATCACATCGTCCACATCGGTAAACTTAAACAGCGGCGCCAGTGGGCCAAAGGTTTCTTCACGGGCCACGCGCATACTGCTATCGACATGCGTCAGTACCGTGGGCTCGAAGAAGTTGCCGCCTAAGCTATGGGGCTTACCGCCCGCGACTACTGTCGCCCCTTTACTGAGCGCATCCTCAAGGTGGCTCTGGACTTTTTCTACCGCCGCGCGATTGATAAGCGGTCCCGTAGTGACGCCTTCAGTAATCCCCTCGCCCACCTTTAATTTGCCCACGGCAATGCTGAGCTTGCGAGCAAATTCATCATACACGCCCTCCTGAACATAAATGCGGTTAGCGCAGACACAGGTTTGCCCCGCATTGCGATACTTAGCGATCATGGCGCCTTCAACCGCCGCATCGATATTGGCATCATCGAATACGATAAATGGCGCGTTGCCGCCTAATTCTAAAGATAATTTCTTCAGCGTCGGCGCGCATTGCTCCATCAACTTAATGCCCACTTGGGTCGAGCCGGTGAAAGACAACTTACGCACGATTGGGTTACTGCACATCTCATTACCAATGCCGATAGCATCACCGGTGATCACACTGAATACCCCAGCGGGGATCCCGGCGCGCTCGGCCAGCACGGCTAAGGCTAATGCGGTAAAAGGCGTTTGCGGCGCAGGTTTCACCACCATAGTACAACCCGCAGCCAGTGCTGGCGCGGCTTTACGGGTAATCATCGCCGCTGGGAAGTTCCAAGGGGTAATAGCCGCGGTCACGCCCACGGGCTGCTTGATCACCATGATGCGTTTATCGCCCTGATGCCCAGGAATCGTATCGCCATAGACGCGTTTCGCTTCTTCGGCGAACCATTCGATAAAGGAGGCGGCGTAGGTGACTTCCCCCTTAGCTTCGGCAAGGGGTTTGCCCTGCTCAGTGGTCATCATTAACGCTAAGTCATCACTGTTTTCATTGAGTAATTCAAACCAGCGACGCAGCTTGGCACCACGCTCTTTTGCAGTAAGTGCTCGCCATGCAGGCAACGCCGCTTCAGCTGCCGCAATCGCCGCTTGCGTTTCGGCTTGCCCCATCACAGGGACGCTTGCGATCACCGCGCCCGTCGCGGGATTAGCGATAGCGACAGTTTCTTTTGACTGCGCATCGCACCACTGACCATTGATATAACATTGCTGACGCAGCAGACTCGGGTCTTTTAACAACACTGGAAATTCCTCTCGCTGCGAGGTAATGCCTTACCTCGTATAAAAAATTCAAATTAAATACCTAATTTGTCTCTTAGACTGTAATACCATGCCCCCAACGCACTAAAAGGCACACGTAAGGCGTGTCCGCCGGGGAAGGGATAATGAGGCAGCGCCGCAAAAGCATCGAAACGCTTGGCTTGACCATTGAGCATTTCGGCAATTAACTTGCCTGCCAAGTGGGTATAAGTAACGCCATGGCCGCTACAACCCTGTGAGTAATAGATATTTTTACCAATACGACCGACCTGTGGTAGACGCGATAAGGTCAATAAAAAGTTACCCGTCCAAGCATAATCAACCTTAACCCCTTTTAACTGTGGGAAGGTTTTGAGCATATTCGGGATAATCAGGGATTCAATATCCGCAGGATCGCGGGCACCATACACTACACCACCGCCGTAGATCAGGCGCTTGTCGCCAGACAGCCTAAAATAATCAAGCAGATAGTTACAATCTTCGACGCAGTAGTCTTGGGGCAACAGACTTGCAGCTAGCTCTTCATCCAAGGGCTCTGTGGTGATCACTTGTGTACCGCAAGGCATTGATTTAGCTTGCAATTCAGACATAAGTTTACCGAGGTAAGCGTTACCTGCCACCACCACAAACTTGGCTTTTACACTGCCCTTAGCGGTGTGTACGACAGGGCTATCGCCTTCATCGACCCGCAGCACCGCTGAGTCTTCAAAAATCTTGCCGCCGAGGGATTCTACTGCACGGGCTTCACCCAAGGCTAAATTCAGCGGGTGAATATGACCGCCGCTCTTGTCCAACATACCGCCGACATAGCGCTCAGTATTTACCACAGTTCGAATGCCGTTTGCATCGAGCATCTCAAGCTTGCCAACATGGCCATGGCTTTCCCATAACTGCTTTTGATGGCGTAAATGTCCCATCTGCTTTTCGTTCATCGCCGCAAATACGCCGCCATCTTTGAGATCGCAGTCAATGTTGTACTTAGCAATACGTTCACGGATGATGCGTCCGCCCTCGAAGGCCATTTGACCAAAGAGCTTGGCTTGTTCTTTGCCAACGGTTTTTTCAATGGTATCAATGTCACGGCTATAGCTGTTGACGATTTGTCCGCCATTACGCCCCGAGGCTCCCCAACCAATTCGCGCCGCTTCGAGCACCACAACACTAAAACCCGATTCGAGTAAATGCAGTGCGGCAGACAGGCCTGTATACCCCGCACCAATCACACAAACATCGGCTTCAATCGATTCCTGTAAACGCGCGCGCTCAACCTTATCGTTGGCCGATGCCGCATAATATGATCCAGTGTGAGGTATGGCTGACATGATGTTCCCTTGATTTTTATGTTCATTATTTTAAACAACTATCACATCCTACACCTTCAAATCGGGAAACACTAGCCATAAAAGCACAATAATTTACACAATGTTTGATATTTCAAACAAAGTATCCTTGATGCCTTAAACAGATTTGAAAATTGAGTGTAGAGGTACAGATAAGAAGACTTGGCGGGCAGGGAGAAGGATGGCCTTTGGTATCAAGGCCATCCTTTTTCACGCGAGATTTCGACTCAGTGCTTGCTCACTCTGCTCTTGAATCTCAGCACTGGAATCCTCATTTGGGCATGTTAGTACACGTTAGTTAAGCGGCATTCGTTCACGTTTTTCGGCGCGTCTTGCCATATACCACGACAGGAAAGCGATTAACGACACACACAGAATGATAAGTGTTGCCAAGGCGTTGATCTTAGGCGATACCCCCAAGCGCACCGAGGAGAACACCACCATAGGTAAGGTCGTCGCACCGGGGCCTGAGGCAAAGCTTGCAATCACTAAGTCATCGAGTGACAGACTAAAGGATAACAACCACCCCGCCACTAATGCCGGCGAAATCATAGGCACAGTGATCAGGAAGAAGGTCTTAAGCGGCGTTGCACCAAGATCCATTGCCGCCTCTTCGATTGACATGTCTAACTCACGCAATCTTGAAGACACCACCACAGCCACATAGGCCGCACAGAAGGTCGAATGGGCAATCCATACGGTCACCATGCCGCGCTCTTTCGGCCACCCCAAAAGATCTGCCAAATGCACAAATAGCAGCAGTAATGACAAACCCGTGATGACCTCGGGCATAACCAAAGGCGCTGTGATCATATTCGACAAGGTGAGCTTGGCCCATGAACGCTTAAACCGCGTCATCACAAAGGCAGCCATAGTGCCGATAATCACCGCCATAGTGGAGCTGTAAAACGCAATTCTTAGGCTGGTCCACACGGCATCGAGGATCTGCTGATCGGCAAATAGCTCGCCGTACCACTTAGGTGAAAAACCGCCCCACACTGTCACAAGCTTGGATTCGTTAAAAGAATAGATCACTAGAATCAGCATAGGCGCGTATAAAAAGAACAACCCAAACCACAGCATTACAGAAGAAAAACTCAGCTTTTTCATAGGTCTTTCTCCAAACTACGTGCTTGATAGCGATGGAATAAGGTAATAGGAATAATCAGTAGTGCCAGCATCACAATCGCCAGTGATGAGGCCATAGGCCAATCACGGTTATTGAAGAATTCCTGCCACAACACTTTACCTATCATTAACGAATCTGGTCCGCCGAGCAGTTCAGGGATCACAAACTCGCCTACTGCCGGAATAAATACCAACATCGATCCAGCAATCACCCCACTTTTGGATAAAGGAAAAGTAATTTTCCAGAAAGTGTTAATCCGGCTTGATCCTAAATCCGAAGCAGCCTCAATCAAGCTCATATCTAACTTCACTAAGGTCGCATACAGCGGCAAGATCATAAAGGGCAAATAGGCATAGATAATCCCGATATAGACGGCGATATTGGTGTTCAAGATTTGCAATGGCTCAGAAATGACTCCTAACCACATCAATGTGTTATTGATAATCCCCGTGTTACTTAAGATCCCCATCCAGGCATAAACGCGGATTAAGAACGAGGTCCAGGAAGGTAGCATCACCAATAACAACAGCACGGTTTGCAACCTTGCTGGCGCACGGGCAATGGCATAGGCCATAGGATAACCAATGATCAAACAGCCAATGGTTGAAATGAGCGCCATTTTTAATGAGCTGAGATACGCAGTGTAATACAGCGAATCATCTAGCAACATCAAATAGTTACCCAAATGCAGGAAGATATTTAGTACATCATCTGCATATTGAAAAGTCGCCTCATAGGGCGGAATTGAAATCGCCGCCGTAGAGAAACTAATTTTAAGGACAATGGCAAAGGGCAAGGCGAAGAACAGCAATAGCCATGTATAAGGTAGACTTATCGTCCAGAAGCGTCCTTTAAGCCATTTAAGTTTGGACTTTATCTTCATGATCTTAACACCACGCCACTGGTGTCCTCCCAACTGATAAACACTTCATCATCCCAGGTTGCATGGTCGGCGCGGCGTTCACGGTTTGTCATACTGCATTGCACAATCTGACCATTTTCAAGGCGAATGTAGTACACCGAGATCCCACCTAAATAGGCAATATCATGCACTATGCCCTTAGCCCAGTTGTATTCACCTTCAGGTTGTTCACGGCTGATAATGGTTTTCTCTGGGCGGACAGCTAGCCATACGTGCTTTTCTTCAACACTGGTGGTTACCCCGTAACCCACATAGAAAGGCTGTACTAAATCATTGGGTTTAATGATGAGGTGGTCGACTTCGTCCACTTCAATCTCACCGCCAAAGAGGTTCACTGAACCGATAAATTCGGCAATCATGCGACTATTTGGACTCTCGTAGATATCCATAGGAGAGCCGGTTTGAGCTATCCAACCATCACTCATAATCGAGATCCGGCCCGCCATGGTCATGGCCTCTTCCTGATCATGGGTCACCATCACACAGGTCACACCAACACGTTCGAGGATTTCAACCACTTCTAACTGCATCTGAGTACGTAGTTTTTTATCTAGTGCACCCATTGGCTCGTCAAGCAATAATAATTTCGGACGTTTTGCCAAAGATCGAGCAAGGGCGACCCGTTGGCGCTGACCACCAGAAAGCTGATGCGGTTTACGTTTCCCGTATTGCTCCATATGTACCAACTTGAGCATTTCCTGTACGCGTTGCTCAATTTCAGCTTTCGGTAACTTGTCTTGCTTTAAACCAAAGGCGATATTTTGTGCCACCGTCATATGGGGAAATAGCGCATAGGATTGGAACATCATATTGATCGGACGTTCATAAGGCGGTAGATCGGTAATATCTTCACCATCGAGAAAAATCCGCCCAGATGTCGGTCTTTCGAACCCCGCGAGCATACGCAACAAGGTAGACTTACCCGAGCCTGAGCCTCCAAGTAAGGCAAAAATTTCGCCTTTATTGATCGTCAATGATACGTCGTCAACTGCACGCACATCATCAAACAGCTTACTGACCCGCTCAATCTTAAGCAGGACTTTTTCTTGCGTCTTTGTAGTGGGTTTATTGGTGACGCCCGAGGTGCTTGCCATAGTACTTCTCCACCCGAGTATTGATGTGATAACACATTCAACACTTGAGATTTACACAATGAATTAATGAATAGAGATTTAATCTTGCAGACTTAATGCCCAAAGGAGCTGCCATTGTCTTGTTTATCAAAAGGGGCAAGCTGTGCTTGCCCAATGTCGATTATTGGCCAGATTTCACTTTGGTCCAGACGCGAGTTAATACACGTTGGATTTTCAATGGACGAATTTCGCCAATATACAATTTATCCAACACTTCTTTTGGTGGATAAATCGCTGGGTCATTGCGAATCGCTTCATCGACTAAGGGCTGCGCAGGATCGTTAGGATTTGCGTAAGCCACATAGTTAGAGATAGGTGCAATCACCTCAGGGCGAAGTAAGTAGTTGATAAGCTTGTGAGCATTTTCCACGTTAGTGGCGTCTGCTGGGATGGCTAACATATCAAACCACAGGTTGGCGCCTTCTTTAGGAATAGAGTAACCAATCTTATTGCCATTACCCGCTTCATCGGCGCGGGCAGCAGCTTGGAACACATCACCAGAGAAACCATAAGCCACGCAAATATCACCATTGGCGAGATCAGAGATATAACGTGATGAATGGAAATACGTCACATAGGGACGAATCTTTTCGAGTAACTCACCGGCTTTTTCGTAATCTTCGGCCTTAGTACTATTAGGATCGAGCCCAAGATAAATCATCGCCTGTGGCACCATATCATCGGCCGAATCTAACATGGCAAAGCCACATTTAGAGATTTTTTCAGCATATTTTGGGTTAAAGATCAGCTCCATAGAATTTAATGGTGCATCTTCACCCACAGCCGCTTTCACTTTATTGATGTTGTAACCAATACCATTCGTTCCCCACAGATAAGGGACTGCATATTGATTACCTGGATCGGCCTTCTCTAACAGCTTCATCAGGTCAGCATTGAGGTTTTTAAAATTGGTGAGTTTAGAGCGGTCTAGTGGCTTGAATGCACCGGCCTTAATCTGTTTAGCGAGGAAATGGTTAGATGGGACAACGATGTCATAGCCGCTGCGACCAGATAATAACTTAGCTTCGACGACTTCGTTGCTATCAAACACATCGTAAATCACCCGAATCCCAGTTTCCTTTTTGAAGTTTTCTAAGGTGTCTTCTGCAATATAATCAGACCAATTATATACACGCACAACTTCTTCAGCTTGAGCAGCTACGCTGGCAAGTGATCCTGCGGTTACTAGCGCCAAAGTCGTCATCTTATTAAATAGCTTCATGCTTTCTCCTTTCTCGGGTAGCAGAATTGCCTTTAACAATTCTGAAATTGTGTCACCGACCATCTGCTCGGTTATTGTTGTTATTCTCGACCAATGCTACACCTTAAAAACCGCATCGGCAGTCTCTACAGCACCATAATGCCTTCATCTCTAGGTCGCTGCAATGAATGGGATTATCAGATTTCATGCCAAATTTATCTATATCTATATTTGCATTAACAAGCATAAAAATAGACTAGTTATCGTAACACCATACATCTTGCAATATTAAGGCAAATGCCTCAAGCCCCTAGGGAAACCGCTGCAACCATCTTACAAAGTTATTAACTAACAGCCAGTTAAAACCAAACTTACAGGTTCAACTTTATGTATTTACTCTTAGGACCCAAGCACCGCACACAGAGACACTAAATGAATGAGCACTCAAAAGAGCAGATAAATCTTCCCTTTATCCAAAGTTAGCACTTAAGGTTAAAAGCACTCTGCACCAAAGTTAAGCAAGCAACCCAAAATGGTGCAGAGAGTTTTTAATCACTGTTTGAATGTTCTCATTGTCAGGCGTTATAATCCGTTAACAAAATGACAACATTGAACAAAAACAGTGCAACCTATGTAAAACATTTTATACACTGAGTAATAAAAATTCTCGCTCCCACGAACTCACCACTCTGCGGAAATTTTCAAGCTCGGCCTGTTTGACGGCCACAAAGCCCGTGGTAAAGGACTCACCTAAATATTCCTTACAGGCATCACTTTCTTCCATCGCGGCTAACGCCTCTTCCAAGGTTAATGGTAAGCAGTGTGGGTTATTGCTCCGGCTTTCATTGGATTTACCTTGAACGGGTGTGGAGGGTTTGAGTCCCTCGACCATACCGATATAACCACAGAGTAAACTCGCAGCAATGGCTAAGTAGCAGTTAGCATCCGCACCAGGAATGCGGTTTTCAATACGACGATTTTGAGGTGAAGATTCCGGAATACGTAAACCACAGGTCCTATTTTCAACACCCCATTCCAAGTTAACGGGCGCAGAGGTTCCCGGTAAGAATCGACGGAACGAGTTAGCATTTGGCGCCATCAAAGGTAGGAGTTCAGGGATAAATTTCTGTAGCCCTGCGATATAGCTCAAAAACAACGCACTTTGCGTACCATCTTCGTTGGTAAATATATTTTTACCGGTTTCTTTGTTAATCACACTTTGATGAATATGCATAGCACTACCCGGCTCATCGGTTACGGGTTTTGCCATAAAGGTAGCGCAAACATTATGCTTTAGTGCCGCTTCACGTAGAGTGCGCTTAAACACAAACACCTGATCCGCTAGTGATAACGGGTTGCCGTGACTGAAGTTAATCTCCATCTGTGCTGGGCCATCTTCATGGATAAGCGTATCAATATCTAAACCCTGAATTTCGCACCAGTCATACATGTCTTCAAACAGAGGATCGTATTCGTTGGCGGCATCAATTGAAAAAGACTGACGCCCCGCTTCCGGTCTGCCTGAGCGACCAATAGGCGGCTTGAGGGGTAAATCGTGATCATCGCTGCGGCTGGTCAGGTAAAACTCCATCTCAGGTGCAATAACAGGCTCCCAGCCTTTTTCATCATAAAGAGACAGCACTTTTTTCAAGACGTTACGAGGTGATAATTCGATAGGATTGCCCATTCTGTCGTAACAATCGTGGATCACCTGTGCCGTAGCTTCAATCGTCCAAGGCAGCATAAATACTGCATTTTCATCGGGAACGCAGACAAAATCGATATCGGCATCATCGAGCAAACTGTAATAGATATCATCGTCGACAAAGTCACCGGTGACGGTTTGCAGCAACACGCTTTCGGGTAAGCGCATACCTTTTTCATCGAGAAATTTATCTACTGGGGCAATTTTGCCACGGGCGATACCAGTCATATCGCTGATAACACATTCGACTTCTGTGATTTTTCGTTCTTTTAAAAAAGCGATTAGCTTATTCATTTTATTTCACTCGAGTTGTAGCCCTACGACGACACGCATCGCCAAAGGCATTGAATATTGAGAGGTAAAATGGGTTTTCACTTACTTTCCATTCAGGATGCCATTGCACACCGAGGGCAAATTCAGTGGCATCGATCACGGAGAAAGCCTCCACAAGACCATCAGGAGCACAAGCTTCTGGCCGCAACCCCATCCCAAGGCGCTCCACGCCTTGAGTATGCACAGAGTTAACCTCTGCAGAGTTACGGCCCCAAGCCTCGTAAATGACCCCCCCAGGCTCCACAGTAATACTGTGGGATGGCCCATATTGCACCTCTAACGAGGCCTCTTTATCTTCTCTATGTTCAATAAAACCGCCCACTTCGTGTAACTTCTGGTGCAGACTGCCACCAAAAGCCACGTTCATTTCTTGAAAACCGCGACAAATCCCAAGCACGGGGACTCCCGCAGCAATGGCAGCTCGAATAAGTGGTAGTGTCGTAGCGTCTCGCTTAGGATCGTGGTGAGTACCCGCTTCACTCGGTACCCCCGCATAAAGGTGTGGCTCAACGTTAGAGGGCGAACCCGTAAACAGAATACCGTCAAGTCTTGCCAGAATGGCTTCGATAGGTTGGTCCGCGCCTAAGGATGGGATCACAAGTGGCCACCCCTTAGCACCATTTACCACACCTAATAGGTATTTTTCGCCAACAATATTAAAAGGGTGTGAACCCAATCGTTGGTTACACGCAATAACACCAATAAGGGGTAACAGGGTAGACATAACTCACCTTCCAAGCATTTATTCACGAGTACAATGAACAAGTTAATTTTTAATGTTCATTTTTTCACACAGTACACCGAAATTTAACCCCAGGCAAGAGGTTAAACACTTGTTAATGACAGTTTGATTTTAATGCGTAATTTTTAGTTTTAATACAGAAACTTAAACTAACAATCTTTGTTTTTTGATGATAAAACAACCACCAGCAGTATTGTTAGGATAAAAATTAGCCAAAGATAAAGACTGAAAACCTAAGTTCATTTGAAAAATATTATTTACACTTTGAATGATATATTACAATCCAAAGCCGGACTAACATGGTGAGTAACTGGTGGGTTCTCAAAGAGAACGCTACCCTAGGCAATCTAGGACAGCGTTACGCAATTAGAAATTAGCAGGGGTTGTAGCACTGATCAGCCGACAAGGCTCATCGAAGGGATTGCGAAATCGATGGGGTAGCTCACTATTAAAGTAATAGCTATCACCCGCTTCTAAGATATATACCTCGTCGCCAACGGTAAGCTCGAACTTACCTTCAATCACCATGGCAGCTTCTTCACCTTCGTGTTTCAGCATTTCCTCGCCCGTATCCGAACCCGGTGGATAGGTTTCACTCATCACCGACATGGCACGATTGGGAAAATCACGACCAATCAATTTGAATTCTAATGGCCCTGTACCTATGTTGAGGAGTTCATCGGAGCGATATACCACTTTTTGCTCACACTCAATTGAAGCTTCAATTGAGAAAAAATCGACTAAAGACATAGGGATACCCGACAATACTTTTTTCAAAGAACTGACGGATGGGCTAACACTGTTTTTTTCGATCATTGAAATCGTACTGTTAGTCACACCAGCACGCTTAGCCAACTCGCGTTGAGATAAGCCTTTCATTTTTCGAACAGTTCTGAGACTGGCTCCAATATCCAAATTTCACATCTCCCCAAAGGATCGGTCGCCCCGATAGATGAAGAACGGTTGTTCAGGATAAACACCATCCCAAACACATTTTAGCCCTAAAAGCGTGAGTTTAATCGCTTCCGTTGTATTCTAGCTAAAAAGTGTGTTAAATAAAACGAACACTTTAAAGCAGTATCACAAAAGTGTGATGAGTATACTGAGACAAGCCCAATTTACAATAAAAACAATTTTTTGGAGCCCTAATGGCCACTAAACCTCCAGTGCATAGTGAACAATACCCTCACTCTTATTATCTTGATACTGCTAAAGAAATTTACGCTCACCCTCAACTTGAAGGCAGCATAACGGCAGATGTTTGTATTGTGGGTGGCGGCTTTAGCGGCATTAACACAGCGATTGAGCTAAGACAGCGAGGCTTAAGTGTGGTGTTGCTTGAGGCAAAACGAATTGGCT
This sequence comes from Shewanella sp. LZH-2, assembly GCF_016859145.1. NCBI lineage: Bacteria > Pseudomonadati > Pseudomonadota > Gammaproteobacteria > Alteromonadales > Shewanellaceae > Shewanella > Shewanella sp. LZH-2. Next base: position 3,386,217 of record NZ_CP069350.1, read on the forward strand.
GGGGCGCTTCAGGACGCAATGGCGGCGAGCTGATCCGAGGTATTGGCCATGACCCAGCGCAATTTATAAACGAAATTGGACAAGAAGGTGTTAGTGCGATCCAGCAAATGGGCTTTGAAGCCGTGGAGATCGTTAGAAATCGGATACAGACCCATGATATCGATTGTGACTTACAAATGGGCTATTGCGATCTTGCAGTGAAGCCTCGACATATGATTGAGCTTCAAGACGAATTCGACAGTCTTAAAAGCCTAGGATATCAGCATGAAATAAAGCTGCTGACCCAATCCCAACTCAGTGAAGTTATCGGCTCAGAATTTTACCAAGGTGCCCTAGTGGATATGGGAAGTGGCCATTTACATCCACTTAACTTGGCCTTGGGTGAGGCTCGTGTTGCCCGTGAATTAGGTGCGCAATTATTTGAATACAGCGCCGTAGAAAAGATTATTTCAGGCAATAAACCGCGAGTATTAACGGCAAAAGGCGAAGTGACTTGCCAATATCTCGTACTCGCAGGCAACGCCTATATTGGCCATAAATTAAATAGCTACATCGGCGGTAAGGTGCTTCCTGCGGGGAGTTATCTACTTGCAACTGAACCACTCACAGAAGCGCAATGCCAAAGCCTTATCCCGCAAAACATGGCATTTGCAGATATGCGAATCGCCCTAGATTACTTCCACTTATCAGCGGATAGACGCTTACTGTTTGGTGGCCTTTGTACTTATTCAGGCAAAGACCCAAAGGATATAGAGGCAGCGCTTAGGCCCAATCTTGAAAAGGTATTCCCACAATTAAAAGGCGTACGCATCGATTACGAATGGGGCGGCATGATAGGCATTGGCGCCAACCGTATGCCGCAAATTGGTCGCCTACCCGATGCGAGTAATATTTTTTACGCCCAAGCCTATGCAGGTCATGGCGTAAATGCCACCCACATGGCAGCAAAACTCCTAGCCGAAGCCATTTGTCAGCAAGCAGGATATTTTGATGTATTCGCCAAGATTAAGCATATGACCTTCCCTGGCGGCCCCACATTCCGCTCGCCTATGCTGGCTGCAGGTATGCTGTACCACAGGTTTAAGGACTTATTCTAAGGTTTGCTCTGTCGTTGGATAAACGCGCAAGTATCCAACGACCTATAGGGCGCGGGTTAATTTAATCCGCCTACGCCGCCTTGCCCACAGAATAAAAGGCAGTGAACCAAGATAATGCACGATTAACGCCACCAACACGCCAAAACCGATACCACTGGCGGTTAACGGGATGCCAGGCTTAAAGTTAACAATAGTCTGCTCTAAATATTCAAAACGAGCGGGATTGAACATATAGGCGGTTTTCTCGAAGAGATTGCCCTGCTCAAAAGTCTGCATTCCCTGTTGAAGTGTTTGCAGCAGAGCCAACGTCTGGCGCTTTTGCTCGGCATCCGCCCTAACGCTAGGCTCTTCATTTTGCAAATGGCGGGCGATCATGGTTTCCACATCGCTGAAGTGATACGCCTTAGCCGTGGCCTTATAGCCCTCAACTTGCCATTGAGTCGAAGTATAGAGCCCCGCCAAAAATTGCTGATAATGATCGGCTAATTGGGGGAGTTGCAGCGCCATCACTAAGATAAAGCCAAAGATCAATTTATCGAACAATCTGGTTATCATGACAAACTCCTTGATAAGTCAAAGGACATATCACCGTCAATTGATTGCGGCAAGGTTAGCATTCCGAAGGACTGCACTCCACCTAATATCGTTTAACGCTCGATGGGTAAATCGTTGCGACTGCCCCAGTCCGCCCAAGAACCATCGTAAAGTACAGCATCAGTATGCCCCGCAGCGACCGAGGCTAAGATTAAAATACAGGCGGTAATACCCGAGCCACAGCTAAAAATCCTTAACGGTTTATCGCTAACAAGCCCTTGAAACAGCTTAACCAATTCGGCCACATCTTTGATTTTGAAGCCATTGAGCACGTCACCAAAGGGGAGATTGACCGAATGGGGAATATGCCCGCTGCGCACTCCAGGTCGCGGCTCACTCACTTGGCCTAAAAAGCGCGCCGATCCCCGTGCATCAATAATTGCACTATCGCTATCATCAAGTTTGGCTAACACAGCCTCAGCATCCATCACCTTCGCAGGCTGATATTCCAGTACAGCAGTCAGTTCCTCACTATCGCTTGCGCCATAATCTATCCCTTCTTCCTGGTAGCGAGATGAGGTGACTCTATCTTCAGCCATCCATTGAGGTAAGCCACCATCGAGCACATACACACGGTGAAATCCCATTACTTTGAAAATCCACCAAGCGCGCGGAGATGAATAAATACCTTGATTATCATAGATAACAACCACGCTGTTCGGGCTAATACCAAGCTTGGCAATTCCTTCTACAAACTGTTCAAATTTGGGTAACGCATGGGTTTGAGAAGACGTTTTATCGCAAAAATCCTCTTCCACATCAAAGCACCTCGAGCGAGGAATACATACAGGCTCTGAATAGACAATCGGCTCTTTGCCCAAAACCACGGCCATACTGGCGTCGAGTAACACTAAATCAGGCGAGGTAAGATGCGCTTCGAGCCATTGAGTACTGACGAGAGGATATTCCATTGGTTGTCCTTATTGTTGTTTTATTGATTCAAATTCAACACCCCATCGCGATTATCTTGCATTAATGGCGTATTGAAGTTTCGAGGTATTTTGACAGCAATTTAACCTGAAAACGCCCCCTAAATACTTTCAAAATGATTTAGGCTTTGTGGTGATTCACCTCCACTAAACCAGCTATTTTCTACAGGTGCAACAAGCATTTTTCGATAACCTTGATACTTAACGGCCTATAATCGCTGAATCAAAACTAAGCCAATACATTGAATAACAATATAAAAAACACGCTCAACTTTAGTTATTGAAAAGGGTAAACCGAGGTAGCGCCAGATAAACCATCTTATCTTTAACCCTAGCTCATCAGCTAGCCATCTTCGCCTTCACGACTTCTAGTCTCATAGGTACCGTTTACTCGTTATCTGTAGGTAAAGTGAGAGTCACAATTGTATGTGCACAGCTCAAAATAATTGGCCTCATAATAAAGACTTATGCTATAAGTTACCCCATTAGGAATAGGCTAATATGGACATAAAATGCGTGTTTGCGGTGAGACTAAGGCTAAAATTGAGCAGCGACGTTTTTCGACACTGTTTTTTTTACTGAGTACCTCACTATTATTGTCATTCTTAGTGAGCCATCAAACTAAAGCTCAAGAAAGTCAAAATGTTACACAAAAATCCTCATATCAGACTGTTACCTTAGCAGCCGAAGACAGTTGGCCCCCATTTGCAAACCAGTTTGGCCAAGGCATTTCTCATCGACTGATCGAAGCCGCATTTAAACAAGCTCACATTGAGGTCAATAGTCTTGTTGTGCCCTACAGCCGAGCCTTGATGATGGCCGAAAAAGGGGCTGTCGATGGAGTATTTAATGTCACCAGAGAAGCCAGCACAGAGCAACGTTTCGTCTTTGGGGATATGCCATTATTTGTCGCAAAAGCCTCATTCTATCAACGAAAGCAACGTTCTTTACTTGCTGAAAACAAATGGCAAATACCAAAAGGCAGCAATGTTGGAGTAATAAAAAGCTATGAATATGGGGACGAATTTCCTGAATTAGTCAAACAACGTCAATTGAACATCGTCACGGTCGCCACCCAACAGCAACTTATCAATTTACTGCTGATTGGCCGAATCGATGCGGCTGTTATGTTTGATCTTGTCGCACAAGAAAACCTGCAAAAAATGGGTGTAAGCGATGAAGTCATCGCCGCCTTTGACAACCACAGCAGTCAGATTTATTTAGCGTTCTCGAAGGAAAACCCTAAAGCTGCGTTATTGGCTAAAGCCCTCGATCAAGGCTTATCCATGCTGAAAGAAAATGGCCAATATCAGCAATTGTTGAGTGCTAATTAATTACCTAATCCAGCCTTGAAGTTAGCTCCCCACACTCTGTCCTTGAATGCGGATAATCTCTTGATTGACCCACTGCAATAACTGTTTAATGGCTTTAGATAAAATCTGATTTTGGCGCACAATATAGCCTAGGCTTGTACTTGGAAAATCCGGCAGTGGTGTCACCTTACTCTTTAAGTTTGTCTTAGTGTAAATGGAAAACTCAGGCACAATAGCCACCCCAAAGCCAGCCTCCGCCCAATCGATTTGGGCATCAACACTGCCGACTTCCATAATCCGATAGCGAGGCAAATTTAAGCTAGGTAAGGCGGGATCGAGCAGCTCGCGAGTACGGGTATCGTGCCCAAGTAAAATCAAGGTAGGTTGCTCCGCTAATGGCATATCATCACGCCCTTGACTCTGCTGCCATAGCGCTAAATTATTCCCAAGTGCGCACCATTTGATTTGCTGCAACTCAGTAAAATGTAGCGGCTGACTTTCTTTCTGTGCGATGACAAAACCTAAATCCGCCTCGGCATTAGTGACCAGTTCCGAGGCTTGAAACGAAGTCGTATTAAGCAGGGAAAAATCAATCCCGGGGAATTCCGCTTTAAACAATTGAAAAGGCTGAATTAACAACAAGCGAGAAATGATGTCGCTAGCCGCTATGGTTAAGGTACCTTGGCTAAGATCGTTGATGGCATTGAGATCCGCCTGACACACTTGCAACTCCATCAAGGTCTTCTGACTGCTCTCGAGCAAACGGAACCCCGCCTGAGTTAACCTAAACGGATTACGTTCAATCAACTTCACCCGCGTGTTCTGCTCAAGTTGTTTGATATGCAGGCTGACATTGGGCTGTGTCATATGCAGCGCCGCAGCTGCCTTACCAAAGTGTTTACACTCAGCCAATGTCACAAAGGTTTTTAGCCAATGAAGTTCGAGCATTGCTTTTATCTCCATCCATCATTCCCAATGGCGTCATGATATATGACTTTCTTATCGATGCGATAACTATAATTAATTTCTCTTATTCGATAACGGGGTCTAGCATAACCGCTTAATTCCTGTGGAGATGATGTTATGCCGTCTATCGTAGTTGTGGGTGCAAATTGGGGTGATGAAGGCAAAGGCCGCATCGTAGATTATTTAGCCGCAGATGCTGCTGCGAGTGTTCGCTTTCAAGGCGGTAACAACGCAGGCCATACAGTCGTAAACGACTATGGCACCTTTAAATTACACCAATTACCTAGCGGTATTTTCAATCCAAACTGCGTTGCAGTACTTGGCCCTGGCATGGTGATCAGCCCTGAAAAACTCAGTGTTGAGATCGCCGAAGTCGAAGCGGCTGGCATTGAAGTTAAATTATGCATTTCTGACCGCGCAACCCTTTGCTTACCGATCCACGCACTGGAAGATACCTTAGAAGAACAACGATTAGGCGATCTGGCCTACGGTTCAACCCGTCAAGGTATCGCTCCAGCCTATGGCGATCGCGTGATGAAAAAAGGCATTCTGGTTGGTTGGTTAAAGCAACCCGAAGTGCTGCAAGAGCGCATTCAATTTATGCTTGATTGGAAGCTACCACAATTAAAGGCGCTCTATCCAAGCTGTGACTTTTCCCAAACTGCCGCCGAAATGACTCAGTGGTTATTAGATGTCACCGCGCCATGGCGTCCCTTTATCTGTAACGTGACAGAGCCATTAAAAGCGCTGCAAAAACAAGATGCTAACTTACTGTTTGAAGCGCAATTAGGCGCAGGTCGTGACTTAATTTACGGTGAATATCCGTACACAACCTCTTCTAACGTAACAGCGGCTTTCGCAGGTTTAGGCAGTGGCTTACCCGCGCTGCGCCCAGAGCGCATCATTGCCGTAGCCAAAGCCTTTAGCTCATCTGTCGGTACAGGTACTTTAGTTACCGCGATGGAAGAGCAAGATGACTTCCGTAAAAACGCCAACGAGTTTGGGGCTACTACGGGTCGTCCACGTGATATGGGTTACTTCGATGCCGTTGCTACTCGTAATGGTGTTGAGCTGCAAGCAGCAACTGAAATCGCCCTGACCAAGATTGACTGCCTGACAGGCATGAAAGATCTCAAGATTTGTGTTGCCTACGACGGTGAGCACACTGAGAACCCAATTTGGCCACAAACGGCTGCATTAAGCCCAGTGTATGAGCAAATGGAAAGCTGGAGTGAAGACATCACCACTTGCCGCACCTTCGAAAGTCTGCCAAAGGCTGCACAACATTATGTTGAACGCATCGAAGCCCTCATGGGCGTGCGCGTCAGCATGGTGTCAGTTGGACCTGAGCGCGATCAAATGATCATTCGCTAACGCATCGATTACCCTACAAAAAAGCCATATTCGTTTCGGCGAATATGGCTTTTTACTTTTGCTTTTTATACTCATCCCCCATTCCAATGGGACTGAGCGACTCTCTTGGGTTTTGTTTCACAAAATAAACCGCTAGACTGCGCTCAAATGAATAATCCTATATCGATGATTTTATGCCGCAATTTAGCCCGACTTATTCTTTTCCTGTGCAAATTTACTACGAAGATACCGACTTTTCTGGTGTGGTGTATCACCCGAACTTTTTGAAATACTTCGAGCGTGCCCGTGAGCATGTGATTGGCGCCGAGCGTTTACGCGAGCTCTGGCAACAGCAACAATTAGGTTTCGCCGTGTATCGCAGTGATATGTTGTGCCACGAAGGCGTGGAATTTGCCGACATCATCGATATCCGCACTAAGTTCTACTTTGAGAGTAAATACCGCACTGTATGGCAGCAGGAAATTTGGCGACCCAACGGCAAAAAACCTGCGGTCACGGCCACCATTGAAATGGTCTGTATGAATCAAGCGCGACAACTCGCGCCGATGCCAGCAGAGTTAATCACTCAATTAAGCTTAGGAATGTGACCCCATATTGACGCAAAGCATTTTGGGGGCAGGACGGAGTCGATGCCAGTGCATCTCAAGCTCTACTGCCCGCATTGGCTTGGCGTAGCATATGCCTTGAATCCGATCGACGCCCATCTTGACTAAGAAATTAAGCACCTCTTGGGTTTCAACGCCTTCGACCGTTACTTCATAACCGAGTTTTTTAGCAATATTAATGCTGGCCTCAAGGATATATTCAGAGGGTTCGTTCGGTTTCAGATCCTCAAGAAATGCTTTATCAATCTTCACTTCGTTTGCAGGTAAATGTTTTAAATAAGCGAGGGAAGAATGACCAGTACCAAAATCATCGATGGCCAGTTTTACCCCAAGGCTGCGGATTTGCGCTAAGGTATCAACGGCTTTATTTAAATCTGCCATCAAAGTACTCTCAGTAATTTCAATCATTAAGCATTCTGGCGGTAACTGGTAATGCTTTAGGCGCGCATCGATTTCATGGGGTAAGGTTTCACTATCGAGATCGCGAGTCGATAAATTCAACGCAACACAAACAGAAATCCCCGCTAATCGCCATTTTACCTGCTGCTGGAGCACTTGTTCTAAGGCCCAATGGCTAACGAGATCGATCATACCCGCGCATTCGGCAAGTGGGATAAATTCCCCAGGAGAAACCAATCCTAGCTCTTCATGTTCCCAGCGGATTAATGCCTCGACCTGAGTGCATCCCCCTGAGGAAACATCCTGCTTAGGTTGGTAAACCATGTATAAATGATTGCGTTGTAAACCATTAGGCAAGCTATCAATAATCTTTAATTCTCGCAGCTGGCGAATATCGTCATTCTCACTGTAACAGGCAATTTCGATTCGAGTTGAACGGGCTTTTTTGAGTGCCAAATCGAGTCTTCTGAGCATATTACTCACGTCGGCATGGTGCTGCGCTAATTGCAAACAGCCAATTTGTAGGCGCACACTGACTGGCGTATCCTTAATTTTAAAGGGTACCTGCAAGCGACCACGTAAATGCAGCAACGACTCCTGCGACAAACTCTGCTCATAATAGAGAAAAAACTCATCACCATTTAAGCGGGCAATCAGTTTCGGCTTTAGGCTTAAGCCAGTTAACCGCTCGGCAAACTGTTTTAGCAAAATATCGCCAAACACAAACCCAAAAAGATCGTTCACATAGCGAAAACGATAAATATCAATAAGTACTAAAGTACCTTGTGTGATAGGCATTAGCGAAGCCAGTGCGCGTTTAAGCCCAACACGATTATTTAAGCCTGTCAGCTTATCTTTGCCCATCCCCGCGGGTAACGCGGCTAACATCTCATTTAAGGAATGATACAGGGACGCATACTCTTGCGGCACGTCTGTAATGTTAAGTGGGCTTCGGTCCGTCTTTTGCTTTTCAAGTTGAGGGCATAACTGTGCTAAGAATTGCTGCTGTTGGCGCAATGCTTGGGATCTTGTGCGTAAAAGAAACAGCACGGCGATCAAAACGATAACCAACGCTAAACTGATAAACTCCAGAATAACCATATCTAGGCCTCAATCTTACAGCGTAAGCTAATGACCAATATTTCCTCACCATAGGACAAGATTAATTTCCTTCTAAGCCCTAGGATTACTGGTAACTTTCTTTGATTGAATGGAATTTATCCATAAATTCATCACTTGCTAAGTCATTCGCCGAGACGGGTAATCCACGGCTAACAAACACATCCATCCGCTGCTCAAAATCAGCTCCTGCGCGTAACTCGCCAGTGTAGAATGCCGCGGCACGGATAAAATCTAAGTAGGTAACATGGTCGGGTAAATAGGGCAAATCAGCCCATCGCTCAACTACTTCCATCACCTCAGGGGCAAAATCCCAACTTTTTAACACGGCACGACCTAAAGGGCCTTGCATTTTACGTACTAAAGAACGCAATTGCTCAATACTGGTAAATAACTCAGGATGGGCCTCCGCCTCGGTGAGCACAGGCAAAGCACCGATATTATGGACTAAACCTGCAAGGGTTAAAGTGTCTAAATTTAACTGGCTAGGACGACGCTTATTGTACATCTGCAATATGGCACAAGCCGCGGCCGTCACATCGATAGAAGTACGCCAAACCTCATCCATCACTTCCCACACCATTTCATTGGTGGAAATAAATAGCTGCTCCATCGCCACTGATGTCGCAATACTCTTAATTTGGATTAAGCCAATGCGGGAGACTGCGCTATTAATACTCTCGGCGGGAATCCCACGACTATACAAGGCACTGTTGGCCACTTTAATAATACGCGCCGAAATGGCCGCATCTTGACCAATCACCTCAGCCACTTGCTTAAGACTTGCATCTGAGCGGCTCACCACTTCTTGCACCCGCATGGCGACTTCAGGCAAGGTTGGCAATACTAAGGCATCATCTTTTAATTTTTTAAGTAATCCGACTAACAGTAGATGTTCAGTAGACATCTTCGCTCCCATCAATCTGCAAACATAAAGCGGTAATAGTTGGAGTATATCAGTTGACGATCATTTGATGGGCAGAAAAAAGCATCAGACGTTAATTATTTGTATGACGCTGTTATCAATTTAGTCTCACGACAAAACATTTTACGCTTTGATATCTCAGATTAAGTTAAAGGTGAAAATCAATGGAAACACACAAATGGATTCATGGTCTCGCGCGATCGTCAGAGCAAGAATGGTAGGTATATTCGTAAAACGCGAACTATACCTAATCTTAGACGTAGCAATTTGCATAACCCTACTTTGATTGTGTAAAATGCCGCCCCCGCGCACTGCGCCTCCATCTACCAACCAATTCGAGAGTCATTATGTTTAAACCAGAGTTGTTATCTCCCGCTGGGACGCTGAAAAACATGCGTTACGCCTTTGCCTATGGTGCAGATGCCGTGTATGCCGGTCAGCCGAGATACAGCCTAAGGGTACGTAATAACGACTTTAAAATGGAAAACCTCGCAACGGGTATCGAAGAAGCCCATGCGTTAGGTAAAAAGCTTTATGTAGTGAGTAACATTGCCCCCCACAATGCCAAGCTCAAAACCTATATCAAAGATATGGAACCCGTGGTAGCGATGAAGCCCGATGCGCTGATCATGTCAGACCCAGGTTTAATCATGATGGTACGTGAGGCCTTCCCTGAGCAGGTGGTGCATTTATCGGTACAAGCCAACGCCATTAACTGGGCATCGGTCAAATTCTGGCAGACCCAAGGCATTAAACGGGTGATTTTATCCCGCGAATTATCCTTAGATGAAATCGAAGAAATTCGCCAACGTTGCCCCGATATCGAGTTAGAAGTGTTTGTCCACGGCGCCCTGTGTATGGCCTACTCAGGCCGTTGTTTGCTGTCGGGTTACATCAACAAACGCGATCCAAACCAAGGCACTTGCACTAACGCCTGCCGTTGGAAATACGATGTGCATGAAGCGCAGCAAACCGACTCGGGCGATATCATCGCTCTGTCGCCACAAGCTAATGCGGTGCAAATCGAGACGCCGACCCTAGGCGCGGGTCCTGCGACCGATCAAATCTTCCTGCTGCAAGAAGCCAATCGCCCCGGCGAATACATGCCAGCGTTTGAAGATGAGCATGGCACTTATATCATGAACTCTAAGGACTTGCGCGCAATCCAACACGTTGAGCGTTTGGCCAAAATGGGCATCGACTCGCTGAAGATCGAAGGCCGTACTAAGTCTTTCTACTATGTGGCCCGTACCGCACAGCTATACCGTCAGGCCATCGACGATGCCGCCTCAGGCAAGAGCTTCGATCGCAGCTTGATGAACCAACTCGAAGGCTTAGCGCACCGCGGTTATACCGAAGGCTTCTTACGTCGCCACGTGCATGATGAATACCAAAACTACGACTATGGCTACTCGGTCAGCGATACCCAACAATTTGTGGGTGAATTAACAGGTAAACGCAATCTGGCTGGCCTTGCCGAAATCGAAGTGAAGAACAAATTCTCTGTCGGTGATAGTGTTGAATTAATGACGCCGCAGGGCAATATCAGCCTCACTATCGAACAACTCGAAAACCGCAAAGCCGAAGCGGTTGAAGCGGGATTAGGTTCGGGCCATACCGTTTACTTGCCCGTGCCGAAAGAGGTTGATCTGAACCACGGCATTTTACTGCGTAACCTGCCTCAAGGTCAGGATACCCGTAACCCACACGAAGCAGGCTAAGGCATGGCATTACTGATCGACGACAGCTGCATCAATTGCGACATGTGTGAACCTGAATGCCCAAATCAGGCCATCACCATGGGGGAAGAAATCTATGAAATCGACCCAGACCGCTGCACCGAATGCGTAGGCCACTACGATAAGCCGACCTGCGTCTCCGTCTGTCCGATTGATTGTATTGACCCAGACCCTAACCGCGTCGAGTCCCACGACGAGCTGTTGGTCAAATTTGCCATTCTCACGCAAAAAATTTGAGTGAGTGTCAGCCGTTTAAACTTAACAAAAAGCCCCGCAATGTAAGCGGGGCTTTGTTTATCAGTTAATTACAACCACGTTCGCATCAGCTTAAGCTTGGGGATTTAGCTAAAATCACCGTCGGTTTTGCCTCAAGCTGCAAATGCACAATGGCATCGGCCAGCTTTTCAACGCTTAAGCGGATCGGCGCAGGTAAGCTAGCAAACTCGATACTGAGCAGCAGATTTTTCACCTCAAGCCCTAACTCGGTATCGCCTTCAATGCTCAGTTTACGCTGGAAAAACAGCGTATCAGGGTCTTCTTTCGCCGCCGCAACCAACAATAATTCCGCAGACTTGGCACTAAACGTCACTTGGGCATCGGTCAGTTCACGCACCTGCCAACGGCCATCGAAACTCACTTCAAAATGCAGATTTAGATCTTCAACTCGAATCGCAACCCACTTACCTGCCAAAAAATCTAACTCGCCATCTTCGGCCTGCGATGCCAGCAACTGTGTTAGTAGCTGGCTTAGCACCTTAGCCTTGAGGCTAAAGGGCACTTTAGAGAGTGGTAAACGGATCAGTTTTGGGGTGAGTTCTAACAATTGTTTAGCAAGATTAGCTGAAAAAACAGCGGACATAAGCAGTTACCTAAGGATAAAAAACACTATATCTCCCAGTTTACCGAGATTTTATGATCTTAAACCTGTTTTAAATCAATTCACCGCCATTCAATCTTCCCTACACTCTGCCCCTGTTATTTTATCGGGAGCACCATTATGGAGTTGTTGTGTCCAGCAGGAAACCTGGCCTCGCTAAAGTCGGCGCTGCAGGCCGGAGCCGATGCTGTCTACCTTGGGTTAAAGGATGATACCAATGCACGTTCATTCGCGGGCTTAAACTTCACCCCTGCAAAATTACAGGAAGCCGCCGAGCTCACCCATCAGCGGGGCAAGAAAATCTTCCTCACCTTAAATACCTTTCCTAAGCCGAATGAGGAGCACCGTTGGTATCAAGCTATCGACTTGGCGGCCAGTATTGGCGTTGATGCCTTAATCGTCGCCGATCTGTCGCTGCTCGACTATGCCCATAGGCAATATCCGCATATTCCGCTGCATTTATCGGTACAAGCGAGCGCCACCAACTTGGGCGCACTGAGCTTTTATAAAGAGGCTTTTAATATCGCGCGGGTGGTGTTACCCAGAGTGCTATCGATGAAACAAGTGCGTGACTTAGCCAAGGTCAGCCCTGTCGATTTAGAGGTCTTCGCCTTTGGCAGTCTGTGCATTATGGCCGAAGGCCGCTGCCACTTATCCTCCTATGTTACCGGTCAATCACCCAACACTGGTGGCTCTTGCTCGCCTGCAAAACACGTGCGCTGGCAGGAACAGGGCCAAGACAGGCTGACTCGCCTCAACGAGGTCTTAATTGATAAATCAGGGCTCGATGAACAAATGGGCTACCCCGTGGTCTGTAAAGGCCGTTATCTCACCCAAGACGATGATAAACCGCAATATCTGCTCGAGTCTCCCACCAGCTTAAATACCCTTAGCTTGCTGCCTGAGCTTGCCAAGGCGGGCATAGTGTCACTCAAGATTGAAGGGCGTCAGCGCAGCCCTGCCTATGTAGAACAGGTGACTAAGGTTTGGCGCCAAGCGATTGATACCTATCTTCATCAGCCAGATAAATTCCAGACTCAGGCCCATTGGGAGCAAGCCCTCGCGAAAGTCTCCGAAGGCCAAATTACCACCTTAGGCGCCTACGAGCGTGACTGGCAGTAGCCCTAGCGATAACCACGAAGAAGAAACGATTATGAAAATTTCCCTCGGCCCACTGCTCTATTGCTGGGAAAAACAACAGGTCATCGACTTTTACCAGCAGGTGGCCAATAGTCAGATCCCGTTAGTTTATTTGGGTGAAGCCGTCTGTAGCCGTCGACGCGAACTCAAATTTGGTGACTATCTCGAACTGGCCAAAATGCTGAAATCTGCGGGTAAAGAGGTGGTGCTGTCAACGCTCGCCCTTATCGAAGCGCCCTCGGAATACACAGAGCTTAAACGTCAGGTCGATAATGGCGAATTTAGTATTGAGGCCAACGACATGGCGGCTGTGTATCTCGCCAAGGAGCACAAGCTGCCCTTTGTCTGCGGCGCCAGCATCAACAACTACAACCGCGCCAGTTTAGATATTTTGCAGCGCTTTGGCATGCAGCGCTTTGTGATGCCAGTAGAACTGTCAAAGGCTTGGCTGAGCCAAGTGGTCGCGCAAAAGCCCGTATTCGAAGTCGAAGTGCTCGGCCATGGCTACTTGCCGCTCGCCCACTCGGCGCGTTGCTTTACCGCTAGGCATCAACATTTGTCGAAGGACAGCTGCGAAACCGTTTGCCGCCAATACAGCAAGGGTTTACTAGCACAAACCCAAGAAGCTCAACCTTTGCTGAGGTTAAATGGCATTCAAACCCAGTCGGCCAGCTGTGTCGATTTGCGCAGCGAAATCAATGAAATGATAAAGGTTGGCGTAGATGTGTTTCGGGTTTCGCCCAGCAGCGTAGCTTGTATCACTCAGGCCGATACGCTGGTCGAGGCATTAACTAGCGAGGCAACGGACGCTCAGTTTTCTCTTAGCGATGAGCACTGTAACGGTTACTGGTTTGGCGAAGCAGGGCTAAAATCCTTCGTCAGATAAAAGACATAGCCTACTTCACTCAAGCGTTGGCTGCTGGGTGAATGTGGGGATACATGATGGTGGCGTTAATAGCAGCGCCACCGTCCAACTTAATAGACTCCCAAGCCCAATCCATTCCAGCAATGCAGGCCACCATAAATCGGGCCTTGGCAATTGCAGTATCATTTCTTGATAGAAAGGTCTGTCTCCTTCCGTTAAGCCCAATGCTAACAGCGGCACATAGAGAAAAGTCATCATACTGAGCAATACCAACAGCGCTAATAATATCGTCAAGCGCTGACGGTGCTGCGAGCCGAATCCCACCCATAGTAGATAACAAATTGCACTTAAGCTGCCAAAGTAGAAAAACCATTTAAGTGCGAGGATATGCAAGTGATACACATTGACCGGAAATAGCCCAACACAGGCCAAGGCTAAAAACGTCAGTGCTAAAGCGCAAAAGAAAGGATACCCCCAAAACCCGCTTACAGTCTGTAGGGAGGAAAGACAATAAAAAACAACGCTTAAACTGCCAAAAAATAAACCGCCATTGAGCACCACGGCAAAGCTAGAATGGCCATAGGTACCCAATTCACTCAGTGTATGATTTAAAAAATTGAAGGAGCGTGTTTCAGAATAATCAAATCCGAATACCGCCACACAGATCCCCAGCATCAATCCAAAAATACCAAGAAAACCAAACTTAGTGGCAAGTGCCGAGCCCCTTGTTGCCATATTCATTTTTATAACAGTCATGGATAATTTAGCCAAACCAAAGTAGTACTAACTTACATGGAATTACAAAGAATTAAAGCGGCCCCTATCCTCTTTAGCGTAATATTTTATTTCATCACTATTCGCGATTTTTTAGTCATCGCAAAAACACTCGGCATTTAGTCATTTTTCAATAAAATATATGCAAATCCAAAGTCAAAAATGAATAAATAATCACAATAAATTCAATTATCACTGTATCGTGCCCAAAGGTTAACCCATCATTGCCACCAGTGTTAGTTCGCTCACATTAAGTTAGCAACAACTGAAGCCCCGATACGATTCATGGACAAAAAAGCATCTAAAAGTGTATTTAGTGAAGATCCATTGAGAAAATTTTGAACAAAATATCACAAAAAAACCAATAACCCCAAGAGCAAAACAACTCAATAAATAATTCGCAACACCATTCTATAATTATTTGATTAAATTAAAATAAATCGCATCAAAACGCTATTTTACGCCCAAATCATTCATTAGAAACCGCCCAAATAACTATGCTATTTTGCTGCTTATCTCAAACAAATTTCCGAATCGTTTTACATGGCGGCGCTAAGCGAGTAATCTTCCCCCTTCTCGATTTTGAGTTGAATGAAAATGCACCTCACCCCAGCAAAGAATGCGGTTTTGAGAGAGCATTGATTCAAGTTTATTTGTGCGACTCGTACTTTAAGGTGTACACCATTGGCTACTGAACATAAAAACCGCAACATTAAGACGATACTCACCTTTATCGTCCCTTCGCTGATCGGTCTGCTGCTGTTTATGACCCCTATCAGCTATAACGATGCGATAACTATTCCCATCGCAATCATCTCTAAAGCACTGCAAAGCGTGTTAAGCGATGTATTAACCTTAATCGTAACTGTGATTGTTGTCGCCATGGCCTTTGCCTCTGTGCTGACAAAGTTACTCAAACCTAAGTTTGTGCTGAACAATCACTTCCTCAATGGTTTACTCAACATCAGCCCGCTATGGCTTACCACCCGTGTCGTTGGCGCTGTCTTTATCGTGCTGACCTACTTTGGCATTGGCCCCGAAGCGATTAACTCTTCAAGTACCGGTGCCTTAGTGCTGAACGACCTGTTACCCGTACTCTTCTCGGTGTTTATCTTCGCCGGTATGTTGCTGCCACTGCTATTAAACTTCGGTCTATTAGAGCTATTTGGCACCCTGCTGACTAAAGTGATGCGCCCAGTGTTTAACCTGCCAGGTCGCAGCGCCATCGACTGTATGGCCTCTTGGTTAGGTGATGGTAGCGTTGGGATCCTGCTGACCAGCAAGCAATACGAAGCACGTTTTTACACCCAAAGGGAAGCCGCAGTTATCGGTACCACCTTCTCGGCGGTGTCAATTACCTTCAGCTTAGTGGTGATCTCACAGGTAAAGTTAGAGCATATGTTTGTGCCCTTCTACCTGACCGTGTGTTTAGCGGGTTTTGCGGCGGCCGTGATTGTACCTAAGTTACCGCCACTGTCGTGGAAGAAGGATAACTATATCGACGATACGCCACGTCAACCCGATGATGAGATGATCCCCGCAGGACACGGCGCACTCTCTTGGGGCTTTGATAAGGCGCTCGAGAAAGCAGCCAGTGCTGGTGGTATCAAAGCCGTCTTAAATGAAGGTATTAAAAACGTTATCGATATGATATTTGGCATTCTCCCTGTAGTAATGGCCATTGGTACCACGGCGCTGATCATCGCCGAGCATACGTCCATCTTCAATTACTTAGGTATGCCGTTTATTCCGTTACTGGAACTGCTGCATATCCCTGAAGCGACCGAAGCCTCTAAAACCATCGTTGTCGGCTTTGCCGATATGTTTATCCCTTCGATTTTAGCCAGCTCTATCGAATCGGATATGACCCGCTTTGTGATTGCCGCCTTATCAGTAACCCAGCTGATTTACATGAGTGAAGTCGGCGCGCTGCTGATTGGCAGTAAGATCCCAGTGAATTTTGTTGAGCTATTTGTCGTGTTCGTACTGCGCACCTTAGTGACTCTGCCAGTAATTGCCGGCGTGGCTCATTTACTGTTCTAAGCGCAACATCACCTAAAATATCAAGGGGAGTCAGATTAACTGACTCCCCTTTTTTATACTGTCCAAACTCCACTCGTAACCACACAACTCAGTTTAAGAATAAAAGCAAAATAGCCATTTGATCTGCTCAACGAGTTTATTGTCATTGTTTCCCCAGTGACTCGCCGTGAATATATCCCTATAGGCTCGACGGCGACATCCATGTCGCCAACGGTCACTGATGCCCCAATGCCAATTTTAACTACCCATTTGCCGTATGTACGCAAAAAGCTAAGGGACAAAAGCGAGTTAGGTCGTTAGCTCTAACAGGTGAGTTTCGGGTTAAAATATCTATGGGCTAACGCCGCCAGCAAGCGCGGCTTTGTAGTGAAGCCGAAGGTGGAACGAAAAAGCCGTCGGCTTGACTGGCATTGTTATACGTTTGGTTCGGCATCTTCGATAGCTTTTATTAAATCACTAGCAACAACAATTCTGTCAAATGCTGACACAAAATCCAGCTCTATATCACGGTGTGAGCTAGAGTTACGATAAAAGCTAAACGCCCCTGTTATGTAGTTTAAAAAAGCACACCTTTCCGATTTCGGTAGGCTCTTATTGGTTAGAACGCCATCATCAGGGTTGAATGCTTTTTTTAGCAAACGTTCTCCAAACATATCTGCTGGAGCACCAATTTTTTCTCTTGTGGTCACTTCTATTGCCTTAAACGCTTGTATAACCGCACTATCAAATTCACCGCTATTTAATAGAGCAAAGCACTTTTGGACGATAGTTGGGTGTACGTAGCTTTCAGGCATTAACGCATATTTCTCTACCACCCGACGAAACTCACGCTCTGGAAACCTAAAGCCAACTTTTGTAGGGAAATATTGCTCCTCACCTTCATCATCGTAACCACGCTGAAAACGCCTAATGTCTATGTGGGCAGTAGGACTTGCTTTGTATTTGACACGCGAGAATTTGACTGGCTGATAACCTCCAGGGTTAGCCTCACCAATTTCTTCTTGAAATTCAATTTTTGCTTCGATTTCTACTTTTGACATTGGATTCCAATTTTACGTATAACGCCCAACTAACCGGTGAGGTTTGCTGGCACGTTGTTTTGCGTATTTTTGCAAAACACGTGACCGTAAACCGAATCCGCGTTTAGTTGCTTGTTAGTTTTCAATTTTAACCTCTGGAACACACATTTCCATGAAAGGGTCGAGTTTATTTTCAATAAAGCCGGATATGTGAACAAATAAAAACCACAACGATAGTTCAAATGTTTCTTGTTCATTTGAGCCAGGCCAATCAGCTGGCACCAATTTTACAAAGTCCTCAATTTTATGAGACAAACCACTATAGCTTGTCACATGGGCAATTTTATTTCTTAGTTCATTAAGTTTTCTAGCTGCAACCCAGAATCGTTCATCCGTAGATGAAGGCATAAGCGCCTTAGCCAAGTAAAGCCTTTGTTCAAAGTCAAAACGCGCTTTTTTTATGGCCGAAGGATTCTCTAATCTTGAATATATAATGGCATTAATCTGCTCTTCAATAAGTAAATGTGCCTTCAGAATTATTAATTCTATATCTTTCCCATGCGGTAATATTTCCAAGAATCGACGAAAAGCTTGAACTTGTCTCTCAGTTGGCTCCATACACTCACCGTGAAAACTAACATTTTATTAGTGCGCATGCGCTTTTATCACGCTAGACCAGTGAAAACGCGCACAGTTAACTATCTGTATGCAAAGAACTTATCAGCATTCTATTAAATATACCATCTGGAAAAACGCGCATGCGCGTTTCCCAAACCTATTAACTAAAAATCTGTCACCATAGTTAATTGATTTGATAGAATTTTATTTATTGCGGATGTAATTAGTGCGCACTGATTTTGTCTAAAAATCATACCAAAAACCTAAATTTAAATACGACTGTATACCCATGCATTGTTAGCCGATTTATGGTAGGGCCAAACATAGGTAACTAGACGAGAATTTGTATGGCAACAGGAGTAGGAATTTTCGGTTGAGCTAACGAGCCGAAACACGGAATGGGGCAAAAGCTTGTCAAAGCGCCATCAAAATCCGTTTGTCCCCTCTTGATCTCTACCTCTTTACTTAAGTCTTTAGCTGCATTCCCTCGACAGGACAATTCTACATCATTAAAAAGACATAGAATTAACATAGAATTAAATTCTATTGACCATTTGACACGCTTTTAATTTTAACCTATGATGTCATAGCATAGAACAATATAGATTACTCATAGAAGACTCTTCTATATTCAATCTGTTTCCATTTTTTATCTTATAGGAGGTTGTATGGCTATAGAACTACTCATTAGGCTCAGTGGTGAAGACTTATCTCATGTTACGCTGCTCGCAAATAAGCTAGGAGTATCTATTGAAGAGGCATTAAGTTTGTCTCTTCAAAATCAGGTTAAAGCGCAAGTAGCGAAAGATGAGGAGGTGAAAAAAGTGGATCAAAGTCGCTTAATGAACGCAGCATTGCATAATGCATTTATGTTAGATGAGGGCGCTGAGTTTTCTCTTACAGAATTACTTGGTGAAGCGTGGGCTCAAGTGGAGAGCCCTAGAGCTTTTGGTCGTAGTTTCAGAAAGGAGTTAGAATCACTGGGAATTGGTCTGTTATCACATAAGACAGTAGATAATAAGGCTATTTATAAGCGGACAGACAGAGGTGAAAAACCGGAGTAAAAGCCTTAATTCACTTAACAGTCGCTCTATGCACCACGAAGAAGGTCTGCCAGTTGCAGACCTTCTTCGTTGTTCAGTGCAGAAATTTAGATTAGAAAATATATAGCGAATTGTCATTCACGTACTGTGAAGGAGCTTTAACTCTAACGCGAAAAGGGGCAAAAATGAGTTAACTCAATCTATCGACAGTCAATGCACCCAGAACGGAATCTTGTTGGATTAACTCCAGCCTAATCCACCTAGCTGTCATCTGCATGTCACTTAAGCTTCATCATTCAGTCAAAGCCCGTCACTAATCTCTAAGGCAGTCAACAGCCGCATAGGGTGAATATGAGATGACTGGAGCTAATTACAGGGGACTTGATCGCACGCTTATCGACGCACTTAAGACTCCCCGCAATTCTTCCCGTAACACTCCTTCCAACTCTTCCGACAATGCTCCATCCAGTGTTAACGCCACTTCCTTCTCAACCCCACATATTGCCAACGCCAGCAATGCCGCAAATAACCAAGCCATCACAGTTAACGCCCTCTGGTTATCGGATATCCATCTAGGTTGTAAGGATTGCAAAGCCGACTATCTGTTAAGCCTATTAAATACCGTGCGTTGTCAGCACTTGTATCTGGTCGGCGATATTGTGGATTTATGGGCGCTCAAACGCCGCCTGCACTGGCCCGAGAGCCACAATAAGGTATTGCAAAAGCTGATTGAACTGGCACAAAACGGCACTCAGGTGATGTATCTGCCGGGTAACCACGATGAGCTAATCAAGCCCTATGCCGAACTGACGCTGCTGAACATCAAAATTGCCCGCCAACATATTCATCAGGGGGTTGGCGGCCACAAACTGTTAATGCTGCATGGCGATCAGTTCGATGCAGATGTTTGCGTTGGCCGCTTCTACGCTAGCTTGGGCGATCACCTCTACGACTTACTGCTGTTTCTCAACCGCAACCTCCATCGCCTGCGTGAGCGTTTAGGTTACCCGTATTGGTCACTTGCCAGCTATATGAAATCACGCGTTGGCAAGGCGCAGACGGCTATCGCCCGTTTTCGCCAAGCCGTGGTGAATTATGCCCAGCACTATGATGTGGATGGCGTGATCTGCGGCCATATCCACCAGCCAGAGCTATCGATTCACGCTCGAGATAACCAATACAGTACGCCGGATAAACGCCAAATAGTCTATGCCAATGATGGTGACTGGGTAGAAAACTGTAGCCTGATCACCGAAACCTTAAACGGGGAATTACAACTCTGCCGCTGGAATGAGCAACACTTAAATCTCGATATTCTGAGCAGTATTGTGCTGGCAAAAACTCCGCCCAAAGCGCCTGTTAACGCCCCAAAACCTATTCCACAAACGGCCACACACAGCCCCAAACAAGCAGAAATCCAACCAAGGGATGTTGCCTAATCATGAACCCATTAACACCTCATAACCCAAACGCTGATTCATTAAGCCCTAACACATTAAGCGCCAACGCATTAACGCAGGACGCAGCCATGCTAATGCCTACCTTAAAAGCCTGTTCGATGATCTTTACCGTCGATAATGTGGTGGAGCAAAACCTGCCCGCCCTCAAGGACAAACCTTGGTTAGCCAAGCCGACTAAGGCCATGCTGCGCTACCTGTTGAATGAAAAACAATGTAACGAGATAGCCAATCAATTTGCCTATCTGCAAGGGGTCGATTTTGTCGAGCAAGTGCTCGCCAGCTTCGATTTTAGCTTTACCGTGCCCGCCAACGAGGTCGAAAATATTCCCTGCGAGGGCCGCGTGGTGATCTTCGCCAATCATCCGATTGGCTCCCTCGATGCCCTCGCCCTGATTAAACTCGTCAGCGAAATCCGCCCCGATATCAAGGTTGTGGCGAACGAGCTCCTGATGGCGCTCGAACCTTTGCATTCAATCCTGCTGCCAGTGCGTAATATGACGGGCGGCACACCGAAACAGCACCTCGAAAAAATCCACCAGCATCTGCGCAATGAAGGCGCGGTACTGATTTTCCCGTCGGGGGAAGTCTCTCGCCTGCGTCCGAGCGGCGTGCGCGATACCCAGTGGCACTCGGGCTTTTTAAAGATGGCGATTTCCTGTAATGCGCCGCTGCTGCCGATTTTTTTGGATGCCAAAAATTCTGCCACCTTCTACGGCGCCTCGATGATTTACAAACCCTTAGCTACATTGCTACTGGTCAAGGAGATGTTTAAACAGGCCAAGCGCAATATGCCTATTCGCATCGGCGAGCTTATTCCGAATGAAGCCGTGCGCTCAATGGATTTCCCGCTAAAGACCAAGATAAAACTGCTTAAAAATCATCTGTATTGCATCGGTAAAGATAAAGACCCGCTGTTTATCACCCAAAGCGCCATCGCCCACCCTGAGTCGCGCCGAGAGTTGCAGGCCGCGCTACAACAATGTGAACTCCTCGGTGAAACCCAAGATAACAAGCTGATTTATTTGTATCAGCATCAGGACAGTAACCCCATCATGCGCGAAATTGGTCGCCTGCGGGAAATTGCCTTTCGCGCCGTCGGCGAAGGCACGGGCAAGCGCCGCGATATCGATAAATACGATTCCTACTACCAACATCTGGTGCTGTGGGATAAAGAACAGTTTGAAATTGTCGGCGCCTATCGTTTCGCCAGCGGCGAGCAAGTGCTAAATCGCTACGGCGACAACGCCCTCTACAGCCAATCCCTGTTCCAATATGCCGACGACTTTATGCCCTACGTCAAACAAGGCTTAGAACTTGGCCGCAGTTTTGTGCAGCCCAAATATTGGGGCAAGCGCAGTCTCGACTACCTCTGGTTTGGCATTGGCGCCTTCCTCGCTAAACACCCAGAATACCGCTACCTGTTTGGCCCAGTTTCCATCAGCAATCAACTGCCTGGCAGCGCGCGGGAGATGCTAGTGCATTTCTACTCCAAGGAGTTTGCGCCAGCAGAGCCGCTCGCGGTATCCATGTCACCCTTTGGACTATCCAAGCAGCGCAAATTGCAGTTGGATGAAATCTATTCGGGCGAGGATTACCAAAGCCACTTTAAGCAGCTAAAACAAATGCTGGCGAGTATGGGCGCCGCGGTGCCAACCCTGTACAAGCAGTATGGCGAGCTGTGTAAGCAGGATGGGGTGAAGTTTCTCGCCTTTGGTATCGATGCCGATTTTGGCGACTGTGTCGATGGTTTGGTTCTGGTCGATACCCATAAACTGAAAGGGAAAAAGTACCAACGTTATATCGGCGCCCATTTACCCGAAGACTTACGCAATCCTTTGATGGCTGAAGATGGATCAGACAAGCAGGATTAAGCATAATCCTGTTTAAGGTATTGGCTAAATAAACATCGGTCTGTTATAAGTATCTGTAATACAGTGCATTAAGGATACACATCCTTGTAAGGGTTTATCATGCCGATCATTATCGCCGATATTATGCGTACCCGAGTCGTCACAGTCGAAATGGACGATCGTTTAACCGTGGCGAAGGAGATTTTCGAGCAGGCAAACTTCCACCATCTGCTGGTGGTGGATGAATATAAACTCGAAGGCGTGTTGTCGGAGCGCGACTTGCTGCGTGCTATCAGTCCGAATCTGGGCAGCAGCGCCGAAACCGCGAAAGATCTCGAAACCCTGCAAAAACGCGTCCATCAAGTAATGACCCGCAATCCGGTAACCGTAGCGCCACATGTGTCGCTCGATGTCGCCAGCCGTACCTTGCTGGAACACAATATTGGTTGTTTACCCGTACTGGAAAACGGCGATCTGGTGGGGATAGTGACCTGGAAGGATTTACTACGAGCCTATTGTGAACACAATGAGGTGAATGAAAGCGAGTGCTAACGGCACTCGCTTTCGACTTTATAGAGTAATACCAATCGTATCAAATATCTGTTCATTCAGCGGGAGTTAAACGGGCTTTAGACAAGGCGAAGGCTTGAAGGCATAGTGGTGCTCTGTCGAAAGCCTTAAACGCAGTATAAAGCCCGTTCAACCCCGCCCTTCGGGAGTCTCACAGGCATCTCACTCCCGTGTTACATTGACTTAAAAGGGAATAACCATTTCTTCGTCAATGCGCCTTGGATTGAGATGTCTGTGAGGCTCTGAACTGATTAGATATTTAATGTGATTGGTATAAAAAACTAGATTGCCCAGCCGCCCATATAGAAGGCAACAAGGCCCAGCGTAATGGCGAGTACACCTAACTTAAGCTGACGGATTTCACCACTAAAAATACGGCCAACCACTAAAGTCACAAACCCGAGCATAATACCCGTCACAATGTTACAACTAAGGATGATGAACACAGCACAGGTTAAGCCCGCCATCGCATCGACCTTGTCATTAAAGTCCAGCTTAGTCACATTGCTGAGCATCAATAGCCCGACATACATCAGCGCAGGCGCAGTGGCATAAGCCGGCACCAAATAGCTGAGCGGAGCAAGGAATACCATTAGCAGGAATAATCCGCCCACTATGGTCGCGGTTAAACCCGTCTTACCGCCCGCCGCCGTACCCGCTGCCGATTCGATATACACGGCCGCAGGTGCGCCGCCGACGATACCCGCAAACATGCTGCTGACAGAATCCGACGTTAATGCCTTGCCACCGCCGACGATATTATCGTCTTTATCCAGCAGATTAGCTTGACCCGCTACCGCGCGGATGGTGCCCGTGGCATCAAAAATCGCCGTCATCACCAGCGCTAGTACAATCGGTAATACCACTGGATTTAAGGCGCCCATAATATCCATTTGGCCAATCAGCGAGTGCTCAGAGGTAAAATCAGGCACGGCGAATAAACCTTGGAATTTCACGCTTGGATCAAACACTAACCCGAACAGGGATAGGCCGATAATCACCAGTAAAATCCCGCCGGGTACGCCGCGACGCTCTAAACCAATCGTCGCTGCTAAACCCAGCACGGTCGCGATAACGGGCAGGCTGTTAATGTCGCCTAACTTCACGGGCAGACCCGCGTCATTGGCCACAATCAACTGCACACTGTTAGTGGCAATTAAGAGTAAAAACAAGCCAATACCGATACCTGTACCATGGGCAATCCCCTTGGGTAGGTTAGCCAGCACCCATTGACGCACACCCGTAACGCTCACGATGGTAAAAATCACGCCCATCCAAAAGATGGCGCCTAAGGTGACAGGGATACTCATGCCCTGACCTAACACCAAGCCGAAGGCGGTAAAGGCGGTGAGTGAAATCGCACAACCAATGGCCATGGGCAGATTCGCCCAGAGTCCCATCAGCAGCGAGCCAAAGGAGGCAATTAAACAGGTAGCGACGAACACGGCACCGGGGTCGAATCCGGCTTTACCTAACATATTGGGTACCACAATCACTGAGTACACCATAGCGAGGAAGGTGGTTAACCCTGCAATCACTTCTTGGCGAACTGTGCTACCACGTTGTTGAATTGAAAAAAAACGGTTCAGAAATGAACCAGAGGGTACGGCTGTTGAACTCAATTGCTCAGACATATCTTGTTATACCTTGTGATCTCTTAAAATAGGGTCGATACCAATTGGCTTTACCATTGGCGACGCCGGCTGCGGCAGATTAGAGCCCCAAATCCAATGACTTGGGTGAGAGATCCACATCATTCTCCTACATCGGGAAAAATCCATGATCTGCAAGCAGTGACGCTTTGCCCAGTTAAAATCACTTTAACCATGCAAACGCAGCCTTTGTTGGCCGCGGATAATACTGTAAACGCCGCCAGATAGCTAAGACCTCGCCTGCACTTCAGTAAATAATTAGCCAAAAAAGTCAAAATCAGTGTTTAAAAAAACACCTAAACTGCATATCAAACTGCCGATAGCGATCACAGAAATAAGATTAACGCTCTGTCAGTAAAACAAAAAATGATGGGATTTTTAAAATTTTCATAATTTTTCATATATTGTCAAAGCCCATTCATCCCAACAGGCAAGTCCATTCACATCTACCCTTTATAGTGCTCCCATCAAAAATCGCTTTCGAACGGAGCTCTTCCCAATGACAAAGCCCACCATGCAAACATCGGATAAGTCCTCACGCAGCAATGAGTTAAAGGCGCTGGGATTCATCATTTTCATACTCTTTCCCGCACTGACTATCGCGGGGATCAGTCTCTACGGTTTCATCATTTGGATGATCCAAGCCTTCGGCGGCGTTGTCGGCCACTAATTCACTGAAACTTTGAGGACGCTATTATGAAGTGGTTAATCAACCTCTGGCGCACACTAAACAAACCCACAAAAGCTCTCACCTTAGGCGCTGTCAGCATCAGTGCTTTTATCATGGGCATCATCTTCTGGGGCGGATTTAACACCGCATTGGAAGCCACCAACACCGAAGCCTTCTGTATTAGCTGCCACAGTATGGAAAGCAAGCCTTACCAAGAGTTACAGGAAACTGTGCATTGGTCGAATCATTCAGGTGTGCGCGCCACCTGCCCCGACTGTCACGTGCCCCACAACTGGAGCCGTAAGATTGCCCGTAAGATGGAAGCTTCCCACGATGTTTGGGGCTGGTTATTCAACACGGTCAACACCCCTGAAAAATTTGAAGCTAAACGTCTCGAAATGGCGAGCCGCGAATGGAAACGTTTCGATCGCGACAATTCACTGGCCTGTAAGAACTGCCACAACTACAACTCGATGAAGTGGGAAAGCATGTCACCACTGGCGCAAAAACAGATGAAACGTGCCGCCGAAATCGACCAAAGCTGTATCGATTGCCACAAAGGCATTGCCCACCATCTACCTGAAATGGGCACGGCCCGTGCACCTGAACTCATCGCCGAAGTCGGCGCTGGCGTCAGCTCAGTCGAAACCAACCAAACCTACTACAGTGCCCTAACTAAGCCTCTGTTCTTTAGTGAAAAAGGTGATGTTGAAGCCGGTACCTTAAACGTCGCCACTAAAGTCAAAGTGCTCGAAACTAAAGGTAAGCGCATCAAAATTGCTATCGATGGCTGGCGTAAGAAAATCGGTGCAGGCCGCGTCATCTACATGGACTTTGGCGTAAACATTCTGTCGGCGCAGTTAAGCAAAGATGCAGCAGAAACCGAAGGTGTTATCCAAACCTTTGAAGAGAAAGAAGACCCAATGACAGGCCTGAAATGGCAACGGGTTGAAGCCCAAATCTGGACCGATAAGGATTACCTGCTCACCGAGCTGCAACCACTCTGGGGCTATGCCCGCGATACGTTTCGCTCAAGCTGTAGCGTGTGCCACACCCAGCCAGATGAAGCGCATTTCGATGCCAATACTTGGCCAGGCATGTTCCAAGGCATGTTGGCCTTCGTGAACATGGACCAAGACACCCAAGCGCTGGTGCAGAAATATCTGCAAGAACATTCGTCAACCTTCGTGAAAAAAGAGCACTAATTCGGGAGTAATACCATGAACAGAAGAGACTTTTTAAAAGGCTTAGCCTCAACCTCTTTCGTTGCTTTAGGTGGCAGCTCAGTGTTAGCGCCCTTAAATGCGCTGGCCAGCACAGGTTTAAATGAAGACGAATGGCTGACCACAGGCTCACACTTTGGCGCCTTTAAAATCAAACGTAAAAACGGTGTGATTGCCGAGGTCAAAGCCTTCGATTTAGATAAATATCCAACGGATATGATTAACGGTATCCGCGGTATGGTCTACAACCCATCCCGCGTGCGTTACCCTATGGTTCGCTTAGATTTTTTACTCAAAGGCCATAAGAGCAATACCCAGCAACGGGGAGATTTCCGCTTCGTTCGCGTGACCTGGGATAAAGCATTAAAGCTGTTTAAACACTCACTCGATGAAATCCAAACCCAATACGGTCCATCGGGCTTACACGCAGGACAAACAGGTTGGCGCGCAACCGGGCAACTGCATTCCAGCACCAGCCATATGCAGCGCGCGGTGGGGATGCACGGCAACTATGTGAAGAAAATCGGAGACTACTCCACCGGTGCAGGCCAAACCATTCTGCCCTATGTGTTAGGTTCAACTGAAGTGTATGCCCAAGGCACCTCTTGGCCGCTGATCTTAGAAAACAGCAACACTATCGTGCTCTGGTCAAACGATCCTTACAAAAACCTGCAAGTGGGTTGGAACGCCGAAACCCATGAGGCCTTCGCTTACCTCGCGCAGCTAAAAGAGAAGGTAAAACAGGGCAAGATCCGCGTAATAAGTATCGACCCTGTGGTCACCAAAACTCAGGCTTACCTTGGCTGTGAACAGTTGTATGTCAACCCACAGACTGACGTGACGCTGATGCTGGCCATCGCCCATGAGATGATCACCCAAAAACTTTACGATGATAAATTCATCCAAGGCTACAGCTTAGGCTTCGAAGAGTTTGTGCCTTACGTGATGGGCACTAAAGATGGTATCGCCAAAACACCAGAGTGGGCAGCGCCAATCTGTGGGATTGAGCCACACATCATCCGCGATCTGGCGAAAACCTTAGTTAAGGGCCGCACCCAAATCATGATGGGTTGGTGTATTCAGCGCCAACAACACGGGGAGCAACCTTACTGGATGGCCGCAGTCCTCGCGACCATGATAGGTCAAATCGGCTTACCCGGCGGCGGCATCAGCTATGGTCACCACTACTCCAGTATTGGTGTACCTGCAACCAATGCGGCGGCGCCAGGCGCCTTCCCGCGTAACTTAGACGAGAACCAAAAACCCCTGTTCGATAGCACCGACTTTAAAGGCGCGAGCAGCACCATTCCCGTCGCCCGTTGGATTGATGCGATCCTCGAACCCGGCAAAACCATTGATGCCAACGGTTCGAAAGTGGTGTATCCCGATATTAAGATGATGATTTTCTCGGGCAATAACCCATGGAACCACCATCAAGACCGTAACCGCATGAAGCAAGCCTTCCATAAGTTGGAATGCGTGGTCACTATCGATGTGAACTGGACGGCGACTTGCCGCTTCTCCGACATAGTGCTGCCCGCTTGCACCACCTATGAGCGCAACGATATCGACGTATACGGCGCCTATGCTAACCGCGGTATTTTGGCGATGCAGAAGATGGTGGAGCCGCTGTTTGAGAGTTTGTCAGACTTTGAAATCTTCACTCGCTTTGCCGCATTGATGGGTAAAGAGAAAGAATACACCCGTAATATGAGCGAAATGGAGTGGATAGAAACCCTCTATAACGAGTGTAAAGCCGCGAACGCGGGTAAGTATGAGATGCCAGATTTTGCCACCTTCTGGAAGCAAGGTTATGTGCACTTTGGTGATGGAGAGCTGTGGACACGCCACGCCGACTTTAGAAACGATCCTGAAATCAATCCATTAGGTACGCCGTCTGGCTTAATTGAAATCTTCAGCCGTAAGATTGAACAGTTCGGTTATGACGACTGCCAAGGCCATCCAATTTGGATGGAAAAAGCCGAGCGTAGCCATGGTGGCCCGGGTTCGGACAAATACCCTGTGTGGTTACAATCTTGCCACCCGGATAAACGTCTGCACTCACAGATGTGTGAGTCGAAAGAATACCGCGAAACCTACACAGTCAATGGCCGCGAACCCATCTATATCAGCCCTGTGGATGCCAAAGCGCGCGGCATTAAAGATGGCGATATAGTGCGTGTCTTTAACGACCGTGGCCAACTGTTAGCGGGCGCAGTGGTATCGGATCGCTTCCCTAAAGGTGTAGTGCGAATTCATGAAGGCGCATGGTATGGCCCAGTGGGTAAAGATGGCAGCGTTGAAGGCGGCGCCGAAATCGGTGCCCTGTGTAGCTATGGCGACCCGAATACTCTGACCTTAGACATTGGCACCTCTAAGTTGGCTCAAGCCTGCTCAGCCTATACTTGTCTGGTCGAGTTTGATAAATACCAAGGCAAAGTCCCTAAGGTCAGCTCCTTCGATGGTCCTATCGAAGTCGAAATCTAACCGAACCCACAAGGCGATGCGCCTAGTCAACTAGGCGCATTCCACTGTTATTCTTGAGGAACATGCGATGAGCAACGTCGATATCAATCATGCCAGAGCCTTAGTGTATCAGCTGCTGTCTTCTCTGTTTGCCCGTGAAATTGATGAGCAGCGCCTTAAGCAACTCACCAGTGAGCAAGCGCAGCAATTCTGGACACAACTGGGTTATGCGCCCGAGTTTAGTGCGCCAGTCGTCAGCATACAGAAGGTACTGAATGACTTAACGAGCGATGAAGCCTTGCTCGAACTTGCCGCCGATTATTGCGGTTTATTCCTCGTAGGCACAAAGCACAGCGCCTCGCCCTATGCCAGCTTGTACTTGAGTCGCGAGGAAGAACCCTTGCTATTTGGGCAGCAGCATCAACAAATGAGCGAGTTTTTACACCAGAGTAAACTGCAAGTTCAGAGTCACTTCCCTGAACCTGCCGATCACTTAGCCGTGATCCTCGCCTATATGGGACACTTAGCTTGCCACAGTGAAGATGCTGCCCAGTTAAGCTTCCTAAACGCTTGTATAGATTCATGGTTATCAAAGTTTGTCGCCAAGGTCGTTGAGTGCGATAGCAAGCACAGCAATGGCTTTTACAGTGCTCTTGCTTCGCTGACTCTTGCTTGGGTCAAGCAAGATAAACAACTATTGGAACAGACAATCAACTCATCAGTAGAACAAGTCTTAAGCTAATTGTTTTTTGATGCGGTTGAACGAAAGCGGCTCCTACTCTTGGGAGCCGCTTTTTTATGTATTTCGTTGAGCGTTGATACTTAAGCACTATTCCACTGTGACTAACCATTGTTCGAATGCCGTCATCGATGCCAGCCAGCAGGCTCTCAGTTCATTGGCCGACTGTATTTCAAGCTTTTGGGCGTCTGTGGTTTTAAGCTGCTTTTCCCATACCTGACAACACTGAGTCAGTGCTTTTAGTCCCATGCTGGCACTGCTACCCTTAAGCGCGTGCAATAGTTTTGCGCCCTCGCTGAAATGTGTCACAGAAGTTAGCTTAGAGAGTCGCTCAATTTGCTCGGCACTGGAGGTTCGATAGAGCGCCAACATATCGCTCAATGTTTTCACGCCTAACACCTCGAGATCTTGCTGTAACTGATTAAGATCTAATAAGGTTTTAGCCGATTGAGCCAATGACTCCGAAGATGCGAAGGTTAAGGAAGGACTCGCTGGCAACGCAGGACTCTCACTCCCCGAAGAAGATGGCACACACGCTGGCAACGAAGCAACGCCCAGCCATTCTGTCAGGGTTTGCAGGCTCAAGGGTTTGGCTAACACAGTATCAAACCCCGCCTCCCGATAGAGGCTAAGATCCTCCGTCTGCATCTGCGCGGTAAAGGCGGCAAACTTAATACTCTCATTAACACTCTCATTAACAATGTCATTTGTCAGTAATGCCTTTAGCTGTGGTAATAATGCTAGCCCAGAACCATCACTCAGTTGAATATCGAGCATCACAGCATCGAATGCCTTATCCGTTCTCACACACTCCAGCGCCTGCTGGCAACTGACGGCCAAGCTGGAACTGTGGCCTAAATGCGCCAAAAACCCTTGCGCGACCATGGCATTGACCTTGTTGTCTTCGATCACTAACACCCGTAGGGGATTAACCCGTTTTTGCACCTGAGTTTGCGTATCGAATGCCTTATCACACTGGGAAAAACTCAGCTCAAAACCAAACTCGCTGCCCTTGCCGGGCTCACTCTTGACCCAAATTCCTGGCCCCTGTGCATCCATCAGTTCAACTAACTGTTTGCAAATGGCAAGCCCCAAACCAGTCCCACGGCTGCGCCCCTGATTAGGCAATACGCAGTAAGGCATAAATAATTGCTCGCGCACCTCGGGCGCAATCCCCACGCCGGTATCTGCCACCACAAAAGCGAGTTTATCGCCCCGCACGCTGACATTCAGACTCACGCCGCCTTCGGGGGTGAATTTTATGCCGTTACCAATCAAGTTAAACAGCACTTGCCTCAACTTAGGGCCATCGATCTGAATACACGCGGGTAACTGGGGACGATTCAGCCTTAGGCTCAATCCCGCCAAATTGGCGCCCGCCACCATGATCGCCAGCACTTCATCGAGCAGAGCGTTGATATCCGTTGGCCGCGGCTCATTGGTTAAATTGCCCTGCTCGAGGCGGGAAAAATCGAGAATATCGCTCAGCACGGTTTGCAGCAGCGTGCCGCTGTATTGCGACAACGCGAGCATCTGTTGCTGCGCGGGCGGTAACTGACTATGGCCGAGCAAGGTAAGCGTCCCGAGTAAGCCGTTGAGCGGGGTGCGAATCTCATGGCTCATGGTCGCTAGGAATTGGGATTTTGCCTGACTCGCCTCCTCGGCAACGATTCTTGCCTTAGCATGGCCTTTGGCCTCCGCATCAAGGCGCAGGTTGGCTTCGGCCAATTCCTGTGTGCGCGTGGCCACGGTTTGTTCAAGGGCCTTTTTATGCTCGGTCAGCTCATCGGCGACCTGACGTAAATCCGCCTGCAATTTCAGGTTGTGGGCGGTTTTTCGCTTAAATGCCTCGATGGCATTGGCCATGGCGGTCAACTCATCGTCGCCGTGGGCATCGAGGCTCACATTGGTGTCCCCTAAACTTAAGCGCGACATGGCTTCGGTCGCCTGATTTAACCTCAAGGCAATGCCGCGATAGATCACCCGATAAACCACGACGGCTATGATAACCAACATTAATATGCCCGTGCCCCACAATCCCAAGCGAGCGTAAGACAACTGCATTAAATAATCACTACGCGCCAGCTCAGCCCGCTGTTGCTGTTGATTAAGCGCACTATCCACCAGCGTATTGAGGCTATAGAGTTTTTCCGCTAACTCCTGCTGCTGCCGCTGTTGCCGCTGCAAACTTTGACTCAGGTCTCGCTGTAATTTAAT
Source organism: Shewanella sp. LZH-2 (assembly GCF_016859145.1). Taxonomy (NCBI): domain Bacteria; kingdom Pseudomonadati; phylum Pseudomonadota; class Gammaproteobacteria; order Alteromonadales; family Shewanellaceae; genus Shewanella; species Shewanella sp. LZH-2. The sequence continues at coordinate 3,418,503 of NZ_CP069350.1, forward strand.
AATTTTGGGGGTATGGAGAAGAACAGCCAGTTCCGCCTTTAGCGCATTGAGCCTGCCGGGATCGCGTATCAGCTCAGAAACTGTCGTTAGCGCCATTAAATCGATACCCACCTCTGCCGCAGGCGAATCTGTGTTTGCGCTCGATGCCTGATCGATAGCCGTCCCTTGTTTTGGATGATTCTGCGCCATGGGGTGCGATGATGCAGTGCTGGCAAAGGTTGCCAATAAACGGGGAACACTCAATTGCAGCTCGGACTGTAATTCAGATGCCTCAAATAACTGACTGAGCAGCGCAATTTGATGCACTAACTTGAGCGCGCGATTGAGCTGTTCTTGGATATCTAGCTCACGTTCAATCACATCATCAAGCAGTTGCCCACTGCGTTTATTCCCCGCCATATCCGGGTAGGCTTGGCTGAGTTTTGCTAAAATCGCCGAGTCGACTACCGCTAATTCGGATTGCAATAACTCAGAGGCATGGGCTGCGGCAAGTGATAACTCACGGGCCCTAAGCTGCAACTCATCCCCTAAGGTAATGCGCTGGCCCACACTCTTACCCAATAAGGTTAATTGCTCGATGATTTGCCCAGCTAATACGGATAAATGATTATCTTCGTTCACATCAAGAGTTAGTAACACTTTGATGCTATTTAACATTGTGGCGCTTTCAAGGCTGAGCTTACGGCCGATAAATTCCCGCTGCCGCTCATCCTCCACTTGGCCTAACTGGGTCACGCCATCGGATAAGGCATTAGAGGCCTGCACTAATTGGCGCGCGGCTTGAGAGGCGGGTAAGGATTCTTCATACAGATAACTGTCGGCCTGCTTGAGCCAATGTAAACTCAGGCTACCTAAGCTAACCAGTAGCAACAGCAATACCCCAAGCACACCGAAGGCGAGCATGAGTCTGCCAGTTAAACTACTTCGCGATAAAGATAAAGGCGCCACACTTGTTCCTTCTGTTACAATGCCTTCGAAATGATCACTGTGGATGATACGAGACAATGGGAAAATTTTGGCAAGCTTTGCTCACACTCACCACTTTTGGCCTGTTATGTTTATCGCCTGCCAATGCCAACAGCCAAAATTGGCCATTAGAGCAACGCCATCCCTTTAATGCCAAAATTCAGCAGGCGCAGGCGCTTGATTATCATCCTCTCACTAAAGCCCAACAAGCTTGGCGTCTATGTGTCCTCGTCCCTCACCTGAAGGACGCTTATTGGATTGGCATAGATTATGGCCTAATCCAACATGCCAAATTCCTTGGCGTATCTTTAGATCTGTTCGAAGCGGGCAGCTACTACCATCAGGATAAGCAACTCGAACAGTTACGCACCTGCATGAGCGGTGACTACGACGCAATTTTACTCGGCGCAGTGAGCCCTAATCTGCTCGAACAGTTTTCCGAGCCGCTAACCAAACCCGTGCTCGCCCTAGTGAATAAACTCAATTCAGACCAAGTGCAGACCCATATCGGCGTTAACTGGTATCAAATGGGGCTAAGCGCGGGCCATTTTATTAAGGCGGATGCCAAGGCACATACGCCAACCCAGCCGACCACCTTGGCCCTCTTAGCCGGCCCTGAAAACCTCGGCGGCACCGATTTAGTCGAGCAAGGGATTCGTCATGCGCTTGAAGGGAGCAATGTTAGCATCAGTGCGATTCAGCACGCCGATAACAATCGCAATCTCTACCGCGATCAATTACAGATACTGCTAAAAGCCCAGCAGCCTAACTATATTCTAGGTAGTGCGGTGGCGATAGAAGCCGCCGTTAGCACCCTCAAACAAAAACAGCTGACGCAAGATATCAAGCTGGTGAGCAGTTACTTATCTCCCGCGATTCTGCGCGGCTTGATGCGGCAAAAAGTGGTCTACAGCAATGATGATTTGGTCGTGTTGCAGGGCAAACTCGCCATCGATGTTACGGTAAAACAGCTCGAAGGCGCCGCGCCTTTTGGCGATATAGGTCCAGCTATCGTTGAGCGCACCACCTCAAAAAATACCCTGTCGGCACTTGGCTTTAGCCTTGCCGAAGCGGATTTTTATCCCTTGTATCAAGTGCGCCCTTGAGCGCTTAACACAAGATCTAAGTTAGAGATCAGTCATCCACCTTAGCGGCAAATAAATACCCCTCACCATGGACAGTGACAAAGAGCTCAGGATTGAGCTTATTACGTAGGCGGCGGATAATGACATCTATGGTTCTGTCATTCACATCATGATTGCGATGACTGGTTTGCTGCATTAAGCGCTCGCGAGAAAGTACCTGCTGCGGATGCAAAGCAAAGGCGGTTAATAACTCAAATTCGGCCTTAGTGAGCTTGATAAGCTCCTCCCCTTGCCGCAGCTTACGACTATTTAATTCAAGCTGATAGCCTTCAAAACTTATCAAATCATCGGGCTGTGATAATTCCTGCACCAGCGCCTGTTCGGCTTGTTTTACCAAAGAAATCCGCCAAAGCAGGTTTTTTACCCTAACCAATAGTTCCCGCAGTTCGAAGGGCTTAGTCACATAATCATCGGCGCCCATCTCCAGGCCAACGATTTTATCAATCGATTCATCACGGCCAGAGACTAAGATAATCCCCACATGGGAGCGGCTGCGTAACTCGCGGGTTAAACTTAAGCCATCGACCCCAGGCAGGTTAATATCTAACATAATTAAATCGATATGTTGACGATTAAACTCGTACCACATTTGCTCGCCATCGGCAGCCTCAATCACACGATAACCTTCCTTTTCAAAGTATCCCTTCAATCGCGCACGAATAACTGCTTCATCATCGACAACGAGCACACTATAGGCCATGTTTTACTTCTCTTATTTTGCTTAACTGAATTATTCATACTTTTTCATATTTGCATATGAAGGAAAGATAAAATATGCGATCTGCATTACTTTATTGCACAAAAATCTGCCGAGCTTTTACACTCTCCTCAATATGACATATGCTTAGGCATATTGATTGGTGTGGGCGCTAACAAACTATGAAAGATAAAGAATTAGTGATTGATGAAAGACGACATTTTTCACGGATCCTCTTTGCCGCAAGTGCGTCAATACACCAAGGCGAAAAGCAATGGCAAACCTCAATATTGGATCTCAGCCTAAATGGCGCTTTAGTGGAAGAACCCGCAGGATTTAGCCATTCAGATGAGCCTATCATCCTTAACTTTACTCTGCAGGGCTCGGATATTGAGCTGCAAATGGAAACTGAGTTGGTGCATCAACGTAATCACCAACTAGGGCTTAAATGTAACATTATCGATGTCGACAGTATAAGCCACCTCAAACGCATCGTTGAGCTTAACTTAGGCGATGCCTCAATTCTGAACCGTGAATTGGCGCTCTTTGTCGAAAAACATCATTCCGCCGATTAAACACCACGGATAGTGATTGCACGGATAGTGATTGGGTACGGGCTTGACTCCCGAGAAAAAACAAACAGCGCTTAAGGCGCTGTTTGTTTTTTAGATTAGATTGCTTCAAGGGCTTCTGATAGCTTGGAAACGCCCACCACTTCCATTCCCACTGGCGGTTTTTTCGGCACGTTCGCTCGAGGTACTATTGCTCGTTTAAAACCATGCTTAGCGGCTTCGACTAAACGTTCTTGCCCATTTGGCACAGGTCGAATTTCGCCAGATAAGCCCACTTCACCAAACACCACTAAATCACTCGGTAAAATATCGCCACGAAAACTCGATACCATAGCCAGTAGCAGGGTTAAGTCGGCACTGGTTTCGGTTACTTTAACCCCGCCGACCACGTTCACAAACACGTCCTGATCCGACATTTGTAAGCCACCGTGGCGATGCATCACCGCAAGCAACATGGCCAAACGGTTTGCATCCATCCCCACTGCCACGCGGCGCGGATTGGACATGGCAGAATTATCCACAAGCACTTGCAGTTCAACCAGTAACGGGCGCGTACCTTCCCACACCACCATAACCAAGGAGCCCGAGGATTCTTCCTCGCCGCGGGAGAGGAAAATTGCTGATGGATTAGCCACTTCCTTCAGGCCACGTTCCGTCATGGCAAATACGCCCAGCTCGTTGATCGCCCCGAAGCGGTTCTTGTGGGAGCGCAAAGTGCGATAACGACTGTCGCTATCCCCTTCAAACATCACCGAGCAATCGATACAGTGCTCGAGCACTTTTGGCCCGGCGAGGCTGCCATCTTTGGTGACATGACCCACCATAATAACAGCAATGCCATTTTGCTTGGCGAAACGGGTTAGATAGGAGGCTGATTCACGTACCTGCGACACGCTGCCGGGACTCGACGCTACATCGCTCATATGCATAACTTGAATAGAGTCGACAACGATGACTTTTGGTGATTCTTTCAGGGCGACTTCGCAGATCAACTCCACACTGGTTTCGGATAACATCCTCAGTTTATTGGTCGGTAAGCCAAGACGATGGGCCCGCATCGCCACCTGCTGGAGCGATTCTTCCCCAGTAACATAAAGCGCGGGCATTTGCTCGGCTAAATGGCATAAGGTCTGAAGCAGCAAAGTACTCTTACCAGCTCCGGGATGACCGCCAATCAAAATCGCCGATCCAGGCACAATGCCGCCTCCAAGTACCCGGTCGAGTTCACCAAAGTGGCTCACTATACGTGGCAAAGCATTGAGATCAATTTGGTCTAAGGTTTTGACTTCGCTACTGCCTGCACCAGCGTAACCGGCAAACTGAGTCCCCCGTCCGGGCGAGGCAGCACCTAAGCGCACTTCAGTTATCGTATTCCACTCGTGACAAGCACTGCATTGCCCTTGCCAACGGGGAAAATCCTGTCCACACTCATTGCACACGTACGCGGTTTTATTCTTTGCCATAACTTATTAAAATCTGTATAAAATCAATTTAAGTAACTGTGAATACTGCCGACATTAGACTAACACAGCACGCATAAAATCAGCATTAGAAAAGACCACTACATGAGTTTAGATAACCATAGTGCACTCATAGAACAACTCAAGCCGCTGCTCATGGAACCTAACTTCCAGGAGATTTTCCAGCAGCTGACTGTCGATGAAAACAATTCCACCCGTTTTTTATTAAAAATGGAGTTGAATCGTTTAGCTTCGCCCTGCACGCGGATTATTGACCTTAGGGATAAGTCAGAGTTGCCCTGTAGTGAAGTCATGCTGGGTCAGCAGCGCCATTTTCTCGATGAGCCAGCTAAACATAGCCTGCAAGAGGCCATGTCCTTATACCGTAACAAATACACTTTAGGCGTATATGAATACGTCATCGCCGCCCATCAACTTCGACGACAAAAATTACGCCAGGTGACACAACAAAGCGATACCGTCGAACTCGAACCCTTTATGGTGCCAGGCGTTGTACTCGGCAGTTATTTTAATCGCACTGAAGAGCGGATGAATTACAGTATCCGCATTGCCGTTTCCCAACCTGGCAGACCTGAAATGCCGGGGATCACCGTTGATTTATCCATTGGTGGTGCGCGCATTCGCTTGGCGGCGAATCATCCTTTTGACCTCGATAAACCGCTAAAGGTAAAGCTTCTCGAGCTAAGTGAAGAATATTATTACCCCGATCTACAACTTGGAGTCGATTACCACATTGTTGATAGCCAAACTAATGGTGAATTTATTTGGTTAAGATTGAAGCGTATTGGTGGCACTGATGCGCTAGGCGAAATGCTGGGCAATTTGATTCGAGGCTATAAACTCCGTTATAAACTCGATGTTAATGACGTATTAGTAACCGCATCCGGCCTTGGATTCGAGCGTCATTATCTGCCGCATTTGCCACATTTACCGTTATTTTTGAATCAACAAACCCAATCAATTAGCCATATGCTGCTGAGTCGAGATAATCAGCAGATAGTGCATTATTTTCAAGATGAGAACGATATCAGCCAGTTACCAGCAATGCTGACATCAGCACGGCTTTCTGCGCTACTTAGCCATCCCGAAAATCCTGACTATGGGTTATTTTTTACGTTTACCTACAACGCCCAAGGCTGCTTGTATTTTTATTCGGCAACCTTAGCCGAATTAAAAGTTAAGGGCTTGGTATCATTGTTTTTAGGTTTTGCTTCAACCAAACCAAGCTGGCGTATTTTTAAACTGGTTCCAGATAAAATTTACCATGCTAAAGGCTATCGCCGAGCGACCTTGCCAGGGGATGAAGCTAAATACAGCCCGCTGGTGGAGCAACAATTAGCCCAGTTCAGCCATATGCTGCAACTTATCGATCTGACCAATGAGGATGAAAGAGCGACCTATAAAGCTTGGCAGGATGATAGCAATGCCAATGCCCTAAAAGCTTTCGGCCAGCAACGGCTCAGCACCCACCAAATCAAACCGATTGCAATGCAATTTAGTGAACGGCGGCAGGAAGCGCGTTTCGCCTTTAAAACCTTAGTCAATGTCTCGCAGGGTGGCCTAAAAGCAACAGGAATCACCTTAGATATCTCAGGTCGTGGCATGCAGCTCACACTCGACAATCCCACGGCGTTTGTAACCAATAAACCCTTAATGATCAGTTTACCTAAACTGCAAACCATTGCCGGCAAAACTCAACTCGAGAATTTACCCTACCGCTTAGTTCGAACCCGTAAGAATGGCGTCACGTTACATTTAGCCGCTGTCATGGGCCATACGCCCCATGTCGGTGTCGAGTTTTTAAACAAATTAATCGCCCACAATAAAGAAAAGCTAGAACAACTCACTGAAAATAATAGTGAAGCAAACGAGCTTGCTGATGGACTTAAAAATATCCTATTACGCGAACTCCATTCTGTACCCTACTTCGTTGAAAAAACGACTAAATCAGCACAAGTGGCTTGCTTAGGCGTCAGTACTGAACATGATGAAATTAGTGATATTTTTGCCGCGGGTTCTTCAGATACGTTGCAATATAACCTCGCTCCGTTGCTCAAGGATGGCTTTTTTAAACGGGATATTCTCGACCCCATCCGCCAAATGAAACCCCAGCAGGATATGGATTTTATTGAAGTCTTTATTCAACTGACGCGTCAGTCCCGCGGCCGATTCCATTTAAAATGTATACCCGCTATTGAAGTCGGTGATGCTCAAGCTAAAGTCGCGTTTATCACCCAAAGTAAATTGGCCGGACGTTTTATGGCACTGCGAATTTACCGAGGAGCCACCGAAAAACCAGATATGGGGTATTTGCGCCGCGAATTGGAATATATCAATATCCATGCAAATCACAGGGCAAAACAACTTGAAGATCAGCTCTGGCGTATTATCGGTGTAGGTGAATTGCTGGATATCACCCAAGAAGTGGAATTAAGATACCCAGTGTTACATAAACAGGCCTAACTTATTCCTCGTCTTTTAATACCGCGAGTTCAAAGCCTAAATACCAATCGCGGATCAGCGGAAAATGGTCACTCATCGCATCCAGATGAGTCAGCATATCCGCATGGCCATAGTCGTGTTTAAAGCCGTTCGCCTTTGAGAGCAAAGTGAATTTCACTTGGCGAAAGCCACACTCAGAGACCATATCGGCGACATCTTCAGGATGCCCAAGCACAGTATCGTTTTGCCCCGCTATAAACCAAGCGACGGGCCAGTTGGCTACCTTCGCCGCCTTGGCATAATCAAAACCGTCATCGTGATCGCGCCACTCACCTCGCACCCAATCGATACTTTGATTCAATGACGCCCGGCTCTCGTTATCCATACCGACACGCAGTTTATCGGCGGCGAGATATCCCTGCCCAACCGCTAAACTTGGGGCAAGGCGATTCCAAAACACATCGACCATCAACCATTTTTTGAAAGATTTGACGCAAATAGTGCGTTTACTGCCGAAGGTGAGTAGTGAACGCACACTTTGCTGCAGTTCAGGGTAACGCGCTAAGGCGCTCGCCATCAACACTCCGCCCCAGGAATGGGCGCACCAATGCACACGTGAGGGGGATATTTTCCCCTGTTCCTGACAGGCCTGATTATGAATATTCAAAATAGACTGCTGTACTAATGGCAATTGCTCACGGATCACCTCACCTTGTCCTAAGGTAAAATCTCGACTGATTTTTGGTAAACTTAATCCTCGTCCAGCGGTATCGAGCACATAAACCACAAAACCCGCCTTAGCAAGAAAACATCCCAAACCACGACCGCTCTGGCTGTAAAAAACTCGGCCATTTGACATAGCGCCATGCAACATCAGGATCGGCGGTTTAGAAAAATCAGCAGTAATAGGCAACAACTGGCGCAGGTGTAACTGTCCATCCCGATAAGGAAGATAGAGGGAGGTTTGTGAAAGTGTTTGAGCAGAATGCTCATCTGGAGTTGAAGTCAAAGTCAGTCACTGGTAGTCCATTAATGAACACTAAACTACCAGTTAAGCCTCAAAAAACAAGAGTCATTACTCTAATGTCACCACATAGTCGACTGAGTCACTTATTAAAACTGCAACAGATAAGGCAATACTCTAAGGTCCAAACTACGGATCCGAGCATCTGCTGCGGCGGCAAGTTTGGGTTTGGCATGGAAGGCAATCCCAAAGTCAGCCGCCTGCACCATAGGAATATCGTTAGCACCATCACCTATCGCCACACGTTGCCCCACTGGGATTTGCCATTCTTGGCTACAACGGTTAACCACATCGGCCTTAAACTGGGCATCGACGACTTTTCCGGTGACGGCTCCCGCCAGCTGACCGTCCGTTATGACTAATTCATTGGCAAAGGCCGCATCTAAATTCAGCAGCTGTTTTAAGTGACCAACAAACGGCGTGAAGCCTCCTGAAGCCACAACGAGGCGCCAATGATGCGACTTAAGCTCGGTCAACATGGCCTCAAGACCCGGCATCAATGGCAAAGTGTCACACAAGGTTTGAATAATCTTGGCATCGGCGCCCTGAAGCTGGGCAACCCTTTGGCGCAGACTCTGCTCAAAATCCAACTCGCCCTGCATCGCGCGCTCAGTGATCGCCGCCACTTGCTCGCCGACCCCAGCCATCGCGGCAAGTTCATCGATACATTCAATTTGGATCGCGGTAGAATCCATGTCCATCACCAGTAAACCGGGCTCGCTCAGTTTAGGTAATGGGCCGTGAATTAAATGTGACTCTACCTGAGATGGACAGGTTGCTAACAATTCGGCACAGGGTTCTACAGGCAGCGCTAATTCGACGCAATGCAGTGCCACTTGACGACGAATAGGTGCGATGGAGAGCGTGGTTAATTTGAGACTTTCAGCCAGAGAAACAATCCAAGTCGCAAGAGAGTCTTCAAGACTTAAATCTTCGTAAATCAGACGCATAGCAAATCCACTTTGGGATGGCCGCGTAAACGATTCCTGATAAGCCTCGAAACTGAGCCCCTGATATTCAAAACGAGGTAAAGGGTTAGCTGCTAACCATACAAACAGCGGATTTTGGTTCAAGCTTTCCATAGGACTCGTGTTCTCCAGCTATCGGGCTCACGCAGAATCAATTATGATTAGGCAAGCGCTCTCATTATTAAGGGTCAAAGTGTTATATCTTAAAGGGCTAAAGAAAAGCCATAAAATCAGTAGACTGCTCCAAATCGCCATCGCCTTGACCTTGATGGTCGGCTTAGTGCAATTGTGGCAAACAAGCCTACTACAAGGTCAGCTGCTTCTAAAGTCCCAAACGCAAAAGATGGCCAGATTACTAGTGCAGCAAACAGCCTATAGCGCCGCGCCCGCCCTACAATTACAAAATGATGAGCAACTCCAGTGGCTCGCCAGCGCCCTAGTTGAAGATCCTAAGGTGATGTCGGCTGCAATATTTAGCGATCAAGGAATACGCTTAGCCTTTGCTCAAAGCCTGACTAAAGATGCCTTAGATCCCGAATCAGAAGAAATGAGTCTGCTACTGAGCAAATATCCGCCCTATGTTGAACCCGTGACTCAGGATGGCAAGAATTTAGGTTATGTCGAGGTTAGGCTCGATACCAAACTATTTTTTAATGAAATCAAAGAAGCGCATAACCTGAATATGGAGCAGCAACAAATAATGCTGCTGGTTGCAGGCCTAATAGGCATGTTGTTATCCCGCGCTTTATCTTTTAAACGCGCCGATTTTGACCGTCGCCGCACCCGCGCCAAATTGCGTAAAAACCCTAAAAAGAATAAAGCGATAAAAGCCCCTGAAGCGGCTGAGGAATCGAAGTCTGCGGGTCATCAGGATGAGCAGTTGGATGAAGTCATCGCGAGTGATACAGAGGCCGCTCAAAAGCCGACAGAAAATAAAGAAACCGAAGAAAATAAACAAACTACAGATACTTTGCCTTTAGGAAAAATCACAGAAAACGCTAAAGTGCCGGATGAAAACAGTAATCAAGCCAGTATTCAGCCTAAAGTGAAGAAGGCCAAAGCCATTACAGAAACAAAAACTGAGTCTGAGCAAATGCCAGAGCAAGTGTCTGATCTGAAAACTGAGTTGAAACCAGAAACAGCACCTGAGATAGGAGCAAAGGATGATTCATCATCCAACACTATGCATCAGTCTAAAACGCAGTCGACGCAAGCTGTTGCGTCGGCCACAGAGCCACAAACCTCAGTGTCCACACCGAATAAACCAAAGGTTAAATCGGTCCGCCGCGTGAAGACCAATACCTCGAAATCCTCCGCTGAGAAAGTCCCTGTTCAACCGAGCGATTTAGACACAGACTCAACGGGTTAACTGAAGCGTCTCAGGTCAAACGGAGGCTTCTTTGGTCTGCGCCGCATTACAGGATTTTATCCATCGAACATTTGGCAGCACGGTTTAGCAGGCTAATCTAAAAGAAGACAGGGTAATAAAAAGGGTTCGCAATGCGAACCCTTTTCTTATGACTGCATTAGCGACACATTACAGCGTAATTGCAGCGTCTAATGTCATCACGATCATATCGTTGAACGTGGTTTGACGCTCATCAGAAGTGGTTTTTTCGCCAGTACGGATATGGTCAGATACCGTTACCACACACAGTGCACGGGCACCGAATTCATGGGCAACACCGTATAAACCAGCGGCTTCCATCTCTACGCCTAACACGCCCATTTTTTCCATCACGTCAAACATTTGTGGATCAGGAGTGTAGAACAGGTCGGCAGAGAAAACGTTACCAACACGGATCTTAGTGCCTTTCACTTTGGCAGACTCGATCACGGCATTCATCAGCTCGTAGTTCGCGATAGCTGCGAAATCTTGGCCTTTGAAACGTAAACGGTTAACTTGCGAATCGGTACAAGCACCCATGCCGATGATCACATCGCGCACTTTAACGTCAGTGCTGATCGCGCCACAAGTACCCACGCGGATCAGGTTCTTAACGCCGTAGTCTTTAATTAATTCGGTTGCATAGATTGAGCATGAAGGAATACCCATGCCTGAACCCATAACAGAAATACGTTTACCTTTGTAAGTACCGGTAAAACCTAGCATGTTTCGAACGTCAGTCACTTGCTCAACATTTTCTAAGAATGTTTCAGCGATATATTTTGCACGTAATGGATCGCCTGGAAACAGAACTGTCTCAGCGAATGCGCCCTCTACAGCATTAATGTGTGGTGTTGCCATCGAAATAACCCCTGTTTATTTTATTAAGACTTAAGTCTTTGTTTACTGGCGGCCCAATGTTGGCCGCCAAATCGAGATCTTGCACGTTTACTTAGATAAACGACTCACCGTATTCCATCGGCTCAAGCTTGAAGTAGCTTGCGATAGATTGGCCGATATCGGCGAAACTGTTACGGCGACCGAGTGAACCGGCTTTCAGCCCTGCGCCATAGGCCAATACAGGCACATATTCACGAGTATGGTCCGTACCTTGCCATGTTGGGTCGCAACCATGGTCAGCGGTGAGGATTAACAGATCGTCCTCATCCAGCAGCGCCAGCATTTCAGGTAAACGCGAGTCGAAATACTCGAGCCCTTTAGCATAACCTGCCACATCACGGCGGTGGCCATAGTGGGAGTCAAAATCAACAAAGTTAGTGAATACGATAGTATTTTCACCCGCTGATTTCACTTCGGCTAACGTTGCATCAAATAACGCTTCTAAACCGTTTGCCTTCACCTTTTTGGTGATGCCACAGTAAGCGTAAATGTCGGCAATCTTGCCCACACTCACCACTTCACCACCAGCGGCTTTTAACTTATCTAATACTGTCTTCGCTGGCGGCTCGAGGGAGTAATCCTTACGGTTACCAGTACGAGCAAAGTCGCTTGGGCCAGTGCCATCGAATGGACGCGCAATCACGCGGCCAATGTTATAAGGCTCTAACTCTTCACGGGCGATTTCGCAAAGACGATATAAATTTTCTAAGCCAAATGTGCCTTCATGGCAGGCAATCTGGAATACAGAATCTGCCGAGGTGTAAAAAATTGGCTTGCCAGAACGCATGTGCTCTTCGCCTAATTCTTCCAGAATAGTAGTACCAGAAGCATGGCAGTTACCTAAAAAGCCATCGAGTCCCGCACGGGCCAAAATCTTATCGGTCAGCTCTTTAGGGAATGAGTTTTGGTGCTCGCTAAAATAGCCCCATTCGAATAATACGGGTACTCCCGCCATTTCCCAGTGACCGCTCGGGGTATCTTTACCCGAACTTAATTCCTGAGCATGGCCATAGGCACCAATCAGCTCAACATTGTCCGCAAAGCCTGGTGCAAACGCCCCAGTACTCTCCATCGCGGCATGGGCTAACCCTAAACGGGCCAGGTTTGGCAGAGCTAATGGGCCTTTACGACCAGTATCCGCTTTACCTTCGGCGCAGGCTTTGGCGATATGGCCAAATGTGTCAGAACCTAGATCCCCAAACTTAGCGGCGTCACCAGCAGCGCCCACGCCAAAGGAATCCAACATCATTATAACTGTACGTTTCATAATTCTTCCTTAAAGATCCGAAGCTCGAATATAAGCATAGATCTCAGGTGTTTTTTCTGGAGCGACTTCATCGATATGAATCGCTTTTTTCACCGCTTCTTCTGCCTGCGCAAAGGCTTCTTCAGATTGCGCGTGGATCACAGCAATCGGCGTAGAAGCATCAATTTTATCGCCAAGGGCACAGACTTGCGTCAAACCAACACTGTAGTCGAGTGCATCACCAGGTTTGCGACGACCACCACCTAAGGTAACCACGGCTAAACCGAGTTCGCGGGTATCCATGCTGTAGGCATAACCTTGGGTATCCGCAAAGACAGGGCGAATAATTTGCGATTGCGGTAAGTACTTACTGTAATTTTCGACAAAATCGACGGGGCCACCGAGGCCTGAAACCATCTTGCCAAAGATCTCGGCAGCACGGCCATTATCGAGTACACGGTTTAACTTGGCACGGGCATCCGCTTCATCGGTCGCTAAGCCACCAAGGAGTAACATCTCGGCGCAAAGACCCATAGTCACAGCGTACAGACGAGGATTACGGTAAGCACCGGTTAAGAAGTCGATGGCTTCTTTCACTTCAACCGCATTACCCGCACATGAGGCTAATACTTGGTTCATGTCGGTGAGTAAGGCCGTCGTTTTAGTACCTGCGCCATTGGCTACCGCCGCAATGCTGCGAGCAAGCTCTTCAGAGGCTTCGTAAGTTGGCATAAATGCGCCGCTACCGACTTTAACGTCCATCGCCAATGCATCGAGACTACAAGCTAATTTCTTAGAGAGAATAGAGGCGGTAATGAGGGAGATGGATTCGACGGTCGCAGTGTTGTCACGGATGGAGTAGAAACGTTTATCGGCGGGGACCAGATCGCCAGTTTGGCCAATAATCGCCACACCAACGTCTTTAACCACTTTGCGGAACAATTCACTCGAAGGTTCGGTTTGATAACCGGGAATAGCGTCGAACTTATCGAGCGTACCGCCTGTATGTCCGAGTCCGCGACCCGAAATCATCGGCACATAACCACCGCAGGCAGCGGCCATAGGGCCGAGCATAAGACTAATCACATCACCGACACCACCTGTACTGTGTTTATCGATGACTGGGCCATTAAGGCCAAGTGATTGCCAATTGAGTACAGTGCCAGAATCGCGCATTGCCGTAGTCAAAGCGATTCTTTCATCCATATTCATGTCATTAAAATACACTGCCATGCCTAATGCGGCGATCTGACCTTCCGACACTGCATTAGTGGTTATGCCCTTAACGAAGAACTGGATCTCTTCGGCACTTAAGGCTAACCCATTGCGTTTCTTACGTATAATTTCTTGAGCTAGAAACATGATACTGCCTCCAAGCTAAATACTAATACAACATATCCGTTATTTAGCTTTGCAATGAAACATCAAAACTGTAGCAATATTACAATTGCATGCTATCGAAGTTTTGATGTTTCCAACTAGATTTAGGTCACACTTAATTAGTTTCGATATACGATTTTGGTATTAATCGAGATGCAATGTTCGATTAATAGCCTTGAGTCGGCTTAGGCGCATCGGCTAATTCTAATGTGTGTAACAAGCTGTTGAGTAAGCTTGAAGCACCAAATCTAAAGGTACGTGGAGAAACCCAATCCGCACCGAGAATACGCTCAGCCACACCTAAAAACTCTGCTGCTTGAGCAGCATCACGTACGCCGCCAGCAGGCTTAAAGCCTACTTTGGTGTTCTTCTCATTGATCACGGTCAGCATGATTTCAGCCGCTTCAAGGGTCGCGTTGACTGGCACTTTACCGGTAGACGTCTTAATAAAATCAGCTCCGGCATCGATAGACAGTTCAGAGGCGCGGCGAATAAGCGCAGGATCGGCTAATACACCCGATTCAATGATGACTTTCAGCAATACTTCGCCACAGGCTTCTTTACAGGCTTTGACTAACTCATAGCCGACTGTTTCGTTGCCTTCCATCAGCGCGCGGTATGGAAATACCACATCCACTTCATCGGCGCCATAGGCAACCGCTGCACGGGTTTCTAATACCGCAATAGCGATATCGTCGTTACCGTGTGGGAAGTTGGTTACTGTCGCGATTTGAATGTCTTCGGCGCCCAATTCATCGAGGGTCTTACGTGCGATAGGAATGAAGCGAGGATAGATACAGATGGCAGCAGTATTACCCGCTGGCGTCACAGCTTTGTGACACAGGTCGATCACCTTCTGATCGGTATCGTCATCATTTAAGGTGGTTAAATCCATAAGTTCGATGGCGCGTTGTGCTGCTTTTTTTAAATCAGTCATAATAGCTCTCCAAAAGAAAAAACAAATAAATAGAAATCAGTCGCTTATAAGCAACGCTTAGAGGTGGCATTATTTTGATTATTTTTATATGGCCGGGCCTTCAGGCGATGCCGAGTAATTTGTGTAGGGCAAATTACATATTTATTAGGTATTCAATCTTGCCTATACATAACTAGGCATCCTGACACTTAAATTGACTATAAGTGATCACGACTTGAATCCTTGAAGACCGGAAGAGAGGAGACGAATAATATCTTGTTCCTACTTTTCCGCGAAAAATCCGTTTTAGCGCGAGAAAAACACAAACCTTTATATAAACGCACTGCTCAAATTATAAATGGGTTTAGATAAAGATTCATGACACATAAAAGATGGAGCCGCCATCGCGGCTCCAACGGCTCTTACAAGAAATTAAAACTTGTAAGTAGCAGACAGGTAGTGTGACCAACCTGTTGATTCTAGAGCCAGTGCACCAGCACCGTCTTCTAACAGGTAAACGTCTTTGAAGCCTTTCAGGCCATAGCCCAGAGCGTAACGATCTGAGTGCCAGTATAGACCGAAGAAGATGTTACCACCGTTAGAGGTTTTTGGTACGAAAGCAGTCTTGTCTTCGTCAGCACCGAATTGGTAATCGATATAACCTTGGAATGACAGGAAGCTCTTGTTGTCGAAGAAGTAGAAAGGCTTGAACCAGTTAGCAGAGAATTGGTAACCGTTCCACTCTTTAGCGTTCATGTCGTAGAAACCGTACAGGTTCATACCTGTTTTGCCTAACCAAGGCACGTTTACGTCAGCACCAACACCCCAGAAAGTAGAGTTAACGCCTTCACCGTTCAGACCATCCCAGTTGAACAGAGTAGAGAAGTAAACTTCTTGTACTGGGCCGAAAGATAAATCTTTACCCGTTAATGCATCGATAGAAACACGTGGAGCAAATTTCATGAACAGTTTACTAGTGCCAGAACCTGGGTTCTTGTCACCGTTGCTGCTTGATTGGTTTGCTAAGTTGAATACGTCAACATAACCATAGAGATCGAATACACCAGAACGGCCGCCGAACTCCATTTCTAAGTAGTTGTGTTGGTCGCCAGTAGCTGGGTTATCAGGCTTTTCGCCGATAGAGTACATAGCGTTGAACTGCATCCACTTGTAGTCAGAACCGTGAAGGTCAGTACGGTCTGCAGCAAATGCGTTGCCAGAGATTGCTGCTACTGCTGTAGCGGCTAAAGCTAAAGTTTTAACGTTTTTCATCATCAACCCCATTATTTTGGTTGCTACCGTCTAGGGTAGCGTTCTTTTTGTGGCGCTCGCATTTTACCTCGATTAAAAAAAATCTCAATAATCTTGCGTAAAATCACGAACACAAAATTCTTAATTGTGAACAAAGTCGCGACTTATTGTTTACGACTAATTAACTTAACCGTACGTCACGACCGTAAGACAGCATCACAGCTAAAGTTTAGTTGTAATCTGACCTATACAATCGGAGAAACTATTCACTACAGGAATCACTACTGGAAAATGGTTGAATTAACTTAGGTCCTGCCCTGCATGGTCAGGACCTAGTTAGTGGGAAATCTCTCCCCAACGTTTCTGTGCTTAGATAGCTAAGAACAGACCCGCAATTGTTGCACTCATTAAGTTAGCTAACGAGCCTGCGATAACCGCACGAATACCCATTTTAGCTAAATCGTGACGACGGTTAGGAGCCATAGCACCTAAACCACCCAACAGAATTGCGATAGAAGACAAGTTCGCAAAACCACACAGTGCAAACGAAACAATCGCTTTGGTTCTGTCGGTCATAGCTAAACCAGTTTCAGCCACAACCATACCGCCATCAGCGATGTCTTTTAAGTATGGAGCAAAGTTCAGGTAAGCTACGAATTCGTTAACAATGATCTTTTGACCAATGAAAGAACCAGCAACTAATGCTTCATTCCAAGGCACACCGATAAGGAATGCTAAAGGCATGAACACATAGCCAAGGATCAGTTCCAGTGTTAAACCTTCAACACCAAACCAACCACCTACACCACCGATGATGCCGTTGATCATAGCGATCAAGCCAACGAAGGCTAACAGCATTGCACCTACGTTCAGCGCTAAATGCATACCAGATGAAGCACCCGCAGCAGCAGCGTCTAATACGTTAGCTGGCTTATCAGGATCTTCTGGTAATTCATCCATGTCGTTTTTAGCAACTTCAGTTTCTGGGTGCATCAGTTTAGCCATTAATAGACCACCTGGTGCCGCCATGAATGACGCAGCAACTAAGTACTCAATAGGCACGCCCATTTGCGCGTAACCAGCCAGTACTGAACCTGCAATAGAAGCTAAACCACCCACCATGATCGCAAACAGTTCTGATTGAGTCATAGTAGGAATGAATGGACGAACAACTAACGGCGCTTCAGTTTGACCAACGAAGATGTTAGCAGTCGCAGACATAGATTCAGTACGGCTTGTGCCTAATGCTTTTTGCAGACCACCACCGATGATACGGATGATCCACTGCATTACGCCTAAATAGTACAGAACGGCGATTAGAGAAGAGAAGAACACAATAACTGGCAACACGTTTACCGCGAAGATAAAGCCAAGTTTGAAGTTAGCTAAATCACCGAACAGGAAACCGATACCGTTTTGTGCATAACCGATAACGCTAGATACGGCGTCAGATACACCTTTCAGGATATCTTTACCGACAGGAACGTACAGTACAAAACCACCGAAGGCGGCTTGGATGGCTAATGCCCCACCCACAGTACGCAAGTTAATTGCTTTTTTGTTATTCGATAGGAGGAAACCTATCGCAAGTAGGACGACCACCCCTACTAAGCTCATCAATATATTCATTAACCATCACCCTATTGTTAACACTTTTTAATTATGTTGTTAATCAACCTATTTCCGAGTCAGATTATACCCGAGAGAAAGTCGAAAATCGTCGTTTTGATCAAAATTTTGGAGTTTAATTTCAATCGCTTAGAGCAAAATGCTATTGCGACATACACCTGTTTAACCAAAAACAACTAAAGGTCAAACAGTTGCATTGCATTCGACACCAAGTGTTCTGATATTAGAACACTAGATTTTTTTTGCAAAGTTGCAATTTTGTCTATAAAAAGTACAGCATTAGCGGGTTGATTGCGTTTTTCTGTAACATTTAGCGGAGTCATGGCTGGAGAATCAGTCTCAAGTAGGAAACTTTCTAAGGGTAATTCACTGACAGTTTTGAGCAGTTTTTTCGCATTCGGATTCATCACTAAACCACCAATGCCTAGTTTAAAACCTAGCTTAGTGTATTCGAGTGCAATATCAGGACTGCCAGAAAAGGCGTGTATTACGCCCGCTTTTGGGAGTTTATGGCGCTTTAAATGGAATAGCACCTCTTGATGTGCCTTTACCGCATGGACGATAACGGGCAAATTCTGCTCATAAGCAAGCGCCAACTGAGCGTCAAAAAATGCTAACTGGTTGCTCCAATTGTCAGCATAAAGTTTGTCTAACCCACACTCACCAATGGCAACAAAACGGGGACATTCTCGTAACTGAGCAACCTGTAATGTTAATTCTGTGATGGCCTTATCAACATCTTCCGGGCAAAACCAAGGGTGGATCCCTAAGGCAAAATAACACTGGTATTGCTCAGCAATGGCCAATTGTTTAGTCCAGTGTTGTGGTGATACTCCTGGGATAATCAGATTATCGATGCCCGCATGATGCATACGCTGTATGACTTGATCGCGGTCACTATCAAACTCGACAAAATCGAGGTGCGCGTGAGTATCTAGCATCATCAATCTGTCACTCCGTTTTTGTGTCTCCATTCGATGATTGCACTTTTATTTGACAATCAGCTTTAGTTCGAATTAGTGGCGGATCTTCTAATCTTGGCATGCAACAACGACGATTCTCTGGCGTCAGCCCCATCTTGTCGCACCAACGGATATAAGCCTGCCACGCGCGAGTTATCCAACTTATCATCAGTCACCTCACAAATTTTAGATACAAAAAAGGCGGTGAATCACCGCCTTTAACCCTAGAGCTACTTACCTGTTAGTGCTCGCGCGTTTTAGCGAACTCGATATCAGGGTATCTTTCCATTGAAAGATTTAAGTTAACCATAGTTGGCGCAATGTAAGTTAAGTTATCACCACCATCGAGCGCCAAGTTTTGGCTACACTTGCGGCGGAACTCTTCTAGCTTACGCTCATCTTTACAATAAACCCAGCGCGCAGTTGAAACGCTAATACCTTCGTAAATTGCCTCAACGTTGTACTCGCTCTTTAAGCGGCCAACAACCACTTCAAACTGGAGTACACCCACGGCTCCCACGATCAAGTCATTGGTATCTAAGGGACGAAACACCTGCACAGCCCCTTCTTCAGATAGCTGAACTAAGCCCTTAAGTAATTGCTTTTGCTTGAGTGGATCGCGCAGACGAATACGGCGGAACATTTCAGGCGCAAAGTTAGGTACACCGGTAAAGCGGAACTTTTCACCTTGAGTGAACGTATCGCCGATACGAATGGTTCCGTGGTTATGTAAACCAATAATATCACCAGGATACGCCACTTCAGCGCGCTCACGGTCGCCCGCCATAAAGGTCAACGCATCGCTGACGTTAACATCTTTGCCGATGCGTACATGGTGCATCTTCATGCCTTGCTCATAGCGACCAGAGCAAACACGCATAAAGGCAACGCGGTCACGGTGTTTAGGATCCATGTTTGCTTGAATTTTAAACACAAAACCGGTGAATTTTTCTTCGTCAGGCATGATCATCCGTACATCGCTTTCACGAGGTAGCGGTTTAGGCGCCCACTCCACAATACCATCGAGGATATGGTCAACACCGAAGTTACCTAATGCGGTACCGAAGAACACTGGCGTAAGCTCACCCTTTAAGAAGGCTTGATGATCAAACTCGTTTGATGCTCCGCGAACCAGTTCCATTTCATCACGCAGATCAGCGGCATAGCTACCAATCGCTTTATCCAGATCAGGGTTATCGATACCTTCAATCACCCGGCGGTCTTGAATTGTGTGTCCCAAACCGCTTTGGTATAGCACCACTTCATCGCGCAGAATATGGTAAACACCCTTAAATTCTTTACCGCTGCCAATAGGCCAAGTAATAGGCGCACAGGCGATATTAAGTACGTTCTCGACCTCATCCATCAATTCGATAGGATCGCGAATATCACGGTCGAGTTTGTTCATAAAGGTCACGATGGGTGTATCGCGCAGACGGGTCACTTCCATCAATTTGATGGTACGATCTTCAACACCCTTTGCCGAGTCGATAACCATCAAGCAAGAGTCGACCGCCGTTAAGGTGCGGTAAGTATCTTCCGAGAAGTCTTCGTGGCCAGGGGTGTCGAGTAGGTTAACGAGCGCGCCACCATAGGGAAACTGCATGACAGACGTTGTAATCGAAATACCACGGTCTTTTTCCATTTCCATCCAGTCAGACTTAGCGTGCTGACCCGACTTTTTGCCCTTAACGGTACCCGCTTTCTGCAGCGCGTTTCCGAATAACAGCACTTTTTCGGTAATGGTGGTTTTACCCGCGTCGGGGTGCGATATAATCGCGAAGGTGCGACGTTTATCGACCTCTACTTTATTGTCTGACATTTAACCTATGCACTCGTATCGCTAAAAAAGGCGCAAATTATAGCGCCTCAGTGCGTGCTTGGCTAGGCAAAGCCCAAGATGAGCCTCGGGCGATAAGACTTATTTTGTGCCTTCGAGTAACCCTTTGACCTTTGCCAGCTCAATTCGCGCATATCTGTGCTCAACAAAGTCATAAATATTAGTCGCAAGGGCGAGGCGGAAATAATTTGCAGCTTCTTGATATTGCTTATTGGCAATGGCCATTTTGGCAAGATAGAAATAAGCTTCACATAAACGTTCAGCATATTCTTTAGGATGAGTGAGGCCTAACTTGGCATCGGCAAATACCTGTTCACGACTCTTAACGCCCAGATAATAATCAACAATCACTGTTGACCATGCATCCGCTTCAAGCCCCTTACGGTGTTCCTGTAGCTGGCGTTTAGCCTCAACGGCATCATCCTTTGATTGGATCAAATACAACCATAATGCTCGGTAACCATCTTTATTATCGGCAGCATAGAAGGATTGCATATCTTTTAAGGCAAGATCGTTACGGTCACCATAATAAAGCGCGATACCACGATTCAAGTAGGCATAATCATAGTTTGGCGATAACTCTAATACGCCATCAAACGCCTCATAGGCACTATCGTATTCCCCCTCTTGGGTATAATAAATACCAAGGAAATTATAGGCATCGGCTAAGTCGGGTTGCAATTTTAGCGCTTGCATAAAATCGATGCGCGCCATTAAACGCAAGCCCACGCTGTCGTAAATTACCCCACGATCGTAATGGAAACGAGCGCGCTGCTCGTTGGTCAATTCAACAGCTGATAAAATCTCATTGAGCTTGGCAAGGGTCACCTCGACTTTATAATCAGTCATCACCGGGGCGATAACCAATTTACCTTCAACGTCATTTTGGTTGTCTAAGGGGGATTGAGTGGTCGCACATCCAGCCAACATCAAGCTGGCACCCGCCAGCACAGCAACAACAGCGGTTCTAATTTTAAGACTCATCCATTTCTACCTTTTTAGATTCCCAACTCACGCAGAAGAATGTTCATGATAGCAATCCCACAACTGGACTGCTATTGAGGAATAGCATTAAACACAACTTTATTAAACCCAAACAAACAAAAAGGAGATCAATTGATCTCCTTTTAGTCACGTCATGTCAAAACTGACGCCAATAATGTCTATTTAGACCATTATTCAGCAGCAGGCTCTTTAGTCTGTGCTTCTTTGATTGACAGTCTTACACGGCCTTGACGATCCACTTCCATCACTTTAACGGTGACATCTTGGTTCAGTTCAAGGTGGTCAGAGACATTAGCAACACGCTCATCGCTGATTTGCGAAATGTGCACTAAACCATCTTTACCTGGCAGAATGTTAACGAAGGCACCGAAGTCAACGATACGGATAACTTTACCGTTGTAGATACGACCCACTTCAACTTCTGAAGTGATTTCTTCGATACGACGGATAGCTTCTTTGGTGGCTTCACCATTAGAAGAAGCAATTCTTACTGTACCGTCATCTTCAAGCTCGATAGTAGTGCCGGTTTCTTCAGTCAGTGCACGAATTACCGCGCCGCCTTTACCGATAACATCACGGATCTTCTCTGGGTTGATCTTGATAGTTGTGATACGTGGAGCATGGTCAGAGATATCATCACGGTGCGAACCAATCGCTTGATCCATCACGTTTAGGATATGTACACGTGCGCCATAGGCTTGTTGCAGTGCAATTTCCATGATTTCTTTGGTAATACCTTCGATCTTGATATCCATCTGCAGTGCAGTCACACCGTCACGGGTACCGGCTACTTTGAAGTCCATGTCACCTAAGTGGTCTTCATCACCTAAGATGTCAGACAGAACCACAAAGTCATCGCCTTCTTTCACTAGACCCATAGCGATACCCGCTACAGAAGTCTTGATAGGTACACCCGCATCCATCAGCGCAAGAGACGTACCACAGACTGATGCCATAGAGCTTGAACCGTTAGATTCAGTGATTTCAGAAACCACACGTACACTGTATGGGAACTCTTCAGCAGAAGGCATTACTGCGTTGATACCGCGCCATGCTAACTTGCCGTGGCCGATTTCACGACGCTTAGGTGAACCCACCATACCTGTCTCACCAACAGAATAAGGAGGGAAGTTGTAGTGCAGCATGAAGCGGCTAGTACGCTCGCCCATAATGCTATCAATCTTCTGTGCGTCACGCTCAGTACCTAAAGTACAAGTCACCAGCGCTTGGGTTTCGCCACGGGTAAACAGTGCACTACCGTGAGTACGTGGTAATACGCCTGCCAATACGCTTAATGCGCGAATCATATCTGGCTCACGACCATCGATACGCGGCTCACCACGGATGATGCGACCACGAACCACTTTCTTCTCTAAGCTACCGAGCAGACCGTCAACTTCACGTAAATCAATATTAGGATTGCTTGCTAATAACGCTTCTTTCGTTGCAGCTTTAACAACAGCAACTTGAGCATAACGATCTTGCTTTACTTGGATTTTATACGCATCGCCTAAACCCGCTTCAGCAAGCGCTTTGATTTGAGCAACCAGCGTTTCATCTTGTACTGGAGCTGTCCAATTCCAAGCTGGTTTACCGGCTTCTGCTTTGAATTCAGCAATCGCTTTGATAACCACTTGTTGTTGGTCGTGACCATAAACTACTGAGCCTAACATCACTTCTTCTGGTAAGGCTTGAGCTTCTGACTCAACCATCAATACCGCGCTCTCAGTACCTGCAACAACCAAG
Organism: Shewanella sp. LZH-2; assembly: GCF_016859145.1. Taxonomy (NCBI): domain Bacteria; kingdom Pseudomonadati; phylum Pseudomonadota; class Gammaproteobacteria; order Alteromonadales; family Shewanellaceae; genus Shewanella; species Shewanella sp. LZH-2. Next base: position 3,442,060 of record NZ_CP069350.1, read on the forward strand.
TTTAGTTGGCTGCTTTCTAACTGAGTCACTGTTGGGTTCAGTACGTATTCGCCATTGATGTAACCCACACGCGCCGCACCTAATGGGCCGCTGAATGGAATACCCGAAATGGCAAGCGCCGCCGAAGTACCGATCATCGAAATAATATCGGGCTCGATTTGTGGATCGACAGATACCACAGTGATGATAACTTGAACTTCGTTGGTGAAACCATTAGGGAAAAGAGGACGAATTGGACGGTCAATCAGGCGAGCGATTAATGTCTCATCTTCTGAAGGACGGCCTTCACGCTTAAAGAAACCACCAGGAATTTTACCCGCTGCGTAGCTCTTTTCTTGATAGTTAACAGTCAGAGGAAAGAAGTCACGGCCTGCATCGGCTTCTTTTTTACCTACAACAGTGACTAACACTGTCGTGTCACCCATACTCGCTAACACGGCTGCATCAGCTTGACGCGCTATAACGCCTGTTTCCAGGGTGACTGTATGTTGACCATACTCAAAACTCTTTACAATTGGATTCACGTGACCCATTCCTTAATTAATGACCTTGAATTACGCGCGTAAGTATACTGCAATTATGAACCATAGATAAAGAGCAGATAATGATGACAAACTGCTATCTTTTCACTAAAGTGGTTAAATCAACAAAGAGTTATGCTCTACAGTGATATAGGCAATCCCCTCTGGTGAAAAATAACAATTAAAAGGAAGATCTGAATGACGGGTCGTTTTAAATCCCTAACTTGGAAACAGACTAACCTCGTCGTTTTTACTGCGTTATTTTTTGCTATCGCTATTTTTATTGTTGAAATTGCCCTTGTGGTGGTATCCACCAAACATCAACTCACGACCACTCAACAGGAATTACTCGATTCGGTAGAACAACCTTCTGCTAACGCCGTTTGGGCACTGGATGATAATCTCGCTAGACAAACCCTAGAAGGTGCAATAAAAGTTGAGCATGTCGGCTCTGCAGTCATCGAACTCGATGATGGTTCCATGTTTGTGTCTGTGAGTAATAATCAGAAAACTAGCTCACAAACTTTTATAAGCCTCAGTAATAAACTGTTTGATGATCTTAAAGAAATTTCACGCCCACTGTATCGTCCCTTCTATTTCGAAGGCACACAAAAACAACAGCTTATTGGCACATTGACCATTTTCTATGACACCCAGGAACTGACTAATACCCTCTTTAGCCAACTCAGCTTTAGTTTTTTTGCAACCTTAGCCCGTGCACTTTTGCTCACCTTGGTATTATCTGTCGTCTTCCACCGCTTCTTAACCCAGCCGATAGCCCGGATAAGTGAAGCAATCGATAAAATCACACCCGATTCGCCTGACGAAAACCTACTGCCCATGTCCAATGCCCATAAGGATGATGAATTGGGACTGGTAACGTCGAAATTTAATCAGATCTTAATTCAATTTAGTCAAACTCAGTCAAAACTTCGAAAAATGGCAACACGAGATCCACTCACCGGATTGCCTAATCGTACTTTACTGCTCGAAACAATTGCCGTCACAATCCAACGCTCTAGAGTGCACAAACGTAGCTTTGCCCTGATGTTTATCGACCTAGATCGCTTTAAAAATATTAATGACTCCCTAGGACACGCCCTTGGCGATCAATTCCTCGCCCGTATCGCTCGCATCCTCGAACGTGTAGTGGGTGATAAAGGCACAGTATCTCGCCTAGGCGGTGATGAATTCGTTATTTTAGCCGACTCAGTTCACTCTCCTGACCAAGCTGCTGACTTTGTCGATAAACTCTTAGTGCAACTCAATGTCCCCATCCAATTAAATGAACATGCGATTCATCCTGCGGCTTCTATCGGAATATCTATCTATCCTGAGGATGGAAATAGCGCCGAAGATCTTATCCGCCATGCCGATATTGCGATGTACAGTGCAAAAGCGGCAGGTTCTAATCAATGGGCTTTCTTCAAACAGCAAATGACAGAACGAGCTGCGGTTAGACTACGGACAGAAGCATCACTACATGATGCACTGAAAAATAATGAATTTCTACTCTACTTCCAGCCTAAGCTTGATCTACAAACAGGTAAAATTACCGGATGTGAAGCCTTAATCCGTTGGCAAAAAGATGGCCGCTTAATTAGTCCCATATCCTTTATTCCGGTGGCAGAGGAAACCGGCATTATTATCCCTATCGGTCGCTGGGTGATAGAGCAGAGTTGCCGAGTACTGCGTGAGTGGCAGAAGAAATATAACTATGCCATTCCTATCGCAATTAACGTCGCCTCACAACAATTTGCCGACGCAAGCTTAGTCTCTGATATCAAACAAATGGCGCTACGATACCAAATTCAACCAGAGTTATTAGAAATAGAGATTACTGAAACCTCATTAATGAATGATATAGAACTTGCTATCAACAAATTAGAACAACTTAAATCGGCAGGATTTGGTATCGCGGTAGATGATTTTGGTACTGGTTATTCCTCCCTATCCTACTTACGCCATCTGCCAATCACCACCATGAAAATTGATCGCTGCTTTGTTTCCGATCTTCCCAAGGATAGTGCAATTGCATCAACAATCTTGATGTTAGGTAAGCAATTAAACCTAACTATTGTGGCTGAAGGGATTGAGAACGAGCTGCAACTCGATTGGCTTAAGAGTAATGAGTGCCAGATAGGTCAAGGCTTTTACTTTAGCCAACCTTTACCACAGGCTGAATTTGAGACGCTATATATTGCCAGTCAAACAGCAACCATTAGTAAGATTGATGGATTACGTGGTGCCTAATGTACTGAGGATATAGTTCAACATACTGAATTTTAGGCAATAAAAAAGGAGGCTAAGCCTCCTTTTTTACGTTAATCGACGAGAGATTAACGACGTAAACCTAACTTTTGGATCAGCTCATTGTAACGTGTAGCTTCGGTACGCTTCAGGTAAGCTAATAACTTACGACGAGCGCTAACCATACGTAACAGACCACGACGTGAGTGGTGATCGTGAATGTGCTCTTTGAAGTGATCTTGCAAATGGTTGATTTGAGCAGTTAACAGCGCAACTTGAACTTCAGTTGAACCAGTGTCGTTTGCGCCACGGCCAAATTCAGCCAGGATTTTTGCTTTCGCTTCAGTACTTAGTGACATGTGTCTCTCCAAATATAAAATGTGAATCCCTAGCCGATCACTAACTCAGCCAGAGGGCGCGCTATTCTACCCATAATCTTTGGCATGCGCAATAAAAGCGGTGGAATAATATCCGAGCAAATCCATTAAGATGCTTTAGGTTCGTCGTGAATAACGACTAAACGCTTCGGGGCCAGTAAGCCATCATCATTCATCTCACCGATACCAACAAAACGACGTGCAGTCCCTAAGGTAATCCGTACCAGCTTATTTGCTTCTAAGTTCGCGACTCGCACCGCTTGACCTTGCATTAAGTAAGCTGCACTCGCATCAGGGACATTGACCTCAGGAAAATCGGCAACTGCCGTATCCATAGGTAACAGTAACGAATCTAGCAAACTGCTTGGATCAAGTTGTTGTTCCTGTGCTTTAGCGATTAAGGCTTCTAGCTGCTCAAGAGTGACCATTTTATCGTAGGGATAATGTGCAACTTGAGTACGGCGCAGCATGATCACATGGGCACCACAACCGAGCATTTCGCCTAAATCGTCAATAATAGTGCGAATATAAGTACCCTTAGAGCAATGAATATCTAAGGTAAGCTCATCACCTTCAAGACCGATGAAGTTCAGTTCAAAGACAGTGATTGGACGCGCCTCACGCGGCACTTCAATCCCCTCACGGGCATACTTATACAAGGGTTGACCTTGATATTTGAGCGCTGAATACATGGATGGCACTTGCAAAGTATCGCCACGGAAATGTTCTAAGGCGGACATTAACTGCGCCTTTGTAAACTCGAGCGGGCGTGTTTGTACGACTTCGCCGTCTGAGTCACTGGTATCAGTACGTTGCCCTAGTTTTGCCGTGACCAGATAACGCTTATCCGAATCGAGCAAATGCTGGGAAAACTTAGTCGCTTCACCTAAACAGATTGGCAGCATGCCCGTCGCCAGTGGATCGAGCGCCCCCGTATGCCCCGCTTTGTTGGCATTAAAAAAGCGCTTTACTCGCTGTAATGCAAAGTTGGAGCTCATGCCAGTGGCCTTGTCCAACAATACAATACCGTCAATAAAGCGGCCCTTTGAACGTCTTGCCATTACGCTTTACCTTCGGTGTCATCGCTCTCGTCAATGTCATTATCAACAACATCATCTTCAGCGCTACCAAACTGTTGTTGTTTGGCTTTATCGCTGTTGATGACTTGGCTGACAAGATTAGACATACGCATGCCTTCAACCAATGAGCTGTCGTAAACAAAGCGAATTTCTGGCATCACGCGCAATTTCATGCGGCCTGCCACTAAGGTGCGAATATAAGGAGCGGCAGCAATCAGCGCGTTCAGCTTTTCTTGCACAACTTCTTTGTCTTCTTCAAAGAAGGTGACAAAGACTTTGGCGTAACTTAAATCGCGAGAAACATCAACGTCATTGACGGTCACAAAACCAATACGGGGATCTTTCATGTCGCGTTGTAGGACAACAGCCAGCTCTTGCTGTAACTGCTGGCCTATACGACGTGTACGACTGAATTCTTTTGCCATAATAGAGTTACCATAATAGCTAATGTCATTAAATTGAAAGGGCGGCTAATGCCGCCCTCTTTATCGTTACAGTGTACGTGCCACTTCGACGGTTTCGAATACTTCGATTTGGTCACCCACGCGGACATCGTTGTAGTTCTTAACACCGATACCACATTCCATGCCATTGCGAACTTCGTTAACGTCATCTTTAAAGCGACGTAATGATTCGAGTTCACCTTCGAAGATCACCACGTTATCACGCAGAACGCGAATTGGTGCGCTACGCTTGATGGTGCCTTCAGTCACCATACAACCAGCGATTGCGCCCAGTTTTGGTGATTTGAACACGTCACGAACTTCAGCCAGACCGATAATCTGTTGTTTGAACTCAGGTGACAGCATACCTGTCATCGCCGCTTTCACTTCATCAATCAGATTATAGATAACGCTGTAGTAACGTAAGTCAACACTTTCGTTTTCGATAGTCTTACGCGCTTGCGCATCGGCACGCACGTTAAAGCCAACCATAATCGCGTTAGAAGCCGCAGCTAAGGTCGCGTCGGTTTCAGTCAGTGCACCTACACCACGAGCGATGATGTTTACTTTCACTTCGTCGGTAGACAGACCCATTAAGGAGTCGGTAATCGCTTCGAGTGAACCTTGAACGTCTGCCTTCAGAACGATGTTCAGTTCTTTTACTTCGCCTTCGGTCATGTTCGCGAACATGTTTTCCAGCTTAGACTTCTGCTGACGCGCTAATTTCACATCACGGAACTTGCCTTGACGGTACAGCGCAACTTCACGGGCTTTACGCTCATCACGCACCACGGTTGCTTCATCACCAGCTGATGGCACACCTGACAGACCTAAAATCTCAACAGGGATTGATGGGCCAGCTTCTGTGATTGAACGGCCGTTCTCGTCTTTCATCGCACGGATTTTACCGTACTCTAAACCACATAGAACGATGTCACCTTGGCGCAGTGTACCTTCTTGAACCAGAATCGTTGCTACAGGGCCGCGACCTTTATCCAGTTGAGACTCAATAACCACACCAGCAGCCATACCATCACGAACAGCTTTGAGTTCAAGTACTTCAGCTTGGAGTAAGATACCCTCAAGCAAATCATCAACGCCTTCACCCGTCTTAGCAGATACGAAGGCAAACATGTTGTCTCCGCCCCATTCTTCAGACATCACGCCGTGCTGAGACAATTCGCTCTTCACGCGGTCGATATCGGCTTCTGGCTTGTCCATCTTGTTAACTGCAACAATTAATGGCACGTTACCCGCTTTAGCATGTTGAATCGCTTCAATGGTTTGCGGCATAACACCGTCATCGGCAGCCACAACGAGTACAACGATATCCGTCGCCTTAGCACCACGAGCACGCATTGCGGTAAACGCGGCGTGACCAGGGGTATCTAAGAAAGTGATCATGCCGTTTTCGGTCTCAACATGGTATGCACCAATATGCTGAGTAATACCACCGGCCTCACCCGCTGCCACTTTCGCGCGGCGGATATAGTCAAGGAGCGATGTTTTACCGTGGTCAACGTGACCCATAATGGTTACAACAGGTGCACGAGGCTCAAGCTTCACGCCGCCTTCTTCGTCACGCTCAGAAAGTACTTGTTGTTCTAATTCGTTTTCACGAATAAGTACCACTTTATGGCCCATTTCTTCAGCAACTAACTGGGCGGTTTCTTGATCTAACACTTGGTTGATCGTAACCATTGAGCCCATCTTCATCATTTGCTTGATGATTTCAGTCGCTTTAACTGCCATTAAGTGAGCAAGTTCTGCCACTGTAACTGTTTCACCGATACGCACATCACGGTTAACGGCTGCAACTGGCTTATTGAAGCCATGAGCCATTGATTCTGGCGCTGTGCTGCGGTTACGCATGTGTTTTTCGCGACCATCGCGAGCATCTTTACCACCACGTTTGGTTTTGGCGGTATTTTTGTTACGCGCACGGCGGCCACGTTTTTCTTCATCCATATCCGACGAATCTTCAGCAGCGCGAGCCACTTTAGAGGTAGTGATATGGTGATCGCTATAGCGCTCAGCTTCTAAACGTTGACGCTCTTCTTCGGCCCAACGCTTAGAGTTTTCTTCTGCTAACAAACGCGCTTTTTCTGCCGCTTTGGCGGCTTCTTCGTCTTGTTTACGTTTAGTAGCAGCTTCTTGTACTGCTTTTAAACGTTCAGCTTCCAAACGAGCTGCTTCAGCTTCTGGTGACATATCTTTGGCTACTTTCACTTCCGCTGCTGCTTTCGCTTTTGCTTTCGCTTCAGCTTCTGCCTTCGCTTTCGCCTCTGCTTCCACTTTAGCCTTAGCTTCGGCTTCTGCCTTCGCTTTCGCTTCAGCTTCTGCTTTGGCCTTCGCTTCGGCTTCTGCTTTGGCTTTAGCCTCTTCTTCCGCTTTAAGCACTGCGTCACTCACATCACGTTTAACAAAAGTACGGGTTTTACGCACTTCAACTTTAACGTCTTTAGATTGACCACCATTACCGGCCACACTCAGGGTCGATACGGTTTTACGTTGCAGCGTCATTTTAGTCGGCGCATTATCGGCGCCATGTTGCTTCTTCAGATAATCCAGTAACTGCTGCTTCTCAGCTTCAGACACGTTATCAGTGTGGCCTTTCTTAATTCCGGCCTGAGAGAATTGCTCAATCAGACGTTCAACACTTTTACCCACTTCCGTGGCCAATTTCTCTACGGTAGTATCTGCCATCAGTTAAATCCCCCTGTTGATCGACTTATGCTTCTTCGCCAAACCAACAGATGTTGCGGGCAGCCATGATCAGCTCACCTGCTTTTTCTTCTGTCAATTCTTCAATTTCGATCAAATCATCAATGCCTTGTTCAGCCAAGTCTTCTAGAGTCACGATACCTTTGCTCGCTAAAACATAGGCTAAGTGTCTTTCAACACCTTCAAGTGCTAATAACTCTTCACTTGGCTCCACACCATCTAGTGCTTCTTCGGATGCGAGCGCTCGAGTTGAGATCGCAGCCTTAGCACGTTCACGTAATGCTTCGACGAGATCCTCATCAAAGCCATCAATTGCCAATAATTCTGACACAGGTACATAAGCCACTTCTTCGAGCGAAGTAAAACCTTCATCAGCCAGTACTTGTGCAAAATCTTCATCTACATCCAGAGATTTCATAAATAAGCTCTTCACCTTAGCGCTTTCGGCTTGGTGTTTCTTATTCATGTCTTCCACTGTCATCACGTTCAGTTCCCAGCCTGTTAACTGAGTCGCTAAACGCACGTTTTGACCATTGCGACCAATGGCCTGAGCTAAACTTTCCGCTTCAACAGCGATATCCATTGAGTGATTGTCTTCATCAACGATGATAGAAGCCACATCAGCTGGCGCCATGGCGTTGATCACATATTGTGCTGGATTATCATCCCACAATACGATATCAACACGCTCACCACCGAGTTCATTCGATACCGCTTGCACACGTGCCCCACGCATACCAACGCAAGCACCAATTGGGTCGATACGACGATCGTTCGATTTCACTGCGATCTTAGCGCGAGCACCAGGGTCACGCGCCGCGCCCATCACTTCGATCAGTTCATCGGCAATTTCCGGCACTTCAACACGGAACAGCTCAATCAGCATGTCAGGCTTAGTGCGAGTTAAAAATAACTGCGCACCACGCGCTTCAGGACGAACAGAGTAAAGCAATGCACGAACACGATCACCAGGACGGAAAGATTCGCGTGAAATCAAGTCTTCACGGAATAATACGCCATCAGCATTGTTGCCTAAGTCCACAACTACACTTTCGCGGGTTGCTTTCTTAACGACACCAGTGATCAGCTCACCTTCTTTATCTTGGAACTGCTCAACCACTTGCGCACGCTCAGCTTCACGTACTTTTTGTACGATCACTTGCTTAGCGGTTTGGGTAGTAATGCGATCGAACGCCACTGATTCAATTTGGTCTTCAATAAATTCACCTGGTTGAATCTCTGGATCTTCGAAACGTGCTGCTTCCAGCGTAATCTCACGGTATGGATTTTCTAACGCAACACCGTTGTCATCAATTACCATCCAACGGCGGAAAGTTTCATAAGCGCCAGTTTTACGGTCGATAGCAACACGAACGTCGATATCACCTTCGTATTTTTTCTTGGTAGCGGTAGCCAGAGCAGTCTCCAGCGCTTCAAAAATCTTCTCGCGTGGAACGGCCTTTTCATTTGAAACCGCTTCAGCGACTAGCAGAATCTCTTTATTCATTTTGTCTTGCCTCGTTCACCTTGAAACCATCAAAACTTTGCGATGATGTTGCCTTTACGGATATTATCCAAGGCGACAACCAGCTCTTTACCATTTACTTTCACCGACAGCATTTGACCGTCAACCTGAGTAATGGCGCCTTTTAAATTACGACTGCCCGCGACAGGCATAGTCAGTTGAAGCTTGACATCCTCGCCGATATAGGACGCATATTGCTCAGCAGTGAACAGCGGTCTATCTACACCAGGCGAAGAAACCTCTAAGGTATATTCAGTAGAAATAGGGTCTTCAACATCGAGCACAGCACTGACTTGGCGACTTACGTTGGCACAATCTTCGATATTGATGCCATTCTCACCATCAATGAACACGCGCAGGACTGAATGGTTACCCGCTTGAACATATTCAATGCCCCAAAGTTGGAAGCCGAGTGCTTCCACAGGCACTGTGAGCATGTCTGCCAGTCTGGATTCTAATGTTGCCAAATTTGACCCCCGAAAAAACAAAAAAGGGCTTAATAGCCCTAGTAAAACGCCGTAAACAATACGACAAATTTAAAAGTCCCAGACAACAAAAAACCCCGTAATGACGAGGTTATTAGCTTCAAGAACCTGTAAACCATAATGAATTAAACAACATTCATTACTAGGAGCTGGTTGCGGGGGCCGGATTTGAACCGACGACCTTCGGGTTATGAGCCCGACGAGCTACCAAGCTGCTCCACCCCGCGTCAACTGTGTGCAAGTATATTGACTATCGTCTTTGCTTGCAATAACTAAGTCAGTTCTTGTTTGGACTTACTTAGTTTAATTATGGTGCCGAGAGCGGGACTTGAACCCGCACGTCCGTTAGGACACAGCCACCTCAAGGCTGCGCGTCTACCAATTTCACCACCTCGGCGACACCTTTTACTAGTCAGGAATTTTGGTTTCTGACTTTTCGGTTGCTTGATCAACTGGCTGGGTAACCTGTTCATCAGCACCTAAATTTTTCCATGCATCTTCATTTTTTGCGTGGTTTGCACTTAAGTTGCCGATCAGCAGACTCAACGTGAAAAACGCAATGGCAAGAATCGCCGTTGTCCGTGTCAGGAAGTTACCTGAACCGCTTGAACCGAATAAGGTACCTGATGCACCGGCACCAAAAGAGGCACCCATATCAGCTCCTTTACCTTGCTGGATTAAGATTAGGCCAATTAAACCTAATGCAACCAACAAGTAAACAACCACTAAAACTTCATACATATTATGCGCTCATCGCTATGGTACACAGACTTAAAAACTCGGTAGAGTTTAAACTGGCACCGCCAATCAGTCCACCATCAACATCAGGTTGGGCAAATAAATCTGCTGCATTACTCGGTGTCACACTGCCACCGTACAAAATCCTGATATTTTCTCCGATAAACGGAGACACTTCAGAGAGACGCTTGCGTATAAACGCATGTACTTCTTGTGCCTGCTCTGGTGTCGCACTCTTACCAGTCCCTACAGCCCATAATGGCTCGTAAGCGATAATGGCGTTATCAAAAGCCATAGTGCCATTTTTCTGGATCACTATGTCCAGCTCTTCTGCAATCACCTCAAAGGTACGTCTTGCTTCACGTGCTGGACCCGATTCACCCACACATAAGATGGGGGTTAAACCGTGCTTTTGTGCAGCGGCAAATTTCTCCGCTACGATATTACTCGTCTCTCCGTACATACGGCGACGTTCTGAATGCCCGATAATCACATATCGGCATCCGCAATCTTTAAGCATCTGACCCGAAACTTCTCCGGTATAAGCGCCAAAGTCATGTTGACTTAAATTTTGAGCGCCCATCCTAACAAGTGAACCGTCTAACGCTTCCTTGTTTGCTTCTAGCAGTTGCCTGACGCTTTCTAGATAGATAGAAGGCGGGCATAAAACCACTTCAGCTGAATCATTTTGGAGCTTTGAGGCAAACTTCTTGAACAACTCTTGGGCTAGTGCCGCACTGCCGTTCATTTTCCAATTGCCAGCTACCATAGGACGTCTGAGTGCCATCACTGTCTCCTCTGAAAGCGGCGTGAATAATAGCGAACCACTTATTAAGTTACAATAGCTAAATTCGAAATTTTTCAGATATTAGGTTGGAATGCTTACTTTTTACACGCCAAACCCTGTTCCTGCTCATTAATGCAGCTAACACCTTCATTTTTAATCGGTATCAGCTGCACTCGACTAAAGATTGGTTTGATTAGCTCGCCGATTTTACCGCATCTGCAATCAAATTAGCGTGCGCTAACACAGCATTGTGATCATCACCTTCAACCATCACGCGAATTAACGGTTCAGTACCTGATTTGCGTAGCAATACGCGACCTCGAGCGCCCAGTTGTGATTCAACCAGAGCTTGAGCAGCTTTAACTTTATCAGAGCTTAATGGATCGTGTTCACCTTCAAAACGCACATTCACCAACACCTGTGGCAACATTTCCATTGGCGCAGTTAACTGCTCTAAGGTTGCGTTTTGACGACGCATGGCCGCCAGCACCAAAATACCAGCAACAATACCATCACCGGTCGTGCCATGGTCGAGGTTAAGAATATGCCCCGAGTTTTCACCACCGATGCGCCAATCGAGTTCTTTGAGTAACTCCATCACATAACGGTCGCCCACTTTAGAGCGAGCAAAGGGAATATCCAACGCCTGAAGTGCCAAATCAAGGCCAAGGTTAGACATTAACGTCCCCACCACACCTCCGCGTAACACACCACGGGCCTTGGCATCACAGGCTAGGATATAAAGAATTTGATCGCCATCGATAACTTCACCGCGGCTGTTGACCATCATAATTCGGTCACCATCGCCATCGAGCGCAATCCCTAAATCGGCACTTTCGGCCAAAACAGTTTCGCAAATCTTCGCCATGGACGTTGCGCCGACTTTGTCATTAATATTGACTCCGTTTGGTTTATCACCAATGGCAATGACTTCAGCGCCTAACTCGCGAAATACCGCTGGTGCGATGTGATAAGTAGCACCATGGGCACAATCGACGACAATTTTTAACCCTGTTAATGTGTGATCTGCAGGGAAATTACCTTTACAGTATTCGATGTAACGACCGCGAGCATCTTCAATTCGTGACACTTTGCCCAACAGATGTGATTCAACACACTCTAAGGGCTTTTCTAATTCGGCTTCAATTTCAAGCTCAAGATTATCATCAAGCTTACTGCCATCAGTTGAGAAAAACTTAATGCCGTTATCATAGTAAGGGTTGTGGGAAGCACTAATTACCACACCAGCTTCGGCGCGAAAAGTACGAGTCAAATAAGCCACCGCTGGCGTTGGCATCGGCCCCATCAGCATCACATTCAAACCCGCTGCCGAAAGGCCCGCCTCTAAAGCTGATTCAAACATATACCCCGAGATACGGGTATCTTTACCAATAATCACTTTCTTAGTGCCGCTACGGGATAACACCCGTCCAGCAGCCCAACCCAACTTTAATGCCAGCTCGGGTGTCATCTGGCCTGAACCTACCTTGCCACGAATACCATCGGTTCCAAAAAATTTACGTTCGCTCATATCGCCCCACAAACTTCAATGTGTCCCTTCGATTGGGATCATAATATTAATGAAATACTTAACAAAAATAGCCTCTATAGATATGCCTGTGTCGCTTGTAACACTTTCAGCATATCGACAGTTTCAGGGACATCATGGACACGAATAATATGTGCCCCTTTCTGGGCCGCTATCATGGCGCCAGCAAGGCTCCCAGCTAAACGCTCAGAGGTCGGCCTAGCAAGGAGGTTTCCTATCATGCTCTTACGGGATAAACCTATCAATATCGGCAGTTCGAACTGCGCAAAACACTCTAACTTTGCTAGCAGTTCATAGTTATGTTCTAAGGTTTTACCAAAGCCAAAACCTGGGTCGATTAACAACCGTTCCCGCGGGATCCCAGCCTCCAAACAGGCTTGAATACGCTCATTGAAAAATTTAAAGACATCGGCAATAACGTCTTGATATTCGGGCGCCGATTGCATAGTACGCGGCGCGCCCTGCATGTGCATCAAACAAATGGGCACATTCAACTGCGCCGCAGTTTCTAGTGCCCCTGGCTCCAATAACGCCCGAACATCGTTGATTAAGTGCGCGCCAGCATTTACCGCCTGTCGCATCACTTCTGGTTTACTGGTATCAACCGAAATCCACACATCATGGTGTTTCGCGACATATTCTACCAAAGGGACCACTCGTGCGAGTTCATCATCAGTACTCACATCGGCCGCCCCAGGCCTTGTCGACTCGCCACCGATATCGATGATGAGCGCTCCTTGAGCAACCATTTCATCGGCATGCTGGCAAGCCAGTTCAAAAGAAGAAAACTTTCCACCGTCGGAAAAGGAATCGGGAGTGACATTCAGAATGCCCATGACTACGGGCGAGGCTAAGGATAAGCGTTTGGTTCCAGCAATTAATTCAAACACGCATTGACTCCATTTGGGACTGCTTGCTAGCGCGTTTAATCTGTATTCTGCGCAGTTCACTCATGTAACTGATTTATATTGAATGACAGCGCAGTCAATTTTCTAGCAAGATAAAACAAGAAAACCCCTTAACGGGGTTCTCTTTCAATTAACAAACGTTATTTAGCGGGTGACTCATCGGCATCTTTCAGCTCTGACTCAACAGGCGCTGACTTAACCACTTCGTCGACTTTAACCGCAGGTTCACCTTTGCCATTGCCTTTGTCATTTGAACCATTGTCATCTGCTTGCCAATCAGCAGGCTGACGCACTTCACGACGGTTCATCAAATCGTCAATTTGCAGTGAATCAATGGTTTCATACTTCATCAGCGCGTCTTTCATCGAATGCAGAATATCGATGTTATCCAGCAGAATTTGCTTGGCACGGCCGTAGTTTTTGTCGATAAAGGCCTTCACTTCAGCATCGATAAGCGTCGCAGTCTCATCGGACATCGCCTTGGCTTTACCCATGCTACGACCTAAGAACACTTCACCTTCTTCCTCGGCATAGAGTAATGGACCAAGCTTGTCGGAGAAGCCCCATTGGGTCACCATATTACGGGCAATCGATGTGGCGTATTTAATGTCTTGCGAAGCACCTGTAGACACTTTTTCGCTACCGTAGATCAGCTCTTCGGCTAAACGACCACCGTAGGCAACCGAAATCTGGCTTTCTAACTTACGACGGCTTTGGCTAATCGCATCGGCCTCAGGTAAGAAGAAGGTCACGCCGAGTGCACGACCACGTGGAATAATGGTGACCTTGTGCACAGGGTCATGCTCTGGCACTAAACAGCCCACAATCGCGTGGCCCGCTTCGTGGTATGCCGTCATTTCTTTTTCGGCTTCCGACATCACCATAGAGCGGCGCTCAGCACCCATCATGATCTTGTCTTTTGCACGCTCGAATTCTTCCATACCGACCACACGGCGGTTACCGCGCGCCGCAAACAGTGCAGCCTCGTTAACTAAGTTGGCTAAATCGGCACCGGAGAAACCTGGCGTACCACGGGCAATCACGCTCGCTTTAACATCTTCAGAAAGTGGCACTTTACGCATATGCACTTTAAGGATTTGCTCACGACCGCGAACATCTGGCAAGCCAACAACCACTTGACGGTCGAAACGACCTGGACGCAGCAGCGCAGAGTCCAATACGTCAGGGCGGTTGGTCGCCGCAATCACGATAATCCCTTCGTTACCTTCGAAGCCATCCATCTCAACCAGCATCTGGTTAAGGGTTTGCTCACGCTCATCGTGACCACCACCTAAGCCTGCGCCACGTTGGCGACCTACGGCATCGATTTCGTCGATGAAGATGATACAAGGGGCTGATTTCTTCGCTTGTTCAAACATATCACGCACACGAGATGCACCGACACCGACGAACATTTCTACGAAGTCAGAACCTGAAATGGTAAAGAAAGGTACCTTTGACTCGCCCGCAATCGCTTTAGCCAGTAAGGTTTTACCTGTACCTGGCGGGCCAACCATGAGCACGCCCGTTGGAATACGGCCACCCAGTTTTTGGAATTTGGTTGGATCACGCAGGTAATCGACCAGCTCTTTCACTTCTTCTTTGGCTTCATCACAGCCAGCAACGTCAGCAAAAGTGGTCTTGATTTGATCTTCGCTCATCAGCTTGGCTTTGCTCTTGCCAAAGGACATAGCGCCTTTGCCACCGCCGCCCTGCATTTGACGCATAAAGAAAATCCATACCCCAATCAGCAGCAACATCGGGAACCAAGAAATAAAGATCTGGGTTAAGAACCCCGATTCTTCGGCTTCTTGGCCTTTCATGGTGATGCCTTTACGGTCAAGATCATTAATTAAATCTTGGTCATACAGTGGCATGATGGTCGTGAATTTTTCGCCAGTGCGCTTAGAACCTTCGATAGTACGTTGGTCACTTTTCACTTCAACGCTGGCGACTTGTCCATCACGAACATTGTCTAGGAAAGTAGAATAATCCATCTTCTGCGATGACGAAGAAGAGGGGGAGTAACCCTGAAACACTGACATCAGCACAACGGCGATGACAACCCAGAGTATTAGATTTTTTGCCATGTCACTCAAATTACTAGACCTCATAAAGTCTTGCGATGATTAACGCTAGAGTACTACAACTTGTACCCTGTCGCCACAAGATAGACCTCACGGGAGCGTGCCCGCGACGAGTCCGGTTTACGTGTTTTTACGACTTTGAATGCCTCTTTAACCGCTTTCATATATTCGTCAAACCCCTCCCCCTGAAAGACTTTGACCGCAAAACTGCCGTTAGGTGCCAACACTTGATGACACATATCTAACGCCAACTCGACTAAATACATGGCGCGCGGCTGATCGACACCATCTGAACCACTCATGTTGGGCGCCATATCAGACAATACAACGTCAACCTTATCCGCACCGACGCGAGTTAGCAATGCTTCGAGCACTTTCTCTTCACGAAAGTCCCCTTGCAAGAAATCCACGCCAACGATGGGATCCATCGGTAAAATATCACAGGCGATGACTTTACCTTTGTCTCCAGCTAGCTTAACAGCAACCTGTGACCAACCACCTGGAGCGGCCCCTAAGTCAACAACCGTCATACCTGGGCGGATCAATTGATCCTTTTGCTGAAGCTCTTCAAGCTTAAACGCAGCGCGAGAACGCAATCCCCGTTTCTGTGCTAGTTTGACATAATGATCATCAAAGTGTTCCAGCATCCAGCGATTGGAACTGGCCGTACGTTTTTTACCTGACATTTAAAATCCGCAACAATTGAGAGTTACACAAAGGCTATATAAGGGTAGAATAGCGGTTTTTCAACAGTAACTCAGCAAAAGTTGGTAGAAATGAACTTAACAACCAAACAAAAACAGCATTTAAAAGGTCTGGCGCATAATTTAAAGCCAGTGGTGCTGCTTGGTGCCAATGGATTGACTGAAGGTGTACTCGCTGAAATTGAAAGCGCACTCGCTTATCATGAATTGATTAAAGTGAAAGTAGCCTCTGCTGACAGAGAGCTAAAAAATGCCATCGTTGATGCCATAGTACGTGAAACTCAATCTGCAAAAGTGCAACTTATTGGTCATATTCTGGTGATTTATCGTCAATCACCAGAAATGAAAATTGCTTTGCCAAGAGCGAAATAATTTTCCAGCCTTAAACAAAACGGCCACTCAAATGAGTGGCCGTTTTGTTTTAACGTCTACGGTGTATCGCTAATGGGTTTAACTTGATAGTGCTCAGGGGCTAAGCCGAGAAACTCTGGCAAGGAGGTCCCGACTGATATCGAGGAGAACGTGCCGGTCAAAATGCCGATAAACATGGCTATCGAGAATCCTTCTAGCGGCCCACCGCCCATTATCCATAGTGCTCCAACCGTCATCAGAGTGGTCCCCGAGGTCACCATAGTGCGCGAAAATGTCGCGACAATCGCTTGGTTGTTAATCTCCTGAATCGCAAGTTTGGGTTTTGCAATCAATAGCTCACGAATACGATCGGCAATAATGATTGAGTCATTCAGTGAGTAGCCAAGGATAGCCAGCACCGCCGCGAGCACAGTTAGATTAAATTCCATCTGTGTCAGCGCAAAAAACGCGAGTACAAAAATGACGTCGTGTACTAACGCAAATAGCGCACCAGAGGCGAGGCGCCATTCAAAGCGATAACTCAAATAGCCTAGGATAGCTAACATAGCGACTAATAACGCGAGTCCCCCCTGCTCTGCCAGCTCTTTACCCACCTGCGGGCCGACAATACTGGTATTTAGCACTTGCACTTCGCCCAGTGGCGCTAAGGTTTGCGCAATATCCACATTGCTTTGTGCAGTGTCGGCATAACGCAATACCCAGCGACCAGGCTCACTGGCAGATATCACAGTCACTTCTTGCTGATAAGCCGCGTTCAGTAATGGCTGCAATTCGCTAGTGGTGATTCTTTTATCAAGTTGTACTTCGGTTACCACCCCGCCAGTAAAATCTAAGCCCCAATTAAAACCCTTCACGCCGATGATAGTAAGTGAGGCCAGCATTAAAAAGATCGAGATAGCGCTCGAAATATAACGCCATTTAGTCAGATTAATATTCTTCATTTTTATACCCTCACA
The DNA here is from genome assembly GCF_016859145.1 of Shewanella sp. LZH-2. Lineage (NCBI taxonomy): Bacteria > Pseudomonadati > Pseudomonadota > Gammaproteobacteria > Alteromonadales > Shewanellaceae > Shewanella > Shewanella sp. LZH-2. Next base: position 3,459,565 of record NZ_CP069350.1, read on the forward strand.
TGACGGCGCGCATCACGCCCATAAACAAGGTTAATCAAGGCTCTTGAAGCAAAAATACCGGTAAACATACTGGTCAGAAGACCTAAGCCTAAGGTCAAGGCAAAACCTTGGATCGGACCATTACCGATGGAATAGAGCACAACTGCGGTGATCATCGTAGTGAAGTTGGCGTCGAAAATGGTTGAAAATGCACTATCAAAACCAGTATCGATGGCAAGGGCAAAGCTTCGTCCTTCCTTTAACTTATCTTTTATCCGTTCGAATATCAGCACGTTAGTATCGACCGCCATGCCGACAGTCAATACTAGACCTGCAATACCAGGTAAGGTCAGTACTGCACCAGGAATAAGCGCTAGTAGGCCAAACAGGATCACCATATTAGAAATCAGTGCCACGTTTGCCACCCAACCGAGGCGGCGATACCAGAGCGCCATAAACAGCAAGGTAATTCCCATACCAAGACCGAGTGCGGCAAAGCCGTTTTCAATATTTTCAGCACCAAGTGTTGGGCCTATCGTGCGTTCTTCAACGATTGTTACAGGCGCCGTCATTGAACCTGCACGTAGCAGCAGCGCTAATTGCTGCGCCTCTTGATAGGTTCCGGCACCAGTGATACGGAAACGATCACCTAGTTGGGATTGAATGGTCGCGACGCTAATGATCTGTTGTGTTTGCTTAGCTTTGCCCTGCTCATCCAGGCTATATTCGCTATAGGATGTTGCCATCGGCTTACCGATATTGGCGCGGGAAAACTCCGACATCTTCTGCCCGCCAATACGGTCGAGGTGAATGTTCACTTCGGCCATGCCCATTTCACCAATATTGGCACGGGCATCGACAATATGATCGCCACCTAATACGGGCGTGCGTGCCACATAAACGGGATTGCCAGATTTATCCTTCAGCACCTGCGCGTTCACTGAACCCGATTCTTTAACCTCAAAAAAGGCGAGGCTTGCCGTCGCGCCTATTACGTTTTTAGCGGCTGCTGGGTCTTGTACACCAGGCAGCTCGATGCGGATACGGTGTTCACCCTGACGCTGCACTAGAGCCTCAGTGATCCCCAACTCTTCAATACGGCTACGCATGATTTGCAGGTTTTGCTGCACCGTTAAATTACGTAACTTAATTTGCTCATCTTGAGCAAGTTTGACCACTAAGCCATTATCCCCATTGGTTAATTGCCAAGTTGGATAGCTTTGCTGGATAAACTGACGTATGGCAGCACGGGCGTTATTGTCTGATGCTGAAGCATCCGTTAATGCAATCGCTATTTGTAATCCGGCATCATCGTGCGTGTTGTCAATACGCACACTGGCGCCACGGATTTGCTGTTCACGTAAAAATTGTCTTAAGGATTCGACTAGGGCATCTGCTTGGGCTTGGTAGACAGGTTGCACATCCACATCCAGCAAAAATTGCACCCCGCCGCGTAAATCGAGCCCGAGCTTAATCGGTTCAAAACCCATATTTTGCAGCCAACTCGGCGCAGCACTCACCAATGCCAGCGTGAGTTCTTTCGGCTCACTCACCATGGATGACACTAAGGTCTTCACTAAGGTTTGCTCGCTGTCATCATTCAGTACAATAAGGATTTGCCCATCTTCTGAGCTATTGGCGTTGCCATGTTGGGCATGCTTAACTTCGATACGCTTCACCTCAACGCCCTGCGCTTTTAATTTATCCCGCAGTTCAATAGGGGTTAAGTTAAGCCCTGCTTTAGCGCCCACCTGCACGGCGGCGTCTTCACCATACCAAGTCGGTAAAGCACTAAATAACATCACAATAATCGTGACAATTAGCACAACGTATTTCCAAGCTGAATAATGATTTAGCAGCTTTTTACTCTGAATTTTATCCATAGATATCACTCGCATAGTTTTGCACGCTCGGATAGTAATCAGTGGCGTATTAACGCCTTCAAACATGAGCGCACAATCACTGTATGTACGGTGAAACCTGTAAACACGAATTCAACAAAGAGTACGCTAAACGCAGCAAACTCAGTGGTGATAACCGATTCAAATCCGTCTAAACCGAATGCGTTTAATCCAATGCAATTCAGTCATATCAGCGGCTATCATTCCGCAGGCTTTGAGGCTAGGTTATCGGGTACAGGTTTCGGATGACAAAATGCAAAGTTAATCAAAGGCATCCTTAACGACCTATGCTTCAGATGACAAACTCAAACGGTATCGTTATGGATAAGCCTTGCTAACTTGCAACAGGGAGCGGTGAATTAAGCGGCTTGCTGACTAAAGCGATATTGGAGGTTGGAGACTTTCCAGCCGGAGATCCGCGCGGGTGAAGATTCGGCTAAGAGGGTCCAATCCGGGCGAGCATCGAGGCGAATATTTTCCCCTAATGCGGGCGCAGGCTCGGGTTCGAACTCAAAGGCCAACAGGTAAACAGGCTTCACTTCGCGCATATCATGCTGAACAAGATTGATAAAGCGCTGGGAGTTAACCGGGGCAAAATTAAAATCGTCAGAATGACTAACGAATTCAGGCTCGGAACAATCGGAGGCTTGCACCTTATCAGAAGCAATGCAAACCGCTTGACTCTCGTTCGCAGTCGATTGTTCAGTTGAATGGCGCGATGTCGTATTTTCTTGTGCTGCGATTGACGGCGTATCCGCTGTCAGCACAGTTGTCACCACTGTTTTAGGCGCAAAATGCTGAGCGGTTAAGCTGCGCGGCGCATAGCCACTCGTATGGGCGATCAAAATGATCGACACACAGAGTAACATTAATCCTTGGCGCCAAAACTTAATCAAACTCAGATCCTAAAAGGTACACGCAGCAATTTACGTGAAAAATGTTTACAGGAAAAACAACGCTTTCTTGAATAGCTTTCTTAAAAACATAGAAAGTTCCAAGCATGCAGCTTAAGTAACTGCCAACTCAGAGGCAAATTAAACTTTATCCATCTTGCTAAGTTCGCACTGCAAAGAGACTTATTGCGCAACGTGTTAAGTATCAAAAAGACATAAAAAAAGCCGCTAAAAGCGGCTTTCAATGGTAAATAACCTGATGATATAAAGGCTTAGATATATTGCACCGAAATAATTTCGTAGTCGGTCAAACCACCGGGGGTCGTGATAGACACTTCATCCCCTTCATTTTTACCCACTAATCCTCGGGCGATCGGAGAGTTGACTGAAATCAGGTTTTCTTTGATGTTGGCTTCATCGTCACCTACGATTCGGTAGGTAACTTCAGCATCGGTATCGAGATTTAAGATAGTCACAGTCGCGCCAAAAATAATACGACCGTTGTTCACCATCTTAGTCACATCGATGATCTGCGCGTTAGAAAGTTTGCCTTCAATATCACGGATACGCGCTTCACAAATACCTTGCTCTTCACGGGCTGCGTGGTATTCAGCGTTTTCCTTCAGATCGCCTAATTCTCTCGCTGAGGCAATCGCTTCAGTGATTTTAGGGCGACGTTCAAACTTGAGCATATCTAACTCTTTACGCAGCTGTTCTGCACCGACAACTGTCATAGGAACCTTAGTCATAACTTCTTTCGTCTCCTTTAAACAAAAGCAACCCGTGCCGACGCTAAGGTCAACACAGTAAAATCAGGGTGGAATTGCGCTATTCTAATCGTTATGCGCGTGGGATGCATCAAGAACTGTGCACCCTTGCAGCTTACTGAAGCTAGCGCCCAGATGCTAGTAGTAAAGAATGATAGTGCGATCTTAATTACGGCAAGAGCTAAAAACAAAAATGCCCACAAACTAAGTTTGTGGGCATTAATCACTTTAGTAATAAAGTGTTAGCTTATTCAAGCCCTGCTTCGAAGGTCAAAAAGATTTCGCTTACCGTCTTATCGGCAAGGGATTTATCTGGGCTTGGACGCTCGATAGAGGCATGTAATAAATAACGGCCAGCGGCAGGTAACGTCATCGCCACTTTACCTTCTTTATCAGAGGTTAAGCTAATTTCCTCTGGCTTGTTACGATATAGGCTACCGTCCTTCATAATGGCTACGCTGACGCCTTCAACGGGCTTTCCATCATAAACAAATTGCAGTGTTGCAGGTTCATTCTCAACAATATCAGCAGGATGCGTGATAGGTACTAATTCTAAGTATTCACCTTTAGGTGCCAGTACCTTATCGGTTGGTTTATTGCGAGTCACATAGGTTTCAACCCTAGCAACGGTTAATGAGCCTTTAAGATCATAGGCATCCTTTGGCATGACAGCTGCGGTCGCTTTTTTATCAAGACGACTACGCACTACCTCTTCTTTTCCTTTGACTTTGTAAACCGAAAAATACCGAGGCGTAACTTCTTTCTCGAACTTATAGGTGCCGTCTTGTAAGAGCTGCACATCAAAAACTGATTTACGGCCGCCAGTGTAGCTCGAACTTGGTGAACTCGACTTGCCATCGGGTAAATACACTTTCACATCGCTAGCCGTAACAGGCTTATCAACCATAAACACTTGGTTACTAGCGGAAACATCAGAAGTAATCCAAACTGCCTCATTACTTTCTGCCGACACATTGTAGTGGCTAGGTAGAATCCAGCGGTCATGGCTGCTGGCAAATGGGCTGATGCACAGTGCGCTAACTAAGGCAACAAAACGTAATTTCATCTTCACATCCTTTTCGTTAAATACTAGGCTTAGCGAGTCATGCCGCTTAAGCGAATATCAATGACGCCAGTTTCAGTGGTGGCGGGTAATTGGGCTGTAAAATCCCCCGCCGATAAATCAAAGTTTTGTCTGACCAAATCACGGCCACCATGCTCACGCACCACTTCGATAAACACCGTGTAGGAGGCAGGAACAAGAAGTTTACCTGCATCATCTTTTAAGTCCCAATCAATTTTGTAGTGGCCAGCAGGACGTGTTGCTGAGGCGATACCATCGACAAAGCTCATATCCTCACGTCCGGCTTTACGCCACCAACGACGAATATCCTTGAGCCATTTATGGCCTTCATCCCATACCCATAGGCTTATGGTTTTAACGGTTTGGCCCTTGGCATCCTCAACCCATACAGCCACATAGGGTCTGTGATACTGGCCCTCGGTAATTTCTGGCAAGGTTAAATCTACGGTCATTTTCGGTGCGGCCAATACCGCAGAACTCACAAACAACGCACCGATAGCAGTGGTGCGAATAAGATGACGCATCATCAATCGGCTCTCCCTATGGAACAAAATAAACATAAACAAGTGCGCAGCCAGAGCTGACGATCACCATATAAAACAACGATTTTTTTAGTCTTTTGGTTTGAGGTAACAGTAAATAAGCACCCGTGAGTGAGAACAAAATAATCAACAGCGCACAAAGATCGAGTACCCAAGCCCAGACACTTCCAGTATTACGGCCCTTGTGCAGATCATTTAGCACTGCGACAACGCCATAATCTAAGGTCTCGATATAGGCTTTGCCGTCGAGCAGATCGAGGGTGACTGTGCGATAGGTACCAGGCCCCTTACTCATTAGGCTGATTTCATCCTCATCGATATCGGCAGTGGTAATATCCATATCCCATTGACTTTTAAGCCAATGCCCCGCAGCTAAACGCCACTCGGGCTCCTGCGACGCAGCGGGAATTAAATAACTGGGAATATCAAACTGCTCGCGCAGTGGCTCTTGATCCGCAGACGAAAACCAATTGGGGTGATTTAAGGTGATCCCCGTAATCGCGAAAAATAGCATTAACAAAAGCAACGCCATTGAGACGTAGACATGGATAATGCGTGCGTAGGAAAGAGATGATTTACTGACTTTAAATTTCAACGACTGACTCTCAAAAAAGGTATTTCAGGGATTGCTGCCTAAAATCGCCAAAACACAGCAGAACTTAGTGCCTGTATGAAATAAAATTAATGGGCTGATAGTAAATGATATTTATTATCAAAAAGCACCAAGTTTACAATCTTTACATACTCAATACGGTAGCGTTAGATAAAAGCAGCGCTGGTATAACTTGAAGGGAGACAAACTCTCGAATAAAGATACTTTGCAACATTTGGAGAATTACAATTAATTCATATAGATAAAAAGCAACATTTGGACTTAAAATCACACTTAAAATTTACCCTATTCCCCCTCTCGTTTACAGAATCACAATCGGCTACAATCCGCCGCCGGCGACTTGCTGGTACTTCCAAAGGAAATATCATCTTGGGTACAACTCTGCTCAAAAAAATGCGTTGCCTTAACATTATTTGGCTCGCATTAATGCTAAACGCCTGTGTTGCTCCACTGCTGTTAATGTCACCTCAAGGCCAACTGATGTGGGCACTGCTAAAACCCCTCGTAGGATTAAATCCTAATGATGTCGGGCTATTCGAACAGCCTCTCATTAAAGATCGTATGAAGTCGCTACTCGGTGATAACTATGAGACCACAGTATCTCTGTTAAAAACTGCCGACAAAATTCAACAGGAAGGCCCCTTATTTTATATGGTGTCGACTTATACTCCCGTGCCTGAAATGGCCGAAAAAGCCGGATTTGTATGGAATTCAGAAACCAACCAAATGGCAGTGATGTTATTAACGGGTGGCTCGCCAAAAATTATCTCTGAGCAGTTTACCAATCAAGCAGAGAAACTCGTTCCAAGCTGGCCAAAAGAACTGGCTGACTATACGGATCCGCAAAAACTGCAGCAAAAGGCCATAGAAGCTGGCACGGAAAAACTGCAAGAACAAATCCCAGCAGCTGCGCCCCTAAAAGCGGTTGCCACAGGCGATGTAAAAGCTACACAGGAAACGGTGCTTGAAAAAGCGGTGAACGAAGTCGCAGCTCCCACAGCAGTTAAAGAAGTAAAACCCGTACAATAACCACTACTCAACGCTCGGCGAGCTTTTTAGTCGCATTTCACTTTTATCGGTGTTAGCCACAGTGTTTATTGAACACTGTGGCTTTTATTTCTATAAACACCTATCTAAGCCAATTAAGCGCATCTTAGCCATTAGTCATTCTCATATCGCCAAAACACTCAGCAATGCCATAACACACTAACAATGGAGAAGTAGATTGAAAAATAGCGAAGTAACCAGAGGATGATTCGACAAGCATATACAAAAGACAGAAAGCAAAAAGCCCGTCGTAGGACGGGCTTTTTAACTATGGCTGGGGTACTAGGATTCGAACCTAGGTATGCCGGGATCAAAACCCGGTGCCTTACCGCTTGGCGATACCCCAATTAACTTGTTTCACTTTGATGGTACGGGAAGAGAGACTTGAACTCTCACACCTCGCGGCACCAGAACCTAAATCTGGCGTGTCTACCAATTTCACCATTCCCGCATCAAAATGTACCAGATTCACTCATACAAGCATCTCTGGATTTTTACCAGATAAACCAATTGATTTACGTGGATTTAAATATGGTAGCAATGGCGGGACTTGAACCTGCGACCCCAGCATTATGAGTGCTGTGCTCTAACCAGCTGAGCTACATTGCCATGGCTGGGGTACTAGGATTCGAACCTAGGTATGCCGGGATCAAAACCCGGTGCCTTACCGCTTGGCGATACCCCAAAAACTGAGAAACATGAAATGATGGCTGGGGTACTAGGATTCGAACCTAGGTATGCCGGGATCAAAACCCGGTGCCTTACCGCTTGGCGATACCCCAACTAAAACTTGTTTCATCACCCGCTAACGCAGATGTTTAAAATAATGGTACGGGAAGAGAGACTTGAACTCTCACACCTTGCGGCACCAGAACCTAAATCTGGCGTGTCTACCAATTTCACCATTCCCGCACAGTTTCAATTTTACATCCTGAAGCGATGCTAGCAAAAGCTAGTATAACGAAATGGTAGCAATGGCGGGACTTGAACCTGCGACCCCAGCATTATGAGTGCTGTGCTCTAACCAGCTGAGCTACATTGCCACTTCGTTATTGCGCGCCCCTCGTAGCGAGGAACGGGGCGTATTATGCTTATTCGAGGTATCGAGGTCAACAGCTTTTTTTCGCTATTTTCCTTGATACAAACCGTTCGGCTATTACTTCACCAAACTGAGCAACAGATGCACTAAATCAGCCTCTGTTGCCCGTATTTTGCCTAACTTTCTACAGCTTAGCCCAATAATGACTAACTTATACGTTAAACAGGAAGTGCATCACATCGCCATCTTGAACGATATAAGTCTTGCCTTCTACACGTAATTTACCCGCTTCTTTGGCGCCAGCTTCACCTTTATAGGCAATAAAGTCGTCAAATGCCACCACTTGTGCACGGATAAACCCACGTTCGAAGTCGGTATGAATAACGCCCGCCGCCTGTGGTGCAGTCGCGCCTACAGAAACGGTCCAAGCACGCACTTCTTTTACGCCCGCAGTGAAGTAAGTTTGCAGGTTCAATAACTGGTAACCCGCACGGATTACGCGATCCAACCCAGGCTCTTCTAACCCAAGGTCTGCCATAAACTCATCGCGTTCTTCAACATCCATTTCAGCCAATTCTGATTCAATTGCAGCGCACACTGAAACCACAATGGCGTTTTCTTTTTCAGCAATGGCACGCACTGCATCTAAGTGTGGGTTATTGTCAAACCCATCTTCAGCCACGTTGGCAATGTACATGGTTGGCTTTAAGGTTAAGAAATTTAAGTAAGCAACAGCTTCTAATTCTTCCTTAGAAAGATCCATCGAGCGCAGCATTTTGGCTTCATCGAGCACTGGACGCATTTTCTCAAGGACTTCAACCTCAAACTTAGCGTCTTTATCGCCACCCTTAGCACGTTTTTGCTGACGAATAACGGCGCTCTCTAAGCTATCTAAGTCGGCAAGCGCCAACTCGGTATTGATCACTTCGATGTCGCGAGCAGGATCCACTTTGTTTGCAACGTGAACGATGTTGTCATCGTCAAAACAACGTACCACATGACCAATAGCATCGGTTTCACGGATGTTAGCAAGGAACTTGTTCCCTAAACCTTCACCTTTAGAAGCACCTGCAACTAGGCCTGCGATATCCACGAACTCCATGGTGGTTGGCAGTATACGTTGAGGATTAACAATTGCCGCCAGCGCATCTAAACGAGGATCCGGCACAGGCACTACACCAGTGTTTGGCTCAATGGTACAAAACGGGAAGTTTGCCGCTTCGATGCCAGCCTTAGTTAACGCATTAAAAAGCGTTGATTTACCTACGTTAGGAAGACCAACAATGCCGCATTTAAAACCCATATTCTTACCTTTCTCTCGATGATTGGCTGGCAAGTCACACTCACCAGCAAGTTTTAGTCGCACTGCCCCTTGGCAGCACATTGATAAATCGTCTTGACGTTTGAATAGCGACCTATAACAAAGCGCCTACCCAAACATTACTCCGCTTTAAAGGAGTGTAATCGAGTCATGGCTTTCACCATGTCCTCTTTAAATAAAATTTCAGTTGAGCGCACGGCTTCGTCTACGGCAGCATTGATCAGCTCTTGCTCTTTCGCGGGAGCCTTACCCAATACGTAGCCACTGACTTTATTTTTATCGCCGGGATGACCAATCCCAATCCGTAAACGATAGAAGTTTTTATCATTCGCTAATTTGGCAATAATGTCTTTTAAGCCGTTATGACCACCATGGCCGCCACCGAGTTTAAATTTAGCCACGCCAGGTGGCATATCCAGCTCATCGTGGGCCACCAGAATTTCTTCAGGTGTAATACGAAAGAAATTAGCTAAAGCACCTACGGCTTTACCACTTAAGTTCATATACGTAGTCGGTATGAGTAAACGCACATCTTTACCGTGTAATACGGCTCTGGCTGTCAAGCCAAAATACTTGCTATCGGCGACTAAGCTCACACCACAAATACGGGCTAATTCTTCCACATACCAAGCACCCGCATTATGGCGAGTCTGGGCATATTCAGTACCCGGATTGGCAAGCCCTACGATTAATTTAATTTCGCTCATGACACTCACTAATGGCACTCAATACTGCGTTAATTGGTCGATGGCAAAGCACACAGGTCGACCATATTGAGCTAATAATGCCGCTTATACTCGTTAAAAACGCGGCATTTTAGCACTCAATGCGTAAGTCAACAAATACCGAGTAAGCAAGTGCTCACAACGAGGAACTAATTGAGCCCCATCGCATACTTAAGTACAGTTTGTTTGATGGGAGAATTGATATTGGCCAATTTTAATGCGCCATTGCGAAGTAATTTAAGCGGCAAAATATCATTACTAAAGCTAGCGTAAAACACATCCATAGTGGTCATCATCAGCTGATTATCAAGGTAACGTTTTGCTTGATATTGGCTTAATACCTCGGTTGACCACCATGGTTTATCCTCAGTTAATGCCGTCTTGATGGCTGTCAATAAAGCTCCAACATCTTTAAATCCAAGGTTAACCCCTTGACCAGCAAGCGGATTAATGGTGTGCGCTGCATCCCCTAAAATCACCACATTTGGCTTAAAATAAGCCTGAGCATGCCGGCGCGTGAGCGCAAAGCTGCCCTTGGCCTCAACCGTAAAATCACTGTCTAAACGAGATGGAAAATGCTGGCGAATTTGGTCGGCCAACTGTTTATTATTCAGTTGCATTAACTGTTTGATGCGATTGGCATCATCATACCAAACTAACGAGGCATGATTACCGGGTAAAGGTAACAAGGAACGTGGGCCGCTAGGTGTAAATTGCTGCCAAGTCACATCTTGTTGACCTTGGGCGGTTTGGATATTAATCAGCATGGCCGATTGAGCATAGTCCCAACCCGAAATCCCAATGCCCGCCCATTGGCGTACTTGAGAATTCGCACCGTCAGCGCCAACCAACAGCTTAGCCTCAAGTGAATAACCGGATTGTAAGTGCACGCTTACCGTATCAACGCCACGCGCAAAGTGGGCAACGCGCTCAGGGCAAAAGAGTTGAATATTTTCCCATTGCTGCATTTGCTCCCACAGGGCGAGCTGCACTAAACGGTTTTCAACGATATGGCCTAAATGGCTAGCGCCGATTTGTGAGCTATGGAATTGGGTAATACAGCCATCAAGCTCCCAAGTCTCTAAGCCAAGATAAGGCACATTACGCATCTTAAGTAAGCTGTCTAATGCGCCTAACTGCTCAAGTAAATGTTCAGAGGCAACGCTTATTGCCGAAACCCTCACATCTAATGCCTGCTCTGGAGAATAAGCCTCGGGCGTAAAGGACTCAACTACAGCAACGTTAAGTCCTTGCTGTGCAAGACCAATCGCCGTTGCCGCGCCCACCATGCCGCTACCGACTAAAACCACATCAAAGGATTGAGTCTCTGATGTTATCGGTGCAGATTGCTGTGTTTGGCTCATTGTTCGGCTCATCTTAATTACCACTCATATTGTTGTTTAGACTTGTCAAATGCACCTTGTCACACCATCGCCATTCGCAACAGCTGCGCTATAAATAATGCATTGGCTGCCACACCAACCATGTAAACGTTACCGTCAGTTACCGCAACAGGCTCGATTATGCCCTATATCACTACACCACGGAAATGTTGAACGTATTTCGACTCTAAATCCGTGAAGACATTGGCATTTGCTCCAGCAATAGCTTGTTGCCAATGGCAAATGCTGCACTAAGTCACCAAGAATAAATCACCTAAAACCCATCAATAGCGATAAACCTAGCTTCTTTGTGGGTATCATAATCCGATAGGATTAGCGAGTAAAAATGTGGACAACGCTGGTCAGCAGCCACAACTGCGGGTAAAATGTCGCGCTATTTTGACTGGGCGGTCTGTTGGTCTTTTTACAAGGCAACGACGGCTCGGGACTCTTTTTACAGGGCAGCGTAGGGCAACACAACTGATGAGCAAAAAACTCCATATTAAAACTTGGGGCTGTCAAATGAATGAGTACGACTCATCTAAGATGGCGGATCTTTTAGGCGAATACCAAGGTTACACCTTAACTGAAGAAGCAGAAGAAGCAGATATTCTGCTGCTGAACACTTGTTCTATCCGTGAAAAAGCACAGGAAAAAGTGTTCCATCAGTTAGGTCGTTGGAAAACACTCAAAGATAAAAATCCTGACCTGATTATTGGTGTGGGTGGCTGTGTTGCATCTCAAGAAGGTAAAGCGATTAAAGACCGAGCTCATTGTGTTGACATCATCTTTGGCCCACAGACGCTTCACCGTCTACCGGAGATGATCGAACAAGTACGCCGCGGCGATAAAGCAGTGATCGATGTGAGTTTTCCTGAGATCGAAAAATTTGACCGTCTTCCCGAACCACGCGCCGAAGGCCCAACGGCGTTTGTGTCAATTATGGAAGGTTGTAGCAAATACTGTTCATTCTGCGTGGTACCTTATACCCGTGGTGAAGAAGTCAGCCGCCCATCGGACGACATCATTCTTGAAATTGCCCAACTGGCAGAACAAGGTGTGCGCGAAGTTAACCTGCTCGGTCAAAACGTCAATGCCTACCGTGGCGCAACCCACGATGGCGGGATCTGTACCTTTGCCGAGCTATTACGCTATGTTGCCGCTATCGACGGCATCGACCGTATTCGCTTCACCACCAGTCACCCGATTGAATTTACCCAGGATATCATCGACGTTTACGAAGATACGCCTGAATTAGTGAGTTTCTTGCACTTACCCGTGCAGTCAGGTTCTGACCGCATTCTCACCGCAATGAAGCGTGGCCATATGGCGATTGAGTACAAGTCAATCATCCGCCGTCTGCGTAAAGCCCGCCCTGATATCCAAATCAGCTCCGACTTTATTATTGGTTTCCCTGGTGAAACGAAAGAAGACTTCGCCGATACCATGAAGCTGATTGAAGATGTAGGTTTTGACCACAGCTTTAGCTTTATCTACAGTGCGCGCCCAGGCACGCCAGCGGCAGATTTACCCGATGACGTTGATATGGAAGAGAAAAAGCAACGTCTGGCGATTCTACAAGACCGTATCACTCAACAGGCCATGCGTTACAGCCGCCATATGATGGGTACAGTGCAACGCATTCTGGTTGAAGGCCCCTCGGTGAAAAACCCGATGGAACTGCGCGGTCGCACCGAAAACAACCGTGTGGTGAACTTTGAAGGCTTACCAAAACACATTGGTACCTTTGTGGATGTCGAGATTGTCGACGTTTACACTAACTCGCTACGCGGTAAATTTATCCGCGGTGAAGATGAAATGGATCTGCGCCGTAACCTGCGCCCATCGGATATTCTGGCGAAGCATAAGCAAGATGATGATCTCGGTGTCACTCAATTTAAACCTTAAGGGTTTAAATCTTGGGTGAGTGTACCTATATAAAGAGGGCGACAATGTCGCCCTCTTATTTTATGGCCTTAACAACTGCTGTAATTGATGATTTTCCGTTAGCAATTATGATAGATGGCTCGTAAACTGAAATTATCTTCTGATAAGAGGCAGCGATAGCAAACTGACATCGCACTTGACTTTCACTCAGCACTTTGCTTGGTATTTGATAATTTGCTTGTTATTTGACAATAGGAGCACTGTTTGTCCAGTAAATTAACCACAATGAATTTGTATCTCGAACCAGCAGAAACCCGCCGTTTGGCTTCACTGTGCGGTCCCTTCGATGACAATATCAAACAGATTGAGCGTCGCGTTGGCGTTGAGATAGTCCGTAAGAACAACCATTTCCAAATTACCGGATTACCACGTCACTGTTTAAGTGCCAATAACTTACTTAAGCAGCTCTATATTGAAACTCAAACGGTCAAGGGCAGCACGCCGGATCTCGACCCTGAACAAGTGCATTTGGCAATTCAAGAAGCCATTGCCCTAGAGCAGGACGACAGCGGTGACGATAAAGCCTTATTTATCAAAACCCGCCGTGGCGTGATAAAACCGCGCAACCCCAACCAAAGCACCTATGTGGCCAACATTGTGCGCCATGATATTACCTTTGGTATTGGGCCTGCGGGAACGGGTAAAACCTACTTAGCGGTGGCCGCCGCGGTTGATGCACTAGAGCGTCAAGAAGTGCGCCGTATTCTGCTCACCCGCCCCGCGGTTGAAGCGGGGGAAAAACTCGGCTTCTTACCGGGCGATTTAAGCCAGAAGGTCGACCCCTATCTGCGCCCGCTCTATGATGCCTTGTTTGAAATGCTCGGCTTTGAAAAGGTCGAGCGCTTAATCGAGAAAAACGTTATCGAAGTAGCGCCTTTGGCCTACATGCGCGGCCGCACCTTAAACGATGCCTTTATTATTCTCGATGAGAGCCAAAACACCACGGTTGAGCAGATGAAAATGTTCTTAACCCGTATTGGCTTTAACTCACGCGCGGTGATCACGGGTGACATCACCCAAACCGACTTACCCAAACATGTTAAGTCAGGTCTGCGCCACGCCATTGAAGTATTAAGCCAAGTGGAAGAGATCAGCTTCAACTTCTTCGTGTCTCAAGACGTTGTGCGTCATCCTGTGGTTGCTCGCATTGTCGAAGCCTATGAGGCTTTTGATCGTAAAGAGCAGGCATTAAAGGCCGAAAAAGAGCGCCGCGACAATCAACAAGCGCACCCACAAACGCAACAGGAAGTTATAAAGCATGAGTCTTGATTTAGCCTTAGATGTGCAATACGCCACGGCGAGTGACTATCTTCCTAGTGAAGAACAATTTGCCCTCTGGGTAAAAACCGCCATTGGTAATAGCATGGAACAGGCGGAGCTGACGATCCGTATCGTCGATGCCCGTGAAAGCCAAATGCTAAACAGCACTTACAGAGGGAAAGACAAGCCCACTAATGTGTTGTCGTTTCCCTTTGAAGCACCGCCAGAAATTGAACTTCCGCTGCTTGGAGATCTTGTCATTTGTGCCGCAGTCGTTGAAAATGAAGCGCGTGAACAAGATAAAACTCTAGAAGCCCATTGGGCACACATGGTTGTACATGGTTGCCTGCATCTGCTAGGTTATGATCACATTGAAGACGAAGAAGCCGAAGAGATGGAGTCTTTAGAGACTCAACTCATTGAAAGCTTAGGTTTTACTGACCCATATAAGGAACAATAATTAACTGAGATACTCTCTATCAAGGTTAATGAGAAAACTATGAGTGACGATATCCCCCCGAGTACGAACGCCCAAAAGAAAAGCTGGTTTGACAGAGTAAGTCAGTTATTTCAGGGCGAACCTCAAAATCGCGAAGACTTAGTTGATGTAATTGATGGCGCAGAACAGCGCGAACTGATATCAGAAGACACCCGCGAAATGATTAAAGGTGTATTGGAAGTTTCCGATATGCGTGTTCGGGACATTATGATCCCACGAGCTCAAATTGTCGCGATTCAAATCGACAATACCGTTGAAGAGTTGCTCGCAACTGTTATCGGTTCAGGCCATTCTCGCTTCCCAGTGGTTAACGAAGACAAAGACCATATCGAAGGCATTTTACTGGCTAAAGATTTGATCCCTTATGGTTTCTCAAACAGTGAAGAACCCTTTTCCCTTGAGCGCGTGATCCGCCCAGCGGTTGTTGTGCCAGAGAGTAAACGCGTCGATGTGTTACTCAAAGAATTCCGCTCCCAGCGTTACCATATGGCGATTGTCGTCGATGAATACGGTGGCGTATCCGGTCTGGTAACTATTGAAGATATTCTCGAAGAAATCGTCGGTGAGATTGAAGATGAATTCGATCACGATAGCCCTGAAGACACCGAAATCCGCAAAGTCGGCAATACTGTCTATATGGTGAAGGCGCTTACGCCTATCGAAGATTTTAACGAAGAATTCAACACCCATTTCAGCGATGAAGAGTTTGATACCGTTGGTGGCTTGGTGTCCCATGCCTTTGGCCACTTGCCGGAGCGCAATGAGAGCATCATGATCGAAGGTATTGAATTTAAAGTTATCAACGCCGATACCCGACGTTTAATCCAACTCAGAGTAAAACTCCCCGATCCCAATATCGGTGAAGACGTAGAATAACCCTCTGCGTAAGAATAACTCTCCTTGTAAGAAGAATGATCCGTGCTAACTAACATTCGGGCTTTTGCCCAACAAAAGTCTCGATTGAGTGCGTTACGCCTCGTACTGGCGTTTATTTTAGGCGCCAGTACAGCGCTTTCCTTTGCCCCGTATTCCTTCTGGATCATCTATCCTATCGCCATGGCGTTAGCCCTTTGGCAGAGTGAATCCTTAAGCCCTAAAGCAAGCTTTTTCCATTGGTTAAGCTTTGGTTTTGGCTGTTTTGCCGTTGGGATCAGTTGGGTGCATGTCAGTATGGACACCTTCGGTGGCCTCCCCTTAGCCGCTTCAGTAGGGCTAATGGCGCTGTTAGCACTCTATTTAGCCCTCTATCCAGCCTTAACGGGTCTGGGTTTAGCGTGGTTGACTCGCACTAATACTCCCTCGCTATGGCGTAACCTGCTCTTCTTCCCCGCGCTTTGGGTCTTAACCGAATGGGCCAGAGGCTGGGTGATGACAGGGTTTCCCTGGATCTGGGCCGGCTATTCCCAAACTGAAGGCCCATTAAAGGAACTCGCGAGTATTATTGGCGCCTTAGGATTAAGTTTCATTATCGCCATGGTTGCGGGCGCATTGGCCTTGTGTTTTAGCAAGCGCTACAAAAGTCTGTTGATTTTACTGCCCATCATCGCAGCCGCTACTTGGGTCGCGCCTAAGCTTTCACAAATTAAGCCGACAGGCGAGTCGGTCAAGGTCGCGCTTGTGCAAGGCAATATTCCGCAAAGTATGAAATGGGAACCCGATGCACTCTGGCCAACCCTGTTGAAATACATGGATTTGTCCCGTGAACACTTTGATGCTGACATTATCGTCTGGCCAGAAGCAGCGATCCCAGCGCCTGACTACCAAGTGCAAGACTTTTTGGATAATGCCAATAAAGTGGCCAACCTTAACCACACCTCCATCATTACCGGGATTATTAGTCGTCAACATGACGATTTTTATAATTCACTGATTGTATTAGGTAACCATAATCTGAAACAGCAAGATAGCCCAGATTATGAAAGCGATGGCAGCAACCAGTTTAAAAAGCATCATCTGTTGCCAATTGGTGAATTTGTGCCCTTTCAAGCCTTACTGCGGCCGATTGCGCCTTTCTTTAATCTGCCCATGTCCTCTTTTGCGCGTGGCGATTATCAACAACCGAACTTGAGCGCGGTAGGCCATAAAATTGCGCCGGCAATTTGTTATGAAATAGCCTTCCCTGAACAATTGCGTGACAGCGTTAATCTCGGGACGGATCTGCTGTTAACCGTCTCCAACGATGCCTGGTTTGGCACCTCAAATGGTCCATTACAACATATGGAAATTGCTCAAATGCGCGCCATTGAGTTAGGTCGTCCTCTGGTACGCGCCACCAATAATGGTGTAACCGCCGTTGTCGATGAGCATGGCAAAATCACAGCTTCTCTGCCGCAATTTGAAACTGGTGTATTGCGAGCCACAATTCCACTGGTTACAGGCCAAACTTGGTTTGCTAAAATCGGCCAAACACCACTGTTAGCCTTATGTGGAGCTCTGCTGTTACTCGGTTTTATCCGTCGTCAAAAGCAGCAACAGAATTTGAAATGATTAATCAGAAACGCACTCAAGGTTTTACCTTAATCGAACTCGTGGTCGTTATCATAGTGCTCGGGATTTTAGCGGTTATCGCCGCGCCGAAATTTATCGGCCTGAGCAAAGAGGCGCGGGAAAAAAGTCTGCTGCAACTCCATGCCAGTGTAAAAGCCGCAAATACCTTAGCCTATTCCAAGACCCAAATGCCCAGCTTACAGAGTCAAGCCGTCGCAGGCCGTGATGATATTATTGACATCGACCTCAATGGTGATGGTGTGGCAGAAACCCGCCTAAAGTGGGGTTATCTGGACAATACCGATATCGAAAAATGGATAGAGAAAGATGATAAACTCGTCATTCAATATCAAGGTATTGATATTACATATATTGGCTACGACTTGGATGCTAATACCTTAGTCAACGATGACCAATGTTATTTCCGCTATACCCAAGCAGCCGATGCCAACACACCACCGCTTTACGATATCAATGTCCAAGGCTGTTGATGGCTAATAAAAAACGACGCTAAGCGTCGTTTTTTATTTCTGGCGCATCCACAAGGCTAAGGTGTTAAAGCCTCACGGGTAAACTCTTCATGGTCACACTCGGGGCAATCGGGGATCACGCCCGGAAACTCAATACTCATTTCATGGCCGCAGTTAGTGCACACCATCACCCCTTGGCTAACAATATCACCACTCTGGTAATAGCCGTGGTGTTTAAAGTCTTGAGCCAGTTCATGCCATTCCACTTGGCTGCGGTCGGTGATTTCACTTAACCAATGCCAAAGGGTGTTTTCTAGAGTGATCACCGTTGGGCTGTGGCTTAAGCTGTCGGCATTTTGCTCACGCAAAAAGCTGGCGATATCACGCTTTAAGAATTGCTCAACTAACGCGAGCTCATCTTCCCCCGCTTGTTCTTTGAGGCGTAAGAACTCCTTCCCTTGAGTGACAGACTTAAATAAATTCTTTGCAGTCAGCGAGTTATCTTCCGCAAATTGCGCTTTCACTTCGTTAATTAAGGCTTGATACAGTCCTAGTAGCGCACTACTTCTATCATTCATAACCAATACTCCTTCATAGAACCTTTTTAATGCATCGCTTCTAGTTTATTCTATGCAGATCTTATTCGCGTCGATATGGCGTTAGATCAAATAAATAGGCGGCACTGCCGGAAATAGCGTGATGCAAGAGCAATATAATCCCTCAGAAATTGAAGCCTTAGTGCAAAAGCACTGGCACGACAACAAAACCTTTGAAGTTACTGAAGATGCAAACAAAGAAAAGTTTTATTGCCTTTCGATGTTTCCGTACCCTTCAGGTCGACTCCACATGGGACACGTTCGCAACTATACCATAGGCGATGTGGTTGCCCGCTTCCAGCGTCTTCAAGGCAAAAACGTGCTACAACCTATCGGTTGGGACTCTTTCGGTTTGCCTGCAGAAAACGCCGCAATCAACAACAAAACGGCACCAGCACCATGGACTTATCAAAATATTGAGTACATGAAAAACCAGCTAAAATTGCTGGGTTTTGGCTATGACTGGAGCCGTGAAATCGCCACTTGTACCCCAGAATATTACCGCTGGGAACAATGGTTCTTCACTAAACTGTACGAAAAAGGCTTAGTTTACAAGAAAACAGCTTCTGTTAACTGGTGCCCTAATGATGAAACCGTACTGGCAAACGAGCAGGTACAAGACGGTTGCTGCTGGCGTTGTGATACCCCTGTAGAACAAAAAGAAATTCCACAGTGGTTCATTAAGATCACCGCCTACGCCGAAGAACTATTAAACGATATCGACACCTTAGACGGTTGGCCTGAGCAAGTTAAGACCATGCAGCGCAACTGGATTGGTCGCAGCGAAGGCGTGGAAATGACCTTTGGTGTAGCGGGTAGTGACAAGTCATTCGACATCTACACAACCCGCCCCGATACCCTGATGGGTGTCACCTATGTAGCGATTGCTGCGGGTCACCCATTAGCAGAATTAGCGGCGCAAACTAACCCTGAGCTGGCTGCCTTTATCGATGAGTGCAAAAACAGCACCACGTCAGAAGCCGATTTAGCCACCATGGAAAAACGTGGCGTCGCGACAGGTCTATACGCGATTCACCCCATCACTGGCAAGCAAGTACCCATTTGGGCGGCTAACTTCGTACTAATGAACTATGGCACCGGCGCTGTGATGTCAGTTCCAGGCCACGACCAACGCGATTACGAATTTGCGAAAAAGTACAATCTGCCAATCGAAGCGGTTATCAAACCTGTTGACGGGGAGTTAGACATCAGCGAAGCGGCTTACACCGAAAAAGGCGTGCTGTTTAACTCTGGCGAGTTCGACGGTTTAGACTTTGACGGCGCCTTCAATGCCATCGCCGACAAATTAGTGGCTGAAGGTAAAGGCAAACGCCAAGTAAACTACCGTCTGCGTGACTGGGGTGTATCACGTCAACGTTACTGGGGCGCACCAATTCCTATGGTGACCTTAGCCGACGGTACTGTTATTCCAACACCTGAAGATCAACTGCCGGTGATCCTGCCAGAAGATGTGGTGATGGACGGGATCCAAAGCCCAATCAAGGCCGATAAAGAATGGGCGAAAACCCAAGTTAACGGCCAAGACGCGCTGCGCGAAACCGATACCTTTGATACCTTTATGGAATCTTCATGGTATTACGCCCGTTATTGCAGCCCACAGGCTGATCAAATGTTAGATCCAACCAAGGCTAACTACTGGTTGCCAGTGGATCAGTACATTGGTGGTATCGAACACGCCTGTATGCACTTGTTATATTTCCGCTTCTTCCACAAGTTGCTGCGTGATGCGGGTCTAGTAAACACTAACGAGCCAGCAAAACAACTGCTGACCCAAGGCATGGTTCTGGCCGATGCCTACTACTACACCAACGATAAAGGTGCCCGTGTATGGGTGTCTCCGCTGGATGTAGTCACTACCGAAAAAGACGACAAGGGCCGAGTGACTAAAGCTATCGATAAAGACGGCAACGAACTGGTTTACACCGGTATGTGCAAAATGTCTAAGTCGAAAAACAACGGTATCGACCCACAGGTAATGGTCGAAAAATACGGTGCCGACACTGTGCGTCTGTTTATGATGTTCGCATCACCACCAGAATTAACGCTGGAATGGCAAGAGTCTGGCGTTGAAGGCGCGCACCGCTTTATCAAACGTCTGTGGAAACTGGCCAGCGATTATGTGGCGCAGGACAACAGCGAAGCACTAGACGTCAGCAAATTAACAAGCGAGCAAAAAGCACTGCGCCGTGAAGTGCACAAGACTATCGCTAAGGTGACCGATGATATCGGCCGTCGTCAGATGTTCAATACTGCGGTTGCCGCCGTGATGGAACTGATGAACCACCTGCAAAAAGCGCCGCAAACCACAGGCCAAGACCGAGCCATCATCGGCGAAGCCTTAACTGCGGTAGTGCGTTTACTATACCCCATCATCCCACACGTGAGCTTCACCCTGTGGAATGAGCTGGGCAACACCAACAGTATCGAAGACAGCCAATGGCCTGTTGTGGATGAATCTGCTCTGGTTGAAGACAGTAAACTCATCGTGGTGCAAGTGAACGGTAAAGTGCGCGCTAAAATCACAGTCGCGGCCGATGCTGACCAAGCGTCTGTTGAAGCACTGGGTATGGCGGACGAGCAAGTCATCAAGTACTTAGATGGCGTTACGGTTCGTAAAGTGATCTATGTACCCGGTAAACTGCTCAGCATCGTTGCCAACTAACATCGTTGATGTGATAAACAGATGCTGTCCACACGACAAACAGGAAACCGCGAAAACTTATGCTAATTAAACGCTTAGCTTTCGCAATCATGGCGCTGGTCATTATGACCAGCGCAGGTTGCGGTTTTAAGCTTCAACGTAGCTACCAAATCCCCGAGCAGCTCAATCAACTCAGTTTGAGCAGCTCGGATGAATACAGTGAACTCACCCGTTTGGTGCGTGAGCGGTTACGTTTGAACAACGTCAAGATTGTCGATGCCGCCAATGATGTGCCAGTGTTAAGGCTTATCACCGACTCCTTAGAGCGTTCGACCCTGTCGCTTTACCCTACGGGCAATGTGGCCGAGTATGAGCTTATCTATTTCGTCGAGTTTGCTGTGGCCTTGCCGGGCAAAGAGGCACAGCCTTTCAAGATTGAAATTCGCCGCGATTACTTAGACGATCCTCGCACCGCACTGGCGAAAAGCCGTGAGATGGAACTGTTAGTCAAAGAAATGCGTATTCAAGCGGCCGATAGGATTTTGCAATCCCTGGCTAGCACAGAGGTGAATTAATGCAGGGTCCAAATTAATGTGGCACTGCAATAAAATGTGGAGAGTGGTTTAAATGCGTGTTTATCCTGATCAACTCTCCCGCCATCTCAATCCGCTTCACGCTTGTTACCTGATTTTTGGTGATGATCCTTGGTTGCTCGAAACCTCCAAGGATCAGATCCGCCAAGCCGCCAAACGCCAAGGGTTTGAAGAGCGCGTTCAGTTAATTCAAGAAACAGGTTTTAACTGGGGTGACTTGACCCAGGAATGGCAGTCCATGAGCCTGTTTTCTAGCCGGCGCATCATTGAGCTAACTCTCCCCAACGCAAAACCCGGTGCAGATGGTTCGGCGGCGCTACAAGCGTTACTGCAAACGCCGAATCCCGATGTGTTGCTGATCCTTGAAGGCCCAAAACTCGCCAGCGAGCAGACCAATAGCAAGTGGTTCAAAACCTTAGATAGCTTAGGAATTTATTTACCCTGCACTACGCCAGAGGGCGACCAATTCAGACGTTGGCTCGACTCACGCATTACGCACTTTAAGCTGAATTTACAACCCGATGCGCGCGCTATGTTGTACACACTCTACGAAGGGAATTTACTCGCCGCCGATCAGGCCATGCAGTTGCTACAACTGTTAAGCCCAAGCCAGCCTATCGGTGCCGACGAATTAAGCCATTACTTTGAAGATCAATCCCGCTTTACCGTGTTTCAGCTCACCGATGCACTGCTGAATAATCGCCAAGACAGTGCTCAGCATATGCTTGCCCAACTCAACGGTGAGGGTACGGCCATGCCCATTTTACTCTGGGCCTTGTTTAAAGAGCTGCAGTTGCTGCTCAGCCTCAAGAGTGAACAGGCGCAAGGCGTGCCTTTAAATAGTCTCTTTGGTAAATATCGAATTTGGGATAAGCGTAAACCGCTGTACCAAACCGCGTTGCAGCGCTTAAGCCTCACCCAAATCGAACATATGCTTGCCTTCGCGTCCAAGCTGGAATTGAACTTAAAGCAATTAGGCCATGAAGATTGGACAGGGCTCAGCCACCTGTGCTTATTATTCGACCCCAAGGCCCACGGCCATTTGGCCCATATCAGCTTAGATTAAGGCACTGACTGGATGCGTATCGGTATTTTAGGTGGCACCTTTGACCCCATACATTACGGCCATATTCGCCCCGCGATGGAAGTCAAAGCCAGTCTCAAGCTGGATAAAATCCTGCTGATGCCCAACCATATTCCGCCACACAAAAACACTACCCACTCTACCACAGCGCAGCGGCTCGAAATGGTCGCGCAGGTATGTGAGGCATTAACAGGTTTCGAGCTATGTGATATCGAAGCTAAACGCGACAGCCCATCCTATACCGTTGTCACCCTTAAGCAGTTAACTCGACTTTATCCCAATGACGAACTGTTTTTTATTATGGGGATGGATTCGTTTATTCACCTGCAAAGCTGGCACCAATGGCAGCAATTGTTTGAATTAGCCAATATCGTAGTATGTCAGCGCCCGGGCTGGCATTTAGCCGAAGGGCACCCGATGCTACATGAGTTAAACGTACGCCACGCGTCGCTTGAAGCGTTAAGTCACTCAAATGAACCACAACATGGGCGCATCTTTACCGTTGATATCAGCCCACAGGATATTTCGTCCACCCAAATTCGCTCACAACTGGCCATGGGAGAAATTCCACAGGACGCCCTCCTGCCCGTCACTTTAAATTACATTCAAAAACAACGGCTTTATTTTTCTTAGGCCGAAAATCAAGCGCTAATAGTACAAACTCAGCAGCTAAGATCGCTAAGAGAATGTATTCCCCCGCTTAAGACTGATATACTAGCGCGCTATTTAAAATGAATGAGGTACATCAGCGTGCAGAGCGCCGAATTAAAACAGTTTGTTGTCGATAAAATCGACGATTTAAAAGCCCGTGACGTCGTGGTTATCGATGTCAGCAACCAATCTAACATCACCGACTACATGGTGATTTGTTCTGGTACATCTAAAACTCACGTTAAAGCGATCGCCGAAAATCTCGTGATCGAAGCGAAAGCCGCAGGCATTCCACCTATCGGTATCGAAGGCCGCGACAGCAGCGAATGGGTATTGGTGGATATGGGCAACGTGATCCTGCATGTTATGCAAGATCAAACCCGTGATTTCTACCAGCTTGAAAAACTCTGGTCAGAAAAGCAAGCCTAATGAAGTTGCAACTTATCGCAGTGGGGACACGGATGCCCGATTGGGTTACCCGCGGTTTTGAAGAGTATCAACGCCGCTTTCCTCGGGATATGGCGCTGGAACTTATCGAAATCCCTGCTGGTAAACGCGGAAAAAATGCTGACATCGCACGCATCCTGCAAAAGGAAGGCGAGCAAATGTTAGCGGCGATTCCTAAGGGCAATCACATTGTTACCTTAGATCTTCCCGGCAAAAACTGGACTACGCCAGAATTAGCGACAGCCATGAATAAATGGCAACTCGATGGTCGTGATGTGAGCTTACTGGTCGGCGGCCCCGAAGGCTTAGCGCCCGCCTGTAAGGAAGCCGCCCATCAGAGTTGGTGCCTGTCGGCATTGACCCTGCCCCATCCTCTGGTGCGGATTGTGGTTGCCGAAAGCTTATACCGCGCGTGGAGCGTGAACACTAATCACCCTTATCACAGAGAATAGCGGGATCTTGATGTTAACGAGTGTCAACCACCCGGATGGGATCAGCTGGAGATAGCCTAAGTGTCGCCAAAAAAGCGGATAACCATGCACGACCACGCCGCCGAGGCGTCACTGTTTAAGCGTCGTGCGCTGTTCACTTTTGTTTGTGTTGTCGCCCTCCTTAGTGTGTTGGTGACCAATCTTTATCATCTTCAGGTTGAATCCTATAAAGATTATGAAACGCGCTCTAATGATAACCGCATTCGTGTCGTGCCTATCGCCCCAAGCCGTGGCTTGATTTACGACAGAAACGGCGTGTTACTCGCCGAGAACCAACCCTTTTATTCTCTCGACTTAGTGCCGGAGAAAATTGCCAATATGTCCGAGACCTTGGACGAATTAGGCAAGTTAATCGAAATCACTCCCGATGAGCGTGAAACCTTTACCGAAGCGCTAAAGTTTCACCGCCGCTTTAAGCCCTTAACCCTTAAAAATCAGTTGACCGAAGAACAGGTCGCCATTTTTAGTGTTAACCAACATCGCTTTCCTGGGATTTCCGTTGAGGCGGGTTTAAAGCGTAACTACCCCTATGCGAGCCAGCTCACCCATGTGCTGGGCTATGTAGGTAAAATCAACACTCGAGATCGCGCTCAATTGGAGCGTAACGATCAGTGGAAAAACTATGCAGCCACCAAGGATATTGGTAAGCAAGGCATTGAAAAATATTATGAATCACTCCTTCACGGTACACCAGGTCATCTCGAAGAAGAAGTAAACAACCGCGGCCGAACTATCCGTACGCTTAAAATTGTACCGCCGGAGCCGGGGCAAGATATTTACTTAACTCTCGATTTACAATTACAGCAAAAAGCCGTGGAACTACTCCAAGGCCATAAAGGCTCAATCGTCGCTATCGATCCAAGGGATGGCGGGATTTTAGCTTTAGTGTCGAGCCCAAGTTACGATCCCAACCAGTTCGTGCAAGGGATTAACAGCAAGGATTACAGTGATTTATTGAACGACAAATCACGTCCGCTGATTAACCGCGCCACCCAAGGCCAATATGCGCCAGCATCAACGATTAAACCCATTATTGCCTTACTGGGACTTGATGAAAAAGCCGTGACCGAACACACCCGTATTTGGGACCCTGGTTTTTGGCAAATCCCAGGGGTTGAGCGTAAATATCGCGACTGGAAACGCTGGGGCCATGGCTGGGTTAACGTCTATAGTGCTATCGTGGAATCCTGCGATACCTATTTCTATGAATTAGCTTATAAAATCGGTGTTGATCCCATCGCCCGTTTTATGGAGCAATTCGGCTTTGGCCAAAATACTGGTGTCGATATTTTTGAAGAGTCGGCGGGTAATATGCCGTCGAAAGAATGGAAGCGCTTAAAATACAATCAAGCTTGGTACATAGGAGACACCATTTCAGTCGGTATCGGCCAAGGTTACTGGACCGCAACCCCGTTACAACTGGCCAATGCTACCGCTATTCTCGCCAATAAGGGCCGCCGTTTTCCGCCGCACTTATTAAGATCGATTAAAGATAATACGGCCAAAATTGACTCGCCGATTAACGAGTTACCACCGATTGAGCTTAAAAATCCGCGCAACTGGAATATCATTAACGAAGCCATGCGCCAAACCGCCCATAAGTCTCGCTTCACCGACGCAAGCTATACCGCGGCGATGAAAACCGGTACGGCGCAGGTGATTGGCGTGGCCGAAAACACGAAATACGATGCTAATAAGATTGCAGAGCATTTCCGCGATAACGCACTCGTCGTCGCCTACGCGCCCTTTGAAGATCCGAAAATCGTGCTGGCTGTGGTAATGGAAAACGCCGGCTGGGGTGGCGCAAACGCTGGCCCCGTCGCTCGCGCTATGCTCGATGAATATATGCTCAGAGACACTTGGAAACCAACGCCATGAGTGCCCATCAACGTCAAAATATCTGGCAACGATTACATATCGACCTGCCCCTGTTGCTCGGCCTATTGGCTGTAATGGGCTTTGGCCTATTTGTTATCTATTCCGCCAGTGGTGAAGATCTTGGCATGATGGAACGCCAACTGTTTAGGATGTTTTTATCCCTAGGCATCATGTTTACCATGGCGCAAATTAATCCTGAGGCGCTAAAACGCTGGGCATTACCCATTTACCTCGCAGGCATTGTGTTACTGCTTGGGGTGCATTTTTTTGGGGAGATTAACAAAGGGGCACAACGCTGGTTGAACCTAGGCTTTATGGAGTTTCAACCATCTGAACTGATTAAGCTCGCCTTCCCCATAACTATGGCTTGGTATATCAGTAAATTCCCACTACCGCCCAAAAAACGCTATCTAGCGGGCGCAGGTGTCATTCTACTGATACCCACATTATTAATTGCTAAACAACCCGATCTCGGCACTTCTATTTTAGTTGCGGCATCAGGTATTTTCGTACTGTTTTTATCGGGTATGAGCTGGGTGATTGTGGGCGGTTTTATTGCCGCCGTGTTGGCATTTTTGCCTATTCTCTGGTACTTCCTAATGCACGATTACCAAAGAACCCGCGTCTTGACCCTACTCGATCCAGAACAAGATCCCCTCGGTGCGGGTTACCACATTATCCAATCGAAAATTGCTATTGGCTCAGGTGGCCTCTGGGGTAAAGGTTGGCTCGATGGCACTCAATCCCAATTAGAATTTATCCCCGAACGTCACACCGACTTTATCTTTGCGGTGATCGGTGAAGAATTTGGTCTGATAGGTAGCATTATCCTGCTCCTGATGTATCTCTACATCATCGGACGCGGCTTAGTCATTGCCTCTCGGGCGCAAACCAGCTTTGCCAGACTCCTTGCCGGCAGTATCACATTGACTTTCTTCGTTTATGTTTTTGTGAATATTGGTATGGTTTCAGGTATCCTGCCTGTGGTGGGTGTACCTTTACCCCTTGTCAGTTATGGTGGCACATCAATGCTGACATTGATGACAGGGTTTGGCATTCTTATGAGCATTCATACCCATAGACGTTTTGTAGATAGATAATTTTTAGGGACTTCTTAATGCCGATTCTTCGAGCTTGTTTGGCTCCACTGGCAATGCTTTGCCTCAGTTCATACCTTATTGGTTGTTCAACCGCTAACGAGTCCGCGACAACACAGCCAAGTGCCGCCGTGACCACACAGGCTCCCACACCGGTATTAACCGAGGCACCAGTATTACCTGAGGCCTTAAAGGCTGAGTTTATCAAAACCCAAATGGCACAAGGCTTTACCCAAGCCGAAGTCGAAAATTTCTTGGCCAAAGCCAACTACAACCAAGCCGTTATCGATGCGATTTCGCGTCCTTGGGAAGCGAAACCTTGGCATCAGTATTATCCGATTTTCTTAACCGAAAAACGCCTCAACGCAGGTCTGGCCTTCTGGAAAAAACACGAGGCGACGATTGCCAAAGCCGCCACTAAGTACCAAGTCGAACCACAAATTATTGTGGCTATTATTGGTATCGAAACTTTCTATGGCCAGTACACGGGTAATTATCCGGTTATCGACGCACTCTATACCTTAGGATTTTATTACGAGCCAAGAGCCACCTTCTTCCGCAAGGAATTTGGTGAATTAATGAGGCTGGTAAAAGAAGAACACTTAGATATCAATAACCTCAAAGGCTCCTACGCTGGCGCCATGGGCTTTGGTCAGTTTATTCCTTCAAGTTACCGCCACTATGCTGTGGATTTTGATGGCAGCGGCAACCGTGATTTACTCCAGAGTCCAGAGGACGCCATTGGCAGTGTTGCCAATTACTTCCATGAACATGGCTGGCAATTGCATGCCCCCGTTGCTTTACCCTTAGTGAATAGCAGTGCCAATGCACCTAAAGCCAAAGTGTGGGCAGGCGAGAAGTTACAATACAAGGTCTCTGATATTCTCTCCCCGAGCTTATCGCTAGTCAACGCCCGCGATTTAGATGCCTCGCAAAAAGCCATGCTTATCGAGCTAGAACAAGTGGGAAGTAAAGATTACTGGTTAGGGCTCAATAACTTTTATGTAATCACCCGTTATAATCGTAGCCCCTTGTATTCCATGGCTGTTTATCAATTTAGCCAACAACTGAAGCAACAACATGACGCTAAAAAATAATCTTTTATCGCTTTTGATGCTCGGCTGCTGTTTTGCGCTCGCGGCCTGCTCCAGTTCTAACTCTGGCTCAGCCAGCGTGAAGAATAAGAATATGGATCCCAATAAGGGCCGCTACGCGCTTAAAAACGATAAGATGCCCCTTAATCCACCCAATGTAGATCATGTACCGAATGCGACCCCCAAATATGAACCCTATAGCCGCCGCGGTAACAAACCCTATACGGTTTATGGTGAGTCCTATACGGTATTAGACTCGGGGGAAGGCTTTTCCGAAATGGGTCGCGCCTCATGGTACGGCGAAAAATTCCACGGTTATGAGACATCCAATGGTGAACCCTACGATATGTTCGGCATGTCTGGAGCCCATAAGACCCTCCCCCTACCAAGCTACGCTCGCGTCACTAACTTAGATAACAATAAGCAGGTGATTATTCGTATTAATGATCGCGGTCCGTTCCACTCTGACCGGATTTTAGACTTATCCTATGCCGCCGCCTATAAGCTTGGTATGCTAGGCACAGGTACGGCACGCATAAAACTGGATGTCATCTATATTGGCAATAAAACCGCAACCCAATCGGCAATAGCCAATATTCAATCCTCAGGAAACCACTATATACAGTTAGTGGCTTCGAAGGATAAACAGCGACTCCATAAAATAGCGAAGGATCTGGAGAAGAAATATCAGGTCAAGACTCGTGTACAACCGGCAAACAATATGTTTAGACTACAGCTCGGTCCGATTGGTCAAACGGAGCTTGCCGACCGATTACTCATTAAAGTGAAACAAGATGGCTATCCCGAAGGCTATATGGTTTTGGAATAGTGAACACTCACATTATGGAGTCAATTTAGCTTAAAAATACCGCAGATGAAGGAACCTTCACTGAAAACCTTTGTCGAAGGGTGGTATACTCGCGAAACTATTTTGCCTTTTCTTTCAATACAACCAAAAAGACGTGCTAAGTTAATGATGAATTTTGTAAAAAGTCCCATTAAGACATTGCTGCTAATTTCGAGTGTTTCTCTTCCTGTTTATGCTGCGCAGCCGATTGTTACCCCTGATGCACCAACCGTGGCCGCCAAGGCTTACATCTTGATGGATTATAATTCAGGCCAAATCATTGCCGAAGAAAATGCATACGAGAGTTTAAACCCCGCCAGCTTAACGAAGATGATGACCAGCTATGTGATTGGTCAGGAAATTAAAGCCGGTAACGTATCTCCCGATGATGATGTCACCATCAGTAAAAATGCTTGGTCGAAGAACTTCTCTGACTCATCGAAAATGTTTATCGAAGTGGGTAAAACCGTAAAAGTTTCTGACTTAAACCGCGGCATCATCATTCAATCCGGTAACGATGCTTGTGTCGCGATGGCCGAACATATTGCGGGTACTGAAGGCGCCTTTGTTGACATGATGAACTCGTGGGCAAAGCAGCTTGGTATGCGTGATAGCTACTTTGAAAACTCCCATGGCCTAGATTCAGAGAACCATAAAACGACGGCCTATGATATGGCACTTTTAGGTGCAGCACTCATTCGTGACGTGCCAGAAGAATACCGTGTCTACAGCGAAAAATACTATACCTTCAACGGTATCAAACAATATAACCGTAATGGTCTGCTGTGGGATAACAGCATGAATGTGGATGGTATCAAAACCGGCCACACTTCTGGAGCAGGTTATAACTTAGTCGCTTCTGCAACTAAGGACGGTATGCGTTTGATTTCAGTGGTATTAGGCACTCAAAGTGAAGCAGCTCGTAAAGCCGAAAGTAAAAAACTGCTGACCTATGGTTTCCGCTTCTTCGAAACAGTGACCCCTTACAAGGCCGGCGACAGCTTCGTGACGCAAAAAATTTGGTACGGTGATAAGAGTACCGTCGATTTAGGTGTCGCTACAGATGCACCAGTTACCGTCAGCCGTGGCCGTGCAAAAGACTTAAAAGCCAACTTCGAACTGACTAAGCCACTGGACGCACCACTGAAAAAAGGTGAAACAGTGGGACGCTTATACTTCCAGTTAGATGGCAAAGATATTGCGCAATTCCCGCTAGTTACCTTACAAGAAGTCAACGAAGGCAGCTGGTTCAGCAAATTAGTTGATTACTTTAAGCAACTGTTTTCTGGTTGGTTTAGCTAATCCGGCTCACAAAACTCAGCCACCTTCGGGTGGCTTTGTTGTTTTTGGGGGAGTATCACCCTTGAATCGGGTATAATCGCCACCATATAGTTCCTATTAAAATGGTTATTGAGCACGACTATGTTAAACACAAAATTTGATGAACTCATGGAGTTTCCCTGCGCCTTCCCATTCAAAGTGGTTGGCGATGCCCACGAAACCTTAACGGATAGAGTGGTTGCGGTAGTGCAAAAACACGCTCCAGGTGATTATTCACCAACAGTTAAAGCCTCGAGCAAAGGGAGCTACTATTCAGTCACTATCCGTGTCACTGTGACCAGCAAAGATCATATCGAAATACTGTACACTGAGCTTGCCGGTATCGAAGGCGTTCGCCGCGTACTATAAGTATTCCTCAAGGCTATAAAATGTGATCTATCTTACATTTATGGCCAAGAGGCGTATAATAGCGCCACTCAATTATAGGGGAGAGGTTGCCCTTGCAAGACACCACTTTGCATATTCGGCATCTGGGACAGCAGGATTATGAGTCTGTGTGGCATGCAATGCAGCATTACACCGACACTCGTAACAGCGACAGTCCAGACGAACTGTGGATCGTTGAACATCCACCCGTATTTACCCAAGGCCAAGCAGGTAAAAGCGAACATATTTTGAATCCGGGCGATATTCCCGTGATCCAAGTGGATCGTGGTGGTCAAGTCACTTACCACGGACCAGGGCAATTAGTTGTCTACCCTCTCCTCGATATTAAACGCAGTAAAGTGGGTGTCCGCCAACTTGTGACCCATATCGAGCAAAGCATTATCGATATGCTTGCCAAATACGCTATCACTGCCTACGCCAAGGCCGATGCACCGGGGGTGTATGTGGATGAGCGCAAAATTGCCTCTTTGGGTCTAAGGATCCGTAAAGGCTGTTCATTCCATGGCTTAGCACTGAATGTGGATATGGATTTGGCCCCATTTCGACGCATTAATCCCTGCGGTTATGCAGGGCTTGAGATGGTGCAATGTAAAGAACTTGGCGGCCCACAAACCGTGATTGAAGCAGGCGAGCAACTCATTATTACCTTTAGCCAACTACTGGGCTACCAACATCTAGTTCATCATCAAGGATTAGCAGCGTCATGAATAGGCCTGAACGTTTACAACCCGGAGTCAAATTAAGAGATGCCGATAAAGTCTCGCGCATTCCGGTTAAAATCGTGCCCTCTGAGCGCGAAACCATGTTACGCAAACCCGATTGGTTAAGGGTTAAACTGCCCGCGTCTAACCAACGCATTCTCGATATTAAGCAAGCGTTACGCGCTAACGGCCTGCACTCGGTCTGTGAAGAAGCTTCTTGTCCTAACTTGGCAGAATGTTTTAACCACGGCACTGCGACCTTTATGATTTTGGGCGCAATTTGTACTCGCCGCTGCCCATTCTGCGACGTGGCCCATGGTCGTCCACTCAAGCCCGATGCGGAAGAGCCTGTTAAATTGGCTCAAACCATCCGTGATATGAAGCTAAAATACGTGGTAATCACCTCGGTTGACCGCGATGACCTGCGTGATGGCGGTGCCCAGCACTTTGCCGACTGTATCCGTGAGATCCGTAAGCTCAATCCCGAGATTAAGATTGAGATCTTAGTGCCCGATTTCCGTGGTCGTATCGATGCCGCTCTCGATATTCTGTCGACTGAGCCGCCTGATGTGTTCAACCACAACCTTGAAACTGCGCCTATGCATTAC
The DNA here is from genome assembly GCF_016859145.1 of Shewanella sp. LZH-2. Classification (NCBI taxonomy): domain Bacteria; kingdom Pseudomonadati; phylum Pseudomonadota; class Gammaproteobacteria; order Alteromonadales; family Shewanellaceae; genus Shewanella; species Shewanella sp. LZH-2. Next base: position 3,491,998 of record NZ_CP069350.1, read on the forward strand.
CGCAAAGCGCGTCCGGGTGCGAACTATCAATGGTCACTCGACCTACTGAAGCGCTTTAAAGAGCGTCACCCCAACGTGCCGACAAAATCGGGGCTGATGATGGGTCTAGGTGAAACCAACGAAGAAATCGCTCAAGTGCTGCGTGATTTACGTGAGCACAAGGTTGAAATGTTGACCTTAGGTCAATATCTGCAACCGTCTAAGTTCCACCTGCCGGTTGAGCGTTACGTGTCACCAGCCGAGTTTGATGAGCTTAAAGCCCTTGCCGATGAGCTAGGCTTTACCCATGCTGCTTGTGGTCCATTAGTGCGTTCAAGCTACCATGCAGACTTGCAAGCTCAAGGTAAAGAAGTGAAGTAACCTTCGCTTTATTAACTCCATAAAAAAACAGCGCTAATGCGCTGTTTTTTTTATATCTACTTTTAAAAACTTAAACCGTTTCGCTTAAGGCTAAATCCATCAAAATCGCATCTTCTTTGCCCTCTTCCAAAGGGTAATAGCCTTTGCGCCGACCGGTTTCGACAAAGCCCCGCTTCTGATAGAGTGCGCGCGCGGCAAGGTTTGATTCGCGAACCTCCAGCATCAGCACCACGGCCTTGGCAGCCTTAGCGACGTCGATAACCGCCGTGAGTAGCAGATGCCCATATCCTCGCCCTTGTTGTTCTGGCGGCAAACAAATATCCAGCAGCGTTGCCTCATCGACAATCTGCTGCACAATCGCGAAGCCGAGCAACTTGCCATTGCTTTGCATTAATCCAATAACGCGGTACAAGTGGCCAAAACAATCGGCAAGGTTATTCTCACTCATAGGATGGGAATGAGCACTCGCTTCAATGCGCGCCATTTGACTCACATCCGTTGGCGTCAGAAGTACGATTTGCAATGATTCGTTAAGGGTATTAAGGACTTGATGACTCACGGGAAAATCCAAATTAAAAGGTAACTCACGATAATGTGTACTGGACACGACTAGGCCGTTAATTGCTGCTCACGCCACTGGCAAATCTGCCCCCACAAGGCACGCTTTGCCTCACTGTGTGACAGCAAGTCCGCAAGGGGATCCGACACTAACCAAGCCACTCTCGGTCTAACCCTGTGGCGGCGTAAATCCCAAACTATGGTTTTGCCCTTATGTGGCTCAGTGTTGAACTCGCAGTCATCCTTACTGATCCCAATTAAGCCAAGGACCGTATCAATCAGTGGCTCAGCGGCAGACGACATATCATCAACATCCAAAACCACTTGATAAGTTCGCACTTTAGTATCGCGAAGCTGCCAAGGAGTTATCTCCATCGCGGCTAAATAGGCAGATTTATTCATAGGGTTATTGGGGTTTCATTAGGCACTGACACCGCATAAGGATACCAGCTAAATGGGCCGAATGTTATTGCCAAGATACGGTTCATGACTCAAGCCAAACGTTTGCTTACGCTTTAATCTATAAAATCGATTTTATGAATCTATTTTAACCGCTTTATATGTTTAGCTTATTTGATAAGCTATCTCCATTGAGTAGGACAATAGGAGGAATTTCCATGATTAACATCGGCATCAACCAAGCTCATAGAGAAGAAATCGCCGCTGGGTTAAATCAGTTATTGGCCGACAGCTATAGCCTTTACCTTAAAACCCACAGCTTCCACTGGAACGTCACAGGCCCCATGTTCACTAGCTTGCACTTATTGTTTGAACAGCAATATACCGAGCTTGCCTTAGCGGTCGATTTAATCGCCGAGCGAGTTCGTGCATTGGGCGCAAGGGCATTAGGCTCCTATTCGGCCTATGCCAAGTTGACCGAAATCCGTGAAGACCAAGGTGTCACTAAAGCTGAAACCATGATCCGTGAACTGTTAAGCGACCAAGAAGTAGTGATTAGAAATGCCCGTGCGCTCTATCCCTTGGTTAGCCAAGCCAACGACGAGGCCACGGCAGATTTACTCACCCAGCGCATTCAACTCCATGAGAAAAATGCGTGGATGCTACGTAGCTTATTAAGCGAATAACCTTTTCATCATCCCCAAGCCAAATGGCCGAGCAGTCACGCGCTCGGCCATTTTATTGGGCATTTATCGATGCTAAAGCCAATTTAGAGATACTTAAGCCAAGCCTGCTGACTCTGTCCTTTGTAACGGCTAAACCAGCGCACGGGATAATAGAGCAAAGGAATTAAGACTACGCTTATCAGCCATACCCACCCCATATGCGCTACGCCAAACAGCTCACCATGGTTGGCGCCAAATATCCCTTTAGCCAGCGAATACAGCAACAGCAGCACATATAAGTGCAAGATATAGAAGAACATAGGTACAGAGCCAAACACTGCTAACCTCTGCCCCATCCAACCTAATACTCTGCCTGCCGCAAAATAGCGCTCAAACACCACTAAGCAATAGAACATCCCGCCCAAGGTCACCAACAAAAAACTCAGTGATGGCGGATACTTAGTTAGATTAAATACTGACATTAAGGTTTGGCCTAAGGTATCGCCAAACTGCCAAGGCAGCGTCTCGCCGTAGAGATTAAACCCACGCAGCAAGCCAAACAGCAGAGCGCAGCCAAGTCCTAACAGTATTAATTTTTGCTGACGCAGCCCCGCATCACTCCCTCTGCCAAATAAGGGGCCAGCCACATAGCCCAATAAAATCACGCCAATCCAAGGTAGCGCTGGGTAACTTATCTTCAGCTTAAGCTCGCCCTCGGCAATCAAATAACCTCGGTCATGCAGTATCGTCCACAGACTATAGCCCCACTCGTCTGGCGTAAAATGAATAGGCGACAATAGGTTATGGCCAAAGATAATCAATAGTCCGAGTAATGCCATCCACAACCTCGGGAGGTTGATTAATGCCGCAAGGGCCAACATGCTCAGCCCTATCACCCAAATCACCTGCAACCACAGGGTGTTATAATTGCCCATCCATGAGAAATTTATCACCAGCACCTCGAGGGCGATTAAGAATAGTCCGCGCTTAATTAAAAACTCGCGCGCAGAGCGTGGTTCACCATAACCGCGATTGGCGTAAAGCCAAGCCGAGACCCCAGTTAAAAAAACGAACACAGGCGCACAAAAGTGCGCCGCAAAACGGCTGACAAACAGCGCCCAGTTTGTTGTGCTCAAATCCATAGGATCGCTCACCTGCATATGCAGGAAAAACCGCTCCCGCACATGGTCGAGCAACATAATCAGCATCACTAAGCCGCGCATCATGTCGATGCTATTGATCCGCTGACGCCCTTGCAGTTTAGGCGCAACAGTCGAAGCCATGGGTGTCACTGTGACATTAGAATTCATAGCTAACACTCACTTTAACGTTACGTGGCTCACCCGGTACAGCCCACAGCGCCGAGTAACTGCTGGCGATATAGTGCTCATCCAGTAGGTTATCGACATTGAGGGCGAGACTTAAGTTGTCAGCAAGCCGAGTCGTGAAGAACATTCCAAGTAACTGATAATTCGGTAATTGAAAACTCGGTTCGGCCGAATCGCCCAAGCGTGAGTCCACATAACGCCAACTCAGCCCTAAATGACCGTCGATAGAAAGCTCATTTAAGTCCTGCTTGAGGATGACACTGCCCGTGTGTTTTGGCACATTGACCAGCGGACTCCCCGCCGGAATTAACACGCCCCAATCCAGATTCAGGCTGTCGTTCGCCGTGCGGGTATTAAGGTAGGCATAGGACAAGGTTGCTTGTAAGCTTTCAGTTAACTCGGCCGCGACATCCAATTCAATCCCCGTGCTCTTGGCTTCACCAAGGGTCGCAGAAAAGCCGACATTGACGGGATCTGAGGTCAAGATATTGCTCTTTTGCGCATCAAACCAAGCCAAGCTGCCATTAACGGGTAACTCAAACCAAGTGTTGTTGAACTTAACCCCTAACTCGACGGATTTACTCTCCTCTGGCTCGAAGGGATTACCTGCAAAATCAGTGCCTGAAAGCGGTAAAAAACCTTCCGAATAGGAGCCGTAAACACTTAACGCCTCAGACCATTGATACACTAATCCGACTTTCGGACTGACCCTGTGATCGCGTTGATCCGACAGACTCGCGTTGACCTGCTCTGCAATTTCTTGGGAATAACGGTCAAACCTTAAACCCAAATGCAGTTTCCAGTGCTCGGTTAACTCCAATTGATCCTGTAAATAGGCGCCCCAGGCATCTTGAGTCTCTCGGTTTTCATATAGCAGACTGACCTCCGGCTGAGCCGCGCCATATTGGGGGGCAAAGATGTCGATAGCATAGGCGCCCTTCTTGCCTCGATAACGGTAGAGTCCCGTTTTTAGTCGATAATGATAGGCATCCGTTCCGAGCAGCAGATTGTGCCTTATGTTGCCAGTATCAAACTGGCCGCTGAGTTCGGTACGCACTGAATGGTCTTCAGAAGAGTAATCTCGATAGCGATGCTGCCGCGTCAGAGTACGGCCATCGTCATATAAGGATTGACGTCCCTTTGCTAATTCGGCATCCGATGAGTAGCCATTTAGACTCGAATCGCGGTAGTTATAACCCGCAGTAAGCGACCAATCCTCATTCAATTCATACTCATAGGTAAGCTGATGCCCAGTCGCATCCACCTTAGTTGGCCCATCGTTGGGCTCGCCCAAGTAACGCGAACGGGGCACGGTATTAAAGTCGTTATGGAGCACCACTACGCCACGGTCAAATAACTGTTCCTGCCTAAGAAATTCAACCTCATACAGAAGCGATGACTTATCGGACAGTTGCCAGCGCAGCGATGGCGTGACGATTTTTTTATCGCTAAACACGTAATCGCGAAAACTGTCATGCTCCTGCCAAGCACCATTGATCCTAAAGGCCAAGGTATCGGTCAGCCCCGAGGTAAAATCCCCCTCCAACCGATATTGATCGAAACTCCCTGAGGAGGCTTTTAAATAGCCTTGCGCCTCGTACTGCGGCTTTTTGGTCACAATATTCACTGTGCCGCCCGGCTCCGAGCGTCCATAAAGCGCCGAGCCTGGGCCTTTGAGGATTTCCACATAGGCCACATTCGATAGGTCTCTATGACCACTAAAGCCTCGACCACCATTAAAACCATTGATTAAATAGCCCGATGGCATGTTTTCATTCCCTGGAAAGCCCCGTAATGAAAAACTATCCCACAGCCCACCACCGTTATTTTGCCGCGCGACACTGGCGGAATAATCCAATAAGTCTTGAAAACGCGTCAGTCCAGTATCTTTAATCAGTTGCTCATCCAGCACAGTAATCGCTTGGGGTAACTCAGTCGCCGACACATTGCCGCGGTAGGCCTGTCGATAATGAATGCTTAAACGCTCGATATCGTCATTAAGTCCAGCGGTATCAGTTTGCACAGCCTCGGCGGCCAATAGGGGTACACTCGTATCCAACGCCAATAACGCCACGCCCAGCAGTAATACCGAGCGCTTTTGAATGACATAAGTAGCCATTTTTTACTCCCAAAATAAACAGCATCGGGCACCTTGGTTAAGCCAAAGCGCTCGAAAATAAGAGAAATAGATAAAAAGCAGGAGTTAGGCTGTTAGCGGGGGCGCACGGCTATGGAAGTTGCGCCTAAATGGCGTCTTAAAGGAAATAACATCAAACTCAACCGAGATAACACCCTGTTGAGAAACTTGAAAATCTAACGGAGAGTATGAGAGTGCATGCTGCAATTGATGCTGATGCAAACACAGCGCGCAGTGGGCCTTGGTATCATCATTGAGGTGGGAAACACTGTGCACCGCAAACGCAACAGATAGCAACACTAAGATGGCTGCAAGCCATAGTGCTAATCTGCGCCTTGTTTGTATCACAGAGCTCAAACCATACATCCTCAAACCAAAGGGATTGCGATTGTATGTTAGACACTACGAAAGTTGCAAATACCTTTACTTAACAAATGTAAGCAAATGCGGTGAGAAAATTTATCGCGCGCAAAATAAAACGGCTCGCATATTTCTATGCAAGCCGTTGTTTTATTTGGCAGGGGTGGCAGGACTCGAACCCGCAACCATCGGTTTTGGAGACCGCTGTTCTACCAATTGGAACTACACCCCTGTTGACGTGGGGCATTATGCTAAAAGCACTCTCAAAGGTAAAGGACTTTTTATGACAAACTTAATTAACTGAGGAATTTTCAAACAAGTTTTGCATCTACTGTTGATTTAATTGGCATAAAGCTGAAAAAGTCGGCATGTAAGCTCAGTGCAGAGCGTTAAAAAACCGTTGGCAACGGCGTAAACGGTGAAACCTGATGCTCTGTCTATGGCCCAGAAACTCACAAAAGAGTCGTGAAAACGCCTTAAAGGATAAATTTAAGCACAGTACATCCCATACACTAGCGACTAAATTCCCTCGCTGATGGTTAATCATCAAGGGTTGAGATAAAAATTCGCCGCAAATCATTGTCCCAAAGCTGGATAATTTTGCGGGTCTTATCCTTATTCCAAAAACACTTACCAAACAGGATAAGCCCTGCGCCCTCTAAATCCCGCTTATCTTCGATATTAAAGCGCTTAAACAGTTTGGTTTTGACGGCCTCAATTGGAATGCCTATGTCTTTACTGTCGGCGGGATTGAGCCAAGATAACGTCGGGTCGCTGTGTGAGATAGTACCCCAGTACATATGGGGTTTGTTATCCGTCGGATCCGCATCGGCAAAATTCACAAACAAATTCTTCGCCCGCCAGCGGTACTTACGCTCATCATCGGTGTAAACCCAAAGATCCGAAGTCGCCAGATCGGAGCCTCGCAGCAGGCTATGGAGTAACTTTTCTAGCCCTTGGCTCGGAGTACGCTTTGCCGTGATGGTTATTTCTGGCTTATCGGCCGCTACCTGATAGTCAGCTTTGGGCTCCTGTACTGACTCTAATTGCTCGGTATCATTTTCAATTTCACTTTTGGCCACAACCTCTTGCTCTTGGGGAGCGTTGATTTTGTGCGCTGAGTTAGAGGGTCTCTTATTACTGGGATTAAGCGAAAAATCGATTACCAAAGCATCGGCGTCGAGCAATTGTTGCTGCACTTCGAGGGCATCTTGTTCTTCACGGGACTTTTGCGCCGACGGATTAAATTCGATGCAATCTAACTCATGATAACGGGAGCCAAAACAGGCGGCCTTACCATCCTTAGATGCTTTACGAAAATAGGCTTTGCCGTAGCAGGCGGGGCAATATAAATGCTGGCGCAAACGCTCAATCTCAGCCTCGGGTAACTGCTGAAACTTGAACACACTGTAGGTGACACCAGCCTGAGCATGAGGATTGAGTCGTAATGGTGACGAAGCCTGCTCTGCCGCAGCCTCGGTTGTGAGTACACAAATCGCATCCAACATCTCTTGCTCCCTAATCCTTATCTTCGCGACCTTATCTCAAGTCTTAAGCTGGAAGAAAATAGCTCGCTAATCGTGCAGCTAAGCTCGGCGGCAATAAGGGTTTATTAGCGACTGTCGTTTTGCCATAAAAACCTTGCAGCTTGTCGATTAACTGCCAAAAACAGAGGTTCGCCGCCAATGCATCGAGGGCGGCGTACTGAATTTGCGCTTGGGATAAAGGCACTTGTTGCCAATTCGAGAGAGTCAATTTTTTAGGTTTATCGATGCGTTTATGCAGTAATGCCGCCACCAATTGCCGCGTGCCCACTTCCTTCCCAGCCCCGAGCTGCGCCATCGCCCAATTCAAATCGAGTCGAGGGGAGACCTGAATATCCCAATCCCGTTTCAGTGCTTGGCCATCGCCCCTTAATCCAATCCCCACTTTGAGGATCTGCTCATTTTCGAGTAAAGGTTTAAGCTCGGCGAGCCTCTCACCCAATACCGCCCGCTGAAATAAATAACAGGTATCGGAGGTCGCCAATTGCACTAAGCTCAAGGGATGTTGAACACCCGGCTCAAAGCTTGCCCGCGTTTCGGTATCAAACCCCAGCACGGATTCACTGCTAAGTTGTTGTAAGGCGGCGGTAAGCTTATCAGACGAAACTAACTCGACCCGCACATCCACCAGCGACAGTGGCGTAAGATTAGCCAGGTCGGCATCTGTTAAGCGCGTGGTTAAGGCAAGCTTTTGTTGAAACCATGCAAACTTGAGTTGCGAATCGCCTGCCGATAAATCCCCCGCTTGGAGCTCGGTTAACTCCGCCAGATATTGACTCCCAGCTTTATCCATCGCCGCCAGCAGTTTGTCGGCATGTTCGCCTAATTCCTCACGCAGCCAAGCCAACTTATTGGGGGAAAGGCAATAACGCATTAATTGCATAATTCGTCCTTGAGCGCTGAAATAATCGCGGCGAGCACCTTTGCACTCGCACAGCTCGGATTAGCTGACGCTATAATCGCCAGCAATAAAAGGATGAAAACGGATCAGCTACGCAGCTTTTGGAATCCGGTCATCACCAATACCGCTAGGGCGCCCGCCGCAATACCAAAGAGCGCATTAAGCACACTCGGCGTCAGTAAACCAAGCATGGGGCCGACTAGGGCAAAGGTTTCCACAAATTGCTCGGCATGGTGAATTTGCTCGCCGACCCAATGTAAACCATGAGTCAGAATGCCGCCCCCCACCATAAACATGGCGGCAGTACCAATAATGGTTAGGCTCTTCATCAACACGGGCGCCGCGCTCAGTAAGCCAAACCCCAACTTACGATTAAAGCGAGTGAAGCCCGACTCGCCCTGACGCTGGCTCAGATACAGACCCGCATCGTCCATTTTGACAATCGCTGCCACCAAACCATAAACGCCTATGGTCATCACGATACCAATAATAGCGAGGGTAAAAAATTGCGTTGAGAGCGACTTATCCGCAACTATGCCTAAGGTGATGGCGATAATCTCAGCCGAGAGAACAAAGTCGGTGCGGATAGCACCCTTCACTTTTTCCTTTTCATAGGCCGCAAGATCGCTTATCTCGGGTAAGTCAGATTCAGCCTGCTCCGCGTGTTTGTCTTTGCGGTGGCTATAGCTGTGGTGTAATTTCTCAAAGCCTTCAAAACATAAAAACAAGCCGCCGAACATCAATAAGGGGGTCACCGCCCAAGGAATAAAGGCGCTGATCAACATGGCTGCGGGCACTAAAATCAATTTATTGCGAAACGAGCCTAACGCGACCGCCCAGACCACAGGTAATTCGCGGTCGGCACTCACGCCCGTGACTTGCTGGGCGTTTAAGGCCAAATCGTCCCCTAACACCCCAGCGGTTTTCTTGGCCGCAACCTTACTCATCACTGCCACATCATCCAAAATGGATGCAATATCGTCGAGTAAGGTTAATAAACTTGCCCCTGCCATACACACTCCCTTAAACCAATGTTTTATTTTGCCGATTCTGCTTTGGCAATAGTAACTTAGTTAGATTAAGCCCGCATAGAGCATTGTCTCTATCCAGATGTACTTTATCTTAAAGCACTTCCCTTTATACACAGATTAAATCAGTGCGGGCTGTAAGCAAGATCACAGCCATAGTGCAATAGCACCACACTATTTGGTGGAAAAGAGTATACTAAGCGCAGAATTTTTTACTCATTTGCCATTACAGGATGTCAACATGACTCAAGATGAAATGAAAAAAGCCGCAGGCTGGGCTGCACTCAAATACGTTGAGAAGGACAGCATTGTAGGTGTGGGCACAGGCTCAACCGTTAACCACTTTATCGATGCTTTGGCGACCATGAAGGCCGATATTGAAGGTGCGGTATCAAGCTCAGAAGCCTCTACCCAAAAGATGAAAGCCCTTGGCATCCCAGTTTATGACTTAAACAGCGTCGATAAATTATCCGTGTATGTTGATGGTGCCGATGAAATCAACGGCCATATGGACATGATCAAAGGCGGCGGCGCGGCATTAACCCGCGAGAAAATCGTTGCGGCTGTGGCTGAAAAGTTTATCTGTATCGTGGATAACACTAAACAAGTGGATATTTTGGGTGAATTCCCACTCCCCATCGAAGTGATCCCAATGGCGCGTTCTTACGTGGCCCGTGAACTCGTCAAACTCGGCGGCGACCCAGTGTACCGTGAAGGCGTTATCACGGATAACGGCAACGTGATCCTCGACGTTTATAATCTTAAGATCATCAATCCTAAGGAATTAGAAGATAAGATCAACGCCATCGTCGGCGTAGTGACCAACGGTCTATTCGCAAAACGCGGCGCCGATGTGTTACTGGTTGGCACCCCTGAAGGCGTGAAAACCTTTACCGCTTAAGGCAAGGTGAGTCGAAAGACTCCCATGCGAGAAACAAAAATGCCGCTGCAACTGCACCGGCATTTTTTATAACCCTAAAACGATTAAGTGATTACCACACTCGAGCCACTAAGCCCTTGAGGTAAAAACCTTCGGGGAAGGCGCTGCCAATCGGGTGATCGCTCGCCTGGCTTAAACGCTCGATAAATTGGATCTCACGTTTGGCATCCAGTGCGGCATCGGCAACGATTTTTTGGAACAGATCCGCAGGCATTAATCCCGAGCAAGAGAAGGTCAGCAGCACCCCGCCCGGATTTAATAATTGCAGCGCAATCATATTGATATCTTTATAGCCACGACAGGCACCGTTGAGCTGCGACTTATTGTCGGCAAACTTTGGCGGGTCGAGTACGATTACATCGAAGGTTTTACCCTCATCGCGATACTGACGTAACAGCTTAAACACATCGGCTTCGTTGTAATGCACATTGTCATCATTTAACCCATTGACTCGCATATTCAAACGCGCAGTATCGAGGGCAAGTGATGAGACATCGACGTTCTCAATGCTGGCCGCGCCCGCCTTAGCAGCATAGAGGCCAAAGGTGCCGGTGTAGCAAAAACAGTTCAGTACCGATTTGCCTTTCACAAAACGGGCGGCGATGGCGCGGTTATCGCGCTGGTCGAGGTAGAAACCGGTTTTATGACCCTTAGTCACATCAACGGCGATTTTGATACCGTTTTCTTCAATAATGACGGGCATTTCAGGCAGCGTGCCATGGAGTAAACCCATGGTAGAGGCTAAGCCTTCTTTCTTACGGGAATCGACGTCTGAGCGCTCATAAATCGCGCAATCGGGATACAGCTCGGCGAGTACATCGACAATAGTGTCACGCCATACATCGGCGCCCATGCTCAGCAATTGGCAGACCAACACATTGGCGTATTTATCAATGGTAATACCGGGCAAACCATCGGACTCGGCGGCAATTAAGCGGTAGCCGGTTAAGCCTTGCTCACGAATAAGATCATCGCGTCCCGCTTGTGCACGCAGAATACGACGCTTAAAAAACTCACGGTCAATTTCTTCTTCGCGATCAAAAGTCCAAATTCGTACTTGGATTTGAGACTCAGGAGACCAAGCACCACGGCCCAACCAATGACCATCGTGGGCAACCACATCGACGGTCTGCCCCGGTTCAGGCTTACCTTTAACGTTGTGGATCCCGTTGGAAAAGACCCAAGGATGACGACGCTCAAGGGACTTTTCGCGACCGGGTTTAAGTTTGATTCTGATAGCCATAGTACCGCCTTTGATAATTGTACCGCCTGTGTGTTGTACCACCGTAATCAATAGTACCGTTCGAACACTAGGCGCCGCCCTCTAAAAATGGAAGCGGATAATATACCTAATAGGGTTCGAGTGCGAGCCATCTGTCCAAAACATCAGCTCTCCATTCCCATGGTCTGCGATCATACTCCAGTTTCGCGGGTAAAACCCTGGGCCGAGGGCGTGTTAACGATTCAAGATGAGATGTTGTTCTTGATGGCATCCTCGACAGTTATTTTACTTGCTAACGCCGCAGCGCCAATTCCACCCATACCGGTGCATGATCGGTACTGTAAGCATCACGCTCATATTCGGGCCTGACTAAGTGTCTATCGCAGGTTTGATAATCCACCACCTGAGCCAAACTGCGACTATCACTGGCATCAAACTCATTGGAAAGCAAAATATAATCGAGTACCGAACCTTTAGGGCCGTAGTAATGGGTTGCAGCTCGATGCTCCCGAGAATGGACTAGGTTATCGGGCATATTCGCCGCAATAAATAACTCGTAAGCATCTTGCAGTCGATATTGTGCAAACACAGCCGAACGTGCAGTATCAGACAAATGCCCAAGTCCCGCGGCCTTGATATCATTGCTGTGAAGATGCTCGCCTTGGAGCGTTAATGCATCCAACGCCCCCATGGACAAACTATCGTTAAAATCACCCATCAGGATCACCGGATATCTTATGCTTTGCCGCCGCGCGAGAATAGCATGGAACAACAATGCCGCCTCTGCGCCCCGCTGCATGGTCGATGCCCAGCGACCTAGGGCTTGCTCAGTTAATAACTTAGTCTCAGAGTGCAACGCAAGCGTGGGCGGCGCACTTAAGGTTAAGCCTAAGGGATGTGGCTCTAACGCAAGTCCCGGGCGCTTAGATTTAAAATGCACCACATAGCAATCACAAGCGCCAATTTGCGGTATATCCACCGTCGCCCGCAGCACTTTACGACTAAAGGTAAATTGGCTCGATAACCCCATCGCAGCAACTAAATGTGCATCGGGTTCAATCGCATGCACCTCAAGGATAGGAAAGCGCGATGCTAGTGCAACCACTGGGCTTTGATAAATGTAATCGCTGACCAAGGCCGCACTGTCGACTATGGCAAAATGTGTTAACCCTTGCTGCGCCGCAAGTTGTTTTAATGGCTCAGGGCTAAACACTTCCTGAAACCCGACAATATCCGGATGATATTGGTTTAAAAGCTCGCCAAACCACTGACACTTCTTTTGCCATTGACCATGGCTATAGATATTTTCAAAATCGTAAAAGGCTAAAGGTGGTTCAATAAAATTAAATAGATTGATAGTCGCAATACGAATATTCGAATGGCAGTTTTCAGCCGAAATGGACTGCTGTTGGGAAGCAAATGTCACAGGTGATTCCTCTTTAGCCAAACCGTTGTGCTAATTAAACTCGGTTCTTAACTGATTGCGACAAATCGATTTTATCATTAAATACATCCATTAACTGGCGCAGAACAACAGCAATTAATAAATATCAAACCTTATAAAAATACAGCCAGCCCCCAAGGCAACCTACTGCACACCAAAATGCAACACAGCAAAAACCTAAAACAAAAATCAACTCAAGAATAAAAGCAAAATTGAAACATAAACATAGGTAATTGCCTATTGGGTTGACTTTCATTGTCAGCGGTTTAGAATCTAGCCGATTTTACCATTAGGAGACCCACTGTGGGCACACACATAAGCGACAGTAGATGCCCTGTCCAAAAGACAGGATTTAACGCCTAGCACTAGCCCGCAATATTTTGCTGCTACCTGCTAAGCAGGGTAGTAGCGTGACACATCTCACCCCACACCCGTACATTCAATTTCAGACCTTAATATTAGCCAGTCATGCTAGCGTTAGCGCTCGCCTATTGGTTTTTCCGGCATTGAGCCGGAGGATAAGTGCTGCCTATTGAATACATCTTCACGCCTATTTTGCCCCAGTTGGCTCCCCACACTCAGGGAGTTAAACCATGGCGTACACAAACAAGCCATTCACCTTTGCTTTTCAGTCTTGGGCATTTTTGGGACTATGCATTAGCGTCGCAACACATGCCTCTCAACTCGATGTGGATGATCCCAGCATCGCCGAACACTGCGAGTTACAGCTAGGTTGGCAACAGCCGAGATCCGATCATAGCGCAAAACAGATAAATGGCAGTGGCACCTGCAACTCAGGCCAGTGGGAATGGCACTTAGGCATTGAACAACAAAGTAATAATGCTATCAATGAGCAGCAAACCGAGCTGGGATTCAAATTGCCATTAAATGCAGACTATGCCCCTTGGCAAAGTGCGCTGGCTGTTAATTTGCAAAAAAATCATCAAGGCAGCCACCCTCTAACAACGCAAATTGTAGGGATTTTGGGATATGACTTGGCAGCTCAGAATTTACGCCTCTATAGCAACCTAGGTATAGATCAGTATGGCGCTCAATCGCCCCAGCTTATTGCAGGAGTTGCTATCGCCTTCGAATACGACACTGAGCAGCAATGGATAGCCGAATTTTATCGCCATGAGTCCCATGAACGAGCCTACAAACTCGCATATCAATATTTACTTAAAAGACAGTTACAACTTCAACTAAGCCTAGGCAACAGCCTAAAAGGAAACACACAACAGCTGGGCGCTGACTTTACCTTTTTCTTTAATTAATAGATCGTTGGGAGAATGAACTATGAACATGAACAACAACCAAAAAAATACTAAGCAAATCGTCGTAGCTATCCAAAATATTTTAGAGCAGCGCGATACAGCAGGCATTACGGCTTTAGCGAAAGAGCGTCACCCCGCAGATATTGCCGCTGTAGTTGGTAGCTTTACTCAGCCACAGCAATTACGGTTTTTGCAACTTGCGCCCGCCAAAATTGCGGCGGATTTATTTCGTTATTTACGTGATGAATTACAAACAGAATTAGTGCAGCAGTTAGATAAAACCACGCTGTCATCGCTGTTGCTCACTATGGCAGCGGACGAGCGCGCCGATCTTTATAACCTGCTCGAACCTGAACAACAAAAACGACTATTGCCCGTGTTAGCACAGGCAAAACGAGAGGATATGCGCACTTTAGCCGCCTACGATAAAACCAAGGTCGGTGCGGCGATGACATCGGATTACACTCTGCTCAATAGCCGTCATACCGCCGCCCAGGCGATTGAAATGCTGCGCACGGAAACCGCCGATAAAGAGACGATTTATCAAGCCTATGTGGTCGATATGTTAGGCCGTTTAATTGGAACGGTATCACTTAGACAATTACTTTTAGCGCAGCCAGAAGAGCGAGTGGTCGACTTTATGAAACCCAACCCCATCGCCTTAGATGCCAACGCCCTTTGCCAAGAGGCAGTACAGATGATCGCCCATTACGATTTGTTGGCTCTCCCCATCATCAATGGCAAGGGACAGTTAGTCGGTATTGTCACCTATGACGATGCGATGGACATTGCCAGTTCACAGGTTGATGTTGAATTTACTAAAACTGCGGCCATCGGCAATATTGATCACAATTTAAAAACCGCCAGCATAGGCTTGCTCTATCGTAAACGAGTCGTTTGGTTGGTCATTTTGGTGTTTGGTAATATTTTCTCAGGCGCTGGCATCGCCTTTTTTGAAGATACCATTGCCAGTTATGTTTCTTTGGTGTTCTTTCTTCCCCTGCTCATCGATAGCGGCGGTAATGCGGGTTCACAATCAGCCACCTTGATGGTGCGAGCCTTAGCCACTGGCGAAGTGATACTCAAGGATTGGCTCTCATTACTGGGGCGTGAATTAGGGGTAGCAGGATTACTCGGTGCCAGCATGGCCTTGGCAGTATCGCTACTTGGGTTTTGGCGCGGTGGTCCAGAGATTGCTCTAGTTGTCGCGCTGACCATGCAGATCGTAGTGATCATTGGCAGCCTGATTGGCATGTCACTACCCTTTTTACTCAGCAAGTTAAAAATGGATCCGGCTTCAGCCAGCGCACCACTTATCACCTCAATTGCCGATATCATTGGTGTGCTCGTTTACTTTAGTATTGCTACAATGATTTTAGATTTACCTGTGGCTTAAAAGAGTTACAACGCTTTTGCTGCGATGCTGATGAAAAGCGTTAACACTCAAACTAGCAAGCTCAATTAAGGTTGAATCACAATTTGTAGAAATACAGTACGAGATATTCACTTGTTACCCAAAATGGACTTGGGCAATTTATTTGCTCAAGTTCATAAATTCATTGTTATTCAATAAAAAAGTAAGATTATGGCATTGATATACGTTAATATTTTCTTACCACACTTTCCTACTTACCCTAATACCGCAGGGATTGCACCTTAGACGTTATTAATTCAGTGGCCATAACAATATCAATAAAAGTTTAGAGGTTTTTATGTGGTTTAATTCAAGACTCAAAGCAGAAAACGAAGCGCTGAAGCAAAAGCTCATTGATCAACAAGATAGATACGAAGTTGAAATCGAAGAGCTAAAAAATATGGCCCGCGAAAATGAAGCCATGCAACAACAGTCCCGCCAAAATACCGATCATTATAGTGCGGTGATTGCCTGCCAAAATCAGGGCGGCGAGATGTTAAATGCAGTGAGAGATGGCCTTGCCAGCAGTGCAGAGCTACTCACTGAAGAAAAAGAAGCACTGTCCGAATTAGATAAAATTTTTGATCAAACGCGGGTAGCCATTATTAATTTAGGTAATAGAGCAACCTATATAAATGAACAAGCCACCAGTAGCATGACTGCTGTAACCGAGCTCGATAGTACCACTTCTTCTATTAACCAGTTTGTTGCCGCCATTCAAGGGATCTCTGAGCAAACCAACCTACTCGCCCTCAACGCAGCAATTGAAGCCGCCCGAGCGGGCGAAGCTGGACGAGGTTTTGCGGTTGTTGCCGATGAAGTCAGACAATTAGCCAGTAAAGCTCACGAAGCGAGCAGCCAAATCGAAAAACTAGTAAAACAGATTGTTACACAAGCCTCTAATATTAAAGAGATTGTCCATAATAACCAAAACAGCGCTCTTGATGTTGCCTCATCTTCAACACAAATAGGGCAAGTCGTTGAAGATGTACTGCAACGTTCTAATAAAATGCAGCAGGTAATTCATAATGCCGCGACAGCCTCATTCTTAAATACCACTAAACTCGACCACGCCGTTTGGAAGAGTAATGTGTATCAACTTATTGAAAAGAATCAGCACAGCCATGGTGTGAACTCCCATACTGAATGCCGTTTAGGCCAATGGTATTTTAAAGGCTTTGGTGCTGAAAATTATCAACATTTGAGTAACTTTAAGGCCTTGGATGCTCCCCACAAAGCGGTACACGATGCAGGTAAAGCAGCACTCGCGGCAAGGCAACAGGGCAATTTACCCGAAATGGTTAGGCAACTACGTTTGATGGAAGACTCAAGTATGCGGGTCGTCAATTGTCTCGATAATCTACTACGTGATGTTTATCGCCAGTAACAGCAATATATACCCATGAATAGCGCGCTTTTTAAGTGACCTATTCATGGGTCATCAATTAGCAACCTCACTCATCTAAAGCTCACTAAAACAGATATAGCGCATCGGCAGCCTCCTTTGCACAACAAGGAGGCAACTCTATCTTGCCTCAATGACCAATATGATTTATCGATAATTTTCTAACCCAAGAGTACAGATCACAAAATAACCCTAAAGTGGCTTGCGAGCTTAAGAATTGTCATCTTTAATTCAATATGAGCACGCCGTGAGACTCGCATATAACATTCTAATTCCTAGGGTTATTAATGACATTTTTTACCCATTTAGTGCGCGTTATGCTTCTCTGCGTTATCCCGCACACAGCTCAGGCCACACTCAATATTTATACAGAAGAATGGGCTCCGATTAGCTTTTCGGTTGATGGCCAACCCGATGGATTAGCTGTACAAGTCGTGCAAGAAATCCAAAAACGTATCGATAACCAAGATCCTATCAAGATTGTGCCCTGGGCTCGTGGCTGGAAAATTATCACCGAACAACCCAACACGGTGTTATTCACAATGACACGTACCGCAGAGCGGGAGCGTATGTTTAGTTTGATAGGTCCTGTCGCGGTTGGCACAACAAACTTTTATGCTCTAAAAAGTAGCAAGCTTAACATTGACTCAATTGAAGGTGCTAAGCAGGCAAAAGCAATTGGGGTGTATCGTTCCTCTGTCGAAGAACAATTATTAATGGATCATGGGTTTACAAATCTCGCCCCCTCATCAACACCACTACTAAGCGCAAAGCAGTTAATGAAGCAGCGAATCGTTCTCTGGTGCAACGCTAATCTCACGGCGCCAAGTATTCTTGCAGAAGCCGGAGCCAGTATTGATGATGTAAAATCCCTCTACACCATCAGCGCGAATCATCTCTATATTGCGTTTTCTCAAGGCACACCAACGGAGGAAGTTGATAAATGGAAAGAGGCACTAGTCAGCATCAAGGCCGATGGCACCTTTGCACAAATTTATCACCGCTGGCTGCCCAATGATGCGCCGCCAATGGAAACCGAGCGTATCGGTTTATAAACCTTTTACCCCTTAAAAACAAAGGCCGGATAACAACGTTATCCGGCCTTTTGATTGCAGAGGCTTATGGCTTATTTAGCCAATACGCGCTGATGCAGCTCTTGCACTGAAGTCACGTTAGTGCGATCGTCCGCAGCGTGTGCCATGCAAGTGGCAAATGCCGCGTTCATCGTCGTGGTGTAGTTCACTTTGTAACGCAGTGCACCGCGACGTAATTGACGCGAGTCTTCAATCGCTTGACGGCCTTCGGTGGTGTTCACGATATAGGTGTACTCACCGTTCTTGATGCGGTCAAGAATGTGTGGACGGCCTTCGTGTACCTTGTTGACTAAGCGTGGGTTGATACCCGCTTCACCTAGGATTACCGCAGTACCGTGGGTGGCATCGATTTGATAACCCAGCTCAATCAACTTAGCGGCTAAGTCGGCAACACGTTTCTTATCGCTGTTACGCACAGATAGCAGCGCACGACCAGACTTAGGCACTTCAGAAGTCGCACCTAACTGCGCCTTAGCATAGGCTTCGGCGAAGGTATCGCCCACGCCCATCACTTCACCTGTTGAGCGCATTTCTGGGCCTAACAGTGGGTCAACGCCAGGGAACTTGTTAAATGGCAGTACCACTTCTTTCACAGAGTAGAAAGGTGGAATCACTTCTTCAGTGAAGTTTTGCGCTTTTAAGCTTTGACCTGCCATCACACGGGCGGCAATCTTCGCTAACGGCACACCAGTGGCTTTCGACACAAATGGCACAGTACGCGCTGCACGTGGGTTAACTTCAATCATGTAGATTTCGTTATTCTTCACGGCAAACTGCACGTTCATCAGACCGACAACACCCAGCTCCATCGCCAACTTGCCGACTTGTACGCGCATGCGATCTTGGATTTCTTGGCTTAGGGTGTAAGGAGGCAGAGAACAACCTGAGTCACCTGAGTGAACACCCGCCTGCTCGATATGCTCCATAATCGCGCCGATAACTACGGTTTCACCGTCACATACTGCGTCGATATCCACTTCGATAGCATCGTCTAGGAAGTGGTCTAGCAGTACTGGTGATGCGTTAGATACGCTTACCGCTTCGTTGAAGTAGCGCAGTAAATCCTGTTGGTCGTAAACGATTTCCATCGCACGGCCGCCCAGTACGTAGGATGGACGCACCACTAACGGATAACCAATACGCTCGGCGGCAATTACCGCACCTTCAACCGTGGTGACGGTATCGTTTTCAGGCTGCTTCATTTCCAGGCGTTGAATCGCTTGCTGGAAACGCTCACGGTCTTCAGCACGGTCAATCGCATCTGGGCTAGTACCGATAATCGGCACACCCGCCGCCTCAAGGGCGCGAGCCAGTTTCAGCGGAGTTTGACCACCGTACTGCACGATAACGCCCTTTGGCTTCTCGATACGGACGATTTCTAGCACGTCTTCTAGGGTAACAGGCTCGAAGTACAGACGATCTGAGGTGTCGTAGTCAGTAGAAACGGTTTCAGGGTTACAGTTCACCATGATGGTTTCATAACCGTCTTCACGCAGTGCTAATGCCGCGTGCACACAGCAGTAATCGAATTCAATACCTTGACCGATACGGTTTGGACCACCACCTAACACCATGATTTTGTCACGGTTAGATGGGTTAGCTTCACACTCTTCCTCATAGGTTGAGTACATATAAGCGGTGTCAGTGGCAAATTCAGCCGCGCAGGTATCTACGCGCTTGTAAACAGGGTGGATGTCGAAACGGTCACGCAGTTTACGGACTTCAGTCTCGTTTACGCCAAGGACCGCCGCCAGACGCGCATCGGCAAAGCCTTTACGCTTAAGCTTACGCAGCAGTTCTTCGTTAAGACCGGCTAAACCGCCTTCGGCCACTTGGCCTTCCAGCTTAATCAGCTCTTCAATCTGGACTAAGAACCATGGGTCGATGTTGGTTAAACGGAAGATTTCATCCAAGGTTAAACCCGCACGCATCGCATCGGCGATGTACCAAATACGGTCACAGCCAGGCTCTTTTAGCTCGAGGCGGATACGGGCTAACGCATCAGGCTTAGACATGTCAGTAATCGGGTCTAAACCGTGACGGCTTACTTCTAAACCGCGCAGTGCTTTTTGCAGTGACTCTTGGAAAGTACGGCCAATCGCCATTACTTCACCTACAGACTTCATCTGAGTAGTTAAGCGGTCGTTAGAACCAGCGAACTTTTCAAAGTTAAAGCGAGGTACTTTAGTCACAACATAGTCAATTGCAGGCTCGAACGACGCTGGCGTACGGCCGCCAGTAATGTCGTTCATCAGCTCATCGAGGGTGAACCCCACCGCTAACTTGGCCGCAATTTTTGCAATTGGGAAGCCAGTTGCTTTTGATGCCAATGCCGATGAACGCGATACCCGTGGGTTCATCTCGATGATCACCATACGGCCATCTTTCGGGTTGATACCAAACTGTACGTTCGAACCGCCCGTTTCAACCCCAATCTCACGCAGTACGGCCATAGAGGCATTACGCATGATTTGGTATTCTTTGTCAGTCAGAGTTTGTGCGGGTGCTACTGTGATAGAGTCGCCAGTATGCACGCCCATTGGGTCGAAGTTTTCGATAGAGCACACGATGATGCAGTTGTCGTTACGGTCACGAACCACTTCCATCTCGTATTCTTTCCAACCGATTAAGCTCTCGTCGATGAGCAGCTCTTTGGTTGGCGATAAATCTAAACCTTGAGAACAGATTTCTTCGAACTCTTCCTTGTTATAGGCGATACCACCGCCCGAGCCACCCATAGTGAATGATGGACGGATAATACAAGGGAAACCCACTTGTTCAAGCACGCCATAGGCTTCTTCCATACTGTGGGCGATGCCCGCGCGTGGACACTCTAAACCAATGCTCTTCATGGCTTTGTCGAAGCGGCTACGGTCTTCTGCTTTATCAATCGCGTCGGCAGTCGCGCCGATCATTTCAACGTTAAATTCAGCCAGCACGCCTTTAGCCTCAAGCTCAAGCGCGCAGTTTAGAGCGGTTTGACCGCCCATGGTAGGCAGAATCGCATCAGGACGTTCTTTGGCGATAATGTTACGTACTACTTCCCATTGGATTGGCTCGATGTAAGTGGCATCGGCCATTTCGGGGTCGGTCATAATGGTGGCAGGGTTAGAGTTCACCAGAATGACGCGATAACCTTCTTCACGCAGGGCTTTACAGGCTTGAGCGCCTGAATAGTCAAACTCACATGCCTGACCAATGACAATCGGGCCTGCACCTAGGATAAGAATACTCTTTATATCTGTACGTTTTGGCATTGCTTCTCTCTTCTCCTAGCTTGCGTATTACTTAGCGTTCTGACTTTTCGTTACAAGACGATAGTGTTCAATAAGCTCGATAAAGTGATCGAACAGTGGGGCCGCATCGTTCGGACCTGGGCTCGCTTCAGGGTGACCTTGGAAGCTGAACGCAGGTTTGTCCGTCAGATGGATACCTTGCAGTGAACCATCGAACAGTGACTTGTGGGTCACTTTGATATTGGCAGGTAATGTGGCTTCATCGGCAGCAAAACCGTGGTTTTGGCTGGTGATCATCACGTTACCTTTTTCGATATTGCTCACTGGGTGGTTAGCACCGTGGTGACCAAATTTCATCTTTAAGGTTTTCGCGCCTGATGCCAATGCCAGTAATTGGTGGCCTAAACAGATACCGAAAATCGGCGTATCGGTTTTCAGGATTTGTTGAATCGCTTCAATCGCGTAGTCGCATGGCTCTGGGTCACCAGGGCCGTTAGAGAGGAACACACCGTCTGGGTTCATTGCTAACACGTCAGCAGCGGGTGTTTTTGCAGGAACAACCGTCACATCACAGCCACGGTCAACCAACATACGCAGGATGTTTTGCTTAACGCCGTAGTCGTAGGCAACCACTTTGTATTTAAGCGCTTCTGCTGGAGTATCTTCAGGCAAACCGCCCACTAAACGCCAGCTACCTTTACGCCATGGGTAGGCTTTGTCAGTCGTGACTTCTTTCGCTAAATCCATGCCCTTTAAACCAGGGAAGGCTTTAGCAGCTGCAAGCGCTTTGGCTTCATCCAAGTCAGCACCCGCCATGATGCAACCCGCTTGGGCACCTTTTTCACGGAGGATTCGAGTTAATTTACGAGTATCGATATCTGCGATGCCAACAACATTGTTTGCTTTGAGATAATCGCTAAGGGTTTGTTGATTACGGAAACTACTTGCTATGAGCGGAAGATCGCGAATGATTAAACCACAAGCATGAACCCCATTGGATTCGACATCTTCATTATTGGTACCAGTATTACCAATGTGGGGGTAGGTTAAAGTTACTATCTGGCGTGAATAAGAGGGATCAGTTAAAATTTCTTGGTACCCCGTCATCGAAGTGTTAAAAACAACTTCACCAACTGAGAGACCATCGGCACCTATTGCTGTGCCAGTGAATACGGTTCCATCTTCGAGTACGAGTAAGGCAGACTTTGTCAACGCGACCTCCATAAAGAGCCAAGCCACTGAAATATAATGTTTTTATGTTATGTTAAGATACCAATTTCCGCTGATTTACGAAATTTTGACAAATTCCAGCGAGTTTACAGGATAAACTCAAACTCGTCTATACATTGGTCTCTGAGTGCAAAAAAAAACGCCAAATGGCGTTTTTTAATTTTAATGTAAACCTAATACCTGCTGCATATCATACAGACCCGGTTTCTGCTCCACCAACCAATGAGCGGCACGCATAGCGCCGTTGGCAAAGGTCATACGGCTAGAGGCTTTATGGGTGATCTCTAAACGTTCACCAATATCGGCAAACATGGCGGTATGCTCGCCCACTAAGTCGCCTGCGCGCACAGTCGCAAAACCGATAGTTTCACGGTCGCGCTCGCCAGTGATCCCTTCGCGGCCATAGACGGCGCATTTTTCAAGATCACGACCTAAGGTCTTGGCAATCACTTCACCCATTTTTAGTGCCGTGCCAGATGGCGCATCTTTCTTATATCTGTGGTGACCTTCGATAATCTCGATATCAGTGTAATCACCCATGACCTCAGCGGCCAACTCAAGCAATTTCCACATCAGATTGACACCCACAGACATATTCGGCGCCATCACCACCGGCGTTTGCTCGGCAAAGGCATTGATTTGTTCTTTTTGAGCATGATTGAAACCAGTTGTGCCGATCACCATGGCTTTCTTATGGCGTACGCACCAATCTAAATGGACAATACTGGCCTCTGGCGCAGTAAAATCAATCAGCACATCAAAGTCATCGGTCGCATAGTCGAGCGAATCCATGATAATGACATTTAACTTACCCACACCGACAAGCTCGCCCGCATCCACGCCAATTAAGCTTGAACCTGAACGCTCAATCGCCGCGCCTAAGCGAATGTGCTCTTGATGATAAGCCGATTCAATAAGAGTCCGTCCCATGCGTCCACCCGCACCGACAATTGCAACTCTCACTTGTCCACTCATTTCAATCTCCTCAATCTTTTTTGTCTTCCATACAAAAACGCCTAAGACTGGCTTAGGCGTTTCAATCACATTAGACGATGTCTAATAACTCGACTTCAAACACTAAGGTTGAGTATGGAGGAATAGAAGCACCCGCACCACGCTCACCGTAAGCTAAGTGATGTGGAACGAATAATTTTAACTTAGTGCCTACTGGCATAAGTTGCAGTGCTTCAGTCCAGCCAGCGATAACGCCAGATACTGGGAATTCAGCAGGTTGACCACGAACAACAGAGCTGTCGAACACGTCACCATTGATGAAAGAACCATGGTAGTGAGTACGAACAGTATCTTCGTAGGTTGGTTTTGCACCGCTACCTTGAACTAATACTTCGTATTGCAGACCAGAGTCAGTCACGATCACGCCTGCACGTTTAGCGTTTTCCACTAAAAACGCTTCACCTTCAGCAGAAGCCGCAGCAGCTGCTTGCTCTTGAGCCGCTTGAATACGACGGCTGATCTCAGTGAATGCAACTTGCATATCTTGCATAGATACAGCGCTTTCAACGCCAGCAAACGCATCGGCTAAGCCTGCTTGAACGGCAGCAATATCTACACCGTCAAAAGAATTGGCAGCCAGTTGCTCGCCCATTTGACGACCAACACCATAGCTTGCTTGCTGTTCAACAGTACTGAATTTATCAGACATAATTAACGACTCTCAATGTTCAATGGAATTTTGCGCGCCAGTTTACCATAGTTCCACGCCCTATGCTGATAAACTGACTGCTTATTTAACTTTGGCGGCGATTTTACGTAACCGATGCGTATTTATCCAGCAATAGCGCCTAATTGCGGCAAGATAAGGCCTGCATCTAAACGATCGCCACGCTCTGAATGACTATTTAGGCAACACACATTGGTTTTTGATACTCGCCTTTGCGCTCTGATACAAAGGCTGCATTTGCCCCTGTAATTGCTCGAGTTGGGCGATGCGATTGCTGTTGGATGGATGCGTAGATAACAGCTCTGGCCCTTGGCTACCACCCGCTTTCGACATGTTGTGCCACAGCACCACGCTCTGGGCAGGGTCGAACCCTGCCCGCGCCATCAACTCCAGCCCCATCACATCCGCCTCACTCTCCTGAGCGCGGCCAAAGGGTAAAATCACCCCGACCTGCGCACCCAGCCCTAAGGCCGACATATATAAGTCACGGTTTGAAACGCCGCTCGCGCCAAGGGCGGCATCGGCGATTTGCATCCCCATCCCCGTCATCTGCGCCCGTGAGACCTGTTCATTACCATGCTGCGCTAATACGTGGGCCACTTCATGGCCTAAGACGGTCGCCAGTTGATCCGGCGTGCTCGCGACTTTTAATAATCCGGTATACACGCCAATGTGCCCGCCAGGCAATGCAAAGGCGTTCACTTGCTCGGAGTTGAATAACACGACATCCCACTTCTGGCTTTGATCGGGTAGCACAGCGGTGACGCGATTCGCCACACAATTTACATACTGGGTGAGCTTTTTATCGCTGCTGATCTTTTGCTGCTTTTTCATTTCTTCAAAAGAAGCATCCCCCATTTGCTGCATTTGCGATGCCGAATACAGCAAGGTTTGGCCACGCCCCGTAGGCGATTTCGTGGTCGCGCAGCCCGA
Organism: Shewanella sp. LZH-2; assembly: GCF_016859145.1. NCBI lineage: Bacteria > Pseudomonadati > Pseudomonadota > Gammaproteobacteria > Alteromonadales > Shewanellaceae > Shewanella > Shewanella sp. LZH-2. The sequence goes on from NZ_CP069350.1 coordinate 3,517,151, forward strand.
TAATCCTAACGTGAGTCCAATCGCCACTAAGGCGAGTGATGTTGCTTTCATAGGGAACTCCTTAATCCGAACGAGGCTGAAGCTAGCAGACTCAACTAATCATGATTAAGATTTTACTGAGATAGTAAGCAGAAGCCAAACGAGATTCAGAACTTGCATGGCAAGCATAAATGAGCCTAGCGCCATTAACGTGCAATATAGTCTTCCCTTAACATAGCATAGAGGTACTCATCGCCCCATGCGCCCTTAAAGAAGATGTTTTTGACATAATGGGCTTCGCGCCGAAAGCCGAGTTTTTCGAGTAATCTACAGCAGGCAAGATTGTCTACATCGGTTATTGCAATAACACGATGCTTATCTAATTCCACAAAGAGATAACCCAGCAATGCGCTGACGGCCTCAAACGCAACCTGCTGGCCTTGATACTCAGGCGCAATCGTAAAGCCGATTTCCATTTGCTGCTCATCGATAAAATGCAGCGCCAAATCGCCCACTAAGGTGGCAGGCGTCGCAGCCGATGCCGCAGTGACAATCGCCAATTGAAACCAAGTGTCCGCCGCGCCAAATTGTGCGTAATTCATGTTCTCGAATAACGCGACAGCATCGCTATAAGAGTAATCCGTCCAGCTTTGATATTTGGCGATCTTAGGCTTGGATCGATAAGCGGTAAAAGCTTCAAGATCCGCTCGCTGAAATGGCCGAAGCGTAAAACGTTGGGTCGTTAAACCATGAGTTACCATGTGGTGAAGTGCTTTACCTATCGCCAATGTCGACGCCATGCCTGATCCTGTAAAAGTAGTAATCCACGTTCCGAGGTTAACTATATAGTTCACCCAGCGGAAACCGGTAAACAGTACCAATAAGTGCTAGCAGTTTATGGATAGCAGCGCGGGCTTATCTCAACGCTTGCCTTTAAAGGCTTTGACGCTGTGCTTATTAATACTGCGACGATTCGCCTGTTTATCCCGAGGTGGACGCTTAGGTACAACCTTATTCTCGGCCCCATCTTCTCTAGCTCTTTCGCTCGGCTTATCGGTCACCGGAAAGTCTGCCAATGATGCTAACGGTAACTCACGCGCCGTCAAGTTGCGGATCGCGGTTAAGCTTGGCATTTCACCATGGCACACCAAAGAGATAGCGAGCCCTTTGGCGCCCGCCCTTGCGGTGCGGCCAATACGGTGCACATATACAGGCGCACTGGTGGGTAAATCTAAATTGATCACCACTGGTAAGGCATCAACATGAATACCTCGGGCCATCAAATCTGTCGCCACCACCACTTGAATACGATTGGCTTTAAAGTCGGCCAAGGTTTGGCTGCGCACGGTTTGATCTTTTTCACCGTGCAGCGCAGCAGCATTTATCCCCGCCTTAACGAGTCGTTTCGCTATCGCATCAGCATCATCGCGGGCACTGATAAACACTAGCACTTGCGGCCATTGATATTGTTTGAGTAACGCAATCAATGCCTGCGCCTTACTGCCCTTATTGACTAAATACAGTTGCTCTTCGATTTCGGCGGCGACAGCATTGCGTGTACTGGCTTCAACCCGCAGGGGATTATTGCTCAGCAATTTACCCACCAAGGAATCCAACGCCTCTGGCAAGGTGGCTGAAAACAGTAAGGTTTGCTTACGCTTAGGCATCATGGTCATCAGCTTTTGCACATCGGGCCAAAATCCCATTTCCAGTAAGCGGTCGGCTTCGTCTAGCACTAGATATTTTATCGAATCGAGACGGATATAGGACTGCGTGCATAAATCCAATAAGCGCCCAGGGGTTGCCACCACAAACTGCGGTTTAGCGGCAAGTTCGGCTAATTGCTCTTCCTGCGCGATACCGCCACAGAGGAGCTGAATATTCAAAGAAGACGATAACTTACTCGCCAGCGCTTGCAGCGCCATAGTTACCTGCTGCGCTAACTCCCGTGTCGGCACGAGCACTAAGGCCTGCACATTGCTGGCCGAGGATGACACAGACTCAGCCCCCGCTAATACGACTTGCTGCTGAAGTTGTTGGTAAATTGCTTGCAGTAAGGGCAAACCAAAAGCCAAGGTCTTACCGCTACCGGTTTGCGACAGCGCTAACACATCTCGCCCCGCAAGAATCGCCGGAATCGCTAATTGCTGCACCCGTGTCGGATGCTTGAGCGCGGTAGGCAATACTGAACATAACGCCACATTGACGCCAAGCTCGGCAAAGGTTAACGACTCTGGGTAAGACTCTGTGGAAGGGAAAGGCTTAGGAATGGTCATCGCAACACCAATAAAAACATGGGAGCGAAAGTTTACGCAGAGTTGGCTGCTAATACCAATGTTGTTTCGGCTTTGACTAAAGCCTTGGGCTAGTTTGCAACGGTAGATTTCACTTTTTCACGTTACGTAAGCCCAAAGCCTAATTTTCAAACCTCATTTAAATTCTTAAATCAAAGTCGTGGGGCTTCACCCCACACCCGACCAAAAGGGGAAAAACGCCTGTTCCCCTTTTTGCCTTGTTCGTAAAACGTGGCCCCGGCACCCCTAGCGAAGTACATGCATTGGTTCGTGGTCTCATACTCCAATAAAAATCGCCTAACGGCTCAGATGGCACATCCATGTGCCCCCGAGCCTGCGCCATCATCCATGATGTCGCCACGGCCCCACCCAAACAACTAAGAACTATCTCCATATTTCGACAACTTCGCAGGGAAAAGCGAACTCCTGTAGTTGCAGTCTTAGCTGTTAGTCTCAAAAGAAATCTGCCTGTTCTTCTTTTAAGTTGTTTAATCAAATTTTCGGTATAACTTAAAGAAATGACACAGAAATTTGAACACTACTCTAATTAGGACATTGACCTTGCTAAACCCGAGGTGACCATATATATCCTTTCTTTTTCTTATTGTGGGGATTTATTTACTAATACTTTAAAATCGAGTATGTTATTTCTCTATACGGTAAGAGATTGTATTCCCCATTAATATATGGGATTTAAACCTTTGAAAAATATGCATCAAACTCATGGAGCGAGTATCAAAACAATTCCCTCTATAGTGTTAGTTATCGTACATTGATTTTTACTAAAAACATAAACGCTTAAAAAGGAGCAAAGCATGAGTTTTTGGAAATCCGTTGGTGATCTAGCAATGAAAGCTGGTAGTGCAGTAGCAAGTGAAGCTAAAGCAGCAGGTCAGCGTGCTAATGAATATAAAGAACAGATGCAAGGTGAATCAGATAGCTCACTAAAAAACATTATGGTGCGAGATTTTAAACATTCCCCATTAAAAGCTGGTGCGGCAAGGAGAGAGTTGTTAAATCGTGGCTACACTGAAGATGAATTACGTACCCACATGCAAATGAATCGATAAAACTATTTGAGGAGTACTCTTTTGTCTTGTAGTAATTGTGGTGCAGGTAATCACACTGCGCGAAATTGTCCAAATGTTAATAGGTGTTCAGTTTGTGGCAAGTCTGGACATAATGCTCAAACTTGCCCTGATGCTAGACGATGTAGCATTTGTAATGGCCGGAATCATGATGCCCGCAATTGTCCGATGAACAAAACTAGTTAATAACTAAATAGTATGTACTCATAATCTTGATGAATATTAGTACTGTACTTTAAATACCTCTTTCTTTCAGGACAAGCATAACACTTCAAAAGACCGGACAGGCATAGCATTGATCAGGTATACGCTGGACTTAAAAGGAGTTAAGCACTGCCATGGAAGTGACCGTTGACGGCATGGATGCCGTCGTCGAGCCCTCAGGGATGAGTTCATGGCGAGTCACTGAAATGACTGTGCTTAGTTTATTGCTGGGGACAGAGTTTCAAATTTGAGCATGCAATCAAGCATAAAAAAGCCCCGCTAGTGCTAAACACTGCGAGGCTTTATTTATCTAGTGCGCAGCTAACCGCTACGCCACCAAACCTAATTAGCTATTTAGGTCTTGGAAGAACTTCTTCACGCCATCGAAAAAGCCCTCAGCCTTTGGGCTATGCTTCTTTGATTCGCCGGTTAAGGTCGCTTCAAACTCGCGCAGTAATTCTTTCTGACGCTCGTTTAGATTGACTGGCGTTTCCATCACGACTTTGCAGAGCAAGTCGCCAACGGCATGGCTGCGAACCGATTTAACCCCTTTGCCACGTAAACGGAACATACGGCCAGTTTGAGTTTCGGCTGGGATCTTCAGGCTGACTTTACCGTCCAGTGTTGGCACTTCAATCTCGCCGCCGAGCGCCGCTTTGCTGAATGAAATCGGCACTTCGCAGTAGAGGTTGTTGCCATCGCGAACAAAGATGGCATGTTCACGCACACTGACCTGAACGTATAAATCGCCCGCTGGCGCGCCAAACTCGCCCGCTTCACCTTCACCCGCTAAACGAATACGGTCGCCAGTGTCGACACCTGCTGGGATCTTAACTGACAGTGTCTTGGTTTTCTCGACACGGCCATCGCCATGGCACTTAGTGCAAGGATCTTTAATGATCTTGCCGCGACCATGGCAGGTTGGACAAGGCTGTTGCACGGTAAAGAAACCTTGGCGCATTTGCACTTGGCCTTGACCATGACAGGTTGTACAGGTGGTCGCCGACGTGCCTTTTTTCGCACCGCTGCCGTCACACACATCACAGCTGGCTAAGGTTGGAATACGCAGTTCTTTGGTGAGGCCTTTTACAGCTTCTTCCAGTGATAACTCTAGGTTGTAACGTAAATCTGAGCCGCGGGCTGCTTGGCGTTGACCGCCACGACGTCCACCGCCGAAAATATCGCCAAAGACATCACCGAAAATATCACCGAAATCGCCCGCGCCGCCGTAGCCACCACCGCCGCCGCGATTGGGATCCACACCCGCATGACCAAATTGGTCATAGGCCGCTTTTTTGTTGGCATCGGTAAGGATTTCGTAGGCTTCTTTGACTTCTTTGAAGCTCGCTTCGGCAGCTTTATCGCCAGGGTTGCGGTCGGGGTGAAACTTCATCGCCAAACGCTTGTAGGCTTTTTTAATTTCACGTTCGCTGGCGTCACGACCAACGCCTAATACTTCGTAATAATCTCGCTTTGACATAATCTCATGCTTCTCAGCTTAAGTTGAACGAACGGGCGTTAGGGTTTCCCCGTAACGCCCGCCTAGAAATTAACTATTTGAAATCAATCAATTTGATTGAAAGCAAATGTTATTTCTTGTCGTCTTTCACTTCTTCAAATTCAGCATCGACAACGTCATCGGCAGTCGCGTTAGACTGTTTAGCAGCACCTTCTTGTGCGCCGCCTTGAGTTTGAGCTTTAGCCTGAGCGATTTCCATCAGCTTAGCAGACGCTTCAATCAGCGCTTGAGTCGCTTTTTCAATGGCTTCTTTGTCGTTGCCTTTTACAGCAGTTTCAACCGCGCTCATTGCCGCTTCAATCTTAGCTTTGTCTTCACTTGGCAGTGCATCGCCCGCTTCTTCAACTTGTTTCTTAGTTGCGTGAACTAAGCCGTCAGCTTGGTTGCGAGATTGCACTAACTCTTCAAACTTCTTGTCTTCTTCAGCGTGTGCTTCAGCGTCACGTACCATTTGCGCCACTTCTTCTTCGCTTAAGCCAGAAGAAGCTTTGATGGTGATGTTTTGTTTCTTACCGGTTTTCTTATCGGTTGCAGAAACATGCAGAATACCGTCAGCGTCGATATCGAACATCACTTCGATTTGTGGCATGCCACGTGGTGCTGGCTCAATACCGTCTAAGTTAAATTGACCTAATGACTTGTTCGCGCTCGCTTGCTTACGCTCACCTTGCAGTACGTGAATGGTTACTGCACTTTGGTTGTCATCGGCTGTTGAGAACACTTGCTGTGCCTTAGTCGGAATAGTAGTGTTTTTCTCAATCAGCTTGGTCATTACGCTGCCCATGGTTTCAATACCCAGAGACAGTGGTGTTACGTCTAACAGCAGAACGTCTTTCACGTCGCCTGACAGTACGCCCGCTTGAATCGCAGCACCTACGGCTACGGCTTCGTCTGGGTTTACGTCTTTACGAGGTTCTTTACCGAAGAAGTTAGAAACCGCTTCTTGAACCTTAGGCATACGGGTTTGACCGCCCACTAAAATCACTTCGTTAATGTCTGATACTGATAAGTCAGCGTCAGCCAGTGCCACTTTTAATGGCTCTAAAGTACGAATGATTAAGTCTTCAACCAGTGACTCTAACTTAGCACGGGTGATTTTCACCACTAAGTGCTTAGGACCTGTTGCATCGGCAGTGATGTATGGCAGGTTCACTTCAGTTTGGTTGGTGCTTGAAAGCTCAATCTTCGCCTTTTCAGCCGCTTCTTTCAGACGTTGCATTGCTAATGGATCTTTACGCAGATCTAAGCCTTGCTCTTTCTTGAATTCGTCAGCTAAGTAGTTGATTAAACGGTTGTCAAAGTCTTCACCACCTAAGTGAGTGTCACCGTTAGTCGCTAATACTTCGAAGGTTTGGTCGCCGTCGTTGCTGTCGATTTCGATGATAGAGATATCGAATGTACCACCACCTAAGTCATACACTGCAACGATGTTGTCGCCTTGCTTCTTGTCGATACCGTAGGCCAGAGCTGCAGCCGTTGGTTCGTTGATAATACGTTTAACTTCAAGACCTGCGATGCGGCCAGCATCTTTAGTGGCTTGACGTTGTGAATCGTTAAAGTATGCAGGTACGGTAATTACCGCTTCTGTCACTTCTTCACCTAAGAAGTCTTCTGCTGTTTTCTTCATCTTTTTCAAGATTTCAGCAGAAACTTGTGGTGGAGCCATTTTGTTGCCACGTGATTCAACCCAAGCATCACCGTTGTCGGCTTGGATAATTTTGAATGGCATGATGTTCACGTCACGTTGAACTTCGTCATCTTTGAAGCGACGACCGATCAAACGCTTGATCGCGAAGAATGTGTTATTTGGGTTAGTTACAGCTTGGCGTTTTGCTGGCTGACCCACGATGGTCTCATCATCGGTGTAAGCGATGATAGACGGAGTTGTGCGATCGCCTTCAGCATTCTCTAATACGCGTGCTTTGCCACCATCGAGGACAGCTACACAAGAGTTTGTTGTGCCTAAGTCGATACCAATAATTTTACCCATGAGGTCCTCCGAAAAATTTCTGTCAAACTAAATTAATAAGTTGGTTTTGATATGGGGCCGGACGCATTTTTTTCAAGTCCACTGTTGGCCACCTTCTCAGCCTTAACACCTATATTGGGACAGGGAATTTAATTACAAGGGCCATACAAAAAATTTTCTGATTTATCTTTTCGAAAAACTCAGCTGTATAAAATATTCAAAACGGTAAAATCCGCTTGCATATCAACAATAGCTGTTATTCAATCTGCGCACATTGAGTGGCGGTTTAAGTGCATAAGGTAAGAGTGTGAAATCTTCAAATTTGGCGTATGTGTACGGCATGGGTGCGGTATTCCTCTGGTCGACGGTGGCAACCGCCTTTAAGATTGCCCTCGGATTTTATAGCCCGTTGCAACTGGTGTTTGTGGCGGTACTCACCTCTATCGTCGCCCTTGGCGCCATTCTCGCTTGGCAAAAAAAGCTACCGCTACTTAAAGCGCAGCTGTTGCGTCGCCCGACTTTTTATCTGATCACTGGGCTGATTAATCCCTTTCTTTATTATGTGGTGCTGTTTAAAGCCTATTCACTGTTACCCGCCCAGCAGGCACTGTCACTTAATTATACCTGGGCGGTATTGCTACCGCTGTTAGCTGCGCCACTGCTAAAACAACATTTGCGTAAGAGCGATATGATTGCGGCACTGATTGCCTACTCTGGGGTATTTATTATTGCCACCGGCGGCGATATCAGCGGTTTTCGCTTCGACAGTCCACTCGGGATTGGGCTTGCATTAACCAGCACTTTGCTCTGGTGCCTATATTGGATTGTGAACACTAAAGATCAAGGTGACCCAGTGGTCAGCCTGCTATTAAGCTTTTTAATCGGTTTACCCTTTATTACCATCACGCTGTTACTTACCGATGCGCTCCCTAGCTTTAGCATTAAAGCCGTAATGGCGGGGATGTATGTAGGCTTATTTGAAATGGGGATTACCTTTGTACTCTGGTTAATGGCGCTTAAAACTGCGACTCGCACCGCCAATATCAGCACCTTAGTATTTTTATCGCCGGTGATGTCCATTGGTTTTATCGCTTGGATTTTGCAAGAAACCATCGCCACCGCAACCTACATTGGCCTAGGCTTTATTTTAAGCGGCATGATGTTGCAGCAATTATTCCCGCGCTATCTGGAGCGCAAAACCAAACTCAATACCAAACTTGCGGACTAAGCAACGGATAAGGTGCCTTACTCGGGTATAGATAATTTATGCCCGAGCTAACATTTTAAACGCCAATAAAGAGCTACTATGGCGGACTTTTATTGCCCCAGAAATTGACGCAAGGAGTAAAGCATGACACCTGCCGTACAAATGGCAAAGAAAGCCAAAATCCCCTTTGAAATCTTAGAATACAGCCACGACCCACACTGCGCCGCCTACGGCGAAGAAGCCGCCAATGTGTTAGGCCTCGCTCCCGCGCAGGTATTTAAAACCTTACTGGTCGCGACCGATAAAGCTCATCCGCCGCTTGCAGTTGCGCTCGTTCCAGTTGATCATCAACTCAATTTAAAAGCCGTAGCCAAATGTTTAGGCCAGAAAAAACTGCAAATGGCCGATGCGGATTTAGCGCAAAAGTCTTCCGGCTATTTGGTTGGAGGGATTAGCCCCTTAGCGCAAAAAAAGCTGCTGCCAACGATCATTGATGAAAGTGCGAAGCAATTTGACAAAATCTATGTCAGTGCTGGTCGCCGTGGGCTTGAGATATGTCTCGCTGCAAATGACTTAGCGAAGTTGTGCCGCGGAACATTTGCCGATATTAAAACCCTATAACTTAAACTCGGTCTAGAAAATTCTTTTACACGCTATCCATAAAATCATTGAAAAGCCCCCCTTAACCGTCTATAAATTAAACAATCGGTTAAGTGACTAAGGATAGTCATATGGAAAAATCAACCCATTGGAATCAAGAAGATGGCATAACCCCTATCGGTTGGGTTGCCATGCTGGTGTGTATCGCCCTTTTTATCTACGAGCATTTTTGGGGGAATGGTTTTACCACCATGGTGGTGATGCTCTATTGCAGCTTTTTACTTCCGTCGGTATTACTGACTCGCAAAGTGCAAGAGAAGTATTTTCTCTATACCTTGGAATATATCCGGCCCTTTCGAAAATTCACCACAGTGATGTCAATCGCTTTTGTATGTTTATGGCTGATTGCCACCTATACCCCACTTATCCACTAAGATAAAGATTTACCACTAAAAAGCCGCTTTTCAGCGGCTTTTTAGTGTACCAATCAGGCTATGAACGACTCGTATAATCGCCCCACGCTAACCACTTATAGGTGGTTAGCGCCTCAAGCCCCATTGGGCCACGGGCATGGAGCTTTTGCGTGCTCACTGCCACCTCGGCACCTAGGCCAAATTGGCCGCCATCGGTAAAGCGGGTACTGGCATTTACATACACAGCGGCCGAATTAACCTCATTCATAAAATACGTTGCAGCATGGATATCATCGGTCAGAATCGCCTCAGAGTGCCCACTGGAATAGGTACGGATATGGGCAATTGCTGCATCAATATCACTCACCACTTTAATGCCTAAGGTCAAAGATAACCATTCGGTCGCAAAGCTTTGCTCCGTTGCCGGGGAAATATCAAACCCCAACCCATCGAGCAGTGTATAGCTTTGTTCACACACCGAAAAACGCACACCTAAACGATGTAAATACTCGGCAATTTGTGGCACAAAGCGCTCGGCAACGGCGTTATCCACCAGCAAGGTATCCAGAGCATTGCATACCGTTGGGCGCTGCACTTTTGCGTTGGCAATCACCTCAAGAGCCCGCTCAAGATCGGCATGTTTATCGACATACAGATGGCAGATCCCAATGCCACCTAAAATCACCGGAATTGTCGCTTGCTCGGCACAAAGGCGCTGTAAGGCTTGTCCGCCACGGGGAACAATCATATCGACATATTGGTCGAGCTTAAGTAGCTCTGTGACTAAGGCTCTATCGGGAGAATCAATCAGCTGCACCGCATCGATAGGCAGCCCTTGGCTTGCAATCGCTCCACGGATCACTTCACTAATCAGTTTGTTGGATTCGAGGGTCTCTTTTCCGCCACGTAAAATCACCGCATTACCGGTTTTAAGTGCCAACACCGCAATATCGACCGTCACATTCGGCCGTGCCTCATAGATAACCCCTATCACACCAAGCGGTACGCGGCGGCGCGTGAGCCTTAAGCCATTGTCCAACACTCGGCTACCGAACTCTTCGCCAACGGGATCGGCAAGGCGAACCACATCGCTAATGTCACCGATAATCCCCGCTAGGCGCGACTCGGTCAGTAATAGACGGTCGATCATCGCATCACTCAAACCATCAGCCTTTGCGGCTACAACGTCTTTGGCGTTCGCCGCAAGAATAGCCTGAGTGTTCTGCGTCAAGGCCTCGGCAATCGCCTCGAGTAAATCCGCTTTCTGTGCGGCGCTAAGATTAGCCAAGGCATAGCTGGCTTGCTTAGCTTGACTACCCAGTTGTTGTAAATATTGCGCTTGATTAGTTTGACTCAAAACAGACCTCGCTTATAAGACGACCATGTCGTTGCGGTGCACTATTGCGTCACCATAATCGTAACCGAGTACAGACTCGATTTCGTCGGAATGTTTACCTGCGATTAACCCTAAGGCCTCACCACAGTAACGGGTTATGCCTCTGGCAATGATTTTGCCTTTTTGGTCAACCAATTGCAGGGTTGCCCCGCGTTCAAATTCCCCTTTAACGCCAATAATGCCCTTCGATAACAGGCTGCGACCTTTTTCGGTCACGGCTTTAACGGCGCCCGCATCGAGCACCAGTGAACCTTGGGCGGCGGGTCCCGCTAAAATCCACTGTTTACGGCTCTCTAACGGATTTTCGATCGCACTAAAATGGGTGCCAATGGATTCTTTAGCGACCACCTTTTTAATCACATCAGGATGATGGCCCGAGGCAATGACCACTTCAATCCCCGCACGACGAGCGATATCGGCCGCTTCGAGCTTAGTCGACATCCCCCCGGTGCCTAACCCCGAGACCGAACCACCCGCTAACAGACGCAAACTGTCATCAATTTTCTCAACCTGCGAAATCAATTTGGCATTGGGATTGGTGCGTGGATCAGCATCGAATAAGCCCTTTTGATCCGTCAACAAAATCAACAGATCAGCATCACACAGCAATGCTGCGCGCGCTGACAAGTTGTCGTTGTCACCCACTTTGATTTCGTTAGTTGCAACCGCATCATTTTCATTGATGATGGGGATAATATTGTGTGCCAGCAAAGCATTAAGCGTATCGCGGGCATTCAAATAGCGCTCTCTATCGTGTAGGTCTGCACGGGTCAACAGCAATTGCCCCACATGTAAACCGTAGATGCTAAAGAGTTGCGCCCAAGCAAGAATAAGCTGACTCTGCCCGACAGCGGCTAATAACTGTTTGTTAGCCATAGTGTCGGGCAATACCGGGTATTGGAGATGTTCGCGTCCTGCGGCAATTGCCCCAGAAGTACATAATACGACTTCGACCCCTGATCTCATCAGTGCGGCCATTTGACGAGCAAGCTCAACCATATGGGCTTTATCTAGCTGTTTACTGCCAGAAGTCAGCACACTCGTCCCCAACTTCACCACCACGCGGCGATACGCTATCTCACTTAAGTTCATTATTCATTTGTAGAAAATAACCGGACAATCCTTATACCTAATCCGCTAGATAATTGGTAGTCAGAGGGCTGGATGCGGGTAGAAATTTTCAATTCTGCTTGGGATCGCGCATTAAAAAGGGCCATCGATTAGATGACCCTCAAAAAATATCCCTTAAACGGCAACTCGTTCTAAGTATCAGCCGTAAATAAATTTGGCAATAAACATCGCTGCGAGCACCAGCACACCGATATTTAAATCGCTAAACCGACCCGTTAACAGTTTGATGGCCGCATAGGAAATAATTCCCAGTGCAATCCCCGTCGCAATCGAGAAGGTCAGCGGCATCAAGATACACACCACGACTACAGGCGCAGCCTCAGTTAAGTCTTCCCATTCAACGTGAACCAACCCTGACATCATCAGAATAGCCACATAGAACAGTGTACCTGCCGTGGCATAGGCGGGGATCATCCCTGCTAAAGGCGATAAAAATAATGCCAAGATAAACAGCAAACCAACCACGACCGCCGTTAAGCCAGTTCGACCGCCCGCACTCACCCCAGCGGTACTTTCGATATAACTGGTGGTGGTTGAAGTCCCTAAGGCTGCACCTGCAATCGTCGCTAAACTGTCAGCGGTTAAGGCACGATTTAATCGAGGTAAACGGCCCTTTTCATCGAGAAAGCCACCACGCTGTGCAACCGCAACCAAGGTGCCTGAAGTATCAAACAAATCCACAAATAAGAAGGCAAACACCACTGAGAGCATCGTTACTTCAAACACTTGGGATAAATCCATCGCCATAAACGTGGGCGCAATTGAAGGCGGCATAGAGACGATGCCGTTGTAATGCACATCGCCAAACACCAATCCAAGCCCAGTAATGATCAGGATACTTAAAATCACCGCTGACTTCATGCCACGCTGCACCATAGCAATAATCAGGAAGAAACCTAATACAGCCATCACCGCCGGAAACGCAGTAATATCGCCCATGGTCACTAAGGTTGCAGGGCTTGCCACTACAATGCCTGCACTCTTAAGGCCGATCAGCGCTAAGAACAGACCAATACCCGCAGCAATACCAATACGCAGCGACATAGGAATACTGTTAACAATCCACTCGCGAATACGCACTAAAGATAGGATTAGAAAGCAGATCCCCGATAAGAAAACCGCACCGAGTGCCGTTTCCCAGCTGTAGCCCATCTCACCCACCACAGTGTAGGTAAAAAAGGCATTGAGTCCCATACCTGGGGCGAGCGCGATAGGATAATTCGCCATCAGACCCATCACGATACAACCTACGGCCGCAGCTAAACAGGTAGCCACAAACACGGCGCCATGATCCATACCCGCATCGGCTAACATCATGGGATTCACAAAAATGATGTAGGCCATCGTCATAAATGTTGTCAAACCTGCTATCGCTTCCTGCTTGAGGCTCGTTTGATTTTGTTTCAGTTTGAACAGCTTTTCTAACATGGAACTGGGTTCCTTTTATTTTTAAGTAGGTAGGGTCTAAAAATGTAAACACTATGTAGCAGTGTTTTTCGCAGGGGATTATAGGGAGTTTGTGCTGGTCAGGCCAGAAAATTGATAGGGATTTTATTGATAGAAATCGCTAAACAGAACAAAAAACCACCGCACTTAATTTACATTAAAGTTCACTGTAAATAGGGGTTAGCATACCAGTCTTAATCTAGGAAAAATTCAAACGTCGTTCAGGATTAACAGCGTATTGTTTTTAAAGCGAAATAATCACAAAACAGTACAATGGTTTTCCCATACAGGCATATTAGGCTGCATCTGCGCAGCCAATGGGATTGAAGTCGATAGCAAAAAGCCGGCGCCATTAAGGGCACCGGCTTTTTGAGTTCAACGGGGAAAATGCTTAAAAGCGATAGTTAAAGCTGACGGTAAAGTTACGTGGAGCACCGTAGTGATACACACTGTAAGCTTCTGGCAAATAATTAGAGGTTGACATATAAGCGTAATATTTCTCATCCAGCAAATTCTCTACGTTAAACTGCAAATCCATGTTTTCAGCCAGATCGTAGCGCGCCATTAGATTCACCAAAGAATAGGCATCCTGCGTGATAGTGACATTGCCACCTGTAGAATAACTGTCGCTTTGCCAATTCACTCCACCACCAATGGTTAACTCTGGCAATAAATCCACAAATTGATAGGTAGTAAACAGTTTAAATTGCTTACGTGGACTGGTTGTATCCAACTTATTTCCTTCAGCATCTTCGGCTTTAAATTGTGAATAGCCAGCTGAAATATTCCAACCGTCGATAAACTCCCCAACCACTTCTAACTCGAAGCCCTTACTTTCCGTACCTTGGATAGCATAGTATGCGGTCGTTTGGCCGTTGGCGATTTGCTCTTCAGTCGGTACAAAGTCCGGGTCTTGTTTACCAAAGTTATCCTGATCGATTTTAAACAATGCTAACGATGTATGCAGACGGTCATCTAAATACGCACTTTTTAAACCAATCTCATATGCTTTCCCCTCTAATGGCTCAAGATAATCGCCACTTGCATCCTGTTTATTCTGCGGATTAAAAATCCCGGTATAGCTGGCGTAAATCCGGTGCTCTTTATTGATATCGTATAAAGCGCCAACATAGGGCACAAATACGCCATCATCGCCAAAGTTAGTATCGGTACCATAGCTCACGCCTTCACGGTTCCAGCTTGAAATACGTCCACCGGCAATCAGTTTAAAATCATCGGTAATGGTCAAGCGGGTCGCCGCGTAGAAACCTTTTTGCTCGGTATCCATATTGAGCTGACGGTTCGCGTTGCTCGACCATTCAGGCTCGGCAAACTGATTTTGTTGCCATTCGTAGAAGTTATCGACCACTTGTGAGTCCCAACCCGTCATATTGTCACGGATAGGCTCATAGGTATCAGCGTAAGATTTTTGCTTACTATACAAAGCTCCCGTCACAAACTCATGGGTTTGACCAAAGAGGTCATAGTCGCCTTTAAGCTGCACATCAAAGTTATTCGAGTTACTTTCACCATGGCTGTGATAACGCTGACCACTAAGCCCCGCCCCCGTGTCTTTATCGAGTAAACCCGACATGTAAATCATCTTAGTGGTGGTTTCATATTCCATGCGGTTGTAGTTAGCCACCAATTGCCAGCCATTGCTAAAGTAATGATTTAGGTTAGCAAAGTAGTTAATGTTTTTAGTTTCCCAGCGGCTCCAATCGGCGGCTGTAGTGGTCGATGTATCCCAATCTGTGGCAGAACCATCGCTAAAGACGGCGGGCAACGCGCCCCACATCGCCCCTTTCGGATCGTTGTGGTTATAGCTACCACCGACACGCAGTAAAGTGTTGGCGGTGATATCGCTATCGACAACACCATAGAGAATGGTTTTACGGTCTTGATATAGATCTTGATAGGAATCGCTATTCACATACTTAGCGACCAAACGGCCACGCACACTGCCGTCTTCATTCAGACCATTAGACACATCCGCGGTGACTTGTTTTTTATCCCAACTTCCAGTGGCGACATCCACATAACCTTTAAGATCAGAACTGTCAGCATGCTTACGCACTAAGTTAATCGAGGCAGAAGGATCGCCAGCACCCGTTAATAATCCGGTAGCGCCACGCACGACTTCAACGCGCTCGTAGATAGACACATCTGATACCGTTTCGCCAGCATCACCGCCTAAACTCCAAGATAAAGGCACACCATCAATTTGATAGTTTTGCACGGTAAAACCGCGGGCCGAAAAACCGTTACGCACATTGTCGGTTTTTGAAGATGATAAACCCACAGTGTTGTTGACCACATCGACCACAGTATTTAACGCCTGATCTTCAATTCGATCTGCCGTCATGATGCTGACCGACTGAGGCGTTTCTCGTAATGTGAGTCCTAGACCTGTCGCGGTATCAATATTGCGACTCACAGTGTATTTACCCATCACTGTGATTTTTTCGATATTTTGATCTTGTGCCTCTGTTTTAGAAGAGGTTTGTTCTTCGGCCATCAATGCCAAAGGATTCAAGGCTAGTGTGACCGCAGCCGCCAGAGGAAGTAGATTAAAACGCATAGTCGTTCAGCAAGTTTCGTCAAGGTGCGCATACGGTAACACCATTGAGAACGATTTGCATTTGTATTTTATGTGACAAATGTAACAAATTCATCATTCTTAAGTCGTACAAAAAGATGAATAGATTAATGACAAGGTTTTATGTTTTAAAAACAACTAATTAAATTAACTATTGCGAAGAGTAGTCATCGCAAGATGGCCGCAAAAAATTTTACGTTTATGGGAAGAAATGAGAGTCATTGCGTCATAACGACAGAAAAAAGCTAAAAAAAAGCCTGCTCAATGAGCAGGCAAGACATGTTTCAAGCGTCCCTTTCGGGGAAGTACATTACCGCGCTAGCGGGAAAAACCTGGCATACCCATGCAAAAACACCGATATGCTACTTGAGTCTAAACACGCCCAAAAAGGCGATACAAAGGTTGATGGATGATGGAAACTAGATTTAAAGGGATAGTTAGCCCTTAAAGCTCATAGCGAATAAACCGCCACGCAAAACATCAGTGTTAAACCAAGTATTTTGCCAATAAAAATGGTTGTTGCCTGTATAAGACATAGTCAATTACTCCTAAGTAAAGTTGAGATTAAGTACTCTAGTAAAGCTTGGCTCGGTTCCTTGGAACTAGAGATTCTCAAATCCGTTGAGACGACTTGTCACTCGGGTCCTTGGAGAAGGGTATCCATCCTGGATAGACTAGAGGGGAAAGGCTTAATGCCCTGTCCACGAAAACTATTATATGTTTTCGTAGTTTTATTACAAGCTTTTTTTGTATTTATTTTGATTAAGGCTTTTTAATGTAATTAAATTACACAAACCATCAAAAATATTGGCGACCTGCATCACATAAAAACAGGAATAATCCTGTAACCACCTAATAAATAAGATATTACAGAATTATTTCCATTTGTTACATTATTTCGTTAACGATTGATCAGATATTGATACAAACTAACCAAGGGGCTGGCAGTGGGTTTACCGTAGAGCGGATCGCCCTCTGTGGCACTGCCCGCAATATCTAAGTGTGTGTAAGCTAAAGGAATAGCGGCATTAACACTGTGTTCAAACAGACCTGACGCCTTAAGTAGAAAGGCTGCAGGATATTGATGCCCGCGGGCAGTTACTGAAGACGGCGCATTGTTTGAAGATAAAATATCAGCCGCCCCAGACACTTCGCGGATCTTGGCAAAATCCTCACGGCGTAATGTGGAAACCTCAAAGGGTTCGCCCCAGTGGCTCGCTTGTGACGCAAGTGTCTGCGCGCACAGTGCACCACTGGCGACCGCATTTTCAACCGCCGCGGGATAATTACCGTAGCAGCGCACCACATGTCCCGTGAGCGTCGCAACCGAAAACAGCTCAGGCTTAACAGCCGTTACCGCTTTAATACGCAGATGACTGAGCAAATCAGCCAGCACTAAACGACCTTCAGCGTCGGTATTACCAATGCGTACCCGCACGCCCGCATGGCTGGTGATAATTTCATCGGTGACAAACGCTTCGCTGCCAATGCTATTACGCACTAAACCCAGTTCGGCAATCACCCGGATCCCTTTAGGCTTAAGCATAGACAAGGTTTTAAATAACCCAGCCACAGCAGCGGCGCCGCCTTTATCGCGGCTCATGCCGGCCATTGCGCCGCCGACTTTCAGATCGGCGCCGCCAGTATCGTAGACCACACCTTTGCCAGCAAATAAGAAGGTACGGGTGATTTCGCCCTCGGGCAAATACTCGAGTTTCACCACCCGCGGTTGATGCCGCCCAACAGCAAAGGAAGAACGCGCCACCGCACTTAATAGTGGATAATCTCGCTCGAGGATATCCCGATCTTCAACTACTGCTGTTTTGATCACACTGCCTTTAAAGGCTTGCAAACAGTATTCGGCAAAGGCCTTCGCCGACATACGCTCAGGTTCAGTGCCACATAAATCCCGCGCTAATACGCGGCCTGCTTCTAATGCGTTGAGCAATTGACTCTTTTCAGATGATAACGACAATAAACCTATCGCTTCAAAGGCCGGCGTTAAGCCTGTCGCCTCACGTAACTCTAAGGTTTGCCATAATTCTTGACCACAGGCCAACGCCGCGACTTCGGTCGCAAAACCAAACTTAGGGGTTGCTGAAGGAACAACATAAAGCAGCGGACGCTTAGCCCCCGCGTCTTTGGCGATAGCAATCGCGGCTCTTGCCGCATCGCCATAAATACGCACATCGGCATAATCATCAGTCACTTGAGTGACGGGCGCAATGATTAAACGGCCACCGGCTAAACCCGGTGCAAATAGTAACGTCGGGCTCTTACCAACCCGCTTATCGACCTTAGCACCGTGCTCAGCCAACAAACTGATCTCATCAATTCCGATAGAAACGAGATCCGGTGTGACCACCACAACCGCATCCCAACCTTCGCCATCAAAAATGGCATTTTCTGCTTGTACATCAATAAAGTTAACTTGAAACATGACCCATCCTTTTTCATTATTGTGCCAGCATTATTCCCGCTATAACGCTTAATTACCAATCAAAAAATCGCTTTGCCACTATCGAAAATACAGAGGGTGGCAACTTTCGCTGCCACAAACGCACACGGAGTTATCGAGATGATTAATCGCCCGAGCAGAATGTGTTAGGATTAGCCAAAATTTGCCCCATACCCACAAGACCTGATGAGGGACCTTCTGTGACAGCGTTAAGTCAGTTATACCCACAGCCTTTATGGCAATGGTTCGAACAAATCTGTGCGATTCCCCACCCTTCCAAATATGAACAAGCACTCAGCCAACACATCCAAGCCTGGGCTAAGAGCAAACAACTCGATGTAGTAGAAGATGCCGTCGGTAATTTAATCATTCGCAAACCCGCAACGGCTGGAATGGAAGATCGCAAAATCGTCGTGATCCAAGCTCACATCGATATGGTGCCGCAAAAGAATGCCGACAAAGTGCATGACTTTATCAAAGATCCTATCGAAGCCTATGTTGACGGTGACTGGGTAAAAGCCAAAGGCACAACCTTAGGCGCCGACAATGGCATTGGTATGGCATCGGCCTTAGCGATTTTAGGCTCAGATGACATCAAACACGGTCCACTCGAAGTACTGCTCACCATTGACGAAGAAGCCGGTATGACAGGCGCCTTTGGACTACAAGCAGGTATGCTCGATGCTGAAATTTTGATCAATACAGACTCAGAGCAAGAAGGTGAGATCTACATGGGCTGCGCTGGCGGCGTCGATGCTCAGATCACTTTGCCTATGGTATGGCAAGCGTCGGAGCAAAGTTATGCATCATTTAGCCTGCATTTATCGGGCTTAAAAGGTGGTCACTCTGGGGTAAACATCCATTTGGGTCGTGGCAACGCCAACAAGATTTTGGCGCGCTTCCTGTTCGAAAATGCCGATGAGTTAGCCCTAGAGTTAACCCAATTTACCGGTGGTTCACTGCGTAATGCTATCCCACGCGAAGCCAATATCAGCTTTATGTTACCTGCTGAAAATGTCGATGCACTGAATGAAAAAGTCCGGGCTTTTGAAGCCTTAGTCCGCGCCGAACTGGCCATTGCCGACCCAGATATGCGCTTAGTATTGAGCGAAATCCCAACGCCAAAACGCGTGATGAGCGAAAACAGCCAAAATACCCTTATCGACTTATTGCATGTTTGCCCTAACGGGGTAATGCGCATGAGTGATGAAGTAACTGGCGTAACCGAAACCTCACTCAACGTTGGTGTGATCAGCACTAACGATGAAGAAGTCAGCATTCTTTGCTTAATTCGCTCGCTCATCGATTCTGGCCGTAGCCAAGTTGAAGGCATGCTTACTGCGTTAACCAACTTAGCGGGTGCAGATATTGAACTTAGCGGCGCTTACCCGGGTTGGAAGCCAGACAACACTTCGCCGGTGATGGCAATTGTGCGTGAAACCTATGAGTCAATCTACAACAAAGAACCCGTTATCATGGTGATCCACGCTGGCCTTGAATGTGGTCTGTTTAAAAAGCCCTATCCAGAAATGGACATGGTGTCGATTGGCCCGACCATCCGTTATCCGCACGGCCCGGATGAAATGGTCAATATCACCACCGTAGGTCAGTACTGGGATCTACTATTAGCCGTGCTAGAGCGCATTCCTGCTAAGGCCTAAGTAAACTCTCCTCAGACTCAACCGCGCATAGTATGCGCGGTTTTTTTATTGTTTTTTCAGATAGAAATAAGGTGTTAATTCCCATCAACAATTTTGATTCTCTACTATAGTTGTTTAGCAACCCCATAAAACTAGTGGCATTTAGCTACATCTTTATAAACTTGCTAGCTTAAGGAAAGAGATCATGAAACTAGGAAAAATTGTTTCTGCCGCCCTATTAGTTTTCATCAGTCACATGAGTTTTGCCGAAGAAGTGCCGCAAGAAGTCATAGATTTAACAAACACCTTAATGCCATTAGGAAGAGAGCCTGTACTTGTTACAGCAGTAAAAGCACAAAATGCTCAGGGAAAAAGTTTAGATTCCATCAAAGAACTCGACCAAAAGTGGATAGCCACTGAAGGTATCGATCCCTTTATGTCATCATTGATGAGTAATGATGCAGCCAAATTCTTAACAACCTTCGAAGCAAGTAAGCCTTATTACCAAGAAATTTTCCTAATGGATAATCAAGGGGCTAACGTCGCTATGACAGCTAAAACCTCTGACTATTGGCAGGGTGATGAAGATAAGTGGCAAAAATCCTTCGCAAATGGAAAAGGGGACAAACATATTGGCCCCGTTAAATTTGATACCAGCTCACAAGCCTATTTAGTGCAAATATCTATCCCTGTTATGGATGGTGACACTGCCATTGGCGCAATAACGATAGGGATTAACCTTGATGAATTTGGCAAGTAAGTACTAACGGCAACATTGATTTTAATACGCTACTCATCCTAGCTGATCTCAAGGAAATCATATATGCGTTGGTATAAGGATCTATCAATAAACCAAAAACTTATCTACCCGAGTCTACTACTTGCTGGGGTCGTTATTTTTGCATCTTTCACAGGGATTGTGGGCCTAAAAGCACTAAAACAAAGTGCAGATAAACTGGCATTAGAATATTTACCTAGTCAATCCCTGCTGCTACAAGCGGATAAAGAGTTATACCAAGCGCAAGTGGCAGAAAGAAGTCTAATGTTTGTTAATGTTGGAACAGACTCCTACAACCAACTTTTGAAGCAACACAACCAAAGTATTGAGCTAGTCAACCAACACTTAACACATTTTGCCAAGGTAACAACAAGCCAGCAGGCTCTAAATCAACTCACAGAGTTAACCCAAACCTTTAATGAATGGCAAAAAATAACCAATGAAATTAGTAATCAACGCACTAACAATGGCCGAAATGGTCGCACCACAGCAATAGATTTAAGCTTTGGTCAAGGTGCAACCCTCTTTGATAAGCTCCATGTACAAATCAGTCATTTGACCGATGAGCTAAATAGCCATACAAAGGGTGCCGTAGAACAAGTTGAAGCTGATGCCCTAGAAGGACAAAAACTACAACTTGTCGCCCTTGCAATCAGCATTATTATTTGCGCCATCTATGTCATAGCATTACCTAAATTAATTAGTCGGCCACTCGCTGTTTTATTGGCGAAAATTCATGATATTACCGATGGTGATGGAGACTTAAGAGCAAGGATTAACTTAACCTCCAAGGATGAGCTTGGAGACTTAGCCCGTGCCTTTAATCATTTCCTGGACAATCTGCATAGTATTATTTCGCAGTTTAAAGACTCGACCGCCAGGCTTACGCTATCAGCACAAGGGCTTGCCCACGCCAGCGAAATGGCCAAGCAAACCTTAAGGACACAGGAAGAAACGACTCGGAAAGTGGCTGATGCAAGCGACCATATCGCAGCCTCTGTGCAAGAGGTTTCAAGCAGCGCTAACCATGCAGCAGAGGCGGCTAAACAGGCTGACAACTATACCGCCACAGGCCAAGAAAAAGTACAAAACACCATAGCTGTTATCCGACAACTCGCCCAAGATGTTAGCCAAGCAGAAAACCAAATTAACAAGCTAGAGCTCGAAGGGCAGCACATAGGAAAAGTACTTGAAGTGATTCAAGCTATCGCCGAACAAACCAATTTACTTGCCCTAAATGCTGCTATTGAAGCCGCTCGTGCAGGAGAACAAGGCCGAGGTTTTGCCGTCGTGGCCGATGAAGTGCGCTCTCTCGCCTCCAAAACCCATCAATCAACGGAGGAAATAAAACTGATGATAGCGAATGTCCAAAATGGCACTCAAAGTGCCGTTGCAGCTATCAATATAGGTAATCAAAAAGCGATTGCTAGTGTGGAAGCCGCCAGCAATGCTGGAGAAGCTTTGGCTCATATTGCGGAAATGGTGAGCGAAATCAGCGAAATGAATAATCAAATCGCGCTTGCCGCGAAAGCACAGTCAATAATGGAAAACGAAAGCCATCACAATATTCAGCATATTGCAGAGCAATCAGAAGAGAGTCGACATACAACAGACGAAATCCATGCTGCAAGTATCCAACTTTCAACCATGGCGAATGAACTAACAGCCTTAGTCAGCCGCTTTAAGTTATAGCGATTGATAACGTGTAAGGGATGAGATTGATTAAATTGATAACGCGAGTTGGGTTTGCAATGGATCAACCTTCGCAATCGGTGATTTATCAGTAAGTCCCACAGCCACGCCGAGTAGCCGAATCCCCCTCCCTTCTTGCCTTGTCATTGCCTGGGATAATAATTCGTAAAACATCATCACAGACACATCATTACTGCGATGTTCAATGGTTGTTTGTTTAAAGTCACTGAATTTAAGCTTCACCACCTGCTTATGGATTTGTCGATCCTTGGCACTACGACTTAGGCGAGTTGATAACTCTTGTATTAATCCAGACATCACTTGCTGGCACTGCTCGAGGGTATAAATATCCTGCGCCAACGTAGTTTCAACGCCGACAGATTTACGCTCGCGACTCACTGATAACCCACGCTCATCAATCCCATGGGATCTTTCAATTAATACGGCACCAAATTTGCCAAAACGAGTAATAAGGTCTTGTTTTGGATAAGTTTGTATATCTCCGCAAGTATTTAACCCCAAAGAGGAAAGTTTTTCTGCGGTGACTTTCCCCACACCGGGGATCTTGCGTAGGGATAAGGTTTTAATGAACTCAGGAACCTTGTCGGGCGAAATAACATACAAACCATTAGGTTTATTTAAGTCAGAGGCCACCTTGGCGAGGAATTTAACAGGAGCAACGCCAGCCGAAGCAGTAAGCCCTGTTTCGGCCAAAATATCATGGCGAATCGCTTCAGCAATCAGAGTTGCAGAGCCCTTAAACAGCTTGCAATCGCTAACATCTAAGTAGGCTTCATCGAGGGAGAGGGGTTCAATCAATTCAGTGTATCGAGAGAAGATTGCGCGAATTTGTTGCGATACATCCTTATAGACCTGCATTCGACCGGGGACAAGAATTAAGTCTGGGCACAGTTTAAGCGCATAAGCTGTTGCCATAGCAGAGCGCACACCAAATCGGCGCGCTTCGTAATTACAGGTGCTGATAACCCCTCGCCGCTCACGGCTCCCACCAACGGCCAGCGGTTTACCACGGTATTCGGGAAAGTCTCGCATTTCCACCGCAGCAAAGTAGCAATCCATATCAACATGAATGATTTTTCGCACTAAAGGTTCCTCCAACACCCAAAATACTGTATATAAAAACAGTAATCAAGTATCTAGGACATATTTACGCAGTCGCGAAGTTCATCTATCGACTCAAGCATCCTTATCCAAGCATAACATTCCCAAAAAAACCAAAGGAGTGCTAAGGCTCCTTTGGTTTTAAAACAACAGCGTTTAAATTTTAAATTGACCAATATTACGTGTCAGTTCTCGAGTTGCTTGCTCAAATCCTTGTAGACTTTGGGAGAGATCTTGGCTCGACAATAGGGATTGATCGGATAAACCACGCACGCTCACCACGTTTTGCGCCACTTCATCGGCAACCACTGCCTGCTGGCCTATCGCCACGGTAATTTCCACCGTTTGCTGCTGGATAGACGTAATCGCACTGGCAATGTCACTGAGGGCTTGTTCGACTTGCGTGGTTAAGTCTTGCCCTACTCTTGCCTGCTCAACCCCTGATTCCATCACTTGTTCAGCCTGAAGCGCACTCTGTTGCAAGGTTTGGATAATGCCTTGAATATTGGCGGTAGAATCTTGGGTACGCAAAGCCAGCGTGCGCACTTCGTCAGCAACAACGGCGAAGCCTCGGCCTTGATCACCCGCTCGCGCCGCCTCAATGGCCGCATTAAGCGCCAGCAAGTTAGTTTGGTCGGCAATATTGCGGATCACGCTCAAGACTTCACCAATTTGCTCTGAGCTGCTTCGTAACCGCTTAATCACATTAGCCGCTTCGATGACTTGAACCGATAATGCCTTCATCCCTTCGGTCGCACGGGACACGATTTGCGTACCGCCAAGGGCCTGAGTCTGTGCCTTTTCGGCAAAATCATTTGCGCGTTGAGCACTTATCGCCATTTCTTGGCTCGTCTGCGCCATTTGAGTTGCTGCCGTGGCGACAGAATCGATTTGTTGTTTTTGCGATGATACCGACGAGACAGCTAAATCACACACTTGGCGCGCATCCATCACTCCAGTGCCGACCTCTTGGGTTAAGCTACGGGTATGCAGCAACATTTGCTGAACCTTTTCAGCAAAACGATTGAAAGCATCACCCAGTTTACCTAGCTCATCTTCCCGTTCCATTAAAATGCGTTGGGATAAGTCACTGTCACCCTCGGCAATGTCTTCCATCGCATCGAGTAACTTGCTGAGCTGGCGTCTAAAAGGCAATAACATCAGCCAGACAGTAATGCCGACCAAAAGCATAATCCCCAAGGCAACAAAACAAGCATTCCAAAAGGCTTTGGTAACAGGCGCTTCAATTACTTCATGGGGCAACATAAAGGCTAAGTGCCATTTCTGCTTAGGATAATCACCGCCTACAGTCACAAAGGTCACTCGCTGTGATACGCCATTAAAACTGACCTCGGCAAACCCCTGAGGCTCGCGCTGCATTTGTTGCATTAATGCTGTAAAACCGGAGGTATCTTTAAATTGGCTATCAACCTGATTAGCAAGTGAGCCCGGCGGGAATTTATCCGAGAATCCAGGGAAATACACAAGCTTACCTTCATCCGTCATCAGGAAGGCTTGGCCATAGTTGCGGTATTTAATCGGTGCTAACAGGTTTTTACCAATGGTATCGATCAGAATATCCATACCACCAATGCCAATAAGTTCGCCATTAGCACTATAGACTGGGGTTTTAACCGTTGCAGAAATAGAACCATCGTTGGCATCGACCGCAGGATCGCCCACAAACAAGCTACGCTGGTCAATCGCCTCCTGCCACCAAGGACGCTTATTAGTGTAATAATCAGGATCGCCATCGAAGCGTCCATTAAGATCAAAATACTCAAAGGTGTTTGCCGAACCAAAGAATACTGATTTCACATCGCTATCACGGTCGGAAAACGAGCGAAAATAACGAATAATATCTTGATATTGCTGATCCTGCGCCAGATTACTGCCCCGGGCATGATACTGACTAAACCAGTTGATAAGCCTAGGCTCGGCAAATACCGAGTGGATTACTTGCCCCTTGGCAACAAAGTAACCACCAATCTCATTCGCCTTGAGAGCTACAAGTGCCGAAATGTCGGCATCCACCTGCTTACGTGTATTATTACTTTCTTTATTCACGAGCAAAGCAGCAACTAAAGTAAGCAGTACAGCGAGGGCACCGACGATAGTTACCACTAACTGCAAACTTAGAGAACGTTTTATATATCTCATTCATCTTCCCGTCTGGTTAACCAACCACTTAACATAAAAGCCTGCAAAAACAGCTTCACACGGTAACAATTTTTACCCGCCAACAACAGCCAAAATGATGAGAAAAAACGTAAACAAGTATTTGTAAAGAATAGATATTAATGAAATAACAGGAATCGCTAAACAATCCACCTCAAACAGAACATCTCATTACTACAGCTAATTTTTACAGAGTGTTAGACTAAATACTCAAAATCCCAAAACAAAGGCCAGTCATAAAATGACTGGCCTTTATGCTTGAGCCGCGCAATCGGATATTGTTACATCTTAGTTTGCAGATAATTCGCTAAACCAATGCGGTCAATTAAACCGAGCTGCTTCTCAAGCCAATACATATGGTCAGACTCAGTATCGTCGAGTAACACTTCCAAGATCTCACGGGTTTGATAATCTTTTTTCTGCTCACACAACGCGATGACTTTGCGTAAATCATCGGCAACTTTATATTCATAGGCAAGATCGTTACGCAGCATCTCTTCGACAGTCGAGCCAATATTGAGCGCTTCCCTTGCAGCCACATTGGGCACACCTTCGAGGAATAAGATACGCTGCACCAGTTTTGCGGCATGGGCTTTCTCATCATCCGACTCATGGGCAATACGCTCATAAAGTTCGTTGAGTCCCCAATCTTCGTACATATGAGCATGGACAAAATACTGATCCATCGCCGATAACTCCCCTGTTAGGAGTCGATTTAACGCATCGATGACGTCTTTATCACCTTTCATATTCTGCTCCTATGACTCACTAATTTGCGATTGTAGGTAATTTTGAATACCCGTTAAGCCAATTAATTCTTGCTGCGATTCAAGCCAATCTAAATGCTCTTCTTCATCTTCAAGGATATCTTCCAGCAGATCACGGCTGACATAATCTTGCTCAGCTTCGCATAACGTAATGGCATCCCGCAGCAATGTAAGTTGCTCTTGTACCATGGCTAAATCGCAATCGAGCATCTCTTGGGCATGCTCACCAATACGAAGCTTTTCAAGCTGTTGCAGATTGGGTAATCCCTCCAAAAATAACACTCGCTCGATAAGCTTATCGGCGTGTTTCATGTCTTGGATGGATTTCTTGTATTCGACGTGATTAAGCTTCTCCAGCCCCCAATGTTTAAACATTCTAGCGTGGAGAAAATATTGGTTAATGGCCGTTAACTCACAGGTAAGCACCCGATTGAGTTGTCCCACCACTTTTGGATGACCTTTCATAAGTTACGATCCTTGATATGAGTGAAAGATTGATCTAAATCAAGCTTCTAGCCTAGTACAGTTTTCAAGCTAACTCAAATTTTCTTTATTTTTCACAAACTTAAGGATAAAAAGCATTCTCATTATCGCTTAGATTAGCCTGCTATCCTCCTCATAAATCAAGGATTAATTTTAACGATGCTAAATTTGAGGCAAAAAAATAGCCTCCAGAGGAGGCTATTTTAGTTGAAGCGGATAATTAAATGATCCGGTCTTTGGTTAACTTCGCTCGGCGCGCTTCTTCAGCGGCCATACGACGCTTACGCTTGTCGCAGGGATCATCACAATCGCAGGCTTTTTCAATCCCTAATACACCTAAACCGCCACAGCTTCCTTCAACGGCTTTGCGCTTGATGAGATAACCTATCGACATAAGCAAAAAGAACAGTAATAAAATCACAAATGCCGCGATAAAAGTGCTCATGTTAACTCCAACTACTTAAGGAAAGGCTTGAAGGCGTCACTGTAGTAGACTTTAAATCCTTCGCCTTGCTTTTCTATTAGCATTATCGCCAAGTGTTCTTTCTTGGCAAGCTCCAATGACGCTTCTGTGCCTAAAACCATCATCGCCGTCGCAAAACCATCGGCCGTCATACATTCTTTATGCAAAACGGTCACAGATGCTAACTTATGATTGATAGGCAAACCGGTACGCGGATCGATTATATGGGTAAAACGTTGACCTTCTTCCTCATAATAATTGCGGTAATCCCCAGACGTCGCCATGGCCATAGTGCCCGGTTCAATCACCTGCTGTACCGCCATGCCCTCATCGGTCGGCTTCTCTATGGCGACACGCCACGAACTGCCATCGCCTTTGGTGCCTTTAATGCTCAGCTCGCCACCAATTTCAACTAAGTAACCCGTTGCGTGATATTTATCTAAAATAGTAGCCACTTTATCCACGCCAAAGCCCTTGGCGATAGATGACAAATCCACGTACAAATGGGCGTTATGCTTGCTTAAGCGATTGCCTTCGATAGAAAGCTCACTGATACCCGTTTTAGCCTTAGCTGCATCAATCTCGGCTTGAGTCGGCACTTTGGTTGGGCGCTTATCGGGGCCAAATCCCCATAAGTTCACCAGCGGCCCTAAGGTAATGTCTAAGGCTTTGTCTGTCACGTGATACAAACGCATGCCTTCTTTAACCACTTTGACAGTATCCGGCGACACTTCGACACTTTGCTCAAGCGGTAACTGGTTGAAACGGGACAATTCTGAATTAGGTCGATAGGTCGACATCTGGTTATTGACTTGCTCTAGGGCTAGGTCAATTTCGGCCTGCAATAGCTGGGCCGTGGGCATTTGCTCATTAGGAACCACTTTAATGTGGTAAGTCGTGCCCATTGTGCTACCCGCGAGGGAGATAACCTCATCCTGTTTGCTACAGGCTGAAATAAAAAAGGCTAGACCTACAAGGACCAGCCAGTTCACTGAATGCTTCAACACTGAGGTTTTTAACACAGGGGTTTTTAACGCTAGGGTTTTAAACATAGTGACTAACAACTCTTTTGGATGCCCTTTAATGCAAAAGTTGCAGATGAGAGCTTTACTCCACATCTGCAACTCTTCTCACCTTGGGCTAATTCACATTAGCCGCCGAAGTCATCCAATAGGATGTTTTCGTCTTCGACACCAAGATTTTTCAACATACCGATCACGGCCGCGTTCATCATTGGAGGTCCACACATGTAGAACTCACAATCTTCTGGCGCTTCATGGTCTTTCAGGTAGTTTTCATACAATACGTTATGGATGAAACCTGTGTAACCATCCCAGTTATCCTCAGGTTGAGGATCGGACAGGGCCACATGCCATACGAAGTTGTCGTTTTCAGCCGCTAAGCCGTCAAAGTCTTCTACGTAGAACATTTCACGCTTAGAACGTGCACCGTACCAGAAGCTCATCTTACGCTTAGACTTCAGACGCTTCAGTTGGTCGAAAATGTGTGAACGCATTGGTGCCATACCCGCACCACCACCGATAAACACCATTTCTGCATTGGTATCTTTCGCGAAGAATTCACCGAATGGACCAGAAATAGTCACTTTATCGCCAGCCTTTAGGCTCCAAATGTAAGATGACATCTTACCACATGGTAAGCTCAAGTTACGTGGAGGTGGCGTTGCGATACGCACGTTTAACATGATGATGCCGAACTCTTCTGGGTAGTTAGCCATTGAGTAAGCACGGATCGTTTCTTCGTCAACTTTAGATTCAAGATTGAAGAAACCAAAGTGCTCCCAGTCACCACGGTATTTTGCTGGTACGTCGAAATCAGCATATTTAACATGGTGTGCAGGCGCTTCGATCTGGATGTAACCACCCGCACGGAACGGAACAGATTCACCATCAGGAATTTGCAGCTTCAGTTCTTTAATGAAGGTCGCCTTGTTATCGTTAGAGATAACAGTACATTCCCACTTCTTGATACCGAAGATTTCTTCGTCAAGCTCGATTTCCATGTCGTTCTTAACGTTCACCTGGCAAGACAGACGACAACCTTTACGGGCGTCACCCTTGCTGATGTGGTCCAATTCTGTTGGCAGAATATCACCGCCGCCAGACTTAACCACTACGCGACATTGGCCACAAGAACCACCGCCACCACAGGCACTCGATACGAAGATACCGTTGTTCGCCAGCACGCCTAACAGCTTGCCACCAGCACCGGTTGTAATCGCTTTTTCAGGATCGTCGTTGATGCCGATCGTGATGTCACCGCTAGACACTAGCTTAGATTTAGCAAATAAAATCACTAACACTAAGACTAGGACGATAGCAGTAAACATACTCACACCGAGGTAAACCTCAAGCGGAGTAGATTTAAAAATACCAAGAATATCCATTAACTTATCCTTAGAAGGTCCAATTCAAGAAGCCGTTTGGTGTCTCTTACAGAGACACACCAGAAAACGACATGAAACCTAAGGCCATTAAACCAGCGGTGATAAAGGTAATACCTAAACCACGCAGGCCATTGGGCACATCGGCATACTTCAGCTTCTCACGGATACCGGCCATCAATACGATAGCTAATGCCCAACCTACTCCAGAGCCGAAACCAAACACCACACTTTCGCCCAGTTTGTAGTCACGCTCAACCATGAATGATACCGCACCGAAAATCGCACAGTTCACAGTGATCAGAGGTAAAAAGATACCTAACGCGTTGTACAAAGGAGGAAAGTACTTATCCAGTGCCATTTCCAGAATTTGAACTAAAGCCGCAATCACACCGATAAAGGTAATGAATTTCAAGAAGCTTAAGTCAGCTTCAGGTGCACCAGCCCAAGCCAGTGCGCCAGGCGCTAACAGCCCTTGGTAAATAACTTGGTTAGCAGGAACAGAGATAGTTAACACTACAACTACCGCAATCCCTAGGCCCATCGCGGTAGTCACTTTCTTTGATACCGCTAAGAAAGTACACATACCTAAGAAGAAGGCCAGTGCCATGTTTTCAATGAAAACAGAGCGAATTAACAGGCTAATATAATGTTCCATCTCAATTACCCTTTTGCTTCAACTTGCTCTGGCTTATAGGTACGAATAATCCAAATCAGCATACCGATTAGGAAGAACGCACTTGGCGGCAGTAATAGCAAACCATTTGGTTGATACCAACCACCATCAGAGATCTTGTGCAGGATTTCAACACCGAACAGAGAACCGTTACCAAACAGTTCACGCACGAAGCCAACGGCTAACAGAATCGCACCGTAACCTAAACCGTTACCGATACCATCCATAAAGCTCATCATTGGTGGTGTTTTCATCGCATAGGCTTCAGCGCGTCCCATTACGATACAGTTCGTAATGATAAGACCCACGAATACTGATAACTGCTTAGAAATCTGATAAGCATAAGCCTGCAGCAATTGGTCAACCACAATTACCAGAGAGGCAATAATGGTCATCTGCACAATAATGCGTACGCTGCTAGGAATATGATTACGGATCATTGAGATAAACAGGTTCGAAAACGCTGTTACCGCAGTTAATGCCAACGCCATTACCAGCGCAGTTTCGAGCTTGCTCGTTACCGCTAACGCACTACATACACCAAGGACTTGTAATGCAATCGGGTTGTTGTTGACGATAGGTCCAGTCAGAACCTGTTTCAGTTCTTTAGCGTCAGACATTAGCTGAGACCTCCATTGCGTGCTTTTTCAATGAAACTCGCAAAACCTTCTTTACCTAACCAGAACGTCAGAGAGTGTTGAACACCGTTACTGGTCAGAGTCGCGCCGGATAATGCATCTACACCGTATTCAGTGCTAGCAACAGCGGGGTTTTTGGTTACGCTGATCGCAATATTACCTTGCGCATCAAATAACTTTTTACCATGCCATTTCGCTTTCCACTGAGCGTTTTGGACTTCACCACCCAGACCAGGGGTTTCGCCTTGCTCGTAGTAAACTAAGCTTTGAATCGTGTTCAGATCAGCATCTAACGCGAGGAAAGCATACATAGTCGACCACAGGCCATAACCATGGATAGGCAGGATCACACTGGTTAGCTTACCTTGATCGTCGCGAACCAGATAAACCACTGCATCTTCTGAAACACGCTTAACTGAAGCGATATCGTTTTCAGGTACAAATGAGGTTTTCACATCGCGAGACGCTTTGCGTTGATCAAATGTATTGGCGTCAACACCTTCAACCCAATCACCGGTTTTTAAGTTAACTAACTTAGCTTCGATATGCTTACCGTAAGTTTCCAAAATTTGCGCTTTGGTCACTTTACCGGCTTTAGTGTCAATCAGACCCGCAGCTTCCAGAATGTACTTTTGCTTATCAAGCAGTTTGTTTTCTGCTTGAGTTGGGCGCAGTAATACTGCCGCAGTCGACACAAATATCGCACAAATTAGACATAAGCCAACGACGATAAATAGCGTTCTTCCGAACGAATCTCTATTACTAGCCACGAGCAATCCTCCGCTTGATATTTGCCTGAACCACGAAGTGGTCGAACAATGGCGCGAACAAGTTAGCAAACAGAATCGCTAACATCATGCCTTCTGGGAACGCAGGGTTAATCACGCGGATAAACACAGCCATTGCACCAATCAAGATACCGTATGCCCATTTAGCTTGGTTAGTGAATGACGCAGACACTGGGTCAGTCGCCATAAACATCATGCCAAATGCAAAACCACCTAACACTAAGTGCCAGTACCAAGGCATTGCAAACATTGGGTTAGTGTCGCTACCCACAACGTTAAGCAGCGTAGAAATGGCAATCATACCCAGCATTACACCACCCACGATGCGCCATGATGCGATACGGGTATAGATGATGACCAAACCACCTAAAAGAATCGCTAGCGTAGACACTTCACCAACAGAACCTGGAATGAAACCGAAGAACGCATCCCACCAGTTTTGGTTGAAGGCATAATCCAAATTGCCCGCAGCAGCTTGACTCAGTGCAGTCGCACCAGAGTAACCGTCAGCCACAACCCATGTAGTGTCACCAGACATGTTCAATGGGTAAGCGAAGAACAGGAATGCACGACCGGCCAGCGCTGGGTTTAAGAAGTTACGCCCTGTACCACCGAACACTTCCTTAGCCACAACCACACCGAAGGTGATACCTAGTGCCACCATCCATAATGGAATAGTTGCTGGCAAAGTTAAGGCGAACAGGATAGAGGTAACGAAGAAACCCTCGTTAACTTCATGACCGCGGATAGAGGCAAACAACACTTCCCAAATACCACCGACAGCAAACGTCACCGCGTAGATAGGTAGGAAGAAACAGGCGCCATACCACATTAATGCAGGCCAACCAGAGTTTGCTGTCAGTTCAGTACCGAACATGCCAAACAAGCTCACTTGCCATACATCTGGGGTCGCAAAACCGGCAATTAATGCGAGTTGTGCTTGTAAACCTACGTTGTACATACCGACGAACATCGCGGGAAATGCACAGGCCCAAACCGTAATCATCATACGTTTTAGGTCAAGGTTATCGCGAACATGGGTTTTTCCCTTGTTCACTTTACCTGGCGTATAAAAAATGGTGTATGCCGCTTCGAAGAGGGCATAAAACTTTTCGTATTTACCGCCTTTCTCGAAGTCGGGTTCAATACGTTCGAAAAAATCTTTCAAGCTCATTAGCCTTCCCTCTCGATCGTATCTAAACAGTCACGCAGATATGAACCGTAGTCATATTTGCCTGGACATACGAACGTACACAGTGCGAGATCTTCTTCATCTAACTCTAACGCGCCTAGGGTAGCCGCACCGTCAAAGTCACCCGAAATCAGGTCACGCAGTAACATTGTAGGAAGAATATCCAGAGGCATTACACGCTCAAAGTTACCGATTGGCACCATTGCACGGTCCGAGCCACCAGTGCTCGTTGTCATATTGAACAAACGAGAAGAGCTTAAGTGACCAAGGAATGCGCGAGTGATAGAGAACTTGTTGGCGCCAGGCAATACCCAACCCAAAAATTCTTTTTCAGTACCTTCTTCAAGCAGACTGACCTGCATATGGTAACGGCCTAAATATCCTTGAGGACCAACTGCAGTACGGCCATTCAGCACAGAGCCTGAAATGAAACGCACGTTACCATCTAAGGTTTCGCCAGCAGTCAACTCAGTCATGCTTGCACCTAAAACAGTGCGAACCAAACGTGGCTTAGCTGCTTTAGGACCGGCAATTGCAACCACACGTTCGGTATTCAGTTGACCCGTCGTAAATAGCTGACCAATGGCTATTACATCTTGGTAACCGACATGCCAAACAGTACGTTTTGCAGAAGCTGGAAGTAGGAAATGGATATGAGTACCAACAAGACCTGCTGGGTGAACACCGGCAAATTCTTCAACTTGGGCATTAGCAGCAGGAATATCGGCGCCAGGCGCTTTGCAAAGGTAAACTTTACCTTCGGTAAGTCTTGCTAAGACTTTAAGACCATTAGCAAAATCTTCTTTATGCTCGCGGATCACCACTACGGGATCGGCAGCATGGGGTTGCGTATCAATGGCGGTTACAAATATACCCGCAGCAGAAGAATCTACGGCTGGTACTTTGCTGAAAGGACGAGTACGCAATGCAGTCCATAAACCTGACTCAATCAGGTTGTCACGGACCAGTTGCGAGTCAAGCGTATCAAGAGCAGTGGCGTCATACTTAGCAAAGGAAACGCTTTCGTTACCTTCCACTTGAATAACAACAGACTGCAGCACACGCTGGGCGCCCCGGTTAATGTCTAATATAGTACCACTGGCTAAAGCCGTATATTTTACGCCAGGATTTTTCTTATCTTCGAAAATCACCTGACCTTTTTGTACTTTATCGCCCACTTTGATCTTCATCGTTGGACGTAAGCCAATATACTCTTCACCCAAAGTAGCTACATGTTTAATGGCTGGGCCATTATGGATAACTTGCTCTGGTCCGCCTGCTATAGGCAGTTCCAATCCTTTCTTAATTGTAATCATATCCACAAGCACTACGTTTTGAAGGAAAGACAATGCGCCGCGTTCCTGCTAAATACGTAGGTTTTAAACAAAACCTACTGCATTGAGCTAGCGCAGATTTATCACAGAAATGCGATCGCAATCACGCTGGTCGCGCGCATTTTACCCCAATTGCCGTGCCATCGCCACGAAAATTATAGGTGTTTTCAAACCTAAAATAAGGATTTAAAAGAATCATGCACTACAGCGTTCACCTTCCGACCGAGTGAGGGCTCAGAAAGAGAGAGTATTACGGTCACTAAATACTATAACATTAATTTTAAAAGAATTAATTTAGCAAAAGGTCGATATATCAAGATAACCAGAAATATAAATACCTTTTCGCTTTCTTGCTGAACAAACGTCAAACAAGATTTAACTCAGTTTAGAAACGCCATTGATAGCCCAAATAGCTGATCCGTCCATTTTCTACTCGAATTCCGCTATTTGATGCTGAGGTTACCAAGGACTCATCAAGTAGATTTTCGACCCGAACATACAATCGATGGTGCTTATCAATATCGTAATTAGCCGCTATATCGGCACGCCATTGACCGTCAACACGCTGCAACTCACTACCATACTGACTGAAATCACGCTCAGATTGATAAGCAGCAACAAGGTTTAATTGATATTGGGCGTATTCAATCCCCGCACTCAATTGCAATTGATGCTCGGGTAACCAAGCCAGTTTGTCGCCCTCCAGGACGCAACCTTGGATATCGGTGCAGGTGCTCGTCTGATATTCAGCGCTAAGATACTGATAGCTTAAGCCTAAGGGCAATTCAAATTCACCCAGCATCCACTGATAACCTAGGCCGAGTTCAATCCCATAGCTGAGCACATCAGGAATATTCTCTTGGGTGAGTAGACGACTATCAACACACATGGAATAGCTATCACAATCAACATGTAGATTATCAAATTCTTGCACATAGGCGCGCAAATCGGCCTTAATCCCTTCGCTCGCATATTGGGCGCTGACTTGATAATGGAGTGACTCCTGTGCTTCCTGAGTAAGATTGCCTGCACTCGCGGCTGCCCACGCTCGGCGGATATCAGTACTAAAGCGCCAATCGCCAGCGTCATACAGCACACCAAATTGTGGCATCCAATCGCTATCAGAAAAGTCCGCTTCATCAAGCCCTGCAAAGACTAAGCTAAGCTCACGATTGACACTGACATGCTCGTAAGTAAGCCCTAACTTGATTTGCATACCTTGCCAACGCCATAAAGAGTCGATTGCCGACGTCAGCGCAGTGGCATCATCGATGTAGGCTAACACCGCATTAGACTCATCACGCACTATACTTCTGTCCGCTTGCCACAAAGCCGTTTGATCACCGAAACGCATTTCGGCTTTATCGGTATGATAACGAGCACTGTAGGTAATTTGATGCTCTCCATATTGGTTTATCGCCTGAGTCTGAGCACCAAACGCACTGTAATCATTATCTTGTACCAACATATTGATATCGGCACCATTAACACTGGGATTTCGGTCAAAGGCGGCAATGTCGTAAAGCGTTCCCAAGCCAATATTTTGCCCATTAAACGCGCCAAGCTGATCCAGTTGTTGTGAATATGATTGATAGTAAAAGTCGCTAATCACTCGA
Organism: Shewanella sp. LZH-2; assembly: GCF_016859145.1. Classification (NCBI taxonomy): domain Bacteria; kingdom Pseudomonadati; phylum Pseudomonadota; class Gammaproteobacteria; order Alteromonadales; family Shewanellaceae; genus Shewanella; species Shewanella sp. LZH-2. The sequence goes on from NZ_CP069350.1 coordinate 3,553,225, forward strand.
CTGTCACCCAAATCCACTTGATGTGATAACTGGTATTTATGCTGTCTCCCTTGGTGGTTATCTTGTGCTGTAGCGGAATATAGCTGTAATGGATCTTGCTGCCAGTCGGCAGCCGTTATCCCAAGCAATGAGCGATAACTATCGTCATCGATAAATTGATAGGTAAATTCAGTTTGCTGTGGACTGCGAGCACCAAGCAAGCTCGTGGCGTTGACCTTAAATAAGATATCCGTTTTTTTTCTGTCAGCATCACTGCCGTTTAAAAAATTCGCATCGCCTTGTTGTTTTAAATAATTGGCGGCAAATAAGGCTCCGTATTCTTTTTGCTTAACGCCCCAACGCAGGCCAGCATTTACATCGGAATCCGTTGTCCCCTCAATTTGAACACTGCCGGATTGCGGGCGCTCAATAATGTTAAGGCTTTGATAATCCACAACCCCAAACGCTCCCTGACCACCAACAGCCATATTGGCCAGTGGTGTAGTCGTCACACTTTGCTGTAATAAAAGATGGGGTAAGAGTTGCAGTTGAGGGGCTGAGTAAGGCGCTGGTGAGAAATACACCCGATCTTGCATTACAGCGACACCTTGGCTGGCAGAACGCATACTGATATTGGCGGAATTGCCACTATGGTCGGCTCGAAGCAAGGTTAAGCTATTAAGATTGCTTAATTGCATCGCATCATCGCTGGAATGGTACTGATCATTGAGCTTGGCTAAATCGAGCGTTTGAGAATAAAGGGGATTTGCATTGAGTGAGTTAGCGTAAATACAGGAAACCGCCAGCGCGGTCAGCGACATGACAAAATAGCGACTTGGCATACCAAGCTCCCAAAATTTTTGTTAGCGTACGGCGTTTGTTGTTATTTTGTAAAATAGCGGAATTAGTTCGAAAAAAAAAGCGACTAATGTCGCTTTCTTGACGCTTTCGCGTTAAGCCCATATTTGCGGCTTAGAGTTTACCTAAAATCTCATCACTGAGTTTTAAATCATCGTTGCGGTTAACACTCACACCAGCAGCGATAATATTGCGTGCAATTTCCTGTGCTTGCTCCAAAGAGTGCATCTCGTAGGTACCGCATTGATATTCGTTCAGCTCAGGAATTTCAGATTGTTCAACGACTTTCAGCACATCTTCCATAGAAGCAAGCCAAGCATCCGCCACTTGATGTTCAGTGGGCACACCAATCAGGCTCATATAAAACCCAGTGCGACAGCCCATTGGCGAAATATCAATAATTTCCACATCATTGCCATTTAGATGGTCACGCATAAAGCCTGCAAATAAATGTTCCAAAGTGTGAATACCACGCTCGCTAAGGATATCTTTATTCGGCGCGCAAAAACGTAGATCAAATACTGTGATCGCATCACCTTTGGGGGTAGTCATATGTTTGGCGACACGCACAGCAGGTGCATTCATTCGAGTATGGTCAACAGTAAAGCTATCAAGTAATGGCATAGGGATCTCCAAATTATCAGGGCGATACAACGCCACTGTCGCTATCTATTTATATGAGTGCAAGCATAACACCAAACAGTAACAAGTTAACGCAAGATGAAATCATCTCATATCAGTAAGGTGCTAATATGAACATTTTGGGTAAATAGCCATCATTAATGCTGTCGTTGTTGGCTGTAGGCATCTTCAGAAATCTTATGGTATTCACGCACGCCTTGCTCATAAGCATGATAAGCCCTATAGACTTTGTCCATCATGGGATCTTGTTGCGCCTGCTCTGCAATCACCTGTTGTGAGATCCGTTCAAGTTCAGTTAACACGGCAGACGGAAACGCCTTAAGCTCTACCCCTTCCTCTTTTACGAGAGTTTCAAGTGCACTGACATTACGCGTGGTGTATTCATCCAACATATCTTGATTAATGGCACGCGCAGCCGTCTTAACGATGGCTTGCAAATCTTTAGGCAGATTCTCAAAAGCGTCCTTGTTAATTAAAAACTCCATATTGGAACCTGGTTCATGCCAACCGGGATAGTAATAATATTTAGCCACTTTATGTAAGCCAAAGGCGAGATCATTCACAGGCCCAACCCACTCAGCCGCATCGATTGAACCAGTTTGCAGAGCACCATAGAGTTCTCTTCCTGGCATATTGACGGGCACAGCACCGGCACGTTTGAGCACCTCACCACCGAGTCCTGGCATGCGGATCTTCAATCCTTTAAAGTCAGCTATAGTATTAATGGGTTTATTAAACCAACCACCCATTTGCATTCCCGTATTACCACCAGCCAGAGGGATAATGCCAAAGGGACGATAGACTTCCTCCCACAGCGCCATACCACCACCATAATGTAACCAGCCGTTCATCTCTTGTGCTGTCATCCCAAAGGGAATTGAAGAAAAAAACTGGGAGGCGGGGGCTTTGCCCTTCCAATAATAGGAGGCTGCATGCGCCATCTGGATTTTACCTTGGCTAACGCCATCGAATACAGCAAAGGCAGGCATTAATTCTCCCGCGCCGTAGACGCTAATGTGCAATCGGCCGTGGGACATCTCATCGACAAGCGTGGCAAAACGCTCAGGGGCCATGCCTAACCCAGGAAAATTTTTTGGCCAAGAAGTGGCTAAACGCCATTCAATCACCTCTTTAACAGGAGGCCCTTCAGCAACGGAAATAGACTCCGCATGTTGAGATGAGGGATTACAGCCAGTCACGCCAAAAAACAATACCGCAAATAACAGCCCCCCCAAATAACGCATCACGCACTCCCCGCAACAAAAACTGTTAACCACATGAAAAATAGCACTCTTTTTGTAGAAAATAGGCGCTTAACTCGATAAATAGAACATATTGTTAACACAGAATATTCGACAGGGGAACCTAAGAATGAGACCAATTTGACTTAAAACAAAAAGCCACTTTAATAAAGTGGCTTTTTGTTTTAAGCATGACCCGTCCTAAATAGCGTTAATTAGCCGCGACAATTGGGGGTTTTAGGCACCTCGACGTTCGTCGCCCATTCACTTTGAGTAAAGGTATGAATAGATAGCGCGTGGACACCATTAGCTAACTCATCGGCTAAACAGTTGTTCACTAAGCGATGACGGGCAAGCAAACGGAGCCCTTCAAATTCATCGCTGACCACCACAACTTTAAAGTGAGTCTCTGAATTAGGAGGTACATGATGACGATGGCTTTCGTTTAGCACTTCTAAATAGGTTGGTGAGAAGCTCTCAGTTAACTTCTGATTGATGGTCTCAGCCACTGTGCTCTGCACTTGGGTATTGGACATATTCAACTCTCAATATGGGTAAATCCAGTGGCCGCAGAGTACTGCTTCAAGTATAAAAGATCAAATTTCAGCGCCCGTTTTGCAACTTAAAACCTAACAAATCCGACAACATTTTGAAATCAATAACCTTTCAATTATCCATGATAATTAACGATAAGTTGCCTAAATGTGTAGTTCCAACGAGGCTCTGTGATCTTTAGGCGCTTAGGTACACTGTGCAACCAGTCACGTTGCATAGGCCAGTGCATAATTAATAAATCACCACTATGTAAACTAATCGTGTATTTAAGCTTGCTATGTTTATGTTTCATCACAAAATCACGAGTCGCACCTAAGCTGATGGAGGCAATATCGCTGCCGTGGGCAATTTCAGGTTCATCATCACTATGGGCCCCCATACAATCCTGGCCATCGGCGTAACGGTTAACTAACACCCCATTACTGTCAAGGCTAAAATCTCGCTGCAATTTATCGCGTAATTTTTGCAGATAATGAGGCCAAGGCAAGGCGCGAATAAATAGCCCCGAATACATATAGTCACATCCCAAATCGCCATACCAAACCTGCTGGCGAGGGATCGAATGGTATCGTCCAAACACTTGAATTTGCGGGCGAGTAAGCGGATATGATTGCGCCTCATTAATCAACGCATTTTGCTGCGCCTTACCTAGATAATCCCGCACTAAGGTGATAGGTGGTTCGAGTTGTCCAATATCGAGGCTTTCGATGGCAAGCACATCATCAGGTGTATCCAAAGGATAATCCTCAAATTCGAATCCTAATTCAGCTTGTTTCATACCCCCACCTTATTCACAGTTCGCTCTTTCGACAATCAGCCTAACGCCAATGATAGTAGTGTTTTACGTAGGTTTGCGCAGCGTTGCGAGTCAACAGTGTATCCAGCCTCAGTCTGAGGATTCAAATTTGACCAGTAAACTTGGCTGCCATGGTACGGCATCAAAGACATACTTCAAGGTATACAAACTAAGGCAAACATCGCAAGCGGCCATGAAATCTGCGATAATCAGCGCCTTATTTTTATTGGCACAACACAACATGACGACACAATTTTCAGTAGCAGGAATAGAACTCGCACTATTTCGCTATCCCGCATCGCAGGAATCGAATCTTCAAGCGTGGGATGCCGCAGACGAGCATTTAATCAATAGTTTGATTGAAGGTGAACAACCAGCTGTGCCAACGGCCATTATTAACGATAGTTTTGGCGCCTTAAGTTGCGCCCTCTCGCGTATCAATCCCAACTGGCCGCTTCGCGTTGAAACCGATGCCAGAACCAGTTTTTTAGGTGCCGAGCAAAATCATCATCACAATCAGTTGCCGATGGATAACCTGCAATGGTTTACCAGTCGCGACACCTTGCCTCAAGATGTCGCCTTAGTGTTGATGAAATTACCGAAGAATCTCACCTACTTTGCCCACCAGCTCATGCGCCTGTCGCAGGTATTACCCGCTGGCTGTCGCGTCTTAGTTGGCGCAAAAGCCAAATCAATCAACGCGAGTTTACTGGCATTATTTGCTAAACACTTGGGGCCAGCGAGCGCCAGCCTTGCTTGGAAGAAAACCCGCGTGATCACTTGTATTAGTGATGGTAAGCCAAGAACACTGCCAAATGAAATCATTTGGGATATTCCAGAGTTTAACCTGAAAATCAGCAATTTAAGCAATGTCTTTGCCGCCAACAAGCTCGATATTGGCGCACGAATTATGCTCGATAATCTGCCAAAAGGTGAATTTAACACGGTTGTCGACCTTGGCTGTGGTAATGGCGTGCTCGGACTTCGTGCCGCCCAATTATATCCCAATGCCGATATCCATTTTATCGATGACTCCGAAATGGCTGTTGCCTCGGCAAAGGCCAATTGGACAACCAATCAACTCCCCGAAGGCAAAGGACATTTTCATTGGGATGATTGCATGAGCCACTTTCCCGATAATGTAGAGCCTGATTTAGTGCTGTGTAATCCGCCCTTCCATCAAGGTGAGGCCATTACCGATCATATTGCTTGGCAAATGTTTTTAGATGCCCGTCGTCGGTTAAAAAATGGTGGGATTTTACATATAGTGGGCAATCGTCACTTGGCTTACCATGTGAAATTACAACGCTTATTTAAAAACTGCACCACCGTTGCCTCAAATGGCAAATTTGTCATCCTGCAAGCCCAAAAATAGTCCTTTCTACACCGCGAAACTGGCGCTAGCGATTAGCGCTGTTTTCGCAAAATTAGCTCAGATGCTCATCATCAGAATGTTCTGAACAGCGGCTTTTAACTAGCCGCCGCCCGAAGTTGTCAGTACAATCCGCGAAAGCAAATACATAAAACTAAACAACTTAGACTTTTATGTACCTGATTTATATGGATAGCGTATTTAGGATACTGATATGCAGTTAAAGGATGACGTAGAGCAACTCAAGGCAGAATTGACGCAATTAACGTTGCAGCACCTCGCGCAGCAATCTTCACTTGACCGCCAACTAGCTGAGTTCTCAGCCAAACTCGATTCCTTAAGCTTAAAGCTTGAACAGCAAAATAATGGTTTTATTCACACGAGCAGCATAACTGAGCAATCTGCTACCGAGTCATCCCCGATTGCGATCACAACAGATACCCACGCAATGGCGAGCCATGCCGCTCTGCAGTCCGAAACGGTTTCACATCCTATTGAGTCACAAGCACCAGCCACGTCACCTTGGCAGGATGATCCATGGCAGCGCCAAACTAACCCGCGCTCTCGCGAGCAACATGATTCGCCACAAGCCACTGATTTCGAGCTGATAAAGCAAACTCGGGTAGAACTAGGTGTTCAAGCAACAAGCCAAGTTGAAGCCCAAGTAGAAGCCTTTTTATCGCAAGGCGTTGCCGCAATAATGACTCCCTTTGTGGCCATAAAAGAACAGCTAAAAGGCTTCTATCAACATTATCAAGCGAAGGGCTTGGGGCCAGTGTTTTTAATGACTGTGGCCGGCATTATTACCCTCACCCTAGGTTTTGGTTATCTGCTGCAATATTCCATCAATCACTGGTTTTCTGAACTCGGTAAAGCATTACTCGGTTTTGGCTGTGCAAATGCGATTATCGCTGGCGGCATTTTTATCCGTCAAAAACGCCAAGGTATGACCGACTTTGGCTCGGGAATCGTTGGATTAGGGCTGATCTTAAACTACCTATGCGCTTATTTTATTGGCCCCTATTTTGAGATTATTCCCAACGGCGCCAGCTTTATTCTATTGCTGTTGATTACCTTAGCGGGCTATGGCCTTTCAATGCGCCTCGATGCCAAAGTCATTGCGGTCATCGCCTTAATTGGTGGCTCAACGGCACCAATGATGCTGTTATCCCAAAGCTATGCGCCGCTGCTATATATTCCCTACTTACTGCTGATTGGTACTGGGGCATTAGCACAAAGCCGCAAATTGCAGTGGCCATTACTGCTTGAAATGACCGCCTTATTACATATCGCTTGTATTGAAGCCTTCAGCTATTTTGTCGATTTACCACTCCAGCATTGGCACGGCGAAGCTGTGCTGGCCGTTTTGAGTCTTAACGCGCTCTTTTATCTCTATGGGCTAGCTGGGCTTATCGTTAACTCATCGACAACATCACTAAGCCATAGGGTATTGGCACTGCCGATTGCGTTATTGGCTTTTGTGATCTTTGAACTGACACAATTTACTGAGTTTGCAGGGGAAATCTTTATCGCTAACGCACTAGTCTGCGTAGGGCTATACCTTAAACTTAACAATCGGCTCGCTAAATCCCAATCTAGCCTCTTGCTAGTGTTTGGCGGAAGCTTTGCCGCCTTTGCGGCACTTTATCTGGTAAGGCATGATTTCTTAGGATTAGTATTGCTACTCGAGGCAATATTACTGTTGTGGATTGGGCTCAACGAAAAACTGATTTCAGTGCGCGCCGAAGCCTATGTCTTGCTAGTGATGGGACTGGCGCTCAATGCCTACAGCCTACTATCGGGCTTGACCTTACTCGAACTCGGCGGCTTATCGCCAGTGGGTGCCCTTGGCTTCCCTCTTATCGCATTAGCTTTAAGTGCTGGCGGATTGTTATTTACAATCAATCAATTAAAAACTAATGAATCAACACTCTCCACCTTAGAAGGGCAACTCTGTTATCTGCTAAAAGAAAGCCTCAGCGGGTTTTATGTCGCGACGCTATTGATTACAGCTTATCTTGTTAGCAGTGATTACTACCTCGCCATTGTGCCACTCCTTAGCCTGTTACTCTTATATTTAAGTAGCAAAGACAAACTGGTGGTCAGTGAGTTTGCCGCCTGGCTATTGCTGCTACCATTGTTGTTTGCTGTAATCGAAGGCGTTACCCTCTCCGGCAGCATGAGTTTTAGTGCACAACCACTGATGGCCAAACTAGCACGGATTGAATTGTTCGCCGCCCTATTGTTGGGTCATTATTGGTATCGTAGATGCTATCCAGAATCCTTATTCGCTCAGGCCGCTAAACAGATACAAATCGGCTGTTATCTTCTTTTACCACTGCTTTTATTACCTAAAGTCATCCGCAGTTATTGGGAGTTTACCGCCGCCGCATTCTGGCTTAGCAGCCTATTCAGCCTTGGACTTGCCTATGTGGTTAGACACAAAGCCCTTGAGATTGAAACTAAAATTCTGACCTGGCTTGCCGTACTCACCACAGCGAGCTTATGTCTGATTGAAATCTGGCAAGGGCTTATTGCGCTGCTGATTGGCATGCTTGTTATGGGATTTGTACTCATTCGTTATCGCACTCTCCCCGACAGATGGCGTCTGCTATTAACCCTTCAATGGCAACTGAGTCCCTATTACTTTGCACTGCCGCTGGCTGTACTTGTCTATGGATTAAATCGCACTGATGTGGTGGCTTGGTCGATGACGGCTTTAGCGCTCAGTGGCTACTTTGCACTATTACTCCAAAGAGGAGCTAACCATACGGGCGAAAAGACTAGCTTATTCGGTCACATTGCCTGTGAAATCCAAGCCGCAGTGCGCTCAAGCTACAGTCTTGCCTACGGTCTTTGCCTTGGCCTAGCGCTGCTGCCTATCCTGCTGCATTTTGAGATATCGTTGAGAGTAGATTTAAATAATGCGTTACTGATCCTCTGCGAATTTACCGCCTTAGCATTGCTTGCCACGCTGATATTATGCCGCGGCGTTGCTATCCGTTTACATAGACGCTTCTTACCGCTGCAATGGTTGAAATGGGGTTGGCATGGATTACTTGCGCTCAGCTATCTCACCTGGAGTTATGTATTTGATAACATGATTGCCGCGCCGCTCAGTGCGATTTTATTAGTGGTGCATGGCAGTGTATTGATGTTTATCAGCTTAAAACCCCAACATGCGGATATGATCCGCCTCGCCGCAGGGCTCTTTACCTTAGCCACGCTCAAGGTGTTATTACTGGATATGGCGTCCTTTGAACTGGTGCAAAAAGTGATCGCCTTTATGTTAATTGGAGTCATTTTACTGAGCGTATCTTACTTTTATCAAAAGGCGCGTAACCGCCTACAACAAGTAAATGAGTAAGAGACGTTTATCCTTCAAACGCAAAAGGCCGCTTCTACTAGCGGCCTTTTTCAAACACATACGATGATATGACAAACTTTACATCAAAGCTTTTTCCAGCGCCTGCGAAACATCGGCGATAATATCGTCGATATGTTCAATGCCGACGGAAATACGAATGAGATCTTCAGACACCCCAGCTCTAGCAAGTTCATTCGCATCCAGCTGTCTGTGGGTGGTGCTGGCAGGATGACAAGCTAACGATTTCGCATCACCAATGTTCACTAAGCGCAAAACCATCTTCAGGGCATCAATAAACTTACCTCCCGCGATTTTACCTTCCTCTGGCGTTACCGCTTTAATACCAAAACTGATGATCCCAGAGGCTTTACCGCCAGTGAACTTTTCACAATTCTCACGGTAAGGACTGCTCGGCAAAGCACCATAATTGACCCAGCTAACGGAAGGATGCAGTATCAAGTATTCGGCCAATGCCAACGCATTTGAGCAATGGCGCTCCATTCTAAGGCTTAAGGTTTCAAGCCCCTGCAACAGTAAAAAAGCACTGTGGGGTGAAAGTGCCGCCCCCGTATTACGCAGCGGCACCACACGGCAACGTCCGATAAAGGCCGCAGGGCCAAAGGCTTCGGTGTAGACCACGCCGTGGTAGGAAGGATCGGCCTGATTTAGCAAGGAAAAACGTTCTTTATTCGCCATCCAATCGAATTTACCCGAATCGATAATCACACCGCCAATGGTTGTACCATGGCCGCCAATGTATTTAGTGAGGGAATGAATAACGATATCGGCACCATGCTCAAACGGGCGACATAGGACTGGCGTGGCGACAGTGTTATCGACAATTAAAGGCACACCGTGTTTATGGGCAATCTCGGCTAAACGTTTAAGGTCGACAATATTACCGGCGGGGTTACCGATAGACTCACAAAATAACGCCTTGGTTTTGGCATCGATTAAAGCTTCAAGTCCTTCAAAATCATCAAAGGCCGCCATCCGCACTTCGACTCCTTGGCGCGGCAGCGTATGGGCAAACAGATTGTAAGTACCGCCATAGAGCTGGCTGGTGCTGACGATATTATCGCCAACCTGAGTTAGAGCTTGAATCGCATAGGTAATAGCCGCCATGCCAGACGCCACAGCAAGCGCACCGATCCCACCTTCAATGGCGGCAAGACGCTGCTCAAGTACGCTGGTCGTTGGATTCATAATCCGCGTATAAATATTCCCAGCAACTTTTAAGTCAAATAAATCAGCACCATGCTGGGTATCATCGAAGGTATAGGACGTCGTTTGATAAATAGGTACCGCAGCAGCTTTAGTCGTTGCCTCTGATTCATATCCGTGGTGTAACGCCAGTGATTCAAGTTTCATTTTTGCTTCCTTCCCCTGAAAAATTCCCAACCATTGCGCCTAAGCCAACACAAACATTGGGGGCACTTTGCGAAAATAGACACTAAAACCGCACAAGATTTGTGCACTGCACCCAAGCTACCAGACGGCCATCTAGAAGTCTAAACATTTTTATACATAGTGCTTTAAAATTTAACAGCTGCAATTAAAGAACAAGTATTTTGAGTAAAATAAGTTTTACCCATTTATCCGTTATTATATTGTTATTAATATGACAATCATTTTCAGGCTTGCTTTATTTTTTTAGTTGGCCTATGGTATGGACAGTTTATTAGTCATTAATCATTAACTCTGTTAGATGATTAATTTAATCTTAAATTTATATGGAGATGTAGCCTATGTTAAAAAATGCATTTTCATTACTCAGACTTAAGTCAGCTTGGTTAATGCTGAATACACTTGATTATTTATCCCGCGCGGTACGCCTGTCTCTTAAATTCCCAGTTTAAGCCGAGTGCTACTCGCACTCGGCATCTGATTACCCACATTTCAATTTATTGCTCCTATTTTTATGCTGGGGCTTAGCTGTTATCTAGCTCATATTTGGGGTAGCTATGTTTTATTCTTTTTTTAGTAATATATTTCAGTCTTTTATGTTGAAAACAGAAACCTATTACTTGCAAAACAGTTTTAATGCCTCATTACGCCCCACCGCACTGGCGGCGGTGATAGCAAAGCTCGATCAACTTAAAAGTGAAGAAACCCTAGATAAAGTGACCGTTGGGCGTGAAGTCCTCCTCGTTAATCAACAGGATCAGCAGGAGTATCGTATAGAACTGGTATACCCACCTAGACACAAACCAAGAGCGGGTCGCTACTCTGTCATTTCCGATTTAGGTGTGAGCTTACTGGGCCGTACCAAAGGCGAATATGCTGAGGTAAATATTTTAGGTAAGCCAGTGCTGTTTATGGTGAAGGATATTTCTCTTAGCAAGAGACAACCTAAAAATTAACGGCAAAAATAACAACTTTAGAATAAAGCATGTTCAAATTTCAGTGGCAACATGCTTTTAGGTCGCTATTTGCGGCGGCATCTAGCACAGGCATAAAATATATTGGAGGATACGATTTTGAAGTTATTTACTGGCCGCGAAATAAATTAATAGCAGAGAGCTAACACTTACTCCTCTTAAAAACTTACTAAGTATGGCAGCGCTTATGTATAAACCATAAAGAGGTCAAAGTGTTTTATCTCGCTCAGAATGCTTTAAATTATTCAAATTTATCGATAGATTAATTTGAACTAACTGTCGGTGAGAATGCGGCGCTACACTCGATAGTTTGACTTTACTTAATCTCATTTTAGTTAGGAGTATTTTCCATGAGTAAAGAAAAAGCGAAAAAACCGCCGATGAAAACCTTAAAAGAGAAGCGACAGGATAAGCGGAATCGCCAAAAAGCCTCCGATTAATGCCTGTTATAAAAATCCCTTAAATCCTCTCTTTTATGACATAGGGTGCGGCGATAGCCGCGCCCTATTTTTATGCCAGCTGGCGGCGATATTGCTCGGGTGAGTATTGAGCATATTTTTTAAACATCACAATATAGGGTGAAGTTTGGTTATAGCCCAATGTCAGGGCAACGTCTTTGATTGATAAGCCTTCACGTAGCAATTGCAACGAATAAATAAACTTATGCCGCTGACGCAATTCAGTAAAACTCATTCCAAGGCGGTCTTGGCAACGCCGAGCGAGTGTGCGTTCTGTGGTATGTAATTCACTCGCCCAGCTTTTAAGGCTTATTTGACTGGCTGGCTCGAGTTCAAGTTGCTGCAAAATAGGTTGCAACAGTTTATCGGTACTCGAAGGCAAAAATTGTGGCTGCGCCTGACCTAAGATTAACTGGTCAATTAACACCTCAACCAAACGTTTATCCGCATCCGTTTGTGCAACACGCACCTGCCGCTGGCGGAGATCGTTCACTATTGCCTGCGCTATCGGCGTCACCACAAGTAAACAAGTTTCATCAGGAAAAACCTGCGCCCGACAGGCAACAATATTCAATGAGCAATAATGGATACTGCGGCGGGTGTAACTCTCATGCTCTACGCCTGCTGGCACCCAAATCGCATATTGGGATGGCGACAAAAATCGTTGTCCAGCCGCATGCAACTCCATAATGCCACCGCTGATCAGCTGTAATTGCCCCCAAATGTGGCTATGTTTTGGTGTAATGGTATTGGGCAGAAAGGCTTCATAGTTGAAGAAAATATCTGCCACTGGCGCTTGCTCAGAATTAAGTGGATGGTAAATAGGGTGCATCGTACTCCTAAAACTCGACTTTACATCCAATCAAAACATCGATTGATGCGGTGGTTGTCTATCGAGGAACTGACATTGTCTTTTAAGCAATATTTATATCATAAAAGACCAGCAATAATAGCGACTATCTATGACAGCACGTTTGCCACTTGGCATCGGCTCGTTTCCTCCAATGAAGACTGACCTATGTTGTATTTATTTCCACTACTCGCCGTAATGATTTGGGCGGGTAACGCCATTGTTAACAAACTTTCCTTTGGAATTATAGCTCCCGAAGCCATTGCCTTTTATCGCTGGTTTTTTGCCATGCTTGTGCTTACCCCTTTTATGCTCAAACCCGTCTTGAAAAAACGTAGAACAATCATTCCTCTACTACCGAAATTAGCGACCTTAGCCTCCTTAGGAATGGTATTAAACCAAAGCCTTGCCTATTTTGCCGCCGCGACGACAACCGCCACCAATATGGCATTAATCAACTCGTTAGTACCTATGATAAGCCTGTTTTTAGCGGTACCTTTACTCAAGCAAAGGCTCTCGCCATTAGTTTTTGCTGGCAGCCTAATCTCACTGCTGGGCTTAGTGTTTATGCTAAGCCACGGGGATATGGCTAATCTGGCGATAGGGGTTACTGAGGGGGATTTATTATTACTTATCAGTGCGTTTGTGTACGCCCTTTATGGGGTACTGCTAAAACGCTGGCAGCTACCGATATCGACGTGGGAATCAGTGTATATTCAGGGCATTATCGCTGTGTTGATGTTAACTCCGCTGCTGTTTAGTGCGCCAAGCGTCACGATTAGCAGCCAAGCTGCACCACTTATTGTGTACGCCGCCCTTGGCGCATCACTCATCGCCCCTTGGGCGTGGATTAATGGCATTAGCAAATTGGGCGCCGAACGCACCAGTATTTTCTTCAATCTAATGCCAATTCTGGCGGCTATATTTGCGGCGATAATCTTAAATGAGACCTTAGCCGTTTATCACTACCTTGGCGGTTCAATGGTTATCTTGGGGGTAATGTTAGTGCAGATAAAGCCCAAACCTAAAATATCAGCCCTAAGCGCCTGTGCTGATTAAATCGACTCAATAGCCCCATATCAGTGGGGCTTTCCTACGATGATTCTCCTTAATTGTCTGTTGTTACTGCAAACCACAAAATAGCGACTAAGCTATTTAATAAGCAATTTTGTCAGTACGTTATGGAGTACCCTATGTTTAATAGTATTCGAGTAAAGTTTTCGCTGATGTTTGCCATTATGGCGACCGCCTTGATCGTTATGGCAATTACTGATGCTATGCAAAGCCGCTCAACTCTTAAGCAAATGCAGGAGTTTAGTCAGTTATTTAATCCTGCGATTTCAGCCATTCTCAACGCTGACCGCGATCTCTACCAAGCACAGCTAAGTGAAGAAGTGTTACTCAGATCCGATCTGGGTAGTGACAGCCGTAAAAGCGAAATAGATAACTGGCAAGAGAATGTCGATCAGGCCCGCGATCGAATGGGGGAGTTTAAAAAACTCTTGCAGGATCATGCCCAAGTATTGCAATCCACCAATGGCTTTGAAGCACAGTTTTCGCTCTGGTATCAAGCCTCATCTGACGTGATAAATGCAGTAAAAAATAGTCAGTTTGACCTAGCAAGACAACTACACGAAAGCAAATCCAAAAAAGAGTTTAAAGCCCTAAGAAACATCTACAATACCGCAGGTGAAGCCGCCGACAATCGCGTTAAAGAACTGGATTTACAAGCCACCGAGCAGGCTACAGCCCAAACTCAAATGTCAGTTACGATCGCTACGCTTGTCGCTATTGTCGCCCTCGTGATTGCCTACTTTGGCCCTAAGATTATTGTCAACGCGATTCAAGACATTACTAATAGAATTAATGACATAGTCGATGGTGATGGCAACTTAACCCAACGAATTCCTATCACTCGCCAAGATGAAATTGGCGAACTGGCCAATGCTTTTAACTTGTTCGTTGCCCAGCTGCAACAGATGGTAATCGCCATTATCAGCCAAACCAAAGATGTGAGCCATACTGTTGAAAACCTAGCGACTAAATCAGCTACTACCATAGGGATCAGCCACGAGCAGGAACAATTTGTCGACACCATAGTTACAGCCGTAAATGAAATGAGTGCAGCGGTAAGGGAAGTGGCCAGCAACGCCCTGCATACTGCTACCGAAATCACTAAGGTCAATGATCAGACTATTGAGGGGAAAAAAATCCTCACGCAATCGGTGCATCATATTCAGCAATTGTCTGAATCGGTTAAAAATGCAGTCGCTGTTATCGAAAAGCTCTCCGTCAACTCCGCTAATATTGCCTCGGTACTAGATGTGATCCGCTCAATTGCGGAGCAAACTAATCTGCTCGCTCTTAATGCTGCCATTGAGGCTGCTCGTGCTGGTGAACAAGGGCGTGGTTTTGCGGTGGTCGCCGATGAAGTACGTACTCTGGCGAGTCGTACCGAAACGTCGACTCAAGATATTCAGAGCATGATCGAAGAATTGCAGCGGGGCGTTAATGATGCGGTGAAGAGTATTGAATCAGGCGCCAGCCTCACCCATTCGACGGTTACCCTTGCCAGTCAGACACAAGATGCCTTAGATCAGATCCTAAATTCCACTTCTAAAGTCAGTGAGATGTCGACTCAAACCGCGACCGCAACAGAAGAACAAACCCACGTCACTGAGGAAATCAATCGTAACTTGACCGAACTGTCTGATAAAACAAGATATTGCAATATAGTGATCCAAGAAACACAGCAAATAGTGGTCAATACCCGAGCCATTTGTAGCAATCTACAAAAAGAAGTCTCACGCTTTAAAGTCGCTTAAAGAGAGGCATTTGAGATACTGGCCAAGCCCAAAAGGATTGGCCTGTTTTCATTTAAAACAATGGCTTGAAGAGAATAATCCGATAGGTACATCAAACTGCGGCACGTCAACCACACCGCCTTAGTACCGAGCATGTTTAAATATAACGGTTAACAGACTAACTGGCCGCCGAGCTGATTAATTTTATCTTTTGCAGCTTTAGCTGAAAGATAACCAGCCACCTTGGTTAGTGCATCTGCACGCCATGCGAAAGGCGCTTGAACGCTAACAACACGCTCATTAGACGCATCAAAGCTCATCATATCGACATTACCTGTCGGCAGTAATAATGCTGGACAACCTAGGCTCAATTGCTGCGAAACTCGTGAGCTTGCCAGAGCCATATTGCGGACTGTTATCTTCTGGCTTAATCCATTTGAGCCTCGACAAAGCACATCCAAGGAGGCAGAACCAAATACTCGCAAGTCCCCTCCCGCATTGACCCAACCACCAGAAACCCCTGCACGACGTAACTCACTTACTGCCATATCAACCGCATACCCCTTGGCGATACCGTCAAAAGTAACAATTAATGGCCGAGCTAACCGCGCTTGGTTCCCTTTAATTTCAATATCTTGCCAATCGCCCTGCAAAAGTAGCGGCATACCAAGGTAGCAAGGTAACGCCCCGCGAGACATCATTTCACCACCAATGGTGCAATTAAATAAGTTGTCGCTAGCTTTACCAAACCACTTGGCTAATTTAAATACCCTTAGACTATCTTGGCTTAGGGTGACCCAATGGCCAGGCTGACGGTTTAGAAGATTTAACTCACTATCTTGCTGATGAAAACTTAATAAACGTCCAATTTGTGCAATGCGAGAAAAAGCCGCAGTAATCGCAGCTTGAATGGCTTGCTCATCGAGTGTTGGTTGGCTGGGTTCTTCAACTACCGATTCGACTGCAATTTCAATTAACGTGCCCAGTAATGGCTTAGCTCTTCGTATCACGATGCTGCTGGCTATGTGAGGTGTGGATGAAGGATCACCGTTTTACCGCATCTGGTTACTAACAGCAAGAGTGGCCTTAGTATGTTATGCGAAAAGATACCCGCAAAATTAAAATGTTAAAAACTAACATAACTCCTCACACTCTCAGCACGTAGTACCGTGTCAAAAACAACAGAAAACCTAACAACACCGAATCGTACACCAACTTAAGATCCACTAAACTGTATCAGCGGTGGAGGAAGAAATAGCCCCCTATTGCTATATTACTGAGTAATCCACATTTAGCATTGGCTAACAACAACCAGTAAATCATTAATAGAATAGTTTTAATATACTGTTTATTAAGATTAAAAATTAAGACAAACCACGATTTAAACCTCTTTTTAACGAACAGATTACAACGGAAGTAAAAACATCTAGACGTCTAGATTGACAGTAAATTGGCAATCCAATATGCTTGGCACCAAGTTGCTAGGATATGATGCCAAGGCGACATAGATTTAGAGCGAGTTTGACTGCCAAGGAGCACGCAGACAACCCGCCGAGTAAAAGAGAAATTACATTGAGTCAATCAACCCAAACCACTGCACCGAGTAACCCGGCATCATTTGTTGCCCTGTTACCCTTATTCGTTTTTTTAAGTCTGTTTATTGGCGCAGGCGTCTATTTCCAAAGCCAAGGTGTGGACTTTGCTTTCTATCAATTACCGAGTGTGATTGCTATTTTGCCGGCCATTATTCTGGCTTTGGTGTTATCAAAGCAAAAATTAAATCAAGCCATTGATACCTTTATTGGTGGAATTGGCCATAGCAATATTATTGCCATGTGTTTAATTTACTTGCTGGCTGGCGGCTTTGCGGCGGTAGCGAAAGCCACTGGCGGTGTCGATGCAACCGTAGCCTTAGGTTTATCTCTTATTCCCTCAAACCTATTACTGCCAGGCTTTTTTGTGATTGCCGCCTTTATTGCAACGGCCATGGGTACCTCTATGGGTACAATCGCCGCCGTGGCACCTATCGCCTTAGGCGTTGCCGACCAGGCACAAATTGATTATGCCCTGATGGCAGGTGCCGTGATGTCTGGCGCCCTGTTTGGTGATAACCTCTCAATTATTTCGGATACCACGATTGCGGCCACTCGAACTCAAGGCTGTGATATGAAAGATAAATTCCGCGAGAACCTGATTTTTGCTATCCCAGCTTCACTGCTGACCTTTGTTGCCTTTGTCATCGCAGGACAAGGCCAAGCCGATCTAGCCGCTCAAGATATCGACTTTATTAAGGTGATTCCTTACCTGACGATTCTAGTATTAGCAGTTGCAGGGCTAAACGTGTTTGTCGTCTTAACCTTAGGCATACTGCTTGCGGGAGCCACTGGTTTGCTGACGATGGACTATGGCGTGATCCAATTTGGTAAGGATATCTACGCGGGCTTTAGCAATATGCAGGAAATTTTTATCCTGTCGATGTTAGTCGGTGGTTTAGCCGCGCTGATGCAGCAACAAGGTGGTTTAGCCTTTGTGAGCAAACAGATTGAAAAGCTCATCACCCGTTTCTCAAAAGCCCAAGGCGAAGCCTCATGCCGCGCGGCCGAATTAGGGATGGCGGGAATTGTAGCCGTGACCAATAGCTGCGTTGCTAACAATACGGTGTCGATTGTTGTCACTGGTGACATTGCGAAAGATCTCGCAGAAAAACACGGCGTAACACCTAAACGAGCTGCCAGTGTACTCGATATTTTTGCCTGTATTATCCAAGGGTTAATACCCTATGGTGCACAAGCGCTGTTAATCGCCTCGACATTTAGCATCACACCGCTAGCAGCCGTGTCCCATGCATGGTATTGCATGATCCTCGCAGCAGTAGCCATTGCAATTGTCATTTTCCGTAAACGCCACTGATGTAGTTAAGTATCACAAGGTTTATTGAAAGCAACACAAAACAAAGGGAGCCACTTGACTGGCTCCCTTTGTTTTAAAGGTTAAATGCAGCGCTATTTAGAATACTTGCCTTCATGAAGGGATTCAGGCAAGTTACACCCGATTATTCAACCTTGCCCCTTAACCCACACCACTATTCATTAAAAGCCAAATGAATCCAAGACAGCGTGAACCCAGTTTTTACGATTTACATCGCCTAATCACTTGGTTGATTGTGGGAGCCGCACTGCTCAGTGCGATAGGAGTGATGGTTGCTCTGTATGGACAATACCAAACCATGGGCGTTAGCGCCCTATTTATCCGCGCCGATTTTTTAGGGGACTATACCCACTCGCCCCTTGCCTATGTGTTTAATTTAGGATTATTGGCCGCAGGGATTTGCATGCTGATCTCTATGGCTGGGCTGTACTTACTCAAGCTCGATAGCTTTAGCCAATATATTGCACTCACAGGAGTTTGGGTTGGCACTTCGGTGATTTTGATGGGCATTTTTCCGATTAACTTTTTAACCATGCATAGACTGGTTTCCACTAGCTATCTCTTAAGCACGCTAACCTTGCATGCCTTAGTGATTATTGCCGGAGTCGTTCCTAAACTTATCTGCCCAAGGCCATTGTTTTACTTGAGTTTATTAAGTTTTATCAGCGCTATTAGCCTGAGTTTACAACTGGATTGGAGCCAACTGGATTTTCCGCCCTGTGATATAGACAATCATTTCTGTTTGGTTAGTACCAATATGTGGCTGCAAACGAACCTCAATATTATTTGGTGCTTAAGCCTTGCATTTGCGATGCGTCGTTTATCCAAAATCCTGTATTATCGCGCCCAAGTCCATCACCCGTTTTAACTTAATCATTTATGCGTCTAGCTAAATACCTTGCCCAATGTGGCATCAGTTCACGCCGAGAGGCCTGCCGCTTAATTGAGGCTGGACGCATTACACGAAATGGTAAGATTGCCACACATCACGACCCAGTCCAGCTCGATACAGATGGTCAATGCCTTGATAGTATTTGCTTGGATGCAAAACCTGTATTAGGCAGCGAAATTCTTACCTATTGGCTATTCAATAAGGCCGTAGGTACAGATTGCCGTTTACTCAAAGACGATAAATCCAGCTTGATCCACTTACTGCCGCCAACACCAAGACTCTACCCCGTCGGCAGATTAGATAAGGATTCCCGCGGATTATTGCTGCTCACTAACGATGGCGAACTCACCCACAAACTGATGCACCCCAGTTTTGCCCACAGTAAAACCTATCATGTGCAGCTAGAGAGGGCCTTCACCGATGAGTTTATTAAGCTAATGGCCAGCGGCGTAAAGTACAAAGAGGTAGATACTCTCCCCTGTAAAGTTCGTAGGCTTAGTGAAGATAAATTTGAAATAGTGCTGATCCAAGGCTTAAATCGGCAAATTAGGCGGATGTCCAGCGCCTTAGGTTATAAGGTTATCGATTTACAACGGGTGGCCTTAATGACACTCAGCCTTGAAACAGTAAGCGAAGATAATTGCACAGAAAGCAAAGCAGCAACAAACACACTACCAGAGGGAGAAATGCGACCGCTAACACCCACTGAAATTACAACGCTAAAAGCCGCACTGGCGATATAGTCAGATGAGGTGTGGTAACGAATCTCAGACCAATGTGACGTTACGCCCCATAAACCATTTATTCAGCTAAAAGATTTTACACTGTGCAGCGCTAACTAGGTAACCTGAGCTCGGGATAGATAGAGCCGCTGAATAGGCATCTTTTCGGGCCTCTGTGCGTTGCTCTGTCTAACCATAGCTCGCTATCGTGTACGACTGAGCGCCTTGATATGCGCGAAAATCTGCGTACTCAGTCAGAAAGAAAAGATTTTTCCTTTCAAAAAAAATCATTTATGACATTGATTTAGTTTATTAAATTTAGATTTTTCGACACTCGTTACCCCGAGTTCAGGTAAGGTAAATTATTATGCTTTCAACATGTGAGTGGTTTATTGTGAATTTAGGTGATGCGCTTATTTCACAATCAACATTAAGCGCACATCAATATCACCTAACCAAAGTTTATCAACAAGCTGGTAGCCCTGAGAATCTGCTGGCAGTATTTAAGCACGAATCCCAAGATCTCCATTGCCACATAAAGCTATTTCTTACTTCGGAATTTCAAGAATTAGCAATGTTAGATGGCGCCGTCAGATGCGTGAAACCTAATTTTAGCGGTACTAGCTATTTGGCGGGCAATCCAAGTTATATGCTCAAAAAATAGTGAACAACTACACATAGAGGCTATACAGCACCCGTATTGCCAGCAGAATCAATACCACACCAGAAAGTTTATCAATCAAGCCCGCCTTTTCCCGCAACTTAGGCAATACACTCGAATGGGACAACACTAACGCAATTAAGGTGTACCAGAGCCCATCAACTACCAGTGGTGTTAGTACGATAAGTGCTTGACCCGTCAAGCTATCTGCAACCATCACAAACTGGCTAAACAGCGCTAAAAAGAACAGCATAATCTTAGGATTGAACAGGGAAATCGCGATACCATCGCGCGCCGCCGTGAGCGTATCCGTCGCCTCCCCCGCTGTAAGTTTTGCCTGCATGCCACCGTTTGAGCGTAATGCTTGGAGCCCCATCCATGCCAGATAGAGCGCGCCTAAAATCGCTATCCCATTAAAAACCAAAGGCGCATTTTTCAGCATTACCGCAAGACCAAGTAGCGTGACTAGCGCATAGACCCCTATGCCAATCGAGTGCGCCCAAGCACACACAATCCCTTTCCCGCGACCACCGCCTAAGGTATGACGCACGACCATCGCCAAACTCGGCCCAGGGGACATAGCGCCCAAGCAACAAATCGCCAATAGTCCCAACCAAGTACTAAAGCTCATTTTCAACCCTTTAAAGCATAAAAAGGCCCTCAAAAGGGCCCTCATAGGAGTTGCAGTTTAACACTGGCCTAGCAATACGGTCACTCTCATTTCACCCCGTTGGGATGATAAAAAGCGCGAATATCTTGCACCAGTTGCGCAAGCGATGCAGGCTCTACATACATCATATGACCCGCCTTGTAGTAATGCATAGTGACGCGGCTATTATCAATGCCGTTATCGGCAAAGGTATTTTCAGTCGCAAAGAAGGGCGTTGCGAAATCAAAATATCCGTTACCGACAAAAATACGCAAGTCTTTATTCTCGCGCTGCGCCTGCCCTAAATAGGGTGCCACATTCACATAATGCATTTGTTTACCGCTAATATTCCAGTTCCAGCCACGGTTAACATCGGTGGAAAGTACGTTGAAGGGGCGTGATAATTTAACCCCTAAATCCTCATACAGATATTGATGGATAGCCGCTGTATAAGCACCATCAATACCATATCCTGACGGGTCGTTATCGGTCGAGTCACCACCACTATCGTAATCTTTGCCAGTATAGCGACTGTCTAACCGCCCGATGGTCAAATCCTGATCCCTGAGCAATTCCTTGGTATAGCGACTCGCACTCACACGTAAATTTACTCTGTCGAGGTAGGACTCACTCAGGCCCGTAAAACGCGCCAACTGTTTGCGTACAGCTTTATAATCACTTTGCGCTAAACGGCTGCCCTGTAATAGGGCTAAGGCGTAATCCTTAATAGCAAATTGACGCGCCTGTTCGACAAATGCTTCGAGCCCCAAGGCCTTATCGGCATCACTGACCTTGTTATGATAAAACGCAGTCGCCGCCATGGTCGGTAAAAAACCAATGTAGGGTTGGTTGTTGCCCGGTTGATAGCGAGCGTGACTAAAGTCGAGAATCGATGAAATCAGCATCACGCCATTGACAGAGATATCGGTCCAGCCGCCTTGAAGTTCATCCACTAATGCCGCGGCTCGCGTCGTACCATAGCTTTCACCGGCAAGGTATTTGGGCGAATTCCAACGCTTATGTTCAATCAACCAACGGCGCATAAACTCGGCAATGGATTGGGCATCTTCTTTTACTCCCCAAAAATCGGTGCCTTTCTTCTCACCCAGGGCGCGGCTAAAACCGGTACCCACAGGATCGATAAACACTAAGTCAGATTCATCGAGTAATGAGTAATCGTTTGCTTCAATCCGATAAGGTGCCGCACCATCATCTTTGGCATCACTGGGCACAATCACGCGTTTGGGCCCAAAGAGTCCCATGTGCAGCCAAAGCGAGGCTGAACCTGGGCCACCGTTAAAAATAAACGTGACTGGGCGTTTACTGCTGTCCTGCACATCATCCCTTAAATAAGTAATAGAAAAGATACTAGCCTGAGGCTCCCCCTTATCATCCTCTAAAATGGTCTCACCACTAATGGCTTGATAACTGATCTTCTGATTTTGAATCGTCATTTTATGCTTAGTGGTCACCACCTCTGGCACTAACTTATCCACTTTGGCTTCGCTTTTTTGCGCGGGCTCGGCATGACCGACTATGGAGACAGTGAATAACAAGGGCAGCAGCACACTTGCCCATTTCAGTTTTGAGGGCGTTTGCTTCTCTGTTAGCGCTCGCATCAATTATTCTTCCCTTCTGTAGTGGTTATTTTGTGATCTTTTTATTGGTGCACCAGCTTACAAAGACTGTGCACTCGGCGCAAAAGCACAATTGCAACCGAATGCGTCAAAGCTTTAATCGGCTTTTAAAGCATAAATTCACGCAGATTTAAGCTGTTAGCCGCTAAGATAGATTGGATTATCGGAAACTCATGTAGGCATCTATGGGCACTATCACTCTTATCAGTCTGGTCATTCTCGCATTACTTGTGGGCGCGATTGGTCTGTTAATCTGGCAACGTAGCAAAGGTAAGCGCATTCCACTGGCGGTGATTTTTGTGTTGGGATTTTTCGCCGTTGGCCTAGGCGGAATTATCGGTTTTGTGCATAAAGGCGAAGATTATCAAGCCTATCAAAAGCTACAGTGGCGCACGCTGGCCCCCGAAAAAATCGCCCCACTGGTCGCCCAAGGCTACACAGTGTTTGTGGATATCACCTCAGACTGGTGCAGCATTTGCCAAACCAATAAGGCTGAAGTCACCCATAGGGAGCAAGTGGTGAATGCACTGATGGCCGACAAGATTATTTTGATGCAGGGAAATTGGAGCGAAGCCGATTCCACCATCGCGAACTACATGCAACATGAAGGAGTACCGGGTACACCTTACAATAAGGTCTATGGTCCAAGAGCGCCTAACGGCATAGTACTACCGTCAAAACTCACCATCGATGCCGTGCTTAATGGCTTAGCCCAGGCTAAAGCCTTGTAATCTATTTTGCTTATTTGGCTTAATCTTCAAAAATGGAGTATTGAGAGCGCAATAAAAAAGGCTGCATCGCAGCCTTTTTGCACACTTCAAATCAGTAGAAAGCAATTTTCCGGAAAGGTGGGCAGAAAATCACTCCGTACTCTCAACAGCCGTCTAACCCCAAAACACTATAAAAATAGTTTTATAACTAGCGAGTTACTTAAATATCTTAGCGAAGTAATGCATATTCCCATATAAGGGTAAGCGTACTGGTCTATTTCAACCTTGCCAATAATATTCATGAAACATTTTTATAACAATTTAGCAATTTAAGCCAGCACTAAATAAAACTTTCTATTGATTAAAATATAAGCTTTTTATTATCAACAAGTTAATGGTCAGACCTCTAAGCTAGCCTCTAAACCATTCTATTCAAACATGACAAAGTAACTCGCGATATATCGCGACACGACTCAAGGGGTTATACTCAGGGCACTCATTCGTATTAAGGAATCAACGGAATGACATCAACACAGCCCGCCGCAATGCCCTTGGATAAACATTTTCTGCCAGAGAATCAGTTACTGCTCAATGCCGTGGGTGAAGGCATTTATGGGTTTGATTTAAATGGTAATGCTGTCTTTATCAATCCCGCCGCCGAGCGCATGACGGGCTGGAAGAATGAAGAATTACTCGGCAAAAATATCCATAATTGCCATCATCATAGCCATGCGGATGGCAGTCATTATCCCCAAGAAGATTGCCCCATCTACAACACCTTGAAGGATGGGATAGCAAGGGAAATTACCCACGATGTGTTTTGGCGTAAGGATGGCAGCAGCTTTCCAGTGCATTACAGCTCTACGCCAGTCTATCGGGACAACAAGCTTATCGGCGTAGTCGCGATATTTCGCGACATCAGTATTCAAAAACAAACCGAGCAGTCGCTACGCCAGGCTTTAGCACAGGTTCAAGCTCTGTCGGAGCAACTGGCCAGTGAGAATCATTATCTCCAAGCCGAGTTAGCCGATAAGACTGGCGATGTGGATATTTCGGGCAGTAGCGCGGTGATCCGCCATATGATCCAGCAACTGCATATGGTGGCCAATACCGACAGTACCGTATTGATTTGTGGCGAGAATGGCACAGGCAAAGAGCTGGTTGCCCGCAACTTACATCAACTGAGTCGCCGCAAAGATAAGCCCATGATCAGCGTTAACTGTGCGGCATTTTCAGCCTCACTGTTAGAGAGTGAGTTGTTTGGCCATGAGAAAGGCGCCTTTACGGGTGCGACTCAACAGCGCAAGGGCCGCTTCGAACTCGCCCATCAAGGTACACTGTTTCTCGATGAGGTGGCCGAATTAAGTTTGGAGGCGCAATCTAAGTTACTGCGAGTGATCCAAGAGCAATCCTTTGAACGACTCGGCGGCAGCGAAACCATCAAGGTCGATATTCGATTAGTCGCCGCCAGTCATCATGATTTACTCAAACGCGTTGAACAGGGCTTATTTCGAATGGATCTCTATTACCGCTTGAATGTCTTCCCAATCCAAGTGCCACCGCTCAGGGCGAGACTGGAGGATATGCCCGAGCTTGTCAGCCATATACTGCACTCCCTTAACCGTAAGCTGGGTAAAAAAATCCGAGGGGTAAGTCAAAAAGGCCTAAAAAAATTAATGGCCTACAGCTGGCCTGGTAATGTACGCGAATTGCAGAATATCCTTGAGCGTGAGGCTATATTATCTCAAACGGATATTTTACATATCCATGCCATGCCCACGAATCACCTACAGACTCAAACCGCGGCTTCACCATTACAAACCTTGGCCGAGGCAGAAGCACAGCATATTGAGCAAACATTAAAACTGCTGAACTGGCGTATTTCGGGCACAAACGGCGCAGCCAGGGTACTCGGCGTCCCGCCAAGTACCCTCAGATCGCGAATGAAGAAGCTCGGGATTACACGTCAAATCACTAATGATGAATAGTCTCAAAAACGCGATATATCGCCAATTGACGATATATCGCGACACACATAAAAACCAATCTAATTTAAATCAATAAATATCAAATAGTTAAATGCAAATTATTTTGGCCTAACGCTTGCTATAGGGAGCCGAATCTTATTTAAGCCGTTAGGACAGCATATGCCCAAGAGTGACACCCAACACAGAGAGAACGCCAAACATCCCTCTGCCGAGCAATTTATCCCGGTAAAAAATATCCAGGCGGAAGATAAGCCTGCACACAAAAGCAGTGGCCAGATTCATTTCCGAGAGCAGAAAGGCTATTTTCAGCGTCTCAGAACCACAATGAATAGCCTGTTAGTACTGCTGTTTTTTGCACTGCCGTTTATTTCATTTGATGGTCGGCAAGCGATACTGCTGGATGTGAGTCAGCAACAATTCTTCTTTTTTGGCCTCACGCTCTGGCCACAGGATTTCACCTTACTCGCTTGGGTGTTTATTGCCGCGGCTTTTGGCCTCTTTTTTATAACCGTGTTTTGGGGACGGGTCTGGTGCGGCTATCTTTGCCCACAAACCGCGTGGACCTTTATGTTTGTCTGGCTCGAAAGCCAAATTGAGGGTAACAGCAATAAACGCAAGTTGCTCGATAAGGCGCCATGGTCTGCGAGTAAACTCAGTAAAAGAACGCTCAAACACAGCCTGTGGGGATTAGCCGCCTTGATTACTGGCTGTGGATTTATCAGTTACTTCATCCCAGCCCGTGAACTCTACTTGGATATTTTTACTGGCAACGCCGGCTTTTGGACAACCTGCTGGGTATGGTTTTTCGCGATTTGCACTTACTTAAACGCTGGCTGGATGCGCGAACAAATGTGCTTACACTGCTGTCCTTATGCGCGCTTTCAGGCCGTGATGTTCGATGCCAACACCAAAACCGTGACCTATGATGCCACACGCGGCGAAGCACGCGGCCCCCGTAAACGCAAGCAACAAACCGAACTCGGTGATTGTGTTGACTGTAATTTATGTGTTGAGGTCTGCCCGACGGGGATTGATATTCGCCAAGGCCTTCAATACGAGTGCATTAACTGCGGCGCCTGTGTCGATGCCTGTAATGAAACCATGCAAAAATTCGACTACAAACAAAACCTAATTAGCTATGTCAGCGAGAATGAATTAAAGGGCATCACCCATTCCAATTTGCGCTCGCCACGCTTTTTAGGTTACGGCGCTGCCGTTGTTATTATGTTGGTTGTAATAGGTTTAGATCTCTCCAGTCGCAGTGAGATTCAGCTTAACGTCATTCGCGACAGACAGAGTCTGTACCGCGAAACCGCCGATAATAAAGTTGAAAATACCTACCAGCTGAAGATCCGTAACAAGACTCAACAAACCAAGCAATACCAACTCGCGGTCAACAGCGAAATGCCATTCAGCTTAATTGCCGACCCGGTAATCACCCTCGCGGCGGGTGAACAAGCAGATTACCCCGTGACAGTATTAGCCGATAAGAATGCTATCCCTGCGGGACGCAAACTTATCGAATTCTCGGTAACCGATGTCAGCGAACCCAAACAAAGCGTCAGCCAAGAAACCGGCTTCTTTAGCCCTTAATTCATAGCCTCAACGCTCCCATTTAGCTGTAGACAACCAATAAGACGCCATCGATTGAGCGTCTTATTGGTTTTTAAAATGGCCACATCCTATTGCGCGCCCTTTCTTTCCCCCAATTCACCTACCAATTGCTATAAAAATGCCCCTAAAACATCAACACGCCCTAATATACCCAAGTTAATAAAGACTTAACTCTACTCCGCCCATATAGAGTAAAAACACTATTTTTAACATAAAGATAGTAGCAATCTTTGGATAGAATTATTTGGCGATAAACATTGACCTTATAGGTTGAATCCTTCTAATCTAAACACTCGTTTGATTTTAAAATAATAATAACGACTAAACCGATTTGAGGTAGTTAGGCATGGCATACGATCAAGAGTCACAACTCGAACTTGGCAAATACTCTTCACTCATAGACTTAATCGAACGCACTAGCCAACGCTTTGGCGATAAAACCGCATATGCTTGCTTAGGTAAAAGCAGTAGCTTCAATGAGATAGAACGCGATTCACGCTATTTTGCCGCCTATTTGCAGAATAACACTAACCTAAAACCTGGCGATCGGATCGCGATTCAATTACCCAATATTACCCAATTCGTCATCGCCGCCTATGGTGCACTACGAGCAGGCCTGATTCTCGTCAACACTAACCCGCTTTATACTGAACGTGAGCTTATCCATCAGTTTAATGACTCAGGCGCTAAGGCCTTAGTGGTATTGTCAGATCTGTTGCCAACCCTCGCCAAAGTGGTTGCAACCACACCAATTGAATTGGTGATTTCGACCCACCCGTTAGATCTTATCGATCCGCAAGTTCAGCCCAAAACGGGGCTTAAAAATGTCGAGTTCTGTCACGTATTAAAACAAGGTGCAGAGCTACCGTTTACGCGCTTTATGCCCGCCTTAGGCGATTTAGCCGCGCTGCAATATACCGGTGGCACAACGGGTCTTTCTAAGGGTGCCATGTTGACCCACGGCAATATGCTCGCCAATGCGGCGCAGGTAAAATCCCGCATCGGCAGTGTTATCACCGAAGGTGAAGATATTTTTGTCGCGCCACTGCCGATTTACCATATCTACGCCTTTATGGTGAACTTGGTGCTGTATTTTGAATGTGGTGGTTGCTCGGTATTAATCCCAAATCCCCGTGATATTAATGGCTTAATCAAGACGCTGGCGAAATACCCCTTTACCGGTTTTGCAGGGCTTAACACCTTATTTGTCGCCCTGTGCCATCAACCCGAATTTAAGGCGCTAGATTTTAGCCATTTAAAAATCACTATTTCTGGCGGTACAGCGCTGACCGCTGCCGCAGCCAATCTATGGCAGCAAACCACAGGCAATACCATCAGTGAAGGTTATGGCTTATCCGAGACCTCGCCAGTGATCTCGCTCAATGCACCGGGATATCAAAAGATTGGCACTATCGGTAAGCCCGTTCTCGGCACTGAGGTCAAACTGTTAGACGAAAACGGTAATGAAGTCGCGCAAGGGGAAGCTGGTGAGCTCGCCGCCCGTGGCCCACAGGTGATGCTAGGTTATTGGAATAATCCCCAAGAAACGGCCAATGTGATGACGGCTGATGGTTTCTTTAAAACGGGGGATATTGCGATTCTGAACGAGGAAGGCTTCCATCAAATCGTTGATCGTAAAAAGGATATGATTATTGTCTCCGGCTTTAACGTCTATCCTAATGAAGTCGAAAACGTGCTTGCTAGCCACCCAAATATCATCGAATGCGCCGTAGTTGGCGTAAAGGATGAGCACTCTGGAGAAGCAGTCAAAGCCTGTATCGTGCTCAAGGATGACAGCCAAGACCCTGAACTGATGAAAACCGCCATTCTCAACTTCTGCCGAGAGCAACTCACTGCCTACAAGCTACCTAAGTTGATTGAATTTATGCCGCAGTTGCCTAAGAGTACCGTGGGTAAAATTCTGCGCAGAGAGCTTAAAAATCAGCCTTAAACTTGGGTAAACATCAGTTAATTTGAGCAGTCTTAAATCCAAAATAAAACCCCAGGTAGCACTCTGGGGTTTTATTTGAGCCTTTTACCCAATCCAAGTCTTACTCGCTCAATGGGTTAACCTCATCCGTTAGCAGCTGCAAACTGGCAAACTCTCGATATAGATCATTGGTTTGCATTAGAGTTTGATGCTTACCACTGGCAACAATTCGCCCCTTATCAAACACAATAATTCGATCGGCATTAATTACGGTTGCAAGCCGATGGGCGATGATCAGCGTAGTTTTGCCCGCCATTAACTCATCAAGCGCCTGCTTCACTTTTTGCTCACTCAAGGCATCGAGTGCACTGGTGGCCTCATCGAGTAATAGGATAGGTCTGTCGGCTAAAATGGCCCTCGCAATGGCAATGCGTTGTTTTTGCCCGCCGGATAAACGCACACCGCGCTCACCCAAATAGGTTTGATAACCTTCATTAAATTCACTGATAAACTCATGGGCACGGGCCGCAATACAGGCATCAATCACTTCCTGCTCGCTGGCATCGACGCGGCCATAGCGCACATTTTCCAGCACACTGGTGGCAAAAATCACTGAGTCCTGCGGCACCAGCGCAAACTGCGCCCGCAAATCCGGTGGTGAAAGCGCAGCAATATCAATCCCATCTAATAAGATACTGCCCGATGAAGGCACATAAAACCGCTGTAATAACTGAAATAGCGTGCTCTTGCCGGCACCACTCGGGCCGACCAAAGCCACCCGCTCGCCGGCATTTATTACAAGGTCTAAGTCGCTGAGCACTAACTGAGTTTGCTCGGGATAATGGAAGTCAAGTTGTTGCAGTTGCAACTCGCCGCGTACTTTATCTGGCAGAGTTTTAGGCACCAGTGGCGCCGGAATATCGACCTCAGTTTCGGCTAATTCGATTAAGCGTTCTGCGGCGCCCGAGGCGCGTTGGATTTCCCCGACCACTTCACTAATGGTCGCAACCGCGCCTGCCACCATCACGGCATAAAACATAAAGGCTGAGAGTTCGCCGCCCGTCATCTTACCTGACATCACATCGTGGGCGCCGACCCAAGTCACTAGCGCAATGGCAGCAATACTGAGGAACATCACTGAAGAAATCAGCAGCGCGCGGTAACGAATGCGGCCGCTGGCGGCGGTCATCACATCTTCGACACGGCCATTGAACAGGCTGCGGTCCTTATCCTCATGGCCATAGGCCTGCACAGTGTGGATCTCATGCAAGGTTTCATCCACATAAGCCCCCAAATCCGCCACCCTATCTTGGCTTTCGCGCGCTAAGGTTCGCACTTTTCGGCCAAAGAAACCGACAGGCCCCAACACCAAAGGCACGGCCAGTAGCACCAGCAGCGTCATTTTCACGCTGGTGATCCCCATCATCGCCAGCCCACCAATAACCGTCACGCCGGAGCGTAGTGCCATAGAGAGACTCGAACCGACAACGGTTTGCAGTAAGGTTGAATCGGCGGTAAAACGTGAAATCACCTCACCAGTGCGCACCTTGGCATAAAATGCCGGAGATAATTTAAGTAATTGATTATAAACTGCAAGCCGAATATCGGCACTGACACGCTCCCCAAGCCATGTCATCAGATAAAAACGGCAAAACACCGCAGTGCCACTCACTGCGGTGATGAGCAACACCAATAGAATAATTTCATTCAGCCGCTGGGCGTTATCCTTAATAAAACCTTCGTCCACCATCAGCCGCACGCCTTGGCCGAGGGATAACCAGGCCAAAGAACCGATCAATAAAAATACAATCGCCGCGACAACTCGCAAACGATAGGGCTTAAGAAATTGCCAAATCCATGGCAATACTGCCCGTTGGCGAACCGAGGTGTGTGAAGATTGTTGAGACACAATGGACTCCAATAATGGTCGAAGAGGTGGAATGCTCGAATCGGTGGGCTCTATGAGCGGTTTGTTCACTCTTGTTATCCTTCGGCTTTATTTGTCATTCAACTTAGCACAAATGACAATGAACTGAGCACACAAGAAAGCGCACACGATAACCAAAGTGATGCTAGCAAAGCAAAAATTCAAGGCTAAGAATATAAAAGCCAAAAATAAACCCGCATTGATAGCGGGTTTATGATTGCGCCTTGAGTAGGGCAAGATCAAAGTACAGAAGTGTAAAACACAGATATCTAAGCTACCTGCATATCTTCAGGCGTTTTTGGGGTGCCATGGTGACCATCACGCTTCCAGTTCACATCGAGTAATTCACTGCCTGTAAGAGTAAAGGCTTGGCCAAAGCCTTTGACATACAATCCTTGATGGGGCGCTAACTTGTACAGGTTAAAGTCCGTCAGCGCTGCCAAATTATCCGACATGTCGCCAAAACGTTTGGATAACAGGCTGACTCCTTTGCTAAACGAGGGCGTATCACGTGCAACCGCTTGAGCCATGGCATCAAAGGTTAATCGTTTGCGGGCGAATACAGATTTTGCTTCAGCTTCATCCTCCACCAGCATCACAGACACTTTAGTAGACTGTTTAAGATTATGGCCGTGGCGCGCTAAGTCACTCACCAAGATATAAAAACCATCGTCTGCTAAGGCAAATGGCGCATAACTGGCATTAGGTTGACCATCGGTATCGACGGTGGCGAGTTGTAAGGTTTTACGTTGCAGTTTAAAGACCTCAATTTCAGGTAACAGTTTGTCCCTTAAACGCTGTTCTTGCTCGGAAATGTCAGGCTTCATATTGGTTTCCTCAATAAATTACGTTCATCAATGTTAATCAGCAAAGGTAGCGGCCAGCGCTTTAAAACGGCGCACTTGCTCAGGAAAAAGCACTCTTTGCTTGTCACGTCCTAAATAAACTTTAAATACCACTTCACCCTGAGGTCCAAAAAAGTTAATGGAATGGCTCTCGCTGCCCCTAAAAGGTCTGCTGATCAAGGCTATCGCCCGCATGCCATCCAATTTAAGATGGCCATGTAAGCCATCCCCTTTGCTGTAGAGGTTGTAGTAACCATGGGCAAATTTTCCTTGGGGAAAATCGCCTTTAAATTCAAATACACTGCCCGAAAGCATCACTATGGTGGTTAACGAACCCCACTCGGGTAAGCTTTGTAGTAACTCGTCCATATGGGCCAAAGGTAAAAACACTCGCTGCGCTTGAGGTAAGGCGGTAACCACCTCAAGCTCGGCAATCCCTAACTCACTGGCCAATTGTGCAGGCATTAAATCTGGTTGAGTTTCAAATCGTTGCCGCAATATTTGCTGGGTTTCAGCATTTGAATCTCGGCGACTCAACACGTTATCCGTGTTTTCAATGTCGACTGTTTGGGTCATTTCGTAGATCCTCAATCCCAAGGCTTAGAACATGTAGCGTGCAGACAGTTTCATATTACGGCCGGGCTGATACAAGGTTTGCCATGCCTGCAGATACTTCTCATCACCAATGTTTTCAATGGCAAAATCAACTCTCAGGCCCGACATCACGCCCATCGCGGGCTCCCATGCAAGGTAAACATCCCAAAGGGTGTATTCATCATACTTAGCAACACTGTAGCCTGTAGGAGTATTCGTTTGGCTGGCAACATAGGTCACTCGCGTGCCTAGCTTCATATCGCCTTCCATAATCCCTTGGGACAAGTCGACATTAAACTTATTGGCTGGCATCCCTTCGATATAATCGCCAGTATTACGGTCTTCTCCGCGGGTTTGACTATAATTCATCGCTAAACGCGTTTGTCCGATGCGATAACGACCGCTGAGCTCAAAGCCCGTTAATTGAGCGTCTTCCACGTTGTTCCACGAGGTTGTTTGCTCGAGTCCTGGTATCCCCCGATATGGATTAGAGACTTGCTGAACAATAAAATCGTCCACATCATTACGGAAGATGTTTAAGGTAATGGCTAACTCATCATCACCAGCTAAGTCATTGAAGCGAAGGTCAGCTTTAAGCTCTTTATTACGCGCCACTTCTGACTTTAGGCTAGGATTCGTCGCAAAGGTGTTACATAACCCTTTGGGTAAAAAACCCGGTATTGGCGGAATACAGTAATGGGTACCGCTAGAGAACATTTCTTCCACTGTCGGCGCTCGGAAGGCCTGATCATAGCGCGCACTTAAGGTCAGCCATGGCTGCGTTTGCCAACTTAATCCAAGTGAAGGAGATAGCTCAGTATCATCAGCAGATGCATTCAGGTTATGACTCTCGTTTTTAAAACTGTCATAACGCAAAGCAGCATCGAGGTTTACCGTTTGTGTCAGTTGCACATCCGCCCGAGTAAAAGCTCCCCATACTGTTGTTTCGCCATTTATATCCTCAGGACGCTGCCCAACCTGTCCCTTATCGTCTCTGACAGTTTTAAGGGTATCGCGATAGCCATCCACACCGTAGGTCAACTTAGTGTTACCGAGTTGAGAACTATTGTTCAAATTAATGCCAACGGTGCGGTATTCAGTACTATCTAATTGGCCTTTAGTGACACGGTCTTCGTCGTAATCTGTGCTATTCCAATAAACCTGCACATGAGTATCCAAATAAGGATTATTGGCTGGCGCTAAGCTGTAATTGAGGGTGATATTTTGATCGTCAGTTTTGCGGCGCACTAAAGGCACTGAGCTACTCACAGCGGCAGAAGGATTACTTGGCACCAATTCATTAATCTTGTTAACTCTTGCCGATAACGCTAAGCGCGAGGCTTCATCAGCCTGCCAGCCGAATTTAGCCAGTCCACTGCTTCCTGAAGAAGCGCTGTTGACTAAGGTTTCATCATTGCCGGTATTAATATTGTTGGAATCAACATAACTGCCATTGAGCAACCAATCGACAGTTGCTTGCTGGCCATAGACTGCGGCGCTGGTTTTAGTGCGATCGCCATTGGTGTCATAGCCTTGCTTGACATAACCACCAAAGGTTTCATTTGGCGCTAAAAAATCCTGAGCAGACTTAGTATTTTGTGCAACAACACCGCCAAGGGCACCACTGCCCCACAAACTACTGGCAGGGCCACGGATCACCTCGATAGATTTAAGTAGTTCAGGGTCCATAAAATAGGAACCGCGATGACCCGAACTAGTATTTTGCCTTGCACCATCGATCGTTTGTAAAACACGATCACCGCTTAAACCACGAATCTCGACGCCCTGAGAGGTCGCTCTTGGGCCATTTGTTAAGTTAATATTCGCTTCGTTTTTTAATACTTCGGCAACCGATGAAGCCTGTGAAACGTTAAGCTGCTCTTCTGCGACAACAGCAACACTTCGACTGGTTTCAGACACTTTCTCACTCAAACGCGTCGCACTCACTAACACTTCATCAAATTCAGTTTCGACAACCCCCTGTTCAGCACTCTTCTGAACCGCAGAGGGTTTGACGCCTTCTTCAGCCGCTAACGCAAAACTTAGCGCCGTACTACTTAGTGCCATCGCAACGGCGATCACTAACGGCTTTTTGTTCATATTATCTTCCTCAAATTATTAATTTTATTAATCAATTAGTATCTAAAAAGACTCGTAACAGTCATTCGCCTACCTTGGCATTTTGCTAGTTTTTTGAGCATTCACTTTAGCAATTGCAGGCACTCTAACTGAGAATATAAAATTGATCAAATGAAAATCATTATCATTTGCGATCTTATTTATATTTGTGTATCTTAATTAGCAATGATTGATGAGTGAATGCTTTGAGAATGGGAAGGTTTGCCGTGACACCAAAACGATATTTAGCTTTTGGCGCATTAACTGTTGCGATTCAAACGGGGGTTATAGCTTCGCAACCTACGCCTGCTCAGCTTAAAATAGTCAATTCACCGACCATTCAGGGTGAATCACATCAACGTGTTACCTTAAACCCTGTTACCTTAAACTTTGCTAAACCCCAAATAGCTGCGGCATCGGATGCTGCTGGTAACACTGTAAACAAAACCCATCACGCATCATTGGTACAGACTGTTACTACACCATCGACACGAACTGCTCAACCAAAGCTGACAACATCTACACCTAAAAAAAACGTTCAAAGTAAGACTGAGCAAAAACAAAGTATTACTGCATCAATTGATAAAAAAACCATCGCGCAGCCAAAGTCTAAACAGTCGCAGGAGCATCACTACACCGCCAACACTGACAATCTAAAATCCACAGAAAAAATGGCGCCACACGCCGAGTTAGTGCCAACCAAACCAACACCAAGCTTGAATGAGCAACAGAATTCAATGGATAGCAATATGGCGCCTCATCAAACCGTGGTTGAACTCACATCCCCCACTTTTGCCAGTCAACCACCCCAACCAACATACCCGCGTATGGCGCGCAAAAAAGGCTTGGAAGGAACCGCAACAATTGAAGTGATGTTTAACGAATTTGGACAACAGCTCGCCCTCACGTTAGTCAAAAGCTCTGGTGTCAGCCTGCTGGATCAAGCGGCACTAGAGGCGGTAGAGACTTGGCAGTTTGAGGCGCCAAGCCCAAAACTGGCGAGCCATTACAAGGTGAGGGTACCGATTCGCTTCGCCTTAAATTGATCCTGTGGCGATGCAATCGCTTAACCACGCTAATCCTATTGCAACGAATTTGGCTGAATGCTTGATAACAGATCTAACTATAGAGACTCACCGCTTATGACTGACTTTTCTACCCTACATGGCCAGCTCGGTTCACTCACCTGGCCTTTGCTGATATGTGCATTCCTTGCCTTGATGATTTGCCTTGAGCGTAGCGCACTGTTTTTACAACAATCCGTAGCGTCAATCTCCCCAAAAAAACAAGCTTGGGTTAAAGAGCTACGCCACTCTGATGCCAAACCGACAAGCGAAAACATTCAAGCTTTACTCTCTAAAACCAGCCATCAGCAGGATTTACTGGCCAGTGGCGCAACACTGCTGTTAGCGCAAGCACATCAACCCAAACCACTCAGGGAAGAATTACTCAGTCTATGGCTGAATAAACAACAAAGGGAGCTGCAAGCGGGCCTTAAGATTTTGCAAGTGATAGGGATTATTAGTCCGCTACTGGGGTTACTCGGCACAGTACTTGGGTTAATTGACATGTTTGCCCAACTTGGCCAGTCCCAAGGGCCAGTCACACCCGCGCAACTCAGTGCGGGGCTTGGGCTGGCGATGAATACTACCGCAGCAGGCCTTATTATTGCGGTGCCGACTATTACCGCCGCCCATTTATTCGGGATCTGGGCGCATAGCCAATGCTTAAAAGCGAGCCATGTGCTGAATCAAATTAACTTATGGTTATCCGGTGTAGACAAGCAGCCACTTGAGCAGGACTTATATCAGGCATTCGCTCTAGGAAATCAGGCGAATCAAACACCTAACACTCCACACGCAGCATCTCTTGAGTCTCAGCCATGATAAGCACTCACCACACGTCGTTACCCCAAGCAGGGATCAGTGCCTTAGAGCCACTGCCCAGCGTCGATCTTACGGCATTGATTGATATTATTTTTATTGTTTTAGTGTTTCTGTTGCTCACCGCAAATAGCCGTTTGCTGAGCTTACCCGTTGATGTACCTCAAAGCCCAAGCAACGCCATTACTGCATTCGAGCATAAGCAATCGATAGCCATCAATATTATGGCGACTTCACCCTACTGGGCGATTAATGGCGAAAAATTTGCTGATTTAACCGCGTTTACTACAGCCTTTGAAGCGCAGTTAACGGCTCAACCACAGGCCACCGTCATTATTGCTGCCGATAAAGCCGCGCCAGTTGAACCGCTAATGCAGCTACTGGCACTTTTGCAGGGCAACGCCATTAATCAAACCCAAATTTTGATGGAACATTAACCCTAAACCTTAACTCAATCGTGTTTTAACCCGTTTACCCTGCAAGGTTGATAACACCTCGACCTTGCTTTTAGATGGATCAGGAGTTTACCCATGTTGTTTCAAGCTGTGCGTTATAGATTTAATAAACTCAGTCAACCGACCGATAGCAATGCATTCAATAAATGGTTGTGTCTACTCCCCGCAGTCACAGCACTCTTTTCATTTAATGCTTGGAGTACAACTCAGGATATAAAGTTGGTGAGCGCAGGTGCGGGTGTCACCGAGTTAGTGCTGGCGTTAGATGCGGCCGATGAGTTAGTGGCTGTCGATGCCACCAGCTATGTGCCTGAACAATTAAGCTCAGTCGCCAAACTGGGGTACCACCGCATGCTTTCCGCTGAAGGCATTATGGCACTCAGCCCTACACTGGTTGTGGGGTCCGATGTAATGGGCCCAGAAACCACCCTTAACGTACTAAAACAAGCCAATATCAAGGTAGTGCAATTACCCTCAAGCGCCGATGAGCAACAATTAATGAGCAATATCGATACGCTGGCACAATCGCTTAATCGAACAGACAAAGCGGCCCCGCTAAAGCAGGAGTTGCATCAAAGGCTAGATAAATTAAATAAGCAAAAACAACAACTCAGCCAACATAATGCTCAGCCAAAAATCCTCTTTATGTTATTACAGGAAGGACGAGGAGCCAGAGTCGGTGGCAAAGGTACCGCTGCCGATACCATTATTGCGCTATCGGGCGCAAAGAATATTGCAGACTTTGAAGGTTACAAGACATTGTCCCAAGAGGGCATTCTCGCCTTACAACCGGATGTGATTTTACTGTCTAACCGCAGCGAAAAAACTGACTCGCAAACCAACACTCAAACAACCCAGGCTCTATTAAAGGAGATGCCGCTGCTAGCGCATACTCCCGCAGGCCAAAATGGCCATATCCAAACCCTTGCCCCGCAAGCTTTACTGGGAGGTTTAGGTATTAGCGCCATTGGTGCTGCCGAAACGCTTGCAGATACCCTACTCACTCAAGGTAAAACGGCGGGAAAATAACCATGTTACAGTATCGCTGGCTTTGGCCCACAATGATGATGCTCCTCATCCTGAGCAGTATACTCTCGGTGAGTGTAGGTCCTGTAAGCATTAGTCTTATGGACTCCCTCAGTGCGGTATTTAATTGGGCAACCCAGCAAAGCATTGGCAATCTTGCACCCCATGAGCAACTGGTGGTAAGTAACGTGCGTCTACCCAGGACCTTGTTAGCCCTTACGGTAGGCGCAATTCTTGCTCAATGTGGCGCTGTGATGCAGGGATTATTCCGTAATCCACTGGCAGACCCAGGTATTATCGGGGTGTCATCGGGAGCTGCATTAGGTGCGGCCATCTGTATCGTGTTATTTCCCGACGTGGGATCTTTTATGATTTCCCTTGGCGCCTTTCTCTGTGGGTTAGCCACAACCCTGATCGTTTATCGTCTGGCGAGTAACGGTTTAGGCACATCTGTGGTGTTATTGCTGCTTTCCGGCGTGGCAATTGCAGCGCTAGCAGGAGCGGGCATAGGCGTACTGACTTATCTCGCTAATGATATGGCATTACGTGACTTAACCCTTTGGCAAATGGGCAGTATTGCGGGAGCTCAATGGCAATATGTCGGCCTGTGTTTACTGGTATTAGTGCTGCTGAGTTGGCGTTTTCAGCGTGATGCCATGGCACTTAATGCCCTGCTACTGGGTGAAGCTGAAGCCAGACATTTAGGGATTGATGTCGACCGTCTTAAGTTAAGACTCATCCTACTCTGTGCATTAGGCGTAGGCGTGAGTGTGGCCGCAACAGGGATTATCGGTTTTATTGGTCTAGTGGTTCCCCATTTAGTGCGGATGATTTTGGGGCCAGATCATAAACGACTTTTACCCATGAGCGCCCTCTTGGGCGCTGCGCTTTTAGCCTTAGCTGACATAGGTGCGCGGGCATTTTTACCCCCCGCAGAATTACCCGTCGGCTTAGTCACAGCACTTATCGGTGCACCTTTCTTTATCTTTTTACTCCTGCAACAACGCAGCAAATTAATCTAAACGAGAACTTCATGGCTATGAGCTTATCGGCTGCGCCCGTCGCTAAACAACATTTTGAACGTACCCAATTAACCGTGGATAGGCTCAGCTACGCTATCGGCGATAAGGCGGTGTTGAACAACATTCGCGTGCAATTTCAACCGGGCAGTGTCACCGCACTTTTAGGGCCTAATGGGGCAGGCAAATCCACACTGTTAAAGGCACTGTGCCAAGAGATCCCCACTGCGCAAGGCAGCATCAAGCTTGGCCACTGCCAACTGGTGGATTGGCCAAGGGCTGAACTGGCAAAATCCCTCGCCGTTCTGCCTCAACATGCCAGCTTAACCTTCCCCTTTACCGTGGATGAAGTGGTGGCAATGGGGCTTTATCCCTTAACCTTGAGTCAAAAAGAAGGCCAGCAGTTAGTCACAAAATGGCTTGCCGAAGTGGGTGTATTGCATTTAGCCCGACGCAGTTACCCCACGCTTTCTGGGGGAGAAAAACAAAGGGTGCAACTGGCGAGGGTGTTAACGCAGTTAAGCCAATCCCCCTTCCCGCCGATTTTACTGTTAGATGAGCCAACCTCAGCACTGGATCTGGCGCAGCAACACAAAGTATTAGCGCTAGCAAAAAATCTCGCCCACAAGCACGCCTACACTGTGATTGTGGTATTGCACGATCTCAATCAGGCAGCCCGTTACAGCGACAGAGTTATCGTCCTCAAACAGGGTGAAATCGTCAGTGAAGGTACACCTAACGATGCATTATCGATTGATATAATTCGCCAAGTATGGGATTACGAACCTGAGTTTATTCCTGCACCACAGGGTGGTTACCCACTGATTTTTTAATGCAAAATTGACTTCACTAGCGCCTTTAGCGGCACAGTTGTGGGTATAATCCCTGCAATCGACACCTAAGTCACAGTGTGAACAGATGAAAACCACTATCTCAACCGAAACCCAGCAAGATGCCTTAGCCATGGCGAAGGCCACTCAAAAACCAGGACAAACCAAAGAACAAACTAAACTGATTGCCCAGGGGATTGAAAAGGGCATTGCCGAATATAAAAAACTGCAAAAAGCTAAAGCTCGCGAGCGGGATAAACAGAGAAAGCAACAGTTAAGGGCAAAAAACCAACAAGTAAGCGCGGCTGGCGAGATGGATGACGGCGAAGATTTTCCGCTACCACAGACTCAATTTACTCCCATTGCTTGGGCTGCCATCGCCCTGTTAGTCCTTAGCTGGCTGGGTTTTGGGGCATATATCTTCCTTTAACAGATGAGATTCGCGCGTATCGTATCAAAGTAGCCAGTCAGCTCCTGTGGTAGAAACTCTTGTACAATTAGCGCCTTAGTGTCGATATTGCCAGCCCTTAGCTGGACTCGCCCCGTATCGGGTAAAAAGGCCAACTCAAGCCAGTTGGCTCTATCGGGGTAGCCATCGAGTGTTAGGCAAAGCGCGTTATCCCGCTCAATCGCAGACTGACAATCCCAGCATTGGCCGATAAGATCGAGCAACACTTGTCCGCTTTTCATATCGGTTAATCTGGGCGCGTACACCCAATGGGACATACGCATTTCGTGGGGAATAATCTCAAGCTTAACGCGGCCCTGTAGGAAAAACTGTTCGGTTAACATCATCGGATCATCAAAGTACTTATCGTGTATGAATAAATCGTGTATGAATAGAAATGACTCAGCAATGGCCTGATTAACTCTCTGGTTTACTGATTAACTATCTGGTTTATAAGTAGATTAACTCATTAAGCCTTCTAATCGATTCGCAAGCCGCTTGGCTAAGCCTTTTTGCCAAGCTGCACTCTTTGGACGGCTGTAAAGCCTATCTTCCCATGCAAAAATCTTGTTCATGCCATGATAAGCGAGCCACGGTAAAGGTTCAGGTTCCCAAGGCGTTAATACTTGCTGAACGGGGGCATTAAACGCCCAAGGCATAGTGGTAAGCGGCGTATCACGCGCTAAGATCAAGTCCACCAGCGTGCGGGCAAAAAGATTGGCAGCCCCAACACCTTCGCCGCCGTAACCACCAATAAGCCCCAATCCTACATTTTTATCGTAAATAGCGTGGGGCGCAAACTGCCGTGCTAAAGCTAAGGTACCGCCCCAACCATGAGTAATTTGCACATCCGCCAATTGCGGAAATAACGCCAACAATAGCTGATAGCGAAAGCCAAATTCCCCTTTAAAAGCCGATTGACGATGGCTAGCGGGAGATTGGGCATTAAAGCACTCGGGATTAAATCCAAATTCAGTCCGCACTTTAGCGCCAAATCCGTAGCCGCCACGGGCGCCAAATATCAAACGGTTATCAGGACTTCGCTGACCATAGGTAACGATGCGGCTAGCATCACTAAAGGTCGCGCGATTAGCTAAACCAATGTCCTGCCACATTTCATCCGTTAACGGCTCAGTGGCGATCAGTAAACTCTGAACTGGTAAGGTAAATCGTCCCAACTCACCCAATTGGCGAAGATAGCCTTCAACGGCGGGCACCACAATCGCCGCACGAACATTTCCTTGTGGCGTCTGTAATTGGGTTTGCGCATCACCGAGATACGCCATGTGATTTACTGGGGTATGCTCGTAAATCTTCACCCCTAAACTTTGCACCAGATCAGCCAAACCACAGACGAGTTTCGCCGGATGTATTCGCGCACAATGGGGCGTAAAAAGCGCCGCTTGGCCGTAGGCCATGGAGACTTGTTTATCGAGTTCGGTTTTATCTAGCCAGCGAATATCCGCTTCGCCAAAACCTTGCCGACGCCACTGTGCTAATTCGGCTTGAATATTGGCTAATTGCTCAGGATAACGGGCGGCTACCCGTAAATTGCCGCCATGGTGTAAATCACAGTCGATATGATACTTGGCGCAAACTGCGGCAACTTCAGCAATAGTTTGTTGGATCAAGGCTTTTGCTATTAAGCGCGACTCACCTTGAAGCTTATTAAGATAGGCTACATCGCCACTAAAACCGCTCATCAACCAACCGCCATTTCGCCCCGAAGCGCCTTGGCCAATGGTGCCAGCCTCAAGAATCACTACGGATAAATTCGGCTGGTATTGCTTAAGATAATAGGCCGTCCATAGTCCTGAATAGCCCGCGCCAATAATGGCGATGTCTGCGGCAATATCATGTTGTAGCGCAGCTAAAATAGTTCTTTGACTTAATTTAACTTCGGTATCAAACCAAAATCCGCGCTCTTTCACGCCACGGATTCACTTAATGGACTGATACCGATAATTGAGGCAATTTCCTCGAAATGTGTATCAACCCACGCACTGCTAATTGGCCCCCAGGTCAAAATGCGATAATAACCTGCATTGTTTCGACTGCCATCTTGGATAAACTCGACACGGATGCCGATATCTTCAAACGCGGCGATAGCATCCTGCAACGTTCGCCTCGGCATTCCAGTCAACTTATTGAGTGATAACAAGTTATGCCGATCATCGTCCATTAAATGCGCTAAATATAGCTTACGTAAAAACGCCTTATGTTGTTTCGATATTGACTGAGTAGCAGATTCGAGGGGCATAAAAAATCAATCCAAATATTGACCAAGTGAATATAAAACTACTTGATATTCAGTGAATAAGAAATAGCCTTCATTCAAATTATTCGAGCAAATTGACCCGTTTGACATCTGTTCCCACAGATACATTTTCGCATTTGCTTGTATAAGCTCTCCATCACTGTTATTTGTAAAAAAGATTAATCAATGGGAGAGCCAACGATGGGCCAAATGATGACCGCACAGCAAGTGCTACATTTCTGGTTTGAGGAAATTTCACCTCAATCTTGGTGGATAAAAGACCCAACATTTGATGCACAAATCCAATCTCGCTTTGAAGACCTATTAAAACAAGCCAAGCGCGGTGAGCTTGCGCATTGGCGCGTGACACCTCAAGGTCGTTTAGCCGAAATCATCGTACTGGATCAATTCTCGCGAAATATCTATCGCGACACGCCAGCAGCGTTTGAGGCCGACACTATTGCGCTGGTCCTTGCCCAAGAGGCTGTTGCACTCCAAATTGATAAGGAGCTTTCTCCCAAACAAGTACCCTTTTTGTTTATGCCTTTTATGCATAGCGAATCCCCAGCCATCCATCAAGTTGCTGTAAAATTGTTCAATCGAGAGGCTGCAATCGCTAATCTCGAATTTGAACTAAAACACAAGGCTATTATCGACAGATTCGGTCGTTATCCTCATAGAAACAAAATATTAGCTAGAGAGTCGACAGCAGAAGAAATCGCTTTTTTACGCCAGCCGAACTCGTCATTTTGAATATAAACAAGCTTTATTCAGATAAAAATAACTGTGGCTGTAGATTAACAAACTACACTTACAATGATATGTCAGGGGACAACTCTGGGCATCATGAGATGGCCAATGGTGCGAAAGGTAACAGTGCGTAATGAAACAAACTAACCATATTTCCTGCGTCTCTAGAATGACCTGTATTCGCTACCCATTGCTAGCAGTAATTGCATTATTGTATCCCCAATTAATCCAAGCGGCGGAACTGAAAATTGGCGTGAGCCTCTCCATTCCTCCCTATGTCATCCAAGAATCTGATAGCGGCCTAGAACTCGATTTGCTGTATCAAGCACTTGCAGTCAAAGGGCATACCGCCAATATTGAATATTTGCCTTTAGCACGCACTTTCCATGAACTTAGGGAGGGTAAACTAGACGGCATAATCAACGTAAAAGAAGGCATGATCGAAAACGTTTTCTACTCTAATGTGGCGATTCGTTATCAAAATTGCGCAATCAGCCTAGAGAAAAATAACTTTTCGATTAATAGCATTAAAGACTTAACGGATAAAAAAGTCGTTTCCTTTCAACGTGCAGCAAGCTTCTTAGGTGATGAATTTACTCAAATGACTAAAGCTAATCCTAGTTACCAAGAACAAGCTCGGCAAATACAGCAGGTTTACATGCTGATGAAACACAGGGCTGATGTCGTGGTTATGGATAAGAACATTTTCACTTACTATCTTAGACAGGCATTTATTGAGGGAAAACTCACCGAAGTAGAGAGTAAACAGGTGGCGGTATGTCATCGTATTTTTCCACCGACTGAGTATAAATTTGCGTTTTTAAGCGAGCAAATCCGTGACGACTTTAACCTTGGGTTAAAACAAATTACCGAAGATGGGACACTGATCGCCTTACAAGAAAAATATCGGCAACTCATGTCCCTAGAGAATGAAGC
Organism: Shewanella sp. LZH-2; assembly: GCF_016859145.1. Taxonomy (NCBI): domain Bacteria; kingdom Pseudomonadati; phylum Pseudomonadota; class Gammaproteobacteria; order Alteromonadales; family Shewanellaceae; genus Shewanella; species Shewanella sp. LZH-2. The sequence goes on from NZ_CP069350.1 coordinate 3,597,347, forward strand.
TGAAGCCTCAAATACCATTGTGGATCAATCAAAACTCAAGCAAGATCCTTTATAAGTTAACTACTTAACTACTAATACTGGGCATTTCGCCAATCTAACAATATCTTGACTCACATGGTGCTTTAAAAAATCCACTAAGCCGCTGCTGCCATGGCTTGCAATCACAATCATACCCGCATCGGCTGACTCAGCTAAAATCTCTTCGCTCGCATCACCATGACGAACAATACATTTAATCTTTAGTCCAGCCGCTAATCCCTGCTGCATTTGCAGCTGTAGACTCTGCATTTTTGTCTCCACAAACTCGGCTAACTGTTGCTCAAGTGTCGCGGGAGTATCTACCGCAATACCATAACAATGGGCACTTCTTGCAGGGCTGACAACATGCAGCAAACGGATATCTACGTGATATAGATTAGCCATTTCAACCGCATAATTAAGCGCATGGGCGGCAGTTGCCGAAAAATCCGTAGGGCATAACACTTCTTGAGTACGCATAATTTTATCCATCACTTAGGTTGTTGCGCCCCATATTAGGGCAAATGGCATTGCTTATAATCTGTATTTTATCGCAGTAACTCGAGACAAGCAGCTAGGCCGTAAAATTAATTATGCTTTAGCAATCAAAAACAAAGGGCGCCTTAGCGCCCTGTTATCTACCCAATACAGACTATTTCACTACCAATACAGGGCATGCCGCGCCATTGGCAACAGCTTCGGCAACATTCGTATGTAAAAAGTGCGAAATTCCGGTTCGTCCATGGCTAGCAATCACCACCATACCAACGTCCTTACTATTTGCCTCCTCGAGGATTTGATCGACGGGATCGCCTCGGCGAATAAGTGTTGTAATCGGTAATTCGGTCTTGAGTCCCTCGAGTAACGCCTGCATTTTAGTTGCTGCGGCCTCCTCCATGCTTTTAGCGAGTTCCTCAGGGGTAATCGCTAAAATCATAAAGTTTTCATCACCAATAGGTTGCTCAACAACGTGTAAAATCTTTAGCCCTACATGGTATAGATTTGCCATTTCAATAGCATAACGTAGCGCATGGGCCGCAGTTTCCGAAAAATCTGTGGGCCAGAGTATTTGACCTGAACGCATAATCTGTTCTCCTTAATGGCTAGTCATCGTGAAGCTCATCTTTGAGCCAAGTAATGGCATCCAGTTTGTCGACAAAAAACTTAACCTCGGCCGGAGTAAACCAGTTTGCCAGCTTTGCCATCACCTCCTGTAGAGTCGTTTTACCGACAATAGCAATCCGTTCAAAGTGGCGAACATGCCTAACCCCTAGTTTTAGATCGTCCCAAGCGGCTTGAAGTTCCCAACCTTCAAGCTCAGTCACATCGACTAAGGCATAAATATCGGGATCTTTCACCCCAGCTAACGCGGCTTCGAGCACGGGTACCATCACCTCATAATCTTGATGAGTTAAGGTACCTATAGCTTTAAAGGCAACAAAAAAATCATCATCACCATAACGCTCGATCCCAACTGAAATTCCATGCTTTAACAAAGTCATACATACTCCTTGTCTAACAAATGTCCTGTTAAGTGTAAAAGCTAAGTCTCTATCAGGCCGTGATCTTGCTCATAAATGCATCAGTATGCTTGCGCAAAATCACGCTAACCGCTAGGATAAACCGACTAATCAGTCGGTTTGTGTATTGAGCAACAAACGGCTTTATTTTATTAAGACTTGCACTCAAGGGACCACGATGAACATGGCAACAGACGCAGCAAAAATCTCGCCGTTAACCGAGTTACTCCAACGTCAGCGTGCAAGTTACTTAGCCGCACCGAATCCTGATTATGCGATCCGTAAAGAACGCTTAATCCGCCTTAAAGCCGCCTTGCTAAAATTCCAGCAGCCGCTCGTCGAAGCGTTATCACAGGACTATGGCCATCGTTCGGTCGATGACAGTCTGATTTCCGACATTATGCCTGTGGTCAATAACATCAATTACAGCTTGAAAAACCTCAAAAAATGGCTCAAGCCAAGCCGCCGCCATGCGGGCATCTTACTCGCCCCCGCCCAAGTCAAAGTGCATTATCAGCCACTAGGCGTTATTGGGATAATCGTGCCTTGGAACTTCCCCGTCATGCTCTCCATTGGGCCATTAGTCACGGCGATTGCTGCGGGCAACCATGCCATGCTCAAACTTTCGGAATTTACTCCAGCAACTAACAGCGTTATCAAACAGTTGCTAGCCGAAGTATTTGATGAATCCCATGTTGCCGTTGTCGAAGGTGAAGCTGATGTCGCGGCGCAGTTTTCAGCACTGCCCTTCGATCATCTCCTATTTACTGGTTCAACCACGGTTGGCCGCCATGTGATGCGCGCCGCGGCCAATAATCTCACCCCCGTTACCCTTGAACTCGGAGGTAAATCGCCAGTAATTATCGCCCCCGATATACCACTAGAGATAGCGGTAGAACGAATGATTTATGGTAAGTGTTTGAATGCTGGACAAATCTGTGTAGCGCCTGATTATGTGCTTTGCCCTAACGCTAAAGTGAGCGATTTTATTCAAGCCTATCAAGCAAAATTCCAAGCCATGTACGGCGCAATTGCCCAAAATAAGGACTACGGCAGCATTATTAATGCCCGCCAGTTTGAGCGCTTGATGACAGTACTCGAGGATGCCAAAACCAAAGGTGCCAAGATTATCTCTGCCTCAAATGAAGCGATAGACAGCCAGAATCGTAAACTCGCCACTCAGCTGATTACTAATACCACCGAAGATATGCTATTGATGCAAGAGGAAATCTTTGGGCCGCTATTACCCGTTATCGGTTACGACTCTTTAGATGAAGCCATTAGCTACGTAAACCGTCGCGCCAGACCCTTAGCGCTCTATGTGATGAGTTTTGATGAGGCGAGCCAACAAAAAATCCTCAAGCAAACTCACTCTGGCGGTGTTTGTATCAATGAAACGGTATTCCATGTAGCAGCCGATGATGCGCCCTTTGGCGGCATAGGCCCATCAGGTATGGGGCATTACCATGGTAAAGAAGGATTCCTCACCTTTAGCCACGCCAAAACCGTGCTGAGCCGTGGTCGCTTCAACACGGGTAAGTTTGTCCATCCTCCCTATGGCACTTTTATCCAACGTATGTTGATGAAGCTGTTTTTACGCTAATACGGGCCGCTTAGGAGTAGTTATGTCGAGCTTATTACCAACAGATACAGATACTAAGCCCATGACAGATAAACGTCAGGCGATACTCGATACCGCCTTATCGTTATTTGTCAGCCAAGGCTTTCATGCCACCTCGACCGCTTCAATTGCCAAGCAGGCTGGCGTAGCGACAGGCACACTGTTTCATCATTTCCCAACCAAAGAAGTGTTGATGGAAAGCCTGTTTCTCACGATTAAACAAGAGTTTGCTAATGCATTATTGTTAAATATCAAAGAAGGGAGCGATCTTAAAGAGCATGCAGAAATCCTCTGGCAGAGCGCGATTGACTGGTCGATTGATAATCCAATCAAGCAATTATTTTTTCAGCAATATTCAATGTCACCTATGATTGCGGCTTCTATCCGCGAACAAGCAATGAATAGCATCTTAGGGTTTATCGCCCAGTTGATAAAAAAAGGGCAGCTAATGGGATTAATTGCCCACTATCCCATTGAATTAATGCTTGAAAATTGCCACGGACAATACTTAGCAGCCACACGATTTTTTATAGATAACCCCGAATTGGGCAGAGATAAACATTATCGTGATGCCAGCTTTGCGCTGTTTTGGAAGGCGTTACGGGCTGACTAAACCTAAAAGCAATCGAGCCAGACTTATATCTGGCTCGATTGTGGCGATGTTTAACTGAATGAACAGATATTTAATACGATTAGTATAATCAGCTTTGGCTTAATTCAGGTTGTTTTTCTATAGGTTGCGACAACTGCGAAGCACTCCAATAACCTTGTTTTACACCCTTTTCGATAAGCTCAGCGACTGCTAACTCAATGGCTTGTAGTACACAAAACTGCACTGGTTCATTGGTGGTAAAACCGACTTCGGCTTCGGCCAAACGATTCAAACTGGTATAACGGAACAGGCCTGCACGCATTTCCTGTGAAAGTACCCTTTTACTTGTAGATACAGACATCATCACTTTGCCTGTGTGAACATCAACAGCACGCAGATAGATAGTGACCAGATCTTCACGGTACATTTCCGAGGCGCCGATACCATAATATTCAACCCCTGTACCGCCTGTGCTGGTGTTAGTCTCGTAACTGATAATGCCGCCTTCTAACAGCAATCTCGCCGTCGATAACACGGGGATATCATCGCCCTTTGAGCCATTTTGTTTATTGCTGATTTTGCGCTCAGTTAATAAATTTTGTAGGCCTTCACGTTCAACGGGCGTAAACCATTTAGAGTCGATCAAGGTTTGCATCAGCATAGATGTCGCCCCTTGTGTGACCGCGGTGGAGAATGAACTCACGTTCGCCTGAGGCTTATACTGGCCTGTTTGGTCGCGAAACGAATAGACAGCTACCGGAATAGGAAACTTAGGCCCAGGCTGACTCTGTAGTTCCTTCATCACCTCACTCATCGGATTAACTTGAGCAGGAGTAATATTTAAGTCAGGCTTTGGGATCAAGCTACAGGCGGACATACTCAGCAGCATAGAAGCGATAAGGATGGAACGTGCCATTAGTTTCCGCCTCCAAAAGTTGGCATTTCAATCACAGTCACTTCACCGGTTTCAATGTTAGTGATGGTCAACATCACCCCGGTACCAGTAGAAGCGACTTCGATACGAAAATCGCCCGTATCGTACACCCCATCGGTGATCTCACCATCGGCAACGCCGCGGGTGATGGAGTTAATGATGTTACGTTCCAATGATTCCTTAAAACGAGTAACAAAGTCCTTCTCAGTAGAGCTGGCTTTATTATCGTTTTGAGCCTGCGCTTTATTGAGTAAAAAGGAGCCATTCGCTGGATTGCCCCCAAAGCTTGGGTTGACGGGGGTATAGATTAATTCGGTTGCTTGGCTAGTGTGAGCTATGCAAAGCACAGCAAGAGAAAGTAACGTCCTGAATGTCATTATTGTTATCCTACAAATCGTCCGATGTTCCTGAAAAATCACCCGTAATCGCATTAGCCCTGACTTGAGCTAAGTAATCAATCGTCAACAAAATGGCCTGCTCTGCGCTCTCCTTAATCGGGTTCGCCCGACGACCAAAGTGTGTGGTGTAAATACGAGTTCCATTCACTTCTAAATTCAAAACTGTCCCCGCCTGTGGAAATACAGTTTCATACAAGGTCACGTTAAACCCTTGAGTAAACGGCAATTCGCGCCAATAACTTGAGTAGTAAAAACCAAAATCCTTACCAAAACGCGTTAAGGTTCTATCTATCACAAGCCCACTGATTTCAATATCATCATCGGCTAACGCGCCGGAAGCGCTTATAAACAAGAATGGACATAAGAAACTGAACAACAACCGCTGAATTAACGATTTCACAGGTCCCTCCTTACCTTAAGATGCCGCTTTAGCGTAAACGCATACTACGCCATGTTGTGCATGTAACATTTCACGCTTATTTTCATTAAAGAAAGGTTAACAGGATTGAAGATCGCTAGTCATTAGACTGAGACCTAAATTAGCCCAAAAAGCTAAGGTAAAAACCGCAAAATAGCCCATTTGGGTAATACGTTAGAATGAGTAATGAAAACTCTTGATACACTCTTAAACGCAGATTATTGCGGTAACCAAAGTTGTACTGATAGCCCGCCGTCGCTGCGATTATGCATGCTAATACTGCCTTCGTGGGCCTCAATGATTTCGCGGCAAAGTGGTAAGCCTAAGCCTGTACCCGATTGTTTAGTTGAGTAAAAGGGCAATAGGGCTTGCTCTAACACTTCCTCGGACATACCGCTGCCGCGGTCCTCGATTTTGATACTAAAGCCCGCTCCATCCACCAGCGTTTGAAAGCGAATCGATAGCGTGACCTCATCGGGATTAGAACCTGATTCATGGGCATTTTTCAGTAAATTCAGCAGGACTTGTTCCATTTGCCCTTGGTCGAAATAACCCATTTCAGCGGGCAACTCATTGGCTAAGGTAAAAGGATAATGCTGGGTTAAATGCTCGACAAGCTGCTGCCATGGCACCTCACGTCGCTGTGGTAAAGGCAGTTTAGCAAAGCGCGCATAATTGAAAATAAACTGACTTAAGTGATTCGTGCGACTCTCTATGGTGTCAAATATCAGCTTAAGCTTAGGATTATCGAGATCTTTCGTCAGTAAACGCCCCGAGTTCACCATGGAGGCGATTGGCGCAACGGAATTATTTAGCTCATGGCTGATAATGCGGATCACCTTCTTCCATACCGCCACTTCCTGACGATTGAGCTCTCGAGTCATCTGCTTGAGCAAAATTAAGTTATGCTGCTGGTTATTCAGTAAAAACTGGCCACGACTCAGATACCAAGTCTCAGTATCATCCTCACCCATGGTAAACAGGCCGCTCTTTTCTTGCTTAAGGGCCAAGGCAAGTGCTTCGGGTAAGTCTTGCAGCAACTCGTCGAGGCTCAATCCTTCCATCTTGCCTTTGATATGAAAAAGATGCCGCGCCGCATCGTTGGCATACATGAGTTTTTGGTGGTCGTTAAACAGCAACATCACATTCGGAGAGCTTTGAATCACCTTATCCAATAGCAATTCGCGCTGGTAAATGTATTGCCGCTCTTGGCGCAGCTTAGCCGCCGAATCATTGAATAACTCAGCCAATGCTTTCAACTGCCCCTCACCATTTGCAGGAATGCTGACGCTAAAGTCATTGTCATTAAAGTTGAGTAAACCAACCTCTAAGGCATTGAGACTGCGAGCTAAATGGCGGGTAAACCAAGCCACACCTAAGGCACAGATTCCGCAGGCAAACAGTAATATGAATAGCCATTGAGTAATTGGCGGTGTGGACACAGCCTCGTGTTCTAACTTCAACTTAGGCAGCGAGATAGATTCAGCGGGTGGCGCTATGGGGGGCACCTCAGGATGGACTGAAGGACTAAAGAGCCCGTCTTTAAGCCGCTCGAGTTTATAGAGCTTTATTTGCAGCTGTTCTTGCTTAAGTTGCTCCAACTTTTGCAGCTCATGCTTAATCTGTTCCGCCCTTAAACGCTCCTGCAATGGCAGAGTTTGTTGTAATTGCTCGTTATTTTTTATCGCTGCCTCGACAGTCTCTTGCAGCTTATCTATATCGAAGGGCGGTATAGTGATATCGGGGATCTTGATGAGCTCAGCGACTTCAACGGGCGAGATAGACGGACGATAGCTCACAGCACCTAAGGTCAAGAGCACACCTAAGGCGCAACAAACGGTTGAATAAATGATTAATTTTGTTCGCAGTTGCACCTAAAATTCCGCCTAATGCTCAGTGTTTATCATGCTATGGTTATTTTTCTAGACCAAACTTATCCATGCGGCGATACAAAGCCTGTCGACTCAAGCCTAGGGATTTCGCCACACGCGCAATCACGCCCTTGTGTTGCCTTAGGGCCATTTCAATCTGCTCACGGCTAACGTCCATAGCGTCGCTGGAGTCCGATTGAGCAGGCACGTCATGATGCAAACTCTTCATCTGCGGTTCAATCGGTGTTATTGCGGACAAGGTTCGCCCAAATGTCGTAGTGTTTATTGCACTGGAATGACTTCCATGGGCAGGGGGCAAACCAAAATCGGCTTCGGTTAACACTCGGCTTTGGGCCAACAGTGCCGCACGTTTGCAGGCGTTTTCCAACTCCCGCACATTGCCCGGCCAGCGGTGCTGTAATAGGGCTTGCTGCGCAGGTTTACTCAGGCTAAAGCTCTCGCCTACAAAATGTTTCACTAAAGGTAAGATATCATCAACACGTTGATTCAGCGGCGGTAAGGCCAATTCAATCACATTCAAGCGGTAGAATAAGTCCTCACGGAAACGCCCTTCGGCAATATCTTGGGCAAGGTCGGCGTTAGTCGCACTGATCACTCTCACCTTCACCTTTAAGGTTTTATGGCTGCCTAAGCGCTCGAATTCTCCGGTTTGTAATACCCGCAGCAATTTCACTTGGCCCGACAGGGGTAAATTACCTATTTCGTCCAAAAACAGCGTGCCGCCATCGGCCGCTTCAAAGCGACCAATGCGCGCCTTGTTAGCCCCCGTAAACGCCCCCGCCTCGGCACCAAAGAGTTCGGCTTCGAGCAACTCCATTGGCAAAGCCCCCACATTAACCTTAATAAAGGGTTTGTTTTTTAAGGGAGAATTGGCATGGATAATATCGGCAAGCTTATCTTTACCGGCACCGTTAGGGCCTGTGATCAATACAGATACATCGGAGCGTGCCAGTTGTAAGGCTAAGTCAATACAACGCTGCATCGCACCACTACCAAAAACAATCCCGCACAGATCCGCATCGGCAATCGCGACTTGGCGTTGTGAATTAACTCGCTCGAGCTGATGATTTGTACGTGCAAGCTTATAGAGAGCAATTAAATTCGTAATGCTGTTTAGTAATTTAGCATCATCCCACGGTTTGCCCATGTAATCAGCGGCGCCGGCTTTAACCAACTCAACAGCGGTTTCGAGCTGCGTCCAAGCCGTCATTAAAATGATCGGCAAATCCGGCTGCCTATCACGCAATGCATAAAACAACTGCCGCCCTTCTTCCCCAGAGGTGGTATCGCGGGTGAAGTTCATATCTTGGATAACAAGATCAATATCATGGGTCGCGATCAGACCAAGGGCATCATCTGGTGTATGGCAAGTTAACACCTGATAACCATTGATCTCCAGCATTAAGCCCAAGGCCTGGCAGATGGCGTGGTTATCGTCGACAATCAGAATTGTGTCCATGTGGCAAAGTATATCCCGAGTAAAACTATTAACCTTAAAGTAACAAAAAGTGCAATAACATCCTACTGTTATCGCACTTTATGCCGCTCAGCTTATGTTACACAGTACGCGTCGCTGTCGCCGGAGATATCTTGGCAGCCTTGCGTGCAGGTAAGTACACCGCAAGGGTGGTCACCACAAATAATCCAACAACGGTGAATAATGGATAGGAAAGCGCCAGCATAGGTAAGCTATACAGGCTCATCAATTGCTGGCCTAACTGAATCGCTAACAGCACACCCAAAGTGCCACCTAACAGACATAGCAGATAGTTTTCCACTAGGAAGTAGCTGATAATATCGCGCTTTTTAGCACCTAACGCGCGGCGAGTGCCAATCTGCTTGGTGCGACGCTGGATATTGAACATCACCATCCCTGTCACCCCAAGTGAGGTAATCAACAACAGCAATACCACCATCATGGTTAGTACGGTTGCCATTAATTCATGGTCACGATATGCCTCGATACGGCGCTCGCTCATGGTTGTAAAGCCTTCGACTACCCGGCTAGGATATTCTTTATGCAGGGCTTCGGGGATGACCTCTTTTAAGCGCTCAATATCAGCTGGCTTAGCTCTTACTAAATAACGTTTATAGTCAGCGGGATAATTCACCGACAACACAGAACTAAACTCAAGGTTACTATTATCAACCCATGCCGTTTGTAAGCGCTCCAGCACTCCAATCACCACAAAGTGCTGTGTGCCCATATATACGCTCTTGCCAAGCGCTGATTCATTCGGCCACACCTTATCGACAAAGGCTTTAGTGACGATCATCTTGCCCCCATCTTCCAGCAACTCTGTGGTGATTTCCTGGGGATAAAAATTACGTCCTTCAACTAACTTCAGCCCTAAGGAGTCGATAAAATGCTCATCACTCATATACATGCCGGTATTGGGCGTAGATTTAGCGCGCTCCTCAGGCCCTAGGGTAAAGTTACTCGACCAACCGCCGCCGCTCAGGGGAGCCATAGAGGTAGGTGCAACATCGATAACGCCAGGGATCGCACGAATGATCTCTAAATCTCGTTTATCCTGCGCGACTAAATCTGTCGATTTATCAAAATGATAAATACTGAAATCAAAGACTTCACTTTCAACAATCCCCGACTCACGCGCCATTAAATTTAATCGTTCGGCGATAATAAAGCTGGCATTAGCGACGATAGCCACAGACAGAATAATCTGTAATAACAATAGTAAGGGGCCGCTTTTACTGCGTAATAAACTGCTGAGAATAGGTTTGATATGTAACATATTGCCCCCGATTATTGGCTCTTAAGATAAACACTTGGGTTAGTGGTACACACACGCCACGCAGGATAAATACCCGCCACAATCGCTGCAAAAATGGCAATAACAGGCGCAATGAGCCACATGCTGGCGTCGAGATGAGTAATCGAAGCCTCAAGTTGAAACTTCTTTGTGAGCAACGCAAGTGAGCCCCAAGCCCAAGCCAAGCCGAGTAAGCCACCGAATAATCCCATCAAAGACACTTCCACCATATGTTGGGCAAAGATCTGCCCTTGGCTGGCGCCGATGGCGCGGCGCACGCCAATTTCGGGAGCTCGGCGTAAAAACTTAGACAGCAACAGACCTAACATATTGACTAAGCAAACAATGAGGAAGAGTGCACTGAGGCCCACCAGCACCTTGTTATCCTCTGGCACCACTTTATTAATGACTAGCCATTGGTCAATATCGGACAATTGCACATCGGCCTTAGGTGAGCTAAAGCGACCTAATTTCTTTTGTTGTTCAATATATTGGCGAACCCACTGACGGTACTCAGCGACTTGTTCAGGCGTATCGAGTTGTACCCAAAATTGTGTCCAATGCTTTTCGGAGGTTAAACGCTGCGCGTAGTTGTTGATGCTCTCATAGTTCCAGCCATTGGTATTTCCCCAACTGCCATATTCCTCAATCGGCGCTAAGCTGTAGGGCACAAACAAGGTATCCACATTGCCAAAGGCGCCGTTGTTAAGGTCATAATAGTTTGGACTCGGCGCCCAAGGCTTAAGCACGCCAACCACCTGATAAGGCTTAGCATTGAAATAAATTGTCTTGCCGACACTATTTTGGCCCGCAAACAGCGTCTTATTCAGCTCATCGGTCAGTACCACTTCGTAGCGAGCATCTTTATCGACGCTGTCATCCCATGCCTGACCGTATTGAAACTCAAGTCCAAACAGTGGGAAAAAGTCGTTATTGGTCACCCTAACCCGAGATTGCAGTACAGGTAAAAAAGCCGGATCTTCGGTTTGCACCGCGCCGCCCGTGCGAAACATGGGGGTTTGCAGGCTCGGAATATCACTCTTAAGTAAGTTCATCCCGTCTTGATAGGTGATCTGTTGATCGAAGCGATCCCAAGCATCTGGACCTTGGCTCCACAGTTGCACCGCAAACAATTGGCTGGACTTCTCCCCCGCAGGGTTAGTGGACATCATTTTGTAAATGTTAAGAGTGGTAATCGTGATGCCTATGCCGATGGAAATCGCCATGATCATCAATGCCGACAACATGGGCGTTTTTTTAATGCTACGCCAAGCTAAATCTAAGTAATAGAAGAACATAACCGCTCCTAGCCTTGGGCGTTAGCAACCAGTTTATCGACACTGCTGTGGCTTGCACTGCGGGCCGCATTGGGTTGATACATGGTAAAGTCGCAGACTTGTCCATCGACAATTTGAATATTGCGCTGGGCGCGGCGAGCCAGTTCAGGATCGTGGGTCACCATGATGATGGTGGTGCCAGATTGGTTAATATTCTCTAATAATTCCATCACTTGGCGGGCCATTAAGCTGTCGAGGTTACCCGTAGGTTCGTCGGCGAGCAGAAAACGGGGTTCCCCCGCTAAAGCACGGGCAATCGCTACCCTTTGCTGTTGACCGCCGGATAATTGAGTCGGCAAATGCTTCATCCGCGCACCTAAGCCCACTTGCTCTAATGCTTGCTCCACACGGCGTTTACGCTCCTTGGCACTAAAACCACGGTAGCGCAGCGGTACTTCAATGTTTTCCGCGAGGTTAAGATCGGGGATCAAGTTAAAGCCTTGGAAGATAAAGCCAATCTTCTCATTGCGTACGGCAGCACTCTTGTTATCACTGAGGTTGGAGACATTAATCCCATCTAAAAAATAATCCCCATGGGTGAAGCCTTCGAGCAAGCCAGCAATATTTAAGAAGGTGGTTTTGCCTGAACCCGAAGGGCCTGTGACCGCCACAAACTCGCCCTCGTTTACCTCAAGGTTGAAATCCCGCAGTGCGTGGGTTTCTACTAAGTCCGTTTTAAAAACTTTACTGATATTCTTCATTGATAACATTTTAATTTCCTTAATTAATTTTTATCTTTGCGCGTAAACGGCTAATAAAACGCGCGGGACTTCAATGTAACTTGAGCATGTAACAGACGAAGCAGAGGCAACCGCTTATCAGCCCAGAAAAGCACCCATAATGAACTCACTCAACTTACCGAACAGCCCATTTAGGCAAGAGAATATCAAGCTCACACTTTCCATCGAGACATCACCAATCTGGCGCATTTCGTCTAAGGGATTGGTCCATTCCAAAATATTTAAGCCAAGGAAAAACCAACTATTAGCCTCTCCAATCCCCAGCTCTACCGCCACAACTAACAGGGCCAAAGCGAATACGCCAAACAGCTTGGAGGACATCAACACACTGATATCAACATTTTTATGACTCATTATTGGCTCCTATTTACTTATCGCCGCAGTATTTTTAACCATGGCTATTTCCAATCCATCAACTTGATTAATAACTATTTTTACCACACAACATCAATGCATCTTAACCTGTTCCGCATGGTTGAAGGGCTCAACACTCGAGATCACCCATTCGTCACCCGCTTTACCGCCTTCAATCACTTCCACCTGGCTCATACTGGTGCTACCAAGTTTAATCTGGCGGCGGGTAGCGATATCGCCTTCGACTTGATAAGCCTCCTCCCCGCCACCGCTGGTCATAAAGGCACCACGTTTGACCATCAACACATTTTCCCGATGTTCGAGTAGCACTCGGGCAGAAATGCGTTGGTTTTGGCGCAGCTTAAGGCTTTCGCTCTGGGCAAATTGCACTCTTGCGGTCACTTCACGGTTACGCACTTCGGGAGAAATCGAGGATAACTTGCCCATGAGTTTGACTTCGCCAAAGCTCAGCTCAACCTCCATGCCAAGTCCAAGTTCATCAGCGTAAGACTCAGGCACCGCAAGCTCGGCCTCATAGGCACTTAAATCGACCACAGTTAGAATCGGTTGATTGGCACTCAAACGCGTTTTTTGCTCTGTCAGCCAGTTACCAATAATGCCGCCAACCGGCGCTTTAATATTTAAGGCTTCAACTTGGCGCTCTAATTCACCTACCGCTAACTGCTGGCGTTCAACTTCAAGCGCTTTATTCTTTACTTCAAAGGTCAAGGTATCCTTAGTTAATGCAGCGTCTTGCAACGCATGCTCAAATTTAAGCTTGGCTTTATGCAGATCATCTTTGCCCTTTTCATAGTCAATCTGCCCAATCAGCTGACTTTGAATAAGCTGCTCACCACGGCGACGTTCACGCTCAGCCGCCTCGAGATCAACCTTGGCCATATCTAAGGTTTGGTTGACTTGTAATTGGTTGCGTCTAGCGTCCAGCTTGGCACGCTCAAGAGCACCCTCCAAACCCGCTAATAAGGATTTCGCCTGTTCTAATTGATTGGTCAGTCTTGGACTATCTAGCTTGGCTACCACATCGCCTTTATTAACTGTATCGCCAGGATTGCTCAGTAGCGTCACTGTACCTTCTTCAGTGCTGTAGAGGATCGGTGCATTGGCCGCGACGATTTTACCTGTAGTCGCGATATCCCGAGTCAGCGTACCTACATATAAAGTCGCAGTGGTTAACTCACTACGGCTAATGGATTTGCTCACATTATCGCTACTGAAACTGGCCCATACTAAGGCGCTCACTAATAAGGTGCAGCCGCCAATAATCAAGGGCACTTTGAGACGTTTAGCGTTTGATGGCGCAAGGAGAGTATCTTGGCCGCTGGTATCTTTAATCATGGCGTTTCTCGCTTCCCTGTCGGAGGGCTGGATATGCCCATCGCTACGGACACTATTAAAAATCGATATCCAGTAATAGCAACACCTATGCCAATTCCATTAAAGAATTTATTTTCATTGTGTTAGATAAGATTTAAGATAAAAGTGTCCGCGGACACCACAGTTGAAAACTAAAAGTGTCCGCCTAAATTTCGCAAAAGTGTCCGCTTGATATGAGAAAAGGCTGCTTGTAGGTGTACGGTACTCAGCAAAGAACAAGCCTGCAGTCGCTCAACATGCGCTAACACTTTTATTCGCCAAATGACAGAGTTTCCCTTTACAGCTAAAACCTTGCCACATAAGATCCTGCCACCCTCGCAGCAGACATATCCAATAAGATGAATCGCCCTATGAAAACACTCACTATTACGCGTCCTGACGACTGGCATATTCACCTAAGAGATGGCGCCCAATTAACAGATACGGTTCGCGATATCAGCCGCTATATGGGCCGCGCTATCGTCATGCCTAACCTGGTTCCTCCCGCCATCGATACCGAAACCGCCTTGGCTTATTACGATCGTATCAAGGCGCAAGTGCCCGCAGGCTCGCAATTCGAACCCTTAATGGTGTTGTATCTCACCGACAAAACCAGCCCAGAGGAAATCCGTAAAGCTAAAGCCTCAGGCAAAATCGTTGCAGCTAAGCTCTATCCCGCAGGCGCGACCACCAACTCGGATTCTGGCGTCACCGATTTGAAGAATATCTACCCCGCCCTCGAAGCGATGCAAGAAGTGGGCATGTTGTTCCTAGTGCATGGTGAAGTGACTGATTCATCGATTGATATTTTCGACCGTGAGCGCGTGTTTATTGAGAATATCCTCAGCAAGATCGTGGCCGATTTCCCGAAGCTTAAAATCGTTCTCGAGCATATCACCACTAAGGATGCAGTCGATTTTGTCACTCAAGCCTCTGACAACGTGGCTGCCACAATCACCGCGCACCATTTACTTTATAACCGCAACCATATGTTGGCGGGCGGTATTCGTCCGCACTTCTATTGCCTGCCGATTTTAAAGCGCAATACCCACCAGCAAGCGCTGTTAGGCGCCGCAGCCAGTGGCAATAAAAAGTTTTTCCTCGGTACCGACTCTGCGCCACATGCTAAAGATCGTAAAGAAGCCGCCTGTGGCTGCGCGGGTTCTTATACTGCCCATGCCGCCATTGAGCTGTACGCCGAAGCCTTTGAATCGGTTAATGCGCTGGATAAATTAGAAGCCTTTGCCAGCTTCAACGGCCCAGATTTTTACAATCTGCCTCGCAACAGCGATAGCATCACCCTAGTGAAAAAATCTTGGGATGTGCCCGTCAGTTACCCACTTGGCGACAACAATGTCGTACCTATTCGCGCTGGCGAACAAATCGATTGGCAGGTTGAATAAACAGGTCATTTGACGCGATGAACGGCTAGCTAAGCCTGCCGCTTATCGTGCTCGAAACCGTTAAGAGTCGCCTTAGGGCGACTTTTTTATAACCAACAC
The DNA here is from genome assembly GCF_016859145.1 of Shewanella sp. LZH-2. Lineage (NCBI taxonomy): Bacteria > Pseudomonadati > Pseudomonadota > Gammaproteobacteria > Alteromonadales > Shewanellaceae > Shewanella > Shewanella sp. LZH-2. Next base: position 3,612,821 of record NZ_CP069350.1, read on the forward strand.
GTAAAACCATAACCTATTATCTTTTAAGAGAAAAAGTATGCATACACGGAAGTTACTAACGCTATTGTCCTCAAGCCTATTACTTACCACTACACTGCCACTCTGCACGTTTGCCGCCGATGAACTCACAGGCGTTTGGCAGGGACAACTGGGTAAAAGCAAGATCAGAGTCTGCTTTAACCAATATGGCACTGGCAGTTATTACTATCAAAAATACCTCACCCCAATTCGACTCGAGCTGCAAGACGGCATCTGGAAAGAAGAAAACAACACCGGAAACTGGCAGTTTGATACCGCAACACCACAAACACTGAGTGGCCAGTGGTTTAAAGACAGCGCCAGCAAGTCACTACCAATACAACTTGAGCGGCAAATCAGCCCAGATAACAATGATGATTGCAGCGCCGATGCCTACAATCTGCCGCTTGAAACTAAGCCTTCGGTGAGCCGTGGAAAATGGCAACGCTTTCAAACCATTGAATACCGTCCGCTGACCTTTGGCACTGATGTCGGCATCGAATTTAACGGCCCACAAAAAGGCATTCCGGCAATTAATCACTGGTTTGAGAGAAAGCTCACCGATGATGCGCAGCTGGCACAAACCTTTGAGACTCGCCGCAGAATGTTGGCTCAAATGGGCAGCTTTGTGGCTGACGAAACCTTTGCAGAACCCATTTTCCTCAACCAACATTGGCTTAGTGTGCGCTTGTATCGCTGGGCAGCGGGTTATGGTGCCAATGGGATCAGCCAAGAGTTTGTTAGCTTCTCGCTTGCAGATGGAAAACCTTTCCATCCATGGCAATGGTTTATCGAAAATGAACAGCCTCAAGCGATGCCTGAGAGTATGAGTTTTCCGTTACCACAAGCACTTAAGCAAAAGCTGTTTGCCGATATTCCGCCAAACGCAGAATGCCCCACCTCCGACGGCTCTGGCTATTATCAACTGACTCTTGAGGCAACTGGAATGAAGTTTTGGGAAATGCCCCGTGGTGACGGCTGCGAGCAGGAGTTTACCTTAACCCCTCAAGAAGCCATGCCCTTTGCCACTCAATGGGGTAAAACACAACTTAAACTATTGGAATAAATTACGTATTACAAAACTACGGTATTGGGAAAGTAGGCTGTAATGGTGATAAATATGATGACACCAAACGCGCTTTCCCATCCAACACAGCAACGCATTTCAAACTTACCCGTTTCAGTAAGGGATCATCCTTGAGCAATTTAACCGTAAACAGCGTGACACCCGAAGCCTTAGTGCAAGCCCAGTTAGTTGCCTATAACCAACACGACCTTGCAAGCTTTGTGGCACTCTTTAGCGACAACGTTTGTATTTACCGTCCACCCGCCACAGAGCCCGTTATTCGGGGTAAAGCCGCATTTCGCGATTTCTATCAAAATGAACGCTTTAACTTGCCGCATTTACATGCCGAAATCCTCAATCGTATGGTTGTTGGCAATAAGGTCGTGGATCACGAACGGATCAGCGGCATACACGACGAACCTTTTGAAGTGATGGTGGTATTTGAGGTAATCGATGGGCTAATCCAAAATATGTGGAGTTTTGCGACTAACTGATGGGTTATCGGGCTTTATTTGATGCAAGATTGAACCGCTATATTCACTCCGCATCTTCCGAGTAAAGCATTGCCTGAACAGCATCGTATCTCAATACGTCAACATGCCCGAGTAGAAAATGGCTAAAGACCCACTACACTTAACCATCTAAATTCGCCATAAACAAGGCACACTTCAATAGCAACGAGGGAACACATGAACGCTAAAATCATCTTCACAGCCAGTATTGCACTATTACTATCCGCAAATTGCCACGCCATTAACGATGAGTATCGCAAGTTACTTGAGCGTTCAGGCTGTACCCAAGTGTCTGAAATGCAAGGGTGCGATATCCACAAAACCAAAGAAGAAAATGCCAAAGCAATGGCTTCTCCCAAAGCCGCTGCTGACGCCATCATTCCCAATGCCCAACAATGGATAGCAACAGCCAGCTCAGGAGCAACGGTTGCAAATATTCAAATCGATGATAAACATCAGGTTTGGGTTAACGGTAAACACGTAAAATCCAGTCAAAGTGGTGGAGCCATCAAATTCAAAGACGGTATGGTGGAATTCACCATTTATCCCGATGCCAGCTCGAATAAAGAGAGTATGTGGATTGATAACGATGCAGGATCAAAAGGCCCGATTACGGCCAAGTAACGCCTAGTAACAACCTACACTTGCCATCCCGCAAAAATAGGGGCTTACGCTTACAGCAGATAAAGTTCGCTAGCATACGCGATGAGCCCTTTAATACTATGGTCGTTTTGAAAGTATCGAATGGGCTCATTCAAGCGAGACTGCCTTTACAGCCAACAGAAGACATTTCATATCCCTGAACCTCAAAACGCCCTTTACAGCATGAATCAATCACGGGCTTCTAACATTGGCCTATGATGCTTACACAGGCCCGTTAACCCTATTAGGATTAACTTTACTAGAATGGTTAACCTACCAATGTTTATCAGAAAAGTGTTACACCTATCCCAGATTTACTTTCGACAACTCATTTTAACGTGAAATCAACGGATTCTGTGAGATGGATGACTGTCCCTTGGCCGCAAAATGCCTTAGGGTTAGTAGCAATTGCCAAAAGGGTAAAGCCAAGCGCCCTTTTTCTTTAACCATTTTGCCTAACAACAGGAATTGCTGATGTCTGATAACCAAAATGCCTTTTACGCCCGCGCCACTGAGTTGATTAAGCTCGCTAACCAGCAAAACCAAAACACTGAAATCCAAACCGGTGAAGTCAGTGCTTCATTTATGTGGGCCCTCGCCCGCTACAACGCTTGGTTTGGCTCCACCAGCTTTGAAAACAAAGAGCAAATGCAGGCCAAAAAACAAGAAATGATGGACTACTACATGGAGCGTTATAAAGAAATGCTCGACGCCAATCTCGAGGACTATATCGAAAACTTCGACCACTACCGCGCAACGCAAAAGTAATCGTTTACGCAACGCCCGATAGCCTAAGGTTATCAGGGCGTCTAATTTTTAGCTTAAGTGGTGATGACTCTCATTCCTCAACACTTAGCTACATCGTTATCCAATATTGATTAATTCTCGTCACGACAAGCCAGTATTTGCGACCGAATGTCTGCCTTAAGCACTAACATCTTGCTGTCAGTTGAATACTAACAGAAATATTAACATAGGCTCTTTTTAGCTACTCATGTTGGTTTTAATCCATAAATAAGCAACATAAATAACCACCGAAGTATATCCAGCCGATATCACTAGATTACATTTCCAAAGAGTTAACCAAAAAGATCCTCTGAAATAAGTACGCTTTCTGACCTCATGATTAAACAATGCAATTGAAGAAAATATCAACATCAGTGCGGAGCATCCCAGCATAGGTAACAACAGAAACATGATACCCAAACCTGCCGCTCCTAAAGATGCGTTAGATGTTTCATTACCAATGGGGGCGAGCATCATAAAGCCCAAAGCTATCCCGGCTATTGTAAGTATCAATCCCAAAAGTTGGAGTGTTCTCATCATCGTCCTTAAGATTAAATCCGCACATACTAGGACTATGTATGCAAAGAGCGCCAACAACATCCTATCTACGCTATCTTTAACAATACCTAATTTATGTCGTCTCTACGATTGTTAAATCTACAAAATGGCGCTTGTAATAGTGTGTAAGCGGAGCAACTAAAACCAATCTCATGTTAAACATGAATTATTAGTGGGTTCTTGTGAGCAAATGCAACGGCATATCATCATCTAAATAGGCCTCATCTGCCAGATAGAGCTTATTAGTACGGATCATCTTCTGGATCATCTCAACATAGGCGTAGCCGCGCTCTGAATATCGATCCAAGGTACCAGCAAGTGCAACACCCGTAATTGTTTGATTGGCTTGCCTTGATTCGGCACGAAGCTGACGCATTTTGTGGTAAGCACTATGGGTATTTAAATTCAATAAGTATCCTTCAACGGAGGCTAAGGGAGTCTCAAATCGCGCCAGCCCATACTGCCCCATCCCATGGCGCTTTTGCTTAGGCTCCATACCATTACCATTAAAATCCCACTGACCAAACAAGGCATTCCCCTCAAGTGTAAAGCGCGATGTCCCCCAACCACTTTCCTTTGCCGCCTGGGCCAATACTAGAGATGGAGGCAAAATATCTACCCGTTCAAGCATGGCTTGCCTGTGGGACGATGATAACGACGGTATTGGATTACTGATAACTTTGTACTTAACCGCTAAAGCAACCAAGCCAGTGTCGTTGAGGGGCGCAGAGATTACCTGTTGCCGTTCTTGTAACACTTTTTCATTCGCTAATAATACTAAGGGGGTCATCAATCTAAAAAACACCATCTTCTTTTGCTTCACAGGCAATTGCTCTGATACCGACCGCCATCCTTTACCTACGGCATCAAAGGTTAATCTCGGAACCGATTTATTCCCCCCGTGGAAATTTTCAGCAGTGTAATTAAGGGATTCAAAAAATAGCATCAAATCATCAATGGAGTGAATACTTACAGTGACAGGTTGAAGTTCAGCCTGCTGCACAGACCGTTGCTCACGCTCTGGTTGAAATATAATGCCGCCAATACGATGTTCACCTTGAGTATCTTGATTATTCACTTGGGTATAGGAAGGCTGAATTAAGGCTGATAATCCCATAATAGGTGGTTTTGTTGACTGACAATTTGCAAGCGGATAGCAAGTCTTTTCAGTTGTAAACGCCGTAGACAAGAGCTGATTAAACACCAATTTGTTGTCGGTCATTTCTGCTGCGGCGAATAGAGGTGAAGGCATAGACATTAGGAATAGCATAAGCATTGCTAAGGGCAGTTTACAGTTTATCAACATGGAATCTCTCTGGAGAAAAACAATCGCAGTCCAACTAGCCAAAACACAGGGCACGAAAGATAACAATAAAATCCTGACAATTTGCTTAATAGCTAGGCAACTAGGTTTGTAATACTGAGTTGACTGCGGAAATATCGCATGTGTCGAGCAGTTGAGGCGGCTTTTGATAAAATGACCCGCGGGCATGCCATGTTCGTTCAGTAAATTCCATCGTAAAAATGGGAACATGTAGAGATGCAAACGCGATAGACTATCGGCTTCACTACATAAGTCATCTTAGCGATCAGAAGACTGGTTGAAATGGTTAAGAATCAAGACTGAATAAAACTAAGTATTTCGGCTTGCACATATAAAAATACTTTGCACGACTTATTATTTTTAATAAATCGAAAATAGTATGGTTACATTGAAAGGCACCAATAAATAATGACCATTTTATAGATCAACATATTGATTATGAATTGTAATAAATTCAGGCTTATTATTGAGCACAGCCATAACACACTTGGGATCAAACTGTTGACCCGCATTATCCTCAAGATAAGCAAATGCATCCTCAAATGACCATGCCTCTTTGTATGGTCGTTTACTTGTTAAAGCATCCAGAACATCTGCAACAGTGACTATTCTTGCTTCTAACGGAATATCCTCTCCTTTTAATCCCTCAGGGTATCCCTTACCATCGAAACGTTCATGATGGTAGTTGATAATATTTTTTAACATCTCCGTATGGTGTATCCCATTGAGACTAAACTCATTAATCATCAAATTAATCATCTCACTACCTTTAATGGTATGAGTTTTCATCACCTCAAATTCTTCAGCGGTTAATTTCCCTGGCTTCAATAGTATTGCATCTGGCACGGCGATTTTACCTATATCATGTAACTCAGAAAATAGATAAATAAACTCAACTTCCTCATCACTTAATCCTAACTCTTTTGCGACTGTTTTAGCGATGATGCGCGAATATGAAGACATTCGGTGTAAATGATTTGCCGTTTCTTCATCACGATAACGACCAAAGGCTCTGGCAGTAATAAGTGCTCCATTAAATGTCTGAATAGAAAGAAATTCAACTGCAATGATACCTGCCAGAATTTGTGCATATGCGGAAAGCTCAGCACGTATTGCATCATCAAAATAACTACTCTCTTTAGAGTTACAAAATAAAAAACCAACAAAACGATCATTAAAATACAATGGTTCGGTATAACTAGATTCGTAGCCCGCCTCAAGCACTTTTCGACTATGTTCAGAACTATATATAAGTTGAGTACATAAATTATCTAATACCCTAGCTTGGCGGCTTTCCACTATATGTTGGAGAGAAGGTGTTTCGCTCAATTTTGCCTCATATAAACTCAACGGCGGCTTACCATCTGTACTATGCACAAAGGTTTTAATTTTATCTGTATGTTGATCATATATAGCAATTGCGATTCTAGTTAATTTGTCAAAATTTTTACGGAGTCGTGCATGAACATAATGCACACGTTCATTTATTGTCCTATCCATGATTCACTCCGCAATTAAATCTCAACAATTACAATACAAACATATTCGTTAGCGATAAAAACAACTGTTTATTATCGCTAACCAAAGGTTTGACTTAAGTTTTTAAGTTGATTTGCTCTATTCAATAAATTTTTACTCGTCGCACTAACGCCTTCAACTTTCATACTATTGTCATGGGATATTGATGAAATAAGATTAATATTTCTATTAATATCTTCAATCACGGCTTGTTGCTCAGTTGCAGCTGAAGATATTTGGCTGGAAAAAGCGGATACTTTATCTATTTCAACCGTAATATGATTTAAATATTCCGCTCCAATTCGAGTGCTAGAAAGGCAAGTATTCGTTCTACCAACATTCAAATGCATCAACTCTTTCCATTCATTCAGTGTACGCTGAATATGCCCTATACTTGTTTGAATTTGCTCTGTCGCTTTATGAGTACGAGTAGATAGATTACGAACTTCATCGGCAACAACTGCAAATCCTCGCCCCTGCTCACCGGCGCGAGCCGCTTCAATTGCAGCATTGAGTGCTAACAAATTCGTTTGATTAGCAATCCCTTGTATTTCAGACATGATAGTGTCTATTCGTTCTGACTCACTGGACAACGCTACCGCAGAATCAAAAGCTTGTTCAGCTTGGGTCGCTAATGAGGCAACTTCAGTTTCAACATTTTTAAGTTGCTGACTGGTCACCTGACAATGACGACGGGCTTCTTCAATCTGTAGATTACTCGCTTGGATATTACGATTAATTTCTTCTGCTGCGGATGCCATTTCAGTCACCGCAGTAGCAACTTGTTGGATCTGTAGATCTTGGGAGGTGATATCATTGCTCGTGGTAGACATAGACGTACTAATCTGATCCGCAATAGATTTCAATGAATGGGTTGCGTCATCAACTCTTCCTAAAACAGTCCGAATTCGCGCCTGCCCAAGTTTGATATGAAAATCTGCAATACTGTGGGGGGCGTCACCAGAAAAAATCAGCCGGCTAATGCTATCGTAGTCATTCTCTAATCGCTGCAAGTATCTAGGCGTTAAAAATAACTGCTGTCGATTTAAGGCAATGATAGCAAGTAAGGGCAAGATCACTAAGAGTGATTGAGGAAAGGTTAGCCACCAAATACTACAGACAATGGCTATGGATAATAAAAGAAAACTGACTAGATGATTTGATAGTAACTTATTGCCCCAAAATATATTTTTCTTGTTTTCAAGCGCTCTTAACTCCTTATACATCACACTAGCACGCGCTTTATGTTCAGGCGTAGGGCAACAACGGACTGATTGATAACCTGAGATCCGGCCATCCTCATAGATGGGGGTAACATAGGCATCGACCCAATAATAACTACCATCTTTACAACGGTTTTTAACCATGCCACGCCAAGGCTTGCCTTGCTTTAAATGTTTCCATAAATCGGCAAAGGCAGCTTTCGGCATATCTGGATGTCTAACTAAATTATGATGCTGACCAATCATTTCATCGAGTTGGTATCCAGCCACTTGGCAAAAGCCGGGGTTAGCGTAGGTAATTACGCCATTAAGATCGGTTGTGGAAACGAGCTGTAGATCTTCAGAAAATTTGACTTCACTATCTTTAGTCACTACATCCTTGTGTACCATGATCACAATCCCTGATTTACGGTTGGATTAGTGTAAAAGTATAGTAAGGTTTTCCTTAATTGCACTTTTATGAAACAACACGACTAGGGCGTGCGAGGTTTCAGGGTTATTTTGCAGCATTTGACTGACACTTATACAAAGCAAAGTCCGTGCGATGTCATGACTCAATCTAAACAGGCGATAACATAGCAGACACGCCAACACGTCCTAAATCCCCAAAGCCCGCAGCATATAGAATGCATTCAAAGCAAACAAATTTCTCATCTGTCGTTTATGCAAGCACCTAAAATCAAAGAGGGGCAAACAATCCTATTTGCCCCTCTGATGCAGTGACACTGTGGCGAATCAGTTGCTTACTTATGCGCAGCAAGAACAAACTTGATACATCGCCATTATTGAGTACATGTTTTTGTCGTTTGGCAATCAACCTGCTGCTTAAGTTGCTGTGCATATTGCTCCGCTGCTGCTTTTGCCTTTCGGGCTTCCACTTTTTGCTGCACATCTTCAGCTAATGCCTTATCAAAGGTCTCCATGCCAAAATAGTCGGCAACATCCAAATAAATAAACCAAGCGCCAGCGGCAACGAGGCCATAGGTCAGTAGACGTAACATGGTATTTAAACCTCAATAATTGTATCGACATCTGCAATATAGCTGAGGTTTTATCTAAAGAAAACTGTCAATTTAATGACCAAAAAATGTCAAATAAATACCATTAATCAATGAGATACAAAAACACAAAAACCTTAAATTACAGAGTTTTAGCAGTTTAAGATTAAAGTTGGTTCTAAGCTGTCAAAATTAACAGTTTACCAAGAAGAATGATCGATTATTTGACAAGAGCCCTTAGGTGACAAAAAATCACAACTCACTTAACTAACGTCAGAAAATCGGCGATAAAATCATCAATTCATATTTTTGACATAACACGCTAACGCCAAAGAGATCCTCTCTCGGCTTCATTGCGGTAATAGCCTTTGCGCCAATAACCAAAGCTAAATAACCTGAGCTCCCCCCTTGCTTATTGGCACTTTTTAAAAACTGGAAAAGTAGCTTTGCGCGGCATTTATAGCTTAATGATTGAGCAATTCACCTCGATTTACTGTGGCGAATAACACCATCAATTGCTACTCAAAGGCTTAAAAAGCCTCAGCACCAAAATGTTCGACTGATTAAAGCTTACTCACTCGCGTAATTAACTAACCTAATATTCTAAAAACAGTTTTTTGAATTATTTAGTTTGTTAATTTATCGTTTTTTAGCCTTAAGACGCGCGCTACTGAATCTTCTTAAAAAACAACTGCAACGGCCTTTAACATCAAAATATGCTTATATTTCAATCGGCTCATCATCTTGAACATAACAATTTACTCACAGTCCCCTTGTTTGTTCCACAAAGTGAGGATTGCTAACATTCCCGCACCGCCCCTTTTTAAAACATCAATATGCAAAATCCCCTACAAGTATCAGCCAGCAATACAATTTCCCCTATTTTGGTTCAAGGAGCGATGGACATTGAAGTTGAGACCTTAATTGCCGCTCTTGGCAAGGTCACTATCAACACGTTTGGATCATGGACGTTCTGGGAGGGTGAACTGAGTGGCCACCCTGTCGTGGTATCCCGCACTGAAATAGGTTTAGCAAACGCGGCGGCGGCGACCACACTGGCCATTGCCCACTATCGACCCAAACTAATCATCAATCAGGGCACCGCTGGCGGCCATGATCCTAAGCTGTATCGCGGTGATATCGTCATCGGTGAAACCAGTTTTAATATGGGTTCGTATCTCACCAAGTTAACGCCAAAGGGTCAGGGTATTCACCCTACCCAATGGCAAAACTTCGATATGACCATGTACCTGCGTGAACACGGCGAAGTGGTCAAGCATAACCACTTTAAAGCTGATCCAGCCTTAGTGGAGGTGGCATTATCCCAAGCACATCAATACACCAAGGGAAAAGTTGTGAAGGGAATAATAGGTACTGGTGATGAATGGAATCGCGAGCTCGACCGTATCAATTGGCTACACCACACCTTCGGCACCGCAGTCGAAGAAATGGAAACGTCCGCGGCGGCGTTAGTGGCAGAGGCTTATAAACTCCCCTTTGTCAGCATTCGCATATTGTCAAATACCGATCAACACAATCAGGACTTTGACCCGCAGACCGCAGTGGATTGCCAGCAATTTGTGCTGAACATCATCCAACAACTGATAGGCACTACTAAATGAGTGACTAGGGCGGGATAAAGCCAACGCTAGCTTATCGCCCATCCACAGTGAGCTTGGCCTGCGCTTTTGCATCGCCAAGCCTGCGTTTGTTTCGCAATTCCAATGTAGATTAAATCCATGCAAATCTTAGTTAGCCTCTTAGGCATCATCACCTTACTTGCTGTTGCATACCTGGCCTCGGAAAACCGTCGAGCCATTAACTACCGCACTGTCGGCCTCGCCTTTTTACTGCAATTGGCCCTAGGGGCATTTGTGATGTACTCCGCACTGGGGCAATCGATGATCTTCTCGATGGCTGCAGCCGTCTCCAACGTCATCAGCTACAGCAATGACGGCATGTCTTTTATGTTTGGCGGCCTTGTTAGCGATAAAATGTATGAGCTATTTGGCGCAGGCGGTTTTGTCATAGCTTTTAAGGTATTGCCAATTATTGTGTTTTTCTCAGCATTGTCGGCGGTGCTTTATTATCTGGGGATAATGCAACTGGTGGTCAAAGCCGTTGGCGGGGCGCTGCAAAAACTGCTCAACACCAGTAAGGCAGAATCCATGTCAGCCAGTGCCAACATCTTTTTAGGGGTAACTGAAGCGCCACTACTCATTAAACCCTATATGCCGCGTATGACTCGCTCAGAGTTATTTGCAGTAATGTGCGGCGGTTTAGCCTCCATCGCGGGCACTATGCTCGCGGGCTACGCCCAATTAGGTATAAAGATGGAGTACCTGCTCGCGGCCTCGTTTATGGCGGCCCCCGGCGGCCTTCTGTTTGCAAAGCTTTTGATCCCACAAACAGAAACAATCAACGATGCGCATCTACAGCTCACAGAGGAAAATCAACCTCGCAATCTGCTTGATGCCGCCACCACAGGCACCATGAGCGGACTTTCACTCGCCCTCGCGGTAGGCGCAATGTTGTTTTCATTTATCAGTTTAGTTGCCTTATTTAATGGGATGCTCGGTGGTATTGGCGCTTGGTTTGGCCTCGAAGGTCTCACACTACAACAAATCCTTGGCTACCTATTTGCACCACTGGCTTGGTTAATGGGCGTCTCTTGGGATGAAGCCATGCTGGCGGGCTCTTTTATTGGCCAAAAGATTGTGATCAATGAATTTTTTGCCTACATCAACTTAGCGCCTTACCTGTCAGGCGATACCTTAGTCGCAACCACTGGGCTGCCAATGTCTGAGCGCACCCAAGTGATTTTATCTTTTGCGCTGTGTGGTTTTGCCAATATTGGTACTGTGGCTATCGCAATTGCTGGGATTGGCGGCCTAGTGCCAGAGCGCCGCTCCGAAATCGCCTCCCTCGGGCTAAAGGCCTTGGCTGCGGGGATTTTATCTAATCTTATGGCGGCGACTATCGCAGGATTATTTATGAGCTTAAGCTAACGCGGCCATCAATGCGGCGGCCCTAGCTGCCGCATTGATATCAAACTGCCTCGAGACCAAGGCTAGGCAGATAGTGGGGAATCTAGCACTTATCAACAAACGCTTGCCAACCAATTACCTTTGAGATGTTGATGCTGAGCTGTTAATGCTCAGCAGTGTCCAGTACTTATTTGTAAAATGGCGAGCATTAAAAAGCTTGAAAGAAAATCCCAAAGGCACTGAAAATCGCCACAAACCAAGAGAGGGAGCGTAAGGTGCCTTTATTTAATAGATATAAAATCTGATACCCAAAGCGCGCCACAATATGCACAATGGCTAACCATTCGGCCGTAGGTGTCACCTTGCCGGTTGCGATTACAGTCAGCACCGCCAAGCCAAATATTAGCAGTGATTCAAACGCATTTTGATGCCCCGCTAACGCCCGAGCACCAAATCCCGTTAACTGCGCCTGCTGGCTGCGAGGATGATGGTTATCATAACCACCCGCTTTGGCCATCGCCCAGGCCACAGGACCTTTGGCTAAGTACGGCAATAACATGGCGATAAACAAACAAGTCAGTAGTGTATTCATAGGATTTCCTTATTGCTTAGAACAATAAATGCATCTCAAACAGTGCGTTGTAGCGCTTATAACAGTGAATTTACCAGCAAAAGGCGATTGATTAACGTGCCTTATCTAAGGCATCGCAAACGGCCTTTACACCAAGTAAAGCTCTAGGCGTCGCGCGGTGTAATAAATCGGCATTTAATTGATAAATATGCTGGTTTTTAACGGCGGGGATTTCGGTCCATTTACGCCAATCAATCCCTTTAACATTGCCTTCTTCTTCGCTTTGTAAAATCACCTCGGGCAAGGTCAGTAGCACATTCTCAAGACTCACCTGCGGATAATCACTCGCCGCATCATAGAAGACATTTTGCCCATGGCACACGCCAATAATCTGCTGGATCCAACTGTTTTTCGCAACCGTCATTAAGGGCGTCGACCACAACTGATAAAACACTTTAGGCTCAGATTTAGCGGCGTTTTCATTGCGGAGTCGAAGCAGCTCGCGGCGATAATCCGTTGCCACTTGATTAGCCTGCTCCTCATGCCCCGTTAATTGGCCTAACTCTTCAATTTCTTTGGCAACATCTTCAAGGGTGTTTGGGGAGCTGCTGTACAGTTTAAAACCTAAGCTTTTGAGTTGATTGATATCCTCGGCTTTATTGCCCGTATCCCACACCACGATCAGATCGGGATTAAGTTCTAATACGCGCTCAATCTGAATACCATAATAACCACCAATACTAGGAATTTTTTTCGCCGCTTCGGGATAATCCGCATAATCTGTGGCGGCCACAATCGCCTCTCCCGCACCAATGGCATAGAGCATTTCAACCGCGTGGGGAGACAACGCAATAATACGTTTTGCTGGCTCTGCCATAGCAGATATAGGTAACAGGGCAAGACTGACACCTAGGATAATAATGCGTCGAATTAACATGAAATTCCTTATGATTTAATCGATTAACTTTTCTGGCCAGCCATATTTTTCAAGGTAGGTCTGCAAGTTTTTAGGGCGATACTGAGGATCTTGATCCCAACGCACCTTGACCGAATGATGCAACAATACCGGCGCAACATTCGGGTCAAGCGGCCGCAAATACGGCTGCTTAATCCGATAAAAACTACGGCGTGAATCGTGCAGCGTCGCCAAGGGATTAGGGGTTAAATGTGGCTCGAGACTTAAATTAAACCGCTCAGCCTCAGCGATCATCCACGCAAGGGCATTATCCGACAATAAAGAGCCATCTTTATCCGGCTGATAACTGCCGCCAATATTGCTATGGGCCCCCGCAAACCACACTTGCTGCATATCCATATTGTCGCGCAATTGCCAGATAGTGGGCTCAAAGTCGCTGCGGTGTTCGTCTATCGCCAAGGCATGGCGGGCAACCCGCACATTGCGACCAATTTTAGTGTCGTAAAACTCATCTTTATCTTCAAATAAGCCAAGGAAAGAAATCGGGATCCCCATAGCGCCTACCGTATCCCACACCCCAACAAACTTAATCTCCCGTGATTCGTGGCTGTGCTTTTGTCTAAACTCAACGGATTTATCGCCGCTTGGAGCAAAGGGTGCGCTGCTTTTTTTATAGTGGTCAAAGGCTTGTTGGATAAGCCTCGCATCGGGGCGCTTAAGAATACCGCAGTTATTGATAAGGCCACACAGGCAACGCACTGTGTATGCGCCTCGGCTAAAGCCAAAGAGATAAATCTCATCGCCAGGGGAGTAGTTCTGCACGATATAGCGGTAACCATCCATGATATTTTTATGCAGCCCACGCCCTGTCGCGCCGCCAATCACTTCATCGTAATAGGAGCCCACACCCCAATCGTAAAACACCTGCTGGGGTTTTCCATCGGCCGCCATCGGGCTAATGGCCCGCGCCAGACGTAGCACATTGGTGGGAAAATCCACCTTAAGGTCTTTCTCGGGTCGATTCCAAGTCCCGTCAGCACAAATCACAATACGTTTATTCATCGCATCATCCTTGAGTTATCCATGCCCACAAAAGCGCTCGATAGAACGCTAACGGATTTTATCTCGGAACAACAGCCTTAATTAGTGTTGAAGCACTGCTTACGGCGTTTGCTCACTCACCAAACTCACTAAGCTTATTCACTCTGCTTAATAATCAAATCCAGGCTGCGCTTTAATGCCCGCTTCGAAGGCATGTTTAATGGGTTGCACTTCACTCACCGTATCGGCCAGCTCGATAATCGCTCGGTGGCAGGCGCGGCCAGTGATAATCACATGCTGCATGGGTGGACGGTTTTTAAGTGCAGTCAGTACCCGCTCGACATCAAGATAGTGATAACTCACCATATAGGTCAGCTCATCGAGCATCACGCAATCAATGCTCTCGTCTTGCAGTAAAGCTTCGGCAGCTTCCCAAGCGACAAGAGCGGCTGCGGTATCCTTTTCTTTATCTTGGGTTTCCCAGGTAAAGCCTGTGCCCATTACATGAAAAGTCACGCCTGCACCTTCAAGCAGATTACGCTCGCCACATTCCCAAGTGCCCTTGATAAATTGCACTACCGCCGCTTTTTTGCCATGGCCCACCGCGCGGGCAACCGTGCCAAAACCAGAGGTTGACTTACCTTTGCCATTGCCCGTTAAGACTAACAAAATACCCTTTTCATCCTGAGCGGCGGCAATTTTTGCATCGACTCCCGCTTTGAGTTTTTGTTGGCGCGCTTTGTGGCGTTCAGCCTTTAATTGTTCTTGGTTATTATCGTTTGCTGTTGTCATGGTTTGGTATTCATCCTACGGCTTAACTGATGCGGTTAAGATTGCCTGTAATTGTGGTAAATCTAGATGTTCGGCTAGCACATCAGCCAAACGATTCAACTGTTGTTCGCGAATTTCATTGATATCAATTGCTTGTGCGTCTTCTAATCCCGCCCAGCGCAGAATTAACTGGCACGCCTCAGGGCTGTCGAATAGCCCGTGTAAATAAGTGCCTAGTACTTGCCCGTCCTCACTTAAGCAGCCGTCAGCAAAAGACTTTTCCGCCTGTTCATCGGAAGTTAGCTCATTGTTCAAGCGTAATGGTGCGCCCTTGGCGGCATCACTGGAGGTGAGATATTGGGACTCACCGCAGTGGATCTCATAACCTTTGACCGCCACAGTCTGCCCTAACAATCTCAACTCACCTGCGACGCTACGTAACTGCTTTTCAGCTTTAAATTCGGTGGTTATGGGTAAATAACCCAACCCTTGGCTAGTCCCGAGCACATCTTCAATCCCTAACGGATCGGCAATGCGCTCACCCAGCATTTGATAACCACCGCAAATTCCCAGCACTTTACCGCCGTAGCGTAAATGCTTAGTAATTTGCTTATCCCAGCCTTGCTCCCGCAAAAAAGTCAGATCGGCTCGGACATTCTTACTGCCGGGTAAAATAAGTAGATCGGCGTCGATCTCCGGCGTCTGAGCTAAGGCTTGCGTCTGGAGTGACACATAATCAAAATCGATATCGGGATGCAGCCTGAGGGGATCAACATCCGTGTGATTGCTGGTGCGTGGATACACCAGCACTCGCACCTTAAAACGACTCTTGGCCTGCTTTGTTGGCGAGTCAGTGAGCGCATCCTCGGCGTCTAAGTGCAAATCATGCAAATAGGGCAGCACGCCTAATACTGGCTTTTGCGTATACGTCTCAAGCCAATCAATACCAGGCTGCAACAGGCTGATATCACCGCGAAAGCGATTGATCACAAACCCCTTTACCCGCGCCTGTTCTGACTCGGATAACAGCGCCAAGGTCCCGACCAAATGGGCAAAGACGCCGCCTTTGTCGATATCGGCAATAATAATCACCGGGCAGTCAACCGCTTCAGCAAAACCCATATTGGCAATATCCCCTGCACGCAGGTTGATTTCAGCCGGGCTCCCCGCCCCTTCAACCACAATGGTGTGATATTGCTGACCTAGGCGTTTAAAGGAGTCCAGCACGGCATTAAGGGCCATGGCTTTATAAGCTTTCGATTTTTCTCCAAAAAAAGCCGAGGCTTCGAGTGTCGTTAACGCTTTACCCTGCACAATAATTTGGGCGCCCGTATCTGAACTGGGTTTGAGTAAAATCGGATTAAAATCAGTATGTGGCGCTAAATAACAGGCCGCAGCTTGCAGCGCCTGTGCGCGGCCAATCTCGCCACCATCAACAGTCACAGCACTATTAAGCGCCATATTCTGTGGTTTAAAAGGCGCGACGTTGACCCCCTGACGGACTAGCAATCGGCAAATTCCCGCCACCAACGTACTTTTACCCGCATCAGAGGTGGTGCCCTGCACCATTAATACTTTGACGCCTTGGGACGGTGTTTTAGGCAAACTAGCGGTTGACGTTTGATTGGTTGCCGTGGGATCAGCAACGTTATGTGAATGCATGGGCAAGGACAAGGACATCACTCAATAGAGGAAATAAGATAAAAGGCGCATCTTTTTATACGAACTAAATGCAAAAGCGGCTCAAAATAACATTCACAACTCGATTTAAATGCACCAGCTCATTTAAGCGTCAGCGGTAAACCCGCCACCACTAAGGTCACATTATCCGCAACCGCAGCAACATCTTGGTTTAACCAGCCAGCTTCATCCACAAATTGGCGACTCAGTTCCCCCAAGGGCACAATGCCTGAGCCTACTTCATTACTGATTAAAATCACCACACCTTCAAGTGTATTTAACGCACTGACAAAATCCGTTTTTGCCTGTCGCCAGTGGACTAACACATCGTGTTGAGATGATGTCGCAACCGCTAGGGCAAAATCTGATTCGGTCGAAGCTGGCTCAGCCTGTGGCTGGACTGCAAGTAATTGATTAGTTAACCAAAGCGTTAAGCAATCCACCATAATCACCCGCCCCGGCTTAGCTAAATGCTTAAGCTTGGCGGTTAATGCCAAGGGTTCTTCAATCAACTGCCAGTCGATATCGTCCTGGGCACGACCATCTTGATGCAAACGGATCCGACTGGCCATTTCAGCATCGAGTGCCTGCGCGGTTGCGACGTAGCAGGCATCGAATCCTAAAGCCGTATACTGGCGTACTAAGGTTTCACCGTAACGGCTCTTACCGCTACGAGCGCCGCCCAGCACTAAATGGATCACAGAATGCTACCTACAACGAGCAGCACGAAGTAACACACAATTTCACAAATTTGCTGCGCAGCGCCTAAGGTATCGCCTGTATAGCCGCCAATTTGACGTCTAAAGATCACCACGATCAAACGGCGCAATCCGATCATAATCAACAACAGCGACAGTGCAGCAATCCCCTTTAACACCAACAGCACTAACACACCACTGGCGATCAAAATAAACAGTTCATTAATGCCTTGGTGCTGCGCTAACGGCTTAGATTTACTGGACTCATCGTCGCGCACATATTTTTCGGTGAAAATAAGGCTCGCGGCCACCACACGGCTCACAGTATGGGCGACAATCATCGCCGAACCAGCAACTACAGGGTCATAAAGCGCTAATTCCACCAATAATTGCCATTTAAGCATCAAGACAATAATCAAGGCCAAGGCACCATAACTACCAAGGCGCGAATCCTTCATAATGCGCAGCTTGTCTTCAGCCGTCCAACCGCCACCAAACCCATCGAAGGTATCGGCTAACCCATCTTCGTGGAAACCACCCGTTAACAGTACGCCCGTTAACATCGACAGCAATACCGACACCCCAGCGGGTAACCAATTTTGGGTCAGCCAAAAAACGATGGCGCTTAACAGTCCCACTAGTAAACCCACTAAGCCAAAGTAACGGCTGGCTTTATTGAGTTTATCGGCATCGACTTCGACCCATTTGGGCATAGGAATACGGGTAAAATAGCCCATGGCCACAAAAAATAAATCTATCTCTTTGTGCCAGCTTTCGCGTTCTGACATAAAGCATCC
Organism: Shewanella sp. LZH-2; assembly: GCF_016859145.1. Taxonomy (NCBI): domain Bacteria; kingdom Pseudomonadati; phylum Pseudomonadota; class Gammaproteobacteria; order Alteromonadales; family Shewanellaceae; genus Shewanella; species Shewanella sp. LZH-2. Next base: position 3,630,927 of record NZ_CP069350.1, read on the forward strand.
TTAGTGAATACACACTTGCTGCAGGGTTTAAAGTTAAAACGATTGGCTAAACGTTATTATTTTAAATAAGTTAGCAGGCACATCATACAACAGCCTCAATCCCTGCATCACTAAAACTCGCCATTTGATTGTAAAAATTTACTGCGGCTTGAATTAACGGCAATGCTAAGGCTGCACCCGTGCCTTCACCTAATCTAAGCCCCAAAGATAACAAGGGTTTAGCTTGCAAATATTCCAACATACGTTGATGGCCTTGCTCCTCGGAGCAATGGGCGAAAATCAGATAATCCCGTACATTAGCATTGATCGTCACCGCCACTAATGCGGCGGCTGTCGCAATAAAACCATCCACAACCACCAACATCTTGCGCTCAGCAGCAGCCAGCATGGCACCTGTCATTTGCACAATTTCAAACCCGCCAAGACAAGCAAGCACTTGTTTTGGCCCACTAAGCGCACTTTGATGCGATAGCAACGCCAGCTCTACCAAGGTTAACTTACGCGCTAAAGTGTCGCTATTAATGCCTGTACCGCGCCCCACACATTCAGCCACATCTAGCTGCATAATCGCCGCCATAATTGCCGCGGCAGAGGACGTGTTGCCAATCCCCATTTCACCAAACGCAACCAGATTACAGCCCGCTTGATGGTGACGCTCAATAAGCTCCCGCGCCATATCAAAGCCCTTATCCACACTCGTTAAAGGCATGGCGGGTTCCAAATGAATAGCAGCAGTACCCGCGCCAAGACGTTGATCGATAATCCCTTCTAGCCCCTCAACGGGTGTCAAAATACCGCAATCGATCACTTCAAGCGTAAAACCTAATTGGCGACAAAACACATTAATGGCCGCGCCGCCGTGGGCAAAGTTTTGCACCATTTGGTGGGTGACTTCACTTGGGGCAATCGAAACCCCTTCAGCAGCAATGCCGTGATCCCCTGCAAATACCAACATGGTCGGTTTGACTATCTGCAATTGTTGTGGCCCTTGAATGCGAGCAATTTGTAATGCTAAGGATTCGAGTTGTCCCAAGGCACCTGGCGGCTTGGTCTTAAGATCGATTTTTTGTTGAATAACCTGATCCTGCGCTTTACTCACAGGCTCGATTTGAAATGACAGGCTTGATTGAGACATTCACACTCCAGTGACTAATTCGATTTCAATAACTCGTTCGATTTCAATAACTCGTTCGATAACAACTACGACGCATACAGCGGCTATTTTCCATACGCACTTAGTACTAAATTAGCTAATCCTCTGCGAAAAACGCGAGTTCGATTAGTTGCGCCGACGCAAAATCAGCAAAAAGAAAAAACTGCCTATCGAGGCGGTGATAATCCCAACGGGCAGTTCTTGATTGCCCAGCAAACATCTCGCGAGCACATCAATCCACACCATAAACAAGCCGCCCACTAACGCGGTGAGCAAAATGGGCTGACGCCCGGGAAATAACAAGCGCACCGTATGGGGGATCATTAATCCAACAAAACCTATGCCACCACAGGTCGCCACTAAAACGGCGGTAATTAGCGAGCAGAGCAATAACATATTGAGGCGTAATTTAGGTACATTCACCCCTAAGGTGTGGGCCGTTTCATCCCCCGCCTGCAGGGCCATAATCTGCCGCTTCCAACCGAGGATGATAAAAAAACTCACCAATACAACGATGGATGGCAAAATTAAGAGCGGCCAACTGGCCTTAGCAAAACTGCCCAAACTCCAAAAAAGCACTGATGCCGTGGCCTGCGGGCTGGCAAAATACAACAGCAGGCTGGTTAATGCGCCAAACATAAACGATGTTGCCACCCCAGAGAGCAGCATGCGCTCAACTTGGCTGTTGAGCCCAAGCCCTGACAAGGCGAGAACAATAAGAACGGATAAACTGGCACCAATAAAAGCGCCGAAAGGCAAACTAAACCACAGGAGCCCAGCAAACATTCCCGAGCCACTAAAAATCCCCGAATTGGCAATAACGCCCGCATTACCGAATAGACCAGAGCCAGTAAACAAGGTCAGCATCACCACAGCGCCAAAGGAGGCACCTGAACTAATGCCAAATAAATAAGGGTCAGCAAGGGGATTGCGCGTTACGGTTTGCAGCACACTGCCCGCTAAAGACAGCCCCGCCCCCGCCACAAACGCGAGCAATATCCGTGGCAACCTTAATTCCATCACAATCCGCTCCGTCATCGAGGCGGCAGTTGACGCATCGTCGTTGGCGAAAAATTGATTGAATAATTTAATAAACACATGCAGCACATCTAAAAAGCTGATATTTGCCGCGCCAAAACTGGCGGCCGCAATCGGGGTCAGCAGAGCAAAACCCACCAAGCCAAGAATCAGCCATTGCTGGCGGGTTAATGGCGTTAAAATATGGGTTAAAAGATTCATCATTATCAGCTTAAACGTGTGAATCATGGCGTGTTTATCTCCCCGTTGATGTTATGGGGAGCGGATACAACCACATCATCCGTCGGTGATTTTTGATAACCATAAAAGTAATTAATTAAAGGATTGGCATGTTGTGGATGGGGCATCACTTGAGCGCAAACACCAAAAACTTGGGCAATGCGCTCCTCTGTTAATACCTCACTCGGCGTGCCCATGGCGCTCACTTGCCCCTTATCCAGTAGCAGCAAACTATCACACAGGGCACTTGCTAAATTCAGATCATGAATAGAGGCAATGACACTAATGCCAAGGCTTCGAACCAACTCCAAAATTTGTATTTGATAGCGCACATCGAGGTGGTTTGTGGGTTCATCTAAAATCAGTAACTGAGGTTGTTGCACAATAGCGCGGGCAATCAGTGCCCGTTGTTTCTCGCCACCGGAGAGCCGCTCATATTGCTGATAGCGCTTATGGCTAAGACCTACCTTTTCAAGCGCCTTGATAATTTTTTCACTATCACCGCTGGAATTAGTATCGAACATCCCTTTGTGGGGCGTGAGCCCCATAGCAACGAGTTGCTCTGTGGTCATATCAAAATAGTGCGGCGTATCCTGCTGCACCACAGCTACTTTGCAGGCAAATGCCTTGGGCGAAAGCTCGTTAATGTCCTGCGAAAACAAACTGATTTGCCCCAGAGTTGGGCGAATAAAACGATATATACAACGCAGTAAACTGGATTTACCCGCACCGTTAGGGCCGATTAATCCCAGCATTTCACCGCGTTGTAGGGCAAAGTTAATCCCTGAAAGAATGGTTTTGCCTTCGATGGTCCAACTTAATTGGCTGACATTGAGTGCCACATTAGCTAGCACCGCCGAAGATTGCACATCTGTTGACGTGGAAGGCTTCATTTAAAGCAGCTCCCACAGGCATATTTTGTACCCAAACCCAGTAGCACCATGGGCCACAGGGCGAAACGTATCAATATCATTTTCTGCTCCCTCGAGTCACCCGCTCGAGAACTAAGGCTGCACGCAGCGAAAACAGAAATAGGCAGGTCTCCTGACTTGTAGCAAAGAAGGTTCTAGGTTCTAGGTTCTAGGTTCTAGGTTCTAGGTTCTAGATTCTAGGCTCTAGGTTCTAGGCACTTCTTTTAACTACTCACAGTTGCGGGTACAGTTCGGGCAGGCTGACGGGCAGCACCCCGATTCCCTATTATGTTTGGGTTGATTCGGCGTTTATAACGACTATTGCCTTAAGCGAATAGCGCAGGATAAAGCGAAATTCCCAACACCTATTTCTGCGACATTTAAACTTAGCGAACACAATGTGCTATCTGGCTCAAACGTCAGGGAAAAGCATTATCCTATATCTTGCTCATTAGGCAATGCAGTTTAAATCAGAAAATGTTCATCATCCCATTTAGCATAAGATTTCAAACTCAATCAGCATGGCCCGATGGCCAGTCTAAGCGCCAGTATCGAGTCCCATGTTTATCTTCGAGTACATTAATCGTCACCACCGCGGCAACCGGTAAAGTCAGTTGACTGTAAAACCCTACCGTTCTCACCGCCCCCAATGCTCTTGCCATTAAATGACGGATCACCCCGCCGTGGGTCAAAACCCAGATATTGGCTGTGGGTGCATCGGCATTACACTCGCCGTGGGCCTGTTCATCATCCAACGCCAGCAGGGCAAACTCTTTATTGAGGATCTGCTCTATTGCGCCATCGATACGAGCCTCAAAACTTGCCATCGTTTCACCATTGGGCGGCGACACGGTCCAAGGATCTTGCCAATAGGCCGCCATGCGCTCACCATCCTGTTGATATAACTCATCGAGCAAGCGACCATCCCAATCGCCAAAATCCATTTCCTGTAGATCCTCCAGCAGGTTGACCTCAAGCGGCGAAGGCGTTGGTGCAGCTAAATGTGAACTCCCAGACAAGCTGGAATGCGGCTCCAGCGCCAACACCTTGGCAAATTCAGCGCAGCGCCTTGAGGTAGAGCTGTAAATACCGTGGCACTCTCTGGCCTGCAAAGTGACTGCCGCTGACATCTGCCGCCAGCCCTTCTCGCTCAGTGGAACATCGACTCTGCCACGTAAAATCGCCCCGCCTTCGCATTCCCCGTGGCGTAACAGTAATAAGCGAACTTGTTTCATATATGCCTTTTAAAAATCTTAGGATCTAGATTCTAGATTCTAGATTCTCGCTCCTAATGACTTTCACCTTGCCCTGACAATCCGATGTCGCGTATTATGGACGTCTATACGTATAAATGTCCAAATCATAACGAACGACATTCAATAATAAAATGCAATTTACCGCAGAATTGCATATTTTTGGACTCAACTTAGCTGTAGTAAAGGTAATCATTTATGGCGATATCTCTCCATCGAGCCAGCCAAACACTGGCAGACATTCGCAACCAGTTGTCAAAGCGCATTCTAATTTTAGACGGCGCCATGGGCACTATGATCCAAGGCTACAAGCTAGAAGAAGCCGATTACCGTGGCGAGCGTTTCAAGGATTGGCATACCGACGTTAAGGGCAATAACGATCTCTTAGTGCTCACACAGCCACACATCATCAAACAAATTCACACCGACTACCTATTAGCTGGTGCCGATATTATTGAAACCAACACTTTCAACGCCACCACTATCGCCATGGCCGACTACGATATGCAGTCGCTGTCCGCCGAAATTAACCGTGAAGGTGCGCGCCTCGCCCGTGAGGCCTGTGATGAAATCGAAAAAGCCACGGGTAAACCACGTTATGTCGCCGGTGTGTTAGGACCCACTAACCGTACCTGCTCTATCAGCCCCGATGTTAACGATCCCGGATATCGTAATATCCACTTTGATGAGTTAGTGACCGCTTACTGCGAATCGACCCGCGCCCTGATTGAAGGCGGCGCCGATATCATTATGGTCGAGACCATCTTCGATACCTTAAACGCTAAGGCCGCATTATTTGCCATCGAAACCGTGTTCGATGAACTCTTTGGCGCTAACTCGCCAGCACGTTTGCCAGTGATGATCTCCGGCACTATTACCGATGCCTCGGGCCGAACCCTTACCGGACAAACCACCGAAGCCTTTTATAACTCCCTTCGCCATATCAAGCCGTTATCTATCGGCCTTAACTGCGCCCTTGGGCCAAAAGAGCTGCGTCCCTACGTTGAAGAACTGTCACGCATCGCCGAATGTTATGTGTCGGCGCACCCTAACGCGGGTCTACCAAACGAGTTTGGCGGTTACGATGAAACCCCAAAAGACATGGCCAGCGTTATCCAAGAATGGGCCCGTGAAGGCATGCTCAACATTATTGGCGGCTGCTGTGGTAGCACACCCGAGCATATTAAGGTCATTCGCGAAGCGGTGGAACCGTTTGCCCCGCGCGTATTACCCGAGATCCCCGTCGCCTGCCGTTTAGCAGGTTTGGAACCGCTCACTATCGACGCCCAAACCCTGTTTGTGAACGTGGGTGAGCGCACCAACGTTACTGGCTCGGCCAAATTTTTAAAGCTGATCAAAGAAGGCAAGTTCGAACAGGCGCTCGATGTCGCCCGTGAACAGGTAGAAAGCGGCGCGCAGATCATCGACATCAACATGGACGAAGGCATGCTCGATGGCGTGGAGGTGATGCATAAGTTCTTAAATCTTATCGCCTCTGAGCCAGATATCAGCCGCGTGCCGATTATGATCGACTCCTCGAAGTGGGAAGTGATTGAAGCGGGCCTCAAATGTATTCAAGGCAAGGGTATTGTTAACTCTATCTCCCTCAAAGAAGGCGAAGAGAAGTTTATCGAGCAGGCAACCCTCGTTAAACGCTACGGCGCGGCGGCCATTATTATGGCGTTCGACGAGCAAGGCCAAGCCGATACGAAGGCGCGCAAAGTCGAAATCTGTACCCGCGCCTACCGCGTGCTGGTCGATAAGGTCGGCTTTCCGCCCGAAGACATTATCTTCGACCCGAACATCTTCGCCATTGCCACGGGTATCGATGAGCACGATAACTATGCTGTCGATTTTATTGATGCCATTAAAGAAATTAAGGCCACCCTGCCCCACGCGATGATTTCGGGCGGGGTATCGAACGTGTCGTTCTCCTTCCGCGGTAACAACCCAGTGCGTGAGGCGATTCACGCAGTATTCCTGTACCACGCGATTAAAGTCGGTATGGATATGGGGATTGTCAACGCGGGCCAGTTAGCGATTTTTGACGATATCGACCCAGAGCTTAAAGTACGGGTCGAGAACGTGGTGCTCAACCTGCCTTGCCCGGTTGAAGGCTCGAGCAATACCGAGCAATTGCTTGATATTGCTGAAAAATTCCGTGGCGATGGCTCAAGTGCCGCTAAAAAAGAAGATTTAGAATGGCGCTCATGGCCAGTTAATCAACGTCTCGCCCATGCGCTGGTGAAAGGCATCACCGAATTTATCGACGAAGATACTGAAGCGGCTCGCCAAGCTGCCTCCCGTCCGCTGGATGTGATTGAAGGCCCGCTAATGGACGGTATGAATATCGTCGGCGACCTGTTTGGCTCGGGTAAAATGTTCCTGCCACAGGTGGTCAAATCCGCGCGGGTGATGAAAAAGGCCGTGGCCTACCTCAATCCCTTTATTGAAAAAGAAAAAGTCGCAGGTCAGTCGAACGGTAAGATTTTGATGGTGACCGTAAAAGGCGATGTGCACGATATCGGCAAGAATATTGTCGGCGTGGTGCTTGCCTGCAATGGCTTTGAAGTGTTCGATTTAGGCGTGATGGTGTCAGTAGAGCGCATTCTTGAGGCGGTGAAAGAACACAATATCGATATTATCGGCATGTCAGGGCTTATCACCCCAAGCCTCGATGAGATGGTGCACAATGTGAAAACCTTCCACCGTGAAGGGCTCACCATTCCAGCGATTATCGGCGGCGCTACCTGCTCGAAAATCCATACTGCGGTGAAGATTGCGCCGCATTATCCCCATGGCGCGATTTACATTGCCGATGCCTCGCGCGCAGTGCCTATGGTCAGCAAGCTAGTCAGCAATGAAACTCGCCAAGCGACCATTGATGAAACCTACGCCGAGTATGACGATATGCGCACCAAGCGTTTATCCCAAGCTAAGCGTAAGGAAATCGTCTCGCTAGAGGCCGCCCGTCAAAACCGCTGCCAGCACGATTGGGCCAACTACACCCCATTCAAACCTAACGTGCTCGGTCGCCAAGTATTTGAAGACTATCCATTAACCGATTTAGTCGACCGCATCGACTGGACGCCCTTCTTCCGCGCATGGGAGCTGCACGGTCATTACCCTGAAATCTTAACCGACAAAGTAGTCGGCGTTGAGGCGCAAAAGCTGTTCGCCGATGGTCAGGCGATGCTTACAAAAATCATCGAAGAAAAATGGCTCACCGCCAAGGGCGTGATTGGGCTATTCCCCGCCAATACCGTCAACTTCGATGATATTGAGCTGTACACAGATGAGACTCGCACAGAGGTTGAGCTGACCACCCATCACCTGCGGATGCAACTTGAGCGGGTCGGTAACGATAACTTCTGTCTGGCCGATTTTGTCGCGCCCAAAGACTCAGGCGTTGCCGACTATATGGGCGGCTTTGCGGTTACCGCAGGCCATGGGATTGATGAGCATATCGCCCGCTTTGAGGCGAACCATGATGACTACAACGCCATTATGCTCAAGTGTTTAGCCGACCGTTTAGCCGAAGCCTTTGCCGAGCGGATGCACGAGCGCGTACGTAAAGAGTTTTGGGGTTATGCCGCCGATGAGCAGCTCGATAACGAGGCGTTAATTCGCGAAAAATACAAGGGCATTCGCCCTGCACCGGGTTACCCCGCTTGCCCGGATCACACCGAAAAAGGCCTGTTGTGGGAACTGTTAAAGCCGAATGAAACCATCGACTTAAACATTACCGAAAGCTACGCCATGTTCCCTACCGCCGCAGTATCGGGCTGGTACTTTGCCCACCCGAAATCCCGCTACTTTGGCGTGAGTAATATTGGTCGCGATCAGGTGGAGGATTACGCGAAGCGTAAAGGGATGACTGTTGCAGAGACGGAGAAGTGGCTAGCGCCAGTGCTTGACTATGATCCCGAGTAATCGGGATTTAGATTACGCTAACGCGGTTTGAGATCTAAGATCGGTCTTGCGACCGAAAAGGTCGTGGGGCTTCACCCCACACCCGATGTTGCTGGTTCGTTTTGCATTGCGAACTAGCAACAATATCGCTGTAAAGTAATGGTGCAACTCATTGCCTGCCGCAGGCTTTCGCACTGTTACCCCAGTGACACGCCGTACTTATGCTTTAAAAAAAGTATCCTTGTAGGCTCTACTAAAACATCCATGTTTTAGAAGGTCACTGGTGCAACAGTGCCCTATCTGGTGTACCCATCAGTTTCAGCATATATTTTGTGGGCAAATTAATTCAAATATTAGTCACAAGAAGAGTGGCTTCATACTAATCAGTAACTTCGCAGGGGATGGGTGAACTTCTGTAAGAGTAGAGTTAACTTTTTGCATTCAAAAAGCTATGCATGTCCTGTTATTTCTCCTTAAGATAAAAATCGTGGAATTCCATTTCACACAAGGATAAATAGAGTTAACGAGGGGGATTAAAATGTGACTGAAGTTGCTTGATTCGCTCTGGGATCAAATCCATTTTATTGTCGGTGTTAAAGTCATCACAGTTTTCAGCGACAACCCGTTCTACGCCAGTTTTATCAGTAAAATAGAGTTTTTCGCAGTCGCATCTCAGTTTAGCGATGAGCGGCTTTTCCGCTTTAGCTTGGCGAACCTCGGCAACCCAGCAGGAATCAGCACAACCGCAGGAATGATAAGTCAGTGCCTCGCCTGAGACAGGCCAATCCAGCCGATATTCGCCAGCCAGCGCATCACCCACACATGTCACAAGAGCAAAGAATATGAATAATAGATATCGAATCATTTTTAATCATCCAAAGCTTATCTGAGTTCCTTAGGACTAAGCATTAAACCACCTTGTTTAATGCTTAACCCAAAAAGTCGCGGGGCTTCACCCCACACCCGACCAAGGAGGACTGCTCGTCCTATCCTCCTTGGATGCTCCAAGACGCCCCTAGCGAAGTTACATGCATTAGAGACTGGCCTTGGTCTTATGGATAAATTGCTATCGCTTCCGAAGGCAACGTCCATGTACCTACGGAAGCTAGCCGGTCATATATGGACCCATCCGGTTTGCAAGACATTCGATAACGATTTTGAGAAGAGTTCATTGCACCCATATATCCGGCCTGTTATTGAGGGATCCCTCTGGCCCTGATGGATATCTGCTTCTACAGTCCTTATCATCCCTGCGGCTTCGTAATGAGCCTATGCCCGACTAAGGTTTTTAGTAGATCAGTCTGACTGTCTCATCATCAAATCAAGTGTCTTAGCAACTTGCTGGTTGGTTAATTATTCACGTTTATTGAATCTATTCAGTACTATACTGGAAGCCGATACTCTTCCTCACGCGCCGCGATAACCCATGCCATTCTCGCGAGTTTATTGGCGACGGCCACACAGGCTCGATTAAAACCTCGGCGCTCTGCTAACTGTATTGCCCAGCAGCTAAATTTATCCTGTTTATGACAACTGTGCTGCAACACCGCTCTGGCGCCGTGAATAAACAGGGTACGTAAATACGCATTTCCCCGCTTGCTTATCCCAAGGAGGTTATCTTTACCTCCGCTGCTGTGTTGCTTGGGAACCAAGCCACACCAAGCTGAAAAGTGTCTACCATTACTGAAGTCTTTACCCTCTCCAGCAGCCGCATAAAAGGCCGTAGCGGTGACGGGACCAATACCTGGGATAGTCTCTAAACGCTGGCAAATCACATTGTTTTTCGTTTCAGTGAGTACTTGGGTATCACAATCCTTAAGCCGTCTTTCTATATCTGTAAACTCTTCATATAACTGATAAAAAATTGTTCGACCTTTGGTAGTCAGCGCATTGGTTTCGTTAGTCAAAATCTCAGGAAACTGTACTTTAAAAGCCGATTTACTTTTGGCTATCACGATGCCGTATTCAGCTAACATACCTCGCACTTGGTTGATTAAGGCTGTTGATTGCTTAGTTAATCGTTCGCGCATTCGGTGGAGCAGTTGCACATCTTGCTGCTCGACGCTTTTGGGTTTTACAAACCGCATGTTGGGTCGCTGCGCAGCCTCCGCGATGGCTAAAGCATCATTGTAGTCATTTTTGTTACCTTGCCGAAAAGGCACGACAAATTGAGGAGCAATTAACTTGACGCTGTGGCCCAACAGCTCAAATTCTCTGGTCCAGTAATTTGCGCCACTACAGGCTTCCATCACAATCAGACAAGGCTCAATTTGAGCGACAAAGGGCAGCAAGTCTTTGCGTCTAAGCATTTTCTTTTTAATTAACTTGCCTGCTTTATCGACGCCAACAGCATGAAAAACAGACTTTGCGATATCTAAACCGATTGTAGTAATCTTCATAGGTGGACCCGTCCTCTTTCTGATGAGTTTTAGCGACTACATCGTGGCCCATTGCGAGGCCGATTTAAAGTGGATGGGTCCATTCCATTATCCATGACCGGACTCACACAATTTATTCCAACGCCCCGCGGCAACTTCGCAGGGGATGGAGAACTTCTGCTGCTTTTGTGTTGCTCGCTAGCCATGCAAAGTATGCCGAGTAATGTTTACTACCAATTTTAGAAATTTAGCAATCGATTTCCAATTAAACCTTAAAGCAATGAGGATTTAATCTCTAGGATAAATATCATTTTTCTTAAACCATTTTTCTACAGGTGTAGTAATCCAATTTAAGCAATCTCCATTATTATTTCGCTGTGTGCATTGGCTATCATTTGTCTGTACTTTTACTATATTTTCTTTTACTTCTATAATAATACCAACTGAAGAATCATCACCTACAGATAAGTTAGATCTAAAAGAGCGAACCTTATCTTCATAAGCATTAATTTTTTTACTCTCTTTCATTTTCCAAGCTTTGAACTCTTTTATAGACGTCACATCTGATGGTGCTGATTCAATTAATTTTCCATCTTCAAACAATCCGTGATCTGTACAACGTTGGCAACCAATAAACTTACAGTTACAACGGTAAGAAAACGTACCAAATCCATTAAACTTACTATTCAGCCATTCTCCCTCATAGTAGTCACAACCAGAGGCTGGACCACATTCTTGCCATTTGCCTTTCCCTGTCCGCTTCCCATCGACCCAATCCCCTTCATATACCCTACCACTTTGCCATGTGTAGGTACCTTTTCCATGTAAATACCCATCTTTAAATTCACCTTTATAGGTATCCTTTCCTGTTGAAACTCCAAAACCATTAGCTTTACCAGCTACACAATCTCCCTCATAAGTTCCTTGAACATCAGGATCTTCAACCCAACATTCTGAAGGGTTTGAATAAGCAGATTTTGATATAAAAAGTGCTAAACCAATTAGCAAAGCCTGTTTCAATTTCATTTATCGCCATACTCCATGCAAATTATTGTTAGATTTTTATATTATTAGTCTATCGGCAGTTAATTAGGTAAAAATGACAATATCTCTAAATTTTCATACCAATTTGCTGATTCTAAATTTACTTTTTTAGTTCTCTTCCACTACAAATAAATCAGGCAGCGATACATCAGGCCACCAGCGATACATCAGGCCACCCAAAATAAAACAAGAACATAATGTACTTTATGAGGGTATTCAAGTGACGAAAAGTCACTTAGCCGTTAAAAGGGTAGCGAAGTAGGGTTACAAAGGATGATGACTGACTAAATTGACCTATTTGGCTGAAAAAACGATATTTTTAGTAAAACAAGCCCAACCCATTGCCTCGTTGGAGGTGTTGGAGCTTTTGAAGGAACGAGCAATGAAACAGGCTTGAAATCAGCCTGTGTTAAGGTAACGACAGCATTTAGCAAAGTGCCGTCGTCGCATCTCTAAATGCTCGCAGTAATCGGTCAGTTCTTGCAACGTACCGACTGGGCCATGAAATAGCTTGCCAAACTCGGTGGTCAGTTTAAGCCAATTGTCTTGGGATATATTTAATCTGGTCAGTAACTTGTTGCTATTTCCACTTATTGCACCACGCTTATCGTTGCGGATGATCCGCCCTGTATCCTCAACTAACTCAAGATAATCCTTGAGCGTAAACGCGATTCCATTAGGTTGGTTATCGCGTTCATTACCAATGAAAGGCAGTAAATTGTTAGGCTGTTCACCTTTCAATGCAGCCCGAATGCGTAGCTGAATGCTGGTATGGTCTGATTGTTCTGGCGTGTTAGCTATTTTGGCTCTGATGGGATTCAAATCAACATAGGTCATACAGGCTAAAACCGCAGCTTCATCAAGTAGAGCCTGTGACTTAAAGCGACCTTCCCAGAAACGACCACTACAGTTATCTTCTTGATTTGCTTGTCTTGCTATTGGTTCGTTTAAGCAACGCATGAACCAACTGATATCACATAAACGGCTACGGTAAATTGCTATTGCATGTTTTAGCCTGAGGACTTGGTGAGGTTCAACCAACTCACCTTTAGCGAATTTTTGCGTTAATTCATCACCTTTAAATAGCTTATGCCACTGCTCAAGCACTTCGCGATCAGTCCAACGATTAGCACGGTCGATATCCACCCGTAACACCACATGCAAATGATTCGACATTACCGCAAAGGCCGCTATATCAATAGAAAAAACTGCTTCAAGTTCAAACAGTAGCGATTCAACCCAAGCGCGGCGATGGTCATAGTTTTTACCTGAATAAGTATCATCGCCGCATAAAAATGCACGCCGAACAACGCGACTACAACAGTGATAGAAGGGCGTGTCTTCAACACTAATCTGAGTTCTTCTAGGCCTCGGCATAGCAACTCCTCCACATAAACACTTTTACTGAGTCTAGTAGAGGAGCCTAAATAACGCGATTTGTAATGGGTGGCTAGATTTTATTTCAACACCACAATAAGGGCATGTAAGATTCTTTAGTCGCACAGATTGATGTCTGCTCATATCGCATAACAATTTTTCAATCATTACGGCATTCTCCAAAATGCATAACGCCGCAAATAACCGGAGCAATGCGAGCGCCAGCGAGTATTACGTCCGCGTTGATTTGCCTTGTTAGCTGACATTTTTGCGACGCCACCTTTTATAGTGCGTCATTAGGAATTGTGGGTCTGGCATCGCTTCCGTTTTTAAAGGTAGAACGGCTTCTTTTCCCTCCAGATCTCCATATGCTTCCACAAGCTCGGATGCTAAAACCACCTTTCCTGTTGCTGGATCAACTGACAACAAGTAGAGATCGAAAAGTGTATGGATATCAGCCCTGAGCAACAATCCATGCTTTGGTTCGTACGATTGATGCTCGGAATGCGGGACTATATGAGCAGCCTCCAAGGCTGCAACTGCGTTACACCCGGTCAACGCACAGCGACTGTTGTAGGCATCCAGCAATCTTGTGCGGAATTCGGCTTGACCACGCCTCCGTAGAATCTCGGCTAAGGTGCGGCTGTCTGGATCGATCTCATTTCGATCATCGCCACCCGAATTTTTGTCGTCCATGTTCTGCGCGCTTTCCCGAACGCCTAAAAATTCCCCAAGCGCATCTAAAACAGCCTTCAACTGTTCTATGCTTTGAACCGACACTCGGGGCAATCGGTATTGAGTTTTAGGAGTGGCGAATTCCGCTACCTCATTCTGTAACTTTGCAATCAAATTAGCGGCATCAGCCTGACTCCGCCCAGTAAGCGCTGAAATATTTTTTGGATCGAATGCCACCTCGATAGCACCGGGTTTATCGGTATTAGAAGAATATGCAGAGATTGTCGTTTTGCTACCTGCTTGATAATTTTTGCCATGTACCAAGTTGCGCGAGCGCCATCTGCATTCCTTGGCTAAGGCATCAATCATCTCGAAGGCTTTATTTGTGTTCAATCTGTGTCCTCCTTAACATGCCAGTTAACGTCTTAGTATTTATGCGCTGCGCTGTTTGCAGGCCATAAATCGCTTGTTGGACTTGGCCGCTGCCACATCCGTGTAAATGGGTATGAATGATGCTATAGGAATTTGTTTTTTTGCGGTAGCGGTTTTTTATACAGTCTGGTTGGTAATCACTTGATATCGTTTTAGCTTTCTCATGCTTTGCGCTCACTTGCGACTGATTGTTGACCTTGGTTGACAGCATTTTGGCCCCAGATTCAGGCTGACACTCACACCCTATCCCCTCATCGGCTTAACCCCATAAGGCTGGCTGCTTTTCGCTATCGGTTATTACGCTACGTCTCGAAGGAGTCGTTATCCTGACATTCGTACCGGCTGACTTTGGTTGTTAATCATCACCAATCCCTGCTGTCTTATCAGCCCAATAAACTGTAAATGACCTAGCTGGCATTGCGGCAAAAGATCGGACTGACACTTTATGCCTTAACAATCGACTAATAACACCTGAGCCAAAGGAATACACCATCCCCTCGGAGTTGCCGCAGGGCGAATAGGCAAATTGCGTGAGTCTCGCCATGGATGGCGAGCTAGCTTTCGCAGGTGCAGGGACGCATCCTTCGGAAGCGATAGCAAATTTGCCACTGAGCACAAGGGGCTTTCAACTCCGTTAGGGGCGGCAAGGGAGATCCAAGAGGGAATTGCTGTTGATCCCCTCTTGGTCGGGTGTGGGTTGAAGACCCACGACCTTGATTCACCTCGGCCGAAAGGCCGCTAAATAACCAGTTCACTACTTTGTGAACCGACAAAAATCTTTCCATGGCTACCGCACTTGGCCAACACCCATTAGCCAAGGGATTGCACTGCTGTAATGCTTTTATAAAATCTAGCACCTAGCACCTAGCACCTAGCACCTAGCACCTAGCACCTAGCACCTAGCACCTAGCACCTAGCACCTAGCACCTAGCACCTAGCACCTAGCACCTAGCATCTAGCATCTAGCACCTAGAGTCTTATCGCATATTGTTCAGGAGGTGTTCTCGCGAAATAAAGATACATCTTCCTGATGCAAGTGAACTGAATCGAGGTCACGATTAAGTTTCATCCTTGTTAAAAACGTAAGATAACGTTCTGTTTAACATATGTCTACCACTTTCACATTACAAATTAGATAGTTAAGTGATGACTAACATAAATTAACTTAGATGGCTATGGGCTTGAGTAAGCCCACAAAAAAGCAAGGGGCCCGTGGCCCCTAGTTGATAGCGTGTAAAAGTGCCTTATGCCGTAGCTAACAAAGGCTGATTTTTCGTTTTACGCAGATGATAAGCAGTGAAAAGCACAAACCACAGGGCGCTTACGGCGAATCCAGCTAAGGTTGAATGCATAATCCCCATGGCCAAATAGCCTAAGGTGGCGCCAAAGGCGATGGCTAACGCATAGGGTAGCTGGGTCATCACATGGTCAATATGGTGGCAACCTGCCCCCGTGGCCGACAAAATACTGGTGCTGGAAATCGGCGAGCTATGATCGCCAAACACTGAACCCGCAAGCACTGCGGCAAGCATTGGCAGCATTAACGCGATATCACTGGCAGCGGCCATGTCGCCAGCCAGTGGCAACATAATACCAAAGGTGCCCCAACTGGTTCCGGTGGCAAATGCCATGGCGCAGGACAACACAAACACCACCGCAGGCAACACTTCCATTGGCAAGTTACCGTTGGCGAGGGAGGCCAGATATTTGCCTGTCTCAACATCGCGAACAACCGCACCAATCGCCCAGGCAAACAGCAAAATATTAATGGCGGGTAACATGGCCATCACGCCTTGCGGGGCGGCTTTAAGCCAGTTTTTAGCGCCCAATTTTAACCGCAGCGCAAGCACAATTGACACCGCCAAGCTGCACAGTGCGCCATACACTAGCGAGGAGCCCACATTGGTGTTTTCAAAAGAGCCAAGTACGCTAAATGGCAGCCCTTTTTCATCCAACACTGCCGCACCAGAGGAGATCATAAAATACACGGTCGCGCCGGTGAGGGTTAGGATCGGCAATACCATATCGATCATGCCACCGTTACTTTCTTCAGGGCTTTCCATATCTAAGCCGATTGGACGAGGCTTAGACGGATCCCAAAGCTTTCCCTCCAGCGCCCATGCTTCATGTTTACGCATCGGGCCGATATCCATTTGAAAGATAATCACCACCAGCACCATCAACAGGGTAAACACTGCATACAGATTCATCGGGATCATCTCAACAAAGGCTGAGATAGGGCTTTGATCGCTAATGCCGTGGGCGGCCATAATGCCACCGATAAGCGCGATAATATAAGCGCCCCAAGAGGAGATGGGCATCAATACGCACACGGGCGCAGCGGTAGAATCTAAAAGATAAGCCAGTTTGGCGCGGGAGATTTGAAAGCGATCAGTCACCGGACGGCAAATGGCGCCAACCGACAAACTATGAAAAAAGTCGTCAATAAAAAACGCAAACACCATCACACCAGTTAAGCCTTTTGCGCCGCGACGGGTCTTAGCGCGCTTAGCCGCCCACTCGGCAAAGGCGCGGGTGGCGCCAGAAACCGTCATCAGACTAATGAGTCCGCCAAGCAACAACATAAACAGCAACATATTGATATTGTCGCGATTAAGTGCGCCATCGACCCAAAAAATCTTCAGCACGGTATTGAACATATAGTGCAATGAATCAAGGGGAGAAAACTGATTGAGTAACAAACTGCCGGCCACAATCCCTACGCCAAGGGATAACAGTACGCGACGTGTGATGATCGCCAAGGCGACGGCTAACAAAGGGGGAAGTACTGACCAACCTGAGTCAGCAAAATGACTAATGTCCATGATCTCTTTTCACCAAAAAACGGGTGGAGATCTACCGAGAGGATAAAGAAACAAAACCTATAGGGAGGTATTACTCCTCAGCCCCTTCAGGTAGCGCTCCATAGTGGATGACTATGGCAGTCTTGCACCTATTTGATGCAAAACCAGCAGCTCGGTTTGATGACCTGGCTACTTCGGCGCTGACTCCTTTCCTTGTACATCTGCGGCATCACCCTCCGCACAAGTAGTCATAGGCAGCGCGCCTCTACTTAAAGGTATTCGAGCGGGCATTCTAGCGAGATGGGAACTGATAGCAAGTATTTTGATCCCACTCGCGTATAAAACAATGAATCACCTACAAGTTGGTAACACAAGAAACATCAAGCTTTCAAGCGTTGCAATAGCGCCAAATGGACTTATACGAGTAAATGTTTACCAAAAAAATCTAAGGTTCTTGTCCATGCGAGCTCAGCCGTTGGCTCATCATAACGGGCGGTGGAGTCATTATGGAAACCATGATTCACATTCGGGTAAAGATAAGCGACATAATCGGCTTTATTAGCCTTTAGCTGGGCTTCATACTCGGCCCATGTATCGTTAATCCGTTGATCTAATGCGGCAAATTGCAACATCAACGGGCCTTTCACGCGGCTACGCAGCTCAGTTGCTGCGGGTGTGCCATAAAAAGGCACGCCTGCCGCAAGCTCATCGGGAATGGTGGCGGCGAGCATATTGACGATATAACCACCAAAGCAGAAACCGACGGCACCGAGTTTGCCATTACTCTGCGGGTGCGCCCTTAAAAAACGCGCCGCGGCGATAAAGTCCTGCTCGATTTTGGCTCTATCAAGGCTCGCTTGCATGGCGCGGCCCGCATCATCATTACCCGGATATCCACCAAGGCTGTAAAGCGCATCGGGGGCAAAGGCGATATAACCCTTGGCCGCTAAGCGGCGGGCCACATCTTCGATATAGGGATTTAAGCCTCGGTTCTCGTGCACCACTAATACCACGGGGGCTTTTTTACTGAGATCTAAGGTCTTAGGATCGCCCGCCTTTTGGCCTGGGATCAGCAACGCGTTTGGCAAGACTAAATAACCGCGACCTTCACCATAGCCATCGGGGGATGGAAATTTCACATAACTGGCTTGAATGCTGGGATCGTTAAAGGAGACTTGCTCGGCTAAGGCGTAATTAGGCATTAGTGCGCCCGTCAGCGTGGTCATGGTAAAACCCAGTGCCACTAGGCCCGCAAGGCGAGCCATAAACTCACGGCGGTCGATAATGCCGTGGGCATATTCGTCATACCAGTCAAAGGCTTCCTGAGGAATGACAGGGAAAGGTGGTGTGGTTAGTTCTGGCTTATGATCTGGGCTCATCGTTCTTTCTCCATTAAACAAGCTAACCACTGGTTTATATTCCCTAGCTTGTGAGTTATCTAGCGGCCTTACCAAGAGTAAAGGATGAGAGCTTGTCAGGGCAATTAGCTTTATGCCGCCCATTTAATAATTCTCCACTCATCAATAGCCAATTTATGGTTGATCATGCGCCCAAATTGGCGTGAGCTTTTTATTCCCTAGGGGCATTTTTGTGTATAATGTCGCCAAACAACATATTAATATCATTACATTTCAATAACATAAGTTACCAATGGAGTTCAAATGGCTATAGGGATATGCAGGGTACTTTGTACCACTGTCACGCTCACGCTTGGGTTAACGGCTTGCGATAATCAGGTTTCTGATAAGTCAGCAAGCATTCCCGCTTCGCGCGAGTATCAGATTATTTCTACTTCACACCTCAACGATGGTTTCGAAACCCGTAAAGTGTTGCAGGCACGATTGCTGCTGGATTACCAGTTACAAGATACAGAAGGTAAGGCGGCCAGCTTAACCACACCACTAACCCATAATGCCCGCTTTTTTATCCAACCTAATCTGCTGCAAATTAGCGATTATGGCATGCCGATCCCAGTGAGTAATATCGACCCAAAAGCCAAATCCAATGAAATCGCTCAGTTGGTTAAAGATGGCTTTAATGTGGAATTTAACAATGGTGAAGTCCGTCTATTAAACCCCATTGCCAAGATGGATCAAAAAGATATCAAGGAGTTATTTGAGCGCTGGCAAAATCTTAATAACTTGTTTAAACAAGCCCCAACCTTGCCTGTGGCGCTTGAGCCTCGCGTCGGTTATAGCACAAGCGCCCCGATGGATGGGCGCTTAACTTGGACGGTTGAGCAGGTCAGTGAAGATAAATTAATCGCCGTGTTACAAGGTGAAAAAGGCAAGTATAAGGCCTATGGCAAGTTCGAAGTTAACCGTAAAACCGGTTGGTTAGAGAGCATGGCGTTTTTTCAACGGGAAGAGCGCCAAGGCAGTACTTTCACCCACCGTACCGTGATGGCGCCTAAGGATAGGCCGTATATCATGAGCACGCTTTGGCATGCCGATGATAGATTTGATGCTGAGCGCGATAGGGATGATCGGCAAAAGGAGCTATACCGCATTAGCGAGGTACCGCAGGAGTATCGCCCCAATAATGAGGCATTTATAAAATCCTTATTACCAGACCAACAAGGTATTTTAGATAATGTTGGCCCTTGGGGTACTGATACCCCCGAAGATCTGCAATTGCGCTTTGTCCACAATATGAGCCCGCAATATGTGGAAGCCGATGTGCGTTATGAGGACTTAAGCGCTTTTGATGCTAACGGTAAACCGATTGACATTCACTTCTGGCAACACGGTAAAGGTTGGGCGAGGAATTATAATCCCTCGATTGAATCTGCAACCGATATTATTGCGACGGGGTGGGATAACACTGCGAATAAACTCAAGCAGATAGACCATATTAATGCCAAGTTAACGCTTATCCCACAGACGAATAAGATCGTCGAAAAGTCGTGGGATGAATTGCTGGCAACACCTTACACCTTTGGCGATGCCAGCCTAACAATCCAGGTGCTCGATGCCGAGGCGAAACTGTTTAAAGTCATATCAAAACAGAGTGAGGATCAGAGTATTAATCTGCCTTTCCAGCAGTTTAAAGGCATGATCGCAGAGGCCCGTCGCGAAGGTAATTATCCCTCCTGGTTAACGGCGACCGAAAAGGAACTGCTAGAACAATTAATTGGGGCCGATGAGCCACATCACCTCACCAGCAACGCACTGTTACTCAAGCTCGATGAGACCCCAAAAACCGTGGTGTTAATCGAGAAACAACCCCAGCCGGAGTTGACTCAAACCAAGACGATTCGCTTTGTACAATTTACCGAGTACAACAAAAATCTGGCGAATCCTCCCACCGAATTTGGTAACGCCAGCCTAGGTAGCTTCACCAATCCGACGCTAGATAGCGCTAAAAATGAGGTCAATACGATCCAAGGGATAAAACCTGTGTCTGACAATGGCCATAATTTATCTATTCCCATGTCAGCGGCTTTGGCGACCGCCTGTAAACCTGAAATAGAACAGGGTTTTAATGAGGGTAAAAATCCCGTCACTTGGCAGTTTGTTCCCAATGCCCTAAGCGGCAGTGCCTATATGTTGATGACTCCGGATCATGTGCGGCAGTTTTTCTACGATAAACAGATCAAGGGTAAGATCCGTTGCCAAGGTGATATCCATTGGCAGCCTTTAGAACTGGCCGCGACAGACCGCCCTTGGTTAATCGATTTACAATCTTGGCTGGCGCAAACGGGATATGGCAATGAGCCGAGTAGCAATCTTAACAATTACTTTAAGGTCGAAGATGCCCAAGGCAATCTGTTAAGCATTCGACTCCCCGAAAATACTGAGCTGCCGATTAACGAGGTGCTAGTCGATGGGCGCTATTTGAGTATTGCAGGCCCAGCCGCCAAGGTGAGTTATATGACGATCGCCAAAGAACCCAGCGATATCCCCTATGAATTCACCTTTAAACCTTTGCCTTAAGGAGCGGTTATGCGTCCATTTACTGTAAAACTGCTCCTAGGAGCACTCGTACTTATCAGTACCCATGCCAGTGCACAAAAGGTGTTACTCGATGCCCATTGGAAGGTTGTCAAAGATGAAAAACAGGCTCAGTACTATCTAAAACAATCGACCGAAGTGATCGACGGCCATTATAAGGCTGAGGTTTATTACAAAAACAAAGATATGCTTTTTTGCGCCAGTGCCCTCGCCGATAACAAGATCGGTAACAAACTCACCAGCGAACAATTTCGCGGTGCATATCAATGTTACTTTGAGGATGGCAAGCCGTACGAGCAAGGCTTTCGTAACGAGCAAGGCCAACTTCATGGCTTGCTTAAAAAATACATTGCCACTGGCCAACTGTATGTTGAATCGCACTATGAAAATGGTGTGAAACAAGGTCTAGAAACGGGTTATTGGAATGGTGGCAATATCCGCTACAAAACCACCTTTAAAGATGGCCAAGAAGTCGGCATCAGCGAACATTTTGGCCCCGAAGGTGAAGTCACCGCCAAGATCTGCAATGACCCAACCTGCGTGAGTCAATATTTTAATCTTGGCAAACTTAACCGTGAAGAGCATCGCGTTGATGGTCTATTGCAAGGAACTGAGACCACTTGGGGCCTAAATGGGCAAGTCATCTCGACCCAAGAGTATGTTAAAGACAAAAGACACGGTGACTATTTTGAGTATTTTGACAATGGCAACGTCAAACGCCATTACCAATATCAAGCTGATTATAAGGTTGGTGAGCAACTGACTTACTATGAAAATGGCCAAATCCAATTAAAGGAACTGACTAACGATAAAGGTGATGCCCTCCAAGCCATTGAATACGATGAACAAGGGCAAATTAAAAAAACCACCGATAGCAAATACCAAGGTAATCGCTGGGTTTATCGTAAACAGCAGCGCTTTAGTAAAGGCCAACTGATTGAGAGCACAGAAAACGACCTACTCAAAAATTGGTCACTTAGCGAAGACTACGAGCAAGGCGAATTAGTGAATCGTCGCGAGGAACTCGATAAAAAATTAACAGGCTTGTATGTCGAATCCGTCAAGAGCCGAAGTGGCACAGACGTTATCACCCGCGAGCATTTTAACGCAGGCAAGCGTGAAGGCCCCTATGAAATGGTGAAATTCGACCATGAAACGGGTAAGCGTTGGGTGGCTGAACAGGGTCAATATACCAATGACAAGCCCTCGGGCAAATGGAAGAAGCAGCAAGAGGATGCCAGCCTCACCTTTAGCTATGATGACAATGGTGAACTCCATGGCGAGTTTCGTAATGAGACAAGTTCAGGGCAACTGCTTGAATTAATAAATTTTAACCATGGCAACCCCGACGGCTTAGTGCAACGTTACGCCAACAATGGTCAATTGTATGAAAAAGGCGTATACCGCAATGGTCAACAGGATGGCGATTGGATATTTACCGATGGTGAGTACGGTTTCCGCCCAATACCCAACCCTGAAAGACGTTATTGGTATGGTCGCTTCGATCAAGGTAAACAAGTCGGCCATTGGGAACTGCGCTCATCTGAGGATTATGTGCTCCAAATCGCCAATTATGACGATCAGGGCAGGCTTGATGGTAAGCAATACGAGTTTGAGGAGCATGGCTGGATAGAGGTGATTAATCGCTACAATCATGGGCAGTTTTTAAATCAGGAAACACCGCCGCCGGTAGTGACTCCTGACCCTGTTTTCTCAACGTTTTAGCTTAATTAAGGTAAACCTTGGCGCAGGGCACTGCATTATGTCCTGCGCCAAAGACATAAATTCAACAGAGTAATTATATAGGCCGCAAAGGCGCTGCCTTAAGACCCAGAGCAAGGAATCAGCATGTTTTATACGCCATTTCGCTTTATCAGCCTCTCGACTGCCGCAGCCAGCCTAGTCAGTGTCCATGCTCTGGCAGCGCAAAATCTATCTTCCATGATGGTCGAAATCCGCCAGCAGAACGGGATCCCCAGCTATTACAATCTGGCCACTGGTATGCCGTTAAATGGTGATATCGCCATTGTTCGCGATAACCAAGGCTATACCTTAGGGCAATTTTCTCAGGGAATACCTAATGGGAAATGGCAAGTATTTCATACTAATAACAGCAGAATCGTTGAAGGTAATTACCAACAGGGCTACCAAGATGGTACTTGGCGGCTGTTCGACTTAGATGGCACGATAACCGAAGAACAACAATTTGCTAAGGGCGTCCCCGTTGGCGAATGGAAAGAATTTAGCCCCAACGGCCATGTTAACCAAAGCACTGTCTACCAAAATGGCCAAAAATCCCAAGTTAAGCGCTTCTTCCCCAGCGGTAAATTGCAGGCACAAGAAAGTTATCTTGATAACCTGCGCCATGGTAAATGGGAAAGCTTTTATGAAAACGGCACCCTCTCCCAAAGCCAAACCTACGCCAATAACCAACTCACCGGCCCCTATCTTGAACAAAACTCCGAAGGCCAAGTGGTCGTAAGCGGCCGTTTTGATGCTGATGGTCGTCGCCAAGGATTATGGGAAACCTTTTTCGACGATGGCATCAAAGCCAGTGCCAGCCAATTTAATCTTGATAAACTTGAGGGTGAAGAACGCACCTTCTACCCCAGTGGTGAACTGGCGAGCCTGTGCCACTATCAAGCGGGGCTTCGCCACGGTAAGTGCCAGCAATTTAATGAACTTGGCAAACTCCAAGTCGAAGAGCAATACCTCAACGATGTGCTAGAGGGGCGCCAGCAATACTTTAACCTTGAGGGTGTGCTCACCAGCGATTTGAACTACAAGCAGGATATGCTCGCAGGCGTGCAAAAGTACTTTCACCCTAATGGCCAACTTAAAGAACTGCGCACCTACCAGGACTCGCAACTGGCTGATAATGGTCAATATCCCTTGCATGGCCCTTCTGAGCGTTATGATGCGGACGGTAATCTTATCGAAAAAAGCAGCTACAACATGGGCTTAAAGGATGGATTGTTTGAGCGTTATAACGGCGGCAAACTGCAAACCGCAGAGGTATGGAAACAAGGCCAACGTGACGGAGAATTTCGCCGTTACCACACCAATGGCCAGCTCCGCAGCTTAGATGTCTATGTGAATGGCAAACTCACTGGCCGCTCCGAATCCTTTTACCAAGATGGTACAGTCAATGAGCGCGGCGAGCGTATCGAGGGCGCTTGGGTCGGTAAATACGAGTCTTTTTATGATAATGGCAAACCGAAAGAACTTGCTCACTATGCCCGCAGCAAAGCGGATAACAGCAATAGTTATCCCCTCGACGGCCACTTTAGCCGTTGGTACTACAATGGCGATCTTAATGAAGAAGGCGAATATAAAGCAGGCTTAAAAGAAGGCCTTTGGGTCCAATATGCTTCTGGCCTTAAGCAAAAAGAACAAACCTTTGTTAACGGCAAACTCAATGGCGATTACGCCGAATATTACCAAGGTCGCCGCCGCGTCACCGGCCAATACGAGGATAATCAAAAAACCGGCCTCTGGATTGATTACCGCTATGAAGCCAAAGATCCAACCTACGGCGCGATTCCCGAGGGCAATATCAGCCAGAAAACCCATTGGAAGGACAATAAACGCCACGGCACTAGCGAGTACTACAGCTTTAAACAAGTGGTTTATCGCTTAGAAACCTATGATAATAATGATAAAACGGGCTCCTATGCCGAATATTATCCCAATAATGGCCAGCTTAAACTTAGCGGCACTATGGATAAAGGCCTGCAAACTGGATTATGGGAAAGCTGGTATGAGGATGGCATTTTAGCCGCCAGCAGCGAATTTTTAGATAATCAGCAGCATGGCAGCAGCAAAGAGTATTACAGCAATGGCCAGCTCAAACTCGAAGCCCAATACACTAAAGGCCAGTTCGACGGCGAGCGCAGGGAATACCACCAAAATGGTAACCCTAAACTGAATGAAACTTGGCTAAAGGGTCAAAAAGAAGGCGAAGCTAGCTATTACCATGTTAATGGCAAACTCGCCGAACAAGGCACTTATCTGAAGGATCGCAGGGAAGGTTTATGGCAACAGTTTTGGCCCAATGGCGAAAAACGCAGTGAAGGCAGCTATATCGCCGATCGCCAAGCGGGGGATTGGAATCATTACGATCAGCTCGGCAAGTTGATTAATACCGAGCACCATGGCTAAGAAATTACGTTAGCTTGCATGCAGTTTGCCTAGTTTGTGACTCGCAAAATCGGCTAAGCAAAAGGTATTAATCGATAACTGGGGTTTTGAATAAAAAAGCGATCTCGCTCAAAATTTTATGCCTAACCCCAAATCTAAAAGAATATTCATGCAAAGTGTGCCATAACCAATGTCTATACTAACGGCATTTTTCCGCTTTGGATCAACTGCCTATGAAGACATTTATCAAAGACGAATTTGCCCTGCTACTCGGAATACTCACATTAGTATTCTTCAAGACTGGCGGTGATAGTTTGCTCGCCGATGGCACGGCTCTCTCAACCTATATTCCCGTTTCACTCGCCCTACTCGGAGTGGTAACTTGGGCGATTTTCTCCGTGGTGCGTCACTCGGATGCGCTTGCCATCAAGCTCGGCGACCCTTACGGTACCTTGATTTTAACCCTGTCGGTAATTTCGCTCGAAGTGGTGATGATTTCTTCGGTGATGTTAACGGGCGAGCCAAATCCAGTGATGGCAAGGGATACCATGTTTGCCGTAGTCATGATTATTACCAATGGCTTAGTTGGTATCACTCTGCTACTTGGTGGCTGGCGCTATCATACTCAGCACTTTAATTTAGATGGGGTGAAATCCTATTTAGTGGCGATTATTCCCCTCGCCCTGCTCTGTTTAGTGCTACCTAACTTTACCGAGGGCGGCACCATTGGCAGCATGTCCAAGCCCATGTCTTGGATGCTCATCATCATCTCGATTTTGCTCTATGGCATCTTTTTGGTGATCCAAACTAAGAGCCATAGCCACTTCTTTGTCGATGCCGACCACGAGGACCACGAAGAGCATCACGGCATACTGCGCAGTAATATCTACCACACTATGCTGTTGATTGGTTATTTGCTGGTGGTGATTCTGCTCGCCAAAACCCTTGCTATGCCCATTAATTACAGCGTGGCCTCTCTCGGGGCGCCGCCAGCACTGGGCGGCTTTATTGTCGCCTGTTTGATCTTATCTCCAGAGGCCGTAGGTGGCTTTAAGGCTGCACTCAATAATCAACTGCAACGGGCGATGAACCTCTATTTTGGTTCAGTGCTCGCCACCATAGCTCTCACCGTGCCCTCAGTATTGATTGTCGGAAGTGTGATAAATCAAGAGGTACACTTAGGCCTTTCTGCGGCGGATATGGTGCTTTTAGCCACCAGTTTAATGGTCTGCAAAGTCAGTTTCAGCAGCGGTAGAACCAATGCACTCCATGGTGCGACCCATATAGTGCTGTTTATTGTGTACCTTTTCCTGATGTTTGAGCACGCCTAAATACCGCTTACATTTAATAGTAAAACCCATTAGCCGAGGATTTACCTCGGCTTTTTATTGGCCTACGGTTGCATCTTATTTGGCCGTAGCAGGCTCCCAAGCAATAATCCACAGCCCAAACCGCCAAGATGCGCGGCATTATCCACGCCGCCAAAGAGCCCCATCACAAGACTTGCAGTAACAAATAGGGTCAGATTCAGGGCGAGTGGCATATTGTCCGCCAAGGGCAATAAGCCCAACCAAATCCACATGATCAACACCCCAAATAATCCCATAATGGCGCCCGAGGCACCGATACTGATCATCGCCTCATACCAGCTAATACTGGCAATGCTCGCCACTAAACCACAACATAAATAGACCCCGAGTAAACGCCATTTACCCAGCAGTGGCTCCAAAAACATCCCCGCAAAAAACAGTCCGTATAAGTTAAAAACCAAATGCATCAAGCCGCCATGTAAAAACACATTGCTGATCAACCGCCAAACTTGTTGATCCAAAACCAACTGGCGAAGGTTTGCGCCCCAATCGAGCAACAGACTGTTTGGAAAGGCGATAACGTGCTGGCTGGCAAAGGCCATCAACATAAATATCAAGCTATTGATATAAAGCAAGATTGGCGTGATAACAAAACCCTGCCGAGGTTTAAATTCAGCCAAAAAGCCATAAAGCTCTGCCTTAGGTTTTTCTATGCTTAGCTGCGCCACCAAAGCCTGAGATGCCTGTGTCTCGTCCAGTTTTAGCATCAAGCTCATCAGTAACCACACAATGGCAGCAAAGCTTAACCAGGCGATAATCCACGCTAATTTATGGCCATTACGCGCCTCGAAGGGCTTATTCACTGGCATCAAGACAGTTTGATAACCATCGAAATACACTGAGCTTTTTTGAGCAGCGGTCAGTAGCTGAGTGTAGCGGGTCGACGGGCCGATACGGTCAAGATAGACAAAGTCTTCAGGCTTAAAGGCATTAAAATCCTGCTGGCTCTGATGAATAAACTCTTGAAATAGCGCTTCTTTCTGCTGAGGTTCGAGTCTATTACTGATCGTTTTCTCATAAACTTTGCCATACCATGCCAAGGCTTTAGCACCGACCAACCAACTCTCGTTACGTTTAGCAAAAATCGGCATCGCAATATACAGGCTCATACGCAACTCACTATTACCCTTGCCAATCGGCTCAATATTGCGCTGTACGCCGATATGTTTTTTATCGATATAAAACTGATTTAATTGGTAATACTTGGTTTGCGGCTGGTGCAATAGTGCATTGATGGACTCGAGTTGAGTCAACTTGCCCGTTGCGCTATTAAGGTATTCCTGCGCCACGATAGTGGGCACGGCTAGCAACAGCACGGCAATCACAAAATAGATAAAACGGCTATTACTCTTGGTAAAGCGGAATAACTTAAGCCGAGGTCTTAAGTAGAAAAACAGCAAGGGCCAAGGCAATATCAGCGGCAGCCAAAAATTGATAATCGATTCGTCAATGCTCAGCAGTTGGAACTCGATAATCAACAGCCAATGGAGCAAGCTGTAGCCTGAGACAAATATCAGGCAGAGCAGTATAAAGGGCACATAGATCAACTGGAGTTTTTTTAAGACTAACGCCACACGCATATCATCCTTGAGAGAAAAAACCTGCCAATAATACGGTGTATCGCCACACAACGCACCCTCTACGGGGTGATTAATTGACTTTTAGTTAAGCCTATCAATCATCTACAACACAAGTGCTAGAAAAATGACAATAAAAAGGCCAGAACGATTCTGGCCTAAAAACGGTCAACCTATCCTGTGACGGGACATGGATAAGCAGGAAACGCCTGCCTTAGGTCTCGCTGACCTTAGCAAATTGCTGCTGATTGCGCTGCTTCTTATATTGCTTAGCATCCGCGGGGATCGGAGTGACTTTGCCTGTTTCTAACCAAGTACGTAAACGGTTAGCATCGGCCATATGGGTATACTTACCATAGGCATCGAGCACAACAAAGGCCACTTGGCGTTTGGCCATTTCGGTACGCATCACTAAGCAGTGCCCTGCTTCATTGGTAAAGCCCGTTTTAGTGAGGTGGATATTCCAGTTATCTTTATAAACCAAGCGATTGGTATTTCTAAAATCGAGGCTGTACTTTGGTTTGCCAAAGGTTACGGTTTTCTTTTCGGTCGAGCTTAACTGGCCTAACATGGGATAGCCTTCGCTAGCCTTTAGTAACACCACCAAATCCCGCGCGCTCGAGACGTTCTTCTCTGACAATCCAGTAGGCTCTACATAGCGAGTGTTTTTCATCCCTAGGGCTTTCGCCTTAGCATTCATCGCTTTAATAAAAGCTTTATGGCCACCGGGATAATGGTGGGCAAGACTTGCGGCGGCACGGTTTTCAGATGACATTAATGTCAGCAATAACATTTCTTTACGGCTAATTTCACTGCCAATACGCACCCGCGAATATACGCCGCGCATTTCCTTAGTATCATTGATATTGATAGTAAGCTTTTCATCCATAGGTAACTTAGCATCTAGGGTTACCATCGCGGTCATTAGCTTAGTCACGGAGGCAATGGGCCTTACGGCATCGGGATTACTGGAATAGAGAATTTCATTAGTTTTAAGATCAACGACTAATGCACTATTAGCTGCCACCTCCTGCTTAGCAGGGGCTTTTTTAGCAGAAGTTGCTTTAGTGGCGGTGCTTTTTGTAGTGACAGAGGCCGAATCGGCTGAATGCGCTGTCGCGGCAACAGTTAAACTGCTGCATACCAAGATAAAACTACCAAGCAGAGAAGGGATCTTCATGTAGAATTCACTGAGTCGTTAATAAGTCGAATGTGCTACGGCACAGGGTTGAGGCTAAGTATAAGAGGTATATGCCGAAAGGAATAGAACTGAACACGACTTTTATCAGCAATATCAGCACTTTTTACACTCACTTTATGAGAAAAATCTTAGTTTTGAGCCAACAAACACATCAGAGTAAAAGTGCCTATTAACAAACAATCGTAAATCGGCAATCATAAAAGCTAAAAAACACTTAATATTCAGAATGATAAACCAAATACATTTGGCTTGTCGAGATTATTAATCACCTATTCATTGATGTGCAGACAAGCCGCCATTTCGATAAAAGCCTTCGCAAATGATCCGAATGGAAGATAGAGCTACCCTTCTTAATTTCCTCAAGCTCTATAGCCATAACATTAATGAGTTTAAAACACCTCAATAGTGAAAAATGAAATATTGCCAATGAAGCTCATCACAAAAACCAACAACTGGCGCAACAAAATCACACTTTAAATTACAAACAGATAGCGGGCCGATACAAGTTAAGCTATATTGCGCAACATCAAGGATAGTAGGTTTAGCTTACTGATTAAATAGCACTTTTTACTAATCATTTGCCATATGAAATCACGTAGGCTTGTGTCAGGATGATGTTTTTTCTGTTCATCCCCCGCCCCCCCTTTCCTTGAAAACAGGAGTTAATACCGAGCTAATCAGTATTAATGGATATAGAGAGCCGACTCCACAGGCTTGTTATTATTTTTAAATTAGGGATTGATGATGTTAAAAAAACTACTTACCCCCATGTTAGCTATTTGCCTATTTCTGACTGGTTGTGCTTCAGTGCCGATGGCATCACAGGAAGAAGATGCCAAATTAAAAACATTCCAAAAACCAGCTGACAATAAAAGCGGTATCTATGTTTACCGTAATAGCTTTGCTGGACAAGCACTAAAGAAAAATATCTACATTAACGGCAATCTAATTGGTGAGTCAGCAAACAAAGTTTATTTTTACAAAGAAGTTGATCCCGGTGAGCAAAAGTTATCGACCGAATCTGAATTCAGCGAAAATGATTTAACAGTGAAAACAGAAGGGGGTAAAAACTACTTCTTCGAGCAATATATCAAGATGGGTGTATTTGTGGGTGGTGCAGGACTAAAAGCAGTCTCAGATACCGAAGGCATGAAAAACGTTCAAGAATGTAAACTGGCAAAATAGCTATTGCTCCCCCCTTGAATCGCCCATAAAAAACCAGCCAAAAGGCTGGTTTTTTAAATTCATCCAATGCCATTGGGTCGCAGGTTTTATCTGCAACCCGATACAGCAATTAAGCCTGTGGGCGCATCGCTGGGAACAGGATCACATCACGGATAGTGTGAGTGTTAGTGAATAACATCACTAAACGGTCGATACCAATACCTTGACCTGCTGTTGGCGGTAAACCGTGTTCCAGCGCAGTGATGTAGTCTGCATCGTAGAACATGGCTTCGTCGTCACCTGCGTCTTTGGCGTCAACCTGCGCTTTAAAGCGGCTGTCTTGGTCTTCAGCATCGTTTAACTCGCTGAAACCGTTAGCCACTTCACGGCCACCGATGAAGAATTCAAAACGGTCGGTAATGAAGTGATTGTCATCGTTACGACGTGCCAGTGGCGAAATGTCCGCTGGGTAGCCAGTGATGAAGGTCGGTTGCATTAACTGCCATTCAGCGGTTTCACCGAAGATTTCTTCTAATAGTTGACCACAGGTCCAGAACTTCTCGATCTTGATGCCTAGGCTGATAGCCAGTTCACGCATGAATTCAAGATCTTTCACTTGCTCGTAAGTCATGGCTTGGATAGTCGCGTTGTCAGGATTGTACTTCTGAATCGCTTCTAACATGCTTAAACGGGCATATGGGCCACCGAAATCAACGGTGTGCTCGCCGTATGGCATTTGCGCGCTGCCTAATAACTCAATGGCGATAGAGCTTAACAGTTCTTCGGTTAAGTCCATCAGATCTTTGTAGTCTGCATAGGCCATATAGAATTCCATCATAGTGAATTCTGGGTTATGGCGTGGCGACAGACCTTCGTTACGGAAGTTACGGTTGATTTCGAACACACGCTCAAAACCACCTACCACTAAACGCTTGAGGTATAACTCTGGCGCGATACGCAGGTACATTGGCATGTCCAGCGCATTGTGGTGAGTGATAAATGGACGCGCTGAAGCGCCGCCTGGGATCACGTGCATCATTGGGGTTTCAACTTCCATGAACTCTTTTTTGATCATGAAGTTACGGATTGCAGCAACCACTTTTGAACGCATTACGAAGGCTTGACGAGATTCTTCGTTAACGATTAAGTCAACATAACGTTGGCGGTAACGGGTTTCTTGGTCAGTTAAGCCGTGGAATTTTTCTGGCAGAGGACGCAGTGCTTTGGTCAGCAGTTGGTACTCTTCCATGTTCACGTACAGATCGCCTTTACCAGACAAGTGCAACTGACCCGTTACGCCGATGATGTCACCGATATCCAGACCTTGGTATTTATCCTTCAGATCCGCTTGAACGCCCTTTTCAGCATAAGCTTGGATACGACCAGACACGTCTTGGATCACCAGGAATGGGCCACGTTTTGCCATGATACGGCCAGCTATGCTGGTTCTAAAACCTAAGGCTTCGAGTTCTTCCTTAGTGTTTTGACCGTATTTTTCCTGCAACTCAGCCGCTTTATGGGTGCGACGGAACGTATTAGGGTGAGCATTCGCGCTGCAGTTCGGGCGAATGCTGTCTAGCTTGGCACGACGCTCGGCAATCAGTTTGTTTTCATCTTGTACTTGTTCAGTCATGTTATTTCTCGTCTATACCTTTGAATTAATTACAGCCCTGATTTCAAACTGGCTTCGATAAACTTGTCCAGATCGCCATCGAGTACCGCTTGGGTATTGCGCGTCTCCACGCTAGTGCGTAAGTCTTTAATACGGGAGTCATCCAATACATAAGAACGGATCTGGCTACCCCAACCGATGTCGGACTTGGCATCTTCGGCGGCTTGCTTTTCGGCATTTTGCTTATGCATTTCTAATTCGAACAGTTTGGCTTTTAACTGTTTCATCGCCGAATCTTTGTTCTTGTGCTGTGAACGGTCGTTCTGGCACTGCACTACCGTGTTGGTCGGTAAGTGGGTAATACGTACCGCAGATTCGGTTCGGTTTACGTGCTGACCACCGGCACCCGAGGCGCGGTATACGTCGATACGTAAGTCAGCAGGGTTGATATCGATGGTGATATCGTCATCAATCTCAGGGTAAACGAATACCGAGCAGAAAGACGTGTGGCGACGACCCGATGAGTCAAATGGCGATTTACGCACTAAGCGGTGCACGCCAGTTTCGGTACGTAACCAACCAAAGGCATACTCACCGGTAAACTTAATGGTCGCGCCCTTAATACCAGCCACGTCACCGTCGGTCACTTCCATCAGCTCAGGACTAAATCCGTGGGCTTCACCCCAACGCAGATACATACGCAGTACCATGTTGGCCCAATCTTGCGCCTCTGTACCACCACTGCCCGACTGAATGTCTAAGTAACAGTTTGAGGCGTCCTGTGGACCAGAGAACATACGGCGGAATTCGAGTTCGGCCAAACGGCTCTCTAAATAATCCAGCTCTTTGGTGGTTTCATTGAAGGTGTCTTCGTCTTCTTCTTCGATGGCAAGCTCAAGTAGACCTTCAACGTCTTCAAGACCAGAGTCCATATCATCGATAGTTTTTACGACGGCTTCGAGGCTGGCGCGCTCTTTACCTAGGGCTTGAGCACGTTCTGGCTCGTTCCACACCTCAGAACTTTCAAGTTCACGGCTGACTTCTTCTAGACGCTCATGCTTAGCATCGTAGTCAAAGATACCCCCTAAGAAGCTGCGTACGCTCGGCAAGCTCCTTAATTTTGAATTTTACTGGATTAACTTCAAACATGGATTTTTAACTTCGCTTATTTTTGCCGTTTTAATGGGTTTCCCATCAAAGCAGGCGGCGCTTAACGGTAATTGCAACCGCGCATTTTAACCTAACAACGCTGGTAAACCTAGGGCGTGATAGCGTTTCACTGCGATTTTATCAGCATAAAAAGCACCGTTAGGGTCGGCAGATTAACAAACAAAGCCGAGTTAAGACTGTGATCTTACATGAAATTGCCAGCTTGACGCCCCAATTCAATTAAAAATTGAGTTTACTAAACAGTGATAATCACTAAAAACCGCATAGAATTAAACAAGATACAGATAAAACACATATAAAATGCTGAGATAATCACAGTATTCCACCAATAAACTTTCATCAGCGCACAGTCTGACACCTGTTTGTGATGACAGCAGCAATTTAGCATCAAACTTCCCTCGACCATAAGCGTCTTCTAAAGCGCTCTAGTTATACTCAAATCCACCTTAAGCCTGCCATGCAGCAAGCACCCTACAAATATAAAAGGCCATGGGATGATAGAACTTCGAATCGATAATCAGATAGTCTCGGCCGAGCCGAGCGATAACCTATTACACGCAGCCCGTAAGGCGGGTATTGCTATTCCCAGCCTGTGCGATCCCACTGACGCCTCACGGCAATTGGACACGCAAGCCCATGCCGAAAAGCAGGACTGTAACCTTTGTCTAGTACAAATCGAAAATAGCGATGCCAGTCTGCGCTGCGTTAAAGCCTGTGAAACCCCTGCCCAAACAGGCATGAAGGTCATCACCCAATCGGCGTTTTTAACCAAACAGCGCCAAGCGGCACTGAACACCATCTTGAGTGATCACTTTGCCGATTGTGAAGCGCCCTGCCAACAGGCCTGCCCTGCGGGGGTCGATGTACAAAGTTATCTCAACCACATTGCCCAAGGTGACCACACCCAAGCGATTAAAGTCATTAAAGACACTCTGCCACTGCCGCTGTCGATTGGCCGTGTCTGCCCCGCGTTTTGCGAAACCGAATGCCGCCGCGGCCTCGTCGACGACCCTATTGCCATCCGCCAACTCAAGCGCCACGCTGCCGATTTAGATTTAGCCGATGACGAGCACGGCAATAGCTATCAACCGCCACGCCTCGCTGACACGGGTAAGAAAATTGCCATTATAGGCGCAGGTCCTGCGGGCTTAAGTGCGGGTTATTATCTTTCGAATCAAGGGCATAATGTCGAGATATTTGAAGCCATGCCCAAGGCGGGCGGTTGGCTGCGCTACGGTATTCCCGAATACCGTTTACCCAAGGCGATTCTCGATAAAGAAATCGAGCTGCTGTGTCGTAATGGGTTAATCATTCATACCCAGACTCGCCTCGGCCATGAGGTTCACTTAGCCCAGTTGGTCACCGACTTCGATGCGGTGTGCCTTGCGATCGGCGCCCAAAAAGCAGTGCCGATGAATTATAAAGGCTCGGAGCTGGCGGGCTGCTATCTAGGGGTAGATTTTCTTAAGGATCATTGCCTCGATAAGCAATTGAAGTTGGGTAAAAAAGTCGCAGTCATCGGCGGCGGCAATACCGCCATCGATTGTGCTCGTACAGCGGTACGTGAAGGCTGCGATGTTACTTTAATCTACCGCCGTACCCGCGCCGAAATGCCCGCCGAAGCTTACGAAGTACACGAGGCCGAAGTCGAAGGAGTAAAATTCCACTTCTTAACCAATCCCATTGAAAATCATAGTGATGCCAATGGACATGTACAGTCGGTCACCTTCAGCAAAATGGCGCTCGGCGAAGCCGATGCTTCAGGCAGACGCGCCCCCGTGGACACAGGGGAAACCTTTACCGAAGCCTTCGATACCGTTATCGCCGCAGTATCCCAAGCACCAGACCTGAGCTTTATGCAAGATTCCATGGGGCAACTCAGCCATGGCGAGCTGGCACTCAGTCGCTGGAACACCCTCATTGGTTGTGAGCAAACCATGTCATCGGGTGTGGAAAAACTGTTTGTGATGGGCGATGCCCGCCGCGGCCCAGCCACCGCGGTTGCCGCCATTGGTGATGGCCGAAAAGCGGCAAAAGCCATTGATAAAATGCTTCAAATTGGCCTTAGCTGTGATTTACATGCCCACGATTTT
Organism: Shewanella sp. LZH-2; assembly: GCF_016859145.1. NCBI lineage: Bacteria > Pseudomonadati > Pseudomonadota > Gammaproteobacteria > Alteromonadales > Shewanellaceae > Shewanella > Shewanella sp. LZH-2. The sequence goes on from NZ_CP069350.1 coordinate 3,666,403, forward strand.
AACTCGGTAAAAACCATTCCAAGCGCCCTTAAGCAAGCAAAAACAACATCAGAAGCCGCACCAACGCTTTATCCCCATACGCCACGTCAGCCCCGCTTGAAAATGCCCGAATTAACAGCACTACAACGGCTGCTGAATTACAGTGAAGTCGAATTGGGCTTTCCCGCAGATGCCGCTATGCAAGAGGCGGCGCGTTGCCTTGAGTGCGCCTGCCAGGCCAATACCGACTGTAAACTGAGGGATTACGCTACGGATTACGGTGTTGAGAGCAAAAGCTTAGCCACTGAAAATGCACGGCATTTCAGCGTAGATAAGAGTTCACCCTTTATTCAATTTGATGCTAACCGTTGTATTAGCTGCGGCAAATGCGTTGATGTGTGCCAGCAGCAGAGCGGCCACTGCGCCATCCAATTTACCGAAGATTCCTATCAGGCGCTGCCACAGGAAATCAGTCAAAGCCTCGTGCGCCGCGCGCCGAGAGTTGGCTTTAGCGCGAGCATGGCCGATAGTCGCTGTGTACAATGTGGCAACTGCGTGCAGGTGTGTCCCACTGGCGCACTGGTCGATGCGCGGGACAAACGCCAAGGCGATAAAACAGCACTTAAAACCGCCTCGACGATTTGTACTTACTGCGGTGTAGGCTGTCGTCTGGATCTTAAAATTGACCCTAACACCAGTCGCATTCGCCATATCGAAGGCAATAAAGACTCGGTTGTTAACCAAGGCATGTTATGTGTTAAAGGGCGTTTTGGTTTCGATTTTATTCACAGCGACAAACGCCTCACGACACCATTAATCCGTAAAAATGGCGAACTACAACCTTGTAGTTGGCCCGAAGCCATCGCCTATGTGGCGAAACGCTTAACCGAGATAAAACAGCAAGATGGCAGCAACGCGATCGCTAGTCTCGCCTCTGCCAAAGCGACTAACGAAGATAACTTTGTGCTGCAAAAGTTTGTCCGCAGCGTTCTTGGTACCAATAATATCGATCACTGCGCCCGCCTATGCCACTCATCGACGGTAACGGGCTTACAGCAGAGTATTGGTAGTGGCGCGATGACCAATGATATTCCAAGTATTAAGGACTCGGATGTTATCTTTATCATCGGTTCAGACACCACCTGCGCCCATCCGATTATTGCCTCAAAAATCCAGCAGGCGATAATGCAGCACGGCGCACGATTAATCGTGGCCGATCCTAAACGCGTAGGCATAGCAGAAAAGGCCGAATTCTATGTTGCCCACAGACCGGGCACGGATGTGATGCTATTAAACGCCATTATGGCGGAAATTATTCGCCACGATTGGCAAGATAAAGCCTATATCGCCGAGCGTACTGAAGGGATCGAGGGCCTCTATGCGGAATTAGCGAAGGAGGATTACTCCCTCGAAAACGCCGCCCTAATCACAGGTGTTAAAGCTGAGGATATCGCCCGCATCGCGCGTACCATAGGCACTGCACAAAAAACGGCAGTTTACTACGCCATGGGCATCACTCAGCATACGACAGGCCACGATAACGTCACCGCCATTTCTAACCTGCAACTACTCTGCGGCAATATCGGAGTATCAGGGGCGGGTATCAATCCGCTACGCGGCCAGAGTAATGTGCAAGGGGCTTGTGATATGGGTGCATTACCCAACTACTTCACAGGCTATCAAAAGGTCACGGATATTCATGCCAGAATGCGCTTCGAAAACCACTGGCAAACGCCGTTATCGGGGGAAATTGGCGTCACGGCAACCCACATGATGCACGACATTGCCAAGGGCAAAATCAAAGCCTTATATGTGATGGGTGAAAATCCAGTGCTGAGCGATCCCGATCAAGCTCATGTGCTTAATGCACTGAGTCAAATCGAGTTTCTGGTAGTGCAGGATATCTTTTTAACCGAGACGGCCGAGCTTGCCCATGTGGTCTTGCCCGCCGCCGCTTTTGTAGAAAAACGCGGTCACTTTACCAATACCGAGCGTCGGGTGCAGCGACTCGAGCAAGCACTTGCCTCACCGGGGGAAGCCTTACCCGATTGGCAGATCGTACAAGCGCTGGCTAATGCCATGGGCGCAAACTGGGATTACAAAGATGAAGAGGCTATTTGGTCTGAAATCAATGTATTAACACCCCAGTATCGCGGTATTCGTTGGGAAAGATTAACCACAAGTGCAGAGGGTAAAGTGCCTCAGGGTATTCAATGGCCCTGTCCGGATGAAAATCATCCGGGAACACCGATTATGCACCAGAGTCAATTCACCCGCGGTTTAGGCTTATTTACGCCCGTCAGTTATCGTCTTCCCGCCGAAATGCCCTGCAACGAGTACCCACTGACGCTATCAACGGGGCGGCTCTTAGAACAATTCCACACAGGTACACTCACCCGTAAAACACCGGGACTGGATTTACTCGGCGCACCTAAAGTGATGATTTCAGTCTATGATGCCGAGCAACTCGGGATAAATAATGGCGACAAAATTAGCCTTATCACCCGCCGCGGCGAGATTGAGATAGATGCCTTTGTGACTAAACGCGCCCAAGCCGGTGTACTGTTCTTGCCGTTCCATTTTGTCGAAGCCGCAGCGAACAAACTCACCATCAATGCCTTAGATCCCGTGGCTTATATCCCTGAATATAAGGTTTGCGCAGTAAGAGTTGAAAAGGTGACTAAGCGGGTTATCGAACCAGCCTAAACAGATATTTAGGGATACGACTCAATAAATGGATATAAAAAACGGGAGATGTTATCTCCCGTTTTATTTTATAACTCAATAATAAATCAGTATTAAATTTTAAACTGCCCAACTAACTTGCCAAGATTGGTCCCTTCCTGCGACACAGTCTGACTCACCCTTGCCGCATCTTCACTGGAATGCAGCAGCTCATTCACAATTTCTTGGATAGCATAAACGTTACGGTTGATTTCCTCGGTCACAGAGCTTTGCTCGGTCGCCGCGGTGGCAATTTGGGTACTCATATCGTTAATCGCCGTTACCGCCGAGGTAACCGAACCTAAGCTTTCAGAAATAGCACGGGAAGATTCAACCGAGCGCACACAACTCTGCTGACTCTCGTCCATGGTTTTCACCGCCTGCGAGACCAGCTTATGCAGTTCTGATAGCATTTCATTAATTTCTAAGGTGCTTGCCTGAGTTCGGCTGGCTAAGTTACGTACCTCATCGGCTACCACGGCAAAACCCCGTCCCTGTTCACCGGCTCGGGCAGCTTCAATGGCTGCGTTAAGAGCGAGCAAATTGGTTTGCTCGGCAATGCCACCAATCACCGACAATACGCTGTTAATCTTCTGCGATTGTTCACTCAACGATTTGATACTGCCCGCGGCATTATTAATTTGCGCCATCAATCCAGCAATTTCTTCCAATGATGCATCAACACAGCGCTGAGCGTTAGCTACATCACCTGTCGCCGCTTGAGTAGCTTCGGCCACTTGGGTGGTGTTTTGCGCGACTTCACTCGCGGTAGATGACATTTCAGTAATCGCGGTAACGACTTGGTCAGTCTCATTGTTGTGACTGAGCAGTTGGTGTGACATCACTTTCGTTTGGTCATGAATCGCATTGGCAGCCGTTTTGACTTTGGCGGTCGCATTCGCCACATCACCGATAATGGTTTGTAGCTTATCGACAAACAAGTTAAAAGCTCGACCTAATTGAGCAATCTCGTCTTCACCTTTAACCATTAAGCGCTTAGTTAAATCCCCTTCACCCTTAGCAATATCATTAAGATTATCAGCCATATTTTTGATCGGCACGACCATTCGATGGGCGGCGACCATAATGATAAACGCCGTAATCCCCGTTAACACAATGGCGATTAGGAGGATCATAAACGATTTCTCAGCCATCTGTTCAGTCACAGTTTGACGATAATCTTCAACTACGGCTTCAATATCATCAATATAAGCGCCAGTTCCTAACATCCAGTCAGTACCTGGAACCATCATCACGTAGCTTATCTTCTCAATTTGCTCATTGGTATTAGGCTTCTGATAATAGTAAGAAAAGTTACCATCCCCCCGTTTAGCCGCATCCAGCAAACCAACAATAATTTTGGTGCCGCGCGGGTCGGTCATATCGATTTTGTTTTGCCCTTCTAAATTAGGCATTAAGGCATGGAATATATTTTTACCTTGAGAATCATACATAAAGAAGTAACCCGCACTGCCAAAACGAATATCTCGCAATGCTTGATTCACATTACCTTGCTCCTTTAAGGACAATTGGTATTGCACTATTCCCGCGGCAATTTCGGTCGCTTCTTTAATTTGTTGTTTACGTTCGCCCACTAATTTTGTTCTAAAGGTCACAACCTCTTCCGCGAGAGATTCCTGTTCGACATAGTAGGAAACGGTCATTAACACTAATAAGGTCAAGATGAGGGGAAACAAAGATAACAGCAGTAATTTATTACGCAGGCTTAAATTCGACATGCTTGCTTACTCCAGAGTGATGTAATTTATATTTTTTATATGGTCGAAGTATAGCCAAAAAGGTGCATCCACTTAGCGCTTGGGTTAACAAAATTTTCTATAGAGGATAAAAATTATACTCAACTGATTTTAAGCTAATAATATCAGTCCTATGCCACATAGGCTAAAACCTAAGACCAGTAACAACATCTGCGGTTTAAAGAGTTTTAATGCACCAAAACCAAGCAAGACAACAGCCATATCCACCGCAGATAACACCCCTTGGGTAAATACAGGTTGGTACAGCGCAGCCGCCAATAATCCCACCACACAGGCATTTATGCCCGAGAGCATGCCGGCAATCTTGGGCCTTGCGGCAATCGCATGCCAACTTTTTAAGCCCACCAGCATCAATAAAAATCCCGGTAAGAATATTGCTACAGTTGCGATGGCCGCACCGACAAAGGGATTGTCTAGCATCATCTCAGCGCCAAGGAAGGTGGCAAAGGTAAACATAGGCCCAGGCACTGCTTGGGCAAAGGCGTATCCGGTGAGAAAACGATCGCCGCTCATCGTATCACCCACAGCGGTTTCAAGCAGTGGCAGCACCACATGGCCGCCACCAAAGACTAAACTCCCGACACGAAAAAACTCACTAAAAATCCCTGCTTCAATCCCCAGATTTAAGGCAAAAAAACTCGCCACAAATAAGACAAAGAATAATCCTAAGCTCAGGTAATTTAACCTAATCGGTTCATTTTTACTGGACTCGGTCTCAGTCGCACTCAGGAATGACATACCTAAAATGGCAGCAAGCAACAGTAAGGTGATTTGTGTCCATAAGAAAGGCAGAATGAGTATCGCAGCGGCACTACCGAGCATGAGTAAACGCGCCGTTTGCCGTTGACAAAATTGCTTAAACATCGCCAATACCGCATCTGCGACAACCACGACGGCCAGCAGTTTTAAGCCATGCACAATGCCTTGCATGTACTCGTTACCTAACCAAGCGGCAGTCGTCACCGCCAACAAATACATCAGCACGAAGGAAGGCAAGGTAAATCCAGCAAAGGCGGCTATCGCCCCTAAAAGCCCACCACGATGATAACCAATGGCAAACCCCACCTGACTCGATCCCGGCCCCGGCATAAATTGGCTTAAGGCTACAAAACTGGCATAACGTTTATCATCAAGCCAGGCGAGTTCGTTGACAAAGGTCTGGCGAAAATAACCAATATGCGCCGCTGGCCCACCAAAGCTCATCAGACCAAGAGAAAAAAAACGTAAGAATATCTGTAGCATAAACTTTGCCCTTCGACGCATAAAGTGAACAAGATTATGTCACTAAAAAGACAGTTTAATGAAAGCTAAATCAGCAAGACACAAAAATACTCAACCAAAGGTAAAATGAGCAAAATTCCTTTTTATCGACTTCTAAATTGACTATAGCGATCTACTGCTCAGGAGATCATTCATTTAGATCGCTTAATCTTTTACCAACATGGCTAAGACTTCGAAATGATCCGAATGGGGAAAGAGATCGAATAACTGCACCTTAGTTAATCGATAGCCACGAATATGGGCGAGATCTTTAGCAAGGGTTTTGGGATTACAACTGGAATACAACATCGCCCTAGGGGCAAATTCACTTAAGGCGTGACACAGGGACTCACCAATCCCACGACGCGGCGGATTAACAATAATCAAATCGGGCTTTGTTTGCGCCTCATCACCCTTGGCAAAATCGGTGGAATCGAGCGCCATAAACTGCACGTTATTCAGCCCCATCATTTGCGCCGACATCTTCGCGCAAGCAATTGCCTCAGCTTCGATTTCAATCCCAGTTAATGGGATATCTTTGGAGGCACAGTGCAAACCAAAACCGCCCACACCACAAAATAAATCCCACAGCGAGTTTGGCGCAAATTCGCCAACCCACTCACGGGCGGTTTGATACAGTTTTGCAGCAACCTGTGGATTCGTTTGAAAAAAGCTTTTTGGGCGAATAAATAACGGCACATCGTTAAAGCGCTCTTCAAGACGAGTATTTTCAGTTAAGAAAATTTCCTCATCCCCTTCAAGGATCGCCATATGAATGGGCTGAATATTTACCGATACGACGCTGATTTGTGGATATTCAGCCAGCAACGCGGGTAATTCCCGTTCAATACGGGCAATGGCATCGGATGAGCGCAGCACAAAACGCAGCATATATTCGCCGCGCACTTGGCTGCGCGTCAGTAGAATAAACTTAAGCTCGCCCTTGGCTTTATCGATACGATACGGCGGGATACCCGCTTGCTGCACAAAACGCTCCAGACGGTGGAGCAACGCTTGCATATCAGCAGGGTACAGCAAGCAGTCACAGAGACTTACCGCCTCACCGCTTGGACTGACAATCCCCAGTACAGGCGCATGAGCCGCGCCAAGCACCACCATTTTCGCCTTGTTACGAAAACCTTGGTCTTCACCCACTACGGGCGGCAAAAATTGGGTATTAGTATGCTCAACAAATGGGGCTAACAATTGCTGTAATTCTTGGGTTTTCGCCGCTAATTGCATCGACATAGGGAGCTTAATATGACGACAGGATTGGCATTGGCCTTGTTCAAAATACCCACATTGCACTAATGTACTCACAGCATCGTACCCACAGCAGTTCCCGTCTATCTTATCTATTGAGATGGCGAGTGAAATTGAGATAACAACTGAAGCATAACAAATACCGTAACGGCCTCAGTTAAAAAGCGCCACACTTTAGCGTTTTTATGCCGAAAGATCATCTTCAACCACAGCATCACGCCCAATGTTAGACAGAATTAAGTTAATCTGAGGCTGTCTACATCGGCGATTGGTGGACGTTTTCCTAACTTTTGTTCAATCCATTCAATTACTTCAGCAGAAGTGCTTCTAAAGGTCGTGAGTTTGCCACCATATAAACTCAGCAGCCTTGGATGTGAAACTGAGGTTTGCATTAAGGTATCCCGAGGCCGCTCAAAAGCGGAGCTTGCCTGTTTAGGTAGCACTCGCACGCCGCAATAGGTTTGCACTATCTTAGCCTTAAGCTCCTCAATCGATGGGGAAAGTGGAAAGTAATGACGATAAATACCTAAGAGGTAATGAGTTTCAGATTCCGTTACTTGGGGAGGGGTATCAATGGATGTCAGCACTGTTTCAGTGGTGCCGATGAGCATTTGGCCATACCAAGGCATCACAAAAATCACCCGCTTATCGAAGCAGGATTCTAAATATAAAATCCCCTCTGGTGCAGGCAAGTCGAGCAATAAATGTGCACCCTGTACCCAATCGATTTCAACACCCGCAAGAGGCGGCTCAACGTTAGCTAATACCTGATTAACCCAAGGGCCAGCGGCATTTATCACCAGCTTGGCATCAATTTGTTGTACTTGGCCGCAATGGCGAAAGCTAAGCTCAATATGTTCCCGTAAATGATTGAGCTGCAAAAACTCTGCCTCGGCATAGATATGCGCGCCAAGTGCTTGAGCGCTTCGCGCCACTGCTTGAGTGAGTAATTTATCGTCGGTTTGTGCATCCCAGTATTGGAATACCGCTTTTAACCCAGTGAGTTTAAGCCCGTTAAAACGATGCCAATGCACTGCGGGAATAGAGACAAAACGCCCAAGCGGATCAAATTCACTCAACAATGCATATAAACTCAGCCCAGCACGTATCGTCAACGGATTGCGTTGACTGTCCTGATAGACGGGAATGTAGAAAGGAACAGGTTTGACTAAGCTAGGCGCCAGATCCAGTAAATTTCGCCGCTCAAGCAGTGACTTACGCACGAGATTAACTTGCCCACTCTCAAGGTAACGTAGGCCACCGTGGATAAGCTTACTGGAATTGGCTGAGGTTTGGCCGCCAATCTCACCTTTTTCAATAAGTAAAGTTGAATACCCTGCCGCTGCGGCATATTGGGCAATGCCGACACCGCTGATGCCACCACCGATAATAGCAATATCGAATGAACTCATAGAGGTTTTATCCATCCTGACGTGCTTCTGGCTAACGTATCCCAATTCTTTCGAATAGAGATACCTAATCTACACTGTGCAACTGTGCCAATGCTTTATCACACATGGCTTTTAGCGCTTTAAGATCATCAATCTCAGCCCCAATTTTACAGCGCATTAAATGCGGGATCTCACTGGCCTGTTGCTTTAACGCCTGACCAGCAGAAGTCAAACTGAGCACCCGAACCCTTTCATCCTGTTCGCTACGACCGCGACTCACTAATCCCTTTGACTCTAAACGTTTAAGTAACGGCGTCAATGTACCCGAATCGAGGAACAATTTATCTCCTAAGGTCTTCACGCTAATCCCCTGCTCCTGCCACAACACTAACATGACCAAATATTGGGGATAGGTTAAATCTAGCTTATCAAGCATAGGACGATAAGCTCGCACCATGGCATTTGCTGCACTGTATAGAGAAAAACAAACTTGATTCTCTAGGCATAACACATTGTCTGTATTGGTGGTTTCAGACATTTCTAACGCCTTTTCCATTGAAGTTAACTCAGAGCTTGGCATAGTCATTCCAAAAAACTTAAATATATTGCGCACAATATACTTGCATTCACACTAAAGATCGAACTATAGTTTATCACAATTAAATTGCACACAACTTAAATTAACTATTTAAACACTGAGGATCTAAACATGAAAACATTGTATGAAACCCGAGCAACCGCCAGAGCAGGTCGTCAAGGCCAAGTCAGTACCGATGATGGGTTACTCGATGTAGCACTCGCCTATCCAAAGGCAATGGGCGGAAGTGGATTAGCAACGAACCCTGAGCAACTGTTTGCAGCAGGTTATGCGGCTTGTTTCTCTAATGCGGTTTTGCACGTTGCCAAAATCGGCAAAGTGGCCATTACTGAAGCGCCTGTCAGTGCTGTGGTTGGCATTGGCGCCAATGATGCGGGAGGTTTTGCCTTAACTGTCGCCCTAGAAGTCAATCTTGACCTGCCGCAAGCTGAAGCCGAAGCCTTAGTACAACATGCCCATCAAGTGTGTCCATATTCTAACGCTACACGTAATAATATCGATGTAAAACTGAGTGTTAATGGTACAGCGTTAAACTAAGCGCTTAACCATAGACTGAAAAGCACCTTGGGGTGCTTTTCAGTTATTCGCAGCTTATTTCCCCAACAGTAAACCTGCCTCACTTCCCAAAAACCAGTTAATCGCGAGTTAACTAACATTTCTTAATGCTTAATTTAATCAAAAGGATTGAATTCAGTAGAGTAATAGTCAGAAATCCATTTAAAACACATCTTGTCCACAATTGTGGAGGCACTATGACTAAATACTTAACCCAATTCGCTCTGCTATGCTCTCTCGCATTAGCAATGCTCAGTGCACCTAGTTGGGCCGACACCCCAAATACTTCCGATCAAACGTGGCATTACGTCAACGCCCAAGGTGAGCTTAAGATTAAACTCTACTTTTTTTGGTCGAAAACCTGTCCACACTGCGCACAAGCTCACCCTTTTATTGATTCACTACCGCAAAAATATCCGTGGATAGAACTTGAATCCCATATGGTTTCTGCACCTGGCGTACAGGATATTTGGCAAAATATTGCCGCCAAAACTGCCACAGAAGCCCGCTCAGTTCCTTATATGGCGAGCTGCGAAAAAGCCATTATCGGTTATTCCAGCGAGGCGGTTACTGGCGAGTTCCTCGTTAATCGTTTGAAGAATTGTTACTTATCCTTAGGTGGTCAGCTAAGCGAAGCGGATATGCCAACAAAGGGAGCTGCGTCTGCTGCACCGACCAATAGTGAACCTCTGTTTGGCACTTGCGGAACCGACTCAGGTGAAGGCACCTGTGATGCAACTAGCCTGGCAAGTACCGACCAAGCTGAAGTACAACCCGTTGAATTACCACTTGTCGGAGTGGTCACTCCCGAGACGATGTCACTCCCGCTGCTAACGTTAGTACTTGCTGGCGTCGATGCCTTTAACCCTTGCGCCTTCTTCGTATTGCTGTTTTTACTGTCGATTATGGTTAATGCGAAGAGCCGTAGCCGTATGCTGTTAGTCGGCGGTATCTTCGTGTTCTTCTCTGGCTTTATTTATTTCCTGTTTATGACGGCATGGCTGAATATCTTCAAACTGCTAGGAGCAGGTAGTGATGGTGGAATGATCATCTTAGCGGCCGGGGTCTTAGCCTTGATCGCAGGCACCATTAACGTAAAAGACTACTTCTTTACTAAAGGAGAAGTCACCCTCTCAATGTCAGCTGAAAACCGTACGAGCCTGATCAAACGCATGGGGAAACTCTCTAATTCCAGTAGTTTAGGCGCCTTAATTCTGGGGTCGACTGTACTAGCGATTTTAGCCAATGCCTATGAGCTGCTCTGCACCGCAGGCTTCCCAATGATTTATACCAGCGTACTATCCATGCATAACCTGCCTGAGATTGAGCGCTATATGTATCTGGTTTTATACAATATTGTCTATGTGATCCCACTGGCAATTATTGTGATTGTGTTTAGTGCGACCTTAGGCAAACGTAAACTGACCGAAAAAGAAGGCCAGGCACTCAAGCTTATGTCGGGTGTGATGATGTTTGGTATGGGGGTTGCGCTAGTGATTGATCCCACTGCGCTACAGAGTGTTGGGCTGGCACTGGGGTTAATCCTAGGCTCTTTAGGGCTCACCTTCATCATAGTACTAAGTCGCAAGTTACTGACGGCAAAAGCCAACAAGGCAGTATAAGCATTAACGCTCGGCTTTGGATTGGCAAACTTGGGATAACGGACTAAAGTAAAACCTGAGCTTGCCGATACAAAGACTCAGCTTACAATTGAGGTTAGTTATGTCTATTTCACTGAACACCCAAGCTATCACGCCCAACTTAGAAAACGGTGCCGTTGGCGTTAAAGTGGCGCAGTTAGCCAAAGAGCAGCAAAAGGCAGAAGGTCAAATTGCCGTTGATTTAATTAACGCTGCAACACCTCAACCCGTGGGAAATACCGGCCACAATATCAACACTACGGCCTAATCCTAGCTCAATGTGTAACCAAAAAACGCCCCGAAGTTCGGGGCGTTTTTATTTACAATTTTTAATGCACTGATGCTGAGGGGAACCAATCAAGCTTAAGAAAAGGCATTACCATTCACATGCATAATAGTGAAAGTCCACACAACAAACGCCAGAGGAATATGCACTAAGGCATAAAAACATTGGTCGAGTCGACTCATCCCTTTGGCAAGCCAAATCAAATATAAATGCAGCCCAATAACAGCTGGAAACAAGGTAAACAGTGGATACAAGGCAAAAGGGCTAGCATCGGCTAACAAGCTGTGGCTTAACAGGGCCCAAGCCACCATTAGTGCCGTGGTTATAGGTGGCATGGCAACACGATACTGCTCTGGATACGGAAACATCCTTGGCCTCTTACACTTATTTAATACTTATGGTGGCAGTTGACCCCAAATGGGATCACTGGAGCGGTTTTCGCGCGATCAACTGCGCCTTAGCACTTTCAATACCCGTAACAGCATCGCTTAACCGCCCTTCAAAGTAATGCAAAGGTTGCCAGTTAGCAAATACGGATTGTAGTTCGTGTTCTTTGAGTAAAAAATCGGGATTGCGAGGGCGGCCAATTTCCGCCTGTTGCCACGTAAAGGTCTCATAGACAATGAGTCCCCCGTGCTTAAGGCTAGCGGCAATTTGCGGGAATAGTGGCCGATGTAAGTAATTAAAGACTAGCACTATATCAAAAGTGTCTTGGGGTAACAGAGAGGCGCTGCCATCTTCTAAATTCCACTGCCATTGATGTGCTTTGTCGTGTGTTAGCTTGACCAATGTACTCAAATCCTGGTCGATAAAGGTCACTTCACAGCCTTGATTCAGAAACCACAATCCATTTCGCCCAGAACCACAGGCTAAATCCAATACCTTAAGCCCTGCAAGCTCGGGCCATTGAAACTGGATAATTAAGCTCGAAGCGGTGCTGAGTGTAGCGTGTGTCATCCCTTTATCTCTTTTTTAGTGTCTATCTGTTTGCGATGCACTATCGAATAGTGTCTGAGTCCAGACGGGCCATGAGAGACTATCACAGATAAAAATAACACCAAGATAAACAACTCTGGCTTGTAATTGGCAAGGGGGATAAACAGACAAAGCAAACCTAATTTTCCAAGGGTTAACACACCCTTAAGTTGAATTAACCAACGCCAATCCCGCATAATTTCCCACAACATTAATATGCTGCCGGTGCTCATGGCGAGATACCAATAATTTAACCAAAGGGATTTATCAATGTTTAATAATATCCCTCCACCCGCACCTGCAATGCCTAATATATGTAAAGCCCTTAAGGCTGTTTTACTAAGTCGCTGTACCCAAAAACGTTTTTCAGAAATCTGCTGCCTAGGCATAAATTTAACCCCTCAACACCACTTAAATAACATTTTGGAAAAATATAATATATTTATTCAAAAAACACTGGTGGAATTTAATTATTTATAGAATACTCACATTATAAATTCTCGCACATTCACGACCAAGAGCAAAATCAAAAATAAGCCATTAAAATCAAAGATATAACAACAAAAAACTGACTATACCCACGCTAAAAAACAATTATTAAATTATAATTAAGCCCACCAAAATATGTTAACTCACGCAAGTTATACCGTATTCTCTAAGTGATTAACTTCAATTTCAGTAATATTTTCAGCCATATTGCACATTTCAATTATGTAATTCTCACTGTAACAATCGTTATGTGACCTAAGTACGCATATACCTCTTTAGATAGTGGTAACTTTGTTCATGGAGAATACTCTAAAAGCGCGTGAGCCACGTAAAATATAAATATCACGCCATGATGAATAACCCTTATTAAGTAGATGAAATGTACGGCGGAGGAACAATTATGTTCACAAGAAAGATTCAAAAAACAGCACTAGCCATGCTGATCTCTGGTGCAATGGCTGGCACAGCCTATGCTGCACCAGAAGTACTAGCCGATTTTCACGGTGAAATGGGTGGCTGCGATAGCTGCCACGTATCAGACAAAGGTGGCGTAACCAACGACAACCTGACTCATGAAAATGGCCAATGTGTTAGCTGCCACGGTGATCTAAAAGAACTGGCTGCTGCAGCGCCAAAAGATAAAGTTTCTCCGCACAAATCTCACTTAATCGGTGAAATCGCTTGTACCAGCTGCCACAAAGGCCACGAAAAATCAGTAACCTACTGTGATGCTTGCCATAGCTTCGGCTTTGATATGCCATTTGGCGGCAAGTGGGAACGTAAGTTTGTTCCTGTTGATGCAGACAAGGCGGCTCAAGATAAAGCCATTGCCGCAGGCGTGAAAGAAACAACTGACGTTGTCGTTATCGGCTCTGGTGGTGCAGGTCTTGCTGCTGCCGTTTCAGCCCGTGACGCTGGCGCAAAAGTGATCCTGTTAGAAAAAGAACCTATCCCAGGTGGTAACACTAAACTGGCTGCTGGTGGTATGAACGCCGCAGAAACTAAGCCACAAGCTAAGTTAGGTATCCAAGATAAGAAACAAATCATGATCGACGACACCATGAAAGGTGGTCGTAACATTAACGATCCTGAATTAGTGAAAGTCCTGGCCAACAACTCTTCAGACTCTATTGATTGGTTAACCTCTATGGGTGCCGACATGACTGACGTGGGCCGTATGGGTGGCGCAAGCGTTAACCGTAGCCACCGCCCAACGGGTGGTGCAGGTGTTGGTGCTCACGTTGCACAAGTACTGTGGGACAACGCCGTTAAACGTGGTACTGATATTCGTTTAAACAGCCGTGTTGTACGTATCCTTGAGGATGCGAGCGGTAAAGTGACCGGCGTTCTAGTGAAAGGTGAATACACTGGTTACTATGTGATCAAAGCCGATGCGGTAGTCATTGCTGCTGGTGGTTTCGCGAAAAACAACGACCGAGTTGCTAAGTATGATCCTAAATTAAAAGGCTTTAAAGCAACTAACCACCCAGGTGCTACCGGTGACGGCTTAGACGTCGCTCTGCAAGCTGGCGCAGCAACACGTGACTTAGAATACATCCAAGCTCACCCAACTTACTCACCAGCCGGCGGTGTGATGATCACCGAAGCCGTACGTGGTAACGGTGCTATCGTGGTTAACCGTGATGGTGACCGTTTCATGAACGAAATCACTACCCGTGACAAAGCATCTGCTGCGATCCTGAAACAAAAAGGTGAAAGTGCTTACCTCGTATTCGATGACTCTATCCGTAAGAGCTTGAAAGCCATCGAAGGTTATGTTCACTTGAACATCGTTAAAGAAGGTAAAACCATCGAAGAGTTAGCGAAACAACTCGATATACCAGCAGCTGAACTGGCAAAAACAGTGACTGCTTATAATGGTTTCGTGAAATCAGGTAAAGACACTCAATTCGAACGTCCTGATTTACCACGTGAGTTAGTTGTCGCACCTTTCTATGCCTTAGAAATCGCGCCAGCGGTTCACCACACTATGGGCGGTATCGTGATTGATACTAAAGCCGAAGTGAAGAGTGAAAAAACTGGTAAACCTATTGAAGGTTTATACGCTGCGGGCGAAGTCACTGGTGGTGTGCATGGTGCTAACCGCTTAGGTGGTAACGCTATCTCTGATATCGTGACCTATGGCCGTATCGCAGGTGCATCTGCCGCTAAATTCGCGAAAGATCACTAATATAAATCCTTTCTAGGTTAATGGACTAACCTTAGGCTCACATAGCACGACCATGAGAGCCAAGCTTGAACACTCAAGCTTATCGATACAAGCGAGCCGTCAGGGGCTCGCTTTTTTTATGCTTTTTTGAGCAATTGATGACTAAGCTCACTCTTTTTACGGGGTAAATTCATCACCAGAGGACAAATGTCGCCGAGTCACATACACTCAGTGCCAGTAACAATGTAACCCTTAGGTGATTGAAATGAGAATTGGATTTTTTAGCGCAAAACATTATGACATGCAGCATTTTAACCGTACTAATGCCGCATTTGGTGCGCAAATTGAGTATTTCGATTATCGTCTCTGCATGCAAACGGTAAAGCTTGCCGAAGGTTTTGAGGTGGTATGCGCCTTTGTTAACGACTCTCTCTGTGAAGAAGTGTTGGTCGAACTCGCTAACGGCGGAACAAAAATCATCGCCATGCGCTGTGCAGGCTTTAACAATGTCGATTTAGTCGCCGCAAAACGTTTAGGTATGCAAGTGGTCAACGTGCCCGCCTATTCCCCCGAATCCGTGGCCGAGCACACGGTCGCCTTGATGCTGACCCTAAACCGCAAAATCCACAAAGCCTACCAACGCACCCGTGATGCGAATTTCTCCCTTGAAGGGTTAGTCGGCTTTAACATGTTTGGCAAAACTGTTGGTGTAATTGGCACAGGTAAGATTGGGGTCGCCACCATTAAGGTATTGCTCGGTTTTGGCTGTAAAGTGATTGCCTTTGACCCCTACCCAAATCCTGCGGTAGAAGCGCTCAATGTGGAATATTTAGATCTCGATACCATTTACGCCACCAGCGATATTATCAGCCTGCATTGCCCATTAACCGCCGATAACCACCATCTGCTGAATAAAGAAAGTTTTGCTAAGATGAAACCCGGCGTCATGGTAATCAACACTAGCCGCGGCGGTCTGCTCAATGCCTTCGATGCGATGGAAGCCTTAAAGCTCGGCCAAATTGGCTCCTTAGGGTTAGATGTGTATGAAAACGAAAAAGAACTGTTTTTCGAGGATAAGTCGAACCAAATCATTCAGGACGATGTTTTCCGTCGCTTATCCGCCTGTCACAACGTGATTTTTACCGGTCACCAAGCCTTCCTTACCGAAGAAGCATTGGGCGCGATCGCCAACACAACGCTGAGCAATGTGAAAGCCGTGCTCGCGGGCGAGCGCTGTGGTAATGAACTGTTTTAACTGACAGATTAATACCTGACTGCTAAAGTGAGGCTTCAACGTTTGAAGCCTCACAGAGAGAATCTCAATATGTTAGTCACTCAGGAAACTCAGGATATCTCCACGCCTTCAGGGCTAATGCGTACTTACCTCTACCGCCCAGATGCCACCGGGCAATTCCCTTGTATCATTTTTTACTCGGAGATATTTCAGCAAACCGCGCCCATCGCCCGCACCGCAACAATACTCGCAGGTCACGGTTTTGTGGTGTTAGTGCCAGAGGTATTTCACGAGCTTAATCCGATAGGCACAGTGCTGGCCTACGATGATATGGGTAAAGACAAAGGCAATGCCGATAAATTTGCCAAGCCCTTAGAGCAGCACGACAGCGACACCCAAGCCCTTATCGATTTTGCCCGTCAGCAGAGTTATTGCTCCGGTAAAGTCGGCAGTATGGGCGTGTGTATTGGTGGCCATTTAGCTTACCGCGCAGCTCTCAATCCCGAGATTTTGGGCGCGTTTTGCCTCTATCCCACCGACATTCATTCCAATACCCTGCCCTGTGCCTATGGCAATGATTCACTGAGTCGCACAGGCGAAATTCAAGGGGAATTAGTGTTAGTGTTTGGTAAGCAAGATCCCCATGTATCGCCCGAGGGGCGGGTATTGATCCACCAACAGTTGATGGCTAAAAACCGCAATTTCAGTTGGCTTGAGGTGAATGCTCAGCATGCCTTTATGCGTGATGAGGGCGAGCGATACGATCCCGCGCTAGCACTGCAGATGTATCAGCAAGCTGTGGCGTTTTTCCAGAGGGTACTGCGATAATATTGTTATTATCCAACCCATAAATCTAAACCATTTTATGGGTTGGATAATTCAAAAGCTTAAGCAGCAGGTGTTGCTGGCGCATGTAAACGGCTTTGGCTATAAGCAACAAGTTCTTGGTTACTCACTCGCGTGATAAAAGCACCATCGAGGAAAAAGTCCACATCTTCGCCAACTTTACGGCCCGATAATAACTGGGTGCTACCGTCTTCGTAGGCTAAGGTCATAGTCACAGTGTGCTCATCGGGGTAGGCAATTTGCGCCTGAGTCAGCTTCACTGGCGCAGATCTAAGCTCATCACTCACATGGGGATTAATCTTAAAAATCGCCTCAACTGGCATATCAACCACAGCGGGTGATTTATCGGTAATCGGATTCTTGCCAGTCCAAAACTCAATGGTATTAAAGATGAACAGATCGCCTGTCGCCGCGATGCCATACACTGGGCTTAACAGCATAAACAAGCCTGCACGACCATAACGGTTATCCACCGCACTTAAATTTCCCTTAGTCACCATTTGGCTTAAACCCATTTGTCCCATACAACCGGTTAACTGGGTCGCGAGTAGCGTGCCAATCGTCACAGCTAAAAGTTTAGATTTCATTAAATTAGATCCATTAGGTAAAAACAAAAGCGCGGATTCTACGGATTCGTGAGCACTAAACCGTGCAACAGGGCACAATCTAAGGTAAACAAATGGAGGGAAATGTAATCAATAACACTGATTTTGTTATACAAAACAGATTAAGCAACGAAAGCTAACGCCAAGATAATAAAACTAAGTGCTTGCGAGTGCGCCGACAACAGTTTGCTAATAAATGTACATCGATGGCGCACATACAGGAGAATGATTACTCGAGGTCGAGTTTCTTTTTGCCATCCTGCAACGCTTGGCGCTCGGCAAGCGGTGACTGATCGGCCAGCTTTAACACCGCCTTCTGCAGCATCAAGTTGTTGGGATAGGTGATGGTATCGCCATTATCCCTGAGGATAAGTACATGAAACAGCGCGATTTCAATAATCACTCCACTGATATCTTCATCCTTATCCACCACCCGAATACGTTCACCGATCCGATACGGGAACACGAAAAAAATCAGCACACCAGCCGTTAAGTTGCTCAAGATCGACCATTGAGCGACTAAAGCGACACCCATCACCGCAAACGCGGAGGAAACAAACAGCGACACATCTTGATAACCTAATCCAAGTGAAACCGCCATTAACGACAAAGTGATAAAAAACATCACATAGGAAATAAACCGCGTGACTAGGCTGGTACGGGCCGCACTCACCTGCTTCATTAATGAGAGTTTTTTCACCCATTGAGTTAATGCTCGCTGCAAAAAGATAAACACCACAAGATAAATACAGGCAAGCAGGATTTGATTTGTCATAATAGCCACTTAAAAAACGAAACCAGCTGAATTCTAACTTTTTTATACCTGCACGCAAATCAGCTCAACGCAAATAGAGTAATAATGACCATGGCCGACGCAATTTTGTTACACGAAACTCACGATACATTCGGGCCAATCCGCGTGCTCGACTATGGAGATTCGCGCGTGCTCTCCTTCGGTGACAACGATGAACAAAGCAAAATCCTAAAAACCGCTCCCCATATTCCACAGCATACCTATGTACAGGGCATGATGCTGGTTCTGTTATTTTGTAAACCCAAAAGTGCGATAGTACTGGGTCTGGGTGGCGGTGCACTTATCCATGTGCTGCGCCGATTTGACGCAGCCATCAAGCTAACCGCAGTAGAGCTTCGTCCCACGGTTATCGAACTGGCCAAGCGTTACTTCCAACTCCCAATAGGTAAAAAGCTGAATGTTATCAATGATGATGCCCTCGTCTTTATGGCATCGGCCGAGCATAAAAAAGTCGATGTGATTTTTGCTGATATCTACAGCGCCAAAGGCGTTAACACCGGGCAACTCTCGGCGACCTTCCTTGAGCAATGTACTCAACGGATTAAACCCGATGGCTATTTAGTGCTTAACTGCTGGAAGGAACATAGCCAAAATCGGGAGTTACTTGCCGATTTGCAGCACCATTTTGCCCACGTGCATGCCTGCCTCACCAGTGGCGGAAACTGGGTGATTTTTGCTAGCCAAATACCGCAATCACTCGGCGCCAGCGCACTTAAGAGCCAAGCCCAAACCCTGTCACAGCAATTGGATTTTGCCCTTGAACGCTCACTAACACGGTTTGGCCCTTGGAATTAAGATTAATCTCAGTCAAATGGCGTAAATTAGTTAACCCTAAGACTCAGCTTTGCTATGCTTCTCACTCTCCACAGATATGAGTTGTCACCATGAAAAATAAGAATAAATTTTTGTTAAGCGTTATGGCTCTGGCGTGCCTTAACTCTCTCAATGCTAACGCCGAAACCTTTAGTTTTGACACTCGTAATTCACTTAATTCAGATACCTTAGTACTGTTCCAAAGTACTGATTCGACAACCTATAGTCTTGATTTTTTGCCCCAGTCGACTCAGGATCAACTCAATCTTGCGGTAGCTGATAATAGTTTTTCGGGTAAACGTGGTGAAATTTTAGAGATTTTAGTCCCGAGCGAAATCGACGCTAAACGAGTATTACTGGTTGGGATTGGCGATGCTAAAACCCTAACACCTGGTGAAATCAATACTTTAGGTGGCAACATTGCCGCCAAACTTGAAACCGTGCCACAAGCCACGGTACGCGTGCTGACCCAAGGCCTCAGTAACGCACCTCTCTTTGGTTCAGAGCTCGCCCACGGCATTGAGCTGCGTAGCTACCGCTACACTCAATTTAAAACCAGCAATCGCGCCGAGAAGAACTATCAAATCGGCGTTGATGACTTAAGCAAAAACCAAAAACATCATAAGAATCTGCAAGCTATCGAAGCGGGTGTGTTTTTAGCGCGCGATCTTACCAATGCCCCAGCGGGAAACATGTATCCCGAAAGCTTTGCTAACGAGGCGCGTAAACTCAAAGCCCTCGGCGTAAAAGTCACAGTACTCGAAGCCAAAGATATTGAACGCTTAAACCTCGGCGCCTTAGCGGCCGTAGGTAAAGGCAGTGAGCGCCCACCTAAGCTGGTTGTCGCCCACTGGCCCGGCAGCAAAGAAGCACCTATCGCCCTCGTCGGAAAAGGTATTACTTTCGACTCTGGCGGTTACAACATTAAAGCAACAGGCACCTCCATCGCGCGGATGAAGTCCGATATGGCGGGCGCGGCAACTGTACTCGGCACAGTCAAGGCGATGGCGATTCAAAAGGCGCCAGTTAACCTTGTCGCCATTATGCCGATGGCTGAAAATATGGTGTCGGGCCATGCGATGATCCCAGGCGATGTGATTAAAACCGCCCAAGGCCTTACGGTTGAGGTGCTCAACACCGATGCCGAAGGCCGTTTAGTGCTCGCCGATGGTCTCTGGTATGCCCGTGAAAACTACCGCCCATCAGTCATCATTGATGTTGCCACCCTTACAGGCTCAAAAGTCAGTGCGCTAGGCACCGTTTATGCGGGGTTATTTACCGATTCAGAGCCGCTAGTGCAGCAACTCACCTTTGCGGGTCAACAGGTGGGTGAAAAGGTCTGGCGCTTGCCGTTAGATCAAGCCTACGACGACGAGCTAAAATCCACCATCGCCGACTTAAAGAATACCGGTAAAGAAGGCAGCGCGGGAGCATCGTCTGCCGCCATGTTCCTCAAACGCTTTGCGGGTGAGCAACCTTGGGCTCACCTCGATATCGCTGGTAATGCCTTAACTGCCACCGATACCGCCGTTGTGCCCGCAGGTGCCACAGGCTATGGTGTGCGCCTGCTCAGTACCTGGTTAACTCAGCCTAAGGCGCAAAACTAGAACCTAGAACTTCAGTGGTTTGTTGCAACCGTTTTATGTTTAAAGGGATATCGTCGATATCCCTTTTTTATTGCCCTTCCCTAACGCTACATAACCAAATTAAACAATCGATTAGCCGCTAAGACACGCCAGTACTGAAAAATCGATTAATCCATCATATCAAACCCAATGAATTCGATAAAATCGATTAGGATGATAGTTTTTATCCGTTATATTTATCGTCGTTAGGTCAGTAATATACTTCTCATCGACGGGGGAACAAGCTAATGCCCGTCACTAAATTCACCATAATCAACTAAATGGAAGCATAAAATGACTCAATCAATTATCAACAGCACCATCAAACCATTCAAAGCCACTGCTTACCACAATGGTGAGTTCGTGCCTGTAACAGAACAAGATCTGTTAGGTAAATGGTCAGTTGTATTCTTCTATCCAGCAGACTTCACTTTCGTATGTCCAACTGAATTAGGCGACATGGCGGATCACTACGCTAAGTTACAATCTATGGGTGTTGAAGTTTACTCAGTATCGACTGACACTCACTTCACTCACAAAGCATGGCACGATACTTCTGACACTATTAAGAAGATCAACTTCCCAATGCTGGCAGACCCTACTGGCGTGATCAGCCGTAACTTCGGTGTGATGATCGAAGAAGAAGGTTTAGCACTCCGTGGTACTTTCGTTATCAACCCAGAAGGCCAAGTGAAAGTTGCTGAAATCCATGACTTAGGTATCGGCCGTAGCGCTCAAGAACTGGTTCGTAAGATCCAAGCGGCTCAATACGTTGCGACTCACGATGGTGAAGTTTGCCCAGCTAAATGGCAACCAGGTGACGAAACCTTAGCACCATCTTTAGACCTCGTTGGCAAAATCTAATCTCGCCTAAAGGTCAACCCCGCCAATCTGACTCCCCCCTGCATGAGTCAGATTGGCCCCCTCGCGTTTTTCAATATTTTTCAATTTTTACGCTGATTTGGAGTCATCATGTTAGATGCGAATTTAAAAAATCAACTGCAAACCTATCTGCAAAACCTCAAGAGACCAGTTGAACTTGTCGTGTCAGCAGATGAAAGCAAGAAGTCTCAAGAATTAAAAAGCTTAGCCAATGACATCGTTAGCCTTTCCTCTTTAGTGAGCCTCAAAGAAGCTCAAGGCCAACGCACGCCAGCGATGACAGTGGTTAACCCTGCACTCAATACTCAGATTAGCTTTGCTGGTCTGCCTATGGGTCACGAATTTACCTCACTCGTGCTAGCCCTGCTGCACACGGGTGGACACCCAATAAAACTCAGCGATGACATCATCGAGCAGATCCGTAATCTGCCAGGCAAATATGAGTTTGAAACCTATGTGTCACTCACCTGCCAGAACTGCCCTGATGTGATTCAGGCGCTGAATATGATGGCGGCGATTAACCCGAACATCACCAACGTGATGATCGACGGCGCCCTGTTCCAGGATGAAGTTGCCAGCCGCAATATCATGGCCGTACCGTCTGTGTACTTGAACGGTGAAGTGTTTGCTGCGGGTCGCATCAGCATTGGTGAGATTTTAAATAAACTCGATACTGGCGCGGCCAGCCGCAAAGCGGAAGAACTTAGCCAAAAAGCCCCATACGAAGTCTTAGTCGTCGGTGGTGGCCCCGCTGGTGCTGCGGCAGCAATTTACGCTGCCCGTAAAGGCCTGCGTACAGGTATTGTTGCCGACAAATTCGGTGGTCAAGTCGCCGAAACCGTTGGTATCGAAAACTTTATATCGGTTAAAGCGACTGAAGGTCCAAAACTGGTGGCAAACCTTGAAGCCCATGTGCGTGACTACGAAGTCGATATCATGGATAACCAAAAAGCCGTTAAACTGGCGAGCGATGGTTTATTCGAGCTCGAGTTAGCAAGCGGCGCGAAACTGCGCAGCCGTACCATACTACTGGCAACCGGTGCCCGCTGGCGCGAAATGAACGTACCAGGCGAGAAAGAATACCGTGGTAAGGGTGTGGCTTATTGCCCACACTGTGACGGCCCATTATTTAAAGGCAAACGTGTAGCAGTGATCGGTGGCGGTAACTCAGGTATCGAAGCGGCTATCGACTTAGCTAACATTGTTGAGCATGTCACAGTACTCGAATTTGATAGCAAACTGCGCGCTGACGATGTATTGCAACGTAAAGCGGCCTCTATGGGTAACATCAAAATCATTACTCAGGCGATGACCACAGAAGTGACAGGCGATGGTACTCGGGTGAATGGCCTAAACTACACCGACCGCGCAACGGGTGAAAGCCACCATATCGCGCTGGCAGGGATCTTCGTACAGATCGGTTTAGTGCCAAACGCTGAATGGTTAAAAGGCACTGTGGATTTGACTCCTCGCGGCGAAATCATTGTCGATGAGCGCGGCCAAACCTCTGTACCAGGCGTATTTGCCGCAGGTGACGTGACTAACTCACCATACAAGCAAATCATCATCGCCATGGGTAGTGGTGCCAATGCCTCACTGGGTGCATTTGATTACTTAATTCGCCATAGCGATGACAGTACCGAGACCACAGCGACTAAAGCGGCTTAATCTTTAATAATTAACCGCCCAATAAAATAGCCAGCTTACGCTGGCTATTTTATTGATAAGGATTCTCAAACCGAATTTGCATTAGTGTTTCAGGATGATCCACAGCGCCAAAACCAAATTGCGCATAAAGTCCATGGGCATCGCGGGTGGCGAGCATTATGCGTCTTAATCCTTGCAGATCAGGATGTTCCATAATTGCTGCCATCATCATCTTACTTAAACCTAAGCCGCGGTGTGATTCGAGGACAAACACATCGGCAAGGTAGGCAAAGGTGGCTTTATCGGTAATCAGTCGCGCAAAGGCAAGCTGTTGATTATCCCTATCAAATACTCCAAAACATAAACTGTTGCTAAGCGCCTTTTGCAGCAGCGCGGCAGGCATGCCCTGCGCCCAATAACTATTGGAAATAAAACCATGAATAACATCAAAATCCATTTCCGATAGCTCACTGCTGACTCGATATTCCATTTATCGCTCCAATATAGCGTTAAATACCGTTTAATCTAGGTATGTTTTGCACTCATAAATATCATCAACACCATGCCTAATAACACCACTTTTGCTAATGAATACATAGCTCCAGCAAAGGAGCCACCACCGTGATAGCTAAAAGCAAGATGGCGATTGATCTCAAATCGAAAAGAGTTAGCCAAGTGGCGATAAGCAAGAAAATAAAATAATGAGGCCGCGGGCCAAATGCCAATAATCAAGGTTTGGCCCTGAGCCTTCGTAGTCAAGACAGCAGAAACCCAGGGAATACAAAGGCAAACCGCATATATCCAAGCAAAACGCTTAAGTAACTGGCGAATCTTTTTGTCTGATAGTGACTTCAATCTAAAATTCCTTTTCACCTTTATTTGCCCGCTATCAGCGCGGATCACATCGGCTCAATTTGCTCAACCATCAACTGTAGGGTGAAATTACCTCGATATTCGTTCACATCGAGCTTATAGACGATACGCGCATGCTGAATTGTCGCATCGGGCCAAATGTGCAAATCCACATTAAAGGCAATCGCATCCAACATCACAGTGCCGCATTGAGTTTCAAGCACTAATTTAAGGTGGCGCTCCCCCACTATCCGCTGCTGGATAATCTTAAAATAGCCATCAAATAATGGCTCTTCGAAGGACTGGCCCCAAGGGCCCGCATTGCGAAGCAATTGGGCAATTTCGAGGGAAAGTTCCGTCGGCGTTAATTCGCCATCGGACCATAGTTCCCCCGTAAGCTGCTCAGGCTTTAATAGTTCACGCACCGCATCATCATAGGCTTTGGCAAAGGTAGCAAAACCACCTGACTTTAAGGTTAAGCCTGCCGCCATTGCATGGCCGCCAAATTTGCTGATAAGCCCAGGATGGCGGGAGTTAACCAACTCCAGCAGATCGCGCATATGCAAACCTTTGATGGAGCGCGCCGAGCCTTTAATTTCACCATTACCTGCGTCGGCAAAGGCGATCACGGGTCTGTGGTATTTATCTTTAATTCGCGAGGCCAGAATACCGATAACCCCTTGGTGCCAATCCTCTTGAAAGAGGGCAATGCCCCATGGGAGCTGTTCTTCATTAAGCTTTAGATATTCAAGACTTTTCAGCGCCTCTTGCTGCATCCCCACCTCAAGCTCGCGTCGCTCTTGGTTGAGGCTATCGAGCTCTGCCGCCATCCGCCTTGCATACATGATGTCTTCGCACAGCAGGGTTTCGACCCCGAGCGCCATTTCATCCAGCCTGCCGGCGGCATTGAGCCTTGGCCCTACGGCAAAGCCAAAGTCCGAGGCGACAATCCGAGCTGGATTACGTTTTGCGACTTCAAGTAGAGCAGTAATGCCCACACGGCAACGGCCACTGCGTACCCGCTGCAATCCCACCTCGACCAGAATACGATTGTTGGCATCGAGCGATACCACGTCGGCCACAGTGCCAAGGGCGACAATATCCAGCAGAGTGCCAAGGTTAGGCTCGGCAATACCGCGAGCTTGATACCAGTGACGAGCGCGCAGCTCTGCCCTTAGCGCCGTCATCAGATAAAAGGCGACCCCGACGCCAGCGATGGATTTACTGGCAAACTGACAACCGGGCTGATTGGGATTCACTATGGCATCGGCCGCCGGTAACTCATGGCCGGGTAAGTGATGGTCGGTGATCACCACCTGCATGCCAAAGGCCTTGGCGGCAGCTACGCCTTCAATGGAGGAAATACCGTTATCAACAGTAATAAGTAATTCTGCCTGTTTGGTTGCCGCCACGGCGACAATCTCAGGGCTCAGGCCATAACCGTAGTCAAAGCGATTGGGGATCAGATAATCGACTTTACTCGCGCCCATCATTCGTAGCGCGAGGATACACACACTTGTCGAGGTGGCGCCATCGGCATCAAAATCGCCAACGATCAGAATCGACTTATCAAGCTGCATCGCATCGGCAATCAACTTGGCGGCGTGATCTAAGCCCTTCATGGTATCGGGCCTTAACAAGCCTTTAAGTACCAGTTCACACTCGGCGGGCATGACTCCACGGCGAGCATAGAGCTGTCTTAACAGCGGCGGAAGGTGAGCGGGTAAATGGCTATCATCAACAGTTGGACGACGGATTATTTTATGGATCAAGGGAACAAACTCTTAAACAATCATGGGGCTAAGATAACAAAAAGGTGAGCTTTAGGCTCACCTTTAATGGTAATGGGATAAGTTTAGCCGAATTGCAGCTATTGGCGCGCTTCTAAAGTACGTAATAAATCCGCAGGTGGTTGATATCCTGGGATCATATTGCCATCTTCTAACACGATAGCAGGCGTGCCGTTAACACCAAAGCTGGTACCTAATTCGTATTGTTCGGCGATTTTAGCATCACAGGTCGCGGCAGAGACTTTTTTACCCGCCTTGGCTTCAGTCATGGCTTTTAATGGATCCTTAGCACACCAAATGGCCTGCATTTCATCGGCATTGGCAGATGGCACACCCGCACGTGGGAAGGCTAAGTAACGTACGGTAATACCCAACTTGTTATACTCGGCCATTTGGCTATGTAACTTGCGGCAATAACCACAGCTCACATCGGTAAACACAGTTACAACGTGTTTTTCATCTTTCGCTTTATACACCAACATATGATCTTCAAGCGGCTTCATCATCGCCAAACGAGGGCCTGCAAGTGCCGCTTCAGTCAGGTTTTTCATCCCTTTATCAAGATCGTATAAATTACCGTGGAACATTTTTGAACCATCACGGCTGATATAGAGCACGCCGCGATTAGTCATAGCTTGATATAAACCTTCGATGGGCGAATCCTGCATTGAAATCACTTCAACATCTAACATTTCACTGAGTTTTTGCTTAATCGCAGCAGTGTCTGGAGTGGTCGCCGTTGCGGCGCTGGCCAGAGGCGCAACAACAAGCGCGAAAACTAAAGATAATGCTCGGGTCAACTTCATGGGGACTTCCTATTAAGTAAATCGCTACTGCGACATATGGGTCAGGCTAATAGACCCTGTATGGGGGCAAAAAGTTACAGACAAGCCAAATAGAATGCAAATTTATACTGTAACTAAATTCAACCATTCACGGTTTTGTGATCCACAAAGCCTATCCCCGTGGATGATGCTGCTGATGTAACTCTTGTAATCTCGCTCGGGCCACATGGGTATAGATTTGAGTTGTCGATAAGTCACTGTGACCTAAAAGTAATTGTACAACCCTAAGATCGGCGCCATGGTTGAGTAAATGGGTGGCGAAGGCATGACGCAAGGTATGGGGTGAAAGTTCAGTTTCAATTCCAGCTCGGCTCGCGTAGAGCTTAATACGATGCCAAAAGGTTTGCCGCGTCATCATCTGCGATCGCTTTGAAGGGAACACCACGTCAGATTGAACATAGCCTAAGAGTTCATGCCGCGCCAAAGTTAAGTAATGTTCTACGGCGGCTATTGCTACCTCACCCATTGGCACTAAACGCTCTTTACCGCCCTTACCCACAATCCGCACTAAGCCTTGGCGCAAGCTCATCTGCTCCATGGTTAATCCCACCAGCTCGCTCACCCGCAGTCCGGTGGCATATAACAACTCAAGCATAGCTTTATCGCGGCATTCAACGGGGTCGTCCACATTGGGCTCACCCAGTAACCTATCAACCTGTGACTCGCTTAGAGAATCAGGTAAATGCCGACTTAACTTAGGCGATTCAATCAGTGCCATGGGATCGCCTGCAATCTGCTTGGCCTGCAATAAATAGGTGTAAAAACGCCGTAAACTACTCAGCAAACGTGCACTACTAGTGCGGGCAAATTGTTGCTCGACCCGATAAGCTAAGTAAGCACGAACGTCAGCTTGACCCACATCGCACAAACCCAATCCTTGGCTTTGCAGATAGCGATCAAAATGGCGTAAATCGGTGCGATAGGCACTCAAGGTATTGTCACTTAAGCCCTTACTAGACCAAAGATCATCAAGAAATGCATCAATAAGCGGATCACACTGATAGGTTTTAGCCACGAAAACTCCATAAAAAACGGCGTATGGTAGATACGCCGTTGATATTAACTTAATTTCTCCGCGACTGGCAGTCGCCTTTATTTAGGCGGCAGTGACTGCTTTTGCACCGCCACCGCGAATCATTAAACACAGCACAATGACCACTAAGGTTGGCAATAACCACGCCATTCCCTCTTCATACAGCGGTAGGAGAGACAGGGTGGGAGACATACCACTGACGAGATCGATAAAGCTCTGCGCCGCTTCAGTCACGCCTTTACCGTCTTCACCCGTGAGGCTTTTTGCGGCAACCTTCATACCGTCAAAGATGCCAAACAGGAGTGCCACAGACAGGGTCGCACGGTGAGCAAACTGCGGACGAGGGAAATATTCAGTTAAAAAGGTTACCGCGACCAGTGCAATAGCCACAGGGTAAACCGTCATTAATACCGGAATGCTGATATTAATCAGTTGTGACAGCCCAACGTTCGCAATCACAGCACAGATAGCGCTTAATATAATCACCAGAAAACGATAAGACAGCTTTGGCATTAGCTCATTGAAAAACTCAGAGCACGCACTCACTAATCCCACCGCCGTAGTTAAACAAGCTAACGTTACCACTGCCGATAACAACACAGTGCCTAAATTGCCAAACTCACGGGTCACATAGTTAGTTAAAATTTCACCGCCATTTTTAGCACCTGCGGCAATATCACCCGCCGTGGCACCTAAAAAGAACAATGACACATAAACAAAGGCAAGACCCGCTGCGGCAATAAAGGCAGCGCGAATAAGGTACTTAGTCTGTGCGCTAGGCTGCTCGATGCCCTTTTTACGCAGCAGATCGATAATCAACATACCGAACATCAAAGATGCCAAAGTATCCATAGTGTTATAGCCTTCAAGGATACCTTTAGTCAGCGGATGGTTTTTGTAATCACCTACGGCCGCGCCAACATCAGAAGCGGGTAAAAACACCACAGATAAGGCTAAACCTACTAGTAATAACAATAGGATAGGGGTTAATACTTTACCGACGCTGTCGAGTAATTTCCCGGGGAACAATGCCAGCAGCATAGTCACAGTAAAGAAGCACAAGGTATAAATTAGTTGCGACAGATTAAGCGATAAACTGCCAAGCATAATGGTTGCTGTGGTGTTATCAATAAAGGGCTTAGCACCGATTTCATAGGCCACTAGACCGGTACGCGGCGCTGCAAATGCAGGCCCGATGATGATATAAATCGCAATGGCTAATGCCGTTGCCGCAAACACAGGCAACATCGCCATAACCTTACCTTGAGCCTTAGCAACAGCAATGAGCCCGACCAAAGGTAAACCTACGGCAGTGATGAGAAACCCTAGCATCGCAAGGAGCATGTTCTCCCCAGCTAACATCCCCGCAAAGGGAGGAAAAATTAAGTTACCTGCCCCCAAAAAAAATGCGAAGGTCATAAAACCTAAGCCTAATGTATCCCCAATACTCATCTGATTGTCTTGCACGGAAAGCCCCATCTTGTCTTATTGTTTTTAATAAACTTAAGTGATTATGTGTCGATTAGCCATAGCTAAAACAAAGCCCATCCGGAGTGCAAATCTATGTTTACACAATTCCGTGGTAAATATGTGCGATATCTGCTGAGTTTATAAACAAAAATGAACTAAAAATTGGCTTCATTGCCGATTTATTCACCTAAAAACCCGTTCACCTATCCGTTAATCATAAAATTGATTAAAAATGGGGGCGAAACTAATATCAGAATTCAAAAATCAATACAACAGGTAAGATAGTTTTTATCGAAAAAAGCGTTCCAATGCTAATTAACTGCTAACAATGAGTTACCAAGGTAATAAATTAAACCGCCAATTAAGTGAACTTAGACTCAAAACAGCACAAAAATACACAAACGCGATCTCATTGGAAGAATAGAGCGATTAGGGTATGTTGGGGTTTCAGGACGAATCTTTAAACATCAATGCGCCCGACTCATAACCATAAAAATCTTAGCGAAAGCACAACTCGCCCTTTAAAATAGCCACGATCTTAAATCGCATTCCCTTATTCATCGGATAAATGAGTTTTCATGGCTTTTACCTTTAAACAATTCCACATTGATGATCTTAATTGTGGCATGCCCGTTAGCACCGACGGCGTGATATTAGGCGCATGGGCACCGCTTGCTCAGGCAAAACACATTCTAGATATAGGGGCCGGAAGTGGATTATTGAGTTTAATGGCAGCGCAGCGAAGCCTTGGGCAGATCACCGCGGTGGAGCTTGAGGAAAAAGCCGCCGCCGCATGCCAATTCAATATGGTGCAAAGTCCTTGGGCGGACAGGCTCAGTATTATCCATAGCGATATTCAAGACTTTTGCCAGCAAACTCAGTATTACGGATATTTTGATCATATCATCTGCAACCCGCCTTATTTCGAACATGGCCCCAAGGCGAACGACCAGCATAGAGCGATGGCGCGCCATACCGATACCTTAGGATTTGAGCCATTGCTAAAAGCAATCTCCCAATGCTTATCACCTGAGGGTTCTGCAAGCCTTATATTGCCGATTCAAAGTCTTATACGCTTTAAAGTCTGCCTAAATCAGTTCGCACTTTATCTCAGGCAAGAGGTACAGGTTAAAAGTGTGGAGAATAAAGCCGCCAATCGCGTTTTGCTGTTATTGACTAAAACACAGGGGAGCCAGTGCCTGCAAACCGTATTCACCATCCGTGGATTAGAGGGAAGTTACACGAATCAAATGGTCGAACTGACAAAGGATTTCTATCTTAAGCTATAGGCATGCTAGTTAGGCGCCTGATAAACCAATGGCTACTTATCTATCCATTTATTTTTAATTTCAATCACTTTATCTAAATTTTCGGTAAATAACTGCACTAACTCAGGGTCAAAATGGGAGCCACTCTGTTCATGAAGATACGCCATCGTTTCTGCAATCGACCAAGCTTCTTTGTAAGGACGTTTGCTAGTGAGCGCATCAAACACATCAGCAAGGGCAACGATGCGCCCCTCAAGCGGGATGTCTTTTCCCTTTAGGCCATTTGGATAACCCGTACCATCCCATTTTTCGTGATGGGTAAGTGCCACTGATTTTGCTAACCGTAACAACTCAGAATCGGCTTCACCGATAATTTCAGCACCGATATGGGGGTGAGTTTTCATAATAGCAAACTCGTCTTTGGTGAGTTTAGCAGGCTTAAGCATAATGCTATCGGGAATACCAATCTTACCAATATCATGCATAGGTGCTGCATGTAATAAGTCATCCGCCTGTGCCTCACTAAGACCATAGGCCAACGCCAAGATTTGAGCATAGTGGCTCATGCGCATTACATGGGTGCCGGTTTCGTTGTCCTTATATTCGGCGGCGCGACCTAAGCGTTGAATAACTTGCAGACGTGTTCGACGTAATTCATCTGCCTGCACAAGGGAGAGATGGGTTTTAACGCGAGCCTTAACTATGGTTGGTGACACAGGTTTGACTATGTAATCAACACCACCTACGTCAAAACCTGCCGCCTCATCATGCTCGTCGTTAAGCGCAGTCACAAAGATCACTGGAATCGGCAGGGTTTCAGGCATGCTTTTAAGTGCTTGGCATACTTCTAAACCCGTCATATCAGGCATCATGATGTCGAGTAAAATTAAAGCCGGCAGCTCAACCTTGGCAAGATGCAATGCTTCTTCACCACTTTTAGCAAAAATCAAACGATAGTCTTGATGCAATATTTGTTTCAAAACCCGCAAATTAACTGGCTCATCGTCTACCAGTAATAAGGTCTTCTTATCGTCAGTCGCAATCTGCATAGCTATTCCTTATTTGAGCTAATGACAAGCCGCAACTTAACTAATTCAGTATGGGCAATATCAAAATCAAAATTATCGAGGGCATCAACAATGGTGTTTACCATGGGTTGATGGACCGATAGATTTTCAATGGCGGTTAAATCAGCTTCTTCAAAGGAGTGGTGTTGTACTGCCGCAATTAAAGCATCAATATGCGGTAAAGCTTGGTTTGGATCAGTCTGAGGATTAGATATCTGCACGTCTTTATAGTGAGCGAGTTGCTGCACATAACGAGTGATCTGCACTATGGTTGATTCAAGTTCATTGAATAACTGCTGTCTAGCCACTAAAACCTGTGGCTCTGAGTCAGCCATTTGTTCTAATGCCGCAAACAAGGCCATGCATCGGAATAAGCCTAAATTGCCAGAAATGCCTTTTAATCCATGACCTTGCTGGACAATCGCATCCCGATCCGATTGGTTAATTGCCTGCTCAAGCTGCCGAGACTTTTCGGGCCATTGAGCGATAAACTTTTCTAATTCTTGGATAAACTTTGCTTTACTTCCCCAGAGTTGTATCCCTCTTTGCTCATCGATGATGGCATTGAGATCGGGCTCATTTTTATTGAATGACTGTGTAGAAAGTTCAAGGTTTAATACGCGGGCGATTTCGACATTTAATAAATAAAAATCAATGGGTTTATTAGCAAAACCATCCATTCCTACTTGTTTTGTCTCGAGTTTATCCTGTTCAAGCACACTCGCTGTTAACGCAATCATCGGCATGTAGGTTAACCCGGATTCAAGCTCCTGTTGGCGTCTACGCCTTGCTGCGGTTAAGCCATCCATTACTGGCATCTGTAAGTCAATTAAGGTGATATCAATATCATGCCTTTGCATTCGTAATAGAGCCTGCTCACCATCACGGGCAGTAATCACTCGATGTCCATGTCGAGTTAAATATACTGAAAGCAGATCAATATTTTGTTGAATATCATCAACTACCAGTATTGTTAATGGAGGCAGTGACACCTTGTCATAACTCGGTAGAGTCAAGTTTTCAACACTTTGAATGAGAGGAATTGTAAATCGGAAGGTACTACCCAAACCTAAGCGGCTTTCAACCTCAATATGCCCGCCCATTAACTCTACTAATTGTTTGCTGATAGTAGTACCTAAGCCAGTACCACCGTATTTACGGCTCATAGAGGCATCCGCCTGGGAAAAAGCATCAAACACTCGCTCAAGCTGCTCTGGCGACATACCAATCCCAGTATCAATAACTTCAAATGTCACTTGATTGTCTAACGGAGAGAAGACTCTTACGGTCACTTTTCCTTCTGCGGTGAATTTAACAGCATTACCTATTAAGTTGAGCAGCACTTGGCGTATCCGCTCAGGCGACCCCATAAAGTGGGTTCCCATCGTTGGCGCGATATCCACTTCCAGTAATAAATGCTGCTTTTGGGCCTGCAACCACAAGGTTGAGATAACAGTATCGATCTCAGCCGTTAAAGAAAAAACGCGGGTTTCAAGTTCCAGCTTGCCTTTGTCGAGTTTGGCACTGTCTAAAACATCATTGAGTAAATGCAATAATGATTTGGCCGAACGATTAATGGTTGATAATTGCTTTTGTTGCTCATAATCCAAGGATGACTCTAACAAAATATCGCTAAAACCTATGATGGCATTCATTGGGGTACGGATCTCATGGCTCATATTGGCCAAGAAGGCTGAGCGAGCGGCGGCAGCTTGTTCCGCAGTATTCTTCGCGGCCACCAGATCCTGCTCCATTACCTTACGTTCAGTAATATCCATGATAAAACCATCAATCCACCCGTCTGGATTTTGCTCATCAAAAATATAATTTCCATGCTCAAACAGCCAACGCACCTCACCATCGGCACGGATAATACGGTATTCCATTGAAAAGGTTGGTGGCTGTGCTTGTGCGTAAATAGTATCGACATCATCGGGATAATAAAGCGAAGAGAATAAACGTTTAGCGTTAGGAAGCTCAAAATCTGAAGCCGGGTATCCCGTGATATTAAATACCGCATCGCTGATGTAAACCATGGGCCAGCCTTGAGTATTCATACAGCGATAGGCCACCCCGGGGATATTACTGATCAACGATCTCAGCTTGGCCTCATTATTTTTCAGCTCTTGCTCCATCTCATTTCGCTGGCTGAGATCGGAAATAAAACCGACAAAGTAATGGGATTTGCCTTGCATCATATGCCCAATACCGAGGCGGACGGGCACTAAATGGCCATTTTTATGCTGCGCCAGCACCTCTCGCCCCGTACCAATAATCTGTGCCTCACGGGTTTTAACATATTGAGCGATATAACTATCATGCTGGGGGCGAATGGAGGCAGGCACAATTTTTTTGACATTGCTACCAAGTAACTCTGTCGAGGGCCACCCCAAGATACGCGTCACCGCTTGGTTTACGCTAACGATAATACCTTGACCATCGATGGTGATAATGCCATCCACTGCGGTATCCATCATAGCCAGCATTCGATCTTCGTTTGATTTAGCGAGTAAAGACAGATCTTTATATTTAAAGATCACATTCACAATCAGCACTAAGCAGATAATGACGACGGTAATAATCGATACCCCGAGCGCAAGATAAAACGAAATTTCAGACGTTTGTTCGCTAAGCTCTAGTCCAGCGGGTTTAACAAAACGTGCCGCCGCCATACCCGTGTAATGCATACCAGCAATCGCCAATCCCATCACGATACTGGCAATAAAATTACTCGTAATAGTGCTCATGCTGGATGAGATAAACTGATTCAGTCCAGTACGAACCCAAAGTGCAATAATGGCTAAAATCACCGCAACGATAATCGACAGAGCAAATATTAGAGGGTCGTAACGCAATAATGGCGCCATATCCATGGCAGCCATCCCCACATAATGCATTACCCCAATACCGACACCCACTAAAACACCGCCAATCAATACTTGGGGAAACCGAATACGTGGTTGAGATAGTAGGCTAAGCGCCACCCACGAGGCTGCAATACTGGGTAACACCGATAAGGCAGTAAGACCAAACTGATAAGAAACTGGAGTGCATAAATTAAAGGCCAGCATGCCAATAAAATGCATTGACCACACGCCCCCACCGAGGACAAGACTGCCAGTGAATAACATGATTTGCTGTCGCGATTTAGATTGGGTTCGTGCGGCTTGTGTCGCAACCTGAAACGCCATAAAGGCAGAAAAAATAGCAATAAAAATAGAAATAGCGACCAATAAAGGGTCGTAATAAACATTGAGTAACAGGCTATCTTGAGATGAAGTAAAAAAAGATGATAACCAATTAAAAATCATAATATTCAAGCCCATATTAAATAAATAGAATCACGCCGAAATGGTTTGCCAATTCAACTAGGGCTAACGCTTAGGGGCCATAAAATGATGAGTATGGTCTATAAATGGCATCGATTTATTGCTTAAACGCCAAACCACGCGGATACAATCCATCAAACACTCTGAATAAACGCCAGACATTTGTTACAAAAATCACTTTTATCTTATACAAGTTTTACCAATTGTCTGCCTCAAAATGCGACAAATCACATTATCACTGCGAATTTATCCGTGGGGTTCAGAGTAAAAGAGGCCTTTCTATCAACCCCGTCACCGAAAAGCGAAGCCATTGGGATTAAGTTATTTAAGTTAACAGGCATAAGCTTTATAATGCTGGGCTATTATTCGTCGAGACGCTGCGCATGCAATTTGAAGATTTCCAGCTTGACCCTAGCTTATTAGAGTCACTTAAAGCCATGGGGCACAATACGCCCACCACAATCCAACAAGAAACGTTGCCGCATGCTTTAGAGCAACGGGATATTTTGGCGCGCGCCCCGACGGGTACAGGTAAAACCGCCAGTTTCTTATTACCCGCGCTACAACATTTAATCGACTTCCCGCGTCGTTACTCGGGTCAAGCGCGTGTATTAATTCTTACCCCAACCCGTGAATTGGCGAGCCAAATTCACCGCTATGCCTGCCATTTAGCCACAGACCAAGGGCTAAATATTGCCATTATCACGGGTGGAGTGCCCTATGCACCTCAAGAAGAAGCGCTAAAGGGCAATATCGATATTCTGGTCGCGACACCGGGTCGCCTGATGGAATATTTAGATAAAGGTAAATTCAGTGCAGAATCCGTCGACATACTGATCATCGATGAAGCTGACCGTATGCTCGATATGGGATTCTCTGCCGTGGTTAAAGCCATCGCACTCGAAGCCCAAGGCCGCAAGCAGAATATGCTGTTTTCAGCCACCCTTGAAGGCAGTGGTGTTATCCGCTTTGCCCGCGAAGTGCTTAATGATCCTATCGAAATCGATGTTGATGCACCGCGCAAAGAGAAAGCCAAGATCCACCAATGGATCCATCTCGCCGATGATAAAGACCATAAATTTGCCCTGCTTTGCCACCTGTTAAAACAGGAAGAAGTAAAACGCGCCATCGTATTCGTGAAGACTCGCGATGTGGTCTCTAGCCTCGAAGGTCAGTTACTTCAAGCCGGCATCCCTTGTGCTTTTATGCGCGGAGATATGGAACAGAAGAAACGTTTCCAAGCTTTAAGTCGTTTTACTAAGGGCGAAGTGAATGTATTGCTGGCGACCGATGTGGCTGCCCGCGGTATCGATATTGATGATATCACCCACGTGATTAACTTCGATATGCCACGTTCAGCCGATACCT
This sequence comes from Shewanella sp. LZH-2, assembly GCF_016859145.1. Taxonomy (NCBI): domain Bacteria; kingdom Pseudomonadati; phylum Pseudomonadota; class Gammaproteobacteria; order Alteromonadales; family Shewanellaceae; genus Shewanella; species Shewanella sp. LZH-2. Next base: position 3,702,999 of record NZ_CP069350.1, read on the forward strand.
ACATCCACCGTATTGGTCGTACTGGCCGCGCGGGTGCCAAAGGTACGGCAATTTCTCTGGCTGAGGCCCATGATATGCGCATCGTTGGTAAGATTGAGCGCTATATTGAGCAACCCCTTAAACGCCGAATCATTGAGGAATTACGTCCTAAGCACAAAGAGGCGCGAGTTCCATCCAAGAAAAAGGCAAAAGTAAAAGCCAAAGAAGCGGCGAAAAAAACCAGCAAAAAAGAAGCGGCAAAAAAAGCGAGCAAAATTGCCCGCAAAAAACAGTCCTAGGTTTTCTAATCTTGGAATAAGCTGATACTTACCTCCGCCTAAAAGCCGCAAAATTGCGGCTTTTTTTATGCTCATTGACCTAGCAAATATTTTTGTACGGGGTGGAACCCTATATGACAAAAAACACTCTACTCCTACGCAATTGTATCCTCAGCAAACTAAACCGACGCGGTAACAGGACACAAACTCGATAGCATCATCTTTAGACACATTTTATTTACAAAAATAAATTTATTGCGCAGCCTGACTCTGATACTTTAGGCGCATTAAGCGATTTAGCACGGATGTAACAATCATATGATCAAAACCTTACTGAGGAGATTATCTCCTTTTTTTATCTTACTGCTCTTTATTGTTGGCGCTGGTTTGCTGATGAAAACCAAGGAGACACCTGAGCAGAAACCCGAAGAAATGCCGATCCCGATAGTGGATGTCACCCAGGTTGAGCAACAAACGGTTTCGCTTAACTTACCCTCCTACGGTGTTGTCACGCCCAAATATAAAACGCAACTGGTGACTGAAGTCCAAGGGCGGATGCTGACGATTTCACCTCAATTTGTTGCCGGTGGCATAGTGAAAAAAGGCGACCAACTTGCCCAGATCGAACCTTCAGATTACGAAGCCGACTTAATGCAAGCCGAAGCGACATTGGCTCAAGCAACCGCAGCACTCAATGAGGAAATCGCCCGCGGCGAAGTTGCCAAAATTGAGTTTAAGGGTTACGACAAAGGATTGCCGCCTGAACTCGGTTTGCGCATCCCTCAATTGAAAAAAGAACAAGCTAACGTTAAATATGCGCAGGCGGCTTTAGCTCGCGCCCAGCGTAACTTAGAACGTACCGTTATTCGTGCGCCCTTTGATGGCATTATCAAGGCAAGAAATGTCGACTTAGGACAATACGTTACCCTAGGTACAAATCTTGGTGAACTGTATGACACCCGCATTGCAGAAATTCGCCTACCTATCTCTAACGATGATTTGGCCTATTTGGAATCCGTCGATAATCCCGATACCCAAGTCACCTTAAGCGCCTCATTGGCAGGCAAGGAAAATACCTGGATAGGCAATATCATCCGCAGCGAAGGGGTGATTGATGCCGATAACCGCATGGTTTACCTCGTCGCCGAGATAAAAGATCCTTACCTGCGAGAGCACAAAACCCAAGGCAGTTTACCACTGAAATACGGCAGTTTTGTCAACGCCGTGATTAAGGGCCGCACCGTCGATGGTATAGTCAAACTGCCTCGCCATGTGGTACGCAATGAGCATGTCGCCTTGATTAACAATAACAATATCGTCGAAATGCGCCATGTGAATGTCGTGCGTAGCGATCTTGAAAACGTATTTATCAAGGACAGCTTAAAAACCGGTGAGCGAGTTGCTATCACTCACTTTAATAACATGGCCAATGGCCAATTAGTCAAAGTGATAGGCGAAGAAACAAAACCAGTGCAGACGCCTAAGGAAGATGCTCCTGAGTCGAGTCTTGCGGCCACTGGAGTAAAATAATGGATACGCAAAAAGGGATCTTAGCTTGGTTTGCCCGCAATAGCGTGGCAGCGAACCTGTTAATGTGGGCACTGCTGATTGGCGGGATGTTTAGCACAGTGCTGATCAATAAAGAGGTATTTCCCTCTTTCAACCTGAATTTATTGAGTATTACCGTTGCTTACCCAGGTGCTGCGCCACAGGAAATCGAAGAAGGCATCAACATCAAGATTGAAGAAGCCATTCAAGATATCAACGGCATTAAAAAAGTCACCTCGGTTGCCAGTGAAGGTGTTGGTTCAATCACGGTAGAAGTGGAAGACGACTACGACGTCCAAATCGTACTCGATGAAGCCAAGTTACGACTGGATGCGATTTCCACCTTCCCGGTTAACATCGAAAAACCACAAATCTTTAAAATCGAGCCCGAAAACAACGTGATTTGGGTGTCGGTGTACGGAGATATGTCACTGCACGATATGAAGGAGCTAGCCAAATCGGTGCGTGATGATTTGACCCAGCTCCCCGCCGTAACCCGTGCTAAAGTCACGGGAGTTCGCGACTATGAAATCGGTATCGAAGTCTCGGAAGATAAGCTGCGGGAATACGGCTTAACTTTCTCACAAGTCGCAACGGCAGTACAAAACTCCTCCATCGACTTACCAGGCGGCTCGATACGCGCCGAAGATGGCGACATTCTGCTGCGCACTAAAGGTCAAGCCTATACAGGCGATGATTTTGCCAATATCGTTGTCACTACCCGTGCCGACGGTAGCCGGGTGATGTTACCGCAAGTTGCCACCATTAAGGACGATTTTGAAGAGCGTCTAGAGTACACCCGTTTTAACGGCAAACCCGCCGCGATTATCGAAGTCACCAGCGTCAACGATCAAAATGCCCTCGATATTGCTCAGCAGGTAAAAGACTACGTCGAGAAACGTCGTGCAACCCTACCTGCGAATGCTCAATTGGATACTTGGGGCGACTTAACTCATTACCTCAAGGGCCGTTTAAACATGATGATGTCGAACATGTTTTATGGCGCACTGTTAGTGTTTGTGATTTTGGCGTTGTTCCTCGATCTTAAACTCGCCTTCTGGGTGATGATGGGCATCCCCGTGTGCTTCCTCGGTACAATGCTGATCATGCCGCTTGAACCTTTCTCCATGACCATCAACATGCTGACACTGTTTGCCTTTATTTTGGTCTTGGGGATAGTGGTCGATGACGCAATTGTTATAGGGGAAAGCGCTTACAGTGAGGTCGAACGCCACGGACATTCGATTGACAATGTGATCCGCGGTGCGCAAAAGGTCGCCATGCCCGCCACCTTTGGGGTATTAACCACCATAGCCGCCTTTATCCCTATGCTAATGGTTTCAGGTCCGATGGGAATTATTTGGAAATCCATCGGCATGATCGTCATCATGTGTCTGGCATTTTCACTGGTTGAATCTAAATTTATTCTCCCAGCACACTTGGCCCATATGAAGTTTAAAAAACCAGGGGAACCTACGGGTTTCTTTGGGCGCTTTAAAGAAAAATTTAACAATCGTGTTCAACACTTTATTCACCACAGTTACCGCAATTTCCTCGAGCGCTGTATCCAACATCGCTACAACGTTGTCGCAGCCTTTATAGGTGTGCTGATTTTGTCTGTCGCTTTAGTGGCAAGCGGGAAAGTGCGCTGGGTGTTCTTCCCTGATATTCCTTCCGACTTTATCCAAGTTCAATTAGAAATGGATGAGGGAAGCTCAGAACAAAACACCCTCAAGGTGGTACAGGAGATTGAAGAAGCCCTGTACAAAATGAACGCAAAAATGGAGAAAGATAACGGCAGCGAAGTGGTGAAGCACAGCTTTATCAACATGAGCTCACGCACCTCTGCCTTTATTTTTGCCGAACTAACTAAGGGTGAAGATCGGAATGTCGACGGTGAAACCATTGCTACCGAGTGGCGTGAACAATTGCCCGAGTTATTGTCAGTCAAGAAACTCGACTTTAACGCTAGAGGTAACGGTGGTGGCGGTGGTGGCGATATTTCTTTTAGATTAACCTCAAGTGATTTAGATGAATTATCAGCTGCGGCTCGCGATCTTAAGCAAAAGCTAGCGACCTACGAGGGAGTGTATGATATCGCCGATAACTTTTCCTCGGGCAGCCATGAGATCCGTTTAAAAATCCGCCCCGAGGCGGAAGCATTAGGTTTAACCTTATCCGATTTAGCACGCCAAGTCCGTTACGGCTTCTACGGTTATGAAGCACAACGTATTTTACGTAATAAAGAAGAAATCAAAGTCATGGTTCGCTATCCCTTAGAACAGCGCCGTACCGTTGGCTATCTGGAGAATATGTTGATCCGAACGCCGCAAGGTAAGTCGGTACCTTTCTCCACCGTTGCTGAAGTCGAAAAGGGTGAATCTTATGCGTCTATTACCCGTGTCGATGGTAAGCGAGCAATAACCATTAACGCTAACGCGAATAAAAACAAGGTTGAACCTTCTAAAGTCGTTAATGAAATCCAGAAAGATTACTTGCCGCAACTTCAGGCAAAATATCCTAAGATTCAAACGGCTCTCGATGGTGGCAGTTTGGATGAACAGAATGCCATGGTCGGATTGATACAAGGTTTCTTCTTTGCACTGTTTACCATCTATGCCTTGATGGCTGTGCCGCTTAAATCCTACAGCCAGCCACTGATCATTATGTCAGTGATCCCTTTTGGGATTATCGGCGCCCTGTTTGGGCATTTGATCCAAGGGCTTGCCATGAGTGTGTTGAGTCTTTGTGGTATCGTTGCACTTGCAGGGGTCGTGGTGAACGATTCGCTGATCTTAGTTGACTTTGTTAACCGAGCTCGTGAACAAGGTCAATCGGTGAGGCAAGCAGCGGTCGATTCAGGATGTTATCGTTTTAGGGCGATTATCTTGACCTCATTGACCACCTTTGTCGGTCTAGTGCCTATTATTCTTGAGCGCAGCTTACAGGCGCAGATAGTGATCCCCATGGCGACTTCGCTCGCCTTTGGTATCCTATTCTCAACAGTCGTCACCTTAATCTTAGTGCCGCTGCTGTATATCATACTCGATGATGTTAAGCGCCTTGGTAGCCGCTTCTACCATTGGTGGTGGCGTCCGAAAAAAACACAGGATACTCCATTGCATATCAACGAGAGCCACAGTATCTCCTTGGATGCCATACATGAGTCAGACTATAAGCGGGATTAGTTATCGTCTGTAATCTATGCGAATCCCATAAAAAGAGAGCTTAGGCTCTCTTTTGCTTTTACAGTGCGCCATCCTAAAACCCGTAGTGCGATCTAAGTGGCAGTTATCCCTGTGGGCATTGGTTACACTCACCTTAAGTTATCGCTTAGACCCAAATAAAGTCGTTGTATGCCAAACTCACACACAGCTAGAGCCAAACCTGAACCGCTCATCGCCACTGAGACCTTAGCCAATGGCCATACTACCGCAGAAGTCTGTACCAATGAGACCTGCGCAACCGAAACCTTGGTCTACGACATTCGTAAAAGCCGTTATCTCAACATCACTGGCCGCTGTACTCTGCGTTGTGTCTTTTGTCCGAAACACAATGGCAGCAAGCAAATCCATGAATATCAATTGGCACTAACCCACCAGCCCAAACCGGAGGAAATTATCCCGCTGTTAGGCAATGTGGAAGACTTTGAGGAATATGTGTTTTGTGGCTATGGCGAGCCGACTATGAATCTTCCAACGCTGCTTGCCGTCGCCAAGGAAATTAAACGTCGAGGCGGTCGAGTTCGGGTAAATACCGATGGATTGGGTAATCTTGTGCATCGACGTAACATCCTGCCCGAACTGGCTGAATGTGTTGATGGCTTATCTATCTCACTCAATGCCGATAATGAAGCGGCCTATAACCAACATTGCCGACCTAAACTTGCAGACTCCTACGCCGCGGTAAATGCCTTTATCGCCCTCGCACCCCACTATATTGAGCGAGTGCAAGTCTCAGCGATTGAAGGATTAGACGGAGTAGATATCGACCTTTGCCGTGAGCAAGTGCTCGCAACTGGCTGCGAGTTTAAACACAGAGTACTCGGCACACTCGGCTAGCAAGCTCCTTGACTCTCCACTAGATTGAATCTCTTGCTCGGGATAACGCCATCACCGAGCAACTTGCCACTGTCGTAACATTTCATTCGTGTTAACATAGCCAAATTAACAGATCATCAACTCAAAATCGGCCCATGCTGAAGAACAAACCAAGCCTACATCCACTCGCACCATTACTTTCATTGACCCAAGGGCTGCATTGGTCTCACCAACGCCTGTTGGCTGTTGCGAGTCAGTTATCGATGCTTGTGATAGGTATGATCATCTTAACTAATTTAATCATTACCTTAGGTGAGCGTAGGTTACAGGAAGAATGGGCAACTCAAAGATATAGCGAATTACAAACAATAGGCACGCTGATCACAGATAAGGTTGCCTTTCAGCAGTTTCGCACTCAGTTGTTCGCCAAGGATGAACTACTCAATCAATATCTTAAAAATCCAACTCCTGCAGCAGAGCAAAAATTACAGGCAAGTTGGCAAGAACTCGTTGAGCATATTCCAGAACTACTAGGGATTGCCCTCTTCGACCCTCAGGGAAATTATAAATTTGCAACACCGGCTAACTTTAGTCAGGATGCACTTCCGGCAACCCTTCTTGGTTCTAGCCGTAATTTAGGTGGAAAAGAAGTGTTCACCTCACCTTTAGAGTTTGTGCCACTCAATGGCATGCTCGAACCCTACATGTATCAAATGACCTGGTTAGAAAAACCCGATCAAAGCTCTTTAGGTTATCTCGTTACCTACAATTCAATGGTACAGATGTTAGAGGCGATAAAACCTGCTTTCTCAAGCAATAAATCCCCCATGTTAGTACTGGATACCCAAGGATTACTCTATGCAGGGGTAAGCGATCTTGCACCGTTAACCCATATTCCTGATACCTTAGGCGCGAGTTTACGCCAAAGTTATCCGGCACTATGGCGCGAAATGTCGATGAGCAACTTTGGCCAGTTTCACGGTGAAGATGCGACGTTTGTTTACCTTAAAGTTGAACTCACTAACCAACCCGAGCTGCGCCGGGAATATTTTTTACTCTCTTATATCCGTAACGACGATATTGCCTCAAAGTTTTCGCAGTGGCAGAACATCGTTATCGTCGCTTCTTTAGTTCTGACGTTACTGGCCGCTTGGGTCATTCTACTTAGCCACATGTATCGGTTACAGTATCGCTCACGCCAATACAGCATTGACGTTGCAAACTCACTGTTTAACAGTGAAATAGGCTTTATATTAGCCAATGAACAGGCGCGCATTATCAGTGCCAACCCTAAAGCGGCCGAAGCGACTCGAGTTCCCCAAGATGAACTAACCGATCGAAGTCTGCAACGTGCCTTAAATCTCGATGATCTAACGCACACGCAAATCCTCGAACAAGTGCACCGATTGGGAGAATGGTCTGGTCACTTGTCGCTCGACAATGAAACGGGTTCAACACTAAGAGTCAACGTACGACAAGCCCCGCGATTAGGGCGAGGTTTACCCCATATGTTGATCACGCTTGAAGATATCAGCGCCATTATTAACAGTCAGAACCAGGCATTCTTAAGTGAGCTGTTGTGTGATACCACGGTGGCGACCGCACTGACGGATGCCAATGGTAAGTTGATAAAAATTAACCCCGTATTTGATCAACTCATGCAACTCAACGGCGATCTGAATCATGATTTAGCGTCATTGCTGTCTAACGATTTAGGTAATCAATGGCAACGGATCACTGCCCAAATCAGCATGCAAGGCCAATGGCAAGGCCAGATCCTTTGCTCACCCAATCTACGTCACTCCAATTGTTTACAGGCCACCCTCAAGGGGCATGTCGCGACTGACGGTGAGATTGATTACATCATCTGTACCTTAGAACAAGCTGTCGATGGCCAACGTGGCGCAGAACCCCGCAGTTTTGTGCCACATCGCAGCACGATTTTGCAGCACCTGTCAGATTTAGAACGCTATTTTGCTTCACTTTCGCCCCAAAGCCGCAACCACTCGAGTCTACTCGTGATGGACATTAATCCAGAGGGATTACTGAGCCACATGAGCGATATCGATCAACTCGAAAATCGCCAGCAAGAAGTGGAAATTCAGCTATTACTTGAGATACCAACCCACTATCAAATACTCCATTGGCAACTGGGTAAGCTGTTGTTATTACTTCCAGATACTGATGCAACAGCGGCACATCACTTTGCCCTTAATACCATAGAAAAGCTTAACAGCAACGGTTTAGGTGAAGGGATCAGCATTGGCATAGCTAGCTATCAAGAAGGACAAAGTCTGGAGCAATACCTCAGCAATGCCGAGGTTGCACTCAAACGGGCAAAACAGAATAACGACCAGAATATCGGCCAGGCTTTTACTCGCCATCCGTCTTAACGGGCGGATTAAAAGAATCTGGCAGTTGGCTTTGGGTGATTTCGATAATCGCAGAGCGGTTCATCGTGATTTTATAGCGGGCATATTCCGGTTCTTCACGGCCATCACGTAGCACTAAAATCAGATTAACCTGGTAACGACGCTCGACCGACTCATGGCTGATTTTGCCCTCAAGCTCCTTGTAAATCTTGGCTTTGCCCCGCTCTAAGTAGCGGGCAAACGGCACAAAACTAAAGTTGACTTGCTCTTGAATTGTTGAATAGCCCGCCTGAAACTCGCCTTGGTTTACCCGAGTCGCAATTTTGTAATGGAGGATCTCGGCATCGACTTTGTTCTGGCTATGTCGGTGTTTTAGGATTTCATTTACCTTTTCGGGTAAATCCTGTGGTCGCATAAACTCCAACCACACCAATTGTTTAGCAATAACAGCCTGGCTAGTGGTATCCCTTAAGATACGGCTCCACCGCGGCCGACCACGCTGAATAAAGCGCCAAAGAGCATTACGCACATCGTCCTTAAAGATTTCCCTAAATCCGTATATCACCGCTAAGGTCAATACGAGGGCAATAGTAAAACCGCTAAAAACGCCCTGTGCCTCAATAATCAGCGCCGACACCACCAACATCACTAATGCCGTGGCAAGCCCCGTTGTGAACTTTTTAAGGCCGATCCCCAGCGGTTTTAACTCTTCTTTAAGTACGACCCCTTGCTGAATCAAACGCCGTAATAACAGCATCTTATTCGAAATTCGATTAGGATCTTGTTTTGTCTGTGCCGAGTTATAGTTATTGGCATCACGATAGGCTGATTCATTTCGACAAAGAGTCAACACTCGCTCTTGAATGTCGGAAAAGTCGCTGGTACGGGTAGCGTGGGCTAATACTTTTAGCAGTTGCTGCTCACAAAACCAAGACAGATAGTTATCCGCATTTTCAAAATAGGATTTCCATTTAGCATCGCCTGGTTCATTACGGCGAAACTTTTTCAGCAATTGGGTTATCTGTTCACACAACTCATCGAGCGCGAGATAAAAATGCTCAACATCAGCAATCCGATTGAGCTCTTTGACATCGTTTTCAACCGCTACCGCAAATTGGTAGGCAAACAAGTTTAAGTACAGCCTAAACTCTTCCACAGTGCGGCGATTCATACTGGCAAAACGGCCTTGTACGAGCGGTAAATGCAAACCTTCGGAATAGTAAGAACGGCGGCCAACAATGGCGCTATGATAATATTCTTCTTCGTTTAAGGTGTGCGCACCTATGCCCATTTCCTTAGGTAAAAAGAAATAGAGGTCAAGCTGACGATTATCGCCCTTTTCCATCTGGTGGCTGAACTTAATCGACAGGGATTCTTCTTGTTTGACACGTATCTTAAACACAAAAACCTTAATGATTGGAGCCAAAGAATCAGCATTAACACCATCGAAAATACAATCTAAACCGAAAGCGCGCTAAATTCACTGATTAAATTCGGCTATTGACGATTCGACAACCACAAACCGTATTACTGGGCTGAAACAATACCACGGCGTAGTCTTGGTCTGGGTCACTATCAAGCACCTCAATGCTAAGGTTATGTCTGCCTGACTCACTAAAATGTAAGCTACTAATATAAGACAGATACTTCATATGCTCTGGCCAATGTTTTTTATCGACCTCCTCAGATTCTGTCTTGGTCTTAACCGACACGTTGTAGGCCATACGATTGAGTTCCATATTTTGCACTTCGCCCTGCATCAGAATGGTGCCTGCACTGGAGCCATCGAGGTTAAAATATCGATAATTAATCTGTGCATTGCCCGCAGAGATCAGTACATCGACTAAGAGATAGTATTTACCATCTTCAACCCGTTGAGCATGACGATCAAAAAGTTCGGAGCTGCAATTGAGGATCACCGCCTTATTTGAGACTGATTGCAGATAAATCACCCCGCAAGCCACAATCAGCGCAGTGAGAATCGTGAGATTTATCGTCCACTTTAGCCACTTAGCCACAGATCCCAATCTCCTGTAGCCACTGTGCATCAATAAACTCTTTAGGGCGTCTAAAATCACTTATCTTTAAGTTTCGAATAACGGACTGCCCGAGCTTATGGCCGCGCAAAGTAATGTTAAGCACTTGTTTATCATGTGAAAGAGAAGAATAAACCTCGGACCAATCACTCTGTCCGCAGCGGCTTAGTCCCTGGCCCAATCGATCGCCTAACTCAAACAATATGGTATTGTTCGTTTTAGAATTAGCGTAAAGGTGCAAGCGAATATGTTGTCCTGATGCCAAAGGAAGTTCTGTCGATAACAAGGGTTCAGTCGGCACACTATGATCAATTCGGCTAAGATAAAAACCCGAAATCGCTAGCATAAAACCAAAAACCAGTAGCGCACTCCACCAAGGTAGTGACTGTAATCGAGGATAATGAAAGCTTTTTAACCGCTGCCCTTGGGTATTGTGTAGCAAATAACCTTGGCCTTTGACGGTTTCAATCAGCCCTTCATACTGCGGACCAAGAAACGAGCGGATCATAAATACTGCGCGAGCGAGTGAAGTATCTGTTAGCGGTGGGTGCTCACCATCACCAGTCTTAAGCTCATGCTTTGAGACCAGTTTACCTTGATGTTCAACCAATAAGGTCAACACCTGTAACTCAGCACGAGGAAGGTGCCAAGATTCATTCCGAGCTTGTTCGACGAGCAAACCACGCTCTTTGTCAAACCAACAGCTCCCCACTTGCATAAAGAAAACCCCAAGCCTATAAAATCATGGAATTAAGTCTATGCAAGGCTTCTAATGATTACTGTGATCCTGTTAACCCAAGGCGGCAAATAATTACATTTCGTGAGATAAGCCGCAGGTTGGGTGTATAAAATAAAAATCTGCTTTAGTTCACAGATGTAAATGGTATTTGCAAACAATAGCGTTGGCTGATAAATGCTTACAAATTTACATAAATATCACAAATTATGTGTGTCGGCACAAATTACAATCTAAAAAAGCGAATTATTACCCAAAATTCAACCTTATAAAGCAATTAAAAATTCAACGACACCTTCTTCACTAATAAGGGAAATATCCTCTCTGGCAAATCACATTATTTATCTTTTAGCTCCCTAGAATGGCTTTCATCAAACCAGTTTTCTGATTGATAAATAAAAGCAATTACTAAAGAGGAATTTATGATGAGCATTAATCGACGCCAAGCATTAACTCGTATTATCGGTATCAGCACAGCGGCAGCGGGCGCAACATTAATGGGTACGTCAGCCTTTGCGGCGACCAATGCCGACGGTCAATATCAATTAGCACTCGGCGAAAAACTCAAATACGCACCACTAGACCCCATGGCAACCGCTAAACTCGCCTACGAGACAGGTGGTGGCTGTATGCACCAAGTCTTTCACTCTGTCGTCACTATGCTAGCGCAATCTAATAGTGCCGATGCTGATAAGTTTAAAACTATCCCAACCGCGCTTGCTGGTTATGGTTTTGCAGGGGTCACAGGCCAAGGTACCTTATGTGGTAACCTCAACGCTATCGGTATGTTAGTCAATATCTTAGATGATATTAATGGTCAGAACAGCGCCGTGATTGCTAACACATTCCGTTATTATGAAAATACAACGTTACCTTTATCTTCCCCTGAATTTATTGCAGGCATAGGCTCAACCGCAGAAAAAACAGCTCTGGTTGGTAGTTCATCAAAAGCCATGAGCGTATTGTGCCACTCTTCTATTAGTAACTGGTCTAGGGCATCAGGCCTACCCTTTGCTAAAAAAGGTGAACGCTGTTATCGCCTATCAGCTTCCATGGCGTATTACCTGGTCGAACTGCTAAACCGTGCCCATCAAGGAGAGAATATCGGAGCCTTACCAGGTAGCAAACCTTCACTTGAGGCTCAGGATTGCCAAGTTTGTCATGGCAGCACAGGAACATTAGGCTCGGCAGCAAGCGTTAAAACGGATATGGAATGTACCACTTGCCACACTGGACATTTTAATTAAGGAGGCAGTGATGAAATACCCATTACTTGCGTTAACCCTAGCTTCGTTTACCCTTGCTGGCTGTGGTAGTGACGATAACAAGTCAGAGGAAATCACACCTCCGCCACCACCTCCGCCCGTCGAAAAAACCGTGAGTATTGACGAGGCGACGCAAATTAATCTGGCAGTAAAGCAATTTGATCCCAATACCGGCACGTTGTTATTTACATTGGCTGATGCGTCACAAGCGGCAATCACTGCGGCTAAAAACTACGATATTTACTATTTTGGCTTTCCTGACAAGAATAAATCGTCGTCAAATGCTAAAGCATGGAAACGTTGGCATGTCACTCAAAGCTATCGTTGCCAAAGCAAAGGTGAATGCAGCGGTAAATTAACCGAGGTAAAAAATGGTCAATATCAGTTTGAAATAGCAGGACTTGATTGGCAGCAACAGGACCCAAGTGGCGCCGTGGCGCAAATTAAAGTCGCGATTCAAATTTATGGTACCAAAGCCAATAATGAACTGACCTTAGTTCCAGTCGTTCCGTTGTAATCCTTTTCATCGACTCCTAATCAAATAGGCATCCACCTCTAGGTTTGGATGCCTATTTTGTTATTAGCGACTACTACACGCCCATAAATTACCACTGGGCATAAATTTAATCAGGGTATAGTCATCAATACGATTAATATCCACAATCTGCATATTAAAGCTCATGGTTCCCAGCGCGATTAAAGCAGCCCTTGAGCGTTGCACATCTTCTCGAATCGGCTCAGGGAGCTCTGTTTGCAGCAGATCCATTTTGATATTCGCTTGAGCTAAATCAAATTGATAGGTCATAGTGCCAATGTCAAAATGTTTAACCTCACCAGAATAGTTGATGGACGCAAGCTCCTTATTATCAATGCCATAACTATAATCTAAAGCCGCCTTTTGCCCCTGCACTTGGACCGAAAGCGATAAAGAATGGCGCAATAATGACGAAGATGCATCGGAAAAAGGTGGCTGGAATAACTGAGCATGACAATCTAAGTGTAAACTTTTATGGCTAACACTCTGCCCATATCCATATAGCAGCCCCCCCAATCCGAGCATAATGATTAACAGGAGTTGCCATGGTTTTAAACGGCTTAACGCAAAAATGCTGGATGCCATCTTAGCTACATATCCCCGCAAGTGTTAACCAATCAGGTTGCGAAGTATCACTCATAAAATTGTCAGACATTAATTTTATCGTCTGAAACTTAAGCCCATTCTCACGGTTATCCCGTAAAATAAAGCTGATTAACTTGCGATCAATAGAAATATTCGCCGCCACAGATTGCCAAGGAAACACGGCACACGCTTCAATTTGCCCCATCATTTGTTCGACGAGGGACTTCATCTCCGTACAGTAGTATTGCCCAGTGTAGAACTTAACCTCTGACGCCAAACCATTTGGCTTCTGGATCTGCTGGCTATAATTTGGTGCAATTTGCGTTGGATGGCTAATATGAGCCCCAATCCCACATAGGGCTATTAGGGTCACAAGTATGATCAGTGCGAACTGTAGCGGATTGATTTGATATGTTGGGGAGTCAAGCAGCTTATGATTAATCGACACTGATGAAGGATATAAAATAAACCCCTCACCCCGTACCGTATCGAGTAAAGAATATGGCTTTTTTCCTAATATAGAACGCAACCGCTTGATAACATCATCGAGAGCATCATCACACCGACGGGCACCCTTAACATAGGATGACAATAACTGCGTTAATTCAAAGCGGGAAACCACCTTACCTCGATGCTTAGCCAATACACTCAGTACTTGATATTCATCGCTACTCAGTATCCAGCGACAGCCAGAGGCATCGACTAACAAATGTTCTTGGGCATCAAACCAACAATCACCAATTTGCATCTCGGCTCCTAGCATTACTTAACTTGAAGCCGAGTATACAATTTGAACTTTAATAACGCAGTAATCTGAGGACATCTACTCCCATCAGATGAATAATCTGTGAATTACATCAATAAAAAATTTAATGCTAAAAATAAACGAAGATACATTATGTTTCATTTGTTTTTAGAACATTGCAGCATTGAGCCACATATGTACTAAAATACTCGCCACATATCCCAACGCAATGACAGGAGTCCAACGTAAATGTGATCCGAAGGTGTAAATCCCCCTTGCCTGACCCATTAATGCTACCCCTGCCGCACTGCCGATGGACAATAAACTGCCACCCACCCCTGCGGTTAACGTCACCAGTAACCACTGACCTAAGGCCATATCTGGATTCATAGTCAACACCGCAAACATCACCGGAATATTATCCACGACTGAAGACAACAAACCGATGGCTACGTTGGCAAAGGTCGCATCCCAATGGGAATACAAGGCCTCAGAAACGAGACTTAAATACCCCATAAAACCAAGACCACCTACGCATAACACTACCCCGTAGAAAAACAGCAATGTATCCCACTCAGCACGGGAGATCCGATTAAACACATCGAACGGCACGACACTACCTAACTGTTGAAGACGCTGTTTATCCTGACGTAACTCCGCCTTTGCTCGTTCACGAGCAACGGAGCGATCAAAGGTTTTACGCAGGTAATAACCAAAGAATTGCAAGAAGCCAAGACCTGTCATCATCCCCAGTACTGGTGGCATACCAAGGAAAGAGTGAGCACATACTGCAGTAGCAATCGTCAGTAGGAAGAGCGCCACAATACGTTTAGCGCCAGGTTTAGTGTAAACCTGCTCTTTTTCAGGCTCAGGGATATAATGCGGAATAAATATACTCATAATTGCCGCTGGCACGACAAAGTTGACTAATGCAGGAATAAATAGATGGAAAAAATCGGCAAAGTGCACTAACCCTTTTTGCCATACCATCAGGGTCGTGATATCACCAAATGGACTAAATGCGCCGCCCGCATTGGCCGCCACCACGATATTGATACAAGCGAGGGTAATAAATTTTCGCTGTCCAGCGCCAACTTTCATGACCACAGCGCACATTAATAATGCGGTGGTTAAATTATCAGCCACGGGCGAAATAAAGAAAGCCATAAAGCCTGTCAACCAAAAAACGGTTCGTAAGCTAAAACCACGTCCCACTAACCAACCGCGAATGGCATCGAATAAATTACGTTCTTCCATGGCATTGATATAGGTCATCGCTACCAATAGGAAGAGTAATAACTCAGCATATTCCAATAAATTATGCTTAAAAGCTGCTTCAGAGACCTCTGACATACCATTTTGCACATACACAAAACCTATCATGCCCCAAATAATGCCGGCTGCGACCAATACGGGTTTGGATTTACGCAGGTGCAGCGCCTCTTCGGCCATCACCAAAATATAGGCAAGTACGAAGACGCATACGGCAATATACCCCACTGATGCAGCGGTTAAATCGAGCCGTTCTGTTCCTTCGGTCATTGCCCAAACTGCTGGTGAGAATCCGCTCAATATTGCAACACAGAATAGGCTAAATAATGCCATTCCACTGTTTCTAAACCACCGCTGTAATTTCATCTAAATTCATCTCTGCAAGGGAAATCAGTTCGCAAATTACCATAGCTCGGGTTCTGTAAATTTTGATAAAACGCAACTTTCTATGCATTTCCCGATAACCAAAGGCACTTAGAACATTAATTTTTGTATAACTACAGACGAAACTAATAAAGATTTAACTAACTTTGTTTCAAGTTAGTCTAAAAACAGCCAATAAAAAAGCACCTCTCGGTGCTTTTATGTTGATATCAATCACATTGATTAGAACGAATAGAGCAAGGTCATATTGGTTTCAGTATCGGTGCTCTTTTTATCGTCCAGTGGCTCACTGTTATAACGCACGATAATGGCAAACTTCATCGCCAAGGCGCCAATAATATTGGCAGTGAGTGAAGTTTCAGAGCGCGCGTCTAATTTGTCACCATAGTCGGCCACAAAACGTTGCTGGAACTTTGAGGTCTCAGTGATTTCAGTTTCGAAGTTAATCACACCGTGGGCAACCACACTGTCATTCGAATCAGTGCCTTCTAGCAAGGCTTGCTCTGAATCAAGGCGCTGGTAAATGTAACCGGGACCGATTTCAACATCTAAGAAAGTTTTGCTGGTGTCCAAAAGTCTATGACCATAACCCGTTGCACCCGAGAGGGTGTAGTCATAACCGGTAAAAGGGTCAACTTCGTAATTGGCATTGGCAAACCAATAACTAGTGTCATTCATCCTATAGTTGCCTTGCAACCCTGCTAAATAACGCTTAGCGGTCACAGCACCCGTATCTTCTTTATATAAGCCTTCTAAAAGATATTGGTTTTCCCAATCACCTAATTCGTGTTTGAAGTTTAAGCGACCTTTGTAAGATGAGGTATCTGTGTTGCCTGTGGTTAAGGTTGCACCTAGCTCGGCTTCGCCCGCGAATGTTTTATCGCCTTTAACAAAATCGGCTCCCGCATTCGCCATAAATGGCGCCGTCATCAATAGTGCAGCGGTCAGTACTTTCTTCATGTTTATCCGTTCCTGTTCCGTTTAATCCCCTAAAAATCTGCGTAATACTAACATTTACGATTGAAAAATAAAAATTCATCGATTTTTTGCATAAAAAAGCCCGCTAATCAGCGGGCTTTGAAAAGTGATTTAAAGCTTACAGATTGATCTTAGGATCTAAGGCACCTGATTGATACGCTTTGTACATTGCTTGTAAAGACAAAGGCTTAATCTTAGAAGCTTGACCCGCACAACCAAAGGCTTCGTAGCGAACGGTACAGATGTCTGCCATCGCTTCCATAGAGGCTTTCAGGAACTTACGTGGGTCGAACTCGCTTGGATGTTCGGCTAAGTATTTACGTACCGCACCGGTAGAGGCTAAACGCAGGTCAGTATCGATGTTCACTTTACGCACGCCGTGTTTGATACCTTCAACGATTTCTTCTAATGGCACGCCGTAAGTTTCAGGAATTTGACCACCGTATTGGTTGATGATCTTAAGCCATTCTTGTGGCACTGAAGATGAACCGTGCATAACTAAGTGAGTGTTAGGAATGCGGGCATGGATTTCTTTGATGCGGTCGATACGCAGAACATCGCCAGTTGGTTTACGGCTGAACTTGTATGCACCGTGGCTGGTACCAATTGCAATCGCAAGCGCGTCAACATGGGTATCAGCAACGAAGCGTGCCGCTTCTTCTGGGCTGGTCAGCAGTTGGTCGTGGCTTAATACGCCTTCAGCGCCCACACCGTCTTCTTCACCGGCAGTACCGGTTTCTAAGCTGCCTAAACAACCGATTTCGCCCTCGACAGACACACCACACGCGTGGGCGAATGCAACAGTTCTGCGAGTCACATCAACGTTGTACTCGTAAGACGCTGGGGTTTTACCGTCGGCCATTAATGAGCCGTCCATCATTACTGATGACATACCTAATTGGATAGAACGCTGACAAATATCAGGGTCAGTACCATGGTCTTGGTGGATACAAACTGGGATATCGGGATACTGCTCAAGTGCAGCCGTCATCAGGTATTTTAAGAATTGTGGACGCGCATATTTACGCGCACCCGCAGAGGCTTGCACGATAACAGGGCTGTCGGTGGCTTCTGCGGCCTGCATGATGGCGCGCATTTGCTCAAGGTTGTTTACGTTGAACGCTGGCACACCGTATCCATGTTCTGCCGCGTGATCGAGTAGTTGTCGTAGGGAAATTAACGCCATTTTTTTAACTCCAATAATAGGGTGACTTCACATTAACGCTGGGTCACCGAGGTCGCTATCGTTTGGATGGATTTTTATGCTCAATCGCTCTAGTGATGTGTAAATCCCTTTAGAGAAGGAGCGGTTTTTTTTATAATTTTTTATCATTTTTTGTGCTGTCGCGGCGCAGTGCCGCGACAGCGCAATACCTAACTCAATGTTAGGCACCGCGTTTTTTCAACATAGCTACAGCGGGTAACTCTTTACCTTCGAGGAACTCGAGGAAAGCACCACCACCAGTAGAGATGTAAGAGACTTTATCGGCGATACCGTATTTATCGACCGCCGCTAAGGTGTCACCACCGCCAGCGATAGAGAAGGCTTTAGAATCAGCGATAGCTTGCGCGATACGCTTAGTGCCTTCACCGAATTGGTCGAACTCGAACACGCCCACAGGGCCGTTCCATACGATAGTGCCAGCAGACTCAATGATTTTCGCTAAGGCTTCGGCGCTGTCGGGACCGATGTCGAAAATCATGTCGCTATCGCCTACTTCATTGACCGCTTTTAAGGTCGCAGCAGCTGTAGGGCTAAACTCACCCGCAACAACCACATCAGTAGGCACAGGAATGTCGCCACCGCGGCTTTGGGCGTTCGCCACTAAGCGCTTAGCTTCATCAATTAAATCCGCTTCGTATAAGGATTTACCTACATTGTGGCCCGCCGCAGCGATAAAGGTATTGGCGATACCACCGCCAACCACTAATTGATCCACAATACCGGATAAACTTTCTAGCACAGTCAGCTTAGTTGACACTTTAGAGCCGCCAACAATTGCCACTAATGGACGCGCTGGATTATCTAACGCCTTACCTAAAGCATCTAACTCTTGGGCCAGTAATGGACCAGCACAGGCGATTGGCGCGTAT
Source organism: Shewanella sp. LZH-2 (assembly GCF_016859145.1). Taxonomy (NCBI): domain Bacteria; kingdom Pseudomonadati; phylum Pseudomonadota; class Gammaproteobacteria; order Alteromonadales; family Shewanellaceae; genus Shewanella; species Shewanella sp. LZH-2. Next base: position 3,721,846 of record NZ_CP069350.1, read on the forward strand.
AAACCAACGCCATTGGTTGAGGCTTCTGCGCGGTGAGCCGTGCCAAAAGCATCCATCACATACACATCACATAAGGCTGCCATTTTCTTTGACAGCACTTCATCGTTTTTCTTCTCGCCTTTGTTAAAGCGAACGTTTTCAAACACAACCACTTCGCCTACCGCAACTTCAACGCCGTCTAAATAGTCGGTCGCTAAACGGACGGTGCAAGACAGGGCTTTGGCCAAGTAATCGACTACAGGTTGCATGGAGAATTCACTGTTGTACTCACCTTCGGTTGGACGACCTAAGTGAGACATCACCATTACCGCCGCGCCTTTAGCAAGGGCTAACTCGATAGTAGGGAGTGAGGCACGCAGACGTGCATCACTGGTGACGACGCCGTTGCTGACAGGCACATTGAGATCTTCACGAATAAGCACTCGCTTACCTTGGAGATCTAAATCTGACATATTGATAATTGCCATGGTAACGCTTCCTTTTATAATCAAAAAACAAACTGGTTTTTCATCAATCGGTTAGTGTAGATGGCGATTCGGCACTCGACATCCCGTCGAATTGGCCACTACGCTTTAACCCATTGGTATCAATTCTTATCTTCAGCTTTGTTTAGCTGCAATCATCGCCAAACTGGTATCTAACATGCGATTGGCAAAGCCCCACTCGTTATCGCACCACAGTAACAGTTTAACCAACTGCCCTGCGCTCACTCGAGTCTGGGTGCCATCAACAATACTGGAGCGTGGATCATGGTTAAAATCACAGGATACCAACGGCTCGTCAGTATAGCCTAAGATGCCGTTAAATCGTCCATTGGCGGCCAATTCTAACACTTGATTGACGGTCGCAATATCCACTGTTTTATCTAATGTTACCGAAAGATCGATGGCGGTTACGTTGATCGTGGGAACGCGCACTGAAATCGCCTCAAATTTGTCCTTCATGTGCGGCAAAATCCGCTCAATACCGCGGGCAAGTTTAGTATCGACGGGAATAATCGACTGCCCAGCCGCTCGGGTGCGGCGTAAGTCATCATGATAGGCATCAATCACTTGCTGATCGTTCATCGCCGAATGAATGGTGGTAATCGCGCCACTTTTCACGCCAAAGTGTTTATCGAGTACATCAATCACAGGCACGATACAGTTGGTGGTACAAGAGGCATTGGAGACCACTGTATGCTCGGCGCGCAGTAAGTCTTGATTCACACCATAAACGATTGTGCCGTCGACATCGGCCGATGAAGGATGACTGATTAAGACTTGTTTGGCACCTGCGTGGATATGGGCCTCGCAGCTTTGGCGATCTAAAATGGCACCTGTCGCTTCATAGACAATATCGATGTCCATCTCGCGCCAAGGTAGCTTGGCTGGATCAGGTTCATGGAGAATTTTGATGACGTCATCGCCGATCAGCATCTGATCATCGACTAATTTGACTCTGGGCTGAAATCGACCGTGGGTAGTATCGTACTGGGTCAAATGGACAATGGCTTCAGGCTTAGCCAACTCATTGATTGCGACAATTTGGATTTGCTGGCGTTTTCCGGACTCATATAAAGCGCGAAGGATTGAGCGGCCAATACGACCATAACCATTGATTGCGACTCGGATCATTGAGGTCTTTATTTCCTCTTAACAATACTGCATATACAAAAACGGCCTGCAAACGATTGCAGGCCGCATTATACAGATTAACCTTTCAAAAGTTTAACCTTTTGTCGGTAATCCCATCACCTAAACAATTAGCCTAGTGATTTTGCAGCGTTCAGCACATTTTCAACGGTGAAACCGAAGTGCTTCAGCAGCACGTTGCCTGGCGCAGACTCACCAAAAGTAGTCATGCCCACAACTGTGCCTTCGAAACCAACATACTTGTACCAGAAGTCAGTATGGGCCGCTTCGATAGCAATACGTTTAGTCACGGCTTTTGGCAGTACAGATTCTTTGTAAGCAGCATCTTGCTTATCAAACTCAGTGTTTGATGGCATTGAAACAACGCGAACTTGTTTGCCTTGTTCAGTCAGGGCCGCAGCAGCTTCTACCGCCAATTGCACTTCACTACCAGTAGCGATCAGAATGTACTCAGGTGTACCTGCACAGTCTTGCAGTACGTAAGCGCCTTTTGCCACATTGGCTAATTGCTCAGCAGTACGTGCTTGAGCCTTCAGGTTTTGACGGCTGAAGATCAGTGATGTTGGAGCATGGCGACGTTCGATAGCCGCTTTCCACGCTACTGCGGTTTCAGCCGCGTCACATGGGCGCCATACGGCCATGTTTGGCGTCATACGCAGGTTAGCTAATTGCTCAACGGGTTGGTGAGTTGGGCCGTCTTCACCTTGACCGATAGAGTCATGGGTGTAAACGAAGATGTTTTGAATTCCCATCAGTGCAGACATACGTACAGCGTTGCGTGCGTATTCCATGAACATCATGAACGTCGCGCCGTAGTTGATAAAACCACCGTGCAGAGACACACCGTTCATGATGCCGCTCATACCGAATTCACGCACACCGTAGTACACGTAGTTACCCGCTGGATCGTCTTGAATCCCTTTAGAACCTGCCCACAAGGTGAGGTTAGAACCCGCTAAGTCTGCTGAACCGCCTAACAGTTCAGGCAGTATAGCGCCAAAGGCTGCAATCGCGTTTTGTGATGCTTTACGGCTCGCAATACCTTCGCCTTTGGCTTGGCATTCTTGGATAAAGGCTTGTGCTTTTTCTTCGAAATCGGCTGGTAATTCGCCTTTCAGTACACGGCGCTCATATTCTGCTGCCAGTTCTGGGTAAGCTTTAGCGTAAGCGGCGAATTTTTCGTTCCATGCCGCTTCACGGGCTGCCCCCACTTCTTTAGCATCCCAACCAGCGTATACATCGGCAGGGATTTCGAATGGCGCATGTGGCCAGCCTAAGAATTCACGGGCCGCGGCGATTTCCGCATCACCTAATGGCGCGCCGTGGCAATCGTGGCTGCCAGATTTGTTTGGCGAACCAAAACCGATAATGGTTTTGCAGCAGATCATGGTTGGTTTGTCGGTGACCGCTTTAGCCGCTTCGATAGCAGCGCGAATCGCATCGCTATCGTGACCATCTACGTTAGCAATCACATGCCAGCCGTATGATTCGAAACGTTTTGGCGTGTCATCGGTAAACCAGCCTTCAACATGACCGTCGATAGAGATGCCGTTGTCATCCCAAAATGCGATCAGTTTGCCTAGGCCTAAGGTACCAGCCAGAGAACACGCTTCGTGGGAAATACCTTCCATCAAGCAGCCATCGCCGAGGAAGCAGTAAGTGTAGTGGTCAACAATCTCGTGACCTTCACGGTTAAACTGTGCCGCTAAGGTTTTTTCTGCAATCGCCATACCCACAGCGTTGCTGATCCCCGCACCTAATGGACCCGTGGTGGTTTCAACACCTGGGGTGTAACCATATTCTGGGTGACCTGGGGTTTTAGAATGTAACTGGCGGAATTGCTTCAGTTCATCCATTGGCAGATCGTAGCCAGTGAGGTGTAATAAAGAGTAGATCAGCATAGAGCCGTGACCATTAGAGAGGATAAAGCGGTCTCTATCTACCCATTTCGGATTGTTCGGGTTGTGCTTAAGGAAATCATTCCACAGCACTTCAGCAATATCTGCCATGCCCATTGGGGCGCCTGGGTGGCCTGAGTTTGCTTTTTGAACTGCATCCATACTTAACGCACGGATTGCGTTGGCGAGTACTTTACGGGAAGACATGCTCTCTCCTGCTTAATTTGTGGGGTCTAGCGGGCAATTTGGACGCATATTTTCCCCTACATAGCGAAGCGACGCAAACGAAAATTCATCACAATCTCGCCTTACCATCGCCAATAGAACTTTTTGCGATAAAAAATGGCTTAAGGATGAACTATTCAAGCCAATGATTCGTAGTTTAAGTCGCTATGACAATACTCTGTACAATTTCCCCCAAAGCTCGTCTGGGTGGAAAAGAGGAAATGCCGCCGCGTATCCTTAACGGAATCAGATGGATTTTAAACACTTTTAATTAATTATTTTCAATCAGTTAAATGACTAACATGCTTTTTAGTTCAAATTTTAAAGCTGAGATTTACCTCACTAAGTACAGAAATATTTAGCTTTGGGGGTGTCATGGCGATGAAATTCCACTAAAATAGCCATCTAGATGTAGATGCTTCTACACGTTTGATTGCTAACAACGAGATTTTCCTACTATGGCAAAGCACTTGTTTACTTCTGAGTCGGTCTCAGAAGGTCATCCCGATAAAATTGCAGATCAGATTTCTGATGCTGTGCTAGACGCGATTCTGGCCCAAGATCCTAAAGCACGTGTCGCGTGCGAAACGTATGTCAAAACTGGCATGGTATTAGTAGGTGGCGAAGTGACCACCTCTGCCTGGGTTGATATTGAAGAGCTGACCCGTAAAACGGTTCGTGAAATTGGTTATATCCATTCTGATATGGGCTTCGATGCCGATTCTTGCGCCGTATTAAACGCGATTGGTAAACAGTCTCCAGACATCAACCAAGGTGTCGACCGCGCAGATCCAAAAGAGCAAGGTGCCGGCGACCAAGGGTTAATGTTTGGTTATGCCAGCAACGAAACTGACATTCTGATGCCAGCGCCTATTACTTATGCCCACGCATTAGTGAAGCGTCAATCAGAAGTGCGTAAAAACGGCACCCTGCCATGGCTACGCCCAGATGCGAAAAGCCAAGTGACCTTCGCTTACGAAGACAACAAGATTGTTGGTATCGATGCGATCGTACTGTCTACCCAACACAGCCCTGATATCGCCCAAGCGGATTTGATTGAAGGCGTGATGGAAACCATCATCAAACCAGTTCTGCCAGCACAATGGCTGAGCAAGGACACTAAATACTTCATCAACCCAACTGGCCGTTTCGTTATCGGTGGCCCGATGGGTGACTGTGGTTTAACCGGTCGTAAGATCATCGTAGATACCTACGGCGGTATGGCGCGTCACGGTGGTGGTGCATTCTCTGGTAAAGACCCATCAAAAGTAGACCGTAGTGCTGCTTACGCTGCCCGTTACGTTGCGAAAAACATCGTAGCAGCGGGTCTGGCAGACCGTTGTGAGATCCAAGTGTCTTACGCTATCGGTGTAGCTGAACCGACTTCTATCAGTGTTGAGACTTTCGGTACGGGTAAAGTATCTGAAGAAGTCTTAATCAAGTTAGTCCGTCAACACTTCGACCTGCGCCCATACGGCCTAACTGAAATGTTGAACTTAGCTCGTCCAATTTATCAAGCGACTGCCGCTTATGGTCACTTTGGCCGCAGCGAGTTCCCATGGGAAGCGACGGATAAAGCTGACGCACTGCGCGCCGATGCAGGTCTATAATCTGCATTATCTCCATGCTTTCGCTTGTAAAAAAACCGCCTAAGGGCGGTTTTTTGTTACCAATGACAAAGGTTACAACCTTTAACTTTTTAAAATGATAAGTACAATCGAATATTAGGTGACGAGTCTAGTATGGAGACTATCTTCCTATTATTCCGTAAAACAAGGCTCTAAATGCACACCATGGCAACAGTCTTTACCTGCCCGCTTAGCAACATATAACGCCGCATCGGCTGCGCTAAGTAACAGAGTTTCAGAATCACGAATTCCTGCACAGAGAGTCGCAACCCCAACACTCGCACTCAATCGAGTATCTCCCTCGATAACAATATCCAATGCTTTAATTGCTTGACAGATCTTCTCAGCAATCTGTTGAGCATTTTCTCTATCCGTATTGCCTAGGATTAACGCAAACTCGTCTCCCCCAAACCGGCAAGGTAAGTCAGCAGGACGTTGGCAGAAAGACTTCAACACTCTTCCCACCATCTGTAACGAATCATCCCCCATCTGATGGCCAAGGTGATCATTACATGCCTTGAAATTATCCAAATCCAGCATAAGAAGGGAAAGCGGGGTTTGCTCTCGCTGACTTCGACGCCACTCGTTGTGCAAAAAACGACTAAATAACCGCCTATTGGCTAAGCCAGTTAATGCATCGTGTTCAGATAAATCCGCTATCTCTAGCTCCAGTAGTTTACGCTCAGTAATATTGGCATGGGAAATAACGTAATAACCGGGTTCAACGCCTTGGCCTTGGACTGAGACAACTCGCATCAGAAAATATCTTAAGATATCAGGACTATGGCAAGGGTACTCCATAGAAAATCGCTCTTGGTCATGCTGAATAACTCGGCGAATACCCTCAAATGCGGTTAGTGCAAGCGGCTCATCAGAACCTGCACACACATTCATATAGTTTGTCCCAATCCAATTATAGCCCTTCGGCATACCATTTTGCTCGGCAAACCGATTCCATGAAAGATTGGTAAATTGTATGACACCTGTACTATCAATTACCGAAATTTGATCCTCCAGAGAATCTAGAAGAGCAGCCAGAAATTTGGCATGTTCGATAAAATGCGATCCATCACACCAATCATCATCCACCATGGCAGTGTACATCCCGCGCTAAAAACAATACAAATTTGATAAATAAGTAGGTTAAGTAAAGCAGCCAAATCCCAATACGCCAAGAATAAATACTCAAAAAGAGGTGCTAAATAACTTAATACTAATGAACAAATGAGCAAGTTATTATCAAGAACACTAAGTAACTAAGTTTACCATTATTAGGGCGTGTTGACGTTTCCACTTTTATAACAATTAGGCGCGATGTTATGCAGTGCAAAGTGCATGACGTGTCGTAATCCCTCGTTTGGCGAAATAAGAAACACAAAGCCACTGCAGAATTTATTATTCTAAGGAATATCAGAATTGTTTATGTTTTAGCAGTGGTCAAAATGGGCGTTTTGCATACACAGCAGATTTATCTGCGCAGCGGATAACAGTGCACACTCTTGTTCGCCAATTATCCTTGCACCTTGAACGACCTCAGGCGTTAAACATACTATAGCCGCACTGTAAGCATTGGTGCGGCCGCAATCGAGCCAACAATCTTCAATCTGTAACCAATAATGGGGGCGACTATCGTCGCAATCGACTTCAAATCCTCGGGCCTCACATTGCTGCAAGGCACACTCGGATAATAATACGCGCAGGTTGTCCCACGCCGATAAACTAGTCTGGGCATAGTTAGTCAACAAGATATTGACCAAGGATTTACTCACCATTTATCTCCAACCAAAAGGCTTTAGCATCGGGTCCTGGCATTGCCTTGGCATATAACCAACCTTGCACATAAGCAACACCAGCTTCTTTTACAAACTCGGCTTCAACACGGGTTTCAACACCCTCAGCTGTTAAGCTAAAACCTAAACTACTACAAAGTTTGCAAATTTGCAGATATAAAGTACGACCTTTAGGCTCACTGGCATTGGCGAGAATACTGCGATCTAGCTTAATACCATCAACATTGATTCGACTCAGTAGACTTAAACTCGAAAACCCAGTACCAAAATCATCCAACCAAAAACGGAAACCACACAGCTTAAGCTGTTTGATACTGCTATCAATGCGGCTTAGATCCAACATGAATGCCGATTCTAACATCTCAATTTCGACCTGATGAGCAACACTACCTAATCTATCATTCATAATCGCTAATAATTGACTATCGGTGATGTTATTGGGGTCAATATTGATACTGACCTTAGGAAAAAAGCCCTCTAATGCCCAACGAGCAAGATCTTCTGCAACGGTATTAATTACAAAACGATCAATAATGTGGGAATAGCCCGCACGTTGAAACGCATCAATAAAATAAGGGCCTTTTAAGGCCCCATACTCATCCCGAAGACGAATAAGAGCCTCAAATCCAACCACTTTACCATCAATTAAAGCAATCTTAGGTTGATAGTGAAGCTGCAATTCACCGGCTAACACCTCTTTGATGGTTTTCTCTAAATTAATTTCAGCCTTTAAAGACTCTGACTGTTTTTTTAGATAATGTGTTTCATTCATCAGCTCAATATCTGCTTGAAATTGAATCCTTTTGATAAGCTCACGATCGAACTCATAGTGTTCACTCATTAAAGAAAATCGCTGTACAAATGGTAGATAAATCAACACACCGATAGCTATCAAAAAGCATTGAAATATTACAGCACTAAAATGCCCACTCGCCATATAAGCATTAATAAATGGAGGTGTTATCCAAGGAAAGCTATGAGCATCAAATTCTAGAATACCTATACTGATGGCGCTATAGGCCAATATAAAATTAACTATGGGTGAGAGTATAAATGGCAATAATAATCTAGGGTTAAAAATAATAGGTAAACCATAAATCAATATTTCATTGATATTGAAAAATGCAAAGGGTGTTGCAATCTTAGCAATATGGCGTGTTGCACTGTCTTTAGAACTAATGAAAATAGCAATAATGAGCGATAAAGTCGCCCCGCTGCCACCGTAAAGAATAAACAAATCCATAAATTGACTAGCGGTTAGATTAGGTACAACCTCAGTCAAGCCATTATCGACACCTATTAACAGTAGATATGCATTATCACCGTGCACTCCGAAGCTCCAGAGCACATGGGTTAATAAAATACGGATAAACAATTGGATCCCAATACTCGCGGTTTGCAAAGTATCAATTAGTGGCGAAAAAAACCAGCTAAGTAAGGCAGATGCTTCAGTAACAAGCATCAATATAACCATAAAACAAATAACTACTGGCAAAAAAATATTCAGATGCTGTTTTAAATATCGACTCAATGCTTTTCCTTTTACTAAGTCTAGCCATCGCCAAGTAACCAATATGCGCAATAGATATGCCGTTAAAATCGGTAATAAAACCACCCGAGGATCACCTAAAACCACATCAACATAATCAATGCTAAGTACTTCCTCTGTGGTTGGCACATGCAAAGCCAGTAAGATGCTAAAGGAGATTGAGCACACAACAATCGCTGAAAGCTGAAGATATTTGGCAAAATGGAAGGAAAGAGAAATAAGCGCAAGCAACGGAAATATCTTTGCAAGCTGCACTGAAAAAAATGTTAAGCCATAAAAAAATGCCGTTGTTTGCCATTCCGGGATCCAACTACTTAATAACGCTATAACCAGTGATAGTAGTGAGTTAACAAGAATAAATGGCAGTAACGCGATAAAGGACTCACGTACAGAGATAAGAAAACTTCTGTCCAGAAAATTTCGAAGTTCAAACATGATATCAGGGTTATTATTGACAACTATTTAATAAAACATAGTCGATCAATCTTTTAGGACACAATCAACCTAAAAAATACTGATTTTTGAAAGCAGAACAACGTAACATATGGCGGGAAAACGAGTTAACGATGAGCGAGTGCATATGAGCGAATATCAACACTCATAATATAATAATCCCTATCAGAAAAAGTAAAAAAATCTGCAACTTGCATTTTAGCTTTACGAGTATGCGCCGCCAAAGAACGCTCATTTTCATCAGCTATAAACGTCACCAGATAAGTAAAACTAGGCGCAACTTCTCGGTAAATGCGAGTAACAAGTGCCTCAAAAACGCCTTGGCCACGATATGCTTTATCAACCCAGATAGGACCGTATTGGCAGCTGTTTTGCACCGTTAATTGAGGACCATCGCCATTGATTCGATTCAATCTTTTCAACAAATTGCGATAAATTGGCCAGGTCTCAAAAAACGACCAACGTCCCGCAATCACATAACCTATAATGCGTCCGTTAATTTCAGCGACCACAATCCAATGCTTATCAATTAGCTGAGTTAATTCATTACGATTAAATGCTTGCCCTTCCAAATTGACACCATTAGACATTAACTCATCATTGAGATGCTGGCGCTCTAACGCGGCCAATATATCAACATCTTGTTTAGTTGCTAATCGCGTTTGCATCAGAGGTATGTCCAAGTTGAGCTTATCGCTAGATTTTAAGCGCGTCAGTATACTTAAATAAATACTAAAGACTTTATCTTTTAGGAAAAAATTTGCTAATAACGCTATTGTTTCCCACACTTATTGAATTGTAGGTCATTCACTCGCCATTTTATGCTGCCAGAGACTATCAATCCCCAAATCAGTGTGCTTGACAACGATCTACTTCAAGTCAATTTAGGTCGTTGGATGCAACAATGCGAATTAATAAAAAGTTACTACAGCGCTACCCACGTGTTTGTATTACAGATAACGCAATCGGGTTTTGAAGTGATCGTCAGTTCTGTCAGCGAAACGCCGCTTTTTACTTCTGGCACGCTTTTTCCAAATAACTTCCCGCTCTTTGAAGCATTAAAAAATAGCAACATAGACGGAGATTATCTCAATTTAAGCCGCTTTATGCTCGATGAACTTCCAAGAGATTTTGACGGAATTCAATACATTCTGTCCCGCCCTATTGCATGGCCAGATGGCAGTCAATTTGGTTCACTATGCGTGTTAAACCCCCATATGGCCGATCCTTTAAGCAACAGCGCCATGCTTGAACCTTTCCAAATCCTGCTTCAGCAGGAATTATCCCTGTTATGTCAAAACCATAGAATCGAATCGCTATCAATGCGCGATCAAGAGACCGGCATGCTCAACCATTACGGCTTTATGATGATGGCTCCTAGGCAACTCAATCTTGGACGACGCTTTGGCGCCCATGCGGGGATTCTTTTCTTCGAATTGATTGAAGCTGACTCGCCGGAAAAACGCTTAGAAGAGAAACATCACAGGCTCCTCGGTAATTTGGTTCAAGATACCATTCGCACAGCCGATGTTGCAGCCCATTTCAGCGCGACTCAGTTTGTGGTGTTAGCCTTTGTCGATAGCGAACGCGATATATTGCACATTATAAAGCGGGTCGAAAAACAATTAGAACAGCAAAATCATCACCTTAAACTCGATTCCAGTTACAGTTTCTTTACCCCTGAATCGACGGCTAAGTTAGCGCCCATGATGGAAGATGCTCGCTGTAAACTAAAATCTATGTTGCAAGAGCCAACACAATCGAGCAGTAATCAGGCAAAAGGGATCAATGCCGAGCTTTATAACAACCCCGCTGCAGACTCGGCCGAGTTGTAAAAGTCGCAAACGCTATTATTTTGGCAACTCATCCTGACGCTTCGCCCATTGGATAAATAACACCACAGGATAAGGTGACATCAACACTAAGCCTAAGCCAATTAAGCTTGCGATCAATAACATCCCACTGATTTCTAGACTCCATTGAGTCAACATATAAAACCCAAGTCCACAAACTAACATCAAAACCCCTAACCAATGTAAAAACTTCAACAAATTCATAGTGCTTTTAATACTATCTTGCATATAAACCTCTTTTTATCTCTCGCTAAACTTGTACACTATTGCCATGAATATCGAAAAAGGAACTGAGACAATGTTAAAACAAACATTTCTATTAAGCGCATTACTTTTTGGCTTAACGGCTTGTCAGAGTACTGACGTCGCCCATCAAGACACTGTGTCATTACAGGGAAGCTGGCATATTGAAGCAGTCCAAGGACAACCGACTGTTGATTACAGCCCAGCTCAAATCACCTTCGATGCAGAAGGTAAGCTTTCTGGCAATAACAGCTGCAATAACTTTTTTGGCCAATATAACCAGCAAGGGCAAGAGCTGAAAATCATCCCTGGTGGCAGCACCATGAAAGCCTGTGTCGATTCATTGATGCAGCAAGAGCATAAAGTCATGCAAGCACTACCACTGGTCGCTAAAGCCAAATTAGTGCAAGGACGTCTGACATTACTCAGCAGCGACGATAAACCTGTTTTAGTGTTAACCCAACTGAAATAAAAGTGTATCGATAATAAAAAACCGCCGATTGGCGGTTTTTTATTCGAATCAAATCTTAACTCGATCGATTAACTCTTAGTCGCAGCACTTTCGTTTGCGGCATTTTGCTCTGCAATCACGGCGCTCTGCACCATATCAGCATTGTAATGCTCAACGTCGAGTTCATCTTCCGATTTGGCAATTACAGTCGTCGCCACTAAGTCACCAGAGACGTTCACAACAGTTCGCGCCATATCCAAAATGCGGTCAATCCCCGCAATCAAGGCTACACCTTCTAAGGGTAAGCCCACAGTCGAGAGCACTAGAGTCAACATCACTAAGCCTGCGCCCGGTACCCCCGCGGTGCCGATTGAGGCTAACGTCGCGGTTAAAATAATCGTTAGATAGTCGACCCACGTTAAATCAATCCCAAAGGCCTGCGCCACAAACAGCGCGGTCACGCCTTGGTATAGGGCTGTACCATCCATATTGATGGTGGTGCCTAAGGGCAATACAAAACTGGAGATCTTCTTGTTTACCCCAAGATATTCGCTCGCACATTTCATACTTGCAGGTAAAGTGCCTGCCGAACTTGAGGTGGTAAATGCCACCGCCATCGCATTGCTGATCCCCTTAAAAAAATGCAACGGATTAAGCTTGGCAAATAGGCGCAGCACTATGCTGTAGAAACCTAACACATGGATAATACAGCCAATATAAACGGCAATAATGACTTTAATCAGTGGCCATAGCATATCGATGCCATACTCACCCGCAACCCATGCCATTAGACCAAACACACCATAGGGCGCAAGCTTCATCACCATATCGGTCAACTTGTACATGGCCTCAGCAAGGCTCTCAAACACCTTAATCGCAGGTTTGCCATGGTCGCCAATCAATACCAATGCAATCCCAAGTGCCACGGCAAACACAATGACTTGTAGGATCTGGCCACTCGCCAATGCAGCTACGGGGTTGGTGGGCACTATATCAATAAGCGTTTGCATCACCGAGGGTACTTCTTTGGCCGTACTTACCGCCTCGTGTTGCAACAAAGGAACACCCGCACCAGGCTGAATCACATAGCCCACCACTAAGCCTAGGCTTATCGCAATCGCCGTCGTACAGAGATAAAACGCAAAGGATTTAAAACCAATCCGGCCCATTTTGGCGGTATCTTCCATTGAGGTGACACCAACAATCAAGGAACAAAAGACTAAAGGCACAATCAGCATTTTGATGGTATTCACAAACAGCGTGCCAATAGGTTTTAGGTAGGAAGCCTGCTCGCCTAAAGTGACCCCCACCAGAATCCCGAGCACCATACCAACGAAAATTTGTAGCCACAGGGGCACTGACATCCAAGAAGACCAGATCCGGCCTAAGGCTGATGACCTTTGTTTTGACATGTTTATAACCTTGAATTTGAAATGATGATAGGGCAAAGCCTTATCCTTGGCGGGACTAACCTTCAATTAGCCAGCCGCCGAGTCTACCATAAGCAATAAAACTTTAAGGATGATCTATATCACGTTGATATCAACCGCGGCAAAATCCAGCTAAAGCATCGCTTAGGCCTCGAATTGCGCCGTATTGTCTGACGGAGCAAAACGTTGACGATACAACGATGCAGGCGGCTGCTCGCGCTCAATAAGGTAGCTCCAGTAGTCATCATCGAAACCGCTAAAGAGTGACTGATTTTCCCCCTGAGATTTGAGGATCAAATACCACCAAACCAACCCCCATAAGCCAAAGGTAACTAAAGTTAGCATAAAGTGCATCCCATGGTTAACTTGAAAATCTTTATGAGCATCATAAGGTTGTAAGAATATTGGTTTAAACCGACGAGTTGATTTAACGAATCCCATAATCGCGCCACTTCTGCTAGTGAAAACCTTATTCAAGCCTAGCAGATTAGACTTTAGTCGTACAAAATTTAACCGCAATTAAAGGGCGATAGGGATCTGTGCTCACTCGTTCTGATGGGGGGGTCCGTGCTACAGTGTATGCCTAACTCATCCCGACACATCAGCGTCATCCCAAACACAAGAGCGGTAAATGCCATTAACCGCCGAGGAGTTGTTAAATGTTGATCCGTAAAGCTAAAGTGCAAGATCTTAGCGCCCTAGTCCAATTTAATCAGGCAATGGCGCAAGAGACAGAAGGTCTTGCCTTAGATGAAACCACGCTTATCAAAGGCGTCAATACCCTACTTAATCATCCCGAAAAAGGCTTTTATCTGGTGGCTGAAATCGAAGGAGAAATTGTCGGTTCGCTGATGGTGACCTTCGAGTGGAGCGACTGGCGAGCCAAAGATTACTACTGGATCCAAAGCGTATATATTCGCCCGCAAAATCGCCGTCAGGGGATTTATGGCAGACTCTATGCTGAGGTAAAACAATTGGCCGAGGCCAATGGTGGCGCCGCCAGCTTCCGTTTATATGTCGAGCAGGAAAACCTCGCAGCTCAGCAAACCTACCAAGCCTTAGGGATGAAGCAAAGTTACTATCTAATGTACGAAGAAAAGTAATAAAAAAGGATCGGGTATTGCCCGATCCTTTCATTTAAAACGCTTATATATCTCAGTCTTAACTGAGTAGACCAAATAGAATCGCCGTCATCGCCAGTAAACCCGCAATCACCACAAACACATTGCTGATACGGTGACGATAAGCTTTTAGCGCAGGCACTTTATACACAGCATACATTGGCATTAAGTACAAAATCGCCGCAATCACTGGGCCGCCTAGCGCCTCAATCATTCCCAGAATACTTGGGTTTTTAATCGCAACGCCCCAAATGGTGGCAAACATAAACACGAGGATAAACTTGTTCAGCTTATTGTCACAGACTTGCTTATTGCTTGAGCGTAATTGCTTAACAATAATGCCCTTCATACCTTCAGTTGCGCCCATATAGTGACCAAAGAAGGAAGAAACAATCGCGATAAAGGCAATGAAAGGCCCGAAATAACTGACAAAACCGCTATCATGCACGTTTGCTAAATAGGACAAAATCGGCAGGTTCTTTGCCTTCGCTTCGGCCAATTGTTCAGGCGACAATGACAACACGCAGGAGAACACAAATAGCATCACAAAGCCGACTAACATCATCGAGGTATTACGCAGGATCACATCGGCCTTACGTGCAGCATTGCCGCCATGGTCGCGCTTAAGGGAAACCGAAAATTGCGAAATCGCCGGAGAATGGTTAAAGGCAAACACCAGTACAGGGATGGTTAGCCATACTGTGCCTAAAAAGGCGCCGGTTTCAGGCACAACTTGCAGTGCATCCATTTTCCATTCAGGAATAAGATACAAAGACATAAAGGCCAAAATTCCTACCAGCGGATATACCAGCAGTTGAGTCACCTTCAACATAAATTGCTCACCGGCTACCATCACGGCCATCATGCCGAAAATCAAGATACCAGAAAGCAGAAAACGCGGCGGTGATGCCATGCCCAATTGGTTGACGATAAAACTATCAACAGTATTAGTGATCCCCACGCCATAGATCAGCACAATCGGATAGATCGCTAAAAAATAGAGCAGCGTAATCGCCTTGCCCGCGCCAATCCCAAAGTGTTCTTCAACCACTTGGGTAATGTCACTGCCAGGAATGCTCGACGAACAAACAAAGCGTGAAAGACCACGGTGGGCCAAATAGGTCATAGGTCCGATGATGATGGCCATCAAGACTAAGGGCCAAAAACCACCCATACCCGCATTGATAGGTAGAAAGAGAATGCCCGCCCCCACAGCGGTACCAAATAAACTCAGCATCCAAGTAGTATCTTGGCGCGTCCAAGGTAAGCGTCTTGTTGTGCTTTCTTGCGTGCTTTGAGGTGTTTCTAAAACACTGATCGCATCTTTTTGCATAGTAAAATTACCTTACGGTGAAACCGCATAAAAAATTCGGCGTAAGGATAGCGAAAAAGCTTAAGCAAAAGTTGATCTAAAACCATTTTAAGTAATGGAATTTCAAATAAAGCTGGGATTGAGATCTAGATCTATGAATTTATGTAATAAATTTTCAATGGCGCATCAAAGTGATCACAATTAATCACCAAGAAAGTACAGTAAATTTACCCTTAAGCCTAAATGGCGACATTACTCTGTCGTCGATAAAAGCCACAAAAACGCGCTAAGTCGCAAAAAACCGATAAATACAACAAAGCTCAAACAACCACTATAAAAACTTGAACTAGATCACTAGCGGCATTGTTAAATTTTTACATTTTGTAACGTTGAACAACCTATAAAAAGCCCACCCAATAAAAAGGCCCACCTAAGTGGGCCAATGAATCACCACCCGACTAGCGCAGCATTATTGGGCTTTTTGCAGCACCAACTCAGTGGTTGAGACTACGGCTGGCGCAATATCAGCTTCCTTAAACAGTAAAGGACGGAAACTCTTACTGCTGGAATACAGATTGCTTTGGTCGGTAAACGAAGGCGACAGTATATTGCTCGACTCAGAATAAGTGAGTATGCCGCGCGCAACAGGGCCCTCATCGGTAAAGCTCACCGCCATCATCCAACTTGAACCATAACGTATTTGATATCCCTTCGCCGTTAAGCCAGAACCCATGGCTTTGCCTGTAACGACGTCCATCAGAGGCGCATATTTATGTTGTGGAATTAACGTATCGTCGCCTGATAAGCTAGTTGAAAACACGTTAAAACCACCCTCAGCGTTGTGACTCCCTGGCCAAGGTAGACGCGCTCCGCTGGCAGTGCCATCGGGAAGAGACTTCTCGACAAACTGCACATCACCTAGCGGTGCATCTAAAGCAAAACCTGCGGCTTCTAAATTCAGCGCCGCATGAGCAAGCGCCACTAATGCACCGCCGTCGGTAGCCAGTGTATTCGGAGTGGTCGCCGCATTCGCGGGATCAAATCTCTTGGTCAGCATCGTCTTTTGATTAAACTGATGGGCAAATTCGCGCAGTAAGGCGCCGCCTTTGCTGTCATTATCTTGCTTACCATTCCAGGCTTTTAACGCCGCACAAGCTGAGGTGAGATCTTTTGATAAACTGGCAGACACTACCACAGGCGTACTGCCTTGTGCCTCACATTGGGCAATTAATGCCGGCAAGACCAGTTCAGCCAAGTAACTACGATTTGATAATACGGCAGCCTCCAACTCTTGGAGATTGAACTTACCATCGCTGCCTGCCGCATCCTGCATTAGCGTTAATCCCATACGGGTGCGCAGTGATAATTGCCCTGCTTCTGGGCCATACATAGGCGAGAAGTACGTCAGGGGCTCATTCAAGTTTGTTGACCAGAAGGAGTCATTGGAGTTTTGCACAAAGTCACTACGCTCCAGCTTAGGCGCACGTTCATAGGGCGTGGGGCCACTAAAGCTAAACAAGGAAGTATTACCCGGCAAAATAGTAAAGCCTGCTTTCTCTTTTGCCGCCTTAATATCGGGCGAAGTCTTTAACAGCACAACGGCAGACTCGGACAAACCGGGTACTGTCGAGTCGTCGATATAGAAGGCATTGCCCTCTTTATCGGCATACATGGTGTTGTTGAAAATAACCCCGTCATAGTCTTTAAAGGCTTGTTGGAATTCATCTTTATTGGTCGCTAGGTTCATGGCGAGCCAGTGATCGACAGGATCCATTGTCGCCATATTGGCATCTTGGAGCATAAAGGCACTGCCATCATCCCAACCAAAGGGCGCGAGCGTAGGTGGCGCTTCGACCATAGGGCCTTTCGCCGTGGTGTAAATATCCTTTTCAGCCACTAACATGCCCGCAGGACCAGCGTTCACTATGATAGAAACCGTCTCTTTATTGATCGGCATGGGCTTACCATCAAACAGATATTGCAATCTATCGCCCGAGACCAACTCAAGGTTGTACATCACAAAATGCTCAGCAGTTGAGAAGGTATGAGTCCAAGCTAAGTCTTTGTTAAAACCTATATTAATCGGGCCAGGCATCCCCACCAGCGAGCCCCCCATCATATCTAAATGCCCAGGGATGGTAATATGGGATTGCCAAAAACGCAGGTTACCCGTGTGCGGGAAATGCGGGTTGCCCAGCACCATACCGCGACCATTTTCGGTCTTATCTTTACCCAGTCCCCAGCCGTTAGATCCTAAATCCCGAGGATTGGTTTCTGGCGTGGTAATACGGGCTGCACGGGCTATCAATTTAGACTGCATATCGCTAACAAACGCGGTCTGCTCTTGGCTTGGCACAGGCCCCACGATACGTGGCATATATTCCTGCGCATCCCCAGGATTAGCGTAGAAAATCAAATCGAGGAAGTTAGCCGCTCCGGGTAACAATGCAATGGAAAACAAATAAGTGACCACATCTTCAGGCACGATAGGTTTTACCCAAGGTTGGCCGCCACAGAAAGGTTCTGCTGTTTGTTTACCCGCCTCCACATCCGCAAGATACTGGTTATAACCCGCGGTAAAACCTTGGATTAATGCACGAGAGCGTTCACTAAACTGCGGCCACTTAGCTTCGGCTTGCGCACGGATTTTTAAGGCTTTGTAGGCAAAATCGGAGATTAAGTTGCCATTATCTTCGGCGGTAGGTAGCCCTGTGGTGAAATCTATCGACGCATGGGGGCCAAAGTACATAGAGCGCTGGGAATTCGCCTTAATAAAACCATCGGCGAGTACACAGAGGTTGTCCTGCGCTTGTGCGTAACCGCTACCAAAACCTAGGCTTTCTAAATTGTCGGCTTGGATATGGGGTACGCCGTAGGTGGTTCGTCGGATATTGGCTTTGAGTAAGCCATTAGGGGCAAAGGTTTGCAGTTGGGTTTCAGGTTCGGTAGGTGGAGTACTATCTTCGCTATCGTTACAGCCTGTGAGCATCACCCCGCAGGCCATCCCCATCGCGATCATGAGTTTGTTGAATTTCATTATTATTATCTCTTAATTTTGGTTCCTTCAATGACATCGCTTTACTGCTTAAATCAGCTAACTTACTGAAGGAGCAATAATGGCATGTCGCTTCCTGATGCTCGGCTATGGCTATTTGCTCCCCAAACATTTGCTTTTACTGAGCTCTTTTTACTGAGTCATAGCAATGAATATGGCAGAATAGAAAACCCATAGGCGAGACACCTCCGACCATTTAAGCAATGATCCATATGAGCGTCCACTTTAAAAATCAAAATAAATAACTTATATGCAACAAAATATTATCAAGGTAATCGTTGGGTCGAAAAACCCCGTCAAAGTGAATGCTGCGACCAATGCGATGAAGCTGCTGTTTCCTGAATACCAGATTGAAACCCTCAGCATGGACGCACCTTCTGGCGTCCCCGCCCAGCCCATGACAGATAGCGATACCCGCCAAGGTGCAGTGAATCGCGTTAACTATTGCCAACGGCATACCGAAGCTGATTATTATTTTGCGATGGAAGGCGGCGTCGACCATTTCGAGTTTGGCCCAGCAACCTTTGCCTATATTGCGATTGCTCACCAGCAACGCTTAAGCATTGGCCGTGGCGCTCTGTTACCGCTGCCGATGCAGGTCTATCAAGCACTTGAAGCGGGTGAAGAGTTGGGTCATGTGATGGATAGACTGTTTAATACTGTCAATATCAAACAAAAAGGTGGCGCAATAGGCCTGCTCACCCACGGCCACGCTACTCGTGAAAGCAATTATACCCAAGCGATCATTCTCGCGATGGCGCCGTTTTTAAATCCCGAGATTTACCCATAAATTTGTTAATAAAATATTGCAAAACAACGTAAAGCCCGCTAATTTAGTTGTAACTTGCAACTAAATTATGCGATATAAGCCTAGCTAGCCCACCGGCTTGCAATACTCGTCAGGCTCAACGTTGCATAACGTAAAGGCGTTTAATTAAACTATGGCAAATGATTTAGACTCATCTAGCCAACTCCGGCAGCTCTCTCGCTATATGGTGAGGCATCTAGGCATGCTTAACGCAGCAGTCGGTGATTTACCTCTCTCCCCCGTGCAAGCCCATGCTTTGCTTGAGATCGGTAATCAACCGCAAACCATTAAAGATCTCGCCAGTAAACTAAGCATTGATAAATCCAATGCTAGCCGAGCAATAAAGCACTTAATCGATAAGCATCTCGCCCAGAGCCAAATGCACCCTAAGGATAGTCGTTGCCTTGTCGTACAACTGACGCCTATAGGTAAAAAGTTACTCGCAAAACTCAATAGCCAACAAAATCAGCTTTTTCAAGAAATCTTAGCGCAACTCACCTCTGATCAAATTCACCATATTGAGCAAGCCCTCATGCAGTACAACCAAGCAATAGATAAAGCCAAACAACAGTCAGGCTGCATAATTCGTGCAGCCTCAGCCGCCGATGATGCCGCCATAGCCCAAGTTATCCGCGATGTATCTGCCGAATATGGTTTAACCGCAGATAAAGGCTATAGCGTGGCTGACCCGACCTTAGATTGTCTAAGCCAGATTTATTCGCAAGCGGGTGCTCAATATTGGGTTGTTGAATATGAAGGTAGAGTCGTTGGTGGTGCAGGCATTGCCCCACTTGCCAATAATGCAGGCATTTGTGAACTACAAAAAATGTACTTTATGCCCGAAATCCGCGGTAAAGGCTTAGCTAAACGTTTAGCATTACTCGCTCTCGACTTTGCCCGTCAAACGGGTTACCAAAGCTGCTACTTAGAAACGACTGCGATATTAAAAGAAGCACTCAAGCTCTATGAACACTTAGGTTTTTCCCCTCTGAGCGCACCACTAGGAAATACCGGCCACGATGCCTGTGAGATCCCGATGTTATTACCATTGCAACCTAAATAATTCCATTTAGCAGACCACGGATGGTCTGCCAACCGAGTAAATCCTCGCTATATTCTTCGCTAAACATCCTGCCTGATAATAAGCGGCAATCAATGCCAACCAACACAGTTAATCACTTATTCAACTAAAATCAGTCTTTAATTCTCCTTATTAGCATAGAGTTTTAGTGGCTAACCATATTAAAATACACATAAAATCATTCAGTTAAATGATGTTTATTTGAAATAATTTTGCTGCATTATTGTTAAGCATTAAATAGGGAAGCATATGCTAAATTGGATTTTTGGTGATAATAATCTCACCCTGCGGGAAATATGTGTTAATAACGAGCTGTCTACAGCCAAGAAAATTCAAAAAATTAATAAGTACCTCGCCAATGGCGGTGATATTAATTTTATTGACCCAGATATTTCCCCCTGTAATGTGTTAGTCCCGCTTTCTCGTAGCCCTGAATCCGACCTCGAATTGATACAATATCTGCTGGATAATGGCGCTCAAATTGAATGCAATGGCTTTAGTGCCCTGCACGCAGCAATTGAGTTTAATAATCCTGAGTTGGTAAAGCTCTACCTCAAGGCTGGTGCTAACATTTACTATCAAAATCAATTTAATAACTGCTGGTTAAACTACTTATTTCATCCAAATCCTCAGTATATCTATCAAGATAATCAGCGTATTGCCATGATCGACCTCTTGCTTGAACTGGGGTTGGATATCAATCATTCAGTGAGTTTTTGGACCAATGGCGAGTTAAATCATCCCTTAGAAATCCTTTATGCTGAGCGCAGTAAAGATGTCTTTTTACATCTCATTAATAAAGACATTTATTTGGACATTGGCCAATTAAGCCTGATTGAAGAGATTATTTTTTCCAGCGACTTTTGGGGAGTTGAAGCCTTCGCGCCATTAGTAAAACGCTATCCTGAGTTTAAAAAGTCCCGTTATATTATGGCCAACGATAGCAGCTTTTGGGATGACGCCAATTTACTCGAACTCTGTGTCTATGCTAAATCACAACAATACACTGAATATCTGCTAGATCATTATCCGCAGCTCAAAGCCGACTCCCACGCAAAAAGTTTGCTCTATGCGGCATTGACCTCAGAATTTGACCTCAGAATTATCGAAAAATTGATTAAGGCGACCGTCGATATCAATCGCATCTATAGGATGACACCGCCTGACGCCGACCATTCCCCCGTGCTCAACCAATTTATTAATAACGCCCAATTTACCGATGTGAATCAACGGGAGTATATCTATCAAGCACTAGAGCTGTTGCTCAAATATGGCGCGGATCCCAATTCTGTATTTATGAATGCGGGTAAACCCTACGAAATGTTGGCCTGGTCGAACTTGCGACTATTGGTTTATCCGATGGTCGAGAAGAAAACCTTTCTACCTGAGTTTCTCGACCTCTTCATAAAATATGGTATGGATATCAATAAAAAATTTGGTGCGGTGGATGAACCAAGCTTGCTGACTATCTGCCAACGTGGTTCGGGTAAAGAAGAGCAAGCCACACTTATCCAAGTGATGGAATATCTGCTCACCAAGGGACTCGATTTAAGCCTTACCAATATCTACAACACTAACTATGTGTCCGCTGCGGCCATCGCCTGTCGAACCCAAGTACTTGAATGGCTGATTAACCAAGGCGGGGATATTTTTACCCATTGCGGCCATGATAATTCGCCTATTCTGCACAAGGCGATTTCGACCTACTGGTGGGACCAAATCACTGGCCCGATGCGGCGTAATACCGTGGAACTATTACTACGCCACGGAGCCAAAATTGAAGAGTTCTCTGTAGATGAACAATTTACACCACTGATGTGTGCCTGCTATTACGGCGCGCAGTCCTGCGTTGAAGTGTTACTCGAACATGGCGCCAACCCCAATGCCATCAATGCCGAAGACACCACCCCCGCCCTTTGCGCCGTGATGGGCGGCAGTTCAATTGAGTTTCCTCGCTTTGAGTCAACGGCGGTGCGGATCTTAAGACTATTGCAGCAATATGGCGCTGACTTAACCGTAACTAATAGTGTCGGTAATAACCCGCTAAACGTGACTATGGAGCAGGAATATAAAGAGATTTTCGAAGTACTACTGCAAATCGTCCCCTACAGTGAGTCCCAACTTGAGCAAGCTCTGAGTAAAGCTCAGCCACAAAGTTATTTCCAACGTCGGCTATTACAGAAACTAGGGCGTGAAATACCAGCAGCACCAACAGTTATCGACCATCACGTAGCGAAGCCAGAAGTCGCATCGCTTACTTCTGAATATGGCACAACCCATGTGGAGGCGCCAAAACCTGCACATACTCATAAAGCCAGATTAGAAGTCAGTGATGCGGCGGTGGATAGAAGCCAAATCCCGACGCTATTTGATCTCAAAAACAAAGTGCTGCATTTCTTTAAGCCGATGGCCAGCGATCCAAGCATCACGGCTCAACAGTTAAACTCGGTTAAAGAACAGGTGGAACTATTGATTGAAAAGCTCGACAACTTTAGCTTTTTCCGCAATCAAGCGACAAAAGCCGAATTTGAAGAAGGGGTTCAGGACTATCTCGATGAAATAGTTAATGAAATCAACAAAATTATCGGGGATGATTATCCCGCACTTACCGAAGCCTTAGTCGATTCCGTCTGGACGATTTTGCAATACTTTAGAGTAGAGATTGAAATCGAAACTGCGCTAAGAAAGCGCTTTTGGTAACAGTTAGCACCTTAGCAACCAACTAAACCAAGCATAAAGCCCCTACTTTGGGGCTTTATGCTTTCGAGGTTAAGCCTAACCGCGCATCAGCAGACTTAGCCGTCTATTCGCCAACATAATGGCTAAAGCTAAGGTTTAAGCATCAGAGGCTTAAACATTAGAGGCTTTAGCAAGCAGCAACTGGCTACGGATAATTTGACGGATCTGATTATGCAGTTCAAATACTCGAGCGCGATCATTAAGATTTAGCGATAGATTTTCCAGCATCACCAAATCCAAATTAAATTCGGGATAATGCAGCGTCATCGACATATAACCGGTTAAATAACCCGTATGACTGTATTCGACGATGCCATCGTCCTTATTGATCCTTATTCCATAACCATAACGCATATTCGGCCACAAAAATTGGATCTCGGTATACGCCGTTGTCATCCGCTGATAACTCTCTGGACTCAACAACTTGCCAGCATGTAATTGCTGCTGAAAGTCGGCATAAGTGGCCGCCGAGGCAATTAATCCACCAGCGGGCAATAACGCTTCATCAATTACCAGCTCAGCTGGTGCAATCACTTCGCTTTCCTGTAAACCAACGGCGAGTGAAGGCACTTTGGTGTGAATCACCTCAAGACTACCCAGCTCTGCACTCAAACCATTAAGCTGGTATCGCGCAGCAAATTGCGTCACCTGCTCGGCAAAGGGTTGGTGATTGACCTTTTCAAGCACTTGCCCAAGCAGTGAATAACCAAAGTTGGAGTATTCAAATTGGCTACCCGGTTCAAATCGATTGGCCTTACCTAGCTTATCGACACCCGATGTATGCGTCAGCAGTTGATGCAGCGTAATCCGCGCGTCATAACGACTGGGATTTAAAGCGTTTGCACTTGAATTTGTGCCCGCCACAACGGCTTTTAGT
This sequence comes from Shewanella sp. LZH-2, assembly GCF_016859145.1. Lineage (NCBI taxonomy): Bacteria > Pseudomonadati > Pseudomonadota > Gammaproteobacteria > Alteromonadales > Shewanellaceae > Shewanella > Shewanella sp. LZH-2. The sequence continues at coordinate 3,745,993 of NZ_CP069350.1, forward strand.
GCCTTGTTATCTCCCTTCGCATCACCAAAAAGGTAATGATTAAGCGTTTGAGTTAAATCGAGTTTCCCCGCATCAACCGCCTGTAATATCAAGGTTGCAGTGATTTGTTTAGAGAGCGATGCCATCACAAAGCGCGAATCTTTACTAATACCTTCACCCTTTTGCAATTCAAACAGCGGCTTACCCCGCTCAAGCAGGATAACACTGCCACTCAATGGCTGCGGCGAATCCTTGATCGCGGCTTGGATTAAGCTCTTAATCTCCCCAAGCTTAGATTCTGAAGATGCAGTTTGGCTTTCAAGCTTAACTGACTGACCGCCTTGCGCGCTTTCCGACACAATCGCAGTTTCAAACGACTCACCAACACTATTGGCACTTGGGAATAATAACAACCCCGATAGCAGGGAGCCGATAACACTCAAACGCATGGGTTATCCTTAACTTAATTAGGCAAATATTGCCTGATTAGAAAGCGGCCAGCTTATCATAAGTTTTCATAGTGTTGCGGCGTTTGAGATGAGCAATCAAAGTATGGATTGAGTTTTAAATATAAAGTCATTCACAAACCTTGATTGCCACTCGGCACCTATCTTTAGAGCAACCTCAATAACTATTCGCTTGAACGTAAGTATAAAACAGATTATGTTGTTGATTTTAAATGACAGGTAAAGATTTCAATTTGAATATTTGTTCTAAGGAGAGAGCATGTTTTTTACATTACTGTTTATTACCTTTGCACTATCTATAACTGTTTCATTGCTGGTTGTTTCAATTTTTAAAAAACCATTAGGCGAAATATTTTCTCGAATTATTCAAGATTCAATCAGTGCCGCTTGGCAAAAATACATCATTTTTGCCACATATGTTGTGGGCATCTCTGGTGGCGTTAGGATTTATGATTTAGAGCGTTACATTACCGCTCGACATAAAGATGTAGAGATTCTTCAGTTAACACTAGAACGTTGGACTATTGAGATTTATCGGACGATTATTGAAACGTTGCAAAGTATTGCATGGATGTACCTTATCGTATTTATATTTGCCCTTATCGCATATGTCATTGTTAGAGGCTTTGAACATAAAAATACTAACAAGCAAGTGTGACATGGCTACCAAGCAGAAAATTAATCAATCGCAAATTAAAAATTTATATATTGCACGATTAAAAAGAATGTTTACGGTGATATTCATAGTCACGGCATATGTTCTTATCGTTCGCGGTGCTATCAGTTTTTTTCACCCAAAACTTGGTGAATTACTTCTATTGGCAGACTATCTAGCAGATAAAGATGCCATGATTTGGCTAGTGGTACACATATCAATGCCAACTTATGATTTTCTAACTCAATCGATATGGGGCAATTCAACCACATTTTATACTCTGCTTTTATATGTATTCTTATTGGCTGTTTTTTTTACAAAAAATCGCACCATCAAAGACTCGAATAACCAATAAATCATTAGGTTAAATATCCCTATGAGCACTGAACTTATCCATGCAGTTAAAGCCAAGGATACACTTGCGGTTAAGCGCATTATTGCCAATGGCGCTGATCTTCAAGAGGTTGACGAGAATGGGATGACGGCACTGTTGCATGCCTGTGAGCTACAGTCTTTTGAATTGCTCAAACTATTGGTTGATGCGGGTGCCGATGTGAATCATCCAAATGCGCTGGGGTATCGTCCGCTCGATATTGCTTACTGGCAAGGAGAGTTTCGCATGGGATGCTATACCGCTGAGAGTCAGCGTATGATGAGCTATTTAAGCCGCCATGGCGGTAAATCCTTTAGCTAGATATCAAAAGCCCTATAAACAAAAATCGCGTTGGACTCCGCTGTACTAGCTTTGCCAAACGCGATTTTGTATTCAACTTACCGCTTAATCACCAAAGTCATCGAGCAGGATATTTTCAGGCTCGACCCCTAAGCTTTCAAGCATACGGATCACCGAGGAGTTCATGATTGGAGGGCCACACATGTAGTACTCGCAATCCTCTGGTGCCTTATGATGTTTAAGGTAATTTTCGTAAATCACATTATGGATAAAGCCAGTGTAACCCGTCCTGAAATAGCAAGGACAGCCACATCTTTTTGTGTTTTTCGGCACCTTCACCTAGGCTTTAAATTATCCTGATTTTGTCTGTGTGGAGTTTGCTATGACTTCGGCCAGAAGACAGTTAATTGATGCTAATGCAACGCCCTTCTATCATGTGATAAATCGCTGTGTCAGAAGGGCTTTTTTGTGCGGTGATGATAAGTTATCTGGGCGTAGTTACGAGCATCGACGTGGCTGGATTGTTGATAAAATCAAAGCCTTGTCCGCGATATTTTGTATCGATATTTGCGCCTACGCGGTGATGAGCAATCATTACCACTTAGTGCTTAAAATAGATGTCGATAAGGCCAAATCGTTAACGCAAAAAGACATTATCAGCCGTTGGTGCCAAATCACTAAAGGCCATGCTGTCGCGACTAAGTATATGAATGGCGATGCTTTAATCGAAGGTGAACGCATGTTACTCGATGGCTTAATTACCGAATGGCATGAGCGATTAAGTAGTATTTCTTGGTTTATGCGCTGTTTAAACGAAGAAATTGCCCGCAAGGCTAATCGTGAAGATGAGTGCAAGGGCGCGTTTTGGGAGGGGCGTTTTAAGTCGCAAGCGCTGCTAGATGAGCAAGCCCTGCTCGCGTGCATGATGTATGTCGATTTAAATCCTATCAGAGCAGGCATTGCTGACTCTTTGCAATCCTCTGATTTTACATCGATTCAGGAGCGAATTAACTCGCTAGATTCACCCAATAGTTCATTAGCCATCTCAACGCCACAAACTGACTCCGCAACCAATCAAGCTCATATTCTCCGCAAATCGTTGGTCCAATTCGATGGCGCAGCTCACCTGAATGCGCAAGTGGGCATCCCCTTTCATTTTGCCGATTATCTCGAACTGATTGATTGGACGGGTCGCGCCATCCGCCTTGATAAGAAAGGCTATATCGATAATCAACGGCCGAAACTACTCAATGAATTAGGTATTGCACCCGATGCGTGGCTCACGTCAGCCAAAGAGTTTCGTCGTCAATACAGTGGCATAAGTGGTCGATGGGATAGCATGTGCGCGTTTAAAAAGCAGCACAACAGCGGTAAATGGTGTAAAGGTAAAGCCTCAAGCCAAGCGTTACATCCTTAAGTTCATCACTACTCAGCGTTTAGGGCTATTTTTGTTTATCCGAAATAAGATAATTTTGCACAAAACATAGCTCGCTTTTGTCCCAAAACGAGCAACATATCTGCTTTAAAATAAACAGGCGACACCGATGTTAAACAGGTGAGTCATGGTGATTAGCGAGACGACCGTCCGCCCCCATGGCCGCTTTTTGGCATCCATGCCATCGCGGCATTCGTGAATCCATTCACATCAGACGGGGCGGTCGAGCATCCAAGGACGGACTTGCTGCGTGTCGGTGAGTCAATGCCATGGCGAGCCTATTCACATTGACTAATGTTAACAGCCACTTTTGCCACGTCTTTAAAGCAATCTCAATCACTATTCGCTTGAGGGGAAGCCGAAAGCAGATTATGTTGTTGATTTAAAATGGCAGATAGAATTATTGGTTGCCGTTTTCAATGGCTAAAGGCGTGTAGTAACTGAAATGGACAACTTTGACTATAAATTGGGTACGTTAAACGGGATACTCACAGGGCTATCCTATGTAAACAATAAAGCGAATCACGGCTATACGTTTGAAATCATTAAAATTGATGCATCAAAACCATTAGAGATTGCAACGGAAAATTATCTTAAGGGTTTTTATAAGGATGCCACGGTTAGCTTTAGTGAAATCATAGACTGGCGTAGTGAGATCAATGCAGCACTTCATGATTGGCTTTTTTCCTATCTCCTACCTACAACACCGAGCGGTTGCGGCTCAGCTTTTGCTTCTCTTAAGGATGTCGATAACGCCTTTTCAATGTCCATAAAAAGCTTTAGAGACGAATTTATCAAACAGATAAGTGATCAACTTGATGCGCTGCTAGAGGTCAAAAGGGTTTTAGCTGTTTCATTGATAACGGATGAATGGTATGAGATGGAATGGGTTGATTTTGCTATCGAGGGCAAGAAAGGAGTTGTATTGCTTCACTTGGGCGTTTCTGATTGATCTCCTTTAAATTTGCTTCACAGGAACAGGTTAAATATCCCTATGAGCACTGAACTTATCCATGCAGTTAAAGCCAAGGATACACATGCGGTTAAGCGCATTATTGCTAATGGCGCTGATCTTCAAGAGGTTGACGAGAATGGGATGACGGCACTGTTGCATGCCTGTGAGCTACAGTCTTTTGAATTGCTCAAACTATTGGTTGATGCGGGTGCCGATGTGAATCATCCAAATGCGCTGGGGTATCGTCCGCTCGATATTGCTTACTGGCAAGGAGAGTTTCGCATGGGATGCTATACCGCTGAGAGTCAGCGTATGATGAGCTATTTAAGCCGCCATGGCGGTAAATCCTTTAGCTAGATATCAAAAGCCCTATAAACAAAAATCGCGTTGGACTCCGCTGTACTAGCTTTGCCAAACGCGATTTTGTATTCAACTTACCGCTTAATCACCAAAGTCATCGAGCAGGATATTTTCAGGCTCGACCCCTAAGCTTTCAAGCATACGGATCACCGAGGAGTTCATGATTGGAGGGCCACACATGTAGTACTCGCAATCCTCTGGTGCCTTATGATGTTTAAGGTAATTTTCGTAAATCACATTATGGATAAAGCCAGTGTAACCCGTCCAGTTATCCTCTGGTAACGGCTCCGACAGCGCCACATGCCAAACAAAGTTGTCATTCTCAGCCGCTAATGCATCGAAATCATGTTGGTAAAACACCTCACGGGTCGAACGGGCACCGTACCAAAAACTCATCTTACGCTTGGTCTTTTTACTCTTTAGCTGATCGAAAATATGTGAGCGCATCGGTGCCATGCCCGCACCACCGCCGATAAATACCATTTCTGCATCGGTATCCTTCACAAAGAACTCACCGAATGGGCCAGAAATAGTCACCTTATCCCCCGCCTTGAGGTTAAAGATATAAGAAGACATCTTACCCGGTGGCACATTGGCCGATGGTGGCGTGGCAATCCGCACGTTAAGCATAATGCGGCCCTTTTCATCGGGATAGTTCGCCATTGAATAGGCGCGCAGCACATCTTCATTAACGGTGGAGACTAAGTCGAACAGGCCGTATTTTTCCCAATCGTCGCGGTACTTAGCCGGAATATCAAAGTCGGCGTACTTCACCACATGGGCTGGCGCTTCAATTTGAATATAGCCACCCGCCTTAAAGTGCACGTCTTCACCTTCGGGCAGTTTTAGCAATAACTCTTTGATAAAGGTGGCCTTGTTATCGTTTGAGATCACCTCACATTGCCACTTCTTCACACCGAAGATTTCTTCCTCTAGCTCAAGTTCCATATCGGTTTTCACCGCGACTTGGCAGGCGAGACGACAACCTTCTTTGGCTTCTTTTTTAGTGATATGCCCTTGTTCTGTTGGCAGAATATCACCACCGCCCGATTTGACTTTCACTCGGCACTGGCCGCAAGTACCGCCGCCACCACAGGCCGAGGGAATAAAAATATTCTTGCTCGCCAAGGCGCCAAGCAGCTTGTCGCCCGCGGCAACTTTAATGCTTTTCTCGGCGTCGTCGTTAATCCCGATAGTGATCTCACCGGTAGTCACTAATTTCTTTTTGGCGATAAGGATTACTATCACCAGTAGGCACACCACTAAGGTGAACATGCCTATGCCTATTGCCATTTCCATTCGATAACCCTTTTTCTAAACAGAATGCGGTTTTACTTTCTCAGCCACGCGTTACAGCGAGATCCCCGAGAAAGACATAAAGCCAAGTGCCATCAACCCTGTGGTAATAAAGGTGATACCAATCCCCTGTAAGCCTTCAGGAATCGCATGAAACTTCATCCGCTCACGCAGCCCTGCCAGCATCACAATCGCCAGCGCCCAACCCGTGCCCGAACCCATGGCAAACACCGCCGATTCGGCAAAGTTGTAATCACGGTTAGCCATAAAAATCACCCCGGCAAAAATCGCGCAGTTTACGGTGAGCAGTGGCAGGAAGATCCCGAGGGAGTCATACAGGCTTGGAATGTATTTATCTAAAAACATTTCAAGGATTTGCACTAAGGCCGCAATCACACCGATAAAGGTGATCAGTTGCAGGTAACTTAAGTCGATGCCAGGCATGCCCGCCCAAGCCAATGCGCCCGGTGCTAGTACCTTCGCATAGATCAGTTGGTTTAAGGGCACAGCTAAGGTCATCACCACGATAACCGCAACGCCTAAGCCGAAAGCGGTCGACACCTTTTTAGACACAGCTAAGAAGGTACACATACCGAGGAAGAACGACAGCGCCATGTTGTCTAAGAAAGTGGCCTGTATAAACAGATTAATATAGTGTTCCATATCCGCTCCTTAACCGCGTTTACGCTGGATCACGTTAATGCTCCAGATCAGCAGGCCAATCAGGAAGAAGGCGCTTGGGGGCAACTTAAACATCTCGTTAGGTAAGTACCAGCCGCCGTTTTCAACCGTAGTCAACACGCTATGGCCAAACAGATTGCCCGTGCCTAATAGCTCACGCACAAAGGCCACACTGATCAGCACCAAGCCATAACCCGCCGCGTTACCCACGGCATCGACCACAGCTAAGTGCGGTGGATACTTCATCGCAAAGGCTTCTGCGCGGCCCATGATGATACAGTTAGTGATAATTAACCCAACAAATACAGAGAGTTGCTTAGATAGTTCGTAAGCCACATCCTGCAATACCATGTCGACGATAATCACCAAGGAGGCAATCACCGTCATCTGGGCAATAATCCGCACACTGTTAGGGATAAAGTTGCGAATGGCGGAGATAATCAGGTTAGAGAACACCAGTACGAAGGTTACCGCCAGTGTCATCACCACGGCCGTCTGCATGGAGTTACTCACCGCCAGCGCCGAACATACGCCCAGCACTTGCATCGCCACTGGGTTATTGGCAAATACAGGGCCTGCTAGCATGTCCCGCATGGATAAACTGTTGCTCATTTTGCACCTCCCAACTCACCTTGCTCAGCCGATGCCTTTAATTGGTTGAAGAAGGTTTGGAAACCCTCGACGCCAAACCAAAACTCCATTGCGCGCTGTACGCCACGGCCTGTCATGGTCGCGCCACTCACAGCATCAACACCGTGGATATCACCCTCTTTGGCGCCGCCTTTCACGAGGCGCATCGCAAACTTGCCTTTTTCATCAAAGAGTTGTTTACCCTTCCACAGGGATAACCAATGTGGGTCAGTCACAAAGTCACCGATACCAGGGGTTTCACCGTGCTCGTAAACCACCATGCCTTTAATAGTATTAAAGTCAGGCTCGACGGCCACGTAACCGTAGATCATCGACCATAGCCCTTTACCGTAGAAAGGCACTACGACGCTGGTTAATTTGCCGCTATCATCGAATACTTTAAACACACGGGCATCGTTAGCACGGGTTTTAATCTTAGCGATATCCTTTTTAGGAGCGCTTGAGGTTTCTGGGTTAATCGCTGCCATACGCTCGTCAAAGTCGAGTACATTGGCATCAGAGTCCACTTTGCCTGTGTCGAGATTAATCAATAATGGCTTAACGGATTTAGCAAAAATCTCTCTAAACTCATTACCTTGGCCAATATTCACATCGGCCGCCATCAACACATAACGTTGTAACTCATCGCGTTTTTTTGCGAGCTTACGCTCTTTCAATACACCTGCGGTACCGGTGATCATAAAGGAGCACAAAAGGCAGAGCGTGATGGTGAAGATCATGGTCCCCACCACAGTATCTTTCTTAAATACCATGACGTTTTACTCTCCGTTTGATGTTGGCACGGGCCACCAGATAATCGAACAGCGGCGCCCACAGGTTGGCGAACAGGATGGCTAACATCACGCCTTCTGGCATTTTGGGGTTAGCCACACGGATAAGGATTGTCATAAAACCAATCAAGGCGCCGTAGGCGAACTTGCCTTGGCGGGTATAAGAGGTCGTCACTGGATCGGTCGCCATAAACATCATCGCGATAGCAAAACCGCCCGTGACTAAGTGCCATGTCCAAGGCATTGCCATCATCTGGTTAGTGCTTGAACCAATCACATTGAACAAGGTTGCAGTGGCAATCATGCCCAGCATTACACCAGCCACGATGCGCCAGTCGGCTAAACGGGTAATAAGCAGCAATAACCCACCGAGCAACACGGCGAGCGTGCTGGTTTCACCAATCGCGCCCACGGTAAAGCCGAAGAAATTATTCCACCAGTTAGGGTCGCTAAAGGCGCTGTACCAAGCGTAATCGGCAAATTGCAGCTTACCGGCAGCGGCTTGCGCTAGGGCTGTCGCGCCAGAAAAACCATCCACGGCAACCAGTTGCTTAACGGTTGTCACTTCTGAAGGATAGGCAAAATAGATAAAGGCCAAGCCAGCTAATGCGGGGTTAAGGAAGTTATATCCCATACCACCAAACAGCTCTTTGGCTATCACTACCCCAAAGCTAATCCCCATTACCACCAGCCAAAGCGGAATCGAAACAGGTAAAATCAGCGTAAATAACAAGGCTGTGACGAAGAAACCTTCGTGCAATTCTTGGCGACGCACCTTGGCAAACACCACTTCCCAAAACAGGCCTGTCAGCAATGCCGTTAAGTAAATCGGCAGATAAAAACTTAAGCCGTAGAGGAATAAACCAATCACGCCCGTCTCGGCACTTAAGCCACCGCTTAAAGCGTTAAACAGCGCGAGTTTCCAGGTTTCTGGCGTCGTTAAGCCGCTTGCTAGTGCGAGCTGAGCCTGTAAGCCCACGTTATATAAGCCAAATAAAATGGCGGGTAATAAACAAAGGCCCACTAAGGTCATGGTACGTTTTACGTCAATGGCGTCACGCACGTGCACTTGTCCCTTAGTGCTGCGACCACTGGCGATCACCAATGAGCGCACAAAGCCCTTCATCGATTTACCCGTGGCGTAGTAGTCGTCCTGTAAATCAGGTTTTTTAGGTTGTGTCGTCATTAACCTTCCCTCTCGATAACATCTAGACAAGCACGTAGCTCTTTACCGAAGTCATACTTGCCAGGGCACACAAAAGTACACAGGGCCAAATCTTCTTCATCTAACTCCAATGCGCCTAACGCCTGCGCCTCATCGGTATCTCGCACCACTAAGTCACGCACTAGCAGAGTAGGTAAAATATCCAGCGGCATTACGCGATCGAGCTGACCAAAGGCCATCATGGCGCGCTGAGAGCCGCCTTGATGGGTGGTAAATTCGAAGGATTTAGTCAGGCCAAATAAACGGGAAGTCACTGCGCGAGTGATAGAGAATTTGTCCGAACCGCCACGCACCCAAGGCAATACTTGGTGCTGTGCATCTTCGGCGAGAACCGATACCTGGTTGTGGAAGCGGCCTAAAAAGTCATGTACGCCTTGGGCGGTATGGCCCGATAACACTGAGCCTGACACCACACGGTTATTACCGGGTTTAATCTCATCGACCACTAAGGCGCTCAGCTCTGCCCCTAACTGAGTGCGCAGTAAACGTGGATTAAGCACACTTGGACCACCTAAAGCCACCACGCGGTCGGTATAGAGTTCACCTGTTTGGAACAGCTTGCCGTAAGCGATCACATCTTGATAGCCGATGTGCCATACCTGACGCTCAATGCTCACGGGCAAGGTAAAGTGAATATGAGTTCCGGCTAATCCGGCTGGATGCACGCCAGCAAAACGGCGCACTTCAACCTTTGGTAAATCAGTACCGACTAAGGCTTCGCCCTTATCTTGGCAAAGGTAAACCTTGCCTTCGGTTAAATGACTCAGTACCGCTAAGCCTGCCTTAAAGGCATCGCGCTGCTCGGCAATAATCAACCTAGGATCGGCGGCGAGTGGATTGGTATCCATCGCCGTCACGAAAATACCTGCAGGTTTGCTATCTAACGCGGGAACACGGGAGAAAGGACGGGTACGCAGCGCAGTCCACAGACCACTGTTAACCAATTGCGCCTGAACCACCTCGGCAGAAAGTGCCTGTAAATCGGTGTGGATATCGAAACGGATCTGCTCATCGGCGTCTAAGCCATTGCAGCGGATCACCACGGATTGTAAGACTCGACGCTCGCCACGGTTAATTGCCACAATCTCGCCACTGGCGGGAGCGGTAAACAGTACGCCCTTTGTTTTTTTATCTTCAAACAAAGGTTGGCCTTTTTTGACCTTATCGCCGACTTCCACCAACATCGTCGGTTTTAAGCCAACATACTCCTCACCCAACAGGGCCACTTGGGATGGCCTATTACCGGGTTCGATGATAGGCCTAGGCTCACCCGAAATCGGCAAGTCGAGGCCTTTTTTGATCGTTATAACTTGGTTTGAAAAATCTGCCATCACAAATATCAACCATGAAAATTTTTAGATAAATTTAGGGTAGATGTTTGTTAACAGATAATCCGATAGTGGCGTCACATTCCGCTGCAATTTCGTAAGTAATATACGTAAAATTGCATTATTTTGTGATAAAGATCGAGTCAGATTCTGAACAAAAACTTCAAATGTAGTTTTATAACAAATAATTCATAATTACGTCATAACTGTTTTAGAAATAACTTAACTATATAAAAACAGACAAAAATCCCCCTCTTAGACCACGAATCGGGGCAAAGGCACAAAACCCAGAGTCAGTGGCGAGTTAGTGCACAATATGTCGCAATAAACCTAGCAAAATCCCCACAAGGCATTGGTTATTTTTAACCCACTAACATTCTTAGCGCCGCATTAACCTTTGCTTTACAGCAAAAGCTTGATAGCCTCGAACTAAGATAGTTTCCGTAGGAGAAATAGATGGAATACAGACGCATACCGCATTCTAATCTCGAGGTGAGCAAAATCTGTTTAGGCACCATGACTTGGGGCGAACAAAATACCCAAGCCGAGGCCTTTGCACAGCTAGACTACGCCATCGGCAGTGGCATCAACTTTATTGATACTGCGGAAATGTACCCTGTGCCGCCAAAGCCGGAAACCCAAGGCGAAACCGAACGCATTTTGGGCCAATATATCAAGGCCCGTGGCAACCGTGATGACCTAGTGATCGCCACTAAGATTGCCGCGCCAGGTGGCAAGAGTGACTATATTCGCAAAAACATGGCGCTAGACTGGAACAACATTCACCAAGCAGTTGATGCCTCGCTCGAACGCCTGCAAATCGATACTATCGATCTCTATCAAGTGCATTGGCCGGATCGCAATACCAACTTTTTCGGGGAATTATTTTACGACGAGCAAGAGATTGAGCAGCAAACGCCGATCCTCGAAACCCTCGAAGCCCTCGCCGAAGTCATTCGCCAAGGTAAAGTGCGCTATATCGGTGTATCGAACGAAACCCCTTGGGGACTGATGAAGTATCTGCAACTGGCGGAAAAACACGGCCTGCCGCGCATTGTCACAGTGCAAAACCCCTATAACCTGCTCAACCGCAGTTTTGAGGTGGGCATGAGTGAAATCAGCCACCGCGAAGAGTTGCCACTACTGGCCTACTCGCCCTTGGCCTTTGGTGCCCTGAGCGGCAAATATTGTAACAACCAATGGCCCGAAGGCGCGCGCTTAACCCTGTTTAAACGCTTCGCCCGTTATACTGGTTCGCAAATGGCACTCGATGCCACAGCGGCCTACGTAGACTTAGCCCACGAGTTTAATCTATCCCCCGCGCAAATGGCGCTAGCCTTTGTTAATTCACGTAAATTTGTTGGCTCAAACATTATTGGCGCAACAGATTTATACCAACTGAAAGAAAATATCGACAGCTTAAAAGTCACCCTATCGCCCGAGTTACTCGTACGACTAAACCAACTATCCGATCAATTTAGATTACCTTGCCCTTAGTCGATAAGCAGGTTCAATAATGGAACGATGGCATCAGGTAAATACACCTGATGCCATTGATTTAATTGCAATAAACTCTAAGCCGTTATGCATTCCTTTTCTCGCTGTACCTATCTGGATATAGCTTAATTGAAACCTTATTCCTCTCTCACTGACGCTGCGTCATTAACCTCCCAAGCCACACCCTCAACGCAATCCCCAATCCTAGGTTACATTCGGATACAAAGTCCTTTTAAGAACTGAAATATAGTGACCCCACAGTCACTAGACAGCTATTTTAAGGATAGAAAATGAAAAAATTCTGCATTGTCATTACAAGTATTTTGATCTCCAGCCATGCTTTTGCAGAAAGCAATACTTACATTCGTAACGGTAATGTTTATAGTCATCAAAATCAGTTTTTTGCAGGAGTTGGTGTCGCAACTGGCAGCAAGTTTTACAAAGGACAAGATCACCAAACGGGTGCCTACCTCAATGGAGGCTACCATGGTGAGGACTTCAACGCCGATCTATCCGGAATTAACTATCGCTTTTTAGGAACAAATGATAGTGCTATCAATTTCAGCGTATTTGCGGTTGCTAACCCAGGGTTTGATGCCGATGATGCCGATATTTTAACTGGCATGAAGGATCGCAAATTCAGCGGCGATTAAGGCTTAAATGCGGACGTTCATTTAGGTGTGGGTACGCTATCAACCAAATTCCAACACGATGTGACAAATGTTTATAATGGTTTTCAGGCTGATATTACCTATTACCATCCCATTAATCTTGGCTTTGGGGATCTCGTTCCTTATGCGGGCGTGCATTACTTTAGTAAAGACTTTGCTAACTACTACACGGGTGTCAACTCATCCGAAGCAACTGTATTGCGCCCTGATTATCAGGCTGAAGGTACCTTCGCATATAAGCTAGGCTACACCTTGGTCATGCCTGTCACTCAGCATTTAGATATTACACAAGCCACAGGTTACTCGCTCATAGGTGCCAACATGGCCAATTCTCCGCTCATCAGCAGTCGTAATCAGTTGGCGACATACCTTGGTATTAGCTATAGCTTCTAAGTAATCTGACGAGACAAGACCATGATATCTATTAACAAAACGTTTTTATGTGCAGGATTAGCTCTGATGCTTTCAGCTTGTGCCACTTCCTATGATACCGAAAAGCAATTTTGGTCTTTCGGTAAGGGATTTGAAACCATACAAATTGCGCCCGATGGCTGGCAGATAAGCTTTGTTGGTAATACCAACACTGACCGTACATTAGCTCGTAAATACGTTATGCGTAAGTCGGCAGAGTTATGTAAGCAAGCGGGTTATCGCTACTTCACGTTTACTCACGAGCAAACAGATCGTGACGCCGTAGGCCAGTTTGGTGTAGGTGCAACCGCGAGTAAGGATATCCTGTGGGGAACATCGACAATGAATCACGAGACCTCTGTCATGGTCGAAGTCACAGGTTTACAAAGCAAGCCTGAAAATCCCCGTTCACGTATCTACGAAACGGATTACATACTGAATAATGTCGATGTAAACAGTTAATTGCCCATCCAAAGTGCATCAGCTCATGCTGGTGCACTTTAATCCCCATTATCCCCTATGCCCCCCCATACGCACACCCTGCTAAGGCATCGTTCCTAAAGCGTAAACGTTAGTGACATGCGAGCACCACCAAGCTTAGCAGAGCGCCCAATGCTTAATGGCGTGCCCATCCAACAGCCAATTCTATCGACAATCGCTAACCCCATACCATGACCTGCATTACCACGGCTATGCTGACCACGCACAAAAGGTTTAATCACTTGCAAAGACTCATGTTCATCAATCCCCGGACCATCATCTTCAACATGTAACCAAGTCGCGCCCTGCTCTACATCCAAGCTCAGCCGGATCGTCGATTTACCAAAACGCAGTGCATTACTGAGTAAATTATTAACCTGCATGGACAAGTAGTTAGGATCTGTTTTGACAACAAGTGGTGTGCAATAGGTAACCACTTCGACCGAAAAACCTGGATATTCTTGGCCTTGGTATGTGTCGAGCAACCATGCATTTAGCTCAATCGACTGCCAATCTGGCTCGATATTCGCTTCATCAAGGCGGGCATAGCTTAGCAATGTCATTACCAAGTCTTCCATCGTGTCCAAATCGCGGTTCAAGCGCTGGAAATACTTGACTCTAAGCTGCTCGCTTTGGGTTTCTTCCAATGCCTCAATACCAAATCTGAGCCGCGCAATCGGGGTTTTTAAATCGTGAGAAACGGCTCGACTGAGCAATTTGTTGTCATCAATCAACTGCTGAATGCGATCAGCCATGCGGTTGAATTCGTTTTCAATATTGCCTATATAAGAGGTTTTTTGGACTGGAATTCGCTGTTGTAAATCCCCCATGCCAAACGCTTGAGTCACTTTACTAAGATTAACTAGCTGACGGATTAAAGGAGATACCCACACCAACAAAATCACCACCAAACCACCATAAAAAAGCATGGTGTATAGCTTATTCAAGTCAAAGCTGACATCCGTCGGCGTAACAATATCAGTATTGATGTTCAATACTTGCCCTGTTTTAGGCAGTAAATAATGCAAGGAGATGCCGTCATCGGACTCGAGCAGAAGTGATTTTCCCGCATAAAACTCCGCTTTAAGGGCTGAGGGTAAGACGAAATCGGCTTCACTCACTAAAGACAGTTGCTCTGAATTTAGCTGGTTCCAATTTTCTATGACGCGATGCTGACTGGCACTGTCTTCATCTAGGGTTTTAGCCAACGTGCCGCCTAGCAGCTTTAATGCGGCGAGCTGAGTGGCTGGGATTTGCGTGTCATTATCAGGATCTAAAAGGCTGGCAAACTCACTTATCGACCATCCTAAGCTTGCAATAGAAACCAACACGACCAATACCAGAGAAGTGATTAATTTCTTCATCACTCCAGCTCAGCCTCGTCGCGGCAAAAAAGGTATCCCTTGCCACGGATGGTTTTCACTTTGTAGGGCAGGCTTGAAGCTTCCTGCAATTTTTTGCGTAAACGGGATATACGAATATCTACCGAACGATCCAAGCCATCGTATTCAAAGCCTCGCAACTCAGCGACTAACTCATTGCGACTGACAATCGTGCCCGCCTTGAGAGCCAGCAGCCACAATACATCGAACTCATTAGCGTTTAAATCCAGCAGCAGCTTATCAATAGTGACCGTTTTTGCCGTTGCATTAAGTAACATAGAATCAAACACTAACTGTTGTTTTTGTTCTTCATCCCCCACGCGACGTAATAGGGCTTTTATCCGCGCTAACAACACCTGCGGCCGGATCGGTTTAGTGAGATAATCATCAGCCCCTGCATCTAACCCGCGGATCTCATCACCGTCCTCAATACACGCCGTCATAAATAAAATCGGCCCAGAGTAAAATGCCCTCGCCTCCTTACACACATCGAAACCATTCTTAACGGGCATCATCACATCGAGTAATACTAAGTCCGGTGTTTCTTCAGCAATCATCTCCAAGGCAAAATCACCTTGGCTGGCGACCGTTACCCCATAGCCATGATCCAGTAAATAATCACTGATCCACTCTGCCAGTGAGATATCGTCTTCAACCACTAAAATGTGCTTTTCAGCTGACATATTAGAATAACCTCCAACCTGACTGGCTCTGCTTAGGGGCCTTATAAACCCATGTGACCACCACTTTGACTTGAGCGAGCGCTTGCACGTCATCATTGCGGATCAGAGTGAAAGTCGCCGTTTTATCCCCTTCAAAACTATATTGGTATTCCTGCAACCTATTACCACTCCAACAAATTAGCTGTTGCTGGCGATCCGTGAGGATAAGGCAATACTCACCACTCGCGGGTGTCTGCCAGCGAAATAAGACGTCTTGATAGCAGGTTTGCCCTTTATGTAGTGCAATACAACGCTCGGGAGTGGCAGTAAACATCACCGAATCGTCCTGACTCCAAGCAAAAAAAGGCGCATTCAGTAACACAAGCCATAGAAAGAATCGCTTCATGCTTTCTCCCTAAAACACATAGCTGATAGAGGCATTAAAGTACGATGCATAGCTAGCTTGATTAAAGGGACTGTCGGTTACCTCTTGGGACAACAGGTTGAAGCGATACATAGCTCGAAAGACAACATTCTCACTGATAGGATAGGCAACGCCTAGCTCCATACCATAGCTAAAAGAACTACTCGGACGATATTCGGGAAATTGCTCAGTAGCCTCTTCTTTACTGATACCAAAAAGATAGCGATTTAAGGTGGCAGAAGAATAGCCAACGCTCCCCAATACGTGAAAATTCCAGTTACGAACCTGCCAAGATTTACCCAATCTGGCAGTACTCTGAATACCTTGATCATCATAATAATCAGACACTAATCTGTACTGGAAAACGTAGTTATCACCCCAATAACGCGTGGCACGAAACCCTGCGCCAATGTAGAGAGAATCCTCTGAGAGTAAATAAGCATTGCGACCCGCTTCATCGAGCGTGCTGGGGTCCACATCTGACGGACGAGCCCATGACCCCTGTAAGTTCGCCAGTAACAGTTCTAAGGACCAATCCTCAGAGCTCCAAAGATTAACTCCAAGATTCACACCATCCTGAGATTGGTGAATCATCTCAATAAACAACCCTTTATACTGATACATACCACTGACCAACAGTGATAACTGCGCAGTACCGCCTTCTGCTTGTCGGACATCAACTTGATTGACCCCATAAACACTCATACCCAGCTCAAAATCACCTCCGTCATCGAAGCGATTTGCGACGCCATTCACGCTACTAGCAATATCTGATGCGGCAACGGTACCGGGAAGAATGCTCAGTATTAATATAAGAAGCCAATGAATATGCATGCCCATTTAATTCACATTTTTACTCGTTACGTTGCGCTACATATTACAACAGTTTGTTAGAAAGTGTGGGTTTTAGGAATATTTGGGTAACCATTTGACTGATTTTTTAGGTAACACAAAGTACGTCTAATCCCCTTATTTTGCATAAGCTGGCTAAACCGCACTGCAAGCTAAGCCTATGCGGCCCTGAGGGAATATAGTGCAACTCATTGAACTGTTTTTCTTTCATTAAATCCTTTGTACGCATATCGATACATTACCCGACCAGCTTGCTACCATAGCTTATACGATTGGGCTCAACATCAAGGAACAAAGATGAAACAGACTATTGTCCATATCGCACTCGTAGTAAGAGACTACGATGAGGCGATTGATTTTTATGTTAATAAACTCAAATTTGAATTGATTGAAGACAGTTATCAACCCGAGCAAGATAAACGCTGGGTTGTGGTTGCGCCGCCTAATTCCCATGGTACCGCCCTACTATTAGCCAAAGCCTCCAAACCCGAGCAGGAATCATTTATCGGTAATCAAGCCGGAGGACGGGTGTTTTTATTCTTAAATACCGATGATTTTTGGCGCGATTATGAGCATATGCGGTCAATAGGAATTCACTTTATTCGCGAGCCACAAGTGCAAGATTACGGCACTGTAGCCGTATTTGAAGATCTCTATGGCAACCGTTGGGATTTATTGCAGCTCAGCCCTCATCACCCCATGGCGAAAAGATGTCAGTAACTATGTGATTGAATAAAAAGTAAATCAGCCTTTCCCTCATTTAGCAATCATACTCTGCATCGACACCGATGCAGTAATGGTAAGTATCGCTAGTTACGACCAAATACTCGGATTTCGATGCAATAAAAACAAAAAAGCGAAGCCATTTGGCTTCGCTTTTCCCCAGAAACTAGCTGAGACTAAGTTACCAAAATTTCCACCATGGCTTTTCACGCTGCAAAGGCATAGGAGCTTGAGTCTCTTTAGTCGCCGGAGTCTCAGGCATTGGCACCCAAGAAGAGGTATCGACACCTTTAATCCCCATATCCAAAGAGGAGGAATTTCGACACCTGTATCTGTCACTCAAATAAGGGTTAGCATATAACTCAACTAAACCGTATGGCACTAAATTTTTATCATAAAAGGAGAGTTCCGCAATACCTGAAAATGATTCCGCCGTTCGGGTAAAACATTGATTAAAGGTAATGGCGTCCTCATCCGGATCATTTAAGAAAAATACCTCTAAAGGATGCATTGAAAGGTAGGGATATTTTAAGTCTTGTAGATCACTAACGGCTTTGGCCCAATATTCTTCTGCTATTGCTTCATGTCCACAAAACTCAACAAACAAGTGCTTGCTAGCAATAATATTTGCTAAGGCTCTTTCTTTGGTTGTACAAGGAGCCATAAATTTAAATACACCGGGCTCATCTTCATCACTGGTGTAATTGTATTCAGCAGGTTGGAGATCCGCTGCCTCAAAACAAAAAAACCAAGCCGCAGGAATTTGATTACTACCAGTAGCAACAACATCGTAAGGTTCTGCTTTTTCGATTAAAGTTTCGACACAACCACTCATTAACTCAGAGTTAATTAGGTAAGCATTATTTGCCATTTATTATTTCCATAATACAAAATATTTTATCATCAGCTGAAAATCAGCTTATTTATAAAGCAAAGAAAATTATTAAATTTACAGAATTAAAGACTTATAAAACCATTCAATTAATCACTTTTAATTTGTATTTATAATATGCCAAGGCATTGATTGAAAATAGTATTCAGAACTCACATTTATGAACTATAAAAAGTAAAAAGCGAAGCCATTTGGCTTCGCTTTTTGTTTACTTAATAACCGTTTATTTCATCAGCCATGCGCGGTAAGACTTACCCTTAATGCGGCCGCTGGTGATCTTGCTCAGTGCCTTTTTAGCCACTTTACGGTTTACCGCCACATAAGCGCGGTAGTCGGTCACGAGGATCTTGCCCACCTGCGTACCCTCAATGCCATTATCACCCGTCAGGGCGCCAAGAATATCACCAGGGCGAAGCTTCTCTTTTTTACCGCCATCGATTTGCAGAGTGATCATGGTTGGTGCATTAGGCGCACTGCCAAGCAAGCTTAATGATGGCAGTGATTCACTGGTAATTTCTCGATCTAAGTACTCTTCTAGCAAGGCAATCTTGTAGCCGTCTTGATCGTTATAAAAGGTATAAGCAGCGCCTTTACTGCCCGCACGGCCAGTACGGCCGATACGGTGAATGTGCACTTCGGTATCGTAGGCCACATGGTAGTTAAATACGGCATCTAGCGCATCGATATCTAAACCACGGGCGGCCACGTCGGTAGCCACCAGCACGCATGCGCTCTTGTTAGCAAATTGCAACAGGGTTTCGTCCCTATCGCGCTGTTCTAAATCGCCGTGCAAGGCCAAAACACTAAAGCCTAAACCCTCGAGTTCGTCGGCCACTTTTTGCGTTTCACGCTTGGTATTACAAAACACCACTGCGCTTTCTGGCTTATGTTCTAACAGTAATAATTGCAGCGCTTGCATGCGCGACTTATCGTCATCTAACTGATAAAAATGCTGTTCGATGGTATTTTTTTCATGGGTAACCGCGGCCTTAACCATCACAGGGTTATACATGATTTGTTTAGCAATCGATTGAATTTGCTCAGGGAATGTCGCACTAAACAGCAGCGTTTGGCGCTCGCGTGGTGACTGTTCAATAATGGCATCGAGCTGAGGTTGGAACCCCATTTCGAGCATGCGGTCAGCTTCATCAAGCACTAACATATTCAGATGACTTAAATCTAAACGATTGCGGTCTAAGTGATCGACAATCCGACCTGGGGTTCCCACAATAATATGGGCACCATGCTCTAAAGAGCCAATTTGTGGCCCCATTGGCACACCACCACACAGGGTTAATACTTTCACGTTGTGTATACCGCGGGCCAGAGTACGGATCTCCTGCGCCACTTGGTCGGCCAACTCGCGGGTTGGGCATAGCACTAAGGTTTGAATGCGAAAACGCTTAACGTCTAATTTATTTAGTAAACCTAGACCAAAGGCCGCCGTTTTACCTGACCCCGTTTTACCCTGACCTATCACATCCTCACCCGCTAAAATAGCTGGCAAGCTTTGCGCCTGAATGGGCGTCATCTCGTTGTAGCCCATAGAAGAAAGGTTCTCAAGCAGTTCGGTTTTTAGCTTAAGGGTCGAGAAAGCCAGTGATGGAGTTGGCTTAGTATCTGAATTGCTCAAGGCGAATATCCTGTGGTGGGTAACGAAGCGGCTGCTAGGTTACTAAAATTGCGTTACTTATCGATTAAACGGGTTTATCAAGATTCAGGTTTACGTAAGGCAAGAATTCAATTCTGCGCTCGCTCAACCCAAAAGTACCGCTATTGTAGCAACAACGAGCAGCTTTTACCTCAAGTCCTTAAACTCAAGTCCTTAAACAATCGAAATCGTCTGCGTAAACCGCAATAAAAAAAGCCCTGCAAGGATACAGGGCTTTGGTTTTAATCAGCACGGCAAACTTAACAGATTAAGCGATTTGGCCAAAACGCCCTTCTTGATAATCGCGAATCGCCTGCTGAATTTCCGCTTGGGTGTTCATCACAAAGGGGCCCATCTGCACAATTTTTTCACGAATCGGTTTACCCACAAACAGTAACATGCCCGCACCGCGATCATCGGCCTTAAGCTGCAATGGCGTTTGGCTATCGAGCACTAAAAACTGGCCTTCATTGAATGACCACTGTGAGCCTTCGCCCTTACTCAAGCCACCTTGGTAAAGATAGAGGGCGGCAAACTCATGCTTGGATAAATCGAGCAGCGCTTCACCATTAGCGTTAATCATCAAGTCGGCAATCGCCGCTTCGCCCGCTAATCCTTGGATGGTGGCACAGATGGCGCTCTTACCCGCAAAAGCCCAATCACCCGCCAAGGCTTTAAGGGTTGCGCCTGTGTCATTAGTGGTTTCAACGCTTGGGATTGAAGCCGTATCCTGATACGTCGCGGGGCGCAGTTTATCTTTCGCGGGCATATTGACCCAAATTTGGAAGCCATGCAGACCATTGAGTGCATCGGCCAGCGGCATTTCGGAATGCACCACGCCGTAACCAGTGCTCATCCACTGCACATCGCCAGCACGAATCGCTTTGACGTTACCCATCTGATCGCGATGCTCAAATCCGCCCTTACGGATATAGGTAAAGGTCTCCATCCCACGGTGCGGATGCGGTGGAAAGCCACCAATAAAATCCTGTTTATCATCGGATTTAATCTCATCCATCATCAAAAACGGATCAAAATGGGTAGTGACAAAGTCCGCCACACGGCGAATATTCACCCCGTCGCCATCCATCGCAGGTTTAGCAGAAAACTGGCCTAAGACTTTCATTTCATGCTCCTAACTCGTAAGGCATTAGCCTGTGCACTCGCTATCTCTTGGCTCCCAAAATGACAGGGTGAAACTGTGGCAATGCTGATGGTGGCAGAATAACAAGGAAATTTGCAAAAGAATAACGCGAAATCACGGTCTAAACATTCGAAAAAATGGAACGGTAGGTTGCTGATACCCACTCATACAGGCTTGCCATGATGTTTACTCACCGACACGGTGAATAGAAACCTAGGTTTTCTGAGATTATGAACGAGAACCATGGATGGCGAACTGGACTTTAAACACAGATGTTGTTCAAGTCCGTTTGTGGATGCAGGGCCGCCCCGTCCATGGGGCGGACGGTCGTCTCGCTAATCACCATGGCTCACCTTTTGACATTAGCGTAACCTGTAGATTTAAAAGCCTTACGCAACATGCTTTGGGACAGAAAGCGTCATAGACCCTTTGCTCTAACTCTTCAGTTTTGGATTAAAATTTCTATAGAGATAACTCCGCATTTAGTGACTTGTCCACAGCAATGCTTTGTTAGCTTGACGAATTTCCACCAATGGCAAGAGTTTCAACAACTTTTTCTTGATAAGATTTAATTGAGGGAAAACTATCGACATTAATAAATAGTTTCATTAATTCTTCTTTCTTTAAATTTTCTATGTTTGATCCTCTGTAAATAATCGGTGAAATTTTACTTTTATTTTCTCCATCGGAGAGCATTAAATTTAATTTTATTACGCGAGAAAGCTCTTCTTGATAAAGAAAAAACTGCCTCAAGTGCGTATCCATAACTTCAGCCTTACCGGCTTGATTTACTGTTAAGACCTCATCAATGAGTCGGTTTAGCCTAGAGCGTGACTTAACTGCATCATCCATAACATCAATCCAACTTTCTTTTGATTCAGAAAGCAAGTTTATAAAATACAAAGTCCTAGCCTTGTTATAATTAATAAATCCAGGCCACATTACATCCTCGCACGATATCTTAAGCGCCCGATCAAACTGTTCACATGCAGATCTCAAATACATTAGCAATTCTTCAATAACTGAAGGCGATAAAGAATCAATATTTGATCTAACAGAATCAAGTCCATCAATCGAAAGGATATCCCTAGCCCCCATGCTCAAAGACTCTTTAAGCAAGTGCATGCCTTTTTTATTGTAATACAAACCTAGGTAGTTATGATAAATAGTTTTTGTGACCGGATTTCTCAGAATAGGACCTCGCACATGAAGAAGATCTGCATGGATGTTGAAGTTGCCATTAGCTACAAAACTTTGATAAGAAACTACGGCTTTGAAAAGCTTGATAGTTTCAATAATTTGTATGGAGTTACCTTTACTAATAGATTGTAGAATATCACGTTGCTTATCTATGTCTTTTAATATCTTATCCATTCGCTTTTTATAGCGTTTTTTGTCAGTGTCAGCAGCATTGAAAACTGCGGGAAACAATACGATTAGATCAATTAAATACTGCAATGTGTCTGCGAAAAGCACTGCCGTATTGGAGTCTCTTTTTAATTTTCGCTCTATCGATTCAAACAACTTCTCATCTAAATCCTTTTCGTTTTTAGATTTATATTGACTTATAAGTTCTGGCAGAGAAGTTACATATCTTTCGTTATCCAGAATATTGCCATCCATCTTGCTTATATTGTTTACACTGTCGATGGAGGTGTACGTGCGAACAGCGATAAATAAGGCCAACAATGCAATACAAAACCCCACAATTGATATAGTGAAATTCAGTAGGTCCTTGCCTTCCCTCAAGTAATATACCCATATTGCTAGACAGCCCGAAAACAGGACAAGCAAAAAAATGGTTATGTATAAGATATTGGTTCTTTTCATTAATGACCTAATGCATTGAGAGTATTATGAGATATCAAGCTTACGCTGTGGTTTGGGATAGGAACGAAAGTAAATCCAGCCACCCAATATAAACCAATAACATAATGCACTTTCAGTTTGCATACAACCTGCTCGGGCTCAAATGGTTTGAATGGGAGTAATCAACAATCGCGAGAAAGCATCTAAGGCAATAAATTGCGCAGTTAAATCTGGCCACCCATTTTAAATCAATAACATAATGTACTTTCGGTTTGCCTACAACTTGTACGAGCTAAAATGACTTGAGTGGGAGTCATCAACGTCGTAGGGACTGCATGTAAGACAATAAATTGCGCTAATCTCTTTCAAAAATGGTGTATTTCAGACGAGGTAAGTCATCCCATAGCGCTTGGGAAGTGTTCTGGATGGGGCTTTTGAAATGATGTCAGTCGTTGTCAGTTACTGTTAAAGTGCTGGCAGCATTTAGCAAAATGCCGTCGTCGCTTTTCTAAGTGTTCGCAGTAATCGGTCAGTTCTTGCAGTGTGCCCACAGGGCCATGAAATAACTTGCCAAATTCGGTTGTCAGTTTGAGCCAATTGTCACGGGGAATATTTAATCTGTTCAGTATCTTGGCGCTATTTTCACTGATGTGTCCACGTTTATCATTGCGAATAATTCGGCCGGTATCATCTACCAATTCGAGGTAGTCCGTTAATGAAAACGCAATGCCATTGGGTTGGTTGTCGCACTCGTTACCAATAAAAGGCAGGAGATTGCTTGGCTGCTCACCTTTTAATGCGGCCCGAATACGTAGTTGAATACTGGTATGGTCGGATTGTTCTGGTGTATCAGTCAGTTGCGCTCTGATGGGATTCAAATCAACATAAGTCATACAGGCTAAAACGGCAGCGTCATCAAGTAAAGCCTGTGACTTAAAGCGACCTTCCCAGAAACGACCTGTGCAGTTATCTTCTTGATTTGCTTGCCTTGCTATCGGTTCATTAAGGCAGCGCATAAACCATGAAATATCACATAATCGACTGCGATAAATGGCGATTGAATGCTTTAACCTACTAACCTCATGGGCCTCGACCAACTCACCTTTAGCGAATTTTTGCGTTAATTCATCACCTTTAAAGAACTTATGCCATTGCTCAAGCACCTTCCTACCGCTCCAGCGGTTTGCTGTCTCTATATCAATACGTAACACCACATGCAGATGATTGGACATCACCGCAAAGGCCTCAACATCAATAGCAAAAACTGCTTCTAGTTCAAACAGTAGCTATTCTACCCAAGCGCGACGATGGTCATAATTTTTTCCAGAATAAACATCATCGCCGCATAAAAAGGCACGCCGAACAACGCGGCTACAACAATGGTAATAAGGTGTGTCTTCAAGACTTATCTGAGTTCTGCGAGGGCGCGGCATACAAACCTCCTTGTTTAATGCTTAACCAAAGCATAGTCGGAGGTTTATTGAAACGCCATTAAGGTTGGGTGTCCGAGTTAAATTTGGGTGTCCGAGTTAAATTTCGAGGTGAAGGTTTATATGTGTCAGGATGGAGTGATTTTCATGAATTTACCATTGATGTATTTATAAAGATGAATGACATCAAGGTGCTGGTGTTGATGAAAACATTTCCAAAATGAATAAAGTCCCTTCTTTTCTTGTTTTGGTGATGGCCAAAAGCCTAAATAAAAATTATTGGTTTCATAAGCATTTGATTTTAATATGGACTCCGCATATTCAAGACGACCTGCTATATATTTATTAATGCCTCCGGTAGTCGTTTGGTTTAGGCCGTTAAGGTATAGCTTTACGTCAGAGTTGATGTGTAAGATTTTCGCAAAATCTTCGTCAAAAGATTTTTTACTTGTATTACTTTCTGACTCTAAGGCAAATGCTATTTTTTGTATGAAGGAGTTTTTTGTTTTTACAATGCAGCAATCTAGTAGCCATTCACCAGGTTTCTTTACGAAATAATCATCCACTTCTATGGTTTTTAATGCGTGCTCTGCATCAAAAATAGTTTGGTGTATGGACTTAGAAACCTCATGAACAAAAATTGTTGATATGAGTTGATTGGATATTGTTTCCTGTTTGTGGAATTTTTCCTTCGCGTTATAGAAGCCAGCGTTTATAGCTTGTAATAATTTTTGGTCCATCGTTGTCTCGGTATTTTGGAAAGAGCTTAATGCGAAAAAATTTGGCCATCCATTTTAGATCAACAACATAATGCACTTTCGGTTTGTCTACAACTTATACGAACTAAAATGGGGTAAATGAGAGTCATCAAAAGTTGAAGGGCTAAAGCTAAGGCATAAAATTGAGCTAATTCATTAAAAAATGGTGTATTTGGCACTGGGCCAAAAGGCGTCATCCAACCAAATCTAAAACTTGGATAGCCCTTAAATACTTCGTCAATCGAAAAGGCCGGTGGCAATTTCACGGTTGGCAGAAGCTCTTGGGGATGGATTGTCAGTTCAATCTCTTCCAAATAGCCAAAGTGCCTATCGAGAGACATGTGAAAATCCGAAGTTCAGCAACCCCATTTGACCCTCAATACCAAGAATACTTGGCGAAGAGAAAGTCCAAAAGGCTAGCTCGCAACTCTTGGAATGAACCTGCTCTGACTGCTTTATAAGTTGCTGGGTATCAAACGATGCTTTTGTGGAGGCTTGAGCCGTATGCAGTGAAAGTTGCACGTACGGTTCTTAGGGAGACTGCACTTGGTAACAAGTGTCGTCCACCCGACAATAGCTTTTTTAGCTAAACGACCAGCAGAAGTGTTAGTTAAGATTGGCATTGTTGCACCAGTGACCGTTGGCGACATGGATGTCGCCGTCGAGCCTATATGGATATATTCACGGCGTGTCACTGGGGAAGCAATGACAATTAATGCGTAATGCGCGTAGCTCAACTGTCTTGCTTTGGGGCAAAAACATTTTATCAAAGGCTGCGTATTGATGGGATTGCTGCCATTTAGTGTGATTCTTAATTGCTTGGTATAAGACTGTATTACTCTCTAACAGTAGCAAACAGCAGCAAATGGCGAAATCTCGTATCAGGCTTTTGTTAGCATAAAAAACGGGATTGGCATATTAAGGCCCATCCCGTTTTTATGACTCTACACTTTGCCGTTATAAGGGGCTAAATCTCTAAGACTAAGCTAAGTCTATATTTGTCAGTTTAACGCTTATTGACTCAGTTTTGGTGTGCGCGGCGGAATAATGCGCCTGTTACCTGTTGACTCAAATGCACCGGCAAATTTAAGCAGATTATTATCGTCGTAGGCACGGCCCGCAAAGGTCAAACCCACTGGCATGCCAATATCAGCCATCACGCCCATAGGCACAGTCACAGTTGGTACGCCTAAGTGGCGAATCGCTAAGTTACCATTTGCCACCCAAACCCCGTTACTCCACGCAATATCGGCAGAAGCTGGATTCACATGGGCATCGGCTGGCCCCACATCGGCCACCGTTGGGAACAGCACGGCATCAAGCTGTAGTTCGTCCATCCAGTCTTCAAGATCCAGCTTACGGGTCTTTTCTAAACCACGCAGACCATCGGGAATACTGTCGATCTGATCGAAGGATTTAAGGCCACGCTTAGCCATGTTGACGTACTCTTCCATACCTGCCGCTAAGTCACCTTCACGATTTGGCAAGGTGCCAAGATCATGGGGGAATATCAAATGCCCCACCACATCTTCAAGCTTGTTGAGTTTAGGGTCGTTGTTAGCCCGCAGGAATTCATCGAACGCCCAACCTGAGAGTTCCCATAACTCATCATGCAGGAACTGAGGTGTAACGATACCACGGTTAAACACCGTCGGCGCACCAGGGCGGTCGCCTTCGCAATTGGAAACCAGCGGAAAATCCACTTCAACAACTTCGGCGCCAGCGGCTTCCAAGGCTTTACGCGCGGCTTCCCACAGATCGATCACCGATTGGCGGGTATGGATCCGTTGACCCGTTGGGCCGCCAATACCCGGGTTTTCGCTGGTGCCAGCCAATTCATCTTTATTGATGTACATGCGCGGCACACCAAAACGCTTACCCTTAAGCGTATCGGCGCTAGCCGCCAGCGCTAGATAGGATTCTGGGCGAACTGTCGATGCTTTAGGGATTTTAACCCAAGGTTGTAGACGCCAGAGATCGCCACGGGTGATTGGGTCGTCGGCCACAATCACATCGAGCACTTCGAGCATATCCGCCATTGTGCGGGTATAGGGCACAACCACATCCATGGTCGGGGTTAGCGGCCAGTTACCACGCACGGAAATCACGCCGCGAGACGGCGTATAGGCGCATAAACCATTATTGGACGCAGGGCCACGACCGCTCGACCAAGTTTCTTCGGCAAGACCGAAAGCTGAATAACTTGCCGCAGTGCCCGTGCCCGCCCCATTGGAAGAACCCGAAGCAAAGGGTGCAGTAAGATAATCAGCATTGTATGGACTTTCGGCGCGGCCATAGTGACCACGCTGCATGCCGCCATTAGCCATAGGTGGCATATTGGTTTTGCCTAGGCAAATGGCACCCGCGGCGCGTAGGCGCTCGACGGCAAAGGCATCGTACTGGGCCACTAAATCTTTAAAGGCTGGGCTGCCAGACGCCGCCGTCAGTCCCTTCACCAAATAGCTATCCTTAGCGGTGTAAGGAATACCATCGAGCGGGCTTAAGGTTTCACCTCGAGCGCGGCGCGCATCTGAGGCTTCAGCTTCTTTCAGCGCATCGGGATTGTGCACCACTAACGCATTGAGCTTAGTTTTTGTCGCAGGGCCGTCATAGGCCTCAACCCGCGCGAGATACGATTTCACCAACTCCACTGCGGTAGTACGGCCAGATTCGAGCGCTGCACGCAGCTCGGCAATGGAAACTTCAGTCACTTCAAACATCTTACGCCCTCCAGCAGAAAACCAATTGTGGTGCAATAACAGTGACATCAAGCGTCATTCTGTTCTCCTTGGTGTACTTACTTTCCAGAAGGGATCTGCTGGGTAATACAGTGGATATTGCCGCCACCTAATAAAATCTCCCGCGCGGGCACACCCACAATCTTGTGCTCAGGGAAAATGTCCTGCAGTTTTTGCGCGGCGATATCATCGGTTGCAGGGTCAAGCAGCGGGAATACGATGCGATGATTGGTGATTAAAAAGTTCACATAAGAACCCGCTAAACGCTCACCTGCCGTACGTGGCACACCAGTGCCTTCAGTAACACCTTTTGATTCTTCTTCGCTGCAATACAGCGGCCCTGGTTGTGGCAACAGATGGATTTTTAACTTACGACCTTGGGCATCCACGGTATTTTGCAGCACTTCGAGCGCGGCTTTTGAACGTGGATATTGTGGATCCGATTCATCATCAGTCCAGTGCAGAATAACCTCACCAGGACGGGCAAAACAGCACATATTGTCGATATGGCCATCGGTCTCATCCATATAAACGCCATCTTGTAACCAGATAAACTGCTTAACATTCAAATAGTCACGCAGTAAGGCTTCAATCTGTTCTTTTGTCAGTTCAGGGTTACGATTGGCGTTGAGTAAACATTCGGCACTCGTCATACAGGTGCCTTCACCATCGACATGGATGGAGCCACCTTCAAGGATCAGCGGCGCGCGATAACGGGCAAAGCCATGCTGTGCAAGCATTTGCTGCGCGACTTGCTCGTCCTTATCCCATGGAAAGTACAAACCACCGTTATGGCCGCCCCAAGCATTAAAGCCCCAGTCAACACCGCGGCATTCGCCCTCGGCATTAACGACCACAGTAGGTCCTGTATCGCGAGCCCAGCAATCGTTACTGTCCATTTCAACCAAGGTGACGTGGGATGGCATAACCGTTTTGGCTTGTGCTAAAAAGGCTTCAGGGACACCCATATACACTGGCGTTGCCGCGCCAATCGCATCGGCCACCTTAGCGAAAGTCGCCTGAGCATACGCACCCGCAGCGCGCCAGTTATCAGGACGATAGGGCCAAATCATCCACACAGCTTGCTGCGCCGCCCATTCGGCGGGCATATAAAAACCATCTTGTGATGGCTTAGTCGTTAACGGCGTGACATCCACATTCACGTTTGTCATGAGTTTTGTCTCCAGTAATGCTGAAATCGATAAGGGTGTACGCCCCTAAAATAGGACGACAGAATACAGTTATATCAGCCCCACAACGATGCGAGGGCCATTGGCAGCGGTTAATAAAATCTCTTACATACTTTGGCAGTACGTGTTTGGCGCTTCATAAAGATGAGCCTAGTCGGGTTTAAACACCCCAATGACAGCGCCCGTGGCTTTTTCGGTCACTTTGATATCGGTTTGCTGCTCACGATAATCACAGTCAGTACATTCTACGGTTTCGATACCGTTTTCTTTAAACAGCAAAATGCTGTCTTTCGCGCCGCACTTAGGGCATTTTGCGCCAGCAACAAAGCGTTTTTTTATTTTAGTGGTCATGATACAAACCTATAAATGGCTACGCGCCCAGCGATAAGCGAATCATCGGCGTTAAGGCGAAAATGTGGCGCTATTTTGCCATACTGCCCAGCTATTGCCAGTCCTTGAATAAACTTGTGCTGCCATACTCCCTGACCACGCGGTAGATCGCTATCGCACTAGGCCATAAAAAGTCGAAGAAATACGCAGCAACTCGGCCTAAGTTGTGGTTTGCCATGAGCTTGTACGTTATCATCACAACCCTTACTCATTCATGATATGACCAAGTTGTAGTTAATGATCAGCATCAACCAAGCACAATTAATCCGTGGTAGCAAAACCCTGCTCGACGAAGCCTCTCTGACCATTTATCCCGGCCATAAGGTCGGCCTAGTGGGCGCCAACGGCACGGGTAAATCCTCACTGCTCGCATTAATTATGGGTCACCTGAGCTTAGATAAAGGCGAGTTTAGTATGCCTTCGGGTTGGCAGATTGCCAGCGTCGCCCAGGAAACCCCTGCACTCGAAATGTCTGCACTTGAATATGTGCTTGATGGCGATAAAGAATATCGCCAGCTTGAGGCTGATCTGCACATTGCACAGGAACATAATGATGGCCATGCCATTGCGACCTTGCACGGTAAAATCGATGCCATTGGCGGTTATGCTATTCGCGCCCGCGCCGGAGCCCTGCTTGCAGGTTTAGGCTTTAGCGAAGCAGAGCAAAATAACCCAGTGAAAAGCTTTTCGGGCGGTTGGCGGATGCGCTTAAACCTTGCCCAAGCACTGCTATGCCGCTCGGACTTACTGCTGCTCGACGAACCGACCAACCACTTAGACTTAGATACCATGTATTGGCTCGAAGGTTGGATTAAGTCCTATCAAGGCACGCTGATTTTAATCAGCCACGATAGGGATTTTATCGATGAAATCGTTGATGAAATCGTTCATGTCGAAAATCAAAAACTCAACTTCTACAAAGGCAACTACAGTGCCTTTGAACGCATCCGTGCTGAACGTATGGCACAGCAACAGGTCGCCTTTGAACGCCAACAAAAAGAACGGGCGCATATGCAGTCTTTTGTTGACCGCTTCCGCTACAAGGCCAGTAAAGCCAAGCAAGCGCAGAGCCGCTTAAAGGCGCTAGAGCGGATGACTGAGCTGTTACCATCTCAAGCAGATAGCCCGTTTTATATGGAGTTTCGCCCGCCTGAAGCCTTGCCCAATCCGCTGATTAAGATGGAGCAAGTGGCCGTTGGCTATGGCGATAAGCAAATCCTCAGCAAAGTGCATTTAAACTTAGTGCCCGGTGCGCGCATTGGGTTGCTCGGCCGTAACGGTGCGGGTAAATCAACCCTAATCAAGCTGTTATCGGGCCAGTTATCACCGATGACCGGATTGTATGAGCCCAATCCCGGCCTGAATATCGGTTACTTTGCCCAGCATCAAATTGAATTTTTACGCTTAGACGATACGCCGCTGCAA
Organism: Shewanella sp. LZH-2; assembly: GCF_016859145.1. Lineage (NCBI taxonomy): Bacteria > Pseudomonadati > Pseudomonadota > Gammaproteobacteria > Alteromonadales > Shewanellaceae > Shewanella > Shewanella sp. LZH-2. The sequence goes on from NZ_CP069350.1 coordinate 3,776,997, forward strand.
CATTTAGTGCGCCTTGCGCCTAATGCCCGCGAGCAGGAATTGCGTAACTTCCTCGGTGGTTTTGGCTTTAATGGCGATATGGCACTCTCGCCAGTGCGCCCCTTCTCTGGTGGCGAAAAAGCCCGTTTAGTGTTGGCATTATTGGTATGGCAACGGCCCAATCTGTTGCTGCTTGACGAACCAACCAACCATTTAGATTTAGAGATGCGCCATGCGCTCACTATGGCATTGCAAACCTTTGAAGGTGCTATGGTGATTGTATCGCACGACCGCCATTTATTGCGCTTAACCTGTAGCGACTACTATTTGGTTGACCAAGGTGAAGTACAAGCCTTTGATGGCGATCTTGACGATTACCACCAATGGTTGCTCGACGCCGCGAAAGCAGCCAATGCCAACCAAGCAGCCAACAGCGATGACACCAAACCCGCTGTCGATAAGAAGCAGCAAAAGCGCTTAGAGGCTGAGCTACGCCAAAAAGTGTCGCCCCTTAAACGGAAACAAGCCAAGTTAGAAATTGATCAACAAAAACTCAGTGAGCGCCTTGCCGAGTTAGAACACCTGCTCGCCGATGGCGAGTTATATGATCAAGACAATAAAGCCAAGCTCACCTCGGTACTGAATGAGCGCACCAGCTTGACACAGACGCTAGAAGAAAGTGAAATGCAATGGCTTGAGCTACAAGAAGAAATTGATGCAATGGAACTTGAGTTAATGGGCCAATAATCGGTCTGCTGTCGCCTAATAGACAAGTAAGCCGTATGTCGGATGTAACCCCGCTAGACTGCCAAATTTGGCATTGGTGTGATATGAGCTATGGGCAAAACAAAGTGCTTTGCCTTGAGCTTCAAGATAATTGTCAGGTAAATGTGAATCTATTACTGCTAGCGCAGTATTTAGATCTCACCAGTGATGTGGCGGGACCTCGGGAATATTCAACCGAGCAATGGCAACAACTCGTCAATGCAGTATGGGAATGGGATGAAAAGTTTCTCACCCCCTATCGCCGTCTGCGTCGTCTCGCCAAAGCCAGCCTGAATGCAGCAGAATATCAGCAAATGCTCGATGTTGAGTTGATGATGGAACGCAAGGCGCAGCGCACCATTTTACATGCCATCAATGATTTATCGCCTAGCGGTCAACAAACTAATCTCGTGAGTTACCTCGCGCTATTTGGTTTATCCGCTGCGGATGTTACTGCGCTAGATCTTATCGCACCTTAACTGGCCTCACGCACAGCCTACTTAGTGCGAGCTTGAGGATAACGCTGGCAGTTATCCTCAATGTTAAGCCAGCTCAGCTGCTGCTCAGTATAAATATGGTAATTAGGCTGCACTGAATTTGGATCATCTAAGCTGGCGATCGTTAGGGTGAGATAGTTGGGATACTCAGTGTGCCTAAAGGTCAGTGAGCAGCCACATTGGGCGCAAAATCCGCGTCTTACATATTCTGATGAGGCAAACTCAGTGATGTTGCCCTTAAGCCATGTCACCTGCGACACGTTAAAATCCATCCAAGCACCAAAGGCTGCCCCAATACTCTTTTGGCACATGCGGCAGTGACAATAATCCGCATCGAAGGGCTTGCCCTCAATCCGATAACGAATCGCTCCGCATAAACAACCGCCCTCTTGCAAGATCTTAGACATATCCATTAACCCTCATCAAACAGAGCAAAAACCTAATACATTAAGTTACCTTGATTATCTTGTATAACTGACCAGTCAAGACAGCTCATTACGCATCAATTTCTTGCTGCAATTTTTCCAGCTCATCTAAAATATGCAGAAATTTTTGGCCAAACTCCGTCACTTGATATTCGACCCGCGGTGGTAATTCGTTATAAATGACCTTATCTAAAATGCCAAATTCAATGTTCTTTTTTAAACATTGATTCAATACCTTAGTGGAGAGTCCCTCGACTGAGCGCACCATTTCTCCAGGCCTTTGGATCCCATTGGCCAACAACTGATAAACCGTTAATGACCATTTGCAACCATAAATCGTCTCGACCATTCGGGCTGAGCGCTCAGGCGGCGATTTGCGAGAAATAATTTTTTCATTGTTACTCATAAAGATGTACCAAAAAGTACCTGCCTAACCAATTTGTACTTACTGTTCAGATAGTTATTGAGTCCATAAGATTACCACCTTGATAATACATAGGAGTAGCAAATGCAATTTAATACCTCAAATCTGGCCATTATTATTGGCGGTAGTAGCGGCATCGGTTTTGAAACCGCTAAACAACTGGTCAAGCAAGGCGTACCAGTGCTTATCGTGGGTAATCAACAAGAAAAACTCACCGCCGCCGTCGCTGCACTCAAACAGGAAAATACAATCCCCGAGTTACAGGTCGAGGGGTTTCAAGCCAACCTTTACCAAGCGGCGGATCTTAATCGACTCATTACACACATCAACCAACTCGAGCATAAGGTCGGCTATCTCGTCAATGCGGCGGGGTATTTCAATCCCAAATCCTTTATTGACCACACTGAAGCCGATTACGAACTGTATATGGGGTTAAATAAAGCGCTGTTCAGGATTACCCAAGCCGTGACCCACAAGATGATCGATGCTGGCGGTGGTAGTATAGTGAACATAGGGTCGATGTGGGCAAAACAAGCGGTTAAAGCCACGCCTTCGTCGGCGTATTCGATGGCCAAAGCCGGGTTACACGCATTAACCCAACACTTAGCGATGGAACTGGCGGACAAGCATATTCGCGTCAATGCGGTTTCACCTGCGGTGGTCAATACGCCAATCTATAACGCTTTTATTCCAAAGGAAGAGCGAGACCAAGTGCTTGCAAGCTTTGATGCTTTTCATCCAATTGGACGAGTCGGCACTCCTGCCGATGTGGCAAATAGCGTGTGCTTTTTGTTATCCAATGATACCAGCTGGGTAACAGGTGCAATTTGGGATGTTGATGGCGGCGTGATGGCAGGACGCAACTAAATTCGCGAGTTAATGCATTGCGAGCGACACATAACTAATCATTAGAAAAGGTTAAATCAGGTCTAACACCATGCTTAATATGAACTTTAGTGAACGTATCGTTATTGATACTGAGCAGCAACCTTGGTTGCCAAGCCCTGCTCAAGGGGTGTGGCGTAAACCACTGGAGCGGGAGGCTAAGGAATCAGGGCACACCACCAGCATAGTCAAATATGACGCGGGCTCGCAGTTTACGACCCACCAGCATCCGCAGGGCGAAGAAATCCTTGTGCTCGAAGGGGTATTTTCCGATGAAAATGGTGATTATCCCGCGGGCAGTTATCTTCGCCATCCCCCCGGGAGCCAACATGCTCCCTTTAGCCAAACAGGTTGCGTGATTTTCGTAAAACTTAACCAATTCGATCCGCGGGATCTCGAACTGATCAGAATGAATACTCAGCAGACACCATGGTTACCGGGTATTGGTGGCTTACAAGTCATGCCGTTACACGAGTTCGAGCACCAACATACCGCATTAGTGAAATGGCCTAAGGGAGAAAAATTTCAACCCCATCGGCATTTTGGTGGCGAAGAAATCTTAGTGTTATCGGGCAAGTTTCAAGATGAGCTAGGTGAATATCCACGCCACACATGGATACGCAGCCCCCATATGAGCGGCCATTTTCCTTTTGTCGAAGAGGAAACCATTATCTTAGTAAAAACTGGCCATTTACCCATTAGCGCCATGTAACGCTAGCAGACGACTCATTAGGCTTAGACCGCATAAGTGTTAGCGACTGACTTATGCGGCCAAGGAAATATCAGCCTTTGCCATCGGTGAGCTTTTGCGCCAGCGCGGTGGCATTGCGAGCGGTAATACCATAAATCGACAACTGTGGGTTTGCACCTAAGCTGGTCGGGAAGATAGAACCGTCCATCACCGACAGATTATCCAAATAATGTGACTGCCCATAGCTATTGACCATAGAGAGCTTTTCATCTTCGCCGAATGGACAGCCACCCATCACATGGGCCGAGGCCACTACCGTCTTTAGCGGCGCTAAGTCCATTTGGGCTATGCTCTCTTTCGCTTCCTTCCATGACGACAAATAGGGCATACCATCGCTGATAGGCAGCACTTTTAATGCGCCTGCCGAAAATTGCAATTCGGCCATGCTGGTATAGGCTCGCCGCACAGCCCGCCAAAAGGCGTCGGTTAGTGGATAGTCCAAACTAAAGCCCGTTGGGGTTAAATGCACTTGTCCACCTTGACTGTCGGGATGATAACCGTCGCGAACCAAGGCGATAGTCACCTGCAACTGATTAAACTGCGCCATCAACTCAGCATGGCTTAATCCATAACCTATGGTCTTAGAGGCGATCAAAATCGGATGCACTGGCGGCACTTCGAGCTTGTAACCTAACTCGCCATCTGCGCCATTTTTCCAAACAAACTCATCGGAATAGATAGATTGAGGTGCGCCGCTGTGGGCATTAATCGCATCGGCAAATACGCCGCCAGAAAGCACAGTGGGATGTAAAAAGGTTCGTTTGCCCAATAACTGGTAGGGATCGGGCACCTCAGAGCGCATCATTAAGGTCGGCGTGTGGATAGCGCCAGCGCTCAAAATATAGTGTTTGGCTTTAAACAGCAGCTCAACCGCAGTCGGCCTTAAATTAACGTCGAGCGCCTGTGCCTTGAGGGCAAAGACTTGGCCATTATGATGTTCAATCTTAACGACTTTGGCACGGCTAATCAGCTGTGCGCCTTTCTCTAATGCACTCGGAATTGTCGTTACTAGCATCGACTGTTTGGCATTGACTGGGCAGCCCATCCCGCAATAGCCAGTATTCCAGCAGCCCGCCACATTGCGTTTAATGACGGTATAATCCCAACCTAGATTGATACAGCCTTGCTTGAGTGCGCCGTTATTACGGTTAGGTTCATAATTCCATTCGTGGATATTGAGCCGCTGCTCCATCTGCTCGAACCAAGGCGCGAGGGTTTCAGGATCGAGTCCGGCTACCGATTTATGCTGTGCCCAAAAGGCTAAGGCTTCCTTTGGTGTACGAATGGAGGTGGTCCAATTGATGGTCGTCGAGCCCCCCACGGCGCGACCTTGGAAAATACCAATCGCTTTATCGGCGGTTTTCATCGCCGCCGCCTGTTGATACAAATTCGGATACGCGACCCGCTCCTCCATATTAAAATCGCTGGAGGATTTAAGCGGTCCCGCTTCAATCATGATCACACTGAGCCCAGCTTGGGTGAGGATCTCCGCCGCTACGCCGCCGCCTGCGCCCGTGCCCACAATCACCACATCGGCTTCAAATTGTTGGTTTTCTTGCAGCTGACTGGCATCGGTATGTAACCAACCGGAATTTAAGCCTGTCACTATGGGATCTATGATTGCCACTTGGAATACTCCATCTTCACATTATTGTTATTATTAGAAATTTGGCCTATTTGAACAACTCAGGCTTGGCGTAGTGGAGTCGGCTCCAATGCTCAGGACAGGCGTAATAACTGGCCATCACTAATTCTCGCAGGCCTAAATAAGCCGTTTGCAATAACGCAAAGTAGCTGTGACGCCAAGTCTCGAGCATTTGGGTCAACTCGGCGGGAGAGCGCATTAACAGTGGCGTCATGCTTGAGGTAAGTAGCAATAATCCAAGGCGATTCTCGAGCATATCGAGTAGTTCAAATAACTCGGACTGCTGTTCATCTGGCAACACAGCGATCGATTGTTTAATGGCATCTAAGGTGCGATTTTGCGCCGCCACCTTATGGGTTGCCACATCAGGCAAAGCCCCATCAAGCATCACAGGCAACAGCACACTGAATAATAAGCGGTAGTCTTTCCCCTCGCCTTCATCGGGTAGACTAAATTCGGGAGAATAAAGATTCACCCCTAGGGCTATCGCCGCTGTACCAGCAAACGCGCCCAGTAAAAAGGTTCGTCTATTCATCAATGTCTCCCCAAGACGCTTAGTGTTAAATTACTGTGCTACAATGACCGCGAACCTAAATTAAACACACGTTTTAATTTTCAGCAATAGTTGATGCCAAGATAAGATCCCATGCCAAACGCTTTTACACCGCCTTGGTGGGCCAAAAGTCCCCATGTACAAACCATTTTGCCCGTATTCACTAAAGTGGCCAAACCTGTGCTTAAGCGACAGCGACTCGAGCTTCCCGATGGCGATTTTATCGATTTAGATTGGCAAGCTAGGCCAGAAATCGGTAAACCCATTGTGGTTATCATTCATGGATTAGAGGGCAGTGCCCAGTCCCATTATGCCAGACGCATTCTGCAAGCCTGTAAAGAACAAGAGTTAGCGGCCGTGGTTCACCATCATAGAAGCTGCTCAGGTGAAGCCAATCGTCTCGCCCGCAGTTACCACAGTGGCGACACCGACGATTTGCAGTTTAGCCTAAGCCAGCTGCAACAAACCTATCCGCAATCACCTTTATTGGCCGTAGGTTACAGCTTAGGTGGCAATGTATTGACAAAATACCAAGGCGAATATCAAGACCAAAGTCTGTTAACGCGTGCCGTAGTGGTGTCAGCCCCATTGCAATTATCAGCGTGCGCTAAGCGTTTAGAACACGGCTTCTCAAAGGTGTATCAAAGCCATTTAATCAAGCAGTTACAATATAAGGTCAATCAAAAGCTTAATGATCCAGAGCTTGCTGGCACTATGACCTTGACCCCAATCCAAGTTGCTAATCTCAATACTTTTTATGACTTTGACGATAAAGTCACCGCCCCGCTCCATGGATTTTTAGGTGTAGAAGATTACTATACCCGCGCCAGCGGCTTACCCTTTGTTAGCCGAATCACTAAGCCTACGCTAATTATGCATGCCAAGGACGATCCCTTTATGACGGATGAGGTCATCCCGCATCCCAGCCAGCTTTCCGAACATGTGGAATATGAGTTACATGCCCATGGCGGCCATGTTGGTTTTATCGAAGGCGGCACGCCATGGAAGCCACGCTATTATTTAGAGCGGCGCATTTTAGACTTTTTACTCGCCAATGATGCGTCATCGGCACCTTAAGGAACCCGAATGCTTATCCCCTATGATGCCTTACTCCAACTTCCCAAAGAGACCTTAGTCAATTTGATCCGCGAATATTTGTTAGGGCAAGTGGAAGATGGAAGTTTTACTAGCCTAGATGAGCAAGAACTATCAGGCGCAATTGTGCAATGCCAACAAGCACTTAAACAAGGTAAACTTGTCTTAGAATACAGTGAAGAGGATGAGTCCTTTGCCATTCGTCACGCTGACCAAGTGGCCAAACGGCAAGATTGACCACTAGTATCCCTGTGCCGTATAAATAGCTTATACGGTTTATCGCTCCCACTGAGCGGCTCTTTATGGTGCCTAGGTAGAAAAAATGTCAGCAAAACATCCAATTATTGCAGTTACAGGCTCATCTGGGGCAGGAACCACCACAACCACCACCGCCTTTAGTCATATTTTTCGCCAACTTGGAATCAATGCCGCCTTTGTAGAAGGGGATAGTTTTCATCACTATACCCGCGCAGAGATGGAAGTGATGATCCGTAAATCCCAAGCCGAGAATCGTAACCTGAGCTATTTTGGCCCCGAGGCCAATAACTTTGCCCGCCTAGAACAATGCTTTCGCGATTATGGCGCCACTGGCCAAGGTGAAACCCGCAGCTACTTACACACCTTTGACGAAGCCGTGCCATTTAACCAAATGCCCGGCACCTTCACCCAATGGCGGCCACTGCCTGAAAACACCGATATGTTGTATTACGAAGGCTTACATGGCGGTGTGGTCACGGGTGATGCCAATGTGGCCCAGCATGTGGATTTGCTGATCGGCATGGTGCCTATCGTCAACTTAGAGTGGATCCAAAAGATCATTCGCGATACATCGGAGCGTGGCCATAGCCGCGAAAAAGTCATGGGCTCGATTGTCCGCAGTATGGACGATTATATTAAGCATATGACGCCGCAATTTTCGCGCACCCATATCAACTTCCAACGGGTGCCGACGGTAGATACCTCTAACCCCTTTAGCGCCAAAGATATTCCAAGCCTAGATGAAAGCTTTGTGGTGATCCGTTTTCGCGGCATCAACAACGTCGACTTTCCCTATTATTTGAGCATGATCCAAGGCTCCTTTATGTCACGGGTTAACACCTTGGTGGTGCCGGGTGGCAAAATGTCCCTCGCAATGGAGCTGATCCTTACACCGCTGATTAAGGATTTGATGGAAAAACGCCAACAGCTTAATAGTCCGCAGGCGAACTGAGATAGCGTTAACGTTTGACTAAAGGCTAATGAAATAAAGCCTTTTTGAGCAATAGATTAAGTTTGATTTAAGCCATTGAAGTTAATCTTATTGGCATCGGGATTTCAGGCGAAAGAACGATAGTTGGCATACTCTTGGGAGTTAATTCCCCCATCTTGATCTGTTGATTCCCTTGGGTATGCCAGCAACCCCATTCAGCGTTAAGTCTTAGCTGTTAATTCCACATCCATGCTTGATCTGTTGATTCCCTTGAGTATGTCAGCAACCCCTTCAAAGCTTTTAGTTGTAGCAATTAATTCCACATCCATGCTTGATCTGTTGATTCCCTTGGGTATGTCAGCAACCCCTTCAAAGCTTTTAGTTGTAGCAGTTAATTCCACTTCAATGCTTGAACTGTTGATTCCCTTGGGTATGTCTGCACCGCTGAACCAAATAGGTTCTAGCTTCTAGCTTCTAGCTTCTAGCTTCTAGCTTCTAGCTTCTAGCAGCGAAGCGCTCTCGCAGTTGCGAAGCAACGCCCTAGAGATTCTAGCAGCGAAGCGCTCTCGCAGTTGCGAAGCAACGCCCTAGAGATTCTAGCAGCGAAGCGCTCTCGCAGTTGCGGAGCAACGCCCTAGAGATTCTAGCAGCAGCGTTTTTTTGCTGCGCCCTAGCAAACCAGATTTTTATACATCACCATACATTCCAAGGCGATACCGCGGGGTGAGCAATAGATAGACTCTTCCTCAAAACCTTCACCACCGAAACCGCAGTGGCGATAAAATTCGACCGCATTTAAAGTAGATTCTAATCGTAATTGGGCGATGCCTAAGTTAAAGGCTTTTGTTTCAATAAATTGCAGTAACGACTTGCCGACACCTAAGCCCATCGCCTCGGGAGCAACGAACAGCGCCTCGACCTGAGCATAGGGTTCATCCAGCATGATGGTACCAACCAAAGTGCCTTCTTGAGTTTCATCATCAAGGATTTCAGCCACATAAAAATGCGCGCCCACCATACGACGAAAAGATTCGGTCAATTCGCCCTGCATCCAAATCTGCAAGTCATCTTGAGCATAAAATCCGGCGCAGCCTTTATTAATCGCCGCATTGCGAATATCCCAGCAAGCCTTAGCATCTAATTGCGTCGCTTTACGTATCCTTAGCATAGTCATCCCGATAAATTGCCCTAGCCCTAGCCCTAGCCATGGCCATAGTAATAGCCACTGCTAATACGCTGAATCATAAAATAAACATATAAAGACTCATACTGCCCACGCTTTAATTTTATGCAATAAAAAACCGCCCGAAGGCGGTTTTAATACAATAAAAAGCTTTACTTGCAAGCTTAGCCGCAAAAGCAAACTCAGTCGCGAAAGCAAACTTAGCCTTTAATCAGCTCGCTGATGGTCAGCACACCATGGGTGGTCGCGCCAGCGCCCCATAGTGCAGAAGCAGAATCTTCGAAGGCGGCCGCTAAATCCACGTGTAGCCACTTGGCTTCTGGCGAAACGAAACGCCATAAGAAACCTGCGGCATTCGAGGCACCGCCCGCACCACCACCTTTCACTGGGCGGCTGTTTGCCGTGTCAGCATAGGCCGATGGACACATGTCTTTATGCCAAGGATCCAGTGGCAATGGCCATACACGCTCGGCTACTGTCGAAGCCTTTTGCTGCGCCAGTTGTAACACTTCTGTCTGTGGCGAGAAAATCGCGTTGTAGTTAGAGCCCACCGCCATCACAGCTGCGCCAGTTAAGGTTGCCGCATCGATAATAAAAGGAGCACCCGTCGCAGAAGCCGCTTGTAGACCATCGGCCAATACTAAGCGCCCTTCGGCATCGGTGTTAACCACTTCAACTGTGACGCCATTTTTGTAGGTGAGGATATCGCCCAGTTTGTAGGCACGGCCGCTGATCAGGTTTTCAGCGCAGCAGAGGAATAACTTAACGCGTTTGTTCAGGCCCGATTTAATCGCCAAACCTAAAGCGGCAGTAACAGTGGCGGCGCCGCCCATATCGCACTTCATGCCCAGCATGCCTTCAGAAGCTTTAATGCTGTAACCGCCGGAGTCGAAGGTAATCCCTTTACCGACCAAGGCAACAGATACTGGGGCATCGGCTGACAGCGGGTTAAAGTCTAGCTCTAACATTGCAGGTGGGCGCTCACTGCCGCGACCTACAGCATGAATACCAATCCATTGCTCTGCTAATAATGCTTCACCTTCAATAATACGGTAACTGACCTTGGCACCACCGAGTTCGGCTAACCATTTGGCCGCTTGCTGCGCCAGTTTCACAGGAGACAGATTTTCAGGAGTCTCATTGATCAGTTGACGGGCAAATGTCGCCACGTCTAAGCGACGTTGTAACTCGGCTTGTACTTCGGCATCGCCGCACCATTGGATTTTGTAACCCGGTTTAGCGGTGGCAAAGCCTTGAGCGAAGACCCATTGGCTATTCAGATCCCAAAGAGATCCCACTAAGGCAACAGTGCTAATCCCTTGATTGCGTAACTTACGCGCCGCCATTTGAATTTGGCGCAGCTCATCACCGCCACCTAAGTGGATTAATGCGCCTTCGGCATTGAAGGTCACATCGGCTTTGCCCCAATGGGCGGCGGGGGTCTCTTTGGTTAACTCTACTCTCATCACTTCAGTCACTTTAAGTTCACTCATGAGGGGTCCTTATTTTAATTTGTTCTTGCGCTTATACCCATGCAAGTTGAGGTGAGACGTCCTGCATCCTCAGGCTTTTGGGGTACACACAATACAACGGGGTTGGCGGCAGTTTACTGCCAGTGGCCCAGGACTGAAAGCCATCGGCCTAAGTTACCGAGGTAAAATCTGTAAACATTTGCGAAATTTGTTAGTCTTTGGCGCCAGAATCAACTAGCGACAGGGATCACATGCACTTTACTCCAGCACTGAAATCGGGAAAGCTACTTAAGCGCTACAAACGCTTTCTCGCCGATATTCAACTCGAAGACGGCAGTGAAATCACCCTGCATTGCCCCAATACTGGCTCAATGCGCAACTGCCTGTTCCCCGGTGAAACTGTGTGGTTTTCCACCTCCAGCAACCCTAAGCGCAAATATGCCAACACATGGGAGTTAATGACTACACCAGCAGGTGGCCTTATTGGCATTCATTCGGGCAATGCCAACGCCCTAGTCGAGGAGGCGCTTAATAAAGGTGTCATCACCGAACTCGCAGGCTATGACAGCTTAAGCCGCGAAGTGAAGTACGGCGATGAAAATAGCCGTATCGATATCTTGCTTGAGGCTGCTCAAAAACCCGCCTGTTATATAGAAGTCAAAAGTTGTACTTTGCTCGAGGATGGCCAAGGTTATTTCCCCGATGCTGTGAGTCTTCGCGGCCAAAAACATCTACGGGAATTAATGCACATGGCCAGCCTTGGGCATAGAGCCGTCTTGCTATTTGTGGTGCAACATACTGACATTATGAGTGTGGCACCAGCGGCACACATTGACCCTGAGTATTCTAACCTATTGAAAAAAGCTATTTTATCAGGTGTAGAAGTACTAGCGTATCGCTGCGAAATATCCCCCGATGAGATACATCTGGCCCAATCATGCCCAGTCCGAGTATGATGTTAAGATTGAGTAAAATACTTTTTCATTTCAATTAGCGAAGGCAGTCAAAAAATTCTGTCAAGGTGAAACGAAAAATTTGCCTCGTTGTAAAGATTCTGATATAGATAGCGGCCGTTCTTAAGGACGCCCTACAAACGCAAATGATGACAGGAGATGCGTTATGCCTGAAGGCACCAAAAAACTTGGCGTACTCGCTATCGCAGGTGTAAGTCCCTACCAGGAAAAACCCGGTGAGGAGTATATGAACGCTAAGCAACTGGGTCACTTCAAGATCATTCTTGAAGCTTGGCGCAATCAGTTGCGTGAGGAGGTCGACCGTACTCTGAGTCATATGCAGGATGAAGCAGCAAACTTTCCCGATCCTGTGGACCGTGCAGCGCAGGAAGAAGAGTTCAGTCTCGAATTACGTGCGCGTGACAGAGAACGTAAACTGATCAAGAAGATCGAAAAAACTCTCCAGAAAATCGAAGAAGACGATTTTGGCTTCTGCGATTCTTGCGGTATCGAAATCGGCATTCGCCGTCTCGAAGCGCGTCCAACAGCCGATCAGTGTATCGACTGTAAAACGCTTGCAGAGATCAAAGAGAAGCAAATGGCGGGTTAATCGGCCATCCTAGGCGGGGAGTTCCCCGCCTACTTGTTTGTGCATCTTGCATAAACATCCTCTCGTTTCACTTCGCTTTTTTTGTTAGTATCCCCCTAAAATACAGCCACTTTGACTGGTTATTCCTGCAAATTCCTATGATGGCGACTCACTCTTGCAACACTTCCGCTTTACATCCTTATGTTGGCCGTTTTGCGCCTTCGCCCTCAGGAGCATTGCATTTTGGCTCGCTAGTCGCCGCCCTTGGTAGTTATCTGCGGGCGCGCTCAGAGGGAGGAAAGTGGTTAATACGCGTTGAGGATATTGATCCACCTAGGGAAGTTGCTGGCGCCGCCGATGATATTTTACGCACCTTAGAGGCTTATGGTTTCGAATGGGACGATGCGGTGCTGTACCAGAGTGCGCGCACCGAGGCCTATCAGGCCAAACTCGATGAGTTACTCGCTGAGGATAACGCCTACTTCTGCCAATGCAGCCGCAAACAAATTCAAGCCATGGGTGGAATTTATGATGGCCGCTGCCATCGGTTAGCCACGCCACATCACAGTGGTGCGATTCGGCTAGTTAATCGCGCTCAAGTGGCCGAGTTTACCGATAACCTGATGGGAAAAGTGATTGTAGATCGAGCCTTTGCTGCTGAAGATTTTATTATCAAACGTAGTGATGGACTTTATGCCTATCAACTCGCCGTAGTGCTGGATGACGCCTACCAAGGCATTACCGAGGTGGTGCGGGGCTACGATTTAATCGAAGCCAGTTGTCGCCAATTAAGCCTATATCAAACCTTTGGTCTAACCGCGCCGCAGTGGTTGCACTTACCGCTCGCCAGTTTAAGTCCGGGTTTTAAGCTGTCAAAACAAAATCACGCGCAGGCTATCGATAAACAGCATCCGCAAGCGAGTCTCAATGCAGCCCTCGCCTTTTTGGGTCAAGCACCAGTAGAGCTCACAACTGCGCCGCAAATGCTGGCCCAGGCAGTGGCCCAGTTTGAACTGACGGCAATCCCTAAACAGCGGGAAATCCTGATCGCCCCTTAAAGCCTGACGGGCAAGTTCTCGACCTAAAAGCATCATGTTATCAGCGCTAAGTCGTGGCATAGCTCAAAAATCGCGATATACCCATCGGGACGCAATTGGTATATCATAGCCGCCAGATTTTTAATCACATAACAGATACATTCCGAGGTGTCCCATTTTTCGCCGTATTAGCCAATTCTGCAAGCAGCTATTTGAAGACGCGCCTAAAACGACCGCTCCAACTCCAGCTCAGATTGAACCCCAAACGCCCGAACTCACATCTGGCGGCTTAAGCTTGGCGATCGTGCCTCGGGATGCGCACACCATTTCCCGAAAGCAAATCAGTGAAAATGCGCTTAAGGTACTATATCGACTGAATAAAGCTGGTTTCCAAGCCTATTTAGTCGGTGGGGGTGTACGGGATTTGCTCCTTGGGCTTGAACCGAAAGATTTTGACGTAGTTACCAATGCAACGCCGGAAGAAATCAAAAAACTGTTCCGCAATTGCCGTGTTGTTGGTCGTCGATTCCGCCTCGCCCATATTGTATTTGGCCGCGATGTCATTGAGGTGGCAACTTTCCGTGGCCACCACGGTGAAAGCAACGAAAAAATATCTAAAGCTAATGCCGAAGGACGTTTACTTAGGGATAACGTATATGGAGAAATCGATGAAGACGCCGAGCGCCGCGATTTTACCGTCAACGCCCTTTACTACGATATTAGCGACTACTCTATCCGCAGCTATGGCGGTGGCATGGAAGATCTTAAAGCCGGCACCTTAAGGCTGATTGGCGATCCCGAAACCCGTTACCGCGAAGATCCAGTGCGAATGCTCAGAGCCGTGCGTTTTGCCACTAAGCTCAGCATGACAATTGATGAAGTAACTGCTAAACCAATCAAACAGTTAGCACCACTGCTCAAAGATATTCCTGCCGCCCGCATGTATGAAGAAGTGCTCAAACTCTTCTTCGCCGGCAAAGCCATGGCAAACTTTGAGATGATGCAGGAATATAAACTGTTTGCGCCCTTATTTCCTCAGGTTGACGCCCTATTAAAAGAAGCGCCTAAAGGTCCGGCAATGAAGATGGTGCAAGCCATCATGAAGAGTACGGATGATCGTGTTAATGAAGATAAGCCCGTCACGCCATCGTTTTTCTATGCGGCGATTCTCTGGTATCCACTGCGCCAACGCGCCGAAGATATTGCTGTTGAAAGTGGCCTTACTTTATATGATGCCTTTTTCGCCGCCATGGGCGATGTGATGGAGCAGCAATGCCAAACCATTAGTATTCCTCGCCGTTTTAGCACACCAGCCAAGGATATCTGGCAACTACAACTTCGCTTTGAGCGCAGCCAAGGCACGCGCGCCTTTAAACTGTTAGAGCATCCGAAGTTTAGAGCGGCATACGACTTACTGTTACTGCGTGGCGAAGTCGAAGGGGGCAATCTGGCCAAGAGTGCAGCCTGGTGGCAACAGTTTGTTGAAGCGGATGAAACCGAGCGTTTGGCGATTGCCCGCAGCGGTAATAAAGCCTCGAGCAGCCGTAATCGCAATTCACCTCAGCGTCGCCGTCGCCGCCCAAGTGCAGCCAAAGCCGAAGAATAATGACTCAAGTGTTTGTCGCCCTTGGAGCGAATCTTGAAGATCCCCAAGCACAGCTGGACAATGCCGTAGCGGCCTTGTCCACCTTGGCTGAAAATCAAAGTCTTAGGGTATCTCCCTATTACCGTTCAACGCCAATGGGTGAGGTTGTGCAACCTGACTATATTAATGCTGTCGCAGGCTTTGAAACTCAGCTGCCCCCGCTGGCCTTATTAGATGCACTGCAACACATTGAAAATACGCAAGGCCGTGTACGCCAAGAGCGTTGGGGGCCCAGAACATTAGATCTAGACTTACTCTTGTATGGCGACGCCATTATCGATGAGCCCAGACTCAAAGTGCCGCACTACGGCATGAAAGAACGTAGCTTTGTGCTAGTTCCTTTAGCTGCCATTGCGCCCGATCTCGTGTTGCCCTGTAAAACGCCGCTACACAGCCTTATCAGTGAAAAATTCTTGGCCGAGTTACAACTACTGGGCAATGATCATTGAAGTCAGCCCCCAGTTAGCTTATAACACCACTTCCATTTGGTTTGAAGATCACCCATATGTCTAAAGTTACTAGCTCAACCCTGTTGAAATACAAACAGGAAGGTAGAAAATTCACCGCTCTGACAGCCTATGATGCCAGCTTTGCCAGCGCGTTCGACGGCGAAGGCATCGATGTGCTACTGGTCGGCGATTCTTTGGGAATGGTTCTGCAAGGCCACGATGATACGCTGCCCGTCACGACAGCCGAAATCGCCTATCACACTCGTTGTGTGCGTCGCGGTATCGAGCGATCACTGCTGATCGCAGACATGCCGTTTATGAGTTACGCCACGCCAGAACAAGCCATGGAAAACGCCACCGCACTAATGCAGGCGGGTGCCAATATGGTCAAGCTGGAAGGCGGTCACTGGTTACTCGAAACGGTTACTAAACTGACCGAGCGCGGTATTCCTGTCTGCGCCCACTTGGGCCTCACCCCGCAATCGGTACACGTTTTTGGCGGTTTTAAAGTGCAGGGCCGCGATGCTGAAAATGCCCAGCGCATTCTCGATGAAGCTAAGGCCTTAGAGGCGGCAGGCGCGCAGCTGTTAGTGGTTGAATGTATTCCAGCATCGCTTGCTACCGCCATTACTCAAGCATTAACTATCCCTGTAATTGGCATTGGCGCGGGCGCCAGCACCGATGGTCAGATTCTGGTGATGCACGACGTGCTTGGTATTTCGAGTGGTTATATTCCACGTTTTTCAAAGAACTACCTCAAGCAAACGGGCGAAATCCGCTCGGCGGTTCGCGCTTATATTGAAGAAGTGGCCAATGGCACCTTCCCGAGTGCAGATCACACGTTCAACTAAGAGTGCTAGCACTCATAAAGCTAAATTGTGCTAAGCACACAGACTACTCATTTTAGGTTTTAGCAAGGTAAGAGTTAATGATCACTAGCGCCCATATCGATGATATTCGTACTCAAGTGCGAGCATGGCGTGCCAAGGGCGAGACTGTCGCCTTTGTGCCGACCATGGGCAATCTCCATCAGGGACACATCACCTTAGTGAAAGAAGCGGCGAAAAAATGCGATCATGTAGTCGTGTCTATCTTCGTCAATCCCATGCAGTTTGGGCAAAATGAAGATCTCGATGCCTACCCGCGCACCTTAGAGGCCGATAGCCAAGCCTTAACCGCAGCGGGCGCCGAGCTCTTGTTTACCCCAACACCGGCGATTATTTACCCCAAAGGGTTAGCGCAGCAAACCTATGTTGAAGTCCCAGGGATCTCCGATGTGCTCTGCGGTGCCAGTCGTCCCGGCCACTTCCGTGGCGTCGCGACCATCGTTTGTAAACTGTTCAACATAGTGCAGCCCGATGTCGCGTTTTTTGGCAACAAGGATTATCAACAACTGTTAGTGATCCGCACTATGGTTGAGGATTTGTCGCTGCCGATTGAAATAATTGGCATTGATACCATTCGTGAAGCCTCGGGTTTAGCCATGAGTTCACGCAATGGCTACCTGACGGCGGAAGAAAAAGCCGCAGCGCCCGCGCTGAAAAAGGCCATCGATACCATGGCACAAGGGATCAAGCAAGGCGTGAGTATCGAACAAGTCACCGCAGAAGCCAAAGCGAGCCTTATCGCCGCAGGCTTTACACCGGATTATTTAGAAGTTCGCCATGCCACCACGCTGGCCCATGCGGAAGCTACGGACCAAGCCCTGGTGATTTTGGCGGCCGCTTACTTAGGTAAAGCGCGTCTTATTGATAATCTGCGCTTTGATCGCTAAACATCTATTTAAGATTTGAGAAAAGGAGCTTAGGCTCCTTTTTTATTACCTCAGAACGCTGGTATTGCTGGCGTTCCAGTGAAGCGTCAAATAAATTCCAGTGTCAAAAAACTGGTTTTATTCTTTCACTTACGCCATAGTACTCACCAATGTTAACGTTAAGTAACATATGTTTATACTACATGGATTTATAACTGCTAAAGTTTAAAGGGAGATAAGTGAGACAACTCCATTTAACTCTAGCTTAATACCCATTGTGATAACTTCATTCATTGCGTATACAAAGGATTTGTCGTCGAATGGCAAGACTCATAGTGACTCTTATTTGTATGCTTTTGCCTCTCACGGCGCTCGCAAATACCGTCTATAAATGTCGCAAAGGCGATAAAGTCATCTTTAGCCAAATCGCCTGTCCGCAGGAATACAGTCAGCATAAAATTGAATATCAGTTGGGTATTAGCAACGAAATTGATTCGGATAAACGTGAAACCAAAGTAGACCCATTGCAAGCTTTGTTAAATAATCACTCCTTACCCCCAAAGAAACTGCTGCAATTACTCGACGGTGAAATCTATAGCCTAAAACAAGAGAATAGCTATTTTGAAATCCTAAGGGCCAGTGAATTACAGAAACTAGAACGGCAGCGATATTGGCAAAATAAAGACAAAAGTGATCCCGATTATTTAAAGCAACTGAGCAAGATTAATGATCATTTTGATAAACTCACCACAATCAATAGCCAACTTATACAGCAATTATCGGATAGAAAAACCCAAATAAATGCCGATGTAGAACACGAAGAACCCCAAAAAAATGACACGCATTAGTTGAGCATTAAACGTAAATGGTAACTACCGACTAAACAGCTAGTTTAGGGGTTGAAAGCAAAAAGGCGACCTTTCGGTCGCCTTCATTTTTAAGGACTAAATTAGAATTGTGCTACTACTGGTGCAGAACATAAGGTTCCAGTGGTTTCACATACTTGGTAAGTCACACTTGATGCAGACGTAGTGAAGCGATCACGATAGTTGCCATCGTTCTCAGTTGTCACCACTAACTGACCGTCACGGTATAGAGCAATACTTTCGCCTAATGCACTATCCCATTCAATATCTACCATAGCGCTACCACGGCGTGATACCAATGCGCGAGTGACGGATGCGTTGATACTATGCTCATAAACTTGAACTTCCATGGTCACAGTATTGCTGTGTTCCATTGAGTCAGTCACAGTGAGGGACACAGTGTAAGTACCTGCCGCAGCAAATACATGGCTAGGGTTCATTTCAGTTGAAGTTGAACCATCACCAAAATCCCAGCTGTAGCTCACGATATCATCGTTCGCATCGGTACTAGTGTTAGTAAAGGCGACACTTAAACCTTCAACTGCATACTCGAAGCCCGCCACTGGTGCCGCTGGAGATGCTTCGCCTAAGCCGCTGATCACTAAGCCCCAGTTATTAAGAGTACCAGTGTCAGCCGCTGCATTGTCATCTACTGATAATGACCAAGTACCCCGTGCGTTTTCACCATCAAACGCGCTTAAGTCCCAGCTCTTAACAATGTTGTCAGCGCTGCCGCCATCACGGTTATGTAGAACCACTTCAGTACCTGCTGGAGAAGTTAACACAACGCGTAAGTCACCAATCCAAGTGTGGCTGATATTGACATCGGCGGTCACGCCAAAAATCTGCACATCATCAGTAACTTCAATCGTGCTCACAATACCACTAGCATTGTTATCAGGGATAGCAACAGCATTCTCATTGCCATAGGTAAAGTCATTTAATCCTTGAGGGAACACATTCAGTGAAACGACTTTAGCCTTTTCAATGGTGCCATCGGTACCTGTTACTGTAATGCTGTAATCACCCCAAGCTGTTTGCGCCGTTGTCGCAACATCTAAGGTAAATGCACCACCAGCTGAAACAGTTGAGGCTGATAAGGACACACCTTCTAGCGCTGGAGAAACCGAGACAGAAAGAGCTACATCACCTTCCCATCCTGCAACGCTACCAACACTAAAGTTATAACTTGCAGTGCTGCCCGCTTCGACAGATTGTGATACTGGCGATACGGTAAACTTGTAGCTAGGAGATGGGTTAGCCTGCTCGAGTGCGTTAGCCACATTGAGGCGAGTACCAGCCACGGTTTTACCCGTTAAATCTGCATTAGCATCACCTGATGCCATAAGTAAGGATTTCATTTCTACTGGTGAGAGATCTGGATTTAATGACCACACCAGAGCTGCGGCGCCGGTGACATGTGGAGTAGCCATAGAGGTACCAGAATACGTCGCGTAACCACCACCTGGAACAGTAGAGAGAATCGCGGAGCCTGGTGCTCCCATATCGACGCTAGTTAAACCCCATTGTGAGAAGTCTGACATACGGTCATTACGATCCGTACTTGCAATCGAGAGGACAACGTCAGAATCGTAGCTTGAGGGATAATGTGGGCTCGCATCGTTATCGACCGCGTCATTACCCGCTGCTGCAACGAATAAAATGCCTGCTTCACCACCCGCTTCAATCGCATCTTTTAAGGCTTGGCTAAAGCTACCGCCGCCCCAAGAGTTGTTGGTGGCTTTGATATCCACGCCATGGTTAACCTTCAGATCCGTAAAGTAATCTAAACATGCAATAGCGCCAGCTGTAGAACCATAACCATCGGCATCAAGGAACTGACAGGCGGCAATTTTAACGTCCCAGTTCACCCCAACGACACCCACACCATTGTTGCCTTTAGCACCAATAGTGCCAGATACGTGAGTACCGTGACCATTACCATCCATTGGGTTACCGTTATCATTTACCGCACTGTAACCGTGAATATCATCGATCACGCCGTTACCATCGTCATCGATACCATTACCTGGAATTTCGCCAGCGTTAACCCACATGTTGGCTTGCAAATCTGGGTGATTGTAATCAACCCCAGTATCGATAACCCCAATCACCACATCCGAGCTACCCGTGGTGATTTCCCAAGCCTCTGGCGCGTCGATATCTGCATCGGCACGACCGCCATTTTGGCCAGTGTTGTTCATGCCCCACAGGCTAGCAAAGCTTGGATCATCGGGCGTACTTATCGCCTTAAGAATGTAGTTGGGTTCTGCATATTTTACCACTGGATGACGACTAATCACCTTAATCGCATCTTCAATATTAGCGCCTTTACGCAGGGCTAAACGGGCAAGTTTACCATTAAGTAGATGCTGGAATTTATCGTCTACGCCATCAGCATTTGCATCGGTTAAGGTGCCGCGAATTAAACGCTGTGCTGCTGCACGTTCGGCTTTAGTCACATTATCTTTGTACACCACAAGGATGGCGTCTTTTTCATAGACTGGTGCATCTTTTGCCATTGCAGGCACCGCTGACAACGTCATCGCCCCTGCAATTGCTAACGCCAATGGTGAGAGTTTTATTGACATACTTAAGCTTCCTATAGTCCTTTACGTTGAAATTCTGGAACGGCAATTACGCAGCCACCATTCAAAGTGAAATGGATAAAAACGACGAATTTCCAGCATGTTTGCCTGCAAATTGTTGCCATAATGTTTCAATTTAAAAAAGACGCTGCACGCTAAATACAACTTAACTACTAGACCAACTCGGTGAGGTAAATACCGCCTAAACGCAGGGTTTTATCGACAAAAAACAAGATATTCATGGAATTAACAAAAGTTAATCTGGTTAGCATTTAAATTACACCTCAAAAATAAATACCCTTTTGGCCAATTGTCTCTAAGCACTATGGCTCGTACCTTGATGCCTGAGTTGGAAGGAGTCTGTGCTCTGACCAAAACACCAATACATGCAAGGAGTCACTTGTGCCAAATCCATTAACACGCTTTTGGGTACTGCTGCTCTTGATATGTAGTTGCCTGACATCATCCCATGCGGCAGATGTCAGTGAATTGCCCGTCACACTGCAGGCGCTAATTGAGCGTTCAGGGCGCGATAATCTTATCGACCTAGTGCAGCAAGGCACGGCAAACCAAGGGATCGTGTTTCAATCAGGGAACGATAACAGCGCCTATGTGACGCAAGCGGGTAACGATAACGTATCGCTTGTGACACAGATTGGAACCAATAATGAAGTCCAACTACGACAAGTCGGCACTAAAAATATGGCTTCGATTACCCAGATTGGTAATGACAACCTGGTGCAATTGAACCAGCTAGGAAGCGGCAATTTTTCGATTCAACAGATTGCGGACGGTGCCGCAATCTCAATAACTCAGTATTAAACAGGGAGAGTCACATGAAATCACAAGCCAAAATGTCATTGATTGCATTAGCCATTACTGCGGGATTAAGTGGTAATGCGCTAGCAGCAAGCACAGTCAACGAAATCAGCGTTGAGCAAACAGGCCAAGGTCAAGATACCTTAGTCGCTCAAACTGGTGTCATTAACGCAGCAGCAGTAACCCAAACGGGTAACGACCAAGTTGCCACCGTATTACAAGACGGTGTGTGGCATGAAGCACAAGTCAACTCAACTGGCGATGCTAACAAAGTGACTGTTAGCCAACAAACAGATTGGCACGTAGCCTCTGTTGATGTGGAAGGCAATAATAACGAAGTTGAAGTGACTCAAGACGGCTTCTTCAACCAAAGCAGCAACGATGTCGTGGGCAACGACAACCTTGTTTCAGTTAGCCAATTAGGTGAGCTGAACGAAAGCTATGTTGAAATCACTGGCACAGAAAACAGTGCATTTGTTGAGCAAGAAGGTGATGAAAACCTTGCCGTATTCCGTGTTCAAGGCGACAACAACGACGGTGATATCAAACAATACGGTAACAGCAACCAAGCGGGTCTAATTGCACTCGATCTGACTGCCAACGTGGGTAACAACAACGACGTATCAGTTGAACAAATTGGTAACAATAACTTTGGTGCAGCCAAAGGCATCGCTGGTAACGACAACAGTGTTGATATCTACCAAAAAGGTGATAACCACACTGGCTTTGTTTACGCCTTAGCCGGTAGCGAAAACGATATCAGCATGAAGCAAGAAGGTAGCAATAACATTGCTTACCTCTCTATGACTACGGGTGATGATAACACTATCGACATCGCTCAAGATGGTGATAGCAACACAGTTGGTGATTCTTTAGTTGCTGATATTCAAGGTGATGATAATGATATCGCCATCAAGCAAAAAGGCGATAGCAACGGTGCAGAGTTCCAAGTATGGGGCGATAGCAACGACGTAGACTTAAAACAACGTGGTGATGCTAACTTCGCAACCTTTGGCGCTTACGGTACTGACAACGACTTCGACTTATCCTCTAAAGGTGATAACAACGAGCTGGTTGCCTTCGCAACAGGTGAAGACAACAGCATCGAAATCAGCCAAGAAGGTGATGCGAACTTCGCTTATGTGGATGCCGTGGGTAGCGACAACGAAGTGGATGTTGAGCAAGATGGTGATCAAAACGAGACCATCATTAGCGTAACAGGTAACAACG
Organism: Shewanella sp. LZH-2; assembly: GCF_016859145.1. NCBI lineage: Bacteria > Pseudomonadati > Pseudomonadota > Gammaproteobacteria > Alteromonadales > Shewanellaceae > Shewanella > Shewanella sp. LZH-2. The sequence goes on from NZ_CP069350.1 coordinate 3,799,789, forward strand.
CCGATGTAACTGCACTGCAACACCGTGGCGATCTGAACCTTATCGATTTAATCATCGAAGGTGATGAAAACTCAGCAGAAATCACTCAAGCGGGTAACGGCAACTGGGTCGGTGGTGATAGCGGTAGTTCATTTGCTGCCAACTCATTTGGCGTGAGTGGTGACAACAACAGCCTAATGATCTCCCAAACAGGTAATGACAACTTAGTATTAGGCTCACAAGCGGGTAACAACAACAGCATCAGCGTAACCCAAAATGGTGATATGAACGTTGCGACTGTTGTGCAATACTAATCTTTAAATATGAGTCGCCTTCAAGTTGAAGGCGACTAAATAAAAACGGGAACATTGATAATGTTCCCGTTTTTATTTGCCTATCACACGCAAAAGTACATCGCTATTCGTCTTATCGTTTGGGTATCACAAACAAAGGCTTAACTACAAAACTCAAAATGGGTTTGATAGGTCTGAGCCCACCTTAATAACTCGACACGATTTCGTGACTGGGTTTTACGGAAAATCGATGAAATATGCGCCTTTACCGTGTGCTCACTGATGCAAAGACGATGGGCAATTTCCTTATTTCTCGCGCCGCTGGAAACGAATTGAATGATGGTTCTTTCTCTAGAGGTAAGAGCTTGCAGCATGGCCACAGTGTCGGCAGGCATATCATGTTGTCCATCCAACTTTTGCACCACGCGACGAAACATCTTACTGAGCAAAGTTCTATCGTACCAAAGCTCATCGGCAACCATTTTACGCAATCCGGTCAACATCAAATCCATACGCTGGTCAGTAAACAGTAGTCCGCGTATGCCAAGCAGCATAGCTGACTCTTGATCTAAGGAATTGCGCTCAACTTGATACAGAGCCACAGGAATATGGGGGACAAGACGAGATGCCAGCAAAGGGATCCCTTTATTGTCTAAGGCCGCACCTTTCTGGGCGATTAAACAAAAGCTGCGATGCCCTTTGTCTAAATCTAACTCTAACTCTGAGGCATGTTTAACGATCCGTGTTTTCAATCCGATAGATTCAGCAAGTATCGCTAGATGACAAGGCGCCGCCACTTGATGTAAAAATACTAACTCATTGATAGTACCCAATTTACTCTTCTCCCTGAAAAGTATTTCATTATCTTTTTATCCGGCTTAATGAAATCTGCCTAAATCTCAGCATACATCTCATTAACATAGCCCATTTTGACTAGTTACCGTATGAATGCCATCACCCAAATGTACTAATAACCTCTATTTATATGTAGTAAATTCGACTAAGTCCCTAAATAGTATTTAATTGCTAGCAATTAATACTAAATGAGATGGAGATCACATTCATCTTTATACCTTAGTCTATGAAAACATCAATCGAAAGTTTAAACAAAAAATTAACACCTGAAGATGACATTTTTGAGAATAAAAATCCCCTTTGAATCTAATTCAAAGGGGATTGGATGTTCTCAGACTACGATTAGGCTTGAGTCAGGAGTTTAGTGATTTGCTTATCCTGCACACGGGATAAACTGAGTAGCGCCACGATGACCCCAATTAAGGCTAAAAACATATCCGATTGAGTATCCCACATGTAACCTTGTGTGCCTAAGAATGCCTCAGCACCTTCGCCCGTTGCAGCGGCCACCCACCACTCAATAAGCTCATAGAAAGCACTGAAAGCGAGTACAAAACAAGTGACCAAAAAAGCGCACCAAGCGCCGGGTTTGACGGCTTGATTGCGTAACATAATCTCACGGGCCAACATGGCAGGAATAAAGCCTTGAGCGAAATGCCCGACCTTGTCGTAATTGTTACGTTCACTGCCCATCCATTGGGCAATGGTGTCAAATAATGGCACTTCAGCATAGGTATAGTGCGCACCGACAAACAGCACACAGCAATGTACAAGTACTAAAAAATACACTATTGGGGTTAGCTCAAAGCGTTTGCGGGTAAAAAATAATAGCGGAACCGCCACTAATGCAGGTAAAGCTTCAAGCCACCAAGTGAAAGTATCAGCAGGTTTTATCGCCGACCAGACTAATACTGAGAGGTAAATACCGCACCAAGCGATTTTATTATTCAATGTTTCTTCCTCTTATGCGATATTGTTCTAATTTTAGAATATTAACTTTAGCCATCTAGCCCTCCACAGTGAGCAAAAAAAGTGCTACTTTGATGAGCCAAGGTTGTCAGCATAACATACAAGAACCACTTCAATTAATTAGAGGGTACCCATATCATGGCGAAACATTCGCTTGACAAGGATAAGATCAAAATCCTGTTGTTGGAAGGCGTCCACCAATCTGCGGTAGATGTGTTTGAACGCGCGGGATACACCAACATTGAGTATCACAAAGCCTCGTTAGGTGATGAAGCCCTGCATGAATCCATCAAAGATGCTCATTTTGTTGGTATTCGTTCCCGTACCCAACTCACCGCCGATGTATTAAAACGTGCCGAAAAATTAATTGCGATTGGTTGTTTCTGTATCGGCACTAACCAAGTGGATCTAGCGACCGCCGAATTACTCGGTATCCCCGTTTTTAACGCACCATTCTCTAATACCCGCAGCGTAGCTGAACTGGTATTAGGCGAAATTATTATGCTGATGCGCGGTATTCCTGAACGTAACGCTATCGCCCATCGTGGTGGTTGGATGAAAACTGCCGCAGGCAGTTACGAAGTCCGTGGCAAAACTTTAGGCGTGATAGGCTATGGCCATATTGGAACTCAGCTGGGGATCCTGGCAGAAACCTTAGGCATGCGTGTGGTGTTCTTCGATATCGAAGACAAATTGCCATTGGGTAATGCCCAGCAAATCCATTCAATGGAGCAATTGCTGGCACAGTCCGATGTAGTGAGCTTGCACGTGCCTGAAACGCCGCAAACCAAAGACATGATAAGTACTGCCGAATTCGCCGCTATGCGTAAAGGCAGCATCTTTATCAACGCTTCCCGCGGTACTGTGGTCGATATCGATGCGCTCACGGTGGCACTCAAAGAGCGTCACCTTGCAGGCGCGGCGATTGACGTTTTCCCCATTGAGCCACAATCGAATGATGATGAATTTATCAGTCCACTACGCGGTTTAGATAATGTGCTACTCACGCCACATGTGGGTGGTAGCACCGCCGAAGCACAGGAAAATATCGGTATCGAAGTGGCAGGCAAATTAGCCAAATACTCAGATAACGGTTCAACCGTATCTGCGGTTAACTTCCCTGAAGTGTCTCTGCCAATGCATAAAGGTACCTCACGCCTACTGCATATCCACCAAAACCGTCCTGGCGTGCTGATCAAAATCAACAAAGCCTTCTCTGAAAAGGGCATTAACATTGCCGCTCAGTATCTGCAAACCACGGCAGAAATCGGTTATGTGGTAATGGAAGTCGACACTCACCAAGCAGAAGAAGCCTTGGTTGAGCTTAAAGCCATTGAAGGCACACTGCGTACTCGCGTGTTGTTCTAAAGCCTAAACCGCTTAGGTTTGCCCCCATCTAAGGCGCACATTTCATTTAAGATATGTGCGCCTTATGCTTTTGAGGCCAGAGGAATTCCGCTACAATCAAGCCTCTTGCATCGCCTTCATTTTCAGGATCTCGCTATGACTATTGCAGTTTCGACACCCAATTGGGATCTGGACGCCTCCACGCCTCCACTTATGCTCGCCAACTTATCCCACCTAGGCCTTATCAAAGTGGTTGGCGAACAGGGCCGCAGTTTTATCCATGGCCAAGTGACCACAGATATCAGCTCACTCGAAGCCAACCAATGGCGCTGGGGCGCACATTGTGATCCTAAGGGAAAGATGCTGGCTAGCTTCCGCACCTTTGCCATCCAAGATGCGCTGTTGATGTTGATGCCAAAGGACACTATTGCAGTGGATCTGCCACAACTGCAAAAATATGCGGTATTTAGTAAGGCGACCCTGACCAATGCCTCTGATGAGTGGACATTACTCGGTGTGGCGGGTGAACAGGCTAAACAATTTGTCAACCAACACTACGGTGAAGTCACTCAGGAACTCACTCTCATCGAGCATGGCGCCATTTTAAAAGATGCGGATCGATTTATATTGGTTCTACAACCACAAGCCGCAAGTGCCCTCATTGCCGAGCATACAGTATTTGATGCCAGCGCTTGGCAAGCATTAGAAATTGCTGCGGGTTATCCCAATCTAGCGCCAAGCCATGCTAATCAGTACGTACCGCAGATGTGTAACCTACAGGCTATCAACGGGATCAGCTTTAACAAAGGCTGCTACATGGGTCAAGAAACTGTGGCTCGGATGAAATACCGTGGTGGTAACAAGCGTGCGCTCTATATTCTTCAAGGCACCACTTCCTTAAATATCAATTTGGAAACTGGTATCGAGATAGAATTGGAAGACGGTTATCGCAAGGGTGGACAAATCATTGAATTTGTTCAACGTGGTAATCAAGTGCTGCTCAGCGCCGTGCTCGCCAACGATACCGAGAGTGACGCCAAACTGCGTTTCGCTGATGACGAGCAATCTAGCTTACGTATTCAAGCATTGCCCTACTCGCTCGAAGACTAGTTTCTCGCTGATAAGCGAATCGTATTGAAAAAGGCGCCCTAGGCGCCTTTCTGTTTTAATGTTCGAAATAAGTATCTCGAATCGCCACCACTTCGGGCAAAATTTGCTTAAATTCGGCCACCAGCTTAGGGTCAAAATGTTGCCCTGCTTGGCTTTCGAGTAACTCGAGCGTGGCCTCTATTGTCCAAGGCTCCTTGTAAGGGCGCCGCGAAGTCAGCGCGTCAAAGACGTCCGCTATCGCCACAATACGGCCTTCAATCGGAATATTTTCCCCAGACAAGCCATTAGGATAACCCGAACCATCCCATTTCTCATGATGGGTTAAGGCGATACGCCGCGCCATTTGCAGCAGTGGGTCGCCATGCTCACCAATGATCTCAGCACCAATGGCGGCATGTTGCTGCATGATTTTCCACTCTTCGGCATCGAGCTTACCCGGCTTTTTCAGTACCGCATCGGGCGTGCCGATTTTGCCAATGTCATGCATAGGCGCTGCGTTATACAACAACTCACAGAAAGTACTCGGTAAACCTAGTTTGATAGCGAGCAGCCGCGCATAATGGCTCATACGCACAACGTGCAGACCCGTTTCGTTGTCTTTGTATTCGGCGGCGCGACCTAAACGGCGAATGATTTCAAAGCGGGTTTCTTCTAACTCTTGGGTACGTTCTTTAACTTGTTGCTCTAGCAAGCGTTTTTGATCGTACAGCGCGAGATGAGTTTTGACTCGCGCCTTCACCACGGGAGCGCTGACTGGTTTGGTAATGTAATCAACCGCACCTAAGGCAAAGCCCTGTGCTTCATCGGCAACCTCAGATAATGCCGTCACAAAAATCACAGGTATGTGACAAGTTAAGGGCTCCTGTTTAAGCTGCTTACAGACTTCATAACCATTCATGCCGGGCATCATGACGTCGAGTAAAATTAAATCAGGCAGTGTTTTGGCTACAAGGGCTAGCGCCCTTGGTCCATCAATCGCGACTTTGACCTTATAGTCATCACCGAGTATGCCCACCAAAATATCAATATTTTCTGGAGTATCATCGACGACTAATATTGTTGCCTTATCCATCAACACATTCACCTTTCCAGTGGCTTTATCAATGATCAATACTGCGCATAATTGACCGTTTTACTTTAAGTCTACAAGTACTTCATCAATCAACTCGACGGCCTCATCGAATTGATATTGATTAATCATCGTTAGCGCTGGACTCAACTGCTGCCATAACTGCGCGCTCACTTGCGGTTTAAGTGCATCCATTTGGGCGACAGCATCGGAATCCGCTTCTTCTAAACTTTGGCGTAATCGCGTTAAGGCCTCAATGAGGGCTTCTGGTGGTAAATGCTCCGCCGTCGGCCCACTAGATTCTTCAAACTCAGGTTTAACTTTTTCAATTGCTTGGCAAATCGATGCCACTAACGTTTGGATTTGGTCCAACTCCGCTTGGAACTCAGTATTTTCACTTAAGTGAAGTTCCAATTGCCGAGCCAATTCCGCAAGCGTTGTGGAACTTAAATTGCCCGCAAGTCCCTTAAGCGTATGGGCCATTCGCACCGCATCCTCACGTTTATTGCTGGCAACGGCCTTGTTGATTTGCTCCACAACATTACGTTGACTAGTCACAAAACGATCAAAGATCCTTTGGTAAAGGCGCGTGGAGTTTTGCACTAACTGCAAGCCTCTATCAACATCAAGCTCTGGGTGTTCAGGCCATTTCACGACAGAATCAACATCAATATTCACAGGCTTGGGTGAATCATTAATAAGCTCTTGAGGCGGTAACGGTGCACCTAAATATTTTAGGAGGGTTTGATACAGTAAGTTAACCTCTATCGGCTTGGCGATATGATCATTCATTCCCGCTCTTAAACACATTTCCTTGTCGCCAGCCATGGCATTGGCGGTCATTGCTATCACAGGTAATTGTGCTAACTCGGGCCTTTGTCTCAGTGCTTTTGTTGCCTGATAACCATCCATCACTGGCATTTGACAATCCATCAATACCAAATCAAAGCTCTGCTGAGCTAACTTATCCAACGCAATTTGGCCGTTGGTGGCAATGGATAAAATAATCCCCACTTGCTCTAAAAATTCGGTCGCCACCTCAAGGTTCATTTCGTTATCTTCGACTAACAGAATACGCTTACCTTTAAGGGGCAATAATAACTCAGGCGCAATACTGTCTTGATGGCGCCTGACGGGTAGGAACCCTGCGCGACCAAGTGCGTTCATAATGCCATCAAGCAATCTTGATGCGCTGATAGGTTTGCTGATGTAGCCCGCTAACCCAAGTTGCTCGATTTGGGTCAAGAAATCTTGATTCGCATGGGCTGATACCATCAAGATCCGCGGCGCTTTTTTTGCCCGTTGCAGGATTTGTTTTGCGGTTTCGAGCCCATCAAGATGTGGCATTTTCCAATCAATCAATGCCACAGCATAATCCTGCTGGCTGCACCGCATCACCGCCTCGTCGCCAGAACGCACAGTATCCACTTGAAAGCCCATGCTCTCTAGAGTGGTTCGCATAATGTCCCTTGCGGTGGCATTGTCGTCGGCAACTAATACAGGCATACCTTCAAGCTCTTGACCTACGATGAGCTTTTGTCCACTGGAGATGCGCAATTTAACGGTAAAAAAGAAAGTACTGCCATGGCCTTGCTGGCTTTCGACCCCGATACTTCCCCCCATTAATTCAACCAGCTGTTTACAAATCGCCAGCCCTAATCCTGTACCACCATATTTACGGGTAGTAGACGTGTCTGCTTGCGTAAACGACTTAAACAGTTTGGCTTGTTGTTCATGGGTTAACCCAATGCCACTGTCACGCACACTACAACGTAATATGACATCATCGTTTTGCTGCTCGACCAAGCTGAGGGACAGTAATACCTCTCCTCTTTCGGTAAATTTGATCGCATTATTCATTAGGTTGATCAGCACTTGCCCCAACCGCAACGGATCGCCAAGCAGATAACGTGGAACATTGGGTGCGACAGCAAACAGCAATTCAATCTGCTTTTGAGCCGCCCTTTCGGAAAAGATATCGCTCAAATCTTCAAGCATGGTATCGAGTTGAAAAGGCACATTTTCGATATCAAGCTTGCCAGCTTCAATCTTAGAAAAATCAAGGATATCGTTAATGATTGATAATAAAGATTGCGATGCGCGCTCAATTTTTTCGAGATAATTTTTCTGTTTTTTGTCTAGATCAGTCTGTAAGCAAAGTTGCGACATCCCGATAATGGCATTCATTGGCGTGCGGATTTCATGGGACATATTCGCGAGGAAGTCGCCTTTTGCCTTACTGGCGGCATCAGCCTCTTCCTTGGCAACAAGCAATTGTTCTGAAAGCAGTTTTAACTCAGTCATATCGACCATGCTTACCACAGCTGACTCAAATTGGTTCTGGCTGTCCAATAAGCTTGAAACGTTGACTGTCATCCATAAATGCTCACCGGAGGGACGAATAAAGCTTCTTTCCCCTCGATAGTGATCAACTTTACCTTCTACAAGTTCCTTAAACTGCGCTTTTGCAACTTCTTTATCCTGTGCACTCAAGACATCAAAAATAGGCGTACTACGTAATTCATTACGGCTCAGCCCCATATCCTCACAGAATTGATCATTACAATCGAGGATAAGTCCTTTGATATCGACATTCACGATACCAATGGTTGCGCCATCAAATAAGGCCTTAAAGTGCGCCTCACTGACCGCAAGTTCTTCTTCAATAGACTTGCGTTCAGTCACATCCATCACATAGCCATTCCAGATAATGGCGCCATCATCGGCATAATGACCACTGGCTCCGGCTTCCATCCAGCGAATGCCACCATTAGGATGACGATAGCGGAACTCGCGGATCCAGCTTAATTTATCGTCACTCATTCCCTCAAGCGCGCGTATAACTTCTGGTCGTTCCTCATCAAAAATCCGCTCAGCAATAATATTAAAGTTACTGAGTAAATCTTCGCGGTGTAAGCCCAACATGTGAAATGCTGCGCCAGAAAGGAAGGTAAAACGGCGATCGCTAGGAGAAACCCAGCGCAATTGATACACAGTACAAGGAATGGACTCAGTGATATTGGTTAATTGCAGCCGTGAAGCTTCAAGCTCGACGATGGCTAACTTACTCTTGGTTATATCGTCAATACTGCCGTCAAACCATAGGGGAAAACCCTCTTCGGTATAACTCGCCTTGCCCTTTTCATGCACCCAACGGATGCTACCGTCACGGTGGCGAATACGATATTCCACCTCAAAGGTTTCCTGCTGCGCGAGGGCTCTATCAATATGCTGATGACACAGCTCGCGATCTTCTTCCAAAATCAATGAAGCAAAGCTGCGTTGACGATTCTCAATAAACTGGCTCGCGGCATAACCGGTAATATCGGCAATATTGTCACTGACATATTCCATCACCCACTCCTCGCCGATGCGAGTGCGGTAGACAGCCCCAGGAATATTAGTCACCAAACCACGGAAGCGAACTTCACTATCACGGATTTTTTGTTCAACCGCTATTTTTTGGGTCATATCACGGATCGATGCGGCCACTTGGCGACGACCATCAAAATCACTCGGTAAAATACTTAAGGCGATTTCGGCAACAAACTCATCCCCATCAGACTTAAGTGCCCGCACATGGCGTGCATTTGCCATCGGCCTATCACGCCCCTCACGTAGAAACTGTAATCTTTCTTTGGCATGGGGACTCCTTAAATCTTCGGGTAGCAAAGCTTCAATTTGTAATCCCAACATAGCTTTTGCGTCATAACCAAACAGCTGCTGACAGCGACTATTGCTAAATACTATTTGGCCACTTTGATCGACAATCAACATGGCCTCAGGTGCGGCCTCAAGTACCGCGCTAGACCAAGCTGCGGCGGAAAATTGTTCTGTCACATCGGTAAATAGCATCTCCACCGACATTAACTCGCCAGTATCTGACACTAAAGGCTGCATAAAAACATCGAGCCGCCTTGACTGACCTTTTGAATCGATGAGTTCAACTTGATGTGAAGGGACGTTCTGCCCTTTGAGTGCCAGATCGGTGTATTCCCAGTTTTTCTCATTAAGGGGGTTGGCCGAAAACAATCTTTGATATTTGCGCTTAAGTAATTCGGGCGGTATGCCCAATACTTTGGTCACCCCTTCACTGACCTGTGCAAGTTGTCCGTCAGGATCAAGTGAGCAGTAAAAGGATTTATCGCTCATACCGTCGATCAGGCGAGCGAAGCGGTTACCGCGGGAATCTAAAATAGCTTGCTCACGCTGAGCAAGCAGATCTGCCATTTTGTTAAAGGTTTCACTTAAGGTCACTATCTCGCTAATCGCCCCTTTAGGGATAACCAACTGCTGTGTTTTACCTTGACCGAAAGCCAAAATGCCGGATTCAAGGGTTTCCAGTGGACGAGTTAACCGTTTAGCGGCGATATAGCAGGTCAATAACAGCAGTAAGGTTAATAAACTTAAGTTGAGGACAACTGAGGAAATATCGTCCAGTAGCGAGGTAAATAACTCCTGCTGTGGTACCATAACAACCACGTGCCATTTTAACTTTGCCACTTCTGCAATGCTGGCAAGATAAACTGTACCAGTATCATCAACAAAACTGGCTTGCCCAGTCAGCCCATCTTCCAGCAAAGCGCCAAAGGCATTATTTTTGTGATTTCCTTTATCCAGCCATTCCGAGACTGATGTGGCTAAAACCTTTTCTTTATCCCCATGAAAGATAAGCCGACCTTGCTCATCTAATATCATCAGCCGATTAGGGGCTATCCCTAGTTGCTCAGGTAATCTATCTAAGGCCAAATCAACGGTTGTAACCCCAAAATAGTTCGGCTGCACTCCAAAAGGAACCGCATAAGTAATCATTAAAGTATTACCAGCACCCTCGTCGAAATAGGCTTTTGACCAATAACCTTCGACTTTATTGATGGCTTGCGTCCACCAATCCCAAGTCCCATCGGTATAATCGTACCCCTCGGCGCCAATATCTAAATAATGGAAACTATTACCACTGCGGTATACATAGGGAGAAAAAAGTTTTTTATTGAGAAAAGTGCCCGGTTTAAAAGCAACGGCAGAACCATAAAAATCGGGGTTACGTTCGAGGCGATTAGTTAAGACTTTTTGCAGCTTATCAGAATCGTTAATATCATTCTTGTCAGCCAAAAAACCAATAAAATCAGCAAGCCCTTGAGTATTTGTTTGAGCGTGTTCGAGTAATAATTGCAATCGAGAGGCTGAATGTGCCGACTGTTGAGCTAAATGATCGTAAAGCCGCTTTTCAAGGGAAAGATAATTAAACCATGAAGTAATCCCATAAACGGCCGCCATGATAAGAATCAAAGGCAGCGCAATATGGGATAAAATTTTGCTGCGGAAAGTACGAAGTTTACTTTTATCCATGGCGTCGCCTCAAAGCCCCCGTTTTAAGTCCCCCCTTTTTGGGGTAGCTCTTATAAAGTAAACGAAGAACGCTGTGGCGACAATCTCAAAGTTAAAATAATGTGAACTAATATATTGTTTTCACAACATTAATAAACAGGGTTTAGCGTACGGTTAGCGAATGTTCGAACAAAATAGCTTTGCGTTTCAGCAATGATAATGTGCCGCAATCCAATAATCGCAATCAAATTAGGTATGGCCATTAAGCCGTTTACCGTATCAGCCAGTAACCAAATCACATCCAACTTGATAAAAGCCCCACCAGCAATCAGGCCTAAAAACAAGATTTGATAGGCACGCAGCCCGCGCTCGCCCACTAAGTAGTACCAGCAACGTTCACCATAGTAATGCCAGCCTAAAATGGTCGTAAACGCAAAGCAGACCAAGGCGATAGTGACTAAATACTGGCCGATGGCAGCCGATCCGCCTAAGCTAAACGCCGCACTGGTCATGGCCGCGCCCGCAGTGTCACCGCTCCATACCCCAGTGATGATGAGCACTAATCCCGTCATAGTGCAGATGATAATAGTATCGAAAAAGGTGCCCGTCATACTCACTAAACCCTGCTCGACGGGTTCATTGGTTTTTGCCGCAGCCGCAGCAATGGGCGCACTACCTAAGCCTGACTCATTAGAAAATACCCCGCGGGCAATCCCCATTTGAATCGCTTGCGCCACGGTCGCCCCTAAAAATCCCCCCGCAGCCGATACTGGGGTAAAGGCCGACGCCACCACTAATTGCAACGCGGGTAGAATAGCATCGGCAAAAACCACTAAAATCCACACACAGGCCAACACATAACCAATTGACATCGCCGGTACTAACTTTTGCGCCACGTTGGAGATACGTTTGACACCACCTAAGGTGACAGCCGCCACCAGCAGGGTTAGCACCAGCGCGGTCGCCCATGTTGGTACATCAAAGGCGATAGTTAAGGCATCACTTATCGCATTCACTTGAGCAAAAGTCCCAATGCCGAAAAATGCAACCCCCACGCCAAACAGTGCAAATAACTTCGCCATCCAACGCAAACCGAGGCCACGCTCGATGTAATACATCGGGCCACCGGCAATCTGTCCACGCGCATCCGTAGTGCGGTATTTTACCGCCAACATACACTCGGCATACTTAGTCGCCATGCCAAAAAAGGCGGCAAGCCACATCCAAAATAACGCACCAGGACCGCCCATCTTAATCGCCGTTGCGACCCCAACAATATTGCCCGTACCTATGGTTGCAGACAATGCAGTACAAAGCGCGGCGAAGGACGATAGATCACCATGCCCCTTAGCGGGTTTGAACAATAGGCTAAGCGCCATTGGCAGACGAAACACTTGGATAAGCTTTAGTCGCGCAGTGAGATAAATCCCTGTGCCAACTAACAAACAAAGTGTGATAGGACCCCAGACAATACCATTTAGGCTGCTGAGTAAGGCTTCAAAACTCATGATATTCCTCAATTATTAAACAACTAAATTAATAAAGGAGGAGGAAAAGAAATGGCTGTGACACATCGCTGCCAGCCTAAAGAAATACCATCTTCCCAGCCAATAACGGCAGGAAAATAGTCCACAAAGACAAACGACAGGGACTGTGCAGTCATCCTCTCCTCTGTCCTTTTGCCTGAGCGTTTCGCGTCGCTTAAAACACTGCGACACTTTCGCCTTCGGCGCCACCTATTATTGCAAGTTAATGCAATCGGTAGTCTCTCCAGAGGCTCGTCCAGTAACAGTCCACGCCTTACGGCACCTGAAAGAGTGCTTTGTTTATGGAATGCTTCCAACAACAAAGTTGCCTCGTCGGTGTGGGGTTAATTCCCCACTCTCCTGCTACCTTCATCCGAACGGATTGTTAAAACGATAGCCAGCTATCGTTTTAACAGGGCGCACAGCATGCAACAAACACCACAATAGCTCAAGCCCATTTGCTCACAGAAATGAGAGCCAAGCCGTTAATCGCAGAAAATTCAAACAGACTCAATCCTAAGTCTTAATCGATGTGAATTGATCTAACTTGCCTAAATATCGGTATCTATAGGATTGTAAAATGCTTTATCTTTAGCCTAATGCCTAGGTTGGTAAAATCCCAATTGGAAGAGATAGATGAAAGAAGTCGCCAAGCTTATCCAAGTAAGTAAAAGTTTTCGCGACGGCGAGCAGCGCCACACTGTACTGCAAGCGGTCGATTTAACTTTGCATCAAGGGGAGACTATCGCACTCACCGGCCCAAGTGGCAGCGGCAAAAGCACTTTACTGAATCTGATTGCGGGATTTGAAACGGCAGACAGTGGCCAGATTGTGTTGAATCATCAATCCACCACCAAGTGGCAAGATAAGCAATGGAGTGAGTTTAGGCGTACCCATTTAGGCGTGGTATTCCAGCAATTTAATTTACTCACTCCGCTGAATGTTAAAAATAATATCGGCTTTTCCCTGCACCTTAACGGTGATAGCTGGAATCCTTGGTGCGATTATTTGGTGGAAAAACTCGGGTTAGCGGCATTGTTAAACCGGCAGGTTGAAGCGCTTTCCGGCGGACAACAACAGCGGGTCGCGATAGCCAGGGCATTAGCCCACAATCCGAGTTTACTGCTGGCCGACGAACCCACGGGTAACTTAGATGACGAATCTGGTAAACAGGTGATGTCACTGCTATGCGAACTCGCCAAAGAGAGCCAAACCAGCATTTTGATGGTCACCCACAGCGAAGAGTGCGCCGCCTTTATGAACAAACGCTGGCATCTGTCCCACGCCGCAGTGTCGATCTCCGGCTAGCATGATGAATAACACACAGCTAGAACATAAAGCCAATCCATACCACCACTTAAGCAAGAGTGGACAATGGCTGCGTATCACTTGGGTACTCAAGGTATTTTTAGCCCATTATCGCCACGCGCCATTGCAGGCTGGGGCGATTTTACTCGGAATCGCCCTCGCCGTGACGCTGCTCATCGGGGTAAAAGCCACCAACGATAATGCGATTCGTAGCTATAGCGAAGCCACAGAGCTATTAAGTCAGCGGGCCGATGTACTGCTGACCTCACCCGTTGGCCAAGATAATCTCGATGAATCGGTGTATTTCAGTTTAAGGCAGGCTGGGATTAGCCAAAGTCTTGCGGTAGTCAGTGGCAGAGTTGCTGGCCAAAACGGCCAGTATTGGCAAATTGAAGGCAGCGATATTGTCGCGGCATTGACTGCCACGTTAACCTCAAAAAACGCTTCACCGTCCTCAAATAACAAGGCAACGGCTAATTCTACTGTCTCAATGGGAGATCTGCCCCTTGCCGACCTAATAAGCGGTGAGCCCGTGGTGGTGATGAGTGACAGTCTAGCCAGCAAAATCGCGCCCAATGGCCAGCTCAGCCTAGCCCAATCCATAACACCATCGACCCTAAAAGTGATCCGTGTCGATGATAGTTGGGGACTTGGCAGCGCCATCTTGACCGATATTTCCCTCGCCCAAAACTTACTTGGCATGCAGGGCAAACTCAGTTATATCGCCCTATTTAGCGATAGGGATAAACTAGTCGCGTTAAAACAACGGCTCGACACCTTAGGTATCACCCCAGATCTCGCCAGCTACAGTCAGCAAGATCAAGGGCAAGCCTTAATGGCGCTTACCCGCAGTTTTCATTTAAATCTCAATGCAATGAGTATGTTAGCCTTTGTAGTTGGGCTATTTATTGCCTATAACGGCGTGCGTTACAGCCTGATGAAACGCCAACGTCTGCTGATTCAACTGCTGCAACAGGGGCTAGAACGACTCGACGTGATGCTTGCCCTGCTCGCCGAATTACTATTTTTGGTTATCTTAGGCTCGGTAATCGGGTTTATCTTAGGTTTACAACTCAGCCATTGGCTACAACCTATGGTTGCTATGACGCTAGAGCAACTCTATGGTGCTCACTTGCTGCCGGGCATTTGGCAATGGCATTGGTTAGCACAGGCGATCGCGCTCACCTTAGTTGCAGCGCTTGCTGCTTGCATGCCCTTGTATTTTGATCTTACGCGCCAATCCCTTGCCCAAGGCGCTAACCGTTATCAGCAAACTAAGGCCCACAACCAAACCCACCAGCGGCAATTTATCTTAGCCTGTGGGTTACTCGTACTCGCGGCGATACTGTTTCCCTTCAGCCAAAGTTACAACACCAGTTTGATATTACTAGGTATAGTGACGGTCGCGATTCCTCTGCTGTTGCCCCAAGTATTGCATTGGGGAGTAAGCTTACTGCTCCCCTTCACTCGCCCAGGGCTTAAGCACTATTTGCTCGCCGAAACCCGCGAGCTTATCGCGCCACTTTCCCTTGCGATGATGGCCATTTTGCTGGCATTAAGCGCAAATGTGGCGATGAATACCCTAGTGGGCAGCTTTGAGCAAACCCTAAGAAGTTGGTTAGAAACCCGCTTACATGCCGATTTATACCTACGCCCCAGTGCTAACCGTATGGCTGATGTACGGGATAAATTAAGCCAAGATCCTCGTGTCAGCGGCTTATATCAACAATGGCAAGTCGATGGCGAGATATCGACCCAAGGTCCAACAGCTCAAACGATCCCTGTGAATATTATCAGCCGTGATGATGAATCGATAAAGTACACAAGTACACTCAAAGACAGTTTACCTGACCTATGGCAACACTATTTTGGCGGACAATTTGTCTTGGTGAGTGAGCCAATGGCGATTAAGTATCAGTTGATGCTGGGCGATAAAGTCACTTTAAACGTGCTCGATAAAACCACCAATAACCAAGTGGTTATCGCAGGAATTTATTACGACCATGGTAATACCCGCAATGAGCTCATTATTAGCCATCAACTGTGGCAACAGGCACAACTGCCACTGTTACCCATCAGCCTTGCGGCCAGTTTTCATCCTCTGGAACAAGCTGATAAATCATCCTCATCAGTGCTAACGCAACCAATACCCACGAACGGCAAGCGCAGCGAGGCCGAACTGGATGAACTGCAAATGCAGCTCGCCACAGCGCTAGAGTTGGCTCAGGCACAAATTTATAGCCAAGCCAACATAAAGGCCCAAGCCATTGCCATGTTTAAACGCACTTTTTCAATCACGTTAGTGCTCAATAGTTTAACCTTGCTGGTGGCCGCCATTGGGCTATTTAGCGCCTGCTTAATGTTAACCCAAGCACGGCAAGCACCACTGGCACGGCTTTATTCCCTTGGGGTGAGTCGCAGCAAACTGCGTACTATGGTATTTAGCCAAATGCTACTGGTTGTAGTAATCACTTGCCTGATTGCGATGCCTACGGGCGCTCTGCTGGGGTATTTATTAATCGATAAAATCACCCTGCAAGCCTTTGGTTGGACCATCCAAATGATCTGGGACTGGTTTGCTTATGCCAAAGCCATCCTCATCGCACTGGTGACTTGTACCTTAGCCGTGCTCTTACCGCTTTACTGGCAAACCCGCAGGCCGCTAATCGCCAGTTTGCAGCAGGAAACCCTATGAACAGTCGTCCATATACCATTACCCAATTGAAAGTGAATGGTTTACTCACAATGAACTGGCTTAAGTGCCATACAAACGCACGCTTAATCAGTCAACTCATCATCGGTGGATTACTCTTTTTCACGATAAGCGGCTGCGATAATGCGCCCGCGAGCGTTTCAGAATCCAAATCCATGGGAGCTTTGCTAGGGCAAACAAAAGAAGGCGAAACCACAACTTCAACGCAACAAGCCTTTGCCAAGGTGACACCTGAGCATCAGTTTCACTTTCCCCAAGATCATCTTGCCCACAACGGCTTTCGGCAAGAATGGTGGTATCTCACCGCTAACTTAACCACCGAAAAAGGTGAGCAACTTGGCGCGCAATGGACCCAATTTAGGGTGGCACTAAAACCTCAATATACAGAATCGCAAAATGCGCAACCGACTACCCTTAACTCCGCTTGGGCCACTGAACAACTCTATTTTGCCCATAGCGCACTGACCTCTAGCGCGGCACATCTGGCCCATGAGAAATGGTCTCGCGGTCATCCAAAGCTTGCCGGCGTCAATGCCAATCCCTATCAAATTTATCTCGATAACTGGCAATGGCAGAGTGAATCGAGCGAGTTATTTCCGGCAACATTAAGGGTTGAGACCACAGACTTTAGTTACGAGCTAACGCTGACCAGCCAAGCACCGCTGCAATATCAAGGCGATAATGGCTATAGCATTAAAAACCGCGAGGGGAATGTCGCTTCCTACTACTACAGTCAACCTTTTATCAGCATTACTGGCCAGATCACCCGCCATATCAACATCAATGGCCAAGCCGAAAGTCGGGTAGAGAAAGTCACTGGCCAAGGCTGGCTAGACAGAGAATGGAGCTCACAATTTTTAACTAAAAGCCAGCAGGGTTGGGATTGGTTTGCCCTGCGCCTCAATGATGGTTCGGCGCTAATGCTCTTTCAGTTAAGGGAGCAATCCACCGATAAATCTCAAACTCCATTAGCCTTTTACAGCGCCAGACGAATGTTTGCCGATGGCACAGGCCGCAAGATCAACTCCCGAGACATGCCAGATGGAATAAAAATGACGCCGCTTGAATGGCAAACCACCCGCTCCGGCAAATACCCTGTAAGCTGGCAAGTCCAAATCCCGAGTGAGCAAATCGATATCCGCATCTCACCGTTAAATCCCAATAGCGCCATGGCGTTATCCACCTCCTATTGGGAAGGTCCGATTAAACTTAGCGGTAGTCACACCGGCATGGGTTATATGGAGCTGACGGGATATTAATCCACTTATAGTGATGTTTGACTGCCGGATCTTTCGCTAATCTAACCAATCTCGCCATTCCCTCTCCAAAGAGATAGCGATTGTTTAAATTTCAAACTGAGAGTTAGATCACGCGCAAAACTTTGATCCCGATCGACTATCCCCTGCAATACCTCTTGTGAGGTATACCCACATTTTTTATCAGGTCTAGACTCGCAGTTATCCACATTCAGTTGTACAGATGTTTATGCAAAGCAGCTGAGTGCATCTCAAGATAAAGGTCACCGCTATGAGTCAGGAATACCATGTCACCAGCCTCGTGGTACATGCAGCCCCTAATGCCTTGCAACAGGTTGAAGCCGATATTGCCGCGTTAAAAGGCTGCGATATCCACGCCATTTCACCCGAAGGCAAGTTGGTTATTACCCTCGAAGGGAATACCCAAAAAGCCATTCTCGACAATGTTGAAGCCATCAATGGCCTGTCCGGTGTGTTATCCGCCAGTTTGATTTACCACCAAGTAGAACCCCTAGAACAAGAACTGTTAGAAAAAGAGAGTGAGGAAACACTATGAGCATTAGCCGCCGCGAGTTTCTCAAGGCTAACGCAGCGGTTGCCGCTGCGACGGCCGTTGGCGTCACGCTTCCCGTGAAAATGGTTGAAGCCGCCGAGTCAGATAACATCAAGTGGGACAAAGCCCCCTGCCGTTTTTGCGGTGTGGGTTGTAGCGTATTAGTCGGTACTAAAGCGGGTAAAGTGGTTGCCACCAAAGGCGATCCTGAAAGCCCAGTTAACCGCGGGCTAAACTGTATTAAAGGTTACTTCCTGTCGAAAATCATGTACGGCAAGGACAGATTAACCACGCCATTACTACGCATGAAAGACGGCAAATATCATAAAGAAGGCGAGTTTACCCCAGTCAGTTGGGATGTCGCCTTCGATACTATGGCCGCTAAGTGGAAACACAGCATCGCCACTAAAGGCCCAACCTCTGTCGGTATGTTCGGTTCTGGTCAGTGGACGATTTGGGAAGGTTACGCAGCATCTAAACTGCATAAAGCTGGATTCTTAACCAACAACATCGACCCTAACGCCCGCCACTGTATGGCCTCAGCGGTCGTTGGGTTTATGCGTACCTTCGGTATTGATGAACCGATGGGCTGTTACGACGACTTAGAAGCCGCCGATCACTTTGTGCTCTGGGGCGCCAACATGGCCGAGATGCATCCGATCCTGTGGGCACGTTTATCTGATCGCCGTTTAAGCAGTAAAGACTGTCGCGTGCATGTGCTATCCACCTTCGAGAACCGTAGCTTCGATCTTGCGGATAACCCGATGGTTTTCCATCCGCAATCTGATCTGGTGATCCTCAACTATATCGCCAACTACATCATTCAAAACAAAGCGGTAAATACCGACTTTGTGACTAAACACACTAAGTTTGCCCTCGGTGTAGATGATATCGGTTATGGTCTGCGTCCAGATCATCCGTTAGAGAAGAAAGCCAAAAACCCTGGCAATGGTAAATCTAGCCCTATTAGCTTCGAAGAATACGCTAAGTTCGTCAGCACTTATACGCTGGAATACGCAGCAAAAATGAGTGGTGTAGAGCCTGAAAAATTAGAAACCTTAGCCAAAGCCTATGCCGATCCTAAGGTGAAGGTTATGAGCCTGTGGACCATGGGGATTAACCAACACGTTCGTGGAGTGTGGGCAAACAACATGCTCTATAACATTCACTTACTGACGGGCAAAATCGCCACACCTGGCAACAGCCCATTCTCACTGACAGGCCAACCTTCAGCCTGTGGTACCGCCCGTGAAGTCGGCACCTTCGCCCACCGCTTACCTGCTGATATGGTGGTGGATAACGATAAGCATCGCGCGATTACCGAAAAAATGTGGCAAGTGCCTGAAGGCACGATTCCACCTAAACCTGGCTACCATGCAGTGCTGCAAAGCCGGATGCTCAAAGACGGTAAGCTAAACTGTTATTGGACTATGTGTACCAATAACATGCAAGCCGGCCCGAATATCAACGATGAAATTTACCCGGGATTCCGTAATCCAGAGAACTTTATCGTGGTATCCGATCCTTACCCAACCGTCACCGCCATGGCAGCAGACCTTATTCTACCGACCGCCATGTGGGTTGAGAAAGAAGGTGCCTACGGTAACGCCGAGCGCCGCACCCATATGTGGCATCAACAGGTTAAAGCGCCTGAGGGAGCTAAGTCGGATCTGTGGCAATTAGTCGAGTTTTCAAAACGCTTTAAAGTGTCTGAAGTCTGGCCAGCAGAGCTTATCGCTAAAAAGCCTGAATACGCTGACAAGACCCTTTATGAAGTACTGTTTGCCAATGGTGTCATCAACAAGTTCCCGACTACCGATTGTAAGGGCGACCTAAACGACGAAAGTGAACACTTTGGCTTCTATCTACAAAAAGGCATCTTCGAAGAATACGCCGCCTTCGGTCGCGGCCATGGCCATGACTTAGCCGACTTTGACCGTTACCACGAAACCCGCGGCCTACGCTGGCCAGTGGTTGAGGGGAAAGAAACCCTGCGCCGCTTCGTTGAAGGCAGCGATCCTTATGTTAAGGCAGGTGAAGGCTTTAAGTTCTACGGTAAACCCGATGGTAAAGCGGTAATTTTCGCCCTGCCTTACGAACCAGCAGCGGAAGAGCCTAACTCAGAATACGATCTGTGGATGTCTACCGGCCGTGTGCTCGAACACTGGCATACAGGTTCGATGACCGCCCGTGTACCTGAGCTATACCGCGCCTATCCTGATGCACAAATCTTTATGCATCCTGAAGACGCGAAGGTCCGTGGTCTGCAACGGGGTGATGAAGTGATAGTCGCTTCTCCCCGTGGTGAGGTCAAAACCCGCGTCGAAACCAAAGGCCGAAACAAACCGCCACGCGGCGTGGTGTTTATGCCCTTCTTCGATGCGCGTCAGTTAGTCAACAAGTTGATTCTGGATGCAACCGATCCACTGTCAAAAGAAACTGACTTTAAGAAGTGCCCAGTAAAAGTGATGAAGGCCTAAGCCCTCATTTGATAGCGATAAGCGTATTTGAAAGCGATTAAGGAGTCTAAGGTGAGTCAGCAAGTGAAGAGTCCATTCACAGTCAAACAAGTCAACCGTCGCCAGTTTTTGGCCACGACGGCTAAGGCTGGCTGTGTGATGGGGCTTGTGGGATTAGGCTTGACGGCCACGGCAAAAAGCCAAGGTCAACTCGCCTCCCAAGCTTGCAGACCGCCGGGCGCCCTTGAAGAAAGCGATTTTCTCTCGGCCTGCGTGCGCTGCGGTTTGTGTGTTGAGGCTTGCCCTTACGACACGCTAACACTGGCACGTTGGTTCGATGGCGCCGCCACTGGCACGCCATTCTTTACCGCAAGACGCATTCCCTGCGAAATGTGTGAGGATATTCCCTGCATCAAAGCCTGCCCATCGGGTGCGCTTGATCCTCAACTTGAGCACATTAGCGATGCCAAAATGGGTATTGCGGTACTGATCGATGAGAAAAATTGCCTGAACTTTAAGGGATTACGCTGCGATGTTTGTTATCGGGTTTGTCCGTTAATCGACAACGCCATCACCTTAGAACGCCAACGCAATCAACATAGCGATCACCACGCCATGTTCTTACCCACAGTCAACAGTGATACCTGCACGGGTTGTGGCAAATGCGAGCACGCCTGCGTACTCGATACCGCCGCCATAAAAGTCTTACCGACGGCATTAGCACTCGGTAAGGCAGCGGAGCATGACACTTATCTCAACACCGAGGAAACCACCTTAGAGATGTTGAATAAGGGGCTGACGTTATGAGCAATGAGTCTATGAGTAACAAGTCTATAAGTCATAAGACAATGAACTCAAAAGCCCGCATGCAAGGCGAGCATGCCGCCGCCATTGCAGAACTCGGTTGGTTTGGCGCACATAAATATTTGCTACTACGCCGCGCAGTGCAATGCGGCTTGTTAGGGCTATTTGCACTGGGGCCGCTACTAGGGATTTGGTTATTTAAGGGTAATTTATCGGCCAGTTTACTGCTCGATACCATTCCCTTTGCCGATCCGCTAGTGAGCTTACAAATGCTCATTAGCGGGCATATTCCCGAGCTTAGCCTATTGATAGGTGCAACCTTGGTCATACTGTTTTATGCCCTCGCCGGTGGCCGGGTGTTTTGCAGTTGGGTGTGTCCCGTCAATCTGGTCACCGATACCGCAAGCTGGCTCAGACGTAAACTAAACCTCCCTCGCACCAGCGAGTTACCGCGTAATTTACGTTATTACCTGCTGGCACTCGTGCTGTTATTGCCACTGCTCACGGGCAACTTGATTTGGGAATGGATTAATCCCGTCCCCTTAGTCTATCGCGCCGTGCTATTTGGCAGTCTCAGTGGTTTATGGATCTTAGCGGCGATATTTCTGCTGGATCTGTTTATCGCCGAGCGCGCTTGGTGTGGCCACCTGTGTCCAACAGGCGCCCTATTTGGCTTAATCGGCAAATGGAGCCCCATCAAAATTGTTGCCAGCAAAGCCAGTGCCTGTGATAACTGCATGGACTGCTTTGCTGTTTGCCCTGAACGCCAGGTATTAAAGCCAGCGTTAAAAGGGCAAAACCCGGTGATCACTAGCCCAGACTGCACCCAATGCGGCCGCTGTATCGATGTCTGCGCACAACGCGTATTTCGCTATCAAACACGTTTTACGGCCACTCAGGCTCAACTTAGTTCAGGCGATTCGACCGATTGTCACTCGCCATCAACCACTTCACCAATTCGTCAACACATTGCCCCCAAGGCGGAGAATGACCAATGAAAAAAATACTCACCTTAACCGCGATTGTATTAGCCATCGGCGGCTGCTCAGGCCAACAAGCAGACTCTCAAGCAACACCAGTCAATATCAAATCCCTCGCCGGCGATAGCGCGGTGACCGATATTCGCCCCGCTGATGCTATGCCCGTTTACCCAGCTCGCGGTAAGGCGTTGGAACGCAGTTTTACTGACCAACCGCCACTCATCCCCCATAAGGATGATTACAAAATAACCTTAGATAAAAATGGCTGTTTAACTTGCCATAGCTGGGATAAAGCCCCACGGATGAAAGCCACACCAGTGGCGAAATCCCACGTTATCGACGATAAGGGCACGCTCAATGGCCATAATTATTTCTGCACCCAGTGCCATGTTGCACAAGCAGAAAACAAAGCGCCTTTAGTTGATAATAAGTTCTCAACTCAGTAAAACAATCCTCCCCTGCCCGCACCAAAGCCACTGATCATCCAGTGGCTTTTTATTATCCATAACAAAATTAGAGATAAACTTAAAAACTCAGTGGGGGAGATGTTGGACGAACTGAAAAATAAGCAGACGGGACAATAGATAAAATACGGAAAAGTAAAAACCCAGCCTAGGCTGGGTTAACTTGTTGTTTTGCTTTATGCAAATCACCCGCCGGAGCCGTTACTCTTGTTTGCGCTGCCTTTGCTGTTTGCACATTCTTTGTTTCAGGCATCGCCGCCTGCCACAAAGCACCTACCCATAAACTTGACGTTGACTTCATGACCAAATCTCCTGTTCTGTTAACAAGTTCAAAGTAATACTTAGACCATCATCAGTAAAATGAATTAACGCCATACAATGGATTCCATTTGAGCATGAACATTCCAATCAAGACCTTACAATGTTTTCTGATCTTAGTTGAAACGGAAAACTTCACCCGTGCAGCACAAAAATGCTTTATCACTCAACCAACGCTTAGCAAAATCATCCAAAGGCTTGAAGAAAGCGTAGGAGAAACCCTGCTGATCCGTAACAATCAAAAGGTGGAGCTAACCCAAGCAGGGCAGCTGTTTGAACACAGTGCGCGGGAGATCCTCGGACAATGGCATAGATTGCAGGAGGATATGAGTAACTTAAGCGGCCTAAAATCGGGGCGGCTTAGACTCGGTGTCTGCCCCATGATGAGTAGCTTAATTATTGGATTACTGACGAGCTATCGTAAGCGTTATCCAGGGGTTGAACTACAAATGTATGAATACGGGGGATTTGGCTGCGAGCAGGCACTGCTAAATAACAGTTTAGATATTGCCTTTACTGCGTTACCCACAACCCATGAGACTGAGCTAGTCAACCAGCCGCTAACAAAATATCCTCTGTTAGCTTGCCTGCCTGATGGACACCCGCTTGCGGCTAAGTCATTTCTCAACTGGCAAGATTTTGAAGCATATCCGTTTATCCTCTATAACGAGGACTTCTCACTTGCCAAATTGATAACTCGCCTCAGCCGTAAGGCTGGCGTGCAATTAAATATCGCCTTTCGCAGTGGTCAATGGGACTTTCTTGCAACCATGGTTGAAGCCGACATGGGACTGGCCATATTACCCGAACCTATTTGCCAAAAACTCAGTCACAGCAAACTAGTCTTTAGACCAATGCAACCAGCATTAACTTGGGATTTAGCCCTGATTTGGCGGCAGAACTTACCGTTAACTCCCGCAGCAAATGCTCTACTGGAATTAAGTAAACAAAAAGCGTGAATGCTGAATGCTGACTCGTCAACCTATCGTCAACCAGTGCATCGCCCATAAAAAAACCGCTGCTAGCCTAGGCTTAGCAGCGGTTTCTATTTAGAGGAAGTTAAGAATTACTTCTTAGCTTCAGCAGCTTTACGCTCTTTAACTTGCTCAACAACTTTGTCCGCAACACTGTTTGGACATGGGCTGTAGTGTGAGAACTCCATAGAGAACTGACCACGGCCTGAAGTCATTGTACGCAGAGTACCGATGTAACCGAACATTTCTGATAACGGTACGTCAGCCTTAACGCGAACACCCGTTACACCAGCAACTTGGTCTTTGATCATACCGCGACGACGGTTTAAGTCACCGATTACGTCACCCACGTTGTCATCAGGGCTGAACACGTCAACTTTCATGATTGGCTCAAGCAGTTGTGGTTTAGCTTTAGCCATAGATTGACGGAATGCCGCTTTAGCAGCGATTTCAAACGCGATAGCTGAAGAGTCAACTGCGTGGTAAGCACCGTCAGTCAGTTCAAACTCAACGTCTAACACTGGGAAGCCAGCGATAGTACCGGTGTTCATCATGCTCGCGAAGCCTTTTTCAACTGCTGGCCAGTATTCCTTAGGAACGTTACCACCAACAACTGAAGACTTGAACACGAAGCCAGAGTTTGGCTCACCTGGGCGAATGATGTATTCGATCTTACCGAATTGACCAGAACCACCAGATTGTTTCTTGTGGGTGTATTGGTCTTCAACCATTTGAGTAATGGTTTCACGGTAGGCCACTTGTGGCTCACCTACGATCAGCTCAACACCATAAGTACGCTTCAGGATGTCCACTTTAATATCTAAGTGCAGTTCACCCATACCTTTAAGGATGGTTTCACCTGAATCTTCATCAGTTTCTACGCGGAATGATGGATCTTCTGCGATCATCTTACCGATAGCGATAGCCATCTTCTCGCTGCCGCCTTTATCTTTTGGCGCTACTGCGATAGAGATAACTGGCTCTGGGAACACCATGGCTTCCAGAGTACATGGGTGCTTAACATCACACAGTGTGTGACCAGTTTGTACGTTCTTCATACCCACGATTGCGATAATGTCACCAGCTTCAGCTGATTCAATTTCGATACGATCGTTAGCATACATTTCGCACATACGGCCGATACGCTCAGTCTTACCAGTTGCACTGTTAAGAATGGTATCGCCTTTCTTCAGACGGCCAGCATAAATACGTACGAAAGTCAGGGCACCGAAACGGTCATCCATGATCTTGAACGCTAATGCTTTTAATGACTCATCAGCAGAAACGATAGCGTATTCGCCAGTTTCGTTACCTTCTTCGTCAGTTAAAGGTTGTGGATCAACTTCATCTGGCGCTGGCAGATAATCAACAACAGCATCCAGAACCAGTTGCATACCTTTGTTTTTGAAGGCAGAACCACAGAATGTTGGGAAGAATGCCATAGTACGAGTACCCTTACGGATACAACGTTTCAGGTCTTCAACAGATGGCTCTTCGCCTTCCATGTAAGCTTCTAGCAGATCGTCATCTTGCTCAACAGCAGTTTCGATCAGCATTTCACGGTATTCTTCAACTAAGTCAACCATGTCCGCTGGAACATCTTTAACTTCGAAGTTTTCTGGAATACCAGAATCGTCCCATACGTAGGCTTTACGAGTTAGCAGGTCAACAACACCACAGAACTCATCTTCAATACCGATTGGCAGAACCATAACCAGTGGGTTAGCAGCTAAAACGTCTTTAGTTTGCTTAACAACACGTAAGAAGTCAGCACCCATACGGTCTAACTTGTTTACGAAGATGATACGAGCAACTTCAGATTCGTTCGCATAGCGCCAGTTAGTTTCTGATTGAGGCTCAACACCACCAGAACCACAGAATACAGCGATACCGCCGTCAAGAACCTTCAGAGAACGGTAAACTTCAACGGTGAAGTCAACGTGCCCAGGGGTGTCAATAACGTTGAAACGGTGATCTTTCCAGAAGCAGCTTACTGCCGCTGACTGAATGGTAATACCGCGCTCAGCTTCCTGAACCATGAAGTCAGTTGTTGATTCACCATCGTGAACTTCACCGATTTTATGGATTTTACCGGTTAGCTTAAGAATACGCTCGGTGGTCGTGGTTTTACCCGCGTCAACGTGAGCGAAGATACCAATGTTTCTGTATTTGGATAATTCGGTCATGATTCAACTTTAATGATTAGTTTAAGAAGTAGACGGAGTATGCGACAAACCACCGACACACCGCACATCAGATTATTTTAGGCGCATATTGTAAATTGGAACCCCGCTATGCGCAAATGGCTCTTGCAATTTTTCACGATAAAGTCGCGGAAAAAATTAAAAAAAAATAAGAAAAATGCATTAAAACAATTAAATAAAAAAATTTAGCTCAGTTTTCAAACAATTAGTAAAAAGCCTAAAAATAAGCGTTTTTTTACCGATATTGCAGATTTCTCATACTTTAAGGACTCACAAATGGCAAAAGACCAGCCCAATGCAACCTCAATACAAACTTCAACTCAGGTTAAAACTCGGTTTAACCTAAAAGTTGATTAGCATAAATGTGAAATTGATCGAGTAAAGTGTCAATGGGCTTAGCAATGCATCTAATTTCGCAAACTAAGCATTGGATTCATCAATACAAATCTGATTTCTGCCCAAGGCTTTCGCTTGATACAATGCTTTATCTGCTCGTTCAAAGCAGGACTGCATTGGTTCATTACTCGCTAATTTGGCAATCCCCAAACTACAGGTGAGCCGCACATCACCACTAAAGCGATAATCCTTAATCGCCGCAGCAATCCGCTGGCACAATGAGTTAACTAAAGTAATTGAAGTCTGATGGCAAAGGATCACGAACTCTTCACCTCCCCAACGGGCAACAACATCTGATTCACGCACACAATGCTGCAGCACTGTAGACAGCTCCATCAAAATATTATCTCCGACGGTATGACCTAAGGTGTCATTAATCTCTTTAAAGAAATCGATATCTAACATGACAAGGCAGATGCTACTTTCTGTTGCGGTCTCAGAACGATGCTCATGCACAAACTGGCGGTTAAAGTAATGGCGATTATAGAGTTTGGTGAGCGGATCATGGGTAGATAAAAACTCGAGTTCAGTATTGGTTTGTTCTAATTGCCGACGTAGGGCTTCAAGCTGTGTATTTTTATCGGTTAAGCGTCGATTATAGCGACTGATAAAATAAGTCCGAGTCGCAAGTAAGAATATCACCAGCAGAGTACCTGCAATAACTTGATAGATAAGCCAATAGTTAGTCTCATCGATAACAGTAATGTTGTTCCACTTCTGGTAAATCCTAATTCGCTCAAGCTCATCAACATCATCAAGCACTTGATTAAGTATCGGCAGTAGTGCTTCATGGCCTAAACTCACTCCCATGCGTAGTTCATCTTCTGGCCCGCCCCACCCCGCAATTTTAAGATGGTTAAAACCTGTCTGCTGAATATAAGCATTCACCGAAAACATTGACCCAACAAATAAATCAGCGCGCTTATCGAGCACAGCCTCGAGTCCCGCTGGTTCACTGGCCACTTCGATGATTTTGACTCTAGGGTAATATTGCTGAATATACTCAGCGAGACGATAACCTTTAGGCACGACTAATGTTCGTGAGCCTATGTTTTCAAATCCTTGTAAAAATGGCTGTTCTTTTAGCGAAACCAACACATTTGGCGAGTGAAAATACACATGGCTAAAATGTAAAAATTGCTCTCGGGTAGCGGTTTTGTTCAACATTGGAGTTAAATCACAGCGCCCAGTTTGTAAAAAATTAAGGGTTTCAGACCAAGATGTTGTAGGAACAAGAATGAATTTAAGGGGAGAATGGGACTCAATGTAACGAATATAGTCCGATGAGACCCCTACATGTTTTCCCTCTCGAATCGCTTCATAGGGCAACCAGTCGGGATCAACACAGTAACGGACTAACTGCCTACTGCTAGCACCGTCATCAGCGGTTTTGAGATAGCGCGAAGCCAAACGCTCTGCACTCACAGTTAAGGGTGAGCATAAACAGAACAATAAAAACCAAAATCGACAACCCATGTCGCTTCTCAAATACATTCGTAATTCGCTGACGTAGATAAAAAGTGTATACATGATATTAAGATAATACCAATTCGCTCATCCTAAGCAGAAAAATGCACCGAACCTGAGAAACGTAATCTTGTTACCAATAAAAAAATACCCGCCAAATTGACGGGTATTTCGTTTACTTAATCTATTTTTACAAGATTAATCTTCAACTGGTGACACAACAAAGAGTAGGTCACCTTGCGATACTTGCTGACCATTGCTGTTCAGAATACGCTCGATGCGGTACTTCTTATCCTCAGGATAGAGCACTGCGCCTTGGCGGTTAAAGCCAGCCAAGTTAACCTGCGAGAACATCTTCATTGCTTCAGTCAAGGCAAGGGTTTGCTCAACGGTTACAATATCACCTTCTTTAACGAAATCAGGTTCGCCTGGCGCTGGAGAGGTATAGAAGATACCTGCGCCTTGGGCTAATACTTTAAGCTCGTTACTTTCACCTACACGCAGCGACTCAGTATCCACCCCAACGGTTTCGGCAGCGGCTTCCATTTCAGCAATCAGTGTTGGAATGTCTAGCTCAGCCATAAAGCGTGGCAGATAGTTAGTGTCGTATACACCTTCTTTGAAGGTGCCATCGCTTAGGATTAACTTCAGCAATGGAATGTTAGTCGCGATACCTTTGAGCACTACGCTGTCGAGGTAAGCATGTAGCTTCGCAATAACGTCTTCACGGTTTTCACCGCGCATAATCACCTGGGCGATTAAGCTATCGTAATAAGGCGAAACTTCTTTGCCCGGTGCAGCAATCGAGATGATTTCTACATCTGGATGATCAGGGAATACACATTCGGTGATCTTGCCAGGGTTTGGAACCAGTTGCAGGATGCCGTGGCTGTCGAGTGCGGCTTTCTCAGCCGTTACACGCACTTCCATCGCATAACCGATTTCTTTCGGCTCTAAATGCTCGATTGAACGACCCGCAGCGATATCAAACTGCGCGCTCACGATATCGATACCAGAAGTCGCTTCCGTTACTGGATGCTCTACCTGCAGACGGGTGTTCATTTCCATGAAGTACACTTCGTTCGCATCTAAGTTATAGATGAACTCAACTGTACCTGCGCCCATGTAATCGGTCGCATCACCTAAAGCACGGGTGTAATCCAGCACTTGTTTCTTCAGTTCTTCTGGCAGCATAGTTGAGCCAGATTCTTCAACCACTTTCTGGTTGTTACGTTGTACTGAACAGTCACGTAAACCCAGCACCTTAGCGTTGCCGAACTTGTCACGCAGTAACTGCACTTCGATATGACGCAGTGAGGTTACATATTTCTCTAAGTACAAGTCACCGTTACCAAAGGCCGCAGCCGCTTCGGTAGCGGTTTTTTGGAATAAACCAATCATATCCTCAGGACGTTTAACGACCTGGATACCTTTACCGCCACCACCTTGTACCGCTTTGAGCAGCACAGGGTAACCAATTTCATTGGCCACGTTCACCGCTTGCTCAGCGTTCGTCAGAATACCGTGTGAACCTGGTACTACTGGTACGTTTTGGCTTTGTGAAGTCTTAATCGCGTTCGACTTGTTACCCATAGTCGTCATTGAATGCACGCTCGGACCAACGAAGTTAACCCCATTGTTCACACACAATGCCGCAAATTGTGGACTTTCAGACAGGAAGCCGATACCTGGGTGCAGTGCGTCAACTTGCTCGTATTCGGCGACTTTCAGCACTGAGTAAGCATTCAGGTAACTTTCGTCAGAGGTGTTACCCCCTAAACAGACTAACTTGTCAGAATCTTTCAGCATATCCGCAGGTACGGCAGTCATGTCAGGATCTGACGCCACTAATACCACGTTGATATCGTTATCGTGAGCCTTACGGATCAACTTAACAGCAGTACAACCACGGGCATGAACCAATACTTTATTAATTGGTTTCATTAACTTACGAGGATCGTTTTGAACAATCACTTCTTCTTCAACAGGCGCTTCAACAACCAGAGTCGACAGAGCATTGATGATTACGTCATTAATCTTCGCCGTTGGCATTGGCATCAGAGGATCGATGCTCGCCAATTGGTTATCTAAGGTTTCGCTGAATGGGTTGTGGACTAAGCCCGCCATTGCACCTGGTACTTTCGACAGATAGTTCGACAGTGTAGAAGTCGAAGGCAAGTAAGCTGGAACCACCATTTGACCCGCGAATGGCATGTTAGTACCAGACAGGTAGTAGGTTTGCACTAATGGGTGAGTCACGAAACTCGCTTGCGCACCACCGGTACAGTCACCAAAACCAAACATCAATACTGGCAATTCGTTATCACGGATAAAGCGTGTGATACGGTCGTTCACAACAGCCATTGAGAACAGTGCCGCAGCACCTTCTTTAGTCTGCATACCGCCTGAGCTGATAAAACAAACTACTGGCAATTTACGCTTAGCACATTCGATCAGCAGCGCAGAGAATTTCTCGGCACTCGCCATATCGAAGGCACCCGCTTGGAATGCAGTGTTAGATACCGCCAGACCCACACGGACTTTTTGTCCCTTTTCTTTAAAGTCAGCAATACCGGTGATCAGGCCGCAAGGACGAATACCTTTATCTAACGCATCTTCAATGGATAAACGGAAACCAGGGAAGTTGAGCAAGTTAGCCGACATTTTGTCGCCATTGATTTCGTCGAAATTAGTGAAAAATTGCTTAATCACATTTTCCCACGTCATCTTGCCGGTACGTTTTTCGTCACGTAATACTTTTTGGATCAGTAAGTCCTGATAACCCATGGTCAAGCGGTTCCAGAAGTCCTTACGACGACCGATACGCACAGGGTTAATCGCACCAGTGTATTTGCTGTGGTCGCTTTCACTGTCGAAGTATTCAGGCAATAAACGTTCGAAGAAGTAAGTCAGGATAACGAATAAACTGTCGTTAAGTTGTGGGAAGCCCACACTCTTCCACTGCTCTACACGCACCAAGAGATCGGCACGGTTAGATTGGCTCATAAAGTACTTAAGCCACTTGTAGAATTTAGCCTTGTCGTTTGCGGTATCCTGAGTAGACAGCGCATGGTCAATCGACTTGTGCAGTAGATTGTTCACAGAGTTGCGTGACAGACTCTTAGACATCATGGCTTCTTTCGCGATAGACGCTAAGCTACCCACAACGTTGTCGTAAAGTGAGTTAAAAATCAGGATGTTATGGCATTGCCAAATAAAGTCTTCACGCAGCTCATCGTTTACAACGACATCGAGCACAGTCAATTGATTAAGCTCAGGCCATTTTGCTTGAGTTACAGACTTAGGCAGATTTTCAAGATGCTGAATTAAGCCCTTAAAGTTGTTTGCCGCGTTGCTCTTCCAACGGTGATATAAAGACCAACCGATGTTAAATAACAGTGCCTTACGAGCTTTTTTATAGTTTTCTTTTGGTTCACCCAAAATAAAACGTGTCAGCATATTACGTTCGGTTGAAATTTCATCGCGCTTAGCAATAAAGTTCGCCCACAATTTATTCAGATCTTCATCGTAAACCAGCTTATCGGGGCTAGATAACCAAGCTTGGAATACACGATCTTGCTCTTGCTGGATACGAGCTAACAAGTCACCTTCAGGCACGCTAACACGTGACAAACGTCCGTATTGCTCCTGAGAGATCGAATGAATACGGCTACGCAGCGTTAAATAACGCAGGTAACGGTAAGCGCTACCAAACAAGTTGTGGTGGTTGGTTGGGCTCGTTGCCACAGCCAATTCAGCGTTTAACTCTAATGCCATCAAGTTTTTAGATGGATTAAGGAAACGCGCTAAACTGCGATCATAATGCTCACGTAAATCCTTAGATTCACGTACAAAGTTCACTGCTGCGCGCTCAACCGCTTCGATACTACTGATAATCGCGCGGCGTAAATTGTGCTGACGCTCGTCACGGTCACCTGGAGAAAAATCGATAATGCCATCGATACAACCGGCGGTGTAAAGCTCTTCTGGAGATACACCCACAGATTTAGCACATTCCTGCCATGACAGGTTGTACTTACGCGCGATACTTTGTAGACCTTGTGGTTGAATGGTGTTGAAAATACCATCGCGCAGCGATAACAGAATGTTGGCTGCAGCTAAAGGAATCGCGCCACCCGAGTAACCCGCACCGATAACGATACCGACTGTCGGTACGTCAACGTTGGCACTCTCGGCAATCGCCTTAGAAATAGAATGTGCTTGGTTTTGGCTGTTGGCCACTTCGCCTGCATCGGCCCCTGGGGTATCGATTAAATAGACGATAGGCATAGACAATTCGGCAAAATGACGAATCGCTTTACAGGCGGCATAGTGATGCTCAGGCATCCATGCACCGTTAGCCGTTGTGCGCTCTTGAGCAATAAAGCCGATACGACGAGTGCGTGAACCGAAATTCAACTCGACCTCAGCACTGTAGAAAGAGCCCAAGTGAGTTTCGGTAATCAAGCGCCCCTTTAGGTCCGCAATGATACGTTTAGCACCAGGACGACCTTTGTCTTGGGTCGGTTGGATCACTTTTGCGACATAACCGTCAACATCTAACGATGCCAAGTCTTTTAAATTTGCCTGAATGGCATCTTCATTTAAAAGACCTTTAATTTCTTCTGATAAGCTCTGTTTACTGTGTTTTGGAAACAGAGAAAAATCCTTTGCCAAATGCTCGGCCTGTAAAAAAAGCGGATCGGGCGTTTGGGCTTGAGTCATGTGTTTGGGCTGATTATTGCTGGTCATCAAAAGATCCTCTGCTTTAGCCTCTGAAAATTTTTAGCCAATAAATATAACTTTGTTATCCCGCCAAATGCCATTAAACTGCATAAGACGCTATGTTCCAAATATGAGACAGTGGGAAAAACATGCCAGATTTAAACGGTATGATGCTATTTGCAGCCGTAGTGAGAGCAAAGGGATTCTCCCAAGCTGCACGTGAAACCGGCCACCCAAAATCCACCATAAGTCGCAAAATCGCGCAGCTTGAAGAACAACTAGGCGTGCGATTGTTACAACGCGACACCCGTAACCTGAGTCTTACCCAAGTCGGGGCACTCTTTTATCAACACTGTGATTCCATTCGCAATGAGGTGGAAGCGGCCAAGGCTGTTATCGAGAGTACCCATGATGATGTATCAGGATCATTACGGATAGCCATTCCGGTCTCTTTTAGCCAAGAATTAATTGCTAACCTCTGTAGCGGATTCATGCGTTTATATCCCAATGTGGAATTAGATGTCCAGTTTACCGACAACGATATCGGTTTGGTGGGTGAAGGATATGACATAGCTATCAAATATGGACCACTGCAATCCTCTGATCTTGTTGCAAGATTACTGTTCGAGCGTCAACCAATTCTGGTAGCAAGCCCTGGCTATTTAAAAGCACGCGGCACCCCCGCAACACCTAAGGAGCTGAGCGACCATAGTGGTATTCTGCTAGGGACATCCCGCTCAGCACCCATATGGCCCTTAGGCAAAGGTGCTCGCAAAACCATGGTAAACTTTCAGCGTAAAGTCAGGGTCAATAGCCCGATAATGGTTAAGCAGTTAGCCCTCGATGACTTTGGGATTGCAATGCTATCAAACTCCGCCTGCAAAACCGAACTCGCCAACGGCCAGCTAGTGCCAATCTTACAGGAATGGCCGATTGAACCCTTTAAGGTCTACGGGGTGTATTCGAGCCGCAGACAATTAGCCACCAATATCAGCGCCTTCTTGGACTTTTTCGTCAAACGCTTTAGCAGCCAAGAAAGCCTACAATCCTTGATGGGCTAGGCACTTTATCGCAGCGGCATTCACCTTTACTGACATCGCCATTCCTTTATACACATCCCAATGTTGAGTGACCATGACCATTTAGATAACAAAAAAGCCTAGCAAATTGGCTAGGCTTTTTACGTTTAGGAATGTGATGCTAACGCTCAGGCTAAAAGTTAACGCGCGGAGCTTAAGTCGATTTGGCCTAACCGATTAAGTATGAGCCATTAACTACAAGCGCATCAAGCATCAGCATTTTGTCCATATATCTTTACAGCTTATATGACGGCTATTTCACACAAATACGCGCTAACCACTTCTAGGGAATAATTTTTTCCTGTTTGAGCACTTCTTTTGTGATGGCTTGGCGCAGCCCTAAACCATCCGATGTGGGCATATCCATATTCATCGCAAAAAACCACACATTATCATCAAGTTCAACCCAACCGACCCACCAGCCAATCTTAGGTTCGATTCTAGTCGAGTATCCAGTTTTAGCCCGAATAATATAGTCGCCATTGGCTTCGGTCAGCATGGCTTGTTTCACGATGCGCTGACTGCGCTCCGATACGTGTAACTTATTGTGATACAGCTTTCTTAAAAAGCTGATTTGCTCAATGGCCGAAATTCGAATACCACCGTCGAGCCAGAAACTGTCTACATTGCCCGAAATGTCCTCATTACCATAATCGAAAGCATGTAGCATCTTGCTCATACGTGCCTCGCCAATTTGGCGGGCAAATTCTTGATAAACAGGCACAACCGAATATTTCATCGCGGTGATTAGATTATGATCGCGATTCCAAGTGGCGATATCGCGCGTCTGTCCATCCCACTTAAAGACTTGGTGTTCATCCTTAACCACGCCCAAATCGAGGGCGATCAAGCTATTGGGAATTTTAAATGTAGATGCGGGTAAAAATGCTTGGTTCGCCCGTTTAAGATTATTGGTAAATCCTTGCTGCTTATTCTCATTCCAGAGCACAACTACGCCCTGTGATTTATGTTCAGTAAAGTGAACATTCCAACTTTTGTTTTCTTGCCATTCCCTTGCTACCGCAGGCATTCCGATAATCGATGCCACCAAAAACACAGCCGATAAGGCTAATACACGCATAACGTCCCCTTGCTTAATGCAATATATCCATACAAATTAAGTGCTAAGCTTATCATTCTCTGCCCTCTCATTCCCTAGCAAACTGCTGACCAATTGTGGCAACAATCAGGCACAAGCTTTACAAGATTTAACTATTAGCTATCCCAACTAAACGCCAGTCCAAAATCATAGCAACTCGTCAGTATCGATCTGATATGCAAAATAGGAATAAGATCCTCGAATCACTATAGGTAAACTCTTATACTCAAAACAATCATTGTGGCTTTTTGGCATAAGTTTCATTATTTCTAAGATGAAGTAAGCCTGAACGCCCTAGAAACATCGTCTATTTCCAGCAAAATAAGTGATTAAAATAAAAAGGAAACGCCAATGTTAAAGCCCTGCCTCGCTTTTATCCTCGCTAGCACAGTGGCGCAAACCGCTGGTGCCGTACAACTCCTCGGCGATGTGGAAGTGTCTCGCATTCCTACCGCTGAAAAAGTCATGGCTGAAGTGGTAAACCGTTATCAAGCATTGGATGAAGGCTTAGCGAATCAATTATCCGCACAGAAAAATGAACGCGACGCTACCCAACTTGCCGCCCGCCAAGGGCATAGATTATGGCAACAGGCCGTGCGTGATGTGCAGTCTGGACACTTTGATGACAGATCCCTGTATTGGGCGCGACTGTCAATGTTAAATAGCATTAAAAACAACAGTGCTAACTTTAAAATGGCTGATTGGCAGCAACAGATTTTAGCCAGCGCGGTTGAAAAGGCATCGCGAGGCTTCAGTGATATCCAATACGATGATGATGTGCAGATAAAAATCTTCCTGACGGGATTCGACCCCTTCTTCCTCGACAAAGATATCAGTCAGAGCAATCCTTCGGGCTTAGTCGCCCTCGCCCTCGATGGTTTTAAATTTGATATCAATGGCAAAAAGGCCCAAATCGAAACCGCCATGATCCCAGTACGCTTCGAGGATTTCGACCAAGGTATTATCGAATCCTTACTCAGCCCCATTTATCGCGACCCTAAAACCCAGTTTGTCTTAACCGTCAGCATGGGGCGCAGCGACTTTGATATTGAACGCTTCCCAGGCCGTAACCGTAGTGCAGCAGCGCCCGATAACCAAAATCTATACACAGGCGCAAGCAAAACCGCGCCTGTCGCCCCAAAACTCAATGGTAAAGACTTTATCGGCCCTGAATTTGTTGAATTTTCATTACCCGTCGCAGCGATGCAAGTGCAAGATGGTCAGTGGAAAGTCAACGATAACCATACTGTGACCACCCTTGCGCGCGGTGAATTTAATGCTAGTTCCCTAAGCGAGCTACAAAATGAAACCTCGGTCGAAGGCTCTGGCGGTGGGTATCTCTCAAACGAGATTTCTTATCGCGCCATTGTGTTACAGCAAAAGTTCAATAGCCGCGCTAAGGTGGGCCATATCCACACCCCGAGGGTGAAGGGCTACGACAATGCCACCGAACAAGCCATTGTCGAGCAAGTGCGTACTATGGTGATGCAGGCCGCGGCAAGCCTGTAACCGCCGCAATACTGGCATTGTCAGCAAGCGTTGGTTATGATGCGAACGCTTGCTTTATGCGCCTTATCGGGTCGCATCATGGTATCCATCTGACACACCTAGCCACATTTGATGCTTTGCAAAATAAGAGTTAACGCCTAAGTCTATGTTTAACCCGAGATCCCTACTCAATAGCCTGCGCCGTAAAGCTATCTCATCCGCGAGTATCACCACGCCGACTGCGACCAAGATGGCGAAAACCAACACGCCACAACACCAGCCAAAGCCACTGACACCAGTGCAGCAGCAAATCCTTACGCGTATCGAAGACTGTTATCAGCAGGCAGAAATCTACTTTAAGCGTCCATTTGCGCGGCCGTTGACCCAATTTACCCTGCGGGGACGGAGTGCGGGCACAGCGCATTTGCAGCAGAATCGCCTGCGCTTTAACCCCGTATTACTCAGGGAAAATAGCGAAGCCTTCTTATCCGAAGTAGTGCCCCACGAAATAAGCCACTTACTCTGCTTCCAACTCTTTGGCAAAACCAAACCCCATGGCCGCGAGTGGCAATCCATCATGCTCAAGCTGTTTAAGGTGAGCCCCAATACCACCCACAGTTTCGATACTCAGTCGGTTAAAGGGAAAGACTTTGAGTACCGCTGTGCCTGCGGTCCGGTTAGGCTGAGCATCCGTCGCCATAATAAAGTACTGCGTGGTGAAACCCGTTATCTGTGTAAACGCTGCCATACCCACCTCACCTTTACCGAAGCAGCCAAATAACCCACATAGCGTAAAAATCCTCTGCCAAAAGTACGAGCGATTTGCATAGGACGCGGTATTTCCCTTACCATTCAGACATAAA
Source organism: Shewanella sp. LZH-2 (assembly GCF_016859145.1). Classification (NCBI taxonomy): domain Bacteria; kingdom Pseudomonadati; phylum Pseudomonadota; class Gammaproteobacteria; order Alteromonadales; family Shewanellaceae; genus Shewanella; species Shewanella sp. LZH-2. Next base: position 3,837,415 of record NZ_CP069350.1, read on the forward strand.
AGACGAGCCACAGGCTCGCGTAGTATTGATTATTTTTGGGATAAATATTGAACAACTCCAAGATAGCCTTAAGGTCTCGGCAAACCTTGCTGTGCCTATTCAGTTGGCTGGCGGTGTTGGCCTCAGCCAATGCCTCTCCTTCGCACCCCAATAGTTTTAGCCAAGCCAAGGTCTTGTCTCAATCCTTATACCAAGGCAGTCGCCAAGGCACCTTGCCCGCAGTCAGTTTTTACTGTGGCTGCACTATCCAAATTAAGGGCAAATCCTGGAAGCCCGATCTCAATAGCTGCGGTTATCAAGTGCGTAAACAAGAAACCCGCGCCAACCGTATCGAGTGGGAGCATATCGTCCCTGCATGGGAGTTTGGTCACCAATTACAATGCTGGCAAAAGGGTGGCCGTAAAAACTGCGCCGATAACAGCCAAGAATTCAATAAGATGGAAGCGGACATGCACAATCTGGTGCCCGCCATTGGTGAAGTGAACGGCGATCGCAGCAACTTCCGTTTTAGCCAATGGAACGGTAAGGCCGACCAATATGGTCAATGCGCTATGGTTATCGACTTTAAGAATCGCCAAGCCCAGCCGCCCGCTCACGCCCGCGGCAAAATAGCCCGCACTTACTTGTATATGCAGCAAACCTATGGCCTTAAAATCGCCTCACAGCAATTAAAATTGTTCAAAGCATGGGATAAAAGCTATCCAGTTGATACTATTGAATGCAAACGCGATAACGCCATAGCGCAGATCCAAGGTAATCATAACCCCTTTGTGCAGAATGCCTGCAATGCACCACCACTGCGCCAACAATTAGCCGAATAAGGTCGACAATGAGAGTTCCAAGAATTTATCAACCTCAGCCATTAGCCGTAAACCAACAGCTGAATCTAGACGAAGATGGCGCAGCCCATATCGGCAAAGTGCTGCGTATGGGCAGTGGCGAGCAAATTAGCCTGTTTAATGGCGATGGTAATGATTATCTTGCCGAAATTGTCGATGCGGGTAAAAAATCGGTCACGGTAAAAGTGCTGTCCTGTGAGGCCAATCCATCGGAGTCCCCCCTCAATCTGCATTTAGGCCAAGTGATTTCCCGTGGCGATCGGATGGAGTTCACCATTCAAAAATCCGTTGAGCTAGGGGTAAATACCATTACGCCGCTATTTTCTGACCGCTGCGGCGTCAAGCTCACTGGTGAGCGTCTCGAAAAGAAAATCCAGCAATGGCAAAAGATAGTGATCAGTGCCTGTGAGCAATCGGGCCGTAGCCAAGTGCCCATCGTTCGCCCCGCCATGGAATTACAGCAATGGTGCAGCGAACCGACCAGCGCACTCAAACTCAACTTGCATCCAAGGGCAGCGCACGGTATCAATGGCTTAGATTTATCCCATACCCGCGTACGCCTACTGATCGGTCCCGAAGGGGGATTATCGGCGGAAGAAATCGCTATGACGGAAACCTATCAGTTTACCGACGTATTACTCGGCCCCCGAGTGCTGCGCACCGAAACCGCCTCACTCACGGCGATTACCGCGCTGCAACTTAGATTCGGTGATTTAGGTTAAAGGTTAACCGCTAACTAGCAAATCGGTTACTGGCTAATCCATAAATGCTTTTTGCCTGCGACGGCAACCAATAAGGAACAGATTAATGATAAAACTCGGCATAGTGATGGACCCCATCAGTGAGATCAACATTAAGAAAGACTCCAGTTTTGCCATGCTGATGGCGGCGCAGGAAAGGGGTTACCAGCTGTTTTATATGGAAATGGCCGACCTTGCTATGGTCAATGGCGTAGCCATGGGCAATATGCGTCCATTAAAAGTCATCAACGATGCCAATAAATGGTTTGAACTGGGCGATGCCCAAGACACGCCGCTGAGCGATCTGAACGTGGTGTTAATGCGTAAAGACCCGCCGTTCGATACCGAATATATCTATGCCACTTACATGTTAGAGCGCGCCGAAGAACAAGGTGTATTAATCGTCAACAAGCCACAAAGCTTGCGCGATGCCAACGAAAAACTATTCACCGCATGGTTTAGCGAATTTACTCCAGAAACCATTGTGACTCGCGATGCCAATCGGATCCGCGCGTTCCACCAAGCCAAGGGCGATATTATCCTCAAGCCACTAGATGGCATGGGCGGCACCTCTATTTTCCGCGTCAAGCAGGACGACCCTAACCTTGGGGTGATCATCGAAACCTTAACCCAATATGGCAACCAATACGCCATGGCGCAGGCCTTTATTCCTGAAATCACCAAGGGCGACAAGCGCATTCTGGTGGTGGATGGCGAGCCCGTGCCCTACGCCTTGGCGCGCATTCCGAAAAAAGGCGAAACCCGCGGTAACTTGGCTGCAGGCGGCAGCGGTGTTGCCCAACCGCTATCGGACTCAGATTGGAAAATCGCCCGTGCCATTGGCCCAGAGCTTAAAAAACGCGGCCTGATTTTTGTGGGTCTGGATGTGATTGGTGACAAGCTGACCGAGATTAACGTCACTAGCCCGACTTGTATCCGTGAAATCCAAGCGGCATTTGATGTGGACATTACTGGCATGCTGTTCGATGCCATCGAAGCCCGTCTCGCCCAGTAAGCTTGTACACCTACAAGATAATAATATTCATTGAAGGCGCCTTAAGAGCGCCTACGACTTCTAGGGATCTGATATGAGTTTCACCAAAGCGCCACTGTTACTGCTTGGTATGAGTTTATGGCTCTCAAGCCCCGTATTTGCAGCGGAAGCTGGGGCGAATGAGACGGGCCCAGCCAAGGCGCCATCACGCCCCAAAAATATTGTGATTATGATTGGCGACGGCATGGGGCCTTCCTATACCAGTGCCTATCGTTATTACAAGGACAATCCAGATACCGAAGAAGTCGAACAAACCGTCTTTGACCGTTTATTGGTTGGCATGGCAAGTACTTATCCCGCCAGTGTCAGTGGTTATGTGACCGACTCGGCCGCCGCCGCAACCGCCCTCGCGACAGGAGTCAAATCCTATAACGGCGCCATCTCGGTTGATACCCAAAAACAGCCTCTGCCCACCATTCTTGAAAAAGCCAAATCCTTAGGCTTGAGCACTGGGGTTGCCGTTACCTCACAAATCAACCATGCCACGCCAGCGGCATTTTTATCCCATAACGAAAGCCGTAAAAATTACGATGCACTGGCATTAAGTTATCTCGACACCAACGCCGATGTGTTTTTAGGTGGCGGGCAAAAGTACTTTCCACCCGAGCTGTTGGCCCAATTTACCGCCAAGGGCTATCAACATATTACCCGCTTTGATGATCTGGCCAGCATTACCCAGCCTAAGGTCTTAGGTTTGTTTGCCGAAGTACAACTGCCTTGGGCTATCGATGAAAAAGATGCTAAAAAACTCAGCACCTTGACCCAAAAAGCCCTCAGTTTACTGTCGCAAAATGATCAAGGCTTTGTACTGCTGGTCGAAGGTAGCCTTATCGACTGGGCGGGACATAACAATGATATCGCCGCCGCTATGGGCGAAATGGATGAGTTTGCCAACACCATTGAAGTCGTTGAGCAATTCGTACGCCAAAATCCCGATACCTTAATGGTGATCACCGCCGACCATAATACCGGCGGTTTATCGATTGGTGTCGATGGAAATTACAACTGGAATCCTGAGATCCTGCGCAATATTTCCGCCAGTTCAGATACCTTAGCGCAAGCCGCTATCGGTGGCGAGACCTGGCAAGCCGACTTATCCCGTGGTTTAGGCTTTGAATTAACGGAAGAAGAACTGGCTAAACTCAATGTAGCCAGAATGCAGGGCTTAGAAACCATGGCAATGGCTATTCGTCATGTGATTGATAAACGTACCGATACGGGTTGGACAACGGACGGACACACAGGCACCGATGTGCAAGTGTTTGCCGCAGGTCCCGCAGCTGGGCTGTTTAACGGTCATCAGGACAATACTGATATCGCCAATAAGATTTTTAGCCTGTTACCTAAGCCTAAAAAGCCAAAAGCCCCCGCACCTGTATCAACTCCAGCTCCAGCACCAGTGCAGCCACAGGGCTAATTTGCTGTGATTAGCTAAAAATAAGCCAATCGAATATCGCGCCAGCTAACAGATAAAAGGCAACCGTATTAACACAGTTGCCTTTTTTATTGGCTTTCAGTCAGCACCGTTCGAGTGAGCGCTGTTTTGCTGCATCCCTTAAGTCGGCATGCAGGCTGGCTCGTAGCCGAATAAGGGGTATAATGCCCGCACTTATTTTTTACGGTAGCCATGCAGTGTTAACGAATCCATCGCAAGTCATTATCCGCAATCAGGAAACCCTGAGCCAACATAAAGTCTTAGTGCTAAACCATGAGGCAGACTCACTGCCCAAAGCACTGCTCGATGTCGCCCAGTCCGTCGATGCTCTCGCCTTGGATTACCACCATTATCTGCATTTAGCGCCGCAGGCTAATGCCAAACTGCGCTGCTATTTTGGCCATCAACTGCCCCACCAGGATAAGTACGACACTGTGATTGTGTACTTTCCTAAGGCTAAGCCGTTAGCGCCCTATTTGTTTAATCTGGCCGCTCAGCATTTAGTGGCCGATGGCCAGCTCTTAGTCGTAGGAGAAAACAAAGGCGGGGTTAAATCCTTAGTCAAACTGTTGCCGAAATACTTTGCCACAGGCGTCAAACTCGATAACGCGCGCCATTGCCTACTCTTTGGCAGCAGCCTAATTAATACCGCGCCTGAGATTAAACTCAGCGATTGGACCAGCCAGTATCAACTCGCCACCCCGCAGGGCAATATCACCATCTGCAACTTAGTCGGTGTGTTCAGTGAAAAGCATTTAGACCAAGGCACAGAGCTATTGCTGTCGCATCTGCCAACGCTTTCAGGTCGAGTACTGGATTTTGGCTGCGGCGCTGGTGTGATTGCCGCGGCGCTGTTAAAGGCGCAGCCGACATTGGCGCTAGAATGTATTGATATCAATGCTATGGCGCTGGCGTCCTGCGAACTTACGCTGGCAGCAAACGGCATGACGGCCAAGGTCTATCCCTCCGATGGATTGGCGCAAACCAGTGGAAAATTCGACGGTATTATCTCCAATCCTCCCTTCCACGATGGCCTTGCCAGCACGACCAGCATTGCCCAACGCTTTGTCGCCGATAGCGCCAAGCAATTACAATCTAAAGGGATTTGGCAAATTGTGGCTAACCGCCATCTGCCCTACTCAGACACTATCGCGGCCGAATTTGGCCAATTAACGGTGCCCGCAGAGAATAACAAATACAAACTCTATTCCTTCCAGCAGGCCTAATCTTTCGCCCCGCTCGATTATGAGTGGGGCTAACTTAATTTGACTCTAGGATGCACCAAGGAATAAAGACTCGTTAAGAATTAAGAGAATAACGCAGCCCCTATCGAATACACGTATTTTGAAATCAAAAATCCCCCAACAAACAAGTTAACGCTGCCATATCTTAAATAGCATTTATTACCATTGAACTGTTTATCTGACTAAAAAGCTAATGCTCCATTCCGTGCTTCGGCTCGTTAGCTCAATCGAAAATTCCCACACCTGCTGCCATACAATTCTTATCTATTTACCTATGTTTGGACTTACCAGAAATCGACTAACAATGTATGGGTATAGTCATATTTAAATTGAGGTATTTTTGAATGATTTGAAGACAATATCAGTGCGCATTAACTCCATTTTCAACAAATAAAACGCTATAAAATCAATTGACTATAGTAGTTGGCTTTTAGTTAATAGGTTTGTAAAACGCGCATGCGCGTTTTCCCAGATGGATTACTTATATGAAAAGCGGCAGAAAGCTGATAAGTTCCTTGCATACAGATAGTTAGCTGTGCGCGTTTTCACTGGTCCAACGAGGTAAACCCGCATGCGCATGAATAAAATGTTAGGCCTCACGGAGTCATTCATGGATCGTTCTAAAAGTTTAAATAGGTCAAAAAAATCAGCAATAACTGTAGCTGATCTTTTAGCTAAAGAAGGTTTAACTGCTGTAGTTCCTGGAGGCGGGCTTATTTATGACATCTCTAAATCATTAGCTCAACATGGGCGAAATTATTTTATGGGCCGAACAGAGGCTAGATTAGAAGAATTCCATGATAAATTATTAAACGAAAATCTAGATGAAGAGGAAATAAAAGATTTTATAAATAAGGAGTTTAGTTTAGATGATTACCATGCAATTTTGTCGTCTTGTACTCAAGATATAGAAAATGAAAAAGTTACAATTTATGCAAACTTGTTAAAAGGGATAATTGAACAAAAAATTGAACCGAACGTTAAAAGGCATTTCATTACTACCTGTAAAGATCTAACTTTTACAGAATTGTGCTTTTTGAAAGAAATATACATTAATTCAATTTTTGATCTAATGACCCCCGGTGGAATTGGCTCTCAAGTTTCAAAGTTATTATCAACGAAAGACTTTTTTAAAAATGTAACAATTAGCAAATTGATTCAGCTTGGTTACATAGATTCGGAACGCTCCCGAATAACACCAATATCTAAACAATTTATTCCATTAATTTTTGATAAAGAATCTCTATTACCTAAGGCTGTAGGTAGAAGTGAATTTTCAGGCATTAATGTTTTAATCATTAGCTACCAACTTGGTAATAATATTCACAGTAAAGTAGTGCAATATATACAAGAATCTCTATGGTCAAATAATATAAAATCATCAATCTCTATCCTAGATGAGCGTTTCTTAAGAGGCATGCATAATTACAGTGCAGCAGTCCTGATAGTCGATGACAAAGAAATTATGGATAAGTATATACCGTCACTTATAAAATTTTCAGAACATAAACCTTTGATTAAGGTTAATATTTCAGAGGCTGGGATGAGAAACAGTGTAAGTGGGGTAAACTTCATTGATCAATTAAAACTAGATAATTTAGAACGTGCTTCAATTCGGCAAAATATTTCAGAGTTTATCTCCAACTTAAAGGCCTAACAAGGCGTTTAAACGGAACTAAAACAGTTGGTTACGTTTCGATTCGCTACACATTTCAACCCACAATTTTAGTCCGCTTAACGCGGCATTAACCTCTAGAGCAAATATGAAGCACATTATTAGTAAAGATTTAGGCATTGAAGCATTCAAAAAGAGATTCTCAGAAATCAGAGAATCCTTTCTGGATTCTTTAACAGCAGCTAGCGAAGGTTATAAGAACGTAAGATACCTTGCTTGTGATGAAAATGGGGCACCTATTAACTGGGTGTGGGACGATGAAACCTTCAGCCATAACAAGGAAGAAGGGTCGCTTGAAGAGGCAATTCAATTTGCCAATAACATGATAAATAGCGGCATGTGTTTTTCCTTCATGGGGTGTTTATCTGGCTCCGGTGAGCTTGAGGTTTGGCTGACCACTTTTGAATCTCCCATAGAAAAGCCGACATGGCCAAGCAATAAAGAACCCAGATTTGAGCTGACTCATGGGGGTGTAACACAAGAATAGAGTAGAGGTAATCAAATGCTAACCATAGAATTTTTAATCCCACGATTTAATCCTAACCCCACAAATTGAAGCAAAGCACCTAGCTTACTTTTGCCCCTAAGTTAGGCTATTCGAAGATTTTAACGTACCGCACGCGTCTGGATAGACTAGTTATCCCCTCAAAAACACCTCAATAGAGTCGTGATCCGCAACCGAAGACTTGCTGCTATCTAGAGAAGATTTTCATCATTTTGTGAACAGTATCAAATGCAGTAAACGCTAAATTATCAAGAATGTTGTCCAGTCTACCTCTCCCCTAACATACCCGACAGCGTTGTAAAGTTTATTTTTTTGTTAAGCTAAAAAACTTTCCCAATCAACACCCGTGCTGATATTTTGAAAAAAACCAGAGATTACACTAGATTAACTATCGTTAATCAAATAAAAAATCTATTGATAAATCAACCAATAGACCATCACAACAAAAACACAACATTTACATTTTTTCGCGTCGAAAAGGCTTCTTTGCGCAAAGTTTCTACTGTTATACTCGCGTTAGCCGATAAAACAATAATAAAACAAACGAGTAAGGAAGCGCTCTATGTTGGCCCCTGAACTCCTCGAGTTAAGCAGTGACAAAAGCAAGGCGGAATTACGCCTGATCCCCAAAGAGCATGGCCCCATCACCCGTGATGATGTGATGCGCCTGTTATCGCTCCCAGAGTTTTGCTCACTGTATCCACTTGATCAGGCCATCGATAAAGTGGTGGCGCAAACCAACTCTCTGTACCATCAAGAAGATGGTAAATTTGAACTGTTTTCCGTACTGGCTGAACGCCGAGATGGTAGCGTTAAGATTGAAATCAGCCCAGATAAAATGCTCGCCACCATGACCCTAACCGCCCCTTGTGGAGGTAAAGCGGTCGACTTACCTGAAATTCTTACTGAACTTAAAAAAAATAATGTTTGCATGGGCTTAAGCAAACTTAAAATCCAAACCTTGCTGCAAAAAATCACCAAGCTCAAACCCGGCGATAGCTGTCAAAGTGAAATCGCCCAAGGCAAGCACCCAGTAAACGGCCAAAATGCCGTGCTAGAGCGTAAGGTTTCGCTGGCCCGTGAGCGCTTACTCCAGCCGCAGGAGCGCGAAGATGGTACTGTGGATATGCGTAATCTTGGCTCCATGATAATGGTCAAGCCTAACGATATTTTGATGATCAAACACCCAGGGACCGAAGGCTCTCCCGGTTATAACATTAAAGGAGAAGTCCTTAAGCAAAAGCCTGGCAAGGATCTGCCTTTACTCGCAGGAACAGGTACCAGCATCCATCCGAATGATCCCAACAAACTCATCGCCACTGTAGCAGGGCAACCCGTTGAAACCCGCACAGGCATGAATGTTGATGATGTTTTACAGCTAAAAGATGTCGATATCAGCACGGGCCATGTCACCTTTAAAGGCAGTATTTTAATCACAGGTGATGTACACGAAGGCATGATAGTGAAAAGCTCCGGTGATATTACTGTGATGGGCTTTGTCGATTCAGCGACCCTTGAGGCAGAAGGCGATATTACCGTTAGTAAAGGCGTCATTGGTCGGCAAATTCGCGTCAATGAGTTTTCGACTAACCTCACTGCTCAAGGGCAAATCAGCGCCCAGTTTGTGCAATATTCCCAATTAACTGCAAAGGGGAATATTCTGATCACTAAGCAATTACTTCATAGTAATACCAAAACAGCAGGAACCCTGACGATAAGTGACACTAGCGGTCGCCGCGGCGATTTAACTGGTGGCGTCGCCCATGCTGAAAAAGGACTCATTGCCGTTGCCATTGGTGCCACTGCGGGGACAAAAACAGAAGTCTTTTGTGCAATGGAGCAAGGCGAGCTCAAGCAAAACCTCAAACAGCTGGAGGAAAGTGTCCAATCAATGGTGATAGCCACCCTCGATATTGAAGCTCGCCTAAAAAGACTTCCCCCAAAATCCGAATGGCAAAATGATCCCGTGATGATTGAGCAGATTAAGATGATGCTCGATGAGAAGAACCGAATTTTAAACGAGCGCACCCGTGAAGAGCTCGAATTTGATAGCCTAAAACAGGAAGTGGAAAGTTATTTCGATAAGTATCACATCGATGTGATTAAGCATGTATTCCTCAATGTCGAATTTCATATTGGCCAAGCTAATCATAGAACTACCCGCGAACATGGCACTTGCTCCATCACCAATCTTAATCAAGAGATTAACTTTGATTACAATGCCAAACCTAAAGCACAAGCGGCAGCCAGTTAAATAACGTTCAAAGCGTTTTACTAAGGGCGCACATGTCATTCAACGTGGCGCGCCCCTTAGGGCTACTGCCTCAATCATAGCCCCCTCATTGTTATCCACGAGTGAATCCTCACCCAAGAACATTTCAATGGCTTTCTTCTTTGACCTAGTCGGTGGCATACTGCCTACGATTCCCCACGTAAACGCCAGCGTTGGGGGATAAGGATAAATGTGATAGGTTGAAGTAGAACATGGCCCCAGGAATACACATGACTCAAGTAAAAATGGCTGATATTCAATGGCCTGCAGTAGTTAAGCTGACTCAAAATGATGAACTCCTTTATCTTGGCCATCAACGTGATTGGTTAGAACTCGCCTGCCTTTACCAGCATCAATTTATCGATACGGACCTGTTACTCGACAGCTTAGGTAACCAATATTTGATCCGCGCCACCCCAACCACTATTCATGAAGATCCTATTGGTGAGCTACCTAACCTGCTAAAACAAGAGCACAAATTGCCCCTCACCGATTTTATTAAATGGGTACAAAAACATGCCAATGCCTTAGGCCAATGCTGTGTGGCCAAATTAGCGTTTACAACATTCGCCCAAGGGATGGAAATCGTCCATAGCTTAGATGACTAAGCAGAAGCAAAGTAAAATCTGATAGGATTCACAGTCTTCGACGAGATGATCCAAAAAGCTAATATCCTCAACCACATTTAGCAGGCATAATTTATCACGAACGGCCCAGCCCGTTATGTCCAAAGCAATTGGTCTGCATACTTTGCCTTAAAGTGCCAAATCAACGCTGGACATCATTCGGATACACCAACAAACGGAACCTAAATTGGAACTACTTAAGATTGACTGCTTAGGCAAATCACTGCGTTTGGAAGGCTCCCTCGCAGGTTGGCAACAACTCTTTTGGGACAATACCTTAGTCTCACAAAAAGCCGCTTCAGTGGATAATGGCGGTCTCAAAGTCCATGAATTTGAACTCACTCAACAGCATAGCCAATTGGCCAGCGAGCATGGCGAAGCGCAAGTTCTTGAGCATAAAATCCTTGTGCGGCTTGAAACCGATGTGGTTTGGCAGCCCTTTAGATTCGACTATCGACTGCTTATTGATGAAGAAGTGATTGCCCAAGGCACTCGTACCGAAAAAGATATCGAACGCCAAACCCCTGAAATCCCAGTGACTACACCACAAAAATTTAGCTTTGTTGGTTTAGCTTCCCTTGGATTTAAGCTACTCAAAAGCGCTAAGGTCATCAAAGTGGTTCTCGCGGGCGCGAGTGTGGCGGCCTACTCTTGGTTGTTTTCCTTCCAATTTGCCTTGGCACTTATCGCCTGTTTGGTATTCCACGAGTACGGCCATATTCGCGCGATGAAGTACTTTGGGATGAAAACCAAAGGAATTTACCTCATCCCCTTTATGGGGGGACTCGCCCTCAGCGATGAAAAGATTAACACCCGCTGGCAGGATGTGGTCATCTCGATTATGGGGCCAACCTTCGGCCTGTTGATGTCGGTAGGCTCGCTTATCGCTTACCACATGACGGACAATGTCTTCTTTGCAGGGCTAGCAGCCTTTAACGCGCTACTTAACCTGTTTAATTTATTGCCAATTTTACCCCTCGATGGCGGCCATATTTTAAAGAGCATTAGCTTCTCCATGAACAGCATTATGGGGTTAATTGCCTGCGTGATTGGCGCCGCCTTTGGGGTGTATATCAGCTACACCTTGGGCCTTGCCTTGCTCGGTTTCTTGCTACTTATCGGCAGCTTAGAAATTGTATTTGAATGGCGTACTCGTCATCAAAGCCACCTCTTGCCGCTAGACAGATATGGGCAGATATTCTCAACCATTTGGTACTTAGTGACCGTTGCCGCCCTCGTTGGGATTATCTGGCACTTAGCGGGCACGGGCGATGATATGTTAAGCCTGCCACTCCAGATCCTGCGCAGCTAAACGCAATCGTCTGATCCACATAATAAAAAACCGCGATTGCTTAAGGCATCGCGGTTTTTATTTATCTAATAATTCAATTAATTATCCGCTAATGGCGGCGCAATATCGCTCCCACCTAAGGCTTGATAAAGCGTCGCTTGAGCCGTTAATTGGTTATAGCGATTCTCCAGCAATGCGGCCTCAGCGCTGCGGCGATTCTCCTGCGCATCAATCCAATTTTGAATGCCAATAGCGCCATGGCGATATTGGCTCTCATAAATCGCTTCGGCCTGGGCGGCGGCGCTAAATTGCTGCTCAAGCTTCTCACCTTGGTAGGCGTATTGCTGCTTGGCCGAGATAGCGTTATCCACATCTTTAAAAGCGCTGTAGAGGGTTTTACGGTAATTCACAATCGCCGTTTGGTAGTCGATATCTGCAAGATCATTGTTGATTTGCATTTGATTCCATTGCAAAAAGGGCAGCACTAAACCCGCACCTAAACTCCCCACGGGATTGCGCAACAGCTCTTTTAGCTCGGAGGTCGACTCACCCACGCTGCCAGTCAAACTCAAACTTGGGAAGTAACTGGCGTAGGTCGCATCCTTACTGGCCAGCGCCGAGCGCAATTGGTACAAAGCCGCCTTCACATCGGGACGACGGCCGACCAATTCGGCGGGAATGCCGACGCCAACCTCAGGCACCGCACCGTCCGGCAATTGCTTGATCTCAACCGCCACTTGCCCCGGGGCGCGATTGAGTAAGATCGCTAGGGCATTTTCGGCTTCAGCTAACTGTTGCAGCAATTGACTGTGGGAAGCCTCTTGCCCCGCTAAACTGCGTTGGGATTCGAGCACATTCAGCTCAGTCACGGCGCCCGAGGCATATTGGCGCTGGGTTAATGCCAGTGTTTGTCGACTATGTTCAATACTCTTATTGCTTAGTTCAATCCGCTGATGCAGATAGCCAATCTGCCAATAGAGGGATGCCGTCGTCGCGACTAGACTCTGCGCCGTGCTCTCCCTATCTTCGAGACTTGCCAGCGCCGTCCATTGGGCTTGGTCGATATTGGCCGACACTTTACCCCAGAGATCTACCTCATAGCTTACCGACAGGTTAGCCTGAAATGTCTTGCTCGAACTGCCGCCCTCCAGCGGTTTATTCACAGACGCGGTATTATTGGAGCTGAGCTGTGGATACAAATCATCCCGCGCTAACCCCGCCTGTAAACGCGCCTTTTGCAAGGTTAAGGTGGCGAGCGTCAGGTCATTATTGCTGCTAAGCACTTGGCTAATCAGCTGATTTAATTCGGGTTGATTAAACTTCTGCCACCAAGGGTCGAGGCTCACTTGACCATTCACTTGGGTGTGCTGCCACTGCTCTGGCACTTGTAATGCTGGCGGCTCAAAGTCGGAGCGCATCAGCGCGCCGCAGCCAGACAACAGCGCAATGCTGATGGCAATCACGCTGAACTTAAGCGTTCTTAATTTGTTTTGATGCGTTAACACTTTATTATTCATTGAGTTACTCTCTAGCCAGGGCATCAACAGGATCTAAACGCGCCGCATTGCGAGCGGGGAGGAAGCCAAACAACACCCCGATTAAGGTGGAGCAGGCGAAGGCGGCAACAATAGAAGTCGTCGAATAAATCATCTGGAAACTGCCTCCCGCTTGGGCAAACACCACGCCAATCAAATAGGCCAAGGCCACCCCAAGCGCGCCGCCGCACAGACAAACCAACACGGCCTCAATTAAAAACTGCCGCAGAATATCACTCTGGCGCGCCCCAACCGCCATGCGCACGCCAATCTCGCGGGTGCGCTCGGTCACCGACACTAGCATGATATTCATCACCCCTATGCCGCCCACTACGAGGGAAATCACCGCAATGGCCGAGATTAATAGCGTCATGGTCGCGGTGGTTTTCTCGATATTCTGGCGAATGGTATCCGTGTTAATGGTGAAGAAATCCTGTGTACCGTGGCGCATCTTCAGCAGGCTAATAATCCCCTGCTCCGCCGCATTGCTCGGTACGGATTCATCGAGCCTAACAGTAATGCCATCAAGGTATTTCTTGCCCACCATCCGGCCTGATACCGTGGTATAAGGCACCCACACATTGAGGGCATCACTGTTACCAAAGGCGCTTTCCTTAGGCTGAGTGACACCAATAATCCGCACCGGCAAATCCCCGAGGAAGATGACTTCCCCGATGGCAGAGCCCATGACGCCGCTACTGTTAGGGAACAGCTGTTTACGGGTGTTCTCGTCGATCACCGCATCTTGGGCTAACGCATTAACACTGTCATCGTCCCAAAACTGCCCTTGGGCGAGCTCATAGCCTCTAACCCGGAAGAACTCTGGCCCCACACCATTCACAGTCGCCGTCACCGCCTTATTGCCATAACGCACAGTCGCACTCGAGCCAATGCTCGGGGTGACACTATCGACATAGGGCAAATTTTTCAGTGCATTAGCATCGCTTGCAGTCAAAGTTCGTACCTTTGCCGAGCGCCTATCACCAAAGCCTGAGCCGGGGCGAATGTCTATGGTATTGGTGCCCATCGAACTAATGCTCTTTAAGATTTCCCGCTGCGAGCCTTCACCCAGCGCCACCACAGACACGACTGAAGCGATACCGATAATAATGCCGAGCATAGTTAAAAAGGTGCGCAATCTATGGGTCGACATCGCCAGCAGCGCCATTTTCAGGGCTTCGGCATATCTGTCCCATGCCGCCACGCGGGCGCGCACCTTCGTCTTGGCGGGGATCACTTCAGTCTTAGGCGCAGCCGCAACGTTTGAGGCGGGATTAGGCTCATCGCTGATAATCACCCCGTCCTTAATCTCAATAATACGGTCGGCATGCTGCGCCACATGCATATCGTGGGTGACGATGATAATGGTGTGGCCCTCGCGGTGCAGTTCCTGTAATAACCGCATCATTTCTTCACCGCTGTGACTATCTAAAGCGCCCGTCGGTTCGTCGGCAAGGATCACATCACCGCCATTCATCAGCGCCCGCGCCACACTCACCCTCTGCTGTTGGCCACCACTGAGCTGATTTGGCTTATGGTCGAGACGCTCACCTAAACCCAAGCGCGACAATAAGTGCTCAGCGCGCTGTCTACGTTCAAGACGATCTTTACCCGCATACACGGCGGGCACTTCGACGTTACCGACAGCATTTAGATCGCCAAGCAAATGATATCGCTGAAAAATAAAGCCGAAATGCTCACGTCTCAGCTTTGCGAGTTCATCCACATCCATCTGCGAGGTATCTTGGCCATCGATAAAGTACGAGCCCTTTGAGGGTTTATCTAAACAGCCCAAGATATTCATCAGTGTCGACTTACCCGAACCCGAGGCACCGACGATCGCCACCATCTCACCACGGGCGATGGAAAGATTAACATCTTTGAGTACAGTCAGTTGTTGCTCACCCGCCTGAAAACTGCGGTAGCAAGCTGACACTTCCAGTAATGGCTTAGTCACGCTTAAAACCTCATTGGTGGGCCACGGAACTTCATGGTCGAGCCGTCGGCGGGCATTCCGAGCACCACTTGGTCGCCTTCGTTCAGGCCAGACAGGATTTCGGCATTGATTTTGTTATTAATACCAACAGTTACATCCACATATTGCACTTGGTTATTCACCAATACAGGCACTTGATATTGCGGCCCACGGGACTTGCCTTCCGCTGGCGGAGCCGCTTTATCCCTTGGTTTTACCCTCAGCACCTGCGATGGTACTAACAGCGCATCATCAGACTTGGCAAGCACAATCGAAATCTGCGCCGTCATGCCAATGCGTAGGGTTCGGTCGGGGTTTTCGACATCGAACAGGCCATGGTAATAAATGGCGTCTGAATCGCTCGAGCTCATATTGCTATCGTCACCATCCATTGACGTCGGGCCAGGCTCAATCGCCCTTAAAGTGCCGCGATAGGGATGGTTAGGTCTACCAAGAATAGTGAAATACACTGGCTGTCCTGGGCGCACATTGACGATATCGGCTTCGGAGATCTGCGCCTTGACCGTCATGGTATCGAGCTGCGCCATCTCGACTATGGTTGGTGTGGTTTGATTGGCGTTAACGGTTTGACCCACTTCGACCGCAGAGTAAACGACGGTGCCATCCATAGGCGCAGTGATCTTGGTATAACCTAAATCGATTCTGGCACTGTCGACATTAATCTCAGCCTGTTGTTTTTGCGCTTCTAACTGCTCAAGCTCGGCTTGATACACCGTGAGCGTGGCTTCGGCGGCTTCAAAGTCTGCGCGGGAGCTGGCCTTATCGGCGAGCATTTGCTGCTGACGGGTATATTCGAGTTTTGCCTGACGAATTTGCGCCTGCTTAGCACGATACTGGGCATTGATGTTTTTAAGGGATGCCAGCGCATTTTGCAGGTTGTTTTGCTGGGCAAGACTGTCGATTTGCGCGATAAGATCGCCCTTTTTCACCTCTTGGCCTAGCTCCACAGGCAAACTCAGAATTTGCCCTGAGACCTGCGCGCCCACACTCACCAGCTTGGAGGCCTGCAACATGCCGTTGGCGAGCACCGAGTTTTCAATATCGCCGCGTCTAACGGGTTCAGTCACATAGCTTGGAGCCGCCTCGGGTTTATGTAGCAGAAAATAAGCGCCGCCCCCAAGGAGGATGAGGCCGCTTAGGATCAATATCAATTTACGCTTTGAGGATTTTTTCATCTGAATCTAGGTGTCCATCAATGCCAATGGGCGCAAGCGTGTATCTTGCGGGAAGAAAAATAGTGCTGTCAGTATATAGAGTTAGCTAAGCACAGTAGACGAAGGAAGTGTCGATATCAGGTAAAGATTTGCAAATATCTGTGTAGAAGTTTGCGCCCTAGACCTTTAAATATACGGATAAAACGTTGAACCATATAAATCCATGTTACTTGAGATTATCTGCATACCTCAAACTAAAGGGTCATGGCGTGAAACGCTGATTTTTATAAGCAAAGGTTTGTATAAACAACCAATAGCAAAACAGGGATACCTTAGGTATCCCTGTTGTTTACGTAAAGCAGTTGTGGCATTTATTACTCAGATATCACAAACACTTAGCCAAGGCGGCGACGCAATTCACGGGTCGCATCGACCATGTTTTTCAGCGCGGGTTCGACTTCAGCCCAAGTGCGTGTCTTAAGGCCGCAATCGGGGTTAACCCACAGTTGGCGCACTGGCACTTTTTGCGCCGCTTTTTCGATAAGGTGCACCATGGCCTCAACACTTGGTGTATTGGGCGAGTGGATATCGTAAACGCCAGGGCCAATTTCATTTGGATATTCAAAATCTTCAAAGGCGTTGAGCAGTTCCATGCGTGAACGGGAAGTCTCGATGGTGATCACGTCCGCATCCATGGCGGCAATCGCGGCAATCGTATCGTTAAACTCGCTGTAACACATATGGGTGTGGATTTGGGTTTCATCAATCACACCCGCCGCACTCAGTTTAAAGGCATTCACCGCCCAATCTAAGTAAGCTTGCCACTCGCTTTGCTTTAATGGCAATCCTTCGCGGAAGGCTGGCTCATCAATTTGAATAATGCCAATACCCGCATTTTGTAAATCCACCACTTCATCACGAATAGCCAGCGCCAATTGGGTGGCAATGGTATCGCGGCTGATATCTTCACGGGCAAACGACCAATGTAGAATCGTCACCGGCCCCGTTAGCATGCCTTTGACAGGTTTGTCCGTCAGGCTCTGGGCAAATACCGCCCAATCAACCGTCATGGCTTTCGGGCGACTCACATCGCCATAAATTAATGGCGGCTTCACGCAGCGAGAACCATAACTCTGCACCCACCCATTTTTGGTAAAGCCCACGCCTTCGAGCTGCTCGCCGAAGTATTCCACCATGTCATTACGCTCGGCTTCACCGTGCACCAGCACATCGATACCGAGCTTAAGCTGGCGGTCGATAGTATCGCGGGTCACTTGCTGCAACTGCTCAGTATATTGGGCATCGCTTAGCTCACCCTTGCGCCAGCGGCTACGTAGTCCGCGGATTGCCGGTGTTTGTGGGAATGAGCCAATCGTAGTCGTTGGCAACAATGGCAAACGATACTTACGCTGCTGCACCACTTGGCGCTCAGTAAATTCACTCACCCGTTCATAGTCGGCTGGGGTCAGCGCAGCGACACGGGCGATCACTTTAGCATCCGCCGCCTGTGCCTTAGCCTCACGGCGAGCCACGCAGGAGTTAACTATCGCTTTGGCCGCGACAGACTCAGGGGCCTGCAACAATTGGCGCACATTTGCCAGTTCCAACAGCTTTTGCTTGGCAAACGCAAGCTGCTGACGCAGCGTCGGCGTGAGCGTTGTCTCTACCTCTAAATCCACAGGGCTGTGCAGCAGTGAACACGAAGTGCCAATCCATAGGCGCGCTCCTAAGTCTCGGGCAACACCGCCGATACGCTCAACAATCAGGTCAACCTCCGCCGCCCACACGTTACGGCCATTAACTACACCCGCCGACAGAATTTGATCTGGTCTTAATGCATTAGCAAACAAGGCCAATTGTTCAGGGGCAGTCACTAAATCTAGGTGCACCCCCGCCACCGGCAGCGCGGAAACCAATGCCTGATGATGGCTAATGCTGCCATAGTAACTGGTGAGTAAAATCTTCACTTGAGCCGTTTTAAGCGCTTGATAAGCTTGGCTAATCGCTGCTTGCCAATCGGCGGCTAATTCGAGTGCCAGAATCGGTTCTTCAAGTTGCACCCAAGTTACGCCCTGCGCAGCAAAACGCGCAAGAATGTCGGCATAAGCCTTTACTAGATTGGGCAATAAACTCAGCTTATCGAAATCCTGACCTACAGTTTTGGCCAGATACAAGTAACTCACAGGGCCTAACAACACAGGCTTGGCTTGATAACCCAGCGCCTGCGCCTCGGCCACTTCATCAAATAACTGCTCATAGGCGATAGAGAACACTTGGTCTTGCTTAAGCTCTGGCACTAAGTAGTGATAGTTAGTGTTGAAATACTTAGTCATTTCCGAGGCTGGCGCATCGGTGCCACTTGGTGCACGACCACGGGCAACGCGGAATAAGGTATCAAGATCGATAGCACCCTCGCCACGGTGGCGATCGGGGATAGCGTTTAAGGTCGCACTCAGGGTTAACACTTGATCGTAAAAGGCAAAATCCCCTACAGGTACTTGCTCTATCCCTGCGTCCACTTGCCATTGCCAATGAGTGCGGCGTAACTCCCTAGCCACCTCATGCAGTTCAGCTTGAGTGCTCTCACCACGCCAGTATTTTTCAAGGGCAAACTTTAATTCACGACGACGCCCGATACGGGGAAAACCAAGACTGTTTAATTGCATACCATATCTTCCTTTATTTGAGATAAGCCATATTCGGCACTTGCACCCAGTAGATGGTGTTTTCTTGGCAACTTTTCGCATTTAAGCCTAGATAAATCACAATGGGCGTCTGGACGTCTAGAAGTTTATTGTGATAGTCTCTATGCCAGCAACCGAATTGATTTCAAGCACAACATGAGCGAAATTCACTTGGAGTGATCATGATCGAACTAAGACATCTGCGAACCTTAATGGCACTGAAGGAAAGTGGCAGCTTGGCGGGCGCAGCCAAAAAACGTTTTGTCACTCAATCGGCTCTCTCCCATCAAATTAAGGAGTTAGAGCAACGAATTAACTCGCCCATTTTTGTGCGTAAAAGCAAACCGCTCTCCTTTACTCAGGAAGGTGCACGCCTGCTGCACCTCGCCGAAGAGATCCTGCCTAAGGTGTTAGAGACGGAAACCGATCTCAAAAATGGGCTGGAAACTGAAACCAATCAGCTCAGAGTTGGCATTGAATGCCACAGCTGTTTTCGCTGGTTAATGCCAGTGATGGAACAATTTAGGCAAGATCATCCCCAAGCCGAGTTAGATCTCTCAAGCCGTCATCTATTCGACTCGCTCAATGCCCTAGAAATGGGCGAACTCGATATAGTGCTGACCTCAGATCCCGTGCCAGGTCACTCGCTCGCCTATCAGCATTTGTTTGATTTTGAAGTGAAGTTAGTGGTTGCTAAGGATCATCCCTTAGCGAAAGAAGCCTATGTTGCGCCTAAGCAATTGGCGCGCTTGCCGATAATCAGTTATCCGGTGCCACTGGCGCGTTTAGATATTTACCGTCACTTTTTAGAACCCGCGGGCATAGAAGCCGGCGAGCAAAAAACCTGTGATTTGACCATGATGTTATTGCAGCGCATCGCCTGTAAGGACGGTATCGCCGCCCTGCCCAATTGGTCGATTAATGAAGGGCATGGTTTAAGTCTCGCCACCGTCAAACTGGGGCAAGAAGGCTTAAAACGCCCACTATTTGGTGCCTATCGACGCCACAGTGCGAACTCGGCCTTAGTGCAAAACTGGCTGCAATTGGTGGCAAGCGAAGGCTTAGCCCGCCAGCAAAAATCCAATTAAGCTTTGAAATGTTTAACAAAAAAGCCTGCAATCGCAGGCTTTGTTTTTATGGGCGGTGCTTAGAGCGGGTTAAGCAATAAACCACGCATTGACAATACTCGGCGCAGAATTAACCCGGGGGAATTTTGATTACGGGTCTGGCGCAGATTGTGGGCGATCATAAACTCTTGACGCAGATCTTGGTCAAGATCTAAGGCTTCAAAGGCTTCGATGGTTAAGGTTTGTTGCTGATTATCGATCAAAGACTTAATCACACTTAGCGGGAAAGATTGCTCAGAGCTGGCATTCAAATAAGCAAATGCGGTTAAGGCAATAATCTGGCCGAACACACTAAACAGCGCCAAGGTTTGCACCTCATCGGGGTCGATATCGACATCCGGCATATCAACTAAGCTGTCAACCGCATCAGTTGCTATATTTTCCGTGAGTTTCCAATAACCTTGAACCAACTTCTTATAGGGTTGAGGCAATTCATCGAGGCGTTCTTTCAAATAAAATGTAAAGGCGTAACGGTAAATATTAACTTGGCCCAAACGAATTAAGGCATCTTTTAAAGAGCGAGACTTAGGGCTAACCACACCAGAAGCTTGCGCCGAATTACTGCGCATCAACATATGGGCCGCTAACGCGGGATCACTCGAAATAATATCGATCACATTACGAATATCGCCTTCGGCAAGAATGGCCTTTTTCAGTGGAATTAAGATCCCACGGCGGCCAATGACTTGCTCTTCATTCGCTATGATGGCTCTCACTTGAGTAAAAACCTGTTGCTCAAGATCTGTCATAGGACACTTTACACCTGTTAATTAGCTATAAGATGATTCGAATACCGCTCACATCATACCCAAACTACAAAGAATTTCAGCACTAAGTCGTAGAATAATTGCGTTAACCCTAAAGATGATGTGCTTTACAGTATAAGCAACGACTTAGCCTATATTACACCCGTAAAAATGATTTTTCTCTGCACCCAACAGCAGAAATAACAAAGCCAGACAACGTCTGGCTTTAAAATGCGCTAAATCACTTAATTATCAGGATTCGGCTTAGAAGCGGTAGCCGACAGTCAAGCGAATATCACGGCCTCGGCCTGAGTAATAGCTATCACCCCAAATGCCACCGTAGTAACCCGAGCTAACATACTCTTTATCAAACAGGTTATCGATACGCAGGCTCGCTAACCAAGCATCACGGGTATAGTTAAGGGCTAGATTACCTAAAACATAGCTAGATAATTTATCGCCTTCGTTGCCGTTATCGCCTTCAATAAAACGATCGCCCGTGTAAATTGCCTCAGCAAATACTTGGAAATGCTCGGCAAAATCCATGCTGACATAACCGCGCCCCGTATGCTCCGCAACCCAAGACAATTGCTTGCCATCATTCACCCCATCGGTAAATTCGGCATCAATATAGTTATATTCCAAGCCTAAGGTGAGGGCTTGAGTGACCTGCCAATCCCAATCGGCACTCGCGCCATAGCGGCGTGAAGCATCGGCATTGACGTTGGCGCCTTGGAAGCTGCCACCAACAGGTTTTTCCGCACTCGGGTCGAAGACAATTTCATCTTCTAAATCGAGGCGATATAGGCTGACGCGTAGGCTTTGGCTAGCCACAGTCCAATCCCAACCCGCCTCATAGGAACGGCCTGTCTGTGGCTTTAAGCCATAGACATCTTTCGGGGTGTAAGCTTGCTCATCGACCTTAGCAAAGCGGAAGTTTTCATCGCCACGTAGATAGAATCTGTGCTCGGCGCTCGGACGGTAATTTAAACCGAACTCGAATGCGGTCGCATCTTCATCTAAATCGATGCCGTTTGGATACACATTGCCATCGACCAGATCGTCGGTCACCCGCGCATAACGGCCGCCCACTACATAGCTTAAGGTGTGGCTTAATGGCACAGTGGCTTGCAGGTAAGCACTTTGCATTTCCTGCACGTTGCTGCGCGCCATAGAGTCAAACTCGGCCTTACCACGGCTGATGTCTAAACCAGTGACTAGGTTTAGCTCACCTTGACGGGTGCTGTAATTAGCAAGTGCTTTAGGGCTAAACATCAGCAGCGAGCGAGTATTTTGGCTACCTGCGCCCCAGTTTAATGAGGTCACTAAGGTATCGCTGTAATCCAGATCCGCCGCTAAGGCCCAGTTTTGGTTAAGCTGATGCTGATAACCACTGCGTGCAGCCGTGGTCATCTCATGAACATATTCGCTTTTATTGGAAGACTGGCGTGGGTCTTCTTTGAACTGATTTACGGTCAACGAGCCCGGATTTTCACGGTCATCATCGTAGTAGCTGGTTTCAACAAAGAAAGAATCGGTAGCGGTTTTATATTGAATGCGGCCAAGGATAGAACCCGTTTCATTGGCGTTATGCTGACGATAGTTGTCACCTTGGTTGTAGCTTCCGGTCAAGAAATAGCGCCAATCCTTGTTGATTGCGCCAGACACATCGCCGCGACCTTCATAGGTATTAAAGCTACCGCCGGATAATTGCACGCTGCCACCGGTATTCTCAGGCGATTTAGTCACAATATTGATCACGCCACCCACGGCTTGATCGCCATAGAGCACGCCCGCACTGCCGGATAAAATCTCGATGCGTTCAACCTGATTTAAGGGAATTGCATTCAGGCTAGGCGCAGCAATATCAATGTTATTCAGACGGCGACCATCGAGCAAAATCAAGGTGTTGTTTACCGCTGTGCTGGCGCTAAAACCGCGCATCGCAAAGCTAGTACCAATATTGTTATCCGAAATTTGAATACCGCTCTGACCACGTAAGACGTCAGTCAAATTAGTCGCGCCACTCATTTCAATCGCCGCAGCATCAATCACATTCACATTAGCGGCAATATTTAACGGGGTCTTATCAGCACGGCCAATCACCACGATATGCTCATCGACGTTGGCGGCATGAGTTTCATCGGCAGCCACAGCGGGCGCGATAATTGATACACTGCAAAGGCTGCCAATCAGCAGCGCAATTTTGGTTGGATGTGTTCCCATTTTACCTTTAACTCCTACAAGGAAAACGGGGCATTAGCGCCACGATACCGTTGATTCAGTAGAAAACACTGATAGTCACTATCGCATTTTGAGATCTGCCCACCGAAATCTCAAAAACACCTTTAGGGCCGGTCTCCGGACTTAGGCTATATCCATCTCAACTTGAGATGAACGCGAAACTGACCTTTACACACTCGATTACAGGGCTCATCGTGAACGCCTATCAAATGCGGTCGTCTCTCACCTTTTACCGTTGCGGGGGCAGTGCCAGAATTTCACTGGCTTCCCGATTATCTCGCGACTTCATCATCGCAAGCACCACAGAAGGTTGACTCAAAATTAGGTTCAAAGGGCGTCAAACCTGTTAACGCCCAACAAGGCTCAGAATATTAAAGACCTAAGCGCGCGCATTATAGACGTCTATACGGATGAAAGTCCATTAATCTCAGATTGGCGAGAAAGCTCAGATGAGTTAGAAAACGCCATCCCAGTTTTTTGCCGCAGGTTGGGGTCTGTCTTTGCTCAAAATCGCCTGACGCTGCTCAGGGCTTTCGCATTGGGCAACCGGGCTTAAATCCAGCGGCTTAATCACTAACGAGTCAGCAGGTTGCACAGGCGACTTGTCGAACATGGGCAAATTCATCGACCAAGAGACCAACTCCCCCTTGTCGCTAATGCCAACATAACCGTCATTTGCGCCATCTAACCACTTGAGGCGCGGAATACGTGCCATTAACTTTTCCACATTATCACGGTTGGCGCGATATCCAACGGGCACCACTTTGCCATCGGGACGCGTAAACACAAAGGAGGATGGTCCTTGAGTAATAACACTGCCTTCCTGCCAATATTTATCAAGAATCTCTTGGGCATAGTGAAAGCCAAACATATACGCGTAGTCAGTGTCGTCGGCCACAATTTGCGGCACCGCCTTATCCCGCAGTAATAAAAACCCTGAGCCGACACTGATAATCTCCTTCACGCCTGTAATGTCGGTTTTTTTAATCCAATCGACGCCACAGTTAATCCCATCGCCCCAAAAATGCGCATCCCCCGTAGGACTTAACACCGCAAATGCGCAATTGTTTGCCGTCATACTCGCCACGTCTTTTAAGGCACTGCGGATAGGATAAGTATCACTGCGCCAGCCCCAACTCACTACTGAGCCGTCCTTTTTCAAGGCGGCATAGGTGTGTTGAAAATATTCGATCTTCGCCACATCCGTAAGCTGCGGGAGCAACTTTTTCATATTGGTCGACTCTTCAATCTGGCCCCAAATCACTGCACTGCCCTGTTTTTTGAGTGCGACAAAACTGCGTCCCTTAGCAAAGATATCAATGACATCAACTAATTGATCCTGCACATGCAAGCTATTGCCACCGTAAGGGCCATAACCCCAAGTGTGTACCTTGCCTGTGGCATCTAGCGCGGCAATGGCCTCTTGGTTGGCGAATAATTTAGTAATATTAGTCATGCGGTTTTGTAGGGCTTTGTCGAGGCGATATTTCCCCGCATTGCCCCAGAACACCACAGTGCCATCTTGACGTAACGCGGCAAACCCATCTTTAATCGAGACGATTTGCTTAACTTGCTTAAGCTGCTCAGTCACCTCGCGGCTATCGCCACCAGCATAGCTATCACCCCAAGTGATCACCTCACCGGATTGTGTTAACGCCGCAAAGGCCGAACTATTGGTCACAACAGTCTCGACAGCGGGTAAATCACAGGGAATATGGCGGTACTGTGGACTCGGATTTTCCTTAAATTGGAGCAGTTTGCCGTTATCAAACTGCAATAAGGCTTCTTTATCATTTTCGAACACGGTTACGGGTTTCGGCTGACTACAAGCCGTTAATTGTAGGGCGATTAAGGCTGCTACCAATGCCAAAGGGCGAGGAATTGAATAAGACTGCATAACTTATTTCCTTGTCGTTGCTGAAAACGTGAGTTGTTGAATATGTTGCGCTACGTTATCCGATAATGACTCCATTATCGGCCTCAATGCGCACTGAAAACCATGACTCGCATCTAACCGAGATAATAATACTTGTGTATGTTTATCAATCACCTGAGCGCTGTCGAGGCTGAGTGTTTGCAGCGCCATTCTCTGGCCAAACGCCGCCAAGATCCGCGCTTGCACGGGGCTAACCGTTTGCTCCACCGCACTATGGGTATTATCGAGTACCCATTTAACTAACCAAAGTAAATATTCGATGCGGGCAGCAAGGTCGACACAGCATTGTTTTTCATCCTCCAAGCCAAAACTGAGCTCTTTGGCATAACAAAGTGCCTCCAATGCCTTGAGCTTTTCTGCCGATAATGTCAGTGCCAAAGGGAGCTGATAAGTGCGAGTTATCAGTACAAAGGTTGCCAAGGTTCTTGCCGACAAAGCTTGATTGCTACGGGCTAACATCGCGAGTGCCAAGTCGTGAAACCCTAAGGAACTCAAGCGATAAAAGCTAATCATCACAATGGTTTCATCTATCGGTTCTAACTGTTTTTTGCTTGGCACAGATTGCATTTGGGCAAATAAGGCAACAAAACGCGGGTATAACTCACGGCAATGGCCGATATGATCGGCTGCTTCCCATACCAGAATATTCGCGGCGGGGTGGCACCTGTAGGTTTCAAGCAGATTGATAATCCCAGCGTAATCCTGCTGCAGTCCTAAACGCTTGACCATTGGCACATAACGACACTCAGCCCAACGAATTCTAAATAAGTTCAAACAGAAATAACCGACAAACAAGCCAAATAATAAGCCTGCGACGCCAAAGCCAACGTCCAGTTTGGCGCGATCGCGGGTTAATTCAAGATTGGCGCTCGCCCGTGTTGGTGCATCAGGCAAGTAGCTCACAGCACTTTGCGCATAGTTGGGCACTAATGCCCCCGGCGTATCATCCTGCGGCGAGACTAATTGATAAGTTGCACGGCAATCCACACCATCGAGATCCCACTGACGAATTTGCTCGCCCTCGGCGGTGTGATACTCCACCAAACACACCAATCTTTGGCGAGAGATGCCGTTCGAACCTCGTTCACTCCGATACTCAGTGTCAATCACCCGGCCAATGGCGACAGCACCACGCTCTTCAAGTTGATTGACCAACGACCACTTTTGCACGCCTTCCCAGAGGAACAAGGCGGCAAAACTAAAAAGCAGCAGAGGGATACAGATTAAGAGTATTTCTAACCACCCCAAAAAACGAGTGGAGGTACTCGAGGTTAATTGACTAGGATTCACCAACACGCCAGAACGTCCTTATCATTCCATGATATTTAAGGCATTGAATATCTATCTTTATTGTGCCTAAAGCGGGCGCTATTGTAGCAGCTTATGAAGATAAATCAGAAAATGCTCACAGTTTATTGTAAAGACACTATGAGACTCACTGTCTTCAAGCTTTAGCGTGCTATTCTAAGCCTCCATTGCGCTGTTTAAAGGAGTAACAGTATGACTCGTCCTATTATTCTGGATTGCGATCCTGGCCATGATGACGCCATTGCGCTCATTTTAGCCCTCGCCCATCCAGAGCTCGTTCCACTCGCCGTCACCACTAGCGCGGGTAACCAAACCCCCGATAAAACACTTAATAACGCCCTGCGGATCTTAACCTTATTAAATCGCAGTGATATTCCGGTCGCGGGCGGTGCGGTTAAACCCTTAAGCCGTGAGTTAATCATTGCCGATAATGTCCACGGCGAAACCGGACTCGACGGCCCAGTATTACCAGAACCCAGCTTTACGCCACAAAGCATCAATGCCGTTGAGTTGATGGCGCAGCAGCTGCGTCAAAGTGATAAGCCCGTGACACTGGTTCCCACAGGGCCACTTACCAATATCGCGCTATTACTTGCAAGCCACGCCGAATTACACGCCAAGATCGAACGCATTGTATTGATGGGCGGTGCAGCGGGTGTCG
The DNA here is from genome assembly GCF_016859145.1 of Shewanella sp. LZH-2. Taxonomy (NCBI): domain Bacteria; kingdom Pseudomonadati; phylum Pseudomonadota; class Gammaproteobacteria; order Alteromonadales; family Shewanellaceae; genus Shewanella; species Shewanella sp. LZH-2. Next base: position 3,864,487 of record NZ_CP069350.1, read on the forward strand.
GCAATTGGACGCCTGCCGCCGAGTTTAATATTTTTGTCGACCCAGAAGCCGCCGATATCGTGTTTAAATCCGGCATTCCCATTACCATGTGCGGCCTCGATGTAACACATCAGGCGCAGATCATGGATGAAGATATCGAACGTATTCGTGCTATTCCCAACCCTGTGGCTAAATGTGTCGCCGAGTTACTGGATTTCTTTATGATTTATCATAGGGATCCCAAATGGGGATTTGTGGGTGCGCCGCTGCACGATCCCTGCACTATTGCTTGGCTACTCAAACCTGAACTGTTTGATGCCCAAGACTGTCGAGTAGAGATTGAAACCCAGAGCGAATTAACGCTGGGGATGACGGTAGTCGACCGCTATCAGCTTACGGCTAAACCTGCGAATGCCACTGTACTGTTTGGACTCGACAGACAAGGCTTTGTTGACTTGTTAGTTGACAGCTTAGCGGCCTACACTCCAACGTATCTCAACCGCAGATGACACTAAGGTGAACCTTCCATGAGCCATATTCTCGTTATCGGCAGTGCCAACGCCGATCATGTCATGAATTTTGAGTATTTGCCCGCTCCCGGACAAACCCTAAAAAGCCGAAGTTATCGGCTAGAACATGGTGGCAAGGGCGCAAATCAGGCCGTCGCTTGCGCTCGCCTGTGTCTACCCGATTCTCGCGTGGATTTTATTTGCCATGTAGGCCAAGACGGTATCGGTAATGAAATGCGCAATAGTTGGCTCAAGGACGGTATACAAGCTGATGGCATCACTCAAGTTGCCAATATGAGTACAGGTACAGCGATGATTTTTATCGCTGAAAATGGCGAAAACACTATTGGGATTGCCGCTGGGGCTAATGCCCACCTCAGCCCTGCCGAGTTAGAAAAACATTACGCCCTGTTTGCCAATGCACAATACCTACTGATCCAACTCGAAACACCCACTGAGACGGTGAGTAATGCACTGCAAATGGCCAAACGTCTTGGTATCACCACTGTGCTTAATCCTGCGCCAGCGGCCACTCAGGAGCTGGACTACCTCAAATGGGTCGACATTATTACTCCCAATGAAACCGAGGCCGAAGCCTTAACGGGTATAGAGGTCAAGCATGAGGAAGATGCCAAACTCGCCGCCCAATGGCTACATCAACAGGGGATTGCGACGGTAGTGATCACCTTAGGCAGCAAAGGTGCATTTATCAGTAGCGCAGGCTTTACCGGGCTAATTCCGGCACTTGAAGTACAAGCCATAGATACAGTCGCCGCTGGTGATACCTTCAACGGTGCACTGGTTGTCGGCTTAAGTGAAGGTATGTCGATTGCCGCCGCCGTCGGCTTTGCCAATGCGGCATCGGCGATTACGGTTACCCGTGAAGGCGCACAACGCGCCATTCCCTACCGCAACGAAGTGCCGCGTTAATGCCTGATGAGTGCGGCAAATTGTCGCACTCAATCTCTTTCAATCAAAAGTTGTATATACATAATTTACATACCGAATTCATTCCCATTTAATGAATTCAACCTATGCTGAGCAGCGCATACTCGAGTCAAACGGCTCGATCCACCTTGTTCAGAATAAGGAAGTACCAGATGAAAGCGAAAAGCACCACTTTCCGTAACATGACTAGCGCAAGCCTACTCGGTCTAGGATTATTCGTCGCCAGCCAAGCGAGTGCTAACGAATGTGAACTCAAGATTGCTGCGACTGACGCAATGCAATTTGACACTAAAGAGCTATCTGTTCCTGCTACCTGTAAAGAAGTCACACTGACCCTAACGCACACTGGTACCCTGCCCAAAGCCGCTATGGGCCACAACTGGGTATTAACTAAAGCCGCAGATATGTCTGCCGTTGCGACCGATGGAATGAGTGCTGGTGCCGATGCAGCTTATGTTAAAGCCGGTGATACCCGTGTTATTGCTCACACTGCGTTAGTGGGTGGCGGTGAATCTACTTCGATAAAATTTAGTACTGCGGGTATGAGCCCAACTGAAGCTTACCAATTCTTCTGCAGCTTCCCAGGTCACTGGGCGATTATGCAAGGTAGCTTTAAAATTCAAGGCTAATCCCATTGCCTAACAGCTACTTAGGGGAATACCTTAAGATGGCATAACAAAAAGCGGACCTTGGGTCCGCTTTTTGTTGAATGCAGATTGGCTCACAAGCCAGCTTGCCTTCGAGACTTTTGTTCCGAGATTTCTTCTGCGATTTATTCTTCGCCGAACTCGTCTTCATCATCAAAATCATCGGCGTCAGTTGCCGCTTCCGCTGCTAATGCAGCCGCTAATTTAGCCTTAGCTTGTTTCTCTGAGCGACGCTTATTACGCTCAACCAGTGTGCCTAAAAACACTTGCAGCTCGGCTTGACCCCAAGCTTGTGCCTCGGCCTCAGTCGCAAAACCATCATGGCTTTTCGACACAACCGTCTTAGTCGACGTCATACGACGAGTGATTTCCGTCTTCCAACCATTTTCAGCTTGAGTGACGCGAAAATCGTATTTTTTACCCTTGCTCATTCTGCTCTATTTCCTAAATGATGCTTGCCACGTTTGTCTTATCAAGCGATACAAACGCCATCATAAAACAAAAGGAGCGCAGTTTACTTGATTTCGGCACAGAAAGATCGCTTACGAGAAAATTTTCATGCTTAGCACTTTCAAATAGCCGTAATAATCCCAAAAGTAACGCGACATGCTAGATGATTTTTCGCCCTAATCTTAGTCCTAAGCTCAGTATCAAGCTAGCGTAAAAGCGGCGGGCAAACGGTAACTTTTCTTGTTTTGATCATAAAACTGAACATATTTAGTCATCTAGCCATTTTAGAGTGTGAGGTGAATCCATTCACAAAAACTCAATCTAGGAAAGATGATGAAAACCTCTCCAATAACACGCTACATGCTATTTGCCACAACAGCTCTGCTTGCTGGCTGCAACAGTGATACTAAAGATAACGAGACCACAGCACCCACCACTCAAATGGTTGCGGCCCAAGTGGGTGAGCGGCCGCTGTTTCTGGTGCGCCAGATGCAAGACAGCACACTTAAAACCCGCTTAGAGCAATGCACCACTGATCATTTTTATCGCAGTGAGTTTTCCATTGGTCATCGCGGCGCGGCGATGCAGTTTCCTGAACACACCAAAGAATCCTACCAAGCGGCTATTGATTCCGGCGCGGGTATCGTCGAGTGTGATGTGACCTTTACCGCCGATAAAGCCTTAGTCTGCCGCCACTCTCAGTGCGATCTCGCCAGCACGACCAATATTTTGGCCATTCCCGAACTTGCCAATAAATGCTCTGTGCCTTTTACGCCCGCCGATCCGGCCAATGGCATTGCCGCCACAGCAACCTGCTGTACCAGTGATATCACCCTTGCCGAGTTTAAAACCTTAAAGGGGAAGATGGAGGGCGAGAATCCCAAGGCCACCACTGTCGAGGAGTTTATGAATGGTACGCCTAAGTGGCGCACGGATTTATATGCTGGCAATGGCACCCTAATGACCCACGCCGAAAGCATTGAGATGTTTAAAAAGGCCGGTGTAAAAATGACGCCCGAGCTAAAAGCCGCGAGCGTAGCTATGCCCTTCGATGGTTTTACTCAGCAGCAGTACGCTCAGAAGATGCTCGATGAATATACCGCAGCAGGTGTCGATGCCTCACAGGTCTTTCCTCAATCCTTTATTTTGGATGACATTAAATATTGGGTCGCCAACGCGCCTGAATTTGCTAAACAGGCAGTATTTCTCGATGACAGGTACGATTATAACAACGCCTTCGATCCGCAAAATCCAGCGACTTGGTCACCCTCAATGGCGGATTTAAAGACCCAAGGCGTCGAAATTATCGCGCCGCCACTCTGGGTTTTAGTCGCCTTAGATGCGGATAAAAAAATCATTCCCTCGGAATACGCTAAGGCAGCTAAAGCCTCGGGACTTAAGATCATCACATGGTCGCTGGAGCGTTCTGGTTTATTAAAAAATGGTGGCGGCTTTTATTATCAAAGTATTACCGATGCCATTGATAATGAGGGCGATACCTACGAATTACTCGATGTGTTAGCTAAAGATGTGGGCGTGATTGGCGTGTTTTCGGACTGGCCAGCGACTGTGACTTACTATGCCAACTGCATGGATTTATAGGCCAAAACAATAGGCCCTATTTCAAATACCGAGAAACAAAAAAGCGTTAGCAAAAACTGCTAACGCTTTTTATTAACAGATTCTTTTTACTTAAAAAGATGCTGAATATTTTTTAAATCGCCCTTACCTTCGGCAATTTCTTCCGGCGTTAAACCCGTCACTTCATGTGGGAACACTAACCAGTCTTCAGAGGCATGAATATAGTAATCAGGCTTTAAAGGCACAGCGGTATTCTTTGGCTTGTAATAAGGGCAAGCGATACGAATATCCTGCGGCATATTTAAGCGCATCAGTTGGCTTAACTTTTCCTTCAGCGCATGGATACTGCGGCCAGAGTCAAACACATCGTCCACAATCAGTAAGCTATCGCTAGCATTGGCATTTTCAACAATGTAATGCAGACCATGTACTTTGATTTCTTTGCTTTGCTTGTCGGTACCAATACCGTAATAAGACGAGGTACGCACAGCGATATGGTCGGTTTCAACCTTCTTAAAGTCGAAAAACTCTTGTACCGCGATCCCGATTGGAGCACCGCCACGCCAAATACCCACGATAAACTGCGGACGGAATCCACTCTCATAAACCTGTGAAGCTAATAGAAATGAATCTTCGAGCAGTTGCTGTGCGGTAACGAAATATTTTTCTGACATGACACCGATCCCCATCTTAATTATTGATTTTAGGCGGCAAAGCGTAGCTTTTTACCTAGTAAGGTCTGTTCGGCGTCCAAAACACGAGAACAGCATTCTCTTTATAAGAGTCCTAGCAAGTGTAGGCAGCCGCCGAATTTTGGGAGCGAATTTTATACCAAAAAAAACCACCGTGCTGCAGTAATAGTAATAAGTTGTAGATTAACTGCGGTTTATTTTGCATTTTTAGGACGGAACTAACAAAAACGCGTAAAAAAAAGGCCACCCCAAGGTGGCCAACAAGGAACGAGCACAAGCTCAGCGCAAAGGATGGAGCTTAAGTTTGGCGCTTAAGTTAGCTCACTGGGTTGATAATATGTTCACCGACCTTAGTCATGGCGCTGTAGCTACGGCTGGTCGACTCTTCAAACTCCTTCGCCAGAATCGTGCTGACATAATGCCAGTCGCTACGCACCGCTTCCTTAGTGAAGGTTAAGGTCATAAAACCGCGATCTTTGAGGTTGGTGTATTTAAGATCCGGTACCAATTCGACAATTGCCGCCTCGGTCGCGGGGATCTGCTCCACAGGCAGATTTAAGTAATATTCCAAACCAGGTGATGATACCGAGCTTGTGGCAAACTCCACCCCAACACTATTACCGTTGACGTCTTTAAGCTCATTCGCCCAGGCGTTATGGGTGTCACCCGCGATCACCACTAGGTTGTGATTTTTCGATTTAGCCGTGCCTAAAATCACTTCTCTTTCATAGGCATAACCATCCCATGCATCCAAATTATAAGGAATAGATGGCAGTTGTAGTAGGGCGATCACCTCTGGCGTTAACAGGGCTTGGTTGGCCTGTAAATACTGTAATTCCGCCGCCGTTAAGGTTGGATCATTTGCCGCTGCGCGGGCCGCTAACTTAGCCAGCGCACCAAGCATGGCGTATTGTGGAATGCTCATTTGCTGGGTGGCAATCGCGGCAGGTAGAGACATTTTGCCCATGAGGATCTGCTGACCCAACACCTGCCAAGTACCCGTGGCTTGCAATAAGGTGCCCTGTAACCAGAGTAATTGGGTTAAACCCAACATGGTGCGAGAGGTCGATGTCACATCGGCGCGGAAACGCTCGCCATCGAAGGCGCCCGTGCTGGCATCCATATAGTCGGCATAGTCGAGCTGCTTATCACGGGCTAACACACGCGTATCGAGCATATGTAAGTCGACTAGATTACCGTAACTAAAGCTACGGTAAATCTCCTCATGGTTGCCCTCACGCCATGGACGAATCGGCAGCCACTCGAAGTAAGCTTGCAACGCCGCTTCTTTGCGTGCCGCAAAAGTCCCTTCACCTTCGTTATGATTCTCAGCGCCATCACGCCAAGTATCGTTTGCTACTTCGTGGTCGTCCCATACCGTAATAAAAGGCACTTTAGCATGCAGTTTTTGCAGACTGGCATCGGTATGGTATTGGGCGTAACGGGTACGATAATCGCTAAGTGTTAGTAGCTCATTGGCGGGTAACACTTCACGGCCAAGCTCTGCCGCATGTTCGCTGGCATAACCACCACGGGCATATTCGTAAATATAATCCCCAAGATGCACCACGGCATCGAGATCATCCTGCGCCGCAGCCAATTCATACACGTTAAAATAACCCGCAGGAAAGTTAGCGCAGGACATCACGGCTAACTTGACTGAACTCACCTCTCCCTCCGGTAAAGTACGGGTTTTGCCCACGACAGAGATTTTATCAGCCGTCATAAAGCGGTAGAAATAGGTTTGTCCCGCACGTAAACCACGGGCATCAACTTTAACGGTGTAATCACGATTAGCATTAGTGACCATCTCCCCCGTGGTCACTAATTGGGAGAACGCTGCATCACTGGCGACTTGCCAGCTGACTTTAACATCCCCCGCAGAATCCGGCGTCACGCGGGTCCAAAGGATCACCGCATCCTGCGCGGGGTCACCACTGGCAACCCCATGTAAAAACTGTGCGGGCACAGAGTTATCATCATTACTGTCACTACACCCCATTAGGCCGTAGGAAATCACTGCGGCACCAATACCTTTGGCTGACATGGCTAAAAAATCACGACGAGTCACGGTTCGTTTCATTATTATTATTCCTTTCTAAGATGAGGGTTCACTGGTATGAGGTCTAATGAGGCCCCGATTGTGAGACATCACTGTTACACATTTGTGACATCTTTGTCAGCCTTTTATGATTTCTTTTAATTCATAGCCTTATACTGAATATCGTACTTTATTTGTACAATACTGGCATAAGGCGCAATGAAGCTGCTAACATCGAATAAGAGGCAAATCGCTCAGATTTTGGCTCATGCTGAGTCAAACCAGAGCATTGTTAAAAAAGGAATTTAGGATGAAAGTCAGCGATATTATGAGCACAGAGGTCATCTGCATCAGCGATGGTGCGAGCCTTAAAGATGCCCACCATTTAATGCAAACCCGCAGCGTGCGCCATTTACCTGTTATTTCTGAAACCGACGGGACATTAGTCGGTATTCTTACCCACAAAAAGATGATCGCCAGCGTATTGTCTATGTTGAATAAATACGGCCAAGGCGCGCTCGATCGCAAAGAACGCTATACCCCCATAGCGACTGTGATGGACAAAGACTGCCAGCAGTTAACTGCGGATGAACCCTTAACCGTGGTGGTAGAATACTTTATCGATAATAAACTCGGTTGCTTACCCGTAGTCGATAACGATAAGAAAGTATTGGGGATTGTGACTTCTTCTGACTTTATCAAGCTGTGCCGTACCCTGCTGCAACAGCAAGCTTAACGCCTAAGACTCTCCAATTCCTCGCCAGCTCTCGCAGAGCTGGCGAGTGCGGTTATTTCAACATTCCTAAGGAAGCACGTGGCCAAGTTATTAACCCAAGAACAATTTATTCGCGCCTATGAATGCGCAGAATTAGGCTGTATTGCCAATCAGCAACAACTCGCCAAATTGCTCGCCGATCCCGATTATGACGCTTTACATGAATACAGCGCCTACTTTGGCAAAGCGGTGATACAAATCTTCTGTATCAGTGACTTACAAAGTATGGAGGAATTGCATTTTGTCGCGGGTAACTTGAATTGGGATGACCATGATCCCGATATGGTGAGGGCGATTATCGAACATCCGCTCTGCGATGCGGGTACCGCTTTATTGCTTTACTGGTACGGACAAGGCTTTTATTACTCCACGCCACAGACACTCGATACCCCATTTGGACAGCTATTTACAGATATTACCGAGCGTTTTGTTAAGCGCGGCTATGCCAGTTATAAAATCCATTTTGACCCGATTAAAGAATGTTTTATGCCCTCATTAGAGGATGTGTTGACGCGAGGTTACCAAATTCCCGGTGCGCTTTTTGCCCCCTACAGCACCATGGAAATCGAAACCGATGCAGGGCACCCAAGGTATCTACAATTTAAAAATGAACTGCTGAAATCGGGCAAATGGGGCAACCAATAAGGGTTGACCTTTTATTATCAGAACGATTTAAGCTGAGGTTGCTGGCGGAATACGCGTAAAACGCTGCCAGCGACCCGAGCGCCAACGGTGCACCATAATCAAGCCTCGCACCCACTCGTCGGCCGCAACAGCAAGCCAAGCGGCAAGCACGCCATAACCTAAATGCAGCCCAAAGAACCAAGCTAACAGTACGCCAATCCCCCACATGCTAAACAGGCCCACGCGCACCGGAAACGCCACATCCCCCGCGCCTTTTAATGCCGAAATAATCACCAGATTAAAGACTCGGCCGGTTTCCAGCGCGATAGAGCACAATAGCAGAAGTGCAGTAAGTTCAATCACTTCTGGGTTTTCACTCAACCAACCCACAATGGTAAAACGCTGCCAATAAAAGGTTAACACTATGGCAAGGGAGACGATAAAGCCTACTAAGCAATACTTTTGCACCCGCAGCGTTATCTCATCAAACCATTGTTTACCGACGTAGTAACCGGTTTGAATTTGCGCCGCCTGCCCCAATGCCACCGAAAAACAGTAAATAAAGCGACTGATATTCAAGCCATAGGTATAAGCCGTTAACGATAAGGTGCCCATCTGGCTAATAAAATAGATGATGGTCATCTGCGCCACATTGTAGGACAGCATTTCGCCCGCATTAAGCAAACCAATGCGCATCACGCTCCAATAGGTGCTGCGCGGCAATAACTTAAGTCGTTGCATTGGCAGCGGAATACGCTTACTGCGGATCACCGCCAGCATAATCAAGGCGCCGATCATCTGGCTGGTGACAGTCGAAATCGCCACCCCAGTTACCCCATAAACCGGCAAACCAAAGGGAGAATAGAGGGCAATATAGTTACCGAGCACGTTCATCAATCCCGTGCTCAATGTGACCAACATAGCCGAGCGGGTAAAACCGTAACTACGTAAGATGGCAGCAAAGGCGATGTTCATCACCAGCCCGATACTTAAACTGCCGCAGATCAGCAGATAATCGTAACCATAGCCCGCAACCTTAGGCTCTAGCGCAAATAAACCGATAATGCCGTGGGCACCGAAAAACATCGAGGTGCCCATAATCACGGCTAAACCTAAACTTAAGGCCACGCTGGCCACGCCAATATCGGTCGCCTTTTGGGTTCGCCCCGCACCATTATTTTGGCTGATCAGAATGCTGGCGCCCGTGCTGACCATCATGGACATCACCATCATAAAAAACATCAATTGGGTGGTGAGTCCGACCGCCGCAACCGCATTATCGGAATAATGGCTCAGCATAAAAATATCGCTGATCCCGAGTAAGGATTGCAGCAATGTTTCGATAAAAATCGGCCAAGTGAGGGCGACAATGCCCATGCGTTGTTGCAGGGTTTTAGCTGGTGTGGCCACGTCCGATCCTTACCGCGGGAAGACAAGTGAAATAGCAATAGCACGCCAAGGCTGGCGAACGGTAATTTTCTTACATTTTTAGATTGTGCTCAATCCTTCATCAAACCTAAAACCTGCCCCTGCAACCGTATTCATCGGGCGAAGCTCAATACATAGGGGTCACAAAACATCGGCAATGACAAATCAATAAGCGTTAATCAATAACTGCTAATCAACTGAAATAGCAGGGATTAATACCTTATCACCCAATATACACTACCCTTTTTAATATTGAGCCGATACACTTTGCCGACCACAAAGGGCGATAAGCGCTCGCCGAATATATTCAGGGAAACTGCACATGAGCCAACTCTATTTAGAAGACGGAATTAAACAATTGGTGAGCGAGTTTATCGCCGCAGGTTGCCCTTCGGTGCGCGAGCAAAGCCTTGAAGAACGCCGCCAAGGTTATATCGCCAGCACAGTATTGGCAGGCGAGCCGGAGGCTGTGTTTGAAGTTAAAACCTTATCCCTTGAGGGTATAGAATTAACCCTGTTTAAGCCCTCGGCGGATAACAATTTACCCGTGGTTATTTACTATCACGGCGGTTGTTTTGTTAGCGGCGGCATCGCCACCCATAATCAGCAACTGCGTAAAATTGCCAATGATTCCGGCGCATTAGTGGTGGCGGTTAGCTATCGTCTCGCCCCTGAGCATGTGTACCCAGCAGCCCATGACGATGCCTTCAATGCGGCCAATCTCGTGCAGCAACATTGCCAGCAATGGGGCGGCGATAACACCCATATCACCCTGATGGGCGACAGTGCCGGCGGCCATTTAACCTTAGTCACTTGCCTGCGGTTAAAGGCCAAAGGGCAATGGTTGCCTAAAAAACAAGTGCTTATCTATCCGATGTTGGATGCGACCGCCAAAAGCCAGAGTTATATCGACAATGGCGACAAGTACATTATCACCCGCGACACGCTGCTCACAGGCTTTGATATGTACCTCGACTGGCATCCCAGAACCGATGTTGAAGCCAGCCCACTGCGTAGCCAGGATTTAGCAGGTTTACCCGAAACCCACATTATTACCGCCGAGTTCGATCCCCTGTTAGATGAGGGCGAGCAGCTATTCCGTAACCTATTAGAGGCAGGCGTCGATGCCCATTGCCGCCGCTATTTAGGGGTGATCCACGGCTTCTTCCAACTCGCTGGCGTCAGCCAATCGGCACGTGATGCCATGGTGCAAGTAACCCACATTATTCGCACTTAATCCTCACTAAGCCGCATGTCTAGATAAAAGACATGCGGCGATTGAATCCAGTCAACGAATAACCTATTGCATGATAACGCAATGATCTAACGGCGCTATTTCGCCTCTGGTCGACTCAGCTTGTAGATCACATCTTTATGCTGCGGATACATCGCCAGCAAAGCTTCTTGGCTAAACAACTCAAAGTCATCGAAGGTAAAACCGGGTGATACCATACAGCCCACCAGCGAGAATCCATCTTGATTCATCGCCGAGCCAAAAATGCAGCCCTTAGGCACTAAAAACTGTGGTCTTTCGCCCGCAGCTAAATCGAGTCCTAACTGCGCCGTGGTCAGCTCGCCTTCGGGGGAAATCATATAAATCGTCAATGATTGCCCCGCATGGAAATACCACATCTCATCGGCCGTGAGTCGATGAAAATGCGACACTTCGCCCGTTCGCAATAAGAAATAAATACTGCTCCACAGCTGACGACTCGGATCAAAGGCCGAATCGGAGCGATAAGACGAACGGTAATATCCGCCTTCTACATGCTGCTCAAGCGCTAAATACTGAATAAAATCATCTGCCGTGTGCATGGCATTTCCTCGTTTTAAATGTTAATGCGCCAAAGTTTACACTCTCACCTAAATGGGATTAACCCTAATTGTTTGCAGATCGAGGATTTGACCACAAAAACCACCTAAACTGATAAAGCTAGTCGACTATTCATCATATTGTTAACAATGCTGAACCCAAGTTTACGGTTTGAATATCCACAAAAAAAAGCTAAATTCAAAACCAAATAACTGCCAATAATGACATTTGCAGTAGCAAGGATAATGAACACATAAAATGTGTCAGGGAGTAGATTTGATGATCAATGTTGAGCAAATCGCTTTAGTGCTGGACGCCCTTCCCGATCCAGCGTTTATCCTTTCCCAAAGTGGCCGTTATATTGCGGTGTTTGGCGGTAAAGATGATCGTTATTACCATGATGGTAGTGGATTAGTCGGCCTATATATCAGTGACGTATTAAACGAAGAAAAAGCCAATTATTACCTCAGCATTATTGAACAAGCTTTAATCAGCCGTAAATTGCTCATCGAAGAATATGAGCTCAGTAACAAAGATATCAAAGGCTTACCCGAACAAGGCCCCACCGAACCTATTTGGTTTGAAGGGCGCATTCAGGCATTAGATTTTCTCGTCGATAATGAACCCGTGGTGCTATGGGTCGCCAGCAATATCTCCAAACGCCATCAGCTTGAAGTCCAGCTTCGGCAATTAAGCGATACAGACCAACTCACAGGACTATTTAACCGTCGCCGATTAGAGCGCGACTTAAACCTGCTGTTCGATACCTATAGTCGGCACCGCATTCCCGCCTCGATCTTAGTGCTCGATCTGGACAATCTAAAATTGATCAACGATCAACTTGGTCACCATGCGGGTGATAACGTCATCATGGCAGTGGCCGACACTTGCAAGCAGCAATTTCGCAAAACCGACAGTGCCTACCGTTTTGGTGGGGATGAGTTTGTCGTCGCCCTGCCCGGCGTTGAATACGATCAAGCCATAGTGTTTGCAGAATTTCTCTGCGATTGCTGCTTCAAAGCACTACAAAAACACGCCGTAAAAGGGCTCTTCGCCACTGTCAGTATTGGTGTCGCCACCATAGAGGCGAGCGATAAATCCTATGAAGACACCTTAAAACGCGCCGATGCCGCGCTCTATCAAGCCAAGCGGAATGGTAAGAATCGCGTAATAGCCAATACGGCTTAATTTCCGACAATAGGATAGTATAGAGCTTGATATGAGTTCACCTTGCAATATATCACCCCCAGAATTTATGACCTTATAATCATAACACATTGTAATAAAACAAATTCAAACAAGCCTAATATACAAAAACATTTAAGATAAATATCAAAAAAACCAGTTATTGTAAGATTAATAAATTGATAGAGTGAATAAACTCATTTACAATTATTAACCCTATTTTACCTTAGACGACATGATTGCTTATACATAATCAAGTCAACAGAAAAATATTTACACTCAAAATTTAAACAAGGCTAATATAATGAGATATTCTCAGGAAGAGATGAAAACAGCATATAATAATGTTATGAAAAAATGCAAACCTATGGGTGCTATTTTTGGCGCATTGGTCGGTACCATTCCGGCGCTAGCAATTTATATATCATTTGTTTTTATGAATGTTAATGGACCTATTTGGATTTTATGCATTTTGCCTCCAGCTGTAATTGGCATGTTTTCACGCTTTGTTGGAAGAACCTTTAGACCAGAGCATCGTATCCCCACAGGGCTAATCGGAGCAATAACTCATATTTTAGGATGTTACATATTAGGAAGTGGAATAATTTTTTATCTATTAGCACCGATTAATTTTGCAATAGCAATGATAGCAGCAAAAACAAAGCTAAGCGAAGTAGAAGAATGGGCAATTTATCAAGCTGATATTGGAAAGCTATCCTAAAAACATAATAAATAAAAATAAGAAAATGAGATTACTAAATATAGCATTATTCATTCTACTCCTTTGTAGTTTCCATGCCGACTCTACGGAACATTCTGTTAAAAGCTCAACGATAAGCTCCAGAATACAGATTAAAGATATCAATCAAGTGTTGTCAGCTCAAAGCGTAGGTACTCTGGTCATTACAAGAAATCGATTTAGCAAAGATACTCAATCACTATGTACGGGTATTCTAATTGCTGATGACTATCTTATGACAGCGGCGCACTGCATTATCGACCATATGACTGGTGAGGGTGTGCTCAATGCAGAATTTATTCCACAATACCTTGGCGATGGAAAGCAAATTCGTTCAAGAGTGTTTATTGAAAAAGGCTGGGTTCACAAAAAATATTTAACCACTGATTATAAAGATATTTTACAATTCAAAAATGGTTTAGTCTCACTCAATCGCAAACCAAATACGAGTGATTTAGCTATACTAAAAGTCACAAACAGCCAAACAGGATATGGCTTAGGGAAGCAGTACGGATATGTTTCCCCTATTGCAGCAGAAGATGTGTTAACCACTAAAAACCCTAATGTTAGTTTACTAAGTTATCCAGCAGATAAAAGTGGTAATACATTATGGTATCAGCAATGTCACTTAATAGAACACAAGTCATTAATAGGGAAGTTTGACTGTGAAATCTACTCGGGTTCTAGTGGTGCAGGATTACTAATAAAGGCACCGAATTCTGATAAAGATAGAGTGTTAGGGATAGTTTCATCTTCATCGGATAATGGACTATCAGGTGCTGCGGTTCTTTTCTCTACTGAAATGATACAGGATATTCAGAATATTATTAAGAATCGCACTGAATCGATTAAACATTTTAGCGCCGTAAAATTTAAAACAACACCTCGAACTTATGTGCATATTGAAAATCTTTGCAAAAAAGAAATTATTGCCATGGTATATTCAGAAGAAAATAATCAGGGAATGGTTTCTGAGAGTAAAATACCAGTTAATACATCCGTAATTTTTAATAGTATACAATCTAGAATATGGTACAGTCATATCAGAGATCTAGAAGGAAAACCTTACAATTTTGGCAATGATATATTGCTAGATGTTAATAACAAATCATATTACTTTAAAAAAAATACTATTCCATATAAAAATATTGGCAATGGAAGTGTTTTTTATGGTGATTATTTTCTAAAAGTATACTGTATTTAATACAAGCTGCGTTTATTAAACACAGTACTGTACGATGGCCTATAACATCAAACTAGGAACTACGATTTAGGGGCTTGCATCAACACTGTTTAGGTTAGTTTGATGCAAGCCTCTGTTGAGCCTTACTTAACCGCGTTGGCCTTGCGAGCGGCGTGCAGTTTTTTATAGCTTTCGATAAGTCTTAGGTGCGGTTCAATCCCTTCGAGCTGCATGCTGGTCTTAGTTAAACCGCTGAAACGGACTTTACCAGTAACGCTACCGACCACTTGTTCCATCACTTCCGCACCAAACATGCGAGTAAAGTTATGGCTAAAGTCTTCGAGTTCAAGGTCTTCATCCAGTGTCACTTCCAGTACCGCGCTCATTGCTTGGTAGAACAAATTGCGCTTCACGGTATTGTCGTTAAATTGCAAAAACTCACCGACTAATTCCAGCGCCTCTTCATGCGCGCCAAGTGCAAGATAAATCAGGATTTTAAGCTCGATAATCGTCAACTTGCCCCAGACGGTGTTTTCATCGAAGACGATACCAATCAGGGTACGAATATCGGTGTAGTTATCCAGCTGACTTTCCTCTAAGCGATTTACTAGGTTAACCAATTGCTTAGTGCTTAAGGAATGCAGATTCAGAATATCTTCCCGGTAATCCAGCGCCTTGTTGGTGTTGTCCCAAATCAGGTCTTCTACTGGATAAACCTCAGAGTAATCAGGGACTAAAATACGGCAAGCCGATGCGCCTAACTGGGTAAATTCGGCAACATACACCTCTTTACCAAGATCTTCTAAAATGCCAAATAAACGGTCCGCTTCCTCTTCGTTGGTGCCAGAGAAATCCCATTCGCAGAACTCATAGTCATGCTTGCTGCTAAAGAAGCGCCAGGAGATCACACCCGTTGAGTCGATAAAGTGCTCAACAAAGTTTTCTGGCTCGCTCACCGCCATACTGTTAAAGGTCGGTTTTGGCACATCGTTTAAGCCTTCGAAGCTGCGACCTTGAAGTAATTCGGTTAGGCTGCGCTCCAATGCCACTTCAAAGCTTGGGTGGGCACCGAAGGAGGCAAATACGCCGCCGGTTTTCGGGTTCATCAGCGTCACGCACATGACAGGGAACTGGCCGCCTAAGGAGGCATCTTTCACCACCACGGGGAAGCCCTGCTCTTCTAAGCCCTTAATGCCCGCAAGAATGCTTGGGTATTTTTCTAACACCGACATAGGCACGTCTGGCAAAACGATTTCTTGCTCGATAATTTGGCGTTTTACCGCGCGCTCGAAGATTTCAGAGAGACACTGCACTTCGGCTTCTTTCAGGTTATTACCCGCGCTCATGCCGTTGCTTAAGAACAGGTTTTCAATCAGGTTTGATGGAAAGTACACCGTCTCGCCATCAGATTTACGGGTATAAGGAATCGCACAAATACCGCGTTCACGATTGCCCGAGTTAGTGTCGATTAAGTGCGAGCCGCAAAGCTCCTCATCGGGATTGTAAATCTCGAGGCAATAGTCATCTAACAGGCCTGCTGGCAGCGAATCATCCTCTTCTAAGGCAAACCATTTTTCATTCGGGTAATGCACAAACTCGCTACTCGCGATCTCAACCCCAAAGAATTGATCGTTATAGAAGAAGTTATTGTTTAAACGCTCGATAAACTCGCCGAGGGCCGAGCACAGCGCGCTCTCTTTGGTTGCGCCTTTACCATTGGTAAAACACATGGGCGATGCGGCATCGCGGATATGCAGCGACCACACATTGGGCACGATGTTGCGCCATGAGGAGATCTCAATCTTCATCCCCAAATCGGCGAGCATCGCCGTCATATTGGCAATGGTCTGCTCCAGCGGTAAGTCTTTGCCCAAAATATAGGTGCTGCTCTCTCCAGCGGGATGACCCATCAACATGGCATTAGCGTCGGCATCGAGGTTTTCAACGGTTTCGATTCTAAATTCGGGGCCAGTCTGCACTACTTTTTTCACTGTGCAGCGGTCGATAGAGCGCAGAATACCTTCGCGGTCTTTATCCGAAATATCGTCGGGCAATTCGACATTGATCTGGAAAATTTGGTTATAGCGATCTTCTGGGTCGACAATATTGTTTTGCGACAGGCGGATATTGTCCGTCGGAATATCGCGGGATTTACAATATACCTTCACAAAGTAGGCCGCACACAGCGCCGAAGAAGCTAAGAAGTAGTCGAAGGGACTCGGCGCCGAGCCATCGCCCTTATAACGGATAGGCTGATCGGCCGTTACCGTAAAATCGTCGAACTTGGCTTCGAGTCTCAGGTTGTCGAGAAAATTAACTTTGATTTCCATTAGAATTTTTCCACTCAATATGCTCAAACGCGGTAATCGTATCCGTTACCGCACAGCATTGCCCTTGGGCGCTATCATCTGGGGGGAATTATCGGTGTTTTTCGACCATTAGTCTTGGGTTAATTATGTTAAAAAAACACCAGTGGGATTTTTATGCCATAAGCAGCAAGTAGAACTGTGGGATTTATTGCGACATTGACTGTGGTTTGGCTAAGGGTTAATGCTCAGCGTCGCCTTGCTTATCCGCCTCGCGCTTAACCAGTAAAAAGGTGAGATACATCTTTGTCGGCAGGGATAAGGCCATCCCAACGGCAACGCAAACGGCGCTGATAATAATGCCTTTTACGCCCATGGCTTCAACGGTCACATTAAAGTTATGCAGATAAATGCCAAGCACAATCAGGCACAACCCGATGCTAATACAGATTTTTAAGAGGGTGATCAGCCGTTGGTTGGTCACAGTCCTGCCCCTTTTAGTGTGCGCATTTGGTATGTGTCCATCTCGCCTTGTCCACCTCACTTTGATTAAGCTTGAGCTGCGACTCTTGCCCACTTAAGCGAACAAACGCCCTGTCGCATTTCATCAAGAATAACTAATATAATGAGCGCATTGGCTTATTGAGGCTTTGATTAAGATCAACGAAGTACTGCGAGCCGCCCTCATCCTTAAGTCAAATATCATTAAGGTTTTTTGTCGGTTACATTAGATTTTTGTTAACTTAAGCACTTAAGAACAATGGGGATTAGTTATACTGCCCTGCAAATATAGAGGCTTATTTCGGAGTTGTTAAGCATGTCTAATCTCAGTTTACGTAACAAATTGCTCCTGTTAGCGCTGTTCCCGTTACTCTTAACCCTCGTCATACTGATGACTGTTTCCTACCATATTGAACAAGAATCTCTTGCCGATGAGGTCACCGCATTTAGAGAAAAGCTGATTGGCGAGCGTAAAACCCAAATCAAAGAAGCCACCCAAATCGCCGCAGGCATAGTGCAATATCAGTTATCGTTAAAAGAACAGGGCAATGTCAATCAAGCCCTGCGTGATATCCGCTTTGGTAGTTCGGGCTACTTCTTTATTTACGATTCCCAAGGTAAAAACCTATTCCATGCGGTCATGCCCAATCTCGAAGGGCAAAATAAAATCGATATGACCGATCCCCGCGGCACCAAAATTATTGTCGGTTTACTCAATGCCGCGAAAAACGGTGACGGTAACTTCTCGTTTTATTTCCAAAAGCCAAATACCAACGAGCAAATCGAAAAACTCGGCTACTCCATGATGATCCCTGGTACTGATTGGATGCTCGGCACTGGGGTCTATGTTGATGATATCGATGCCGTGGTTGAGGATTACCGTGCAACCGCCTATGAACAAATGATGAGTAAATCCCTTGGGGTGTTATTAATTGCCCTGATACTGGCGGCAATTACTGCCGCAGTAATCCTTTTGACTGCTCATCGCATGGTGACGCCGATTAAGAATATGGCCGATAACTTAAACGATATTGCCAAAGGCGAAGGCGATTTAACTAAACGCCTTACAGTGACGGGTGAGGATGAAATCGCCCAATTAGGCCGCTCCTTCAACCTGTTTGTCGATAAACTGCAAACCATCATTGGTGATGTCGCAAACGCGACCGCCAAAGTCAAAAGCGCGGCCAACGCGATTCACGACCAAACCAAGGTGATGTCGAGCCAGCTTATCAGCCATAACAATGAGACGGATCAAGTGGTTACCGCCATTACAGAGATGTCTGCAACCGCGAGTGAAGTAGCGCAAAATACCACCCAAGTGGCCGAGGCTACCCATGCCGCCACGGGCGATGTGGCCAATGCCCAGCGTTGTGTCGATGCCTCGCTAGAGGAGATTTCGGCACTGATGGCGCAAATCAATAATGCCGCCAGCAATATTCAATCCTTGAGTGAACAATCCAAAAAAATCAACAGCGTACTCTCGGTTATCGGCGGCATTGCCGAGCAAACCAACCTGTTGGCATTAAACGCCGCGATTGAAGCCGCCCGCGCAGGTGAACAGGGACGCGGCTTTGCCGTGGTCGCCGATGAGGTGCGTAGCCTAGCCAGTCGTACTCAATCAAGCACATTAGAAATCAACGAGATGCTATCCGAACTGCACAAGCTTGTGGCCTTGGCAGTCAAAACCATGGAAGAGAGTCAGCAGAGTTGTGTGCGTTCGGTAGACTCGTCCCGCGCTATCTCAGACAGCCTTGGCTCTGTGACCTCGGCAGTAACCGCCATCAATGATATGAGTACCCAAATCGCCACCGCGGCAACCGAGCAAAGCTCAGTGACCGAAGAGATCAACCGTAATGTGTTTGCTATTCAAGAAATTGTGAATGAGCTACTGCACTCCAGCGAAGATGCGGCAAGAGTGAGCCAAACCGTGTCACAGGAAGGGACGAATCTGGGTAAACTTGTGGGTCAATTTAAGATTTAACGCCTAAGACTTCATGTCGGCGGTCGGCGTTAGTCGATTAAGTGTTAATCGATTAAGTGTTAATCGATTCAGTGTTAATCGATTCGGCATAAATAGCTATCTTTAACCACCAAAGGCCTCAAGCAATTGAGGCCTTTTTCTTAGTGGCAGCCCGCTTATGACCACGCCCAAGCTCAGAGCTCGGCATCAAAGCGCGCCAATCTTGCCTCAGTTATGCTGCATTGGGTCTGCTGCATAAGCTCACCTAAGGTAATGGCGGGATTTTCGTTAATCAGGCGGATTAATTTCGCACTCAATGGTTCAAGCTTATCGGCGTGTTGCAGTAAGGCGGTATCGATCTTTTTGATCATAAAGGCAAATTCGGCAGCATCACTCTGGGCTGTTAACTCACCACAGCAGCTTTGAATCGCGATAGCCTGCCCTGTGATGCTCCAATTACGGGAGCGGCGCACCCGCTTTAGCTCGCAGCCGTGCTTTAGCGCCATTGCCTGCGCCCGCTTTGCCGCCTCGCGGCCGATACGATGGATAAGGGATGGCAAGGGAATACTAATATCATCATGCATGGCAAGTTAACTATCGGGCCTTGGGTCGAATGTGGGTGAATAACGGAGCGCGGCTATAAGTTGTAAGCGCGTGCCTTAAGCACTAAGCACTAAGCACTAAGCCTTAAGATGCCTTTAGCGCGAAACCTATAGCCAACGCCGCCAGAGTTTACCTTGCAGGGCGTGCGAACAAAAGACGATACAGGCAGATGCTACAACTCACGCTGAGTGCCACTCGCCCAAGATAGCGGCTTAGGCGTCACAGACTGACAACAACAGTCCTTGAGCAAGGCGGCGGGATTGCCTACAATAACGCACTTTTTGTTCACTACAGATAACGACCATGACTGACACAACAGCACAACCCGCATTACCCGATCGTCTTTCGGTTAACCCACGCAGCCGCCACCATGTAGCTGAAGTCTTCCAATACGATGTGGGTATCCGCGTGAACGGTAAAGAACGTTTCGATGTTGAAGAATACTGCATCAGCGAAGGCTGGGTTAAAGTACCAAGCAAATCCTTAGACCGTCGCGGTCAACCTCTGCTGTTAACCATCAAAGGCACAGTAGAAGCATTTTATCGTTAAGCAGCCACTGCTAACGGAAAATAATAACGGCCAATTCGATTGGCCGTTTTTATTTACTCTGCATAACCCCAAAACGCCCACCAATTCATCACTCCAAATATTCACAAGTTGTTATTTAAAGTAAGTAACCAAGAGAAATTAGGCATTATTTCTATAACGTAAATTATATACCGTCCTAAATTTATCATAACAATCATTTCTTAAGCCTAAATTTTCCTCAGGGGAAAAGAGTTTAAAATAATGATCAAAATACCTACCATCACTTCGTAAATCACCTTTCCATGGATAATTGTTAATCGTTCTAACCAACAACTCCCTAAATAACACATCATTTAATTCAGTAACTAATGTATCACATGCTTTAGCTGCTTCCTGCACAACAATAAGGCTTAATTTAATCGGCTTTTCTAAATACTCACCATACTCATCCAAACCTAAAGATAAAGCATTATTTGAACCAAAAAGACCAGATCTATGTACAACACAATGCCTTAATTGCCCAACAAAGTCATAATCACTAAATGCTGAAATTAATTCAGGAATTTTATTGTTATTTAAATTGATACCAGTGATATTCTTTATAGTTTCCTTAATATTAGATGCAGAATGAAATGAATAATCCTCCATTATCGCTTCTGGTAACATAACTGCTTGATGGTGAACAGCGGCACCATAGGTTACTTTTTGATTATAACTTTTAAACTTAGAATCATCATCAATCAATAAAATACGTCTCAGCAGACATCTCATATAACTTTCTACTGAAGAAATAAAACCGAGAATCAGAAGGTTAGATAACTTATTCCACTCTTCACTACCACTTGCTGCTAGTGAAACATAATTCCCAGATTCAGGTTCCAAAATAAAACAGCCGAGTAACTTTTTATATGTAAGAATATTATTTTTATAAATATCAATAGGTGATTTACTAGATTCTTGATAAGACACATCAAAAACATTATGAGTGCGTATAGTAGTTGTACTTCTAGCACCAGATATAGAGAACAAAAATTCTAATTTAGCCATTAGTATAAAAACTCATTTGTCCAAGTGTTAATCTTATTCACAATTTTTTCTGCGTATTTAGGTCCAACATACTTAACCTTTTTCAATATCTCGATGGTATTGTCAGATATCAAAACATCCTCGACAGTTTTAAACCCACAGATATCGATAACATTAAGTTGAAATTCAGTAAATGGCAGTTCACAAAGTTTCTTCTTCATGCACTCTTTAAAAATTGAGCCATCAACTAATTCGCGACCACAGATATGACAAAATTTTTGACCTTCAGCAATACGAGCTGTACCGCAATTAACGCATGCTGGTAAATCAATCTTAATTCTAGCTAAAACATCTTCTGAAACTATACGATTAAACTTCCTTCTTATAGGATGTTTTTCTGATGGACCACTTAACACATTCACTATTTGATTAACATTAAAACCTCGACTCTTTATCAGGGCCTTTTCTTTTATAAGCAAAGCCAAATGTGGGACAAATCGCCTTAATTTTCGTTCTTGCCCATGAGAAACCATAGACATTTCGAACAATAAACCAGCCTCAATCAAAAATTTAATCATCCTTTCGGCTTTATCGTCAACATCCTCTATCCCTACAATTATATTCTTCTTAAAATCATCTCCTTTTTTATCATAGTTCTCATAATTAAATTCCTTTACAGAATTTATCAAACCAAATAAAAAATCATTACCTACATTAATAAAACTTCCATACTGCTTTATTTTCCCAGAAATGGATAAATATTCTTCAATGATATTATCACATCTAGATTGAATTATTGAGTTAATTCGCTGTTGTTGGTTTTTACCTTTATCAAATTCAACAAAAGAACGAATTAATGTTATATAAGACCTAGGGATTCCAAATGATGCAAACATTAAAAATTTTAATATAGCTTCATCTATATTTAATTCATTCTGAAACCTACGATCAATTATAGTATTCATAAAAGGTATGTAGTCTTTATCTTGAACGTCCATCCAAATTGAGACTTGTTCAGCATCTTGACCTACATGGAAACGAGGACCATATTGAGTAGTGCCAGGATAAACCGAAGCCTTTGGAGATATTTTAACTGACTTTATACTTCTAAAAATATCGAAAAACTCAATCATATAGTCACGAGTTAATGTTAACGCTGCATCATCTAAAAATAAAACTGCTCTTTTCCTACCATTCTTTTCAATCGCTCGATGTATTAAATCTTGTGTAATAGATATATTTATTGTAGATATAATTTCATTATAATTTTCTTCATATCGATTTAATTCCATATCTTTTATAAATCGAAGTAAATTATCTTTATTTAAAAAATCATATTTATATTCAACATCAAAATTATCAATTACCGCATAAGATATTTTACACAAAACCCAAGCGTGAAAGATGTCTAATGCATTAGATCTATCATGCAGATAAGTCTCTAATCTCAAATAGTGATTGAATGTTATATAAATTGGCAAAGGTAGTTTTTCGTCATTAATACAGGTATTGTATGCGCATCTCATTTGATGCGTTTTCCCTGTACCTCTCGGGCCAGTTATTAATTTAGCACCTACTTGTATTAACTTTTTCTGAATATACTTAAAGTGTTCACTGTTTGCCGTCCAGCTCAGCAATTGCTCAACGCTTAAATAGTCAGCCCGCTCTTCGTATTCGCTACTATCAAAAAATGATAGATCTATCCCTAACTGCTCGGCCATAAGAGGATTCCCTTTACATATATTATAAATGACTGTATTATATCCCTAATTTTATAAGGTTACCATAGAAAGTGGTCGAGTTAAATCAATACTATACCCCTGAGGTTACAAGCTTTTTCCTTGCAGCACAGCTTGAAATAAAGCACGTAAAGACCTGTCTAGAGCTAAGTGCAGGTGAAGGCGCACTTATAGAACCGATAAAAAAACTCAACCCTTCGATAGAATTTACTACAGTAGATTTAGATCCTAAAAATACAGCAAAACTAAGAAAAAAATACCCGAAAGATATCCATATCTGCAAAGATGCTTTAGACTTAAATTTGGGTATAGAGATTAATTCTTATGATTTAGCGATATGTAACCCTCCTTTTGCATATGTTTTTTTTAATGAAATAAACAATCAGTATATTGACAGTTGTTACTTAGACTTATTTAAGAACTCTAAAAAAGTAAGAACCGAAATATTATTCATACTAAAGAATCTTTTGTATATAAAAAAAGGTGGAACATTAGCCATCATTGTGCCTGATCTAATTTTTAGCTCTTATACTTTCTCTAACTTCAGAAGAGTTCTTTTCTCCGAAAACAGCCTAATAAAGATAATAGAATGTGAGCATAAAATCTTTAAAAAAACTGAAGCTAAAACATATATATTATTCATTAAAAAAGAAAAGCCTAAAAATTTAAATGAATTTATACCTTACATTAAAATATCACAAACTGGTATTCAGCAGCATAATTTTTTAGTAAGTTCTACATTTAAAATACTAGAAAACAAAAACTTAAAAAACTATATAATTTTCAGGGGCTCAAATTCAAGTAAAGAGTGCAGAGCTACAAATAGACCGTTTCATCATAACTACTCCTATTTGGAAGACTTTTCTGAAATAGCTTACCCTTTTTTAGAAAATGATAAAGTTGAAAATTTTAAATATGCCATACCAGGGGACATATTGATTCACCGTGTTGGAAGAAATATAGGAAAAACAGTTTATCTAATTGATAGTGAAGTAATTATTAGTGATTGCATTATTGCAATTCGTTTTAAAAGCAAAAAAATGCGTAAAAGTTTTATTAATGCATGGGTTAAGAGAAAGCAAGACTGGATAAAAAATAACTCAAAAGGTACTTGCGCTAAAAACATCTCAATTCATGATATCAGAAACTTTATAAGCTCCATATAACAAGAATGATTTAAGTAGGTGACACGATTTAGAGAATGTTTGTCTTCCCCAAAACACTACACCACTCTCAATGGTTACACCAAAACTGGCATTGTTGCACCAGTGACCTTCTAAAACATGGATGTTTTAGCAGAGCTTACAGGGATGTATTTACAGCGAGTCACTGGTGTAACAGTGCGAAAGCCTGCGGCAGGCAATTAGCAACACTCTATTATCAGCGACTTATAAAGCTAATTAGCAGCTCAATCTCAGCAGAATTAAAACTAACCAATAAAAAAGCGAACCGCTAAGGGTTCGCTTTTCATCAAACGTTAGACCTGAATAACGTACTATTCAGCCCTTATTCGTAGTCTGATAACGGCACACATGCACAGAACAAATTACGGTCGCCATACACGTCATCAATACGGTTCACGGTTGGCCAGAACTTGTTAGTACGCACTGCGGCACTTGGGAACACGGCCACTTCACGGCTGTATGGGCGTGAATCGAACGCTGGGTCCATAATATCGGCCATAGTGTGTGGCGCGTTGTGCAGCGGGTTGTTGTCCGCTGGCCACTCGCCCGCTTCAACCTTAGCGATTTCGGCGCGGATGGACACCATAGCATCGATAAAGCGGTCCAGTTCAACCTTAGACTCAGATTCGGTTGGCTCAATCATCAGCGTGCCCGCTACTGGGAAGCTCATGGTTGGCGCGTGGAAACCGTAGTCGTTCAGACGCTTAGCGATATCCATTTCGGTCACGCCAGAGGCTTCTTTGATTGGACGCAGGTCGATAATACATTCGTGCGCGACGCGATCGTTACGGCCACGGAACAGTACTGGGTAGTGTTCAGACAGCTTCTTCATCACGTAGTTAGCGTTTAACAGCGCAGTTTGAGTCGACTTTTTCAGGCCGTTTGAACCGAGCAGCTTAATGTACATCCAGCTGATTGGCAGAATGCCCGCACTGCCGTATGGCGCTGCCGATACTGCACCGTTGTTATCGCTTTCGCGGCCTGGTTTCACCACTACGTGACCCGCGACGAACGGCGCTAAATGCGCTTTCACGCCGATTGGGCCCATACCTGGACCACCGCCGCCGTGTGGAATGGCGAAGGTTTTGTGCAGGTTAAGGTGCGATACGTCGGCACCGATAAAGCCTGGTGAGGTTAAGCCAACTTGGGCGTTCATGTTGGCGCCGTCCAAGTACACTTGACCACCGTGCTGGTGCACAATGTTGCAGATTTCGCGGATAGATTCTTCGTACACACCGTGGGTCGATGGGTAAGTGATCATGATGCAAGACAGGTTTTCTGCCACTTCGGCCGCTTTGGCCTTCAGATCTTCTAAATCCACGTTACCTTGCTTGTCACAGGCAGTCACAACCACTTGCATGCCGGCTAATTGCGCCGATGCAGGGTTAGTGCCGTGGGCAGATTGTGGGATTAAGCAGATGTTTCTGTGGGCTTCGCCACGAGACTCGTGGTATTTACGAATCGCCAGCAGACCCGCGTATTCTCCCTGTGCACCAGAGTTAGGTTGGATACACACGGCATCGTAACCTGTGACATTCACTAACCATGAAGACAGTTCTTCAATCAGTTGAGTGTAACCCTTGGCTTGATCCAGTGGGCAGAATGGGTGCATGTTAGCAAATTCTGGCCAGCTGACAGGGATCATTTCAACCGCAGCGTTTAACTTCATGGTGCATGAACCCAATGAAATCATTGAGTAGTTCAGTGCTAAGTCTTTGCTTTCGAGACGCTTGATATAACGCATCATCTCGGTTTCGCTTTGGTAGCGATTGAAGGTTGGGTGGCTTAAAATCGCATCTTCACGCACTAAAGAAGCCGGAATCGATTGGCTACCTTGCGCCACGATTTGCGCGTCTAATGCGGCAACGTCTAAGCCATGGCCAGCACCTAAAATCACATCGAACAGCGCTTCGATATCGGTGCGGATAGTGGTTTCATCTAAGCTCACGCCGACGATGCCGTCAGCATCGAAACGCAGGTTCATTTCAGCGGCCAGCGCACGAGCATTGACTGCTGCAACGTCTAAGCCTTTGATGCTGATGGTATCGAACCAAGTGTTGTTCACTAAGCTCACGCCTTTAGCTTGTAAGCCAGCGGCTAAGATATCGGTGAAGCGGTTAATGCGTGATGCGATAGTTTTCAGGCCTTGTGGGCCGTGGAATACGGCGTAGAAAGACGCCATGTTCGCTAACAGAATTTGCGCGGTACAAATGTTTGAGTTGGCTTTTTCGCGGCGGATATGTTGCTCGCGAGTTTGCATCGCCATACGCAGTGCGCGGTTACCACGGGTGTCCTTTGACACACCGATGATACGGCCAGGCATTGAGCGTTTGTGCTCGTCACGGGCCACGAAGAAGGCCGCGTGTGGACCACCAAAGCCCATCGGCACACCGAAACGCTGCGCGCTACCGAAGACCACGTCGGCGCCCATGGCACCCGGTGACTTGAGTAACACTAATGCCATGATGTCGGCAGCAACAGTCACAATCACGTTTTTCGCGCGTAATTCGGCAAATAAGTCGGTGAAGTCAGTGATTTGACCGAAACGGTTTGAATATTGGAACAAAGCACCAAACAGCTCATGGTTTACGGCTTCATGGGCAGGACCTACCACCACTTCAAAACCAAAACACTCAGCGCGGGTTTTTACGACGTCTAAGGTTTGTGGGAATACGTCATCGGCTACGAAGAAGATGTTCGCTTTTTTGGCTTTAGACACACGCTTAGCCAGCGCCATCGCTTCGGCGGCGGCGGTCGCTTCGTCCAGCAATGAAGCTGAGGCTAAATCTAAACCGGTTAAATCCATCGACACTTGTTGGAAGTTTAGAATGGCTTCTAAACGGCCTTGAGCGATCTCTGGTTGATAGGGCGTGTACGCCGTGTACCAACCTGGATTTTCTAAGACGTTACGTAAAATCACATTAGGCACTTGGGTACCGTAGTAGCCCATACCAATGTAGCTTTTGAAGACTTGGTTTTGCTTGGCTAAACCACGAATGTAGGCCAAACCTTCGGCTTCGCCGCAGGAATCACCAATGCTCAACTCTTGGCTTAAACGGATCGACTCAGGCACGATTTGCGCGGTCAGATCGTCCAAAGACTCAGCACCAACGTAGTTCAACATTTCTTGTTGTTGGCTGCTATCTGGGCCGATATGGCGACGTAAGAATAAATCGTGCTGTTCTAACTGAGTGAGGGTTTGCTTGGTCATGATAAACCTTGTTCCAGATTTGCCGTCGCTCAGGACTGTAGGGTACTGATAAACGGGCTATTGTTATGTCAAACTTGCGCTAAAACAAACGAAGCCCCTGAGGGCTTCGTTAGCGTCGACGATTATTCTTCGTCGATTACAGCTTGGTAACCTTCTGCATCGAGCAGAGCGTCAACTTCTGATTCATCAGAAGGCATAACGCGGAAGAACCAGCCTTCGCCGTAAGCGTCGCTGTTTACGAGCTCTGGAGAATCTTCCAGTGCTTCGTTCACGGCAATCACTTCACCAGAGATTGGCGCGTAGATGTCAGAAGCCGCTTTCACTGATTCCGCCACTGCACAGTCGTCGCCCGCCGTGACAGTGTCACCCACTTCTGGCAGCTCAACGAAAACCATGTCACCTAACAGCTCTTGAGCGTGCTCAGTGATACCCACAGTGTAGCTACCGTCTTCTTCCTTGCGGATCCATTCGTGTGAAGAGGCGTATTTCAGTTCTGTCGGAATATTGCTCATTGTTCTTGTTCCTTGTTCCGTTTTTTTAAAATGCTTGTTTACCGTTGCGCACAAAGTTTGGCGCTACTACTCTAACAGCCACGCGCTTTTTACGCATCTCGACTTCCGCCGTATCCCCAATTGAACTAGGAACACGCGCCATCGCAATAGAATAGCCCAATGTAGGTGAGAAAGTACCGCTAGTGATCACGCCTTGCTGCTCAACACCCGCTGCATCGGTGAAAAATACTGGCATATCATGGCGTAACACGCCTTTTTCTTCCATCACTAGACCGACTAATTTATCGGTTCCCGCATCGCGCAGGGCTTCAAGTGCCTTACGACCAATAAAGTCACGGTCGGTTGGCTCCCATGCGATGGTCCAGCCCATGTTGGCGGCAAGCGGGTTGATGGTTTCGTCCATATCTAAGCCGTAGAGGTTCATACCGGCTTCGAGACGTAATGTATCGCGGGCGCCTAAACCACAGGGTTTAACGCCTTGATCTAACAGTGCTTGCCACAGGGCTTCGGCTTCCGCTTCTGGAACGATAATCTCGTAGCCCGCTTCACCCGTGTAACCTGTGGTCGCAATAAACAGAGAACCCGCTTGCTTACCGAAGAAAGGCTTCATACCTTCAATCGCAGCATTTTGCTCGCTACTGAATACGGCGGCGGCTTTGGCCTTAGCGTTAGGCCCTTGAACGGCGATCATCGCCAGCTCAGGACGCTCAGTCACTGTGACATCAAAACCTTGGGATTGTTTAGCGATCCAGGCTAAGTCTTTTTCGCGGGTCGCGCTGTTAACAACAACACGGTAGAAAGTGTCGGTGAGGTAGTAAGTGATTAGGTCGTCGATGATGCCGGCATTGTCATCTAACATGCCGCCGTATAAGGCTTTACCAGGAACTTTAAGTTTGGCCACATCGTTGGCGAGCAACTTACGGAGGAATGCACAAGCGTCGGTTCCGGTCACATCAACCACAGTCATGTGGGACACGTCGAACATACCTGCGTCTTGACGCACGGCGTGGTGTTCTTCGATTTGTGAACCATAGTTGAGGGGCATATCCCAACCGTGGAAGTCGACCATCTTAGCGTTTGATTCTAAGTGCTTGTTAAACAGAACAGTTTTATTAGCCATTGTTATCCCTTTTTTGCGGCCTTCTTCAGGTCTCTGCCTAGCGTAGGGTGATACAAATCCGGCTAAATATCTGGCTAATCGGCATTTCACTTCCACGATGCATCAATTTGAAAGGGGTTCTTTCGGTCTCAATGCGTCTGTCACTGCAACGCCTGATTCGCTCTGAATTAATCAGATATTTATCGTGATTGGTATAAGTACTAGGGTCTAAAATGCGGCGAAATTATACCTTGCGTCACAAATTTGTATACAGGAGATTTTTCTAATCCGAAGCCAGTGTCATTAGATTTTCTCATCTTCAACATGTAATTTTTTTACATGCGAAAGCGAGATTTGCGCAGCTTGCAATCAAATCGCTGATAATTGCGGCAATTCTGATCACATTAGCGCAACCGAGGCTAGCGACATAACTTGGGCAGCGACGACTTATTACCCATGGCCTGTTGCATGAACACTGTTTTCAGCCCAGCGACATTATCGACAAGGTTGAGTCCCAGATCGCGAATGGCCTTTTTAACTGGGTTTGAACCCTCGAACAGGCGCTTAAAGCCTTCCATCGCCGCGATCATCTCCATCGCATCGGCCTTGCGCCAACGCTCTAGGGCGCGCAGCTCGGCATAATCACCGATATCCTTACCCGCTTGCTGCAATTCGCTAACCACTTCGATAATGCTAGCGGCATCGAGGAAGCCAAGGTTTACCCCTTGGCCCGCTAATGGATGAATGGTGTGGGCAGCGTCCCCCGCGAGCACTAAACGGTGGCGGGCAAAATGGCGTGCGTAGCGCATCCGCAGTGGGAAGGCTTGGCGTTCACTCTCAAGCTTGCAAATCCCAAGGCGACCGTCGAAGGCGGCGGTAAGATTGCGCTCAAATTGCACTTTGTCCATTGCCAGTAATTCAGTGGCGCGCTCGGGCGGCACTGACCAGACGATGGAGCAGAGGTTGTCTTCATATAATGGCAAGAAGGCCAGCGGGCCATCCTGCAAAAACACTTGGCGAGCGGTGGCGAGGTGTGGCATTTCACTGCGAATGGTCGCCACGATCGCATGGTGACCATAATCCCAGAAGGTTAACGGGATCTTACATTGTTCACGCACCCAAGAATTGGCACCATCGGCGGCAATCACAAGTGCGGCGCTGACACTTTCTATTTCAGCACCATTGGCGAGAGTCAACCAAGCTTCACGCTCGCCAAAGGCGATACGCTCTAAGCGTTGGTTTTCGATATGGGTGATATTGTCAAATTCACTGGCACGCTTGGCTAGGGCGTAGCTGATGGCATCATTTTCGATAATGGCACCAAGACTCGTTTCACTGATGCTACTGGCATCGAAGGCGATTTTACCAAAGCCGTCTTTATCCCATACCGCCATTTTTTGATAGGGCGTCGCACGGCTGGCATCGACATAGTGCCAAGCGCCAAGATGCTCGAGCAAACGTTGGCTCGCCTTGTTGATAGCACTGACACGCAACCTTGGCTCGCCGCTCACGGCTTGGGTACTTTGGGCATCGATCACGACGACATTCAAGTTGGCCTGCGCCAATCCTATCGCGGTGGCGAGTCCCACCATGCCGCCACCCACAATGGCAATGTCATAGGCTTGTGAACTTAACATGGGTACATCCTTTTCGCGTTGCGATACCAGTAATGATTATTTCCAGCCCATCGCCTTCTGCGCGACGGGGGTTTTCAGTGGCGGGAACCAAGATAACAGACGCAATCCCAGATTACGCCCAAGGGCCAAGGGCCAGTATTGGTTAGAGAAGCCACGGACTAAAAATTCAATATTGCGAATAGTGCTGTTTCTATCCGCCTCACGGGCCTGCAAATAGCCATGGGTGACGGCGACACCGCCAATATCCTCACCCTGCTCTCGCGCAGTGTTGAGCACTTCAAGCAAGCTCACCACATCCCGAAGGCCTAAGTTAAATCCCTGCCCCGCAATCGGGTGTAGCGTCTGCGCCGCATTACCAATAAACACACATCTATGGTGAATTGGCCTTGGCATGTAGGACAGATTTAACGGATAAGCATGGCGCTCGCTGACATCGATAAACTGGCCGGCGCGATAACCAAAGGCTTGCTGCAACGCAGCCAAAAACTCAGCTTTAGGCGCGGTGAGCATCGCTTGCGCGCGGTGATTATCGAGTGCCCAGACGAGGGATAAACGCGGCTGGCCTTGGCTATCTGCCATCGGCAATAACGCCAGTGGGCCAGTCTCGGTAAAGCGTTCATAGGCCCAATGTTGATGCGGCTTATCGGTTTGTAGATTGGCGATAATCGCAGTTTGCTCGAACGCCACTTGGGTAATGGGCAGATTAAAACTGCTGCGCACCTTAGACTGCAAGCCATCGGCGGCGACCACCAGCTTGGCACAAATCCGCTCGCCGGAATCCAGCACCAGCGTGTGGCTGTCGATATCGGGAATTAACGCTGACAGTTTGGCAGGGCAATAGCGCTTAACCTGAGTTTTGTTAAGCTCGCTAAACAGCACTTGGCCGACCCTTTCCAGCTCGACCACTTGCCCCAGCGCATCTAAATGGAACTGACTGGCGTTGAGTTCCGTCATGCCAAAATGACCGCGATCGGACACATGGATATCTTTGATTGCCGTGCCTAAATGCGCCAATTTTGGCCATAAACCTAAACGGGATAACTCGAAGATAGAACCATGGGCAATGGCGATAGAACGGGCGTCAAAACCGGGGTGATTGTTATCGGGAAGATGCGCCTCAATTAAGGCAATTGATAACGGTTTTTCAGTACCAGACAAACGAGCCAAAGCTAACGCGAGGGTCGCACCCGCCATGGCGCCACCAACAATGGCAATATCGACATTTTGAACTGAATTATCCATGTGCTCTGCTACCGTCATGGGGTTCTCATTCAAGCTATGGCATGGCTAAAAGCGTTGCGCCATCAGGATGTTAGA
This sequence comes from Shewanella sp. LZH-2, assembly GCF_016859145.1. Lineage (NCBI taxonomy): Bacteria > Pseudomonadati > Pseudomonadota > Gammaproteobacteria > Alteromonadales > Shewanellaceae > Shewanella > Shewanella sp. LZH-2. Next base: position 3,896,704 of record NZ_CP069350.1, read on the forward strand.
TTTGAAAAACAATAAAAGGCGGAATCGCTCCGCCTTTCTCTTTTAGGGATTAATGGATCACCGCGGCATCGTCACTCTCTTCGTGGCTCGGCTCTGGGCCAAACTCGGAGTAACACAAAATCGCAGCAATGCGCACAAATTCCAGCAATTCAATATACGCGGTTTCCGACTCTTCATCGTCGGTGACATCGAATTCCACTTGGGCGATATCGGCCAGATCTTTAATCACTTCACGCACTTCGGCGGAGGCTTTATTGAGCTTAGGCTGGATAATCGCAATGCCCGTTAAAAAGCTTTGCGTCCAAAGCGATAGCGCCTCAACTCGGTGACTGAGGGATTCTTCCTCTTCGGGAAGCAATGGCATAAAACCAAAATCAAAGTCACTCAAACGGGCAACCGAGTCTTGGAACAACTCACACACCAATTGATGTAAAGGTGCGGGTAAAGGCTGACCATCGTTCATCAGGTCAAATAACGGTTTAATCCACAAATCACCGGTTTGATCTACACCACCGCAGATTAAACCCACAAGAGCACCGTGAACTTCCACGGGATGCTGACCAATTTCAGCCGCATCGAGGGCTATTTTTAAGCTTTCGATACGTAACGAAGGAGGGGTCGCCATATCAGATTCCAATCAGAATTTTCCAGCAGCAATGCTAGCAGAGTTAAAGACTTGAACCAACTCTGATCCGGCATTCTTAGGGTTGAAGATAAAAATTCCGGCAACTGCTCACACAAGCAGCAAACAAAACGGCGAATGTGCAATCCATCAGCGGCTTACCTTGCACTTTTAATATCAGCCCTATATAGTCCGCCCTATCGATGCCAACGAAAGGATCATCTTCGAATGAGTAACAGTGCAGTTGAAATCACCCTGCTGGGGCGCACCTACTCTATCGCCTGTCCGAAAGGTCAGGAAGATGCCCTACGTGTTGTGGCTCAAGGGGTTGAGCAGCAACTCACCACCCTAAAAAATCGCACTAATAGCTTAAGCCGCGAAGAAATTGCCATTATGGCGGCGCTGAATATTGGCCACGAGTTGTACCAAGAAAAGCAAAAGAATAAGCATTATATGAAACAAATGGATGACCGCATCAGCCTGTTGCAGTCAACCTTGGAAAACGCCTTAGTTGAGCGTTCAACCAAATAGTTTTAGACTGTGCACTCGACTCGGTGCCAAGCACCATCTATCTGAGAAGAGTTGCACAGTGAATGGCTAACTGGCCTATACTTTTTTAAGCCAAACGATTAGCGATTCAATACCGTTTTTGCTCCCTGGGATGCAGGCCAACTGGTAATGTCCCTGTGCCGATAATTTTGATCTCAGGGTGAATGCTTTACTGACATTGAGCATGCTCGGCTCGTACCGAGAAGCCTTAGGAGGTAATCATTTACCCGCCTTGAACCTACGGTTCAAGGGCTACACCGGTAGCGGCATTCTGGGGAGCATCTTATTTATGTCTATCACTTCACCTGTCTCGAATACTTCGGCCCCAACAGTCAAGGGGCCACACGGCACTCAGCCTGAAATTGACACCAAGTCGCTAAGTATAAATCTAAGCCCAACTCTCAGCCGCGCCGAATTACGCAAACAAATACGTTTGGCACGCCGCTCGCTTTCGACAGAGGTGCAAACCGAGGCAAGCCTTGCCGCATGTCAGCGAATGCTCGAAAAACTCAGCGCGCTGAAGGCCCAGCATGTCGCGCTTTACCTCACCCACGATGGCGAACTGGCAACCGCTCCGCTTATCGCAGCGCTTTGGCAACAGGGGATTCAAACCTATTTGCCACGGCTGCACCCCTTTAATGCAGGGCAATTATTGTTTTTGCATTACCACGCCGACTCGCCAATGCAGCCGAATCAATTTGGCATTTTAGAGCCACGGCTAGATGTGCGTAACGTTATGCCGATTGAGCGACTCGATGTGGTGATCACCCCGCTGGTTGCCTTTGATATCAGAGGCAATCGCATGGGCATGGGCGGCGGCTATTACGACAGAACGCTAGCTAATTGGCACAGCAAAGGCAGACCACTTCCTATGGGGTATGCCCATGATTGCCAACAAGTACCGAGCCTGCCATGCGAACATTGGGATGTGCCCTTACCCGCCATCATCACTCCAAGCAGAGAATGGGAGTTTTGAATAAAGAAGGTGCTAGGTGCTAGATGCTAGATGCTAGATGCTAGATGCTAGATGCTAGATGCTAGATGCTAGATGCTAGATGCTAGATGCTAGATAACTAGATTCTAGGACCTAGAACCTAAAATCTAGATTTTTCTTTACCTTAAATGCCGCCCACCATCGACATTGTGGCTGCGCCCCGTGACATAGCGGCTCGCCAACAGATAATCCACTAAGGCGATAATCTCCTGATTTCCAGCTTCTTTTGGCAAGATGGCCTTGACTAAGGTCTTTTGTCGATAGGCTTCATCATCACTTGGATTAAAAAGGATCATCGCCGGCGCAATCGCATTCACTTTGACCTCGGGCGCTAATTTAGCCGCAAAGGATAAGGTTAAATTATCTAGCGCCGCTTTACTGGCAGCATAAGCCATGTGCTTGGCACTGCCCTTTTCGACCACATAGTCGGTGAAATGGATAATATCGCTGGCGCCAATCTCACCCTCGGCTCCCGCACGTAATTGCGAGGCTAAGGCTAGGTTTATTTGATAGGGTACGCTCACATGCACCTGCATCATGCGCTGCATCACCTCATGGGGGGCAAGGCTTGGGCTGTTGTCTGGCAACCAGTCAGAGGCATTATGGATAATAGCGCGGATTTTGGGGTATTGGCTCAATTGCTCAATCAGGGTTTGGAGCTGCGCATTATCGTAAAAATCGCATTGGATTAAGGTCGCGCCCAAAGACTGCAACTCATCGATGCTGGGATAATGGCTGCGATAGGTGCCAATCACCTTGTACCCTTGGGCGAGCAAGTGTTTCGCGAGGGCGTAACCAATACGTTTACCCACGCCAGTGATAATAATGGGAGCTGTCATATCCATCCTGTTATTTGCCAAGCACTGATTAAAAGCAAACGCATTTGGCAGATTGTTAATCGCACAATCACGTAATCACACAATCACGTCACTCATCGCAATAGCTTAATGCCTCTAGCCAAGAGTGTATAACAATTAAAACCGTAAACATGTCGATCTAAATGCCTGGCAACTGCGTATACTCAGGGACACACAGTAAGAGGTAGACCTAATGGAACTGCGGATTTTTTTCGATGGCAATTGCCCATTATGTAGCGCCGAAATGCGCCAACTCAAAGCGCGCGATCCCCACGACAGAATTGAACTGGTGGATCTTAATGCTGACAATTTCAGCTCAAGATTCAGCTATATCGATAAAGACTACGCCAATACCATTCTCCATGGCGAAACCGCCTCCGGCAAAGTGCTGCTCGGGCTCGATGTCACCTGCAAAGCATGGGCGCTCACAGGCACTCGCCCTTGGGTACAAGTGCTACGCTTACCGCTTATCAAACCTATTGCGGATTGGTGCTACCTGAGATTCGCCAAGCACAGATACCGTATTTCCTATCTACTGACGGGTAAAGCTCGCTGTGACAGCCAATGCCAACTGCCTAAATAGCGAGACTCAAGATTAAGACCCCCTGTTTAGAGAACAACGTTTAAAGCATAAAAAAACGGAGCCATTCGGCTCCGTTTTCTCATAATTCAGAAGAATTACTTAACGAAATCAACGCCTAGTTTGATATCGCCTTTCAGCGTATCTAACATAGAATCACGGGCGTTAGCTTCGAATGCGCTCACTTCACCGTAAGGCAGTACTTTTTCGATACCGTTTTTGCCTAACAATACTGGTTGAGCGAAGAATTCAGCGTGTTCGCTGCCGCCGTCAACGTAAGCACATTCAACGATGTTAGCTTCGCCTTGCAGACCACGAACCAGAGACATACCGAAACGGCATGCCGCTTGACCCATAGACAGTGTCGCGCTGCCGCCACCGGCTTTAGCTTCAACCACTTCAGTACCCGCGTTTTGGATACGTTTAGTTAAAGAAGCTACTTCTTCATCAGAGAAAGTCACGCCTTCAACTTGAGACAGTAATGGCAGAATAGTCACGCCACTGTGGCCGCCGATCACGTTGATTTTAACGTCAGCAACGTTTAAGCCTTTTAATTCAGCGATGAAAGTCTCAGAACGGATAACGTCCAGAGTGGTCACGCCGAATAAACGGTTCTTATCGTAAACACCTGCTTTTTTCAGCACTTCAGCAGCAATAGCAACTGTAGTGTTTACTGGGTTAGTGATAATACCCACGAGCGCTTTAGGGCAAGTAACAGCCACTTTCTCGATCAGGTTGCGAACGATACCCGCGTTGATATTGAACAGATCTGAACGATCCATACCAGGCTTACGTGCAACACCAGCAGAGATAAGCACAACGTCAGCACCCACGAGGGCAGGCGTTGGATCTTCACCAGCAAAACCTTTGATTTCAACCGCAGTTGGGATATGGCTCAAGTCAACCGCAACACCCGGAGTTACCGGTGCGATATCGTATAGAGACAGTTGAGAACCCGCAGGTAATTGAGTTTTTAACAGTAGGGCAAGAGCCTGGCCGATACCACCAGCAGCACCAAGTACAGCAACTTTCATAGTTATCTCCGTTATTTCTCGGATATGTGTGACATGGATCTAATTTGCGTTGGCGTCACATTACTGGAATGTCACGCTAATTTCAATTATCCCTTAGTCGTTGATTCAAAGATTTACTAAAACAGCGCGTTGCAATGTTGAATATTTACTCTAGTTCAACAAATACATTTATAAATGAATTAGCATAAATTGAGTTAATTGCATTTTTATTCAGTCATTGTGGTTATTTGTTGACAGTTTAACCAAAACTATTCAGAATAAGCCTGTTTTTTTGAATAAAGAATAAGACTATGCAAACGACCAAGAATCAGGATGACCTTGTTAGAATTTTTAAGGCGATTTTAAAAGAGGAGCGCTTTGGCTCCCAGAGTGAAATCGTCACCGCCTTGCAAGCAGAAGGCTTTACTAATATAAACCAATCTAAAGTGTCTCGTATGCTCAGCAAGTTTGGTGCCGTGCGCACTCGCAACGCTAAGCAGGAGATGGTTTATTGCTTACCTGCCGAATTAGGCGTGCCCACTGCGGGCAGCCCGTTAAAGAATTTAGTACTCGATGTTGACCATAACCAAGCGATGATTGTTGTCCGCACTAGTCCAGGCGCCGCACAATTAATTGCTCGTTTGTTAGACTCCATCGGTAAACCTGAAGGGATTTTGGGAACCATTGCGGGTGACGATACGATCTTTATTTGTCCATCTAGCATCCAAGATATCGCCGATACCTTGGAAACCATCAAATCTTTATTCAACTACGCAGAATAAAAAAACAGGTCAGCTTGCTGACCTGTTCTATTTCCACTGTACGCTTTTCAGTCCAGCATCACCCTAATTTCAGGGCTTGTGTCCCACTTACGTTACAGTATTTAGCCGAAACTCCTCAGCCTTAGTAAGCCACACTGATCCTTTGATTGGGATGCGCCGCTTTTTCTGCTTCGTCGAGCATGGCTTTGGCGTAATCACTCACCGAAATCCGGCTGCGGCCATTTGCATCGGTAAAGAAGTTATCACCACCTAAACGGTAAGAGCCTTCGCTTGCACCAGGGTAGATCTCTGCCGCTGGGCTGACAAAAGTCCAATTCACTGTGGTGTTAGCGGCACGAAATGCCTTTAATGCTTCACCTTGAGCCAGAGCTTCATCCTTATAGGCAGGCGGGAAATCTGGGCTTGAAACCAAGGTTACTCCCGGTGCCACTTCTAGACTACCTGCCCCACCGACCCACAATAAACGTGGCACTTTAGCCTGTGGCAATACGGCTAATAGATTATTAACTGTTTTCGCCACTAAGCCGTGATTCTGCTCGGCGCGGCCGCCCACTGAAGCAATTAACACATCCACGCCTGCAAAGGTTTCAGCGGTTAATGGCTGAGTCAGGTCAACACTACGCACTTCTGCCGCCGTTTCACCAAGCTTGCTTGGGTCACGCACTAAGGCAACGACGTCATGACCACGGCTTAAGGCTTCATTTAAAATGGTTCCGCCAATCCAACCTGATGCACCTAATACTGCAATTTTCATTTGATAAGTCTCACTGCTGATTTAAATTGAGACCAGTTTACTTGCGATACTTAGCGTGATAAATATCGATAAATGAGCAGGATTGTTTCAGATTGAGATACTAATGGGTGTAATTATATATGGATAAAATCGCCGCCATGCGTAGCTTTATCGAAGTGGCTAACTGTGGCAGCTTTACTAAGGCCGCAGAACACCTCAATCTCAGTCGTTTACAGGTTTCTCGCCATATTCAAGAAATTGAGCAGTGGCTCAGTTTACGCCTGCTACACCGCACCACCCGCAGCGTTAGCCTGACCTTACAGGGTGAAGAAGCCCTGCAATATTGTCAGCGGGTGCTGAGCGAAGTCGCCGCAATGGAAAGCCGCGCCCATAGTCATAACACTGAATTAGTCGGCAGTATTCGTATTGCCACACCCGTCGGACTTGGGCAGCACAGACTGTTTGATGTGGTCGATCGCTTTATAAAATTGCACCCTAAGGTCAATATTCAGCTGTTAATGTCGGACAGTTTTGCCCAGTTGGTGGATGAGCGGGTGGACGTAGCACTGCGTTATACCGAGCAGCCCGATGACAATCTGATTGCCCGTAAACTGATGAGCATAGATGCCGTGCTGTGCGCCGCGCCCAGTTACTTGGCTCAAGCCGAGCCGTTAACCGTCCCTAACGATCTGCTCAGCCATAATTGCCTTATCCATAGTTCGCAGCAACATTGGCAGCTACTCAAGGAGCAACAGAGTGAGCTGATTAAACCTATGGGGAATCTGATGGCCAATGAAATGGGAGTGCTGGTCAGCGCCGCGTTGCGAGGTCATGGCATTGCCTACTTGCCCTGTGACTTAGCTAATCAATATCTGGCCAGCGGTCAACTGCAAGAAGTGCTCCCCGAATACACGGCGCCAGGCCAAACCCTCTGGGCCGTGTACTTATCTCGCAGTTACCAACAAGCGCTAGTACGCGCCTTTATCGATTTTACCGCTCAGCAATGGCAACTCGATATCAATAAGTGGACAGCGGCGAGCTAAGCCCACAAACAAAAACGCACTGAGGTTTTAAGGCTCAGTGCGTTTAGTCGCGATTTGCGAAGGGTTAATTATCGAATTGCATCAAAAAATCTAAGCTTGGGGCGAAGAAAGAAGAACCCGTCAATGCGCTGGTGAAGTGCATCAAGTGATCGTGATTACCCGCACCATCACCAAACACCATGCTATGGAGCATCTTCTCGAAGTGATCCGGCGTGCGGCAGGTTGAAATAAACATCAAACCTTGTTCTTTGAGCGAGCCGTAAGGCATGCTCTGGCGCAAAATCTCGATGGACTTGCCGTTTTCATCCTTGAGGTTTACCCGCTTGATATGGCTGGTTAATGGCTTATCTTCCGACTCGTATTCGATGTTGTCTTGCTTGGTACGACCGATAATATCTTCTTGCTTTTTAAGCGGTAATCTATGCCACTTACTCAAGTTGTGGGCGTACTTTTGTACGTGAATATAGCTACCGCCCTTAAATTCAGGGTCCTCATCCCCAACCAAGGCGACCTCTTGGCGATGACGCCCTTTCGGGTTTTCGGTGCCATCGACAAAGCCCGTTAAGTCGCGACTATCCATAAATCTAAAGCCGCGTTCCTCTTCGACTAACTCGACTAAGTCTTCGAACATTTGGCTGATTTCGTTGGCGACTAAATGCAAAATGTCGTAACGATCGCAACGAAGATGCACAAACAGATCGTATTCGATAGCAGGCGCCTCGCGGTTACCCGCCTGCATCGCCGGGAAAGGCTTAAGCATTTCGGGGCGAGCATCGGGATAGAGACTGTCCCAATAGTTGGCGCCTATGGCCACAAAACCATTAAATGCACTATCGGAATACTGATCCGTCAACTCATAAATATACTGCGCAACGTTGGCAATACAGGGACGCAATTGCGATTCAACGTTATCGTTGTCGCTCGCATTAAACATCAAATAGACGCTATGTAAGTTTCCCTCTGCACACACACCTAACTGTTCACGCGGCATATTTTGAATATCCATCTGGTTATCACCCTGTTGTCGATTCATTTTCGGCAATATTATCCGCAACTTTACCTGAAAATGACATTAAGTAACGCACAGTTTGTCCGTCTTTGTGATGTAAAGGCCTTTTGAGGCTGAAATATAAAAATTGACGAGGCCATTACGCCTCGTCAATGTTGTCTATTCTGCATTCGCTTCAGTAGAGCAAAACGAGTGATGCGTTAATATCCTGCAGCATAACCATCCTTTCGGCTTTCGGATGCACCGCGGTAAACGCCAGTTTCAGCATTAAAGCCAATGGCTTGATAGCCACCGAAATCACCGAGAACATCGCGAAGCACATGGCCTTTCTTCATCAGCTCACGGCGGGTTTCAACGGGGAAGCCTGATTCAAGGCTCACATAGCCACCGTCATTCATTATCTCCCCCGTAGGCTCAGTCGAACCTGAGTGTAAAATTCTGGGGGCATCACCTGCTTCTTGCAAGTTCATTTTAAAATCAATCAGATTGATAATAATCTGCGCATGCATTTGCGGCTGTGTTGCACCGCCCATCACCCCAAAACTGAGCCAAGGTTTACCGTCTTTGGTCACAAAGGCGGGAATAATGGTATGGAAGGGCCGCTTACCCGGCGCATAGGTGTTAAATCGACCTTCGGTGAGATCGAACATCTGCCCGCGATCTTGCAGCACAAAGCCGAGATCCGGCGGCGTCATACCTGAGCCCATGCCGCGGTAGTTACTCTGGATCAGCGACACCATGTTGCCGTCTTTATCCGCGGTAGTGAGATACACAGTATCCCCATGTTGCAGCGCAGGATTGCCCGCATCGACACTCTTAACCGCCTTGTTTAAATCAATTAACTTGGCGCGATCGTAATTATACTGCTGCGAGATCAACTCTTTTACAGGCACCTTGTTAAAGGCCATATCGGCATAGAATTTCGCGCGATCGGCAAAGGCGAGTTTTTTGGCCTCTACAAATAAGTGCACATATTCGGAACTATTAAAGCCCATGGCGGCAACATCGAAGGGTTCCATGGTTTTTAAGATCTGTAGTGCAGCAATCCCCTGCCCATTTGGCGGTAACTCCCACACATCGTAACCACGGTAGTTGACCGATACGGGTTCAATCCAGTCACTGGTATGGCTGGCTAAGTCTTCATAACTTAAATAGCCCCCTTGAGCCTTGATGTATTTATCAATACTTTTGGCAATGTCACCCTTGTAAAAGGCATCGCGGCCGCCTTTAGCAATTTTCTCATAGGTGTTTGCCAGTGCAGGATTTTTGAAGATTTCCCCTACCGCAGGCATTTTGCCATTGGGCATATAGGTTTCTTTAAAACCGGGGAATTGAGCGAGTTTTTTACCGCTGCCCTCAAGGTAATAGGCAATCAACTCGGAGACAGGGAAACCTTCGCGGGCATAACGAATCGCTGGCGCTAAGTTATCGGCCATTGGTAACTTGCCGAACTTATCGTGCAGTTCGAACCATCCATCCACCGCACCAGGAACGGATACGGGTAGCGGCCCCAAAGGAGGCAAGTAGTCTAATCCGAGGGATTTTAGCTTCTCTAGCGTTAAGGATTTGGGGCTGCGACCGGAGGCATTAAGGCCATAGAGCTTTTTATCTTTCGCGCTCCAGACGATGGCAAATAAATCACCACCAACACCCGAGCCAGTCGGCTCGACTAAGCCCAGCATGGCATTCGCTGCAATGGCTGCATCCACGGCGCTGCCGCCCTGTTTTAATACATCAATCGCGACCTGTGTCGCCAGCGGTTGACTGGTCGCCGCCATTCCGTGGGTGGCATACACTTCTGAGCGCGTCGCAAAGGCTTTACCTGTGATCCTATCCATGGCTAACACTCCCGATGACGACATTGCTGTCGCCACTGTGACTAAGGTACAAATTGATTTTATTGTTTTTATCATAATTCCTCCCACTCTGGAGGAATTAAGGTAACAAGGAAGGCTGAAAATATCAGCAATCTAGGTGTTTTTTACCCAAGTTAAACGTAAGCAAAAATGTCATGCTTTCTGCTGAGACACTGGCATATCGAGTGCGGTATAGGCATTAAGACTCAAATAGCACTAGGGAATGTGGCTCAGTATTTAAGCCCACTCGCTGACCAACATTGAACTGCATAATTTGGCTACGCACTTCGACATAATGGGCGTGGGATGCCGCCTCGACTTTCACCCAATAATGGCAAAATGCCCCGAGGAAGCGCCGCTCGGTAATCGTCCCCACACCAGCATCATCGGCGCTGAGCGCCAATTGCTGTGGCCGCAAAAACACTTGGCCATTGAAAGCATGGGATTGCGACAAGGGCGTCAGGCTTCGCAGCTCACCAATGGGAGTGACAACACGGTGGCCATCAACGACCTCGGCGGGTAAATAGTTGCCACTACCCAGAAAATCAGCCACATAGCGGCTATTTGGTGCGGCATATAAGTCTTCCGCTCGGCCATGTTGTACTATCACACCTTGATTAAAAATGGCCAAGGTATCGGCAAACACAAAGGCCTCATCTTTGCTATGGGTAACAAAAACCGCACTAACATTACGCTGCTTTAGAATGCTGCGGATCTCCGCCATCATGCTGTGGCGCACCTGCGCATCGATATTCGAAAAAGGCTCGTCGAGTAACAGTAATTGCGGCTCATAGGCTAATGCGCGGGCAATCGACACCCGCTGCTGCTGACCACCTGACAACTCATGGGGATAACGCTTGGCTAAGCCTTCAAGTTTTACTAGGGCGAGCATGTCATCTAACCGCGCCTTGCGCTGCGCTGGCGTTAATTTTGCCACACCAAAGAGAATATTCTCGGCGACGGTCAAATGGGGGAACAAAGCATAGTCTTGGAAAATCATCCCTATGCCCCGTTGCTCACTCGGCACAAATTGCCCTGCGCCGCTGACCGTCTTGCCATTGATTTGGATCTCACCTTGGCTAATCGCCTGCAATCCTGCCACCGCCCTCAGCAAGGTGGTTTTGCCGCAGCCACTTGGGCCGAGCAGCGCAAGGATTTCCCCTTGTGCCAGGGTTAAATCTAAGCCTTTGAGTACCTGTTGGCCCTGATAATCGCTATGAACTTGATGAAGATTGAGCGTACTGGTCATCGACTATCTTGCTCCAAAGAACGGTTTAAATAAATCAGTGGGACTAAACCCACGAGCACAATCACAATGGCGGGCAAGGCGCCATGTTCAAGCTTTTCGTCAGAGACAAACTGGAAGACATAGGTCGCGAGATTCTCAAACCCTATGGGACGCAGTAACAATGCCGCCGGTAATTCTTTCATGCTTTCGATAAACACCAGCAGCGCCCCGGCAAATAACCCCTTAGTGAGCAGCGGCAGATGCACTCTTTGGAGCAAACGTCGAGGGCTTTGCCCAAGAGTTAGACTGACCATATCCAGTGAGGGCGAGATGCGTTTATAGCTAGTCTCAACACTGCCAATCGCAATGGCCACAAAGCGCACACAAAAAGCAAAAACCAGCGCAACCTTACTGCCAGTGAGCAAGAGCCCAGGGCCTGCCATCCCCAACCAATCGGCGACGTCGTTAATCGCAAAGTCGAGCAGGGTTAATGGCACCAATACACCAATGGCAAGTACCGTTCCGGGTAAAGCATAGCCAGTTGAAGCCAAGCGCGATGGCAATGCATCACTCGACCTTGGGCTCACACGGCGAATAAACATTAATATCAACGCAATCGCGCAGCACACTAGGCTAGTGATGAGTGCGAGGCTCAAGCTATTCACGCTCAATTGCCAGAAAATCGGATCCCAGCTCTGCTCAAAATAACCGATAGCGTAGGAGAGTAAAATTCCGCTTGGCAGCACAAAGGCCAGCAGTAACAAGGTGATGCAATAACCGAGGGCAAACAGGGTTTGCATCGGTGAGAGCCGATATAAATCGCTCGCTTGAATGCGGGACTGTTTTTGGAATAACTGCTGCTTACGGCGGGCAAAACGCTCAACGCCAATCAAGCTAAACACCACCAGCAGGATAATGGCCGACAGCTTTGCCGCGGCGGTTAAATTGCCATAGCCCAACCAAGTGTCATATACGGCTGTCGTTAAGGTTGGCACGGCAAAATAGTTAACCGTTGCAAAATCCGCTGCGGTTTCCATCGCCACTAATGCCACACCCACGGCCAAGGCGGGCCTTGCCATTGGCAAAGATAAACGCCAAAAACTCTGCCACGGCGAGCAGCCCATGATCCTTGATGCATGCGCCAAGCTTAAGGATTGCTCCATAAACGCGGTACGCGCTAACAGATAAATATAGGGAAATAACACCAGCGATAACACACACGCTGCACCACCTAAGGTGCGAATATCAGGGAAAAAGTAATCCTGCGGAGAGCTCCAACCAAAGAGCGCGCGCAAACTCCTTTGTACTGGGCCGGCGTAATCAAATAAATCCGTATACACGTAGGCAACAATGTAGGCTGGCATGGCTAAGGGCAATAACAAAGCCCATTGCAAATACCGTCTACCGACAAATTCACAGCGCGCCATTAGCCAAGCGCAGGGCAACGCCAGCAAGAGTGAGCCAATACTCACCCACAGGATCAACCATAAGCTATTAGTGATGTATGTCGGTAATACAGTAGAAAGTAGATGACCAAAAACGGCCTCATCGGGCTGAGCCGCTTGAAGAAGTAACGCAACGAGGGGGAACACCAGTAGCACAGCTATGGCATAACCAGTAAGCGACCAGCTTCTGGCTAATCCTAAAATCATGTGGCTCCTTTAAACAAGTGCGCCAATTAATGGCGCACTTATCGATTTAACTGCCTAACTAGAGGTCAAACTGCACTTCATCTAACAATTTCACCGCCGCTTGGTGGTATTCCGCCAGCTTGAAAATCGGCAACTTATCAGATTTAAACTCGCCCCAAGAGGCCACTAAGGTTGAAGGTGCAACATCGGCTTTTACTGGATATTCCATATTCACTTCGGCATAGGCTTTTTGCGCCACATCGCCAGAGAGGAATTCCATCAACTTGATAGCATTGTCTTTATTCGGCGCGTGGCGAGTGAGCACCATACCTGAAACGTTGACATGGGCACCGCGGTCAGCCTGATTCGGGAAATTAATCACCACGGCTTCAGCCCAGCTCTTTTGCTCCGGATCTTGCAGCATATTGCCATAGTAGTAGCTGTTACCAATCGCGATATCACATAGGCCTTCTTTTACCGCTTGAACCTGTCCGCGATCGTTACCTTGAGGCTTGCGGGCTAAATTGGTTTTAACACCCTGTAGCCACGTTTTCGTGTCCGCCTCACCGTGATGAGCAATCATCGAAGCCACCAAGGCGATATTGTAAGGATGCTTACCGCTGCGAGTGCAAATCTTACCTTTGTATTTAGGATCGGCGAGTTCTTCATAACTAATCGCTTGTGGGCCTAAGCGATCTTTTGCCGTATAGAGGTTTCGAACACGCATCGTCAAGGCATACCATTGCCCATCCGGATCGCGGTATTGCGCGGGAATATTGCTATTGAGCTGCTCACTTTTCACGGGAGAAGTCAGATCTTTTTCGACTAATTCGACCAAACGAGAAAAATCTGAAGTTAACACTAAATCCGCAGGTGATAAGCGACCTTCACGGGCGATACGTTCGGCAATCCCGTCTTTGGCAAACACCACATTCACGCCAATGCCTGTTTCTTCAGTAAAGCGCTTCAAGATGGGCTCAACCAAAAATGCTTGACGATAGGAATAAACCGTTAATTTTTCATCCGCATGTGCAGACTGCGCAACTGACATTAACCCAAGTAAAGCGGCACAAGTTACCCATTTCATTCGCGATTCTCCTCAAAATAATGACGTCAAACGTGAGTCCATAGTTAAGACTATTAATGATAATAGTTATCAGTTTCGCAAGAGTAATTGATCGACTTGAGGAGAGCAATAGTTAGTATAACTTTTTGTTTTTAATGAAATTAAGATATAAAAAGGCGAATTATCTCAAACCAAACTAAACTGAATCTTAATTTTTAAAAATAGTTGGGAGGTATTATGTTTAGCATGCTACTACTCTTCATTACTATTCTTGGACTAGCGATATTTATGACCTACCAAAATAGTCAAAAGCAGCACAAGTCGTTTGCCAAAACCACGAGTTCGGCAAAACGAGCAAAACACGGAACGACGATATTGAATGCCTTCCACTGCGTGAGTATTGAAAATGAAGCAAATTGCTGCAAACAGGTCGATGCAATTAAAGGAAAACGCTTCCTGTCAAAAGAAGCGCCTGAAATTCCAATGAAAGGCTGCACCCAAAGCCAATGTCAGTGCCACTATAAACACTATGACGATAGGCGCCAAGCTGGTAACGATCGCCGAGTTGACTACGGCATGACTAAAGAGCTCTTCGGCGCATTTGGTGAACATAATCGCCGAGATAAGCCTAAAGGCCGGCGCTTAACCGACCATTGACAATATTTATTGTGGGCGAGTATCTACAAACGCAGGTAAATCACGCATTTCGCTAAACCAGATCGCAGTCGCTGGAGCAACTTTACGCCAATCGAGTTCAGGGTGTCTGAAATCCACATAATCCAACAAACAGATTAACGCTAACTGTGGCGCTTGTATGGTTGCTTGAGTAATCACGCTCTGATGCTCCATCTGCATCAACCCACGCAGCAGAGCCTGCTCAAAACGTGATGTCCAAAAAGCTGATCTCACCCCCTCATCTTCACGCATTTGCTCTTGGCGCAACTTCACCGCGCTATCAATTAATCCCTTGATCATCGAGTACTGGCACTGCAATACCCAGTTATAAGGTTGACCGCCAAACATTTCCTGTGAACCTAATTCTGCGTCCAGATAACGCATAATCACTTCGCTATCGAAAATAGGCACGCCATCATTCGTGATCAGGCAAGGAATCTGACCTAACGGATTAACATCAAGCAACTGTGCCGTATTTTCCATTGGATTAACGAGAACTTCTTCAATATCTTTAATCCCTAAATAACGGATTAAGCTACGAACACAGCGAGCATAGGGTGACGCAAGGGAGCAGAGCAACTTCATCAAAAAATCCTTCTAAACGACAACTATAAAGCAACGAATACGTTGGTAACGGATGCTAAACACTCTCATTATTACCAATATTTTTCTACGGTAATTTGCCCAGGAGCACGGCGTAAATTTTTCGAGAGCCCCTTATCAAGCAATGCCGCTTGGGCGCCGCTAATCATCCCAGGATTACCGCAAATCATCACCTGGGAATCCGCCGCACTTAAGGTTAATCCGACTTTTCGCTCGATTTCACCCGAGACTAAGCCATCGGGGATACGACATTGCAATGCGTCATCAAGCTTTTCACGGGTCACAGTTAAACACAGGATAAACTGATCTGGATATTGCATCGAATAAGCCTTTAGTTTATCGAGGTAGGCTAAATCTTTAGCTTCGCGCACACCATAGACAAGCACAATTTTCTCAAAACGCTGCCAAGGTTCGGCGGTATCCAGCATGGATAAGAATGGCCCGATGGCCGTACCTGTGGCTAAAAACCATAAATGCCGACCTTGTAATTCTCCCTTTGGGATCTCATCTAAGGTCATAAAACCCGTTGCCGTTGGAGTGATTTCTATTTCATCACCGATGGTAAGATTCTGTAATTGTGGGGATAACTGGCCATCCTCTACAGCAACAGCCAAAATCTCGGCATAGGGTTTATCGGGAGAATTAACAAGGGAATAAGCTCTAGCGATACGCTTATCATCTTGCAGTTGACTGAGTTTAATAAATTGACCGGGAATAAAGGGAGCTAACTCGACCGCTATCCGCAGTGAAAATAACTTGTCGTTCCAATCAATACGTTCAATAACGCGTCCCCTAGTCCACATAACTCGCCCTCAAGCAAAACGTTAAATAGGCTCCTAGCATAGACGGTTATTCACACAACAAAAACCCCTTATTGTAAGGGGCTTAAGAGTTAAGATATGCAGGATTAAATTAAGTGTTAGTCGCTTGAGTCTCATTTGATTTTTTATTAAAACTGTCCCTAAAGGCCTGTAATCCTTCTTGAACGAGCCCATAGGTTTTATCCACACCATCGGCAATATCGCCCTGCAACACTTTAAGACCAGATAAAATATCCCTCGCCTCTTTAAAGCCATTATCGATAGCGCCACCAATGATGGTCATAAAGCTGTCGAGCTGTTCGTCAAAACTCATATTCGAATTTTGCTGCTGATGAACACTAAAAAATTGCGTCGCGAAACTCACAATACGATCGGCAGTGGCCTCGGGGGACGTATCGACACCGTTATCATAGGCGGTTTGAATCGCGTTCTCGCCCATAGAAGGAGCTAACTCTTTGTTTATCGCTTCGATTGCTGCGCGATAAAGCAAGGTCATAGATTGATCACCCGACTTTAGGCTTACATCTTCCTGCGCCGATAGAATCGCTTGATTCATTAACTGCTTACTGGTTTGCTGCGCCGTCTGTTTAGAAGTGGCATCCACATTTTTCGTCTTATCACTATTTGCCGCGTTTTCAGCATATTTACTGTGGGTCGAAGAAGTGCTCTGTACCTGTGCAGGGTTATTGATTTCCATGATGCTAGTCCACTCAACTTGGGGAGACTTAATTATCGACCAAAAATTGAGCAACTTTAGCAATTTTATAAATTGCAGTACCATTCATACTTAATGCGATGATACAAATAGAGAATAGGTTTGTTTGTTCAATACCATCCTAACCCCCTCTTAATACTCGCCCATAAAATAAGGATATAAGGCATGGCAATCGCCCAGTATTTACATGGTTTTTTGCGGCATAATCGAAGAATCGGTTTCAATTCGGGAACACTAATACAATCATTACTGATAAGTCTGCTATTCTTCGCCAGCATTGGACTTAGTCCGATCAATCAAGCTATTGCCGATAATCGATTAATCATTCTCGTAAGACATGCAGAAAAAGCCGACGAGCCCGCAGGCGATCCTCCCCTTTCATCCAGTGGCAATATACGTGCTCAGGCGCTTATCAGCGCCTTAAAACGTACCCCCATTTCACAGCTGATTGCGACCCAATATCAAAGAACTCAGCAAACCTTATTACCGATTTCAACGGAACGGCATTTACCGATTACTGTGCTCGAGGCAAAAAAACCTCTCGAAACCCATATCCAACATATTGTTGAACAAGTACATGCGGTTAAAGGTAACAGCTTAATTGCAGGGCACTCCAACACCGTGCCACTTATCATCAAGGCTCTCGGTGGACCAGACATTCCCAACATCAGTGAAGATGATTACAGCCAGTTGTTTTTACTTTCCATTAATGATGGACAACCTGCCAGCTTGATCTCCACCCGCTACGGCAATGAATAGAGGATAACAAGATGCACGAATTGAATTGGTTTATGTGGGGACTAGATCTCTTATCTGGGCTGTTTTTAATCATTATCGGTTTTGGCGCTCTAGCCATTGTCTACATGTACTTTGCTGACAAATTGCAAACCAAACAGGCAGTACGCCATAACTATCCTGTGATTGGTCGTTTTAGATATTTATTTGAGAAACAAGGTGAATTTTTCAGACAATACTTTTTTGCCCAGGACAGAGAAGAACTCCCCTTTAACCGCGCAGAACGAAGCTGGGTATATAGAGCGGCTAAAAATGTCGATAGAACGATAGCATTTGGCTCGACCCGGCCCTTGGACACGACTGGTACGATTATGTTTATGAATACCGCCTTTCCGACCCAAGATGAGGACATTACACCCATTCATCCGCTGACTATTGGCGCCGATTGCCACGAACCTTACACCACAAATACCATTTGCCACATCTCTGCCATGAGCTTTGGCGCTCTGTCCCGCCCCGCTATCACCGCCTTATCCCATGGTGCGGCGCAGGCAGGTTGTTGGTTAAATACAGGTGAAGGCGGTTTAAGCCCTTATCATTTAAAGGGCGGCTGTGATTTAGTCTTTCAAATCGGCACCGCCAAATATGGCGTTCGTAACGAGCACGGCCATTTAGACGATAACAAACTCAAAACAATTGCAGCGCACCCTCAAGTCAAAATGTTTGAAATCAAAATGAGTCAAGGTGCAAAACCCGGTAAAGGTGGCATCCTACCTGGCGTAAAAGTGACAGAGGAAATCGCCCATATTCGCGGTATTCCACAGGGACAAGATTCCATCAGTCCCAACGGTCATATCGAGTTTAAAAATGTTGGCGATATTCTGGATATGATTGCCAGAGTGCGCGAAGTAACGGGTAAACCCACAGGAATAAAAGCCGTACTCGGCGACGTAACATGGCTTGAAGATTTTTGCGATGAAATTGAACGTCGTGGAGAAGCATCTGCTCCAGACTTTTTCACCTTAGATAGCGCCGATGGTGGAACAGGTGCCGCGCCGCAACCTTTAATGGATTGTGTTGGCCTACCGCTAAAAGAAAGTCTACCTATTTTGGTCAATATTTTGATTCAACGCGGACTGCGTAAACGTATCAAAGTGATCGCCTCTGGTAAACTCATCGTCCCTTCACGGGTTGCTTGGGCACTCGCCTTAGGCGCCGACTTTATCGCCTCAGCCCGTGGGAATATGTTCGCCTTAGGCTGTATTCAAGCATTGCAATGCAACAAGGACACTTGTCCCACTGGAATTACCACACACAATAAAAAACTTCAGCAAGGACTTGATCCAAAAGATAAATCTAACCGAGTTGCCAATTATAACCATAATCTACACCACGACTTGGCGCTAATAGCCCATGCATGTGGGGTAACAGAACCAAGGCAGCTCAAACCTTCCCATGTACGGATTGTTCTTGAAAGTGGCTTGTCGGTTTCACTGGATAAATATTATTCCCATATCAATCAATAATTAATAAATTTCCAGTGCATAACATACGACTTTCATCTAAAGTTAATTCAGCAATAACTAATTTGAATGTGTATCACAAAAGGAGTAAAATCCGTGATACACGCATTAAATTAAATCATTTCATATTTATTGTTAAGGAAACACTGTGAAATCTAGCTTTGTAAGCCAAATGTCTGACAGCAAAACTGCCAGCACAAGCTGTAAGAGCTGTAATCGCTTAACAGAGATCGAAGGCGAGCTGTTGTGTTTTCGTGAAGGTCAAGTCATTCGTCTGAAACGAATTGACGACTCGACCAATAAATTCAATCTGCTGTGTGAAGGTTGGAAGGCTGGAAAACCCAAGGGGATATAATTTTATATATCCTATTATTCTGCTTAACAAACACCATGAATATCAGCGTTATATTCATTCGTTCCACGAATAATCCCAGCCAGTCCCATATCTAGATTCAGTTTTGCCAGCGTTAACCGTCTTGTTGTCACTTTCAGACCTGCATTGAGCTCAGCATGAATTCGTTGTAGCGAATCATAATCTACACCGCGCTTTTGAAGCGTTGCCATAATGGCAAACCAGTCTGTGCTGACTTTCTCTTCTCTGCCTTCAATATTGACTCTTAATGCCATATTTTCCATGCCAAGCACCTCTTATGATTATTTGCTTGGATTCGAGTATAGAGAGCCTTAGCTGAATAAAAACTGAATTGTCGCAACGCTATTAGACTTACAGCAAACGCTTTTGATAATTACACCAAGAGCTGTTGTTGTTCATTTTGTATCCGCCACAACTTAGCGTAAAGGCCGTCCTGGGCTAATAATGCTGTATGATGTCCCTGCTCAACAATTTCGCCTTTGCTTAAAACAACAATCTGATCAGCATCAACAATAGTCGATAATCGATGTGCAACCACTAAGCTGGTGTGTCCTTTGGCCACCTCGCGAAGGGCCGTTAAAATAGCCTGTTCGGAGCGACTATCGAGGGATGAAGTCGCCTCATCAAATACTAACACTGGCGATCCTTTTAAGATCGCGCGAGCAATCGCAACTCGTTGTTTCTCGCCACCTGAAAGTTTTAATCCCCGCTCACCCACTTTGGTATCCCAACCCTTTGAAAGTGAAGCAATAAAATCTTCTAAATGAGCGAGTTTAATAGCATCGCGCACTTCGTCATCACTCGCATCAGGGCGACCATAACGAATGTTCTCAACTAAAGAATCATTAAATAACACTGTATCTTGTGGCACTATCGCAATCGCTCTGCGAAGCGCATCTTGTGTTAACTGGCGAATGTCGTGTCCATCAATCAAAATACGTCCTTGCTCTACATCGTAAAAGCGGAACAATAGTTTGATTAATGTGGATTTTCCCGCACCGCTATCCCCAACCACAGCGACCTTTTTACCCGCTGCAACTTTAAAACTAACATTACGCAGTATGGGTCTGTCATCATAGTTAAAACTGACCTGCTCAAAACTGAGCTCGCCACGGGAAGGGTGAAAATCTAATGCATCGGGTTTATCTATAATACTAGGGTGTTTATCCAGCAAACTGAACATCCGCTCGATATTGGCTAAAGCGCCACGGATCTCACGGTAGACAAATCCCAAGAAGTTTAGCGGCATAAAGAGCTGCATCATAAAAGCATTGATCAGCACAAAGTCACCTATGGTCATTTCATTGTTGGTCACTTTATAAGCCGCTAACGCCATCATCGCCGTCATCGCTAAGGCAATAATCAGCGCCTGCCCGCCGTTGAGGGCAAAAAGCGATAAACGATTCTTACGCTTAGCGACTTCCCATTGTTCTAGGGCCTGATCGTATCTATCCGATTCATATTTCTCGTTATTAAAATACTTCACGGTTTCATAATTCAGCAGGCTGTCGATAGCGCGGGTATTCGAGAGGGAGTCGGCCTTGGCGGCATCGCGCACATATTCGGTACGCCACTCGGTAGCAATGACCGAAAACCAAATGTAGGCCATCACGGAGGTAAAAGTGATCGCAGCAAAGGCAAGTCCATAATTAAAAAAGAAAATGCCAATGACCATGGCAATTTCTAACAGCGTCGGCACTATGTTAAACACCATAAAACGCATCAAAAAGCTCACGCCACTGGTGCCACGTTCAATGTCTCGCGATAAACCGCCCGTGCGTCGCTCTAAGTGAAAATCCAAATCGAGGCGATGTAGGTGATCAAACACCGCAAGGCCTAAACGCCGAATAGCCCGCTCTGTTACTCGACCAAATAAGGTATCGCGAATTTCCCCCGTAATGGCAGTTAACAGTCGTACTGCGCCATAGGCCAATACTAAGCCGATAGGCACACTCAAGGCCTGCGCTGTTTTATTAACATCTAAAGTATCGACTATATCTTTGAGAATAAACGGCAAACCGACACTAGCAAGCTTAGCAACAATAAGGCAAGACATAGCCAATGCCACCCGCCCCTTATATTCAAGCAAATAGGGCCAGAGCAATTTAATCACATGCCAATTGAGCTTATCGATGGGACCTTCAAAGTACAGTGTTGGACGCATATATCTAAACCTTTGCCTAAGTCGGTCAATTGTAACAGCATGGCGAATAATAAAGTGAATCAAAGGATAAAGTTTTAATAAAATCAATCAGATTTTTCTGACAGACAAACCACTTATCACTTGGCACAATTACCACTTATACCAGCTGCCGGTACTGAAGTAATGAGACGTCTTTAATTAGATATCCGCATAGAAGTGCCTCGATATAAAAATGTCACACTAACGACTTACCCTAGGAGAAATCACTAAGGGCTTATTAACGATAAGAAATGCCATAGTTGCAAGGTTTTATCCGAATAATGAACGCTAAAATAGGCTGCGATAACATGGATTGGAGTGTTGATTATTTTGTCGGTTTTACCCAAAATGCCCCATGGACTTAAGTTCACTAGCAGCAGGATTTGCAAACCTCTGGCCGCAGCAGCGAGCGAAGCAATATGCTCTGTACTCGTTTTGCGATAACACTAAGATAACTCAAATAAATCAAGATCGAAGGATGCTTTATGTTGGATTCAGCCAAAGTTCAATACCCGCCGTTACCACTGATCCAAACTTGGGTGTGGATGATGATCGAGTCAGGGAATCCAGAAATTCAGGACAAAGGCCGAAATAACCTGATTGCCGCTTTTGGTAGCTTAGCCAAAGCGAACGAATATTTAGCCGAAATGAGCAAAAAATAATAAAAATAAAGGCGCTGGGATAGCGCCTTTGTTTTTGATCTTTAAGCGTATTAATCGCGCTGACGACGCTCAATTACACTCTGATTTAACACCGCTAACAAACGTTCCGTATCTTCCCAGCCAATACAAGCATCGGTGACACTCTGACCATAACATAAGGCTTGACCTTCGATCAGATCTTGGCGTCCCTCGACTAAGTGACTTTCAACCATCACACCGAAAATTGCCTTATTACCCGCCGCTATTTGCTCAGCAACCTCGTTCGCAACCTGCATTTGACGTTGATATTGTTTACTGCTGTTGGCGTGGCTAAAGTCGATCATGATATTGTCGACTAGCTTAGCCTTTTTCAACTGCTCGCTGATTTGCGCCACATGGCCTGCGCTATAATTTGGCTCACGGCCGCCACGCAAAATGATATGACAATCAGGATTACCTTTGGTCGACACAATCGCCGAATGGCCAAATTTAGTTACTGATAAAAAGTGGTGCGGCGCATTCGCGGCGCCAATGGCATCAATCGCCACCTTAATCGTGCCGTCGGTACCATTTTTAAAGCCTACTGGACAAGATAACCCCGAGGCCAACTCGCGATGTACTTGTGATTCCGTAGTGCGAGCACCAATAGCGCCCCAACACATCATATCCGCCACATACTGCGGGGTAATCATATCGAGAAACTCACCCGCGGTCGGCATGCCAGAGTCATTCAAATCGACTAAAAGTTTACGCGCAGTACGCAAACCATCGTTCAGTTTGAAGCTGTTATCCATATAAGGATCGTTGATGAGCCCCTTCCAACCCACTGTGGTACGCGGTTTTTCAAAATACACACGCATCACCACTTCGAGCTGATCTTGATAACGTTCTCTTAGCGCAACCAGTCGCTGGCCATATTCCAATGCGGCTTTAGGATCATGAATAGAGCAAGGGCCAATAACGACTAACAAACGATCATCTTGACGAGCGAGAATGTTATGGATGCTTTGGCGGGCGTTAAACACAGTTGCAGCAGCGTTTTCGGAAGCAGGAAATCGTTCAAGAATCGCAATCGGTGGAAGTAACTCTTTGACTTCATTAATGCGAACGTCATCATTTTGGTAATACATAATTTACTGCTCCAACTCTCGTGTTTAGGCTATTTTTATCGCTGCAATAGGGATCTCGACTGCAATACTGAATTCAATTTATCCAGTCTGCGCCGCTAATGCAACCAAGTTGTCTCCATTTCAACAAATCAGCTATAAGGTCTTGTTTTAACATATTTTTAAAAAATACAAATTCAAATATTTCAATGTGATATGCAAACTAAAGCCAAGCAAGTGTTGGGGTTGGAAGCAAGCGGTGATGAAAGCGGAAAATTAAAAACCTCCTTTATCAGGTATTAAGCACAAACAAAGGAGGTTGAGTTAAGAATTTAGTGTTGCTGCATGGCCTGTAACTTGGCCTGATAACGATGCTTATCTGTGGCTTCGCGGCTAAGTGCCACCGCCTTTTCCATATTCTGTTTAGCGCGTTTTTCATCACCCAGCGCCCAATAGGTGCGTGACAGACCAAAGAAAAACTCATGGCGATAATCGGCCTTATCGACCGCCCTTTGATACCAAGCGAGCGCCTCACGGTATTGATGCTCATCGTAGGCCTGCTCGCCCATATCATAGTAGTAATAAGGGTTACGAATGCGCGCTAATTCAAGCACTTTATGGATCTGTGCCCACTCATCTAAACGCCCCTGTTCACCTAAGATCACCGCTAAGTTATAGAGGGTCGTCATATCGCTAGCATCAAACTTAAGGGCGTAGCGATAAACTTGCTCTGCACGTTGCTCATCGCCCTTGTGGCGATAAATCACGGCTAAGGTGTTGAGTGCAGCGATAAAGTGTCCAGATTTTAAACCCGCTTTAACCAAAGCGTAGGCTCGGTCTAAATCTCCTTCGACTAAAGACTCGGCGGCCATATTGTTGTAAAACATAGCAGTTAAGGTCTGGCGATTGATTTGCACTTTGTTGTAGCCTCGCAGGGCGCGCTCGGGCATAAAGTCGACCAAAATGGCATGGGTCGACACATAAACCGCATGCACGCTTGAAGCGGGTAGCAAGCGCAGATTGACATGGCCGTTAATCAGATAAAACTCGCCCTGTTTATCCCAAACGGGTTCAATCGCAATATCCTGAAACTCAGTGCCAATCTTAAAAATATCCGCTAGCGCCGATGTCATCACTACCAACGACATACAATTCCCCGCACGCTGGGCGTAGGTTTCGCTGGCGGTTTGAGTCAGATTATCTTGATAGTGAAAGTCGCTGTGGCCACCATCTTGGTTAGCATTGATATAACTGGCTAACCATTCGTGCACCGCAAGGGGATTTTTCGTCGAGAAGCTATAGCGATCGTAGGCACGCCGGACATCGGCTACCACAGAGGGCGGAAGACTAAAAATATCCTCGACGCTAGGAATATTATTAACCGGTGTAAACAACGAATCGGCAAACAGGGCATCTATCTCATTATCACTAGGTTTGGGAGCTGTCGAGCTGCAACCCCATAATAGTAAAAGTAATAATGAGTAGAATATACCGCTAGAGATGGTGCGCAGTTGTATCATGATACGTCCCCCAGACCATAAGGCTCCTATTTGAGCTTATTACACTTGGCCAAAAAGACGTCATTAAATGGTTACAAAAAATAACGACCTGTCGCATAGGATTGCGGCAGTTTGAGAGTTAACGCTGCGCCGGAGGGTCAACCTTGATATACACATCCTGCTGCTGATAACGGTAAGGACGATAGTTATCTTGGCCACAGCGAAAGTAACGGTATGGCTGCATCTGCACGATACACCCAAGGGGCAAGGCTTGCAGAATTTGAATTTGCTCCTGTCTTCTCAAAGACTCCTGCCATTCATAATCTTTCAGCACTTGGTCGCGAACAGCAAAAGCATCGAAAGGCTTATCCGAGCGAGTCACCACAACTTGCCCCGCGAAAGTTGGCAAGGCTAAGAGAACAGTCAGCATACTCCCGAGCAAACAGGTACGTCTAAGTGGTGCGGTGAGATCCGAGATTAAGCGCATCGTTAGCTCCTTGTTGCGGTGCAAGTAGAATCGAAGACCCATAAAAAAAGCAGAGCACTTGGCTCTGCTTTACTATCCTCTTATCCCTTAGAGGCATCAAGTGTATCAGCGCGAGTTAGCCCGCACTTTTTACAGTTACAAACTCTGGGTAAGCATCGATACCACAGTCAGATGCATCCATACCGTTATATTCTTCTTCCTCAGAAACACGGATACCCATGGTCATCTTCAGTACAAACCACACCGCAAACGACGCGCTAAATACCCATGCGAAGATAATCGCTGCGCCAGTTAATTGCGCCGTGATAGTGGCGTCGGCATTTGATAACGGCACACACATTAAACCGAGGAAACCCGCTACGCCGTGTACAGAGATTGCACCGACTGGGTCATCAATCTTAATTCTGTCCAAACCGACGATAGAGAACACCACTAAGCCACCAGCAACTAGGCCAATCACACCCGCCATCAGCAGTGAAGGCGACAGCGGATCGGCGGTAATTGCCACTAAGCCCGCCAGAATACCGTTGAGGATCATGGTCAAATCTGCTTTACCCCAAATCATTTTGCACACAACGAGGGCAGAAATAGCACCAAAAGCGGCCGCGGTGTTGGTGTTCACAAAGACTTTAGCGACAGAGCTAGCGTTAGCCGCATCTGAAACCATCAACTGTGAGCCACCGTTGAAACCAAACCAGCCCATCCATAGAATAAACATCCCTAAGGTCGCCATTGGCAGGTTAGAGCCTGGGATTGGGTTGACTTGGCCGTTAGGGCCATATTTGCCCTTACGAGCACCGAGCAGTAACACCCCAGCGATAGCCGCCGCAGCACCTGTCATGTGCACAATCCCGCTACCTGCAAAGTCAACAAAGCCCAAGCTAGAGATAAAGCCTTTACCCCAAGTCCAGTAGCCTTCAACGGGGTAGATAATGCCTGTCATCACCACGGAGAAGAACAGGAAAGCCCATAACTTCATCCGTTCAGCGACGGCGCCAGAGACAATCGACATCGCCGTTGCCACAAACACCACTTGGAAGAAGAAGTCAGATTCCAAGGCATGGTTAGCATCGCTAGCTTGTGAGCCAATTAGCGTACCGAGTGAAGGCAACCAGCCACCTTCAGCATTGTCGACATACATAATGTTGTAGCCAACCAATAGATACATCACACAGGCAATCGCATATAACACCACGTTTTTAGTTAAAATTTCGGTGGTATTTTTAGAGCGTACCAAGCCAGCTTCTAGCATGGCAAAACCCGCTGCCATCCACATAACTAAGGCGCCAGAAATCAAAAAATAAAAGGTGTCGAGTGCAAAGCGCAGTTCAGAGACTGTCACGCCTAATTTTGTTAGTTCTTCCATCTTCCGACCCCTATAGCGCTTCAGTGTCGAGTTCACCCGTACGAATACGGATGGCATGTTCTAAGTCGATAACGAAAATCTTGCCGTCACCAATTTTTCCCGTATGAGCCGCAGTGGTAATCGCCTCAATCAGCATGTCGAGATTTTCTGCTTTAGTGGCAATTTCTAATTTTACTTTTGGCAAAAAATCCACCTGATACTCAGCGCCACGGTACAACTCTGTGTGCCCCTTTTGACGGCCAAAACCTTTAACCTCGGTCACCGTCATCCCCTCAATACCAATTCCGGCGATAGCTTCACGGACATCATCCAATTTAAATGGCTTGATGATAGCGCTGACTAGTTTCATCCTGACCTCCAAAAAAACGCGATTGTTATTAACTTGTAGCCAAGATAATTCAATCATTAGGCCATAATTTTAATTTATTGATTTAAAAGAAATAATAAAGAATACACTTGAATTAACCGATTAAAAATGCACCAGACTTGTGCAAGCGTTGAAGCAGCGCACTCTTTTAGTGAGCAATTTAAGTGCACGGCATATTCGACTTTTGCCCTATTGGTGAGGCTGCTCAATTAGGGTTTACTAACAGTGTAAAAAACACACAATTCACAAAATAAGCAGAGCAAACGCTAAACGATGCCTTTATTCCACCCGCGCAGAAGGAATACCCTATGTTAAAACCCGAAGAATGTGTACTCGTTATCGTCGATGTGCAGGGAAAGCTCGCTCAGATCATGGATAACTCAGCCAAGCTTCATCAGCAGTTGAGTACACTCATCCAAGGCGCGCAGCTGTTTGAAATTCCTATCCTTTGGCTCGAACAATTACCCGCCAAACTAGGCTCGACCACTGAAGAGTTAAAAACCTTACTCGAAAAAACGGGCTCGCCCATTGCCAAGCAACACTTTAGTGGTTGGTATTGTGATGAATTTGCTAATGCGTTAACTCAAACTCGGCGGAAACAGGTGTTGCTCGCGGGGATAGAAACCCATGTTTGCGTATACCAGACTTGCCGTGATCTGCTCGATCAGCACTACTCAGTGCATGTCGTTGCCGATGCCGTTTCTTCCCGCAGCGTTGACAATAAACAGCTGGGCATTCAAATGATGACCGCCAAGGGAGCCACGCTGACCAATGTGGAGTCACTGTTATTTGAACTGCAACACGAGGCCCAAGGCGATCGATTTAAAGCGCTGATTAAGTTGATTAAATAAGGCGAAAAGAGAGCTTGTTCAAGCTCTCTTTAGCGGGTCAAAACGCGGCGACACAAACAGCAAATTTGGCACTATTGGCATAACTGCGAAAACTATAACCGCTGGGGGCGACCGAGATAATGCCGACCTCGAATTCGGTCTCATACACTGTGCGAGACCAAGAAGGGATTGTCGAGCTCCACTGCGCACGTTGATAGGCTGCGCGACTCTCGCCATCCCCATAGAGGGTATTTAACTCCTGCTCCGTTGGCCTGCGCCAATTGTCTTTACCAGCAAACTCGATTGAGGCCAATTTTTGGCACCAGCGGTCAAACTGACCGTTAACACCAACCTTGGCCTCATTGCCCTTGGCCGCTTCGGTGCCGGGTAAGATAACGCCCTTACCGTCCTGACGAAACTGCGCATATTCTCCTCGACTTGGGCCAAACACAAATTCCTCCTGTACATAAAATGTCATCGCATAGGAATCGCCACTGTTGTCGGCATCATCTTGTTTTAAGTAACCCAAGGCGTTCATCACAGCGATAGAAGGCGAACTGCTAAACCATTTAGTTTGGCGATCACTTTTATCGTAAAGTGCTTTGATTTTTAAGCAGTTGGTTGATGCCAGAGTGCGGTCGTTATTGTCTAGGCCGCCATCAAAGCTAGTATCGATTGGCGTACCTTCGACATGGCCGCACAGGGGAATTTGCTCTTTTTGGCGACATTCAGTTAGTAAAAACAACAGCACTATGGCAGTGCCGAAAACGGCGATTTTGGCGGGATTAATCATCACAACAAACCTAAATCCGGTATTGATAAAAGACAGCTACAGACAACCTCGATGGCATTCGCATCAGGGAATTGGCCTTAAGTGAATGACCAATTAAGCTATAGCGCCTTAATCACAGGCTCCTGTACCAGCAATTGATCGTTTTTGTAGACATAAAGTCTACCCACTGGACTCTCTTCGGCGCTGAGCACTATCACATCGCAAACATAGCGATAGGGACCACTTTTAAACTGGAAGGAATGATTACCGCCAGTACCCTCGCGCACCAATTGACCCTTTTTGAGGACTAAATCAGGTTTCTCGCTCAGGGATTTACCCTTTGCCCAAGCGGCATAACGGTATTGGTTATTATCGATGGCATCGACACGTATGGTAAATCGCGCGGTTTCCCACGCGAGTACTGGGCTAGCAAATTCGCGCACACTCTCGTGTAGCATCAATTTTTGCTGCGCGATTAGCTCGTCTCTTAATTTGGCTTCCTCTGGGCTTTGATAATTAATGCCTGAGATTTTGCCATCAAAGTCCAACCAGACACTGCCGTGATCGAGCATAATGCCGCGCCAGCCCATAGTCTCCCAGTTGTTCTCTGTGGTCGAATTGGCAATTTGACTCAGCAACTTGCTATCAAAGACTTGCTGGAATCTCGTCAGCATTTGCTGTGGATTTTGTATATCGGGGAGCGGATATTCCCGCTTGAGAGGATAAGCAATCTGCTTGGCAATCGCCTGACGATCACCCGCCTTGGCCGCATCAATCAAAGCTTGCACCTGCGGCACATATTCCGCTTCTAGTGCAGCCAAAGCCTGTGGCGTAAGGCTTAGACTCCCCAGCAGCAAGCCTGCAAAAAGCCCTAAGCGCGAAAGTCGATGAATAGCTGAATATGTTCGAGAAGACAGAGTATGAGGCATGGCTTATTCCTTTAAAGTCAAAAACATCCAAATTAAGACTTGGCAAGGATAGCATAGCTAAGGTGGGATAAACATAAACAATCCCATCCAAGACTATGTGTTAAAAGCCGAATCACAGCCTCGCTCGCAGCTCCTTAAGCTAACAGCTCCTTAAGCCAACAGCAAACTAGACACTATCGCCACTGCGACCGACATAAAGATCACCCCAATCACCCCATCGATGATAGGCGTCAGTCGTTGCAACTTTTGCTGCACCTTGGCTTTTGAGAGCATCAGCGCCAGAAAGCCAAACCACAGTAGTGACAACACAAATAACAACAGCGCTGCGGCGAATTTAGTCACGGGCGTCACGCTGGGGGTGATCAGGGCAGAGAATAAGGTTAAGAAAAACACTAAAGCTTTAGGATTCAATAAATTGGTATAAAGCCCCCGCATAAAACCCTGTTTAGCTGACAAAGCGTTGACCGCACCCGCCGTGGGCATATCAATGCTGTTTTCTGATGTCGTTGTGAATCCAGAAGGATCAGCGCCCTCACCGTTTAATACGGTTTTGGGTTTACTGAAAAAAGCCACCGCGGCCTTTAGTGCGCCAAATCCCATCCACGCCAAATACGAAGCGCCCAGCAATTGCACTAAGAGATACAAGCTATGGGAGCTTTTAATCACTAAACTAACGCCAGTTAAACTCAAAATGGTATGGGCTAAAATCGCCGCCGATATTCCGACCGCCGTGGCGATTGCGGTGTTTCGTGGCTGTGAGGTGGCAATCTTCACCATAATGGCAAAATCCGGCCCGGGGCTGACTAAGGCAACACAATGAATAACGGCTAAAGTGACTAACAGGGATACATCCATCAATACGGCTCCGCAAAACAAGAAAAACAGAAAGTCCAGTATGACTAAATCGCCAGAGCTTGCATTGTAATAAATTGCACGCCGCTAATTTACCGAGACAAATTAAAGCATGCGCCGCTGGAATTGGGCGGGAGAGAGTAAAAAAGCCTGCTTAAACGCCTTATTTAGATGACTCTGATCGAAAAAGCCTAACTGCTGTGCCACATCAACCACCAGTGCGCCATCGGTTAAGGACTTTTTCGCTAACTCTAATCGCACCCGCTTAACGTAGGCATGGGGCGTCATACCCGTTGCCTGTTTAAACTGCCTTAAAAATTGAAACTTACTCAGGTTGACCTCATTGGCTAGACCTTCAAGCTGAGTGTTTTGCCACGGTTCATCGTGGATTTTCTGTTTGATTCGATTTAACTGCTGCCATGATAGCCCCCTATCCTGCTCAAGTTTAAGCACTCCTGCCGGATGGCGCGTTAATAACAGCTGCATAAAATTCAGCAGATGGGACTCGGCCGCAAGCTCAGAACATTGACCTTGGATAAGCAAATCATGCAACTGGATAAAGTACTGATATAACGCGGGATCATCCACCATCGGCGCATTAAAGAAATGTGCCTTCAGCCCTAACTCTAGGCTGATACCATTCATATATTCCACGGGGATCGACATCACCTTAACCCGATAACCTTCGGCGTCGCGGCTTTGTCCATCATGGGTTTCATCGGGATTGAGGGTCGATAGCCCATGTTGTCCTAGCTGATAATGACAGCCCTTATTGATAAATTGCTGTGCCCCTTGAGTCACCACACCTAAGTGATAATCCAGATGCACGTGTTTATCAAAACTGAAATGGGTAAATTCCGCCTGACTCAGTTCAATGCCCGAGAGACTGGGATGGCGCCAGTAATTGATATTTTCAACGGGAGTCACACGGCTCATAGGGCAAGCTTAATCTCACAGGGCAAACATAACTTTAGATACTACCCATTCTAGCCGCCGAGCTCTTGGTCGGAATAGTAAATTATTGCAGCGCCCTCCCAAAAAATGCCAAATGGCGGATGAGTGCGAATGACTGCCGTGGCCGTCTTGTGCCTCAATGGCATGGCCTTCGCTATTTATAGAAGCCACTGCGACCGTGTTCGATAACGCTTTAAACCACAAAGCAAAGTAATTGTGTTAGTTCAATAAAGTATTTGTTTTAGGTCAATGTTAGTTATATCAGCGGGCAATACCAGTGAGATCACATGGTATAACGGCTCACGATCGTGCTTGATGTTTAACGCCCGAAAGTCACCCTTGCGCTAAGTGACAGAGCACTTTCAACGGAGAAATAATGCAAATACTCGCCATTGGGAGCCTATTGTTCAAAGGTGGTGTTATCCCTTTAAATAACTCTGAGTCGCGTCATCTGCCAACGTTGCCCCTTATTAGCATTGTTCACTTGGTATTGGGCTGTTAAGTGGCTTGCCTTAAAGGTTGCACATTGGGCATTCACCTCGTTGGTAGAAGAAGCGGTAACGGGAGTGGCTAATGCCATGATTAAACTTCAGGAGATAACGGCAGCGATCCGTTTAATATTCATCACCAATTTTAGTATTGAGTGTTTGAGGGTATTCCCTTAAGAGGCACCGACAGCCTCAATGCCTAACATGACTAAATATCTTGATTTAAAAATATTTTATTTGAGCTAAATATCGAAATGATGATGTTAAACAGAATAGAAACGCTAAGTTTATCCTAGGTGCGGAACAAACTTAGCGTATCGGTTGGCGCTAGCAATGGTCACTCAAGAATGGTCACTCAAGTTAGAAACGATAACTGACACTCACCCGCACCATACGCGGCTCAACGGGATGATAATGCAAGTCTTCCACACCTTCAGCTGGCTCACCCGCTAGACGAGACTCGTAGAAATAATCGATATCGTGGTCTTTGCTATCAAATATATTCAATAGCTCCAGCTTAGTATCGAAGCCCGATAACTGATAACCAAGGGCAAGGTTCACTAAAGTCGTGTCATCGGCTTTATGCTCATCAAAACTATCGAGGATCCGCTCACCTAAATATCTCAGCCTGACACTGGTATACCAACCATCGCCATCGGGACGATAGGTAATGCCCGCACAGCCAACAAAGGGCACGGCACCATCGACATATTTGCCTTCATCGAGTTCATTTTCGGTAAAACGGGCACGGGTCCAGGCCAGTTCCATATCTAAGCTCACATCATCGTTAAGCCAATAATAGGCCGTGATTTCAGCGCCGTAACGCTCAGAGGCGCGGCTTGGTTCGGTATTGCCCGCATCGCCAACGAAGAGTAGTTCAGAGTCGAGTTCCAAATACCAAAGCGCGGCGGAGAAGTTAATAAAGTCGCGATCATAGTATTTGACGCCAAACTCGCCACCATTGGAGCGCACTAACAAATCGACCTTTTCAACCGGATCGCCCGTGACTGGGTCGACCTTAATGGTTGCGCCGCGGGCATCGTTAGAATGCAATCCTTGCCCCGCATTCATATAGAGTTCCAGATTATCGTTCACTAGGTAGGAAGCGCCCGCCTTTAAGCTCAACATACCATCGGAAGCATCACCGCTGTTGAGGGGATTATCACTATCGACCTGCACATCGAAATAGTCGTATCTCAAGCCTAAATTCAAACGCCATTGGTCAGCAGGCAACCACTCCAGCTTGCCAAACAATCCCGTAGAGAGTTCCTGCACTTCATCGAGTCTCACAGTGCTGAGGCGTTCCCGTGCTTTGGTGTTATATAAACCCACGGCACCAATATCGTCGTAACGTACATCGGCACCTAGACTGTAATTGATTTGTGTCCCCGCCAGACTCATTTGCCAGTCGCGTTTAATATCGCCGCCCCAAATGGTGCGCTCATCGACCTGCTCAAATTCATCGCCATTGATGGGATCGTTTAAGAAGTAGGTAAAGTTTGAAAACAGATC
This sequence comes from Shewanella sp. LZH-2, assembly GCF_016859145.1. Taxonomy (NCBI): domain Bacteria; kingdom Pseudomonadati; phylum Pseudomonadota; class Gammaproteobacteria; order Alteromonadales; family Shewanellaceae; genus Shewanella; species Shewanella sp. LZH-2. Next base: position 3,930,097 of record NZ_CP069350.1, read on the forward strand.
CATGGTCGAGCGAATGGCATAGGCATTGGCCTGCCAATTGCCTGCATCATAATTCGCCGAAATGCTGTAACGACTGGCCTCACCGCCCACATCGGTATCGAGTGAACCGTAAAAATCAATCAGCCCAGACTCCACCGCCCGCGCCGGAATTTGATCCGCCGAATTCCAGCTATTGTCGTAGGCCATCATAGTGAGGCTAAAGTCCCCGCCATTAAGCTTGGTAAGATAGCGACCTACCACATTGATCTTGCTGACATCCTCCTTAATATCACTCCAAGGACCATCGTAAGCCTGTAATTCTGTTCCTAAAATAAATCGACCGGCCTCGGTCTTCATATCCTGAGTCGCCACCAGCCGTTGATAACCGTATTCCCCTAAGGTCACCCCAACTTGGCGATAAGCGAGTTCATCGGCGAGCAGAATTTGCGCCGCACCCGCGCCAGAAAAGTCTGCCACTTCAGGATAATAAGCTCCTTTGGCATAACGTATTTCCCCTAACAGCTCGGGGATTAAAAAGTTAAGATCCGTATACCCTTGCCCATGCCCGTGAGTCCGCATATTGACCGGCATACCTTCGACGCGAGTATTAAAATCTGTGCCATGGTCTAAGTTAAAACCTCGTAGAAAATACTGATTCGCCTTACCCGAACCACTGTGCTGAGTGACTATCATCCCAGGGACAAACTCAAGGATCTCCCCCGTGCGCAGCAGCGGGCGACTCTCGATCTCCGCCGCCCCCACAATCCCTTCAGACGCCGAAGTACTATGGCCTAAGGTGTTAATTTGCCTGCCACGCACTTCTAAACGCTCGATTTTATCCAGATCATCAGCAAGTGCTGTGGCCGATAAGCCGCAAAGTGGCAATAAACATACGCTGGTTAAATAGACTTTAGCTGGCCGTGTTTTTAAAACGTGTTGTTTTAGTTTCATTGAGTGTTTCCCGAGTCAACGAGTTGATGACGCGGATTTAACACTGTCTTCACAGCATAAAAGCGGATCTAGCTCAAACTCCAGTGAGGAAAAATTCGCCAACAACATTTATCTGTCAAATTTATGTGCTGAGTCGCACGCTTTTATCGGCAAAAGGACAATTTGTCCGCCACCAGATCACATTTTATTGCCGATATTGAGGTTTTTCACCGTTCGAAGAACAAGGGAGAATAAAGCTAAGCCAGTGAATTAGGATGGCTATACTCTATATAACCAGAGCTCACTATGCGTACGACAGAGTGCCTTGATATGCGCAAAAATCTGCGCATCAGTCAGAAAAATTTTCTTTTAAAAATAATCATTTATAGCATTGATTTAGTTTGTTGAGTTTAGATTTTTTGACACTCGTTACCCCGAGTTCAGGTTATATAGTCAATATTAAAGGGAGTGAGCATGCCGTTTAGGAACCTTGCGGGTATATCCAATATATTAATTGGAATCGTCTTTTGCTTAAGCGCCCAAGCGAGTGAAACCACACCTTCGCCAACAGCGGCGACTGTAACGGATAAACCCATATTTACTATGGCGTTTTATGAGGATCCAGAACATAGCTTTTACTTTAAATGGGCCGAACTCATTTACAGCCATGCCTTAGACCAACTGGGTTATCAATTTAGTTATGAACTCGTACCCGCAATTCGAGCCAGCAAAATGCTGGAGTCAGGTAAAGTCGATGGCGAACCCGGTAGAGTGTTCACCTATGGCGATAAAGTACAACATGTGATTAGGGTTGAAGAACCCATTATCGAAACACATTTAATCGCCTTTAGTAATAATCCCAATATCAAGCTTACTGATTGGCAATCACTAACCGCAGCAGACTATAAGGTTGAATATTACCGAGGCATATTGCGGGTTGAACAAATCCTTACAGCGCTTATACCAGAAGCGCGGCTTAGCGAATCATCTTCACCCATTAACTCATTTCGAAAATTACTTCACGGCCGGATAGATATCTACATCGATTCAGAAATAAGTTCACAACTCCTTCAGCAAACTCCTGAGTTTAAAGGCGGCCTAATAAAACCGATAGCGACATTAGAGGCAATCACAAGCTATGGGTATTTAAACGAGCGCCATAACCAACTGGCCATAAACCTCGCTGCACAACTCAAAAAAATGAAGCAGCAAGGTTTATTTGAACTGTACAAGCAACAAGCGCAAGCAAGTATTAGCAGTAAGCAAAACAAATAATCCCTCACCACGAATCACGCCACCATTTAAGCCTCTAGCTTGCAGTTAACTTACGCCATCTCAACAGATCACGGATACATTCGTAACTGGGGAATAATGCCGTAATCAACAGGACATGACTTAACCATTTATCTAACTGTTCCACTGTAAAAAGACCATTTAAGTCAGATCCTTGAACCTGTAACAATGGCGAGTTAAACGCCAGAAAAACAAGCAATAACGCATAGGCTAGATTCATCCCCATATTCGTTAGCAATAATGTTGCCGTCCACACCTGACGGCGCAGTTGCCAAAGACTATTGAAAATAGACAGCAAGATAATGGGGCTAAACCATTGCAGCAATTGCTGTACATTAACACTGAAGATAACTGAACGTGCCGCCAGTTGCTCGGCGCTCATCCAGACACTATTCCAAATTACCAAGAGTAAAAAAAGATAAGTCGCTAGATCGAAAAACACATCACTAAAGCGGATTTGCTGCCAAGAAGGCACCACTTTGGGCAGTTGTTGCGGTTGCCAGTCTTTATTACAGCCAGCGGAAATTGATTTTCCCTGAATTGAAAAACTCCAAAATGACAACACAATTACGGTAAATGCAAAGCAAGCATCACCGATAAAGCCGTGGACAATATGCAGCAGAAATCCTAATAAACTCCCTTCAGTCGCACCAAGCCATTGGGTCGCACCGCCAATCACCTGCAATACAAATAAGACGCCCAGCACCATATACAAGGTGTACTTAAACAAAGAGATATCTTCATTAGCCACTATGGGGCTTGGTGGCACAAATTGCCAAGCGACCTGTGCCGGATGTCCCATTTGCTTTAACACTGCGGCGATTTGTGATTCCGACAGATCACCTTGTTCAGCAAGGGCATCCAATTGATCACAGATATTGGCTTTGAGTTCACGACTAATTTCCTGACGTTTATCTTCGGGCAATTCCCGTTGCACAGCGGCAATATAACGGTCAACTAATTCCATATCAGTTTTCCTCTGTATTCTCATCGGTAACCTGCCCTAGCAAAAATGCCAAGGCACCATTAAGTTGCTGCCATTCCTCGGTTAGTTGGCTAAGTAGCTCAGCCCCCGATGATGACAATTGATAGTAACGGCGTTCACGCCCTTCAGCCTGTCGCCACTCACTTTCTAACAATCCCTGCTCGGCTAAACGGCGCACTAGGGGATAAAGCGTCCCCTCATCAATATCGATACCGCCGTCCTGCAACTGTTTGCGAAGCGAATAACCATAATGGGGTTGTTTTAACAATCCCAATACCGCCAACACTAATACGCCACGGCGTAACTCGAGCCGCATTTTGACTAGCTGTGAACTTGTCATACTCAATTCCTATAATTAACACTGTGCCGTACATACTATGTGGCACACAGCAAATACTATGCGACACACAGTAATATGGCAAGTTTTTAGCGCAAAATTTAGTCAAAACGGTTTGGTGAGTTGTTTTTCAAATCAAATAAACCACAAGGTACTGAGGCCATCGCCCGCACAAAGCAAAGTGCATCAATCGCGATGCAACCCAGATACAAATTGCCAAAAGGCTGTAACTTGAGTAACTTAGCTGGCAGCCTTTTATGCAAGTAAATCCAATTAGGCGCAGAATCAACTCATAAGGAAACTATCAATGCTCATGGAGAGAGGCGTTTTAGTACGCTGGAACGATGAAAAGGGATTTGGTTTTATTCAGCCCGATAAAAGTGGTGATCGCGATGTGTTTATCCATATCTCAGTGCTTAAGAAGATGGCGCGAAAACCGAAAGTCGGCGATAGCATTTTATACCAAACAGAAATCCAGAATGACGGCAAAATTAAAGCTGTAATCGCTTCAATAGAGGGCGTTGCGGTACTGGCAGCAAACCCCACATCATCAGCCGCAAGCCGAACGCCACAGGTCAATCGAGGCAACAAAAGCGCCAATACCAAGAGACCCCAGACCTCACTCAACCGTTTGATTTCAATATTATTACTTGTTGCCATAGCGGGATTTGGCTATAAGGCATTTCAGCAAAGGCAAGAAACTATTATTGAGGAAAAACCAGCCGCTTATTCCGAAGTACAATCTCCAAGAACAGTCGAACCTCAATTTCACTGTGAAGCAGGTAAAACCCATTGCAGCCATATGCGCTCCTGTGCTGAAGCGACCTTTTACATTCAAAATTGTCCCAACACGCAAATGGATGGTGACGACGATGGTATTCCCTGTGAAAGCCAATGGTGCAGCTCATCCATGTTGTAACGAGGTAAAACAAAAATGATAAATACGCTTTCGCATTGGATCGATAAGCTCAGCGGAGCACAAATAGCAGGACTAATAGTATTCGGCATTATCATACTGACGGTGGGTCTATTTTTCGTAGGCTCATTTATCGGCAGCAGTGCCGTAAAATGGGGATTAATTCCGTGATACTCTGCCTGTAAAACCCCAAATTCGATAGGATTGTCCATGCCGACTGCCGTTATCCACACCCTTGAAACACCTGAGCAACTGGATGCCATACTAAAGCAAAATCCAGCGGTATTACTGCTATTTGGTGCGCCAAGTTGTGGGGTATGTCAGGTACTAAAACCGCAAATCGCCGCTATGCTAGCGGAGGATTTTCCCCAAATGCAGTTAGTCTATATCGACTGTGAGGCTCACCTAGAGCTTGCCGCGAGATACAATGTCTTTAGTCTGCCCGTGGTAGAAACAATATTTTATGGCAAAAGCTTTGCGCGCTTTTCGAAGGTGTTTTCCCTCGGCGATCTCAAAGGAGCGATTGCCCGCCCCTATAAATTACTGAATGCAGAATAACTGTCACCAAATAATAAAGAATCATACTGAAAAGGCAGCTAACACATCGGTGTACAGCCTTTTCTAAAACATTTATGCCCCCAAAACATCAAAACATGGACACCCAACCTTAATAGCGAGGTAGCTAACCTCCGACTATGCTTTGGTTAAGCATTGAACAAGGAGGTTTGTATGCCGCGCCCTCGCAGAACTCAGATAAGTCTTGAAGACACGCCCTATTACCATTGCTGTAGCCGCGTGGTGCGGCGGGCATTTTTATGTGGTGATGACAGTTACTCCGGTAAAAATTATGACCATCGTCGAGGTTGGGTAGAATCGCTAATGTTTGAACTTGAAGCTGTTTTTGCTATTGATATCGCAGCCTTTGCCGTGATGTCTAATCATCTGCATCTGGTGTTGCGAGTCGATATCGAGACGGCAAATCGTTGGACTGACCGCGAAGTGCTTGAGCAGTGGCATAAGTTGTTTAAAGGCGATGAGTTAACGCAAAAATTCGCTAAAGGTGAGTTAGTCGAAGCCCATCAGGTCAACCGATTAAAGCACTCAATCGCCCTTTATCGTAGTCGTTTGTGTGATATCTCATGGTTTATGCGCTGCCTTAACGAACCAATAGCAAGGCAAGCAAATCAAGAGGATAACTGTACAGGTCGTTTCTGGGAGGGGCGATTTAAATCGCAAGCCCTACTCGATGAAGCTGCGGTATTAGCCTGTATGACCTATGTTGATTTGAATCCGATTCGAGCGCAACTTGCTGATACACTAGAACAATCCGACCATACCAGTATCCAACTACGTATTCGGGCCGCATTAAAAGGTGAGCAGCCGAGTAATCTATTACCGTTTATTGGTAACGAGTGTGACAACCAACCCAATGGCATTGCGTTTTCCTTAACCGATTACCTTCAATTGGTGGAAGATACAGGCCGAATCATTCGCAATGATAAACGTGGAAGCATCAGTGAAAACAGTGGTAAGTTACTGACCAGATTAAATATCCCCCATGACAATTGGCTCAAATTGACTACCGAGTTTGGTAAGCTATTTCATGGTCCAGTAGGCACATTACAAGAACTGACTCATTACTGCGAACACTTAGAAAAGCGACGACGGCACTTTGTCGCAAGCTGCCAGCACTTTTACAGTGACTGACAACTGCTTATATCCCTTCGACAACAATCATTGCCTAAAACTTCCCAAGCACTATGGGATGACTTACCTCGTCTGAAATACACTATTTTTTAAGGAATTAGCTCAATTTATTACCTCAGATGCTATCCCTGTGACTTTTGATGGTTCTTTTTTGAACAATATTAACTTTTACAAGTTGTAGGTAAACGGAAAGTGCATTATGTTGTTACATCAAAACATGGACACCCAACCTTAATCGCGCGGTAGTTAATCTCCGACTATGCTTTGGTTAAGCATTAAACAAGGAGGTTTGTATGCCGCGCCCTCGTAGAACCCAGATAAGCCTTGAAGACACGCCTTATTACCATTGCTGTAGCCGAGTTGTTCGGCGGGCTTTTTTATGTGGCGATGATAGTTACTCGGGTAAAAACTATGACCATCGCCGCGCTTGGGTAGAATCGCTACTGTTTGAACTTGAAGCCGTTTTTGCTATTGATGTGGCGGCCTTTGCGGTGATGTCGAATCATCTGCATCTGGTGCTACGAGTCGATATCGAGACGGCAAATCACTGGACTGACCGCGAAGTGCTTGAGCAGTGGCATAAGTTGTTTAAAGGCGATGCGTTAACGCAAAAGTTCGCAAAAGGTGAGTTGGTTGAAGCGCATGAGGTGAGCAGATTAAAGCATTCAATCGCCCTTTATCGTAGTCGTTTGTGTGATATTTCATGGTTTATGCGCTGCCTCAACGAACCGATTGCAAGGCAAGCAAATCAAGAAGATAACTGCACAGGCAGGTTCTGGGAAGGTCGTTTTAAATCGCAAGCCCTACTCGATGAAGCTGCGGTATTAGCCTGTATGGCCTATGTTGATTTGAATCCGATTCGAGCGCAACTTGCTGATACACTAGAACAATCCGACCATACCAGTATCCAACTACGTATTCGGGCCGCATTAAAAGGTGAGCAGCCGAGCAATCTCCTGCCATTTATTGGTAACGAGTGCGACAACCAACCCAATGGCATTGCGTTTTCCTTAACCGATTACCTTCAATTGGTGGATGATACAGGCCGAATTATTCGCAACGATAAACGTGGAAGCATCAGTGAAAGTAGCGGTAAGTTACTGACCAGATTAAATATCCCCCATAAGAACTGGCTCAAACTGACCACCGAGTTTGGCAAACTATTTCACGGTCCAGTAGGCACATTGCAAGCACTGAGCGATTACTGCGAACATCTCGAAAAGCGACGACGGCACTTTGCATCAAGCTGCCAGCACTTGCGCTGCAACTGACAACGACTTATATAACTTCGAAAATAATCATCGCCTAACATCTTTCAAGCACTATGGGCTCACTTGCCACGTCTGAAATACACTATTTTTGAATAAATTAGTTCAATTTATGCCTCAGATTCAGTTCTCGCGACGTTTGATCGCTCTCGTTTAAACCATTTGAGCCAGAACGGGTTGTAGGTAACCTAAAAGTGCATTATGTTTTTGATTTAAAATGGGTGGCCGATTTATATTTAAAATGGGTGGCCGATTTATTCCGTTGGCCATGATGCAAACGGGAACATTATATCTGACAGTAGCCGTGGTAATACTTATACCTATGATGCATTCGAACAACTTATTAAGCTCACTAAAAATGGGGTAGATACTCGCTACGGATATAATGCAATTGGTCAGCGAGCTTATAAGGCCAACGGCAGCAGCACCGAACGTTATGTCTATTCTACAGCAGGATTATTGCTTGCCAAACCAAACAGTGCCCAAGAGTATATTTATTATGGCGGTCAGCCTGTAGGCTATGTCAAAAGCAATCAGCTGTATTATGTCCACAATGATCAATTAGGTAGGCCAGAGTTACTGACCAATACCAGTCAAGCTGTTGTCTGGAAAGCTAACCTGAAAGCCTTTGACCGGACAGTACTAACCAGTAGTATTAGTGAGTTCAACATAGGCTTCCCTGGACAATATTTCGATATGGAATCCAGTTTATACTACAACATGTTTAGGTATTACGATCCTCAACTGGGTAGGTATATTCAAAGCGACCCGATTGGTTTGGCGGGGGGCTCTAATACTTATACTTATGCAGAAAATAACTCTATTGCATTAACTGACCCTACAGGGCTATTTGTTCCAGGGTTTCATAATCGATGGACAAATGAAGCAATGGGAATGTTGGGATGCAGTTGTGGAAGTTTAGGAAGTGATGTTGCAGGAGTTGATTTCAGGCCGGGCAGTCAAATGCCTGAAAATTCTTATACACACCACATAAGAGACGGTAAAGTTGATCAACCTATTCAAGACACAACAGAACTGTATAACGAATTAATAAGCAAGGGGCTAACCAGTTGTAATAAAGATGACTTGGCGGCAGGAATACATGCATTGCAAGATAGTTTTTCCCCTGCTCATAGAGATATGCAACCTTGGAATGGAATGAATTACTTGAACCCAGCAGTTTGGGCTCATGGAGTTCAAGATTCCGTTGCTTCAATTACAACTTCCAATGCTGTACGGGCTGCTACGGCGTCTTACATAAAGTCTTCTGCTTGGTTTAAATTAGGAGGATGTGGATGCTAAAAATATACATTTATATGCTTATTTTTGCTTTTATCTCTGGTTGTTCATCAGCCACAATAACTAGTACACAACATGAATGTGCAGGATATCTTAATAATGAATTGATAAATTTTAATGTAATAGATTATTATGATAATAATAGTTTCAATGAAAATTATAAGTGGGATTACTCAGGGATTAGTCTTGCATCTGTGAAAGAAAAGTATTCTCCATTAAGTAAAATGCTCAGTAATGGTAGGCTTTCTGTATCTTTTAAGGTGCAGAGTGACTCTAAAAATTGGGCAATTACTACTTTGGAAATCATAAATTATGGAAAAGTTTTAAATAAAACATTTCATGGCATGATTTTGGGCTTAAATGAAATAAATGATGAAATGTTTTTGGTTGTTGAAGGAGTGAAATCTAAGTCATTTAGATTTGATCATTTTATTGGAGAGGTAGTGGTTCCATCCCATACACCACCGTTGACGAATATAAAGCTCTCATTGGTTAATGTAAATGGAGAAATTATTTGCTCCTCTACAGTTGCAAATGATTTAATTTATCCCAAAGTAGAGACAAATATCTATCATTATTAAAATAACAAAATATCGGGGATATCGGATATCGGGGACAGCCATATCTTTTTGTGTTATTCAGCACCTTCAACTAGGCTTTAAATTATCCTGATTTTGTCTGTGTGGAGTTTGCTATGACTTCGGCCAGAAGACAGCTAATTGATGCTAATGCAACGCCCTTCTATCATGTGATAAATCGCTGTGTCAGAAGGGCTTTTTTGTGTGGTGAGGATAAGCTCTCTGGACGTAGTTACGAGCATCGACGTAGCTGGATTGTTGATAAAATCAAAGCCTTGTCTACGATATTTTGTATCGATATTTGCGCCTACGCGGTGATGAGTAACCATTACCACTTAGTGCTTAAAATAGATGTCGATAAGGCCAAATCCTTAACGCAAAAAGACATTATCAGCCGTTGGTGCCAAATCACTAAAGGCCATGCAATTGCTACTAAGTATATGAATGGTGATGCTTTAATCGAAGGTGAACGCATGTTACTCGATGGCTTAATTACTGAGTGGCATGAACGATTAAGCAGTATTTCTTGGTTTATGCGTTGTTTAAATGAAGAAATTGCCCGTAAAGCCAATCGAGAAGATGAGTGTAAAGGCGCCTTTTGGGAAGGTCGTTTTAAATCGCAAGCACTGTTAGATGAGCAAGCACTACTGGCCTGTATGATGTATGTGGATTTAAATCCAATCAGAGCAGGCATTGCCGATTCTTTGCAATCCTCTGATTTTACATCGATTCAGGAGCGAATTAACTCGCTAGATTCACCCAAGCGCCCATTAGCTATCTCAACGCCACAAACTGACTCCGCAACCAATCAAGCTCATATTCTTCACAAGTATCTCGTCCAATTCGATGGCGCAGCTCACCAGAATCAGCAAGTGGGCATTCCATTTCATTTTGCCGATTATCTCGAACTGATTGATTGGACAGGCCGCGCCATTCGCCTTGATAAGAAAGGCTATATCGATAACCAGAGACCTAAGCTGCTCCATGAATTAGGTATTGCGCCCGATGCGTGGCTCACATCAGCCAAAGAGTTTCGTCGTCAATACAGTGGCATAAGTGGTCGATGGGATAGCATGTGTGCATTTAAAAAGCAGCATAACAGCGGAAAATGGTGTAAAGGTAAAGCCTCAAGCCAAGCGTTACATCCTTAAGTTGCTCACGACTCAGCGTTTAGGATTATTTTTTTATCCGAAATGGAGGTAATTTCGCGCAAAACATAGCACGCTTTTTGTCCCTTTGCTTTTTACGTACATATTGCAAATGGTTAGTTAAAATTGGCATTGGGGCACCAGTGACCGTTGGCGACATGGCAGCTCATTCACATCCATGTGATCGCTGCATTAGTACATCCTGTACCGCAGATGTCGCCGTCGAGCCTATAGGGATACTTCATGTTAAATAAAGAGGCGGCGAGTCACTGGGGAAACAATGACAATAAACTCCATAAATAGATAAAAGATTAATCGCTTTTGTCCCGAGGTGAGCTACAACGGGTATGATACTTTAATACTCGGTTGTAGCTCGATTCGGACTGAGTAGTAGCACTTAGTATGAATCTTTATTTTGGGTCATGTTTAATCTAAAACGGTACTCGCAGGGGAAATTGATTGTTTAGTATCAAACTTTATTCCGCTCCTACAATAACGCCATGACTATTTTGATAATCTAAAACCACTGTATGCGATGGGTTTAGCTAAGGTTAAGCTTGGCTGCGCTTGAGTCAGGCTCAACAAGGTTTGAGTTGTCTTTGCCTTACCGCCGCAGCCACAACTTCTTTTAGCACCACAGCATCCGCCCTTGGCTAAATGTTTTAGGGATGCACGCCCCTGTGATGCTTGGGTTAAACGCAAATTCACCTCTTTACTCTGGGCGAGCAGCGTGGCAATCGATAATTGATTATCCCCTCGGCTCACACTGATCCCTGCATCGAGCAGCTTACCAAGCATACGCTCACCAATATGTTGCACCACCACAATGCTGGTGTGCTGGGCACGAATGACATCTAACAAGGCTTTTTTATCTTGGCAATTGCCGCCAAGGGCGGGGTTCGGGATAGAAAGTAAAAGTTGATGATTTTCATCATAAAAATGGACTTGCTGCGCCTTAGTAAAATGGCTGGCAAGCCGTCCACGGCTAATAGGCAGGGCGATAATCATATTGGGTCCTTATCATTTGGAGTCGGTAATTTCAGTACTAACCCTTGAGTAATGGCAGTCGCCACTTTTTGGCGAGCACTGGCGAGCAGATAACCAAAGGTTTGCCGCGAGATCCCCATTTGCGCGGCGGCCTCAAGCTGGCTTAGGCGCTGCACATCACCAAGCTCTAAGGCTTCAAACTCGTCGGCAGCTAAAAGGATCTGGGATAAGTTGGCCGCTGGTATGCCATTAGGTTTAAACAGGCTACAGGGCACACAACTCGATAATTGGCGGCACTTTTTGGGTCTGGGCATCTGTAATTGCACCTCAGGGGCAAATGTTAGAAAGCAATCGAGTCTTGACGCTCCCTTTAAATAGTTTTTGGCGTACGCCAAAAACTATTATGGTCATTTACCACTTTTAAACCGAGGCTGTTATCACAGTTTTACTCACTATGATGATAAGGTTCGGCTCTATAGCGATAGTCGAGTTACACATCGGCACCCTCACTAATCTCGACCGAATAACCTTCTTCCTGCTTGATAAAATCGACAAAGTTTTTAATGGCTGGCAAGGCATCTTCCCTATGATGGGAGACATAAAGCAATTGGCTAAGATGGTGTTCGGCAATCATATTCAGCGCCCGCATTACCAAAGTGCGATTGATAAAGTCGAGCCCTTGGTAGGGTTCATCCAAAATCAACAATAACGGCTGTTTAATCAAGGCTCTACCAATCAGCAATAGCCGCTGCTGGCCGTAATCCAATTGCTTAAAACCCGTACTGGCAAACTCACTCATATGCAGTATCGCTAGCCATTCCTTCGCCAGATCCAATTGAGGTTTGGTGGGTTTATGGTACAGGCCGATAGAATCGTAAAAACCCGATAACAAGACATCGAGCGCCGAACAACTCACTCGGTATTGCAAATGCAAGGCCGATGATACTATGCCAATCCGTTGTTTTATTTGCCAAATACTCTCACCACTGCCTCGTGGACGCCCAAAGAGGGTGATATCGTTGCTGTAGCATTGGGGATGATCGCCCAAAATCAGCCCGAGTAAGGTACTCTTACCGCAACCATTTGGCCCCCGCACTTGCCAGTGTTGGCCTGCACTAATCCGCCAATTCACATCTTTAAAAATCAAGCCGCTAACATATTCCACCTTGCCATTTTTAATCTCAACTAAGGGATCAAAGGCTTCGGCATTGTGACGTTGACGCTCCATCAGTGCTAAAAGCTCGGCACTGCGGCTAGCCGAAAGCGCATTTAAGTGTGCCATCACAGGGTGACTATGCCATTGCTCAATCGACATAGGTGCACTGAGTTGATGCACATGCTGACCTGATTTGAGCATATCGCTATTAAACAGTGCCACATGGCTAATACAGGGCGGTAACTCTTCTTGGCGGGAGGTGATGATAAGCAACTGAGTATATTCGGCAATTTCAACTAACAGCCGTGATAGGCTGAGTTGATGCTCGCTATCCAACCCAGCGTAGGGGTCATCTAAAATCAATAATTCAGGTTCAGTTGCCAGTGCCCTCGCTAACATCACCCGACGAGTCTCACCAGTCGATAACTGTCTAAATCCTCTTTGCGCTAAGTGTTCGAGTTCCACTTTTTGTAAAAAGGCGCTCAAACGCTCAGTATGCAAACAAGACTCCAGCACTAAGGATTCAACCGTTGAACCATAGTCGAGTTCATCCTTTGCTAGCTCACGTTCAAGTAATGCCTGTTGTAAACCGAGTGACACCCAACCAATTCGCGACGGTAATCCAGATATCTCGCCTTCATCAGGCTGTATATCACCCGCTAATATTCGCCCAAGGAGTGAGCCGCTATAACTGTCGGTGGCAAAAATAGCCCAATGTTGCATCGGCATTAACTGCCAATCTTCAACGACTAGCAGCTCATTGCCACGACCGTAGCGCAACCCTTTTACAACAAGCGTTTTATCCCAGTACGTAGCACTATTCCCCATCCCACTTCCTTAGGTATTCAACCCGATTAACATTGACTCGACTGAATATGCGTAAAATCTATCATGGCATTGATACTACTGAGTAAATAAGCAGAATGGAATGCCAGTCAGCAATCGCTCAAACACTGATTATCCATAAAAATAAAAAAGCCCACCCCGACGAAAACGCGCGGATGGGCTTGAGGTTAACCACTCACTTTAGATGTCGAAGCGATCAGCGTTCATGACTTTATTCCACGCTTTAACAAAGTCTTGCACGAATCTGTCTTGGCCATCTTGTGCACCATACACTTCAGCCACGGCGCGCAGTTCAGAGTGAGAGCCGAAGATAAGATCGACTGGGGTTGCTGTCCACTTAAGCTTACCGCTCTTACGGTCTTGTCCTTCGTAAATGCCCTCTTGCTTGGCTGACTTGCTCCACTTAGTCGACATATCGAGTAAGTTAACGAAGAAGTCATTGCTCAGCACACCTGGCTTATCGGTAAATACACCGTGCTTAACGCCAGCACTATTGGCATCCAACGCACGCAAACCACCCACCAGCACCGTCATTTCTGGCACGGTCAGATTAAGCATATTGGCGCGCTCAATCAGCATCTCAGCGGGAGAAAGACTGCTGTCTTTTGAGTAATAGTTACGGAAACCATCGGCCGCAGGTTCAAGCACAGCAAATGAGTTCACATCGGTTTGTGCTTGTGTCGCGTCCATTCGCCCTGGGGTAAATGGCACCGAAACCGTCACTCCCGCCTCTTTCGCGGCTTTCTCAACCGCGACGCTACCACCCAGCACAATCACATCCGCTAAGGAGACTTTTTTGCCGCCCTTGAGCGAACCGTTAAAGTCTTTTTGGACTTTCTCAAGCTTAGCCAATACTTTAGCTAACTCTTTTGGATTGTTCGCCTGCCAGTTCATCATAGGCTCTAAACGAATGCGCGCGCCATTTGCCCCGCCACGCATATCGGTATCACGGAAGCTACTTGCCGACGCCCATGCGGTTCTCACCAACTCAGGCACTGTTAACCCAGATGCTAAGATCTTATTGCCTAAGGCTTTAATATCGGCGTTATCGATAAGCGGATGGTCAAGGGCAGGAATAGGATCTTGCCAAATCAGCGTTTCTGCTGGCACATCGGCACCTAAATATCTCGCTTTTGGCCCCATATCGCGGTGAGTTAACTTAAACCACGCCTTAGCGAAGGCTAGCTCAAACTCCTTAGGATTTTTCAGGAAACGCGTGGTGATTTCGCGATAAATAGGGTCTTCCTTCAACGCGATATCACTGGTAAACATAATCGGTGCGTGGCGCTTATCCGGCAGGTGCGCATCGGGCACTAGATTTGCCGCTTTGCCATCGGCCGGCGTCCATTGGATATGGCCCGCTGGACTCTTGGTTTGTACCCAGTCAAAGGTATACAACCAAGTTAAATATTCCATGGTCCATTTGGTTGGATTGGATGACCAAGCCCCTTCCAGACCACTGGTAACAGTGTCTTCAGAGTGGCCTTTACCACATTTGTTTTTCCAGCCTAGACCTTGCTCTTCAATGCCTGCTGCGGCCGGATCGGCCCCCACGCATTTTGCAGGATCGTGCGCGCCATGCGCCTTACCAAAGGTGTGACCACCGGCGATTAAGGCAACGGTTTCTTCGTCATTCATCGCCATACGGCCAAAGGTATCGCGGATTTCCTTTGCCGATGCTAAAGGATCAGGCACCCCGTTCGGGCCTTCTGGGTTAACGTAAATTAAGCCCATTTGGGTCGCGCCCATAGGTTTAGCCAATTCGCCTTTTTCGTTGCGTCTTTTACTATCGAGCCACGCTTTTTCTGAGCCCCAATTGACCATTTCGGCTTCCCAGTCGTCTTCACGACCACCCGCAAAACCAAAGGTTTTAAAGCCCATCGACTCTAATGCCACGTTACCCGTTAGCACCATCAAGTCGCCCCAAGACAGCTTGCTGCCGTATTTTTGCTTGATGGGCCACAACAGACGGCGCGCCTTATCTAAACTCACGTTATCCGGCCAGCTATTTAAGGGTTCAAAACGTTGTTGGCCACCCGCAGCACCACCGCGGCCATCAAAAATCCGGTATACGCCCGCGCTATGCCACGCCATACGGATAAAGAAAGGCCCGTAGTGACCATAATCGGCAGGCCACCAGTCCTGAGACTCGGTCATCAAGGCTTTGATATCATTTTTTACCGCATCGAGATCTAAGGTTTTAAAGGCTTCGGCATAGTGATAATCACTGCCATAGGGATTGGATTCAATCGCATTTTGACGTAATGGACTGAGATTTAATTTTTCAGGCCACCAAAATTGATTACCTGTGACTTGCTCTTGCGCTGTGGCCGTTCCCGCCCCCAATGCGAGAGACATAGCCAAAGTTAACGCCGATAGCGTAGGAAGGGTGTTTATTTTCATGATAGTTACCTAGTTTCGTCCTGTTCGGCCCATTGATTTGTATTAACAATGAGCCATCCGCTTGCTGCTTGACGGCATACAGCAATCCTTATCGTTGTGTTACTCCAAGGCAAAATTGTCATATGCCGTTAACACAACCGAGATTGCAGTCTAATGACAGGCTTCTAAGTAATTGAAACGATTAATACCGATGAATGGAATCGCGAAAATAGATTAACGATGGTTAATTTATGAAAGCATTAAGAAAGTTGCCGCT
This sequence comes from Shewanella sp. LZH-2, assembly GCF_016859145.1. Lineage (NCBI taxonomy): Bacteria > Pseudomonadati > Pseudomonadota > Gammaproteobacteria > Alteromonadales > Shewanellaceae > Shewanella > Shewanella sp. LZH-2. The sequence continues at coordinate 3,946,185 of NZ_CP069350.1, forward strand.
TACCGAAATCCATACTGTATTAGTAGTCAACTTATAGGGAATGACTATGGTATAAAATTGTTCATCCAAAAGGTTTAGCTATCTGTGATAGCATAGCGGCCGTTTTCCGTTAACGTTGATAAGGTATTGCAATGAATCCGATTATTGCCATCTTAAAAGAACACAATGTCACTGATGCAAAAATTAACGAGCTTTTTCAAGCATTAACCGATAATCCCCTGATGGCGATGGGCATTATTGGCCAGCTCGGTATTCCACCTGAAAAACTGCAACAACTGATGGCTCTGGTAATGCAAAACCCTGCCGTGATTAAAGAAGCAGTACTCGAATTGGGCTTAGATTTTGCTAAGGTTGAAGCCGCTAAAGCGCAGCTACAAAAGTAATTTATCCCAGCCAATCGGCTTATAAAGGCAAAGCAGCATTAGCTTTGCCTTTTTATTCAAATTGTTATCTCTACCCTTTCACACTGCTACACAAAGATATAAAAACCTTATCGCCCCTCGCGGACAATATTTGCTAGAGTGTTGCAATACGCCATCATAACCAAAAGTGATTGAAAGGAATCAAGATGCGCCCACCTATTCGTCTATTTGCACTTCTCTTGCCCCTATTGTTGTTGGGTTGTCAAAAGCAAACTCAAGCGCAACATGCACAAGGTATGGACAAACCCGCCGAGCAAACGAGTTCACAAACAAGCACGGCTCAAGCAATTACAGCAGAGATCAATCCGGTCAATATGGATAAGCGCGAAAGTCAGCAACAGCAAGCGGCTAAACAAGGTGTTAACAAGCCAAGTATTTCACCTAAAGGAGAAGGTATGATGCTGCAAGGCACTGTAAGATATCTCAATTTAGAAGGGGGTTTTTGGGGAATTATCGCCGACAACGGCCAAAAAATATTGCCTAAAAATCTGCCGCAGGAATACCGCAAAGACGGCATACGTTTAAGTTTCACCGCCCAGGAAATCACCGGCATGATGACGATTCAGCAGTGGGGTAAACTATCAAACTTGAGTGATATCACTGTTATTGGCCAAGTAGAGAGTCAATCGGCCGATCCACGACTCTAACAAGCCTTGGCCTGAGTGTGAGCCGCAAGCTACAGGCAAAACTCAGGCCACACTTATTGAACATTGAACATTGAACATTGAACATCGAGCGAGTAGCATCCCCTCGTTCTGGCAAGGTATCCTAAGTACGCACACATCAGGTGATGGTTCCACACCCGATGGCTCAAAGGATACATGCCACACGGGTCTAACATTAAGACTGCTCCGACACCTTGGCCTGCTCAGCCTGCCACTCTTCAATTACTTCCTTTGCCGCTCTAAAGGCTTCAATGCCCGACGGCATACCGCAATAAACGGTTGAATGTAAGAGTACTTCTTGTATTTCTGCAACTGTGCAACCATTTCGCAAAGCTCCCCGAACATGGCCTTTTAACTCAGCAGGCGCTTTTAGTGCCGCTAAAGTTGCGATGGTGATTAAACTGCGCGTTTGCAGCGGTAATCCCTCGCGAGACCACACTTCTCCCCAACAATTGGCAGTCACTAACGCCTGTAATGGCTGGGTAAAATCCGTTGCGCTGCTAAGGGCCTTATCGACAAAACTGTCACCCATCACAGCGCGGCGCACCTTAAGCCCTTTTTCATATTGCTCTTCGTTCATCTGACAATCCTTTTACTCTACACTCTGACAAGGTTAACTGGCTCAATAGATAATTCCCTTTAAAAACATCATTCACAGGCTTTGCATCGATCACATTATGGCAATTAAAACCTGACCTCAAGGTAAATTCCATATAAGCTATCGCGCATATTCAAGGTAAGAACAATTCTCATTTATAAAAAGGTGATTGATGAAACCATTGCCGCTCAGTCTATGTGCCCTTGCCGTTGCAAGTGCATTGCCCGCTTGGGCAGACGAACAATCTAAACCACTTATTCAAGAAGTGATTGTGGTCTCAGGTTCCCGTATGGAACAAAACATTGAACAGGTGGCAGGCTCTATTTTGGTGATAGATGAACAAGCCATCGAACGTAATATGAGCAATGACTTTGGTAGCCTGTTCCGTAACGAATCGGCTGTCGATATCAAGGGCGGTGCAGGCAAACCGACCTCAGTAACCATTCGCGGTATCGGCGGCAACCGAGTCATGATGGTAAAAGATGGCGTACGGGTAAATAACCAGTATGCTTCGCCGTTAGGCCCTGGTGCTGAAGGCACAGGCCGTGGTTTAACCGAAGTGCAAAGTCTTAAGCAAATTGAAGTAGTTAAAGCCGCTGCATCCACTATGTACGGCTCCGATGCCCTCGGTGGCGTAGTCGTGATGCGCACAAAAGATGCCAGCGACTACCTGCGGGGTGAAGATTATTATGTGTCGCTCAATGCGGGTTACACAGGCATCAATAACGAATACTCCGGCGGTTTTACCAGCGCAGCGGCCTATAGCGATTTTGAGAATTTGCTCACCTATCAGCATCGCAAAGGCGAAGAGTTACCTAACTACTTTGATACTCAGCCTGAAAGCGATCTGTTACAAGACAGCCTGCTATTCAAGAGCAAATACCGTTTTAACGAGCACACCACGGTGCAACTCACCCTCGACTATCTAGAGCAAACGCTAGAACGCTGGGAAGATAAGCTCAATCGTGCCCAAGTACCGCAGGAGCGGATTGATACCGATCGCGATACCCAAGTGATCAACGGCGCCCTACAACTGCGCTCCGATAAAGCCACGTATTTACACGATGATTTGACCGTTACCGCCTATTTTGGCCAAACGGAGCAACTCGAACACCGTGATTATTTTGATTTGCGTACCGCAGCGCGCCCACTTACCGAATATCGCGACTATGAATTTAAAGATCAGCGACTGGGCATAACCAGCACCTTCAGCAAATACCTAGGCGCTGAGGGATACGGCCATCAGCTCACCTACGGTATGGACTATGAATGGTCCAAAATGATGCGCCATCGCAACAACAATATCGCTAGCAGCGGCGGTGATTGGCAAACCGAAACCCCCTTTACCTTTGCCGATACCGATAGCAACCGTTTAGGGCTATTTTTGCAGGACGATATCACCCTGCTAAATGGGGATTTAAACCTGATTGGCGGCCTACGTTATGACTATTTCCGTAACAGCCCCGACCAACAACAAGCGATGGAAGCAGGTAAAGATCCCGCCGACTTTGCGGTAATGAGCGACACCTTTTGGTCACCCAAAGTGGGCCTCGTTTATAAACTTACCGACACAGTTAGCGCCTACGCTCAATATGCCTATGGCTATAAAATGCCTACGCCCGATCAAAAATGGGGTGAGTTAGAGGTCGATGGCGGCTCGATGACCGATGTGATCATTCAAGCCAACTATGACTTAAAGTCTGAGCAATCCCACACTTGGGAACTGGGTATCCGTGGCAATCATGCAGATACTCAATATGAACTCACCACCTTCTACACCCACGCGGTCGACTTTATTGATTGGCAATATGTCAGCTTTAAACCGCCAGTGTTTGGTCCGGTGATGCAGCCCATGGAGTTCAAATACCAGTACTTCAACCGCGATCAAGTGACCCTCTATGGCGCAGAGGCCCAAGCCAACCATTGGCTGACAGATACCATAGAGCTATGGGGCAATATCGCTTATACCCATGGAACCGATGAAAACGGTCAATACCTTAACAGCGTTAGCCCGCTAAAAGGTAACCTAGGGGTGAATTGGTATAGCGATATTGGAGGGATGGAAACCGATATTGGCGCAGTGGTCCGCTGGGCCGATAAGATGGACCGCACCCACGATATCAACCTGACCATCGATGATATTTGCGTGATGGGCCAATGTATTCCTAAAGAAAGCTTTAACGAAGTCTACAACACCGCCGGTTACGCCGTGTTTGACTTAACCATGGGCCTGCACGTTACCGACAATCTACATCTGCGTGCTGGGGTGTATAACCTGTTTGATAAGGAATATGTTGACTACGCCGATGTGGCTGGCCAATCCGTGTTCTTGCTCAATAGCACCATGAACTTGCAAAAGGATGATTTCACCCAACCTGGGCGTTATTTCAACCTGAGTGTGAATTATCAGTTTTAATTTAAGCTGTTGTACTTGCTAAGCATTCCCCGGTGTATATCGGGGAATGTTTAGCAATCTCTCTGAGCCATACACTCAATCAAAATCGCAGCTTCATCCCCTGATTTGTAATCAAGCGCTCGCAACAACAATGACTCATTTTATCGCGTATGCAGGGTTGCGGTGTTATCGAGCTGGCCATTGGCATCAACCCGCACCAGTACTGAATGGTCTTTGGATAATTTCACAAACTTTATCTGTTCTGCTTCAGGCTGTTGCCAGTTAAGGATAAAGAGCGAAGCGTTTTCATCCTGCTCAAAGCCGCGCTCGGTATTCAACTCCCCAAATGTTACAAGGCCATCAACGGTCATTCGATATTGGTTGCCTTGACCAATAATTTCCAGCGTGACGGGCTTAGTATTGATGACGCCACGGTATACCACGCCATCAAATTTATCGTAGGCGGTATTATCCGCGTTATGCTCACACTGATCTGAGTGTTGTTCAGAGCCGCTGACAGGCTGACAGTGATTAGCTTTGCTCACCTCAGCTTGCTGGGCATATCCCCATGCTGGCAATAACACCAGCACGCCAATAAGAGATGCTATTTTTCTACGATTTATCAATGCCACTCCTATCAACGCCATTTCCAGCCGTGTCGTCGCCATAAGCCGATGGCAATGATGCTAACCGCTTAACTTACTCTTGTCAGCAAGCAAACGGCTAGCCGCACTAATTTGCACTGAGGTTGGGGATGTCTTGCTGACTATAAAACAGCGCCACATCCTGTAATTGCTCAGCCGTTAATGCACTGACCTGTGATTGCATTAACGGATCGAGGCGTAAGCCCGCTTTGAAATCGACTAACTGCTTATTAAGGTAAGCCGGTTTTTGCCCCCTTAAATTGGGGAATTGCTTGGCCATGGCGATCATCGCCAGCCCATGGCATGACTCACATTGGGCCGTGGCCAGTGCCTTACCCCGCTCGATATCGGCTTGATAACCTTCGGCATAAACCGCTGTGGATAAGCCGCACAGGACAAGCAAACTGACGATAAACGTTTTCATTGAGATCCCTTAGCGGCAGGTTTAGCTGGCGGTGGTAACTGGCTTGCGTCAAGGGGCAAACGCCTAAAGAGGGTCATATCCATTTCAGCTTGACCATAATAGGTACTGAGGTAGCTCAACGTCGGCTCCCACGTATCCGACAAGTCCCATAAGCCTTGGGTATCCACCATCCACTGCAAGGTTTCTTTCCAAAAGGCTTTATCACCGCGATTTTGGGTAACAATCATACTGGTGTGACAGGCATTACATTGATAATTAACCAACTCCCAACCGGGCGCCATAATAAGGCCCGATTGAGGGTCCACGGGATACTCGGTGGCGAACGACGCCCCAGTGAAAAGCAGCCCACACATGATCAGCTTATTGACATACGCTCTCATCACACCACCCTAACGGCAATACGGTGGCAACCATTAAACATATATCCCTTAGGGTTCCATTGTGGCTGTACAACCGGTTGGCTATCACCTTCGCTATCGGTCGCTTTGGCCCAGATTTCGTAATAGCCCTGTGTTGGCAGCTGCAACTCAATGCTCCATTGCTGCCATGCGGTGGCGTTTTTCGGTTTTTGTAGCTCCGCGACAAACCAACGGGTGCCATAATCGTAACTCACTTCCACCTTCACCACTTCGCGCACGCCTGCCCACGCATGGCCCGCAACCGTTAGTTTTTGCCCTTGAGCCAGTTCAGTGCCGGATTGCGGTTGAGTGATCAAAGACTTCACGATCATTTCTTCAATAATTCGATAGTCTTTTTCAGCAACCGTCTCACCGGGTGCAATGGGATATTTAGGTACTTGATACGCTGGCGCTTCCATTTTATGCCCGTCGTGGACTTTATTACGCACACTGATCCCCGTTGCCGCTTTTTGCGAAACCGATCCCGGCCGGCCACCAAATACGATACGTAGGGGATAACCATGCAGGTAAGGAATATCCTCACCATTCATCGACCATGCGATTAACCCAAGTTCTTCGAGCGCAGCCTTGATAGGAACACCGCGGGAAATGGCCTCACCTTTTCCGCTCAAATGCACATCAGCCCCGTGGTGGCCGGTGTAAACCGCATCGGCTTTAACACCACAATCCTTCAGCACATCGCTCACCAACACCCCTGTCCACTCGGAACAAAATACCGCCGAGTTATTCCACTGATTGCCCTTAGTACTCGGGAAAAAGCCCGCGCGACTATTACCGCCACATTCAATCAATAGCTGTAAGGTGTGATGTTTAAAGCGGCGCTTTAACTCATCAATGGTGTAGGTTTTAGGGGTGATAACCGACTCGCCATCCACTGTAAAAGTCCAAGTTTTAGCATCCAGCGTCTTAAAATCAGGCACTATGCCATTCCAGCGGATAAACGAAACATCGGCAGGCGTCACCGCAGGCGCAAGCATATGCTCTGGCGGATAAGCATTCAGCGGATTAGTGTTTAATACTTTGAAATAACTCGGTAAGTCCTCAGCCTTAGTCCAGGTTAATGCCGAAATATCCAAAGCACTCACCCCAGCAGGCAGCTTATCAGCAAATACCCACTTAACCGGCAGCGCGGATAACACCGACGTCGCTACCGCACCTTTTATAAAAACTCGACGATTAAGATCCATGCTATTTGTCCTTTCCGAGGTAAAAGTATTCCGCCATCTGCTGCATATCAGCCTCACTCAACAACTGAGCGACTTTAGTCATAGTGGGGTCTTGACGCGTGCCAGCCTTAAAGGCTCGAAGCTGCTTCAACAGATAATCCGAGTTTTGCCATCCGATATTCGGAATATGTTCAAAACGACTCATGCCAGACTCGCCATGGCAGGCCTTGCACATATTCAATAATTTATTGCTCTCATCGGCGTGGGTGACCGCCGGCAACAAAAGCATCAGCACACCCGCCGAATAAATCACTCGCAGCAACATCCGTTATTCTCTTCAGTTAGTGTTCATCACGACGACTGTCATTGAACGTAGCCATTCAGATAACATTAAGTTACATCAATGCTTATCGAGGTTTACATTCAATACAATTGAGTCAAAAGCTCAAGAGAAGTGACTTGCATTAGCAAGCAGTAAAATTGCAAACCATTGATTAGAAAAGGAAGATGGTTTGTAGCCTTATGGCCAAGGAGAATCAAGGTGGATTATCCAAACTTTGTTTGGATTAACGTCGTGGGGTTTCACTCCACACTTGTTTATGTAGTTGCACAGTTATTGTGCCTTACGGCCAAGGTGAATCAAGATCGTGGGGCTTCACCCCCTGATTTTTTAATAAAGAGTCGACCAAGGAGGACTGCTCGTCCTATCAAAAACGTCCATGTTAAACTACCAGCTCGATATCCCTATCTCGCGCTCAAAACGGCCGTTGGCCTTCGCCCTTGGATGCTCCAAGACGCCCCTAACGGAGTAAGCGTTCTTATGCTATCGCGTCAGACACTCGTGAACTTCTGTCACTTTGGTGTTGTCTGCGATTTACTGAAAAACAAATGAATGTTCCATTTTGGGCTAATGCAAAACTAGCAGAGTGATTCCTTCTATATCTTTAGAAAATTAACAATCGGGGCTCGTTTAAAATCCAAGAGATAACTTTTCCTTGGCAACAGGTCACTATTGCCGCTGTTCATCATATGCTGTACGCTAAGTTAAATTTTGATTAATAAACAATGCTTAAGATGTTACTTAATCAATGCCTATTTAGTGTTAACGATAAATTCGTTGATTAAAATGGCGATAAAATGAGTCAGGGAAGATCCGCTCGACAAAGCGAACAAGGCAAGGACAAGCATTCTATACCTCTCCTTAAAGATGCTCCCCCTCTGAACCAATTGTGATTCAGTTTAAGGTTTCACCAACCACAAGCTGATAGCTTTATGATTGTTTTTCTTAAATTTATTATCTGTATTTGCTGTCTGGTAGCAAGTGCCATGGGCGGTAGCGTGCTTACAGATTCGGATAAAAGCACCGCCACTAACCCCAAAGCTAAAACCAACCTCCGTGCTTATAACGAGTAAAACAACTCCATTCGTTGGAACCCACATGCAGAATAAAGAAAAAATTGCGGTGTTCATTGATGCCGATAATGCGCCAGCCAGAAAGTTTGATGTGGTACTCGCTGAGCTTGCAAAACACGGTCTCATCAGTATTCGAAAGGCCTATGGCAATTGGAAAAGCCCGAACCTAAAGCCATGGGAAGATATCCTGCATGAATATGCCATTCAGCCTATTCAACAATTCGATTTAACTAAGGGTAAAAATGCCAGCGATATCGCTTTAGTAATTGATGCTATGGATATTCTTTACACAAAGGATATAGACATCATTTGCTTAATCTCTTCGGATTGCGACTTTACTCCCCTTGTGACCAGAGCCTTAGCCGATGGTAAAACCGTTTTTGGTTTCGGTGAACGTAAAGCACCAGCCGCTTTCGTGAATAGCTGCTCTCGCTTCCTCTACCTCGATGCTGAACCAGTAGTTGTCGCAGAAGAAATTGAAGTGATATCAGAAATCACTCAGCCTCCACCAACAGCACCAGACTCAGTCAGTAAAGCCGAGCAAACTCAGCCCAAATCCGCGACACCACAAAAATGCAATTTAAAAAGTGACACCAAACTGATCAACCTTTTGCGCCAAGCCATAGAAGCAACCGAAGAGGAAGATGGCTGGGCGCAACTCGGTCCAATTGGTTCACATATTTCCAATCATAGCTCATTCGATCAACGAAACTACGGATTTAAAAAACTCAGCGATCTCTTTGCCGCAATCGATCTCTTCGAAATGCGTAAAACCCACGGCTCAGTACTATGGGTAAGAGATATCAAACGAGCAAAGAAGAATGGGAAATAAGACAGGCTAAGTTACAGATTACAAAGACACAATCATAAATTTGCAATTGCTAATCTACATAACAAAAAATTTATATCGATATATTATTAAAGATAATATGGTGATTCAATGCTTCATAAAGTTAGTCCTAGAGAACAAAATGGTAGAGATTCATTTAGTAGGTTTAAAGCCCAAGCTAAAGCCGCCGCAATCGCATCATTATCAATTTTAGACAAAGATGGAGTTGATAGAGTGTACTGCGATCTTCATGATGACTTTGTCGTTAGGAAAATAGGGGAAAATGGAGTTGGTTACATTTTTTATCAAGTAAAAACTAATTCAAAACAAAATCACAACTGGACTATCAATGAACTATTTGGCCTGTTAACACAAAAAAACAAAATAAATAATCAAGAACCAGAAAAAATAAAAGAAAGCTTCATAGGAAAAATGTTGCTCCATACGATAGTTTTCGACATTTACTGTAATTCAATTGTTTTCCAGACCAACATCAATACTCATGATGATGTAGAAAATTTATATAAAGACGTTAATGAAGGTAAGTTTGAAAATAAATTTACACAAATATTACTACAACAATTCAAAGAGATATACAAAGAAAACTGCAGTTCTGACATATCTGAAGAAGATATAAAAAAGAAACTTTCAAAGATAAAGTTTGAAACTGATGTTCAATATTTAAAATTAAATGATGATACATTTGAAAGCCTTACTAGAGACAAAATTTACAGGTTCAGTGAGATAGAATTAAAATACACTGAATCAAAAATGATCATCATGAAGCTTTTGGAACTCATAGAGCGAAAATCATCAGGTACCATCCATGAGCTTACTGCGGAATCAATTGAAAATAAAGCAGCAGTATCAATTGATGACTTATTATCAATCATGAGTATTTCTAAGAGTGCGTATGATATTTTAGTTGAAGGCGGTGATGATAAAGCAATCAAAAATGCATCAATTATTCAAAGGCTTTTAGAGTCTAGCGGTGCAAGTGAGTTACAGATTGAATACTGCAGTAAATCTAAAACAAGTTGGGATCTTTGGGTTAGAAACAATAGACATACAATTCCAGAGTTTGACCTTCATTCAATTTTCATTGAAGTTCAATCTGCACTACTTCATTTATACAAAAATGAAACATCTATTAATCTTAAGGACTTAAAGAAATTGGTAACTAAATTATACGACGAACTCAATCAGTCCGATTTATTATTTGACTTGAATAAGGAACTATTATTCGGGGCACTATTATCAGAAATTGTTAGGATGAAGTCATGAATTTTGATGATTTTTTTGATAGTATATCGAATAAAACCATATATATTAATACAAAGAAAAAAAATAACCATTATTCTCAGCTTCTAAGTAATGAAGCTCTTTTTCAACTTCCACTAATAAGTATAATAATTTTATTATTAGCAAAGGACAAACGCAAACCTCTTGTTTCTGAAATAGGGCAATTAGTTGGTGAAAGTATTGAGTTGAGTCTCCCCGGTTTTAAAGGTTCCGCTCAGCATATCGGTTGGTCTGCAAACTTAAGAATACGTACAGTAAAAGCTTTAAGCTATTTAGAATTGACAAATTTAATTGGAGTAGAAAAGTCAACCAATAGAGTTTTTGTCACTGAACTAGGTAAAAAAGTTATCTCAAAAGCAATGAGCAATGATAGCGATCTATCATATAACTTATCTAGAATTGCTAATTCATACAGAAATATTTGTATATCAAAACAGCTAGATTTGGAACTAGAATGAAACTACTAGACATTAAGATATTTCCAATAAATAAAAATGGATGGGAATCTGACAAGCTTTTTTTCGGTGATCATATCACTCAACTTTACGGCCCTAACGGGTGTGGCAAGACACCGTTAGTACAGTCAATTGCATACTGCCTAGGGTTTCCGTCCGTTTTCAGAAATGATATCTACAATCATTGTAGTCATGTTGAACTTAATGTTGAGTGCCATGATGAAAAAATCAATATAAAGCGAGTCTATAATAGAGATGTTGATATTGAAGTAATTGATAGTAAAGGTCGAAAATCAAATTTTTACAATGAAAAAGATTACTCTTCATTTATATTTGAAAAACTAGGAATAAAAACAGCAACTTTAGTATCAAACAATAGTTCAGCTACTTATGCATATATAGCTTCTTTCTTGCCTATTTATTATCTTGATCAAGATGACGGTTATTCTAAGCTTTATCATGCTCCAAATAATTTTATAAGAGATCAGTTCTCTGAAATCATGAGAATGATCTTGAAGCTCCCAGTTAAAAACTCGTTTGATATGAAGAAATCGCAGCTTTTAGCCAAGCAGCAGCTTGAATTGTTAGACAAACGAGTCAACACATCTGCTTTGAAGCTCAAATTTGCTACACAATCTGCCAACTCAATATCTAAAAACTATAATGAGATATTGCACGAGATATCTAGTCTTGAACAAGAAATAGAAGCTTTAAAATCCTCAGGAGCAACACATGATGATTCCTTACTAGCTCTTGATAGATTAGTAAATAGTAATAGAAAAGAGATTCGTAGACTGGTAGATGAAATTTATGAAATTGAAAGTCGAACTCTAGGAATTAATAATATTGTTCATGAAATAAATGTGGAAATTGAAACATTAAACTTAAATGAAGAAGCTAGAAGAGTATTCCAATCATTTAATGAAATTTGTGGTTCTAGTTCATGCAGATTATTTTCATCTAGCTCTGACTCTTATAGTAAAAACTTACTTTATCTAAAAGACCAAATTAAAGATCTACAACGAAATGCTGATGCAGATAAAGAAAAACTAGACAGACTTAAATTACAGAAAACTCAACTAGAGACTGTTGTACAAGGTATTATTGAAGAAAGAAACAAATACACTATAAAATCAGAAATTTCTGCGTTAGTTGATTCTATTTCAGAAATTAAAAATAAAATTTTTTCACTGCAGAGCCAGAAAGATGAACTTGACTCACTTATAAAAATAGAAAATACTCATATAGATATTCTAAAACAAAGAGATATAGCTCTAGAAAAATATCAGTCTTATACCCCCAATAGAGAATCCATTCCATCTATTTTGAAAATAAAATCTCAACTAAGAGAACTATTTATAAAATGGCTTAATGTAATTCACACTACAAATATTAGCTTTGATATCACATTTAAAGACGATTTCATTCCTGTACTAGGTACTGAACAAGTATCCCAGTTGAAAGGTAGTACTAAAATTCGTGCAGTTCTTGCATACCATGCTGCACTTATTGAGTTAATGGCAATAAATTCATTACTTAGCTTTAAAGTATTAATACTTGATACGCCTAAGCAACATGAAATACACAATGATGACCTTAATAAATATATACTTCAATTGAAATTACTTTGCCAAAAACATGGTATTCAAGTTGTTTTCTCAACTACTGAGTATCGCTATTTGGGTGATATGGATGACATTGAATGGAATCCAATACACAAAGGTAGTGAACAACTTATGTTTTTAAGACAGCTAAATTAAAGCAATATGGGCAGCCTAAAGCACTGCCACCAATCTAAAAAACAAAACCCCGATACTGTTACCAGTATCGGGGTTTTCATTTACAAGAAGTTGGGTTTTAAGCGATTAAGCTAAAGACCACAGATGCTTTTTGCGCAGGATAAATCGTGTTAGTACAAGGCGCTGTGAGCGTAGCATACGTTGTTTGTATGTGAGCGAGCAGCAACGCCGTAATCACCGATTTAAACCAGCAAAAATTACATCATGCCGCCCATTCCGCCCATCCCACCCATACCGCCCATATCTGGCGCATCAGACTTTGGCAGCTCAGCTACCATTGCTTCGGTGGTGATCATCAGGCCTGCGATAGACGCTGCGAATTGCAGTGCGCTACGGGTTACTTTAGTTGGGTCAAGGATACCCATTTCTAACATGTCACCGTAGGTGTCGTTGCCCGCGTTGTAACCGTAGTTACCGCTGCCGTTTTTCACGTTGTTAGCCACAACAGAGGCTTCTTCACCTGCGTTGGTCGCGATTTGACGTAGTGGCGCTTCCATTGCACGTAGGGCAATAACCACACCGTGTTTTTGGTCTTCGTTAGCGACTTCAACGTCAGCAATCTTAGAAGCTACACGTACCAGAGCAACACCGCCGCCTGGAACCACACCTTCTTCAACCGCAGCACGGGTTGCGTGCAGTGCGTCTTCTACGCGAGCTTTTTTCTCTTTCATTTCAACTTCAGTCGCTGCACCGACTTTAATTACCGCAACACCGCCAGCTAATTTAGCCATACGCTCTTGCAGTTTTTCTTTGTCGTAGTCTGAAGTTGATTCTTCGATTTGTTGCTTGATTTGGCTAACGCGCGCTTCGATTTGCGCTTGTTCACCGTTACCATCGATGATGGTGGTGTTGTCTTTAGTGATCACAACACGCTTAGCAGTACCTAAATCTTCTAGGGTTGCTTTTTCAAGCTCTAGGCCGATTTCTTCAGCGATAACAGTACCGCCAGTTAAAATCGCTACGTCTTGCAGCATGGCTTTACGACGGTCACCAAAGCCTGGGGCTTTAACCGCTGCCACTTTCACGATACCGCGCATGTTGTTAACAACTAGCGTAGCTAAGGCTTCGCCTTCAACATCTTCGGCAACGATCAGTAATGGCTTACCAGTTTTTGCCAGACCTTCAAGGATAGGTAACAGTTCGCGAATGTTAGAGATTTTCTTGTCAACTAACAGTACGAATGGGTGATCTAATTCAACGCTGCCGGTTTCTGGCTTGTTGATGAAGTATGGAGACAGGTAACCACGGTCGAACTGCATACCTTCTACTACGTCCAGTTCGTTTTCTAACGCTTGGCCTTCTTCGACTGTGATCACGCCTTCTTTACCGACTTTTTCCATTGCTGTGGCAATGATTTGGCCGATTGACTCGTCAGAGTTTGCAGAGATAGTACCAACTTGAGCGATCGCTTTTGAGTCAGCGCAATCTTGAGAAAGGTTTTTCAGTTCAGCAACGGCGGCAATCACGGCTTTATCGATACCGCGCTTTAAGTCCATTGGGTTCATACCCGCTGCAACGGCTTTTAAGCCTTCAGTGACAATGGCTTGTGCCAGAACAGTTGCAGTAGTGGTACCGTCACCGGCGGCGTCGTTGGCTTTAGAAGCAACTTCTTTCACCATTTGCGCGCCCATGTTTTCGAATTTGTCTTCTAATTCGATTTCTTTTGCAACAGACACACCGTCTTTAGTGATCAGTGGTGAGCCAAAGCTCTTGTCTAATACCACGTTACGGCCTTTAGGGCCTAAGGTCACTTTAACTGCGTTAGCCAGAATGTTTACACCAGCCAGCATTTTTACGCGTGCGTCGTTACCAAATACAACTTCTTTAGCTGCCATAATTGAATATCCTTTACATTTTTAATGATTAATTGGAATGTCGAATTGATGTCGTGGATTAACCTACGATGGCCATCAGGTCAGCTTCCGACAGGATCAAGACTTCTTGACCGTCGATTTTTTCTTTCTTAACACCGTAACCTTCATTGAAGATCACTACATCACCCACTTTCACATCCAGAGGTCTTACAGTGCCGTTTTCTAAAATACGGCCATTACCTACTGCAAGGACTTCCCCGCGAGTCGATTTTTCGGCGGCGCTGCCTGTTAATACAATGCCACCCGCAGAAGTTGATTCAACTTCTAAACGCTTAACGATTACGCGGTCATGTAATGGACGAATATTCATCTATGAACTCTCCTAATGATTTAATGCCCAACAATCGAGGCGATTTTGTGATGAAAAAGAGGAGGCCTTTCCGCCTTCCCCTTTGATGTGTGTGATATGGGGTTAACCCCTGCCAGATCCAAGTGCCTTTACAAAAAAAAATTCAAATTTTTGATGTCGGTTTTTTCAAGCGGGCACAATCCTGCTAGAATCTCGCCTCCGCTCGCAAACAAGGCACTATTTTCCCCATGAAAGACAGACACGGGCTGCTTAGCGCGCCAATTGGTCGTGTACTGCTCAACATGAGCCTCCCTAACTTGATTGGCATTATGACCATTCTAGGTTTTAGCCTCGCTGATACTTTTTTTATCAGCCAATTAGGGACAGAGCCTTTAGCTGCAATCAGTTTTACCTTTCCAGTAACGTTAATTATTTCCAGCATTGCTATTGGGATTGGTGCAGGCGTTTCCACTAACCTTGGCAGGCTGATTGGCTCGGGTAATGCGCCACGAGCTAAGGTATTTTTGCACGATGCGCTGCTGCTGACCTTTATCCTTATCGCCAGTTTATCCGCTCTAGGTAGTATTTTTATCGAGCCACTGTTTAGTTTACTTGGCGCCAATGAAACCAGCTTGCCACTCATTCATGACTATATGATGTATTGGTATGTGGGCGCGCCGCTGTTGGTGTTATTGATGGTGGGCAACCAAGGCTTACGCTCCACGGGCGACACTCGCTCACCAGCGATGATTATGATGCTGGCGGCGCTGATTAACTTAATCCTCGATCCTTTGCTTATCTTCGGTATTGGGCCTTTTCCGCGTTTAGAGATCCAAGGCGCAGCGATTGCCACCCTGTTCTCATGGCTTGTCGCATTGTCGCTCTCGGGTTATTTGCTGATCATCAAGCGGCGAATGCTTGAGCGGGCGGTATTTGATATCGATAGAATGCGTGCCAACTGGAGTAAACTTGCCCATATTGCCCAGCCTGCGGCCCTGATGAATTTAATCAATCCGCTCGCCAATGCGGTGATTATGGCGATGCTGGCCCATATCGACCATAGCGCGGTGGCAGCGTTTGGTGCGGGTACGCGCTTAGAGTCGGTACTGTTGATTGTGGTGATGGCATTATCATCGAGCCTCATGCCGTTTATCGCGCAAAATCTCGGTGCTGGCCAACCCCAAAGGGCGAAGCAGGCTTTGCTGCTATCGCTTAAATTTATCTTTGTATTCCAAACCTTACTCTATATTCCGCTGGCGTTTTTGGCCCAGCCACTCGCGAATTTATTTAGTACCGATCCGCAGGTGCTAGAGTGGTTAAGTTTTTATATTCTGGTGCTACCCTGCGCCTATGGCCCGCTGGGAATTGTGATTATCTTTGCCACGGCGCTTAATGCCTACCATAGGCCGATGAGTTCGTTAGTGATTAACCTGTGCCGCTTAGTGCTATTGATGCTGCCACTGGCGGCGCTGGGATCTTATATTGATGGCGTAAAAGGCTTATTACTCGCGCTCCCCATCACCAACCTCTTGATGGGGATTGCCTGTTATTACTTAGCGCAGCGGATTTGCGAGCCGACCAAGGTCACGACCGCCGACGCGATTTAGGTTGTGCTTTTTAGGCTAAAACGCACATCATTGGGTGGGAAGGGCTCCTCCGATGCCTTACAAACTCGGCGCACACTTTGCGTGCTGAGATTAGTTGGTACACCTTTCGGCGCCAGTTCTTTAATAATAAAGTCGATAAAGCGTCTGCTGGCTAAGCTTACATAACGTCTTGATGGATAGGCTAAATAGCATTCGCCGGGATGGGACTCTATCTCAGGTAACAGGGTAATTAGCTGCCCTGAAGCCACAAAATCAGCCACCACTTCCGCAGGCGCATACACAATGCCGCGCCCTTGCAGGGCAAACTCTACCGCCACCTCGACACTGTTGGAGCAGAAATTCCCCCGAACCCGAACTTCCTGTTCGGCACCAATCCATAACTCATTAAAGATCTTGCCATTTGAGAGCCTAAATAAGGCCACATTATGGGACTCAATCTCCTGTGGAGTCTGCGGCATACCATGTTGCACTAGGTATTGGGGACTAGCATAAAAACGCAAATCCGTGGTGAATATCGGCCGCACCACTAAATCTAAGGTATCTAATGCGGGTTCGACCACAAAGGCTACATCGAGATTATTCTTAACCATATCAACGGATTCTGCGCTACTAATCACTTCAACCGTGAGCTTGGGATGCAGATCCATAAAACGAAAAATGGCTTGCATCAACACATTCATACTGTGGATAGGAAACATTTGAATGCGGAGATGGCCACTGATCTCAGCATCTTCGTTAGTCATCTCAAACAGAGTTTCATCGAGCTGCGCCAAGATATTCTGTGAACGTTGGTAAAAATGGCTTCCCGCCGAGGTCAGCGTCATCGAGCGGCTCTGTCGGTGGAATAGCTTGATATTCAGCTCATCTTCCAATGCCTGTAAACGCCGACTCACGGTCGATTTTGGTAAGTTAAGCAAATCCGCCGCTTCAATCAAACTGCCGGTTTCAGCGATTCGGTGAAATAACGCGAGGTCCTCTGTCTTCATTTTTAACTTAATATCAATCTCATTATGTGGGATTGATAATCCCAAAGTATCCCGTTTATTGCAACAACTTTAGCTGATATCTTCGCGCCCCTGAAATGCTGATAAATTGTTATTGAGGACTCTCCACCATGAAAGCTTATCGACTTATTCCCTTGGCGGCGTTATTGCCAGCCCTGCTTACAGCCTGCACGCCAGCGGAAAGCTCGGTACAGGCGAGTGTCATCAGACCCGTAAAACTGTTTGAGGTTGCCAAACTCGAGGGCGGAGATTTTAGAACCTTCCCCGCGCGGGTGAGCGCCAATAGTCGCGCAGAATTGTCATTTCGCATTTCTGGGCAACTTACAGAGTTGGCGCTGGTAGAAGGGCAAAGTGTTAACCAAGGTAGCCTATTGGCTAAACTGGACGACAGGGATGCCTATAACAATTTAATGACCCGCGAAGCAGACCATGAACTGTTAGCGGCGGATTTTCAGCGTAAAACCGAACTCCTAAAGCGTAAATTAATCTCCCAAGCCGAGTTTGATAGCGCCCAAGCACAGCTTAAATCGGCCAAAGCCGCCTTAGCCGCCGCCCGTGACCAGTTAAGTTATACCAAGCTTATCGCCCCTTTTAGTGGCACAGTGGCCAAACGTTTAGTGGATAACCACCAAATTGTGCAGGCTAATCAAGGAATATTAACCCTACAAAACAACCATTTGCTCGATGTAAGTATCCAAGTACCCGAGTCGATGGCCGCTGGTTTAAACACTTATATCCAGCAGCAAAAGTTTGTCGCTAAAGTGCGTTTTAGTGCATTAGCAGGCATGGAGTTTGATGCGAAATTCAAGGAGTACTCCACCCAAGTTACACCCGGCACTCAGGCCTATGAAGTGGTGTTTTCGCTACCACAACCCAAGGATATTCAATTACTTCCAGGGATGAGCGCTGAATTAACCCTGGCCTTAATGAAAAGCCCAGACCAAGCAGCATCGGCCATAGTGCCAGTCACCGCTATCGATAAACGCGATCAGGATGGCCGCGTCCAAGTGTGGGTCTATCAAACGCAATCGGGCGAAGTGAAACCCGCTGCTGTCACCTTAGGCCGAGTCACCAGTGAAGGGGTTGAAGTGCTTGGCGGTATTAATAATGGCGATTTAATTGTCAGTGCAGGTGTATCCCAATTATCCGACGGGATGAAAGTCAAACCACTACGCTGGCAGCGCGGAGTTTAATCCATGAATATTGCTGAGTATTCAATCCGCCACAAAGTCATCAGTTGGATGTTTGTATTACTGCTACTCGTGGGCGGTAGTGTGAGCTTTACCGGTCTTGGGCAGTTAGAGTTTCCCGAATTTACCATTAAAGAAGCCCTAGTGATCACCGCCTATCCGGGTGCATCGCCAGAGCAAGTGGAAGAAGAAGTCACCCTTCCCCTCGAAGATGCCTTACAGCAACTCGATGCGGTTAAGCACGTAACCTCCATTAACAGTGCGGGTTTGTCGCAGATCCAAATTGAGGTCAAAGAAACCTATGACAAAACGAGCCTGCCGCAGGTGTGGGATGAAGTACGTCGTAAGGTCAACGACACCGCAGGACAACTGCCTCCCGGCACTAGCACGCCCAAAGTCTATGACGACTTTGGCGATGTGTACGGCATTTTGTTTAATCTCTCAGGGCCTGACTATAGTAACCGCGAATTAAGCAATTATGCCGATTATTTGCGCCGCGAACTGGTACTGGTGCCTGGGGTCAAAAAGGTTTCAGTTGCGGGCAGCGTAACCGAGCAGGTTGTGATTGAAATATCACAACAAAAACTCTCGGCACTGGGGTTAGATCAAAGCTATATCCACGGCCTGATTAACAATCAAAACGTGGTCTCCAACGCGGGCAGTTTAGTGGTGGGCGATAATCGTATTCGCATCCATCCCACCGGAGAATTTAGCAGTGTGCAGGATCTCGCGCGTCTGATCGTCAGCCCGCCCGGCAGCACTGAGCTTATCTATCTTGGTGATATTGCCCATATAGAGAAAGATTATGATGAAACCCCTGACGTGCTCTATCACAACCGTGGCGAAGCCGCCCTCTCCCTTGGGATTTCCTTTTCAAGTGGCGTTAACGTGGTCGAAGTGGGTAAAAGCGTTAGCGAGCGCCTTGCCGAACTGGAGTCACAGCGCCCAATAGGGATGAGCTTAGACACGGTTTATAACCAAAGTTTGGCGGTGGATGACACAGTAAATGGCTTTTTGATCAATCTATTAGAATCGATTGCCATCGTTATTGCCGTACTCTTGCTGTTTATGGGTTTACGCTCAGGCTTATTGATGGGGGTCATCTTACTGTTGACCATTCTCGGTACTTTTATCGTGATGAAAGTGCTAGGTATTGAGCTGCAACTGATCTCCCTCGGCGCGCTGATTATCGCTTTGGGCATGTTGGTCGATAACGCCATTGTGGTGACAGAAGGCATTTTGATTGGTCTGCGTCGTGGTAAGACTCGCCTCGAAGCCGCCAAACAAATTGTGTCGCAAACTCAGTGGCCACTGCTTGGTGCCACCGTTATTGCGATTATCGCGTTTGCACCGATTGGCTTATCGCAAAATGCCGCGGGGGAGTTTTGTCGCTCACTGTTCCAAGTGTTGATGATTTCCTTATTTATCAGTTGGATTACCGCGATCACCCTGACGCCTTTCTTCTGCCATTTGCTGTTTAAAGATGCCCCCGCAGATGAGGAAGAGCAGGACCCATACAAGGGCTGGTTCTTTAGCATATACCGCGCGAGCTTAACCTTTGCCCTACGTTTTAGAATCGCCAGCATTTTATTAGTCGGTGCCATGCTCGTTAGCGCAGTGATTGGCTTTGGTCACATCAAGAATGTGTTCTTCCCAGCATCTAATACGCCCATCTTCTTTGTCGATATTTGGATGCCAGAAGGTACAGATATTAAAGGCACTGAACGCTTTACCGCCGATATTGAGCAGCAGTTACTCAAGCAAGCCGAGGAACAACATAGTGGCTTAAAACACTTAACAACGGTCATTGGCCAAGGTGCGCAGCGGTTTGTGTTGCCCTATCAACCCGAAAAGGGCTATCCCGCCTATGCGCAGCTCATTATTGAAATGGCAGATTTAGCCTCCTTAAAAGTCTATATGCCAGAGCTAGAAACCTTTTTAAATCAGAGATTCCCGCAGGCACAGTTCAGATTAAAGAACATGGAAAACGGCCCTTCTCCCGCCGCGAAGATTGAGGCTCGCTTCTACGGTGATGATCCCGAAGTACTGCGTACTCTAGGCGCTCAAGCCGAAGCCATCTTCCATGCGGAGCCGAGTATGGACGGTATTCGCCATGACTGGCGCAACCAAGTGACTTTAATTCGTCCGCAATTAGAAAATGCTCAAGCAAGGGAAACGGGGATCAGTAAACAGGATCTGGATAACGCACTGTTAGTTAACTTTAGCGGCAAACAGATTGGTCTGTACCGTGAAACCAGCCATTTACTCCCCATCGTTGCCCGCGCACCCGCCGAGGAGCGTTTACAGGCGGACAGCCTGTGGAAACTGCAAATCTGGAGTAGCGAGCACAGCACCTTTGTACCAGCAACGCAAGTTGTAAGCAGCTTCGATACTCAATGGGAAAACCCCTTAGTAAAACGTCGCGATCGGATGCGGATGTTAGCCGTTTTAGCCGACCCTAAACTGGGTAGCGATGAAACCGCCGACTCAGTATTACGTAAAGTCAAAGCTAAGGTCGAAGCCATCAGCTTGCCTGCGGGTTACCACTTAGAATGGGGTGGCGAGTATGAAACGGCGGGCGAAGCCCAAACCGCGGTATTTAGCTCAATTCCACTGGGTTACTTGGCGATGTTTTTAATCACAGTGTTCCTGTTTAACTCGGTACGCCAGCCGTTAGTGATTTGGTTGACCGTGCCATTGGCCTTGATTGGGGTATCGGCGGGATTATTGATTTTCGACGCGCCCTTTAGCTTTATGGCGCTGCTGGGACTACTGAGTCTATCGGGCATGGTGATTAAAAACGGTATTGTATTGGTTGACCAGATCAACCTCGAACTCAGTGAAGGCAAAGCCGCCTATTTAGCTTTAATCGATTCCTGTGTTAGCCGCGTTCGCCCTGTGATGATGGCGGCGATCACGACCTTGCTCGGGATGATACCTCTGATCCCCGACGCCTTTTTCGGCTCAATGGCGATCACTATCATCTTTGGTTTAGGTTTTGCGTCGCTGCTGACCCTTATCGTACTGCCAGTGATGTACAGCTTGGCCTTTAACATCAAACCGAATGCGGTGGCGAGCGAGAAACACTAGCCCGCCACTCCCCCTAAACGCTTCCCGGCGTGGCCGATCGATGCTGCTTATTAGCATCGATTGGCCTTTTCATATTGGGATGTCGAAGAATAGCGGCTAACCCCGATAACTTGAGGCTTTACACAGAGGAAAGAAAGTCGAGCTGAAAAGCGGATTACGCCTTTGGATCTTTAGGATGTTCGTCTTTATCCACCAATTGGTGGCTTTCAGGACGTTTATCGCTAGGGTCGGCCTTATGTTCAAAGTCGCCTTCGTACACATTGCCATCGGCATGTTTATTTTGCTCAAAGGGAGGTTGCTCGAAAGGATTTGTTTGTGAGCCAGAATGAGAGCCAAAGGGACCCGCACCAAAACCGCCGTGCATACCGCCTTGTAAGCCCGACACCACTCGCAGTTGCATACGTTTAAACACTAAGGCTGCTATCGGACGACGGGTTAAAGGAGTGAGCAACAATAAACCAATAAAATCAGTCACAAATCCAGGGATAACCAGCAACACCCCCGCCATGGCTAGCATCATACCTTCGACAATTTCTTGCCCTGGCGCCTCACCTCGCGCGAGCTTTTGCTGCACTTGCATTAGAGTACTTAATCCTTGACTGCGTACTAAAGACACGCCCAATACAGCAGTAAATAATACAAGGCCAATAGTGGTCCAAGTACCCAGCACTTCACCCACGCGGATTAACACTGATAGCTCAACAACTGGGATCAGCACAAATAATAAAAATAGGATTAAAAACATACCGACCTCAGATTTATCTTGCTCGTTTGAAAACTAAATGGGGGCAATCCGGTCTTAATTCAAGTCATTAGGGCGCAGACTGCGCTAAAGCGGTGAAACTTCTGATAGTTAGCTCACTCTTTCGTTAAGCCGTTAATGTATGAGACCATAAAAACACGTAAAGTAGCTTAGCCTAATAGGCTTAAGCGAAGTTTAAGATTGTTAGGGGACGATACCCACACTATGCAGCCTCAGTATTTAATGGTCAGCACTAGCTGTCCAGACAACGTTCATGCCAATCGCATCGCCCATGCGTTAGTGGAAGCGCGTATCGCGGCTTGTGTGCATATTTCAGCACCCATCCGCTCGGTCTATACGTGGGAAGGAAAAATCTGTGAAGAGCAAGAAATTAGCTTACACATTAAATGTTTACAAACACGCTATCCAGAGTTAGAACAGCTTGTGCTTAAACTTCACCCTTATCAAGTGCCTGAAATTATTGCCGTACCCGTGACTCACGGGCTACCAGCCTACTTAGATTGGATAAAAGATAACACTCAGCCATGAAAAAACTACTTAGCCTTACCTTTACTGCATTATTGCTTCTCGCGCCTCTCACTCTAAGTGGCAATGCCTTTGCGAATAACTTTGGTTTTCTAAAAAGCGAACCTGAGTTAATGCCCGTTGATCAAGCCTTTGCCTTTGATTTTAAGCAGGAAGGCAATAAGGTTACCCTTAATTGGGTGATTGCCGACGGCTACTACATGTACCGCGATAAACTCAAATTTAGTGTCAATGGCGCTGAATTGGGCACTATTGACCTACCAAAGGGCAAACCTCATAACGATGAGTATTTTGGTGAACAAGAGGTTTACTACACCTATATCGACATTCCCGTTGGCCTAAAGCAAGCGGATGAAAACAGCACCTTAAGCGTCACCTTTATGGGCTGCGCCGAGGGTAAACTCTGTTATCCACCAACCAAGCGTGATGTCAGCTTAAAAGCGGTAGCAGCTAATGATGGGCAAATCGCCTCTAGCGCAGACAACGCTAATACAGAGTCTGTCGCCGCAAATGCGAGCGCTAAACAAGCCGACATCGCCCCAGCTAAGCCGATTACTCAGCAGGATAGCCTAAGCCAGATGTTGTCTAACGACAGTTTACTCTGGACCTTAGTGATCTTCTTCGGCTTAGGGATTGGCTTAGCGCTCACCCCTTGCGTATTCCCCATGTATCCGATTTTATCGGGCATTATTGTTGGTCAAGGGCAAAAACTGTCGACCGCCAAAGCCTTCACCCTGTCGATGGCCTATGTGCAAGGTATGGCAATCACCTACTCGATTTTAGGTTTAGTCGTCGCGTCGGCGGGGATGAAATACCAAGCGGCGCTGCAACATCCCGCGGTGCTCGTGGTATTAGCCATCCTGTTCTTTGTACTCAGTTTATCCATGTTTGGCTTGTACGATCTCAAACTGCCTTCAAGCTGGCAGGAGAAGATGAACTCGATTTCCAACAATCAAAAAGGCGGCAATTTAGTTGGCGTGTTTTTGATGGGGGTAATCTCAGGATTGGTTGCCTCGCCTTGCACCACGGCTCCACTTTCTGGCGCCTTAGTCTATGTGGCGCAAACCGGGGATTTATTACAAGGCTTCCTCGCGCTGTATGTACTGAGTATGGGCATGGGCGTACCACTACTTATCATCGGCACCTCGGGTGGTAAGTTACTGCCTCGCGCTGGCGCTTGGATGAATATCATTAAAACCGTGTTTGGCTTCCTGCTGATTGCGGTATCGATTGTGATGCTTGGCCGTATTTGGACGGGCGTGGTTTCCGATGTGCTTTGGTCGCTTTGGGGCATTAGCTTCACCGGTTACCTGATGCACCAAAATAAGCTCAGCGCCTTTAACTGGAAACAAACCGTACGCTCAGTGCTACTCACCTTAACCCTGCTGGCAAGCTTCTCCTATGGCTTCCAAGCCGTGATGGGTCACTTTGGCTTTAGCCACAGTCCGGTTGCGACTGCGACAACGACTGAGCAAACCCATGGTTTTAAACGGATAAAATCCATTGAAGATTTGGACCGCGAAATTGCCGCTGCCACGGCAGTTGGTAAGCCTGTGATGCTGGATCTCTACGCTGACTGGTGTGTGGCTTGTAAAGAGTTTGAAGCCATTACCTTTAAAGACGCCGAAGTATTAGCGCGAATGAACAAAATCGTGCTGCTGCAAGCGGATGTCACTAAGAGTGATGCAGTGGATGTCGCTCTGCTTGAAAAATACAATGTCCTCGGTTTACCGACATTACTGATGTTTAACGAGCAAGGTGAACAGCGAGAAGATTTAAGGGTAACCGGCTTTATGGGTCCCAAGGAGTTTGCAGGTCATTTAGATCACTTGGTGAAATAATCTCGACTAAACGCTAACACTCCTCTGCGGCGTTTTAGCGTAAAATCAACAAAAAGCGGACTTTTTTCATTAAAAGTCCGCTTTTTTATCGCGCTGTCATCGATTTCTTATACAATCCTTGTTTATCGTGGACTTTTTAGATTGGAGCATTATGGAACCAGCTATCCTCATTATCACCCTTATTTGCGGCATGCTCGTTAGCCGTATAGGACTGCCCCCACTCATCGGCTACTTAGTGGCGGGCTTTGTACTCTTTGTATTAGGTATTGAAAAAGAAAGCCTGCCACTGCTGCAAGAACTCGCCAATTTAGGGGTTACGCTACTGCTGTTTGCGATTGGTTTAAAACTCGATATTCGCAGTCTTTTTAAGGCTGAAGTGTGGGCGGGGTCGAGTGTGCATTTGATGCTATCGATCCTAGTATTCGTCCCTATTCTCAAAATATTAGGGTTATTAGGATTATCTCAACTTACCAGTTTAGGGATTGAGCAGTTAACCTTACTGGCATTTGCGTTAAGCTTCTCCAGTACCGTTTTTGCGGTAAAGGTCTTAGAAGATAAAGGGGATATGCAATCCCTGTATGGCCGTGTTGCTATTGGTATCCTGATTATGCAGGATATTTTTGCCGTACTCTTTTTAACCATTTCTAAGGGCGATGTGCCTTCGGTGTGGGCATTTGCGTTATTGTTATTACCTCTGGCAAAACCACTGATTTATAAAGCCTTTGACCGTGTTGGCCACGGTGAATTATTAGTGCTATTTGGATTAGTAATGGCACTGGTTGTCGGCGCTTGGTTATTTGAATCCGTTGGCTTAAAACCAGATCTAGGCGCATTAGTTATTGGTATTTTGCTCGCGGGACATAAAAAAGCCTCTGAGCTGGCTAAATCATTGTTCTATTTTAAAGAACTCTTTCTTGTCGCCTTCTTCTTAACCATTGGTCTCAATGGCTTACCCACGATTTCGGATATCGTGCTGGCTACATTATTAGTACTGTTAGTACCGCTAAAAATCCTATTGTTTGTCTATATTCTTACTCGCTTTAAATTACGTTCGCGCACCTCGATGTTAGGTTCCTTTAACCTAGGTAACTTCTCCGAGTTTGGTCTGATCGTCGCTGCGGTTGCCACCAGCAAAGGCTGGCTACCGTCACAATGGTTGGTGATTATTGCCGTGGCCTTAAGCTTTAGCTTTTTATTAGCAGCGCCGCTCAATGCTACGGTCGGAAATATTTATCAACGCTTCCAACAGCGACTCGTTAGGTTAGAAAAACGCCCATTGCACCCAGAAGATCGCCCCATTGCCATTGGTAATCCACGCTTTTTAATCCTAGGGATGGGGCGTATTGGTAGTGGAGCCTACGATGAACTGCGTGCCCGGTTCGACGGTGAGATCCTCGGGATTGAGCATAAGCAAGACTTGGTCGATTTACACCGCGCTAAAGGCCGTAATGTTGTGCAAGGGGACGCTTCCGATACCGACTTTTGGGAGAAGCTTGATAAAGCGCCCAATCTTGAATTAGTGCTGCTAGCAATGCCGCATCATGCGGGAAATCTCTTCGCCGTTGAGCAACTTAAAAAGCTGAATTATCAAGGTAAACTGAGTGCAATCGTACAATATGGTGAAGATGCCGCATCACTCAGAAGTTCTGGTGTGCATAGCGTTTACAACCTATACGAAGCGGCGGGTGCGGGTTTTGTCGACCATGTGGTTCATGAGTTACTACCAGACTCTGAAACGAAGGCAGTTGCCGACCTAGACGATGACAACAAACAACATTCTGCCGCGGTTTAAGGCGTGTTTACGTTTGTTATCATGAATAAAACTCATCCTATTTAGGCTAAAAATGACTCAGGAAAGGGATTAACCTGAGTCATTACCTCACCCGATAAAACCTATCAAAACCACTAAAAATCAATCACCTTAACTCACTTACACACCATCAAACATTGCGGCGTTTTTGACTATCGGTTTTCTCTGACAAGCTTATCGTCAATGCCATAGAAAATCTCAGTTACATCGCCGACTTAGTCGTGATATAAATCGAAGACAAGAACGAAATTAGCCCAGCTTTTTTGGAAGTCTTCTCAGCATGTCGAACCCTGCGCAGCGCGCCACCAAGTTATTTGTCCAAACCTTTGGCACTAAAGCCGATGATTTATATCAAGCCCCAGGTCGAGTAAATCTGATCGGTGAATACACGGATTACAACGACGGCTTTGTTTTGCCTGCCGCCATAAATTTTCATACGGTGATTGCCGTTAAACGCCGTGAAGACAACAAGTTTCGCGCCGTTGCTGATGCCTTTCCCGGGCAAATTAAAGAATGGACCTTCGGCAAAGAAACCGAAATCCATCCTGAGGACGGTTGGGTAAATTATTTAAAAGGGTTCACAGCGGCGATGGCCAACACAGGGCTCATTGCCAAGGGCTTAGATTTAGCCGTGGTAGGCGATGTACCACTCGCAGCTGGATTATCTTCCTCTGGCGCCTTGGTCGTCGCCTTTGGCACAGCCATTAGTGACAGCAGCCAATTGCATCTCTCACCGATGGCAGTGGCACAATTGGCCCAACGTGGCGAATATCGATATGTCGCATCGGCTTGCAGCATTATGGATCACATGGTTTGCGCGATGGGCGAGCCGGATCATGCCCTGCTCATCGACTGCCTTGACCTTGATAGCGAAGCGATTGCAATCCCTGAGAATCTCAGCCTGATCATCATTGATGCGCATATTGAGAAACAACGATTAGCGGCGATTAGCCAGCAGCGACGTGAGGAATGCGCCCAAGCTGCCGAATTTTTTGGTTTAGACGCTCTGCGCCATCTTGAACTGCGTCAGCTTGAAAGTGCCAAGGATAAATTGGATGAAACCCTTTATCGCCGCGCCAAACACGTAGTCACCGAGAATAAACGCACTCAGAGTGCTGCTCGGGCACTAGAGCAAAATAATATTTCTAAATTCAGCCTATTAATGGCTCAGTCTCATCAATCACTGCGAGATGATTTTGAGGTAACACTGCCTGAATTTGACACTTTGGTGGATATTGTTAGCCAAGTGATTGGCGAACGCGGTGGCATACGCATGACCGATGGCTGCGTGGTCGCGCTCGTCGACCATGAGCTTACCGATGCGGTAGTTTCTGCGGTCGAACAGACATTTTTCGAGCAAACAGGGATAGACGCAACCGTTTATCTCTGTTCAGCGAGTGCTGGCGCAGGGCGAATCGACAGTTAATCACGCAATCGCACCTGCTAACTCCGCCACGAATACCATACGAATTCAACCATGAATTGTGTGGTATTTGTCATTTTTAAGAGGCAAAATCAAACGGTTAAATAATCTACGGTAGGCATTTTGACATTGAGGGAAACTAAATGGTGCGTTTCAGTGTATTAGATCCTTGGACTGATCCCCGCGGCGGCGAAATTGAACGCGTGCGGATAGACAATGGCATCATCGCCTTGGAAGTGCTCAGTTTAGGCGGCATTATTCGCGCGCTTTGGACGCCCGATAAACAGGGTGAGCGCGCCAATATCGTTCTAGGCTGCGACAGTGCCGAAGATTACCTAACTCAAAATGCCCACCTTGGCGCCATTGCAGGCCGCTTTGCCAATCGTATCGCCCTTGGCAAGCTGCAATATCAAGGGCAAACCTATCAACTGGATATCAATCAGGCTAGCAACTGCTTACATGGTGGCCGCGAAGGTTTTAACAGAAAGAACTGGCACTTAGGCCCGCTTCCCGATGGGGTAAGATTAACCTTAGTGAGTCCAGATGGCGATATGGGCTTCCCCGGTAATTGCACGGTGCAATTAGACTATCGCCTTGCCGCCAATAATCTCTATGTAGAAATGCTGGCCTCCATAGATAAACCTTGTCCGGTGAGCCTAACGCAGCACAGCTATTTTAATCTGGATGGTACGAGCAATAATTATCAGCACCAGATGCAAATCGATGCGACACGCTATTTGACGATGAATGAAGTCGGCATCCCGACAGGAATTGCTGAGGTTAAAGATAGTATTTTCGATTTAACTCAAAGTGTTACCCTTGGCGAAAAACTTCACGCTCCCGAACTAACAAGCACCCAAGGTTATGATCATTGCTATTTGATGGATAACCCCGATGGTTCACTACGCCGATTTGGTTGTTTAAGCAGTCCTGTCAGCGGCCGCGCCATGACGGTATTTACCAATCAGCCTGGCGTACAACTCTACTGCGCTAACTTTTTAGCGGGAACCGTGGGACGAAACCAACAAAGTTTGCACCAACATCAGGGCGTGTGTATTGAACCGCAAAAGCTGCCTGACTCGCCCAATCAACCGCAATTGGGTGATGATGCCTGGTTAGTACCAGGGAAAATCTATCATCATATTAGTCGATATCAATTTGATATTGTTGACTAAAGTTGAAATGAGCATCTGTAGGAATTAAAAAGAAAGGCTGGTAAGGAATAAAGTCGTTTCATTCCTTACCTTTATCCAATGTTGCCGAAGCAAATTGGATATTAATCGTCGAAATCATCGCCCCAATCTTCATCGAAATCAGCACCAATTGCATCGGTTTCGATTTCAGGCTCAACCTCAGGTTTAGCCTTACGTACAGGGCCAGAATCCTTAACGTTGTTCAGATCAATACGAGCTTGATGCTTGCTCATAAATTGAGCGCGAGCCGCTTTCCATGCACCGCTAAACTTAGCCTCAGCAGCTTTTAATGCGGCCTCATCTAAGTCGTATAGGTTCACTTTTACTATGTCTTCTACATACTCAACAATGGCATCACGGTCGGTATTGTAGAGGTAAATTCGTCCAGGGGAAGCCTCTGGCAGCTGGTTGTCGTGGACGACAATCGCATTGCCCTTCGATGTTCTCAGCTCACCATACCAAACCTGTTTCTTTGCTGTGTTATACATATATGCCAATACCCTTAAATCAACACATACACTATGAGTTTTTTAGTCTGAATAAGCGAAGCGACGCTTGCTTTGATCCACGAATAGCGCCGGAAAGTCTCTGACGTTTTCAACTGGGTATTTTTACAGAATATTTTCGATAATCAATGCCTCAAACCATGAAATTTTCACTTATTACGCATTAATTTCGGCCAAAGTCTCTAAAAAAATTTGTCACTAACGACTTTAGTCTAAAAAAACATCACATCAAGTTTTAATTATGCACCTATAACCATTAAATTATTGAAGCGATAAGAGGTTACAGCTTGTAGCTGAGTTAATTCAAAATGTTAATACCACTTTGCCCCTATGTTCGCCCGACTGCATTAATCTATGGGCCTTAGGCGCATCGTTCAATGGGTACGTTGCAAAAATATGTGGCACGATTTGCTGGCTATGAAGTAATGGCCAAACACGTTCGTGTAATTGCCTTGCGATTTCAGCTTTGGCTTCAACCGTTTGTGGTCTTAGGGTTGAACCTGTCCAGACAATTCGCTTAGCCATCAGCTGGAGAATATTAACCTCAGCTTTAGGACTACGTTGAGTTGAGACCGACACCATACGCCCATCCAACGCGAGTGCTTGCAAATTGAGGTTAATAAAATCGCCACCCGCGATATCAAATACCACATTAACGCCTTTACCCTGCGTAAAGCTCATGACTTCTTCGACAAAATTCTGAGTGTTGTAATTGACAACAAGATGGGCACCTAATCCTGAGCAATAGTCACGCTTTTCATCCTGCCCTGTAGTCGCAATCACTTGCGCACCAAGACGACTCGCCAGCGCAATCGCCGTACTGCCAATGCCACCTGAGCCACCGTGTATCAAAACGGTTTCGCCCGCCTTGAGTCCGGCGCGCATAAATAAGTTACCCCAAACGGTAAAAAAGGTTTCAGGTAACGCGGCAGCTTGCACCATCGAAAATCCCTTTGGAATCGGCAAACAATGAGCTGCATAGGTCAAGGTGTATTCGCCATAACCGCCACCAGGGACTAAAGCACAAACCTTATCCCCCAGTTGCCATTGAGTCACGCCTTCACCTATGGCGCAAATTTCACCAGCCACTTCAAGCCCTAAAATTAACGATGCTCCAGGTGGTGGCGGATAGGCTCCTGCCCTTTGCTTAAGATCCGGTCCATTCACCCCAGCCGCACTTACTCGAATAAGAACTTGTCCGTCCCCGACAACCGGTAAGGGTGAACGGGAAAGGTGCATCACCTCTGGCTCACCGGGTTGTTCAATATGAATATGGGCATAATCTTTTGGTAAATCTGACATAGCTAACTCCTTGTACAACTTTGGGATTTCGGCTTATCGCTGCAAACATAGCGGCATCATACTCAGGTTAAAGCATATTAACCCAAACAATGTTGGAATGAACTTTGTTGACCGTTAGCGAGGTAACAAAAGGACGCCAGCAACTTGAATGAAACGATGCCACATTAAAACAATTGCGATCTAGATTACCAATCTTTATTGGTCACATGACCATTCAACTTAAAAAACACAATAAAAACAGATTGATGCACTTAATGTAAAATATTTGTAAATTTTTATCGATTTATATTGGATATTTTATGCAATTTACACCATGATATTTCGGCGCTAACTGAATTAGATAAGCGTTAAATTCAGTTAGACCAATGAGGTCCGAGGTTAATTGCTGTAATACATCGGATAACGCCCAAGGAAGATCTGCTTTGCAGATAAAAATAACTATGGATACACCATGAAACAGACCCTACTTTTCGCGGCTATTAGCTTAGCCATCGCTACACCCTCGCTCGCCCATAACCATTCACAACAAGATCCAAACCATTCAATACAAGCGAAAAACACAGCAATCCCTAGTGCGCTAGCACCGTTAGCTTCGCCGTCAGCGCCACTCAATTTTGATGTCAGCCATCGGCCGTTATTACCCAGCAACAGCTTGATAGCCTCCCCTAACGAGCCGACACACTCTGAGTACCTCGATGCACATTCTTCACAACAGCAAGCGTTGCTCGAGAACTCTCCGAGATCAAAAGCCAGCAGCTTTGCCGCCGATGCCGACTGTAGTAACTTTGTCGGTAAATCGGGCCAAGCCCTGTTAGATGAGCTAACGCAGTCCACACCACAGTGTGTCGGTAAGCTATTTAATCTCAAGGGAAGTGACGCAAGCAGCGTATTTAGTGAGGCGAATGTATCCACAGTTGCTAATGCGATTGCGGCCATGGCGCCCCAATACACTGGCGTGGATAACCAAGGCATTGAGTCACATATTTACTTTGTGCGCGCCGCGCTTTATGTGCAGTTTTACAATCCCAGCGACGTACCCGCCTACAGTAGTGCGGTGAAAAACAATTTAAAATCAGCGCTTAATGCTCTCTTTACCAATAACGCCATTTGGACACTCTCCGATGCCAATGCCAGCGTGCTCAAAGAAGCACTGATCCTGATTGATTCGGCTGAACTGGGGGCTGATTTTAACTTTGTCACCCTCAAAGTGCTCAATGACTACAACAGCACATGGCAAGCCAGCTTTGCAATGAATGCGGCCGCAAATACCGTATTTACCACCTTATTCCGCGCCCAGTGGAATACTGACATGCAGGCGCTGTTTGCCCGAGATCATGCTATTTTAGATGCGCTCAACCAGTTCCAACTTAACCATAGGGACTTACTCGGCACCAATGCTGAATATGTTTTAGTCAATGCTGTCAGAGAGTTATCTAGACTGTACTACATTGATGCCATGCGCCCTAAAGTGACCCAATTGGTCAAAAATATCTTAAATAGCACCAGCAAAAATGATCCCAGTAAAGTGCTGTGGTTTGCTGCCGCCGAGATGGCAGATTACTACGATCGCAGCAACTGTAATGCTTATCAGATCTGCGGTTTCAAGGCGCAATTAGCCGCCGATAGCTTACCGTTTAATTGGAAATGCTCCGACAGCCTCAAGATCCGCGCCCAAGATCTTTACCAAGATCAAGCCAAATGGGCATGTGGAGTATTGAGCCAGCAAGAAAGCCATTTCCACACGATACTCGAAACGGGAATGCAGGCGGTCGCACAGGATAACAATGATGATTTAGAGCTGGTGATTTTTGGCGGCTCGTCAGAATATCAATCCCTTGCCAACAGCATTTTTGGGATCAATACCAACAATGGCGGCATGTATTTAGAAGGCTCTCCCGCTGGACTTAAAAACCAAGCGCGCTTTATTGCCTATGAGGCCGAATGGCGTCGCCCAGATTTTCATGTGTGGAACTTACAGCATGAATACGTGCATTACCTCGATGGCCGCTACAATCTGTTTGGCGACTTCAGCCGCAGCGTATCCGCCAACACAATTTGGTGGATTGAAGGATTAGCGGAATATATTTCGTACCGAGATGCCAACCCCGCTGCCATCGCCATGGGTGAAACCGGAGAGTTTATGCTCTCAACCATCTTTAAAAACACCTATGACTCCGGCCAAGACCGCATCTACCGTTGGGGTTACCTCGCCGTACGCTTTATGTTTGAAAACCACCGCGATGATGTTCGCCAGATCCTAACCTTCCTACGCAATAACCAATATGCTGAATATCAAGCATTTATGGATTCCATTGGCACCCGTTATGACAACGAATGGCGCGGCTGGCTCACCAGCGGTTTAAGCACTACCAACAATGGTATTGTCGATAAAGGCCCAAGTGATGAACAGGCTAATGCCAGTGGTCGCGAAGGCAACTGGGCAGGCCCCGCGGGCACCATCAGCAAGGATTACTCGCCCTGCCAAGTCAGTAACGAAGCATACCGCTATAGCGAGTCAGCCAGCCTCAGTCTTGAGGTACCTATGGAGTGTATTGACGCCAAACAAGGCCGAGCCAGCTTTAGCTTTGCCAATACTGACCGTTCGGCTCAGGATATTTGGATCAAAATTGGCGGTGGTTGGGGTGATGCCGACATTTATTACGATTCAAGGGGATGGGCAAGTGCTGAAAAAAATCAGGGCTATGGCATCGGCAATGGTAATTACCAAGTGATCAAAGTGAGCCT
The DNA here is from genome assembly GCF_016859145.1 of Shewanella sp. LZH-2. Classification (NCBI taxonomy): domain Bacteria; kingdom Pseudomonadati; phylum Pseudomonadota; class Gammaproteobacteria; order Alteromonadales; family Shewanellaceae; genus Shewanella; species Shewanella sp. LZH-2. The sequence goes on from NZ_CP069350.1 coordinate 3,979,878, forward strand.
AAACCCGAATGAGTATTGGCACTATATCACCCTAGAAGGAGATTTTGGTGGTGTTGATATGCTGGTGAGTACCACTGAATTAGTTGCCGATACCGATCCCGATTTAGGTGATGGTGGCGATACTGGCGGTGAAGTGCCCAGCAATTGCGGTGCCGCAACCATCAATTACGGCAAGTTAACCCTCGGAAAAGATGAATGCCTTAGCGGTGGCCGTAATAGCTTTTATTTCTGGGTCGATGCTGACAACAGCCAATTTAGTGTTAGCACAACCGGCGGAACAGGCGATGCTAATATTTACTTTAATGCCAATACTTGGGCAAGCGCGAGCAATGCCCAAGCCAGCAGTGTAAATCCAGGCAACAAAGAGTCCTTTAGCTTTACGGCAAACCGTGGCTGGCGATATATCACGGTTGATACCACGAGTGAATTTAGTGGCGTGACCTTCAACCTTAAAGCCGGTGGTGGTGGCAGTAGCGTTCCTAATCAAATTGCCAATGCCTGTGCGACTAAATCACCGGTGAGCTATACCCAACTCACGCCGGGTGATGCCGTCTGCAGCGCCAATGGCCGTAATGACTATTATCTTTGGGTTCCCGAAGGAACAAGCCAACTAGAAGTACGCTCGGCCCACGGAACTGGAGATGCCAGCATTTACTCGGGTCGCAGCTGGGCCAATGCCCAGCAATATGAAGCCGCCTCAACAAATGCTGGCAGCACTACGGAGCAAATCAAGGTCAATAATCCCAGTGCTGGCTGGTATTACATTACGCTCCAAAGTGAAAGCCAAAGTACAGGTGTGGCCCTTCAAGTAGATTTACGTTAATCAGCCGCACTATAGCGGTAAAAGCTAAAAGCAAAAATCCCTGCTAGGCAGGGATTTTTATTATTTCAATCGGTTAGCACACTAAGACAGCTTTAGCCTTGCCTCAAACTCACACTCTGCGTGATCGATTGCTTAGTAAACCAGCCATTGTTAACCGCGATTAAAAGCAGAGGGTAATCTGACACAGAATGATGAATAGTCTCAGCAGCACAATTAAGGATGGGTGACCAGATTTGCTCGTCGGTTTAGCGCCAAGCAAGTTTGAAATGTCTTCAGGTATCAAATCATCCCCGCAGATCCGCAAAGCTGCTTGTGAATATTCAAGTGCACCCATCAAAGGCTCTAACGTTTGGTTAAGTGGCGAGCTTTAGCCCGTCCCAGCGAGCGAATTGAACCAGTTGTTATGACTGGTTCGTCGTGCACGACCCTCGAGGCAATGAGCGGTCTTGCTCGTTCCGTGAATAAAGTGAGCGATTTGAGCAGCTTATTATGACGGCCTGACGTAATATTTCCCTTTAATTACAGTCAATATGACATTTGGCACTACTATTACAATAATGCCGATTGTGAGTAATAAGTATTTGTAAGTTAGGTCAATGCTCATGCTTGCAACACCTATGCCCAGAAATAATGCTAGGATTGTTGCAGCGATAGTCTGAATTTTTATAAGTTTATTTCCAACCAGCTTAGCGCTGCATGATTTACAAGTAATCCACACAGGTATTGCAGAAAATGTAATTCTACTCCAATGGATTTTTTTTGAGCACGATGGACAATTCATTTTTCAGGTCACAGTAGTCATAACGCCCAAATTTAGCGCGGAAAGCATAAATCTAAGCATAAATCTGGCCACCCATTTTTAATCAACAACATAATGTACTTTACGTTTGTCTACAACTTGTAAGATCTGAAAATTGCCTAAATGAGAGAGAGCAAAAGTCACAGGGGCAGTATCTGAGGCAATAAATTGAGTTAATTCTTTCAAAAATGGTGCATTTCAGGCATGGCAAGCCATCCCATAGTGATTGAGAGATATTAGGCGGTGATTATTTTCGAAGTTATATAAGTCGTTGTCAGTTGCAGCGCAAGTGCTGGCAGCTTGATGCAAAGTGCCGTCGTCGCTTTTCGAGATGTTCGCAGTAATCGCTCAGTTCTTGCAAGGTTCCCACGGGACCATGAAATAGTTTGCCAAACTCGGTGGTCAGCTTGAGCCAATTATCATGGGGGATATTTAATCTGTTCAGTATCTTGGCGCTACTTTCACTGATGTTTCCGCGTTTATCATTGCGAATGATTCGGCCGGTATCATCCACCAATTGAAGGTAATCAGTTAATGAAAACGCAATGCCACTGGGTTGGTTGTTGCACTCGTTGCCAATAAAAGGCAGGAGATTGCTCGGCTGCTCACCTTTTAATACGGCCCGAATACGTAGTTGAATACTGGTATGGTCGGATTGTTCAGGTGTATCAGCGAGTTGTGATCTAATGGGACTTTCTTTTAATAAAGAGTAATCAACATAAGTCATGCAGGCTAACACCGCAGCTTCATCGAGTAGGGCTTGATTCTCTATAAAATAAATGGGTAAACCGACCTTCCCAGAAACTGCCTGTGCAGTTATCTTCTTGATTGGCTTGTCTTGCTATCGGTTCGTTGAGACATCGCATAAACCATGAAATATCACACAGACGACTGCGATAAAGGGCGATTGAATGCTTTAATCTGCTGACCTCATAGGCTTCAACTAACTCACCTTTAAAGAATTTTTGCGTTAATTCATCGCCTTTAAACAACTTATGCCATTGCTCAAGCACTTCGCGATCAGTCCAACGATTGGCACTGTCGATATCCACCCGCAGCACCAAATGCAGATAATTCGACATAACCGCAAAGGCCGCCACATCAATAGCAAAAACGGCTTCAAGTTCAAACAGTAGCGATTCTACCCAAGCGCGGCGATGGTCATAGTTTTTACCCGAGTAACTATCATCGCCACATCAAAAAGCCCGCCGAACAACGCGGCTACAGCAATGGTAATAGGGACTGATGTTAAGGTGAGAGTTCAAGGCTTATCTGGGTTCGGCGAGGGCGCGGCATACAAACCTCCTTGTTCAATGCTTAACCAAAGCATAGTAGGAGGTTAACTACCGCGCTGTTAAGGCTGGGTGTCCAGTTTTGCCCTCTCCGATTAAGGTTGGGTGTCCTGTTTTGCGCCTGATATCAAGTAATTACCCATCAAACTGTATAAAAACCGCTACCGCAAAAAAGCAAATTCCTATAGCATCATTTATTCCAATTGACTTGGATGTGGCTGCGTTATGACCTGCAAACAGCGCATCGCATAAATACTAAGACGTTATGTATCAAGGAAGGTTATGCAAAAATTTATAGCTACATTATTTTTTCTTTCGTTCGGTGTGTTTGCAAATGACAAATTACATTTGGAACTTATCAATGGTAGTTGGGAGTGTCCTGAAACGACTCAGGAGGAAGAAGTTACCATCAAAGTTAATACAAGATATTCGTACAATGTTTCTAATTTAACATATTCCTATGACTCTAAAGCAGAAATGCTATATCAAGATAAATTGCCTGTAGGTACTGTCCAAATAATTGAAAAAGGTGCTTTCTCATACCAATCATCCAAAATGGTATATGAATTACAAAGTATTGAATCTGTAGTTTTGGATGATCCATTAGAGGCTATTACAGCTGAATTAATTAAAGAAATGGAAGCTGATTTGAAAAGTGATAAAACAGAGTATGAAACAACTTTGATTAACGAGTTAGAATGGGAAACTCTTAACCCTAATGATAATTCAAAAGTCATGTGTCACAGAGTTATGAACAGCCTCAATCGCTAAGGCTGTTCATAATTTTGTTAAATACTCAGCGGGCTTTAACTCAACAGTCAACACTATTGCTCACAAGGCGAGTTAGGGTGATTGGCGAGGCGACCGTCCGCATCATGGACGGGGCGGCCGAGCATCCACGGATGGACTTGCTGCGCGTCGCTGAACAAGCAACCGAACATGCCTATGCTCGAATGCGATAATTTATCGACCGAAAAGAGTAAATCGAGCAAACCATTGTTAAAGAATAAAACATGGACAACCACTCTTAATTGCGCGGCAGCTTGGCACAATGTCCGTTGTCGTATTTCTAGATGTTCGCAGTAATCGGTCAGCTCTTGCAAGGTTCCCACCGAGCCATAAAATAACTTGCCAAGCTCGGTCGCCGCTCGATAGCCAATAGTTAAGTGTGATCAATAGCTAAGTGCGATACAGCACCTTAACTACATGCCAGCCAAATTTGGTTTTCACTAAATGCGGCACTAATAACTCACCAGAAAAGGCGACTTTATCGAACTGCGGCACCATTTGCCCACGCTTAAACTCACCGAGATCGCCGCCCTTTTTCGCTGAGGGACATGAGGAATAGCGTTTCGCTAAGGCGCCAAAATTCGCACCGTTATTCAATTGCTTAATAATATCTTCCGCCTGCTCTTTGTGTTTAACAAGGATATGCACTGCGGCTGCGGTTTTAAACATCTTGTACTCTCTTTATCAAAAACAGCGGTGCAATTAAGTTGCACCGCTATTATCGCTTTACCTATTAAGAATAAGTATTACTGACCTAAAATCTTCTGCCACCACTGCAACGGCTCGCCGCAGTTTTTAGCTGGGTTATAAGTGCCTCTCAGGGCGGGTAATGCCTCAGTATTGCTGCATCCTGCTTCCTTGGCTTCACCCGTATCTCGGTCAAAATAGCCTTGGATCACACCCGATGGTGGAATCGAACGCAGCCCAATCGGTGGTCGTTCCTTCAAGAAGGCTTGATACACCGCCATCGCCCCGCTGCTACCATAAAGACTGGTTTTTCCGTTATCGTCGCGACCGACCCAAATCGCCGCCACGTTACGCTCATCAAAACCGGCGAACCAAGAATCGCGGCTATCGTTACTGGTACCAGTTTTACCCGCCAGCGCCACACCCGGGAAGGCATTGCCTAAGCGCGTTGCCGTACCCGAACGCACCACTTGCTGCATGGCATATTGCACCAAAAAGTCGGTATCTGGCGTAATCGCTTGCTCTTTGGCTGAACGCGTTACGGGTAAAGGCTGATTATCACTATCGAGCACTGCGGTGACTGTGGTGAGTTTACGGTAAGCGCCGCTATCGGCGAGGGTTTGATAAACCTGCGCCACCATTAAGGGCGAGCCATTCACCGCGCCCAGTAGCATCGATGGATATTCGTTAAGCGGCTCCGACCAGCCCGACTTAGCCAAGGTGGTTGCCACGGCATCGACCCCAACGGCAATCCCAAGGTTTACCGTCGGCACGTTCATCGATTTTTTAAGCGCCGTTAACAACGAAACTTGGCCGCTAAAGGTCTTATCAAAGTTCTGCGGTGACCAGGTTTTGCCTTGCTCATTCTTTAGGGTAATCGGCTGATCTTTAAGTGGCGTGGCCAAAGTAAATTGACTATTTGGTGCCAAAGCGGTGGCGTACACAAATGGCTTGATAAGCGAGCCAATCGGTCTGCGGATCTCCACTGCGCGGTTATAACCGTCAAAGCCCGGCGTTTTATCACCCACCATAGCCGCGATACCGCCAGTGTATTTGTCGGTGACCACCATACCAATCTGCAACGACTTATTGCCCTTATCTAAGCTCTTAAAGGTTTGAGTCACGGCAATTTCGGCGGCCTCCTGCGCCATTGGATCGAGTGTGGTATAAATCTTCACCCCAGATTGTTTTAATAACGCATCGCCGTAGCGCTCATTAACCTCTTGTTTAACCAAGGCATAAAACGCAGGTAATTTTTGATGCACAGGCTTATTGGCATTACGCAAACCTAAGGGCGACTCCACCGCCACCTTGTATTGCGCGGTAGTCAGCTCGCCCGACTCCATCAATAACCGCAGCACTAAATCGCGGCGCTCTAAGCTGCGCTCTGGGTAGCGCCATGGGTTGTAGTAAGATGGCCCCTTAATCGCCGCCACTAAAAAGGCTTGCTGCGCCGTGGTTAACTCACCGATGGGACGACCAAAATAGAATTGCGAAGCCAGCCCCATACCATGCACGGCACGGGATTTATCTTGCCCCATATACACTTCGTTGAGATAAGCCTCGAGAATTTCTTCCTTGCTGTAACGAAAATCAATAATTACCGCCATTAAGGCTTCGCGAACCTTACGCAACAATGAGCGCTCGCTTGAAAGAAAGAAGTTTTTCGCCAACTGCTGGGTCAGTGTCGAACCGCCCTGCACGGTACGCCCTGCGCTGATATTTACAAAAGCAGCACGCAGAATCGCGAAGGGGTTCACCCCGTGGTGCTCGTAAAAACTGCGGTCTTCCACCAGCAATAGTGCCTGCACAATATGTTTGGGCATATCTTCGGTAGAGACAAAGAGCCTGTCTTCGCCGTCACCGGTGATCATGCGGTCAAGTAAAACGGGTTCTAAATGGAATACCGCTAACTGGCGCTTATCCTCCATTCGGGCAATAGAGCTGACGCCTTCGCTATCGAAGGTGATCATCACTCGCTGTTCTGGCTGATCGCCTTCGGGATGTAAAAAGGGTCGACGCCATAATTCGATTTTGGTGCTCGATGCCGAAAACTCGCCTACCTCGCGGGGGTTCGCCACTTTGCGATAGCCAAGTAGTTTTAACTCGGCCATCAACTGTGGATGACTCACCGCTGCTCCTGGGTATAAGGCCATGGAACGGCTAAAAACTTGTGCAGGTAAATGCCATTTTTGCCCTTCAAACTTACGGGCGATAATTTGGTCGAGGTAAATACCGTAGAAGGTCACAACGGCGAGGCCGATTAAGGCGAGCTTCCAGGTGAGCGACCAAATTTGCCCAAATAGGCCACGGCTTCGCTTCGCTTTACGTTGGGCTGGCGCTTTTTTTGTCGTATGAGTTGTCATATCTACTTCATCATTTATGCGTTAACGGCATCAGTCACAGGCACAACACAAGGTTGTAAATCAAAGCAGTCTAAAGGCTATGACTGAGATAAACCTAAGGTTTTCTTCTTGGTATATTTTGTCGGTAGCGTATTGGCAGGGTCGTCCGGCCACAGGTGTTTAGGGTAACGCCCACGCATTTCTTTTTTCACTTCAACATAGGGCCCTTGCCAAAAACTGGCGAGATCTGCCGTCAGTGCCAAAGGGCGCTGCGCCGGAGACAGCAACTCCATCGTCACCTTCAGCTTACCTTGGGCTAGTAGCGGGCTGTCAGCCATACCAAAGGTTTCCTGCAAGCGAACCCGCAGTAAGGCGCGACCCGAAGTCTCGTAAACTATGGGCGCGAAAGTGCCCGTGGCTAAAGGCCATGAGGTCGGCAACAGTGCATCAAGCGCCTGCTGCTGCGACCAACTCAATTGATTCATCACTAAACTAAAGCAATCGAGTTTTTGTAATTGCGGCAGATTATTCACATTTTCAAGGTAAGGCGCCAGCCATGTTTCAAGGTTTGCCAGCAGCGCGGCATCGCTCATATCCGGCCAATCAGCATTCGGATCTAACTCACGCGCTAAATGCAATCGCGCTTGAAACTGCGCTAAGTTATCGTGCCAATTAAGAATTTGTAAGCCTTGCTGACGGATATAACTCACTAATGCCGCCACAATTTGCGCCCGATTAGGGTTAGCAATCGTCTCGGATTTCAGTAATATCTGCCCGACTTTTGCTTGCCGCTCAGCAACAGCGCGACCTTTGGTTTCATCCCAACCGCACTGCTCATGAGTATCAACTAAGTCGGCTAACTCATGATCAAATAGGCTCGGTTGCAACGGACAAGCTAAATAGATCCGCCCAGCATTTTTACCTTCGGTTTCTTGAAAATCAGCCACCACCAACCAAGGCGTTTGCGCTAAGGCATCTTCAGCGTTGAGCACCACACCCGTTCCATTGGCCAATTGATAACCCTCGACACCGCGGGATTTGGCGATGCGATCGGGATAAGCCTGCGCCAACAGTAAACCGACATCCTGATGATGCGCATGGGAGGCGATGGCCACTAAATCGGCCTGAGTGAATTGCTTATCTAGCGCCAGCTTTTTAAGCCATTGTTTGGCCTGCTGCCCGGCACTGCCTTGGGTGGCAAAATGCAAGTAATTCATGATATCTGCGCCTTTGCGTGGCAATCCCCGCGCCTCTAAAATACCCGCGAGCAAGCAGGCCAAGGCCGCAAGTTCTGTAGAATGGGACTTAGCAGCTAATAACATGTGCGCGAGGCGCGGATGACAGCCCAGCTCATAGGCGGCTTTGCCGTGCAGAGTGAGTTTGTTTTGCCCATCGACCACGCCTAAGCGCTGCAGCAGTTGCCACGCCAGCGCTTCGTTCACGCTCGGCGGCGCTGTCAATAACAGCAAATCGCTGAAGGATTTAGCGCCCCAATAGGCACAGTCATGGGCCATTGAGACTAAATCGGCTTGGCTGATTTCGGGCTCATCGGCTTTGAGCAGACGTTGATGCTCTTCTTGGCCCCATAATCGAATACACACGCCCGCAGCTAAACGGCCAGCGCGGCCAGCTCGTTGGGTTGCCGAGGCTTGGCTAATACGTTTAAGGCTTAAGCGCGTAACCCCCGTTTTAGGGTTAAAACTCGCTTGGCGTTTATAGCCACTATCGATAACCAGCCCAATGCCTTCAATGGTGAGGCTCGACTCGGCAACGTTGGTGGAGAGCACTATTTTACGCCTGCCACTTGCGTCTGCCTTAATCGCCCTATCCTGTTCCTGCGCGGACAACTCGCCATAAAGCGGACAAATTGCCACACGGCTACCATCGAGGCGCTCCGCCAAATACTGCGCCACCCTGAGGATTTCCGCCTTACCGGGTAAAAACACCAGTATATCCTGCGGGCCACTATCCGTTATTGAGGTAGCACTATCGAGCACGGTGCGGCTCAGATGATCGAGCCAATGCTGCTGGCCCGCGACTGCACGGTAGATGATTTCAACCGGAAAACTGCGCCCTTCACTCTTGAGCAGGGCTGCGTTTGGCATTAACTCACTGAGCGCAAGGCCAGATAAGGTTGCCGACATGGCGAGGATTTTTAAGTCATCCCGCAGTGAGCTTTGCACTTCGAGAGCGAGAGCTAAACCAAGATCTGTGGTCAAATGCCGCTCGTGGATCTCATCGAAAATGATCATATCGATCCCAGTCAATTCAGGATCTTGCTGGATCATTCGGGTTAATATCCCTTCGGTAACAATCTCAAGCCGAGTCTCACCACTGACCTTTGACTCACCGCGCACCCTAAAACCGACCTCTTGCCCTACCGCCTGTTGCCGACAACTGGCAATAAATTGCGCCACACTGCGGGCGGCCACACGTCGAGGTTCCAGCATTAAAATCCGCCCAGAAACCTCAGCCCAATCCAAGATAGCTAAAGGCAAGGCGGTGGATTTACCCGCGCCTGTGGGTGCCTCGAGGATCACTTGGGCATGCGTTGCAAAGGCATCACGCAGAGATGGCAGTAAGGAATGAATAGGTAGATTGTTCAATGCAACAGTATCAACAGGGAAAAATGATGTGGCAGTTTAACATAGGCCTTTGGCAGTGTCCCTCCTGCAGCCTCGGCTTTGATACGTCGCAGTTTGGCATTGGCTTGCTAAAAATAGCATCGCCCCGACAGCAAGGCTCTCAGGGCGCTAATAGCACAAATAAGCCGAGTTAGAACTGATAGGTCAGCTTAGCCCAGAGATTACGCCCCGGCTCGTTGACCCTGAACATGGCCTCACTACCAGGCAGATCATTACCCGTACCCGCCTTACTCACATGCTCTGCGTAGGTTGCATCAAACAGGTTTTCGACACCAAAGATAAAGGATAAATCCTTGCTGTATGACCAAGAAGCATTGAGTGCCAAGGTACCAAAGCCACTACTTGGGCCTAAGTCTTGGCCCACAATATTGCCGTGACCTAAGGTATAACGATCCTGCGATGCAACCAGCCGCCACTGCGCCGCCATTGTCCAAGCTTGCCATTGATAATTAACAATTAATCTTGCCTCTAACGGCGATATTTGCCCGAGTGCGACCTTGTCGGTATCGTTTTCACCTTGGGTATAACTTAAGGTAAGTTGAGTCGACCATTGGTCATTAAACGCATAGTCTAGGCTTGCTTCGCCACCGAATAAGCTGGCATCAATATTACGGGCTACCGTGGTATTGCTGGTCGAATCAATCAAAATATAGTCATTAATCTCACCGTAAAATAGTGACACTGACGCTTCAACCGGGCCTTGGTAAATCCAGCCTATATCAAATTGATTGGTCGTTTCTGCCTTAAGATCAAAGGCTTTCTGTGCGGGATTATCGGCGCTAGCCTTCATGATCTCCCAATAGTCTGGCACGCGCTGCGCCGAGCCAAATCCAGCATAGTATTGATGAGCATCGAGTTGATATTCATAACGCACATAACCGCTGTAGAGGGTATCCTCCCGCTCACCCTGCTGGGCGATTAACAATTCGCTATCCCAGCGATCAACTCTCAGTCCTGCGTGCAAACTACTGTTACCTGAACCTTGGTTATCAAAGCCGTAACGGGATTCGGCAAACAGGCCATAGTTTTTATAGCGCATATCTTCCTTAAACGACTTATTGAGTAAGTCGTCTAAACCAACATCTCCCATTGCCATGCTGCGGCCATCATGCGCGCTAGACATATAATCCAGCCCTAGTGTTAATTCGAGGCCATCGAGCGGGGTTAAATCAAACCAAAGATGACCACCGTCGGTCATCCGACGCACATTCGAGCCAGAATTCACCCCTTCATCAAATCGGTCCATAATATGGTCGTTCTTATTGCTAAAGGCTTGTAACTCGACTGCGGCCAGCCAGGTCGACTCAAACTCATGTTGTATGAGCACCGCCGCATCACGGTTATCAATTTGGCGAGCCTTATTTAATCTGTCGGCATACTCTGCCTCACCGCTCGACTCACCGTAAGCTAACTCCACAACGGTACGCTCAGTAGGTGTCCAACCTAGGGCAAGATTGGCGTTTTGGCGGTCATAACTGGATTGGACCTTATTGCCATTGCCGTCCTGATAATGATCACTACTCGATTGATTAATATCAAAATCAAGGTAGTAATTCTTATCACCGGCACTCAACTCCACCATGGCATCTCGTCTATCGAAACTGCCACCCGTCGCACTGGCACGCCCTTCAAGATCCGCTTGATTAAAACGATGGCGATTTTTCTCAAACAGAATAGTGCCCGCGGTGCCGACGGGGCCATATTTCACCGTCTGCGGGCCTTTAATAACCGTTATCTGATCGTAAGTTTCGGGATAAATATAATTGGTTGGCGGATCCATACGTCCACCACAGGCACCATATACATGCTGGCCATCATCAACGATGTTTAAGCGCGAACCACCCAACCCACGAAACATCGGATCGCCGCCAGAGCCGCCTTTACGGGTGATATTAAATCCCGGAATCGTGCGTAAAAACCCTGAGCCATCATAGGCGGGTAATGGCAATCGATTTTGTTTGGGATCACTCACTAAGTGTACTGGCTGACGCATCACATCAGCGGTAACCAGCAGATAATCTTTACATTTTTGGTCATCACCACAGTCGGTCGCCTCTGTAGACCAGCCCAACTGAGGTAAAGTGGAGCCTAAAATACTCGCTAAAATTAGCGCTAATTTGATCGGTTGATACGGCATGACATTCCCCTACATATTGTTTTTAATGATTTTTGTGGGGGTATTGTTATGACTGGTGATATAAGTGCAATCAAAACTCGGCTTGGCGCGACAATCTGTCGCAGCCTAAGTTGCATGGGCTCACATTAAGGTAAATAGTGATAAATGAGTCACTTACAAATTAAGAATTGCAGAAGTATAAAAACTCACATGAAGGATAACTGCCGTTACAGCAGCCAAGGCTCGGCCAATCCAGAGGTTAATGTTAGCAATGGCGCGGGTTTATTAATCGCATAACCTTGAGCATAATCCACTCCTAAGCTCTTTAATTTTAAACCAATTTCTGTCGATTCAACAAACTCGGCTACCACATCAAATCCCATATCTTGTCCGAGCTGACAAATGGCTTTGATGATTGCTTGATCCGCATCATCGTCACACAGGTTGATAACAAACTGACCATCGATTTTGACGTAATCCACATTTAAACGTTTGAGATAAGCGAAACTTGAAAATCCCGCACCAAAGTCATCCAGTGCGAGCTGGCAATTTAATGGCCTAAGCACTTCAATCAATTTAGTTGCTTGATCTAATTGGCTTACGGCGGCGGTTTCGGTGATCTCAATGCAGAGTTTATCCACCAACTCAGGTTCGGTCATTAGCCGCATTTCAAGCCAATTCATAAACTCACTATCACCCAAAGACGTCGCCGAAAGGTTGACGGATACCAGCCCCAATTGCTGCCAAATCGCTAAATGGCTACTCCCCCACTTCAGCAGATTATCAATGACCCACAAGTCGACTTTGGCGGCCAAGTTATAGCGCTCAGCGGCAGGTAGGAAAATTGCTGGCGAAACAATGTTGCCATTGGGCTGCACCATACGGAGCAGCACTTCTAAATGTAATCCTGGCTCTTCGCAATTTAGTGGTGCAATACTTTGAAAATAAAGCTCAAATTGATTTAACGCGAGGGCACTAACAATATCTACCGAGGCCATCATTTCAGTGTAAAGACGGGTCATTTTAGGATCTTTAGCACTGTATAAATGCCAGCCATTTCGCCCCTTATCTTTGGCGAGTCGACAGGCCGCATCAGCATGGCTCATCACGGTATAAATATCAGAGGCCGACCTATCGAACTTAGCTATCCCCATACTGACGCTGACATTGTGGCAGCGGTTTTCCCAGATAAATTCGTGGGTTGCTAACTGAGTACAAATCCGCTTAGCAATATGCTGCGCCGAATCTACATTGCAGTAATGCATTAAAATACCGAACTCATCACCACCAAGCCGAGCAACGATATCGCCCTTACGCACCAGTTGTTTAAGCCGCAATGTCAACTGGCACAGTAACTTATCCCCCGCTTGATGACCGCTAACATTGTTGATTACTTGAAATTGATCGACATCGATAAAGGCAACACAGGTTGGCATATCATCTTTGCTATGCAGCAAATTATCGAGTAATGCCTCAAAGTGCAGCCGATTGGGCAATCCGGTAAGAGCATCATAGTTAGCATGAAAAGAGAGCTCATCGGCCAGCCGATACTTTTCACTCACATCTTCGGCAATCATAACCAGGGTGTCCTTATCACCGTGGATCTGACTAAAACTGAGCCTTAACCACTCTAATTGATGCAGCGATTTAAGCGGCAATTCGCACCAAGCTTGTCCTAATACGCCTTCACGCACCATATGCAACGTATCGGAGAGCATCGCGTGCTCTTCATCGCGCACCATGCTGAATAAATCGTATCCATGCTGCACTGGCAAGGTTTGCAGCGCCACTTTGTTCAGCATCGTCAGTTGATTTTGTTTATCCAGCAAAGCACAAGCCAAGGGCAATTGATTAAAGACTTCGCGATATTTGTTTTCACTCGCTAACATATCATGGGCGATACGGGTCAGCTCCATCGCCGAACCAATCATCACAGCCGCATGTTGAAACTCCTGAATAAATTCCTCAGTCCACTCACAGCATTCGGAGCAATTTACCGCCCCAAGGGCAATACGGGTTTCTCCAAATACGACGGGGGGTAACACCAGTAGACTTTTGACATCCCAATCCCGTAACAATGCCCGCTCTGCCTGAGCTTCTGACGGTAATGTATTCACATCGGGTAGATTCAGCAGCTTGGGGGTTCTCACAAGGGAGCGAAAAAAAGGCATACGCGCGAGCGGCCAAACGCGAGTCTGCTGGCCCTGGCTAAATTGCGGTTTTAAATACAAATTACGGGTGCGTAAATGGTCGAGGGATAAACTCCCCGTTAGCACAAACACCCCATCACAGTGCAACTGAAGTGTAATCGCCTCTAATGCTCTATCAACATTTTGCTCTAGGGTTTCTAGCGGCGTTTCGCTAAAAATCGTCACTAATGCCTGTTGGAGTGAATTTGCTAAACCATCTGACATGAAAAGGGATTTCCTTACCTACAATTCCATTTAAGGTATTATTGCTACACTTCCCAGAAACAAATTCAAGTCATCGAAAGCCGATGATGAATAATGACCACGGGCCTTTCTGTATTACCAAACAAAAGCATAGCTTATGTTTGGCATTTGAGCAGGTAGCGGAGATAAAGAGTGTTACAACGACTATTTCTTGGATTCGCCCTTAATGAGACTCAACGCATGCCACTGCTGCAATTGCAGCAATGCTTAGCACAACAGTTAACGCCCCATGCAAAACCCGTAAGCAAAGCGAATTTTCATCTCACCCTCGCTTTTTTAGGCTTAGCCAATCAGTCTCAAAAGACACTGCTGCTCGAAGCCGTTGATAGACTGTATCGGCCACGATTTACAGTACAACTAGATAAGCTCGCCGTTTGGCCCAAGGCACAGGTATGTTGTTTAAAGGGAGATAGGGTTAGCCCTGCGTTGGCGTTATTGGCATCGCAGGCGCAAGATTTAGCGCAGCAGTTGCAATTGCATCAGAGCGAACATCCATTTCGACCGCATATCAGCTTGTTTAGAAAAGCCAAGTCATTGAGCACCTTTGATAACGAGCTTCCCCTCAAGGATCTAGCGAATACACCAATAACTGAACTAACGCTCGCTCCCGAACAGCTTCATTTGTACCTTTCTTCAAGCGGTAATCGTGGGGTGGAATATCACATCTTACATTCTTGGCCGCTCGAACAGCCTGAATCCGCCCAATAAATAAGACGCCAGAAACAATCAGCCCGAGCATAGCCCGGGCTGATAAAGATAATAAAACACTAACGGGTTTAATCGAGCAAACGCAGTGTCTCACGGTAGGCGCGTTTCTGCTCATAGCTATGTAAACGCTGCTTAAATTCATCGGTTTTAGTCGCTTCAGCCGTCATCTTCAAAGCTGCAATCGCCTTTTGCTGCGTCGAAACGGCTGCGCCAAAATCGCCCACTTCCGCATAGGCCGCGGCCAAGTTGTCGAGATTAGTGGGATCATTTTCGTTGACCTTAAGGAGCTGTAGAGATAACTGAAGCGCTTTATTGCCATCACGGTATTCGGCCTCTGGGCAAGTTGCGAGAATCCAAGCCACATTGCCAAGGGCAATATCATCGCCAACACGGGAAAATTGCTCTACCGCTTTGCCGCAATTGCGCTTAACGCCATCACCACCCGAAGCGTAAATAAAGCCTAAACGAAACTGTGCCCAACGATTACCACGCTCCCCCATATCCTTATACCAACGCTCGGCTACAGCTAAGTCTCGTTTTATCAATTGGCCTTCAAAGGAGAGATCCGCCAAAGTTTGCTGCGCCTTTTCGTGTTGTTGCTCGGCGGCGAGAGTTATCCAGTGCAGTCCTGATGGCACTTCTTGCTGCACATAACGTCCAGAGAGAAACATCAGTCCCAGTAAAAATTGCGCATCGGCATCACCTTGTTCCGCCTGAACTTGAATATGCACAAATTTACTCGCCGCAATTTCATTTGCGGGCTGCGGGATAGAAAATGCGTATGCAGCAGAACTTAATCCAACGGATAAAGTCAATCCTGCACCGAAAACCCATTGTCTGTATTTCACGTGGTAACCTCTTCGAAAAACAACCGCGTCCCCAAGTTAGCCAGAATTAACCCTATAAGTCGAGTCTAAATAGGTTCAATTGACCTTAAATAAAGGGAAAAATCACCGCTGATTTTTAAATTGCTCGACTCACCATGTCAGGCCACTAAGGTTTACGATTATTTTACTCACAAAAAACCCTTAAAAGCCTTTATAAGATGTGATTAACTCTACAGAGTTAAGTGAATCCAGTGAGTTTGACACCGATTTAGTTGACTAATATCACTAAAGTAGCAAAATAAGCTCTAATTTTAGTTGGTTAATTGCATTTATTCACTCATTCTAAACTAAGATGTCCATCAAGTTTTTATGGGTGTAATTGACGTAAAATGCTTATTTAGAATATTCTTACTTTCGTTTTAATCAATCGAGGAACATCGACATGGCTCTGATTGGTAAGCCAAAACCGGACCCAACTTTGGAATGGTTTTTATCACACTGTCACATTCATAAGTATCCCGCTAAAAGCACCTTGATCCATGCTGGTGAAGACTCAGATACCCTTTATTACATCGTAAAAGGTTCTGTTGCGGTATTGATTAAAGATGAAGAAGGTAAGGAAATGATCCTATCTTATCTTAATCAAGGCGACTTTATCGGTGAGTTAGGATTGTTCGAAGAACAAGCTGAACGTACTGCTTGGGTTCGTGCAAAACAAGCATGTGAAATTGCTGAAATCTCTTACAAGAAGTTCAAGCAATTAATCCAAGTTAACCCCGAAATTCTGATGAAGCTTTCGGCTCAAATGGCATACCGCCTACAGAGCACTAGCCAGAAAGTCGGTAATTTAGCATTCCTCGATGTGGCAGGCCGTATTGCCCAAACATTGTTGCATTTAGCAAAACAACCTGATGCCATGACTCACCCAGACGGCATGCAAATTAAGATCACTCGCCAAGAAATTGGTCAGATCGTTGGTTGTTCCCGCGAAACTGTGGGTCGTATCTTAAAGATGCTTGAAGAACAAAATCTCATTCAAGCACACGGTAAAACCATTGTGGTATATGGCACCCGTTAAGTTAGACTTCAGCTTGATTTAAGCCTGTTTCATTAAAGTGGCCTAGCATAAAATCTAGGCCATTTTTTATTGGGGAGCATAAATGAAACGGCTGTTATTTATCTGTTTTTTCAGTCTGTTTACGCTGGTGCATCCAACAATAATTAACGCCGAACCGATTGAATTAGAACATTATCAAGCCAAGGCTTTAGTCAACTCTGGGCAAATTCTATCACTCAATGGCACCCTTGCCGTGGTCAATCAATTCTGCCAAGGTGAACTAATTGACGCACATCTCTATCAAGAAGATCATAAATGGCGCTATGATTTGCAAATCAAAGTTCAACGCGGCCAAATTGTGAATCTGAGTATTGATGCCACCAATGGTCAACTTGAACACTCCACCGCACTACCGAGCGAATGTCGAAAACATGAAACTGCTACTCGTTGAAGATAATCCGATGTTGGTCTCCGAACTGGAGAAACAACTCAAACAGGCTGGCTACGTTACCGATATTACTGACAAAGCGGTTGAAGCCGATTACCTCGTTAAAGAAACCCAATACGATTGCGTGATCTTAGATATTGGTCTCCCCGATGGCAATGGGCTGGAATTACTCGAAGGCTGGCGTAATCAAGGCATTAGCACTCCTGTTATTATGTTAACCGCCCGCAGCCAATGGCATGAAAAGGTCGAAGGTTTCAATGCCGGTGCCGATGATTATTTAGGAAAACCCTTCCACGCACAGGAGTTATTAGCGCGTATCCAAGCGCTTATTCATCGCGCCCATGGCCGTTTAAATAATTCCAGCAAGCAACTTAGCTATGGCGGCGTCACCTTAGATGAAGCCGAACAAACCGTCAGCGTTGGCGAGCATTTATATGAATTGACGGCCATGGAATTCAGGCTGTTAAAAATCTTCCTCATGTCACCTAAGAAGCTGTTATCTAAGGCTCAACTGACGGACAAACTCTATCAGTTTGACGACGAGAAAGAGAGTAATGTGGTTGAAGTTTACGTGACTCATCTGCGCAAAAAACTCGGTAAAACTGCGATAGAAACCCGCCGCGGTCAAGGTTATATCTTCCACGGCGTGACTGCATGATCTCGATTCGCACTAAGCTCAGTTTATGGTTAACGGGCTTATTGGTATTAGGCACAGTAGTTGGACTCGTATTATTTGAGTCCATGCTGCGCCAAGCGTTTCACGACTCGATTATCAATCGCTTAGAAGAAGATTTAGAACACATTATGCTGGCAACCCATTTCAATAATGGGGAAATCCACATCGATCAGAGCCAACTGTCGAGCTTCTACCGCCCCGCCTATTCGGGGCGTTATTTCCAGCTAAACCTGCCCAATGAAGTGATCCACTCCCGCTCCCTGTGGGATATGCAGCTCGATATCGAACCTTTAGCGCCAAACCAGACCCGTGTCTGGCAGGCAAAGGGACCTAAAAATAATGATATGCAGTTGTTATCTCTTGGATTAAATTCCAGCAGTGCCAATGTGACCGCTACGCTTACTGTCGCACAAGATTTGAGTATTGGTCGGCGGGTATTTAGTGAAGTCTACGGCACTAAGCTTGGGGTTAACCTCGCCATGTTAGTGGCCATGATCGCGGGTATATTCCTGATCCTGCGCCAATCCTTTAAACCCGTTAAACAGATCCAACATGCACTGTCACGCCTACAAGAAGGCGAGATTAACGCCTTAGAGCTGAATAACATTCCGCCCGAAGTGCAACCGCTGGCGAAGACCTACAACGAGTTATTGGAATACACCGCCAAGCAAATAGAACGTAGCCGCAATAACTTAGGCAACTTAAGCCATGGGCTCAAAACCCCACTGGCAGTGATGCAGCAACAGGTAGAAGCCTTGGGGCTAAAAGATCCCGATACCGCCATGGCGCTGCAACAGCAACTCGACGCTATCCATAAAATGGTCGAGCGTAAGCTTGCGGCGGCGCGGATCACCGGTGATATGTTACCTGCCGCCCAGTTAGTGGTGCCGAGGGATCTCCACAGCCTCGCCAATACCCTCAACAAAGTGCACAGAAGCAAAAACATCAACTGCGACTTTGAGCTCGATCCTAGTATCCAGCGCCTGCCTATTCATAGGGAAGATGGTATGGAGCTCTTAGGGAATTTGCTCGATAACGCCTTTAAATGGGCGGGTAGCCAAGTCACGGTAAAACTGTGGAAGGCGCAAAACAAACTCTGCCTTAGCATCGATGATGATGGCCCAGGTGTTGCTGACGACGAACTCGACAAACTCACCCAAAGGGGCACACGCCTTGATGAATCCGTCATGGGCCATGGCCTAGGTTTATCGATAGTGAAGGAAATTGCCGAGCAATATGGCATTGAACTTAAGTTTAAACACAGCAGCCACTTATCTGGCCTCAGTATTGAACTAGTCTTTGGCTAACGAGTGCTTAGCTAAGAGTGCTTAGCGAACATGTGTTGAGCTAACTATTGTTGTTCTAGCTACTTGCACTAAGTGCCACCCATAAAAAACGCCATCAATTGATGGCGTTTTTGTTTGAGATTAAGTCAGCAACAACCTAATTCATTAGGTTTTTTTCGCGTTGGTGCTCTCAAAAATCTTATCGGCTGATGCGGCCACAAAGCCGGTATACAGCTCACCATTCGCCTTTGGATAACGCAGGGCAAACTCATAAAAGCAGCTTGGGATCTCAACCGTTGTATCGCTAAATGCCACAGCGATTTTATCGGCCATAGTCGATGATTGCTCCAGTAACACCTCTGGTGAACCTTTGATTTCGCCACCTGAACTATTCAGCACAAAGCCCGCTTGTTTGAGTGCATCATTTACCGACTCTAAGGTATCAAAACCCTCGAGGTGGTTGATAGAGACAGTAAAGTGATTGGCGCGGTAGCCAAAGGCTGCGACCCAAGCCGCATATTCACTCTCTTCGAGCAGCGTCTCGTAGGTTTTAGCATCCAGCGTCCAATGACGACCCGAATAGATAAAGTTATCCGCTTTCGTCGCTTGCTCATCCACTTGGGCAATCAAGCCTTGGATAGTGCTTTGCAGTGATGGGCTAAATTCTTCCACCAATAGCTCAGAAATAAACACCTTAGGTTGAGTCGCATCTGGGTGCTCAAAATGCTTTGCTACCAGTTTTTTCTGTTCAAACTTATAGTCACCGCAGGCCACATAACCTAAAGAAGTAAAGTGCTCTGCTAATACGGCTAAATTCACCTTAGCGATGTTAAAAGTACGCAGAGCGATATGGTCGTTGATAATCGGCTTGCCGTGTCCAAGTAGCTCGTGCACCTTGGCCGCTGATGGGGTCATTTGAATATAGTCTTGCCAGAGGGCGGCAAATAACGCATTGATATCTGTGTGCATAAAAACTCCTTTTATTGTGCTGCGACTATAGTGCGTATTGTTTTGCCGCTCGCACTCAATGTAACGACCCTAGCCACTTGCTGCACAACGGCGCTCAGTAGCAGCCCAAGTAACGTTACTGCTTGTGATGAAAAAGGAAGAACCTAGGTTCTTCCTCAATGATGTCACTCTAAACTTAACCCTGGGCTTAAGCTTACGGGCAAGCTCACCGCATCGGCCTCAACGGAGGCAACGGGATAAGCACAGTAGTCGGCAGCATAAAATGCACTCGCCCTGTGGTTACCCGAAGCACCTACGCCACCAAAGGGCGCAGCACCCGAGGCACCAGTGATCTGCTTGTTCCAGTTCACAATCCCCGCACGAATGCGGGCAAGGAAATACTCATAATCATCACGGCTATCGGCCAAGATACCTGCGGATAAGCCATAACGGGTTTGGTTAGCCAGCTTAATCGCTTGGTCAAAATCACTGTAGCGCACTAATTGCAGCAGTGGACCAAAGTATTCCTCATCGGGTAACTCGCTCACCGCTGTGACATCGATAAGCCCGGGTGAGACTAAGCCTGTTCCAGCTTGCAGGTGAGTGAGTTCAACCAGTGACACGCCGCCTAAGTTCTGCAAGTTAGCCTGCGCCGCCACCATACCTTTCGCTGCGCCTTCGGAAATCATTGAGCCCATAAATGGTTGTGGCTGCGCGTTCCAAGGACCGACTTTAATCTGCTTCACCGCTTCAACCAGCTTGGCGACCAAGGCATCGCCCTGCTCGCCTTGCTCAACATAGAGCCTTCGGGCACAGGTACAACGCTGGCCTGATGAAATATAAGCCGATTGCAGAATATCGTGCACAGCGGCTTTAATATCGGCCACGCCTTTAATAATCAGCGGGTTATTACCGCCCATTTCTAAGGCGAGGATCTTACCTGGATGACCCGCATATTGCTGGTGCAACAGGTGACCGGTGCGAGAACTGCCGGTAAAGAACAGCCCGTCGAGTTGTGGGTGCGACGCCAGCGCCTTACCCGTATCGACTTCACCTTGGACTAAGTTGATTACACCCGCGGGCAGACCCGCTTTTTCCCAGAGAGAGACCATTAACTCGGCCACTTTAGGCGTCAATTCAGAGGGCTTAAACACCACGGTATTGCCCGCAAGCAATGCTGGCACTATATGACCATTGGGTAAATGCCCTGGGAAGTTATAGGGCCCAAACACAGCAACCACACCGTGAGGCTTATGGCGTAGCACGGCGCGCCCTACTGGCGTGTCATTGGCTTCAGTGCCGGTGCGCTTGTTATAAGCCGTTGCCGACAGGCCAATCTTACCAATCATGGCAGCAACTTCTGTCGCCGTTTCCCACTGGGGTTTACCGGTTTCCTGAGCGATCGTTTCGGCTAATTCGGCTTTGTTCGCTTCGAGTTGGCTACGATAAGCTTCAACTATCTTTAGACGCGCATCAAAACCTAACATAAACCAATCGAACTGAGCTTCACGGGCGGCATCGACGGCAGCGTTGACTTGATCGGCTGTCGCCGTTTGGCCGCGCCAAATAATTTCGCCATTTGCTGGGTTGCTAGAGGTCACATCATGACCCTTGCCAGCGTGCCACTGGCCTTTAATAAAATGTGTCATTTGCTATTCCTACATTGCCAAAATACGGATTTGATCGCCTTTTGCGAGTAACAAACCTTCGGCGAGTTCTGGGCTAATTACCACCTGCTCTGCTTTATCATCAACGCAAAGATAAGCTGCGGTCGCTCTGTAATTGGCTAATTGAGTGTTAGAGACAATAAATTGCTTATCGGATTCAGGCATATCACCAATTTCGACCGTCAGTAGACGGCTTTCACGCACGGCGCGAATATCGGTTAAACGGCATTCGACCGTTGGGCCACCATCGAAAATATCCACATAACCGCGGCATCTAAAACCTTCGGCCTGCAGCAAACTTAGGGCCGGACGCGTATTAGTGTGTACTTCGCCGATCACTTTTTGCGCTTCTTCTGGCAGCAGACAAACATACACGGGGTTACGGGGCATCATCTCCGCCATAAAGGCTTTTTTACCTAAGCCAGACAGGTAGTCAGCTTGAATAAAATCAATGCCTAAAAAGTTTTTTTGCAACCAACCATAGAAGGGAGAATGACCATCTGCATCACTTACGCCACGCATTTCAGCAATCACAGTTTCGCCAAAGCGTTTGGCATGCTGCGCCAAAAACAGAAAACGGCTGCGGGATAACATGCGGCCATTATTCCCCTTACGATAAGGCTCCCGTAAAAACAGGGTACAAAGCTCAGCGGCGCCAGTGTAATCGTGACAAAGAGTTAAGGTTTCCACCTCGTTGCGAACTTCAATTTGCTCAGAATGGTACACCTCAGTTCCGAGGCGATAGTGGTAGAAGGCATCCTCCATACCGACTGCGGCTTCAATCGCGCAGGTGCCGACCACTTCACGGGTCGCGGTATCCTCGAGCACCATTAAGTAGCCTTCATCAAAGGGCTTATCGACAACTTTGGCAAAAGAGGCTTCAGCACGGGCAATTTTATGCCGAAGCAAATCGGCATTGACTGGCAATGAGGTAAAGCCATGACCAGACTCTTCGGCAATTTGGTATAGAGATTCAAAGTCGCCAGCCCGAATAGGACGTATGATTAACATCTTAGTGTCTCCTCACTTAAGCTTGCAGTGCACCAATGCGCCTATCTTCAAAAGACAGGAATGATATCTGCAAGAATTCCCTGACAAAAAAGGAGTGCGAATAAAATTCAGCACTCCTTTGGTCCTTAGGCAGCGGCGATGCTCGCCACGGCACGTTCAAAACGTGCCAGACCTTCTGCAATATCTGCCTCAGGGATCACCAGTGAAGGTGCAAAACGAACTACGTTGGCCCCCGCCATCAGGCTCATTAAGCCTTCAGCAACAGATGCCACTAAAAAGTCACGTGAACGACCTTGATATTGTTCATTAAGAACCGCCCCTAACAGTAAGCCTTTACCGCGAACTTCAGAGAAAACGTGATATTTTTCATTAATTTTGTTCAAGCCGTCGCGTAATAATTGCTCGCGATGTTTCACACCATTCAAAACTTCTGGCGTGTTAACCACATCTAATACCGCGTTGCCGATAGCACAAGCTAATGGATTACCACCATAGGTTGAACCGTGAGTCCCCACTTTTAGGTGCTCAGCAATTTCCGCAGTAGTCAGCATAGCTGCAATAGGGAAACCACCGCCAAGTGCTTTAGCCGTGGTAAGAATATCCGGCACTATGTCGGTGCCCATGTAAGCATAAAGTTCACCCGTACGGCCAACACCAGTTTGTACTTCGTCGAAAATCACCAGTGCATTGTGTTTATTAGCCAGTTCACGCACCGCTTTGAGGAACGCAGGATCAGCATTAATAATACCGCCCTCACCTTGCAGCGGCTCTAGCATGATGGCGCAGGTTTTATCCGATACGGCCGCTTCTAATGCCGCAACATCGTTATAAGGTAAGTGGGTGATGCTTTGCGGTTTTGGACCAAAACCATCGGAATAGGCCGCTTGACCACCAACGCTCACAGTGAAAAAAGTACGACCGTGGAAGGCTTTATCGAAGGCGATGATTTCATCTTTCTCTACGCCGTATTTTTCTAAAGCATAACGACGGGCTAATTTCAGTGCCGCTTCGTTGGCTTCGGCGCCAGAGTTGGCAAAATAGACACGCTCAGCAAATGTGCTATTGACTAACTTAGTGGCCAGCTCGAGTGCAGGCTCGTTGGTCATGACGTTAGACAGATGCCATAATTTTTCGCCTTGGGTTTTTAAGGCATTCACTAAGGCAGGATGACAGTGACCTAAGCAATTTACCGCGATACCGCCAGCAAAATCGATAAATTCGTTACCCTCTTGATCCCATACACGGCTGCCTTCGCCACGTACTGGGATCACGGCAGCAGGCGCATAGTTAGGCACCATAACCGCATCAAACTGGGCACGATTCAACTTCATATCAACGCTCATTCTTCTTCATCCTTTGTTTAAATGTAACGGCATCGGGAGCCGTCTGAGTCCCCAACGTATCTTTATCTTGAGTTAGTGATACAGGGTATGCTTGTGTCTATTAATAGCCATTATTAGCGAAATTGTGATCAAAATACCAGTTTTTCACAAACAACATTCACCATGCTTAAGGCCAAAGTGCATAAAGATTGCAGTTTAAGAACTATACAAGCGTTTACGCCAGAGGCATTTAGCATATTTAGTCAGAAAAAAAGTTATTTACCTCTATTTTTGCTAGCTATTCACCGAATATGAATAACTACACAATTTTAACGAATCAGCTGTGAAAGCACAAAATCCGCAATTTGTTCCCTCGCCTCAAGCGCTTCGGGCAACAGATGGAACAGGGGAAAAACATGGGGCATGTTGTGATAAAAACGCGATTCTACCGCGCCACCACTGGCCTTAACTTGCATAACCAGTCGTTCTGAGTCCTGTAAAAGCAACTCACGCGTACCGGCAATCACTAAGAGTGGTGGCAAGTCTGCCAAGTTCCCCTGTAAAGGTGAAACCCGTTCTGAGATAGGATTCGCCCCAGCAAGATACGCCCCGCGCAGCCGCAATAGCGACTCAATGGTAAAGAACGGATCATCCGCGCCTAAAATCAGCTCGGTATCGCCGGTAATCGCTAAATCCAGCGCGGGTGACAACAACACACAGGCTTTAGGCATGGGCAGATGGCGCTTTTTAAGTTCGAGCAACAGACTTAAGGCTAAATTACCGCCGGCAGAATCGCCCATCAGCACTAGGTTATCGCTCCCTTTCAACTCAATTAAGTGCAGGTATGCCTCGAGTACATCGTCACAGGGCGCGGGATACGGATGCTCCGGCGCTAAACGATAATCAGGGATAAACGTATCGAGGCGACAACGTTCGCTGATATCGGCCACCAGTCTTGCGTGGGCATGGGGAGTTTTAAAACAGAATCCGCCGCCACGAATGTAAAATAGATTGCCCAAACGCGGCGTGTCATTGAGCAGCACGTAATGCAGTAGTGTGGAATGTTGTAAGGGAATTGAGGCCGTAACGAGCTTTTCAGGCCATGGCAACCAGCGCTTATCCAGCTCTAATAAACGTTGCCGTACTTGGCTTAGGGGAAGTTTGGCTTTACCTCGGCTGATCGATGGCCGTGCCACATAGGATAAAATAGTATTTAATACAGAAGCTTGCCAGCTTGGCATTTTCCGTCCTCCACATCAGTGCCGCAATTGAACACCGATGGGAGCGGCGTGCAGATTACAGCAGATCCAACTTCCGATAATTTTGTGCTTTTAGGCGCAGCACTTCCTGCTCGCTGAGCTCGTAATAATCGAACATTAAGCGTTTTTCCTGCGGCTCGATTTGGCGCATCTCTTCAAGCAACAGCACCTTAGCATAACAATTCGCCCGTGCCACTAATGCGGCCGGCATCGAGAGTTCACGGTAAGTTAAGGTTTGGTCCAACTCTTTAAGCAATTGAGTTAATGGACTCTGTTCAAACTTAAGTAACTCTAATAGTTGCCAATTAAGCTTATGTCCATGGGCTAACACTTGCTCAAAAACCACTTTAGCAGGGAATTCGGTGGCAATAACAGCATCGTACACTTCTTTATCTCGACTCGAGCTTGCCTCACGGATCCAATTGCCCCAAGTTTTATCAAATAAACGCGCACTCAAGCTAAGCACAACCGAAGTGCCTAACTGATTCATTAATGCACCACTATAAACTAAGGCTGAGTCAGTATTATGAAGCTGCGCTAACGCATTCGCTGCTATTCCGCTGACAATGCTATAGCGCCACAACTTGCGGGTGGTCCAGAGTAGCTTAGCGTTGCCACTGGGCAGCCAATTACGCAGGCAAAAATAAGGAATAATGGTACGCAGGTTTTCGATGCCAATGTAATTCATCACTAATTTGATATCGGTGACACGCACATCGGAACTCTGCGGGCGACGCGCCCGAAATGCGGGACTATTAACCATATTGGTTAAATCGCGGCATAACCAGCTTAAATTGCTGATTAAAGGTCTTAATCTTGTGGCATCAAGATTTTTAGCCAGCAGTAATTCAAGTAACAGGAGTTGCGATTCGTTAATATCCGACTTGGCTAGCACTAACTCAGGGGAAGCTAATTGATGCTCAATAGCATTATTCACTGTGTCAATAAGTTGCTTTGAAATGGCCTCAAATACTTCTCGAGCTTGAATTTGTTTAAGTAGCCGTGACAGTATCGCCTCTCGCTCTACATCAAGTTTATTGGCATCAGCCTCAAGCTCTTGGTCCAAATCATCCAATAGAGTAGGACTGGCTTTTTGTTTACCGAGAATAAGTTGCTGATAGAGTCTATGTTCTATCTCTAAAATTTTGCCAGGTCTGACGCCGCCCGCTACCGATATCGCCACAGTTTACCTTTCCTATCTCGCCCGTGCTAAGTGGCGCGCATACGCTAAAATCGTTAAAAACATTGCAATTTCAGCATATAGGTTACCTCTTGGCAATAAGCAAACAAGTGACTATTTTACAACCCTGATTAGATTCACTCGCGCCGAAATCCACGCAACAAAAAGGCCTCATATTGAGGCCTTAATACTTTCGCGAGATTTACTTAAGCTCTTGTTCAAAGAGTTTGTAAATACGGCGATATTCGTCTAACCAGCTCGATGGCTGACGGAAGCCGTGGGGCTCAACCGGATAAATCGCCGTTTCGAACATCGGTTTTTCCAGCTCGATAAGATGTTGCACCATGCGCACGCTATCTTGGAAAAACACGTTATCATCCATCACGCCACTCATGATCAGTAATGGCTTAGTCAAGCCTTGGGCATGTTCAATAGGCGAGCTACGCTCATAGGCGATTGGGTCAACATCCGGTGTGTTCAAGATGTTGGAGGTGTATGGCGCGTTGTAATGTGCCCAATCCGCAACAGGGCGCAGTGCTGCGCCTGCTTGGAATAATTCAGGCTCAGTAAACAAGGACATAAAGGTTAAGAAACCGCCGTAAGAACCGCCATAGGTACCGACGCGCTTAATATCCACGTTGGCATTTTGGCCCATCCAAGTCACGCCATCTTTTAAATCTTCGACTTCAGGATGCCCCATATTGCGATAAATTGCCGTGCGCCAATCGCGACCATAGCCTTTAGAACCACGGTAATCCATGTCCATCACTACATAGCCTTGTTGGGTCAGTAGGTTGTGGAACATAAACTCACGGAAGTAACCACTAAAGCCATAATCGGCATTTTGTAAGTAACCTGCGCCATGGTTAAAGACAACGGCAGGATATTTCTCGGCGCGGGATTTGTCGTATCCCTGCGGCAAATAAACCCGCGCATACACTTGGCCAGCGCCATGGTTTGAAGGAACGGCAACCACTTCGGGTGCTTGCCATGGATATTGCTTAAAGGCATCGCTGGTGTATGACGTGAGCTGTTTTAACTCACCGCCAATAGGCTGAATATAAAGCTCATTCGGCTCTGTACGGCGAGACGCATTCAGCAGCAACTTAGTGCCATCAGGGCTTAAGCTGTAATCTAAATTACCGTCCCATTGAGTGAGTTGTTCGTTTTTGCCCGAAGCAATACTCACGCGATAAACGTTATAAATACCGGGATGGCGCTGGTTAGCCTTGTAGTAGATGTAGTTTGCATCGGGCGATAGGGTAATATCACTCACCACAAACTTACCTTGAGTCAAAGCGCGGGGCTTTTCGCCACGAGCCTTGATATAAAGCTGGGAATAACCTGTTTCTTCAGAGAGATAGTACAGACTGTCCGTACCGGGTAACCAGCCAAATTGGTTATAGTCGTAGTTCACCCAAGCATCATCATGCAGGCGATGCTCGGTGATAAACTTGCCCTTTGCCAGATCGACACTGGCAATCCAACGATCTTTGTTATCGGTCGCTTCGACCATCACCACCAATTTATTCTCAGACTCATGCCATTGAATCGCGCTTTGAGTCCAGCCCCAATCCTGCATCAGCTGGATTTTACGTGGAGCCTTAGTACTTTGATATGACTCACCTTTTGCTTTAGCGTTTTCACTCTTAACCTTAGCTAAAACGTCTTCATCGAAGCCAGTTAAGCCTTCGATAGTCACATCGATCTGTTTATGCTCATTGAGGTCTAACACCACAAAGCGCTGTCCTGGTGGATTATCTTCCGCGACACGGGCACGCACGGGCACAGGGTCGATATAGCCTTCGCTACCGAGGTAGTTTGGCATGATGTCGTGTTCACTGCTGCCGGTGTAATTTTTATCGGTTAGGGCTACAAACAGATAGCGACCGTCTGGCGACAGACTTAGCTCAGACACCACCTCGGCATCACCTAGATACCAAGTGTTAGCGGCGAGGGTCGGATCGCTCTTTTGCAGCTCGTTCTTAAACTGTTCTTTGGCTTTGGCATTTTCCTGCTGCAACGCCACATATTGAATGAGTCTGTGCTGCTGCTTGGCTAAGTAGCTGCTGGGTTCTTTCACACCTTCAGGCGCTTTCGCCATTTTGATTTCAGCCAACTGCTCCACTAATCCACTGTCTTGATGGATTTGGAAAACATTATCCCCTTGCCAATAGGCGATATCGCCATTGTTAAGGTAACGCAGGCCACTGATGGCAGTGCGCTGGCGGGTAAGCTGGGTGATTTTGCCAGAGCTTAAATGCTTAACAAAAATATTGCCTTGGTAGAGATACGCCTTGTTAGCTTTAGTGCTATCGAACACACCAAACTGTTGATCAGCCGCATGTAGCTTATCGATGGCCAGTTCAACGGCGCGGCTGTCATTAATGCCCTGCTGATAATAATTCCGTAATGGCGATGCACTGGGTTGGCGCGCAAAGAAAACGCTCTGACTGTCATCGCTCCAGTAGGCTTCCTTAGCGAAAATCCCCATCCAATCGGGGTTCGCCATAATTTGATTCAGCGTAAGCGGTTGTGAAACTTGGGGAGGCTGAGCTAAAGGGACTTGATAAGCCTGTGGTGTGGTCGCGGGAGTTGCCGTTTCGGTTGAGGTGGCGGCGCAACTCGTCAATACCGCAACGGCTAACGCACTTAAACCCAAATTTCGCATTACGCTGTTCATTTGTCCTTCCTTTTATTGTTATCGCGGCCCTAGTTACACTTTGGAGCTAACTCCATGAGTACGTGAGCAGGCATCGTTTTGCGGCAGTTATATCACACTTGAGCGACATATTTGCTTAAATGAAGGAGAAATCTTGTAACAAAGAGTAGAGCAAAATCGATTTTTTTGATTCAACCTAAGCCGATTGAGATAAGAAATTTGCCAACAATTCATGCCCTTGTTCGGTCAGAATCGACTCGGGGTGAAATTGCACACCAAAGAGCGGCAACTCTTTATGACTCATCGCCATAATTTCGCGTCCATGGCTCGGGTCATCAAACCAAGCATCCAGCACAAAACCGTCAGGTATGGTATCAACCAGTAATGAATGGTAGCGAGTTACCGTTAATGGTTGGTTTAACCCTTTAAACAGGCGCTCACCAGTATGGGTAATCTCGCTAACTTTACCGTGCATCACCCGCTGTGCTCGCACAACTTTGGCCCCAAACACCTGCGCCATGGCTTGATGTCCTAAGCACACGCCAAGGATCGGTAAACGAGTAGCAAAATGCTCAATGGCTGCCAAGGAAATCCCCGCTTCGTTGGGTGAGCAAGGGCCAGGAGAGATGACTAAATGACTCGGCGATAACACCTCGATTTCCGCTAAGCTGATTTCATCATTGCGTTTAACCACGATCTCTTGCCCTAACTGCTGAAAATACTGCACTAAGTTAAAGGTAAAAGAGTCGTAATTGTCGATCATTAGCAACATACAAAATCCATTGGCTCAAATGGGAAGTCGATGCACTCCACGGCTGAAATGCGGCGCAAATGCTACCACAGCACTAGCTTGGGATTAAGCATTAAAAAAACAAAAAGCCAGTCAATTGACTGGCTTTCCATAGTATAGATCAGAGCACAAGTAACTTATTTGACTAAGGTTAAATGGCTACGACGCTTAGGCGGTTCATCCGTTGGTTCGGTAGGCTTGTCTTTTGTCTCAATGATAGACAAGGCCGATTCGGCTTCCTCTTCGACTAAGTACGCATCTTCAATATCGAAGACAGTCCCAGCGCCATTTTCACGAGCGTAAATGGCCACAATCGAAGCCATTGGCAATAATACCTGCTGAGGTACACCACCAAAACGCGCATTGAACTCCACAAATTCATTACCAATTTGCAAATTGCCCACTGCACCAGCCGCGATATTTAATACAATCTGGCCATCCTTCACATATTGCTGCGGTACTTGAGTGCCTTTGACAAAGGCATCAACCACAACGTGAGGTGTTAATTGGTTATCCATCAACCAATCGTAGTAAGCCCTGAGTAAATAAGGACGATTTGGAGTCAACGCTTTCATTACATACCCATGCGCATTTCGCGTTCAGCTTCAGTCAACGAAGCTTTAAAAGATTCACGCTCAAAAATACGTGTCATGTAAGCTTTGATGTCTTTTGCTACGCGGCTGTCTAACTCAATACCCAATACAGGCAAACGCCATAATAATGGGCCAAGGTAACAATCCGCTAAACCAAATTCTTCACTCATAAAGTAAGGCATTTCAGCAAATACTGGCGCGATTGACAGTAAACTTTCAGTCAGCTCTTTACGAGCAGCCTCTGCGCGGTCACCTTTACGAATACGTGCGACGAGTGAGTACCAATCAGTATCGATACGATGCATCATCAAGCGGCTTTGACCACGAGATACAGGGTAAACAGGCATCAAAGGTGGATGAGGGAAACGCTCATCCAAGTATTCCATAATGATACGTGACTCATAGAGTACGAGCTCACGGTCTAATAAAGTAGGTACTGAGTTATAAGGATTTACTTCGAGTAAATCCTCAGGCATTTCATTAGGGTCGACCTGTAAAACATCAACAGTAACCCCTTTCTCAGCTAACACGATACGGACTTGATGGCTATAAAGATCATCAGCACCTGAAAACAGTGTCATGACAGAGCGTTTGTTGGCAGCAACAGCCATTGATACCCTCCAGAGTCGAAATAAAACAAAAGTAAACGAGGGGCAAAGCCCCCCGTTTACACTATGCGGATACTATATTTTACCCGTTATTGGTGCCTAGTGTACATCTTTCCAATACTCTTTCTTCAAGAGGTAGGCCACAATAAAGAATATAAACAGGAATCCGAGCACCCACCAACCTAAAGCTTGACGCTCTAACTTAACAGGTTCAGCTGAATAAACTAAGAAACCAGTGATATCACGTACCGCTTGGTCATACTCTTCAGCATTTAACTTACCACCAGAAACCACAATTGTACCATCTTCTTGCTTAACAGGCGTGCCTTGCAGTTCTTCAAGAACATGTGGCATACCCACAGAAGGGAATACAGTGTTGTTTACGCCAAATGGGCGGCTTGGATCTTTGTAGAAGCCTTTGAGGTATGAATACACCCAATCTTCGCCACGAACACGTGCGACTAAGGTTAAGTCTGGTGGTGTTGCACCGAACCACTTAGCCGCATCTTTATGTGGAATTGCGTTTTGCATCAGCTCACCGATTTTGGCATCGGTAAACATGTACTTGCTACGCATATCATCGGCAGAAATACCGAGATCATTCGCCACACGTTCATAGCGTTGATACTGAGTGCTATGACAACCAGAGCAATAGTGTTGGAACATGTCCAGACCACGCTCTAAAGAAGCCTTATCATGCAGATCAACATTGGCTTTTTCTAAATGTACATTGTGTCCACTCGCGGCCATCGCCAGCGTCGGGATCAATGTAACTAATGCAATCAGTAATTTTTTCATTAGTGTGTCAACCTCGCTGGAACAGGCTTAGTTTTCTCATTTTTGCTGTATAACCACAGTAATAAGAAGTAGCCGAAATACGTCACAGTGAAGATACGTGCAACAATAGTCAGCTCTGGTGTTGCAGGTACAGCGCCTAAGTAACCTAAGACGATGAACGATACAGCGAACTGAGCGATGTTCAACTTGTGCAGCGTGCTACGGTAGCGAATTGACTTCACTTTACAACGGTCTAACCAAGGCAATACGAACAGTACTGCAATCGACAGACCCATCATTACCACACCACCCAATTTATCGGGAACAGCACGTAAGATGGCGTAGAACGGAGTGAAGTACCATACAGGCGCAATATGCTCAGGTGTCTTCATTGGGTTAGCCGCTTCAAAGTTTGGCTTTTCAAGGAAGTAACCGCCGCCTTCTGGGATGAAGAACAGCACGTAACAGAACACGATCAGGAAGCCCGCAACACCCATAATGTCTTTAACTGTGTAGTATGGGTGGAATGGAATACCATCGACCGGCCAGCCATTCTCGTCTTTGTTCTTCTTGATTTCGATACCGTCTGGGTTGTTTGAACCCACTTCGTGCAGAGCGATTAAGTGTAAGAACACTAAAACCACTAACACTAATGGCAGTGCGATAACGTGCAGAGCAAAGAAACGGTTCAGTGTGGCGCCAGAGATCACGTAGTCACCACGGATCCATAGAGTTAAGTCATCACCGATAACAGGGATAGCACCGAACAGAGAAATAATTACCTGCGCCCCCCAGTAAGACATTTGTCCCCATGGCAACAAGTAACCCATAAAGGCTTCAGCCATCAGCACGAGGAAAATCAACATACCGAATAGCCACAGCAGTTCTCTAGGCTTTTGATATGAACCGTAAATCAGACCACGGAACATATGTAAGTAGATCACCACAAAGAACGCAGACGCACCCGTTGAGTGCATATAACGCAATAACCAGCCGTACTCTACGTCACGCATGATGTATTCAACAGAGGCGAAAGCACCTTCTGCTGTGGGTACATAGTTCATCGTTAACCAGATACCCGTCAGTAATTGGTTAACCAATACCAACATCGCTAGCGAACCGAAGAAGTACCAAAAGTTAAAGTTAGTTGGCGTAGCATACTGACCCACATGGCGATTATACGTCGCCGTCATTGGGATCCGAGCATCAATCCAATTAATTAAATTCTTAACCATTACGCCACTCCTTTATCTACACCGATGATAACAGTGCCATCATCAACATATTGATGTGGAGGGATAACTAGGTTCAATGGAGCTGGAACGCCTTGGAACACGCGGCCCGCCATATCGAACTTAGAACCATGACATGGGCAGAAGAAACCAGAAGTCACACCTTGAACTTGCTCAGCAAATGAATCTGGCAAATAAGTGGGTGAACATCCTAGGTGGGTACAAATACCGACAGCAATAAAATACTCTGGCTTGATTGAGCGCAGAGGATTTGTTGCATATTCAGGCTGCTGCATTTCAGCAGACGCTGGATCTCTTAACTTATCGTCGTGTGTTGGCAGTTCATTGATCACAGCTTCAGTGCGACGAACAACCCATACAGGTTTTCCTCGCCATTCAACACGGATCAGCTGACCTGGCTCTACTTTACTGATATTTACTTCGACCGGTGCACCTGCAGCTTTCGCTTTGGCACTCGGATTCCATGACTTGATGAAAGGAACCGCTACAGCGACGGCACCAGCACCACCTACTACGGCGGTTGCGGCTGTCAGGAATCTGCGACGTCCGGTATCGACTGGCGCATTGCTCATCCACTTATCTCCCAGAGGGTGTTGGAATTTTTATATTTCAAAGACTTTTTGCCTCTTAGTTATCACCATGGGCAAAAATCGAAGTTTGAAGCGGGGCTCATTATAGCTAAAAATTAGAAGCAGATCATAGTGAAAACACGCAAGTAAGTTAGGGAGATTGCGAGTTTTTTAAAAAAAGGGCAAAAAAAGTACAGCTGTTAAGCAATTTTAATCATTTTGAACTGTTTTTTGAGCATATTGACTGTGTGATAGGCATAAACAATGCATTGCTAATGTAATTTTAGCGCTCACTTTGTCACTTACTGTTTTCATTTAGGATAAAAAAATGGGCCCCAGTGATTGGGGCCCATTCTGAACGATTTAGCATCGCTTATTTCTTAGTAGCACTACTCTTCATGTATTTGAAGAATTCGCTATCTGGCTCTAACACCATAACGTCTGAACTTCCGGAGAAGCTCGCACGATAAGCATCTAAACTACGCAAAAAGCTAAAAAATTCAGGATCTTTGTTATAAGCATCCGAATAAATTTTTGCAGCTAATGCATCACCTTCACCACGAATGGTTAAGGCTTTACGCTCTGCTTCCGCAATTTTAACAGTAACATTGGCATCAATCGTAGCGCGAATAATTTCAGATTGCTCTTTACCTTGAGCACGGTGCTCTTTAGCCACCGCTTGACGCTCAGCGCGCATACGTTGGTAAATACTGTTACTCACGTTTGCGGGTAAGTTGATCTGCTTAACACGCACGTCAACAACTTCAATACCTAAATCTTTAGCACTCTCAGCAGCATTCGCTAACGCGTTATTTTGTAACTCATCACGCTGCCCAGAAACGATCTCTTTGATCGTACGACGACCAAACTCGGTACGTAAATCGTTGTTGATCTTACGTTGCAGCAAGGTCTCAGCATTCGATTTAATCCCCCCATTAGTAGAGAGGTAGTATTTTTCGAAATCAAAAATACGCCACTTCACATAGGAGTCGACCATTAAGTCTTTTTTCTCAGAGGTGACGAAACGATCTGCAGCACCATCTAAGGTTTGGATACGCGCATCAAGCAACTTCACTTTATCGATCACAGGTACTTTAAAGTGTAAACCTGGGCCGAAAACACGTGTTACTTGTTTGCCATCAACTTTATCTTTAACGATTTCGCCAAAGCGCGCCACAATCGCACGCTCGCCTTCGTTAACCACCATCACAGATGACAAACCAATGCCTAATATAACGGCGATCAGAACAATACTTAATCTACCCATGAATTACTCCCTCCCCTGGCGAGCACGTTCCTCGCGAGATGGGCGTTCACTCAAAGGCTCACCAATGCGTGTCGTTGAAATAGATGAAGAATTGACATTCTGTTGAGGTTTAGGCTCAACGTCTGGCATAGTCGCAGGCTTCTCTTTCATTAACTTGTCTAGTGGCAGATACATTAAATTGCCGTTGTTTTTAGCATCGATAATGACTTTGTTAGTGTCAGTCATCACCTGTTGCATTGCATCGAGATACAAACGCTTACGGGTCACTTCAGGTGCAGCTTGGTATTCAGGTAAGAGCAACT
This sequence comes from Shewanella sp. LZH-2, assembly GCF_016859145.1. Classification (NCBI taxonomy): domain Bacteria; kingdom Pseudomonadati; phylum Pseudomonadota; class Gammaproteobacteria; order Alteromonadales; family Shewanellaceae; genus Shewanella; species Shewanella sp. LZH-2. The sequence continues at coordinate 4,015,037 of NZ_CP069350.1, forward strand.
CGAAACGAGCCACTTTACCGCGCGCCTCTAAAATTTCACGTTCTTTATAAGCATTAGCTTGTTGCGCCATGCGCTCGACCTCACCACGTGCTTTCGGTTCAATCTCACGGGCATAGGCTTCAGCCTCACGAATAAAGCGTTGTTCGTCTTCTTGCGCTGAAATGGCATCGTCGAATGCATCTTTCACTTCTTCAGGCGGACGCGCTGGCAAGAAGTTAACGTCAACAATAGCCAAGCCCAACTTGTACGGCTCAAGAATGCGTTCTAATTCTTTCCAAGTATCGCGACGAATAGCATCACGGCCTGTGGTCAGAATATCGTCCATCTTGTTGTGACCAATGACATAGCGCAGCGCACTGTCAGTGGCTTCACGTAAACTGGCATTGGCGTCTACCGCACTAAAAAGATAGGCATACGCATCTGAAATACGATATTGCACGTCTAGCTCAACCTTCACGACGTTTTCATCAGAAGTTAGCATGCTGCCAGATGATGGCACAGAGCGAACTGATTGCACGTCAACAGGATAAATTTCATCGATAAACGTTGGTTTCCAGTGAAGACCCGGTCCCACCTCACCATTATGTTGACCAAAACGCAACGCTACGCCACGTTCAGCTTCTTTAATGGTGTACAAACCCGAAAGTCCCCAAACAACAAAAGCGATGGCAAGAATGATGATTAAGCTAAAGGAACTAAAGTTTTGGCCAGAAGAGCCATTACCTTTGCCGCCAAAGCGTTTTGAAAGATTACGAAAAACCTCATCAAGGTCCGGTGGTCCTTTGTCGTTACCACCTTTATTTCCCCAAGGATCATTACCCTTGTTACCGGGCTCGTTCCAAGCCATTTAGCACTCCATAAGTGGATGAAATAAATTAGATTATTAACAAACAGCCTTTTCTATCGACGCATCGTAGATAAAGGTTTCTAACTCACCCTGACTCTGTTTAGCTAATCGGCGCCAATCGGCATCCGATAAACGAACAGACAAAATACAGTTCCCCAGATCGTCGTACTCTTTCTGCTGTATCGCATCCAGTCGATAAAACTGGCCAAGATAATGTCCAGCAGTTGCCGGAATCTTAAGTGTAAACTCATGAATAACTTCACCAATTAACTCAGTGATCGCCTTCAAGAGCAGATCAAACCCCAAACGCTTTTGTGCCGAAACCCAGACTCGTACAGGCTTACCGCGTTCATCATATTCGATACGCGGCGTAACATCTTCAAGCAAGTCAATTTTATTGCAAACAATCAATTGCATCACTTTATCAGCATCGATATCTTTAAGCACTGATTGCACTTGCTCAAAATTATCCGCCATATTTTCATCTGCACAATCAACAATATGCAGTAACAAATCTGCTTGACGCGTCTCTTGTAATGTTGCTTTAAATGCAGCAACGAGATCATGTGGCAAATGACGAATAAAACCTACAGTGTCCGCTAAAATTACGGCACCGTCGGGTAGATCTAACTTTCTCAATGTAGGGTCAAGAGTCGCAAATAGCTGGTCAGCTGCATAAACATCAGATGAAGTTAAGGCATTAAACAGCGTCGACTTGCCCGCGTTGGTATAACCCACTAATGAGACGGTTGGCATGTCACTACGCTTACGGGCGCGGCGACTCTGCTCACGTTGTTTATCAACACGCTCTAAGCGTTTGTTGATATTTTTAATGCGCCCCCGAAGCAAGCGCCTATCTGTTTCGAGCTGGGTTTCCCCTGGGCCACGTAAACCAATACCACCCTTTTGGCGCTCAAGGTGAGTCCAACCACGCACTAGGCGAGTCGACATGTGGCGCAATTGCGCTAGCTCCACTTGCAGCTTACCTTCATGAGTCCGAGCTCTTTGGGCGAAAATATCTAAGATCAGTGATGTCCTGTCCAACACTCGGCACTGACATACCTGTTCAAGATTTCGCTCCTGAGCTGGACTCAAGGCGTGATTGAAAATAACCACATTAGCCTCGGTGGCTGCCACTAAGGCGGCTAACTCCTCGGCTTTACCAGAACCAATAAAAAACTTACGGTCTGGTGAGCGTCGACTTCCAGTAATGACCCCGACTGAGCGTGCTCCAGCTGATTCGACTAATAGCTGTAACTCCACTAAGTCTTCTCGGCGTTCCTCATCGGAAAAGTCGATATGGACAAGAACCGCTGTTTCTCCCGCCTCATAACGATCAAACAAGAAGCAAACTCCTTAACTAAACTTTATTCGCCACTTGGCATATCATCTTGCGCGCCATAACCGCCCTGGGCATTTTGATGGCCAGCAACGTTAAATGGACGAGCAGGAACCACAGTAGAAATAGCGTGTTTGTAAACCATTTGGCTCACTGTGTTTTTCAACAGAATGACAAACTGATCAAACGACTCTACCTGTCCTTGGAGTTTAATGCCGTTTACCAAGTAAATAGATACAGGAACGCGCTCGCGGCGTAGTGCGTTCAAAAATGGGTCTTGTAAAGATTGCCCCTTAGCCATTTTATTATTTCCTTTTTAATTTATATAAAAATAAATCGATATCAGTGAAGTTTTTTGTTTAGTTTTAGTATTATACAGCAAGGGCTAATAAGCTAGCGGCATTGACGCATAAGTGTAACTAAATTCCCCTCAGCACCACTTTCCAGCCAATTCAACTCTGGCCAACTACGCAACCATGTTAATTGACGCTTAGCTAATTGCCTAGTAGCGGCAACGGCTTTTTCGACCATAGTATCATAGTCAAATTCACCATCGAGATATTGCCAACATTGTCGATATCCCACGCAACGCATTGAGGGTAAATCTAAATGCAAGTCACCCCTCGCTTTAAGCTGGACGACTTCATCAATAAAGCCTTGCTCTAACATTATGCGAAAACGCTGCCCGATTAACGCATGCAACACTTTACGCTCTCGCGGTGCAATGGCAAATTGCACCACATCATAGGGTAAAGGAGCCGACTTGGTCATGGTTAACTCAGTCAAACTCTTACCGCTTATTCTATAGACTTCTAACGCTCTTGAAAGCCTTTGTGGATCATTAGGATGAATTCTTTCTGCAGAGACGGGATCTATCTCCCTCAATTGCTCGTGCAGCGCTTCCCATCCGTTTATATCCGCCTCAGCTTGAATATCGGCGCGAATAGCCTCATCAGCACTGGGTAGCGGCGATAATCCCTCTAATAGAGCCTTAAAATACATCATGGTTCCGCCCACTAATAAAGGGGTCTTGCCCATGCTGATAATTTGTTCAATCTCGCGCAGCGCATCGGCTCTAAAATCGGCAGCCGAATAACTTTCACTCGGATCGCGAATATCAATCAAACGATGCGGACCTCGCACTAATTCCTCGGCAGAGGGCTTAGCACTGCCGATATCCATGCCGCGATAGATTAATGCTGAATCAACCGAGATAATTTCGCAATTATGCTTTTCGGCTAATTCGAGAGCTAAAGCCGTTTTTCCTGACGCCGTTGGCCCCATCAAAAAAACCACTTTAGGCTGTAATTCTTTATTCAATTGCTTGCTCTTCTAGCCACGATTGCCAAGGTAAGGATACTGCTTTACTGGCAATTTTCTGCCTTTTATCTTCCGTTAACTGACAATAAGCGGCCCAAATATCGGGTGCCGAGATAAATCCAGTTAGGCTTTGCTCTGCCAGCCATAACGCTAATGCATTGGGTGCTGGCGCTTCAAAACGTAGCGATTGTAACCACTCAGGAATGACCTTCGCTAACTGACAGTCCCTCAGATATGGGGGCACTTTTTTAATAATCAACTGCTGGTAACGAATTGTTAGCTCTAAACCAAGTTGACGGATAAGTGTTGCATGCTCTTCGAGTAACGCTGCCCAATCAGGATCAGCGGCGACCGATACTGGCATCAATAAAGGCTGCCCAATCAACCCTGTAGCCAGTTTTATTTCAATCTCATGGCTACGGACTGCTAATGCTGCAGACTCAATACGTAATAAACTTAATTTTGGCCCATCACTAAATACCCAAAATTGTCCATCTAGTATCGATGGCATAGGTAAAACAGCTTGATAAGCCTTGTCCTGTACGTTGTAAGATGGGGTCTGCAGTAATGCACCATAACTGGCAATCGCTGTCTTAGAAGGCAGCTCAGCTCTTGCACGGCTTTCTCCAGCCGAACTACTGCGTGACTCCCTAGGTACCTCCATGCTTCCATAGGCATTGCTCTGCACCATAGTCCCCGCCCGTACGGTGGCAATATCTCGAGCACGAGACTCACCAACAGGCGTATCGACTTGACTCCCTCGATAATTTTCAGGTTGAGGAGTATTAGTCCAAGCTAAGTTAGCTTTCGGAGATTGCAGCTCGAAGGCAGTATGTTCGGACTTGGATTCTGAAACATCATCCTCCACTTGGGGCGAACCCAGCTCGAAAGGACGTTCAAAACTAAGCTCTCCGGCTTCTTCTAACGCCGATTGCAGTGCCTGCAAAATATAATCATGCACATAACGGCTTTGATGGAATCGCACTTCATGTTTTGCTGGATGCACGTTCACATCCACCTGATGAGGATCGATATCCAGCATCAGCACATAGCCGGGTTGTTCTACTTCGGCCTTTTGTGCAAATGCTTGACGCACCGCATGATTAACTAAACGATCGCGCACTAGACGGCCATTAACATAAAAGTAATGAGTATCGGTCTGCACGGTTGACCAAGGCGATTGCAGATAACCACTTAAACGTAAATCATCGTGTTGACATTCGATTCTAAGCGCTTGATCGGCAAACGGCCGGCCCGCAACCTGGGTCAGTCGTTGTAAATATTGTGACTCATTCATCGCCGGGCGATAATTGCGCACGGTTTTACCATTGTGTGTCAGGGTAAAATGGATATCCCCCCGCACCAAAGCAATTCGCTTTAACCATTCATCAATATGGGTAAATTCGGTTTTGTCACTTTTTAAAAAGCGTCGACGCGCCGGAGTATTAAAAAATAGATCAACGACTTCAATGGTTGAACCCACCGGATGCGCCGCAGGCATGACTTTAACAGCCATATCGACGCCTTCAGCGTAAGCTTGCCACGCTTCGGTTTGCTCAGCAGTGCGCGACGTTAAGGTTAAACGGGAGACGGAGCTGATACTTGCTAAAGCCTCACCGCGAAAGCCAAAGCTGAGGATAGCTTCAAGATCGTCGAGGGAATGCAGTTTCGAGGTGGCATGGCGCGACAACGCCAAGGCTAATTCATCCTTTGGGATCCCCGAACCATTGTCACGGATCTTAATCAGCTTACTGCCGCCCTTATCTATTTCGATATCGATACGGGTTGCGCCAGCATCTAAGCTGTTCTCAACGAGTTCTTTCACCACTGAGGCCGGTCTTTCGACAACTTCGCCAGCGGCGATTTGGTTCGCCAATTGCGGCGGAAGGATCTGGATCCCCATAGAATTCATCCTATTTAGCTCTCAGGAATCACAAGTGTCTGCCCAAGCTGTACCACATCAGTCTTCATGCCATTAGCACGTATAATGCTAGCCATCGGGACTTTATAGCGCTGGGCAATAGCAGAAAGCGACTCCCCCCGACTCACCTTATGCTTAATATTTCCCGCAGATTTTGTACTTGATGGCGCCGTTGAACTTCCATGATTGCGCTTGGCCAATAAGGTATCAGCCGGTGGGTTGTTTTGGAAATAACGATTAACGCCCTTGTAAATCGCAGTGGCAATACTCTCTTGATGACGGTTGCTGCTCAGCAAACGCTCTTCCTTCGGGTTCGAGATAAACCCTGTTTCCACTAGAATTGAAGGAATATCCGGGGATTTCAATACGGCAAAACTGGCTGATTCAGGACGATTCTTATGCAGCTCCGTCACTGCACCTAAATCTTTTAAAATATCCCCAGCAACCGAGTGACCAATGGCCATAGAGCTGTTCATAGACATGTCGAGTAAGGTCATAGCAAGATACTGTTCATTATCAGTATTTTGAATAATTTCCCCTGCGCCTCCCAGCAACTCTGAGTGTTTCTCTTTTTGTTCTAACCAACGACCAATTTCACTGTTTGCACGGCGCATCGACAATACCCACACAGATGCACCTCGTGGATTGGGTGATGTAAAAGCATCCGCATGAATAGAGATCAGCAAATCTGCCTTACTGTTACGAGCAAGTTCAGAGCGTTTATTCAAATTCACAAAGTAATCACCAGTGCGGATCATCACTGCACGCATTCCAGGTGTGTCGTTAATTTTGCTCGATAACCGTTTTGCAATTTCGAACACGACTTTTTTCTCATAGAGACCGGATGGTCCAATCGAGCCGGGATCATCACCACCATGCCCAGCATCAATCGCGATAACAATATCGCGGGAAGATGGCACACTTTGATTAACGGATTTTTTAACTGAAGTTGAACTCGTGACTGACGGCGAAGCCGTCACAGTTTTATCCTCTAGGTCAACCACAAGCCGATTACCATAAGGGGCCGTCACGGGTAACGAAAATAAGTTCGCATTTAAGGGTTTAACCAAATCAATAACCAAACGTAAATCGCCTTTCGTCGGAGATTTGCTGACTCGTATGCCTTTGACTAACTTACTGTTGTTATCGATATTTTTCAGGCTCAGTTTCGTCGATGCCTTTTTTAGATCGACCACTAAACGATGAGGACCATCGAGGGAAAAATAACTGTAATTGGGCACCTCACTCAAATCGAACACAATTCGTGTCGACTCGGGTGCGGCCCAAATACGCACACCTTCGAGCTGGTTGGCCGCGTGGGCTGCAACAGCAAAAAACGCGCATAAAAAAAGAATAATTCTTTGAAAGTAATACTTATTTTTAGTCATCTTTGTTTTTATTTTATCGCGGCTAATAGCGTTTTACCTGATTCGGTTAAGGCTCGAATATGGATTTCACGTCCTTGGTTAAAATATTTTAAATGTAGGTGGATATCAGCATCGGGTAACAACCCTTCACCTTTGTCAGGCCATTCTACGATACACAGGCTGCTCTGGGTAAAGTAATCACGGATCCCCATAAACTCTAACTCTTCGGGATCGTTTAAACGATACAAATCAAAATGATAAACTTCGACACCGTCGAGCTCATAAGGTTCAACTAAAGTGTAAGTTGGGCTTTTGACTGCACCTTTATGTCCTAATCCTTGAATCAAACCGCGGCTCAGAGTGGTTTTACCCGCCCCCAAATCCCCCGTTAAATACAGAGTCAAAGGCGCTTGAATATGGCGAGCCAATTTTTGCCCAACCGCAATAGTCTCGTCTTCATTATGTAATTGAAAGGTTAACTCTGTCTCTGTCATGTCCGCTTATATCACTGCCGTTATCGATTAAGGAGGCATTTAAGCGCGGCAGTCCACCCGCGCTTAAATTTTACAGCGCCTAGAGTAAATCACTATTTACTAATTGGCGAATAAAAGGCATCAAATCGCTGGCTAACATGCCCCGTTCACCTTGAACCGCAGCAAGGTCCGCCGCACAACCATGAACGACAACGCCAACGACTGTCGCCTGCATGTTATCCATACCTTGAGCCATAAGGGCGCCTATAATACCAGATAACACATCACCGCACCCACCACTCGCAAGACCAGGATTACCAACTGGCGCCACGACCATCTGTTTTCCATCAAAAATAATGGTTCCAGCCCCTTTAAGCAGGACTACTCCACCGTATTTTTGCTGCAAAGCACGCACGGCTGCGAATCGATCATGCTCAATATCAGCGACACTGCATCCCAACAGTCGTGCGGCCTCTCCCGGATGGGGCGTGAGTACCCAGTTAGTTTGCCCGCGCGGTTCTTGACTGAGCAGATTCAGGGCGTCGGCATCGAGTACACAGGGTTTATCGCTTAACCCCGCGGCTTTAAACAAGTTATAACCCCAATCGTGTTTACCTAACCCCGGGCCAAGCACAACCACCTGTGCCCAACCAAGGCGCAGATACACCTCCATATCGACTAGCTCACAACCCCAAAACATTAACTCAGGTCGAGATACATTTACCGTAAGTTGGTGCTCAGGCCGACTGATCACTGTGACTAATCCAGCCCCCGCACGCAAACAAGCTTCACTGGCAAGCCGAATCGCCCCAGCCATGCCAAAGTCACCACCAATCAGGGTCACTTTACCCGATTGACCTTTGTGGCTATCCCTTGCTCTGGCGGCAAAATAGCTTTTTAGGATTTCACCACCCACTCGAGTCGCGCTTTCACCATTAAAAAAGGGAGTTAATCCCAGATCGGCAAAAGCAAGATGACCGCAGTGATGTCTTGCCTTACTGGTGAGTAGGCCTTGTTTTAAACCGCCAAAGCATAAAGTCGCATCCGCCATCACTGCGACTTGAGCGACAACACCGGTATCGGCCAAGATCCCCGAGGGGAGATCCAAACTAAGCACCCAAGCATTACTCTGATTAATGGCATGGATAAGCGCAGCAACCTGTTCTCGCACCGCGCCCTGAACGCCAGTCCCCAGCAATCCGTCGATAAGGATTGGCGCCTGTAAGATCGCATCAATATTAGGAGAATCGACTATCCCACCTTGATTAAGGTAAGCAGAAAGCGCTTGTTCAAATTCTGGCGTACCCTTGGTCTTTAGTAAAAAAACGTGAACCTTATGTCCTGCCTCTAGAGCTAGACGAGCACAAACGAGGGCATCGGCACCGTTATTACCATTACCTGCGAGTACCAATAATGGCATAGCCCCAAGCTTAGGCTGGCATGCTATCTGCTCTGTTAAATAGTTAAACGCTGCGCATCCAGCACGTTCAACTAATTGATACAACGTAGCTTCCCCTTCTGAAACTGCGAGCAGTTCCGCCGCTCGCACCTGCTCTTGCGTATAAAGCGCTGTGGGTAAACTCGATAAATCTTGTGCCATAGAGGATCTCCTGCGCGACAAAATAACAAAAGGGTGACTCATCTAATCGACCATCGCTATGGATGAAAACTAAACAGTTAATGGTCAAATCAACTAATGAGATCAAGAAAGTAGCAAAAAGCTTCGAGAAAAGTTATGACGTAAATCAGATGCCATGCAAAAAGCAGTGAATGTGGACAACACTTATCATCCAAAAACAACAAAGCCAGCATTTAGCTGGCTTTCGGTGTTTACACGAACACAGATGAGGTATCGATAGGTTAAATATCGTCCATCCGGATAGTGCTGTGAACTAATCGTTGCTGTTGAGTTTTCTCAACTCGAATTAAGCCTTCTAATGCCGCACGCGCATCTTCAGCGGTGGTTGAGTTGACGGTTTTTTCCAATAAGCCAATCAGACGATTTTCCAAGTCGAGATGTAAATTCAACACATCATCTTCGTTCATATTGGCGGGTAACATGGTATCTTGGCAACGCTTAGTAAAATCTTCAAACACAAAGTCTTTATACCAAGTATCAAGAACCCTCGCTGGCGCCTCATCCATATAATCACGCAATTTTTCAGCGACATGCTTTTGATGAGATTCAAAATACTCCAGCATCATCTTTACTCGAGCGGAGTCAGCATGATTGTTCAGTCGGCCATAGAGTTGCGCCATATCTAAGCGGCAGTTCGCCACATACTCAAGTAAATCACGTAATTGTTGAATACGCATATAATGCACTCCAGTGTTAAGCCAACTACTTGGCGCTATTAACTTTGTCTGGATTCATTATGTAAGTAAAAGCGTTACGAATATTTGAACAAGGTCATAATTTAACTTTCGCAACGCCATCTAATTTAGGAATTCTTGAAGAAACAAGGTGCAGATCACGCATTAACCTTGCTGTTTTATTTTTTACAAAATAGAAAACATCATCGACAACAGCCGCAGAGCAGGCAAATCCTGCAACACTTAACCGCATTAGTATTAAAAATAACCATGAAAACAAAGGTTAATAAATTGCAGCGATGAACGTGCTCAAAAAATGCATGGAATAATCAACAACGGAACAGACATGTTAAGTGTACAGAAAAGTAAAATAGCGCTATGTCAGTTGCGATAACTTAGTTTGAAATGATGAAGATTTTATGGGGAGACTGATGAGAAAAATTGGAGCGACATATCGGGTTCGAACCGATGACCTATACCTTGGCAAGGTATCGCTCTACCAACTGAGCTAATGTCGCATTTACATTTTAAGAATGTAACCGTCTGAAATTGGAGCGACATATCGGGTTCGAACCGATGACCTATACCTTGGCAAGGTATCGCTCTACCAACTGAGCTAATGTCGCATAATTTTTTATTTAATGACTTGGTAAATCACTAAATTTGTATTTGGAGCGACATATCGGGTTCGAACCGATGACCTATACCTTGGCAAGGTATCGCTCTACCAACTGAGCTAATGTCGCATTTTGTATCGCTGCTAAATTTGCCTTCAACATCCACAAAGGTATCGTCTATCCACCTTTGCCAACTGAGCTAATGTCGCATATCCTGCATTTAATGACTTGGTAAATCACTAAATTTGTAATTTGGAGCGACATATCGGGTTCGAACCGATGACCTATACCTTGGCAAGGTATCGCTCTACCAACTGAGCTAATGTCGCCTTTACTTATTTGACGAGACAAACATGCCCGCATCAAAAAGTTGAGGCCGCATTATATGAAAAATTTATGCGGCTGCAACCCCTTCTTGCAGATTTATCTGCTGATCGGTCAAATTTTAAATACTTTGCTGCGGTAATACTGTAATTCAGCGATCGACTCTTGGATATCTTGCAGCGCTTGATGAGTGTTTTGCTTTTTGAAACCTGCCATAGTTTCAGGGCTCCAACGTTTCACTAGCTCCTTAACCGTGCTTACGTCTAGATTGCGATAATGGAAGTAGTCCTCCAATTCACGCATATAACGATTTAAGAAGCGACGGTCCTGACCCACGCTGTTACCACACATAGGCGAGACACCCTTAGGCACGTATTGCTCTAAAAATGCGATGGTTTGTGCAACAGCCTGCGCTTCGTTCACTTGGCTGGCACGCACTCTATCGATGAGGCCCGATTCACCGTGATGTTTTTGGTTCCAATCATCCATGGCCGCCAGTACTTCATCCGATTGATGAATAGCAATCACTGGCCCCTGACCGATAATATTGAGTTCTTGGTCTGTTACTAAGGTAGCAATTTCAATGACCCTATCGACATCGGGTTCTAACCCAGTCATTTCGAGATCGATCCAAATGAGATTATTTGCGTCTGCCGCCATAATTGCGCCTTATCATGTCAGTTAGCCTAAATTCAGGCTTTTTTATTCAAGAGCGTGTATCATACTGCTTTTTTCAAACACAAAATATCACCTAATTGACGAAGACAAACCAGTGAGTAAAAAGAAACCCCTAAGCCAAGGCCAATTACGCCGTATGCGCGCCAATCACGAGAAACGCCTCAATCGTGACAATGGTGATAAAAATGCGCCTGAGTTACAGGATAGCTCACTCGGCCCAGAACAGAGCGGAACCGTGATCTCCCGCTTTGGTCAACATGCCGATATTGAAACCGAAGATGGCCTGATTGTGCGCTGCAACATTCGCCGCACCATTAGCAGTTTAGTGACTGGCGATAAAGTGATTGTACGCTTAGCTATTGAAAGCCAAGCAAATAGTGGTATAGCTGGCATTGTGGAAGCAGTGCATCCAAGACGCTCTTCCCTCTCGCGCCCCGATTTATACGATGGCGTGAAAATTATCGCCTCGAATATCGACCAAATTTTGATTGTGTCTTCCGTATTACCTAGCTTTACCACCCAGATTATTGACCGCTATTTAGTGGCAGCCGAAGACACGGATATTCCGCCGATCATCATTTTGAACAAAATTGATCTGTTAACGCCGGAAGAAGCCCCCGCCATCGATGCAGCCTTAAAGCGCTACGAAGCCATTGGATATCCAGTATATAAGGTCAGCAGTAAGTTAGGCGAAGGCTTAGATACCATTAAAGCCCTGCTGAAAGATAAAGTGAGCGTATTTGCTGGCCAGTCTGGTGTGGGTAAATCCTCTCTGGTCAATGCCTTACTGCCCGAAGCCGAGCTACTGGTGGGCGATGTCTCCGACAACTCTGGGCTTGGACAACACACCACGACCACCGCTAAGTTACTGCATTTACCCAGTGGTGGTGATTTAATCGACTCCCCCGGCGTGCGCGAATTTGCCCTCTGGCACTTACCCGCCCAACGTGTCGGTTGGTGCTTTATCGAATTTCGTGACTTTTTAGGTGGCTGTAAATTCCGCGATTGTAAGCACGGCGATGACCCAGGCTGCGCCTTAAAAGCCGCAGTCGAAGCGGGTAAGATTAGTGAAGATCGCTTTAATAACTACCATCGTATTATCGCAAGCCTTGATGAACAGCGTCACGCTCGGCAATTTCGCGCCCAAAGCGATGAATAACGAGTACAGCAAAGCCATCACAACGAATAGAATTAACGCAAAACAAGTCTCAACCTAAGTTGAGCAACATAAAGGAAAGGAACACAAATTGGATAAAGTTAAAATTGCGCTGCAGTACATGCTGCCAAAGCACCTGTTATCTCGCTTAGTCGGTAAACTTGCCGCTTCCGAAGCTGGCGCATTAACGACTGCCGCGATTAAATGGTTTATCAAGCAATATAAAATCGATATGAGCGAAGCGGCTCAGAGCGAACCTGAGGCTTATAAAAGCTTCAACGACTTTTTTACCCGTGCACTTAAGCCTGGTATTCGCCCAATTAATACTGCGGCCAACATCATGGTGCACCCCGTTGATGGCGCCGTCAGCCAACTTGGTCCCATCAAGGATGGGCGTATTTTCCAAGCTAAAGGCCATCACTATTCTTCACTCACTTTGCTTGGCGACCAAGCCGAAGATGCCAAACGCTTCGAAGGTGGTGATTTTGCGACAATTTATCTGGCTCCTAAGGATTATCACCGCATCCATATGCCGATTAAAGGCACGCTGTCGAAGATGACCTATGTGCCAGGTGAGCTGTTTTCCGTTAACCCGCTGACGGCGCGCCATGTGCCAGGCCTATTTGCTCGCAACGAACGTGTAGTGGCAATTTTTGAAACCGAGCTTGGCCCACTGGCTATGGTATTAGTAGGTGCAACTATTGTGGCGAGCATCGAAACCGTTTGGGCAGGCACTATTACGCCGCCAACCGGTAAGCAAGTATTCACTTGGGAATATCCAACGGTAGGCCCTGACGCGATTACCTTAGAGAAAGGCGAAGAAATGGGTCGCTTCAAGCTTGGCAGTACCGTCGTCATGCTGTTTGCCAAAGATGCTATCGATACCTTCGCCGAAGGCGTTGAGCCAGAAGCCGTGACGCGTATGGGTCAAGCCTTTGCTAATCTGAAAAATCAGGCGTCAGCCGACTAACTACGGCGACCCAATTGAGCCAGACCAGTAAACCTTCGGGATTAATCGAATTACACTTAGCTGTGCTGATGTTTGGCGGCACAGCGTTGTTTTCAAAGTTAATCCCCTTAAGCGCACTCGATATTACCTTCCTAAGATGTGTAGTCGCGGCGTTAGTCTTGGCGTTACTCATTAAATTCCGTGGCAAATATTTAAGCCTTGCTAGCAAACAGGATTATCTGGTTGCTATCGGCTTAGGAGTGATAGTCAGCTTACACTGGGTCACCTACTTTGCCGCGATGCAACTCTCATCGGTCGCCATCGGCATGATTGCTTTCTTCACCTATCCGGTGATGACGGTGATTGCCGAGCCATTATTAACGGGCAATAAAATCAAGCTGATGGATATTATCAGCGGCATTTTCGTGCTGATAGGTGTTGTACTGCTGATCCCCGAAGCCAATCTAGGCAACGACACGACTCTAGGAATTGCGATCGGTATTCTGTCGGCAATGTTATTTACCGCCCGTAACCTACTGCAAAAACGCTATTTTTCCCAGTATAGTGGCCCCCACGCCATGTTTTATCAAACCTTAGTGGCGGCGGTGTTTCTTATGCCTTGGCATCAAACAGATCTGCAAAGCATCTCCCTCGAAACCTGGGGCTTGATAGCGCTGCTCGGGGTCGTGTTTACTGCCGCGCCCCATGCGCTGTTCACCTCGGCATTGCGCCAATTAAGTGCTAAAACAGTAGGACTAGTCTCCTGCCTTCAACCCTTTTATGGGGCCATGTTGGCTTTGCTGATTTTAGGTGAAGCACTGAATGTAAATACTTTGATAGGCGGAACCATCATAGTCGCCACCGCCATCTTTGAAACCCATCAATCCCACCAGTCACAACGGCGAAAAAAGAACATTTAAAACATACCAATCTTGGCCCAAGTTGGCTAAGATGAGTGCGTCTTTCGCCTCTAATTGCTTTTGCCTCTATGCCACGTATTTTATTGTTCGTTATTGCTTTTTTGTCTTTTTCTCTCCATGCCAATTCGCCCTTGCAATTGGACAAGCGTCTTGGCCTAAACAACCAAAATCAGCAACAAAATATTAGCATTGACGATCAAATTGTTGAGCTTAAAAACAACATTGACAGACTGGCGGCCAATGCGAGCAGTTTTCAGCAGGCGCAGCTGGATTTTGAAAAAAATAAAAAGGTCATCGATCAGGGCTTAAAAGAGGCCACTAAGCCATTAAAGCTGGATAAAGGAACAGATCTTAACCAGCAAGCCTCGATGGCTTATTTACGCCTATCTGAGTTAAAAGAGAGCGAGGCAACTCTCGGCAATCAAGTCAACGAACTACTACAGCGCCATAATCTACTGCCTTCCGTCATTGCCAATGCAAGACAAAATGTGCTGCAAAATAAAAAAACGGAATTGGCGCCTATCGATACGCCAGCGGGTGAATTACAACAAATACAGCGGATTTTCTTCGAACAGAGCCTTGCCACCCATGAGGCCGAGCTTGCCAGTAGCCAAAAGCGTATCGAACTTACCCAGCTACAGTTACAGTTAGTTCGCCAGCAATTGAGCCAGCAAGAAGCCTTTATTGAAACTATCAATAAGGCGATCAACAAGCAGCGCCAACAACAAACCGATGCCACGCTGGCCAAGAATTTAGTTGATACCACTAAAGTCATCGATCCGATTACACGCAATATCGCCGATACCAATCAGATCTACGGCCAAAAACTGCAAACCTTAACCTTGCAAATCAATAACGTGGTAGAGCAGCAAGAACAGGCTGAGCTCCAATATCAATCCCAAGCCAAGCAACTCGCTAATATCCAAGAACAAATTACTTGGGTCAAAATGAACTCCGCCTTTGGCGAACGCTTTTTGCAGATGTTGCAATCGCTGCCCAAACCGCCAAACCATGAAAAACTACAAACTCTTATCGCCGATGCGCGTCTCGACAGGTATCACCTCGAGCAACAGCAGGCGCTCAACGAACAAGAACTCGAACAAGCCAATCTCTATAATGAGGGGCAGATTAAGTTGCTGCGCTCACAGCAAGCATTGCTGACTCAGCTAATGCAGAGTTATGACCAGTATTTGAGTGAACTAGGCAAGCTTAAAGTGAATTATCAGCAGCTTAGCCAACAGCACCTGACGCTAAAAAACACCCTAAACGAACATCTATTTTGGGTGCCTAATGCCGCGAGCATTAACAAGCTCTGGCTCACCGATATTCAACGTAGCGCCCTATGGCTAATCCAACAGGCACAATGGGGACAACTGAGCAAAGCTTGGCAGGAGCAAAACGACTATTGGTCATGGTGGATCATTCTGATAGTGCTCTGTTTAGTGGTTCAAGATTTAATAAAACCTAAATTCAATCGATTACTCGGCAACTATGCAACCTATGTGGGTAATGTGACTCAGGATAAATTTATTTATACCTTCAAATCCTTAGTCCTTAGCCTAGGTTATGCCTTAATCAAACCGCTCCCCATAGTGGCAGCAGGATGGATTTTCTATCAATCAGACCGTAACTTTGTGCAAGCGGTCGGCATGGGAATTTTAGCAATAGGATTGGTTTACCTATTGTATCGATTGATTTTTATTCTTGCTCTAGATAAAGGCGTATTGGTAGGTCACTTCAAACGCCCCTCAAAACTGATTCAGGCAGGCCAGCTCAGGCTCAAACACTTTGTATTTGTCGCCAGTCCCTTGCTTGGCATTATGGGCTTTACCGAAATACTCGATGCCTCGCTTATCCGCAACAGCATTGGCCGCGGCGCATTTATCTGTTTTTGTGTGGTGTTATTCTTGTTATACAAGGATATTTTGCTATTAAGCCGGCAAAATAGCGTTGCTCAAAAAGAGGGGAAGAACAAACGGCTGATCCAAAAAATGCTCTGGGCATTGTTGATCGCTGTTCCCCTACTGAGCGCTGGGCTCGCCTTTAGGGGCTACTACTTCACCGCATTCCAAATGCTGTTGCAGTTGCAGCTATCGATCATATTGGGATTAAGCTTTTTACTGCTCTATCAATTAATTAAACGTTGGATGTTGATTGAGCGCCGCCGCATTGCCTTCGACCGCGCGAAAGCGAAACGGGCTGAGCGTTTAGCCCAACGGGAAAAGGGCGAAACACACCATAGCTCCAATGATGGCTTAGATACCTACGAAGAACCCGTAGTCGACCTCGAAACCATTTCGAGTCAGTCCCTTGGATTGGTGCGTTCCTTATTGCTACTGGCGTTTTTAGCCAGCTTGATTGGCCTGTGGACGCAAACCCATACGGCGCTGTTTTCCTTCTTGGATGGCATCACCCTCTGGACCACCAATACCAGCGTCAATGGTGTCGAGCAACAGCTCCCCATCACCATGAAATCGCTGTTATTCGGCTTAATCATCGTTGGCTTCTCGCTGATGATTGCGACCAATTTACCCGGTTTGCTTGAGCTGATGATCCTACAGCGTCTAGACCTGACACCGGGCACTGGCTTTGCTATCACCACAGTAAGTCGTTATTTAGTGGTATTTTTAGGGCTGCTGATTGGCTTTTCAAATCTCGGGATGGAATGGTCAAAACTGCAATGGTTGATTGCAGCCTTGTCACTGGGTCTCGGTTTTGGTTTGCAGGAGATTTTTGCCAACTTTATCTCGGGTTTGATTATTCTGTTCGAAAAGCCAGTGCGTATTGGCGATACGGTGACAATCCGCGATCTCACCGGGACTGTGAGTAAAATCCAGATCCGTGCCACCACCATTATCGATTGGGACAGAAAGGAAATTATCATTCCGAACAAGGCTTTTATTACCGAGCAATTGATTAACTGGTCGCTGTCGGACCCTATTACCCGTGTCATTGTTTATGTGTCGGTTGCCCGCGATTCGGATCCAGCAAAAGTGGAAGCCACGCTTTATCAAGCTGTTCAGGAATGCGAAGATGCGTTGCCGAATCCAGAGCCAGAAGTGTGGTTTGCGGGCTTTGGTAAACATACTCAAGACTATGAAGTACGAGCCTATGCAAAAGATATGTCGGCACGCTGGCCACTACGCCACGATCTGCACAAACGTATTACCCGTAAGCTTAAAGAAAACAACTTAGAACTCGCCTATCCGCAAATGGAAATCCATATTAAAAATGGCCAAACTCGCGATCAGGTCGGCATAATCCGCAGTTAATAGGAAAAATCACATGCTTATTTTTGCTCACCGTGGTGCCAGCGGTTATGTGGCAGAAAATACCTTAGCCGCCATGGCCAAAGCAATTGAATTAGGCGCCAAAGCCATTGAGTTGGATGTCCACAATGTCGAAGGTGAGTTAGTCGTATTTCATGACCGCAGGCTCGACAATAAAAGCTCAGGCCAAGGCATTATCCATTTAGTAAATAAGGGCTATCTAGAGCAAGTCACGGTTAAAGGCGAACCCATCCCCACACTTTGGCAAGTACTCGAACTAGTCGCTGGTCGCGCCACAGTAAACATTGAACTTAAAGGCGTAAATACAGTAACGCCACTCGTCGAACTTTATCCCAAAGCCATCACCGAGCTAGGGTTCAGTACCGAACAATTACTGATTTCCTCCTTTAATCATCCTTATTTACAGCAAGTTAAACAGGCTCTGCCACAGGCATTAGTGGCGCCCTTGTTCGCCAGTATTCCCCTCGATGGCGCAGCGGTCGTAAGCGAGCTAAACGCATATTCTCTGCATTTAGATGTGAGTTTTATCAGCCAAGCTCTAGTGGATGACGCCCACCAAAGAGGCGCTAAGGTGTATGTTTACACCGTCGATCACCGCGATGATATTCATGCACTTAAGCAGCTTGGTGTCGATGGAATCTTCAGCAATTACCCCGACCGTGCGATGCAGGCGCTAGCACACCCGACCAATACAGACTATCGCGGTTATTTCGAATAACCGCATTTCACGGACTTAACGCCTTAAGCTTGGCTATTTCGCTGTGCCCAATAGCCGATAAAAATAAACATGGCGACGATCAGCAAAAACATCCAATGGGATGGCATGGCAACGATTTGCCTTGCCACCCAAGGCGTGGCTTTAACGATCAATAGGCCATAACCAAAGGCATTCACAATGATAAAAACCAAGGTTCGCAGGATAAAAGAGTGACCAACTAAATGCCGTCTGATGATGCGATTCATATCGGCTGAAAACACTAAAATCAAACACACCACCATGGCCGTGGCGATATCGAAGGACCAAGGACGCAACATATTTCCTAAATGGCCAATAATGGCGACTAACTGATCAAACATAAGACTCAACCTAAATAGCGCTGCAAAAATAAAACAAGACAGCAGCATATTGAAAAATAACGACAACCAAGCATAAAGGGAGACGACATGGGGCACAAGTTACTCTTACTCACTAAGGCGAATGAACAATATCGCCAGCTCATTGAGGCGCAGCAGTTACCCGACCTTGAGTTGCTTGATGATAATCCTGCGAATATTGCAGAGGCCGATATCTGGCTTGCCGAGCCCAAACTTGCCGCGCCGCTAGTGCCCCATGCTAAAGAGCTAAAATGGTTGCAATCCAGTTTTGCGGGCATTGATGCCCTGATGGGGCCAAGGGCGAGAAAGGATTATCAACTCACCAACATCAAAGGGATTTTCGGCCCCTTAATGAGCGAATATCTATTCGGTTATCTGCTCGCCCACGTGCGAGGACACCATTTCTACCAAGCGCAACAACGGCAAAAATCTTGGCAAGTACAATGTGCTACGCGCACCAGTTTACAAGGGATGCGATTATTACTCTTAGGTACAGGTTCTATCGCCCAGCATGTTGCCAAGACGGCTAAACAGTTCGGCATGCATGTCACAGGGATAAATCGCAGCGGCCGTGAGGTCGAAGGCTTTGATGTGATTTTACCGCTATCGCAGCTAACACAATGCTTAAGCCACAGCGATGTGGTCACTAACTTACTGCCAAGTACACCAGAAACTCGCCAGCTTCTGAATCAGTCAATGATCGCTAAGCTCAAAGCCGATGCTATTTTGGTAAATGTTGGCCGCGGTGATGTACTCGATCTCGATGCCCTCAATGCCCAGCTGATTGCCCAACCTGCGCAGCAAGCCATTCTCGATGTGTTCATGCAGGAGCCACTCCCTGCAACGCATCCGATTTGGGAGAGGCCAAACGTCATTATCACGCCCCATATCTCAGCGCCGAGTCAACCTGAGCAAATCGTCGGTATTTTTAGCGATAACTATCGCCGCTATATAGCAGCAGAGCCTCTGCAAAATCAGGTCAATTTTACTCAGGGCTATTAATCGAGGCTCAATCCCTATGGCAGAAAAGAAAAGGCAATCAAAGATTGATTGCCTTTTGATACAAACGCTTGGATAGCGACGGGACTAAACTTTAAAACTGCGTTTTAAAAACTGCCCAACCAACACGGTATGGGAATCCATTTCGCTAATCACTTCATCATTGAGGTCAACCATTTCACAGCCGAGTTGGTGGCTGGAATGGGTAAACTGTGACACATTAACCACGCTTCGGTTCATCTCATTTGCCACACTCGATTGCTCTTCCACCGCACTAGCAATATGGTGATTCATATCGGTAATGGTCACTATGGCCTCACGTATGGTACGCAGCGCCGCACCCGCTAAATCCGCTGTGGTAATACATTCGGAGGCAGCTTCAACCCCTTCATGCATACTTTGCACAGCTTTATTTGTCCCCTGCTGCAACAGATTAATCATACTGTGGATTTCCTTTGTTGCATCATGGGTACGTTTCGCTAACGCCCGCACCTCATCGGCAACAACCGCAAAACCACGTCCTTGCTCCCCTGCCCGCGCAGCTTCAATGGCGGCATTTAATGCCAATAGGTTTGTTTGCTCTGCAATGCTTTGAATGACATCCAGCACCCTACCAATATCTTTACTATGCCCTTCTAATTCGCTGATTACTTTCGAGGTTTCGTGCAACTGTTGCGCCATGGCCTGAATAGATTGAATCGTACTCAGCACAGTTTTATCGCCGTTGATTGTTTGCTCTGATGCCATCTGCGAAGCGCTCGCCGCATCAGCACAGTTAGAAGACATATCACCAAGGGTTGCTGTCATTTGCTGCATTGCAGTTGCTACTTGCTCGATCTCAGAAAGCTGTGACTGGCTTGTATTTTGAATTTCTTCGCCTTTTGCCGCTGATACTTTGGCTTCTTGAGTCACCTTATCGCAGGAATCACGGGCACGACCTAGCACAGATTTTAACTCAGAGTTTTGCATTTGCAGTGCAAGCTCTATCGAGCCAACATCATCGGATTGTCCAGTGTAGATATATGCCATTAAAGGGTTATCGTAGATTTTCTTCGCCTTAGCGACCAAAGTCCGATACCGACCTAAAATCAAATTACCACCAATAAACAGCACTAAGGCACTGATGGCTAGCGCCATAAATCCCACCACTCCCACTTGCAGCGCCAAATACAGCATGGGCAACAAAGCCGCAAACACTAAAAGCGCCAACTTAGTTGGCATATCCAAGATTCGTTTTAACGCGTTAACATGGCCGCTTTTATTTAACTCGGCGTAGGCCGCCTCTGCTCTGTTGATCTGTTCGCGGCTGGGTTTAGTCCGTACCGACTGAAACTCGGCCACCTGGCCATTAATAACAATGGGAGATACATAAGCATCAACCCAATAATGGTCACCATTGGCACAGCGGTTTTTAACAATGCCTTTCCAAGGTTCACCTTTACGGATAGTTTTCCAGAGGTCTTCAAACGCTTGAGGGGGCATATCGGGGTGACGCACCATATTGTGGGGTTGCCCCAACATCTCATTGAGGGTATATCCCGCTACAGTGCAAAAGGATTGATTGGCGTAGGTTATATGACTCTGAGTGTCAGTGGTTGACAGTAAAATCCAATCCGCTGGATAGTCATATTCACGTTGTGTTACAGGCAAATTTTTTCTCATGATAACCCTTGGATCTATTATGAATTTATTATTCAGTCATCCATGAGCTATCCTTCCCTGATACCAATTCAATCATCCATTTTGATCTAAACACTCAGCCTTGGTTCACGCTCTTTGAGATTAGCTCAAAAAATGTGCTAAAGGTAACAAAATAGAAAATTGAGAAAACAAGACCACCAACAATATTGCATTTGATAAGCGTTTTCATTTAGAATTAGCCCAACTTATGTTGGAGTTCCAAAAATGTACGTTTGTCTTTGTCACGCCATCACAGATACTCAGATCAAAAACGCAGTAAGCCAAGGCGATACAAGTCTTGCTGACGTTAAAAAGCGTTTAGGCGTTGCCGATCAATGCGGCAAATGCGCAAGAATGGCCGTACAAATCATCCAAAACCAACTCGAAATCGAACCTAATTACTACGAAGTCGCTTAACTTAGAATCTTCAACCCCTTTAAGCAAAACATCATTTTTGTATTAACTGCTATTCCTACTCGCTAACATCCACATCGTTTTGAGATATTGCACAATATCAAGCTTAGAAACAGATATTGCCGCACATCCCCTTAATGGGACATCCCACTCAGTCAACAGCACAAATGCTTGTCGCTCAATGGGATGCACTCTGTTTATCGGCGTTTTAATAAATACGCAGCTTCATTCAACCAAGGGACTTCTTTCTTAACAAACCTCGGGTTGTCCGCAAGTACGTCCTGACAATCCAAGAGCTGGATTTCAAAATCGTCACTTAAATGTGTTTCTACCCAAGTTGGCGACACCGCAAAAGGTGGCCCACTTAAAGCGTCCTGCGGGTAGTCTAAGGTCACCAATAACCCAACACTGCCCGAAGGCAATAACTGCGCTAATTGCTTGGCATATTGCGCCCTCATACTCTCAGGCCAGGCAATCAAGGCAGCGCGATCATAAAAACCACTCACTTGTGCCGTAATAGACTGAGGTAAGGTGAAGATATCGCCTTGATACAAACTTATCTGTTCGGTTTGGTAATGCTGATGTTCGCCCTCTGCTCTTTGCTGCATTGGCAATTGGTTATCGCTAAAAAACTGTTGCACAGCGAGTTCATTCAACTCACAACCAATCACTTGATGCCCCTGCTCGGCTAAAAAACACATATCCAAAGACTTACCACACAGGGGAACAAAAACCTTGGCATCGGCGGGAAGCGCCAATTGATGCCAATACGTGACGAGGAAAGGATTAACGTCTTGTTGATGAAAACCAATCTGTTGTTGCTGCCACTTCTCGTGCCAAAAACCAGGTTCCATAGGTATATCTCAAAAGGCTAAAGTTATCCTTACTCTAATGGCATTTACGAGTGGATGCAAAATCTCAAATACAGCAAGTTAATCATAGCGATGGAAATAGTTAATGATTAAGACAATGCTTCTTGCACCCGGCGTAACCAAGCACAGTTATCACATTGGCATTGGCGACGGGAAAGATGGTGTGGGCTGAGTGAAGAATCAATAAAGTCGACGGCAATCAGCAATTGTTGCTTAAGCTCGGAGATGGATTTTTGTTCGACGGCCACCAGCTCATCATTCTGGTTCATCCAGATACACTCCATGCCTTGGTGGCATGTTAGACACTGTTCATCACTATCATTAAAAAATACCGCGTGTGGACAATGAGTTACTTCCATTGACTGCAAAATTCGCTTACGCGGAAACTCTAATAGCTCGATCAATAAAGCCTTATCTGGGGCGGGCATATGCCATCCTTAAATCCACTTTGTCCACGGGAAATTTAACAAAATATATCCCAATCCAATGTGCTTAAGATTACCTAGACTCGATACGATTTAACTTGATATAAATCAAAGTCAGCGACGAAATGATGGGATAGGTAAGCCGCAAACATCGCACATTTTATCCCCATAAAATAAATCACCGCTCCGATTTGCTTAACTTACCCGCTTGCTGTTTAAATAACCCAAACAAGGAGCCTCGCATTGCAAACACCCCAACTACAACATTTTTACATTTCCGAAGAGCAATCGATTTACTTGCTCAAAGCTAACGATGCCCGTAAGCACAAGGCGTGGATCCGCTTATGTAAACAACAGCTAAGTAAGTTGGGCTACCGAGAGATTGAATTTATTGGTAAAGGCGCATACGGCTTTGTGTTTGCGGGCATAAACCAAGCCGATGAAGCCCATGTTTTTAAATTTTCAAGAATTAATCTACCGCAACACATTCAAGATCGCTTAGAGGAAGAAGCCTTTATGCTGTCCTTGCTTAAACACCCCAATATTCCGGGGGCGATCAAATTTGAGCGGGTCGGCAAACAAGGGATTTTAGTGATGGAGCGGGCTAAGGGCGAAGATCTCGAGCAGCTTTGCCGCCGCTTAGGCGCTCTGCCCCCCGCGATGGTAATGAGTATCGCCCGCCAACTCGCCGATATTCTCTACTATCTACGCACTGGCAAACCCTTAGTACATGGCGATATTAAACCCTCTAATCTTGTTTATGATATTGAAAGCCAACACTTATCCTTAATCGACTGGGGCTCTGCCGTGTTTGCGCAACGGGATGAATATAACAAGGCCGTCGAAGACAATGTGATGACGCTGATGTCGAGCGATCAGCAACACACCAATGCTCGCATGGGAGATGTGTATTTTATTGGCGAAGAACAGCTAAACGGCGCACTCTCCAGCCCACGCTTTGACGAGCAAGGCGTCGCAGCAACTTTATATGCCTTAGCCTCTGGACAAGCCAGTCGATTCGGTGCGCAGGTTATCCCGCCCACCAGCATTGGCTTACCGATGGAATTAGCGCGCACCTTGGAAGGCATGCTCAGTAGTGATGCCGTGCAGCGCAATCTAGCGGGAGATTATTTTCTCAAAAGCATGCGCCACAGCCATAGATTGCACTTACCTGAATTGCCAAAAGCTGAGCTGATGGGGGACATCCCCGTCTGGGTCCAATCCCGTGAAAAAGATGTCGAAACAGTCAGTTACAGTTCGCGTAAATCATTCTTAAAAGAACATAATGCTTACGATCCCATCGCCAAGATGGACGATATTCAACTCGAAAAATACTATCGGAACTTCTTAGCTGGCATGGGCGACACCGAAAAAGGCTTTATCGCCGCCGTGGGTCGTCTAGGCCAATATCCGATCGTGGGCGGACTAGCGATTCATTGGCAAGAAACCGGCGTGTTTATTGATTCTAATCTTGCCATTTACGATGCCAAACAAAAAAGCGCGCTCATCATCGCCGTTAATAATATGGTGACCCTCGCACGGGGAATTAAACGGATCGGCGTCTTTAAGGCCTGCTTTTTTAACGCCAGAGATACGCTACATATCGAGCGTGAAAACATTCACGAACCTTTTGTCGCCAGTGCCGATTTACAACTGCCCTTTGAAGTGGGTGATGTGCCAACCCTCGAGGATAAATCGCGGCTGCATTCTTACTTTGAAGATGGTAAAGATCCGGATGAAAACCTTGAACTACCGAACGAAATCATGGAGGAATTGGCGAGGATCAACCAAATCCACCATACAGGTTGCATTATTTTTGAAGCCCTACCGAACCACTTAAAGATCCACAGTTACTTAAAGTTGCTCAACCCGCGTAAACAGGCAGCGTTTCGCGCCAGCCTCGACCGCATTTTGCATTATGTCGGTAAAATTCAAGGTCATGGCGTTTCCGGCTTTATGAAACTGCCCTATAAAAATACCCGTCGCTTTACCCATATTGAACGTAAGCCCGAGTATTTTTATCCTAAAAATCCAAAAGAAATAGGCGCTTAACGATTCTATTCGCTAACGCCTATTATGCTGATAGCCCAAGCAAGACTAGATAGGTGAGCCTGGCGGTAAAGTTAAGGGCTTAGGGATAAGCTTTTTATTAGCATCCAAGAGCCCCGCACTAAGGCCCTGCTCCAATCCGTTATAGTGGGCAGCCACTTTAGCATTGGCTCGGTTAGCTTTGGCTTTGAGCTGTTTTATCACAAATTGAGCACGTTCAAAGAGCGCAGCCTTAACCTCTGGCGCAGTTTGCGGATCATGGTAGGTCGACAAGAGTTCATCGATCACCACCGCATTAACGCGCATCCACACACCTTCAACTAAGCCAAGCTTATCTTCCTGATATAACGTCGCGGCAAACAACTTATTCAGTAGGGTCTCAACCGAGAGTTGCTCATTATCGGCCATCGCCGCTTGACTCACACGATTTAAGCGTTTTGGCATGAGCAGTAAGCTTACAGTGTGGCGAGCAGACACTTCTGCCATGCCAAGGGGATCGCTCGCCACCCCAAGCCCCGATTCAAACGACTCCCGCGTTGGCTGATAATTACCCGCTTTAGGGACTAAAGTGTCTAACAATGTTTGTGGGACCGTTAGACTTGCTGCATCTAAGGTGCTTAACAACGCATCGAGACCCGACAATTGTAATGGCGGTGCAATATAGCTCCAGCGACCGCCCTCACCGATAGACAAATAGTGATAGTCGGTGCCGCCAATAAATTTTGCGACAGCCTCGATTTGGTAACGATTGAGTAAATAGATAGGTACAAAAGCATCGACCAATTCACCAAGCGGCTCGCCCGGCAATAAGGCCGCTCGACTGAAACCTTCAATCGCCTTGGCACGAATGCGATTTAGCTCCAATAGTTGAGCGATTGGATCATCACCACTGTCCCACAAACTTGCATAGGCATGACTGGCATCCTTTTGGCGAGAGTCGGCTTCACCGATGTAACGCAGTCCCTTACGCGCGACCTCGGCCAACAACTGATTTTGCAGCGCCAACTGGGCAGTCACATCGCCTTCATCGCTATAACCGTAGGCTATGGCAAAGTTATCCCACGGCCCGACACCAACGCCATAAGGTGCTGAAATATCAATATCATTGCCTTTCAGCTGGATCTTGGGATGGGGGTAATCCATCACAGAGGCATCCTGATTGGTTGAGGCGGCAAAGTTATGATCTAACCCTAAGGTATGGCCGACCTCATGGGCAGCAAGTTGCCGAATACGCGCTAAAGCCAGCTCATTAGCGGCCTTCTCTGCCGCCGCTCTATCCTGCCAGCCTGCGGTTAATCCTTTGGCAATCAAATAATCTTGGCGTACCCGTAAGCTCCCTAAGGTCACTTGGCCTTTGATGATTTCGCCAGTACGCGGATCGGTGAGCGCTGCGCCATAGGACCAGCCTCGCGTCGCACGGTGGACCCACTGGATCATGTTATAACGGATATCCTGCGGATCGGCATCGGGCGGCAACAGTTCAACCTTAAAACCGTTGATAAACCCCGCTTGGGTGAAGGCCGTTTCCCACCAGCGTGCGCCATCGAGCAGTGCCGAGCGAATAGGCTCAGGCACACCTGGGTCGAGGTAATAGGTGATAGGTTTAACCACCTCACTAGGCGCAGGGCCTGGGTTCACCTTTTGCAGGCGGTGGCGCAAAATAAACCGCTGCACCAGAGGCTCAGAAAAATCCGTCGCATAGTCGCGGTACTCATCGGATAGATAGCCGCTCATCGGATGATAGGCGCGAACTTGATAGCCTTCGCCTGGCAATTCAACAAAAGAATAACGCATCCGTACAGACATAAAGGTGCCATCGGGCGTGACCTTAGCGACTTGCTCGCCAGCAACATCGCCCTTAAAGGTCAATTGCACATCTACATCGCTATTGTTTTCAAAGGATTTAACTCCTGCGGGCAAAATCGCCGAGCGGGTTAAGTCGAGACGATAATTGCCCTGTCCCGTCTGTTGCAGCACATGTGAGACACCGTGCAGATCATTAAGCACTAGCTCACTGATCGCCACCATATCCGGCTTACCTTCGAGCAATTTTCCCTGCCACAATACCGAATCGGCAAAGGCTTCATCTACTGCTCGCTTTTCGGCGGCATCTTGGGTATTGGCGCGATACTGGGTGTTCAGTTGCTTAAGCTGGATGTAGAGACCTTGGCGCTCAAACTGCACCATGCGGGTTTGACCTAACTGGCCACGATCTAAGCCGATATCGTTAGAACCGACCCCTTCAGGCAAGCTAGTCACCAAGAGAAAGGGCTGATTGAGGCGACTCACCTCAAGGTATAACTCCCCTTCGCTCGGTTCATAGTAAAAATTGAGAAATCCCTTGGCTACTTGGCTTTGTTTAACAATTTTAGTGCTCGGCAGAGTAGCGGCAACGCTAAGGGTTGGCAAACCTAAGAGCAGGATGGCGAGGGCTAGGCTATGGGGTTTCATCTTTCCTCCTGAACTGGCTGTCTACGTGGTCACGCTATGAAACTAACCACGCGGGGCCATCACTGGCCCCGGGCGAACAATTAATGGTGATTATGTTTGTGCTTAATCCAATGGGTTAAGGTTTCAAATAATTCGGATAGCACGATAGGCTTAGTAATATGGGCATTCATCCCTGCGGCGAGACTCTTTTCCCGATCTCCAGACATCGCATGGGCTGTCATGGCGATAATCGGTAAGGCATCAGCGCTGTAACGTTCACGCAGTGCCCGCGCCGCCGTTAAACCATCCATTACTGGCATTTGAATATCCATTAATACCGCATCGAAGGGGCGCGAGTCGATAATATCCAACGCAATTTGGCCATTTCCTGCAACGACGACTTCGTAACCCGCACTCTTTAACAGCTCTGTCGCGACCTGTTGGTTGATAAAGTTATCTTCAACCAAGAGCACTAAACCTGTGTGCTCACCTTCTTCGACAGCCACTTCAGCAATAGGCTGTGCGACATTGAGCCTTGGCTCGTCGGCAAAGGCGGCAATAATCTCATCGAACAGGCTCGAGGCCTTAAAGGGCTTTTGCAACACAGCAAACACGTTGGCACTATCGACTTCAAGTTGCAAAGGTTCAGCCGCATAGGCCGTCATCATAATAATAATTGGCCGTTTCGCGATCCGACCTTCGGCCACCATGGTATCGATGGCGCTAATCACATCACTGCCATCCATTTCTGGCATCATCCAATCGAGCAACAATAAATCGATAGGATCTCGCGACAACTTATACAGCGCCTCGGCGCCGCTCGCGGCCGTATCCACCTCGAAGTGGAAATCGCGCATCAACGCTGAGTAAATTTGCAGCGCCGTTGGGTTATCATCCACCACAAGTGTGCGTAAATTATTGAGTTTTTCAGGCACAACTAAGGGCTCAACCTTGGCCTCTTCGGCAATCTCAAAGCTGATGGTAAAGCTGAAGGTACTGCCAACGCCTAACTCACTCTGTACTTGCATCTTGCCACCCATCATGGAGACCAAATGCTTACTGATCGATAAACCTAAGCCTGTGCCGCCGTATTTACGGGTCGTCGAACCATCGGCTTGGGCAAAGGCATCGAATAACTTTTCCTGCTGATCTTTACTGATCCCAATACCAGTATCCCGCACCCAGAATTTTAAGGTAATCCGGTGATCGCGCTCGCCCACATCTTCACAGCCCAGTTCAATCTCGCCGGATTGAGTAAACTTCACCGCGTTCGACAACAAATTGATCAGCACTTGGCCTAGACGCAGTGGATCGCCCTTAAGAATGAGCCCTGCCGTCACTGGCGCATACAGCAATAATTCAACGCCTTGTTCCTGCGCCTTAAGCGCGTTGAGATCGAGGGCATGATCGAGCACTTTATCCAGCGGAAACGGCACCCGCTCCAACTCTAACTTACCCGCCTCAATCTTAGAGAAGTCGAGAATATCGTTAATAATCCGCAGCAACGACTGCGCCGAGAAACCGGCTTTTTCGAGGTAATCCTTCTGCTGCGCCGTCAGCGAGGTGCGCTGTGCCAACTGCAACATACCGATAATGGCGTTCATTGGCGTGCGGATTTCATGGCTCATATTCGCCAAAAATTCACTCTTATACAGGTTGGCCAATTCCGCGTCCTGCTTCGCCTCCAACAGCGCCACTTCGTTACTCTTATGACGAGTAATATCCTTATGGGTACCGACCATACGCTTAGGCTGACCATCGGCGGTAAATTCCACTACCCGTCCACGGGAAAGCACCCAGTGATAACTGCCATTTTTACCTAAAATCCGAAACTCGATCTCATACGCATCGACGGGATTTTGCAGATACTGATTACGGTACTCTTCGACCCGAATTCTATCGTCGGGGTGTGTTAGCTGGTCGATAGCCGACAATAACGCAGGGAATTCATTGGGTTTATACCCCAGCATCGAATAGTAGGATGGGTTGCAAATAATATGCTCCGAATCCAGATACCAGTCCCATAGACCGTCTTCTACCGCATCCATCGCTAAGTGGTAACGCTCTTCCGACAGACGTAACTGTTCGGCGGACTCGTACTCACGCGTGACATCGCGCCACACGGCAATTAAGCCTTGCAGCTCACCACGGCGGTTATAGAAAGGCAGTTTCAGGGTGTCGAGCAACACAGGTTTGCCCGCTAACTCGACCTTCTCTTGATAACGCAGCGGCGTGCGATCTTTTAGGATCTGCTCATCCTCGGCACGAATACGAATGCCCATCTCTGGCGAGGTTAAATCCTCCGACGACAGACCGATCATCTCGCTTTCGGTGTAACCCAACATCCGCTCGGCGGCCTTGTTACAGCCGAGGTAATTGCCCTCTTTATCTTTAAAGACAATGGCTTCTGGGATAGAGTCGAGTAAGGATCGCAATAACGCATATTCACGTTCGCGGCGCTCGGTTGCATCTTTTAACCGCTCAGTACGACGCGCGACCAGTTTATCGAGTCGTTTATTTTGCTCGGCCAGATGGTGAGTGTATTGCTTGTTTTCCTCAAAAATGCGGCTGACCAATAGGAACCAAGGCTCCCAACCAGGGGTGATTTTTTCCGGCGGTTTACGCGGTTCTTGGGAGCAGCCCTCTAAGTGGGATAACAGCCGCGATGCAGGGCTCACAAAAGAGCGGCGCGTTTGCCAGTGTACTATGGTCACCAGCACCGACAGAGCGATGACCACAAGGATAAAGGTCAGTTGCAGTTTTTCGACCGAATCTTGGAACAGGTCGTCTTCATTTTGCAGATATAACAAGCGCCAAGGCGCATTATGCAGCGCAACCGAGTGGATATAGTAACCGTTACGAATAATGCCTTCGTGGGCATCGAACAATTCTGACTCAGGCAACGAATGCAGCTCAGAAGGAATGCGCTGGCTGATGTGATACACCCGATTGATATCTGAACCATCAAAATCACTGTGGGATAAAATATTATTCTGCTGATCGAGCAGGATCACCGTCCCCGGCATTTTGAAGTACACCCGAATTTGCCGCGCCAATGAGGCTAAGGTCATATCGAGGTTTATCGAGCCCATAAACTCATCGTCGAGGTAAACGGGCACACCTAAGGTGGTCAATAAGCCTTTACCTGTGGAGTCGACGTAGGCCTCACTCCAAAACACGCTGCGTTGCGGGTTCATCGCTGGCGTCGCGTATTGGAATTGTTTTTTATTGAGCAACTCGTCTCTAAAACGTTGATCATCATTGGTCCAAGGGAAGTATGACATCATCCGCTGGCGCGATAGATAATAAATTGCCGAGGCTTTGGGTGCGGCTTCTTTGGCCACAGGGAAAGACAGCGATAACTCGAACAGCATTTCCAGCTCTTGGTAGAACTTATCACTGCGACCATCGAGGGAACCCGCGCCCGTGATCCGCCCCATATTAGTGAATGGCTTGCCACCTTTGGCGTAATTAGGCTCTAAGGTAAAATACTGACCACTTTCGTTAAATTTGCCGTACTGCGGTAAGCGATCCTTACGCACTAACTCACCTAAACGTAGGTGATCCACAGCCACATCCCGCAAGCTCTTCACCGCACGAATGCTCGACTCCAGTAGTAAGTCAATTTGCAATACATGGCGTTCAACCTGCTCTTCACGCTGATCCATCTGCTGGCTTTTCTGGCGATCGAAAAACATCCACGCCGTCAGCAACGACAGGACAATTACACCGATATAAGTATAAAAAACGGCACGGTTATAATTCTTTTGGATCGGCGATTTTAGCTGGAGATCCGGCTCACTCGATTTCATCCACTACCCTTGATTGCAGCACTTGATTTAGCCATCGGTGGCAAAAGTTACGGAGTTCATTTATGGGTCCTTATATTAGCAGGAAGAAACCCCGAGTCACATCAAATAATTGCCATACTAAGACTGGCAAAGTCTATGATTAGCTAACTGAAAAATCATAGAAATGGCTAAAAACAAAGGTCCCACAAGTGAGACCTTTTGTAAAAATTTAGTTAATGGTTAGAGATGTTCTTCAGCGTATTCAGCTAAGCGTGAACGCACCACGCCATTCAGGTATAAGTTTGCACTGCCTTCAAAGTCTTTAAAACGCTCAACAATGTAGGTTAAACCCGAGGTCACTGCGGTGAGATAATTCGAATCGATCTGCGCTAAGTTACCGCAACAAATCAATTTTGTACCTTCTCCCATCCGAGTGATCATGGTTTTGATCTGCGACGCCGTTAAGTTTTGACATTCATCCAAGAGTACAATGGAGTTTTGGATCGAGCGGCCGCGCATAAAGTTGATCGACTTAAATTGGATATTCGCCTTCTCCATGATGTAGTTCAAACTGCCGGTCGGATTGACATCATTCTTGTGCAGCACTTCTAAGGTATCGGTAATGGCCGCGAGCCATGGCATCATCTTTTCTTCTTCGGTGCCGGGTAAAAAACCTATCGATTCGGCAATTTCCGGCGTATTACGAGTCACAATTACCTTATCGTAGCGATTGCGCTCAACTACCAGCTCAAGCGCAGCCGCCATTGCCAGTAAGGTTTTACCGCAACCCGCTGGCCCCGTTAAGATCACCAGATCAATATCGGGATCGAGCAAGGCTTGCAGCGCCATGCCTTGATAAACATTCTTAGGTTTAACGCCCCACGCCTCGAGGTTTTTTAAGCGCTCGCGGCCCAAATCCAAAATATGCAGATGAGTATCGCTACGCTCGGTGACGCGGCCACAAAAATCAGATTCGGTAT
The DNA here is from genome assembly GCF_016859145.1 of Shewanella sp. LZH-2. Classification (NCBI taxonomy): domain Bacteria; kingdom Pseudomonadati; phylum Pseudomonadota; class Gammaproteobacteria; order Alteromonadales; family Shewanellaceae; genus Shewanella; species Shewanella sp. LZH-2. Next base: position 4,047,286 of record NZ_CP069350.1, read on the forward strand.
CAATCAGATACTGGTTAATGTAGAAAGGTTCGTTGTCTAAATCTTTCAGCGGGACTTCATGAATCGTATGCCGACCGTGGCGCTCGGTGGACACTTTGTTTAAATGCTCCCAAAAATTACCTTCGAACTGATAAAAGCCCTTGCTGAGGAAACGAATATCGTCGATCAGCTGGTCGGTTCGATAATCCTCAACCAATTGAATACCCGCGCCCTTGGCCTTAAGACGCATATTGATATCTTTAGTGACGAGTACCACAGTGCGTGGATGGTGAAGATTTTGTAGATGTAGTGCGGTATTGATAATGCGGTTATCGTTGCCATCCCCCGGCAGGGCACCTAAGGTAAAATCGACAAGATGGTCAGGGAAAATAGAAAGTGAGCCTATTGCATCGGCATGCCCTTCTCGACTTGGCAAAGGGACACCATTAATAATTTGTTCAGGTGTTGTATCGCCGCCGAGGGTATCTTCCAATGCCCGAATGGCAACTCTCGCATCGCGACTCACATCACTCTTTCGATCTTTAATCTGGTCTAGCTCTTCTAGCACAGTCATCGGAATGACTACATCGTGCTCTTTAAACGAATAGATCGCCAAAGGTTCATGTAGTAACACATTGGTATCCAGTACAAACAACTTTCTGTCGTCTTGTTCCATGGCGCCTCCAGAGTGCTCGATTATTTTATGTTATATCTCGTTCCCAGTGAGTGGATATGGCTCCTTTGCTGATTGGCGTTAGGTTAAGAATGATCTTTAAGTTCAAGCCTCTACCGAATAAAGATAGCTAGCGGCTTACACTAATATTGGCACCATTCTCAATGAATGCCAACCAAATCATCAGAGACTCGAAAGCAGTGTAGGTCCCTCGATATGACAGAAGCATGACAAAACCTCGAGCTGCAACAGAGAATTTTCTTCACTGTTCAATTTGTAATCTGCTGTGTGGAGAATTAGTCTCTAACGGTTGAGAGGGCGATTCAAATATCCCTAGTATTGATATAACATACGCGCCCTTTGTTAGAGTCCGCCCAGAGATGAGAATTTAAGATGCCGTTTGCCTTAGGACAACGTTGGATAAGTGATACCGAGTCAGAGCTTGGTTTAGGAACAGTCGTACAAGTTGAAGGCCGCATGGTCACAGTGTTATTCCCTGCGACTGGTGAGAACCGTATGTTCTCGCGTAACGAAGCCCCGCTGACCCGCGTCATATACAACCCTGGCGATACGGTTGAAAGCCATGAAGGCTGGAGCCTCTCGGTCGAAGAACTCACCGAAAAAGACGGCCTCGTCGTCTACCACGGAATCCACAGCGAAACAGGTGAGAAAGCCAGCCTGCGTGAGACCCTGTTAAACCACAACATTCGTTTTAACAAACCGCAGGATCGCCTGTTTGCGGGTCAGATTGACCGCCTCGATCGTTTCGGCATTCGTTACCAATGCCAGTTACTGCGCAATCAACTGGCGACCTCTGATTTACTCGGCTTACAAGGGCCACGCGTCGGTCTTATCCCCCACCAAATGTGGATTGCCCATGAAGTGGGTCGCCGTTATGCGCCGCGGGTGTTGCTGGCCGACGAAGTGGGTTTAGGTAAAACCATCGAAGCAGGGTTAATTATCCACCAACAACTGCTGACAGGCCGTGCCGAACGAGTATTGATTATTGTGCCGGATACCCTGCGCCATCAGTGGTTAGTGGAAATGCTGCGCCGCTTTAACTTGCGCTTCTCCGTGTTTGATGAAGACCGTTGCGTTGAAGCCTTTGCCGACCATGACAACCCTTTCTATACCGAACAGTTAGTGATTTGTTCACTCGAATTACTGCGCAAAAAGAAACGTCTCGACCAAGCACTCGATGCCGATTGGGATCTGTTAGTAGTTGATGAAGCACACCATTTAGAGTGGACCGAAGACGCCCCGAGCCGCGCCTACCAAGTGGTAGAAGCCTTAAGCGAAGTCGTACCGGGCGTATTACTACTGACCGCGACACCGGATCAACTCGGTCACGAGAGTCATTTTGCGCGCTTGCGCCTGCTCGACCCAGATCGTTTCTATGACTACGACGCCTTCCTTGCTGAAGAAAACAGCTACAAAGATGTCGCCATCGCTGCCGAAGCCTTAGCGGGCGATGGAAAATTATCCGATACCGCTATCAACAGCTTAACCGAATTACTCAGCGAAAAAGACATAGCGCCGAGCATTCGGTTAATTCAAGCCGAAGGCATCGACAGCGAATTGCAACAAGCGGCGCGCAGCGAATTACTGCAAGAACTGCTTGATCGCCACGGCACTGGCCGCGTGCTTTACCGCAACAGCCGCGCCTCGGTAAAAGGTTTTCCGAAACGTATTTTCAACGCCTATCCCCATGCGATGCCTGAGCAGTATCTTACCGCTGCACGCGTGAATGAGATGATGGGCGGTCGTAAAACCGTAGAAGCGAAAGCGGCACAAGCCTTAAGCCCTGAAAAACTCTATCAAGAATTTGAAGACAACAGCGCCAGTTGGTGGAAATTCGATCCTCGCGTGGATTGGTTAATCGAGTTTTTAAAGTCGCACCGCAGCAAGAAAGTGCTGATTATCGCCAGTGGCGCCGATACCGCCCTGAGCTTAGAAGAAGCCCTGCGTACCCGTGAAGGCATTCAAGCCACAGTGTTCCACGAAGGTATGTCGATTATCGAGCGCGATAAAGCGGGTGCTTACTTTGCTCAAGAAGAAGGCGGCGCTCAAGCATTAATCTGTTCAGAAATCGGCTCAGAGGGTCGTAACTTCCAGTTTGCCAGCCACTTAGTGTTGTTCGATCTGCCATTAAACCCAGATTTATTGGAGCAACGTATCGGCCGTTTGGACCGTATTGGTCAAAAGAACGATATCCAAATTCACTTGCCTTATCTGCAAGATACGGCGCAGGAGCGTTTACTCCAATGGTATCACCAAGGTCTAAATGCCTTCGAGCTTACCTGCCCCGGCGGCCATATACTTTTCAGTGAATTTGCCGAAGATCTGTTAAATGTCCTTGTCGGCGGTGATGAAGATGAGCTAACCAATCTGCTCAACCACACCCAAAGCCGTTACAAAGAACTGAAACACGCCATGGAGCAAGGCCGTGATAAACTGCTGGAAATCAACTCCCATGGTGGCGATAAAGCCAAGGCGATTGTCGAGCGTTTAGCCCAAAGCGATCAAGATACTAAACTGATTGGCTCAGTGATCCGCTTGTGGGACATTATCGGTGTCGACCAAGAAGATAAAGGCGAAAACTCGATTATCCTACGTCCGAGCGAACATATGATGTTCCCGACTTATCCCGGCCTGCATGAGGATGGCGTTACCGTCACCTTCGACCGTGATACTGCACTCTCCCGTGATGATATTGCCTTGATCACCCAAGAGCATCCACTGGTGCAAACCGGCCTCGACTTGATCACCAGCTCGGATACCGGTACTACAAGTGTTGCGATATTAAAAAACAAGGCATTACCTGCGGGCACTCTGTTTTTAGAACTGATTTATATGGCAGATGCCTCGGCGCCTAAATCGAGCCAGCTCTATCGTTATCTACCGCCTACGCCTATCCGTATTCTGCTGGATAAAAATGGCAACGATCTGTCAGCCAAGGTCGATTACACCAGTTTTGACAAACAGTTAAGCGCGGTAAACCGTCATATTGGTAGCAAGTTAGTCACTGCATCACAGCCAATTCTGCATCCGTTATTTGCTAAAGGCGAAGAGTATGCCCAAGTGGCCGTCAATGAGTTAGTGGCTCAAGCGCGCGAGAAGATGACCAGCCAGCTTACAGGCGAACTCGAACGTTTAGAGTCTCTGAAAGCGGTCAACCCCAATATCCGTGAGGAAGAATTAGAATACCTACGCAACCAAATGCGGGAGCTGACCACTTACCTCGATGCGAGTCAGTTACAGCTTGATGCGATTCGTATGGTGCTAGTTAGCCATGTTTAATCTTGATTGGCATTAAACTGCGCCTGATCCGGCTCGCTTAAACTAAAACACAAACGCCCAGCCAATCGCTGGGCGTTTTTATTTTCTCTGTTGTATAAACATTTTTTTCACATAAGTCTGTCTAGACGCAGCAGTGCGCGGTCGCCGTCACGAGCTCAAGCAAAAATTGCTTCTGCTACGCCGCTTAAGGTTATACTCTAGATAATTGAATTTATAAGACTACACAGGTGGTTATCAATTCTATGGCGCGTATCATTCCCTCGGTATTGAGCCTCACCTTAGCTCTCGCCAGTGCGAGCTTACTCGCCGCCGATCCCAGTAACCAAACTCCCGAGCCTAGCGCCGAAGCAGCTCAGTCTAATCCTAACAAACCGACGCCCGCTAAAAGAGCGAGCAGCTATTTACCCGCCAATGAGATCAAACAAATCACCATAGATGACCAACCACTTGAACTCTTAGTCCGCTCGTGGGAAGGCCGGAAAAAACTCGGTGCAGCCATTATTTTACCCGCCACTAATGGCACCGCCGATGCGCCCGGATTAATGGCCTTTGTCCGACGTAATATCAATGCGGCTGGCTGGGCGAGCTTAAGCCTCACGCCGCCAACAGAACCACCAGCGCCCAATTTTGCCACCCCAGCAACTGAAGTCGCGACTGCGGGGTCAGCGCAATTAACCGCGCCTTCCAATAAACCAAGTCAAAAGGTAAAGCCGGAAGACAGTAATAAGCATCTCCTTGAGCAAGAAGACTTTCTCGTTAAAAGCATGTCACAGCTCGACAGCGTTGGTAGCGATTATCCTGGCAAACGAGTACTAATCACCGCCGATCAAAGTGCAGGATTATTGATAAGCCTATTAAGCCAAAAGAAAATTGCCGATCCCGATGTATTGATTGTCATCAATCCCTACAGTGAAGACGAAACGCGAAACCAAGCCATAGCCGAGAAGCTCGCTAAACTCACGATGCCGATACTCGATATTCAATCACCCGATGGTCACCCCGCCTCATTAGAAACGGCTGAACAACGTAAAACGCTGGCAGTGACCTTAGAGGCACCCAATTATCGGCAGACAACGCTGGCATTGAATCTGGATAATGAAAGCGCTTGGCAGAATTGTTTAACGGCCATAAGAGGATTCGCCGCCCGAATGAGCGGCGCCTATTGAAATTTGAATCCCCTGATTTTACGAGCACGGCTTGCTAGTACAAAATAAAGCTCGACACATCAACGCTGCCTCAGCATTGAGGAAGTCTTTACCATGGCTTTCTCGCTAAGGGCATCAACTAAGTTACCAGCCAGACTGGCGATCCTTGTAGGGTTTAGTGGGATCTTTTAACTGACGAACCGCAGCGATAGTACGATTTTTGCCAAGCAGCAATCTCACTTGGCTCCATGACTCGCGGCATAGCAACGCACGGACCGAAGCAGTCCAGCTGCGGTTAATACTCAGCTTAATTGCCGCAGCCGCATCGGGGGAGGTATTGAGGAGTTCTTCCGCCAATTGTTGCGCGCTTAACATTGGGTTATCACTTAACTGAGTCACTAAACCTAAGGTTTTAGCCTCTTCGCCAGAGAGCACTTTTGCCGTGAGACTGAGTAACATCGCTTGATCCTTTGGCATAATTTGCCGCAACGCCACTAGGCCTGCCATATCGGGCACCAGCCCCCATTTGGCCTCCATAATGGATAACTTACTGTCAGGGCTTGCTATCCTAAAATCCGCACCTAAAGCGATTTGCATTCCTCCACCATAACAGCAGCCTTCCAATACCGCGATAACGGGTACAGGTAAACGCTGCCAGCCAAGGGATACTCTTTGGGCTAGGTTGGCATTGCCTGGCAACCCTTTAAACAGCAATTTAACTGCTTGCATCGGCGCAGACATCACGCTTTTGACATCCAAGCCAGAACTAAAATGACCTCCGGCGCCAGATAAAATTACTAGCCGAATACGCGGATCTGATTTAATCCTTTTGATGGTTTTATCGAGTTCGCTAAACATCAAATAATTAATTGCATTGAATTTTTCTGGACGATTAAGCACAACATTTGCGATGCCATTCTCAACCGTAACTTGCACACAACGCTCACCCATGAAATATCCTGCTACTGGTCAGTCCAGACCAAATGTTAACATGTTTGGCATGATTAACCAAAACATGTAACATAAGGCCGAATTTTGACTTTAGTCAAAATATTGTCAGTCACCGTTAAGTATTAGTGTGCGATTATGTTAGGCTGCAATCTAAAACCTAACAAATTCTGATTTATGAAGCTGTTAGAATAAATTTACGATGCTGTTCAGCCCATGCCAGCGTCTAATTTGAACAAAATGCATCTCTAGCAACTCCGCTTACCTACAGCATGTATATCTGTGCATGATAGAGGATCGATACTGTAGACATCTGTTGATGGATTAAGCATATAGATGGTCGCAAAATCGAGGTATTTTTTGCGATAAATAACGAAGTTAACTTAGCTAACCACAATTTTAATCGCACTATGCCTTTAGAATTTAATGGCAAGATAAATAAAATTAGCTAATTAAATCTATAAGTTATATATAGATGATGTAAATCAAACTTGCCCGAAGCACATAATTCGTCACTCAAACATGAAGAATTAGTGTTATCTTCAATAAATGGGCAAATAAGGATCTGTAGTCAGCATGACAATCTCTGTACTCATCTGTGACGATTCCGCTATGGCGCGTAAACAAATGGCTCGCACCCTTCCCAAAGAATGGGATGTCGAGATTACCTACGCGACCAATGGTGCCGAAGGGTTAGATGCCATTCGCGCAGGTAAAGGCGAAGTGGTCTTCCTCGATCTCAATATGCCCGTAATGGATGGTTATGAAGTACTACAAACCGTTCAACAAAACGATCTCCCCGCCCTTATCATTGTGGTCTCGGGTGATATACAAATCAAAGCTCATGAACGTGTTAAAGCTCTAGGTGCATTGGACTTTATCCAAAAACCCGTCAGTGCTGATGCCATCAGTAATATCCTCCAAGAGTACGGCATTCTTACCCTAACGCAGAAAGATCAGGTGGAAGACACGCCGATGATCAAAGTCGATATGCGTGATGCCTGCCAAGAGATCGCTAACGTTGCCATGGGCCGTGCAGCCGATTTGCTCGCCAAATTACTCGACGTATTTGTCCTATTACCTATCCCAAATGTGAACGTGCTCGAAGTCAGCGAACTGACCATGGCTCTGAAAGCAACAGAAGAAAGCTCAACTGTTTCAGCACTTTGCCAAGGATTTATTGGAGCAGGCGTTGCGGGTGAAGCACTGTTGTTATTCCATGATTCAAGCTTTAAAGATATGGCCAAGCTCATGGGGGTTGCAAATCCTGAGGATAAGAATACCGAGATTGAAGTACTGATCGACACTGGAAACGTATTGATTGGTGCATTCCTGAATGGGATCTCAGAACAACTCGATATGAAATTCAGCCAAGCCCATCCTGTGGTGTTAGGCCGTCACTGTACAGTGAATGATCTTATCCATGATAATTCGGAAAAATGGCACAGAACATTAGCGATGGAAATCAACTATCGTATTGAAAATCATAATATTCAATGCGACTTACTGTTGCTCTTTACCGAAGACTCTATTCCGACACTGAGCTACAAACTCGGTTATTTACTCGATTAATCAGTTGGACTTTACCTTATGTCAAACGATCAAAGCGCAATGAACGAACTCCATTGGCTAATCGATATGGTACAAACCATAGAAGTGGGTCTTGTGGTATTAGATCGCGATTATAATATCCAACTGTGGAACGGCTTTATGGAAAACCATAGTGGCGTTTCACCCAATTCTATTAAAGGTCAAAACCTGTTTAGCCGCTTCCCAGATTTGCCAGCGACTTGGCTAAAGCAAAAAATGGAATCGGTTTTTATGCTTAAAAATCGAGCATTTATTAGTTGGGAACAAAGACCTTACGTGTTTCAGTTTAAAAACTATCGCCCAATTACTGGGCGCGCCGATTTTATGTACCAGAACGTGACTTTGCTGCCTCTCGCTTCATTAACCGGCAAAATTACCCATATCAGTGTGATTATTTATGATGTCACCGATATCGCCGTCAATAAGTTGCAGATCAAGGCCGCCAACGAACAGTTAGAGCGTCTCAGTCAAACCGATGGATTAACGCAACTGCATAATCGCCGCCATTGGCAACTATGCTTGGAACACGAGTACGATCTCTATGCCCGCTATTCTGGTATAGCAAGCTTGGTGATGATTGATATTGATCACTTCAAAAATATCAATGACACCTACGGCCACCTTGCAGGTGATAAGGTTATTCAACATATCGCCCATCTTCTGAGTCATTCATTGCGGGAAACCGACTGTGTCGGTCGCTATGGCGGCGAAGAGTTTGCGGTAGTCATGCCCAATACCAGTGGCACCGATGCCCTCAACTTTACCGAGCGTTTGAGGGAAAAGATCGCTGAATCCACCGTAGTGTATGAGGGGCTGAAGATTAAAGTGACTGTCAGCCTTGGCGTATGTGAAATAGGCAAACATATTACGAGCAGTTCAAGTTGGATTTCCTGCTCAGACAAAGCGCTTTACGAGGCCAAACAGAAAGGCCGAAATTGTAGCGTCCTACATGCAGCACCAATTTCCACTTAATTAGGCTTAATAAAGCAAAAGCCCATCATTGATGGGCTTTTGCTTTATAAGAATTATGACAACGTATTAATGTGGAAAACCATCGTCCTGTTCATCATCTTCTTCGTCTTCATCTTCTTCATCGCCAACAAAGTAAGTACCCCAACCGTCATAATCCACTTTTTGCTTGGCTGCGAGTTGCAATAACTGTTCAGTCGCTTTGTCTAATAATGGAATTTCTAACTTGTGATAAGCAACAGCGTCAAAACAGAAAATCACCGAACCATCTTCCAATTCCATTTCTTCGGCATCATTGACTTCAAATCCAAGTTTGAATGCATCAACCGCAGCCTTTTCTAAGCGCTCAAAATTGCTCGATGAAAAATGGTGCTCAATGGTGTATTCAGCATCAGGCTCTGAGCCATCGTCGAGCAAGGCTTGCACTATGTCACGATTCTCGGCGAATTGGGCTTTTAACTGACTTTCAATAGACATGGACTTGTCTCCGTTAAGATAAAACTGGCTCAAATTGGCGTTATTATACGTCATCAGCCGAGATAGTTTTACCCATTAATGTTGCCGCTTCGCGATTTATCTCGTTAAATTTTGCCGACATAATCTCGTGCACCTGTGCCGAAAAGGCTTTGGCATCAGCTTTATCCAAACCTTCAGTCGGGATTGGCGCCATCATCTCAATAATCACCACACCATTATCCCAACGGTTCAAATCAATATGGCTTTGGCATGACGTCAACACGGGTACGACTGGCACACCAGCCGCAATCGCAGTGTGGAAAGCTCCCGCTTTGAAGGGCAACAGTCCGCGCCCCCGTGAACGCGTACCCTCAGGGAAAATCCACACGGAAAGACGATTCTGCTTAATTTTTTCCGCCGTTTTCGCCATCGTATCAAAAGCACTATTGCGATTTTTTCTATCGATCAGAATATTACCTGACAGCCAATAGATCTGGCCAAACAAGGGGATCCACACTAAGCTCTTTTTCCCTAAGCTCACAGTGCCTTTAGGTACGGCTTTAGTATGTGTGAATAAATCGAAGTTATTTTGATGATTTCCAAGAAATATATAGGGGCCATCCTGCACTTCCTTAGGCCGACGTACTATGACTTTAAGCCCTAAAATCGGCGCTGCGGATGAAAAGATCTTGGCGAACATATGTACATTGTCACGGTGACGAGGTCGTAATAGGCAAACCAAACCACCAAAAATAAATGCAAGTAACAATGACAACGCCAACAACACAGATCTGACAATTAATAGCACGACATACTCCAAGGGTGAAAGTGGCGACAGTATAGCCACCCAGCCCTAGGGACTCAATATAATGTTTACATCTGTTAGCTGAGTTGCTAACAATCAAACAAAAGCCCATCGTTGCTCGCGCAATAAGCGTATCGATGGGCTTTTAAATCAATATCAACGCCTAACACTCAGCATAAAACCTAGCGTTAGATCTGACTCACTGTAGCCATTTTGCTTAAGCCTACACGAAATACCAGTGCACTGACTGCCAAGGTTGCGACAATCGCCGCCCCACTCGGTAAATCCATGGTTGCCGATAATACCAGACCAAGTAAGTAACCCATAAGGCCAACCAGATAGGCGTAAAACAAGCCGTTTTTACCTTGGTATTTATTCAGAGCAAGTGCAGGTAAAATCAAGGTACTAAACACTAAATAGACGCCCACCAGCTCAACCGACAACGTAATAACTAGGGCAAACAGGAGATAGAATCCGGCACCATTTAATATTTGTGGGCGCCAAAAAATCAACGCCAACACCCCAGCATAAACCACTGCTGGTAACACTAATTGCGACCAACTCACCCAAAGGATCTGGCCCGACATCAATTGTTTTAGCAGCTCTGCACCATGGGGATCGTTCGCCAGCAATAGCATAGCAGCCACGGCCGATAGCACATAAAAACAACCGATCATGGCTTCTAACTCACCCGCCATTCGCTTAGATAACCAAGCGATAAATCCCGCCCCCGCAAGGGCGAACAAGGCCGGCATCCACACATTAGAAAATGGCATGTCTTCTAACCTGTGGTCCATGTGGGCGACAATTGCTCCCAACGCGGCGACTTGCGCAATGGCTAAATCGATAAAGATAATCCCACGCTTAAGCACTTGTTTACCAAGTACAATGTGCGTTGAGAGCACTAAGATCCCCGCTGCCAGAGCAGGCAGCAGGATCGACATCAGTTCCAGATCCAACATAGGCTTATTTCACCCCGTTTAAGAGGGTAATCGCGCTGTCGTAGAGGCTAAAGAGATCTTGGCTGCTATCGTTTCCACCTACAGACATAGGTAACATCAGTACTGGAAGATTCGCTTTTTCACCCAACCACTTAGCACCACGTTCGTCCTGATAGGACGCCACAACCACCGCAAGAATATCACCCTGCTCGGCACGGCTGAGCAGGCTTGCTAAATGGCCACTGGTCGGCGCTAGACCGGGTTTAGGCTCAAGATCAGCGGCTTGTTCAATCCCCAACCAGTTGAACAGATATCTAAAACTGGTGTGATAGGCGATGACCTTTTTACCCTTTAACGGTTTGGCTTGTTCTTCCCAACGAGGGATCGCCGCCTGCCAACGAGTGCTAAAGTCCGCTAAGGCCTTTTGATAATTAGCCGCTTCACTCGGATCAAGTTGACTCATCTTAGCGCTGAGCGCATTCGCGACGCTAAGCAAACGATGCGGATCGAAGTGGATATGCGGATTTCCCTGAGCATGCACGTCGCCCATGCTGCGATCCACACTCGCTAACTTATCTAAGGTATCGATTTGATCTGCGGCGAAAAATAGCCCTTGATCGGTAGAGCGAACCTTAGCGTTGGCTGACTTCATTTGCAGCATCGGCAGCCAACCGACTTCTAAATCGGCACCTGCACAGACCACCAGATCCGCTTGGCGCATTTTAGCAATCAAACTCGGGCGCGCCTGCACTTGATGCGGATCCTGTAAGGCCGTGGTTGCCGAATAAATGCTGGCGTTTGGAGCCAACTCTTTTGCCAATGCGGCATATTCGGGTTCGCAGGCAAACACATTCAGCTCTGCGTGGGCAAAGCCTGAACAAGCGAAAGACAGGGCCACTGCGGCCGCTTTAACAACATTAGAATTGATGCGCACCGTGAGCCCCCAGAGACATAATGTATTGAATAGTGAAAACATTGTCGTCTTCGATTCCATCGAAGTTAGTTCCCTTCTGATTGGTGTACTGGAAACGTACCGTCGAGAAATGGCTCGAATGCCACGCTAGACTCACCTCAGATTCCTTTAACTTCTGGCCATGAAAATGCTCGCCATGGAGCTCTTGGGTATCCACCTCGCCGTAACGCACACCCGCAGACCAGCTAGGAGTGAACTGATACACACTGCTCAGATACCAACCTTGATGATAGTCCTTGCTCGGTGCATCTTCGGGATGAAGATCGGTAGGCACAAAGTCAGTCACGCGGTAATACTCACCGCTTAACGTCAGGTTTTGGTATTTATAGTTACCATTTGGTGCCCATTTATACACAAAATCAGCACCATAGGTGTTTTTACCTGTGTAAGATGCCGCATGGCTGTGGTCATGACCTTCCTCAGCGGTTTCGTCTTCGTGCGCATCCCCTTCTTCATGGGCTGTGACTTGACCATTTTCGTTACGTAAGTAACTCAATCCCGCCTGCCATGAACTGTTATCCCCTATATCGCCACCGATTTTTGAATATAAGGTGTACACACCGACATTTTTAAACTCACGTTCGCCATGTTCATCGGCGGCGCGCATGCTGTCGCCCTTGAACGCTTCAGCGCCAATGGTCCAATACAGATCAGTTGGAGCAACAAAGTTTAAGCGCACGCCATCATCGAAATAGTGGCCGCCGAAAAATGCACGGTAAGCAATCGGACGGTCGGTGAATGAATCGGTATGTAAATGCTGGTTATTTAGATAACCGATATCCGACAGGAAACGTCCGCCACGGATGGAAAAACCCGCAGGCATTGCCATGGTTTGGATAAAGGCTTCTTCAAGATTAAGCTCGGTTTCACCATCATGCATCTCAACGACGGCGGTCACTTTGCCGTAGAACATGTCGTCAATATTGGCACTCATCGCCAACTCAGTTTCACCTAAACCAAATCCTTCGGCGGTTTCTGCCAATGGGCGTTCAGCCGTTTGATAATAGCCATTCAGCACCGCACTGATCGCTGGATTGGTTAAACTTGAGTCAGCAGCAAATAACGTCGGCGAAGCAAATGCGCACGCCAAGGCCACCAAAGAAATTCGGTTGTTAAAAACAGTCATGATATCTCCAAAATACAACTAGCACTCGATGACTAAGTTAAGTCATCAAGAAATACAATAAGTTAAAATATTAAAGTTGATTTAATGGAGAACAGGCGGCGCACGGCTTAGGTAAACACTGACGTGTTCGAAGAAGGTAACGGGTAAGACAAACTCACAAACATCAAATCGCTGTATCGCTAAATTTAGCGTCTGCGGAGCTGTGAACAGAATTTTATTTAGCTGATGTTGATGGAAGCAGAGCGTACAGTGCGTCTTCGCCCCATCATCAAGGTGAGTCACACTATGGGCTGAGGCAACAAAAGACAGCAGTATCAATACGGCGGCAAGCCATATCGAAATTGTGCGTCTTAAGTGACTATCTAGTCTCACTCAGTCGTCCCCATAGTAAAAAGTGGCACAAGTTTAAGTCAGGCCGCTAGTAAGTTGCAATAAGGTAATGGTCAAGCAATGCGTTACAAGATATTTACCATTGCAACTGATGGCACCTTAAAAAGAGCACATTATTGGCAAAAAGAGTTATTTAAGATTAGCTTAAGTCAGTGAATCTATTATGTGCCCAGTGTTATACAGGCTAAATATTTAATTCTATTCAACCCAGTAAAAGGCAACCAAAATGCTAGCATTCTTTCGTGAAAACTTAGGATTAATCTTAGGGATAGTGATTTTCGGCGCAGTCATTTTGGGCGGGATTTATTACGTAGAACACTCATTAGAGAGTCAAGAACAGGTTATTCAATAACAGGTTCACCCTGTAAAACAATGTCGAGTCTCAGTGGTAGGCCCCTAAACGGCTCGACAGGGTTAAACCAGTGTCATCCCATCTCTAGCGATACTTTTGCCGTTGATCGCTATCGTCTTGCTTCTCTGGTGCCTCAATCGTTTGCAGTTGATCCATAAAATGGCTCACCAGCAGCAACATTACACAGAAGATCATCACAGGGATCAAAAAATGCCGCGTCGAGGCATCGAAGTAACTGTATAAGCCCGTCAGGGCACTCGCATAAAAACCAAACAACTTTAACTTCAATAATTTAGGACTATGACCAAGCCACGCTGAACAATGGGGACATTGGACTTGGGCGTGAAAGCCCTTTCCGCGCTGCTGGGTAATTTGGGCAATTTTAATCGACTGATGACAATGGGAGCACAGCATGTAAAGTACATTCCTAACTATGGGGCGCTAAGTTTATCAGATCCTTATCCCATTCAGTCGAACTAATTAGCGTCGAGGTTTCAGAGCTTCATTCTATGGCCTAAAGCTGTAAACTGGCGCACAAATTTTAAACATTGTTAGTCTATTATGCTGTTGATATTTTACAGGGTTTAGCTCTACACCTATCATATACCTACCTCTTTTTGTGGAAGATAACGTCTATGCGCCGCTCGCTAATATTGATACTTGCCCTAAGCTTTCCACTACTGATGAGTGCCAAGGTATTCGCTGCAGATCCAGACCCCATTACGACCAGCCCAAGCGCTTCGGCATCAAACGAAACCCAAAGTGAATTAACCACACTTCAGACCGCCATTAAAGAGGACATTGCGCGCTTAGCTCAATACCAAGGTGAATTACGCACCATTGTTGAATATCGCATTCAAAATAAGACCTTACAGTTACGCAATAAGATTAAAGCACTCTTAGATGATAATACTTACGATAAAACTTTTATGCTGGCTCTAATCCAAGAGCAATTGCAGTTTAATCTGAAAATTAACGACTACTTTAATGATCTCATCACCAAGTTGTCTCAAAAACTTGGCACGGCGGATGATGAGGCCACCTTACTCGAGATCTCCAAACGTGAACTCGACAAAGACAATAACTACAAGCAACGGCTTGAGACCTTAAACTGGCTAACCCAAATTGGCCAAGATGTAACAGCTGAAAAAACACAGCTCACCCAACTCCTGCTTAACCGCGCCGATAACTTCGACAGCTTTGTCACTTACACCCAACAGCAGTTACAAAATGCGGTAAATGATGCCACCAATGCAGGGAAAGACGTTACCGCAGCGCAAACCAGTCGCGTGATACAACTAAAAGAACGTTTAGCACAAAACAGCCAGAGCCTCAGCACCAATATCGAGTTACTGGATGCACTAGGGCAAAATACCGCCTTGCTGAAAAAGACCTTGTTTAGTATTTCAGGTGATATTACGCAGGACGTATTAAACATTGATGTGGCATCGAGCTTAATAGAGCAATGGCTAAATACTGCGAAGGATCAAGCCATTAATCATGGACCAACATTGGTCTTTAAGTTATTTATCTTCTCTCTGATCCTGTTTGTCGCTGGCCTTGCAGGCAAACTGGTGAAAAAAATTGTCAGTAATACCGTTAGCAACTCTAAGTTGAATTTCAGCAAGTTACTACAAGACTTCTTTACCTCACTCTCGGGCAAGGCAGTATTTACTATCGGCGTACTGATTGCTTTATCCCAGCTTGGTATCGAATTAGGCCCCTTACTGGCTGGCTTTGGTATCGCGGGCGTGATCATCGGTTTTGCCCTGCAAGATACTCTATCCAACTTCGCTTCAGGCATGATGATTTTGATCTATCGTCCGTATGATGTCGGCGATTTGATTAATGCGGCTGGCGTATCGGGGCGCGTTAGCCATATGAGCCTAGTCTCTACCACCATTAAAACATTAGATAACCAGAGACTTATCATTCCCAACAATAAGATTTGGGGGGATACCATTAATAATATTACCGCCGAGCACCAGCGCCGAGTCGACATGACATTTGGCATCGGCTATGGCGATAGTATTGAGCAGGCCGAAGCGGTACTAAAATCGATTGTTGAGGCGCATCCTAAAGTGCAAAAAGTACCGGCTCCACTCATCAAGTTGCACGTATTAGGAGAATCCTCGGTCGACTTTATCGTCCGCCCTTGGGCAAAACCAGAAGACTATTGGGATGTATATTGGGATATCACCCGTGAGGTGAAAATGCGCTTCGATGCTGAGGGTATCAGCATTCCTTTCCCACAGCGCGATGTGCATATTTACCAAACCAGTAAATAGTCTTTCGTCAAAGCAAATTCTTAACAAAAGGCGCAATCTTTGATTGCGCCTTTTCATCTTTACATTCAAATGGCTAAAAAACTAACCTAATCCAGTAATCTCACCATCAGCGGTGATATCTATCTTTAAATAACCAGGGGTTAACCCAAGCCCTGGCATAGTCATCACGTTACCTACCAATGCTGTTATAAACCCAGCCCCCGCATGCAGAACCAATTCACGCACGGGTACCATAAAGCCTTGAGGGACACCTTTAAGCTGAGGATCGTGGCTAATGGATAAGGGTGTTTTCGCCATGCAAACAGGTAAATGCCCATAACCAAGCGAGTTGAGCTCCTGTAATTGCAGCTTAGCCGCATCGGATAAGCTCACCCCTGCGGCGCCATAACCCACTTCAGCTAAGGTCGATAATTTAGCTTCTAAGTCCATATCATCAGGATATAACAACCGAAACTCGCTTGGCTGCTCACAGGCACGGATTACGGTTTGTGCGAGGCTAATGGCTCCCATTTCACCTTGGCTAAAGGCCTCGCTAAGTTCGCAACCAAATGCCGCGGTAGCACTTACAGCCTCAATTAACCAGTTAAGCTCGGCGTCCGTATCGGTGGCAAAGCGATTAATCGCCACCACAACGGGAATACCGTAACGCGCTACATTGTTGATATGCCAGTTTAAGTTGGCAAAACCCGCCTCGAGACGGACTTGGTCTGGTGCATTAATATCCGCATCGGACGTTAGGCCACTATTGGCCTTAAGTGCTTTCAAAGTGGTCACCAATACGGCGGCGCTCGGGGTTAACCCCGACTGACGCGCCTTGATATTACAGAACTTTTCAAAGCCCATATCGGAACCAAACCCACCTTCGGTCACCACAAAATCGGCTAATTTTAAGGCAATATCATCAGCAATCACCGATGAGTTGCCATGGGCGATATTGGCAAAGGGACCCGCATGAATTAGACAAGGGGCACCGTTTAAGGTCTGCATTAAAGTGGGTTTTACCGCCTCCGCCATAATCGCCGTCATCGCACCTGCGACACCCAGATCTTCCGCGCTAATGGTTTCCCCTTGACGATTAAGGGCTAGTACTAACTTACCTATACGTACGCGCATATCCGCCAGATTGCCGCTCAGCGCCAGAATCGCCATTAACTCTGAAGCGGCAGTAATATCAAATCTTGAATGATAAGCGGGACCATTGTTTTCACCCAATCCCACCTCAATTTCCCGCAAGCAACGGTCGTTATGATCAACCACCCTGTGCCAACGAATACCCTTAGGATCAATATCTAAATACCTTAATCCCGATTGACGCTCATATTCCGCCCGCCCCAAACGCGTCTCATGGTAAAGCCGAGAAGCAATCGCCGCCGCCCCAAGATTATGTGCGCTACTCACAGCATGAATGTCGCCTGTTAGGTGCAAATTCAGCTCCTGCATGGGCACCACTTGGGCGTAACCACCGCCTGCGGCGCCACCTTTCACCCCAAATACAGGCCCCATACTGGGCTGGCGAATACAGGCACAGACTTTGTTGCCGAGCGCCTTGAGCGATTGCGTTAAACCAATAGTCGTCACGGTTTTGCCTTCACCATGGGGCGTTGGCGTCACTGCGGTCACAATAATCAGCTTCCCCTTTGGTTGCCCGGCTAAGCGCTGCTGTACTTGTGGCTCCACCTTAGCTTTGGTATGACCAAATAGCTGCATCTCTTCGGGCAACAACCCAAACTCTGCACCAAGTTGTGCGATATCTTTTAGATGCGCGCGGCGCGAAATCTCCATATCGGTTAGCATGGGTAATATTTTCCTCTGGAACTTTGGTATACAAACTTTTATAGGAAATGAGTATACGGAACAAAAGCGTGCAAACAGTTTGTATCAACCACCGCTGATTGAATATGGCGGATAGTAGGTGATTAGCTTTAAGATATATAGCCATCGAAAGGGTTAATGAGCGATTCCTTAATCTGCATCAAATAAATCGACCAAGGCCCTTCACCCTACAAAATACAGATTCCCAAAAGAGAAACAACATGAACGGATCCCCTTTTACTTTTTCAGAGTTTGTTGCCGGCTTTTGGCGAATGCACAGTTGGCAAATGTCACCCGCCGAGCGACTTAACCTGATAGAACAATATTTAGACCTAGGTGTGACCACTATGGACCACGCCGATATTTACGGCCAATACCAGTGCGAAACCCTGTTCGGCGAAGCATTAGCGCTAAAACCAGCATTAAGACAGCAGATGCAATTAGTGAGCAAATGCGGCATAAAACCCGCATTCAATTGCCGTCCCGAGCGCTACGTGAACCATTACGACACCTCCAAAGCGCATATTATTGCCAGCGTGGAGCAATCACTAAAGTCGCTTAAAACCGATTATTTAGATCTGCTGCTGATCCACAGGCCCGATCCTTTAATGGACGCCGATCTAGTGGCCGATGCCTTTGCTGACTTAAAACAAGCTGGGAAAGTGCAACATTTTGGGGTATCTAACTTCACCAATGCGCAGTTGTCATTATTGCAGTCGAGATTAACTGAGCCCTTAGTCACTAATCAGCTGGAGATCTCTCCGCTAATGATGGCGAGTTTACACGATGGCAGTCTCGATTTATGTCAGGAGCGGCGCATTCGGCCGATGGCTTGGTCATGTTTGGGCGGCGGAAAAATCTTTGACAATAGCCATCCACAGGCCATTCGCTTGCAACAAACCTTAGCAGTCATCGCCGATGAGATTGGCGCCCAAGATATCAGCCAAGTGATTTATGCTTGGGTGCGGATGTTACCGAGTCGACCCGTACCGATTATTGGCAGTGGTAATATCGCGAGGATAAAAACCGCGGTGGCCGCGCGGACGCTCACATTAGATCGGCAGCAATGGTTTAGTATCTGGCAAGCATCAACCGGACACAGCGTGCCTTAACCCGCGCAAATCCCCCTCAAACAACACCAACAATAACGGCGCACTTGGCGCCGTTATCTTGATCATGCTTAAAGCTGTACTTCACCACTGAGGTGCGGTCTACGACCTTTACTGTCTCGCAGCTCAAACACCCACTTGTCTGGCGACTTTTCGTAACCAAATCCCACTTCAGCGGGCATCAGTAACGGCAGCTTAAAGGCAACATCGACCACAAAGGGGCGCTCACCAATCTCAGGCATCAATTCCGCTAAGCAGCGCGCCTTAGACCACATACCATGGGCCAGCACTCGGTCAAAACCAAAACGTTTCGACAGCACGGGATGCAGGTGGATCAGGTTATAGTCACCCGACGCTTTGGCATAACGACGACCTAAATCTTCACTCAACTCCCATGATTGAGGCGAGTCCCAAGCCATTTCAAGTGCCTTTGGTGGACGGACGCGACGACCGGCAGTCTCTATGCGATAGAGGTAAGTCGATAGCGATTCCCACACCAATTCTTCGCCCACAAAGGCCTTAGAAACAAACTCAAACTCTAAGCCCGAATCAGTTTCACGGCTGGTTGTTAGCGCGCATTCCAGGGAAAACACGTCATCGACCGTGGTAGGGCGATAGACTTGAATACGGTTCTTTAAATGGATCATCCCAAGTAACGGGAAGGTAATGCCATCATGGGTAAAAATCACCGCGTGCAGGCGAAATGCCATCACATAAAGGTAGGTGGGAGGTAATATTTTACCGTCGAAATCAAAACCACACACTTGCGCATATTGGCTGACTTTTGCCTCGGACACCTTCACATTGGGCGCGCTCACCTTGATATAAGGCAGCGGCTGTTGATCCCAACCGGGTTTACGGCCAAAGAAAATCTTGCGATAAAGAGAAAACAGCGACGGCATCGCGTTCAATTCAACACAATATGCATTATTCAAGTCTGAGTACCTTTTAATTAACTATCCCTATGCACGGATAGCCAGCAATACCCCCGGACAGATGCATAACATCTGGAAAATCAAAAAATCACGAGTGTAAAACAGGCAAAACAGTGTCTTAAAAGGGCTGATGCTGACTCTCCGAATGGACAATTATACCCAAACAACCTGAAGATGAGGATTCAGCGGGAATGTAACGCTCTTTAGGCAAGGCGGTTGTTTGCGGACCTAGTGGACTAAGTTAAAAATAACCAACACAGCATAAAGAGCGTTAAAACCCGCCGAGACGGAGCGCCTAGGGCACTCCACTTCGGTGTTGCATCAATTCACAAGGTGTTCACATTCCTTCATTGATGCGCCTTGAATTGAAGCCCCCTAGACGCTCTGAAACTCATATCTTCAGGTCGCTTGGGTATATTAGAGTCAGGTTTATCGAAAACGGCATGATTATACCCTAGAGGATCGAGTTCTGGGTATCCCTAAGTAAAGTAGGATTTTTTACTACCTTTAAAATCAAAAAGTTACACTCAACTCCTAAAGCAACAATCATCGCAGCTACAGGAAAAGTGCGAAAATATGCCGCCTGTGCGACACTATCGCCCCCAGTCTTTAACTTAGTTAACCCGTGCAAGATAAGAATTTCGATAAACTCGCGCAAAAATTCGCGAAGAATATTTATGGCACGCCTAAAGGTGAAATCCGTGCTGCCGTGCTATGGCGCGATCTTGCTCCTGCATTAGCGCAATTTGGCGATAAAAAATTACGAATTTTAGATGCCGGCGGCGGTTTTGGTTACTTCAGCCAAAAGCTAGCACGCCTCGGACATGAAGTCGTGCTGTGCGATATTTCCGCTGAAATGCTCGCCCAAGCGAAAGAGCAAATCGATGCCAGCGACACGCCATTGGCCATCAGCTTAGTACATTCGCCCATTCAAGCCTTATCGATTGCTGAACATGGCATGTTCGATCTTATCCTTTGTCATGCTGTGGTTGAATGGCTAGTCGATGCCAAGACCACCATGGAAGGCTTATTGACCATGCTTAAGCCCAATGGGCTGTTTTCGCTGATGTTTTATAATAAAGAAGCGATGCGATTCCATGCGCTCGTGTCGGGTAATTTCGACTATGTAGCTGCCGATCTAAAGGTGAAGAAGAAGGTGCGCCTCACGCCAACGCACCCGCTTTATATCCATGATGTTAAACAATGGTTTGCCGAATGGCACATGACCCTGCTGCGCGAGTCGGGCGTGCGAGTCATTCACGATTATTTGAAAAAACAGCAAGCTGCGGATTTTGACTATCAAAAACTGCTGGCGATGGAGCTCGAATATTCGCAACGCGAGCCCTATATTTCGCTCGGTCGTTATGTGCATTTTTTAGGGCAAAGCGCTGCAACGTCCCAAGCATCTGAGTAATATCGCGAAATAATACAGGACGCCTTGGCGTTCTGTATTATTAAATCACCCGATGATTTGTTCCTAACTCAGTGCACCAAGTGCGTTAAAACTCAGAGTCCCAAGCACAATCCCAGTCAAATCACTAAATATCAGTATGATCAGTCACATTGCTCACGCCAACAGGCGGTTACTGTCGCGCCCTTCTGCTTAAGGAGTTGCACCACACTCTTATCGCCAACCACATGGCCCGCTCCCACCACCACAAATAAAGGCTCGCTAGCAGTTACTGAACCCATCAATCTTATTATCCCATCAGCCATGACTTTATTACGCTGCCAGAGAATTTTATCCAGCATCTGTGTATCACCCTCGCCACCCAGTTGCTCCTGCATTAGCGTATCCAGCGCGGCTTCATCACCACTGCGCCATGCATCAACCAGTGAGAGCAGCTCAGCATCCGGCGCATCAATAGCTTCACGTACCATTGCCCACTGGATTTGACTATCGAAGGAGGCAAGTAATTGAAACTGAGACTCAGCCGTCTCTAACTCATAAACGGGCTTATCCCCGCGCCCAAGCAACTGCATGTCGACACCATAATCGGTGCTAAAACCTAAGCCATTGTAGCGTAATAGATTAAGTTGAGATGCCTGTAGCCAAGGCGCGAAAGCTTGAATTGACTGACATAAACTCGCTTTATCCACACAATATTGGTTCATTGTAGTGACTGTTTGTTTATCTCTACTTTGCCAATCAAGCCCTTGCGCTGAATTTGCCATACCGTATTTTTGCAATAAGGCGCGGCTATCAACCTTATTCATATCGATTTCGACAACAAGTCCTTTGGATTTGGCGAACGCCGCCTCAACTTGTGCAGGCATAGGATAAAAATCAGCACGACCAATATGAATAGAGCCCAGCAAATAAGCAGATTTCCCCTGCCATTGCACACGATAAAATGGCGGCTTATCTGTCGATGCAGCCCAAGTTATCCCATCTGCAAACAGCGTAACACTTAAGAGTACGAGTAATAGTCGCCACCGACTTGTTGCCATATCCTTTGCCCCTTATAATTCCTGCAAATTTTGCAATGAGACGCTGTTATGCCACACACTAAGGTTATAGAGCAACTGAAAGAAAATCTTCAAATCGCCTATCGCCAAGCCATCGATGCCGACGCTAAGTTAGATGAATTGAAAAAAGCTGGCCATGGAAAATTCACGAGTATCTTTACAGCCGAACAAGGGTTTATGGTTTCAAGCAATCGCTTTTTGCCATACGTGCAAGAACTGGTCGATGACTTAACTAAATTGCAGCAACACAGTAGCCTTGACCCCGTCGCACTCGAAACCTTAGTGCGTCAACTGGCCGCGCTGCTGCAAACGCTGCACGCCTTTAAAAAGCAAAGTTAATTCCATTTCCACGAGTGGATTTTCAGCCGCACAAATTGTCATCATTTTGTCATTTCTAAGTCATAGACTCCGCAAACATTGTTGCGGGGGCAGAAGTAATGACGAGTTTAGATCTAGCACAAGAGCTTGATAAGATAATTGCGAAGGGGGCAATCAGCCCCCTATTTCAGCCCATTTTCAATATATTGGAACATAAGATCCACGGCTTTGAGGCGCTCAGTCGTGGGCCAGAACACAGCCCACTATATTCACCCGTTCCCCTCTTTAAAACCGCTGAACATCAAGGCAAGTTGAGTGAGTTAGAAACCTTATGCCGCCGTATTGCGCTGGAGCAATTTAAGCTACGTCAGTTTCAAGGGCGTTTGTTTATCAATATTTCCCCAAAAGCCCTGCTCGATCCGGCTCACCCTAAAGGTATGACGCTGCAACTGTTGCAACAACTCGGGATTTCACCCTCACAAGTGGTAATTGAGCTGTCGGAGCAATATCCCGCCGATGACATTGATTTACTCAAATCTTGCCTGAATCACTATCGTAGCCAAGGATTTATGACGGCTATTGATGATTTAGGTGCAGGCTATTCGGGTTTACGGCTGTGGTCAGAGTTATCCCCCGACTATGTAAAAATCGATCGGCACTTTATCCACCAAATTGATTCGACCCCAGTTAAACAAGAGTTTGTGCGCTCGATTGTCGAACTCTGTCAAAGCCTTACTTGTAAAGTGATTGCCGAAGGAATTGAAACCCAAGAAGAACTAGCCGTACTTAAACAGCTAGGAATTGTTTATTGCCAAGGTTATTTGCTTGGACGTCCAGAGGCACAACCAAGTCGCGCAATGAAAGCGACCTTAGTCCCTAACAACACCCAAATTCAGCCAAGATATAGCGAATCCGCTGAAAGCCTCTGTACCAGTGCAATAACAGTGGTGCCGACACTCAAGCTGAAGCACCTAAGCGACACCTTTAGCGCCCAACCCACCTTACAAGCTGTCGTTGTGGCGCAAGATCAACTGCCGCTGGGGATTATTAGCCGAGCAACTCTGCTCGAACTTTTCAGTACCCCCTATGGTCGGGCGCTTCATGAAAATCATGCGGTTAGCGAGGTGATGGATCACCAAGTGCTACAAATTGAAGCTAACGAACCGCTCTCCATTGTGAGTCAGTTATTGACCTCAGAGAGCGCCAATACCGTCGCCCAGCAATTTATTATTCTGCGCCGTGGCAAGTTGCTCGGCATTGGCCACACCAAAGATTTGCTCCAGCGGATCACAGAGCACAGGATCAAAATGGCAAGGCATGCCAATCCCTTAACGGATTTACCCGGTAATGTGCCGATCCAAGAAGAACTAAAACGTCTCAGAACTCAACAAAAGCCTTTCTACTTGGCCTATTTTGACCTGTGTCAGTTCAAGCCTTACAACGATATTTACGGCTTTTGCCGCGGCGATGAGGTGATCTGCGAGGTCGCCAACCTATTAGTGAAATACAAGACGGACAACTGCTTTATTGGCCATGTGGGCGGCGATGACTTTGTGGTGATCAGTACCTGCAATCAACTTATCGATCGTTGCCAACGGATATTGACGGATTTTGAAACCAATAAACCTCTCTTCTATAGTGCCGAACATTGGCAAGCCCAAGAAATGCTGGCAGATGACAGGCAAGGACAAGCTTGTTATCACAAGTTGATCAGCCTATGCGTCGGCGTACTCACACCAGCCCATACCTTTAACTGCAATGAACACAGCCTATCGACCTTAAGTGCCAAGGCAAAAAAACAGGCAAAATCCGCAAGTAACGGATTTTGCCTGTTAGAAGAACAAGAAGAGACTCTTCAAGCCTTGAGTGCTTAGATGGGACTAATGCCTACAACTTAGGCGCAACGGTTTTTTTCAACCAATCGCTGAGCATTTTTGTTTCATACATAAATGGCTTGTCATTCACTGACTGAATGCCGGACATAAAGCCCATGTCGGAGAGTTTTTCATCCCCCGCGATGATCACTTTGTCATTTTCAAGCACTTGATAACTAAAGGTTATACGGGGTGGGTAAAGATCTTTTATCACCCGTAAATCATCAGCTGTCGCCCCAAAGGTTGGACGCATATCGCCCGCTAAGTCGACATCAGTAACTGTCATCTCCAACTTTTGGTTCGGTTTTAAGACTTTTACGGCTTCTTTATTGATATTTGTGGTTAAGGTATCGAATAAACGCTTTTCATAACGGGACTGAATTTCGCCCGAAGATTTAATATCACGAAAATCTTTTGGATTTTGCCAAACAATCTTCACCACTCCGTCTTCAGTCACAGGGTCAGTTTTCGCCTCATCGGCGGCCCACACACTACTGCAACTCAACACACCGGCGAGTAATAGGAACTGGACTTTCATATTTGCCTCCTAGGCCTAATAGTTTCTGCGTTATACCGTACAAAATCTAACCTGAACTCGAGCTTAATGCAAAACGCTCCCCTTAACAGCACATAATCAGTAAGCTTTTGTATAAATTAGTAAATATGATAGAAAATTTCAGATGATATCGTATCTTTTTGTATCCAATACCCAATAAGGGATAAAGTTATTAATTTGTGACTTTTTAACGCGCATATTACCTAAAAAAGTATTATCCTTCGCACACTGTTTTATGACCTCTAATTAAAAATGAAATTCCCCGTTGTACCTGTATTTGTATTGATCCTACTTTCCTGTTTTGCCAGCGCGATTTGGTTTATCTCCTCAGGGGAGAAAGACACGCGCCCAGAAACTTGGTCATCTTTTATTTATACCCATGGTTATGATTCAGGTAAGTATAAAAAAACTGATAATTTCAATAGCTATGAGGCCTGTCGAGACTTTGCCAAAGAGCAATCATCTTTTTACGATAACGTGCCTTGGGAATGCGGTCTAAAATGTGGTTTTGACTCCCGTAAACAGGGATTTCAATGCCAAGAGATGCGTAACGAGCAGTAAGGTTATGGTTCAGCCAAGGTTCAAGATATACCAGGTAAGCTTAATTTCTAAGCAATACCTTTGGTTTTGTTGGTCATGGATAATGGAATGGACCCATCCACTTTAAATCGGCCTCACAATGGGCCACGATGTAGTCGCTAAAACTCATCAGAAAGAGGACGGGTCCACCTATGAAGATTACTACAATCGGTTTAGATATCGCAAAGTCTGTTTTTCATGCTGTTGGCGTCGATAAAGCAGGCAAGTTAATTAAAAAGAAAATGCTTAGACGCAAAGACTTGCTGCCCTTTGTCGCTCAAATTGAGCCTTGTCTGATTGTGATGGAAGCCTGTAGTGGCGCAAATTACTGGACCAGAGAATTTGAGCTGTTGGGCCACAGCGTCAAGTTAATTGCTCCTCAATTTGTCGTGCCTTTTCGGCAAGGTAACAAAAATGACTACAATGATGCTTTAGCCATCGCGGAGGCTGCGCAGCGACCCAACATGCGGTTTGTAAAACCCAAAAGCGTCGAGCAGCAAGATGTGCAACTGCTCCACCGTATGCGCGAACGATTAACTAAGCAATCAACAGCCTTAATCAACCAAGTGCGAGGCATGTTAGCTGAATACGGCATCGTGATAGCCAAAAGTAAATCGGCTTTTAAAGTACAGTTTCCTGAGATTTTGACTAACGAAACCAATGCGCTGACTACCAAAGGTCGAACAATTTTTTATCAGTTATATGAAGAGTTTACAGATATAGAAAGACGGCTTAAGGATTGTGATACCCAAGTACTCACTGAAACGAAAAACAATGTGATTTGCCAGCGTTTAGAGACTATCCCAGGTATTGGTCCCGTCACCGCTACGGCCTTTTATGCGGCTGCTGGAGAGGGTAAAGACTTCAGTAATGGTAGACACTTTTCAGCTTGGTGTGGCTTGGTTCCCAAGCAACACAGCAGCGGAGGTAAAGATAACCTCCTTGGGATAAGCAAGCGGGGAAATGCGTATTTACGTACCCTGTTTATTCACGGCGCCAGAGCGGTGTTGCAGCACAGTTGTCATAAACAGGATAAATTTAGCTGCTGGGCAATACAGTTAGCAGAGCGCCGAGGTTTTAATCGAGCCTGTGTGGCCGTCGCCAATAAACTCGCGAGAATGGCATGGGTTATCGCGGCGCGTGAGGAAGAGTATCGGCTTCCAGTATAGTACTGAATAGATTCAATAAACGTGAATAATTAACCAACCAGCAAGTTGCTAAGACACTTGATTTGATGATGAGACAGTCAGACTGATCTACTAAAAACCTTAGTCGGGCATAGGCTCATTACGAAGCCGC
This sequence comes from Shewanella sp. LZH-2, assembly GCF_016859145.1. Classification (NCBI taxonomy): domain Bacteria; kingdom Pseudomonadati; phylum Pseudomonadota; class Gammaproteobacteria; order Alteromonadales; family Shewanellaceae; genus Shewanella; species Shewanella sp. LZH-2. The sequence goes on from NZ_CP069350.1 coordinate 4,074,172, forward strand.
AGGGATGATAAGGACTGTAGAAGCAGATATCCATCAGGGCCAGAGGGATCCCTCAATAACAGGCCGGATATATGGGTGCAATGAACTCTTCTCAAAATCGTTATCGAATGTCTTGCAAACCGGATGGGGCCATATATGCACGATGAAAGCCAAACGACGATTTAAAAACCAACCGAGTTCTGGTGATTTTAATTTGGAGTTTATCTATGAAGCTAAAAACGGCCCCCATACGCCATGTAGTGATAACAAAGTTTACCTTATGCACTCTGCTCACACTCAGCACACTGATTAGTTTATCCAGCCATGCTGCGACACTGACGGCCGAACAGCAACAAGCAGTAAAATCGCACTTCGATAAACTGGCTCAGTCACAGCAAGTTGCAGAGCAACGCCTGACTGAGCAGCTCGATCAAGAATTTACCCGCCAATTAGCACAGGAGGAGCATCAGTTCATGCGCCAAACGTGTACCCAATACGGCATGACCTTCGACGTTACCAGTAACGCATGTTTGCGCTCTTAGGGCGAATTAAAACGGAAAACGCGCACTAAGCTCAGGATATTGCTGTCTTAAGTCTTTGGGTTTAGTGCTAAATTTTTTGCCTACGGGAGTCGCTTTACCCGAAGGCATAAAAGGCAACTCTTTACCCGTTCGGTCTTCGTATAATTGCCCTGCAATAAGATCGTAATCTTCAATAAAGGGATAGGCATAACCATCCTTTTCTGGCCATGCGGTTAACTTCGCTAACGAATCAGGCTGGGCAATCACGGCCTCATAACGGGCTTGTCCAAGTGAAATCAGAAACGCGCGAAATTCGGCAAAGGCATAATCAGAATCACACCCCGTAATGATATAAGCCGCCCCCCAAACCGACCATAAATAACTTCGGCGCATCTGTTGACCAAACAGCTTATCAAAGACTTTTAGCTCTTCATCACTCAGTTTACTCAGTTTCAGCTTTAATGCCTCAACCAAAGACTCTTGGGATTGCGCTGGTTCACTGCGGGTCACTAAGTCCCAAAATTCTACTTCTGTCATCACTTAACCTAATGTTTAATACCCAAGCAAAGGCGTATTCTACATGATAATACGGTTATGCTGGACTCAGTTCTGGGCTTTTCCTACACTTGCTCCACTTCACATTAGCCAGTAACCCTAACTTTATGCCTAAACGCCTAATCCTATTGATAACCCTTTATACTCTGTTTGCCATTGTTGCCCTGCTACGTGCGGTTGCCACGGGTTCATTCGATCTCTTTAGCTTAGGTGTATTGCCCGTGTTGTTTGGCATACTGACACAAGCACCTTGGTCTAGCTTAGTGCTCAAAATTTATATTGGATTACAAACCTTAGGCCTGTCAGCACTTGGGGTTACTGCCATTATCGCCTATCAGATTACACCTCAAGACGTTAAAGTGGTGGTAGAGGGTCATAACATCCCGATGTTACCGCTGGTGCTGTCTATCATTGCCCTGCTATTAGTGCAGTACTGGATCGCATTTTCACGGGTAACCCGTGATTATTTAACCGCAAAATTGAAAGCTTGATTTAATATGTTGCGAAGCAGTTATTTCTCGCCTAAGTTAACGCCTTTCTAAAAAGCCCAATAGCTTGTGACTATGACTCATTTATCGCCTAACGAATTATCGATGCTTATTATTGAGCCATCGGAAACCCAGCGCCGCATTATCATCAAGCGCTTACAACAAGAAGGCATTGTTAGCATCGAAAATGCTGCCAATATTGAAGAGGCTAAAGGACTCATTGCTCGACACAAACCCGATCTCATTGCCAGTGCAATGCATTTTGAAGATGGAACAGCGACCGAGTTTTTGAACTACCTGCGCAGCAAAAGTGAATATAAAGATATTCAATTTATGCTGATCTCAAGTGAATGTCGCCGTGAACAATTGGAGATTTTCCGCCAGTCTGGCGTAGTCGCCATTCTGCCAAAACCTTTTAATGCCGAACACTTAGGCAAGGCGCTAAATGCGACCATCGATTTGCTCAGCCACGATGAACTCGACTTAAGCCACTTCGATGTGCACGATGTACGCGTGCTTGTGGTTGATGACAGTCGCATGGCACGTAATGTGATCAAGCGAACTATTGGTAATTTGGGGATAAAACTGATTACCGAAGTAGAAGATGGTGCGCAAGCCATTGAGTTAATGCGTCATAATATGTTTGATTTAATTATCACTGATTACAATATGCCCAGCGTTGATGGACTGGCATTAACGCAATTTATCCGCAATGAAAGTCAACAATCCCACGTGCCTATTTTAATGGTCTCGTCTGAGGCTAACGATACACATTTAAGTAATGTATCTCAGGCAGGGGTGAATGCCCTATGCGACAAGCCGTTCGAACCCAAATTGGTTAAGCAACTCTTATATCAGTTGCTCGAAGAATAAAACCTAAGTCACGAATGGCGCAAATACCCTCCAATTTTGTTACTTCGATGACACAAGCCCGCAGCAAAGGGCTTTCCAACGCTTTAACCTTGTGGCATGTTAGGCTCGCTGACTTACATAAATCTACGGAAAGAAGAGACAATAAAAATGAACAAAACTGAACTTATCGCCAAAATTGCAGAAAATGCCGATATCACTAAAGCTGAAGCAGCACGAGCATTGAAATCTTTCGAAGCGGCGATTACTGAATCAATGAAAAACGGTGACAAAATCTCTATCGTCGGATTTGGCTCCTTTGAAACAGCGACTCGTGCAGCTCGTACTGGTCGTAACCCACAAACGGGCAAAGAAATCCAAATTGCGGAAGCGACTGTACCTAAGTTTAAAGCGGGTAAAACCCTGCGTGATAGTGTGAACTAATTCGCTCGACATTGATTTTATAAAACGCCTCCTCTGTGAGGCGTTTTTTTGCCCTCACGAAAGTATGAAAGATGATTTTTTGCACAAGCACAGTGCAGCATCTGCTCCATTTCTGAGCAATAAAAAACATTTTTTTAACAAGGTTTTTTTAAACAATTGTTTTTAAAACGATTAAAATAATGGCATGTGATTAGCAACTCCCTTATCAGAAAAAACCATGATGCACCAATGCCGCCGTATTTAAGTGGCATGAGTGAATCGATAAATAAGTCAATCGAGGGGATGAGTATGAGAAAATCACTGTACAGCGTTTTGGCATTATCGACGGGATTATTACTAACCACTAACGTCTTTGCGGCGGTATCCGGCAATATTGGCGGCACATCAAACTATCTATGGCGCGGAGTGACTCAAACCAATGATGCGGTGGCGATCCAAGGCGGTCTTGACTACAATCATGACTCAGGATTTTATGCGGGTACGTGGGCATCAAATGTCGATTTTGGCAATGACACTAGCTACGAGTTAGACCTCTATGCTGGTTACGGTGGCAACATCACCGACGATCTCAGCTATGATTTTGGCTATCTCTATTATGCCTACCCCGATGCCGAAGGCAGCATCGATTTTGGTGAGCTCCACGGGGCTATTACCTGGAAGTGGGTCGAACTCAGTTATTCCCACGTGATCAATGCGGGTGATGACGTAGCGGCGGAACCACTCGATAACAAAGATATGAGTTATCTTGCCGCCACAGCATCTTTCCCTTTAACCGAGAAACTTAGCCTGTCATTCCACTATGGCTACTCCACGGGCGATGTGGTTGAAGCTTGGTTTGGTGAGGATAACTATGCCGATTACAACGTAACACTTAGTGCAGATACCAGCATGGGCACAGTCTCTTTTATGGTATCAGATACTGATCTGGCTGATGACGATGCTAAAATCGCTTTAGGTTACTCCTATAGCTTTGATTTATAAAATAAAGAACTAAGAAACACGCCGCGTTAATCGCGGCGTATTTTATTAAGCGATCACCGCCCGATTCGACTTACGTGCTAACACCATTTTCTCAATATATTCCACAATAGGCTCAGTTACCGAAATACCCGTAGTTTGCTCAATACCTTCGATACCGGGAGCTGAGTTCACCTCAAGGATCAACGGGCCACGATTCGAACGTAAAATATCCACGCCTGCAACGACTAATCCCATCGCTTTAACAGCGGCAACGGCCATCTTGCGCTCTTCTGGCGTAATTTTCACTTTTTCACCACAGCCGCCTAAGTGTAAGTTTGAACGAAAATCGCCCTCTGGCCCCTGACGCTTCATCGAGGCCACCACTTTATCACCCACCACAAAACAGCGAATATCACTGCCGTTGGACTCTTGAATATACTCTTGCACCAAAATATTGGCTTTGAGCCCTAAAAAGGCTTCAATCACGCTCTCAGCGGCGGTTTTCGTTTCCGCTAATACCACCCCAATCCCCTGCGTACCTTCGAGTAACTTGATCACTAAAGGAGCACCGCCCACCATATTAATGAGATCAGGAATATCATTGGGTTTATTGGCAAATCCAGTGATAGGCATACCAATGCCTTTGCGTGAAAGTAATTGCAGAGCACGTAACTTATCCCGCGAGCGTGCTATCGAAATTGAATCGTTGGCGGCAAATACACCCATCATTTCAAACTGGCGCACCACAGCGCAGCCATAAAAGGTCACACTGGCATGAATACGCGGAATAATGGCATCAAACCCTGTTAATTCTTCTCCCTGATAATGAATGCTAGGTTTAACGGAATTAATATTCATGTAGCAATTCAAGGTATTAATCACCACAGCCTCATGACCACGGCTTTCGCAGGCGGCCACTAAACGGCGGGTGGAATACAATTCTGGAAACTGAGATAAAATACCGATTTTCATTACTAAATGACCAAATTAAACACAGTGATTGAAGCTCTGAGCACATTGCATCAGAAAGGGGCGCTGATATTTGTCTATTGCTCAGTGTAAAGCAAGAAAATATTCCTCACCAGACGAAAACCTAAGCCTTAGTCAAACGTAAGATAATCTTCACAATTTAGTGACTAACGGTGTAATGAACCTTGCTTCAAATTCGCTTGCCTCTAGAGGACGAGAAAAGAAGTATCCCTGTAATAGATTGCAGTGTCTTACTGTACAAAACTCCGCTTGCTCGATGGTTTCAATTCCCTCGGCAACAGAGGTGACGTTAAAGCCATAGGCAAAGTTAAGCAACGCTGTGAGTAAACGAGTGTCCTTTTCGTCCTTATCGTAAGAAGCAATAAAACTTTTATCGATTTTTAACACGCTGATGGGGAACAACTTTATATGTTCAAGGGATGAAAATCCGGTACCAAAATCGTCCAACGCAAATCGCACTCCAAGTTGGGCTATTTTATCGAGGATCTTGGCATGTTCATGGGGTTCTTCAATCAAACAGTTTTCGGTAATTTCCAACTCAAGTGCACTGGGCGCTAGTCCTGTCACATTAAGAACATGGGCGATTTTCTCATATAAGTTGATATGCCCAATTTGAGATGCAGATAAGTTCACGGCAATGGTAAAGCGATGCGCTGTTGGAGCTAATTGGCTCAGCCAATATTGGGCCTGTCGGCAAGCTTCATACAATACCCAGTCACCGATTTCTTCCATTAACCCAATGTCTTCCGCTATGGGCAAAAATTGGTCAGGAGAAATCAAACCATCTTCGGGATGCTGCCAACGAATTAACGCTTCCATTCCCACCATATGGTGTGTTTGCGCGTCAACTTGCACCTGATAATAAACCTTAAACTGATTCTGCCTTAAGGCCATTTTTAAGCTGGACTCGATATGATTGCGGTAGCGGACTTCTTTATCTAGCGCCTCGGAATAAAACTGGATCTGATTGCGCCCCATTTTCTTAGCACGATACATGGCGATATCGGCGCATTTCATTAACTCAGAGCTATCGGAGGCGGCTTCATTATAAAATGCCACGCCAATACTGGCGCCAATCATCACATCGTTATCTCCAAGGCAAAACACTTCTTCAAAAGCTTTAAGTAGACGGTTAGCCACTATCATGGGGAAATATTTGTAGTCATTGTCAGTCACTAACACCACAAATTCATCCCCGCCTAAACGAGCAATGACATCACCATCCCGTAATACGGCACTGAGTCTCGATGCGACTTTCACCAACAAAATATCACCTGTCTGGTGACCTAACGTGTCATTAATCGCTTTAAAATCATCAAGATCAAGTAAAATCACGGCTAAAAAATCATTACTGCGTTTTGCTCTTGCAATGGCGCGATTTAAACACAGCTCAAATCCATAACGATTCATCAATTTGGTGAGTGAATCGTGCTCCGCCAGTTCTTTCAGTTTTTGATGGCTATGTCGTAGGGCAAGTGCCATTGAGGCGCGCTGTTTAGCGTAACGAATTGAACGACTCAGGATTCTTGAGTTAACTTCATCTTTAAGTAAGAAATCTTGGGCACCTAACTCAATACAACGCTGAGCGAGTTTTTCATCTTCGTAACGGCTCAACATCACCACCACAGTTTGATCTTGAGTCATAGAATTGAGCTTGATAAGCACTTCTAAGCCATTAGCATCGGGCAATAGGTAATCGAGTAGAATCCCGTCAAAATGACGCTCCAAGGCAAGATTCAATCCATCAAAAGCACAGTTTGCCTCAACCACATTAAAAGCTAACTTGGACTGTCGTAGCGCTCGAATAATAGCGGTTCTATCAACTTCATCATCATCGATAAGTAGTAAATCCATATACACATCCTATACGCTTGGAAGCTCAACGATGCGCCAGTAGCCTTCCAACATATTAAAAATATTGTGGAAACCATCTTTAATATCTGTTTTAACCATGTAACCAGCCACATGGTGACGGTAGGCTCTCATCCGATCTTCATCGGTACTAGAAGTCGTCAGCATAAACACAACGGAAGAAGACAACGTCGGATCAGAACGAATATGTTCAAGAAATTCAAAACCATTCATTCTGGGCATATTGAGATCGAGCAAGATCAAGTATGACCCCTTGATAGCGTTGGTATGCGTCAGAATTGAAAGTGCTTCAAGCCCATCCCTCGCGCGCACAAGAGGATTAAGCAAACGCAGTTGCTTCATCGCCCTCTGCACCGCCATATAATCCACATCATCATCATCAACTAACAGAATGGTCACTTGTTTATAGTCATGGCTATTACTCATACCGCCTCCTTGTTGACTATGTGCATCGGCCAGCTAAACCTAAAGCAACAACCTCGCCCCGCTGATTCAAGTAGAATTTCTCCCCCTAGACTTTCAACCGTCTTTTTGACAAGCGACAATCCCAAACCGCTTCCCTCGACTTCATCTCTTGGTCTAAGAGTTTGAAACATTTCAAATACTTTCTGGTGAAACGGGGCAGAAATTCCAGGTCCATCATCAATCACGCTAAACCAGTAATAGTGGCCTTTTGTTTCACATTGCACCTTAAGTACACCAGCACCTCTATCATGGTGTTTAATGGCATTGCTAATTAAATTCCGAACGACTAATTCTAAGAGCGTTTTAACCGTTTTAAATCGTGGAAAATTACCTTCGATGACCAATTCAAATCCCTGAGGCGGAGCGACCAAAGCGAACATATCTTCGACCAGTTGCCGACAATCGGTGTCAACCATTTCAATATCAACACGCCCAATGCGTGAAAACGTTAACAACCCGTCGAGTAATAACACCATTCTCTGGATACGATTCTGAATTAAGCCTAAGTATTTTTGGACATTTTCATTAGTGTTATCAGCAAGATCTTCACTTAACCAATGGGTTAGTTGCTCAATACCTCTGAGGGGCGACTTCAAGTCATGGGAAGCAATATAGGCAAATCTATCTAGCTCTTGATTAATACGTTCCAATTCTGCCGTATGCTCGATACGCTGTGCTTCAATCCGCTTACGTTCAGAAATATTATTGATCGTCGTTAAAATGTAGATCCCATTACTAAAGTGAATAGGAGTTAATCCGACCTCGATCGCCAAACGTGTACCATCTTTGCAGCAACCAAACAGATCATCCCGCATCGACATATTCTTCGCGATGGGATGAAGCAGATAATGAGATAGATGTTTTTGATGGATTTCCCTCAGCGACTCAGGTAGTAACATATTAATTGAACGTCCAAGTAACTCCTCCCTCGTATAACCAAAAAGCCTTTCGGCATGGGTATTGACTAAGGTTATCGCGCCTGTTTTATCAACCATAAACAGTGCACTCGGAGAAGCCTCGATGACTAGACGAAAGCGTTTTTCATTGGCAATTAATTCGGCGGTTAACATTGACTCTTGGTAACGGTTACGAGCCATACTGATCACTGCATAAAGTAAGGCAAGAATAAAGGCGCAGCCAATCACTTGCAGCCACATACTTTGGGTTTGCTCTGCAATTGAAATAAAGCGCGACTCAGAAGAAACATCTATTCGCCAAACTTGCCCTTCCATGTTTTCTAGTTTTGATTGATAAAAAACATCCTTCGGAGAGGGAAGCGCTTTGTGGGAACTAAACATTAAACTGGCATGATTTGCCTCTGAACCATCATAAATGGCAAGTTTTAGACCGGAAAAACGTTTTCCCATAATGCCCTGCATTAAATTATCCATCCGAAAAGGTGCGTAAACCACACCTATCGCTTGCTGTAGACGTTCCGCTTCTGTCACGGGTTGACCATGATAAAAAGGAACATACATCAATACACCAGCCTGAGAATTATCGGGCGTTTCCTGCACTAAGGTAACTTTGCCAGACACCTTAACTTGTCCCGAAGCAATAGCGTTTAGAATTGCAGTCCGACGAGTTGATTCGGAACACATGTCAAAACCAAATGCCCGTTGATTTCGCCAGTCGAATGGTTCTAAATATTTGATAACACAGTAAAGCTCTCTATTACCTGTGGGTGTGACGCGAAAATCAGTAAATCCCTCCTGTTGGACTTGCTGTGTAAACTCATCCAAGGATGTTGGCATCACTAGTTGAGCAAAACCAATACCTTGAATCCCTGGGTAATAATCGGATAAACGCGCATTAGCGACATAAATTTGCCATTCACTGCGAGTGACGCCGTTGGAGGACAAAAAAAGCCCTACTCCACCACGTAAAACTTGCTCATAGGCCATCATTCTTCGGGTAACAGCTTCAGACAACTCCTGAACATGATTATTAAATCGCTCTTCGCCTCGATCCCGTAAATACTCTTGAAGAACAAACCAAGAAATGCCCATAAACGTGAACGCAGCAAGTAACATTAGCCAACTTGAACGAGCCATACTGATAAAAAAGCTTTTTGAAGGGGTGAAAGATTCGGGAAAACGCTCCGTGTCCATATTGGCTTCCCTAGCACAGTTACATTTGTGTTGTCTCTCCCAAGTGTTGTTCGATTTTTGGTCAAATTCAAGTTTGACCGACAATTTAACTAGGACTTAGCATCAATATAAAAATAAAGTGTTATGCGCTAAATCACAAAATTCAGCAAAAACTTAAATAGCCTTAACTCCCCTAAAAATCCAGTAATGCCATAGGAGTAACACACTGTCGTATGGGAAAAAAAATTTGCGTTTATGAGTAAAATTTTTTGCTTTTCTGCCACACTCTTTTTAGATAGAAAGGCGTTAGGAACAACATGAGGAATTCGTTATGGCTCATATTACTGAAGTCGTGCCCAACGATACTGAAATTGAGGCAATGACCACCCCTAGAAATAGCAAAGCAGCAGAGGCAATGCAGCATAAGCGTGAAATCAAGAAACGCTTAGAAGATTATCTCGAACGTGCCGAATTACGACGCGCATTAGGAGATGATGACTTTTTCTAAACTTCCTACTCCCATAAGGCATTATGGTCGTTTAAGTTCACGACTGTTATCCAAACCTTCACCCAGCTCCTTGGGGCTGGGTGCAACCGTTAACACTGATTTACCAAGCCGACTTTTCCTCATTTTATAAACCTGTGTCAGCCTAGTTTTATCAGCTACCGTTAAATCGGCACCACCAACACATGCACTGCTGCATCGTTTCTCAAATAGCACAGTGCAGCCATAATCATCTCACACAGACTTTATAACCTTTTAGCATAAGCTAATTAGTCTTAATCTCATTGGGATAACACAATATTTAACAGTTACTTGCATAAAAAATCTTCGCCATTTTCAGGCTAAAACAATTCATATTGCACCAAAATGATTCACTAAATCGATAGCAGATAAGATACTTAATCGACAAGATTTAATTGTTCTGGGTAAGAAACCTATAAAAACAACGACTTTACCGCTATGATTGAACTAATTTTAGCGCCTAAGTAGCAACAGGATTTCGGGAATGTCAGAGTCATTAGCCCAGTACCAAGAAGATTTACGTCGCTTTTCCGATGAGCTGATCCGCATTCAAACCCCGATCAAGATTTTAGACGCCATCAAATGGCCACGGGAAATGGAGGAGCGTTTTCTTTCTAGTAAAGGCACGGTTCTGCCAGCAATTACACAGGATTTTTATCAAAAAATTGCTCTGCCCTTCGATCCCGTAAAAACACAGGCTGAATTACTTTCTCTCAAACAAGACATTCATCGACGTTTAGGCAAAAAAGACAAGCTGGGCAAGATATTAGTCGCTAACGTAGACCAGTATCGTCTGGTGGTCGATATGCTGGGTCATCGAGGGACCCCTGTCTTTGGTCAGCTTAGCCAAGAACTCTACGGCAGCGCCAGCCACAGATTACATGGCGATCGCCACACTCTGCGTCAATTGGGCGATAAACTCAGTTATATCTTCTCATTGCCCGCTGCGCGGCATATGAATAAGCATCACCCTAAAATCATCAGTGCCCCCGAAGCCGTGAATGTGCTGAGCCAGCGATTGGAAAAATACTTCCATAGCGATGACATGCGGGTGCGTTTGAGTGACGGGATTGTGTCTGACGCCGCAGTGGGGGGCGATACGGTCAAACTCAATAGTAAGGCCATGTTCAGCGAGTCAGATCTCAATGTGTACGAAGTTCATGAAGGTTGGGTGCATGTGGGCACCACCCTGAATGGTCGGGCTCAACCCCATGCTACTTGGCTCAGCGTCGGCTCACCCCGCGTAGCTGCCACCCAAGAAGGGCTTGCTGTATTACTCGAAATGCTCACCCTAAGCTCAAACCCAGGCCGTGCCCGCCGTATTAGCGACCGTGTCGCAGCGGTAGATATGGCGGAAAATGGGGCCAACTTTATTGAAGTATTTAACTATTTTAGAGAGTTAAATCTTAGCGCTAAGGATAGTTATCGAGTCACACAAAGGGTGTTTCGTGGCGGTATGGTCGAAGGCGGCAGCTTTTTTACCAAAGATATTTCCTATGTGCGTGGTTATGTTGAGAACATCAACTTTATCCGCAGCGCCATCACATCGGGTTTACCCGAACTTATCCCTATGCTGTTTTTAGGCAAACTCGCCATTGAGGATATTCCTGTTCTCTATCAAGCCTGCCAAGAAGGCATAATTACGCCACCAAAATATTTACCGCCCATGTTCGACAACTTTAGCGGTTTGTATGCTTGGTTTGGTTTCGCCTCAGGATTAGCAGGAATCGATCTGAAAGGGGTGCAACGTCACTTCACTCGCCTATTTAAAGATGTGCCTAGTATCGATCCAAGCTTAGAGTTATTCGACGATACAGAGTTTGATAATAACTCAGACTAATCAAGTCATTTTGCCACAGCCCTCTTCGGGCTGTGGCCTATCGCTTAAGTTGTTATCCACATCAGTTTGGGTAAGGCGTTCAAATCCAACTTATCGCCACGGGTGGCAATAGCCAGTGCCTTAGGTTTAGTTTTCGGATCTTGATTCATGACAGTCACTAATCCCTGTTGTGCTTGGGCCTCGCCATGCACTAGCACTAAAGGTGGTTGATCTTCAAAGTGCCGATACCAACGTAGCAACTCTGCCTGATCCGCATGGGCGGATAAGCCTCCGACGGTATGTAACTTGGCGGCAACTTTGACGCTATTACCATGGATAGTGAGCTCCTCAGCGCCATCGACCAAGGCTCGTCCAGGCGTGCCAAGCGCTTGGAAACCACAGATAATCACATCACATTCTGGCCGCCACAGATTATGTTCCAAATGACTACGGATACGGCCACCATTACACATGCCGCTACCCGCAATAATGATCAAGCCCTGATGCACATCATTTAATGCGATAGACTCTTCAGTAGTTTGAATAAATTCGACATTCGATAATAAGGGATGTTGCCCCGGGTGCTGGCGAGTAAAACGCTTAAAATCATCATCCATTAACGGATAGTTATTAACATATACTCGTGTTGCCTCAATCGCCATTGGACTATCGAGGCAGACTTTCCAGCGAGATAAATCCCAATCTTTAGCATATAAATGAAATAGATATAAAAGCTCCTGCGCTCGCCCTACTGAGAAGGCTGGCAAAAGAATATTACCGCGGCTCTCGGTGACTGCCTTAGCAAAAATCGCCTTTAATTCGGCCAGAGTATCAGTCCAGCTTCGGTGGAAACGATCGCCGTAGGTGCTTTCCATTAACACTAAATCTGCAGTGTCGACTAAGGTGGGATTACGTAATATCGGCATACCCGCCCGGCCAAGATCACCACTAAAGACGATTTTCTTCTGGGACTTACCTTCGCCTAACCATAGCTCCACTAAGGCAGAACCTAAAATATGCCCCGCATCTGAGAGGCAAATATCCACATGGGGAATAACCTGAGTCACTTGGCCGTATTCCAGCGGCACAAATTGACTAATGGCCTGTTCGGCATCTTCGACGGTGAACAGTGGCTCTAGGGGGTCAAGATCATGTTTAGCGCGCTTTTTATTGATTCTTTCGGTGTCGCGCACCTGCAGCATCGCCGCATCTTTAAGCATGATCGCGCACAGCTCTGCTGTGGCTTTATGGGTGTAGATTGGCCCATCAAAACCCGCTTTGACTAAGAGTGGTAAACGCCCTGAATGGTCGATATGAGCATGGCTTAGCACAACCGCGGAAATAGACTCAGGATCGAAGGTGAAGGGCTCATGGTTACGCAATTCATCCGCTTTACCACCTTGGATTAAACCACAATCGAGTAATAAGTGTTCATGATCGACCGAGAGCAAATGGCATGAGCCGGTCACTTCCTCTGTCGCCCCTAAAAACTGCAGTGTCATCCGCATGGTGTGCCTCCAACGTGATTACCTCGTATAAAGCTAGACTATGCCCTTATTCCTAAAACAAAAAGCAATAATTAGTCGCATGCGAGCAATGTCAACTTTTGCCGTAACACTTAAGCATCAATAACCTAATAACGGGTACAACTCACCTTGGCGCACGGTTTTATCGGCATTGATTAAGGTGCCATCACGCTGCCATTGAGCGAGTTGATCTTGAATGATGGGTTGCACTTCTTTTGCCGTCATCCCCGCGTTAATCTGGCGACTGTAGAGTAATTTCAGCAAAATATAATCGAGCCCAGTGAGTAAGTCCTGCGGGGTTTTATCGTTAAAGATGGACGGAAATACTTTTTCAGAATCATTGGGTAACCCAAGTACTTGGGTGATTTCTTCGACGATACAAGCCACTAATTTACCATGCATTTTTGCCTGATCCACGGGAATAATTACCCAGGCGCGCTCAATCTCATTCTGAGAGTTGAGGGCAAATTTGCCCATACAAACAGAGCCATGAATATTACTGGCTGCACTCGCGCCCATGAGGCGCATCACCTCATCGGCCCATTGGGATTGGCGGGTAAAGACTAAATGTAAATTAGCCTCTTCGAGCTTATCTACCTGCAAAATACTGTGACCCGTGATTTGCGCAAGATGACTTAGATGCATCTGCACCAATTGCGCATGCAGTGCATTGTCGCCAACTTGGTGCTCAACAAAGACGCGCACGGGTTTTTGCCATTTTCGTACTCGGTGCTTATCTTTATCGTATTCATTTTTAAGGGCTATCTCATCGAAAGCTTGGTTGATGTAGGCTGGATTTTTCCAATCTCGAATGGATGTTGAAGCGAGATTGGGCATGTCGGCCTCTTTGGGACTTAACGTTGGGGAAACCGATGCACAGAGTGGCGCAACAAAGGCTGCAAGTAGTGAAACAATACAGGCTAAGCCAATCGAACTCTTCCCCTTGAAGTGCTTTCGCCAGATTAACATCTTGTTATTCCTTCGATTGTCGAGGCAACTTAATAGAAATCAAGGCCGTAGTCGCGATAAAGGCTGTCGACATCCATAAGCAGGCCACCAGCCCATGACTCTGATACACCCAGCCAGAAAGCACGGTTCCCACCAAACGCCCCATAGCGTTAGCCATATAATAAAATCCAACATCGAGGGATACCGCCTCTTCGCTGGCATAACTCACAATCAAATAACTGTGCAGCGACGAGTTCACCGCAAACAGAGCACCAAATAGCATTAAGCCCAGCAACAAACTGGCTTCAGGGTAAAAACTGAACTGTATCGCGCTGGCAATCAATGCTGGGATAAAGGCCAAGATACTGGCCCAAATTAACGCGCTGCGACCATCGGGTACTGCACCGACGGCTAAGCTTTGGTGTTGGTGATTGCCAGTGATCTTAGGCGCCAAGGTTTGTACTATACCGTAGCCGATAACCCACACAGCTAAAAAGCCGCCTACCGCCCAATGATCCCAGCCAAATTTACTCGCTAGATACACAGGCAGCGCCACCACAAACCACACATCCCTGGCGGCAAACAGGAATAATCGTGCCGCCGAGAGAATGTTCACACTGCGACTCTTAGAGAAAATCTCCGTAAATTTAGGCTTATTCTTGGCTTTACCTAAATCCTTCTTCAGCATCACTAAGCTAAGTAGCCATACGAGTCCGAGCATACTCGCCATAGTGGCGATCGCCAGCTCAAATCCAAGTAAGGCAAGCAAAACACCACCGAGGAAAAATCCCGCGCCCTTGAGGGCATTTTTAGAACCCGTTAACAAGGCAACCCACTTATAAAGCTTGCCCTGCTCGCCTTTTGGTACTAGCAGTTTGATCGCGCTTTTAGCACTCATCTTATTGAGATCTTTAGCAACTCCAGAAAGCGCCTGCGCCGCCATCACCCAAGGCACGCCCGCGAGCCACAGCGGTAAACTGGCGGCAGGTACCAATAACATTCCTAATGCCAACACCTGCATACCAAGACCCAGATTCATGGTGCGATTTAACCCTAAACGCGCACCGAGATAGCCGCCCACCAGATTGGTTACGACGCCAAAAATCTCATAGAATAAGAACAACATCGCAATCGCGAATGGCGTATAACCGAGATCGTGAAAATGCAGCACCACCAACATCCGCAGCGCGCCGTCGGTTAAGGTAAAACTCCAATAATTGAAGGTGATCAGCAAATATTGCCGCACGGCGGCGGGCAATTGCATCAGTTGTTCAAATAGCTTGGCAGCAGGCACTATGCTCTCCTAAAGTGGCACATCAAGCTGACCGACTAAACGGGCGAGCTCTGCCGTACGGTTGGCATATCCCCATTCATTGTCGTACCACACGTAGAGTTTTAGCTGAGTACCATTCACCACCATGGTCGAGAGCGCATCGACAATGCTCGAACGCGGATCGGTTTTGTAATCCACCGACACCAGCGGCCGCTCTTCATAGCCTAAAATCCCCTTAAGCTCGCCCTCAGCGGCGGTTTGTAGCAGCGCATTCACTTCTTCTTCGGTCACGCTGCGTTCAAGCTCAAATACACAATCGGTTAGAGAGGCATTGGCGAGCGGCACCCGCACGGCGTGGCCATTTAGCTTGCCCTTAAGCTCAGGGAAAATATGGGTAATCGCCGTCGCGCTGCCAGTGGTGGTTGGGATTAAACTCAAACCACAGGCGCGGGCGCGACGTAAATCTTTATGTGGCGCATCGAGAATGGTTTGAGTGTTAGTAATATCGTGGATAGTCGTCATAGAACCGTGTTTGATGCCGATCTGCTCGTGGATCACTTTAACCACAGGCGCAAGGCAGTTGGTGGTACAGGAAGCCGCGGTCACAATCGGATGAATAGCCGGATCGTACAACTGGTGATTCACCCCCATCACCACATTTAACACTCCTTCCTCTTTGACGGGCGCAGTGACTACAACCCGCTTAACACCTTGATCTAAATAAGCTTGTAATAAGGCTTTGGTTTTCATCACCCCAGAGGCTTCAATCACTACATCGCATCCCGCCCAATCGGTCTCGGCAATCGTTTTATTACGTGTGGTGCGAATGCTTTTATCTTGAATGTGGATCTGATCATTACTCGCCGTCACGGAATAACACCAGCGGCCATGGACAGAATCAAACTCAAGCAAATGGGCTAAGGTGGCCGCATCCCCCGCCGGATCGTTAATCTGCACAAACTCCACCTCATCCCAGTCCCATGCCGCGCGCAGGGCTAAACGCCCCATACGGCCGAAGCCATTAATGCCGATTTTGATTGCCATGATGATATTCCAATATGCTGTTTTTAAATTTATATTGTTAATTTTTAATATGTTATGAATAAGACGGACTTTTTACTTAAGCGATTACATCGCCATTGCCACCCCTAATAGATGACAATGGCGCATCTTGTTAACAACCATTATTGCTAGGCCAAAGCAAGCCTTGATTGGCTAAAATGGGTTCTAATTTACTCCCTTAGCCATCCTTCAATTTCATCTCGGGTCGGTACTGAGCCGCTGTGGATTAACTCACCATCGATCACAACCGCTGGGGTTTTCATTACCTTAAATTTCAATAGGGTTTGCGGATCGGCATCCTTTTTCACAATCACATCTATGCCCATTTCTTCAGATATATCCGCAATCATTTCAGCGGTTTTACTACATTTAGCGCAACCACTACCTAATACTTTGACTTGTTTCATGTTATTTCCTTAAAGATACGGTGCTGCAAAATTAAACATCCAACCTACTAACGTAAATGCCGTTAATAGCACAATCAACAGCAGCGCCAACAGGCGCCACTGCATAACTTGTTTGAGTAAAATAAATTCGGGGAAACTGGCTGCCACAGTGCTCATACAAAATGCTAGCGTAGTGCCAATTGGCAGACCGTTTGCTAGCAAGCTTTCCATGACAGGAATAATGCCTGTCGCATTCGAATAAAGGGGAATGCCGATTAATACAGCCGCGGGCACTGACCACCATTGACCTTGGCCTAAGTGGGTTTCAACCCAACCCTCAGGTACAAAACCGTGCAGGGCAGCGCCAAGACCTACGCCGATAATGACCCACTTCCAGACGCGGCCAAAAATATCAATCGCCTCAGCTTTGGCAAATTGGTGACGTTCAGAAAAAGAGAGGGCTCGCTGAGTCGTTGAAACAGCATTTGATGCTGTCATCTGACGCCCACGGACGAGGGCTTCGGCGGCGAAGGATTGCAACCAACGCTCAGCCTTCATCGCATCTAGCAATAATCCGCCGAGCATACCCACTGCCATCCCCACAACCACATAGAGCAAGGTAAATTTCCAACCGAGTAAACTCATTAGTAATAGGACAGCAACTTCATTGATCAAAGGTGAAGTGATCAAAAAGGCCATAGTAATCCCAAGGGGAATACCCGCCGAGGTAAAACCTAAAAACACTGGTATGCTAGAGCAAGAACAAAAAGGCGTGATGGCGCCAAAAATCGACCCCAGCAAATAACCCACGCCCTTATTCTTGCCCGCTAAATAATTGCGGGCTCGCTCAACATCTAAGGACGCCCGCAGCAGGGCGATCACATAAATCATCACCACCAGCAATACGAAAATTTTACTGACATCTTCTACAAAAAAATGCACTGCGTCGCCCAAGGCCGAACCCGCATCGAGGCCAAACACGCCAAACACTAGCCAAGTCGCAAAATCAGTAAATATTTGGAACATATCGCTCCTTAAAACAATGCAGACCTACACCCTGCGATTTATTAAGATTGAAACCAGTGCCGAGTACGATTCGCAAAATACACCAGCGACAACATCACAGGCACCTCAACTAATACCCCAACCACAGTCGCGAGAGCCGCTCCCGAGTGCAGACCAAATAATGAAATAGCCACAGCGACCGCCAGCTCAAAAAAGTTAGAAGAGCCAATCATGCTCGCTGGTGCCGCAATCGCATGGGTAAGTTTTAGTTTTAAGGCAAGCCAATAGGCCAAGATAAAAATGCCATAGCTTTGAATAATCAAAGGGATAGCTATGAGTAGAATATTCTGTGGTTGACTCACAATGGTCTTCGCTTGAAAACCAAATAACAGCACAACCGTCGCGAGTAGCCCAATCACAGACCAAGGTTTGAGTTTAGCCAGTAACTGCGGCACAGCACTCGTATCATGGCTCGTCTCAAGGCGTTTTCGAGTCGCAACACCCGCAATCAAAGGCAATAACACATAGAGGACAACCGAAAGTAACAGAGTTTCCCATGGCACTTGAATATCGCTCACACCGAGTAATAATGCCGAGAGTGGCGCAAATAAAAACACCATAATGATATCGTTAACAGAGACTTGCACTAGCGTATAGTTCGGGTCACCTTTAGTCAGTTGACTCCACACAAACACCATTGCAGTACAAGGCGCCACACCGAGTAATATCATTCCCGCGATATATTCACTGGCGGTTTGCGGATCAACCCAGTCGGCAAATAGCAACTTGAAAAATAACCAGCCTAACAATGCCATAGTAAAAGGTTTAACGAGCCAGTTGATGAAAAGCGTTAACATCAATCCCTTCGGCGCTTTGCCAACATCTTTCACCGCAGAAAAATCAATCTGCACCATCATGGGATAAATCATTACCCAGATAAACAGGGCGATGACTAAATTAACATGGGCATATTCAAGCGCGGCTACAGCAGCAAATACACCGGGGACAACATTCCCCAACACAACCCCAGCAATAATGCTCAGCCCGACCCAAACACTTAAATAACGCTCAAAAATTCCCATATAAACCTCTTAATCGACTAACGGGTGGGCAAGTACAATTTGCTGTAATGCTGCCGATAAAACCCTAGGCTCGGCCTTTAAATCAACACGCAGCAAAGCACCTATCCATCCCTCTAACAATCTGATTATTTTAAAAAATAAGACATCTTGATCTTCAACGTTCAGCTGGCTTGGATCGGGTAATCCCCAGTGCAATTTCGGGGTATTTCCTAGCCATAAAGGGCAAGTTTCGCCCGCTGCACTATCACAAACGGTGATAACCAGATCCGGCGAGAAGTCAGCTAACGCCTCCCAACTTTTACTGTGAAGGCCTGCGGTTGAATACCCCTGTTGCTGAAGATGTTTCAGGGTCATAGGATGGACCTTGCCCGACGGGGCGCTGCCAGCACTCATAAAAGTCAGTGGCAACCCCAATGCCAGTTGCCGAGCAATGGCCTCCGCTAAAATGCTCCGACAAGCATTATGTGTGCACAAAAAAAGCACGTTAAAATCGGGGGTTAGCTCCACATATTGTTCTATAGCCGCCATGACAAACTCCAATCCAGTACGTTTCAAAAGCTATATTAACAACACGCTTTTGCTCGCTCAGGCCGCCCACCCATTTGACAGAGATTACGCAGGTTCTCCTGCAAAAAGATGTCGTTATCATCACAGGTTTGGGCAAGTACCTGCTGGCACCAAGGCGCGATCTCAGTATTAATCCGATAAAACACCCATTGTCCTTGACGTCGATCGACTAACAGCCGGGCTTTTTTTAACTGAGCCAAGTGGCGCGAAACCTTGGGCTGACTTTCAGACAGCGCAGCCATCAGTTCACACACGCATAATTCCCCTTCCCGCTGGATCAGCAGCAGACATTTCAACCGAGTTTCATCGGCAAGCGCCTTAAAAAATGCGACAGGTTGCATGGTTTAGTCCAAAGGTAGATAAAATTACATATGGAATTTAATATATATGAAAAAACATATATGTATAGTTATTTTTGTAGAAACCACTCACTGGCTTAATAAAACAAACCTAAAAATAAATACCTTAACCGTTGAAGATGATGATGTAGGTACGAAAATAACCCATTGGAAAGGCCATTAAAAAATGGTTACTCAGGCATAAAGTCGTGAAACCCGACCAAAAGAAATGCCAGTTAGCATTAACTGGCATTTTCGATTTGCAATACTTTATATCAAGTTAATGCTGATAAGGTTCTAGGGAGTAACCAAATCAAACCTTGGGTGACAACTTACACATAAATTTTCTGACTTTTGGTGTACGTGGTGGCACTTAGCACAATCCGTCTCGGTAGCAAAGTGACGGTTGTTATGGGGGTTAGTCGGTTTCAGGTTTTCAGTTTTTAGCGCCAGCTTTTCAGTGTTATGGCATTGCACACACTTAAGCATAGGCACAGCTTGACGCTCTCCTGTTCCATGGCAACTGTTACATTTAATCCCTTTTGCAGCATGGGTTTGATCGAGTAGAACATTGTCTTTTGCTATCGCACTTGCTGCGAAAATGCCCAAGACAAGAGCCAAAATAATTGTGAGATTTTTCATTTTTAAATTCCATCATTCATGTCACTGGATGCCAACTAAAAGCAGCCGCTATTGATAATTTGGCGTTTAAAGTTTCGCGACGTATTTGCCCGCTAAGTAGCCAAAGGTGTAGCAACGTCCCAGAGACAGACCGAATACTGTTAATGGGTAATCAACACCACCATAGAAGCCCGCACCCAAGTTGCCGACAATAAACAGGCCAGGAATTTCTTTACCATCCGCATCCAGTACTTGATGATTTTCGTTCACCAGAATTCCTGAACATAAGGTTGAAATTCTCATACGACGATGAATGCCGTAAAACGGCGGTTTAAGCACTGGAACCATTTTGCTGGCTGGTTTACCAAAATCTTCGTCTTTACCTTTTTTGCACAATTCGTTGTAACGATTCACGCTTGCAACAAAGGTTTTGGGATCACATTCTAGCTTCACAGCTAATTCTTCTAAGGTGTTGGCGGCGTAGGTATTGGTCAAAGAAGGGAATACACCTTTTTTCTCGCCGGGCACTTCAGGCATATAAACCTTAAGCTCCTCTGGAGAATAAAGATGACCAGGCCAATCCTTCGCTTGTGTCATGTAATCCGAATCAAATACCTGGGAGTAATGTCCCGCGTTATACTCATCTTTCAGGTAGTTATTCATTAATGACATTTCAACTGTTTCATTAACGAAGCGTTCGCCTTTACGGTTAACGGCTAAGAAAGGCATATCGCACATTGAAGCAGGACCCGCGTCGAAGTCATGCAACATTTTGGTATGACCAACAGGTTCAATAACCCCACCGGCCCAATACGCCATGGCAAAGCCATCACCCGTACGGTCCATTTGTTTGCGTTCAAAGTTTTTCAAATCTGGAATAAAGAAATCACACATTGCCTTGTTATTTTGGTAATCACCAGAAGACAGGATGACCCCTTTCTTCGCCATGTATTTGTGGTACTTACCATCACGAGTTTGAGCAATAACACCGATCACTTTGCCTGATTCGTCTTGGATCAGTTGTTGTGCAGGAGTGTTAAAGAAGAATTTTACACCTGCCTTTTCCGCTGTTTTTGCCAGTGCACGAATACCATCACCGGTTGTGTAGGGTTTAGGGCCACAGAATGAGGTCACAAAATTTAAACGATCAGATTGGTCCGCAATACCACGAATACCATGTTGTACCTTGGTACCCTGATCGACCACTTGGCCACCACTTTGTTTCATTCGATCAATCACCCAAGTGACTGCTTCACCGGAGTTGTAAGCCCATTGTCTTAATAAACCAGGATGCGAGCGGTGAGCATTATCAGCCATCAAACGGCTTACTAACGCCTCAATAGCCGCTTTATCACTGTTTTTAAGATCGATACCAGCACCAGTGTTTCCCTGTGAAACAGGAATGGCTTGTTTTTGTAAACAGGCAACTGTGGCGCCATTTTCTCTGGCAGATAATGCAGCTGGAACACCAGAAGCTCCGGCACCAACAACAACAACGTCAAAGGTTTGAGTCGTTGCGATATCTTTATCTGCGATCGGTTTAGGTTTAGGTAAAAAACTTAAGGCAGCACCGCCAATCTCGGCACATTCAGCACCCACTTGCAGTGGTGCAGCACTGGCAGACCCCATTCCTAAAGAGGCAAAAGCTAAACCACCACTGCCCATTGCCGCTCGAGTCAGAAAACTTCTTCGAGAGATCCCGTTTTGAAGCACACTCGCTGTGTATTGATCAATTTCTTTCGATTTATTACTCATTTGATACTCCTTTGCCCTCATTGCGAGTGGTATTGCACTCACAATGGTGCTGGGTCTATTCGTGCCCAGATTTTTTACGTGTATTTAGAAGCTAAAAACCGCTGCGTTGACTTAAGAACACCCAATCAATCGACAATTAAATGTATGACATATGACAATACATAAAAAGAGGTATTAGCAACATCTTTGCAGTACTTCACAAAATATTTAATTTATGGAAAAACTAACCTTATTTAATAAGCAACTTCAGACTATTTTCAAACTCACCATTTAATAGATACTCTAATTTTAATTATCTAATTAAAAAGTAATTTAAAATTCATTTCACAAGAAAAAATAGGTATACCCAAAACAATGGTATACCCTTAAAAAGTTGCAGGGGAGCAGTTTTCAGTACTAATGACCTAAAGTAAATTTATAGTTAATATAGAACCGAACATCATTGAAATTCTCACCTTGATCAAAATCAATAGTGGCATAACGAGCTTTTAACCCTAAACCGGAAAGTGCTCCAGAGAATTTATAACTAATTGAATAGTTCATTTCGCTAAAATCACTACCAGCATTTTCTGGCACATCATATTGACCATAATATGCATAGGCCTCTAATCCATTAAGGCCCAGTTTCTCAAAATCATAGGCTAGTTTTAATGCATTGACTTCTTCATCAGCACGCGCAGATTGATATACCTGTTGAATAACCACTTTTTCATCTCCCCATGGAGTGAGCACAGTGTCATCACCAGTTTTAGCATATAGATAAGTGATATCAGCACCAGCAAACTTGGCACCGAGATGGAAACCATATTGATATGTGTCTAGTGGGCCGCCAGTTTCATCACCCGTTGCTTTCTGAGTTAAGTAAGATGGAGTGAGATAAAAATTAACTGCACTGATGTCAGTGGAAAATTTTACTTTTGCATAGGTTTGATTAAAAACATCTTCCATGCGGTAATGCCAAAGATTAACCTCGGTTTTGACCGCTTCGAAAGGTAACTGATATTTAGCACCCAGAGCATAAACAGGGTTATCTGCCACCTCAGTAATCACACCCGCTCTCGCTAGCTCACTTTGTACAGCTTCTTTAACCGATATGAAGCTGTTATCAGACCATCCCATTGAGTCCGTAATATACAATGCGGAAAGAGTGAGATTATTTACGCTATTATTTTCAACAGAAAAACCACGAAATGTTCTTGGAATGGCTCTAATATCGTGAGGATTCATCATCGGAGTTCTTAATTCTTGAGCCCCAAGTTTAAATTTAGTATTCCACCAATCACCTTGAATAAAATATTCTTGCAATCGATTGACACTATCATGGTCGCCATTTTTATCTCGAGCCACTAAACCATAAACACTATCAGAATCATTAGTCCAAATTGGATTAGCAGAGGCAAAGCTAGTACCAAAACTAATACCGTTAACTTTAGCGGTATTATAATAAAACAGCCCACCTAATGACGTATCATGTTTTTTATTCGTTGCGCCATCATAATCACGCGTAAAATCAAATAACCGCAATTCACCTTTAACCGTTCCATCGCTAAACATTTTATCAATCGTTGTATCTGCGAACGCAGATACAGAAAGAGCAGACAGCACAAAAAAAGATAGGCTTTTCATTTTCATCATCATCTTCCTGTTATTAGTTGACATGTTTGCCATGCCTATACTGGTTAAGAAACAGACTCCAAACCACTTTAGAGAAATGTATGACGTATAACCTTACTTAACAATGAAGACTGAACAAATATGAGAAACTAGTTGCGAAATTTATCTAGATGTTACTTTGATCAACAAAAATGAATGTTTTTTAATCACTAATATAGGAAAAGCGAGAGTACATTTCCTGCCTCAAAAGTACTTTTATGTTAAGATGGCAGAACTAAGCATATTGAGGGCAAACTAGTGCATAACTTCAAGCCAATTAAGCAGATAAAAGCATCTAGTGAAGTTGGACAACAGCTAAAAAATGCTATTTTAGGTGGCGATTATAAAGCTGGTGATAAACTACCATCCGAACGCGAACTCATAGAATTATTCCAAGTGAGTCGAACCGTTGTCAGGGAAGCCATTAAGAGCCTTGAAGCGAGCGGCTTGGTAGAAATTCGCCAAGGTGCAACGGGTGGTGCATTTGTTAAACATCTGACATTTGAACGTTTAAGTGACGCTTGTCATGATATGTTTATGATGGGAAAACTGTCACTTCCTGAGTTATGCCAAGCGCGTATTTTGATTGAGCCTCAAGTCACTCGGATGGCCGCTAAAAATTGCACACCAGCACAAGCAATTGCGCTGCATGAAGCATTGCGACATGAAAATGACTCGTACGCATATCCCGAGACTGTCGCTTTACGCTCTGAAGTGCATTATTTATTAGCAGAAATGTCAGGCAACCGTTTCTTAGAGGCAATTGTAAAATCACTATTGATTTTACTTAAAAATCAAACAATAAAGTTTGAGCCGCCAACGGATGAAATCCATCCCTTGGGCTTACACGATATTATCGTTCAAGCCGTTATCGAAAAAGATGAAGCCAAAGCCGAAGCCGCCATGTTGGCACATTTAGAAGACTTTAATCGTCGTTTGAAAGAAATCGAATTAAGGTATATCAAGCGGCAAAATAACGCTTAGTACTGCCCGCGATAAATTTTGGCATTACAGTTTGATAAGCCGACTTACTGTAATGCCAAATTCTTCCATTACAACTCTTGACGACTGATTGAATCAACTCAATATCAGTATTATCTAATAAGTTAAGCTCGATTCTCTGCACCATACTCTTAAATATCAACCATCAAGATTTAACAATTTGATTTTTAATAGATAAAATTAATTAACGCGTCAGATTTTACTATTCCCTTTGAGCGATTAACCGCCGCATTACACCTTTAAATAAAAACACCCGATGGGGTTCATCAGGTGTTTTAGGAGTCAATCAGTAGCTGCTGATGGCAAACCAGACCGTCGCACAAATTTGATCTAATTGATTGCAGATTTAGCTAAATTGAGCATGCTTATAACCCAAAGCTTCAGGATGTTATTTTTTGCAACGTCCAATATTGGAACCAATAGATGCAACTTTGTCACACTCCTTGGCAGCTTTCTTTTCAGCAGTATTTGTAACTTTCGAGTTAGAGTTAGTATCAGCATTTGTCGATGCACAACCGCTCAAACCGAGAAATACGAGGGGAATAAGGCTCAGTGTCCATGTTTTTAGCATTGTATACATCCGTGAGTTAATTAGTGTTTAACATTTTGTTGCGGCATTGAATAGCGAAGACAGTAAGCTAACCAATAAAATCTCCTGATACAATGCTATAAACTGCAAAGACAATGTAAATTAATACATTCTACTGACGACATAAGGTTTATTAAGCGATAACACGGTAAAACACTTAGACGATGACCTGATGATAGGTTTCGACTTGGAACGACTCAACCAACTCAGGCATCACTTGGTGGAAATAATGTTGAATAGCCTCTTTAGCGCAGTGCTGATCGAAGGCAGTAATATCAACAAACTTCTCCACAAAGGTCACGCGGCGCGGTTCATCACGGCTGACATTGAGCTCATACCGAATACAACCGGCTTCACGGCGGGTATCGGGGATCAGCGAGGCGAGCGCCGCAATCAAGGCCTCGGTTTTGCCTTCTTTGGCTAAAAAGCTCGCGACGCAAACGAGTTGTTGTTGATTGATTTTATAGTCCGCAACAGTAGTCATTTGATTTCCTTAATAAGATGTAAATTCAGCTAGTTAAAACTAGATTACTTAGGCTGGTAGCGCATGTCGATATGAGGAATGCCATCTTCCAAATACATTTCAGAACAGATGTTAAACCCGAGTTTTTGGTAGAAGTTTTTCAGATAATCCTGAGCACCAATTTGGATCCCCGCCTTGGGCCAAGTACTGAGTGCAGATTCGATCGCCCGCAGCATCAACGGCATTGCCAATCCTTTACCTCGTCCAGCAGATGACACCACCACTCGGCCAATGCTGGCCTCGGGATAACTCAGCCCCGGAGGCAAAATACGGGCATAGGTGAGTAACTCGCCCGCAGGCGATAAGCCGATTAAATGCTGGGTTTCAGGGTGTCTATCTTTATCATCAAGCTCTGGATAAGCACAGGCCTGCTCGACCACAAACACATCGACTCGCAGTTTAAGGATTTCATATAAGGTGTTGGCAGTTAATTGATTAAATTTAAGAATTTGCCACTCAACTGAATCTTGTATCGACATAAAAAGGCTCTGCGTACGACAGGAAAAGAGCTCGAGTCTATCACAGCTCTGCGCATAAAAAAGCGCCTTAATTCTGGGGGGAATTAAGACGCAAGGGTTACGCATTGCGAAAACTGACTCAGTGTTATTCGATCACCGCATCGTGGGCGACTGGGCCTTGTGGTTTACGGATAAGCAGTACAGCCACCACGGCAATTAACAACAGGGCCCCCATAATCAAAAACACATCGTTATAGGCTTGAATATAGGCCTGCTGACTCATGGTTTGCCCTAACAATGCCTTGGCCTGCATAGAGGCGGTGTAGGGATCCGAGCCACCCTGTTGCAACATACTGGCACTCTGATTCAAATAGTCCTGCGCCTGCGTGCTGACCGCTGGCAAAGATTCCTTCACATGGGCCAAATGGCTGCGAGCCAAGTTATCGGTTAAAGTCGCCACCAAGGCGATACCAAAGGCCCCACCTAAGTTACGCATCACGTTCAGTACGGTCGAAGCCGAAGGATTTTCATGGGGTTTTAAATGCGCAGTCGCGAGCATTCCGATAGGCACTAAAATAAACGGCTGGCCTAAGGCGCGTACCACTTGGGAGGCAATCATCTGCTGCCCAGCGTAATCTGCGGTCATTTGGCTGTTCATGTAATAACTGAGGGCAAACATAAAAAAGCCGAAGGCGGCTAAATAACGTCCGTCGAAACGTTGCATTAACCGCGGCACTAATGGCAATACCAAGAGCTGCGGGAACCCCATCCACATAATCACCTCACCAATTTCCAGTGGTGTGTAATCATGCACTTGAGACAAATAAAGTGGGATCAAATAGATAGCGCCAAAGAGCGCCATCCCCAATAAAAAATACGCCACGGTTGAAAGCACAAAATCACGTTTACCGAGTAAGCGTAAATTCACTAAAGGATCTTTACGGTTGAGTTGGATCCACACAAACAGCACTAAATTCACTGCGGCAATGATGGCGAGATTGCGGATCAAATCCGAGCCAAACCAATCCTTACGGTTTCCCTCCTCAAGCACCACCTCGAGGCAACCCATGCCCAGCGCCATGGTGACAATGCCCGCTAAATCGGCATTTTTCAGCTTGTCCCATACCACAGGGCGTTTTTCGAGACCATAGGCCAACATCGCCATTACCAGCAATCCGGGCGGCACGTTGATATAAAACAGGTAATGCCAACTAAAATGCTCAGTTAACCAACCACCTAAGGTTGGGCCAATCGAGGGCGCAAATGTCGCAGTCACCCCGAATAACGCCATCCCCACGGCACGTTTATTCTCGGGTAAAAATTCTAAGATCAGCCGAAAAGCCAGCGGGATCAACGCGCCACCAAAGAAGCCCTGCAACGCCCGAAAGGCGATCATGGCCTCGAGGTTCCACGAAATCGAACACAGAATAGAAGCAAAGATAAAGGCTGCGGTGGTCGACAGCAGATAACGCCTGACCGAGAGCCCAGTGCTTAACCAGCCCGAGAGCGGAATCGCAATCATCTCGGCAACCAGATAAGCCGTTGAAATCCAGCTGCCTTCCTCAAGCGTCGCCCCAAGGCTGCCTTGGATTTCCTTCATCGAGGCATTGGTGATTTGAATATCGAGGATCGCCATAAAGGCACCAATCAAACCACCAAAAACGGCAATCCACGAACGGCGACTACCACGCTCATATTCGCTCGGCGTAGCCCCTGCGGCGATAGCCTCAGGTGCAGCAGCAATTGTGCTCATGTTAACGACCTACTTAGCGACCGACGTTAGCAGCGATAGCTGTCGTCGGATGCGACGCAGTATCGACCTTCACCACCGCACTTAACCCAGGGACGACACGCGCCTCTGCTTCGGACAGTTCTAAACGGATCCGCACCGGAATACGCTGCACGATTTTGGTGAAGTTACCCGTGGCATTTTCGGCGGGCAGCAGACTAAATTTGGCTCCGGACGCCGGCGACAGACTATCGATAACACCTGTAAAGGTTTTGTCGGGAAACGCATCGAGACTGACCTGCACCGACTGCCCGGGTTGCATATGTTGGATTTGGGTTTCTTTAAAGTTCGCCGAGATCCACACAGCCCCGTCCGGAACCAAACTAAAGAGTGCTTGGCCGGGCTGAACATACTGCCCCACCATAGCGCCGCGTTTACCAATCACCCCAGAGAAGGGCGCGGTCACACGGGTATCATTGAGCTGAATGTTAGCTAGCTCCAATGCCGCATTCGACTGCTCAACCACAGAGCGGGCTTGATTAAGCTGAGCATTAAACACAGCAAGCTCACGTTCTTTAGCCACTAACAGCGCCTTGGCTTCATCGAGGCGCGCAGCAGCAGAATCAAAACCCGCCTGTAATTGGTCGACATCGTCCTGTGAGCTGTAATTGCTGACTTTTAACTTTTTCGCTCGGCTTAATTGTTGCTCGGCACGAATTTTATCAGCCTGCGCCGCCACCACACCCGCACTCGCTTGGCTGATCAGCGCATGTTGCAGATCCACCTTAGCGGCTAAGGTTTGTAGATCGGCTTTGGCACTGGCAAGTGCAGCCTCAGCTTGGCTGACTTTGGCGCTAAACTGGTTATCTTCAAGTTGCGCTAATAACTCGCCCTTACGCACATGCTGGTTATCGGTCACATCGGACAACACCACATAACCTGGCACTTTTACGCTCACATGGGAGATATCGGCCTCAACATAAGCATTATCAGTGGTTTCGATAAAACGTACTTGCGTCCACCAGTAATAGCCGCCACCCGCAGCAGCGGCGAGTAATAGTGGAACGGCGATAATGAGCTTACTTTTGGACATGAATGACTCCTTGATTAGTGAGTACTAGTGTACTACTGTCTCATCAAGTTTATTAGGTAGTTAAAAATCAACCCACTGTTTCACAGGTGTAACAATCATGGATCTCAATCGGGTGCAAATATTTGCTCAAGTGGTAGAGCAAGGTAGTTTTACCGGGGCAGCTAAAGCCCTCGGACTCACTAAGGCAACAGTCAGTCGCAAAATTGCCGAACTAGAAGCCGATACGGGTACTCAGCTATTATTCCGAACGACTCGCGCACTCAAACTCACAGAAGCGGGTTCGAGTTATTACAATCGAATCAATAAGATCTTAAGTGATCTTCAAAGCGCCGAAAATCAGCTCAGTGCCCACCAGCAATTAATCAAAGGTAACCTAAGAATCGTATGCCCTATTGAATTAGGCCAACTGTTTCTTGGGCCGATCTTCGCCCAGTTTTTAACCCTTTATCCCGATATCACCATAGAAGCCGAGCTCACTAACCGTAAAGTGGATGTGATAGAAGAAGGTGTGGATCTGCTATTCCAAATCGCTGACTCGAGTGATACCCGCCTACAAAGTTATTCCTTAGTTAACGCCTATAAATCCTTAATGGCCAGCCCTAAATATTTGGCCGAACATGGCACGCCAAAAGTGCCACAGGATTTGGCTAAACATAAAGCAATTCGTTTACAGTCGGCCCATATTGAAGGGGCATGGAAGCTATTTGATGGTAAAACTTGGGTAGTCATTGAGCCCGTCACGCAATTAACAGTGAATAATGTCACCATTGCCCGCGAAGCCGCCATTGCAGGGCTTGGCATTACGGCCGTGCCGTCGATTATTGCCCAAGAGGCGATAGAGAAAGGCTATTTAGTGCGACTCCTTGACGATTATCCTATGGTGCAAACCAAGGTGGTACTCAGCTATCCCAAGCGAGCCTATCTGCCGCGCAAATACCGCGTTTTTATCGAGTTTATCTACGCCTCTTTGTTTAAACGCTGGGGCTCACAAGTATTAGAAGTGCCAGAATTTATCGGTCAGCAAAAATAGACCCATTCACAGCAAAATTAACAACTGTAACCTTGAGAGTGTGAAATCTGCCAGTACAGAATAAATCCTTAATCTCAGAATTGCCTTAATCCTTAAGCCCCTATAAGCTTGACAAGGTAACAGGCAGCAAAAGACCCTAAGGTTTTCCTGATACAGTTAATACAATAAAATTTAACATTTAATCATATTTTCGGAGGAAACCTAATGAGCTTACTTAAAGAGTTCAAGGCTTTTGCATCCCGTGGCAATGTAATCGATATGGCGGTGGGTATTATCATCGGTGCCGCTTTTGGCAAGATAGTCTCATCCTTTGTGGCCGATATCATTATGCCGCCGATTGGGATCATTTTAGGGGGGGTGAATTTTAGTGATCTGAGCGTTGTGCTCCTCGCTGCCCAAGGTGATGCGCCTGCGGTTGTCATCGCTTACGGTAAATTCATCCAAACCGTTATCGACTTTACCATTATCGCCTTCGCGATTTTTATGGGCTTAAAAGCCATTAACAGCTTAAAACGTAAACAAGAAGAAGCGCCTTCTGCTCCGCCCGCACCGACCAAAGATCAAGAACTACTGTCTGAGATCCGCGATCTGCTTAAAGCTCAACAGGAAAAATAAGCCTTAAAAGTCACTTAGGCAGAGTATTAAACATAAAAAACCCATCGATTTCGATGGGTTTTGTTTTTAACCTGTCAGGTCTCGATTACTCTGCGGCTTCGTGCACGGTTTCGCTATAATCTTGCACCACTTCGGCGACACGGATGCGATAAGCGTTAAACAAACAAGGCACTATGCCAGTCTGCTCGGCAATGCTGTGGGCCATTTGATTACGCCATTGGGTAATAGAGGCCATATCATCCCAAAACGATAAGCTCAGCACCTTACCATCGTCGGTTAAGCTCTGAAAACGTTCAATCGAAATTAATCCCTTGCGGCCTTCTAAATACTGGCGCATTTCAGCGGCCACATGCAGATACTCTTCCTTTCCTTCTTTCGTGGGAACGACTTCAAAAATGACTGCGATCATACTCTCTCCAGAGATACTTATCCTTAATACCAGCGCTAAGCCTAGCCTATATCAAACACTATAGCTCGCTGATTTTTAAACTTTAACATTGAGACTTACCACAAAATCATGCCAAGACTCAGCCCCAACTAGTCAGGCAATTTATCGTGTCGATATAACCAGCGGTATAAGGTCGGTAATACCAATAACGTCAGTGCCGTTGAGCTAAACAAACCGCCAATGATCACCACCGCTAGCGGCTTTTGGATTTCACTACCAACGCCCGATGACACTAAGATCGGAATTAACCCTAAGGCAGAGGTTAATGCCGTCATCAATACTGGTCGTAAGCGGCCCACAGTGCCTTCATAAACCGATTCATAGAGCGACTCGCCGCTCTGCCTGCGTTGGTTTATCGAATCCACTAATACCACTCCGTTGAGCACAGCCACCCCAAACAGCGTGATAAAGCCAATGGAGCTTGGCACCGACAGATAAGTACTACTAACAAACAACGCCACAATACCGCCGATGAGTGCTAGCGGCACGTTCGCCATAATCAGTAATACCTGCTTAACCGCACCGAAGGAGAAGTACAACAGCAAGGCAATCAAGGCGATTGAGACTGGCACTACCAACATCAGCTTTTGCTGTGCCCGCTGCTGATTTTCATACTGACCACCCACAATCACAGTATATCCAGCAGGCAAATCAGCCTTAGGCACCAACGCATAAATATCATTTACCACAGAGCCCATGTCGCGCCCTGCCACGTTCGCTTGCACCACCACTCGGCGCTGCACATCGTCACGGCGAATATTCGGCGGCGCCATTTCCACTGCAACGCTGGCCACTTCGCCTAAGCGCACAATTGCGCCATTGGTGCCACTCAAGAGCAAATCCTTAATCACATCTGGACTGCTGCGAAACTCGGCGGCAAGGCGTAAATTAATGTCGTATCTGGCGTTACCATCGATCACTTGGCCAGCACTGGCGCCACCAATACCTTGGCTGACGAGTGTCATCACCTGATCGACACTGATGCCATAACGGGCAAGCTGCGAACGGTCTGGCCGCACTACCAACTGCGCCTCCCCACTCACCTGTTCGAGGGACACATCCACAGCGCCGGGGATTTTCGCCACCAGATCGGTCAGCACTTGGCCTTTTTCAGATAAGACTTCTAAATCGGGGCCAAAGAGTTTAATCGCTAACTGAGCCTTAACCCCCGAAAGCAGCTCATCGACCCGAGTCGCAATCGGTTGTGAGAAGGTGAGTAGCAGCCCAGGGAAGACACTGAGCTTTTCCTCCATCAGCCGTTGCAACTCCAAACGCGAACTGGCCGATTGCCATTCTTCGATGGGTTTTAGGCCGATATAGACTTCAATATTGCTGACAGGCTCAGGATCGCCGCCTAATTCGGGCGCACCGATTCGGCTTAAGGCATATTCCACCTCGGGGAATTCCAGCAGCAAAGCCTCAAGCTTAGGTGCTACATCCAAAGAGGTGCCAAGGCTGGCGGTGGGTGCTAACGTGACCCTCAGGTTAATCGTGCCTTCCTCTAACTCGGGCACAAACTCGGTGCCGAGTCTGGGCAGCAATGCCATGCTCATGACAAACATCAGCGCCGCACTGAGTACCACCATTTTAGGACGCGCTAGCGTTGCACTGAGCAGTTTGCGATATGCGCTATCCAGCGGCCTTAAGATCACACTTTCTTTCAGCACAACTCCACGTTTAAACAGATATACCGCTAAAGCTGGCACCGCGATTAATGCCACCAGCAAGGCGGAAATCATCGCCAAAATAATGCTGACGGCCATAGGTTGGAACAGCTTGCCCTCAACTCCTTCCAGCGCAAATAGCGGCGCAAACACCACAATGATGATGGCGGTCGCGAAGAAGATAGGACTGCACACTTCTTTCGCCGCCAGCATAATGCGCACGGCCATATTCCCCTGATGTTCGTCATCATCAGCGTTAACACCCCCATCCTCATCACCATGGTACGGGTCAGTTTCACCATCGGCACGCGCCCTTGCCTCAGCTAAATGACGGCGATCCGGTTGGGTTAAATGTTTGAAAATATTCTCAACCATCACCACTGAGCCATCGACCAACATACCAATGGCTACCGCCAAACCACCAAGGGACATCAAGTTAGCCGACAGTCCGTAATAGGACATCGCCATCAGCGCCAAACCGATGGATACAGGGATAGACAGCAACACCAACAGGGTGGCGCGGATATTCACAAGGAACAGCGCTAAGATAACCACAATAAACACAAAAGCCATCAGCAGCGCATCGCGTACTGTGGTAACGGCTTTATCCACTAAGTCCGCTTGATCGTAAAACACCTCAAAGGACACGCCCTTCGGCAACGCCTGCTCAATCAGATTAATCCGCGCATCGATATCATCAATCGTCGCCTTAGTGTTAGCGCCCATGCGCTTAAGCACTACGCCCGCGACCACTTCACCCAAGGCTTGCGCCTGCCCAGCCTCATCGCGACGCGTCATAGTCACGGCACCTACGCGGATCTCACTGCCAAAATCGACCTTTGCAATGTCACCCACTCGCACAGGCGTGCCACGTACTTCAGTGAGTGGAATTTGAGCAATTGAGGCAAGCCCTGCCTCTCCGGCGGGCAACATACCATAGCCTCGAACCACTAGTTGCTCTTGGCCTTGGTCCATAAACCAGCCACCAGCGTTACGGTTATTGCTTTCGAGCGCCTCACTCACCTGCGCCATCGACAAGCCATAAGCACGCAACTTATTAGGGTCGACCTGCACTTGATATTGGCGAACTTCGCCGCCAAAAGATAACACATCGGTCACGCCGCCAACGGGCATCAAGATAAGTTTGACGAGGTAGTCGTTAAGACTACGCAGCTCGGCGGCATTGATGCCTGCACTTGGATCTGCCCGCAAAATATATTGATAAATCTGCCCCAATCCAGAGGTATTAGGGCCAATTTCTGGCACACCCACCCCGCTTGGGATCATCTCCCGCGCCGCCTGTAACTGCTCAAACACTTGCTGTCGGGCAAAGTAAATATCCGTGCCCTCAGCAAAGACGACCGTCACAATAGACAAGCCAGTGCGCGATAACGAACGCACTTCAGTCACCGCTGGCAAAGCATACATGGCCGATTCGACCGGATAACTGATGAGTTTTTCTACCTCTTCGGCGGCCAAACCCTCAGCCTCGGTATTGATGGTCACCTGTACGTTGGTGACATCGGGAAAGGCATCGAGATTCAACTTGGGCAACATGGCCACACTGGCAGCGACCGCCGCCAGCAGCGCCAACACCACTAATAGCCGATTTTTAATCGCGGCTTCGATTGCTTTTTGCAACATAAGAATTCCTTAAGCGAGAATCATAGGCACAGTGATAGGCATCGCGATTAGTGGGCATGAATATCAAAACCAGCTTTCGCCTGCTCCGATGCCAAGAAAAATGCCCCTGCAACAACCACCTTTAATTGTGCCTGCCGTGCTTTATCCAGCTCACTGCCACGCACTAAACTCAAGCCGCGCTGACGCTGCACCAGCTCCACCTCAATGGCTTCAAAACCATCCTCATCCTGAATAAAAATCTGCCAATCGCCATCACTGCTTCGGGTTAATGCTGCATCTGGTAATACAATTCCCGATGAAATACCTGATCCGCTACTCGCCGCTGCCATGTTTTGAGAGGTATCGGCAAAGTAAAGCTCGGCAAATTGCCCAGCGTGCAACACATGATCAGGATTAGGCATACTGACTAACACTTGCTCAGTACGTGTCACGCTATCCAGCTCGTGGGAGCGGCCGATAATCTTACCTGCTAAGGTTTTA
Organism: Shewanella sp. LZH-2; assembly: GCF_016859145.1. Classification (NCBI taxonomy): domain Bacteria; kingdom Pseudomonadati; phylum Pseudomonadota; class Gammaproteobacteria; order Alteromonadales; family Shewanellaceae; genus Shewanella; species Shewanella sp. LZH-2. Next base: position 4,109,221 of record NZ_CP069350.1, read on the forward strand.
TCTCCCACCTGAATCAGCGCTGGGGCTCCCACCTTCACATTGACTGCCTGCGCAGGCGTTAGCTGAGCTTCCACCCAAAGGTGCGACTCATCGGTCAACTGCATTAATGGCGTGCCTGCGCTAAACACTTGCCCCAGCATGGCGATATCTTGCTGCACACGCCCGTCGATAGGCGCCAACAGTTGATAGCTACCGATAGCTTCAGGGCTCGACTCTAAGGTACGAATTTGCTCAGGGGTCATTTTTATCGCCTCTAAAATCGCCCGTTTCAGTTCGGCATCGACTTGAGCCTGCATCCGCCGACTGACGCTAACCGCACCTTCACTCATGCGCTTGACTCGACTCCATTCAGCAGCGGCATTAATGTAGTCCGCCTGTGCCTGCGCAACGGCTGCGCCACCCAAGGTAAGTAAAGGCTCACCCTTTTTCACCTCTTGGCCTGGTACCACATGACGCGCTTGTACGCGAACATCGAGCTGTGGCGCTAAGGTCGCGGTTCTATCACGATCAACCACTAAAGAAGCCGTTGCTCGAACATCGAGGTTTAAATTGGCAAGACTTAAGCTATCGCTGCTCAAGGGTAACAGGCGAATTCCCGCCAGCTCCAACTGTGCCGGCGTAAAGGTTAATGCTTGCTCACCATGGTCATCCGGTGCTTGCTCGGCAGCAGTACTCTTCGCTGCGTTGTTAACTTGTTTTTCGCCAGCATGATCATGGCCGTCACCAGCAAATGCTGACGTTGGCGTAATCACGGTTAACGAGGTAAGCATCAGTGCCAACGCTAAACGTGATGGCGTAAACACCGATATGAAACCTGCGGCAGACACATTGGCGAAAGAGTGAAAAACAGATTTAGGAAAAGTTGAATTCATTAGTGTGACCTCACGATTGACTTGGCTGGCACGGCGTTAGTGGGAGAAGTGGCTGTTAACGAATCGATAAAGGGCAGCAGTTGACCGCTGTCCCCCATCCAGGTTAACCAGCTCTGATAAATCGCCGTTTCGAGGTTTAAACCGACCAAATAACTGGCCGCAAGTTGTCGCCGACTCTGTAAATACTCACTGGTGCTCACATCGCCCGAGCGCCACTGTTCACTTAAGGATTTAGCGGCTTTACTCCCCGAGGCTGCGACTCGCTCACGCCAATCTTGGTAACGAGCCAGTAAACGGGGTAAGGCATTGTTAAATTGCGCCTGTTTAGCAGTAAGCACTCGCTCACGGGCTAAGTAGGACTGCTCTGCGATAGCGATGCCCTTATCTGCAACCGACTGTAACTCACTGTAGTTATTACGAACCTGCAAGGGGATAGCCACACCGACGCCAAACTTGTTGTCAGAGCCTTCCCGTTCGAGACCAAGGTTGATGGTGGGATCCGCCGCTGTATCAGCCTTAACCTTCATGGCATTGGCCTTGGCCAATAACACCTGCTGATGGGCACTGGTCAATGCGGGTAATTCCGCTTTCGGGGCAATCATCGACACAAATTGGCCAATGTCAGAGATGAACTCCCTAAACTTGAGCTTATCAACCCCAAGTAACTCAATCACTTTACCTTCGGCGACTAAGGCCGCTTGTTCGGCCAGCGCATAGTCGGCGGTATTGCTTGCCAGTTCGAGTTTAAGCAGTTGCAACTCAACATCAGACAAATCTCCCGCGGCAAAGCGCTGCTCGGCAATATTGAGCTGTGCCTGAGTAAATCTTAATTGCTGCTCTGCAAAAGTAAGCGCCTTGTGGCTTTGCGACTGCTCGGCCAGCGCTAATAGACGCTCGGCCAACATCTGACTGCGTTCTAACTGTATATCCGCTAACAGGATCTGCGCCTCAAGCTGGGCAAGGCGGGTTGCTACGCCACGCTTATCGCCCCAATCGATGGTTTGGCTCAGCCCTAGGCTGTAGGTATCTGTGTCGGCGTTTTGATAATTGAGTCCAAGTTCAGGGTTATAGACGGCGCGATCCGCCGCGGCAATCACCAGCTCAGCCTGTTGCTGCCGAGCAATTTGCGCCTGCACCTCTGGCAACTGATTAATTTGCTTGAGTAACTCTGGCAACCACTGATTCAGCGAGGTTTGAGTTTCTTGGGTTAACAGTTCGCCTTGCGCTACTGCATCTAACTCTTTGACGTCTAGGCTTGAGCTTGCTGCAACAGCGTAATTCACCTGTCCACCAACGAGCACTAGCGTACTCAACAGGCCAAACAAGGTCTGGGCGATAATGGTTTTCTTCATCGCAATTCCTAACAATATCTAAATAGGATTGGCCCTACGCCATCGACGTGCGGATACCAATCGAATGCTCCCCAGAGGCAAAATGTCGAATAAGCTCAAAGCGCTAGCGCGAACCAAACACGTTCTAGGTTAATAAAACCTTTGCTTTGGGGATAAATTAAGGGCTTATTGCGGCGCGCCCGAACAATAGATACGCAACCAGAAATAAGCAGATATTGAGAGTTAAGCGATGGGTGGGCGGTACTTAGGTAATTGATCGGGAGGGAAATAGGCTAAATCCGTTGGCACATAGGCCGCCTCAAAGGCTGTAAGCGTTTGGCTGTCGGAATAGGAGAGTAAAGCCACATGACCGCCATGGCATTGGCAATCAAGGCAAAGGTCAAAGTTTTGAATTTCAGTGGTTTGCACTAAATGTGAGTGGCTACTAGCACTGGTAGTCGATACGCCCGCATTGAATGCGGCTTCACCAAACTGCTCGGTGCTGAATCCGGGAGTCTGCTCATTGGGGCACACACAATCCACACATTGAGCTAAGGTGGTCACAGGAGCACTAAATTGTAGGTGGGGATGATTCTCGGCTTCTTCAACGCCATTGCCCGCATGTAACTGATGGGCACCCAAATTCGCGCCCGCAAATTGCAGCACGATAATGGCTATCAGTAGGGTCACCATTCGGCTAAAGAATGGCTTAGCGGTCGAAATCAAATATCACCTTTGGACGATTTAGTCATAATTCAGCAATAGCTTGTGCAAACTTAAGACAGGGATTTTAAGCATAAGTTCACAGCTTGCAAGGATTAATCTGTCAAGCTGTGACACTATTCGCTTGAAAAACTTACTTAAACACGCAGTGTTTGGCGTAATCGGCCGCTTCGTTCGCCGTCCAATCACCTTTAGGTTTTTCCTTCATTTGCTTACACCAAGCATCACTACCTACCTCTGGCGCACAGGCACTTAAGCCTGCGGTAAAGGCCAACACTAGGGCGATAGCGCCTAATTTAGCGGTCGGTTTGGCAGTCATAGTTTTCAACAAAGACATAGTTAATTCCCTATAAGTTATACCCACCATGGGTCATTAAAAAGTTGAACGTTTAGCGATCCACGCAATGGCTTTGGCTTTCTGCTCCAAGGGGAACCAAGCCACTTCGCCCTGCATAAAGGGGCCGAGTAAGCGCACAGCATTACCCACCCAATCTGGGCCGCCAACAAATACTAAAGCTTCAAAATTAGGAAGTTGGACTTCACCACTGCCCGTTAGCGACTCAAATTCCCAACCTTCGAGTAAGACGTCCGCCTCAATATACAGGCAAACCTGTCCCCAATCCTTGCGGTAACTCTTAATGGCCGGCTGTAAGCGGGTACGATAATCGGTTGAAGAGAGTCGACCACTGGCGAAAAGACTGATAACACCCTTAGCAATATCGGGGATTTGGCATAACATAAAGGCACTCCGAAACGAGAACACTATTTTGCGAACGGGCAACCACGCCTGCCCTGCAAGAATGCGCCCGATGATAACAAATCTATTGAAAAGCCATAAGCAGTTATTGCTCGCTTCTCAAAGCAATTGGACAAAACCCTAAGTCTGCCATGATAAAAATCTCAAACCGTGTGGAACTTCCGGAAAATGAAATCGAGTGGCAATTTATCCGCTCAAGCGGGGCTGGCGGGCAGAATGTCAATAAAGTCTCCACCGCCGCCCAATTGATTTTTGATATCAGAAACTCGTCATTACCCGAGTTTTATCAGCAGCACCTGCTGCAAAAAGCCGATCATCGGATTACCGCCAGCGGCAAAATCATTATCAAATGTCAGGCGAGCCGCAGCCAAGAGGCGAATCGGCAAACCGCATTGGAACAATTTATCGCCCTAGTTGCCAGCGTGGCCGAAGTGCCCAAAAAACGTATCCCCACCCGTGCGACCAAAAGCAGCCAAACCAAACGCTTAGACACCAAAAAACAACGTGGTGCCACTAAGGCTATGCGCCAGATTAAGTTGGATTAACCCAGCTTGCACAGTAACGACATTCATAATGCAAAATCCGCCCGAACAGGTTAAGTTAATGGCATTCAACCCGTTAAGGCATGTCGTAAAAGGAAAGCGTAATGAATCATAAAGTTCTGCTCATCAATGGCCCCAATTTAAACCTCCTTGGCCGCCGCGAACCCAGTGTTTACGGTCATCAAACCTTAGCCGATATCGTTGCCATTTTGAGTGAACAAGCTCAAGCAGCAGGTGTTGAACTTGAGCATATTCAATCGAATGCCGAATTTGAACTGATCAACGCTATCCATGCTACCGATGCGCAGATGATTATTATCAACCCCGCAGCCTTTACCCACACCAGTGTGGCCCTGCGTGACGCACTGCTCGGGGTGGATATTCCCTTCTTTGAAGTGCATTTATCCAATGTCCATGCCCGCGAGCCATTCCGCCACCACTCCTATTTGTCCGATAAGGCCATTGGGGTGATTTGTGGTTTCGGCGCCCAGGGCTATGAGTTTGCCCTCGCGGCGGCGATTAAGAGATTGAAGGCATAAACGCGATTAGCGTGAGTACAGGGAGCCACAAGCCATGGCGGTTGACCTTCGAAAGATCAAAAAACTGATTGAATTAGTGCAGGAATCTGGGATTGCAGAACTGGCGATTACCGAAGGGGAAGAGTCCATTCGCATCACCCGCTACGGCCCGCATCCCACAAGCGCACCTGAAGGCGCGCATAATCCTCCGCCTTCCACTGCATCAAGCCCAAAGCTGGCGAAAGCCCGTGACGCCCTGCCTGTGATTGAAGGCTTTGTGCAAGTATCGCCCATGGTGGGCAGCTTCCATACCTCGCAAGGCCAAACCGAGGTGCCCTTGGTGCGCATCGGTCAACGGGTGGCTCGCGGCGACACGCTTTGCATTATCGAAGCCATGCGAATGCAAAATCCCATCGAGGCCGAGCGTGACGGTATAGTCGGCGCTATTTGGGTGAAAGACGGAGATGAGGTCGCCTTCGACCAGCCGCTGTTCACTCTGATCGAAACCTAGACTTCGAAATAGAATTTAGAGGTAAAGATGATACTGATTACTGGCGCAAGCAGTGGCTTAGGCGCAGCATTAGCCGCCCTGTATGCCAAGGATAACCAAGCACTTACACTGACGGGACGCGATGCCAACCGTCTGCATACCGTGGCCAATGCCCTCAGCCCATTTTCGAATCAAAGCATTAGCGCCATCAGTGCCAATTTAGCAGACGAAGCGAGTGTCGAAGCGCTATTCGATGGCCTTACCGATGCCCCCGATACGGTTATCCACTGCGCTGGCAGTGGTTACTTTGGCGCACTGGAAACCCAAGGTGCGAGCGAAATCCAAGCGCTGCTGAATAACAATGTCACCTCAACGATTCTGCTGGTGCGTGAATTGGTGAAACGCTATAAGCAGCAAGCGGTTAAGGTGGTGATCGTTATGTCCACCGCCGCCCTCGCCGCCAAAGCGGGTGAATCGACCTACTGCGCCGCCAAATGGGCGGTGCGGGGCTTTATCGAATCGGTACGTTTGGAGCTCAAGCAAAGTCCAATGAAGTTGATTGCGGTTTATCCCGGCGGTATGGATACCGGCTTTTGGCCAAGCAGTGGTAAGAGTCTAGACACCTCAAGCTTTATGTCCGCCGATGAGACCGCAGGCATGCTAAAACAAGCGCTGCTTGCCACTGAGCATGGTTATATCGCCGATATCACCATACAAAGAGGTTAAAAAGTTAAGAAATTAACCGATAGGCGGCGCAGATATAGATCTGCGCCGTCATGGTCAGCTTAATCAATGCAATTTGCAGTACAAAGATTATCAGCGCGACGGCTCTCCCTATGGGTTAACCACCACATGACTAAACCGCCGAGGGATAAAAGTGCTGCGGCATAGCCAGTCGCGGCAATACCTTGGCCAGATAAGATCACTAAACTGCCCACCCAAGGGCCAATGGCATTAGCAAGGTTAAAGGCACATTGTACTAAAGCGCCGGTCATGGCCTGCCCATCGGGAGCCACATCCATTAATCGCGCCTGTACTATGGTTGCCAAACCAATCCCCGAACCCACAAAGAATACTATCGGCATTAATGCCCAGTAAGATCCCGTCAAACTCGGATACAGCGCCAACACTAAGGTACTTAACACCAACGACCAAAATGCCGCCGCCAGCGCCGACTTATCCGCCGCCCAGCCACAGACTAAGGTACCTAAGGTGGCGCCAATCCCAAAGACCGCCATCATCACCGGGATTTTAAAAGGCTCGACTTGGGTGACTTGGATCAGTGTTTCGGCCAGATAGGTATACACACAGAAAATCCCACCAAAACCGATAGCCGCAATGCCGAGCGTGAGCCAAACTTCGCGGTTCTTCAGGGTTTGCAGCTCTTTTTTCGGGCTGGCATTTTGCGGTACGGCGACATTCGGCGCGAGAAAATACAACATAACAGCAGTCACGGCGGCAATAATCGCCACTATGCCGATACCAGAGCGCCAACCGACGGTTTGCCCCATCCAGGTCGCGAAGGGCACGCCAACAATAGTGGCTAAGGTTAAGCCGATAATCACCCGAGAAACCGCTCGAGCCTTCATCTCGGGAGGCACTAAGGACGCCGCCAGTAACATAGCGACACCAAAATATGCACCATGGGGCAAGCCACTTAAAAAGCGGAAAAAGACTAACCAATTCAAGCTGGGTGCTAGGGCGCTTAAGCCATTGGCAACCGCCATCATGGCGGCCAAGGCGATTAACAGCGTGCGCCGCTTAATCCTCACCCCCAGCACCATAATGATGGGCGAGCCCACCACCACCCCAAGGGCATAGGCACTGATGGCATAACTCACATGAGCGACATCGACGCTTAAATCACTGGCGATATAAGGCACTAAGGTCATGGCGGCAAATTCTGTGGTGCCTAAGGCAAAGGTGCCTAATGCCAAGGCGAGTAACACCCAAAGCGCGCTGCTTTGAGCTGGGGGTTGAGCGTTGGGTTGAACTGCTTGCAAACGATTTCTCCGCGATTCTATAAAACGACAACTGGCTAAGAAAAAAACAGGAGCCCACTCGGGGCTCCCGTCGATAAGGTCTAAAACAATATTACTTCACTAACTGTTCTTGATAGGTTTGGCTATTCCAATCGAAGGCGTAAAGCGTACCTTGCCACTCATATAAGGTACGGCCATCCTGTTGCACTATTCTGGCATTGCTCGGCAGGCTCGACACACTGCGCGCCGCCCGTGCACGGGGCACATTGGCAATTTGCTCCGCCGAAGCTGTTGAGGCGCTCGCCGTCGATGTGCCTGTTTGTGATATCACAGTCGCGCTATTGGTTGGCATATTCGACACCATACGGCCTTCGCTCGGCGAATATTGCATGCTGGTGGTAACACGCACAGGCGCAGAAATGGCCACTGGCGTATCATCATAGCCCGTCGGGATCGACAAACCGATGCCCGAATAAGGCGAATGCCAGTAACGCTCGCGATTCCAACGCCAGTCGTCATTCCATATCCCATCATTCCAGCCATAGCCAAGGTTCCAGCCCGTCGCTAAGCCAACTCCTAAACCCAATCCCCAAGGATAATAGGGACGGTAATATGGGCGATAGTAACGATGGCTATCACTATGTTTATGATGCTTTTTATAGTGATTATCTTGGCGCCCATAACTCTCGCTATAGCGATCATTTGTGCCTCGATCCCCCGCAATAGCCCAATCTGGCGCGGCAAGACCACCGATCAACAAGGCGCCGAGTAAAGACAAAGCCAAGCCTGTTTTATGCCAAGGCTCCGCGTGCTTACTTAAGCAAACCGATTGATGTTTAAGGCATTTATCTTTAGCAAGGAATGAATAGAATCTCATATAAACCTCGATATACCGGGCGTTGGTCAAATTAACACCGACCTAGGACAAGTATTTTACGCTTCCAAAGCTGGAAGATCACTGAATAGGTTAACCCTAAAACAGAAAAATGCTATAGTGCGCGCCACACGGATTTCCACTGCAGAGGCTATTTCCACATGAGTTTTAAGGATTTACGCAGCTTTATCGATCATCTGGAAGCCAATGGCGAACTCAAACGCATTAGCTACCCCGTTGATCCTCATTTAGAAATGACAGAGATCGCCGATCGCGTTCTGCGTGCCAAAGGCCCTGCACTTCTGTTCGAAAATCCAACCAATCATTCCATGCCAGTGCTGGCCAACCTCTTTGGTACTCCAAAACGTGTCGCCATGGCGCTGGGTAAAGACGACCCGTTAGCGCTGCGCGAAGTCGGTGAGCTATTAGCGTTTTTAAAAGAACCCGAGCCACCACGCGGTTTTAAAGACGCGATTTCAAAAATTCCTATGTTCAAGCAAGCCTTGAATATGCCACCCAAGACGGTGCGTAATCCCGCCTGTCAGCAAGTGGTAAAAACTGGCGATGAAGTCGATTTAACCCAGTTACCGATTCAGCATTGTTGGCCGGGCGATGTCGCGCCGCTGGTCACTTGGGGCTTAACCATTACTAAAGGCCCGCGTAAGAATCGCCAAAACCTTGGGATCTATCGCCAACAATTGCTAGGTAAGAATAAACTCATTATGCGCTGGCTATCCCACCGTGGTGGCGCGCTTGATTTTGCTGATTTTAAAGAGCAATTCCCCGGTGAGCGTTACCCTGTAGTTGTAGCCTTAGGCTCAGATCCAGTGACTATTTTAGGCGCGGTAACCCCAGTACCTGATGCGATGAGCGAATACGCCTTTGCAGGATTGCTGCGCGGTGAACGCACCGAAGTCTGCAAAGCCTTAAGCTGTGATTTAGAAGTACCCGCCAGCAGCGAGATTATCCTTGAAGGCTATATCGATCCCGACGAAATGGCCGAAGAAGGCCCCTACGGCGACCACACGGGTTACTACAACGAGACGGATAAATTCCCCGTCTTTACTGTGACCCATATTACTCACCGTAAAGATCCGATTTACCACAGCACCTACACTGGCCGTCCACCGGATGAACCCGCCATGTTAGGCGTGGCACTCAACGAAGTGTTTGTGCCGATTTTGCGTAAGCAATATCCTGAAATTATTGATTTTTATCTGCCTCCTGAAGGTTGTTCTTACCGGATGGCAGTGATCTCGATTCGCAAACAATACCCCGGCCATGCGAAACGGGTGATGATGGGCGCTTGGTCGTTCCTGCGCCAATTTATGTACACCAAGTTTATTGTGGTGGTCGATGACGATGTGAATTGCCGCGACTGGAACGACGTGATTTGGGCCATTACCACCCGCATGGACCCGAAACGCGATACCGTGATGATCGATAATACCCCTATCGATTACCTCGACTTTGCCTCTCCCGTAGCGGGTCTCGGCTCCAAAATGGGCCTCGATGCCACCAATAAGTGGGAAGGCGAAACCACCCGCGAATGGGGCACGCCGATTGTGATGGACCCTAAGGTTAAGCAAAAGATCGACTCAATCTGGGATGAGTTAGGCATAGACGACAGCCCAACCCTATAATTCAGCTTAAGCACGACGTACCCACTTAAGCCAAGAGAATTGGCCGCGAATGGCCTTAATGTGACACCTCTAACTAGATAAAAAGGTGCAAAGGAAGTTTGATGAAAACCATACGTTGTAAGATAGAGAAAGTAACCCCCTTTAACGACTCCGTATATCAGGTGTGGTTAAAGCCTGATACCCCCTTGGAGTTTCAAGCGGGACAATACCTGTGTGTTGTGATGGGTGAAAAAGATAAACGTCCCTTCTCTATCGCGTCCGCCCCTAATGCCGAAGTGATTGAGCTTCATATTGGTGCGGCCGTCAGCGAAAGTTATCCAATGCAAGTAGTTGAAAGATTGCGTAATAACACGCATATCGACATCGAAGCGCCAGGTGGCGACGCTCACCTACGCCACGACAGCCTGCGCCCACGTTTATTGATCGCCGGTGGCACAGGCTTCTCTTACATCAAGAGTATTGTCGAGCAACAAATCGCCCTCGGCCAACAGGTCGAAACAACCTTGTATTGGGGTTGCCGCACCCAAGATGCGATGTACTACGAAAGCATCGCCCGCGCATGGCACGACGCTCACCCTTGGTTGCATTTTGTGCCCGTTATTGAAGAGGCCCCAGCAAACTGGCAAGGCAAAACCGCCAATCTGCTCGCGCAAATCAAACAGGATTTTATTAGCCTCAATGGCTATGACATCTATATCGCAGGTCGTTTCGATATGGTCGGTGCCGCCCGCGAAATCTTCCGCGAAATGGGTGTTGAAGAAGCCCATCTCTACGGCGATGCCTTCGCGTTTATCAAATAACGCATTGATTAGCTTGGCAGGATAACCTTTGCCAACCTAAGCTCAAACAATAAACCCCAGTGAAAACTGGGGTTTTGCTTTTAGGTTTGATCGCTTTTTTAACCGACTCACGAACGAGAGTCCTTGTCGAACAACGCCCATATCTAACGACTTGGTTACTCCCCAAGCCTCTCCATTCGCACCACTTAAAGACACATCAAAAGCGTATTAGGTTTACTGTGGATAGAAGGCTTAATTTAAAAGACTAAACCATAAAGAAATCCTGATGCGATAGCCATACCTAAAATAACGCCGAGAAAGGCAGCAATCATTTGATTTTTAAAGATTGCTTTTAACAAAATCACTTCAGTGATACTCGCGCCAGCACTGCCGATGATAAATGCCATCACGGAGCCCATTGCCATACCTTTTTGGACTAATGCCGCTGTAAGAGGGATGACAGCTTCGGCACGAATATAAAGGGGAATGCCAATAACCGCAGCAACAGGAATGGCATACCAAGTGGCCTCGCCGGCATAGTTCACGATAAATTCAGTGGGAATAAAGCCATAGATAAATGAGCCGAGTAACACCCCGACAAAAAGATAGGGTAATACATGCTTAAAGTCCTTCCATGTGGTGCGCCAAACTCGCAATGAACGACTCACAATATCGAGTTTAGGCGGTACAGTCGGGATATCAGCACCAGGAGTAACCGACGCCGATGTTGTCCCACAGCAGGAAGATGCTAACGGCGTTGGTTTGGTTTCGCAGCAGGAAGATGCTAACGGTGCAGGTTTGGTTTCGCAGCAGGAAGATGCAAACGGCGCTGGTTTGGTTTCGCAGCAGGAAGATGCTAACGGCGCTGGTTTGGTTTCGCAGCAGGAAGATAGTGCTGAAGTAGGCTTAACATCAGCATAAAGGAACATCTTAGGTGAAGGCTTTACATCACTACACAGGGATACAATCGGCGCTAATTTAGTGCTTTCACCGCATGAAGATAAGGCTGGTGCTGCTTTTGTGTCGCAGCAACTTGAGTGATCTACATTTTCTTGACCATAAGCCTCTTTACGCACATATCGTTCGAATCCTAGTTTTTCAAGGATATAGCCCGCAATGACCGATACTCCCATTGCCATGACAAAGTAAAATACCGCGACTTTCACACCGAAAGTGACCACGAATAATCCCACAATGATAGGGTTTAGTAATGGGCTAGCAAATAGAAACACCATCATAGGACCAAAGCCAGCACGAGCCCTGAGTAAACCTTTTAAGAATGGGATCGTTGAGCAAGAGCAAAATGGCGTAATAGACCCAAGTAAAGCAGCAATCAAATATCCTTTGCCATTACGCGAACTCAAAATGGATTGCACTTTTTGAGGGGTAACAAACTCTTGAAGCATACCAACGAGATAGCTAATCACAAGGAATAACAAGGTTAACTCAAGCGCAAGAAACGCAAACATATTTACCGTTTCTTTTAGCATAGTGATGAGCTGTGGATTCATTTCTATCCTCAAAATATTTCGAATTTTCTAGAATAATAGTTATGATAACGACAATTTTCAACACTAAATTTCCATAAATGTAGAAATATAGTGTGAACACAGTATCAACCGCAGATAAAGTTCATACTCATTGGGGATGGCAGTGCTTTTTGAAGCCGCTTAAAGATAGATAATTCTGGTATTATCGAATAAATTGATGGCATAAACGAAAACAATAGTATCAATATGAATATTGAAAATGCAGCTAAAGTATTGAAAGAACTCGGACATCCTACTCGTCTTGCCCTGTTCAGGATATTGGTAAAAGGTGGCTACGAAGGCGTTGCCGTGGGGCAACTACAAGAAGAGTTGCAGATCCCGGGTTCTACACTCTCGCATCATATTAGCGCCTTAGTATCAGCGGGGATTATCTCGCAGCGACGTGAAGGAAGAGTATTGTACTGCGTACCCGATTATCAATTATTACAAGGACTCGTACATTTTTTACAGGATCAATGTTGCAGTGCCCAGCGCCCTAAAATAGAGGAAGAGGCATAAACACACCTTCATACTACTACTTGCTAATCTCCGAAGTGTCTTGCACAAGCATTAAACAAGGACGTTTTATGCTCCGCAATACTCTGGCTCGCCTTACCCAGCAACCTAACGCTCAATATCTGTGACCATCACGAAAGGCAGGTTATCCACTGCATGCTTTTTTGTTGTCACGGCTCGAGTATTATCCTATCGATAAAATATAAACCCCAGTTTTTACTGGGGTTTATATTAATTGATCAACAACGACAAGTATCACTGATGGCTAGGAATAGACTTGTACGCTTATTTTCCTAAATTATCAGCTAACTGTTTAGCGCGACTCGCAGCCCACTGGTCGATCATCTTTTCCAGCTCGCTTGCACTAATTGGGGTATCTTTTTGGGTAGTGTCTTCACTCTCGCGAGCATCTAAAACTCGTACTAATAACTTACCGCTTTGTGAGTCGAGCAATTGCGACATGCTGCCAACCTTGAGCAAGTAAGGCTCCATACCTATTGCCTCTTTTGTCACATCAATGGCAATCTTCGCCGGTAATAAATCGCGTAATTTAAGCTCTGGTCGAGTTAAATCGAAATTTGTCACCGCCGCTTGAACTCTAATCACGCCAGGGCCAGACTCAGTCGCAATCTTGACTCCATTTTTCGTCAATTCATTTTTAAACTTCGTATGATAATAACGGCCAATCTCATTCTGCTCATTAGCCGTTAATAGATACCACTGGCCATTCTCTTGACGAATAAACTGTAATGGATCGAGCAACACTTGATTGTACTGGCGCAGATCTACACCCTGCTCCTTATAAATACGCTGATTGGGATTAGTTTCACTCGTTTTGAACGCATCAAAGGGCACAACTTGAAACCCACTCATCGCCCTTTCCTTTACCGAGCATCCACCCATCCCCAGTAAGACCGTCGCCATGGCAATCATTACCACTTTTTTCATATTTGCTCCTGCACTGATTAATAATTTGTTTTTAGGATGAACACCGCGATAAGCGGGCCTTCTCCTAAGTAGTATTCCAACCAACAGCCTTCCACAGTGGACACGACAAGGCAGCCCGTAACGACTCAAACAGTGACAACAGAACTCACTTTATCAAACGGGTTCAGCGCTTTATCTTACTGATAGAATAGTAATAACCTAGATTTTAGCGATTAGAAAGTCGTGGAAGCATTTATCTGTAAACTAGGTATGTGCCATAGCGCTAACACAACATCTTTCATATGAAATAATACCCAACACAACATTTCACTAAAGAAGATTGCAGACATATCATTTGGGGATGGTAGGCTTGGTTTAAATTAAGCAGGACCTGTACCTGCGGCATCCCGAGGGGAAGGTGAACTTCAGTGATCTCGGCATTGGCCCTAAATCTCAAAAGAGTTGTGTAAGTCCGATCTTTCTATAAACACCAGTTTTTACTGGGGTTTATTATTTCTATAGTTCTAGCGAATGCTAGGAATATCGACTTTAAAGCTTTCCAAACTTCGTTTGGATCAACGTCGTGGGGCTTCACCCCACACCCGACCAAGGAGGACTGCTCGTCCTATCCTCCTTGGATTCTCCAAGACGCCCCTAACGGAGTTGAAAGCCCCTTGGGCATTTAGCGTTCTTATGCTACCGCGTCAGACGCTCGTCCCTGATTCGACTGACGCTATCTCGGCATATATGGACCCATCCGGTTTGCAAGACATTCGATAACGATTTTGAGAAGAGTTCATTGCACCCATATATCCGGCCTGTTATTGAGGGATCCCTCTGGCCCTGATGGATATCTGCTTCTACAGTCCTTATCATCCCTGCGGCTTCGTAATGAGCCTATGCCCGACTAAGGTTTTTAGTAGATCAGTCTGACTGTCTCATCATCAAATCAAGTGTCTTAGCAACTTGCTGGTTGGTTAATTATTCACGTTTATTGAATCTATTCAGTACTATACTGGAAGCCGATACTCTTCCTCACGCGCCGCGATAACCCATGCCATTCTCGCGAGTTTATTGGCGACGGCCACACAGGCTCGATTAAAACCTCGGCGCTCTGCTAACTGTATTGCCCAGCAGCTAAATTTATCCTGTTTATGACAACTGTGCTGCAACACCGCTCTGGCGCCGTGAATAAACAGGGTACGTAAATACGCATTTCCCCGCTTGCTTATCCCAAGGAGGTTATCTTTACCTCCGCTGCTGTGTTGCTTGGGAACCAAGCCACACCAAGCTGAAAAGTGTCTACCATTACTGAAGTCTTTACCCTCTCCAGCAGCCGCATAAAAGGCCGTAGCGGTGACGGGACCAATACCTGGGATAGTCTCTAAACGCTGGCAAATCACATTGTTTTTCGTTTCAGTGAGTACTTGGGTATCACAATCCTTAAGCCGTCTTTCTATATCTGTAAACTCTTCATATAACTGATAAAAAATTGTTCGACCTTTGGTAGTCAGCGCATTGGTTTCGTTAGTCAAAATCTCAGGAAACTGTACTTTAAAAGCCGATTTACTTTTGGCTATCACGATGCCGTATTCAGCTAACATACCTCGCACTTGGTTGATTAAGGCTGTTGATTGCTTAGTTAATCGTTCGCGCATTCGGTGGAGCAGTTGCACATCTTGCTGCTCGACGCTTTTGGGTTTTACAAACCGCATGTTGGGTCGCTGCGCAGCCTCCGCGATGGCTAAAGCATCATTGTAGTCATTTTTGTTACCTTGCCGAAAAGGCACGACAAATTGAGGAGCAATTAACTTGACGCTGTGGCCCAACAGCTCAAATTCTCTGGTCCAGTAATTTGCGCCACTACAGGCTTCCATCACAATCAGACAAGGCTCAATTTGAGCGACAAAGGGCAGCAAGTCTTTGCGTCTAAGCATTTTCTTTTTAATTAACTTGCCTGCTTTATCGACGCCAACAGCATGAAAAACAGACTTTGCGATATCTAAACCGATTGTAGTAATCTTCATAGGTGGACCCGTCCTCTTTCTGATGAGTTTTAGCGACTACATCGTGGCCCATTGCGAGGCCGATTTAAAGTGGATGGGTCCATTCCATTATCCATGCCTCGCTCACGCAACGAACGCAAATGCCCTGCGGCAACTCCGAGGGGAGGGAACTTCTGTAGGGGTAGTGTCGGCGGTTAATCCCAAAAGAGTTATGCATGTCCTATCTTTTTTATATTCCAAGTTTCTCTTTGTAAATTTTCAAACGTTGTTCTGCGCGGTCAACAAAGTCTTTATAGAACAATATTTCGGAATATAATTCACCATATTGTATTCCACTCGAAAAATCATTAATTCTATCCGTATTGAAATAACCATTACCACTAGCGAATTTCGTATATGCTGGTGGCATTCGGCTTTCATCTATTTTATCACCAATTAAGTAACCATAAAATTTTCTAATCCTACCTTTTGACTTGGCCGCCAACAATCTAGCATATTGAACAAGATCATTAGTATGTTCCTGAAGTTCAACACCTGGAGCCTTAAACTCAATAATAATAGCAGAACCCTCTTGATTAAATATCGCAATATCAGGTCTTTTCAATCTGTTTTCAGAATTGTTTTTATTGAAAAGCACCTCCAACTCACTGTCAATATTTACATCGAACAATTTATCACTTTCATTCCAAGGTATAGATGCCAACGCTTTATCTGACGCAATATGTTCAAAGTAATGATACTCTTCATTTAGAATCCATATATCATGATCTATTATATCCTTACTATCCTTACCTGTTGGAAAAAATATGTTATGGATTAATTTTTCATTTTCATTCCTCCCACTTTTACTATCTTGGACTGATAACTCACCTTTAATAGCGCAAGTAAGAACCTCTAGCATAGCTGAACGCCTGACAACTAGTTGAGATAAATTAGCCATATCCATTTTTTTGATTGTTGATGTATACTTCCAAGACATAGCATTAACACTGTCACGAAAGTCAGAGTTTCTTGGATCTAACTCTATTAGCTTCTGCTTCATGTCGAAAATACTTTCTGTATCATTAACAATCTCTTCTTGATACTTTTTTAATACACGCTTAGCTATCATATCTGCAGTATCGCCATACTTGACTTTCACTCTAGTATCTAAAAGCATACTTGGTGATATACCAAATTTCACGCCAGTTTCTTTAATTAAGAGTTCCCGATCAAAATCAGTTGGGGTTAATATACTCAAAACATAGTCCTCAAGCGAATCGATGATATCCTCTATTGATGGTTCAATAGATATCATATCGCTATGTCTACAACTTGTTCGTATATCAAAATTGTCGCGTCGAACATTTACTTTGCGTTCTAAATAATCACTTTCAACTAAGATTAGATAAAACTTATTATTTATCGCTCTAGTTCTATCCTTTTTTACTTTTAAATATGTATTTGTAAGATATTTTACTATTGATGAGTTGGCGCACAGCGCTACATCATGAACAAAGCTTGGATATTCATTTTCAGAAAACTCATAAGTACTAACATTAAGATAGTATTCAGGTAGTTTAGCATCAATACCATGTAGGCAATAAATAGGTATTTTTTCTACAGGAAGTCTATTTGGTAGATCAAATGAATTGATAACTGCTATTTTCTTATCAGAACCATTTATAGAAAAAACAATTTCAATTAAAAAATCACCAATTATATCCTTAAGAGCTATGAATCTCTGAAGAAATGTAATTAATATATGACGTTTAATATTTTCGGCAGAAAACTCACTAGATAAACTCTTAGATGCAAAATGTTTTCTCATTGCATCGTTTGATAAACCAATTAAAGAAATACTGGTCTCTAAAGTGCTACTGTCAGCTTCTGTTGTAATAAAAGATGTTTCAGATATCTCGTTAGTGTTACTTTCAACATCTAACGTACGCAATAGTAAAGAATGTCCTTTTTCAAAGATGCTTCTGATTTTTATACGGTCAAAAAAATGAAAATACTGAACTCTTCCCGAACCAAAGCACTTACCGATCCCATTAATTCTTAGATCATCTTTAAAAGTAGAGTCTTTCGTTACAAATGCTTTTACTTGTTGATCGGCCATGCCAGCACCATTATCAGTACAAGTTATTTTCAATCCAAAACTTTCCTCTAAGAATAAATCATTTCCATACAGTTCAATTTCAAAATTCACATTGAGAGCGGAAATATCATTTGAAGAATGCTTTCTAATCAAATATGAATCTATAGCATTCGACAATAACTCTTCGAAAACAACAAATTGATTATCACTAATACCAGTTGTCTTCTTACTTCCTCGTATATCTAAAGTCATGAAACTCACCTTGAGTAGACATCAGCTCGAATCGCAGAACATAAATATTAAAAACATCGAGCATTGAATGATTTCTAATTTAAATATGAACTTTATAGCGTTATTTTTCCATTTAATATACTTACTTTTCAAAATAGTACAAGAAAGATGGGACAGGCAGAACTCTTTTGATATACACAGCTAACCCAGAAATAGCGGAAGCTCACCTTCCCCTGCGAAAGGGCGTTGAAGAAAATCGCGTGAGCGAGGCCTGGATGCCTCGCTAGCTTTCGGACTATCTGTTTAATACAAAGGGGGGATGTACCATCGGAAGCGTTAGCAATTTTCGAATAAGCACGAAGCCAGTAACCAATGCATGTAACTTCGCTAGGGATGTCTTGGCTGATGTGAAAACAATAGGCAAGGAGGATAGGACGAGCAGTCCTCCTTGGTCGACTCTTTATAAAAAATAGGGAGTGAAGTCTCACGACTTTGATTTTGACTCTGATTTAAAGCTAGAAACTCCACCCAAACCCACGGTTAACACTAAAAGCTACAACTCGGTTTGCCCGCGCCCTGCCTACCCTTAACCGCCACGCAAAGTTAGCAAACAATCCCAAACTGTTCGGCATAACTGCGTTTGGGATCTAAAGGTAATTCAAAGGAGAGCACTTGGTGACAAGCATCAAACAATTCCTCTCCAAACCATTGTTTATCAAATGAATGCAACGCATTAATGATGTCTTTTTGCCCCATATCCCCTTTCAAGGAGGCAGGGGTCAGCGCATCAATAAAGCTGGCGACGAGTCCAAAAAGATCCCGCTCGGCCTGACCTTCAAATGACCATAGGGTTGGATCGGCATATTGGGCCGCATAATAGCTTGCTGCAATATCGAGTCCGACCCCAAAGTTCACTAATACCGCCTTGTCAGCATGGCAAATGATGTTTTTGGGGCAGATGGCACCATGGAAAATATCAAGGCGATGCAAGTATTGCAGCGCGGACAATAACTGAGTAAACCATTGTCTCGGTTGCCCTATTTCAATATTTGACACAGTATCAATAGCGTCGCCTTGCTCCCATGCCCTAGCGATAAATAGCGCTTCGCTTTCTGGCAATTGGCCAAAAGCTAACACCTTTTCAATATGGGGATGATATATCTTCGATAAACTGCGATAGAGGTTACTTAGCATTGGCCAATCGGCATCGACCTGATGATAAATTGATAATCCGCATGCATATTGTCCCTGAAGGTGTAATGCCTGCCACAATTGACTATGGACGGATTCGGTGATCTGGCGTTCGAGGCGGTAATGGTGATCAACGACTGCTCCCTCTTTGATAACAATAGCTTGCGGTAACGTATCACACACGCCAATGTCGATAATGGCACTGAGATCGCTGCGCAGTGCATCCAAATCATTGGTGCCTCCTGCTATGGCCTGTCGATACCATTGGTAAATGCGTGGCTGGCGCGTTTGTTCCGCGAGGGCAAGAAAACGACTCGCATACAGCTGAATATCCGCCGATGTTGAAATAGAGTCTTTAATATCAATAAACTCAACGTCACCTTCCTCTGAAATAAATACGCAGTTTTCCGCCCACCCTCCAACGGTATAACCGCGACGATGTATTTGCTGTAGGCTCGAAACAGAGCGGCGAAGTATTTCAAGTAATTGATAGGTTGTTAATTCGGTGAGCGAGAGCATATTCATCGGCAAGCCACGCGGCATGCGGATAGGCAGCACTAATTGTTCGCCGTCTTGGATCAGCGGTGCGCAGTAGGGGACGCCACTGCACCCTGATAGTGCCTGCATGCGCTGAAATTCATCCCGTAAACGCTGCTCATGCACCGCGGCCTCTTCACTGTGATCGAACTGAATGGGTAATAAAATCTTCAGTAACCATGGTGCAGTCCAACCTCCCGGTTGATATTCGGCCTGCCATACCTCCAGTCCTTGCTGTAAAAACAAGCATTTTAGCTTAATAAAATCTTGGATCTTATTATTGCGTTGCTCCACCAATGCCACTTGACCTATGGTATTGAGCACTATTTCCTTTTGCTTTTCCGTTACCGGATGCTTGTGTGGAGCCGTTAAGCCCCATTCCTTTGTTAACGCGGCGATGATCTGCTTGGGCGTGTAAATACTCAGTGTGCCTTCATCCTTCTCAAGCTCAATTTCCTCCCCTTTGCGTCCAGTAACAAACACCATGCCTTGGCACCAAGGAGCATAAACACCCACGGGGATTTTGTGCTTGAGCTTACCGGCGAGTACACGGGCAACATAATTGGCTTTAGCTAGGCTGTTATCCACATCACGACCATCGAGTAACCACGCATGTAGCCCTGCATTCAGTCTTCCCATGTAACCTTTAACATCAACAACATATACCCCCCATTCCCCAACGACTAGGGCATCAACCTCCATCGCCTGTCCCGATTGCGTGGGGATTTCGACATTGGTTAGTAGCAAATAATCATCGGGAAGCTCTTCGGCAAGTAAACTGAATGCCCAACGCTCGGCATCGTTAACTGGCGTGCCAAAGCTGATATGTTTTGCCATAGGGGTCTCTGTTACTGAATAGATAAAAGTGAGTTAATACTAATCAAGCACTCGTTAAAAAACCACCATTAAGGTAGTTTTTTATATTAAATTCAGTCACTAAAGCATGTAAATTTGCTAGGAGAGTGCTGTAAAGCAGCGTTATGAACGAGAGTTATGGATAATGTACTGGCAGTTAGATATAGACGTTGTTTAGTAAGGCTCTTGTTAACAAAGAGGCAAGAGGGAATTGCTGTTGATCCCCTCTTGGCCGACTCTTGATTAAAAATCAGGGGTGAAACCCCACGACTTTGATTTTGATTTAAAACTCAAACGTAGTTTGAGTACCATCACCTATACCTGTGGTCTATGCAAATCAAACCTTAATTCTTCCGAAATCCCATAGTAGGCCGATGGGCCGCCAGCCCGCAGCACGGGTTCGGCGAGTGAAGGAAGCCGCCAAAAAAGATGGGACAGGCAGAACTCTTTTGAGATACACAGCTAACCCAGAAATAGCAGAAGTTCACCTTCCCCTGCGAAGTTGTCGAAATACGCAAATAAAAATGCCGTGGCGACATCATGGATGATGGCGCAGGCTCGGGGGGACAGGGATGTCCCATCTGAGCCGTTAGGCGATTTTTATTGGAGTATGAGACAGGTAACCAATGCATGTAACTTCGCTAGGGGCGTCTTGGAGAATCCAAGGAGGATAGGACGAGCAGTCCTCCTTGGTCGGGTGTGGGGTGAAGCCCCACGACTTTGACTTTGATTTTAAAAAAAGCTTTAGATTGCTCTGCCATGAGATACCAAAACTCAAACGAAGTTTAAAAACTCACAGCCCTGCGGCGAATGAGCAACCCCTTACACCTGTGGTCTATGCAAATCAAACCGTAACGCTTCCGAAATCCCATAGTAGGCCGATGGGCCGCCGGCGCGCAGCACGGGTTCGGCGAGGGCGGTTTGATACACGCCGTCACTATCGAGTAAATGCTTGGCGATATGCACGGCAACCACTTCACCTAAGACAAGCCAAGTATCAATCTTGTCGCCATTGGCGGCAGTTAATTGAATACATTGAGAAAGCTTACACTCAAAATTCACTGGGCTTTCGGCCACCAGCTCGGCTTGAACGATAGTGCCAGCCTTTGGGGTAAGTCCGGCAAAGGCAAACTCGTCCTCCCCACGGGGTAACATGGCGGAAGTTTGATTCATTTTCTCGGCAAGGCTGCGGGTAGTGAGATTCCACACAAATTCGCCGGTGTCGACGATATTAGCAACACTGTCCTTCCAGCCCGTGCTGGCAAAGCCGATGATAGGTGGTTTGTAGTTGAAACAATTGAAAAAACTATAGGGCGCAAGGTTGCGTTGTCCCTGTGCATTGCGGGAGGAGATCCAACCTATAGGCCTGGGGGCTATAATGGCATTTAAGGGATCGTGCGCCAGTCCATGTCCTTTGCTCGGTTCGTAAAAATAGCGGTTTTCTACACTCATGCCTCATCCCTTAATCGCAATGAAAATACTCAAGCATCATCTTACAGGACTTCGGCGAACCGCTAAATATTCTAATGGTTGAATAGCGCAAAGTATAAGGGGAACAATATGTTCCCCTTAGTTGATGCTGTTTAAGACGATGAACTTACCAGATCTTCACGCGATCCTCTGGCGCTAAGTACAGCTTGTCGCCAGGTTTCACATCGAATGCTGTGTACCAAGCATCTAAGTTACGCACGGTCAGCGCGCGGTACATGCCAGGGGCATGACCATCGGTCGCCACGCGGGCACGCAGGGCTTCGTCACGCATCTTGGTTGCCCAAGTCTGGGCGAAGCCGATAAAGAAGCGTTGGTCGCCGGTAAAGCCATCGATAACCGGTGCAGGTTTACCGTTAAGCGAGGCATGGTAGGCATCGAGTGCGGCCGCTAAGCCCGCCACGTCGGCAATGTTTTCACCTAAGGTCAGCTTGCCGTTTACATGCAAATCTGGGAATGGCGCATAGGCATCAAACTGCTTAGCCAGTGCCTCACCTTGTTTGGCAAATTGAGCAAAGTCCGCTGGCGTCCACCAGTTACGCATTGCGCCCGTCGAGTCGAACGCCGCACCATTGTTATCGAAGCTATGGCTGATTTCATGGCCAATCACAGCGCCAATCGCACCATAGTTGTAGGCGGTATCGGCCTTAGCATCGAAGAATGGCGGCTGTAAAATCCCCGCAGGGAAGTTAAGCGCATTCTGCACCGGCAGGTTAACTGCGTTAACCACTTGCGGCGTCATCCACCACTCGCCCTTGTCCATTGGTTTGCCGATTTTGGCGAGTTGATGGGCGTATTCCACCTTTTCACCATTGATAGCATTGGCATAGGCATTGGTTCGCGATACGGCATAGGCATCGTAATTGCGCCATTTATCAGGGTAACCCACGCCAACGGCGATGGTCGCGACCTTAGCTAAGGCTTCCTGCTTGGTTGAAGGGTCCATCCACTCGAGTTTTTCGACCCGCTTACCAAAGGCACTGACGATGTTATCCACCATAGTGCTAACTTCGGCCTTGGCCGAGACCGGGAAATAATGCTCGGCGTAGGCGCGGCCCACGGCATCACCAAGGTACTCATCCAAGGCACTCAAGGCGCGTTTATCACGGCTGCGCTGTTCGGGTGTGCCTGACAGCTTAGTGCCGTTAAAGGCAAAAGAAGCGTTATCGATAGCCGATGGCAATACATCGGCGTGGCTGTTGATATGGTGGAATATCAGCCAGTCTTTCCACGCATCCAACGGCTCAGAGGCCACCAACGCCGACAGGCCAGTAATGGCACTGGCATGGTAAGCGGCAAATCTGTCTTGCTTGCCAAGCTGGGCGGCATCTAAAAAGGCGGTCCAGTCGATGCCCGGAGCTTTAGCGTCAAAGTCGGCGCGGCTCCACACACCCGATGCCTTAGTGAAATCTTCACTGTCTTCACGGCTGGCGTGGGCGCTAGCGATCTTGTGTTCGAGGGCAAAAATGCGCTCGGCACGGGCAGCGGCATCGCTGATGCCCGCATCGGTCAGCAGGGTCTCGATATAGGCACGGTAAGCGGTGCGGATCTCGACCATTTTAGGGTCGTCCGACAGATAGTATTCGCGCTCGGGTAAACCTAAACCGCCTTGCAGTAGGTAAGGCAGCACTTCGCCCGGCGTCGCCAGACCTTGGGTGACGAAAATACCGAAGAGGTTTTCGGTGAAAAAGTCGGTGGCATTGAGCGGGTCCACATCAGCGCGCAGGTTAGCACCAAGCGCCGCCGATAAGGTCTGTTTATCCGCAATGGCTTGATAACGGGCTAAATCGGCTTCCATTGGCTTCATGCCCGCCGCATCGATTGCCGCAGTGTTAGTGTACGCCTTGTAGAAATCGGCAATGCGCGCATCATCGCTGCCAGCGGCGTGTTCGGCCTTGACTAAGTCGGCAATCAGGCTGGTCTTATGCTTTTCCGTCTCTTGGAAAGCCACTAAAAATGCACCCGTGCTTGAGCGATCGGCGGGGATCTCAGTGGTTTTCATCCACTCGCCATTGGCGTAGGTATAAAAGTCATCGCCGGGTTTCACCTTGGGCGACATGGCCGCGAGGTTAATGCCAATCGGCATGGCGGGTTGGCTGGCGGCGGGCGCTGCGCTGGTTTGTACTTTTGCAGCATTGTCGCTGGCGGCAGCGGCGGTTTCCTTGGTGTTATCACCACAGGCAGTTAATCCCGTCAGTACTGTTGTTGACAGTAATAAGGCGGGGATCAGGCGGTCCGACATAAGAGACTCCTTCCGTTGTTATTCTTGTATTTTTGGTATTTTGGCTAATCTAGATGCTTGCTAGCATGGTCTGGCAGTGTAACTGGCGATATGGTGGGATGTAAAAGAAACTCACACTTTATGATAGAAAGTTAATGCAAAGTCTTTAATACACGCTTTTGAGCGACGAGCCCAAAACAAAACAGCCGATGGCTATCGGCTGTTTTAATAACATGCGAAGTTAGAGTTTGACTTGGGTGTACTGAGTCCACGCCAGCAGTTGCCCCATTTGCGGGACGATCCAAACGGCTGTGTCCTTATTTTGATAAACCCGATAATAGAACAGATCTTCATCGCGAATATCGTGCTTACGAATCGCGCGGTAAAACTGCATTGCCGAGTGGCTCACTTCATCGGGTTTGGTCAGCTCTTTTTGTGATACTTTGACATGAAAAACATCCACATTGAGATCACCTATCTGGGTTTGATATTGCTCAAAATCGCCCCGAATCGTGTACTTAATCGGTGTGGTTAAACAGTCCTGATCGGTAATGCATGAGGTGGAGTAAAACTTGCCTCGACTTTGCCCCTCGTACACCAGCGACATGCTGAGATCCGTGCGAACCAGTAACTCACCAGCCACCGGAAAATAAATATCCGCATGGTAGTTATGCTCCAGTAGCTCCCCAACCCCTTTATCATCAACAGGTAAGACTACACGGTTGTAGCGGATCCGCTCTTCCATCTTTTTACTAAGTGGAATAAATTCCGCCATGCTCAGGCCAGCGGGTTTAGCATCAATCGAAGTGATATTGATGATGCCTTTGCCAGTACAATCCTTGGCATCTAACGCAGGGCATATTGCCATCGAATAGTTTTTACCATCCGTTGACGCAAAGGCACTGAAATAAGGTAAGCCATCGATATGATTGCCTTCTGGGGCTAAATGTTTTTGCCACCACGAGGGGTGTAAATGCTCTTCATCATCGATATACAACACCTGCGCCGTACCTAAGGTGCCACCAATATTCAGGCTGATATATTTATCGGCATTCCATTTCGCGACATGCTTCACCACAGCATGGTGATCGCTCCAGTACCAGATCAAGGTGAGGATCATCCCCAGCATGACGATACCAGCAACCTTAGTCCAAGCAGAGACACCCACAATCGCATCGCGGATAGCATCGGCATCGTTAATCGCCAACATTTTTACATGGGACTGTTCTGAGACGTGCAATTGATAACCGCGGCGCGCCACAGTTTTGAGCTGTACCTCGGTATAAGGCTCTAATTTTTTACGTAATGTGCTGATGCATTGGGTCAAAGAGGTTGGTGCGACCACGCGATCTGGCCAGCCTACTTGCAGCAATTCTTCCTTGGTAAAAATGGCATTCGGCGATGACAGCAGCAACACGAGTACGGCGGCTTCTGAAAAAGTCAGGCCGATCTCGGTTCCATGAACATGGTCAACCAGCAGCTTGGCCTGTTCATCTAGCATGAGGTATGAAGTAATTTTATGCATGTTAAGCGCCCAAAACTAAGCCAAAACAATAGACTATGATTGCGCTAACAACGGGCAAACACAGTGAAACTCAGTTTCACCCGAGAGCAACCGTGACTTGTGGCTACCAAATCAAGATGGCTTATTTTACCTTTTAACAACATAAAATACTGTGACTCTACACTCAGTTTACCTATTGTTTTTTAAGCGTAAATTTAAACTAATGCAGGGGTATCTAAACTTCTTGGCGATTAAAAATAACGCAACAAACCAGTAGCAAAACAGTCAACCAGCCCACAAATACACCATACATTAAGGGCAAGCCCATACCCGTTTGGGAAATTAGGGCGAGAGTACTCTTTGCCGATAAGGTATCGGCAGGGTTTGCGAGTAAGTTTAAAGCCCGGAAAAGATCGGTAGGATTGATTAAAATCAATAGGTTAAATAGTTGACGATTCAGTACTTCAGCCATACTGACGAGGGCTGTTAATAGTACCAAATCGTAGACCAACACCAACACAAACCAAAGCAGCAGTAATACACCTAAAGCTTTGGCTTTTTCCCGCACACACAGGCTCACGCAGTAACCTAAGAGTACAAACACTAAGGACAATAAAATTCCGCTACCCATCAGATGAATAAAGCCAATCACTAAGGCCAGCCGTGCGTGTTCGGCTCCAAGGACAAGCAGCAACAAGGCCGTTAAGCCAAATCCCAATAAACAGGCAGTGGCCATCACATAGGCGTGGCCGAGTAATTTGCCACAAACCAAATGCCAACGGGCTAAGGGGTAAGTCAGCAACAACAGCAAGGTGCCCGATTCCCGCTCACCAACAAAGCTATCGTAGCTAAGTAAAATGGCACCCAAAGGTAAAATAAACACCGCGAGCGTGACTAAACCAGAAAAAATTTGCGCGCTCTCAAATACCACTAAACTGCCCGATACTGCGCTGCCCATAAAACTCACACACAGCGAAAGAATCAATAACATACCCGCCATAAGCCATAACCAACGGTTACGCAGATTGTCTTTAAATTCTTTTACCGCAACGGCTTGAATCAATGCCAGCGCCATAGGAGGACGAAAACTCGACAAGCCTTGCTGCTTTTCTAACTGACAGATTTGGCTCATGCCACTAACTCCGAATTAAGGTTTTCTGTACCCGCAAAGGTGTTGCAACTGGACCCGCTCTGGGGGTGAAGATTCGCCATATAACAATGAAAAATATCCTGTAAACTCGGCGGCACAATAGAAAACTCATGGATCTTCAGGGAGTGTAATTGCTGTATCACCTTGGCTTTTAGCGCATCAGGCACCCTTAAGCACACTCGGTCTGAGGCTGAGGGTTCTAACAGTGAGGCGAACAACGCTTGGCTTAGCAACTGCTGATATTGCAGCGGCGTAAAGTGATGCAATTCAATCAGGCTGGGTAGCGAGGTTGCAGCCCTAAGACTATGCAAATTCCCCGAGGCAAGCATCTGGCCTTGGCCTAAAATCAGCGCGCTATCCATTTGATCTTGCACTAAACCTAACTCGTGGGTACTGATAATGATCGCGCAGCCTTGGGCCTTAAGTTGCGCCATTTTTTGATACAAAAAGGCCGATGCCAGAGGGTCGAGCCCGACAGTCGGTTCATCCAGCAGCAACACTTTAGGGTCGGCCAGCACCGCCTGCGCTAAGCCTAAACGTTGGCGCATTCCCTTGGAAAAGGTGCGCAGCCGTTTATCCTTAGCCGCCATAAGACCAAACTCTTCCAGTAAAAGGTTGACTCGCACAGGTTCAACGCCCTTAAGCTTGGCAAAGTAGCTTAAGAGTTCATGCGCCGTCATATTGTCATAAAAGCTTACATTTTCAGGCAAATAGCCTAAAGATAAACTCGCATTGACCCGCTTGGCTTGTACCTCTTGCCCCTGCACAAATAACTGGCCCGCGCTTGGGGATACCAAGCCTAAAATCATTTTGATCAGGGTAGATTTACCGGCACCATTATGGCCTAGCAGCGCTAAGGTTTGGCCTGTAAGCACCTCAAAATTAAGATTTTTTACCGCTTCAAATTCAGCATACCGCTTGCTCAATCCCACGGCCTTAACAGCCACTTGCCCTTGGGCGGCAGTTTGCTTTGTCATTAATGTCAGCGCCTGTGGATTGATGGCGTTGTTGGTAAAATGGCTCATATTCCATCTCCCTCTGTGGTCAGTCGCATTAAGGGGAAACTATCACTCACACCGCTGACACTCGTTGGCTGAAACTGTCGCTCTACCCAACGCAGCAGCAATACCACCGGGCTTTCCATCAGTAGTTTCGCCTCGGGATAGAGCCAAAATAGCTTGTCTAAATTGTCGTTGGGTCTGTGGGTAACATCCCCCACTCCGTCGCCATTAGCATCCCAGCCGCGGTATTCAGACCAGTAATTGCCCTGCCCCTGATAACTCCACTCCAGCTGAGCTTCACCGACGTACTTAACTTGGGTCTGATTGGCTAAAATACGATTATGCCAAAGGCGGTTTGCTTCGCCGCCCATCGCCATGCTGATCCCAGTATCACTGTGACTAAATTCATTATCTTGAATGCGATTATTCTGCGCGGCGTAGATAAAAATGCCCTTGCCTTCGTTACCGAGTTCTACCGAACCTTGGGGATGCTTCACGTCTGTGGCGATATTCGCCTGAATATGAGAGTCGTTGGTGATATTAAGCAGAATGCCAAAGTCCCGCGCTTGGCTGACGCGATTATGGTGCAGGTAGATTTGTTGTGAATTCATCAATGCGTAGCCGCCGTCGACGCTAATCGCTTGATTGTTTGAGGCTTCATCACCTCGGGTATACATGTAGTGGATGCCGTATTGAAGCTTAGCGAATTGATTATGGTGAATTTTGCTGTCCGTCACCGACTCGAGATATATCCCATCGCGGACAAAGATAACATGATTTTGTTGCACATCGGGCGCGGTCACATGCTTAAGGAAAATCCCATCGCCTCGGTCTAATACATAGATAGCGCCATTGCCACTGATGCTATTTTCAAGAATACGGGGCGCAGCAAGTTGTTCGCCATAAATCCCAAAGCCATCCCCCACCAGCCGATTGCCCTTGATAAGCACCTCGTCTGCCCCGGGCTGCAATAAAATGCCTGCATCATGGTAATAAAGATCCCGCCCCCAATGGCGGATATTGAGCCCTTCGACAATCACTTTGGGTGCAGTAATGGTGAGGGCGCTGCCTTGGCGTAGGGCATCGAGGGTCGCGCCCGCTTCGGCCTTAATATGAATGGAGCGGGTGACACTGAAATTACCTTCATACACTGCGGTATCAAGTACGAGTGTGTCACCGTCCTGCGCCTGCGCCAATGCTTGGGTTAAAGAGGCAGTATCTTTAACCCTTAACTCCTGCGTCACACCGATAAAGGATAAGGTGCAGAGCCAACAGAGGAGCAATAAACGCAGCATGATCAATCGCCTACTTATCGCCAGCGAGTAATTCGAGAGTGATATCTTCAAAGGTTAATACGCGTCCACCGTATTCCTTTGCAAAGGCTTCGGCGGCGGCTTTAGTACTAAAAGGTGCGACTGCTGGCCCCATCACGGCTTTTTTACTGGTGCCGTAAACATAAAATGCGCTGGCGGCATCGATAAAGGCGCCATCGTCAGGCTGTTCCCAATCGGTTGTCGCGGCGTCATGCACCATCATGTAAGCAATTTGTCTTTTATTTTCAGGCTGTAAGGCAAAGTTAAACATATCGCGGCTAGAGCAAAACTTAGGCACCATCTTCTCGGCCTTAAGGTGTACTTGCCCCTTTGGTCCAGGGTATTTAGTGATCACCATACCGCATAGGTGGCAACGATCATGCTCGTGGATCATCTCGGCTTTGTGTTGGTGATCGGTCGCTTCACTCTTATTGCAGCCTAATAACAAAGGAGCGAGTAGTAACAACCCAAAGAACTTTTTCATGCTGTTAATCCTTTGAAAAATATCAACGCCTCGCCAAGGCACCTTGCAGGGACAGACCTCTTGCGACGAGGGTTGATAAAAAAATGGTTCATCAAAGGCCGAGGCCTTAGTACATCGTTAAATCGCGTAGTTTTGGCCCGCTAACAGGATAAAGAGTCGTAGACACATCATCCCCACTACCGCACACATTCCCGACATATAAAACGCTTTGGCCGAATGGCTAAAATGTTTACCCGTCGCAAAGTTCAGTAGCAGTGGCGCGGCAAAGCCGATACCTACAACACCAATCCAGAATACGCTTGCCCACACACCTTCATGGAAGGCGGCAAAAGCAAATTGACCACCGGCATTACCCGTTAATAGTGCTGTCGCGATCATGAAAATAAACATGGCTTCGGCGAACATAATGGGCCACTCAGCGCCGTGCAGAATCTTCATTTCGCCGCTGTGCAGGGGCTCTTTAAATAACCACACCGCCAGCATTTTGGCTGAAGCGCCACCCGCGGATAGACCCGAGGCAATAAACAGCGCAGGGAGTACCGAGGTGTTGATCAGCGGGAAGCGGATCAGCGCAGAAATCAAGAAGCCTGTGTAAGCACACACTGATAACGCCAGTATTAAAACGAGCGCTTCCATTGGGCGTCTAAAGCCTTTTAACTTGGCAATAATCGGCGCTAAAAACTTCAATTGTGGGATGGCCATCAGCTCTTTTTCGAGGGCTAAAAGTGCCACCACTGCCACTAACGGGATATACACCGACAGCGCAATAACACCAATCGACATCACAGAATTTAAGTTATAAAACACCAAAATTCGCCAGAAGAATAAGGGGTTAGTCAAGTCGAGTACCAGACATAACATCCCTAAGCTAATGGTTACAAAGGACAGCAAAGTCGCGGCTTTTAAGAAGGCGGTATTTTCAACCTGGCCTAGGTAAAAACGCAGCGCCAGCGCAATGGTTAACGCCCCGCCCGAAATCCCCGCGAAAAATAAATACACTGCAATCGGCCAAGGCCAAGCAACGCCTTGGGATAAGCCGAGGGTAAATTCCATACTGGTATCCATATTTACACTCCCAGTTTGACGATTGGTATGTAACGTAAGCTCGGCTCAGTACCAAACTGCGGCTTAATCCGCACTGAGTCTTTTACCGCCAATAACTTACTCACATAGGACTGAGGATCGTTGGCATCACCAAAGATCAGCGCATCGTACTTACAGCTCTGCACGCAGGCGGGTAATTCACCCTTGGCTAGCTTACTGTTTAGACAGAAATCGCAGTTATCGGCCACATCCGTCTCTTTGTTGATGTAGCGGGCGTTGTAAGGGCAAGCACCAATACAGTACTTACAACCCGCGCATTTGCTCGCATCCATAGTCACGATGCCCGTTTTCGCGTCGCGGTGCGCCGCGCCCGTTGGACAAACCGTGACACAGGGGGCGTTTTTACACTGCTGGCAGGAAACCCGCACAAACTTACGCTCACAGTCGCAACTCATCTTGCCGCAATGAGGGCAGGCTTGACCTTCAACACGACCACTTTGCTGCTCAAGGATTACCCGAGAAACACCCGCGGGTAAGTTGTTTGCTTGGTTACAGGCGGTTTTACAATCACCACAACCGACACATTTATTTTGGTCAAACACCATGACGTAATGGGACTTATGGGCGCTGTCAGCATCTTCTTTGACCGAACAACCCGCTAAAGGTGTTAACATCAAAGAGCACATGCCAGCGCTTTTAAGGAACCTCCGTCTCTCTATATTTTCACTCACAACATCCTCCATCTATCGGTTTTATACCGACGTTTTTATTTATATCGTTATCGTTCCTACATGCCTGAAAATGGCTAGCGACTTGATTAATATCCACTTTCATTCAATTTGCTTTGGGCCTTGCCAATGGCGTTTAAAATGGCCTCACGATTAATCTCTGCCGTTGGCTGTAACAGTAGTGCCTGCCAATGGTCTATCGCCTCTTGGTAACGCCCATGAAGATACGCATCGGTGGCCTGTAACATGCGGGTCTGCGGCTCAAAGGGCGCAAACGCCAAGATCTGTGCAATCAGCGCTTGGGTTTGCGGCGTCATTTGGCGACCATCGCGGTAATAGAGTGCATTCGCTTTAGCACCGAGCACCTCGGCATCCTCTCCCACCAACGCAAGCAACTTGTCTAAGGTCTGCACCGCATCGCTGTATAAACCACCCGCGCTATAGGCCTGGGCAAGTGACATCAATGCCAGCGGGTTTTGTGGTTGATCGTCCACCAGGCGAACGGCTTTGGTAATGTCGGCTGCCACTAAGTAGTCAATATGTTCATTGACTATGCCCTTATCCCAATCCTGATAACGCCCCGTTTGGCTGTAGATAGCGAGCGTCATAGCAAGCAATACACCACTGCACAGCACTGGCAACCCAGGGGAGACTAAAGGCAGCCCCGCAACGGTTTGCTGTTGATTTAAGCGTGCGTGTTGCCAAAATATCCAAGCAACAAATCCGCTTAATAGGAGTGCGATGGTGAACCCTAAACTTGCCATACCTAACCTCTTTGCTTGCCGCCCCAGGCTTATGACTGAGCGAACAAAACCGAACGCTCAGTCCCCGATGTTTGCTCTTAGTGAGCAGGCATCATGCCCATCATGCGGGCTTCTTTTTTCTCACTTGGCTTTTCGATATTTTTCAGTTCGATTTCAAAGATCAAGGTAGATTGCGGTGGAATTTCACCCACAAATTCATTGCCATAGGCTAAGTTTGCTGGGATAACAAAGCGGTATTTAGAGCCCATAGGCATCAGTTTTAAGCCTTCTTCCCAACCAGGGATTACCGTCATTAAGGCAAAACGCGTAGGGTCTTTGCGGCCAACGGTATTTTCAAATTCAGTACCATCGATAAGCTTGCCAACGTATTCTACGGTGACAACATCCTCAGGATTAGGTTTGTTACCGGTTCCTTGGGTTAACACTTCATATTGCAGGCCGGATTCGGTCACAATCACGCCAGCTTTCTTTTTGTTTTCAGCAAGAAAGGCTTCACCCGCCTTGGTATTTTCAGCAGCTAATTTTTCAGCGTTGGCTTTTCTCACTTGATTTAATTCTTCGGCGCGTTGATTGAGATACGTCACCACTTCTTCATCGGTTAATTGCTGTTGTTTTTTCAGCGCGTCCACAAAACCTTGAACCACTAAGTCCACATTCACTTCTGCGCCCAGTTCCACTTGGTTATAAACCTGGCCAGAAATGTAGTTACCGACAGAGGCACCGATACTGTAAGACGCTTTATCTGCATCGGTTTTAAGGCTTGGGGCGGCAAAGCTCGCCATAGACACAAACAGTGCGGCGCAGGTCGCCACTGTGATGGTTTTTGGGATAAAAGACGTTGGCATAGATGTTTTCATTTTATGTTCTCTACAATTTAGCCCTAGGGCTTGGTGCGTTAGCCGAAAACGTATGGACATTGCCCATAACCGATTAATATATTTATTTGATTACTAGGGTTTTTCTGTTGTTCTTCCAGACATGCGCCAACCGAAAATGCCATCGGCCATATGGCGTACACCGGTGTAACCTAGCTTCATGGTTTCCCGTGCCGCCATGTTGCTGGCGGTACAAAGGCGGTTAGCGCAATAAAACACCATCACCGCATCTTTATTCTTTGGAAGTAACTCTCTCCAATTTTGAACATT
The DNA here is from genome assembly GCF_016859145.1 of Shewanella sp. LZH-2. NCBI lineage: Bacteria > Pseudomonadati > Pseudomonadota > Gammaproteobacteria > Alteromonadales > Shewanellaceae > Shewanella > Shewanella sp. LZH-2. The sequence continues at coordinate 4,142,446 of NZ_CP069350.1, forward strand.
GAAAAAAACCGCCCCGGGGATAAAACCTTCCGCCCAGATTTCCAGCGTGTTTACGTCGAAAAAATAAACCCCTTGCTTACCGACTAAGGTCTCTGCTTCCCGCATGGAAATAGGATTCAACTGAATTTCGTTATAGGGTGCTTCAGAAATATCAGAACCGCCCCCTGCAATGGCTGGAAGGCTGATGCCACCCAAGCTCAGTGCCATTAAGCCGCCTATCAGGCTTTGTCGGATCACGTTATTCATTATTTGGCCTCGTATATTCCCCGGCACGGATGTGCCGGGGACAAGTTAGACTCGAGTCGAACTAGATTTTCTGTGCGCTCAGACCTTTACCATCGATAATGGCTTGGGCTTGAGTGACATAGGTTAAGGCTGCATCGAGACGTTTCAGTGAGTAAGTTGGGCCGTGCGCACCCCATGAGCCGTCAGCCTTGATCAGGCGAACAACATCTTGGGCTTTGTCGGTCAACATCAGCACTTGAGTCTTGTCTTCTACCGACAGCTTGGTGACTTCTAACAGCTTGTCGATACGGGCAAGGGCTTGTTCTACTTGGGCAAAAGTTTCTTTAACTGGTTTTTGCCACTTTTGAACTTCGCCGTAAATTTCCATCTGGTCTTCAAAGTGCAGACCCACTTCAAGTTCAGATTGGAACTGGCTGTGACAACCTTTGTTTTCCACTACATCGTGGTCTGAAGCCGAAGTACGGGCACAGGTCCACATCAAGTCGAGGTAGTTGTAGCCGTTTTCATCTTTCGCCACAGTCCAACCTTTGGTCGTCGCATCGCGAGACTTACCTTCTGGTGGGTTAAGGGTCTTACGCAGTGGATCGACATCAATCTTCCACATGTGTGACTTACGAACGTTGTCGAAGCCCGCCATATCTGGGAATTGGATCGCAGTGAAGTTTTCACAGCTTCCCATGTTTGGCATGTGACAGCTTTGGCAAGTTTGGTTGCTGTGGGTGTTAGTGTTCTTAGCAATCTCGGCTTGAGCCGTATGACACTCAGTACACTCTTTGATGATTTTTGGTTTAGTAATGCCTGACTTCCAATCACCATCAGTCACTTCGTGAGGATCGTGACAGGTTGAACAACGCATGCCTTTGTCATAGTGAGCAGAGGCAAACATTTGTGAACCTTCAGTACCGCAAGATGGGCAAGAAGATTTCATCTTCACGTTGAAAGCATATTCCAGCTTCTCTTTACCCTGTGGCGTTTCAGCTAACTCTTCAACAAAGTTGAAGCGTTGGTGACAACGTTCACAGTTAGATGGCATACCGCCACCAATACCGCCGTCTAAGTGGCCGCCTGCGCCATGACACTCTTCACAGGTAATCCCTTTAGAAATCGTGTGTTTTTGCAGCTCTTTCGGGTTACCTAAAGCAGCAAAGAATTCATCTTTCGTTTGGAAGTCAAACTTGAAGCTATGGCACATTTCGCAATAGGAGCTAGCAGGTTGGAATAGGAATTCCTTCTCATACTTAGCACCGTATGAGCTCATGCCCCATTGGTGTGAACCGCTGGTACCAAAATCTTCCATTTTGACGGGGAAACTTGGAATAGCTTTGTTAATTTTTGCAGCCATTTCAGGAGTTAACCACTCAGCCCAACCGCGGGAGAATTGGTTACCACCAGCGACCATAGTACCAGTGCCATCTTTCAACAGACCGTCTTTCACATGGTAAGTACCGCGCACTAGGTAGGCGTCGATAAAACCATATTTAGTACGTGGCGTACCCACAGTCGCGTAGATAGCGTCTGGCGTAATACCCGATGGCAGAATCGTGGTATCTTTGGTGGTATACATGGTTTTTTTCAGGTCGTTATCGACTTCTGGATGTTCGCCAGGGAAGCGAATCGTCTTAGAGTGACGTGAACGTCTCCATTTTTCGTATTGCGGGCCATGACACTCACCGCATTTTTCTGGGCCCACAAACTTGTTAGGGAAATCTAAAATCGATTTTGCCCCTAAACGGTATTGCAGTGCTTTTGGACGCTGACCATCGTTATAAGAGCTATAACGTACAGCGGTGCCATCGGTTGAGTTCACTTCTTTACTGTGTTTACTGTAAGCAACACTGTCACCACCGTGTAAATATTCTTCACCACGGTCACTGACTTTATAAGTGCCTTTTAAACGACCTTCTGCGTCATATTTAAAAACTGGGTGATTTTCAAATAGAAAATCAAACAATTCTTGCTCTTGAACAATATAATCCTGCAGTGTTTTAACACCACGGGATTTCTCCATTAAATTTTCATTTAAATTGGGGTTAGCCAAGATATCTTGAGTATAGTGAGTTTGTTGTTTATTACCCACACCAGGGACCACTTTACCATCCGATTTAGCATCGGATGCGATTGTGGTAGCGCTTACGGCAGAACCTAAACAAAACAGCACGCCTAAGGCTGTTTTGGTTTTCCATCGCTTCATCATTCACTCCTAATTTATCATTAGTTTTATATTTTCCACTGAACCTAACTGTTCACTGAACGACATAAACAATTGACCAGTGACGGCATAATGAATGAGAGAAAAAGCAAAAAATCTGCGCTAGAGCACATTAAATTTCGATTCAGAAATCAATAGAGATAAAAATCAAAAAATACATATAAATCATAAAGTTGATAAAATTTCATTAGTGATTTTTTAGATTTTAAATCTGTTTTTTTACATCTAAAAAAACCTAAAAACAGCTTTGATTTTTCAAAAAGAACCAAAGCCACAAATGACAATTTTAATACCGAGACAGATCACATTCCTTCCGTTAAAACTCAGTTACCCTGCAAGCCAATCGTGGAATGGGTAAAGACTTCACATCTAACTTACCTAGATAAAAACAAATAAGTCTGTACCGATTAACCGCTAAAAAGTAACCTCTCATTAATTTCAGTATTAATGTAAATCGATAACTAATGCCATGCAGGAAATATCAATGATAAATATGATTCCAGAAATAGGGCACATATTGCTAATCATAAGTACTGTTTTTGCATTATTGTCGGCGACGAATCATTTAATTGGTAGTTACCGGAATAATTTTTACCTAATCCACTTTGGCAATAAATTATTTTACGCACTATTTATTACCTTATTTGCCGCACTGTGTAGCTTAATATTTAGCTTTATTAGCGATGATTTTTCAGTCGCCTATGTTGCCAACCATTCTAATAGTCAACTCGCTCTGGGCTATAAAATTGCGGCCGTGTGGGGCAGCCATGAAGGCTCAATGTTATTCTGGGTGTTCGCCATTGCCCTGTGGGGTGCGGTGATCAATTGGCGTCAAGCGACGCATAACGCCAAGCTCGACCTCGCCAATTTACAGGCTGATAGGGCTTACTTTGGCAGAGTTCTCGCCATTTTGGCCTTAGTGATCCTCGGCTTTAATTTGTTTTTACTCTTTACCTCCAATCCCTTTGCCCGCTTACTCCCAAACATTCCAGTCGAAGGACGCGACCTTAACCCCATATTGCAGGACATTGGCTTAATACTGCATCCACCAATGCTGTTTTTAGGTTATGTTGGGCTAACGGTTTGCTTTGCCGCTGCACTGGCATCACTCATTGGGGGCAAGTTACCTGTTCGCCAGCTCGATTACCTTCGCCCGTGGGTGTTACTGGCGTGGATTTTCCTTACTGGTGGCAATGCCTTTGGTTCTTGGTGGGCCTATAACGAACTGGGCTGGGGCGGATGGTGGTTTTGGGACCCTGTAGAAAACGCGTCATTTATTCCTTGGCTGGTCGCGACCGCGCTGGTGCATTCTTTAGTGCTCACCCGAAAAACACAGGGCTTTACCCTTACCACACTGTTTTTATGTTTATTAGCATTCTCCCTCAGTTTGTTAGGCAGCTTTTTGGTGCGTTCCGGTATCGTGCAATCGGTACATGCCTTTGCTGCTGACCCAACCAGAGGTATGTCAATCCTATGTTTATTAGTGCTTTTTGTTGGTGCGGCCCTATTTATTTTTGCGATAAAAGCCCCCGCACTGAGACGAGAAGTCACCCATGCGCTATTAAGCAAAGAGACCTTTTTACTGCTTGGGGTGATCGTGCTGGTAGTCGCGGCTTTTTCCGTACTACTTGGCACCTTTTATCCCCTGATATATGAGCTGTTAAACTTAGGTACTTTGTCGGTGGGCGCACCTTATTTTAATGCGATTTTTGTCCCATTGACCTTTATCGCTGTCGTCTTAATGGGCCTCGCCCCGCTACTCAATTGGGGGCAATCCACCCACAAACCACTCAAGGTATTGGCCGTCCCTACTGTAGCCATTGCCATTATTGCAGCAGTGCTGGGTTATCAAACTAAAGGCGATGGCGCATTATTCCTCGTTCTTGGCAGTGCCAGCGCGTTATTTTTATTGTTATGCCTTGGTTTGAGTCTAAAGATGATACTCAAGCCACCACGCGGCGCTCCAGAACACTTATCCACAGCACGACCAATCCAGCCGTCAGCATCAAAGCGCGCAAGGGTCGCCATGATGCTCGGCCACTTCGGGGTTGTAGTGACGATTATCGGCGCAACATCGGTATCTTTTTTCGAACAGGAAGCCCTGCTACGAATGGGGCCAGGCCAGGGTAAACCGTTAGCGGATTATGTGCTGGTGTATGAGAGTACCGAGCAAGTTGAGAGCCAAAGTTTTACCGCTATTCAGGCCAATATCAGTGTACGCGATGCCAAGCAGGACGATCGAGTTCTGGGCTATATCCAACCACAAAGACAAACCTTTAAAAGCAATGGTATGGAAATGTCCCACGCGGGCATCGACCACGGTTTTTGGCGCGATATTTACGTCTCAATGGGACTGCAACTGAGCGACACTGAGTACCTGATCCGCATTAGCTATAAACCATTGGCGACTTGGATTTGGCTAGGCGCCATGTTGATGATGCTCGCAGGAGCTATCGCTGCGTGGCCCGTCAGACAAGTTCGCCATGTCGAACACACAGAAGCACTGAGGGCAGCAGGTACCCCTCAGCTAGGGAGACTGTAACCCCATGAATCCATTATTTCGCTCCCCCTATTTGAGTTTATTGTTTTGGTTGTTGTCACTCATCCTCTGTTTTGGCGGGACAACCTTTCTCGCGACGGCACAGGAAAGCTCGGATATGGGCACATCCTATCAGCAACAGGCAATAGCGATCAGCAAAGTACTGCGCTGCCCAATGGCGACCAACCAAACCTTATTCGAGTCGCAGGCACCTATCGCCCATGAGCTCAAGGGGCAAATTTTTTCGCTGCTAGAACAAGGCTATAAACGGGATGAGATCCTCGATTTTATGGTGCAGCGCTACGGTGAAAAAATCCGTTATCAGCCGGAATTAAAACCCTCAACACTGGCGCTTTGGCTAGGCCCACTGGCGTTATTAATCATAGGGTTAGGCTTAGGTCTTACCCTGATAAAACGCAAGTCACCTGCCGCTAACAACGCGACTCGCTCAGTTTGAATATAAGGATAAACCCATGAAATCATCCACAGCCAAGCTCACCCTCCTTTGCACTTCATTGCTGCTGAGCTGCGTCGTGCAGGCCCATTCTCTGCAAAACAAACTCTATGACACTGGCGAAGCAATTCCAAAACCACGAGTCATGACGGGTTTTATTGAGATGCAACATGCCCGCGGGATACCCGAAGTGCCTTTTATGGATGAAGCAGGGCAAGCACAAAGCCTCAAACAACATCAAGGTAAGCTTACGCTAGTAAACCTCTGGGCAACTTGGTGTGTCCCTTGTTTAAGGGAAATCCCCGAGCTGCAAAAACTACAACAGCAATTTGCCGATAAAAAAATCGCTATTGTGCCAATTTCAATTGATGAAGAGATAAAAGAAGTACGCCCGTTTCTTAATCAGCATGGTTTTAATCAATACAGCACTTGGCTCGACCCCAACAAAAATATCGAGCAGATCATTCCTGCCAATGTGGTTCCTGCGACTTATTTATTTGATGCAAAAGGTAATCTTGTTGGATTTGTTCGTGGCTATTTAGATTGGTCTGACAAAGAGGTTGCCCCTTATTTGGATAAGCTGATCGCAAAATACGCACAATAAGCCGTTAACCCAGCGGTCAATGACGAGGTCTTTAGTGACTTAGTCCGTGCCTGTTAATCAAATCTCCATTCGGTGTCCACCCTAATCTTTGCCGAAACCCGCTGCTCCCCGATTTGGCAGCGGGTATTTTTTACTTCAAGGCCAGCACACTTTGTATTCTGCGCCACCTTTCTTTAGAATTGCCGCAGTTATCCATAAATCGATTTCACCAATCTATTTGTAAAACCTATTGATAAAATCTAAGGCACTCCGATGAAACTCAGCTGTTTAACTCAACCTATTTATGACCACTTGTATCGTGATATCAGTGAGTTTCGCAGTACCTTCGACCTCGCCGTCAACGATGCCAGCTCATTGGATGATAAGGCTGACACCTTACATACTTCGCTGATTATTGAAGAGTTAACTGAACTTGCCGAAGCCGATAGCCGTATCGAACAAGCCGATGCCATTGTCGATTCAGTGTATGTATTGATGGGGCGTTTAGTGCACTTAGGCGCCGAGCACATGCATGACAAATTAGAAATCAGCTACCTTATCGACTTGCTGCTGTGTGTCGCCAAAAACCGTGAAATTGACTTTATCGCCTGCTGGGACGAAGTCCATTCGAGCAATATGAGCAAAGTGTGCCGCAACGAGCAAGAGCTAGCCGAAACCATTGCTTTTTATGCCGAGCAAGGCGTTGACATCGTCGGCAGTAAAAAGGGCGAATTTATCATCGCCAAATGCGCTAAAGATGTAGAAATGGCCGGTAAAGTCGTGCGCCAAGGCAAGGTACTGAAATCCGTTTATTACCGCCCAGCGGATTTAACTCAGTTAGTAAAAGCGTAAAACCGCAAACCTAGGCTGCACAGCATGCAGCCTAGGCATCTCCCCTTAGTCCGACGTATCTTGCTCAGCATCCTTTCGGTATTCCAAAATATCCCCCGGCTGACAGGCTAAGTATTCACAGATACTCGCCAAGGTATCAAAACGCACCCCTTTGACTTTGCCCCGCTTAAGCAAGGACAAGTTAGCCTCGGTAATGCCTACTGCCTTGGCAAGCTCTTTAGAACTCACCTTTCGCATCGCCATCATGACGTCTAAATTAACGATAATATTCAAGATCAAACAAACTCTTTGTTTTCCGCCTCGTAATCGCGGGCGGCTTTAAGCAAATACACGATAAGCAACATCAATAAAATCGTGGTGATATTGCCAAAATCAAGCACTAATTCGATGCGACCATCCTCAAAAAATGACTGATGATAATAGCCTATGCCTAAGTTTTGTAGCATTTCAAACACTAAAGCGGCGGCTTTCAGCCATACGAGCCACAAGTAACATTTCATACTCTCATCACTGAAAAATAACCCCCGTTGATAGCAGGATAAGAGCCGTTGTAGCCAATAAACACCGACTAAAAATGAGATAAATAATGGGGTTAGCATGACGATCAACAGGTTTCGGTTAGCGTTCGGCAAGTTCCACAGTTCGAGGAACTGGGAATTACTGGTATTGAAGCGGATCTCATCATAGGCCCAATAGCTATAAAGCAGATGGGCGATAATCGCCACAGCAGACAAGAGCACCAGCCAGCGACAAAAGCCACTGATTTTTATTAATTTTTTAAAATTTTGATTCATCCACTCACCCAAACATCATCCCAAGCCGTTCATAGCGAACGAACACCAGTATAATCCTTCGACAAAAAATATTACAAAGAAATATAATTTTATTGTTTTACGATAATTAATTTTCGTATTAGCATAATGTCAATTTTCCTAAACTAAGGTTACGACAATGCAAAAATTTCCTTTTACGAGTCAGTTATGCAGTGCTGCCATTGCCGCCGCACTGCTGCTGACGGGTTGCACTACGGCGGATGTTCGCAACGAGCAACCTCAAGTTGCCGCGACACAGCAAACCGAGGCGCCGCTCATTCCTATCGAAAACTTCTTCAATGAGCAAAGCATTCGCCATCTAAAAATGTCCGACGATGGCAAGTGGCTTGCCTTTGTGAAGGAGTACCAAGGAGCCAGCAATATCTTCCTGATGGCCGATAAGGCCGACCTTGCCAGTGCCACACCACTGACCAAATCGGTAGAACCCATCCGCGCCTTCGAATGGTCCGCCAAGGGTAATGACTTATTCTTTATGAAGGACAAAGGCGGTAACGAAAATACGCAAATTTATAAGCTGAGTTTTGAGGAAAAAGCCGGCAAGATCACCGCCAAAGAGCAGCGCTTAACCCATAAGGACGATGTGCAATATAGCGTGCTCGAGCAGGTAAAAGACAATCCCGATTTGTTGGTTGTTCAAGCCAACCACGACGATTCGAGCCGCATGGATATTTATCTGCTCAATATCAACGACGGCAAGTTAACCCCTATCCTGAAGAACGAGCATAGCTTTACTCAGGTGAAGTTTAACAAGCAGGGTCAACCTGTGATTGCCAGCAGCAGTAATCTCGATAACACCAATGCCTTGTATGTGCTGATCGACGGTAAGTGGCGCAAGATCATTCAAAGTGCCAAGGGTGAGAGCATCGATATTCTTAAAGTGAATGATGCCAAAAAACTCGCCTATATCAGCGCCAATATCGGCGATCGCGATAAGCAGGAATTGCTGAAAGTCGATCTGATGACGGGTAAATATGAAACCATTCACAAGGATCCCGATAACGAGGCCGACGTCTTTGGGGTACAGTTTAGCGACGCGGGTGAGCCCTTAGCGGTTGGTTACTATGGTGGACGCTTACGGGTTTATCCCTTAAATGCCGAGTTTGCTCGTCATTGGGATGTGATTAATCGTCATTTTAATCAAGATGTTGAAATCACGATTGGCGAGATGAACGAGAAAACCCATCTGTGGCAAATTCATGTCGCCAGCGACCGAGCCGCAGGCGCTGACTATCAATACAATGCCACCACGGGGGATATCCACCTGTTAGTGGATATTCCGGCCAGCATTCCAGCTGATCAACTCTCGCCACGCCAATCGATTTTGTATACCGCGCGGGATGGCGTGAAAATCCAAGCTTATTTAACGCTACCGAAAGGCAAACAGACTCAGCTACCGACCATTATCCTGCCCCATGGCGGACCTTGGGCACGGGATTTTTGGACGCTCGACTCGGGCTACTTCCACGCGATTGCCCAGTTCTATGCCAACCGTGGTTATGCCGTATTACAACCTAACTTCCGTGCCTCGACGGGTTTCGGTAAGAAGTTCTTAAACTTAGGCAACCGTAACTGGGGGATTGGCAGCATGCAGCACGATCTCACCGATGGTGCCAATTACTTAGTCGAACAGGGTATTGCCGATAAACAGCGTTTAGGGATCTTCGGCGCCTCCTACGGTGGTTATGCGGCACTGTCTGGCGCGACTTTTACACCTGACTTGTACCATGCTGTGATCGCCTATGTAGGGCCATCGAGCCTAGTGACACTGATGAATTCCTTCCCCGACTACTGGCGTCCCTATTTAGGTCAATGGTTTGAGTCGGTTGGCGACCCGCAAATTGCCGAGCAGAAGCAAGATATGGAAAATCGCTCACCAATTAACTATGTCGATAATATCAAGGCGCCATTGATGCTGATCCAAGGGGCGAACGATCCACGCGTCACGCAAATTGAGTCGGATAATATCGCCAAGAAGATGTATCAAAAGTCTTTACCCGTTAAGTACGTACTGGCAAAAGACGAAGGACATGGCTTTAGTAAACGTGCCAACAAGCTAGCCTCGATTGTCGCCACCGAACAGTTTTTTGCTGAGCATTTAGGTGGGCGTGTCGACACCAATGTGAATCCTGAAATTCTAAAACACTTAGACAGCTTGAACGTCGACATCAGTAAGCTCTAAACTTTTGCCGCCTTTACCAAGGAAGAGAAAGGCGGCAAACTAGCCTAGATTTTATATATAAGCTCACCTTCAGCTCTCAAGATCATGCCGGATAACGAGCAGAAAACCGTAACAATCTATACTTAAAGATGGAATATTTCAGTTGGTTAGGGATAAAGAATGAATCCAGCAAAGGTTGTCAGAACCCAAGTAAAACAATTAACGGATTTACCGAATATTGGTAAGGCCTGCGCGGCGGATCTACGTCTGCTCGGCATAGAGACGCCAGTGCAATTGCTTGGGAGAAATCCCTATGAAATGTATCAAACCCTGTGTGACAAAACGGGGCAAATCCACGATCCCTGTATGCTCGATGTGTTTATTTCGATTACCCGCTTTATGGCGGGCGACGATCCTCAACCTTGGTGGTTTTATACCGAGGAGCGCAAACAAGCACTCACTCGTCCTTAATTTGAATGGCCGTGTTCCTGCGGTGATTCAAGGGATTCAGTTACAACCGAACTATCAGGATCATCCCTTAACCATTCGCGCCAGATAGCGACTAACAGCGCCATCAACACGGGGCCGACAAACAGACCCACAAAGCCCATGGTTTTCACTCCACCAATCAAGCCGAAAAAAGTCGGTAAGAAAGGCAGCTTAATAGGCCCACCAACCAGATTAGGGCGCAGGGTTTTATCGACGATAAACAGCTCGATACTGCCCCAGAGGAATAAGCCGACCCCAGCGGTCATATCGCCAGTGCCGACTAAATACAGTGAGATCAGGGTAAACATGGTTGGCGCCCCACCGGGCACTAAGGCCATAAACGCGGTCAACACCCCAAAGGCCACGGCCGAAGGCACACCCGCAATCCAGTAGGCAATCCCCAGCACTATGCCCTCACCGATGGCGATAAGCGTCATACCGATAACGGTTGAACTCACCGTCGCGGGCACCACGCGGGAAAAGCGATACCAGCGGGCGGGTAGAATACGCTCGCCGACAATATCAATCTGCTTCGCCACCGACGAGCCATCTTTATATAAGAAAAACAAGGTGATCAGCATAAACAACAAGGTCAGCAGCAAGCCTAAAGTATTCCAGCCCAATTGCAGCACCCAACGGGAAATGCCTGTCAAATTTTGTCCGCTAATTGCACTGACTATCTTGCCCAGTTCATGGGGTTCACCGATAAACTGTTGCCATTGCTGGGTAAACCACGCACCAACCCAAGGTAAATCCTTAATCCAAAGGGGAACGGGCGCGCCATGCTGGTTAGCATACACCAACCATTCAGCCCATATCCTAATCTCTTGTAAAGCATAGGAAAAAACAAATATCAGCGGCGTAATTAGCCCGACAATAATCAAAACTAACGCGATAGTGGCAGACAGCGCCGAGCGACCACCGCATTTAACTAATAATTTTTGATACAGCGGCCAACTGGAGAAGCAGACGATCAGGGCGGCCAAGGCGGGAACTAAAAAATCGATAAAAAAGAAAACACCAGCACACAGCAATAAAATCAATAGGGTACGACCCACCGCAGCATTACTGATAATCTGTGCCATCCACATACTCCCACAATAGAATCCAACAACAAGGTGGAAAACTCGGCAGAGTGCCAAGCAACAACCAGCCTTTGGGTCTTCCCCATTTTGTTAGCCAGTTTATTGCGCAGTGCTTTCCATGGGCAACGACATTTAACAAAAGCGTGAGTAGTGTATCAGTGGTGCTTGCATCCCCAAAGGTATTCAAATATCTCGAAGGCCGAATGGCTGAAAATCCTTATGGCGCGGCCTTGAGCCTTGGAAGTAAACAGTAGATGCAGGCTTTGCACCTGTAACTATTTATTGGATATTAAACCCAAAGCCTAAAGCCAATTGCCGTGTCAGCTCGGCTGCGGGAATCGTTCGGCAACCTCTGGCATTTTGCCCGCACCACAGCGGGCTAAAATCGCCACATCCTTGTCGCTCCGCCGCCGTCCTTAAGCCTGCAACCGCTGAGGATGCCAAGGGGAAATCCGGTACAGCCTCATTCATCGGCCCCATTTCAGCCATAAAGCGGTTTACTATGCCGCGCGCAGGTCGACCAGAAAATAAATTAGTCAGCGCTGTATGCTGCGCGGCATCGCTTTGCAGCACCTCACGATGGATTGCACTGGTATTGCACTCAGGGCAGAGCAAATAGACCGTCCCCACTTGCACGGCCGAAGCGCCCATCGTCATGGCTGCGCGCACTGTGGCTACATCGACAATGCCACCTGCGGCAATCACCGGAATATCCACCGCCGCAATCACCTGCGGTAATAGACTAAAAGTGCCGAGCTGCTCGGTTAAATCCTCGGATAAAAAGTGCCCTCGGTGCCCACCCGCCTCAAGACCTTGGGCAATAATCGCATCGGCGCCGTGGGCCTCAAGCCAGAGTGCTTCCTCGACGGTTGTCGCCGTAGAGATAACTTTTGATCCCCAGGATTTGATTTCAAGCAGCAATTCTTCATCGGGCAAACCAAAGTGAAAACTCACCACCTCAGGCTTAAATTTGGCTAACACCTCGGCCTGTGACTTGCTGTAGGGTGTACGCTGGGCGCCAGCAGGCTGCACACTTGAGTCGAGATTAAATTCCGCAAAATAGGGGGCTAACTGTTCGAGCCAAGTGGCTTGCTTGGCCGCCTGTGGCAGAGGCTCGCTATGGCAAAAGAAGTTCACATTGATAGGTTTAGTCGTGTTGGCTCGGATTTCGGTTAACTCAGCTTCAAGCGCCTCGAGGGATAACATGGCGCAAGGTAATGAACCTAAACCACCCGCCTCAGACACGGCGATAGCAAGCGTACTGCCTTGCACTCCAGCCATAGGCGCTTGAATAATCGGAAATTCAATCCCAAATAATCGTGTAAGTCGACACGGCATACTTCACCTCCTTTGAACTTAATCCTGCTGTCACTCACTCCGCAGCAGTTACTCACTCCGAGACCGCCAGCTTAAACAACGATTACCACCAAACTGAGTGGCATTTATCACAATCTACCAGAAAACTGCACGCAACTTATAGTATTTGCCAAATATTGAAAAATCGGTAAATTGGCTTAGATCATAAAATGTCATGCGTTAAGGGATATTTAAGTCTAATTAAAAGTAAAAATAATATCGGCATAATTTAAATTACATTTGTATCATAATGCAAAACACTTATTGACCTTATTCAAATAAAACCCGTGATATCAGCCGCACTAAGCGATAAAAAAACTATTTAGGTTACATTAAATACTTTATGATTCGCCCCCATTTTTTGGAGGCCATATGTTAATAAAATCTAGTCTATTTTCGACGTTCAATATTAATCGAATAATTATCTGCTTACTCTTGATGTTTACCACATCCGTTGCCTATGCAAAAAAAGATGATAATGACGATGAAATCACCCTTGGCCGCACCATATTACTCGGCATTGGCGATCATCCAGCCACCATCCCTTTGATCATTTGCCGACAGGCAAAATATATCAAAATCAAAGCAGAAAGAGATGTGAGTATCGATCGCGTTGTCGTCACCTATGGGGATGATAAAACCCGCACCATCAAATTTGATACCGATATCGACAAAGACGAACACTCGGAATGGAAATCATTAGGCGCCCGCCGCTGTGTTAAAAAAATTGAAGTATATGGAAACTCAGATCGTAGTAAAGCTGGGATAAAAGTATTAGGACGTAAATAACTTAAATCATCAACAATAAGTATTAATCAGCTAATAATATTCTTTCATCTAGCCGATTTTTATTAATAGCCTGAATATGAGTCATAAATAAATGAATTTTCGCACAATATTAATGTTATTACTCGGCCTTAATGTAGCAGCGTGTGTTACCTTTCCTACTGAGGAATCGGCACACGTCAAAATATTATGGGAAAACTCCGCAGCTATTGAAAACTGTACTTATAAAGGCACAGTGATTGGTTCGCAGGGGCATTTCTATGATTATTGGCTGCACAGTGATAGGGATATGGTGTGGGGTACACTCAACGAGATGCGCATCAAAAGCCATGCGCTCGGCGCCGATACTGTTTATCTCTATCAACCGCTTAAGTTTTTAGGCTCAGTGACTATGATGGGTAATGCTTACCAATGCGCTGACATCCAAAGTTCAGCCAGTCAATATCCGCAGATTGATGCGACGCAGGATACCACTTCGAGTCAGTGAGTCGCGGCTTGAGCTAAGTTTTGAGCGGCTATCAGGCGACACGCCTGATAGCACTCATACAAACGGAGAGGAAAACTTAAAACAGGTAATCGGCTCCGAGACCAATAAATAAGGCTAATCCTGCCCAGTTATTGTTAAGAAAGGCTTTAAAACAAGGGGCTCTTTCGCGGCCAAAAATCAGCATCTGTTGGTAAGTGCTAAAACCAACAAAGGTCAGCAATCCTAGACCATAAAGCAGGCCACGGTCGGCACTCCAACCGGCAGCAATAAAACACAGCAGTGCAGCCAGTTGAAATAATCCAATGATTTGACGGTCGTATTGGCCAAAAAGAATGGCGGTTGATTTGATACCGACTTTTAAATCATCATCCCTATCGACCATGGCGTACATAGTGTCGTAGGCCACAGTCCAAAACCAATTCGCCGCAAATAACCACCAGGCTTCGATGGGCACTTCACCGGTTTGCGCCGCATAGGCCATGGGGATAGACCAGCTCCATACCACACCCAAAAACATCTGCGGCATATTTGTTACCCGCTTAGTAAAGGGGTAAATAATGGTGAGGATAATGCCTACAACGGATAATTTAACCACTAAGCCATTGAGCAGTAAGACTAAACCAAAAGCGGCTAAACCTAAGATCACAAACAGTAATAACGCTTCTTTGGTGCTGATTTCGCCGCTGGCGAGAGGGCGGGATTTGGTACGTTCAACGTGGGAGTCGAGATCGCGGTCGGCATAGTCGTTAATAATGCAGCCACAGGCACGCATAATCACCACACCAATAATGAAGATAATGAGTACCTTAAGATCGGGCATACCACCCGCTGCTAGCACCAGCGCCATCAAACACGGCCAGAGTAATAACAAGGTGCCGATAGGACGGTCGAGTCGAGTCAGGCGGGAATACACGTCCCACTTCTGCTTTAGATTCATTAACTAACTACTCCCAAACCTAATTTTTTATCTCGGTTGCTAGGGTAAACATCATATACCCTAGCCCCCTTTTAAGCGAATTTGCATAGGCTGAAACTGTCACAAAATCATGACATTCATGCCAATCAACGCGCCTCTAAGCGCGCGTAAGCCACCACCAGCCACTTACTGCCAAAATCACTAAAATTCACCTGCACCCGCGCCTGTGCACCACTGCCTTCAAAGTTAGTCACTTTGCCGTCACCAAACTTGTGATGATGCACTCTTTGGCCGACGCTAAAGCCAGTATCGTTGGCGACCGCCGACTTTTGCGCACTGAAGCGATTATTGGCCATCGGCGTCGACACCTGCGCCTTTAAGCGAATCTCGTCCACATATTGCGGCGGGATTTCCTTAATAAAGCGCGATGGACGGGCGTAATCTTCACGGCCATAAATACGGCGGGACTCGGCATAGGTGATATAGAGTTTTTCCATCGCGCGGGTCATGCCCACGTAGCAGAGTCGGCGTTCCTCATCGAGTCTGTCACCCTCTTCGAGCGCCATCTTACTCGGGAAGATCCCCTCCTCGACACCCGCCATAAACACCATAGTAAACTCCAGCCCCTTGGCCGAGTGCAGTGTCATCAGCTGTACTGCATCGGTAAAGGCGTCGGCCTGACCTTCGCCCGCCTCTAGGGCCGCGTGGGATAAGAAGGCGTTAAGCTCGCCCATATCCTCAAGCTCCTCTGGCATTTCGAAGGTGCGTGCGGCGGTGACGAGTTCCTCTAAGTTTTCGATACGAGCGTGGGCCTTTTCGCCCTTTTCCGCTTCGTACATGGCTTTGAGGCCAGAGGCTTGGATCACTGTGTCCGTCATCCGGTACAGCGCCATATCCTGGGTTTCTTCCTGTAGGGTGACGATAAGATCCATAAAACCACGTACCGCAGAGGCAGCACGACCCGCGAGCACTTTTTCGTCCAGCAGCCGTAAACAGGCCTGCCATAACGTAAGCTCTTGCTGACGCGCGGTCGAACGCAGAATATCTAAGGTGCGATCGCCAATCCCACGGGGCGGCGTATTAACCACGCGCTCGAAGGCGGCATCGTCATTTTTATTGCTGATAAGACGCATATAGCCCATAGCATCTTTAATCTCTTGGCGTTCGAAGAAGCGCAGGCCACCGTAAATACGATAAGCTAAACCTTTGTGTAATAAGGCTTCTTCGAGCACACGCGACTGGGCATTCGAGCGATATAAAATCGCGCAGTCACTTAAATTGCCGCCTTTTTCGTACCAATCATTGATACGGCCGACAATAAAGCGCGCCTCGTCCATTTCGTTAAAGGCGCAGTAGAGGGAAATCGGCTCACCATCGGCTTCGTCGGTCCACAACTCTTTACCTAAACGCTCGGGGTTATTGGCGATAAGGGCGTTTGACGCCTTCAAAATATTGCCTTTGGAGCGATAATTTTGCTCGAGGCGAATCGTAGTCGCCGTCGGGAAATCCCGCAGGAAACGGTGCAGGTTTTCAACCTGAGCGCCGCGCCAACCGTAAATAGATTGGTCGTCATCACCGACTATCATCACATTGGCAGTTTGGCCGGCCAGCACGCGGATCCAGGCATATTGAATGGCGTTGGTATCTTGGAACTCGTCCACCAGAATATGCTTAAAACGTTCTTGATAATGTGCCAGCAAATGCGGCTTATTGAGCCATAACTCATGGGCACGTAATAGGATTTCGGCAAAGTCGACTAAACCTGCGCGATCGCAAGACTCTTGATAAACCTGATAAATCTTCAGCAAATTCTGTTCAATCGGAAAACCACCCGCATCGATATGCTTTGGCCGCAATCCTTGGTCTTTCTTGCCATTGATATAGCCCTGCGCCTGACGGGGAGGATATTGTTTTTCATCCAGATTCAAACTTTTCAGGATGCGTTTCAGCAAGCGCAGCTGATCGTCCGAATCAAGAATTTGGAAGCTCTGCGGTAATCCCGCATCTTGGAAGTGAGTGCGTAATAAACGATGCGCCAGCCCGTGGAAGGTGCCAATCCACATCCGCCCCATATTGGTGCCAGCGACTTTTTCAACCCGCTCGCGCATCTCAGCCGCGGCTTTATTGGTAAACGTCACGGCTAAAATCGAGTAAGGACTCTGCTGTTCAACCTGCATTAACCACGCGATACGGTGGGTTAACACCCGCGTTTTACCACTGCCCGCCCCCGCAAGCACTAACATGCTAGATTGCGGTGCCGCGACAGCCTCGCGCTGCTTATCATTCAGGCCGTCTAGTAAAGAAGATACGTCCATTCTCGCCTCCAAAAAATCGAGGAGGCATTATAACAGAAGAAATCCCACCTGCGCGCCTGATCCACAAGACAAGAGGCATAGGAGAGTGGTATGGAACAGTCCATTCTTAAACACTGTCATTCCAGTGACACGCAGCAAGCACATCCCTGTGTGCTCGACCGTGACATCCATGTCACGGACGGTCACTTCCATGACAGTGCTTAATCCCATTAACCTTTGCGTATCTCTGCCAGCCAACAAAGAATGAGAAAGCTAAAACAATATCAAGTGATTACCCATCAAACTGTACAAAAACTGCTACCGCAAAAAAGCCAATTCCTATAGCATCATTTATACCAATTGACATGGATGTGGCAGCGACCAAGTCCAACAAGCGATTTATGCCTCGCAAACAGCGCAGCGCATAAATACTAAGAAGTTATGCATTTTTGAAGGAACAACGATGTCCGTCGAGGTAATCAAAGATCAAATTTTTCAGTTTTTATCCTCAGATCAGCCAGAAGTTATGGCGATCAAAGGTGAATGGGGTGTCGGAAAAACCTATAGCTGGAAGAAGTTTCTTAAAGAGGCTTGTGATGAAAATAAATTAAACCTCAAACGCTACTCTTACGTTTCTCTTTTCGGCATTAACTCATTGGAAGCCTTTAAATACACAATTTTTGAAAATGTAATAAATAAAGAGATTGTCGGCACTGAGGCTAGTCTCGAAACATTCAGGAACAACACTACATGTCTAATCGAGTCATTTGGAAGGCAATCATTTAACCTCTTTAAAGGTGCACCATTAATTAAGTCGTTTAGCCCTGCTATAGAAACAATTTCATTTTTGTCATTAAATAAGACGCTTATATGCATTGATGATTTAGAAAGGAAAGGAAAAGGTCTTGATGTAAAAGATGTTTTGGGGCTGGTCTCGCTGCTAAAGGAGCAAAAGGAGTGCAAGGTAGTATTGCTTCTTAACGATGGTGAGGAAGGTTTGGGCGACTATGAAAAGTATCGTGAAAAAGTGATTGATACTGAGCTTGCATTTGCCCCCGATCCTCGAGAATGTGCGGAAATAGCCTATTCTGAACAAACACCTAATTATTTAAGGCTGAGGGAGCTAACTACAAGTCTCGGAATTCGAAATATCCGTATTCTTAAAAAAATTGAGAGGCTAACAACTCTAGCACTCCCACTGGTTGAAGAGTACGAGCCAGAAATATTAGATCAAGTTTTACATTCACTAGTGCTGTTTGCGTGGAGTTATTTTTGCTCAAACTCTAATGATGACATACCTTCTTTAGAATTTATTACTAGAAAAGGTTATGCCCTGCTAGGTCTCGGGGACGAGAAAGTCAGCGAACAGCAGAAAAAATGGCAAACTACTCTACAAGCATATAATTATCAGCTAACAGACGAATTAGACCTGTTGTTATCTGAAGCGGTAAAAACTGGCTATTTCGTTGTAGATGAGTTCAAACAAAAAGCTGCTGATAAAAACCAACAGATTATAGCATCCAAATCTGAGGGATCATTCACGAATGCCTGGCGTCTCTACCATGATACATTTAATGATAACGGCGACGAAGTAATAAACGGCTTGTATGAGAGCTTTAAGGAAAACTGCAAATATATAACCCCTACAAATCTAAATGGAACAGTTTCGCTATTTAGAGAGTTGGGTGAGGAAGAAAAGGCCTCAGAAATCATTGATATCTACATAGAAAATAGAAAGGACGAAACCGAACTTTTTAATATGAAGGAGAACAATTTCTTTGGCGATATTAGAGATAAGGAAGTTATAGATAAATTTACTGAAGCATATAATCGGTCTGTTACTACTGAGACAGCGAAACAAGTGTTAGAGCGTATAGTTGGTAGAAATAGCTGGAACCCAAGTGACGAGGTGGTGTTAGCGAGCACATCAGTCGATGATTATTACAATTTATTCAAAACTGAAAGTGGTCGCCATCTGTCATCCTTTGTCACAACCTGTTTGAAATTTGGTCAGTTTGGAAATGCTAGTGATCAACAAAAGGAAATTGCGAATAGGGCTACAGAAGCGTTAAGAAGAATTGCAGGCGAGAGCTAAATTAACAAAAGACGAGTCAAGAAGTTCGGTGTGAGTCTTGAGGATGCATAACAAGGCGCAGCTATCGGACAAATTTTCCACTGCGCTCCGGGCGAAACAAGACATCCACAACTCTTCAATGTTTTAAGTCACCCAAAACGACTCAACAATTAAAGGAATACACCATCCCTCGGAGTTGCCACAGGGTTAGTAGACAAATTGCGTGAGTCTTCACATATATGGCAAGCTAGCTTTCGGCTATAAAACTAAAACAGTTTAGGGGACTGTGTCATATATAAACTGGCATAAGACCCTAACAAACTCGCACCACGCGTTTGCTTTAAACGTTAGATTACTGAGGCACTATGGAAGATAAATTTGCCCGCATAGAAATTGATGGATGGGAACTCAATGATGGTGAGGCCATTCACCATCAGCATTCAGACACTTTCTGGATTCCCTCTTTTGAGGCAAGAAGCAACCTTAAAACAGGACAACTGGTTAAACTCATCTTCCAGATAATTACGGAGGATGGCGCTGGCGTGGAAGAGGTAAATGTAGAGCGCATGTGGGTTATCGTTAAAGACCGCATCGATAACATTTATAGAGGGCAACTTGATAATGACCCTTACTGCACGGAAGAAATAAGATCTGGTATGGAAGTATGGTTTGAGCCAAAGCACGTAATAGATATTTACGAATAGTTTATTGAGACACCCATTGTTAAATTTTGCTACACAAGGACCGAATAAGGTGAGGTTGAAACAGGACATCCTCAACTCTTTGATGCTTTAAGTGACCAATAGCAAACTTCATAATCAAAGGAGGATAGGACGAGCAGCCCTCTTGGTCGACTCTTGATTAAAAATCAGGGGGTGAAACCCCACGACTTTGACTTTGACTTTGACTTTGACTTTGGCTTTGGCTTTGGCTTTGGCTTTGGCTTTGGCTTTGGCTTTGGCTTTGGCTTTGGCTTTGGCTTTGGCTTTATAAATTTAACAATCGGTAACTCGTTAATTTTGAATTAAATAAAGAGTAACATGCATGAAATAGATCGAATTACCACTTTTATGCGCATAAAAGTGTAAAATTCCGCACTTTTATGCGCGTAAAAGTGTAGAGTGAGTTATAGTATAGGCCGTTAACAATCTTAATTGACGGGAAATGACAATGCAGCGCAACCTACTCAACGCCTTAATAGCATGGAAAGACCAACCTGTGCGCAAGCCATTATTGATCGATGGCGCAAGGCAAACGGGTAAAACCTATCTGCTGCAAGAGTTGTTTGGTAACACCTTTGCCAACATCCTGCGTATCGACTTTCTTGAAAATCCCGCCTACAAACAAGCATTCGATGGCTCACTGTCACCAGACGAGCTAATAATGAACATTGAGCTGTTGACCAATCAGGCGTTCAACCCAGAAACCGATCTGCTGATATTAGATGAAATTGGCGAATGTGAGCGTGCCGTTACTTCGCTTAAGTATTTTGCCGAAAAAGCACCGTCCTATTTTGTCGCGGCAAGCGGATCGAACATTGGTTTGCTCAACACCTTCCCTGTAGGTAAGGTAGAACAATACAATTTACGACCTCTGACCTTCCAAGAATTTATTTACGCATCTAACGAGCAAGCACTGATCAAAGCGTTTGAAGCCCAAGCAAGCACACCGGCGGTGCACACTAAATTGATGGATAAACTTACAGATTACTTTTTTATCGGTGGTATGCCAGAAGCCGTTTCCGCTTGGTATCGGTTGAAAGATGCGAGCATTTTAGAGCGGGTTGAAAAAGTCACAAAAATTCATGCCGATTTAGTTGAAGGTTATCGCCGCGATTTTGGCAAGTACGCGGGCAAGGTTGATGCCACACTGATTGAATCTGTGTTTAACAGTATTCCAGCGCAGCTATCACTTGTAAGTGATGAGTCCGTTAAACGCTTTAAATTTAAACATGTGCATGAGCGTAAATCTCGTTATAGCGATTTTGAGACCGCGATCCATTGGCTTCACTGCTGCCGTTTAGCCTTGCCAAACTACCCTATTGAAGGGCTGCCGAAATCGCCGCTGGCGGCCTATAAAAAAGAAAATATGGTTAAACTGTTTCTATTTGATGTGGGGCTGCTCAATCATATGCTGGGCAGCAGTTATAAAGAGATTAAGCAACAAAATTACGAATACAAAGGCTATGTGGCTGAAAACTTTGTACAACAAGAGCTCACTGCTATTGGCGTTGACCCAAGCTATTCATGGAATGACGCCCGCGCCGAAATCGAGTTTATTTTGGCAACCGATGAAGGCGATATCATCCCTGTTGAAGTCAAAAGTGGCAAACGTACCAGAGCCAAATCGTTGGCATCCTACGTTGAAAAATGTGCTCCAAGTAAAAC
This sequence comes from Shewanella sp. LZH-2, assembly GCF_016859145.1. Lineage (NCBI taxonomy): Bacteria > Pseudomonadati > Pseudomonadota > Gammaproteobacteria > Alteromonadales > Shewanellaceae > Shewanella > Shewanella sp. LZH-2. The sequence continues at coordinate 4,164,194 of NZ_CP069350.1, forward strand.
CTTTAAGTTAACGGGCACACAAGGCTCATCGGCGTTAGAACAAACTAATATTGTAATGCCTTTGTATTTCACCCAGTATTTACCACAGAGATGGTAAAGAGCCATGCTTAGCATCCCGAGGTCTACACAAAGTGACTTTATGAGTAACAATCTGTAGACCTAAGGGGCATACAAGCTTTCAGCCAATCAAAACTTAACGATATTTTTTGCTAACAACGCTTGGCCTGTCTGTAACCCCATTATTTAAAGCAAATCACTTAACCGGTTTAACCGCGCTTTACGGCCATTATTAGTCACAACAAAGCGCTTAAAACGTTGCTCAAACGCCACGTTATCCGCTTTAAACTGATAGGCCTCAAACAGCTGATGCAAATAGCGTGCTGCCTCATCATAGCCACTGGCGCAGGTGCGATTCGCTTGCTCTTGTGCTTGCTCTTGTGCTTGCTCTTGTGCTTGCTGCCAGCTTTGCTCACGCTCATTGTAGATATCCGTCAACATCTTCTCTTTTTCCGCTTTTTCGATGGCTAATTTTTTTGCGAGCGCCTCAGCTTGCTCTTGCTGTATGGTGTACATGAAGCCCATCGCTTGAAAAGCCAAGCAACGCTTCAGGGATCGTTCCGGCTGGTAACTTGATGTATACATCGATTGAGCCCCAATCGGCATAGTAAAACCCGATATCAAAGTATTTTAACATCAGCGTAGAAGGTTCCGCCTTTAAGTCACTGTAGGTGTAATACACCTGAAAGGACGTAGCTGTGATGTCCGCACGGCTTGAAATGGTTCTGAGTGCTTAGCGCGCCTTAGCATCTAAGTAACCATCCAGACGCTCAAATTTATAGTATTGATATTCGCTCACGATGGCCTTGCTATGCGTTAATGGTGAATTGAAAAGTTTGTTTTAACAAAGGCTGTACCCTAACAACTCTGCCGATCGGTTCAGCGTCTTTGTAACGTCTTGGCTCAATGATCAAAAATCCCCAAAACTGTAAAAATCGCTCAATAAATCTTGATTCGATGAGCATGCTTAAACTTCTTTCTGGCGAGAAGTAATCATCCGTAGGCAAGGACTGAAGTAAATCGGGGAAAGCCGTCATCACATCTTCAACCAGCTGATCCACACTATTTTGGCTCTGAATGCGCCACAGCATAAACAGCCAAAAGGGTCGCAAGTCGATATCGTATTCAAAACCGTCCAAATACCCCCAGTTATATTTGCTGATGGCGGCCTCTAACATAGGTTTAAAAAATGCCTGTATGCCTAATGCTTGATACTGCTTTTGCGCTGACTTTTTAACGTGATAACGGCCACTACGAAGGTAAATAATACCGCTAATGTCAGCCAGTACTCGGGTGTAGTGCAAGGCATTAAATTTATCTTCGTTACTGCCCGCAAACTCGCTGATGCTAATATTTATTGGAAACTGAGCAACGGCAAACTCAGGTAATAACTCACTGGCCTGTTTAACCAACTTAGTCGGTAAGCTGCCTTTACTTGTGGCTTTGAAGGAGCCTTCTTGCGCCATGGCCTCATCAAGAATTAGCGCTAGATAACGCATCACCGGACTGGTTGAAAGATCGTCTGGTGTGCTGATTGTCACCCACTGTAATTGCTCAAAAGGCGCATATAGCCAATTTGCCATTTGCGTTGGTGTCAAGCCACAAAAATCGGGATGAGGTTGATTATTGCGGTCTTGCACTTTGTATTGTAAAGCTGCGTTAAATTCATCAAGGCTCAAATTTGGGTTCATTGCCAACATGGCCTCAACATCATCGAACACTTGGGCATGTTGCTGGAAAACGCTGCTCATACAACAACGTTTAAACTTTTTATCACTGCCACAATGGCAAGGATCGTTACGACCGAGTTTCATTACTGTCTCTTTTTATTGTTGTAGATACTTACTGACAACACCTTAAAACTTTGCACTTATCACAACACCGTTGAAATTAAGACAATCTATAACTCTTTGCTGCTGGACCGCGCTAAGCGTGTCGATATCATGGAAGGCAAACTCTGAGTGTTCATGGCTTAAGCGAATCACCGCATCGGCAGATGCAAACTCACAACGAAAGATAAAGGCTTGGGATTGATAGGCGCTGTGATAATAAACGCCGCTAAGATAGTGAATGTTCACCTCTAATCCCAATTCCTCTTGGCATTCGCGCAGCAGCGCTTCGTGAATGGTCTCTCCTGGTTCTAAGGCGCCGCCGGGTAAGCCCCAAGCAAAATTGCCATAGTTCGCTTTGAGCAGCAGCACTTGCCCTAATTCATTGGTGATAACTGCATGACTACTGAGCCGAAACCTATCTTCAAATGCCATCTACCCATCCTACGTTGGCGCGATTACCAGCTCGCTATTTGCTATTAAAAGTATTGCAGCTAGCGAGCTTACCGGAGGCAAAGCCGATATTAAACCATTTCACTCTGTCAGCCGAACTACCATGGGTAAAGGCTTCAGGTTGCACCGCGCGACCCGCCATTTTTTGCAGGCGATCATCACCCACAGCACTAGCGGCGGCAATGCCTTCTTCTACATCGCCAGGCTCAAGCAAATTGAGCTGTCTATCGACATAATGCCCCCACACGCCAGCGTAACAGTCGGCTTGCAATTCGAGGGCAACACTCAGTTGATTGGCCTGCGCCTTGCCAGCGGCTTGCTGCGCCTGACGCACTTTAGTGCTGGTGCCGAGTAGGTTCTGTACATGGTGACCGACCTCGTGGGCGATAACATAGGCAAAGGCGAAATCCCCCGGTGCTCCGAGTTTTTTCAACTCCTCGAGAAAACTCAAGTCGATATACACTTTGCCGTCAGCGGGGCAATAGAAAGGCCCAGATTGCGCCTGTCCCATACCGCATCCCGTTGAGGTCATATTGCGATAAAGCACCAGTTTGGGCTCGACATATCGCCCCTGTAGCAATTGATTCCAAACGGTCTCCGTCGTGCCAAGAATCGCCGCCACAAACTGGGCATTTTCATCTTGAGCCGCGGTATTACTGGCCGATTGAGACTGACTAAACCCCACTTGATTACTCGGTTCGAGGGATAATCCGCCGGTAAAATATTGAAACGCAAAATATAACCCGCCCAGCAGCAATACCACTCGACCGATTTTAGTTTGCAGCAGAAAAGGCAATAACCTAAGCAAGAGCGCACTGGGCACGCCCGCCGACGCCATCTGTTGGTCCCGTCTGTCTTCGATATTGGAGCTGCGATCACTGTCACGCCAACGCATTGGATTTCCTCGGCTATGGGTATGCAATAGACATTTCAGTTTAGCCGTTATTTGGGATCATTCTGCTCAGTAGGAGCCGCTTTTAACGAGCGCAAAAACAGCCCTAGCCCACCAAAGGCTAACACTAAAATCACGATCAAATCGAAGGCCGACATGGCTTTAAAGTGAAACTGAATCGAGCTGATCACGCCTACAAGTAAGGCGACTAAGGAGCCTAAGGTAAGCAGCCAACCGAGCTTAGTCTTGGCATCAAAAAACACCATCACTATCCCGAGGATAAACGGCAGCATCACCATACCTGTGGTGATCGATAATCCCTGTCCAAAGGCATTCATGCGGTAGAGGCCGTAACCTAGCCCAAAACTGGAACTTACCTGTATCGCATTGAATAACAGATAGAATCCTGCACACATCATGGCAAGTCCAATAAAAAACTGGCCAATACCGCCCTGTGTTCCTCCCGCTCCCTTCATACCAATCCTTTCTATTGACGTTGTTGAATCGCCCGATCTACAGCTTGTTTAAGCTGTTGTTCCTCTTCAGCCTTTTTGGCCTTTTCATGGGCAGTTAACTGCTTATCCGCCTCATCCACGCAGCGCTGTTTATCTAGCATGGGTTCATAGGGGTCGACATCCGTCCGGGCGGAACAGGCTAGCTCAGCACAGCCAGAGGTCAATAATAATGTGGACAAGACTAACATAATCAATGGGGTTTTCATCTTCGGCTCCTCAACAAATGCTACAAAATAACTACACTTAGCCAAACTAACATTGCCAAGCTTTACTTGAGCTGTATCGATTATGTGCTCAACGATATTGACACAGATCCACGAAAGGCAAACACTGAGTGATGTTTTTTTATCCACCCATGACCAACTCCCCCTTGGTTCACCTTGGGGCGTTAATTAAGACAAGGACTGCGCTTGAATACTCTACTCTTAGGTAAAGGTGAGCAACAGGTTCACTTAAATCTTAAATATGCCAACCGCCACGGACTGATCGCTGGCGCTACAGGTACAGGCAAAACCGTTTCGCTGATGACGCTAGCCGAAGGCTTTTCCCGCCAAGGTGTACCCGTCTTTCTTACTGATATCAAAGGCGATATTTCAGGACTCGGTGTTGCAGGCACACCAAACGATAAGCTATTGAAGCGAGCGGCAGAAATCGGGATAGTAGATTATCAAACCGAGGCAAACCCCGTCGTTTGCTGGGATTTGGCAGGAGAGCAAGGTCATCCATTACGCACAACCGTGAGTGAAATGGGGCCGACCTTACTCGGGCGCATTCTCGAGCTCAATGACACCCAAAGCAGCATTTTAGACATAGTGTTTCAACTGGCTGACGACCAAGGTTTATTGTTACTCGACCTCGACGATTTGCGCGCCATGCTCAACTTAGTGGCCGATGAGCGCAAAGACATCTCCGCCAAATATGGGCTTATCAGCGCCCAGTCCCTCGCTGCGATTCAACGCTCTGTCCTCGGCTTAGAACGCGATGGTGGCAAAGACTTTTTCGGCGAACCTGCACTTCAACTCGAAGACTTAATGCGCACTAATTTGCAAGGGCGCGGCATTATTAACCTGTTAGCCGCCAATAAACTAATCCTCACCCCTAACCTCTATTCCAGCTTCTTACTATGGCTGCTATCAGAACTCTTTGAAAATTTACCCGAAGTCGGCGATCTCGATAAACCTAAATTAGTCTTCTTTATTGATGAGGCACACCTATTATTTGAGGGCTGCCCAGCAAGTTTGCTTAAACGCATAGAGCAAATTATGCGGCTTATCCGCTCCAAGGGCGTCGGGGTATATTTCTGCTCGCAATTTCCCGACGACATTCCCAATGAAATTCTCGGTCAGCTCGGCAATCGCATTCAGCATGCCCTCAGGGCGTATACCCCAAGGGATCAAAAAGCCGTTAAAACCGCAGCCGAAACCTTTGTATCGAATCCTAAATTGGTGGTCAGCGAGGTAATTTCACAACTCGCCGTGGGCGAAGCCTTAGTGTCAACCCTTGCCGATAAAGGCGTGCCGACTATGGTTGAGCGCACCTTGATAGCACCACCACGCTGCCGGATGGGACCAGCCACGACCGAGGAGTTAACCGCTATCCGTCATCAAAGTCCGATTGGTGGTAAGTACGATACCTTAATCAACCGAGAGTCCGCCTACGAGCGACTCAATCAACGGCACGCCGAAGCGGCCAATGGCGCCACTAGCTCGAAAACGGCGAATACGCCCTCTACCCAAGAGGCTGAACAGGGCTGGTTTAGCGAACTGATTTTTGGCAATAAACGCCGCCAAGGGTTGGCCGAAACCTTGTCTAAACAAGCGGCAAGAACCGTTGGTAATCAACTCGGAAAACAAATTTTACGCGGATTACTCGGCGGTATACTGGGAAAATCGACTCGCAGGTAAGGTAATGAAATGTGTAAATACCGTGTTCTGAACCGCATATTTTATATACAGATTAGCACTAGCATTAGCGTGAATTATTCTAAGCAGCGAGTGGATCTTCCTTAGGATTTCGGTGATAAGATTATTTTGCGAGTACAGCTCAGAGAGGCAAACAAATTCAAATAAATTACCAATCGTTTTAAATAGTTGTGATTTAAAAATGGTGTAATTCGAGTTTAAACGTTTCGCTTTAATCAGGACATCATGGAACGGGTTTTATGCAAATGGCTTACATGATTAGCCTGATGAACAACCACTGAAAGTACATGGAGTTAACTATGAGTAAAGAGCAAAAAAATCGCAAAGAGGCCAAGAAAAAGCCGTTAATGTCGATCAAGGAAAAACGCGCTGCAAAGCACGCCAAAAACGCGACTAAAGGCCTCCTCGATAACGTTAAGTAATATTGTGACACCTTAGGGTGCGCTTCCAATATCTTGATTAAGGGTTAACTACGGTTAGCCCTTTTTATTAGCCCGTTTTTTATTCTCACCAACTTAACGATAATTTATTCCGCAAACACAAAAACGCTAACATACTGATTTTTTAAATATTAATAAGCTAGAACGCCTTTATTTAGGACCTCACCTAGACTAAAGCAATATCTACAATGCTTGAGTCTTTTGCTATGGTTTTCTTCACCCAAATCCACACATTCTGAATGCAACACACTTGCCGATATGTTCCAAGATGCAGATGTAATCTACGCATTATCGACTCATGGTTACCCCGATTAACTCGGCACATTAGCCGTAAAAACTCACTGTCTAGCTTGTATCGAAAGGCGTGTTAAAGCTTGTATTTTGAACAGTTTTGGGTATATAAGGTCTGATACTAAAATAAATAATCAATGGTATATATTGTTCTTACCCTATATAACACAATAAAAAATAAGGATATTTAAGCATGAAAATCAACAAACGTTTTATCGCCGTGGGCGCCGCTTTAACCCTCTCACTCAGTGCAGCCACGATGGCGGCCGCACCAGCCTTTATCAATATTCTGACCGGTGGTACCAGTGGTGTGTATTACCCGATTGGTGTGGCACTGTCGCAACTTTATGGTACAGGTATTGAAGGCGCGAAGACCTCAGTACAAGCCACAAAAGCCTCGGTTGAAAACCTCAACTTGCTGCAAGCCGGTCGTGGTGAGCTGGCCTTAGCCTTAGGTGATTCAGTGGCTGCGGCCTATCAAGGCGATGCCGATGCAGGCTTTAAAAAACCGTTAGATAAAGTGCGTGTACTCGCAGCCGCTTACCCTAACTATATTCAAATAGTGGCGAGTAAAGAATCTGGCATTAAAACCTTAGCTGATTTAAAAGGTAAACGTATTTCTGTCGGTGCACCTAAGTCGGGTACTGAACTCAATGCTCGCGCCATCTTCAAAGCGGCTGGTTTAAGCTATGAGGATATGGGCAAGGTTGAGTTTTTACCTTACGCCGAATCCGTTGAGCTGATTAAAAACCGTCAGTTAGATGCAACCTTACAGTCCTCGGGCTTAGGGATGGCGGCGATCCGTGATTTAGCTGCGACGATGCCAATCAACTTTGTTGAAGTCCCCGAAGATGTGATCCTCAAAATTAATAATCCTGCCTATCAGCATGGAGTCATCCCCGCATCGACCTACGAAGGTCAAACTGCTGATGTCTCAACGGTTGCGATTCAAAACCTATTTGTCACTCAAGCGGGAGTGTCGGACGATTTAGCCTATCAGATGACCAAACTGATGTTTGAACATTTAGATCGTCTCGGTAATGCGCACTCAGCGGCAAAAGCGATTCAATTAGACAAAGCGACCAAAAATCTGCCAGCGCCGCTGCACCCAGGTGCGGAGCGTTATTTCAAAGAAGTTGGCGCACTCTAAGGGTGTAACCTCAATCTGAGCGACCCTTTTCCAACTAAGCACTTGGGTGATTCCCCAAGTGCTGCGTCGCCCTCTGTTGTCTAATGCTGTGAGGCATAAATATGAGCGATTCCGAACAAGGCCTAGGTGCAAGCACCAGTGACTGGCCCAAAGCGCTGTTTTATACGGCACTTATTTTCTCGATTTTTCAAATCATTACCGCCGCATTTCACCCCGTATCGACTCAAGTGCTGCGGGCAACCCACGTTGGTTTTTTACTTTTAGTGGTTTTTTTAAGTTATCCCGCCGTGGGCAAGTCTCGCCCTTGGCAACCCTTAGCTTGGTTGCTTGGCCTTGCGGGCATGGCAACGGCCGCCTATCAATGGATTTTTGAGGCCGACTTGATCCAACGTTCGGGTGAATTAACCGATGCCGATATGGTGATTGGCGTGGTGTTGATTGTCTTAGTGTTTGAAGCTGCACGGCGGGTGATGGGTTGGGCATTACCAATAATTTGCAGTATTTTCTTAGCCTATGGTTTATTCGGCCAATATCTCCCCGGTGACTTAATGCACCGCGGCTATGGCGTTGACCAAATTATCAACCAGTTATCCTTTGGCACCGAGGGGCTCTATGGCACTCCAACTTATGTGTCGGCCACTTATATCTTCCTGTTTATTTTGTTTGGTGCTTTTTTAGAACAAGCAGGCATGATCCGTTTGTTTACCGATTTTGCGATGGGCTTATTCGGCCATAAACTGGGTGGCCCGGCCAAAGTTGCCGTGGTTTCCTCGGCGATGATGGGGACAATCACAGGCTCGGGCGTCGCCAACGTGGTGACCACTGGACAATTTACCATTCCTCTGATGAAACGCTTTGGTTACCGCCCCGCCTTTGCCGGTGGTGTTGAAGCCACCTCCAGTATGGGTAGCCAAATCATGCCGCCGATTATGGGCGCAGTGGCCTTTATCATGGCCGAAACAATTAACGTGCCGTTTATTGAAATCGCCAAAGCCGCCTTGCTGCCAGCGTTACTGTATTTTTGCTCCGTTTTTTGGATGGTGCATTTAGAAGCCAAACGCGCCAATCTTTGTGGCTTGCCCAAAGATCAGTGTCCCGATCCTTGGGCGGCGGTTAAGGCGCGTTGGTATCTTCTTATTCCGTTGTTTATTTTGGTTTATTTACTGTTTTCCGGCAGAACACCGCTGTTCTCGGGCATGGTCGGTTTAGCGCTGACCTCGATAGTGATCTTAGGCTCAGCCATTGTGCTGCGCCTGCCTTCTAATGCCCTGCGTTTTGCCTTTTGGATTGCCCTTGGCGTGCTGTGCGCGGGCTTCTTCCAGATGGGGATTGGCGTAGTATTTGGAGTCATTGCCATACTCGTGGCCATCTGTTGGTTTATCAAGGGCGGTAAAGATACTCTGACTATTTGCTTACATGCATTGGTCGAAGGTGCGCGCCATGCCGTACCAGTTGGGATTGCGTGCGCCTTAGTGGGAGTGATCATCGGTATTGTCTCGCTCACGGGAATAGCCTCCACTTTTGCCAGCTATATTCTCGCTGTAGGGCAGGATAACCTGTTCTTATCCTTAGTATTAACTATGCTCACTTGTCTGGTATTAGGCATGGGAATACCCACCATCCCTAACTACATTATTACCAGCTCAATTGCCGCACCGGCGTTACTGGATTTAGGCGTGCCGCTGATCGTCTCCCATATGTTTGTGTTTTATTTTGGGATTATGGCTGACTTAACGCCACCCGTTGCCTTAGCCTGTTTTGCGGCCGCGCCGATTGCAAAGGAGTCGGGGCTTAAGATCAGTCTGTGGGCGATTCGTATTGCTATCGCGGGCTTTGTGATCCCCTTTATGGCGGTTTATGACCCCGCACTAATGCTGCAAAGCGATAGCTGGTTGGCAACGGGTTTTGTGGTGCTAAAAGCAACCGTTGGTATTGGTATCTGGGGCGTAATTTTTACGGGTTTCTTACTGCAAAAACTCTATTGGTGGGAACGGGTTATCGGCTTCCTCGCTGGAGCCAGTTTGATCCTTGCCACCCCGCTCAGTGATGAAATTGGCTTTGGACTGGCGCTACTGTTTATCGTGCAGCACAGCCTCAGAGCCCGCAAACTGAAACGTCTTGCCGAGCAGGGGTAATGTTTTGGAATTTTATGCGAAGGTAAGGCAATAGCATGCTAGGTCTATGTTTAGGCCTAGCTGGCACACTGTGGGCACAAGTGCCCACAGAGCACTTTACTTTGGCCTGGAACCACAGCATCGAAAAAATCCGCTGGGAAGAAGACTATCAGCTCACACCACAAGGCTTAGTGTTAGTTGAAGCCAGAGTGAAAGGCACAGGTGCGGGTATGGAAATCCCTGATGATGCGGTGTTTAACAATGGAAGTTGGCATTATCAGCCCAAGCTGCCCGTGCTGCCCAAATTACGCTTAGGTCGCATCCCCGAAGCGGGAGATTTTGAGCTGTGTTTCGCCAACGCCACAGGTAAAGTGCAATGCCAAGCCATGAGTCATTGGCTTGGCCCTCCAAATAAGCAAGATGCCGCTGTTGAGGTATGGAGTTGTGAGCAGTGAAATATCACTTTATAGAGACGCGCAAGCAAGGCGCGATGCTGCCCATTAGCGCTCAATAATGCTCTTAACGAGAGAAGCTGTAGCCGTTTTTCCCTTGATGTTTAATGCGATACATGGCGGCGTCTGCACGCTCGCAACTTTCAGCAAAACTATCACCATCACTAAAAATATCAATGCCGATGCTCAGTCCAATCGCCACTTCATGACCTTCAAGTAAAAAAACCTGTCGATAAACATCAAGCAAGGATTGTGCAAGCATGCTTAATGATTCAATCTCGGAGGATGGCAGTATGATCACAAACTCATCACCACCTAACCGTGCGATCTTCGCTTGCTCACCCGAATGAGCGACCAAAGAATCTGCAACGTGCACTAATAAATTGTCGCCAAATTTATGGCCGTAACGGTCATTTAAGGCTTTAAAACCATCAAGATCGATAAAAAATAACGCACCACTCATACCGGGCTGCAAGCACTCATCGAAGGCCTTGGCTATAGCTTGGCGATTCATCAGGTTGGTAAGTGGGTCGCTATGGGCGAGTAGCGCTAAATCGAGTTCATAACGCTTTTCTTGGGTGATATCGATATGGCTGCCCATCATCCGCAGCGGTGTACCATCAGGTAAACGTTCTACAATGCGGCCCCGATCCGACACCCAAGTAACGCTGCCATCTTTATGCAGCATTCGGTGCACAGCCTGGTAATAATCGGCCTTGCCATTCACATGATCTTCAAAGGCTTGGATTACCCAGTCTTTATCTTCTGGGTGTAATTTGCTTTTCCAGATATCAACATGGGCTGCTAACTCATCGGGGCTAAAACCGAGCATTTCGCCCCAGCGCATATTGAAAATGGTTAAATTCCCACTTGGAATATGCTGTTCCCATAAGCACAAACCATTGCCATCAAGGGCGGCGAATAGTTTCTCTTCGGCACGACGATTCAACGCCGTTAATTGAGCGTTTTCACGTTGAAGCTGAGCAATTTCGGCCTGAAGTTGCTTAATCTGTTCTGCTGCCGTATCCGATGCCACAGAAAAATCTCTTTCCTTAACGTGGGGAAACCTCGTCCAGTGTAAAACAAACAATGCCGAAGTGACATAGTGAGGAGGGCGAGAAAACCCTAGATCATACTCGCCCTATCGAGCTTACACAGACTCTTACTATCTTGTCATACTTAGTCGCGAGTCAGTACTTCAAGCAATTCGATTTCAAAAGTGAGATCAGAATTGGGTTTGATATGAGCCCCAACTTGGCGCTCGCCGTAGGCTAAATGAGCTGGCACCAATAACTTGCGTTTGCCGCCCACTTTCATCCCCATAATCCCTTGGTCCCAGCCTTTAATCACTCGGCCAGTCCCAATCACACATTGAAATGCCTGACCACGGTCATAGGAGGAATCGAACTGCGTACCATCCTGCAAGAAACCGCGGTATTGGGTAGTGATCAACGCGCCTTTTACAGCCTCTTTTCCATCACCGACAACCAGATCGATTATTTCTAATTCAGTCATTTAATTAATCTCTTACTCTTCACTTAACACAGTGATTTATCAAAGTGTCTATTCTAACATCGACACTCCTACTTGTCGGCGTGCCGTGGGGATTTTGTGGCTTATACCAATCTTGCTTGATCCTATCCTCCTTTAAATTCCACTTATTCAACCCCATATCTAGATCATCCCCGAGCTTAGGAGCCAGATTATGATTATCGCTTGCCCCCACTGTGACACCTTAAACCGCGTGCCCCAAGAGCGGTTAACTGAGCAGCCGACCTGCGGCAAATGCAAACAGAATCTGTTTGCGGCGGCTCCGATTGAACTCACAAGTGCCAATTTTATCAATCATGCCCATAAATCAGAGTTGCCCTTAGTTGTTGATTTTTGGGCCAGCTGGTGCGGTCCCTGTAAGAGTTTTGCGCCTATATTTTCTGAGGCCGCAAAAGTATGGGAGCCAAGATTCCGCTTCGGTAAAATCAATACTGAAGAACAACAAGCCCTTGCGGCTCAATTTAATATTCGCTCCATTCCCACCTTAATGATTTTCAAGCAGGGACAACTCCTCGCGCAGCAAGCCGGCGCCTTACCTAAGCCAGCGTTCGATCAATGGTTAAAACGTTATAGCTAATGTGTGTGCTTCGCCCATAAAAATACCCAGCTGAGCTGGGTATTTTTATTTGGATGAATCAGAGGCGATTACACTTCCCAGAAGGTGTGAGCAATAATGCCCAGCACTATCATGCTGAGGAAGTTAACTATCATGCCCACTCGCACCATTTCCGACTGCTTTATATGGCCAGAGCCATAAACAATGGCGTTAGGCGGCGTCGCCACTGGTAACATAAAGGCGCAGGATGCGGCAATACCAATTAGCACGGATAGCATGACGGGGGATACCCCCAATGCTTCGGCAATAGCCGCAAATACAGGCACTAACAGCGCCGCACTCGCGGTATTACTGGCAAATTCGGTTAGCATTACCACAAAGGCGATCACCGCAAACACAAACAGCGACATGTGGGTGCTGCCAAAAATATCCGTCATCCAGTGCGCGAGGAACACACTGGTACCGGTAGTTTTGAGCACGGCACTCAAGGTCAAACCGCCACCGAATAAAATCAACACGCCCCAGTCGGTAGTCGATTCAATCTTCTTCCAACCAACTAAACCTAGCCCCGCCAGTAATACCACAGCACCGAGTGCAACGACGGTATCAAACTGAGTTATTCCGCCAAGTGCTTTTGCCAACGGCACACTGAAAATCCAGCAACATACGGTCGCAAGGAAAATAACCAGCGTCAGTTTTCCTTGGAACGTGAGCTTTTGATCTTCAAGTGCAAGCTCGCATTTAGCCGACAAGTCTGGCTTAAAGTACCAATAGAGCGCAATGAGCATCATAGGGAGCATTAAGATCACGGTTGGAATGCCAAATTTTAGCCAATCGCTAAAACTTAACCCCACCTGCGCTGCGGCAATCGCGTTGGGTGGACTGCCGACTAAAGTACCAATACCGCCGATATTAGCGGAATAGGCAATCCCCAATAATAGGAACACATAGGTACTGTGATAGGTTTTACGATCTAATTGCTGCAAAATTCCCAGTGCCAGTGGCAGCATCATAGCCGTGGTTGCGGTATTACTGATCCACATCGACAGCAGCGCAGTTACCCCAAACAACATTAAGCAGGCAATACTCAGCTTGCCTTTAGAGGCCAGCAGCAATTTTTGCGCGATTAAGGTATCAATCTTTTGATTGTGCAATGCAGCTGCAAGCACAAAACCACCGAAAAACAGATAGATAATTGGATTAGCAAAGTTACTCATGGCCTCTTTGGTTTCAAATACCCCAAAGAATACCGCCAAAATAGGCACCAAAATCGCAGTAATACTGATATGAATCGCTTCGGTTAACCACAGAATGGCCGCAAAGACTAAAATCGCAAGCCCCGTATTCACTCCCTGCTCAAAGGGTAATCCGTAATACAGTGCAAATAGCAGCACAATATCCGCCATTAGGACCAGCATATTTTTCTTTTCAAGCCCTGTATTGGCGGGCGAATGATTAGGGGGAACCGACGTTGATTGCGTTAAGGACATGGTGACTACTACCTTCATACCATTATTTTTTCTAGCAAATTTAGGGCATAGGTCACACTAGTAAAAGCAGTTTATTTTGTACTTTAGCTACGTAGCAACAACAAAATGCTAAGACTTAAAACGCAAAAAAACCATTTTCGCGATAAAAACCACCTATTTTTGATCTTAAGTGATGAACAAAACTTTCAAACGGATAAAAATACTGCAAAAGCTTGATAAAGCTGTAACTAAATAAATATTTAAAACTGTGACAAAGATCAAATCACAGCGTAATTCAAAGTGATAAAAGCCTTAATTTAATATTAATTTTTAACAATATAAAATGCTAATTAATTGCATAACATCCAGATAATCATCCCACTGACTTTTCATCGCTAATAACAAAGCTTATGAGCACTAGAGCGTGTTAATATTTCGAGATTAGATTTTGTTCGTTCTGATAAGTAAGTGATCACCAAACAACGCGTTGAATGTTGCTTTTTCACCCAAACCAATAACATTTAAACTTCAATATCTATATGAATAATAAACACAAATATTATTCACCATCTCAGTCAATCTAACTCACTTTACCCCGTCAACAATCCAGCCTAGAGTCGCGACCGTAATCGTGCCTTCTGTTTATTTTTTTACCTGTTTTGGTACCGCTTGTGGAAAATATGCTGTTAGCTCAACCCAATCAAAAGCCAGGGCTTTTTGTTCCAGTGGCAGGACTTAGTCTATTTGCTTTAGCGTCAGGCTACTTGATGAGTTTGATCCCACTCTCGCTCACTTACTTTGATTTGAGCCTTGATCTTGCACCTTGGCTGGCGAGTATTTTCTACCTCGGCTTATTACTGGGCGCACCTTGTATTGCACCGATTGTCAGCCGCATAGGGCACAGTAAGGCCTTTATTTTGTTCTTAAATATCTTACTGTGCAGCGTTGTAGTGATGATTTTGCTGCCACAGAGCAGTGTTTGGTTAGCAGCACGCTTGATTGCCGGCATCGCCGTGGCGGGGATTTTTGTGGTAGTTGAATCCTGGTTACTGATGGCCGATACCCAAAAACAACGGGCAAAACGTTTAGGTTTATATATGACCGCCCTCTACGGTGGCACCGCCATTGGGCAACTCGCCGTAGATTATTTAGGTACCACGGGTAATTTACCCTACTTGGTGGTAATAGGTTTGCTGGCCGCCGCCAGTTTACCTGCACTGTTGGTTAAACGTGGCCAACCACAGTCCAGTGAACAACACGCTATTGCCCTTTCCGACCTAAAAACCTTAAGTAAACCCGCCGTGGTCGGTTGTTTAGTCTCGGGATTATTACTAGGCCCCATCTACGGCTTATTGCCTGTGTATGTGTCGCGAGACATGGGTTTTGCCCAGCAAACCGGGCAATTTATGGCGCTAATTATCTTGGGCGGCATGATAGTCCAGCCCTTAGTGAGCTATTTATCTCCCCGCATTCAAAAGAGTGTGTTGATGACCGCCTTTTGCTTAGTGGGTGCTGCGGCGCTGTTGTTACTGATGCAAACATCGCTTGTGGGATTATGGTTGGGTTTTGTGTTACTCGGCGCCTGCGCCTTTGCTCTCTATCCCATCGCCATCAGTCTGGCATGCGATCATTTACCTAGCAGCCAAATCGTCTCCGCCACTCAGATTATGTTGCTCAGCTATTCTGTGGGTTCGGTTATTGGTCCGGTTGCCGCCAGTCGTTTCGATGATGTAGAACATGGCTTACCACTGTATTTAGCCGCAAGTTTTTTAGTCACGGCTTGCTACCTCAGTGCGCACTTACTGGCCCGAAGTAAAGCTCGCCTACCCGCAGCAAAGGCTTAGTCCAGGGCCGTTAATGTTGAGTCATCTGCATCCGATAAATAACAATGGGCGCCGATAACGGCGCCCATTGTTATTACGATGTTTGCTGGGTTAATTCTGCCACGGGCACTGTGGCGGGAATGGCCCAGACACTGTCCTGCGGCCCATTAAGCACCCGATAGCGAGTAAGTCTGTAACCATAAAAGAACACTCCACTAAAGGCTAACGCCACCAGATCGACGCCTAACGTTGCCGCAGAATAAGGCGCCCATAAACCTAAACTTGGCACGATTAACGCAACTAAAGACGTGATTGGCATCGCCAATGTAGCCAAGCCGCACAAAGGCAAAATCAGCAGCGCCGCCTTGGCTGCACCACGCCAAAAGGCGTAAATCACCAGCAAGCCAAACACCAGATAATACAGCCACAAATAGACGTGGTTAATATTACTCACATGCGCGTAAAACCATTTACCCAGCAACATACTTATCGTTAAGGCGGCAACGGAGCCTAAGCAAATCCCCACTGTGGCACTGGCCATTAAACGGCAAGCACGGGTTTGTTCACTGGCCTGCTTTTTACGGCGTTTTTCCAGCCACAGCAAGTTGCCACTGTAAAATAAAAAAGCGCCGCTCAAACCTAAGAAGAAATACACCCAGCGCCCGAGATCGCCACCATAACTGCCAAAGTGTAATCCAAAGAATACTGCGACCGTTCTAGCCCAAATCCCCTTGTCACTTTGGTCAATCGTGCTGTTGGATACCTTGAGGCTATAGGGATGCAGATATAAATAATCAGTGACAGGCCCACGCATAAAACCATTGGGGTTATATAACCCCAAGCGCAAGGTCGCACGGGGATTATCCAAGTTCATAAAGCTCATTTCATGCACTTGATAGTCAGGGGCGATTTGCTGCACCTTTGCTAACACAGTGGTGACCTTTGGCAAATCGGCAAGTGTATAGGGCGTTCTGTCGGGTGCAGGTTGGGTAAACAGTGGTTTTTCGCCATAAACCACCTGCTTAAGCCCATCGTAAAGCTGATCATGGAAGGCAAACACTATTACGGTAAGGCTAATCACTAAATGAAATGGCAGACTGGTAATACCGACTAAATTATGGGCATCGAGCCAGAAACGGCTTTCGCCCTTATCTTTACGTAGGGCGAAAAAGCTTTTAGTTAAGGTAGGCAGTAAGAAAATCACCCCAGAAACCAGCGCCAAGAAGTATAAAACGGCGGCTATCCCCAACACATAGACACCCGCTTGATCGTGGCCGACCTCACCGGCAATCCCCGCGGTGCGATGTAATTGGTCAATCAGCTCAGCCAACTCACTGGGCGTACTTAACTGTGTCAGTAGCTGCCCATTGTCATCAAGGCTGGCATGCCAAAGCTGGTGACTCATGCTGAGTTCACGCTCAGAGCCCTGCTGATACCAGGTCATCGGCGATTGATGTTCATCATTTAAGTGCAAACTAAAACCGGTTTTGGCCTTATCATCCTGCGCTAACACTTGCGCGACTAAATCATCCAGTTTGTCAGCGGGCACTTGAGGCAAAGTTAGGGCTGGCGGCATTGACCAAGCGTCAATCGCCCCCTTAAACATGGTGAGCGAACCAGCATAAAAGCCGATAAACAATACGATTCCGGCGATGATACCAGTCCAAATATGGATAGACTGATACACCCGTAACACATCACTGCGAACTTTCATCCTTGTCACCTAAAGGTATATAACACTATATAAGTCAAAATGTTAAATAGGCCCAAGTAGCCGATTGCCCTGAGTCCGGTTTTAAACAGAAAGCTAAAACTTAAGATCAATAACCAGATAGGCGTTATCAGCCACATGTTGAACTGCACTTTAGTATCGGCATCGATACCGCCTGGGCCAAACCAGGCAAATAACCCCACCAATCCAAGCGCTAAGGTAAATCCTAAAATCAATCCCGCCAGTGATTTAGTCCACCAGTCAGGTTGTAATTTGTCCTGTTCAGCTAAACGTGCCATGAGTTATTTACGCCCCAAAAGTGAGACAAAAGGCACTAACCCCGTCAATAACATCAACAGGGCTAACCAAATAAAAATCGCGGCGCTAAGGGTAAAGAGACTGAGCCAACCGAGTAAACTGGCAAAGGCAAAAGCATAGGCGAGTAACCGCCAAGGCCGCTTAGGAAGGGAGCTTGCAAATAGTTTTTGCTGCTTATTCGTCACATAAAATAACAAGCAGGCCAACAGCGTCGCTAACACAGATATAAGTTGCAACACGGGATGTTTTCCTCTCACGACAAAGCGTTAGCATTCGAGCCCATTTGCCTATGCTCGGTGTATATCCTATAAAAAGATAAGCGCATGAAAGCAATGGAAGAATTTGAATCTCAGGACTCTAGCTATGGTGAGAATAATTCGCAATAAGATTTACACTGTAAGGATGAGTTGTGATATTACTGTCACATATTGATAAGCTAGATACCCTATTGTTGCCAGTCGTTAACCATTAAGATACATTTTGCAACAACCGTTTCGTCTCGATATAAATAGTCATCAACACGATCCGCGCTCACTCCAACCCCATCTCGACGACCCTAGCAAAGGAAGCTAAATGATAAAAAATGAACTCAACCTGCCAAGTTCCTTTGGCCTATCTAAAATCATTCCTTTAGTGATTTTACTCATCCTATTTATCTCACTCTTTGGCAGTTGGTACACGGTTGACCAAGGTGAACGCGGGGTGATTCTACGTAACGGTAAGATCATTGGTACAGCAGAGCCGGGACTTGGGTTTAAACTGCCCATTTTTGACACCGTAGTAAAAATCTCAACCCAAACCCACACGACTAGCTACAGTTCACTACAAGCCTATAGCCGTGACCAACAACCCGCGACACTCAATGCCTCAGTCACCTTTAGCGTACCGCCGGATCGGGTCGAAGAAGTCTATGCCAACTTCAAAAGTATCGATGCCATGGTGGCGCGCTTACTCGACCGCCAAGTACCAACGCAAGTTGAAAACATTTTTGGTAAATACACCGCAATTTCAGTGGTACAGGAGCGGATCAAATTTGGTATCGATGTGACCAATGCCATAACCCAATCGGTGAAAGGGCCAATCGAGATCACCTCGGTACAGATTGAAAATATCGATTTCTCCAACGCTTATGAGAAATCTGTTGAAGACAGGATGCGCGCAGAGGTTGAAGTACAGACCCAACTGCAAAACCTAGAGAAAGAAAGAGTCAGCGCCCAAATCGCCGTGACCCAAGCGCAAGCGGAAGCAGACTCACAACTCGCCCGCGCGAAGGCTGAGGCCGAAAGTATTAGGATTAAAGGGGATGCAGAAGCCTCTGCGATTAAGAGCCGCGCCGAGGCTCTGGCACAAAATCAAAACCTTGTCGAACTGACCAAGGCCGAGAAATGGGATGGAAAACTACCAACCACAGTCTTACCAACGGGCACTCTGCCCTTTATCGATGCTAAGAAGTCGAACTAACAAACGACTAAGCATCGCAAGTAAGCTATTTGCCACTAGCGATACGCATTAGGCTTTACCATAAAAATCCCCAGTCATTGCTGGGGATTTTTATTTAGCGTTAGCGCTATGAACAGCAATCGCTGCGGCGTAACCAGCTTCTTGGGATCTTCTCAAACACCACTTTCGCCATCAACAACGCCAGTACTATGCCCGAGGTGGCCACTAACCAACTTGGTAGCATTTGGTGTTCATGACCAATCTGTGGCATTACCTCAAAGCCAAAGTTCGCCACTAGATAGTTCACTAAGGCACCAGCTATTAAGGCAACACCTAACACACCGCCAAGATAGCCATAGAGCGCACGCTTACCCAGCTCCTTAGTCACTACACCTAAAGTAGCGATATTGGTTGCAGGGCCTGCCATCATAAACACCAGCACGGCGCCGGGGGACACGCCAGCGAGTAACAAGCCCGCTGCAATCGGTGTCGAAGCCGTTGCGCAGATATACATAGGGACAGACACTAGCACCATCACCAGCATGGCCAGCAACCCATCGCCCCACTTAGCTAAAAAGTCGGCAGGAACATAGGTTTGTACTAATGCAGCGAAGAATAAACCCACCAGCAGCCAGAGGGTCGTATCACGCACAAGATCCGTCGCCGCATATTTAAACCCAATACCAATACGTGCAATCACAGATTCAGACTTCAACTCAGTCGCCATATCCTGAGTCGACGCACAGCAGCTCTCGCCTTCGGCTTGATGGCTGTCAGCCGTTTTAGCGCTTGAGCTACCACAACAAGCGCCCTTCTTCACTACGACTATTTTTTCAGGCGCGGCAGTTTGCGTACCACAGCATGAACCAGCATTTTCAACCTTGACCGCACTGACTTTAGCCGCATTAACCATACCGACAGTGCCCATACTTGAGCCACTAACTGCCATTAGGCTAGGCGAAGCCATCGGTGTCATTTTGATTTTTGGCTCAGTTGTTGGCACTTTCGCGTTATTACTGCCGCAACAGGAAGATTTGACCGGCGTGATTGCAGGCGCCTTAGTCGAGGCGCAGCAGCTTTTTACCACTTCGGCTTTTACCACTGTCTCTGGCGACGGGGATTTTGAGGCGCAGCATGAAGCGACAGGCGCTGCGCGAGCTAATGCCTTGTCTGACTGAGTCTTGTCTAACTGAGCCGTGTCTGACAGGGCCTCGGCCTTAGCCGCTGGCTTGCCATCGTCATCATCACGCCCCACTAAAAGACCCGCGACAATAGCGCTGGTGATCGCCGCAATTGGGCGCACTATTGCCATAAACGGGCCGAGTAACACGTAGGAAACCGTTACTGAATCAACCCCAGTTTCAGGAGTGGAGACTAAAAAGGAGGTGGTTGCCGCTTTCGATGCCCCAGAGCGGCGCAGCCCCACGGCAGCGGGGATCACACCGCAGGAACACAGAGGTAAAGGCGCGCCCAATAACGCTGCCTTGACCACAGTTTTAAAGCCATGTCCGCCGAGCTGCTTTTGCATCCAGGCCATAGGCACGAATACTTTAAGTAAACCCGCCAGAATCAAGCCAAGCAACAGCCAAGGGGCAGAATCTAAAAACAGATCGATAAAATTCTTCAGTAACATAATTAATTCCCTGACTTATCTAGGGTTGTAGCGCTATGGACTGCACCATGATCATGCTCAACGCGAACTCGTTCGGTACTCGACTCCAGCGCCTCTAAAATCGAGCAATGTTCGGCGCTACGAGGCCCGCCGCAGCAAGCATCCGACAAGCTCTGCAAACTAGTTTGAAAATGCAGTAACTCGGCAATCTTCGCCTGCACCTGCGCCAGCTTGAGATCGACCATGCCCTTAACATCGGCACAGGCCCAGTTGGATTTGTCGAGGTCGATAGACAACAACTCACTGATTTCACTCAAGGTAAAACCCACCGCCTTCGCCCGCAGAATAAAACGCAGCCGCGCCGCGTCGGCATCGGTATAGACCCGATAGCCAGAGTCGGTTCGGCTCGAAGGCGAAAGTAGACCGTGTTTCTCATAGAATCTGAGGGTATCGGCCTTAACCTCGCATAAATCGGCTAACTCACCAATTCGGTACATAGTTAATCCTTTGCAGTTTTACTCGAATCATCTCAAGCAATACCGACAATCAATATGATGGAGCGAGTATAAACCTTAGAGCCTACTCCAAGGTCAAGGGCTATTTTCAAATTTACACTTCACCCCAAAATCATTCCACTTTGTTCTGATATCAATATTGTGAAATCGCGCAGAAAAAACACCCGTAAATCCCGTTTTACGGTAGAATACGCGCGCCTGACGTTGGGACAAAAAATATAAGTAGGACCAAGGGGCTTTTGGAAAGCAGAACCGATTGAAGTTGTTCTGTTTTCCGAAAGATCCTTGAAACTAAAATAACTGGACCCTGTACCCAAATGACTGTTGCAAATAATGCCAGACCCATTCGTCGCGCGCTGTTAAGCGTTTCAGATAAAACCGGAATTCTCGAATTCGCCAAAGCATTACACGCCCAAGGCGTTGAACTGCTGTCAACGGGCGGCACCGCTCGCTTGTTAGCGGATAACGGCGTGCCTGTTATCGAAGTATCTGACTATACAGGACACCCTGAGATCATGGATGGTCGCGTTAAGACCCTGCATCCTAAAGTGCATGGCGGCATTTTGGCGCGTCGCGGTCTTGATGAAAATGTCATGGCTGCCAACAATATCAATGCAATCGATCTGGTTGCGGTTAACCTCTACCCTTTTGCCGATACCGTTGCTAAAGCCGGTTGCACCTTAGAAGATGCGATTGAAAACATCGACATCGGTGGCCCGACTATGGTGCGCGCTGCGGCGAAAAACCATAAAGACGTGACTATCGTGGTAAATGCGGCCGACTATAACCGCGTATTAGCCGAAATGGCCGCCAACAATGGCAGCACGACTCACGCGACCCGTTTCGATTTAGCGATTGCCGCCTTCGAACACACTGCGGGTTACGATGGCATGATCGCCAATTACTTCGGCACTATGGTTCCAGCGCATAGCACTGATGAGTGCTTCGAAGACTCAAAATTCCCACGCACCTTCAACACCCAATTAGTGAAGAAGCAAGATCTGCGTTACGGTGAAAACAGCCACCAAACTGCAGCCTTCTATGTTGACACTAAGATCGACGAAGCCTCAGTCGCAACTGCCGTTCAACTGCAAGGTAAGGCACTGTCTTACAACAATATCGCCGATACCGATGCCGCCCTTGAGTGTGTGAAAGAGTTCAGCGAGCCCGCCTGCGTTATCGTTAAACACGCTAACCCATGTGGTGTTGCACTGGGTAAAGACTTGCTCGATGCCTATAACCGCGCCTATCAAACTGACCCAACGTCAGCCTTTGGCGGCATTATCGCCTTCAACGGCGAGTTAGATGCAGCAACCGCTAGCGCTATCGTTGAGCGTCAATTCGTTGAAGTGATTATTGCGCCAGTCGTGAGCCAAGGCGCCCGCGATGTAGTGGCCAAGAAAACCAACGTGCGTCTGTTAGAGTGCGGTCAATGGGATACTAAGACCAAGACCTTAGACTACAAGCGCGTAAACGGTGGTCTACTGGTGCAAGACCGCGACCAAGGCATGGTTGGCTTAGATGACATTAAAGTCGTAACTAAACGTCAACCGACCGAGAGCGAGCTGAAGGACTTAATGTTCTGCTGGAAAGTGGCTAAGTTTGTTAAATCTAACGCGATTGTTTACGCTAAAGACGGCATGACCATCGGTGTCGGTGCCGGCCAAATGAGCCGCGTCTACAGCGCTAAGATTGCCGGTATCAAGGCGGCCGATGAAGGCTTAGAAGTGGTTAACTCTGTGATGGCGTCCGATGCCTTCTTCCCATTCCGCGACGGTATCGATGCCGCAGCGGCGGCGGGCATCAGCTGCATCATCCAGCCAGGTGGCTCTATGCGCGATGCTGAAATCATCGCCGCTGCCGACGAGCACGGCATGGCCATGGTAATGACGGGCATGCGCCACTTCCGTCACTAATGCCACCTACAGCCAGCACGCCAAGTGCTGGCTGTTTCGTTTATCGCACTCTGTAGCACTAAGAATCTAACCACAAGAATTTAAAACTCAAAGGGATGACTTAACATGAAAGTATTAGTTATTGGTGGCGGCGGCCGCGAACATGCCCTAGCTTGGAAAGCGGCACAGTCGGCTCAGGTAGACACAGTCTATGTTGCACCGGGTAACGCGGGCACTGCCCTTGAACCCAACATCGAAAACGTCGCCATCAGCGCGACGGATATTCCTGCCCTGCTCGATTTTGCTAAAACCAATCAGATCGAACTCACCATCGTTGGCCCAGAAGCACCGCTGGTATTAGGTGTGGTCGATGCCTTTAACGCTGCGGGTCTGCCCATTTTTGGCCCAACGAAGGCGGCAGCTCAGCTCGAAGGTTCAAAAGCCTTCACTAAGGACTTTTTAGCGCGCCACAATATTCCTACCGCGGGTTATAAAAACTGTACCGAAATCCAAGACGCTAAAGCCTTCGTGCGTGAACTGACGGGCAAGACAGGCTATCCAGTAGTGATCAAGGCCGACGGTTTAGCCGCTGGTAAAGGCGTGATCATCGCCCAAGACCAAGCCGAAGCTGATGCTGCGATTGATGATATGCTCGCTGGCAACAAGTTTGGTGATGCCGGCTCACGCGTGGTCATCGAAGAGTTCTTAAAAGGCGAAGAAGCCAGCTTTATCGTGATGGTCGATGGCAAAAATATCCTTGCCATGGCGACTAGCCAAGATCATAAAGCTCGCGATAATGCTGATCACGGTCCAAACACTGGCGGCATGGGCGCTTACTCCCCTGCGCCCGTTGTAACCCAAAGCGTACACGATTGGACGATTGCTAATGTTATCCGCCCAACGGTTGATGGCATGGCCGCCGAAGGCAATGTTTACACTGGCTTCCTGTATGCAGGCCTGATGATTGCCCCCGATGGTAGCGCCAAGGTACTGGAATACAACTGCCGCTTTGGCGATCCTGAAACCCAACCTATTATGATGCGCTTAAAATCAGACTTAGTTGAACTCTGTTTAGCGGCAACCCGTGGCGAGCTAGATAAAGTCACCGCAGAGTACGACGTGCGCGCCGCAGTTGGCGTAGTGTTGGCCGCAGGCGGTTACCCTGATGACTACCGCAAAGGCGATGTGATTGACGGCCTAAGCCTAGGTAATCACGATGCCAAAGTCTTCCACGCCGGTACTGAAATGAAAGGCGGACATGTAGTCACTAATGGCGGCCGCGTGTTATGCGCTACAGCCTTAGGAAACACAGTGACCGAAGCACAAAAAGCTGCTTATCTGCTGGTTGATGAAATCCACTGGGATGACGTGTATTTCCGTACCGATATCGGTTATCGCGCCATTGCCCGTGAACAACAGGGCTAAAGGTTAAATCATTCAAAAGAACCGGCTACCTGCCGGTTTTTTTATGCCTTAAATTTGACGATCGTCAAATTTAAATTGATGATTTTTAAAGTTTTTATTTAAAAACTTCTACTATGGCCCGCATTATTCCTATACAATGCTGCATAAATGTTAATTACCAATAATGCTAAGGATTCGCTATGGAGACTAGACTCATTTCTGCCGCCATCGCTTTGATACTCACAGGTTGCGGCGGGGGCTCAGAGGATGCTGGCGGTACAACGCCTCCACCAGTCCAACCTCCCTCGGTCAGTCAATATACCGCCAGCACAAGCTCGGTCATTGGCGGAAAGCTCAGTCCCACTAGCCAAAAGGTCGATTCGGGTAAAAGCGCCAGTTTTATTGTTCAAGCCGATAATGGCTTTGTACTGGATAGTATTAGCGGCTGTGGCGGCACGCTAACAGAACTGACTTACACTACGGCGGCGATAAGTGCCGATTGCACTATCACCCCAAGCTTTATCAGCAATGCTGAAAATGCCATTCGCCATCAAGACCATACCCTTGCCAGCGCCAATGAGCTGATTGATTTCAGCACTGCCGAACTTGCGAAGGTGGACGCTGCACGTAAGACGCAAATCACCGAACTCTATCAAGGTGTGGGTAACAGCATCAGTTGGCATCCGACCCACGATTCCATCACTTTTTCGAGCTTTATGCCGGAAAACACTTTTACCTTACTGCCATCGAATGTGGATGGCAGCGGCGCTAGTGCCGTACGTGGTTTAGTGATGGCGGGCGAACAACAAGGCCAGCGTTATGCCGCCATGGGTGGCAACTTGTTTGCGGTTAATAATTCAGATGAGAGTGATAAGCTACTGAAAAACCTTATCGGATGGCTAACCAAAGGCGGCGATCAGCAGGATGGCCTCAACATAGTCACGGCACAAATGCCGAGCCGTACCGACAGCTGGTATTTCCCCCATAACGAAGGGATCCGCACTTGGCTAAGCAAGTACTATCCCAATACTCACAGCATCAATGCCGCCAATAGCTGTGATTACAGCGCCCTCGCCAGCTGTATCGATACCTTAAAGCCCGATTTAATTGTTATCAGCGATATTGACCGCGACAACCTAGGTTACGCGGGCATTCAAGCGGCGATAGCCAAAGCCAAGGCTGCGGGTATTCCCCTGCTACTCTCAAATTATCGACGCGAACAAAGCGCTATGCTCTCGCCACTCTATCTTGAGATGGGACTCTCTACCGCGGGCAACTATTGGTCGAAACTCAACGCCGACAATCTGAGTGTAAGCACCATTCTGGCTGAAGATAAAGCCCTTGAAGATGTTAAAAAACTACTGGCAAATCTGCGGGAGCAGCGCTTTGACACGCAGGTATTAAATGACTGCACAGGTAATTATTTGAGCTGTAATAGCAGCGCCTTTGTTGAGGCCTTTAAAGCGGGTGCCGACTGGTATCGCAGCAGCGCTGAAACCTTAGATATCAATGACATTGATGTGTTTAGTCGCACTAACTTCTCACTGATAAAGGCCGGTTTACTGCTCGCCGATAAATACCGTAGTGAAATTGATTATCCCATCGCCTACAGCGAGTTCACCCAATGGCAGCAAGCGCTATTTGCCGATTGGACAGTGAGCTACGCCCGCGCCCATAACCTTGCCCAAGCCGATTTAGGGGAATATGTCACCGACAGAGCCAATCTAAGTAAAGGCACTAATGCTCACTACGCTTATCCGGCCACAGTATCAGAGCGCAAAACCATTAGCGTACCTTATACGGGTCAATGGACCAGCACAGGCTGGTACGCCTTACCGGGACAAACCATCACGCTCAGTCGTTTGGATAGCACCAATGCCAACGTTGAAATTAAGCTGAATTATCATAGACGTAATACTAACCGCGCCTATGAGCAAAAGGTTTATCGCGCGCCGCTTGAGTTAGCGCAGCAGCGTCTTAAGCTCGCCAAAGGGCAAAGCATCGAGTTTTCAACCCCCTATGGCGGCCCGATTTATTTCTATATCAGTGGCGGCGAAGGCGCGCTCAGTGTCAATGTGCAAGCAAAAAATGTGGCTAAGCACCCGAGTATCATGGATTTTTCTAATCCTGCTGAAATCACGGCCTTCAATGACAAAATCCAAAACACTGAGCTGCCCCATGTGGATCTGCGCACCGATGGCGCTGAACAGCATTTACGCCGCGACCGTTTTATGAATGCCATTGGCGGTAAGATCCCTGATGTTACCGCCTTGCTCAAAAGCATCGTCGAGGACCATATCAATAGTGTTTACACCTTAGCAGGACTTAAGATCCAAGGTAAAAGCTTAAGTGAGTCGTTACCCGCCGAGGTACTATCAAGCTGTCAGGCACTGTTTGGGCAAGATTGTATCGATGTTAATCTGCACACTCGCACGATTATCCAACACGCTAACTATGACCAGAATGCCCAATGTGGATCGGGTTGCAGTGGCAATCCTTGGGATGCCGCCTGGAATATTTCACCCACGGGTTGGGGAGATAACCATGAACTTGGCCATAATCTGCAAACCAACCGCCTCAATGTGCAATATGTCACTGCCGCCAATAGCGATAATTGGACAGGTTATGGCAACCGTGCAGGAGAAAACTCCAACAATATCTTCCCCTATGTGGTGCTATGGAAGACCCATTATTTGCGTGATGGTAATACTAACACCATCAATGATGGTCATATGAATCACAAAGATCTCTTTTATGTGTTTATGTCCGATGCCATAGGCACTAAGGATACCAGTGGCAAACGTGTAGTCTTTGGCGCTAACTGTAAAGTGTTAGATATCGGCGAAGACCGATATACCGCACCTTGGGCAAGTAATGATTATGCGGTACATAATGGCTATCGCATGGGGTTTTATATCCAAATGGCCCTCAAGGCCCATGGCATGACGCTAAGTGATGGCACAACCTTAAGTAATGGCTTTAATCTCTTTACCTTGCTGTATCAGCACAGCCGTATTTTCGGTAAATACGCTAATAACGCCAGCGATTGGGAGGCAAACCGCAGTAAACTCGGTTTTGACTTGTTCCCCTTCGATGGCTATAGCGTCTACGGTGGTAAAACGGTCAGAGATATTCCTGGCAATGACTTTATGTTGGTTTCCTTAAGCAAACTCACAGGCAAAGATTGGCGCAGCCATTTCGATATGCTAGGACTGCGTTACTCTAGTCTTGCAGCCATGCAAGTCACTGCAAACGCCACCCTTGGCACGGTACCAATGGGTATGTATGAGCTCGAAACTGATTTACCACCCGCTAATATGAGCCAAGGCTTAACCTTTATCCCACTGTCACTGAGCGATAGCAGCACATTTTGGAAAGGCACAGGTTCACCTAGCCAATGCGCGAAACCTTAATACCCTAGACGTTAAAACACTAGACGTTAAGACACTGAAAATTAAGTGCTATAAAAAATAAACCTCGCAAATGCGAGGTTTATTTTTGCCTAAAAGCGTGATCTAACGCACAAAAGTTGCGAAGTGGATAGCGCACTATTTGACCTCAATAATGATATCCAATAATAAATCAGGGGTTTTCTATGGGTTATTCAATCAAAGACATTATTTATCAAGGCGAAAAGTCCGGCGTGCACAACTGGCAAACACTATCGGGACAGAATTTTTACTGGCATCCTGACTGGCTTCATATTGCCGAGGATCTCACTGGTCATAAGGCAACAGCCAACATCCAAGCTGATGGTGATAAAGCAACTCAAAATGAAGCTGAACAAGCCATCGTCAAACACCTCAATAAAAGCTAATGGCCTGAGGCAATTGCTTTACGGGCTATTTTATCGATTAAGCCCGGTGCAATCAGCTTAAGCCAACGCCCGAGCCGGCCGCGAAGAGAAGTGATAAGCTGCCGGCCTCGGGTTGCTATCACGGGTAGCATCATGTCGGCACATTGCTCTGCGGAAATAATTTTAGCTTCCTGCATTGGCGATTTACCGAGTGGCTTACCCGCACCATCTAAGGCTCGCTTATGGATTTGCGAGACGACAAAATCAGGGCAAATCACCGTCACGGCCACATTATCGTCAGCAAGCTCAATCCGTAGCGAATCAAAAAAACCGATAACAGCATGCTTAGACGCCGCATAACCACTACGAGTCGGTACGCCTGTTAACCCAGCCACCGAAGCCACCACCACGACCTGACCTTGGCTCGACTTTAAATAGGGTAAGGCGGCATGGGTCAAATAGGCAGGGCCTAAGTAATTAACGCGCATGATATCTTCAAGAACCGCTAGTTGGGTTAACTCATCAAAACGCGACCACATCGTCATGCCCGCATTATTAACCAAAATATCGAGACGGCCATAATGGGCAATCGTGGCTTGAATTAAGTCTTCACACTGGGAGGCACTGCTGACATCAGCGGCAAAAACAAAGGGAGTAGGACCATAGTTAGCAATTTCGAGGGCAAGTGAGGCAAGACGCGTTTCGTTGCGAGCACTCAATACAAGTTGGCATCCTACCCGCGCCATGGCAATCGCCAGCGCACGACCAATACCTTCAGAAGCCCCTGTAATAATAACCACTTTACCCGTCAGTCCATCCATAACCATATCCTTGTTACTAATATGTTAACTTCGGTTAAGGGTAAATTGGCATAATCACCTAAAAAGCGCAATCCCCTATGCGCGTTGCGCTAAGCTCATCTCAAACTGCTCACAATAACTTGCTAGAGGTTGCGGCCGTCCTATCGCATAACCTTGAGCATAGTTGATACCAATCGCTTGCAATCTATCGATAATCTCTTGGTTTTCTACAAATTCGGCGACCGTCTCAATTCCCATTACTCGGCAAACGTCTTGAATAGATTTCACGATGGCATAGTCCTTGGCATTGACGGCCAGGTTTTTAACAAAGCAGCCATCGATTTTGACGTAGTCCACGGGCAGTTCGCGTAAATAGCCGTAGGAAGCAAAGCCACTGCCAAAATCATCCAATGCAAAGGAAAAACCGAGTTTGCGCAATTGCCTGAGCATTTCCATGCCGCGGTGACGGTTTTGAATCGCAGTCGTTTCGGTAATTTCAAAGCAAACGCATTGGCTAGGAATATCAAAAATTTGCTGCTGCTTAGCAATATATTCCACCATGCCTTCGGCGCCGAGACTATTGCCCGAAAGGTTGATTGAAATGCAGTGATCCGGCCAAAGCTGCGAATTTAGCGACAGCCATAAAAAGGCTTTACGTATCACTTCTTTATCAATTTCAGGCATCAGCTTAAAACGCTCTGCGGCAGCAATAAACTGGGCTGGCGCCAAAATGCGACCACAAGGCTCTTGGATCCTGAGCAGAATCTCCATCCGTTGGCGTTTAGAACTCGCACCTAATCCTCGGATGGGCTGGTAGTAGAGTAGGAGTTCATTTTCCTCAATTGCTTGGGCAATACGCATCGCCCATTTAGGCGCATTACGCTGGTAGGTCAGTTCTTTATCTTTATCATCATAAATATGAATTTGATTGGCGCCCTTAGCTTTAGCGGCAATACAAGCGATATCCGCATCCTTGAGTAACTCCTGCGCATTGATATAGGGCGCACGCCCAAAGGCAACACCAATACTTAAGCCGACTTTGTAGTTGCAATTTTTATCGTGTAACACTTGCAACGATACCTGGGCAATAATGTGCTTTAGCAACTGCACCACGGCTAACGCAGAGCGATCGCAGATCACCAGTCCGAACTCATCCCCACCTAAGCGAGCGAATAACTCCTGAGGCCCAAGACATGATTGGATTGCCTTAGCGACCATGGCCAGCATGCGATCACCCGCAGTATGGCCACAACTATCATTGATCAACTTAAACTGCTCTAAATCCAAATAACATACCGCAAGGCTCCTCGTTTGACCGGCGAACTCGGGCAGTTGTTCTTCAAACGCTTGGCGATTAAGTAACCCGGTAATACCATCAAAGTTTGCGCGTTTTTGTAGCTGGTGCTTAAGGTGTTCTTCTTGAGTGATATCCCGCAGTACCACTACAGTACCGACAATCTCTTTTTCATGATTAAGCACGTTACTAATGCTACGTTCAATAATCCGTGGCGTTGTGGTTAACAGTTTGATTTTAGCGACTTGAGGTGTCGTTTCGCCAAGGCGAATACAGTGAAATACCGCTTGATTTAACTGCTCTCCAGCCTTTAATAAGCTAGCAAGACTCTCACCAACGGCATCACAACTGGCCACATCAAGCAGTGTTTCAGCCTTTGGATTCATGTAAATGACGTTTGCATCGATGTCGGTCAAGATAACGGCTTCAGCAATCGACTCTAAGGTTATTTTACCGCGCTCTTTCTGCTGATAAATCCTCGCGAGTAAGCTGTTTACGCGATTCGCCAATACAGATAACTCTTCATTACCCTCGCTGGTCACAGGCCGATATACACTCGCCATAGGATCAACGAGCGCTAATTGCTGCATCAAGCTATTAAGGGGCTGTAACAGGCCTGAACGCAACCAAACATAACCCAAGGCGACAATGAATACCCCCAGCAATATCACCGCAAGCGACACCCAGTCGAGACTAAGCTTTACATCTCGAAAAGGATCATCAGAAAATTCAACCTGAAGATAGATTGGTTGTTGACTAATGAGACTCGGCAGCGCAACCGAACTTGGATGTAAGGTATTATGTGTTGTTACAGCATTAGACATGCTGATCCGCGCGACAAGGGAGGTTTGGGCGTATTCCAGTAGATCGCGCTCAGTAAGTTGCCGCACTAACAGCACATACTCACCCAAATGTGAAGCGACCGCAGTGACGACATATCCTTTATCGCCAATTAAATAGGCGCTGGCAAACTCAGGCTTAGCCTGCGTTGTTATCGCCTTGGCGATTTCCTGCCGATTCACATCAGCTATTGATTGCTCATTTTGAAAAACACTCTGCAAATTTCCATCTCGCAGAATAAACCAACTTAAATTGGCAGACATGGAGCTCTCAAGCCACGAAGACTCGAGGGCTTTTAACTGCTCGCTATCGAGATGAGCTAATGGGGAGGCATAAATATTAGTGAGAAACCCTAACCGATCGACATCGATGCGGAACTGCTGTTGAATATTCGCTAGCTCGCGCTGTACATTATCCTGACGTAACAATTCGACCCTATGGTCAAACCAAACCCCGAGGCAATAGGAGACAAGCACAACGGCTGGTAAACAGAACCCTGCAATAAATACCAATATTTTGTTGCCTATGCGCATCTTTTACCACGGCTTACGTAATTAAATTAACAAACGGCTTTATTTAGTCCCTTATAGCGCCATGCAACATATCTCATTTGCAAATAGTATTAAATATCACTTTGCTTTATCCGTTGCTAAAGTAGGCAATAGCATGCATTTAATTGCTTTAAACGCCTTTGATTTAACGCAGCTATTCGATAAAAAAGTTTTAAAAAGTTAGATGGTAACCGAGCTCCAATGCACTAACACCGCGGAGACATACGCTATAAAGCACGCGATTAATTAATGCACTCGCTAAACCACAAGTTAATACCCAATTAACAACGCCCAAGTGGAAGTTTCTGACGCTGTGATAAACGCCATAAAAAACGGACCCTCAGGTCCGTTTGTTATTTAGTGCAGCTTATTTATGGTACTGCTTAGATTGAGCGTGAACCGCCTTAATAAAGGCACCTGCATGCTCTGGGTCCACATGCTGGTGAATACCATGGCCTAAATTAAACACATGGCCTGTACCTTCACCATAGCCAGCCAGAATTTGAGCGACTTCTTCTTCGATACGTGGGATTGGTGCATATAACATGGATGGATCCATGTTGCCTTGCAGCGCAACTTTATGACCAACACGGCGACGGGCGTCAGCGATATCGACAGTCCAATCTAAACCTAAAGCATCACAGCCCGTTTCAGCCATCGCTTCTAACCATAAACCACCGCCCTTAGTGAATAAGGTCACTGGCACTTGGCGGCCATCAGCAAAGCGAGTTAAGCCATCAACAATTTTCTGCATATAACGCAGTGAGAACTCACGGTAAGCAGTGTGCGATAACGCGCCGCCCCAAGAGTCGAAAATCATTAAAGATTGCGCACCATTAGCTACCTGTGCGTTTAAATATAAGGTCACTGAATCTGCAAGCTTATCAAGCAACATATGCAATGCAGCAGGCTCGGCGTAGGCCATTTTCTTAATTTTTTCGAAGGTTTTGCTCGAACCGCCTTCAACCATGTAAGTGGCTAGAGTCCATGGAGAACCAGAGAAGCCGATTAATGGCACTTGGCCATTCAGTTCACGACGAATCGTGCTAACGGCCTTCATCACATAACCCAGCTCATCTTCTGGGTCTGGGATTGATAATTTTTTGATGGCATCGATAGTATCTGTTGGGCGCTCAAAACGTGGGCCTTCACCCGCCTCAAAATACAGACCTAATCCCATTGCATCGGGAACAGTCAAAATGTCGGAAAACAGAATCGCCGCATCCAGTTCATAACGACGCAGCGGTTGTAGTGTCACTTCACAGGCCAATTCATGGTTTTTACATAAAGACATGAAATCGCCCGCTTGAGCGCGAGTCGCTTTATATTCAGGAAGGTAGCGGCCTGCTTGACGCATCATCCAAACCGGAGTCATATCGACAGGCTGTTTTAATAGGGCGCGTAAATAACGATCATTCTTTAATTCTGCCATTTGGCTTGATTCCTAGACTTTTATTGAGATCCGCTGGGTCGGTAGTTTAGCATTTACGCGAATAATGTAACCAATATGAGATAATTTATGTGAGCTATTCCCCATCATTGCTGTCCATTTAAGCAGTTATCCTCAAAATGCTAGCCAGATAACATACTGTTTATTAATCGAACTCAAAGTCACAGTCAGACAGAAAAAAGTTGCACCAGTTCCCCGCCTTTGGTATAAAAAGTCTGCGCTAGCAAGAACAATCAAGAAGCTCGTCGCATCGAGCCTGCTATATACATTACTCGCCCAACGATAGGTTTCTATCGTTGGGCTTTTTATTTCCACATTTTTTTATACAAAACAGCTGGTTTGTCCATTTACCAATTATCGCAAATCCCGATAAAAAGGGTTGATCGAAGAGCTATTTCTCCCCTACATTAGAGTTATGTCCTAGCACTTAAATGGAATGCATCATGCTGAGAGAACTCGAAAAAGCAGAACAAAAGTGGGGCGGTTCAAATAAGCTTATAGATCAATGGCTAGAAAATCGTCGCAAACTCTTGGTGCATTATTGCCAAATTGCTGGGCTACCGCCCTACACTAATGCGGAAAAATCGCTTCCCTCTTTTGAGAACGTAAAGTCATTTTGTGATTTATTAGTGGATTACGTTTCTGAAGGTCATTTCGAAGTGTATGACCAAGTGATTAACGCCTGCGAAAAATTTGGCGCCCCTTGCAAAGCGGCTATTCAACAGGTTTTGCCTAAGATCACCCCAACGACCAACGCAGCGCTAGACTTTAACGATAAGTATGCTGAAACGCAGGACGATCAAGTGATGTATCAGCTCGATAAAGATCTTTCCGAACTGGCGCATACCATGGAAACGCGTTTCGAGTTAGAGGATAAACTCCTCGAAGTGCTGCACAGCAAATACTCAGAGCACGCCCAGCAAGCTTAATGCGGCATGATAAGCCACGCTAAACACTGCGCTAAAGAGATACCTGACCGATAAATAATCAATTTATCCTCTATCTTTCGTTAAGTTGCTATGTGATTGTTTGCGCATTAACAGTTAGAGCAAAGCATTCAATAGAAACAAAAAAGCCAGCTTTCGCTGGCTTTTTCATTATCATATCAATCGATTATACAGCTGATTGAAAGATCACTTGTGATGCTTTCTTAGTGTAAGAATCGATTTGATCGAAGTTCAAGTAACGGTAAGTGTCAGCTGCAGTTGCGTCTAACTCTTTCGCGTATTCTTGGTATTCTTCAACCGTAGGCAGACGACCTAACAGTGCTGCTACTGCCGCTAATTCCGCAGACGCTAAGTATACGTTAGCACCTGTACCTAAACGGTTCGGGAAGTTACGGGTAGAAGTCGATACTACAGTTGCACCTTCAGCCACACGTGCTTGGTTACCCATACACAGTGAACAGCCTGGGATCTCGATACGCGCACCAACGCGACCGAAAATACCGTAGTAGCCTTCCTCGGTCAGTTGGTCTTTGTCCATCTTAGTCGGTGGTGCAATCCACAGACGTGTTGGCAGTGTCTTAGCAAACTTATCTAACATCTTACCAGTCGCACGGAAGTGACCGATGTTAGTCATACAAGAACCCACGAACACTTCGTCAATCTTCGTTTGCGCAACAGATGACAGTAACACGGCATCGTCTGGATCGTTAGGCGCACACAGGATTGGCTCTTTGATCTCGTTCAGATCGATTTCGATTACTGCTGCGTACTCGGCATCGGCGTCAGCACTCATCAACTCAGGATTCGCTAACCACTCTTCCATGCCTTTGATACGACGCTCTATCGTGCGACGGTCACCGTAACCTTCAGCGATCATCCACTTCAGCATAGTGATGTTAGAGTTCAGGTACTCGATGATTGGCTCTTTGTCTAACTTGATAGTACAACCCGCTGCAGAGCGTTCTGCTGAGGCGTCAGACAGTTCGAATGCCTGTTCTACTTTCAGGGTTTCTAAGCCTTCGATTTCCAGTACGCGACCAGAGAAGATGTTGATCTTACCTTTCTTCTCAACCGTCAGCAGACCCATTTCAATCGCTTTTAATGGGATAGCATGTACTAGATCACGTAGGGTGATACCAGGTTGCATCTTGCCCTTGAAGCGTACTAATACTGATTCTGGCATGTCCAGAGGCATCACACCGGTCGCAGCAGCGAAGGCAACAAGACCAGAACCCGCTGGGAATGAAATACCGATTGGGAAACGCGTATGTGAGTCACCACCAGTACCAACTGTGTCTGGTAATAACATACGGTTTAACCATGAGTGAATAACACCGTCACCTGGGCGCAGCGACACACCACCACGGTTCATAATGAAGTCTGGCAGTGTGTGGTGCGTGTTAACGTCAACTGGTTTTGGATAAGCGGCAGTGTGGCAGAATGACTGCATAGTCAAATCGGCACTGAAGCCTAAACAAGCTAAGTCTTTCAGCTCGTCACGGGTCATAGGACCGGTAGTGTCCTGTGAACCTACAGAAGTCATCTTAGGTTCGCAGTATTGGCCTGGGCGCACGCCAGCAACGCCACAGGCTTTACCGACCATCTTCTGTGCAAGCGTATAACCTTTGCCATTATCAGCGATGTCTTGAGGACGTACGAATACGTCAGAGGCTGGTAAACCTAATACTGCACGTGCTTTGTCAGTTAAACCACGACCGATGATCAGTGGAATACGACCACCTGCACGCACTTCGTCTAACAGTACGTCGGTTTTCAGGCTGAACTCAGAAATCACTTCATCTGAGCCATGACGCTTAACAACACCAGCATATGGGTAAATGTCGATCACATCGCCCATTTCCATTTTGCTGACGTCGAGTTCGATTGGCAGTGCGCCCGCATCTTCCATCGTATTGAAGAAAATCGGCGCAATCTTGCCACCTAAGCAGAAACCACCAGCACGTTTGTTAGGAACGAATGGGATATCATCGCCCATGAACCACAGTACTGAGTTAGTCGCAGATTTACGTGATGAACCAGTACCTACAACGTCACCCACGTAAACTAATGGGAAACCTTTGGTTTTCAGTTCTTCTAATTTCTTGATTGGACCTACGCTGCCAGGTACATCAGGCTCGATACCATCACGCGCGTTTTTCAGCATCGCTAAGGCGTGCAATGGGATATCTGGACGTGACCAAGCATCGGGTGCTGGTGACAGGTCGTCGGTGTTGGTTTCACCAGAGACTTTGAATACAGTCAGGGTGACTTTGTCCGCTAATTTTGGACGACTTAAGTACCAGTCTGCATTTGCCCACGCTTCAACCACTTGTTTTGCATAGACGTTACCGGCTTCCATTTTCTCAACCACATCGTGGAAAGAGTCAAACATCAGCAAAGTGTGAGATAAGGCTTTAGCAGCTAAAGGCGCCAGAGCGGGGTTATCTAGCTGTGCAATTAGCGGCTCGATGTTATAGCCACCTTGCATAGTGCCTAATAACTCAGTCGCACGTTCGGCAGATAGTATGGGTGAAGTTGCAGTGCCTTTAGCTACCGCATCTAAGAAAGCGGCTTTTACATAGGCGGCTTCGTCAACACCGGGGGGAATTCGATTTTCGAGCAGGTCAAGAATAACAGCTTCTTCACCAGCGGGGGGATTTTGAACCAATTTAACCAGTTCAGCCACTTGATGTGCATCTAATGGCTTAGGGACTACGCCCTCTGCAGCACGTTCTGCGACGTGTTTACGATATGCTTCTAGCACGGCAACATTCCTCTTTGTTTGGCGCTCTAACAACGAAACTGCACGTCTTCTCAATTGAAGCTGACAGTCCGACATGATCGACCCGTATTTCCGGCCAGCAGTATACTACAGCTTTGCAAAAGTATGAATCAGGTCACACTCGGCAAAAGACGAAATAAGGGCTAAATCCGGAGGTGCAGCTCAACTTACGGCAACAATAAAACAATGGAAATTAGACAATAGTTTGAAAACAGATAAAAAACCATAATCTACAAATAGTTAACATACGTTCATCAATTTAAAATCGAACGATTATTTTTTTGGACATCAATTCCTTTCCACCAAAAATATTTCTCAACTTTGTGTGTTTAGGCTTTGAAGATGACGGGCTTAAACTTACACTCAAGCTCGAATGACCCATTTCCCGTTCTTTGGAGTAGTAATGACATCTCTCAGTATTCAAGCCGTTATTTTTGATATGGATGGCGTGTTAATTGATTCAGAACCCCTTTGGCAAAGGGTTGAATATGAAGTGTTATCGGCACTTGGCGTGCCCGTCACTATTGAAACGATTCAACAAACCACAGGGTTACGTATCGATCAATGTGTCGATTATTGGTATCACAAAGCGCCTTGGGCCGATTACGATAATGCCAAGGTCAGCAACGCCATTGTTGACAAAGTTGCTGAAGAAATTCGGCAAACCGGTGAGCCGATGTCTGGCGTTCAACAAGCAATGGCATACTGCCAGGCAAAAGGCTTAAAGGTAGGCTTAGCCACCTCTTCACCAACAGCGTTGATTGATGCAGTGCTAGCAAGGCTTAAGCTTAAGGGCCAATTTATGGCGGTAGAATCTGCTGAAGCGATCACCTATGGCAAACCCCATCCAGAGGTTTACTTAAATTGCGCAGCGGCCTTAGGGGTTGACCCGCGATATTGCCTCGCGATTGAAGACTCTTTTAATGGTCTGATCGCTGCCCGCGCCGCCAATATGCAAACCGTTGCGATTCCTGCGCCAGAACAACGCGGTGAAGCAAAATGGATCATAGCCCATCATCAATTAGAGAGTTTATTGGAGCTTGATAAGGTGTTCTAAATAAAGTCACCGAATCAATTTGAGAAAGGTTAATCACTGCTAGGATACACCGATGAAGTATTATGTGTTGTTAATACTGTGGGCGGCGAGTTTGCCAGCCTTAGCGACAGATTCTATGCGCTGTAAGCAATTCGTCATCAACGTAGGCGATCCCTTAGACGCAGTGTTAGAAAAGTGCGGACCGCCAAACGAAGCCAAAGAATATAGCCAACCCGCCACTTATCGAAACTCCGCGGGTGATATCGTGATTGATCCAAGCAAGTTGCCGATAGAATATGCTGAGTGGACCTATGATTTTGGCCCGACACGATTGATGCGGCGGGTTTATGCAACCGATCAAAAAATCGAAAAAATTGAAACCTTAGGATATGGGCATTAATCCTAACCCAAGTAAAAAGCCAGACAGATGTCTGGCTTTTTCGTTTTCATCCTATGGATTACCAGATTTTTACGCGCTCTTCTGGTTTTAAATACATCTTGTCGCTCTCTTTCAGCTCAAAAGCTTTATAGAAAGCTTCAATATTGCGCGGCGTCCCCATCGCGCGGTAGTGGCTAGGTGAATGTGGATCCGTCAGTAAACGACGACCTAACTCTTCATCACGGTAATTACGACGCCATACCTGTGACCAACCGACGAAGAAACGCTGCTCGCCCGTTAAGCCATCGAGCACGGGAGCAGGTTTACCGTTTAAGCTCATCATATAGGCGCGAGCAGCTACTGTTAACCCACCTAAGTCACCGATGTTTTCGCCTAAGGTTAAATCACCGTTCACAAACTTACCGGGTAATGCTTCGTAGCCAGAATACTGCGCCGACAGTTGCTTACCGCGTTTTTGGAACTCTTCACGGTCTTTATCCGACCACCAGTCACGCAGGTTACCGTCGCCATCGTACTTAGCGCCTTGGTCATCGAAACCATGGCTGATTTCGTGGCCAATAACCGCACCGATACCGCCATAGTTGACCGCATCATCGGCTTCCATATTGAAAAATGGCGGTTGCAGGATCGCTGCTGGGAATACGATTTCATTGCCAACTGGGCTGTAATAAGCGTTCACCGTTTGCGGTGTCATATGCCACTCGGTACGATCGATTGGCTTACCGAGCTTGTTGATCATGTCTTGATATTCAAACTGGGCGTAACGCATATAGTTGCCCACCAGCTCATCAGGCTTGATTTCTAGCGCAGTGTAGTCTTTCCACTTGTCTGGATAACCAATCTTGTAGGTAAACTTAGACAGTTTTTCCTGAGCCGCGACTTTAGTTTCTGGCGTCATCCACTCGAGCTCATTAATACTGACTTCGAAACCTTTGATCAGATTTTTGATCATAGTTTCCATGCGAGCTTTGGCTTCTGGTTTAAAGTACTGCTTAACGTACTCTTCACCCACTAATTCACCTATTACTTGGTCGGCGCCATCAACCGCTTTTTTCCAGCGTGGTTGCTGCTCTTCAATGCCCATCAACGTTTTGCTCTTAAAGGCAAAGTTAAGATCGACAAAGTTTTTACTTAACAGCTCGGCGTAACTATCCACGAGGTGGAACGTTAAATAGTCCTGCCAAGCCGAAACAGGGAAGGCATCAAAATTTGCACCTAACTTTTCAAAATAAGAGGGTTGACGCACGATCACGTCAGTCACTTTATCTCCTAAGCCAGCATTCGCGGCAAAGGCATTAAAATCAAACTGTCCCATGAGCTTTTGCAGCTCGGCGCGGTTCAGTTTGTTATAGGATTTGTTCGCATCGCGCGACTCTACACGGCTCCACTGACTTTTCGCGATCATCATTTCAATATCGGCCACGTTTTTCGCGGCACGTTTTGCATTTTTATAGCCCGCTTCAGTCAGAATGTCAGCCACATATTTCGCCATTGCTTGGCGATTAGCGACAAACTTAGCGTCATCTTTTAAGTAGTAATCGCGGTCTGGCAAGGTTAAGCCCGACTGGCTTAAATAAACTGCATATTGGGTAGAATTTTTCGCGTCGTTATTAACGTAGAAACCAAAGGGAATACCTGAGCCGCTGGTCAGTAATTTCCCCATCACCGCGGGTAATTCACTGTGACTTTTCACTGCTGAGATGTCCGCCAGTAATGGATTTAATGGGGTTACACCTAAGGTTTCGAGCAAATCGGTATTCATAAAGCTGGCGTTAAAGTCGCCAATTTTTTGCTCATTGGAGCCAGGGGCAGCATTCTTTTTGGCGGCCGCTGCATCGATGATCTTTTTCAATGCATCTTGGCTTTGATCGTACAGCACAGAAAATGCACCGTAGTTGGATTTATCAGCTGGAATGGGTGTGTTGGCTAACCATTTACCGTTAACACTGTAGTAAAAATCATCTTGATGGCGAACTGAGGCATCAAAGTTTTGTAATTCAATGCCAGAAACCGCGGCGACTTCAGTTTTAGGCTCGCTGCTGCAAGCGGCTAAACCTAGGCTCAAGGCAATACCCAGCGCCAGTGTGCTTATCTTCTTCATTGTTTTCCCCAGCTTCCGTTGAGAGTGTTGTTATTTTTTCCTGCAAAACCTTAGCATTTAGACTGGTTTGGCTGTAGTAAGATTTTGTAAAAGGTTATGACACTTATCGATTCATCCCACCTTATTAAAAGACAGAATGAACAAAATCTAATCTCGAAACGTCAACACGCCCTAGTTATACCCTTATCATTAAAACGCTTTACCAATAAATAAATAAACTGACTTATCACCCATATCGGTAATGCCGAAACCAATCGCCGCAGGTCCCATTGTGGTATCAGTGCCGATGTACAGACTCGATGCATAAATAAGATCAGTAAGCGATACTTCTGATCGCTCAAACCACACATTACCTGCCTCTAAACTTAAGCCTAAGTACAGAGGGTAATCTCGCATACCTAAGGCATCACGCCCTAAATCATACTGATAAATAAAGGCACCAAAGAGTTTATGAGCTCCATTCAACGAGTCCTTGTGATAACCAGAAAGATTTAAGAAACCGCCTAAATCTGACAAGTGCAAGGTATTGAGGCCATCATTATTATTTGTCGCAAGCGACGCTTTACCTACAAAGGCGTGATTGCCAACGCTCAGTGCGCCTTTCCAGTCGGCCTCTATCTGCACGCTATAGTCGTTCTGATTATCGATGACATCGTCAAAATTCTCTTTACGAACATAAACGTTTAAGCTGACACGATTGCCCGATGTCGGAAAACTAATACTGTCTAAGCTGTCATACCCCATCCTGAAATAAGCGCCATAGGAGTTAAAATCAAAATCCTGAAGTAACCATGCATCATTAATAATGACACCTTTTTCCGCCACTAGCCCCAACTCGACAACGCCTTGCAGCACATAGTTGTAACCAATACCTAATTCGACGGTGTGGGTTTTCTTATCAAAGGTTAGCGCACGATTATTGTTATCGTATAAGTCCCAATTATGGATATCGTATTGATAACGAGCTCGACTATAAAACTCTTGATCCCGATTCAAGGGCTGATAAAACTCAGTCGCAAATAGCTTCTCGAATCCAAGCTTAACTTCGTTTCGCCACTCTCCGCCATTAAAGGTTAAGTCTGTCATGGTATAAGCCATATCAAAGCTGATGGCTGAATCAGAGCTAAAATCGTCCTCCCAATTAAAGCCTAGTTGGAAATAATTAGGTCCCCATGATTTAGCGCGCGTGGTTACCGTAAGTACACGCCCTTCTTTACCCTCCACAAATTCGGCGTCAACACGTTCAAATTTATTTAAGGAATAGATACGTTTTATCGCATCGTTCAATTCATCTTTAGTGATATTCTGACCAGGTTTAAGTTCTAGGGTTTCTTTTAATAAATTAAGGCTAACTTTTGAGTGGTTATCAAACACAATTTCCTTGATAGGATGAGCGATATCCGCCATGACAGTCTTACCCTTGGCCCTTTTACTCTCAACATAGGCGGCATATTGTTCTTCGCTAACGCTCATCTTTTGCAATTTAACTAACTGACTGGTCGCCGCTTCTTTGCCGAGGGTTAACGCTAAAGGCATGATGGTAAAATCGGTTGTGCTTAGGGCATCGATCGCAGGACGGATCAACACATCATTATCAGTCAATAATTGCTTTTGTTTTTCAGTACTGGCGTTAGTCAAGAAATTGGACAACTGATCTAATACGGCAATAGTGCTATCGAGCTTATCTTTTTTTACCAGTGGTGAGCCAATATCCACAGCAATGATAATATCAGCGCCCATCGCCTTCACTACGTCCACAGGCATATTGTTGGCAATACCACCATCCACAAGTAACTTACCGTCGATTTGCGTAGGTTGTAATGCACCTGGCACCGTAGCAGAAGCCTGCATTGCTTTGATAATACTGCCATGGTTAAGCACTACGGGTAGACTGGTTTCTAAATCCGTCGCCACGGCACGATAAGGAATTGCTAAAGCATCAAAATCACCAAATTGCTCCACTAAATCCGTAGACTGCCGTAATAACTGCGACATGGTCTGCCCACGCAATACCCCACTTGGCGCTTTCACCTCGCCTTCGGTATAACCAATATTGAGCGGAATATTATAGCGATCTCGTAACTGTTTATCTCGATAACTCAATACATTACGAGGGATGGTATCCGAATAACCACTATCCCAATCAACCCCCATCATGATGGTTTCGACTTCACTTGCACTGTATCCCAAGGCATACATACCCGCGACATAAGCGCCGATACTCGTACCTGCAATATAGTCCACAGGAATATGATGTTCTTCTAAAATTTTAAGTACACCAACATGGGCGGCGCCTTTAGCACCACCACCGCTTAACACTAATCCTATTTTTGGCCGTTCAGCCGCACATAAGGGAGTCAGCAACACACATAAAAAGAGAGAAGCTACTATTCGGCGCATCATAATGAGTACTTTTATAGGATAAAAAATTTCGAGTTAATATTAGCAAATTTATCTATTTAACCATCAGTCATATTTTATCTGAACCGATGAGTTGAAAATTTGCCATTAATGATCGCGTTATTTCATTTACGTTTAAACACAAGTGCTGTAAACAGATAATTCAACATAAAACCCCAACTTGAGCCGAGGCTAAAAATGCGCAATTAAGCACACATAAATTGCAGATTAAGATTGCAATGAGTCAAGCGGAGACTGT
Source organism: Shewanella sp. LZH-2 (assembly GCF_016859145.1). Lineage (NCBI taxonomy): Bacteria > Pseudomonadati > Pseudomonadota > Gammaproteobacteria > Alteromonadales > Shewanellaceae > Shewanella > Shewanella sp. LZH-2. Next base: position 4,207,259 of record NZ_CP069350.1, read on the forward strand.
AACTGAAGATATTTTTCAAAATCATTGACAGACATTGGTTTGGCAAAATAATAGCCCTGAACAATATAACAGCCACGGCTAAAAAGCTGCTCTAACTGCTCAACGGTTTCAACCCCTTCTGCTACTACGGTTAATTTTAAGTTACGTGCCAATTCAATAATACTACTCACAATAGCCTGATCAGCAGAATTCGAGGCGATATCGATCAAAAATGAACGGTCAATTTTGAGTGTATTCACCTCAAAATTGCGTAAATAAGCTAAAGAGGAATATCCGGTGCCAAAGTCGTCAATCGCGACTTCAATGCCAAGCTCATCAAGCTGCATTAAGTGGGCTTTAGCCACCTGCAACTCTTTCATTAACACTCCTTCGGTAATTTCTAAACATAAAGATGAAGCTGGCATACGGGTGGCATCGAGAATTTTCTTCACGCCATCGATAAAGTCTGGCTGACGGAAATGCACAGCTGAAATATTGACCGACAATTTAAATGGCTCAGCGGTTTGCATTGCCCATTTGGCCCCATCCGAACACGCGCGGCGTAAAACCCAGCGATCAATATCAACAACCAAACCACAAGCTTCGGCAACTTTAATAAAAATATCGGGTCGCACAAAACCATCGACGGGATGTCGCCAACGAATGAGTGCTTCCATGCCAATAAATTTATCCCCCTGCAAAATATCAATTTGTGGTTGATAATACAGTTCAAATTCTTGCCGCTCTATCGCTTTACGTAAATCAGCCTCCAAACGTAAATGGTATAACGCTTGGGCATTGCGCTCTGATGAATAATATTTGAAGTTACCACGACCTTCTTCCTTGGCATGATACATGGCCAGATCCGCATTTTTTATGAAAGCTTCTGGCTGCATTGCATCATCGGGCCAAATACTGATCCCAATGCTGGTTGAAATATAAAACTCGCGGCCAAACAACCTAAATGGCGCGACGATTTGTGCCAACAACTGTTCAGCTAAGTGGTTAATATCACTTAACTCTTTAACATTCTTCAGTAAAATAACAAATTCATCGCCACCAAAACGGCAGAGTAAATGGTCACTTCCGATACAGGATTGTAATCGATTAGATGCTTCAACTAAGAGTGCATCGCCCATACTGTGGCCATAGGAATCATTGACATGCTTAAATCTATCTAGGTCAAGAAACAGCAATGCTAACTTTTCACCACTTTGCTCAGCCGCTTGAATAGATTGCATCAAACGATTGGCGAATAACGAACGGTTAGGGAGTCCTGTTAATACATCGTAATTTGCCAGACGTCTAAGGTCGGCCTCGGTGCGTTTCCGCTCAGTGATATCTGAAAATACTACTACATAGTGAATGGCATTTTCATTCAGTGACTGCATCACCGACACGTTAAGCCATACGGGATAAACTAGGCCGTTTTGTCCGACTAACTCACGCTCACCCGTCCATGAGCTATCCTGACCAAGTAACTGGGCAACTTCCGTAGATAACCCATCCTTCATTTGCACAAATTGCGAAAATGATAGGCCGACTAAGCTCTGTTGTTCTGAGCCTATAATGTGTTGTGCGGCATGATTGGCAACACGAATATTTTCATCTACGTCTAAAATAAGTACACCTTCTGATGTATTTTCAAACGCTTGGGCTAAAAGACTGACTTCATCTTCAAGCTGCCGCTGCAAGGTTATATCACTATAAATCCCCGCTACCCGCTCAATAACTTGGGTTTGTTTATTACGAGCCACAGGACGCCCGCGCACCCTCAACCAGCCCCAGTTACCATCGCGACGATGATATCGATATTCGGCTTCAAACCGATCAACCTCTCCTGCAAGCATGCTATGCCATTGCACCAGTACTTTTTCCCGATCCAAAGGATGTACGGGAAGTGATTCAAGGGTTAGTACAATTTCGTTGGCATGACTTCCCAAGACATAACCGCGGTTATCGAGATAAAAACATTGGCTATCCCTATGCCATTCCCAAAGATCAGAGTCGCTACCACGTAACGATTGCCTGAGACGATCATCACTCTCGGTTAGCGCTTGATTCATCGCCATAAAGGTGCGAACCTGACGCTGTCGATACCAAGCTAAACTCAGTGCAATAATCGAAAACACTAATAATAATAAACCTTTAAACCCTTGAGTCAGCCACCAGTGCTGCTCAACATAGAAGGGAAAAGTAAAGGGCTTATCTGACCAGATTCCATTGACTTGGCTTAACACCTCAAGTAGATATTCTCCCGCTGCTAAGCCTGCGAGGTTTACCTGCGACTCACCTTGGAGCAGCACGTAGTTATCTTCCTCCCCTTGATATCTGAGTCGATATTTAAATTGTATTGGCGAATCATCAAGGTAATCGAGGTTAGTGATCTGCAGGCTTACCATATTGGCGTCAGGCTTAATCACCATCAACGGTTTGGGTAACAACGAGACTTGGGTATTGTTGTCGTAATAAACCGATACCGACTCCAACATCACATGATCATCGGCAATACGGTTGACCATCTTGTCCACATCAAGGTTCATCACCCCTTCAGGAGTACCAATATACAGACCTGAAACGGCAGAATAAAAATAGGCGCCTTCATTCATTTCATTAGAAATTAGGCCATCAAGTTGGTTAAACATTGAGATTTGCCCTGTCGCTCTATCTTGACGGATTAGCGAATCAGCACAGGCAACGACATTGGCATTGGTTGTTTTCTGGATAAAAAATACTGAACTACAATTTACTTGCCATTGTGAACTTAACGAAACCAGTTTGCCGCCGTGGAGATTTAATTCGAATAAGCCCCTTTCATAGGAGCCAAACCACATCACACCGGGAGATATTTCTTCAATATGGCTAATTGAGGGCACAGAGTTTAAGCCACTGAACAATTGTCTTTGATCGTGAAAAAGATTTTGCTCGTCGATATAACCAAATACCTTTCGTCCACCTATCCATAACTTGCCGTCAGAGGCTCGATATAAAGTACGAATGGTCGGCCGCTTAAGCTCTGGCGAATTCCCAGTTGTCCCATCAAAGTTAAATGGCTGCGGCTCAAACAGTCCTTGCTCCCAAAAATACAGCCCCGTACCCGTTGCAATCCAAAACCGTCCTTTGAGTTTGGGATCGGCATAAGTGCCATAGATGAGTTTATTTTTAAATGCTTCACCACCATGCGTCCACTGGGCAAAACTGATCCCTTTTAAGGTCAACTTATCCACGACAAACAAACCACTCGTGGTAGAAACTAATAAATAGTGGTCAATAAAGCGACTGATCCCGTAAACACTCTCGTGCGGCTTTAATCCCTCAATATCTACGGTAATTGCTTTTTGAGTGTTTCGCCCGACAAAGCTGACATTTGACGCCCCAAACCATAATCCTTCATCACTCGCAAACACCGACCACACCATAGCGTCAGATAATTGATGTGGCGGTTCGCCAGTAAAAGTATCAAGAATGAAATCCGGTTGCGATGCCAGTAAGGCTAAACCATCTCCAGAGCCCCCAACCCACATCAAACCTGATTTATCAAACAATATCGCCTTTAATGTTTCCATATTGGCTTGAGTTTTAAGCTCTTGTTGATAATTTTCAATCTGATGGGTATCTGGAGACCACTTTAATAAACCTGCCCGACTCGAAAACCAAATCTCACCATTATGGCCTTCAGCCATAGCAGTGCTCCAATCGGGTAATTCAGGAACAGGGAAAATCTGTAAGGTTTTTGGTTCTAATCGGTAAATCCCTCGACTCGTTGCAATCCAAATACGCTGTTTTGAATCCTCAAGCATATCCAGAATACTGCCCATAGGTTCAGTCCATTGGTAATCAACGACTTTTTCCCCGGCACTGTTGAGGAGTAACAATTGAAATTGACCCGCAACAAGAAACTGACCATCAGGCATGCTCAATAACTTGCGCCAGGGTAGATCGCGATTAACGGGTAACTGACTCACTAAAGTTAAGGTCAAGGTTGAGGGGGATAAGTCGTAAATCTGGCCGTTATCAATCAACAAGCGCCATTCTTGGGCATTTTTACGAGCAGCAGAAATTAACACTCCACCAGGGAAATGAGGGAATAAATTAGGTGACCCCATCTGGGTAAATTGATTTTTTGCGATGTCATAAAAATAGGTTGCGGCATTGGTACTGACTAACAGCATATCGCGATCGATATTGACAACTGTTGTCAAAAACTCATCAGCAAGGCGTAACTCGGAACCCGTTTTATCAATTCGCCTCACTTTAGAATTACTAACCCGATATAAACCTTGCTCGGTTGCAGCCCATATAAAACCATGGTCATCGAGTGTGAGCGCGCGAATACTGGTCGCTTCAAGTCCGTCCCTGTCAGAAAAAACCCGTTGTACAAAACTACCCGCCCAAGCCGAATGAAGACCTGAACAAAAAACCAATATTGATGCCAAAAGGAAGTGGATTATTATTTTTTTCATTTGACGACTTACTTAACACCATAGTTTTACTGTAGCAGTTCAACAGCCTGAATACACCCGCACATTCACATTAACTTTACATTTTGACTTAGGCAATAAAAAAGCGCCCTAAAGGCGCTTTTACGAATATAAGTCTCAACTTATTTCAGGACGAGACAAAGGTTAAATTACTTTTTCTTTGCCTTTGGGTTTGGCAGGTCAGTAATAGAACCTTCGTAGATTTCAGCCGCTAGACCCACTGACTCGTGCAGAGTTGGGTGAGCGTGGATAGTTAATGCTAAATCTTCAGCATCACAACCCATTTCGATGGCTAGGCCGATTTCGCCTAACAGTTCGCCACCGTTCACACCTACGATAGCACCACCGATTACGCGGTGAGTGTCTTTATCGAAAATCAGCTTAGTCATACCTTCGCTGCAATCTGAAGCGATTGCACGGCCGCTGGCTGCCCATGGGAAAGTCGCTGTTTCGTAAGCAATACCTTGCTCTTTAGCTTCTTTCTCAGTCAGACCTACCCAGGCTACTTCAGGGTCTGTGTAAGCGATTGATGGGATAACTTTTGGATCGAAGTAGTGCTTCATACCCGCGATCACTTCGGCCGCTACGTGGCCTTCGTGCACACCTTTGTGAGCCAACATTGGTTGACCAACGATGTCACCGATTGCGTAGATGTGCGGTACGTTTGTACGTAATTGTTTGTCTACGTTGATGAAACCACGCTCATCGATCTTAACGCCCGCTTTTTCAGCGTCGATCAGCTTGCCATTTGGCGTACGACCGATAGCCACTAACACTGCATCGTAACGTACTGGTTCAGTTGGCGCGCTCTTACCTTCCATCGAAACGTAGATACCGTCTTCACGGGCTTCAACCGCAGTCACTTTAGTTTCGAGGATCAGGTTGAATTTCTTCTTGATTTGCTTAGTGAATACGCGAACAACGTCTTTGTCAGCCGCAGGGATCACTTGGTCGAACATTTCAACCACGTCGATTTCACTGCCCAGAGAAGAGTAAACCGTACCCATTTCTAAACCGATGATACCGCCGCCCATTACCAGCAGTTTGCCAGGAACTTCTTTCAGTTCTAATGCGTCGGTCGAATCCCAAATACGTGGGTCTTCATGGGGAATGAATGGCAGTTTGATTGGGCGAGAACCCGCAGCGATGATCGCTTGGTCAAACTTAACAACGGTCACAGTGCCGTCTTCAGCAGTCACTTCTAAGCTGTTAGGGCCTGTAAATTTACCGAAGCCATTAACAACGTTTACTTTACGCATTTTAGACATGCCGCCTAAGCCACCAGTCAACTGGCTGATCACTTTTTGCTTGAAGCTGCGTAACTTGTCTAAATCGATGGTTGGCTCGCCGAACACCACACCGTGTGCAGCAACGGCTTTGGCTTCTTCGATGACTTTAGCAACGTGTAACAGGGCTTTAGATGGGATACAACCCACGTTCAAACACACGCCACCTAAAGTGCTAAAACGTTCAACGATAACGGTTTCCAGACCTAAGTCAGCCGCACGGAAGGCAGCAGAATATCCCGCAGGACCTGCACCTAATACCACTACCTGAGTTTTGATTTCGTTACTCATGTTTTCCTCTAATTCTCATTCAATCCGTTGGAGGGGAGTAATCCTGCCAACCGAAAATGCGCCAGCGCGTAAGGTGGGCGCATTTTAACCTGTGTTTGATACTGATCACAATAAACAAAAGGCCACTCAAGATGAGCAGCCTTATTTGTTTACAGAATCAAAGTACGAATATCGGACAGAATTCCTGACAGGGTCACGCTAAAGCGTGCAGCCATTGCACCATCGATCACGCGGTGATCGTAGGATAGCGACAGTGGCAACATCAATTTAGGCTCGAATTCTTTACCATTCCACTTAGGCTTAATTTCAGATTTAGACACACCTAAAATCGCCACGTCTGGGTAGTTAACGATTGGGGTAAATGCAGTACCACCAATGCCACCTAGGCTTGAAATAGTGAAGCAGCTGCCCTGCATATCGGCGGACTTCAGCTTACCGTCACGGGCGCGGATAGAAATATCTGCCAGCTCACGAGATAACTCGATAATGCCTTTCTTATCCACGTCACGCACCACTGGCACAACCAAACCGTTTGGCGTATCAACCGCCACACCGATGTGGTAGTACTTCTTCTGGATCAGTGATTCACCGTCGCTGCTTAAGCTTGAGTTGAACACTGGGAACTGTTGTAGCGTTTTCGCCACAGCTTTCATCATAAAGACCAGCGGAGTGATCTTATAATCGGCTTTCTTCTTCGCCGCTGCGTCGTTCTGCTGCTTACGGAACTCTTCCATTTCAGTGATATCAGCTTCATCGAACTGAGTCACGTGGGGAATAGTTACCCAGTTGCGGTGCAGGTTTGGACCAGAGATCTTCTGGATACGGCTTAATGGAATTTCTTCCACTTCACCAAACTTGCTGAAATCCACTTTCGGTGCGGCAATTACTTGCAAACCACCACCGCTACCCGCTGCAACGGAAGTTGCTGCTGTCGCCTTAGGACGAGACAGTTCGTATTTCACATACGCCTGAACGTCTTCCTTCATGATGCGACCTTTACGGCCAGAACCCGTCACTTGAGTGAGATCCACACCAAATTCACGGGCCAAACGGCGAACCGCAGGAGACGCATGCACCGCACCAGTAGACACAGGCGCACCTGCACTTGGGTGATGTGGAACCGGTGGACGGCTAGGCGCGGCTGCAACAGGTGCTGGAGCCACTTCTTGGGCGACTGGTGCAGATGCTGGCGCGGCGGCTTGAGGTGCAGGAGCTGCACCGGCAGTCACAGTTTCAATCGTCGCAATCACGCTACCTTGAGAAACCTTATCACCGACTTTAACGGTTAACGACAGCAGTTTACCGGCGAATGGCGCAGGCACTTCCATGGTCGCTTTATCGGTTTCTAACGTGATCAAACCTTGGTCAGCAGTGATCATATCACCCACAGACACTAGCACTTCGATCACATCGACATTGCTGGCATCACCAATATCTGGCACTTGGATTTCTTTAACGGCAACCACTGGTGCAGCAGCTACTGGAGCAACAGCCGCCGCAGGTGCAGCTTGAGCGACAGGAGCTGACGCTGCTGGCGCGCTTGCTTGTGGAGCCGTGGCAGCAGGAGCTGCGCCACCCACTTCGAGCATGATCACTAATGAGCCTTGGGAAACCTTGTCACCCACAGCCACTTTCACTTCTTTTACCACACCCGCGAATGGCGATGGTACGTCCATGGTCGCTTTGTCGGTTTCAAGCGTGATAAGGCCAGCGTCAACCTCAATCTTATCGCCAGCGGCGACTAAGACTTCAATAACAGACACATCGGTGTCACCACCGATATCCGGCACAGTGACTTCAACCACTTGGGTTGCGCCCGTCGCTGTCGCGGCAGCCACAGGGGCTGGAGCCGCTTGTACTGGAGCAGGTGCTGCTGGAGCTGGCGCAGAAGCGGCAGCTTGAGCAACTGGCGCAGCAGCTTGAGCGGATGCGCCCGCTGCTTGCATCATCGCAATTAAGGTACCTTCGCTGACTTTGTCACCGACGGCCACTTTCAATTCGGCTAACACACCCGCGAAAGGCGCAGGAATGTCCATGGTCGCCTTGTCGCTTTCAACGGTCAGAATCGACTCTTCCGCTGCTAAGGTATCGCCCACAGAAGCACAGATTTCGATAACTTGTACTTCATCGCCGCCGATATCAGGAACAAAAACTTCTTTTAATTCAGCCATTTTTATTGCCTCTTACGCGTACTGTGGATTGATCTTGTCAGCGTCGATGCCGTATTCCTTGATGGCATTCGCTAACACATCAACAGGCAGCTCTTTACGATCAACCAGTGACTTCAGTGCCGCGATAACGATGAACTTAGCGTCCACTTCGAAGTGGTGACGCAGGTTGTCACGGCTGTCTGAACGACCGAAACCGTCAGTACCTAACACTTTGTAATCGGTTGGCATAAATGCACGTAACTGCTCGCCGTAGATCTTCATGTAGTCAGTTGCTGCGATTGCAGGCGCATCACTGGAGATCACTTGGCTGATATACGCTTGTTTTGGCGTTTGCGTTGGGTGCAGCATGTTCCAACGTTCTGCCGCTTGACCATCGCGAGTCAGTTCGTTGAAGCTGGTCACGCTAAATACGTCGGCAGTGATACCAAAGTCTTTCGCCAGCGCTTGCGCCGCTTTACGGGTTTGCTCAAGAATGGTGCCACAGCTCAGTAACTGCACTTTGCCTTTACCAGAACCACTAACCGTTTCCAGCTTGTAGATACCTTTAACGATACCTTCCTCGGCACCTTCTGGCATTTCAGGCTGAATATAGTTTTCGTTCATTGTGGTCAGGTAGTAGAAGATATCTTCTTGTTTTTCGCCGTACATACGACGGATACCATCTTGAACGATAACGGCAATTTCATAACCATAAGTTGGATCGTAGGTAATACAGTTAGGAATAGTGTTAGCCAGTACGTGACTGTGACCATCCTGATGCTGTAAACCTTCACCGTTCAGTGTTGTACGGCCTGAAGTACCACCGACTAAGAAGCCACGTGCACGCATATCACCCGCAGCCCATGCCATGTCGCCAATACGTTGGAAACCGAACATTGAGTAGTAGATGTAGAATGGGATCATCGGTGTATCGTTGACTGAGTAGCTGGTCGCAGCCGCTACCCAAGATGACATTGCACCCAGTTCGTTAATACCTTCCTGCAGCACCTGACCGGTTTTATCTTCACGATAGTAAGCCACTTGGTCAGAGTCTTGCGGTACGTATTTTTGGCCTTCGTGAGCATAAATACCCACTTGGCGGAACAGACCTTCCATACCGAAAGTACGCGCTTCGTCAGGGATAATTGGCACAATGTTTTTGCCAATTTTCTTGTCTTTTAACAGCGCAGTCAGTACGCGAACAAACGCCATGGTCGATGAAATTTCACGGCCATTTGAGCCTGCTAAGATCGAATCGAAAATCTTCAGTGATGGCACTTCCAACTCTTCGCTGAACTTCTCACGACGTTGTGGCACGCTACCATGCAGCGCGGCACGACGGCTCATCATGTACTTCACTTCTTCCGAATCTGGACCTGGGTGGTAGAACGGCAGATCTTCTAATTGATCGTCAGGGATCGGGATATTGAAACGATCGCGGAAGTAACGGATAGACTCGATACCCATTTTCTTCACGTTGTGGGCGATGTTCTTACCTTCACCCGCATCACCGAGGCCGTAACCTTTAACGGTTTTCGCTAGGATCACCGTTGGGCGACCTTTAGTCTTACGCGCATGGTCTAATGCCGCGTACACTTTAACTGGGTCATGACCACCACGGTTTAAGCGCCAAATGTCATCATCTGACATGTTCGCTACCATTTCGGCGGTTTCTGGGTATTTGCCGAAGAAGTGTTCGCGAGTATAAGCGCCACCTTTGGCTTTACAGTTTTGGTATTCACCGTCAACGGTTTCTTCCATTAACTGCAATAACTTACCGCTGGTATCACGGGCCAATAATGGATCCCAGTAACGACCCCAAATCACTTTCACGACTTCCCAGCCAGCGCCGCGGAATTCGCCTTCCAGTTCTTGGATGATCTTACCGTTACCGCGTACTGGGCCGTCCAGACGTTGCAGGTTACAGTTGATGATAAAGACTAAGTTATCTAATTCTTCACGGGCGGCTAAACCAATCGCACCTAAGGCTTCTGGCTCGTCACACTCACCGTCACCTAAGAAGCAGTAAACGGTTTGCTCAGAACAATCTTTCAGACCACGGTCAGTCAGATATTTTAAGAAGCGCGCTTGGTAAATCGCTTGGATTGGGCCTAAACCCATAGAAACCGTTGGGAATTGCCAGTAGTCAGGCATCAACTTAGGGTGCGGATAAGAAGATAAACCTTTGCCATCCACTTCTTGACGGAAGTTAGCCAGTTGATCTTCCGTTAAACGACCTTCCAAGAATGAACGCGCATAGATACCTGGAGCGATATGACCTTGGAAATACACTAAGTCGCCGCCGTCTTTCTCGTTTGGCGCACGGAAGAAGTGGTTGAAGCACACGTCATAAATGGTTGCGCTCGACGCGAAACTCGAAATATGGCCGCCTAACTCTAAATCTTTCTTAGAACCACGTAGCACCATAGCTAAGGCGTTCCAACGGATGATGGCGCGAATGCGACGTTCCATCTCTTGGTTGCCTGGCATGTGCGGCTCTTGACCCGCTGGAATGGTGTTCAAATAGGCCGTGGTCGCCGTGTAAGGCAAGTGTGTGCCATTGCGACGGGCTTTATCGATCAGTTTCTCTAATAAGAAATGGGCGCGTTCAGGGCCTTCCTGTTCTAATACAGCTTGCAGGGCATCAACCCATTCCTGAGTCTCTAACGGATCTAAGTCTTGTAGCATATCTTCAGACATGACACTGTCCTTCTCTATATACATGATAATGAATGGTGTTTGCGGCATATTCCGCTTTAGCGAGTGCTAAAGTCGGGAACTTAAGCGCCACTCTTTAAACGGCGCAAACTTCGCTGCAACCGGCTATCTTCTTCCCGCACAGATAACATCACCTCTTCGATGTAACTTAAATGTTCATTCGAGGCTTCTCTAGCGGCTTCAGGATCACGACGAACGATTGCAGCGAGCAGAGCACGTCTGTGATCGTTAGCCATAGTGGAAGCTTCTTCGCGGCGGCTTAAAAGCTCCAGGTTTTGCGCCACATTCTTATGCAGCACAGGGGTTAAACTGAGTACGAGATGCAACATAGCCACATTGTGTGACGCTTCAGCAACAGCGCGATAGAAGCGCACAATGGCAGCAGCTTGTTGTTCGATATTGGTGGCGGCTTCCACCTCAAGGATCATCCGCTTGATATTCTGCATATCGGCGTCTGTGCCACGCAGGGCGGCAAAATAGGCCATCATGCCTTCGGTCGCATGACGAAACTCCAGCAAGTCGTATTGGCTTTCTGGATCGGCTGTCATTAATTCAACGATAGGATCGGCAAGACTCTGCCAGAGTTGCTCTTTGACATAAGTACCGCCGCCTTGACGGCGCATTAATAGCCCTTTCGCCTCGAGTTTTTGAATCGCTTCACGCAATGAGGGACGAGATACTTCGAACTGGATGGCCAGTTCACGCTCCGGTGGTAATTTCTGGCCCGGCTGTAAACTACCTTCGAGGATCATTTGCTCGAGTTGCGCCATGATCACATCAGAAATTTTTGGCTGATTAATTTTACTATAGGCCATTTGGCGCTCAGCTCCGTTGTAAATTGGTCTTACCAATTTTTATGAGTGAGCGCACTTTATCAAATCACACTTTTGATGTCCAGATTGAAAATCAACCTTAAAAGGTGATCTCACTCAAAACCGCTCACGATGAGAGAGCATAGCCTAAAAAACTCATCATGGGGTCAGACCATTAAACCACAACGAGAGCAAGTGCTAGCGGCTAGGTTCTGGAGCGCTGTAAAAAGCGCAGCTGCTAGAAAAAGCAAAACGGGCTGCGCCCTTATAGATTCTAGATTTTAGGTTCTAGGCTCTAGGTCCTAGGTGCTAGATTCTAGAGCCACGAATTGGCGTCCTAGAGCAGCGCTTTTTGCTGCGTCCTAGCAGCGAAGCGCCCTAGATTCTAGAAGCAGCGTCCTTCTTATTAACTCACCAACCCAAAAATAGTCAGCAGTGATAACACAGCAACCATCAGCGTAAAGTTGCGTTTGCTTAATACTAACAATGCTAAGGTCGACTGCACACAAACAGGCGCGCTAGACACCTCGGGCAAAGGCTGGGCAGCGAGTGCCGTTTCAGTGACTACTTGCCTAGCACTGGCATTAATATTTAACGCATTATTGCGCCACGCCGCGAGCCCTTCACTAAACTGACCACTGAGCGCATAGCCAAAGGAAAACACTCGGCTTGGGAGCCAATCAAACGCAAACATAATATCTTCAATCAGCGGTAAATTAAGTGACTTACGTATATTTTCCTCCGCATAAAAGCGCGCAGTGCAATATAACACCGCCCCCACAGGTCCAAGAAAAATAAGGCATAATGCCACTGCACCGTAGTAACGATAGTTAATCCAAGCAACGCTCTGCCCGACCTTGGCACCTAAATCTTTTTCCGAAACCGCCTCCAAACACTCACTGCAATCTAATTCAGCGGCATAGTGATAACAGGCCTGCACATCGGAGCGACACGCCGCCTGCATATATTTTTTAAAGGTATCGCGCTGTTTTTGATGATTAAAACAAATAATCGCCACCAGCACCCATAGCGCGAGACTTAATACTCCCCAAAACATACCCGACGCAATCCAACCCAACAGATAAACCACACCCGCGGGCAATATCAAAGCCAGCAACATATTAGTGTTATTAAGCGACGCTTTATCGCCAAAAAAGCTGGATTGGTAAGATTGCAGTACACGATCACACTGCCAAGAGGCGGGAAGAAACTTTAGTCGCTCCACAAGAATGGCGACCAGTAATGAAAATAATGCCATCGATAGTACTCCTTGTAAAAAAGCAGGACTGACTAGAAAAAGCAGCGCGGGCTTCGCCCGTCTAGGTTCTAGATCCACGAAGTGGCGTCCTAGAACAGTGCTTTTTGCTGCGTCCTAGCAGCGAAGCGTCTTAGATTCTAGAAGCAGCATCCTTCTTTGCCTTCAACGCAGCGCCGTTAAATACCTTTCCCAGTCAAAGCTTGAGCCAGGGTCAGTTTTACGCATTGGCGCAATATCACAATGCCCAACAATCTGCTCGGTACTCAAGCTAGGGTATTGTGCAAACAAGGCTTGAGTCAATTCAACAAGTTGCTGATATTGTGCGGCAGTATAGGGCTTAGTATCCGTCCCTTCGAGCTCAATGCCAATGGAAAAATCATTACAATTTTCCCTTTCACCATAACGGGACACGCCAGCGTGCCAAGCTCTATCGTCACAACTCACATACTGCACACATTCACCATCGCGGCGAATTAAAAAATGTGCTGATACCTTAAGCCCCGCTAAATCGGCGAAAGTTTCATCGGCACTGGTATCTAAACAGCCTTGAAATAATTGATCGATGTAAGGTAAACCAAAGCATCCAGCGGGCAGGCTGATATTGTGGATCACCAACAGACTAATCTCCCCAAAGGGGCGTTGATTAAAATGTGGCGATTCACAGCGCCGCGCCGCGCGATACCAACCAAACTCAAAACTCATGTTTACTCCTTAAAAACGGAACGTCGCTACGCGACTGCTAGGAAAGCAGAGCGGGCTTCGCCCTTCTAGGCGCTAGATTTTAGATTCTAGAAGGAGCAAAGCGACGCTCTAGCACCTAGCGGCGCAGCCATGATAATCTTAAGCCCAAATGCAAGCAGGCAGACGATTGACCCATGTTAACCCATGCCCACTCGCCCGACGTATAAAAGCAAGGACTCCGATCATGCTAGAAAACGATATTCGACATGCCGTAAAAACCGCGCTCAATGAAGATCTTGGCGGCACTGAAATCAACGAGCATACCAAAACCATTGCCTACGGTGACATTACTGCCGAACTTATTCCGGCAGATAAATATGCCGAAGCGACCTTAATCACCCGCGAAGAAGGGGTTTTTTGTGGCAAAGCCTGGGCAGAACAAGTCTTTAATCAATTAGGTGGCGAAGTCGCGCTGCATTGGCATGTCGATGATGGCGATCTTGTGTTACCCAATCAAGTCTTGTGTGAATTATCCGGCCCCGCTCGCGCCTTATTGACGGGCGAGCGCACTGCGATGAACTTTATCCAAACCTTATCCGGTGTCGCCACCCTCACCAAACACTATGTAGACAAACTTGCTGGCACTCACACCCAACTGCTCGATACCCGTAAAACCATTCCAGGACTGCGCACCGCCCAAAAATATGCTGTCACCTGTGGCGGCGGTAAAAATCACCGTATAGGTCTATTTGATGCCTTTTTAATTAAAGAAAACCATATTATGGCCTGTGGTGGCATACGCCAAGCAGTGGATGCAGCGCGCAGTTTACACCCCAATAAACCCGTTGAGGTCGAAGTCGAGTCCTTAGCCGAACTGGCATTAGCACTGGATTCTGGCGCAGATATTATCATGTTAGATAACTTCGATATCACTATGATGGTCGAAGCTGTTGAACTGAATGCAAAAAGCCAAGCTAAAGGCAAAGGTGCAAAACTTGAAGTCTCTGGCAATGTGACCTTAGACACCTTAGCGGAATTTGCCAAAACGGGGGTGGATTATATTTCCGTCGGCGCCCTCACCAAGCATGTCCGCGCCTTAGATCTATCAATGCGACTGAAAGGCTAGAAAAAGCAGAGCGGGCTGCGCCCTTATAGATTCTAGGTACTAGGTTCTAGTAGCAGCCCATAAGCCGTCATCCTCGCGAACGACTGCATGGATGCAGGAGGTAGAATAACGCAGGAGCAGTTATCGACGAGGGGATCCAGCTTTATGCATTTCAGCTCTAGATTCTAGAACGAGCTTGCGAGCGCCCTAGCAGTTGCGCAGCAACGTCCTAGATTCTAGCTTCCTGCCCTTTACAGCATAAACCCACTAAATAGCCTAACAAAACACAGGTATAATGCGCGCCGATGTTTTGACGTTGTTTTAAATGCGTCAACTTAACTAACATTGTCAAACGTTTGTTAGAACGCAATACGTTTTAGCGTCAAGTTTTTAGACAAAATAATCATTTAATTAATACTTTATGCGTAAAAGTTGTTTCATTTTACTTAACTTTGTACTAACTTTTACCTAGGCGAGATGGCCGTTTCGGCCTTCCTTATCAAAATTAGCTCAAAGTGAATTGTCGCTAGCCAAAAAACCAGCAATTCATGTCAAGCAATCAAGATAAGCAGCCGAAACGAACACAATCGATAAACAACAATTTGCATTATATTTGGAGCAAAAAATGAAAGGTATCAAGATGAACAAGCAAGCTCAGGGTTTTACCTTGATCGAATTAATGATTGTAGTAGCCATTATCGGTATTTTGGCTGCAGTGGCATTACCTGCTTATCGCGAATATGTTGCAACATCTCATGGTGCAGCATCAATGAAAGGGTTAAGTTCATACGTTCAAAAAACTCAAGCTTGCGTACAAACAGGTGTTGGTTGTAAAACTTTAGGTGATGAGTTAGCTGTCGCTGGAAGTAAAATTACAGGAGATGTAACTCCGGCAGAGACAACAGCAATTAAGCTTACATATGATGATGGTACTTGTACCGTTACCGCAGATATTGGAACAGCAGGTGAAGTAGCATATTCCGCTGACACCAAAGATGAAGATAAAGCGACCAAAGTTCAATGTGAAGAAGGCGCAGGGTTAAAAGCTAGTAGCTAATTAGAGTTAATTTTTAAAGCCCCATTTTGGGGCTTTTTTATTTTTATCCATTAATAATCCCAGTTAACCATAATCTTGGATAAAGTTGCTGATTTAGCGCGGTATCACCAAGGCTCGCGATTAATAGTGCAGCACAGGTTATCACTGCTGCAATTAATACCACTTTCCAAGGTAATGCTATCACTCGCAGTTGATAGTGGCGGTAATTAAGTGCCAATAATGCCACCAATAACGCTTGGGATAATGGCATTACAATTACCCCATCAAACATGGCATATATCCATATTGCACACAGAGCAAATACCAACACAATATCGGTTGTGTCCTTCTCTATGCCTATATGTGAGCCTGTATCGAGGCTACATTGTGAGTTTTTAGCCAAATGCTCACTCAGTTTTTCCCCTAATAAAGTAAGCCGCTTTAATTTTGACCATAATGTTATTAGCGACCAACTTACCAGTAAAATAAACGCAACCACACCAAACTCATATAAAAACTGTAGTAGGGCATTATGCGGGTGAGCATTAGGCAAAGGCCTTGCTTCTGCCCAGGCAAAACTCATTGGCCCGTAACCTAAACCAATACGTTCAGGGATCATCTGCAAAATATAAATCCACATATCAATGCGGCCTGAGCTATTGGTTCTTAATTGCCAAATTGGGCTATCAAAAATAAACAGTGGAATAATAATGATCAGCACCAGCCATAAAAGCGTGCCGAAAACCACCGCCTTCAGCATTGGGAGAACAAATGTTTTACCCAAGTTGGCGGGCAAAAAGCGATACACCACAACAGCCGCTAAAACTATTGCCAACAATGCGCCGCGAGCCTCTGATTGCAGCAAGATTAACCACTGCACACTAAAAGCCAACATAGCTGCCCGTTTATATTTTTTAAGTGGTTCGATATAAAAAGATAAACACAACAGCGGCAGCAGCATAACTTGCAATTGATTGAAAAACCTTACATTCATAAATCCAGCAATTAAAGAATGCACATCGGGCCGATTAGCATCGAGCGCATGAAAAAACAGCAGCAAAAAAAACTTAACCGCAATACAAATCGAGAAAAATAACGCAAATCCAAAAAAATATTGCAGCGTCAGGTTTCTGCCAATGTCAGTTATGAGTACACCTAAGATATAAAACAAACAGAGCAGCAAAAAAAAGTTGGCTAATTCAAGTAATGACCAAAATGGATGCTGGCTAAAAATGGTTGATATAAAACCAAGTATAAATAGGCTTACCACCACCCAAAGTGTAAAAGGCGATGGGACGATCATCGGAATACTCGAGCGCCACAAAAGGCCAACCGCAGACAATACAACAAACAAAATCACCAGTATTCGCTTAAGGTCGTAAGCATTATCCACCCCCAGATATCCAGTGATATAACCTGATAATACTGAGCCAAGGAAAAATAGCGCGAAGAAAGTGAGCAGGAAAATCCGGCTAAAAATCGGGATTGATTGCAATATCTGTTTCCTTAATTGAGCATTCCATCACGTATTTATCCCCCGATATTGGCGTAAAAGTGCATCACCAAATCACCGATTATTTACGCGTTCTAGTCAAGTAAATCAAAGTGACTTGATTATAAGGCATTGTTATTTATCGACCATTAACCCACAGTACAGTTTATGGTAAAATATTGCTACTTTTGCAAGTGGTACATAAATTCGCATCCTTATGATGATACTCATTTTTTTGTGATTATTTGAGCTTTTTTATATATGACAAATAACCTTTTTGCCGCTATGATGGAAAAACTAATGGAGATAGGAGTTTTTCATGCCATCCGCTGGCCTTCACCTGGGATTATCCACCCTTTTCATCCGTAAAGGTCTGCTTAATGAAGAGCAGATGGCGAGTGCCATCACCAAATCCCGCCAAAATAAACAAACCTTAGTCACTACCTTAGTGCAGACTAAGCTCGTGTCGGCCCGCAGTATTGCAGAGCTTTGCTATGAGGAATATGGCACCCCGCTGCTGGATTTAGCCGAATTTGATATTAGTGCCATTCCCGAAGAGTTTCTTAATAAAAAACTAATTGAAAAACACCGCTGCTTGCCGCTTTTTAAACGTGGTAATCGCCTGTATATCGCCACCTCTGACCCAACCAATATTGCCGCCCTTGAGGAATTCCAATTTAGTGCTGGCCTACATGCCGAAGCCATTTTGGTGGAAGAAGATAAGCTCGCTAAAGCACTTGAAAAGGTACTCGAAGAAGATATTACTGGCCTTGATTTAAGCGGCATGGATGAAGCAGCGCTTGCTGGTATCGAAATTACCGATACCGATAAACGCAATGAAGACAATGCTGGTGAATCCAGTGACGATGCCCCAATTGTTATTTATATCAATAAGATATTAACCGATGCTATTCGTAAGGGCGCCTCAGACTTACATTTTGAGCCCTATGAAAAGCGCTATCGTATCCGTTTTCGTATCGATGGTATTTTGCATGAAGTCTCAGAGCCGCCAATCAGCCTAGCCGGACGACTCTCAGCGCGCTTAAAGGTAATGTCAAAACTCGATATTGCCGAGCGCCGCGTCCCCCAGGATGGCCGGATTAAAATGAAGCTATCCCGTACTAAGTCGATTGACTTTCGGGTAAGCACCCTGCCGACCCTGTGGGGCGAAAAAATTGTAATGCGGATATTGGACTCCTCCTCCGCACAGCTCGGCATCGAAAAACTCGGTTACGAACCCGATCAAGAAAAGCTCTACCTTGAGATGCTAGCCAAACCCCAAGGGATGATTCTGGTGACAGGCCCAACGGGTTCGGGTAAAACCGTTTCGCTCTATACAGGCTTAAATATCCTCAATACCGCCGAGCGTAATATTTCCACCGCCGAAGATCCGGTGGAAATTAACCTTGAGGGGGTAAACCAAGTCCATATTAATTTAAAAGCGGGTTTAACCTTCGCCTCAGCACTACGTTCGTTTTTGCGACAAGACCCCGATGTGGTGATGGTCGGCGAAATCCGTGACCTTGAAACCGCCGAAATTGCCATTAAAGCGGCGCAAACAGGCCACTTAGTTCTATCAACCCTGCATACTAACTCGGCGGCAGAAACACTCACTCGTTTAATTAATATGGGCGTACCCGGCTATAATATTGCCAGCTCAGTCAATTTAATTATTGCTCAGCGACTTGCACGGCGGCTTTGCCCAGAATGCAAACAACCCGAACAGATACCTGAACATGAGCTACAACGTTTAGGCTTTAGTGATGCACAAATCGCCCAAGGGTTTATCACCTATAAACCCGTGGGTTGTGAGCATTGTTCTGGTGGCTATAAAGGACGGGTAGGTATTTACGAAGTGATGAAGATGTCAGATGAAATTGCCCGTACTATTATGGAAGGGGGTAATTCATTACAAATTGCTGCTCAAGCCAAGGCCCAAGGGATGCGCGACCTGCGGCAATCAGGGCTACTAAAAGTGCTTCAAGGTGTAACCAGTATTGCCGAAGTGAATCGGGTAACCAGTTTTTAATAGCGGGACGGACTGCGCCCTTCTAGGAGCTAAGCTCTAGATGCTAGAGCGAGCATGTGAGCGTTCTAACAGTTGTGCAGCAACGTCCTTCTTAGCTTTACAACCAACAGGGATAATTTATGGCTACGGCAACCACAGTAAAAAAGCCTCGCCCAAAAAAGATTGAGCAAAAAAGCCAACCTAAAATTTATACCTTTGAATGGAAAGGTGTTAACCGCGACGGCCAAAAAACCAGTGGCGAACTGAGGGGGGCCTCTGCTGCTGAGGTTCGTAGCAAGTTAAAATCTCAAGGGGTAAATCCTAAAACCGTTCGCAAACAATCGGCCGCCTTATTTAAATTAGGCGATGCCAAAATTACCCCTATGGATATTGCTATGGTGACTCGGCAAATTGCCACCATGCTTGCCGCTGGGGTGCCATTAGTGACTACCATTGAATTACTGGGTCGCGGCCATGAAAAAGCAAAAATGCGTGAACTGTTAGCGACAATTCTATCGGAGATCCAATCAGGTATTCCGTTATCTGATGCTTTGCGTCCCCACCGACGCTATTTTGATGATCTCTATGTTGACTTAGTTGCTGCGGGTGAACATTCAGGCTCACTCGATGTAGTGTTTGATCGTATTGCGACCTACCGTGAAAAATCTGAAGCATTAAAATCTAAGATTAAAAAAGCCATGTTTTATCCGGCAGCAGTAGTAATAGTCGCTATTTTAGTAACAGCACTATTATTACTGTTTGTGGTGCCACAATTTGAAGATATTTTTAAGGGCTTTGGCGCCGAGTTACCTGCATTTACCCAATTGGTTTTGCATATCTCCCGCGGCCTACAATCCTCTTGGTATATCTTTTTGGGTGCCATAGTGGCTGGCGTATTTTTATTTGTGAGGGCTCATAGGAACTCGCAAATCGTGAGAGACAGAGTTGACGAAGTCATCTTAAAAATTCCAGCTATTGGTCCCATTCTACACAAAGGCGCTATGGCGCGTTTTGCCCGTACCTTAGCCACCACCTTTGCCGCTGGTGTCCCCTTAATCGACGGCTTAGAATCAGCCGCAGGGGCATCGGGCAATGCGGTATACCGTAAAGCCATTTTAAAAATCCGCCAAGAAGTGATGGCGGGGATGCAAATGAACGTGGCAATGCGAACCACAGGGCTGTTCCCCGATATGCTGATCCAAATGGTGATGATTGGCGAAGAATCAGGCTCACTTGATAATATGCTTAATAAAGTTTCAACTATCTATGAGATGCAAGTCGATGATGCTGTTGATGGTTTATCCAGCCTAATTGAACCTATCATGATGGTGGTCATTGGCACTGTTGTTGGTGGTCTTATTGTCGCTATGTATTTACCCATCTTCCAAATGGGTAAAGTGGTTGGCGGTTAAAACGCTGCAAAAACCGCAGCAGCTAGAAAAAGCGGGCTTCCCCCTTATAAATTCTAGGTTCTAGAGCAGCGAAGCGTCCTAGAGGCCTAAAATCCGTTTTACATTGAACAATATAATTAAGTAAGAATAATGACTGAATTTTTCACTTTATTGGGTCACACTTTTGACCAAGCTCCATGGCTTTTTATCTGCTTAAGTTTTGTGTTTGCCGCAACTATTGGCAGTTTTTTAAATGTGGTTATCCATCGTTTTCCGGTGATGATGAAGCGCGAATGGCAACAGGAATGTAATCAGTATCTGCAGGAATATCATGCAGATGTAGTCAAACAAGTCGGTTTAGAAAAGCTTAACAAGCCTATAGATAACTATCCTGAAAAATACAATCTAGTGGTACCAGGTTCTGCCTGCCCTAAATGCAAAACCGCCATCCAGCCTTGGCATAATTTACCCGTTTTAGGTTGGTTAATGTTGAGGGGAAAATGCGCTGCCTGTCATGCCCCCATTTCCTCACGCTATCCGATTATTGAGCTAATAACAGGGTTACTCGTTGCAACACTCGCCTGGCATTTTGGGCCAAGCTGGCAATTTGTGTTTGCTGCAATACTCACTTTTGTGTTGATTGCGCTCACCGGAATCGATCTGGATGAAATGCTGCTTCCAGATCAAATGACCCTTCCCCTGCTATGGTTAGGACTACTGATTAACCTCAACCATACCTTTACCAACCCAACCGATGCGATTATTGGTGCCGCTGTAGGCTATTTAAGTTTATGGTCGATTTTTTGGCTATTTAAGCTGTTAACCGGTAAAGAAGGTATGGGCTATGGTGACTTTAAACTGCTTGCCGTATTTGGCGCTTGGCTTGGTTGGCAAATGTTGCCACTGGTGATTTTACTTTCATCCTTAGTGGGTGCCCTCGTTGGCATCACGCTGATCGTGACCAAACGTAATCAACTGGCAAATCCGATTCCCTTTGGTCCTTACATTGCCGCCGCAGGCTGGATCGCCCTAATATGGGGTCAACCTATAGTGGATTGGTATTTAAGTACGTTATAGAACTGGCTTCGGCCTTATAGATTCTAGGCTTTAGGTTCTAGGCTTTAGGTTCTAGGCTTTAGGTTCTAGAAGGAGCGCAGCGACGCCCTAGTAGGACGAAGTCCAGTCCGTTCTAGGTCCTATAAGCACGTCCTTCATCGCTTTTAAGAGAGTTTTATGTCCAAATTTGTTGTCGGTTTAACGGGCGGGATTGGCAGTGGTAAAACGACCGTGGCGAATCTGTTTGCGGCAGAAGGTGTTTGCCTAGTCGATGCCGATGTCGTTGCCCGAGAAGTCGTCGCACCAGGCACCTACGGATTAAACGCCATTATTGACCATTTTGGGACAGAAATCTTAACGGCCTCGGGTGAGCTTGACCGCGCAAAACTTAGGCAGCGAGTGTTTAGCGATGAACAAGCGCGTCAGTGGTTAAATCAACTGCTGCACCCTATGATCCGCCAAGAAATGCTTTTGCAAGTCAAAAATGCCACATCAGACTATGTAATTATGGTTGTACCCTTGCTATTTGAGAACGGGTTAGATAGGTTAGTCAATCGGACTTTAGTGGTGGATATTTCGCCAGAGTTACAAATAAACCGTACCGTAAAGCGGGACAATGTCGATGCAACTCAAGTAAATAACATCATTGAGAGCCAGTGTAGCCGCAGTGAAAAACTCGCTAGAGCCGATGACATTATTGATAATCAGGGAGAGATATCAACGCTAAAACAAGAGGTGCAAGCATTGCATCAGCGCTATTTACAATTATCTGGTAATCACAACGCCCATGACTGACTTAGTTTATGAACAGCCTTTAAATGAGAAGATCCGCAGCTACTTGCGGCTCGAATACCTCAACAAGCAGCTCTGTAATAACCTAAATCACGACCACCAGCATAGATGTTTCTACCCTCTGTTTTCCCTGTGCGAGCTCTCGGAGCGCTGCGACTACCGCAATGAGGTCCTCAAAGATATCGAGCGAAATCTACTGCAACTGAGCAAATGGCAAGAACTCGAGCATGTCGATAGCGAACAAATCCGCTTTTATATTCAAGCCTTAAGCCAAGCCAGAGAACCATTACAACGCCCCGAACGCTGTGGGAGCCAGCTAAAGCAAGACAGATTCTTATCAGCGCTCAGGCAACGCTTTGGTATGCCAGGTGCCTGCTGTAACTTCGACCTTCCCCAACTACATTTTTGGCTCGCCAAACCCTGGGAAGAAAGACGCAAGGATTATCAAGCTTGGATAAGTCATTTCGATCCCCTACTCACACCCATCACGCTTTTGCTTCAACTGACCCGCAGTACCGCTGATTTCGATAATGCCACCGCTCATGCCGGTTTTTATCAAGGGGATAGCACTCAAGCCCTGTCATTAGTTCGAGTCAAAGTCGATGCTTCCCACGGTTGTTATCCCACGATCAGTGGCCATAAAAATCGTTATGCCATTCATTTTGTACAATTCGATCAACAACGCCACTCTGACCGTAGCATCGAATTCTTACTAGCGACCTGCGCGTGAAGCCTTTACACTAACGCCATTGATAACCGTTATTCGTTATTCGTTATTCGTTATTCGTTATTCGTTATTCAGCAGTAAATCAAGAGATCCCCATTATGCCGTTAACCGTCAACTGCCCAATTTGTAAAACCCCAGTACAATGGAGCCCTCAGTCAGAGTTCAAACCTTTTTGCAGTGAGCGCTGTAAGATGATCGATCTCGGTGATTGGGCATCGGAGAAACACGCCATTCCAGTCAAATCTGAGTTTGATGTCGACGCTTTAGACGAACTTGGCTACGACGAAGAAAGCTTCTTTAAAGAATAAGCCTCATACAACAACTCCGTATATTTACCAACGACCAGAACCGACGAGTCTCGGATTGTTGTTCATACAGTGATAAGTAGAAATTTATGACAAAACGTATTCATGTTGCCGTGGGCATTATTCTTAATACTGACGGACAAATCCTACTCGCCAAGCGCCCAGAGCATTTACATCAAGGCGGCAAATGGGAATTTCCCGGTGGAAAAGTGGAGCAAAACGAAACCGTTACCCAAGCCTTAATTCGTGAGTTAAAAGAAGAAGTGGCGCTTAACGTCCATTCGAGCGAACCTTTTATGGCGTTAAGCTACGACTACCCAGATAAACAGGTACTACTCGATATTCACACTGTGAGTGACTTTACGGGCGAGGCGCAAGGGCTTGAAGGACAACAAGTCGTCTGGGTCGATAAGCACGAGCTCACCCATTACGACTTCCCTGATGCTAATAAACCTATCCTCGCCAAGCTATTAGCACAAAACTAATCACATCTTTTTATGGGTAACAGCCAGATTTACATTAGCGATACGTGATCTGGCTTGCAGCAAATTCATTCACAACTTTTACAAAACGTAAATTAGTGCTTGAATGCAAATTCATTATTCTTCTTCGATTTTGAGGGCATATCATGCACAATAACGTTAAAGCATTACTCGCCACGACCGCGTTATTTTTTAGTTGCCAAGTACTAGCAAATGGCGGCTGTGGCTTTGAAGAGCAAAAACAGGGCTTGATTGCCACCTGCAGCGAGGAGAAACAAGAAGTGATTTTAACCGGTGTAGTTGAAGCGCAACATTTAGTAAAAGATCTCAATGAGTTTGCTGAGGGCTACAGAAGCTACCAAGTCGATACCGACGCCTTAGCACCACTCAAAAAAGTCACAGAACCAACAGAAATCGTCGTGATTATTGGTACTTGGTGCCCAGACTGTCATCGCGAAACGCCACGTTTTATCCGCATTATCGAAGAAGTGGCGAACCCCAATATTAAAGTGACTTATATTGGTGTCGATCGCAGCAAGCAAGACCCTGAAGGACTGGCGGCAAAATACGAATTCAAACGTATTCCTACCTTTATCGTGCAACAACAAGGTAAAGAAATTGGCCGCATTGTTGAACGCCCAACCGTTTCGCTCGAAAAAGATTTAGCCGAAATCTTAAAGTAACCCAATCCATTAAAAGATAAAGGCCGTCAAGTGTGCACTTGACGGCCTTTATCTTTTTTAAATGGGCTTGAGAGTTAAATCGCTTCTTCTAAAATCCGCTGCGCCAGCATCACTAACACACCCTCACGCAATGCTCCACCTGATAGCGCCAACTGCTCAATTCCTAAGAGTTCAAAGAGCGCAAGTAAAATCGCCACCCCTGCGGCAAATGTCGGCGCACGTTCGGCGCTTAAGCCGATAATTCCCTCAAGACTCACATCTTCCTCGGCGAGGATTTCCGCTTTCAGCTGTGTCAGCACAGCCAAAGTGATGATTTCAGACTGCTTACGGTGCATTAGCACTTCGACCACAGATTGCACTGCGCCAGAAGCCCCCACTACACAGTGCCATCCTAAGTCTTTTAGCCTTTGCCTATGTTCACCTAAGACTGCTAGCACTTCCTGTTTAGCATCGTCAAAATCGAGCTCTTGCAACGGCGCGTTGTTGAAGAAACGGCGGTTAAAGGTCACGCTGCCCATAGGCAAGCTAGTCTTAAACTGAACCTGATGACCATCCCCGATAATAAATTCGGTACTTGCTCCACCAATATCAATCACTAAGCGTCGACCTTGGCCACAGGTTGTTGCCACCATACCTTGATAAATCAGCTCAGCTTCACGCATGCCCGAAATAATCTCAATCGGGTGACCGAGAAGGGGAATTGCCCTCTGGTTAAACTCGTCGGCGTTATTGATAGTACGCAGTGTCGCTGTGGCAATCACAGCAACATGATTAGGATGGACTTTATGCAGTGCTAACATTTGGGCAAACATGGCGAGGCAATCTAAACCTCGTTGCATCACTTCCTGTGATAAATAGCCGTCTTCGCCAATCCCTTCGGCTAACCTTACTTTACGTTTGTACTTAGCAATAATATGTGGCTGACCACCTTTTGTTTTAGCGATCAGCATATTAAAACTGTTAGAGCCTAAAGTAATGGCAGCATAAGCGGGTGTTGGCATTTACGGCTGTCTACGCGTCCTGTCATGGCGAGGTGGACGACCACCACTACGATGTGCACCTTGAGTACGACTCACCCCAGAGCGCTCACGTAAATTACGAGCTCCCGCTGGATGTTTACGATGAATCTTAGCTGGCTGTGGAATATCATCTAGTAACGCATCGCGGTCATAATTACTCACTGGGATTGAGTGATTAATATAAGTCTCAATCGCTGGTAAGTTTAGTGCGTATTCTTCACAGGCAAAACTAACTGATACCCCTTTGTTACCCGCTCGCCCAGTACGACCAATACGGTGGACGTAATCTTCACAATCATCAGGTAAATCATAATTGTAAACATGGGAAACATCGGAGATATGCAGGCCGCGTGCAGCCACGTCAGTCGCAACCAAGATATCTAATTGACCTTGCGTAAATTGCTCTAGGATTCGAATACGTTTCTTCTGTGGCACATCCCCAGTGAGCAAACCCACACGGTGACCATCACCCTCAAGCCAAGCCCATAAGTTCTCACAGCTATGCTTAGTGTTTGAAAAAACAATGGCTTTCTCAGGCCAATCTTCTTCAATCAGCGTTAGCAATAAACGCATCTTATCTTCTTGGGAAGGATAGAAAATTTCTTCTTTGATATTCTTTGAGGTTTTTTCTTCGGGGGCAATTTCGACTTTCACCGGATCATTCATATGATCATAAGCCAACTCTTGCACCTTCATCGAAAGCGTCGCTGAAAACAACATGTTCAGGCGCTGATCGGCATTAGGCATGCGTCGGAATAAGAAACGAATATCCTTGATAAAACCGAGGTCGAACATACGATCGGCTTCATCTAACACCACGGCTTGAATCGCATTTAAGCTAATAATGCCCTGACGCACATAATCGATAATCCGTCCGGTTGTACCGATTAAGATGTCAACACCTTGGTCAAGCACTTTACGTTGGACGTCATAACTCTCACCACCGTAAACAATCCCCACCTTTAAGCGAGTATGTTTCGCGAGTAAAATCGCGTCCTTAGCAATTTGAATGGCTAATTCACGGGTGGGCGCCATGATAATGGCACGCGGTTGATTTAATTGACGTCCTTCAGGAACAGGGGTCGACAATAAATGGTTAAATGTAGCAACCAAAAACGCCATTGTCTTGCCAGTGCCCGTCTGAGCTTGGCCAGCGATATCTTTTGATTGAAGTAATACGGGTAATGATAACGCCTGAATCGGCGTACAAAATTCAAAGCCGTTCTCGGCAAGGGCCTGTTTAACCTCAGGATGCAGAGGTAAGTCGGCAAATTTTTGATTTGATAAATGTGTTTGGCTCATAGCGCAAGCATACCATTTGGGGTTGCAATAAGATACTCGATCGTTTGAAATAGCCACATTGTAAAAGGTAACTTGAAAAGCTATTTTTCAGCCCCAATATACATGGTAAGCCATTAACAAACCAGCAATGGCAACCAAACTGGAGAACATCATGAGCGATAAAATTATATACCTGAGCGACGACAGCTTCGAAAACGACGTATTAAAGGCCGATTTACCAGTATTGGTAGACTTTTGGGCTGAATGGTGTGGTCCATGTAAAATGATCGCGCCAATCCTTGACGACGTTGCCGAAGAGTATGCCGGTCGCGTAACTATCGCTAAACTAAACGTTGACCAGAACAACGTTTCTCCAGCGAAATACGGCGTTCGCGGCATTCCAACATTGCTGTTATTCAAAAACGGTGAGTTGGCAGCGACCAAAGTTGGCGCGCTCTCTAAAACTCAGTTAAAAGAGTTTATCGACGCACAAATCTAATTTGTTGTCGTTATGAGTGACCTCCGGCACAAGCTGAAATTAAATTGTGCCGGAATGCCCCTAAATTTCTGGACGCCCCGCTTTGTTAGTGCTACTTTAATAACCAGATTCTTTCTAACTAAACCACTTCTCGCTCGTCAATCACTATCCTGAATCACAAACTTTACTGATTGATCGCGGTAAGCTTTGTCGCGTAACACAAGATCCCCAACATGAACTTAACTGAATTAAAAGACACGCCGATATCCGACCTAGTTTCGCTAGCCGAAAACATGAAACTCGAAAATATGGCCCGTGCTCGCAAGCAGGACATTATTTTCTCCATCCTTAAAGCCCACGCCAAAAGTGGCGAAGACATTTTCGGTGGCGGCGTATTAGAGATACTCCAAGACGGATTCGGTTTCTTACGAAGTGCAGATGGATCTTACTTAGCTGGCCCTGATGATATTTACGTGTCACCAAGCCAAATTCGCCGTTTCAACATGCGAACGGGTGACACCATTTTTGGTAAGATTCGCCCACCAAAAGAAGGTGAACGTTATTTTGCCCTGTTAAAAGTTAACGAAGTTAACTTTGATAAACCTGAAAACTCTCGCAATAAAATCCTCTTTGAAAACTTAACCCCACTCCACGCAGAAGAACGTATGCGTATGGAGCGTGGTAATGGCTCAACTGAAGACATCACTGCCCGTATTCTGGATTTATGCTCACCTATCGGTAAAGGTCAACGTGGTCTGATCGTTGCGCCACCAAAAGCGGGTAAAACGCTATTACTGCAAAACATTGCGCAATCCATTACCTACAACAACCCTGAAGTGGTATTGATGGTATTGCTGATCGATGAACGTCCAGAAGAAGTGACCGAGATGCAACGCCTAGTTAAAGGTGAAGTTATTGCATCTACCTTCGACGAACCAGCAAGCCGTCACGTACAAGTGGCTGAAATGGTTATTGAAAAGGCTAAGCGTTTAGTCGAACACAAAAAAGACGTGGTGATTCTGCTCGACTCTATCACCCGTTTAGCGCGTGCTTACAACACTGTTATCCCTTCATCAGGCAAAGTGTTAACCGGTGGTGTGGACGCAAACGCCCTGCACCGTCCAAAACGCTTCTTCGGTGCAGCACGTAACATCGAACACGGCGGCAGCTTAACCATTATCGCGACTGCGTTAGTCGATACCGGTTCTAAGATGGACGAAGTGATTTACGAAGAGTTTAAAGGTACTGGTAACCAAGAGCTGCATCTGTCACGCAAAGCCGCTGAAAAACGCGTCTTCCCTGCGATTGACTTTAACCGCAGCGGTACTCGTCGTGAAGAGAAGCTGACAAATCCTGACGAACTGCAAAAAATGTGGATCCTGCGTAAGATCCTCAATCCAATGGATGAAGTCAGTGCAATGGAATTCCTCATTGATAAGCTGGCGATGACTAAGACTAACGAAGAATTCTTCACCGCGATGAAACGCGCAAAGTCTTAAGCCATATAAGATTGTATGAATAATAAGGCCGCTCAGTGAGCGGCCTTTTTTACGTTTTACACATGGTGATGGATTGCAAAGCCGCGGGTGCGGCTCACTCGATTCAAGTGACTTAATCAAGCACAGGTAAATAACTGAGTACTAACTGATCTCGGCTTAGTTGCCCATCAATTATCTCACCTACTGTACCGTTGTTTAACTTGATGGCAAGCGTGGCCTCGCCGACCTGCGCCTTAAAGGTTTCCATTTCTTTAATTCGGTTGATCAGCGCCAATGCTAAAGTGTTTTCTGCGGTCGCAGCATACACACGGCCATTTACTGTCACTTCCGCTTGTGTGGCTAATGCAGGGCCGGCTAGATGAATACCGACGTATTCACGCCATACTCTGGCTTTTTGCTCGCCTTGATAATCACTGTCAACCGATGCAAGTACCACTTGGCGTAATATCATCTGCAGTAAATTGCTCTTACCTTTTGGCTGGCCGTTAACAGTATCAAATTGGAAGTAACGTGAAACTGAACGATCGTAATTAGGTAATGGCTCAATACTTTGTTGGGCAAAATCAGTGTAATAAGGCAGATAGCTATCGAGCTTACCACTCACGCCACAGCTTTCGGTAAAGAGCGGTGCATTACCACGAGTCAGCCCAGGGCCTTCACCCATGGTCATCTTACACAACATGTCTTGGAACACTGGCCCCACATTCGGTAAATCAACCAAGGCTTTATAACCACGACTCGAAGTACTACGTGGGGTGGTACGTGACACTAAGGCTCGCACGGCTAACAATTTATCAGGCCATACACCTAACACGTCGCGCTCATTCACATACGGATGGTTAGGTGAGGAGGCAGGCGTTTTAATACCGTTGAGTAAGCGGCCCGAAAAGCTAACATCAGCCGTTAATAAATCCTGAAATTGAGGATTTATTTGCGATTTAATGATCAACTCTTTCAAGGCTTCTGGGGAATCAGAGAACTGACTGATCACCTCACCCGGCTCAAATTGCGCCTTCATATCGCCGCTTTTAAAACGATATTGCTCAAGTACCTTAGCAAAATTGTACTGCTGTCTTAACGCTACGCTGCCATCAGCTTGCTTGTATGTGACGTCCAATGTGGCGTCGTTTTCTCCCACTAGCTTAAGGAAGAAGTCGGCCGACTGATTCATCGCCCGCTGATTCGCACAATACCAAGCCTCGCTACCTGCCGCAGCCAGTCGGTCGCACTCACCAGCAAAAAAGTTTTCTGATAGACCAAATAATTGCTCTAAAAAGCTCACATCTTCAATGAATTGACGTATCTCATCAAACTGAACTTTACGATTGATGGTGTAACTTAGACTATGATCCTCAAACAAAGATTGACGATTATGGCGTAGGTTCATGGTCTCGTAGCTATCAAAATACTTATCGATATAGAACTGGTTAATATCATCTAAGTTTTTACCCGCATCACCACGATTACAGTTGCTGTTAAGGGACACATGTTCATCTGTGCAATAAGAATACTGACGTAGGCTATTGTTTTGCTCAATATTATAAAGCGCGCCAAATCGGGTATCCCCGTTAACAATGCCTTTGGCAAGTTCGTCGCGACGCTTAGCATCTTCCGCTTTGAGCGATACAAATTCGTTAGCCTTTGTTTCCACTTCGCGGGCATAGCCAAAACGTAACGCCGCTAAGTCATAGGGTTCAAACGTGGTTGCAAACCGATTCACGTTGTAGTCCATTTGGCTCGAAAACTCGGCATTAACAGTAATATCTGGGTAACCTGCATCGCTAAAGGCGGCTTTTAACTCCGTCAGTTGTGCTTGGTTAAAGGTATTGTCGTGGTCGCGACTCCCAGCAAAGTTATGTCTTAAGCCAAAGGTATGCCCTAATTCATGGGTCAAGGTGCCGGCAAATGCTTGTGCAGCAAGGGCTGTGGTTAATGAGTCTTGTAAACTTATCGGCAAATCTTCAAATGCCGCTAATTTACCGCCCACTTTGCCATCAACCCACATTTCGGCTTTTTTCCAATCAATTTCATGACCTTTGATACCGCGAGGTAATTCACGATTACTACCACCTGTAGCAAACACGGTATCCACATGCATCATTGAATTTTCAGACCAAAACGCTTGTGTTTTTTCATCAAAATCCGCCAAAGCATCGAGACTATTATCCTTAGGCGTTAATAACATTGATTTGGGTGCTGCAATAAGCTGCTGAGTCGGTTGTTCAAATGCAGCCGCCTCAACTGGCACAGTATCAACGCTGACATCTGGCTTGTTCAAATTCGACACATAAGGCTCGCCCGTTAACGATGTGACTGAATTCGCGTCTAATTTGCCTCTGTTATAATCTAAACGCACTTGGCGATAGTAACGTACTGCGCCTTGTTTTAGATTCGAGCTGTATTGATTGACTCGCGCACTCACAATTTCGCCTGTAAGCGGGTTTGCCGCGGATGGGCCATAACCCGCCAAACCATTATCCAGCGGTTCATCAAATAAAGTGATGTTGCTATAGCGCAGGTCGCCATGGCGTTTATCGTGGGCTTGCTCAAGTTTTATCTGTGGAAAACCCGTTTTATACAACTTGTTTTGAATATTAATTGCCGTCACGGACTCGATAGCAGCATCCAAAAAGGGTTTATTTTTCGCATCGTAGAAATTATTACTCAAGTAATAAGTCAGTTCCGATTTGGCCGGATTGAAGCGATTCATGTAGGTACGCACATACCCGTCAACGCCCTCTGAATCAGTCGCATCACGATAAGTATGTGAGGAAGTAAAGAAACCAAATGCGCCCTTTTCATTTTCGGCATAGGGAATCGCTTGATAGTCTTTACTGGCTAACTGATCCACCGCCACAATCGAAATAAACTCAGTGGTCGTAAAGGATAGATTGTCGAGGTTGCCACCGTAAAATTGGTTAAAGCAACTTGGTGAAGCCTGATAGGTATGCTCAATTTCAAAGTTAACCACGCCCTTAGCTAAATCCATCTCATAGCCTTTTTGGCCTTGAGTATTTACTAGTCGTGGGGCCTCTGTTTCAGTCACACATTCACCAAAGGTGAAAATGTCATTAATGCCCAACTCGGCAATTTTAGCTTTGGCAAAATCGGGGACAAAGTAGCGCTTATCCTGCCATGTTAAATTAGCATCGGTGTTAACTTGCTCTACGTTAATACACTCACGCCATTTATCTTCGGTACATTTAAAGTCGATATATTCACCAGGAATGGTTAACACTGGCGCTTGGTTATATTCATTAGGATAACGGCTGTCATGGCCTAATCCGATATTATCTCGGTCAATTTGACGTACTTGGATACCATTCTCTGTTTTATGCAAGGTTACCAACTTAGGATCACCTTGGGTAAAACCTCGCACCTCGGCGGCATAACGCGGAGCCTTACCCACGCTGCGAATGTAGAGATATTGCCGCTCAGTGGCTTTATCGATGTCGGCAGTGGTGACTTGCTTTTCATCTTTGGGGAGTTCTTTATAAGGCTCATCACCGGCACCACACCCCACAAGGGTCAGTGCGCTGGTTATCGCCAGACATACCATGGACTTCTTCATAGATTCCTCTTAACTACTGTTTTTATAGATATTTAGTAACTGACAAATAAAAGGTTGAACTCTTTTTGTCATAAATCTCAAATCCCTGAGATGTCCCCACTTCTGGGTTATAGAAACGACCACTATTGTTATGACCAACAGCCAACACCCAGTCAGGCTTAAACGACCAACCGAGTTCTTGGGCGAAGGTAAATTGATCGTCGAGTCGGCGACCGTAATAGTTTTTGGATACTCGATAACGACCACTCACATCCAAATACCAATTAGCCGTAATTTGCCAATAAGCATCGAGTAATCCATCGAGTTGCTGTTCAACTAACACGCGCTCACCAGCGGTTTTGTATTGGTAAGCGTTGTAGCGATAGCGCGGTGAAAAATAAAAACTTAGGTTATCTAGCGGGCTCCAAAATAAGTACGCAGCAATACGCGGTGCATATTGCAACCTATCCAATTTTGATTCGCGCTCTGCGGGCAAATACACACCTAAACTGCCTTTGAATGAGACGGTATCGCTTAAGGCATACAGTGGTGTGCGGTATTCCAGCAAAGGGTCATAAAAACTGGACTCTTTGCCATGCAATGTTTGCTTTTCGCCCCCAAGGGTAAACAGCACATTGCCCCAATTTGCCTTGTAATCGATCCGGCTATCGATGTTATAGGCTTGATAGGCGTAATAACTATCCGAGTCATAAATGTTTCGGGTAAACCCAACATTAACGTAGCCAGACCATTTTGCAGCTTGTGCATCCGTGGCTAACTCAAATTCATTGACAGCCAATACTTGGCCAACAAATGAAAAGCTCGCCAGCATCACCTGCAAGCAGAAAAGCACAGACCATTTATTTCGTCGACGAGAAATCGACGAATAATATTGATTATTCGTTGGTTGCATAATAAAACCTTGATTTATATTTTGATGAAAATATTGATAGTGAGCATGCGCTCTATATAGCGCTAGGATGTACTTGCTTGAATAGACTTTATCCAATTAAGTAAAATGGAATAACAATGTTCCAAATTAAGAATGTAACTACGCAGAAAAATAGCTGAAATGAAATAAATAACACTAAATAAAACAAAAAAAGACAGTCCAATAAATATGCTTTCAAAATTAGTTTCACAAAACCAATTCCAAAGTGTAACGCTATATTCATTCAGTACGATTGTCGATTTATGGCCCACAAACTCACTCTGCGCCACAAGTGTCGAAGCCATTAAAAAATCATTCTTTTCAACAGAATAAATTTCATTTTTAGCAGAAACACTTAGCGATAAGCTCAACCATAATATTCCGAGCACCAGTAATCCACCGACTATGGGATGAAGATGTTTCGGTATTTTTGAGTAATTTTTTGTGGCTAATTTAGTTAACATTTTCAGTCAATACGTCATACTATAAATAATCTCCACTGTGACCCACAGTTAAAGATACAAAACGATACATTTATCGCATCATACGCACGAAAAAAAATGCTTTTCAACTCAAGCCAGCGACAACTCATATGCAATTAAAATAAATATGAGTTAGATCAGAAAAAATTAGCGACATTAAACATAAACAACACAATTCATAACAGAAAAAACCGCCATAAAAAACAATTTAAAAACAGATTAAAAACAATAAATAACAACATGCAGTGCGATTATTTACATATGCCACCATAATGCAAATAGCTTAACGGTAGTTTGGGATAATATGATGAGCAGCCAGTTGAGTTTGCAATTCTTTACAACGGCGACGTAACATTTCGCGAAGCAGTAACACCACGGGTGTGACATGTTCGCGTCCTGGGCACACTAAGTATAAATTGACCGACTCGCCGCGATATTCTGGTAACAAGGGCACTAAACGCCCAGCCATAATATCCTCTGCCAAATCTAAGCTCGACTTAAACACTAACCCCTTTCCTGCTACCGCCCAGCGGCGCGCAATTTCAGCATCATTCGCACTACGATTCCCCGTGACGCGAACTTTACATTCCTGGCCATCACGCTCAAATTGCCATTGATCGTGAGTTCTCTCATCTAACTTATAAAACAAGCAATTATGTTGTGTTAGCTGCTCTAAGGTTTCGGGTTGACCAAATTTAGCAAGATAGTCCGGCGATGCACATAACACTCTGTCGGCACTGCAAATCGGAAAGGCAACTTGATTAGAATCCTGCGGCTTACCATAACGCACCGCCACATCAATTTTATCGTGGTAAAAACTGCTGATATTGTCGCCCAAATGCAGACGCACTTGCAGCTGTGGAAAATCCAAGAGAAAGTCATCGAGCCAAGGGACAAATAAGTTTCGCCCAAAGTCAGATGAAACCGACAGGCTTAAGGTGCCAGAGACCTTACCTTTATCGCTGGCAATCGCCTGCTCTCCAAGGGCGAGATCACTTAAGGCGCGGCGGCAATGGATCAGGTAACGTTCCCCTTGAGCGGTTAATCTAAGGCTGCGAGTCGTGCGCACAAACAAACTCGTATCAAGCTGTTTTTCAAGACGTTTAATCGCTGCGCTCGCTGAAGCAGCAGAGAGGTCCATTTCGGCCGCTGCGGCCGAAATGCTGCCGCAATCGGCAACGCGAACAAATAAGGCGAGATCATTAAGCAACATGATTATCAAATTTCCTTTGAAAAAATTACAAACTTTACCCCGTTTATCTAAAGGTTAATATTTCACACAATGGTGCTCAATGACAAGTGACAGACATGAGTCGCCAGTGAGGAATGATTATGAGAGCCGTAGGTTACCAAACAGCAGGCGCAGTCGATGCGCATAATACATTAGAAAACATAACATTAGCCAAACCCACCCCAACGGGTTTTGATTTGTTAGTCGAGGTTAAAGCCATATCGGTTAACCCCGTCGATACCAAGATCCGCGCATCAAGCTCAGCGCCTGCTGGGGAGTATAAAATCCTCGGTTGGGATGCCGTTGGCGTTGTAAAAGCTATCGGGGACAAAGTCAGCCTATTTAAGGTAGGTGATGAGGTTTGGTATGCTGGCGATATTAGCCGCAGTGGCAGCTATGCCGAATATCAGTTAGTGGATGAGCGCATTGTCGGCCATAAACCGCAAACCTTAAGCAACGCACAGGCGGCAGCCTTACCCTTAACCAGTATCACGGCTTGGGAATTGCTGTTTGACCGTTTAGGTCTACCACAGGATGGTACAGCCACAGATGCACGTATTCTGATTATCGGTGCGGCTGGCGGTGTGGGTTCGATTATCACTCAACTGGCGGTCAAATTGACTGGAGCAGAGGTTATCGGTACCGCATCACGGCCAGAATCAGCAACTTGGGTGCAAACCTTAGGTGCCGATGCAGTGATTAATCACAATAAACCCCTCTCGGAAGAGCTGACTAAGCTAGATATAGCCGATGTCACCCATGTGATTAGCCTGACCCAAACCGATAAGCACTTTGACGAAATTGTAAAAGTGCTCAAACCACAAGGAAAACTGGCACTGATTGATGATCCTGTCGGCCCGTTAGATGTGATGAAGCTTAAGCGTAAAAGCCTGTCGCTGCATTGGGAGCTGATGTTTACCCGCAGCCTGTATCAAACCGAGGATATGATTGCCCAGCACCATCTACTCAATCGCATTGCAGAGCTTATCGATACCGGTAAAGTAAAAAGCACCTTTGGTGAGCATTACGGCACGATTAATGCGCAAAACTTGCTAAAGGCCCATGCACAAATTGAGTCGGGCAAAGCGATTGGTAAAATTGTGCTTGAGGGATTTAGCCAATGAAAATCACGGTTTTTGCGCAAATCCAAGCGCATTCAGGCCAGAGTGATTCACTCTTTAAAGTCCTCAAACAACTGGTAAGTGACACCCACACCGAGGCAGGTTGTTTTGAGTATACGCTGCATCATTCTTTAGATAATGCTAATCAGTTCTGGATGTATGAAGTGTGGCAATCCCAAGCAGCACTGGATGCGCATATGGCAAGCCCACACTTTAATACCTTTGTCGCCACCTCCGAGCAGTTAGTAGAGAAAGTCGCCACCTCCGAGCAGTTAGTAGAGAAAGTCGAGATCCATAAGAGTTATGCTTGCTAGCATCACCAACAAGAAAGCGCCAAATTTGGCGCTTTCTATTTTTAAATCAACTGCGTAAATAAAGCTAAACCAACGTCATCGCCATTTTTCGGCGTAGATAAGCAATCTGTTGCATATGGGGTAAATCCTTCGGACAGTTGTCTTGGCAGCCAAGCAAGGTCATACACCCAAACACACCATCCTGATTACCGATCACATGGTAAAAATCCTCCGCAGTGCGGGCATCACGGCTATCGAGTTCAAAGCGGGCAATTTTCATCATGCCAACTGCACCGACAAAGGTCTCGCGCATTTGCTTGGTCGCGCAGGCTGATACGCAAACGCCACACTCGACGCAGCGCTCCAACTCATACAGGCGAGCAGCTTCTTCAGGAGCCATAGGATCTTCGAGGCGATGGATGCTGATATCATTCGCCTTAGGATGTAACCATAGCTTTAACCGCTCAGCGAGTTCACGCATAAATTTACCCGTGTTAACCGATAAATCACCGATCAATTCAAAGCCAGGTAACGGCATCAGGGTAATCTCACCTTTGGGATATTTAGCGGTTAAGGTACGGCAAGCTAATGTCGGAAAACCATTGATCACCATGGCACAACTGCCACAAATCCCTGCCCGACAGACAAAGTCAAACTGCAACGACGTATCTTGCTCTTCTCTCAGCTTATTGAGGGCAATAAATACTGTCATCCCCGGCGTTTCGGTGAGCTGATAACGCACCATTTTCGGCTTATCGTTTGGCTCCTGTGGATCATAACGAAAAATATTAAAGGTTAACTGGCGACCTTGGGTCATTATGATTTTTCTCCTAACGCATTGGCAGAGGGTTTTTGTAAGGTATCACTTAAACGTTCATTTTTAGCTTGCAGGCTGGGCGGCAGCTCGAAAGGCATCAGCGCCGCTTGGCGTTGATAGCGATCGGCATCCTCCCCGAGCCCAGCCAAAATTTCAGCAATTTGTTGCTCACGTTTAGCGGTATCGGGGTGAGCAATCGCATTGTCGATACCATAACCCCGGTATCCCGGTGGCAGTTCCATCTTCATCACATCTAGCGGCTCGTAGCTCAACACGGGTTCCAACGCATTGGCATCGGGCCAACTGGCGAGGGTACGATTAAGCCAATCGCGGTCATTACGCTGCGGATAATCCTCACGGGCATGGGCACCGCGGCTTTCGGTGCGAGCTGCCGCGCCACAGGCCACGGTCAGCGCGACTTTGAGCATACGCTTAACCCTTAGAGCTTCTACCAGCTCAGGATTGGCGTGGCGTTTTTTACACTTAATGCCGAGTTTGCGTGAACGTTCAAGCAGGGCTTTTAGCTCATTCACCGCTTTATCAAGCTCTGGGCCGTTACGGAAAATCCCAACGTAATCCATCATAATTCGCTGCATTGCGTGCTTAAGTTCGAAGGGATTTTCTTGACCATCGCCATCGACTAAGGTGTCGATCTCAGTCTGTACCTGCCGCATAAATTTTTCGGCAAGCTGGGTATTGATTTCAAGGCTATTATTCTCACAAAAATCAGCGACATATTTACCAATAATCATACCGCCCACTACGGTTTCAGCGAGCGAGTTACCGCCCAAGCGGTTAAAGCCATGCATATCCCAACAGGCCGCTTCACCGACGCTGAATAAGCCCTTAAGCTGCGGACTTTCACCGGTGGCTTTGGTGCGAATGCCACCCATGGAGTAATGCTGAGTCGGACGCACGGGTATCCAATCCTTTGCAGGGTCGATCCCAAGGAAATTCTCGCAAATCTCCTGCACTTCACGCAGGTTGGTTTCGATATGTTTGCGCCCAAGCAGGGTAATATCGAGCCATAAATGCGGGCCATAGGGGCTATCGACGCCCTTACCTTTACGCATATGTTCAGTCATACGGCGAGACACTACGTCCCGCGATGCCAGTTCTTTTTTCTCTGGCTCATAGTCCGGCATAAAACGATAACCGTCTTTATCCCGCAATAAACCACCATCACCACGGCAACCCTCTGTGGTTAAAATCCCCACGGGCACAATTGCTGTGGGATGGAACTGGACCGCTTCCATATTGCCAAGGGTCGCGACCCCCGTTTCGAGTGCCAGCGCCTGACCTATACCCTCACAGATAATCGCATTGGTTGAGACTTCGTAAATACGGCCATAGCCACCAGTGGCAATCGTGGTCGATTTCGCGACATAGGCACGCAACTCGCCCGTGATTAAACAGCGGGCAATCACCCCGTGACAACGCTCTCCATCGTGGATAATCGCCAGCGCTTCGACGCGCTCATGGACCGGAATATCCATCGAAATGGCTTTGTTATCCATGGCATAAAGTAAAGAGTGGCCAGTACCGTCGGCGGTATAGCAGGTGCGCCATTTTTTGGTGCCACCAAAGTCGCGGGCATTAATTAACCCATGGGCTTCTTCGGCTTCCTGTAGAGTAACTTTTTGTGCGTTAACAATGACTTCCCGTGGACCAGCACTAACACGTGACCAAGGCACCCCCCAGTTGGCTAACTCACGTACTGCCTTTGGCGCACAGTGGGCAAACATTCTCGCGACCTCTTGATCGCAGCCCCAGTCCGAACCTTTCACAGTGTCTTGAAAGTGCACATCTTCATCATCACCCATGCCTTTAACTGCGTTGCCAAGGCTTGCCTGCATTCCCCCCTGCGCTGCGGCGGAGTGAGAACGTTTGGCAGGAATAAGCGATAGCACTAAGGTATCCAGCCCACGCTCTTTAGAGGCAATGGCTACCCTTAGCCCTGCCAATCCGGCACCAACCACTAATGAATCGGTATAAATCAGTTTCACGCCTGCTCCTTAACGGGTACTGCTGTTATTGTTTTAGGACAACACTCTTTTGTTATATTTCGCTCAACTCGCATGGGGTAAAAATGCCAATAAAGAGGCAATCCCTACAGTGACAAACGCGATACTCACAATCGTTTTAATCTTACGTAAACGGCTGCGACTATTAAGATCCCGCGCCGCGCCCCACTTCAGTGCTACGCGGTAAATCCCGATGGCCGCATGTAACTCCACCGTCAGCAATAGCGGCAAATACACCATCCATACACCTTGGTTCCAAATCCGCTCAGCGCTGCCCTGCGGACCTATGGTTTCAGGCGCCGAGCCGATAAGCCACAGATGCACCGGCAGCAATAAAAGGATCACCACACCCGTAATGGCTTGCCAACGCCAGAGGCGAGTATCGCTATGATTAATCACTTGCATCTGCTGTTGCAGCGCCCTTTGCTGGCGCAAACTCATCGGTAGCTTCTGCAATGCCACTAGCACATGCACTAACGCTAAAGCGCCGATACCGATGGCAATACAAGTCACCACCCAGGGATAGCCATGACCATCACTAGAGAGAAAACTTAGCTCCATAGTGCGCGCCACCCAGTTCATAGCATCGCCACCCAACAAAATGGACGACACCAACACTAAGTGACTCCATAAAAACACCGCCAAAATGACACCCGACACACTCTGGCTTAAATCCAGCCACGCACTCCATTTTTTTATACTTAGTTTGATTGCCATTGCTTTCGCCTCGCGCCACAGGCTCTATTGAGCCAAGCTCATTAAGTGATCTTTAAAAATTAATATCGCTCACAAATCCAACAACAAACCTGAGTTAGATCAACTAGGAGGCGAATAATTAATCGAATGCTTAACTATTAGCGATAGAACCAATAAAAACGAGTGGCAGCGACACAAAATCCTGCTGCGAATTATCTCAGTGCAACGCGCGCAGCAGGGTTGGCATTCAAATTACTGGGGCACATAGGGCTGCACAGGAACAGTCAACTCGCAGCCGATCAACATATAAGTAACTAAGCTAGCGCTACCTAGACACAACAAATAGATAATTAATATCTTAGCGAGTTTACGTAAGCCGGAGCGTTGAGTGGTAATGCCCCACTTAACTGCCACACGGTACAAACCAATCATGGCGTGGATCACCACTGCGGGCAGCAATAAGGCATATAGCAGCCAAGCATTATCGTGATAAACACGCTCGGCGGATAAATGTGGGCCAATCTCAGGATTTAAGATCATGGTAAACAGATGTACAGGCACCAGGAAAAACAGAATAAAGCCAGTAATGAGCTGCCAAAACCATGCATGGGTATCACGGTGATTAATGCCACCTAAATGCGAGCGCAATGCCCGCCACTGACCCAGTTGTGCCGGAAACCGCCTAAGCGCAACTGCGGCATGCAATATCACCACTAACAGCATAAAAACCGAGAAGACTTTAGTAACCATCGGAAAGCCATGGCCTGTACTACTAAACATACCGCCCTCAAGCAGTTGTACTACTTGGTAAAATGCCTCTTTGCCCAGCAAAATGCTCGACTCGAAGTGCATATGCAACAACAGGAAGCATCCCAACATAATGCCTGTCGCGCTCTGTAATCGATCAGCCTTAGCCGACCAAGGGTGACCTATCCCCTGTGTTTTCACCCTAGTGTGAACGCGCGTTACGCTTATCATCTTGCTTTTACCTTTGATGGTTTGTTGACACCTCTTTGCAAACTACACCATAGCAGTAACAAAATACCCGGCTGAGCGTCACAGATTTAAAGCGTGAGGTAACTCACGGGAGCAGCGTCAACTCTTAGAAGGCGATCACAAAAATCAAGTAAAAAACCAAACAAAGGTAAAACCAATTAACCATTATATTTCATATGTTTATACTAAAAATCGAAACGATCGGTTCGCATTTTCGCACAAAAAGGATGACTGACTAACTCTTTGTCGGCGTAGAATAAAATCCATTTATCACTCGCCAATCCCCTGCTGCATAGCAACTCATTTATCTAATCGAACAATGCGAAATTGCCACCGAATTCTGCAATTTAGCGCGGTTTGGGTATACAATAGCGTGATATTTTTTAACCCTAGCCACAGGATTTAACCCATGCCTTGGATCCAACTCCGCATTAACACTAACAGTGATGATGCAGAAACCATCAGCGACTTACTCATGGAAGAAGGCGCAGTCTCCATTACCTTTGAAGATGGTAAAGACACCCCGATTTTTGAACCTAAACTGGGTGAAACCCCGCTGTGGCAAGATACCGTGGTTGTCGCGCTATTCGAAGCCGATACCGATCTAACCCCAAGCATTGAGATGCTGAAAACCCTGCCGTTTTTAGGTGAACACTTCAGCCATAAAATCGAGCAGATTGAAGACAAAGACTGGGTCCGCGAATGGATGGATAACTACCACCCAATCCAATTCGGTAAACGCCTGTGGATTTGCCCAAGCTGGCGTGAAGTCCCCGATCCAAGTGCAGTCAATGTGATCTTAGATCCGGGTCTGGCCTTCGGCACTGGCACTCACCCCACAACAGCACTGTGTTTAGAGTGGTTAGACAGCTTAGATCTAAGCAACGAAGAAGTGATCGACTTTGGTTGTGGCTCAGGCATTCTTGCCGTTGCTGCCCTAAAACTGGGCGCGAAAAAAGTCACCGGTATCGACATCGACTATCAAGCCATTGACGCCTCAAAAGCCAATGCCGAGCGTAACGATGTCGCCGACCAACTCGAGCTTTACCTGCCTGAAGATCAACCCGCCGATCTTAAGGCCGATGTATTAGTTGCCAATATTCTCGCAGGCCCACTGCGCGAACTTGCCCCCCTTATCGCCGACCGAGTCAAAACAGGCGGTAAATTAGCCCTCTCTGGACTCCTAAAAGAGCAAGCGCAAGAAATCTCTGA
The DNA here is from genome assembly GCF_016859145.1 of Shewanella sp. LZH-2. NCBI lineage: Bacteria > Pseudomonadati > Pseudomonadota > Gammaproteobacteria > Alteromonadales > Shewanellaceae > Shewanella > Shewanella sp. LZH-2. The sequence goes on from NZ_CP069350.1 coordinate 4,249,622, forward strand.
CTTTTATAGCCAATGGTTCGACATGGACGAAGCGGCTCACAAAGAAGATTGGAGCCGCTTGACAGGTACGCGCAAATAACGCTAAAGGGTGGCGCAACATGCGCCACCACTGGCTTAGGCTTATTTTGTCGATGACTTCTCAAGGCTAAAAAGTCAAGAAAAAAAATTGCTCCTAGGTCATTTATTGACCTTTTCACGGCCAATAAAAAGGGCTACTATAGCGCCCCTTTGAAGAGCTAAGGTGAAACAGTAAATGCAGATTGGACCCTATCAACTGAAGAATCAGCTGATCGTGGCACCAATGGCAGGTGTCACCGATCAAGCTTTCCGTAATCTCTGTCTTCGTTATGGTGCAGCCTTAGCGGTGTCGGAGATGCTTTCATCCAATCCTGAGGTTTGGGATACGGATAAGAGCCGCCAGCGTATGACACATTCTGGTGAGGAAGGTATTCGCTCAGTGCAAATTGCAGGTGCAGATCCAGAGTTAATGGCGCAGGCCGCCCAGTTCAACGTTGAACAAGGCGCCCATATCATTGATATCAACATGGGATGTCCTGCAAAAAAAGTGAATAAAAAGCTGGCAGGCTCAGCCTTAATGCAAAATCCGCCCCTCGTAAAAGACATTTTACAAGCCGTGGTAGCTGCAGTAGATGTGCCCGTTACGTTAAAAATTCGCACAGGCTGGGAGCCTGAACACAGGAACGGTGTTCAAATCGCCCAGATTGCCGAGGATTGTGGCATTGCCTCGCTGGCCGTTCATGGCCGCACGAGACAATGCATGTACAAAGGCGACGCCGAGTACGACACCATTAAAGCAATTAAACAGAATGTCTCGATTCCTGTTGTCGCAAACGGGGATATCGACAGTCCGGAGAAAGCCCGCTTTGTGCTGGATTACACCGGTGTCGATGCTCTGATGATAGGACGGGGTGCTCAAGGACGACCTTGGATTTTCAGAGAAATCCAGCACTACTTGGAGACGGGTAATAAGCTAGCGCCCATTGAGGTGGTAGAACAGCGTCAAGTGATGCTGGAACACCTCACCAAACTTTATGATTTGTATGGTGAATATAAGGGTATCCGCTTCGCCAGAAAACATATCGGATGGTACCTAGACCAGGAGGATCAGCGCCAGTTTCGGGCTGACTTTAATCAGCTGGAAACCGCTGCAGAACAGTATTCCCTCGTGGAATATTATTTTGATGAATTAGTAAAGAATTAATAAAGAGCAGAATAGAATGTTTGATCAGACAACTAACACAGAAGTTCACCAGCTTACCGTTGGCAAAATCGAAACCGCAAACGGCACTATCAAGCCCCAGTTATTACGTGACGCTGTTAAGCGTGCCGTAACTAACTTCTTCGCACAGTTGGACGGTCAGGAAGCACAAGAAGTGTATGAAATGGTGCTAAGTGAAGTTGAAGCACCTCTGCTTGACATCATCATGCAACACACTCGCGGCAACCAAACCCGCGCAGCAAACATGCTAGGTATCAACCGCGGTACTCTGCGTAAGAAATTAAAGAAATACGGCATGAACTAATCTTTTCGATTAAGTGATTGTTAGGAAAGGGGTTAACCTGCAAGGGTTAGCCCCTTTTCGCATTATGTGTACGGCAATATGTACCCCAAATGTTGTCTTAAAGCCCCAGTATCTGTTGTAGCTCTTGATGGGAGTTCACTTGATAATGTGGGGTGATCCCCGCTGGCGCAGCATGGCCATGGACGTTGTACCAACAAGTATGAATACCGGCATTGATACCACCTTGGATATCGGAATGCGGGTTATCACCCACCATTAATACTTGCTCACGCGCTGGCCGCCCCATTAACTCAAGTGCATGCTCAAAAATACCCACATCGGGTTTGGCGATGCCGACTTTTTCTGAAATCACCAAAATATCAAAATGATGCTGTAAACCAGTACGCTCTAAACGCACTGTCTGCAACTCGGTAAAGCCATTGGTAATAATCCCCAGCTTAGCCTTACCTTGCAATGCCGATAGCAATTCGCGCGCACCAGGCAGCGGCGCACAAATCTCTGCCATGGCGGCTAAAAATGCACTGTTTAAGATTTGTGGCGATACATTAAGCCTTGCCGCCCAAGGCTCAAAACGGATAGTTTGCAGCTCTGCGGCACTGATCTTGCCATCCTGATAAGCAACCCAAAGCGGTTTATTTACCCTTTGGTATTCCTCAAAATCGGCCTGAGTAAACTCAACACCAAAGCCAGTAAACATCAACTTTAGTCCTTCAAAGGCATCGAAATAAAATAGCGTTTCATCGGCGTCGAAAAGCACCCAATCATAGGGCGTGGCCGAGGAATAGGTTTGGTTTGAGGACAAAATAACACTCCTAACAAAAGATAAAATGTAACTAATCACTGAAGCTCTAAAAATTGCCACCACTGGCAGTATAGGGAAGCCGCTAGCACCATAGCAAATTAACGCATCGCCAAACTCAACTCGGGATCATGCAGTCGGCCTCATCCAACATGGCATCGAACGCACAAAACAGGCGCAAGATTCTATTTATGGGAACACGGTTTTTGTTGCAAAATAGTCTACTATCTTTATCCATGACGGATAATACCGTGACAAAGCAACCTATTATTGAACATAACTCAACAGTAAACGTGCCCTGTCTGGTTTATCTCTTGGCCCGCTTAGTTGAAGACTGATTACATCGAATCAAAATGCAGTAACCAACCTCGCCTCAACAGAATAGGACGCACATGGAACATTTTTCTGCTCTACCCATTTTTGTCACTGTGGTCGAATGCGGTAGTTTTTCTGCGGCGGGACAAAAGCTTGGACTGAGTAAATCGGCGATCAGCAAACGAATCACACAGTTGGAGCAACTCTTAGGGATTCAACTATTACAACGCACCACCCGCAGTTTGAGCCTGACGGATGCTGGCGCGCGCTATTTCGAATATATTCGCCCCGCAGTGCAGCTCACCCAAGAAGGATTAGATGCCATCTCCGAATTGCAGCAAACACCTAAAGGCAATCTGCGAATTTCCGTGCCTATGGTGTTTGGCCGCTTGTATATTGCGCCTTTAATCGCTGAGTTTTTAAAACGTTACCCCGATATTCAGCTGCAAGTGCAAATGGATGACAAGACAACAGATTTAATCGCAGGCGGCTTCGATTTAGCTATCCGCATCGGCGAACTGCCCGACTCCAGCCTTATCGCCCGCAAAATTGCCCCTTGTTTGAGCGTGATTTGCGCGTCCCCAACGTATATAGCGCAGAACGGTTCACCCATGACTCCTAGCGGGTTAACTCAGCACAACTGTTTGTTTTACAGTTACTTTCAAGATGGTGTGGAATGGAGTTTCCACAGTCCCGATGGAGTGCAACGTGTTCAGCCCAAAGGCAACTATCAGGTGAATAATAGTGATGCTATCCACCAAGCCTGTCTCGATGGCCTTGGCATAGCCAACCTACCGCGCTTTATCGTAGAGTCCGATCTACAGGCAGGGCGTTTACAGGCGTTACTTACAGACTATCCGCTACCCGAACATGGCATTTACGCCGTGTATCCACAGCGAAAATATTTGCCGACTAAGGTGACGGTATTGATTGAGTTTTTGATGGAGTTCTTAGCAAAAAATAGTGCAATTATTAGCTAGGGTTAACGATAAATACGGCTTTACATAATGGTTATAACGAACATAACCACACAGCCAAAACAGACTAATGAAAACACATTTAAACCAGATAAAACAGTTCGTTAAGCAAATACTTCAGCTTACTTAACATCACTTAATGCGATGATTTAAGGCAAAAAAATGAGTGTTTATCAGCAAACATTTGGCGATAAATTTGAGCTTGGCTTCGACCTAAGCTTATACACATTTCTCATCGATAAAAGCTACCAAAACGACATGTGTCCCAGCTTTTACTTCAAACACAACAACCACTATTTTATTCTTTGGGTCGACTATGCCGACCCCATCTGCCGCGAAGAAGATTATCCCCGCTACAGCATCATTTCAGCCGTAAATGACGGCGACAACCTACACCCAGAAATCCGTACCGCTTCTCAGCCAACACTACAGCTTGAATTTGAACAACCCAGTGACCTAATCCACTACCTTGAGCAGATAAAACAGCAACTCAATGCCAAGGTATTACCAATTCAAGTCTAGGTCGGTATAGAGCTGATAAGCTTCTTTCACATCATCCCAATGGCTAATTTGTTGCAAATACTCTGCTTTAGTAAGCTTAAATTGAAAGTTTTCAGAATACGGTTTTACGATTGCTGTTGTTAACACTTCAGGCTCACCAACAAAATCAAACACCCAATAATGGTGATTGTCATTACTAAGCTTTCCAGTTAACTGCCGATCAATATCATGTCTTGGCAGTAACTTTACATTCGCAACACGATATAGAAATTTACCCAATTGATTCGGATCAGATGGATTAACACGTACTGTCAGTAACAGGTAGCGAATTTCACGCACAATATTACGATGAACATTCTGCCGATTCGTCGCCAAAAGCTGAGTATGGTAACCCGTTAAACAGCCAGTTCTTGCTCTGAGTAAATAATCACTATCACGATCAATTTCGTTTATCGGGGCCACCATGGTTAACCCATTGTGACGCACTATACTGCCGCCATAAGGCGCAATCCGCGCAGAATCCTCCACAAAATAATAATCATTAGATGGTGGCCTGAGATAGCTGATTTTATTTGTGCCATTACCCAATTTATTGGCTAAATAACTCCGTAACCAATGGTTATGAATATTTGGTTCTGCCGCAGATGGTAATAAAGCAAATGCACCAATACCAATCTCTTTAATAGCCTCATCGTAAGGATTTTGCTGAGTAGTTTGGTCGAAAAAGCCAGGATACAAAGCAAATGCTCCCATTACAGGGCGGCTTTTTAGTGGCCTTTCATTCATCATTTTTTGCTGGTGAATAATGGCATCACGGTAACGATGCATTTGATTAATCGCATCTTCTGGTACACCGTCTTGTTCCTTACCCAATTGCTTAGAATCAATTCGATACTTAGCATCGAACAAAATCAAAAATGATTCACTGTTAGCAAGTGTCACCCTTAACACGATATCGGGTCGCTGATTTGCCAACCAAGTACGATTTTCTTTCCCTTCTGGCGAAAAAGAAGGTTCATGGGCAAGCTCAATGATCATGCCATCACTTTGGCGATAATAAACAAAAGCAGCAGCCATGCTGTCTTCAGGAAATTGACGTTCAAACTGCACCTTTTTCAAGCTGCTTAACTTCTTTTCTTGCAACTGAAAGCCGAAGCTTTCAATCACAGTTTTTACTTCTAGGAAGCACCAAACCTCATAAATATCTGCTACAGACTTAATCGACAACTGCGCCTCACCATTATTGTTATCTAAATAATGCCTTAACTGTTGCCACACTTTATAGACTTTAGAATAGCCAGCGCCCTGCTGTAACACCTTTGACTCATTACTTTGCCCTTCAAACGCCCCTACCTCTTGCCATAACTGATGCTTAGCATGTTTTGATACCTGCCCAAGCCAAGCATCCAAAGTTTGCAAAAAAGAGTCTGACGCTTTCGCCTCTTTACTCGTGCGAATACCTGCAATCAATTTCGTCAAATTAGCTTGGGTTCGCTTTAGTACCATTTTAATAAAGCGATTTTCAGGAGTGTTAATATTCAGGCGCTGCTGGGCAATCCCCATACGGCTTGAGAGACGTTTTGAAGCAAGTAATTCTTTCGCTTGCTCTTGCTGTTTAGCATTGAGCTTTTTGTGAATGCGATCTAGCTGCTTTTGCAGGGTAAAAGACTGCAAACGATTGTGTGGCGCATGTAGAATTCGATTAATACCTTGATTAAAATCAAACACTAAGCGTTCAAACTGCGCCAACCAAAATAGCTCGAACGGCTCAGATTTATGGCTCAATTTGCCTTGGGACTGACTGGTTTTACTACTAATGGTATAGCGCCATAGTGGATAAATCTGATCAATCTGCCTGTTCATCAGGGTAAGATCTTGGCTTTGCACCATTTTGGTTGCCAGCACGGTAAACTGTACAGGCACCGATTTATGCACGCCATCAACGATATATTTAATTTGAAATGCACAACGGCCGATATCATTGCCAAAATTGATCATGGCATGCAGCGTTTTTCGTCTCGGGCTGAGCATAAAACCTTGCTCGATTAGATTGTACTTATGACTTACTGCTGCCGTATTGATGTCAACACTGTCTTTAAATTCAATTTCAAACCAATACTGACGATTCTCAAAAAAGAATGGCTCAACCAAGCTGGCTTCTGTATCCGTTGCCACCAATTTGTCGCCCACGAAAACAGCAATATCCTCAGTCGGCAGGCTGAATGAGCGCTTCGCATAAGTGCTGGCCAGCTGCTTTCTTGGCTTATCTAACCCTTCCGCAGAAACATAGAATTCAAAGTCCTCATGGGTTACATACAAGGTTTCACACGTTTGTTGCGCCATTAATCAATACCACCCAACAATCCGTTTAGGTTAAGGCCAAAAAGACGTAAAACCACTTTCTAGCAGTTTTCTCATGCGCACTAATTTAGCCGCAGAGCGACAGGCCACCATGACAGTTTCATCAGGCTGCTCGATCACTTCACGCAACAAATCAGGCCGCGTCCCCTGCCAAATATTCGCTAATTTATCTGCGAGCACCGTTTCTAGCTGCTCCAATAGATTCTGCTCGCTATTTCCGACCAGTTTGTCATCATCGCCTTCAATGCGCGGCAACACTTTGCACATTAAAAAATCGTCAAACACAGCGGTTAATTCAAGCTCAGTTTGGGGTGAAAAACTAATCACAGCGAGACAAAGCTCATTGAAAGCACGAAAAGCCAATTCAAATGGGGTTTGCTTTAATACCGCATTGATCGCATTAAAGAACGCTGTAGTTTTCGATGCATCACAATCGGCAGTAACCGATGCAAACATTGGCAACTTGGCTTGGCTATATAACGGATAACTTAACGCCTTTGGTTTGTGTTTAGGCGCAAAAAATTCTTCCGTTTTATTTGGAAAAAACTCACCAAAATCAAAGCTCAATGCTCGATCGATTACTTTACGCGAAAAGCCATGGGTGGTTTCATCCATATTAACCGTACCTGCTACCATCAGGTTAAATGGAATACCTAAACCATATTGGCAAATAATATCCCACAGCTCGTTATATTCTTCGCAGCCAAAACCCAACTCCTTGCGTAGTTTATCTTTATCAGCCACGTCGTTAATGGTGGTGGGTTTTAATAACGCATCACTGCTGTAGGTAAAACTGTCATCCGCCCAGCGCCATTCACGGGTTTCAAGTACTGATAAGTAATCCGCAAAATACTGCTCGACAGGGGCTAGGTTCATTTCATCCAAACACAGCCAATAGAGCAACACCTGTTCAAGAGCATCACGCTCACCGGTTACGACTAAACGTTTACCCTGTTCTTCAATGTCCTGAACTTCAATACTTAAGCCACGATCAGCAATACCACGCCATGCTTTAGCGATAAACTGCAATACATCGGTGGTAATATATTCGGCTGCACCATTTAAGCGCGAAATATATCCCAGCAAATCGCTAGGCTCATGCCAATCGGGACGTACCGAGGTTAAACAATAGGTTTCAGCAAGACTACCTGTAGCCTTAGCTTGCTCACGCACAAAACGGGTTTTACCTGTGCCTGAGATGCCAGCTAGAAGAAGGAAGGGTTTGGAAAGAAACTGCACATATCTAACTGCCTGACTTGAATGCTTATTAGTTTCTAAATTGACATCTGAATATATTTCTAATAGTTCTATTAGATCAGAAACAAGATCATTTTCATCAGGCATATTTTCTAAAGGATAAAATTTTGCGCCAGCCGAAGCCCACTCATAGGACTTACCTAACGGCGTATTAGATCGTAAATCAACTTTTTGATCCCACGTGTTCAGTCGTTTATCTAAACCTCTTATGTTATTACGGAGTTCTTCTGCTTTCTGTTTTGCTAGCGTTTTTCCATATCGTTTTTTCAGCTCTGTAGTTCCAAAACCTAATGATAGATAAACGCCACTACCATCTGAACGGAACAAATAAACTGGATAAATACCAGACTGTGTTGACTCTGTTATTGATGGATTGAGAATCGACAACCAAGACACGTCAGCCCAATGTCCTGCTCCAGCACTAGCTTTTATTAGATAATTAGTTGAGGATGGGAGCGTGTTTTCTATTACTTTAATTAAATCTTGTCTTAGTAAAGTTGCTATTGGGTGACCAGTAAACTGCTCACTTTTAGCCTTTACCCAACCACCTGCTATTTCTATTAAAAGTTGTCTTAAACTCATAAGTATCCCTTATACCAAGACTAAGAGTTTTTGGTATTCCAATTCTATTTTTTGTTTTGCATGCCATGAAGATACTAACAAACCTGTGCACTGCGATATACTGCCAACGTTGATAAAACGCTAATGTTAAACCCCAATTTACCTACCCATCGCGACCACGCTGACAAGAATGCCGAGCCAAATCCATGCCTGATAACCCAACTATTGCCACCCTTCCCGATTCTCAAAGGCATAACCATAGTGAAGATGTGCAGCTCAATCAGCCACAGTGCGATTCGACTAAACCAAATGACATCAGGCTAAGCTTACTCGCGCCGAATGCAACCAAGCCAAGCGCAATCGAGCCAAGTGCAATTAAGCATGAGTCGGTTGTTGCCGAGCAAAAACAGAAGGTTATTTTTATCGGCTTGCCCCGTACAGGGACGACGAGCGTGAGTGTGGCACTATTAGAACAAGGCTTAAAAGTGGCACATATGGCGTTTACTAAAGCAGCCTTTATGCAGGCTGATGCGATTTCCGATGCACCTTGTTTTAGTGATTTCAAGCAGTTAGATAAACTCTTCTCCGAGGCCAAATTTGTCTATATTGACCGTGAGTTAGACTCTTGGGTGCCGTCGATGCAGATGTTACTCAGCCGAATGCTGCCACATTTGGATGCCAAAACTGGCCGATTCCACCCAATCATGAAGCGCAGCTTTCGCCATAGCTTTGGCGTAGGTATAGTCGAAAATCCGCAGGATGAACAACATCTTATCGATTGTTATCAAAGTCATAAAGCTGAGGTGGTTAACTACTTTGCGGGCAGACACGACTTACTCAGTATCAATGTGAGCCAACAAGGTGCCCTCGGTCAGCTATTGGCTTTTATGGGCCTAGCCGCTAGCGAAAATCAGCAGAACTTTCCTAAGCTCAATGTCGGCCGCAATGTGGCCAGTTGGGATGAATATAAACACCCGAATAAGATCAGCGCCAATGCCTCGGGGCCAGACAAACGTAAGTTCTTTGATTATAAAATCTAGATTCTAGATTCTAGGTTAATCATTATTTTTCCGACGCTTAACCACAGTTAGCCAGTCGAGACTCACGCCCGAAATCGCATTAAAACCGCGGATACGGAAGATAAGTTGCAGTAACTGCGGCCGAGGCCTGACTTTGGGTTCGACCGAGCGCGGAATAAACCACAGTGTCACAAATGCGCGCAGTATGGTCGATACTAAAAACACCACAAAAATCGGGCTACTGAGCCAAGTATTCCAACCCGACCACACTAAAAAATCCGCCGCATGGGAGGCAATCGTGCCGCCAACCATCGCCCCCACAAATACGAATCCCGCACTGAGTGACGCTTGCAGCGCTGCATAGGTCGCAAAGTCACTGCGAAAGGGACGAATATCATAAAGGTAATTGGCGGTACTTAAGGTAAAGCCGCTCCACGCCAGCCCAGAAAATGCCTGAATAAGGAGAATATACAGATAGTTATCGGAAAACAGCCATAGCAATGGCAAGCTTGGGATCAGGCAGCTGGTAATAATCATCACCAAACGATTGCCGAATTGATCGCTAAATCGCCCCCAAAACTTTAGCGTCACAAATTGAGTCGCTATCGAGGCCACGCTCGCGAGCACAAATTCGATGTAGCTAAAGTGCAGGTCTTCTAGCATATACACAGCGAAAAACGGCGCCGATATGGCGACCATCGCCTGCATACTGGCCACAAACAAGCTGTACTGGCGAAAGGTTTTATCCTTCCATGCGCCGCGAAAATTGCGAATGGTTTGGATAAACACGCCGCGCTGCTTGGCTTCGCGCGGATCAGGATCGTGCATTTGCAGTAATAACCAAGCCGAGACAAAACGCCCCATGGCGGCAATCGAAAACAGCAAGGTAAAGCCTAACCAGGCCATTTGCTGCGAATCGGTCAAGGTCAGAATGCCACCGCCAATAAAGAATACACTTAAGGATGCGCCCATGGTTAAGCGGGTACGCGCCGCGAAAAAAGCGCCACGGCGACGTTCAGGCACGATTGACCCCATCCACGCGCGCCAATGGGGTTGGATAAGATTAATAAAACCGTGGTATCCCACGGCGAGCGCGATAAATATCCACACTGCGTGCTCAGGCCGAAAGGCCGCTAACGCGCCCATCGCCAATACCACAACAGCTTGCAAAGCTGCGCAGTAAACGATAAACCCGCGACGGGAAAAATGGCTCGCTAACCAGACAGAAACTAACTGCGACATCGCCCCAAAGAGCTGCGGTAAACCAGTAACAAAGCCCATTTGCGCAAGACTAGCACCGAGAAAAATCGCGTAAGCATTAAAAAAGTTATCGCTGGTTGCCGTCATCATCGATGAGGCAACGGCTTCCTGCTGTGAACGACGCAGAGTACATCTTAACCAGAGATTTCTGGCGCTACGGCGCGCGCAAGTTAATGCAGTGGGTACTTCGTGGTTGTCCATTCCAAGCCAAATCCATATGAGACTAAGGGTTTTTAATGGTGCAATTATGTCGTATATAAGCAAAAAACAAAACGCCCCAAATGGGGCGTTTGATTAGGGCTAGAAGCAAGCCTTTAACTCGGCTTCTTGATCTAACAGGCTTTGATACAAGGTAAACTGGTTCGCCGCTCTATCCAGATTATGACCCTCACGGTGCACGTGGAAATACACGTCGCCATTGAGATAATCCGTTAAAAAACGCACGCCAATCATCAAGCAAATGACTCGCGCCCCAAGCCAAAGGCTGCGTTTTTCGACCTCAGTTAATACCTCGGAGAGCTCACTTAAATAGCCACGGCAAATGGCGGCAAAGATCGACTGGCGCACTTTAACATTTTCAAGGGCAGTAGAATCTTCTTCCTCGGGCGAACAGAAAGTACGCACCATATCGCCAAAGTCATACATTAGATGACCTTTCATGCAGGTGTCTAAATCGATAATCGCCATGCTCGACATGTCGCGCTTATCAAACAACATATTGTTGATTTTCGTGTCGTTATGGCAGATCCGCAGCGGTAACTGCGGCGAGATTTCGGCTAGTTCATCCAATAAACTCTGCTGCGACAGCGCGTAATCAACCCATTGACGGCACGACTCTAAGCGTTTGGCTTTATCCTGCTGCACCGCTTGGCGCAGCATTTCCATCCGCCCAGGCAAGTGATGAAACTGCGGGATCACATCTTCAAGCTCAGTGGCGTCAAAATCACTTAATGCACAGGCAAAGTGACCAAAGGCCTTGGCGGCCATTTCGGCTTGCGCTTCAGACTTCACCACTTCGATACTTAAACTATGGGGTAAATAACTGATCGCACGCCAAAATCCCTGCTCACCTAAGTCGATAGCAAGTTCACCCTCTTGGGTAAGACAAGGGCTAACCACTTGCAGACCATATTGCTGCTGCAATGCCTTGGCGCATAAGTGATGGCTGATCTTATCGGCATTACTCACCAGCGCCTGCGGCGTCTTAAACACTTGGGTGTTAATACGTTGCAGCACCAATTCACCCGTAGGCCAACGCACTAATAAGGTGTCGTTAATATGACCATTCCCTAACGCTGAGATTTTTGCCTCGTCGGCTTCAATTCCAAAATGAGGCAACACTGACTGCCTAATGAGTTTTATCACCCAATAACTCCATTAATTTTTGCTTTACCCAGACAGTATCCTGCGGATAGGTCACACCGAGCCAAGGTTCGCTGGCCACATCAACATAGACGGGCACACCTTGCTCAATTGCCGCCTGAACCACAGCAGGCAAATAGCATTCCGATTTCGGCAATTGGCCCTGTTGTTCAATAAATGCGGTTAATAGCTGTTTAATAACATCAAATATGCTTGGCGAGAAGCCCCAGCAGGTCATGGATACCAGCGACTGTGGAGGAAGCTTTGCCAATCCATTTGGTCCTTCGCCCACAAAACCATCTTCTTGTGCTTGAATATTTAACCACTCGGCGACCGAGCGTAACTGCCCATGCTCAACTTGGCATAAGCCACGGTTTACTCCACCATGCTCAGATAACGTCAGCTCGATAGGATAAGCCACCATCATCCAATCCTTAGGTCTGGCGGTTAATCCTTGTGCTAACGAGGCAAAGGCGCTGTCACCGTAAAAGTCATCGGCATTGATCACTGCCATTGGCCCTGTTACCCAATCGCGGGCACACCAGAGCGCATGTGCTGTCCCCCAAGGCTTTAAACGATGGCTAAAATCAGCAAGCTTTGCGTCTTGTGGTAAATCACTTAATGACTGGTAGCAAAAGTGATATTCAAAGTTTGCGGGTAAAAACTGCGTCAATATCCCGGAGAGTTCCGCCTCAAGCTCAGGGCGGATCACTAATACGGCGCGCTGAAATCCACTGCGAATAGCCGATAAAATAGATAACACCAACATGGGTTCGCCCGCAGGCCCAAGGGAGGCTAACTGCTTATCGCCGCCAAAACGACTACCAAGGCCCGCCGCCATAATGACTAAGGTCAAATCTGTATTCATGTGGGATTGAGTTTTCAGTTCGTATTAAAGAAATTTTCCCGAACCTCGCCGTCATCGGCTATGCGAGTGCATGTAACACAAGATCGGAGAAAAAGAGGAGCAAAAGTGTAATCTACCCCTCTAATCCTGACTAGCATTTAAGCTTATTTTTATCTATTTAACGGGCTAAATAAGTTCCAAAGGCACGATTTGGCTCTAAAACCGCTTGGCTACCTTTGAGGCTGAACTTATAACCACACAAACCAATGCTGCCACGGCGGGCTAAATCGGTAATGATATTAGCGGTATCGAGCGGCGTGAAACGCGCTTCAGTGGCAGAGTCGGCAAGCAAATCCACAGTGATAGTGCGATACTCAGTGCCATTATTAAACACTAATGCACTACAACTCTTATCACCCTTCGCCGTAGCAATAGACCATAGGTTTTGCGGCTTGTCGCGTTCACCCAACCAACGAATAATTAATACATCTTGCTCTAATGCCACCGAAAAACCGTCGGGCAGATCTAAGGTCACACGATCGCTTGCTGCAATAGGTGCTGAAGGCACCGCTGGCACGACCGATTCGTCTACCTGCGACTCATCAGAACTAGGCCATAATCCCCATACCAGCAAGACTAACAACACAGCGCCCGCACCGCCGCCGACAGGCAACCAGTAACGGCGCTCCAGCTTAGGTAATTTAGGCAACTTAACATAACGACGATAAGGGGCAAAAAACTCCGCAACGCCCCTAAACAATTCGGTCATAGAACCGGATTCTTTAGCTTCGGCGCGGCGACGACGCACTTCTTCAGCATGCTCGGTGTCATTAAAAACATCGGCATTGTCATCGGGATCAAAGCGCCACACCGGCTCATCACTGTGCTCAGCAGGATCGAGCGGCGCACGCTTAAATTCTTCTCCCTGCAAATCCACTTGAGCTAAATCTACCTCGGCGAGGTCGATTCGCGTTTGCTCTACTCGGCTCGGATTAGCGGGACGAAAATCGGCATGCCCCTCAATTACAGCATCAGGCACCACAAAATCCGCTGGATTGGCAGTCATCTTGGTTAAGGCATCAAAGCGCAGCTCATCTTGGCGCAAAACCTCAAGTTCTGGCTCAGCAACAGCAGACGAAATAGTTGGCTCTGTCTGGGAATAAGCTTCTGCCGGAGTCGCAACAGGAATATTTGCTGATACATCAGGCACCGCATTTTGCGCAGCAGCCGCCTTTGGCGTGATCACAGGTTCAACTCGGCGACGGGGGATCGCCTGCGAGATAGGCGCATCGAGTGCTGGTCCATAATAACCAAAACGGTAATCCACTATAGTTGGCGACTTCAAACGGGTTCCCCAAAAAGTCGCGCCAGCCCCCAACACTAACCCTAATATCGCCAATACTGGTGGCGGAGCCACAATATACAGCGCCAGTAAAATCAGCAGCGGCAACATAAACACCACCACTAAAGCCTTAGGCTTGGCCGCATCATTTAAACGACGCAGCGCCGTGAGGGCAAGTAAAGGCAGGCCTACTAACGCTAAAAGATACATGAGAAAGTTCGCCCCAAATGCGGCGACAGCCAGTGATATGCCTAAATAGACACCAACACTGATAACAACAAAGCGGGGGCGGGAATCACGCCCGTGAAGGCAGAAAAGAGATTTTAACAGCACGACCCTTCCTTTATAGTGAAATAATTCAAGCGCACACGACCTTCTATGTCGTATAAGCATGAGCGTAACGAATTTAGCCGCACTTGTCAGTGCAATAAAGACGCTAGATAAGCAAAAATGCTGATTATATCCATCTAAAGCTAAATCAGGCTTAATTCTCAGGCTCAGCAAGGCTTAGGGACGCAGAGATTTTCAGTATCCGATCTTTGAGTCACAGTAAACCGTAAAAATGCACCAACGTCAGCGTTAACTGTCGCAAAACATAAATAGACAACAATTGCTGGCTAACAAGCCCTAGCGTTTTTAAGGTCAAAATCTGTATAATACTCGGCTTTCTGGGCCCTTCTTGCGTTAACCAACTGGATATTTAGCTCATGACCGCACGCGGAAATTTATTTATTGTGTCAGCGCCAAGTGGTGCGGGTAAATCCTCGCTAATTTCGGCATTGTTAAAAGACAAACCTGCCGATATGCAGGTTTCAGTATCGCACACCACCCGCGCGCCGCGCCCAGGTGAAGTTGATGGTCAACACTACCATTTTGTTAATGTTGAAGAATTTAAAGCACTGATCGCGCAAAATGCCTTTTTTGAGTGGGCCGAAGTGTTTGGCAATTACTACGGCACATCGCGCCATGTGATTGAGCACACCTTAACTCAAGGTATTGATGTGTTTCTCGATATCGACTGGCAAGGTGCCCAACAAGTCAAAGCTTTGATGCCAGAAGCCGTGGGCGTATTTATTCTGCCACCCTCAAGGGATGAGCTAGAGCGTCGCCTGACTGGCCGCGGTCAAGACAGCCAGGATGTGATCGCCAGCCGTATGGCACAGGCGGTTTCTGAAATGTCGCACTATAAAGAATATGATTTTATTATCGTCAATGACGATTTTGACACAGCACTGGCGGATCTGCGGGCGATCATTCGCAGCCAACGCTTAACGGGTGCTAGTCAGATCCACGCGCAAAATGATATGCTTAACGATCTGTTGGCAGGCTAACTGCCATAGTGTACAATTTTGCGTCATTTTTTCCCTAGATAAACTGGAGTTTCAACACATGGCTCGCGTAACTGTAGAAGACGCCGTAGAACAAATCGGCAACCGTTTTGATATGATCCTGGTTGCGGCGCGTCGTGCTCGCCAAATCGCCGTGCAGGGTAAAGACCCTATGGTTGAAGAGATGAACGACAAACCAACGGTTATCGCCCTGCGTGAAATCGAACTAGGTTTAGTGAATGCTCACACTTTAGATGCTGATGAGCGTCAAACTGTGCGTGAGCGTGAAGCTGCTGAAATCGCAGCTGTTGCCGCCATCGCTGAAGGCCGTTCACTATAAGTCTAATTGAGTCACACCTGTTTGGGTAAAGGAGAGCTGCCACTTGTATCTGTTTGAAGGTCTAAAGGAGTCTGCTTCCGGTTACTTAGAACCTGAACAGGTAGAATTGCTCAAGCAGGCTTACCAAGTTGCGCGTGATGCCCATGAAGGGCAAATGCGCACTAGCGGCGAACCTTATATTACCCATCCGGTTGCGGTTGCCCGCATCCTCGCCGAAATGCGTCTCGACCATGAGACGCTGATGGCGGCATTGCTGCATGACACCATCGAAGATACCTATGTCACCAAAGAAGATTTAGCCGAGCGATTTGGCGAATCGGTGGCTGAATTGGTTGAAGGGGTGTCTAAGCTCGACAAGCTGAAATTTCGCGATAAGAAAGAAGCTCAAGCAGAAAACTTTCGCAAAATGATGATGGCGATGACGCAGGATATCCGCGTTATTCTCATCAAGCTTGCCGACCGCACCCACAACATGCGCACCTTAGGCGCGCTGCGTCCTGACAAACGCCGTCGTATTGCCCGCGAAACCTTAGAGATTTACGCCCCCATTGCCAACCGACTCGGTATTCACAATATCAAGACTGAGTTAGAGGATTTGGGTTTTCAAGCCTATTATCCCATGCGCTATCGGGTACTAAGGGAAGTGGTAAAAGCGGCTCGAGGCAACCGTAAAGAGCTCATTCAAGGTATTGAGGCCGCGGTACTCACCCGCTTAAACGATGCGGGTATTAAGGGCAAAGTCAAAGGGCGCGAGAAAAACCTCTACTCCATCTATAACAAGATGCAGAGTAAAGAGCTGCAATTTCAAGAAGTCATGGATATCTATGCCTTCCGCGTGATTGTCGACTCCATCGATACGTGTTATCGCGTGCTCGGTGCGATGCATGGCCTGTATAAACCACGTCCAGGTCGCTTTAAAGATTATATTGCTATCCCAAAAGCCAACGGCTATCAGTCGCTACATACCTCGTTATTCGGTCCCCACGGCGTACCCGTCGAGATCCAAATTCGTACCGAAGATATGGATCAAATGGCCGACAAAGGGGTTGCGGCTCACTGGGCTTACAAAGGCGGTGCCGATGGTCAAGGCACCACCACGCAAGTGCGTGCCCGTAAGTGGATGCAAAGCTTGCTGGAACTGCAACAGAGCGCCAGCACCTCCTTCGAATTCGTAGAAAACGTTAAAACCGAACTCTTCCCCGAAGAGATTTACGTGTTTACCCCCGAAGGTCGCATTTTAGAATTACCGGTTAACGCCACCGCCGTCGACTTTGCCTATGAAGTCCACACCGATGTGGGTAATACCTGTGTCGGCGCCCGTGTTAACCGCCAAGCTTATCCGTTAAGCCAGCCATTAATCTCCGGCCAAACCGTTGAGATCATTACCGCTAAAGGCGCGCGTCCGAATGCCGCTTGGCTTAACTTTGTGGTCACGGGTAAAGCCCGCGCCAAAATCCGCCAAGTGCTCAAGAGCCTAAAAGCAGACGATGCCATTGCCCTTGGCCGCCGTTTGCTTAACCATGCGCTGGGTAAAACCAAGCTCGATAGCATCCCTGCCGAGCAGATTGATAAAGTCGTGCGCGATACTAAGCACGCCAATTTAAATTCCTTACTCGCCGACATCGGTCTTGGCAATGCCATGAGCATAGTCATCGCTCAACGTTTGATTGGCGATAATTTAGAGAATCAAGAGAGCCGCGATTCTCACCTGATGCCAATCCGCGGCGCCGAAGGCATGTTAGTGACCTTCGCCAACTGCTGCCGCCCCATCCCAGGTGATGCGGTGATAGCCCACGTGAGCCAAGGTAAAGGCTTAGTCGTCCACATGGAAAACTGCGCTAACATTCGCGGTTACCAAGGCGAGCCCGATAAATACATTCCCGTACAGTGGGATAATGTCGAAGGCGTCGAGTATCAAGCCAATCTGCGGGTGGAAATTGTTAACCACCAAGGCGCGCTGGCGAAGATCACCTCGATTATCGCCGCCGAGGGCTCGAACATTCACAACCTTAGCACCGAAGAGCGCGATGGCCGCGTTTACTTGATTAACCTGCGAATTTCGGTGAAAGACAGGATCCATTTAGCTAACGTGATGCGCCGTATCAGGGTACTGCCCGAGGTGTTGCGTACATCCCGTAATCGTTGATCATTATTTTAGAGAGAGCGTCATGGCAGAAAAAATCATTATCGCGACCGAAAACGCCCCAGCGGCAATTGGCACTTATTCTCAAGCGGTTAAAGTCGGCAACACAGTATATTTATCCGGCCAAATCCCACTGGTGCCAAGCACAATGCAAATCGTGAGCGATGATTTTGAGGCGCAAGTTGTGCAAGTGTTTGAAAACTTAACGGCCGTTTGTACCGCAGCCGGCGGCACAATCAACGATATCGTTAAGCTTAATATCTTCCTAACGGACTTAAGCCACTTCGCCAAAGTGAATGAAATCATGAGCCGTTACTTCAGCCAACCTTACCCAGCTCGCGCCGCTATCGGTGTGAAGCAGTTACCCAAAGATTCGCAAGTCGAAATGGATGGCGTGATGGAGCTGTAAGCTTCAACCGATATGAAAGGCGCTTAGGCGCCTTTTTTATTGCCTAATGCGCCCCGCGACTCCTGCTCTGACCTGTTATTAAGTTCATTTTCATTTCATACTCGCCCATTAGGCTGTTTTGCAGATTTAGTGATTTTACAATCTTGCAAACTATTTGCGCGGCCTCACAAAACTCGCCATACTGGGCACCTATGTTGGGGTGAAAATAACAATAAAGAACAGGGAATTGCCTATGGATAAAGCGATTAAGACGCCAATTGAAATGCTGGCGCACTGGGCGAATACGCGTGGGGATGAGATTTATTTGCGCCAGCCAATCAAGGGGCAATACCTTGATTTCACTTGGAATGAAGTACAAGAAAAAGTCCAACAACTTGCTGGCGCGTTGCGCCATTTAGGCTTAGAGCCGGGCGATAAAATTGCCGTTCTGTCTAAAAACTGTGCCGAATGGTTTATCACCGACCTCGCCCTGATGCACGGTGGCTATATCAGCGTTCCTATTTATCCGACTGCGAATCCAGATACCATTCGCTATGTATTGCAGCATAGTGGGGCTAAAGCGATTGTCCTCGGTAAGCTCGATCATTGGGCCGATCAAGAAGCCGGTGTCGGCGGCGAATTATTGCGCCTTGCTATGCCCTACGACACCATGCCAGCTCAATATCAATGGGAACAATTGCTCAATATGGGCAACCCGTTGATTGAAGCGCCATTACCCGAACCCGATCAGATAATGACGCTGATTTATACCTCGGGCTCAACGGGTCAACCTAAAGGTGCGATTCAAACCTATGCTAGCTATGGTTGGACTTGCCAAGCGGTGGTGCGCGATCTACGTACAGATGGTAAAGATAGATTATTGTCCTACTTACCGTTAGCCCATATTACCGAGCGCGTGGCGATTGAAGGCTCATCCTTTTATTCAGGCAGCACAGTCGCCTTCGTCGAAAGCTTAGACTCCTTCGTTGCGGATGTGCAGCGCGCTAAACCAACGGTGTTTTTCTCCGTTCCACGCCTGTGGAGCCTGTTCCAAAAGAACATTATCGACAAGATTGGTGTTGGCAAACTCAATCTATTGCTAAAAATTCCACTGATTAGCAGCCTAGTAAAACACAAGATCCATAAGGGCTTAGGACTCAACCATTGCCGTTTACTCGGCTCTGGCTCAGCGCCTATTCCACCCTCACTCATCCACTGGTATCACAGTATTGGGCTGGATATTTGTGAGGCTTGGGGCATGACAGAAAACTGTGCTTACTCCATCATCAACTACCCTTTCGATGCGCGTAAAATCGGCACTGTGGGTAAACCCGTGCAGGATTGCCAAATCCGCCAAGGTGAAGATGGCGAGCTACTCATTAAGAGCCCAGGCCTAATGACCGCCTATTATCTGCAACCTGAAGCTACCGCGGCGGCCTTCGATGTTGATGGTTTCTTCCATACCGGCGATCTCTGCGCCATTGATACCGATGGTTGTGTGACGATAACTGGCCGCGTGAAAGACAACTTTAAAACCGCTAAAGGCAAATATGTGGCACCAGTGCCAATTGAGCGCAAGCTTGCACAAGATCCTCATGTGGAGCTGATTTGTGTTATTGGCTCAGGTTTGCCGCACCCTGTAGCCCTAGTGCAACTCTCTGAGGGAGCTAACCTACAAGCCCGTGAAGAAGTACGCGCTTCCCTTAAAGCGACACTCGATAGTGTGAATCCACATTTAGAATCCCACGAACATGTGGATGCCATTGTGGTGGTGAGTGAACCTTGGACCATCGAAAACGATGTATTAACCCCCACACTGAAGATCAAGCGCCACGTGCTTGAGAAAGCCTTTAGCGAAAGGGTGGACGGGATCCGTGGTGCTCAAGTACGCTGGGAAGATGAGTTAGTCGCAAAATAACGTCAAAGCGCACCGTTATGATTAAAGCACGCTCTTCGGCGTGCTTTTTTATGACATATTCTGTCAAAGCAAATTAAAAACACGTATCATGTACGCCTATCAGCGTAAGGTGATGCACCTTAAATTAATTCACTCAATCAGGTTTAACAGAGTCCAAAATGCTTATTGCACTTTCAATTATCGGCGGCTTTATTATTTTAACCTTAGGCGCAGAGGCCTTAGTCCGTGGCGCAAGCTCCATTGCACTTCGTCTTGGGATTACGCCGCTGGTGATCGGCTTAACGATTGTGGCTTTCGGTACCAGCGCACCAGAGCTTGCGGTAAGCGTAAAGTCAGCCTTGGCAGGCAATAGCGGCATTGCACTGGGTAACGTGATTGGCTCTAACATCGCCAACATTGGCTTAATTTTGGCAATTACTGCGCTTATTCGCCCGATCCAAGTTCAATCGCAGATGGTAAGACGGGATATTCCACTGATGATCCTCGCTTCTATGCTGTTTTGGGGATTATTGCTAGATGGCGAACTCAGCCTGATTGACGGCATCATTTTATTATCACTCCTTGTCGGCTACTTGGTTTTCAGCTATTTCAGCGCCAAAAATACTACTGATGCCGATGGTGAAGTGATTGAAGAAGGTCCTAAAAATCCATTGCTTTCAATCGCGTTTATTATTGTCGGCATCGGAATGTTAGTCGGCGGTGGCATTTTATTTGTGAATGGCGCTGTTGATTTAGCCAAAGTATTTGGTGTTAGTGAAGTCATTATCGGCCTGACTATTGTCGCTATTGGTACCAGTATGCCAGAGCTAGTGACCTCGGTTTTAGCGGCACTCAAAGGCGAAAGCGATATTGCTATTGGTAATATCGTTGGGTCAAATATATTTAATATATTAGGTATTCTTGGCGTGACCGCTGTCGTTTACCCTGTATCTGGGCTTGGTTTCCAACCCTTAGACTTTATTGTCATGCTGGCGTTAGCCGTAATCATTTTACCCTTTGCTTGGTCTGGCCTACGAATTGGTCGCCGCGAAGGTGCCACGCTGCTTATCGCTTACTTAGGCTACATGGTTTACCTCGTTAACCAAGCTAGCAGCCAAGCGGTAGTCTAACGATTTACGCGTTCACCTTAGCTTACTAAAACACCGGAGCCACTCCGGTGTTTTACTTTTAGGGTTAAGACATGACATTTGTCATGCCTAATTGATGACCTTTGTGCCTGCACTCAGACCAAGGTATTTCTGATAATGAAGCCGTCCCCAAGCAATGGGTTATCACTTCAATAAGGAAATACCATGAAAACACTTTTACTGTTATCAAGCCTTGCCCTCGCCTGCGTGCCAGCGCTCGCGGCTTCGAACTCTAGCCCCAATATCGCTGAGGTAGACAAAGCGGCTAACACACTGAATATTGATAAATTGCAACAGCTCAGCACTGCCACTCAAGATTACGAGGCGGCTTATGCCAACTATCGTTTAGCCATCAGCGCCAATGTGATGGGACAAAAAACCATAGCAGATAATGCCTTAGCTTCGGCTCAAGCGAGCTTAGAAATCTTAACCAACAGTCAAGCCGATGCGGAATCCCTCGCGCTATTATCATCCGTGTATGGTATGCAAATCGCCTTGGATAACAGCAAAGGCGCTGAGCTTGGGATCAAATCCGCTAACGCCATTGCTCAGGCCGAACAGCTAGCACCGCTTAATCCGCGGGTCGCATTAGTGAAAGCGATTGCCGCCTATAATACGCCAGCAATGTTTGGGGGCAGCATGCAAGTTGCCAAGACGCTCGCCAGCAGCGCCATTGAGCGATTTAATCAACCTTGCGAGAACATTTGCTGGGGTGAGGCCGAAGCTTACACTTGGCGCGGACTGGCCAAACAAGAATTGGGGGATATCCAAGGCGCGATGGAAGATTGGCAACAGGCACTGCAAGTGGAAAAAGATTATGGTTGGGCTAAGTTTTTACTTCAGAAAAATCAGCAAATAAGTGCAAAATAACCCCAGAAAAGGCGAAAGGATTGGCTAATGTTTACGGCCAATCCTACTCTCAGCAGCCGCAAAATGGATCTTAGGCGAAGCGATATGACAAATAACCCCCTACAACTTGAACGAAAGCTCGCATGGGTGTACTTAATAAACCTCGCGTTTTATCTGATACCGCTGTTTATTACGCCTTATCCTAGCTGGCAAATTATCTTAATTTTAGCCGTGCTGGTTCCCTTTATTTACTGCTATTTTGGGACCTATCGCAGTAATTTCCGCAGCGCCCATCGGCCTATTATCGGCATGTTAGTACTTGCTATAGCCATTACCCCTATTAATCCAGGGTCCATCTCACTCTTTACCTTTGCCAGTTTCTTTATTGGTTTCTTTTATTCCTTTAGAGTTAGCTTGTTATGCTGGCTCGGGATACTAGTTACACTGTTCTTGCTCAACTACGTTAGTCAATTCAATAGCTACTATTTTCCAATGTACGGCTCAGCCTTAGTATTAGGGGTTGGTATGCTCGGTAAAGCAGAGCGAAGACGTTACCAGCATAGATTGAAGGAGCGACAAAGCGCCAAAGAGATCAGCACCTTAGCCACTATGGTTGAACGGGAGCGTATCGCCAGAGACTTGCACGATATTATGGGGCACAGTTTGTCATCGATTGCGCTAAAGGCTGAATTGGCCGAAAAACTACTGGCGAAACAAGAATATCAACTTGCAACGACTCAACTACAAGAGCTAGGACAAATTGCGCGGGAAAGCTTGAGCCAAATAAGGCATACCGTCTCAGACTATAAACACAAAGGCTTAGCAAGTTGCATCACCCAGCTATGTCATTCACTCAGGGACAAAGGCATCTACGTTGAGTTAATTGGTGAATTACCAAAACTGCCCGCCAGAACAGAAAGCCAACTTGTGCTGATTTTAACTGAACTCGTGAATAATATTTTGCGCCACAGCAACGCGAGCCAATGCAGCATTCAATTTAGTGAGCAGGCAAATACCCTTAATGTCGAGGTTAAAGATAATGCCTTAGCAAGACCTTTTATCGAAGGAAATGGGCTCACAGGTATCCGTGAACGTCTCGATAGCCTCGGAGGTCATTTCAGTTATAATCTTGAGCAGGGATACGCCTTTACCGTCAGTCTACCTTTGCAGGGAGCAACAGATTAATGAAGATTCTATTGGCGGAAGATCAAGCCATGGTGCGCGGCGCACTGGCGGCACTGTTAACCCTTGCTGGCGGTTTTACCATTACCCAAGCCAGCGATGGCGACGAAGCGTTAACTCTTCTCAAACAACAGCATTTTGACCTGTTACTGACGGATATTGAAATGCCGGGACGAACAGGTTTGGAGCTAGCAGCTTGGCTAAAGGAGCAACATAGCCAAACCAAAGTGGTGGTGATCACAACTTTTGGCCGCGCGGGTTACATTAAACGCGCTATTGAAGCGGGTGTCGGTGGATTTTTGCTAAAAGATGCGCCCTCAGAAACCCTCGTCAGTTCAATTCAACAAGTGATGGCGGGCAAACGCGTTATCGATCCTGAGCTGGCAATGATGGCAATTGGCGATGTCGACCCCCTCAATGATAAAGAACGCCGCGCCCTTCGGTTTGCCAGCGAAGGCAAATCCACCGCCGAAATTGCCGAGATGCTGTTTATTGCCGAAGGCACGGTACGTAACTATTTATCCGAAGCCATTGCCAAACTCAATGCAAGCAACCGAATCGATGCCGCCCGCATTGCCAAACAAAAAGGCTGGTTATAGCTCAGCTAGTTGTCATAAATGCAGTAAATGCGCTCGAATTTACCCGATACGAGATCGTCTCGGTGGATAATAAAATTCAACTGCATTGAGTGCTCACTATAGACGACTTTAAGCAGCACCAGATAATCTTCAGCATTGCCGCCTAATTCAGCCGCGGCGTGGAGTTCGGGGGCTTTATAGCGGCTATCACCATGGCCATTAATGCTGGCGATACCATTGTAATACGGCAGCGGCTGCTCGGGGACGAGCAATGCCTGCAAGTTGGATGACTGCCAGTCGGTATTAGCCCATTGCGATTGAGTGAGAATCTGACCAGGGATAAGCCCGTGCTCATTCAATTGTATCAGCTCATAGCCCTTGAGCTGATCTTGCCACTCTGGTACCAATTCATCATCCACAACCTCTATGGCCTCCAGCACCATGGCTTGTTGCGGTTCAGGTAGCGCTTGTAAACGTGCCTTGGCTAACTTTACTAAATGCGGGTTGTCACTATTAATCATGTCAGGGGCAATCATCTTAAGGCTGGCAATCCCCTGAAGTTGATAAGCCGTCTGATACTCATAGTTTGTACATACCGCATCGTCGAACTTAAGTGCGGCAATCGCTTTCCCAGAGTTCAGTTGCTGATCTTCAGCGACATAATAAACATGGCCGCGAAGCATTTCCGAGAATCGCCAGCGCTCCAAAAAGAACAACAATCGCCCCTCTCGAGGCAAATAAGATTGCAACGCTTTCAGTTCGCTACAATTGATTTGTGCGATAAATTGCATCGGCACACGGAAGGCCTGCGCCGCCTCGTCCCAATCCCAATCTTGCGACCACCCATAATGCTCCTCGATATACTCGCGAGTATGGTCGAATTCCTCAGCGTAAGCATCCAGCATCTCCTCCCTTCCGACCAAGGTCACCGGATAATCCATGCCTACAGGTAAATCCGGCAATCCACCCAGTCGGCTGTTACCTAACTGGCTATAGTCTTCGTTTGCACTGGGATAGAGATCGACACTACTGCGAATAAACGCCGAGAGCACGTTGGCAAGATGTGGGTCTTTAAACTGCGCCAGCTTTTGCTCTAGCAGCTGCTGACGAATGGGGGAATTTTCTGCTAATAACATATCCATATTGACCTCACGACTCCAATGTTTGCTTTTTATCATTTCTATCAAATATATGCTATCGATCAGCAGGTCAAATTGCCGATGCTATCACGCTAACGCTAAAGCCTGAGTCAGCAGCTTGCGGTGCAGTCGGACAGCGATCCTATGAATTGAAAACCCTTAGGCGAATTACTGCTACACTCAAACTCAGCTAAAAAGATCAACAAAAGGATTTGTTTATGGCGATAGCCTGTGTACATACCCGAGCCAGTTGTGGTGTTGAAGCTCCAGAAGTCACGGTTGAAGTCCATCTCAGTAATGGCCTACCCGCCTTTAATCTGGTGGGTTTGCCAGAAGCCTCAGTCAAAGAAGCCCGTGAGCGGGTGCGCAGTGCCCTGATCAATGCGGGATTCGAGTTTCCGATGCGCCGGATAACCGTCAATCTCGCCCCCGCAGATTTACCCAAACAGGGCGGCCGTTACGATTTGCCTATCGCCATCGGCATTCTAGCCGCGTCAGAGCAAATCCCCGCCACGAGCCTTAAGGATACTGAATTTGTCGGCGAACTTGCCCTCTCAGGGCAAATCCGCCACTGCCAAGGACTGCTGCCTGCGATCATTGCGGCTAAACGCCATAATAATCAGTTAATTCTGCCCCTCGAGAATCGCCACGACGCTGAGTTAGTTGGCTACCCTAAGGTCTACTTTGGCTCCCATTTGCAAAGTTTAGCGGCCTTTCTCCATGGACAAGCGCCACTCCCCATGCTGGAGCAGCAGCTCGAATGGATCTCGAATGAGCCAGTGGAATCCGCACCTTGCCTTAGCGAGGTGATAGGTCAATACCAAGCTAAACAAGCACTTGAAATCGCTGCCGCAGGCAACCATAACCTATTGATGTTAGGCCCGCCTGGTACTGGCAAAACTATGTTAGCCAGTCGCATGATGGCGCTATTACCGACACTCAATTATGAAGAGGCCTTAGAAGTCGCTGCAATTCATTCAGTAGCGGGCATCAATATCAAACCTCAGGATTTTCTTAAGCGGCCATTTCGTGCGCCGCACCATACTTGCTCCTCTATTTCCTTAGTCGGTGGCGGCAGCATTCCTAAGCCAGGCGAAATTTCATTGGCCCATCGCGGAGTATTATTTCTGGATGAAGTCGCTGAATTTCCAAGAAAAGTGCTCGACTGTTTGCGTGAACCGATGGAAACAGGTGAAGTGGTGATCTCCCGCGCGGCGGCAAAACTGACCTTTTTAAGTCGCTTTCAATTGATCGCCGCCATGAACCCCAGCCCGAGCGGCGATATCGACGGCCCCAATCGAGCTACACCCGATCAAATCCAGCGCTATCTCGCCAGACTCTCTGGCCCGTTTATTGATAGATTTGATCTCACCATCGAAGTCCCCAAACTCCCCGCAGGCACCCTAACGCAACAGTCGACGCAAGGCGAAACCAGCCATCAAATAGCCAAACGAGTAAAATGCGCCCGCGATATTCAACTCGCCAGAGCGGGCGTGCTTAACAGCGAACTATCAGGTAAACAACTTAAGCAATTTAGTGGTATCAATGAGGCTGACCTAGTTTTTTTAGAACAGAGTGTCGTCAAGTTAGGATTATCCGTGCGCAGCTTTCATCGTATTCAACGGGTTGCCCGCACCATTGCCGACCTTGAGCAGGCCCCCAATACCGAAAGACGCCACCTCGCCCAAGCCTTAGGATATAGGGCTATGGATAAATTATTGGCCCGTTTATCCCAACAGTATTGAGACTCGAAATATTAACAAATGCCCCGACCAGCCGCCCTAAGATTGAGCCAAACGCCGACACCGAGTAACATAGGCCTCCAATTTTTATCAGGGGGCGCCAATGGGGACGTTGTTTTCACAATTAAAAGGCTGCATAGCTTTCTTAGGTTATGTCGTGAATACGCTGTTTTGGGTTGTACCCATTGTTCTGGGCAGCTTCATTAAACTTATTCCTTTGCCTGTGTTGAGAACGGCGACGAGCTATTTTCTCGACTTTTGCGCCAGCGCTTGGATAAGCGTCAATGGGGTGATTGAACGTGTGCTGCACCCAGTGCAAATTGAGCTCTCGGGCGATAGCCAATTTTCTACCAAAGAATGGTATATGGTGATCGCTAATCATCAGTCTTGGGTCGATATTTTGATCCTGCAGCGCGTATTTAATCGCCGAATCCCGTTTTTGAAATTCTTCCTGAAACAAGAACTGATTTATGTGCCCGTGTTAGGGCTAGCATGGTGGGCATTAGATTTTCCTTTTATGCGCCGCTATAGCACAGCACAACTTAAAAAGAACCCAAAACTCAAGGGCAAAGATATCGAGATCACCCGTAAAGCCTGCGCAAAGTTTAAGACTAAGCCAGTGAGTGTGATGAACTTTGTCGAAGGAACACGCTTTACCAAGGCCAAACATAAAAAACAAAACTCACCGTTCCAACATCTGTTAAAACCTAAAGCGGGCGGCATGGCCTTTGCGCTATCCGCCATGGGAGAACAGATCCACAAGCTAGTCGATGTCACGATTTACTATCCAGATAGCGTTCCAAGCTATTGGGACTACCTGACAGGCAAGCTGCCAAAGGTT
The DNA here is from genome assembly GCF_016859145.1 of Shewanella sp. LZH-2. NCBI lineage: Bacteria > Pseudomonadati > Pseudomonadota > Gammaproteobacteria > Alteromonadales > Shewanellaceae > Shewanella > Shewanella sp. LZH-2. The sequence continues at coordinate 4,277,342 of NZ_CP069350.1, forward strand.
AAAGTACACATAACAGTGAAGGATATTTCGCCGGATATGCGTGGCGATTATATGAATGATCGCGAGTTTAAAATTAGCTTCCAAGAACAATTGAATGAACTTTGGCTCGCTAAAGATCAAGTGATCAGCCAATTGGCTGGGCAAGCGGACCAAGAAGTAAGGTAAAACCTCTATGTTGAATTTTCTCCCCGGCCCAGTGCTGTTTATTCTCAGTCTGAGCCTGCTGATCATTAACACCGCCCTTTGGGGAACCTTGGTTTGCCTTGGTGGTTTAGTGAAAATGTTGATGCCAGCTCAAGGCGCACGCAATGCAGTGACCGGACTGATGAATCGTTTTATGTGGGCATGGGCAACCTGCAATGGTGGCATTTTGTATTTGATTGCCAAAATCGAGTGGGATGTTGAAGGACTTGAAGGGCTCAATAAAAACAGCTGGTACTTGCTAATCAGTAACCACCTCAGTGGCTTTGATATTGCCGCGCAAACTTACCTGCTGCGTAACCATATCCCCATGTTGAAATTCTTCCTCAAAAAAGAGCTGATCTATGTCCCTATTATGGGCCTAGGTTGCTGGGCGCTCGACATGCCTTTTATGGACAGAACCAGCCCGGCAAAACTCAAGAAAAATCCGAAACTTAAGGGTAAAGATTTAGCCACCACTCGCCGTGCCTGTGAAAAGTTTAAAAATATGCCCACATCAATTATCAACTACGTTGAGGGCAGCCGCTTTACCGAAGATAAGCGTCAGCGCCAAGATTCACCTTACCGCCATTTACTCCGGCCTAAAGCGGGTGGTATTGCCTTTACACTTTCCGCCATGGGTGAGCAATTTACTAACCTACTGGATGTGACGGTAGTGTATCCCGATGCGCCAGACGATGTGTTATTTGGCGTAATGAACGGCAAAGTACGCAAGATTATTGTACGGGTGCGCGCCTTGCCAGTACCGCAGGTCGACGCTACTCGCTATTTTTCAGAATCGGAATATCGGGTCGAGTTTCAGCGTTGGTTAAACCAAGTTTGGGCGGAAAAAGATGATCAAATTGCTGCACTCTTGCAGCAACATCAGCAGCTAACAGATAGTGCCACCAGCACCCACACACAGCTTCACTAATACAGATTAACGAATACAGATTCACTAACGTAAGTGAGTCGATAGCGGGTTAGGCTTACCTAGCCCGCTTAATCGACCTCAAGCTGTGCCAGCCTCATTGCCGCTTCTGCTAATTCCGTTTCATTAAACACACTCATACCTGCCGCCAGCAGAAGTTCGGCCGTCATTCCCCGCCCTGCAATTAAATGCTTACTGAAACTGCCATCATAAATGTGCTGATTACCACAGGAAGGACGACGCGCCTTTAAAATCGCTATCTTAATGCCTTGCTCCTGAGCCAAAGCAAGCGCCTTTTGTGCTCCCAGTTGAAAGGCCAATGTCACATCTACGCCCCGCGCCGTTAGCACTAGATCGCCGATACGCTCGGCCGCTGGCCTTGGTGTGGGTAATCCGCCCGCGCATTCAGGGCAAAACGCCACGATACGACCTTCTCGCTGCCATCGCTGCATCCACTCGTCTTGCAGCAGATTATGACCGCCGTCATAACGTACCGCCTGCCCGAGTAAACAACTGCTAATGAGGATTTTCTCCATCCTGTCCCCCTAATGCCTTAACCCTATGAGTGCCAACCAATACCTTCTCAGCATTGTACTCAATAAGTCGCAATGGGGTAAAAGTCATGCGTATTCGCACTATCAGCTCACACTCCAAACGCCAAATTGTCGACAATTATTAATTATAAAATAGAGAAGATAAAATTACTAAAATCAACGAAATCACAAAATTACCAACAAATACAACAAGTAAATCTTTAAAAGACAAAGATATAGACTTACGTCTAAGTAAACATATTGTTGACAATAAACTTTAACGGGACTATTTTTTACCCATTGTCGACAATCCAGCAATCAACGAGTGATGCGCAGTATGTTGAAGCAAGAGACCATATTCCCCACAGATGACACCCCAAGTTCAGCGACTCATGCCGCGACGAGCCCAACGAATAAGGTGAAATCCCTCGCCAGCGAAAAATCGTCGACCACCTTAGCCGATCAAATTTTGGTGCAAATACAAACCAGCATCATCAAGGGCGAACTGCCTGCCGGCAGTAAGATCAACGAGCAAGCCCTCGCCGAAAAATACGGCATCAGCCGCGGCCCGACCCGTGAAGCGCTGCAAACCTTAGAAAGACAACGTCTCGTTGTCCGCGCGCCCCATGTGGGTGCCCGTGTCGCTCAACTCACAGTGAGCGAGTTAAACGATTTATATCAATTACGTAGCGTGCTCGAAGGCATGGCCTGCGAACTTGCCGCCAGCCGTATTACCCCAGAACAACTTGCGAAACTGCAAGACTTACTCGCGGTGCAAGAAACCGCGCTGGCCAATGGCGATACCTATTTTCAAGAGGAAGGCGATGTCGACTTCCACTATCAAATCATCCAAGCCAGCGGTAATAAACATCTGCAAGAAACCTTAATTGGCGGGCTTTATCATCTGCTGCGGATGTATCGCTATCAGTGCACCAATAAGAACCGCCCAGTAAAAGCCATTGCCGAACACAGACGCATAGTCGAAGCCATCGCCCAGCGTGATGGAGAACTCGCTAGCCTGTTGATGCGTCGCCATATTGAGCAAGGCCGTAAAAATACCGAATTACGCTTGATTGAATTGCAAGCTAACGCCGCCGCGAAAGAAACCTTAGCCAATATCAGCTAAGTCGCAGCCCATAAGCATCGAATACTGCTCATTCAGTACTTTTTAATTGGATAAGGACAAGACCATGACCCAAAGCGCAGGATTACGTTTTCGCCAAGCTCTTGCTAACTCAAAACCCTTACAAATCGTTGGAACCACCAATGCCTATTTCGCCCTGATGGCGGAGCAAACGGGTTTCCAAGCCCTGTATCTGTCGGGCGCGGGTGTAGCGAACGCCTCCTACGGTTTACCGGATTTAGGCATGACCTCGATGAACGACGTGCTGATCGATGCCGGCCGTATCACCTCGGCAACCCAACTGCCACTGCTGGTTGATATCGACACAGGTTGGGGCGGCGCTTTCAACATCGCCCGCACTATTAAAGAATTTGAAAAAGCAGGTGTTGCCGCGGTGCACATGGAAGACCAAGTGTCGCAAAAGCGTTGTGGCCACAGACCCAACAAAGCGGTCGTTAGCACAGAGGAAATGGTTGACCGTATCAAGGCCGCCGTCGATGCCCGTACCGATCCTAACTTTGTGATCATGGCGCGCACCGATGCGGTTGCCGTTGAAGGTTTAGAAGCGGGTATCGAACGTGCAAAAGCCTATATCGCCGCGGGTGCCGATATGATTTTCGCCGAAGCCTTAACTGAGCTCGACCAATACCGTCACTTCAAGGCCCAAGTTAACGCACCAATTCTGGCGAACATGACCGAATTTGGCCAAACCCAATTGTTCAACAAAGAAGAACTTGCCGAAGCGGGCGCCGACATGGTGCTTTACCCACTCGGCACTTTCCGCGCCGCTAACCAAGCCGCACTGAAAGTGATGCAAGCGCTGATGAATGATGGTCATCAACGCAATGTCTTAGACACTATGCAGACCCGTACGGATTTGTATAAGTACTTGGGCTACCACGCCTTTGAAGACAAGTTAGATCAATTATTTAGCCAAGATAAGTAAAAGATAAGTACAGACCATGGACGTCAGTAGAAGCTTAGGCTTCGCGTTGTTACTGATACCCAGATGCGAGAGCCGTGACCTCAAATAACGGCTCCTGCATCACCGACATGCTGCAACTCTACATAAGGCTAAAACTCTGTATTTAGTCAACATTTATGCAGCTTTAACCAAAAAGGTAGACGGCTAATATTGAGCCTGTCTGCAATAACCATAGCGTTAACGGAAGGGAAGAATTATGTCAGACGCAAAAAAATTAAGTGGTGCAGGATTACGTGGCCAGAGCGCGGGTGAGACTGCACTAAGTACTGTAGGTGTATCGGGTAGCGGCCTGACCTACCGCGGTTACGATGTAAAAGATCTGGCCGAAAACGCCACCTTCGAAGAGGTCGCCTACCTGATCCTTTACGGTGAACTGCCCACCACCGTACAACTCGAGGCCTATAAGACCAAACTTAAGGGCATGCGCGGCCTGCCACAGGCATTAAAAGAAGTATTAGAGCGCATTCCTGCCGACGCCCATCCAATGGATGTGATGCGTACCGGTTGTTCTATGTTGGGTAACCTCGAAGCCGAGCACAACTTTAGCGAGCAAAGCCAAATTGCTGACCGTTTACTGGCGGCCTTCCCATCGATTATCTGCTACTGGTATCGCTTTAGCCACGATGGTGTACGCATCGACACCGAAACCACCGATGAGCAAATCGGTGCTCACTTCCTGCACCTGCTGCACGGCAAAGCTCCATCGGCGCTGCACGCTAAGGTAATGGACGTTTCGTTAATTCTGTATGCAGAGCATGAGTTTAACGCTTCAACCTTTACCGCCCGTGTGTGTGCATCGACCCTGTCGGACATGCATTCTTGCGTAACTGGCGCAATCGGTTCACTACGTGGCCCACTGCATGGCGGCGCCAACGAAGCGGCGATGGAACTCATTCAAGATATGAAAGACGAAGCCGATGCCCGCGATGTGCTCATGGGTAAACTCGAGCGCAAAGAAAAGATTATGGGCTTTGGTCACGCCATCTACCGCGACAGTGACCCTCGTAATGCCATCATCAAAGAATGGTCTGAAAAACTGGCCGCAGATTATGGCGATGATCGCCTCTACCGCGTATCGGTCGCCTGTGAAGCCCTGATGTGGGAACAGAAAAAACTCTTCTGTAACGCCGACTTCTTCCATGCCAGTGCTTACCACTTCATGGGCATTCCAACCAAGCTATTTACCCCAATCTTCGTTTGTTCACGGGTAACGGGTTGGACAGCGCACGTGATGGAGCAGCGTTCAAACAACCGCATTATTCGTCCAAGTGCCGACTATGTGGGTGTATCACCACGCAAAGTGGTACCCATTGCCAACCGTTAAGCAAAACTGACCACACTTAGCGCGAGACTTCACTCAAGGTGCGTCTCGCGCCGACTTCATTTTCCGAAATGGATGATGTTATGAGCACTGTTATGAACACCCAATATCGCAAGCCTTTACCCGGCACAGCACTCGACTATTTCGATACCCGCGAAGCCATTGAAGCCATTGCCCCCGGCGCCTATGCGAAATTGCCTTACACCTCGCGCGTGTTAGCGGAAAACTTAGTGCGTCGCTGCGAGCCGCAGGCGCTTACCGACTCGCTAAAACAAATTATTGAATCAAAAAAGGAACTGGATTTCCCTTGGTTCCCTGCTCGCGTGGTGTGCCACGATATTTTGGGCCAAACCGCGTTGGTTGACCTTGCCGGTCTGCGTGATGCGATTGCTGCTAAGGGTGGCGATCCTGCCCAGGTTAACCCTGTGGTTCCAACTCAGCTGATTGTTGACCACTCACTGGCAGTGGAATTCGGTGGTTTCGATAAAGATGCCTTCGCCAAAAACCGCGCCATCGAAGACAGACGCAACGAAGACAGATTTCACTTTATCAACTGGACGCAAAAAGCCTTTAAAAACATCGATGTGATCCCGCAGGGTAACGGCATCATGCACCAAATCAACCTGGAGCGTATGTCACCCGTGGTGCATGCCCGTGATGGCGTGGCATTCCCCGATACCTTAGTGGGCACCGACAGTCACACGCCACACGTGGATGCGCTGGGCGTTATCGCTATCGGTGTGGGTGGACTTGAGGCCGAAAGCGTGATGCTGGGCCGCGCCTCATACATGCGTCTACCCGACATTATCGGCGTTGAGCTCACAGGCAAACCTCAGCCGGGCATCACCGCTACCGATATCGTTTTAGCCTTGACCGAATTCCTGCGTAAGGAAAAAGTGGTTTCCTCTTACCTTGAGTTCTTCGGCGAAGGCGCAGAGGCTTTAACCCTTGGCGATCGCGCGACTATCTCTAACATGACGCCAGAATTTGGCGCAACCGCCGCCATGTTCTATATCGACCAACAGACGCTGGACTACTTAACCCTGACGGGTCGTAGCGACGAGCAAGTGAAGCTGGTTGAAACCTATGCCAAGACCACAGGTTTGTGGAGCGATGATCTCAAGCAGGCCGAGTACCCACGCACCCTGCATTTTGATCTATCATCGGTAGTGCGTACCATTGCTGGCCCATCGAATCCCCATGCTCGCGTTCCGACTTCAGAGTTGGCCGCGCGCGGCATCAGCGGCGTGGTTGAAAACGAGCCAGGCCTCATGCCAGATGGTGCAGTGATTATTGCGGCCATCACTAGCTGCACCAACACCAGTAACCCACGCAACGTAATTGCGGCGGGCCTGCTGGCACGTAACGCCAATGCCAAAGGCTTAAGCCGTAAACCTTGGGTGAAAACCTCACTCGCCCCCGGCTCTAAGGCGGTACAACTCTATTTAGAAGAAGCCAACTTGCTGCCAGAGCTAGAGTCATTAGGCTTCGGTATTGTCGGTTTTGCCTGCACCACCTGTAACGGTATGAGCGGCGCACTCGACCCAGTGATTCAGCAGGAAGTGATCGACCGCGATCTGTACGCCACCGCCGTATTATCCGGTAACCGTAACTTCGACGGTCGTATCCATCCTTACGCTAAGCAAGCCTTCCTCGCATCGCCACCGTTAGTGGTGGCCTATGCAATTGCGGGTACCATTCGTTTCGATATCGAGAAGGATGTGTTAGGCCACGATAAAGACGGCAAGCCAGTGCGCTTAATCGATATTTGGCCAACGGATACCGAAATCGATGCAGTGATTGCGGCAAGCGTGAAGCCAGAGCAGTTCCGCAAAGTCTACGAGCCAATGTTCGACCTGAGCGTCGACTATGGCGATAAGGTCAGCCCACTGTACAACTGGCGTCCACAATCAACCTATATCCGCCGCCCACCTTACTGGGAAGGTGCATTAGCGGGCGAGCGCACCCTCAAGGGCATGCGTCCACTCGCGGTATTAGGCGACAACATCACCACTGACCATTTATCGCCATCGAACGCGATTATGATGGACAGCGCGGCGGGCGAATACCTACATAAAATGGGCCTGCCAGAGGAAGACTTTAACTCCTACGCGACCCACAGGGGCGACCATTTAACCGCCCAGCGCGCGACCTTCGCCAACCCTAAACTCAAAAACGAGATGGCAATTGTCGATGGCAAAGTTAAGCAAGGCTCACTGGCGCGTATCGAGCCAGAAGGCCAAGTGACCCGCATGTGGGAAGCCATTGAAACCTATATGGATCGCAAACAACCGCTGATTATTATCGCTGGTGCCGACTATGGTCAGGGTTCATCCCGTGACTGGGCGGCCAAGGGCGTGCGCTTAGCGGGTGTAGAGGCGATTGTCGCTGAAGGCTTTGAGCGTATTCACCGCACAAACTTAGTCGGTATGGGCGTGTTACCGCTGGAGTTCAAAGCGGGCGAGAATCGCGCGACCTATGGCATCGATGGCACCGAGGTGTTTGATGTTGTTGGTGATATCGCGCCACGTGCAGATCTCACCGTTATCATCACCCGTAAAAACGGTGAGCGCGTCGAAGTGCCTGTGACCTGTCGTTTAGATACCGCTGAAGAAGTGTCTATCTACTCTGCTGGCGGCGTACTGCAACGGTTTGCGCAGGATTTTTTAGAGTCAAATCTGAAGTAAGATTCGCGCTAAAAGGCGGCAATGCCGACAAACTTGCCGCCTATATCGACACGAACCTTTTCGCTATTCCCCTTGGAGTTAATAGCATGAGTAATAAACTTTTCCCGCCCCAGGTTAAAGTGGCTGCAACCTATATGCGTGGTGGCACTAGCAAAGGGGTATTTTTCCGTCTGCAAGATTTACCCGAAGCAGCCCAAGTGCCAGGCCCTCACCGTGATGCACTACTGCTGCGCGTCATTGGCAGTCCCGACCCCTATGGTAAACAGATTGATGGTATGGGCGGCGCAACTTCCAGCACCAGCAAGACGGTTATTCTGTCTAAAAGCAGCCAAGCCGACCACGATGTTGACTATCTGTTTGGCCAAGTGTCTATCGACAAACCCTTTGTGGATTGGAGCGGTAACTGCGGCAACTTGACCGCCGCCGTCGGCGCATTTGCTATTAGCAATGGGCTGATTGATGCTGATCGCATTCCACAAAACGGTGTCTGCACCGTGCGTATTTGGCAGGCCAATATTGCAAAAACCATTATTGCCCATGTGCCGATTACCGATGGCATGGTGCAAGAGACTGGCGATTTTGAGCTCGATGGCGTGACCTTCCCCGCCGCCGAAGTGCAGATCGAATTTATGAACCCCGCCGCTGACGAAGATGGCGATGGTGGCAGCATGTTCCCAACGGGTAATTTAGTGGATGTACTCGAAGTACCCGGGATTGGCAGCTTTAATGCCACCATGATTAACGCGGGTATCCCAACCATCTTTATCAATGCTGAGGATCTGGGTTACACGGGCACTGAACTGCAAGACGATATCAACAGCGATAATGCCGCTCTTGCCAAGTTTGAGACCATCCGTGCTTATGGCGCCGTACGTATGGGACTTATCACACATATTGATGAGGCCGCATCACGCCAACATACCCCTAAGGTGGCCTTTGTTGCTAAGCCCAAAAACTATGTGTCATCCAGCGGCAAAGCAGTTGCAGCGGAGGAGATCGATCTTCTGGTACGCGCCCTATCTATGGGCAAACTACACCATGCCATGATGGGCACGGCCGCCGTAGCGATTGGTACCGCGGCGGCGATTCCCGGCACTTTAGTCAATCTCGCGGCAGGCGGTGGTGAGAAGGAAGCGGTACGTTTTGGCCATCCTTCAGGCACCCTTCGCGTCGGCGCACAGGCCATGCAACAAGATGGCGAATGGACAGTGACTAAAGCCATTATGAGCCGCAGCGCCCGAGTGCTGATGGAGGGTTTTGTACGCGTGCCCACCGTATAAATCCTAACAACTGATTCGCATCTCCAAGTTGATTGATATCACCCTATCAATAGAGTTCAACCAAAGGCCTTGCTTCTCCCCCTTCCGGCAAGGTCTTTTTTTATTTATCTTCCCTGCGAGCTGCAATATGTTGGCATTCGGTAAAAAATGCTAAACTTGCGTTGGTCACAGCTGATATTGATAAAAACACCTTACGCTGTATAAATCTGTGAATAAATTAACCATTATCTTAATTTTAAAACTGAGATCGCGTCAGTCTCATTCTTAACGCGACATTCCTAAAGTAACGTGAATAATACCTCCCAAAATTGGGGAAAAAGTAGGGAATGATAGGGGTAGCTTTGAGTCAACCAATCCTTAGACTAATCGTTAGCGTGCTCTGCATTCTCAGTTTTGTTGCGGTGCTTCCCGCAGGCTTGGCATTACCGCTTAATGCGGCAAACACACAGCTTAAATTTGAGCATATCCGCAGTGAAGAAGGGTTAAACCAAAACACAATCACCAGCCTATTTATGGACAGTGCTGGCATGCTGTGGATTGGCACTCAAGATGGACTCCATAGCTATAACGGTTACAACTTCAATCTTTTTATCCACTCCCCTAATGATCCTCAAAGCATTTCAGAAAGTTATATCTCGGATATTATCCAAGATGCCCAAGGTTATCTTTGGATAGGTACTTTTAGCCAAGGTATAAATCGGCTCAATTTAAAAACAGGCACCTTTGAACGCATTGGCATAGAACAGGGTCTCACCGATCCCAGGGTCACTAAACTCAATATTGTCGGCAATACGCTGTGGATTGGCACTCAAAGTGGCTTGTTTTCTTTTTCCACAAGAACAAAACGCTTAAGCCAAGTTTCACTAGGAACCAGCATTGAACCCTATATCACCAGTCTTGCCAATGTTGATAACACCTATTTACTCGCAGGAACCAGGGATAATGGTACCTTTGCAGTAAGTGCAAATACGATTACGCGGCTGAATGTGCCGCAGGACGTGATTGCTTATCAGATTAAAGCCAATTCAAGTCGAGCAATTAGCTTAGCGCTTGGTAATCAGCTCTGGCACTATGATCTGACCACTCAACAAGGGACTATCATCTGGCAAGCAGAAAATAATGTTCCCTATATCAAAGATTTTGTTCAAACATCCCAAGGACAATTCTGGGTCGTCGGACCTGAAGCTGGTTTAATACAATTAGAAAGAGAGGCGGATCAATTCGTTGCCACTTATCATAAATTTGATCCCAAACGTACAAACAGTATCAGTGAAAACAATATCTTATCCCTGCTAGAAGATCCTTTTGGCAATCTATGGCTCGGCGCGAGTTATTCTGGATTGAATAAGATCAACACTCGCCGTCAATATTTTCAGCATCTGTTTGAATATACGACCGAATTACCTCAACAGAGCAATAATGTCCGTAGCCTTTACCGCAGCCAAGATCAGGCACTGTGGATAGGAACAGAAGGCGCGGGCCTTAAGCGGTTAGCACGAAATAGTAAAACATATGAAAACTACAGCACTTTTTTTGCCAAGGCATTAGGGTTAGGGACTCAATACTTAAACCTCACTCTGCGCTCGATTATTCAAGATAAGCAAGGCGTCCTCTGGTTTGCCAGTAACTATGGACTAGGGCGTCTGGCTCCAAACGGTGAATTTAGCCTACTCAATGTTGCAGATAGCAAAGACACCTCAGCAGAAGCGAACTATATCCGCAGTCTAGAGTTAGATGATCAAAATAGGCTCTGGGTAGCGACATCCCATGCGCTATATCGGAAATCCACTGTAAATGATGAATTTACGCCTGTTTCGCTAACAGGCATTGAAAATTTTCATCCTACACAAAACCTGTTACTCACCCTTAGGGCCAATAATAATATTCTGTGGATTGGTTCGCTCAATGGACTAGTAAAATTAGATATGCAAACAGGGCATGGCGACGTTTTTTACCATGACCCCCATGACAAAAACAGCATTATCAATAACCGCATTAGGGATATCTTAGTCGCAAATAATGGTGATGTTTGGTTTGCGACCCACGGTGGCATTAGTCGGCTATCGTATCAAACCTTATTGCCCATTTTTAGTAATTATACCCGTGAACAAGGTCTACCTAGCGATACGATTTACGCTCTGCTGGAGGACGATGAGCATCATATTTGGTTCAGTAGCAATGCCGGTATTGGAAAATTAAACCCTACCAATAACAAAATTATCAATTTCAACGAACAGGAAGGCTTACAGGCACTGGAATTTAACGGTGGTGTAAAGCTTAAAGACAGTGATGGTGATCTCTGGTTTGGCGGAATTAATGGCATCAATCGCTTTAACCCTAAAATCCTACCTGACAAAAGGGGTGAAGCGAAGGTAGCACTCACAGCATATAAAATTGCCGGCCAAAAACAGACGATTTTAGATCTGAGTCATCCGCCGAAAATCGTAATGAACTACGCAGATCAATTAGTTAGCTTTGAAATCACCTCACTGGATTTTAGCTATACAGGAAAAAACCGCTTTAGTTATTTCCTCGAAGGATTTGATAACCATTGGCACGATTTACCGACAGGCAATGAAATCACCTTCACTAATATCGATCCAGGCAACTACGTGCTCCATGTGCGCCATTCACTTGAATACAATCGTCAAGGTGACTATACGCTTTTGGTCGATTTAACCGTCAATGCATCTTTTTATCGCACCGAATTGGCCTATGCGCTTTATTTTCTACTGACACTGACTCTACTGATATGGATAGTAAAATGGCGCAAACAAAAACGTCGCCAACAACAAGAGTTTGAAACGAGCATTCGTGCATCTGAAGAACGGCTTAAACTGGCGCTTTGGGCTTCGGGCGACGGGATGTGGGACTGGAATATCCAAGAACAACAGGTTTACCGGACGCATACAGATATACCTGTCCCTCAATGGAACCGTCACCATCTACTGCACGACAATGCTCATCCTGAAGATAGGGAAAGATTTAGGCACGAGTTAGCCGAACACCTACAAGGACGCACTCCCTTCTTTGAAGTGGAATACCGCATTGAGCATTCGTCCAACAAATGGGTTTGGATCCTTGAGCGAGGTAAAGTTGTTGAAGCTAATGGGCAGGGCCATCCCATTCGTATGACGGGCACAACTCGGGATATTACCTCGCGCAAGCTGATCGAAAACGAGCTGGTACTCTCCTCACAAGTGCTAAATAGCATGAATGAAGCCGTCGTGGTGGCAGGATTAGACTATCGAATCCGTTCGGTAAACCCTGCTTTTAGCAATATCACTGGTTATTCAGAGCGGCAGATTAGTGATAAATACTTAATTCACTTAGCCTACAGTAGAAAACAACGGGATCTGTTTAATAGCATTGAACAGCAACTACTACGCCATAAACATTGGGCGGGAGAAATTTGGATCCGCAATAAGGCCCGTAGAGCAATTTTGGTGTGGCTCGAGATAAATCAAGTAATTGACGTAAAAGGTGAAACTAGCCACTTTGTGGCAGTATTTACTGATATTACCGAACGTAAAAAGGCCGAGGAAGATTTACGTTTCCTCGCAAGCTTTGACACGCTCACAGGGCTGCCTAATCGAACCTTATTCCAAGACCGGCTTAATCACGCGATATCTCAAGCACATAGATCGAATAATATTGTCGCCCTACTGTTTTTAGACCTCGACCGTTTTAAGCATATCAATGACTCGATGGGGCACCACATTGGCGATCTATTACTCAAAGCAGTGGCCCATAGGCTGCAAAATGCCGTCCGCGAAGGAGATACCGTAGCCCGCTTAGGTGGTGATGAATTTACTATTATTCTAGAAGGTGTGGCGAAAACTAAAGCGGCGACGTTAATTTCGGAAAAAGTGCTCAAAGCCTTTCAAGCGCCCTTCTTATTAGAGGACAAATCCCTCACGATCTCCACTTCGATAGGTATCAGTCTCTATCCTAATGATGCTGTAGATGTGGATTCGTTAATTAAATTTGCCGATACCGCCATGTACCATGCTAAGGCTCTCGGGCGAAATAACTTTCAGTTTTACACCAATAAACTCAATGAGATGGCGACTCGCCATATGCTGCTCGAAACGGGATTAAAACAAGCAATCGCCCACAATGAGTTAAGCTTGGTGTATCAACCTAAGTTTTGCCTACGCAATGGATCTCTGACAGGGCTTGAAGCACTACTGCGCTGGCAGCATTCAGAATTAGGCCCCATTTCTCCCGCCGAGTTTATTCCCCTCGCGGAAGAAACAGGCATGATCAATCAAATAGGCCATTGGGTGATTAACCACGCTTGCCAACAACTGGCCGAATGGAATGAGTTAGGTTTTAGCGATATCACCATGGCCGTTAACTTGTCTGCTAGACAGTTAAAGGCCGATATTATCTCAACCATTGAAGTAGCCCTTGCGGTATCAGGACTTCCCGCCCAGGCTCTTGAGTTGGAGCTAACTGAATCGATGATCATGGGCAACCCACAGGAGTCAGTTAATATCCTCTCAAAACTCAAAGCATTAGGCTTAACCATTGCTGTAGACGATTTCGGTACTGGCTATTCAAGCTTGAGTTACCTCAAACGTTTCCCTATTGATACCTTAAAAATTGACCGCGAGTTTGTGCGCGACATAACCAACGACCCCGATGATGCGGCCATTACCAGCGCGATTATTGCTCTCGCCCACAGCCTAGAGTTGAATGTGGTGGCAGAAGGGGTTGAAACTCAAGAACAACTTAACTTCTTGGCGCTGCAAGGCTGTGATCAAGTCCAAGGCTTTCTGCTGAGTAAACCGCTGAGCGCCAAAGATTGCCAAACACTTTTAATACAACAGATACAAAAGCGGCAAGACGAAAAAGAATAAGGCTCCATCATGGAGCCTTATCGTATTGATTTAGAAACTATTAAGATGCGATACGCTCAACGCGTCTCACCCAGCCATCAGGGCCTTGAATATGGCCTTTCTGGATATCGGTATACAGCTTGTAGATGCGTTGAATATGCTCACCTACTTCACCGTTGCCCACAGTCACCACTCGACCATCTTCAAAAATATAGGAGCCGACAGCAGACACTACGGCAGCAGTCCCAAAACCTCCCGCTTCGATAATCTCACCGGATTCGATATCGGCGATAAACTTATCCAGCATGACCGTCTCTTGGCGCACTTCGCAGCCGAGCAATTCACCCAGCTCCATAATAGATTGCGAGGTAATCGATTTTAAAATGGTATCGGTGAAGGTTGGGATGATCACTGTGCCATCTTTCAGAATGTGGAAGTGGTTCATCGCGCCCGCTTCTTCAATCTGTTGGTTGTTCGCATCTAAATACAGCACCTGTGATGCACCAAACTGTGCGGCAGCTTTACCCGCACGCAATGAGGCAGCATAGTTACCCGCTGCTTTAGAGGCGCCAGTACCACCCGATACGGCGCGATGGTAAGTCTTGCTGATCAGTAGACGAATGCCTTTATTCACACCCGCCGCGTAGTAAGCACCACTTGGGCTTAACACCACGCAGAATGTGTAGCGCGAACTTGGGCTTACAGACAGACGGTCTTCGGTCGCAAAAATAAAGGGGCGAATGTATAAACAGGCACCTTCTTGCATCGGGAACCAAAGACGGTCTACGTCGATCAAGGCGTTGATCGCATCGATTTGCATCTGCTCATCAATATTAGGAATACAGACAATATCCGCAGAGCGATTCATACGCTCGGCGTTTTTGTTGATGCGGAACGTGTAAATTTCGCCATCTTGATGCATAAAGGCCTTGGCGCCTTCGAAGATTGACTGACCATAATGCAGGGCCATCGCACCCGGCGCCATTTCAAACGGGCCATAGGGCACAATACGAGGATCGCGCCACTCACCATCGCGATAATCCATTAAAAACATATGATCGGTTCTGAGGCTACCGAAGCCCACATTTCCTTCGGGCTTGAATTGCTCAGTACGGCGTTCGGACGCAGGTTTTAAATCGTATTTTATTTCCATCGCATACCACCTTGATTACTGAACAAGCAGACTAGGTAGCGACAGGAATAAAGTCAATAGGTGAGATTCATCTAAAAGTCTTAGCCAATAAAATAACCCAGCAAAAATGTCTTATTAGCTTGCCGTAATCTTGAATAGGTTGATTCTACTTCCCTTATTGACTTTGGATTTCCCCCTGCTTCGCCTCAAGCCAACCACCGACGGCTTGTATGGGCTCTTCATTTAGCGTTAACCACACCACCCAAGCTAAATGAGGTGCCTTCTTCGCCGTAGCCGGAATGCTATTGAGATATTGCTCAAAATACAGTGCTGAATCTGATGCAACAAACTCCGTCGCACGGACACTCACAGGGATTGATTGCATGCTAAATACAACAAAGTCATGGGTTAACTGCTTATGGCGATTCTCACCGCGTTTAATTTCACTAGTTAACCCTGAGCCGACGAGTGCTAACTGTAAACGTGCTTGACTCAAATCTTTATGCTGCCCCCAAGGTTGCTGTGGCACAAAACTCGCCTCAAGCTGCTGGTTGGCGATACGCACTTTAAGCACACCCACCTCAGGTTGAGGCACGGCAAAAATCTCGGTTAATTCACCCGAAAACCAGCCACGCCACTCCTTAGCATTAATCACAAACTGTGGCGTATACACTTGCCGTGTATGCTTTTGGTTTAAATGTTGATATTGGCGCTCACTAAATACTTTTTGACCAAAAATATCCCGCCAACCAAGGTAATCCCAATAGGTCACATGAAAGGCTAGCGGAAAATATTTCTGCCATAAATCGGTCTGGTTAAACTGCCCAGATAACCAAGCTTCGGCGGGCGGACAACTACTGCATCCCTGCGAGGTGTAAAGTTCGATAATATAAGGACGGGTCACGGCACTCTGCGCTTGAAATGGGGCCAATGTCTGAGCAAATACAGGTTGCCACCACTGCAACCACAAAAGACCAACGAGTAAGATGCATTTCATATTCAATCCTCCTATCACTGAGTGATGAGACCTTGAATTGCACCTAAATCATTCAACTGAGAAGAAAGATGATGTCTGACTATAAAATGATCCCCTGTGCCCATTATGACTACCTTGAGCTGGCTTGCCTTCGGAGCTATTGGCTCAAGATTGAGTTACAGGACGGCAGCCAGTGCCAAGCACGGGCAATTACGACTCAGACCCATGCAGATAAGACTGAATGGCTAGTCGTTGAACATCAAGCGGGCCAGCAAACACTGCGGCTAGATAGCATTATCGCCATCACGCCCACGGATCCCACTGCTAGTTTTGGCCGTGTTATGATTGCGAGCCAATAACAAAGGAGCAAAAATAAATGGCAAGGATGATTCTGCTGTTGGAATTAGGCGATTGGACTGGAGGTCACCACGGCCAATCCCCCTACTTGGTGGAGTTTGATAGCAAGCGACTCGATTCCCCCTTTGAGGTTAGCGAAGGTTGGGGACACGGATTGGGTGGCAGCCGTTATTCGTTGGCACGGTTTGTTGAAACTGAACATTATACTCAACTCAAGCTCCACGCATCTTGGGCTGCGGCCATCATAGCGCAAGATTTACCAACACTGGATATTGAAGCCATCTCCCAAGGCTTGCAGGCACATTATGCCTCGCACAGCCCAAATATTCCGGCAAATCTGGCTCGCTATTTCTAACTGAAGATCTTGTTCTAATTGAAAATCGCGTTGTTGCGACGGATATGACACCAGAATCTCTGGCAGCAATTACCTGATGACGAATAAAGCCAAGTATTAACTTGGCTTTACGACTGACTTAGCTGTAGATCGGTTTACGCCTTGGCTACAGCTGCAATCACAGAGACTTCAACCAAATATTCGGGCTCGGCAATCGCCGCCTGTACACAGGCACGGGCAGGCGCATGACCTTGTGGTACCCAAGCGTCCCAAACGGCATTCATGGCATCGTAGTCATTCATATCCTTTAGATAGATAGTGGCTGACAACAAGTGCTCACGGGAACTGCCCGCCTGCGCTAACAGGGTATCAACTTCCTCTAGCATAGTCGTCGTTTGTTCGGTGATGTTTTGATACTTATCCTTCGCCACTTGGCCACATAAGTACACTGTGCCTTGGTGGATCACTATGCTGCTCATACGTGTACCAACATCTAAACGGGTAATGCTCATAGGGATAATCTCTTAAATCAGATAGTTAATTCTGTGACCATTTTACCCCGAAAGGCTCAGTTTGTCTGCGAACGAGCGCCCACCCAGGGTGGATAAAAGCGCGTCATGAGCATGAGCAAACCTAGCGCCGTAAATATCACGCCACACCATACAAAAACTGTTGCCACAGATAAATTGACTAACTGAAATCCCACCAATGCCGCAACAGCAGCAATAAGTGCGAAAGGTAATTGGGTCACCACATGGTCATGGGGTAAACAGCCTGAGCTCGTCGCGCTCAGCACGCTGGTATCGGAAATCGGCGAGCAGTGATCGCCAAACACCGAGCCTGCCATCACCGCACTTAATACAGGTAACAGCAAGCTGGCATCCATGTTATGGGCGATTTCTCCGCCGATGGGGATCATAATCGCAAAGGTTCCCCAGCTTGAGCCAGTGGCAAAGGCCATGATAGCGCAGAGTAGGAACATCCCCGCCACCAGCAAACTGGGGGATAAATACCATTTTGCCCAATCGGCCAATAAACTCGCCACGCCCAGATCTTGGATTACAGCACCTATCATCCAAGTGCAGAGTAAAATCGCGATAGCAAAGGCGATCATCCGAACCCCATGGGCTAAATCGCCCAGCAGTTTCCCAATGCTTCGGCCCGACAGCAGCAACAACACTAGAGTCACTAACGTCGATAACAAACACGCATCACGCATCGCAGCGCCAATATCAGCTTTGGCTAACCAGGCCGAAATATCCCATGACGGCACCTGCTGCGCGCCAGACCAGAGAGTTAAACCGACAGAGGCGCACAGTAAGGTCAGCATCGGAATGGACAACAGCCAAGGATTCCCTTGAGTGCTAGGCGATACAATTTCAACATGATCAGCATCCAGCGGCTCAGCTCCCAACGCAGCCCTCTCCACAGGATGAAATCCGACCCCAAACCAGGCCACAATCAACGACAAACCTAAAGTCGTAATCGCATAAAAATTGGATAAGGCCACCTCGATAAAGGCTTCAAGGGCTGAAACGGGTAAAAAGCTGAGTCCCGCCAGTAGCGCCATCACATAGGGCCCCCAGCTAGAAAAAGGCAAGAGTGAACAAAGCGGCGACGCATTAGAGTCTACTAAATAAGCCAGTTGCGTCTGACGAATACCATAACGCTGGCTCAACGGTTGGCACACATGGCCCACGGCAAGGCAGCTAAAAATACCATCAATAAACACTAACCAACCCAGCAATACGACACCAATACGCGCTTGTCGGCCCGTACGAATACGGTGATATAACCAGTCACCGAACTGCCCTACCGCACCACTTCGGGCAAGTAGCTGTGTCATGCTCCCCAGCAATAACATGGCCATTAGCACGTTTAAATGCCACCATTGCCATGCATCTTGGCTATAAAACTGCTTAACGCCTATCTCCACAAGATAACTTAAGCTTTGCAGTATATTGAAGTGGGCAATAATCAAGGCGCCCGAGAGGATACCAACACCTAGGGCAACTAAGGTACGTCGCAACCATAGGGCTAACACTAAGGTTAATAACAGGGGAATTATGGCGAGCAGGCTTGATGTCATGGGCCATTCCGATAATAAATAAAACCAAGAGTACTAACGAGTTAATAACAAATGCAAAAAAACTTAAATTAGCACTCCGTTATCGGGTATTTTTTAGCCAAACGGCAAAGACTGCTATTCCTTATGCTCTTGGCACTGCTAGAATCACAGTCCCATCCAGAAACTATAGGACTCTCCAGATGAGCCTTGAATTACTGTCCAAACTGGAAACCAAGATCCAGGCTACACTCGAAACTATCGAGCTTCTAAAAATGGAGCTAGAGGAAGAGAAGCAAAAGACGTCAACCTTGAGTGAGCAAAACCAACAATTAAGTGAGCAAAACCAACAATTGCAGCAAGAACTGAGTTCTTGGAACGAGAAAGTTACCGGACTTGTTGGCTTGCTCAATAGTGAAATCTAAGCTGTTTTAGTTTGATGATTCTGCGCTTCAATCAATTCGTTCAGCTCTAAGATAGCCTGCTTTACTTTTGGCAGGCTTTTTCTCGGTAATAAAAATCTTCCTTTTTCAAATTCCAATCGACCTAAGTCTTTTACCCATATCACGCCAGTGAGAAAAATACGCGCATGCTTAACAATAAGCTTAGGTGCGTAGACAGGGAAAACTCTCATATAACCCCCTACAGGCATTTTTGTTGTTATTGACCACAGTCATTTGACAGAAAGATGTCCAATTGAGTTTCATCGATAAAGAATTATTTTCAAAACTTACAATAAATACAAAATAACAAATTGATTTAATTTATAAAAATAAAGCAATGATAAACACAAACCCAAGTGTCAATATTTTGACTATTGACATTATTTTGACGCTTATCTAAAATCATCCGTGTTACTCAGGGTAAAAATGAGCCATATGGCTCAAGTCCGTACTCTCCATTATCGGAAGTACGGTTTTTTTTTGCCTAAATCCTAATACGCATTCTCCGCAAAACTGGTTCAACGTATCGTGGACAATTTGATGCGGCCAATAAAAAAGGAGCGCTCGGCTCCTTTTGTGTTACTTATTAATTATCAATGAGTTAGATGGCAATTAGATGACTAAATCACCGCAATCCTAAGATAATTACTTTCTCGCTAAGTAATATGCAATGTCTAATAGCTCGTCATAGGACTTAATCGCACCCGTTTCAACACGGTATTTGCCATTCACCACGAGCGCAGGCACGCCAGAAAGTTTCGCGTTTTCAGTATCGCGCTTCATTTTCGCCATTTGGGCTTTGACCATAAATGAATCCGCTGCGGCATCAAAAGCTTTACCATCAACGCCATTAGCCACAAATAAGGCACGCACATCGTCACGGCTAGTAAAGTGTTGTTTCTTGTCATGGATGGCAGCAAATAAAGCCGCATCGATTTTTTCATCGACATTGAGTTGATGAGCAACCGCAAAAGCGCGTGACATCTCTACGCCCATTTCTTTGCCAATAAAATCAACGTGGGCTTGGTTAAATTCCACACCTGCTGGCTTTTCAGCCAAAATTTTAGGCACAACCGTTTTCGAAAAGTTGTAGCAATGTGGGCAATAGAAAGAGAAAAACTCGGTGATTTCAGGTTTAGCTGTCGCGGGACCATCATTAATCACAGTGTAATGTACGCCTTCTTTGTATTCCGCTGCCGAAACCGCTAATGGAGCCAATAACAGCGCTGCCGCCATAAGTAATGCTTTTTTCATGAATTTTCCTTAAATCAATTATCTAAAATAGCTGGAGCCTAACATATTTCATTTTTTGAGTGTAACTCAAGCTGAGAGTTCAATCCGTTAGGCAAGAGAGCCTCGTAAATCCCACCCTGTTCACACATTTAGTAAGGGATCAAACTTAGCGGTGGTTCATTAAGCGCCGCGAGTTGCTCCTTAAATGCCAAAATCTGCTGCTCCCAATACTTTTCATCCCCAAACCATGGGAAATGCATAGGGAAAGCCGGATCTTGCCAACGCCTGCCAATCCAAGCGTTATAGTGCACCATCCGTAATGCGCGTAGGGGTTCAATCAACGCCAGTTGCCGCGTATCGAATTCACAAAATTCCTCATAGGCTTCGAGCAATATCTCGAGTTGCAGTTGCTGCTGCGCCCTATCCCCCGTTAGCATCATCCATAAATCTTGAATGGCAGGTCCCATACGGGCATCGTCTAAATCCACAAAACCCGGCCCATCGGGTGTCCAAAGAATATTCCCTGGGTGTAGATCACCATGCAAGCGAATCGGTTTGAAACATTGCTGCGACCAAACGGTGTTGACCTTCGCCAGCACTTGTTCGACCACAGTGAAAAAGGCGACCCGTAGAGAAGTCGGCACCAATTCTGATTGTTTCAACCACGCCAAAGGCTCATCGCCTAAGATTTGCGGATTGAGCGGTTCGCGGGCATGAAAAACCGACTGTGCGCCGTACTGATGTATACGACCGATAAAACGGCCAACAAATTCCAACTGTTCTAAATTATCGACCTCAAAGGCTCGACCACCGATAGAAGGAAACAGTGCAAACCGAAAACCTTGGAAATGGTGCAAGGTACGCCCTTGCACTAAGGCTGGCACCGCCATCGGGATTTCCTGCTCGGCAAGCGCGAGGGCAAAATCGTGCTCCTCTTGAATTTGCGCATCGGTCCAACGATTTGGACGATAAAACTTCACTACATAGCGCCGCCCTTCATCACTGCGAAATTGATACACGCGGTTTTCGTAGCTATTGAGTGCAAGTAGGCCCGTTTCAGGGTAAATGCCAAGACTTTCGATAGCATCTAAAATCAAATCCGGTGTTAGAGCTTGAAAAGCAAAGGCCGCCCCCGAATCAGCATTATCGATGGCACTTTGGTGTTGATTTAACGTATCTAGGCTCATTGGAACTCTCTCATTAAATGGTGGCGCGCTCATAAGTGGCGGCTTAACAGCGTGGCAAGGTATTCTAGCACCTCAACATCAGCCTCACGCTCCACACTCAGCCAACAGATATTGCCGTAAAACTCATAATTGAGCCAAAGTGGTGTACCTTCAAACTCCAATAACCATTGATGACGATCGGCTCCCCATTGACGCTCGCGCACGCGGCAATCTAGGGCCTGGGCTAACGGCTCGGCAAAGGTTTCGAAATGATCAAAATCGATATCACCGCTCACACTTAAGCTTAACGCGGCGCTATCTAACTGAATGGCGTTTAATTTCATCTTTACTTCCATCAACTACTGCACGACATAATCAGCCCTTGCCCCCAATCCGGAGGACGCTTGGCCAGATCGTCATGCTCAGCTTGCTCGCTAAACGGTTGACGCAACACTTGGTGCAAACGCTGTAACGGCGCAAGATCCCCTTCTTCAACGGCGATAATCGCTTCTTGGGCCAAATAGTTGCGCAAAATATACTTGGGATTGATGTTATTACGCGCCTGCTGCCACGCCTCAACATCAGTAACCTTACCAAGCCGCACCTGATATGCCTGATACCAAGTATCGAACTCGTTGAGATCAATAAAATCATCCCGCAAAGGCGAGTGCACACTGCTAGGATCAAGCTGACCAAATCGACGCCAAGTGTTGCTGTAATCCAGCTGATTTTTCTCCATCAACACGGTAAAGCGGCCAATGAGTTCTAAGTCCTTTTGATCCTGCTCGGCTGTCGAATCCGCTCGCTCAGCGAGTCCTAACTTAGCGCGCATCAGCATCAAATAATGCTGCACTAGAGCATGTTGATATTGATTCAAAGCGGCAATTAAATCATCGGACGGGATCACAGGCGTCAACGCCTGCGCTAAACGTTGCAGGTTCCACAGCCCAATGCCGGGCTGCTGCCCAAAGGCATAACGCCCCTCAGGATCGGAATGATTGCAAATAAAGTCTTCTTGGAAGGTATCGAGGAAGGCAAACGGGCCAAAATCGAAACTATCACCAAGAATCGACATATTATCGGTGTTCATCACCCCGTGGGCAAAACCGATAGCCTGCCAATGGGCGATCATCTTGGCGGTATCTTGCACCACCTGTAAAAACCAAGCTTTATAACCCGCCAGATCGCAGCTCAAATGCGGATAATGCTGCTTCAAGGTAAAGTTGAGCAATTGAGTCAGCTTATCGGCTTGACCACGCTCGCTATGGCAGAAAAATTCGAAATGACCGAAACGGATATGGCTGCGCGCCAAACGCACAGTAATGGCTGCGGTTTCTTGGCTCTCGCGCCAAACGGGCATATCAGAGCCGATCACCGCCAAGGCACGGGTCGTTGGCACACCTAAATGGTGCAATGCCTCAGAAACGAGAAACTCCCGCACCGCAGAGCGCATTACGGCTCTGCCATCACCATGACGAGAATAAGGGGTCGGTCCGCCGCCTTTGAGTGCCACATCCCATGTACCATTAGGGCCGATTGCTTCACCGAGGATAATCGAACGCCCATCGCCTAATCTAGGGGTGTAGCCACCAAACTGGTGCCCGCTATAAACCTGCGCATAATAGCTTGCACCTTCAACAGCCGCGTTACCCGATAAGCCCTGTAATAACTCATCTGTTGGCTGACTTAACCCAATTAATGACGCGGCATCGTCACTCCAAGCGAGCCAATGGGGGTTACTAATGCCCTGCGGATAGACTTGGGAATAAAACTCAGGCAATTGGGTGAAAAAATCCTGTTTGAACTTCATCAATACATTCCCTATTGAGTGAGCAGCTTGCACACCAGCACTGACTTATCGTTCAACTCACACTGCTGGCCACATTGATATACGCCCGCGCCACTGGCCTCGAAGCCACTCATACCTGACCCCGTTAAACGCTGTAATCCATGGGCTTTGCGCTGGCATTGTTCGAGAGTGTCGTAATAACCATTGATATCATCAGGTTGTAACGGCGTCGTTGGCAGCGAGATCGCCTTGGGATAATAAAATAGCGTCCATTCCGGGGTTTTAGTGCAACCTGTCAGCCCAAGAGCCAAGCTGGCAAATAAGACAACCAAGGGTAATTTCATTTTGACGATTTGATTCAAGAAACTCGCAACACACTTCATAAAAATAGCTCATAAAAAAAGCGAACCTTAGTTCGCCTTTTGCGCGGTAAGTCTCCGGATTCTACACGGCTTTTAGCCGTTAAATAACCGCTTTTAGGTTATGGGCATTTGAGGCGCTAGAATTAACTGGCTTATGCCAGAGTCTTTAACCTTACGCCATGACAACAGAGTCATTCTTACTATCACTTTTATGCAGTTGCAGCTTTTGCCTGCGCCTTCTCAATACGGCTGATCCGGCCTTCGAATCCAGTGACAGTACCGTCGGTTAAGCCAAGTGAGACAGCCTGCTGACATAGCGCGATAGCTTCGTTAAAGGCTTGAGTATCATTTAATAATGTTGCAAGTTGCATAAAGCCTGTGGTTTTAAGCTCAACCTGTTTGGGCTTGGTGGCATTCGCTCGATGGAATAATGCCGGATAAAGCTCACACAGTGCTGCACCATAGGCTAAATAGTCAGTCGATTTTCGCTGCTTATAACACTCTGCAATCACATCCTGTAACGCGTTATAGCGCGCAAGTTCGGTCTCTGCACTTTGATAACCTTCGAACGCACGCTGCAATGTCACATTCGCCCATGAGCCTGGTGTCGCAAGGCCTTCGGCCTCGGAGGATACAGGTTTAATTTCAGCCTCTTTCTCAATTTTTTCAGAGGCGTCGGCCAAGATAATCACAGGGTCTTCATTGGGCACAGCGGGAATATCGACATCGATAATATCTTCACTTATTGCAACGATTTCGGCGCGGCTAGGCTGATGCACCTCTTCCCTCGGCATTAATTCAATCTCAGGCGCTTTCATAATAGCAGAAGCGTCTTCAGGCGTATTATTTACTGGAGGAGTAACTTCGGGCGTAGATTCAGCCACTTCTGGGAAAGAATTAGTATCCTTTGTCATTTCAGTTGTTTTTTTTGCCATCATTGCCTCTTGCTCTTCCTTCGCCAAGCGCTGGGCACGACGAAATAAAAACACTCCGATAACGATCAGTATTAAAACGACAATGACCTTCATTCTTCTTCACCTTTTATGGCTGCTTCCTGTTAGAAGCTATTGCAGTTGGCTTGCCAGAACGACTCAGTGGTCTGCGACTGACAAGGAGTTTTGTCCAAAAGTTGAGCAGTGATTAACCGCTATTAAAGTCCATAGTGTCTGTGTAAATCAAGTATTTATGCCGTTTTATCCGATCTTGCACGCAAATCGATATAAGCAATTCGGCTAGACTGCTAAGGTTTATGACCGTTTGCAAAAAATTAAGGAAAGCCTAATGCAAAAAATTCTTATTGTTGCCCACGCGAGTCCATACGGCACAGAAAAACTGTTTAACAGCCTGCGCATTGCTTTAGCCCTCAAGGATCAAACCGAGCAAGATGTTGATCTCAAAATCTTTTTAATGTCAGATGCGGTATTTGGGGCACTCAAACAGCAGACAACGCCTGATTTAAGCTATAACTTGCAGCAAATGTTTGAGATCCTTAGTGCTCAGCAAGTCCCGATTTTACTGTGTAAAACCTGCGCTCAAGCGCGGGGAGTGAATACGGATATGCTGCTCGAAGGCGCTGAAATTGGCACCTTACAGGATCTCACCCGCTGGACTCTGGCCGCCGATAAGGTAATGCACATTTAAAGTCTTATTTTGTGCGCATCTTCATAAATTGACACTTACGTTTTGAACAAGCCAGTGCCGCTGCTTATGATGGGATTATCCGAGTAACAGACTAAGGTATTCCCATGGACTCAGCGGCCCTACTCACAGGCAAACTGCGCTACGAGCATCAAACCATTAGCGCGATGGCGAAGATCTATTGCAAAGCTAAGCACCAAGGCCAAACGGCATCCGGCCTGTGTGAAGAATGTTTAGCACTGCTAGAGTATGCAGCCGTTCGCCTCGACCGTTGTCCCTATGGGCAAGATAAGCCCACGTGCAATAAGTGCCCAGTGCATTGCTACAAGCCCGCCCAAAAGGCGCAGGTCAAAGAGATCATGATTTTCGCGGGGCCGAGAATGCTGTTACCGCATCCCATTCGTGCAATCAAACACTTACTGGCCGAGCGTCATCCCGTACCTGCGTCAGTCCCCGAAGCCGCATCTAATCGTCATCAACGCATCGCTATTTCACAGAAAAATACCTAGGAATGCTTTTTCGCCTCGAATTTCCCTGATATAACAGGTCGTCGAGGTGACAAAATGAACGAATTTAATACATTTTTTGCTCAAGCCTATTGGTGGTTATCCCTATTTGGTGGCTTACATTGCCTCGCGTTAGCTATTTATATTCGTTACTTTTATCATTCGGACAATAATCAAAAGCTATTGGCGGCTTTTCTAAGTCTCATCGCACTGTATTTTCTGACGGGAATGCTTAACCGTGATAACACGCCAATTCCTATCCACATATTATTTAATTTGCTTGCCCCGATTTATTTTTTACTCATGCCACTGCTTTACCTCTATTGCAAACGCAGTTTAGAGCAACATACTGAGCCAATTGGTTTTTCATGGCATTATTGGCCGGCGATTATCACACTACTGCTTGCAGTTATAGATATTACTTTGCGGCTCAACTTACATAAAAACGCCATTTGGTTTCAGGCTGAATTCTTTAATAATCCGCTGACGATCGATTTCAGCCACTGGAGTTTAGCAATGCCGTTGTTGCTGTTTACTCAAACAGCAGCCTATTTTGTCGCTCTTTGGCATCTACTTAAACAATATAAAGTCAGTCAACCGCCATTGAGCGATGCACCACAGGACACCTTGAAACTCATCCGTTTCCGCTGGTTATTTGGCCTAACCTTAGCGATGTTATTTAACTGGCTACTGCGTGTATTTGTGGTTGTACTGCCTTTTTATCTAGGCGACTCGCTTTCAGCCTTATCCCACGCCTTGCCCCGATTAAGCTTACTATTAAGTTTCTACTTACTTGCCGCCTATGGTCTAAAGCAGATCACTCGCACAGCGTATTTGAAAGGCCATTTATCAGTGCCTAAGCCCAAAGTTGAATCTTCATCTTCAGGAGTACTCACCCCCGAGGAGTTTGAATTTATTCAACAACTGCAGCAAGAATCGAACGATAGCAAGGAAAAATCGACCACCACGCCCAATCCACCTCAGAACTAAACCATCGCTTAGCAATCAAAACTGGCAACATGTCTTATTGAAAAACTGAATCCGAGCTGACATTAACGCAGCTTTAGGCTGTCATTTGTGACAACAAAGGGTAGTCTGATGGAACCAAGACTTAAGGAGGAACGCCATGAAATCAATTTTATCTTTTGTTGTCGCATCGACCTGCTTGATTGCCAGCTTACTGACACCAGTTGCGCAAGCAGATGATAGTTACACTGAGGCTTTAAAAAATTTTCACCAAGCCAAGGAAACCCGCAAATTTTTTGATACCGCCTATGGCTACGCCCTCTTTCCAACAGTTGGCAAAGGTGGGATTGGTATTGGCGCCGCCTACGGCAAAGGTCGGGTTTTTCAAGCGGGGCAATATATGGGAGACTCCAGCCTAACCCAGCTATCTATTGGATTTCAATTAGGTGGACAAGCCTATAGTGAGATCATCTTCTTTAAAGATGCCAAATCCTACAATGAGTTCACCAGTGGCAGTTTTGAGTTTGATGCCCAAGCCTCCGCCGTTGCCATCAATATGGGCGCTAACGCCAAAGCGGGCACCACAGGCAACTCGGCAGGCGCTGGTCAAGCCGGTGGTAATCAATCTGCCACCGCAGCCTATATCAATGGCATGGCAGTCTTTACCGTTGCCAAGGGCGGATTAATGTTTGAGGCAGCACTGGCGGGACAATCTTTTACCTTCGAGCCTAGAGCTAACTAAGATTACAAGACCGCTTCCAGAAAACCTCTGAACTCGAAAAGCTCAGAGGTTTTGTTTTAATTACGCTTTAACCTACTCATGTCCCCAAGGAACTGGCGGTAAAGGCTGTGGTTGGGTTAGATCAAAATCCACTTGAAAATGACGGGCTTCCCGAGTGAGTAAATAACTGAAGGTGTTTGGCGTAACTTCTATATGCCACACATTAGTGACAGACTGGGTTAGGCCATTTTGCATAAAGTTATCAATCGATGCCTGATCGATGGGAAATGATTGCTTTTGACTGGTTCCCATACTGGCGGTATCGCCACCATACATAGTGACTTTATCTTCAGTCCCATCTTGATGGCGGTGATCGTGCTTTAGCCTTAACCCCTGATCCGTTTTAGTGATCACCCAAGTACGGGAGTGGTCGTCTCCCACATGGAATGGGATTTTCAGCTCAGTATCGCTGCACTCTCGCACATGCATCACTAATGACTTATCACGAAAAGCCGCATCGGCGCTGTCCTTTGAGACGACTTTACCCGCAAACGCTTTACCGCAATGGGCGGCTAATTGATTGAAGAAAGCCTCTTGTTCTACGGCAAGTACAGGTTTGGGAGTCGCATTGGCAAATACTGGCGTTGCCATCCATAGGCCGACAATTCCAAGACGTGCTAAGGTGATAGTTTGCATTATGTTTTCCATGGGAAATTCAATGCAAAACACGCTAACACAGGGGAATAAATTTAAACTTAATTCCCCTGTGCTTGTGAAGGATTACCAACCGATGTAAAGACGAGAACGGTTACCTAAACGTTTTTTGATAAAGCGTGCCGTGATAATACTACCCACCATCAGGAAGAGAAAAATCGCTGCCGAGAACAGAATACTCGTGATAGCAGACCCAGGCGGAAAACGTAAACGGAATATCGTTGCAGTGGTATTAAACAACATATCGAACAGCGGATGGATAAAGAAAATCGCAAAACTCATTTCGGCGATTTCGATAAGCCAAGGTAAGCGACTACGTTTTGACAACCAATCACAGAAGTTAAGCACCAACACACACAGGCTCAGTTTTTGGATAAACTGCCAGTCGATGCCGTTATATTCAAACGGTGCTTTATGATAGTTACCCACATGCTGCACTATATAACTCTGTTCGACCAAGCTCACGATAAGGAAAATCCCTGCTAGCGCACTTAAAATGGAACCATAGCGCGACACAAGATGTTCATCTTGGGAATATAAAATACCAATCAAATAGAAAGGCATAAAATAAACGACTGAATGAATAAAGTTAACGTTGCCTATGGGTCTGTGGAGCAAAATGGCCGCCACACAACTCAGTACAAATAGCGTCCAACGCATTTGCTGTGAGCAGCGAATAAACCATAAAAATACTGGCGACAATAAAAACACTGCCATGATAAAAGGGATATACCAATGCGGGTACAAGATGTAACCATTTCGTACGGTATAAAAAATACTGAGCAACAACTGTTCAAGTGGCTGATGCTCCATAAAAATCCAGCGCAAACTCAAGCAGAATAAGCCAACAGCAGAAACCACTAAGAAAGGATAAAGCACATTTTGCACTTTATTCTTCATGAACTTACCGTAATCGAAGTCCTTATAAAAAATCCGATGGAAAAAATAACCAGAGATAAACACGAACAGCGCCGTGCCACCTCTGAGTAAATTTTCCAGCAATAACGGAAACCCTTCCTCAGAGTTGTAAATACTATGCCCAAGCACGATAAAAATAATCGCAATGCCACGCATGTAGGTAAATTCGAGCTGATTTTTTCTCATATTAATTCATCGCACAGTAGAGGGTTCTTCCCTCAACAACACTTGCAGAAACCCTTATTGTTCCGTGGATTTCCGGCTCATTAAACACCAGATACTGACCTTCGCGTTGGAAGGTAAACCCCAAAGGTAACAGAGTTGCGGCTTCAATGCCCTCACAATAATTTTGCAAAGGCACATCCAACAAGGGGCTACCACTGACATTTAAGTTACTAAATTGCACACTCATCCCTAAATAAGCCTGAGTCATTTCCTCTTGATAAGGCACAACATAAAACCCGGAACGAACTTCCCCCACATCCATAAAACTACTGCTATCGCTTACGCTCGGCATGACCAATAGTGGCACCTTGGGGTCCTGCACATCTCGCAATAGCTGAGCCAATTTTTGATCAGTCGACGGATAGTAAGCCAGCATATCTTGCAGACGTTTCTTCTGTGCACTATTTTGCCCAACCGGTGGAGTAATCGGCTTAATGCGACCCAGTAGTAAATCCACAGGCAACATGCCCGACATCACTGACTCTTTCCACACATAGGCATCTTGGGTGCTATCTAACAGTATTCCCGCAAGTGCGCCGATATTCTCAGCTTCGGCCGTCCAACCGCCAAGCATTTGCTGCTGTTGATAATAATCCTGCACATATTGCAGCAGTATCTGTTGATAACCGAGATAGGTTTGGTTTTGGCTCAGGAAGCGCGCGTCCGCAATCAACTCAACGTATTTTGCACTGCCTTCGACTAAATCACTCACATAACTGACTTTATCTTCGTTAGGCGCCGTTTGACGCCATGCCTGCAACCAGTAAGCCGCATGGCCTAAGTACAATGCTTGTTGCTCGGGCTGTTTTAAGGCTGACATGAGCGAGTTGAATAACTGAAGACGGTAATAGCGCGCATCAAAATTAAGCGGGTAGACCTCCCCTTCATAGCGGCGAGCGTCCTCTAATACACGCCACTCGGATTGAGCGTAAAAATGAAACGCCTCATGCACGCTATTGCCAGCCCAAATCACGAAAGGCAAATCGGCAGTTTTTGTCGTACTATCAAATTGAATCGTGGGAGGCTCGAGCTGGATCAGCACACCAGCCACCCCTTGATACTGAGGAAAACCAAAATTAACTGATAGACCAGAGTGAAGGTTAACTGACTCTAACACACTGTTGTCTTTAATAATCTCACCACCGGGCTGACGTAACCAAACACTGCCCGCATAGCTGAAGAGGTGGACTTTATCGTCGAGACGAAATCCCGGCCACAGAGTTTCACTCTGACGACTAGTTTGAGCCATAAAATCGAGGTACAGACGAGCGAGTTGTTCTGGCGAGGCCTTATCGGCGAACACGGGAGTGGCGGCAGAGACTCCTATCAACCACAGGATCACCACCATAATATTTTTCATTTATTTGCCTAAACACACACAATGGGTTCACAAAACAGCGCTAGCATATAGCGCAATTGCGTAATAGTGAAACGTTTAACAGAAAATTTTTTTACCCTCAAAAAACTAAGCCAACTCATCTTCATTAACCACTAATAAAATCATATTTTTAAGGTTTAATGCTCAGAGATATCAGTATTTAGGCGTTGTCGGCTCATCGCCAAACCACAACGCTAACTTAGCCGCAGCCAGTGATTTAACCTCATCATCAATATAAAGCGTTACCATAGTCAACGCCGCCGCTAACGCCCCTAAATCATCAGTAAAACCGACTAACGGCGTTAAATCGGGAATCGCATCTAAAGGCGAGATAAAATACGCCAAGGCCCCAAAAATTACCGACTTGGCCCACGTAGGTGTATTAGGCTTTTGCGCAGCATAGTAAAGCCACAAAGCACGCTCAACCACCTCACGCCCAGCCTGGCGACCAAACATTTTGATTTTGTTCCAAAAACCAGTTTCAGTGAATTGCTCTTCTGCCATAAATACCTCCTGTTAAGTGAGCCCTAAATGCGATACGAATACTGCAACTCATAGCGACTTTTCTAAATTAGCAAACCTCTAGCATTAAGGATAAGTAACCACACTTTTGCTTAAGAATAAAGCAAGCATTCGTTCTGAAATCACGCTTTTATATCGATGGTTATTTAGCCTAACCCATCCTCCTACGACACACCAATAGACAACACAAGTACGAATGTCACAATTTTTTATCTCGACATATCTTTCAACTTTATTCCTGAACTCATTCACACATTCACTCATAAAACCCAGAAAAATTAAATTTCACCATCAGAAATAAGGTTATTTCAATCACTTAAAAACAGGATGAAACTCATAAATAACAGAATTAACCAGAACATAATGCCATATTAATCTTGGCAACAAGCCTACAAAGAGCTCATAGTGATATGAAAATAAAGCCAAGAACTTACCAAAATGAAAATAGATAATCTTAATTACCTTCAGCTTAGAGTATTACTTTCCGTTTATAAAAATGGTCAAGCCAATATAGCCGCCACAGAACTTGGTCTATCAAACTGTAACGTCACGCGTACATTAAATGCACTACGCGATATATTCATGGACTCACTATTCATTCGTAAATCACATGGATTAATTCCAACTAAAAAGTTAGAAGAGCTCATTCCGCACGCCAAGTATCTTGTTGAACAATATCAACTACTCGAACGTCAACATTCTGTTTTTACTCCTAGTGAGTCAGGTGGTCATTTTGTAATACGCGCCTATGACGAGTTTGTTTATGCTGTTCATAAAGTGATCTCAAACTATATTCAACCTGAAGCACCCAATATTAGATTCGATGTCCGTAGCTTAAGTCACGATTGCAACAATGAGTTAATAACTGGTGATATTGATTTTGTTGTTGTGTACGAAGGCTTCGATGATAGTCGACTCAATAATGAAATCTTCTCCGAAACTGGAGATATCTACATCTTAGCCAATCATAATCACCCCATTCTTGAGGGTGAAATGTCATTGGAACAACTATCAAACTATCCACTGTTAGAGATTGATAACTATAACGATCTCAGTTGTCCGCTATTGGTTAACCTTTGTCGTGACAATGGATTACAAATGGATGTGGCGGGTTATACAGACAGTGTAGCAACCGCCATGCAACTGCTCGCTCAATCTAACAGCATCACGTTAAGTTGTAATCAATTTACTCGTCAATTTGTCGACATGATTCCCTCGGTTAATTATCGAAGATTAACAGATGAAATGATTAACGATATTAAAGAAATCCGCAGTGAACAAAGAGCAGTTGGAAATTACATTCTCTATGGAAATATAAATAACTCACCAGCATTCAACTGGGTTAAATCAAAACTCGTTTATGGATTAGAGAGAGAATGGCGATTAGCCTCAGCTAATTAAGAGATAAGTCACACGTCAATAAAGAGGTAGTTAATGGAGTTCACACTTTTTTGCATCACGGCATTTGCCGCTTATCTGGTGTTAAAAAAACCAGAAAAAGAGTCGCTCGCAGACAAATTATTATTTGGTTGCATTGGTTTAAGTTTCTTCATTTGGATAATGATGTCTTGGGGCATTTTACTTCCTATCGGCAATTACTAAAGGGCTACCATGAAAGAGCATTTATTTAACAAGCTAGCTTCATTTGCTTCTATTATTATCATGGCATTACCCGTTGGTATTGCTTGTTTTATTTTCGGATTTATTTATTTAGATAACCCTTGTGCTTTCTGCTGGCAAGAACGTACAGCCATGATCTTAGTGGCGCTAACAGCCCTCTATATCGTTCGCTTTGGCCTAAAACCTAAATATATCGCCGCGTTAGTTTGGCTTGGAATATATGGTGCCTTTATGGCCTCAGTTCATACCTCGATCAATTTAGGCAGTGATATTGGCCAAGGTTTTTCACTGAAAATCATGGGAGCTCATACCTATACTTGGGCGTTATTCGTGTTTGTCGTCGTGCTTATTGTGGTGGCATTACTCATGCTCACACTTGGCAATAAGTTCCCGAATAACGGCTACGGCAAGCAACCACTCGATACGCTTCCTAAGGTTGCCTGTGGGATATTCCTAGTCGTGATCAGTGGCAATATTGTCCAAGCCTTTACGCAAACGGGCCCCCTTCCCTTCGTAGGTCAAGATAGCCCTGGCCGAGTCTCTTTTAATCCTCAATACATGAGTTGGGAACTCGACCACTGGCCAACTTATGCACCTAATGCTCGCGGTGCTTACGCCATTGATAATCCTGATATTGAGACTTGGCAACCAACAGAACCGCTATTTGCTAAGGCTCATAGAGCGAAATTAGTCGCTGAACAAGTGCTGCCATCGGAGATAAGTGGACGTGTGACTGCCATTGACTATCAAGCTGACGCAGAGATTTATGCCCTAACGACAACAGATAATTGGGTCTATATCCTTGATAAGAAAATGCAAATTCTCAGTAAAGCGCAGATTGATGGCATGTATATGCTGCATATTGAAACGCTTCATGGGGTTGCCTTTACTTCCGCCAACAGCTTGCTGGTGATGGGCTTCAATAAAGCTTGGGCGGAATTAACTCTCGATCCAACACAAAACTGGGAAATGAACTATCGCCGCTTCAACCAAAGTAGCGATGGCATAGGTGAAACCGCTCGCGGCCAGTTCAGCACAGTACGCGCTAAAACCAGCTACAGCTTGGCATTGGGTTACAGCAGCACACTCGCACAATTTGTCACAGTGACGACCCGCGATGCACTCAACGAACACTTAGTGTTATCACGCTTTGACCGCACAGATATGACGCTCTCTGCCGAATCAAATTTGCAAGGACTCCCTGCACTACCTCAAGTAACAGGCATCAGCATTCAAGGCGAGCAAGCTTGGGTCCTCAACAATGACGGCAGCGAGGTACTTAAGCTCAATCTGCTTACTGGCGAAGTAACACCTATGGCCAAACTGGCTGGCACGAACAATCCGCAAGGACTGTTAGTACAGGATGGCAAACTGTTGACCATCAGCCTGATCAATGGGCAAAACCAACTGCAAACCTATGTGATGTAAGTAATTTCGCCCTGGGATTCTCTCGGGGCATGCCGGTTCCCCGGCGATATAAAAGGCACAAAGCCAATAATCAAAACGAACCTAAGGTTCAAATCATGGTGGGTGATGACGATGAAAATCGATAGACGCACGTTTTTACAAGGAGCTGCAGCAAGCGCTGTGCTGTCCTCCCTGTCAGGCTTAACCCCCGGCATAGCACATGCCAAGCAACAAGGCGCCAATACAGGTCTATTGGCAAAACGAAATGGAGATGTTGTTTATCATAGTTGTTTACGCAACTGTGCAGCCCGATGTTTACTTAAGTTTAGAGTGCAAGATGGTCGCATGACCTATGTATCCGGGGCAGAAGAACAAGCTAAAACAGGTTTAGCTCCCTGCTTGAAAGGTCAAAGCTACGTTCAGTATACCTATGCCGCCGACCGGATCCTACATCCAATGGAGCGTGTTGGTAACAAAGGAGAAGGTAAATGGCGCCGTATTAGTTGGGATGAAGCCTACAGTAAAATATCTAGCCGTTTCAAACAGATCATTGCAGAGCACGGTTCAGAGGCCATTCTTCCCTATAGCTATTCTGGTAATTATGGCGCCATTGGTATGTCCGCTTCCGGTGAGCGTTTCTGGAACCGTATCGGCTCCTCTATTCTTGAACGTAAAGTCTGTACCTATGCCGCCTATGATGGGCTCGAATCCTTGTATGGCACCTTCCTCGGCCCAGATCCTGAGGATATCTTACTCAGCGATGTGTACCTCACCTGGGGACATGATGAAGTTGTTTCTAACACTATTGCTATCAAACTGATTAACCAAGCCCGTGACCGCGGCACCAAGCTGTTAGCCGTCAATCCACAGCGAACCCCTTTATGTTCACAGGCAGATATTTACCTACAACCTCGCCCCAGCACAGATGTGCAACTCTGCGCGGGCATAATGAAATATCTTGTAGAGAAAGATCTTGTCGATCATAAGTTTATCGCAGAGCAAACCATTGGCTACGACGCCTTATTGCAACGCTTGAACGAGATCAGTTACGACGAAATAGAGAAGATCACAGGGGTTCCTCGGGCAAAAATGTTTGAATTTGCCAAGGTGCTAGGCGAAAACGAAAAAACCATGTTGCGTATGGGCTATGGTTTCCAACGTAACTTTAACGGTGCCCGCATGTCCCGCGCTGTGGCTATGTTGCTCGCCGTTACAGGGAACTTTGGTAAGCGTGGTAACGGGTTAATCTACGATAACGTTCATGCAGGTGGCGGACTGAATCAGTATCAAGCGAGCGGTAAATATATGCGCTCCAATCCTGATGCGCAGCGGATTAATATGACGGAGCTTGCCAAGGCGCTTCATCCTACACATCCCACCAGCCATGACAAACCGAGTAAACCGATTCACGGCATGATTATCTATAACGGTAACCCTGTCGTTGTGGCACCGGATACCAATGCCGTTATCGAAGGGATGAAACGGGAAGATCTGTTTGTGGTCGGCCATGACATGGTCATGACCGACTCACTGCAATACTGCGATATTATCCTGCCTGCGGCCAGCCAATTTGAAACCGATGATATCGTCGGCGACTACCATGGCTACTATGTGCAGGTCTGTCAGAAAGTCATTGAACCGCTGGGAGAGTCTAAATGCAACTGGACCTTCTTCCGTGAATTAGGCCAAGCCATGGGATTTGAAGACCCCGCCTTCAAAGCCAGTAATGATGACATCATTCGCGAGCTGTTAACGACCGATTCGCCTTACTATAAAGGCGTCAGTTACGAGCGGTTGATGAAGGAAAAATACATCAAGTTAGACATTCCCCAGCCTGTACTCGCCGATGGTAAATACGATACGCCAAGTGGCAAGATTGAATTTAGTTCTCAGCTCATGGCCGATGCAGGTTTTCACCCTGTACTCGATTGGGGTTTACCCGAAGATGAGATGGAAGCCAAAGAAAAAGCACTTCCCTTCCGCCTACTCTCATCAGGTGTTCCACAGCGGGTCAATAGCTCCTTCTACAATGTAAAATACATTCGTGCCATTCCCGCCTACTACGTAAAAATCAATCCTGAAGATGCAAAAACCTACGGCATCAAAAACAACGACAGAGTTCAACTCAGTAATCACCGCGGTGAGGCCAAGTTTGTCGCCATGATAACCACTGGCGTACCTCAAGGGACCTTGATGAGCCCTAAATGTAATTGGCTCAGACTCAATCCTAACGGCACTGAGGGTTGCACTAACTCATTGACGACAGACAGATTGACCGACATGGGTGGTTGCTCTGCCTACCATTCAACCCGCGTGTCTTTGGCTAAAGCCTGATGGAGAACCCCATGGAAAATAAACATCAACTCGGATTCGTCTTCAGACAAGAAAACTGTGTTGGCTGCCAAGCCTGCACTATTGCCTGCCAAATCCACAATGAACTCCCAGAAGACGTACGCTTTCGTAAAGTCGACAGATACGAAGTGCCGTGCGATGACGGTGCAATAGACGTATGGCTAAGCCACTCCTGTATGCACTGTGGTAATCCAGCCTGCTTAATTGCTTGCCCTGCCCAAGCATATACAGTACGCAGTGACGGGCTCGTCGTACTCAACCGCGACAAGTGCACAGGTTGTGGCCTGTGTGTCAGTGCCTGCCCTTACGATGCCGTCGTCATGCTTAAAACTGATGGTAAAGCCGCTAAATGCAATATGTGCATTGAACTGATCGACCAAGGTCTTAAGCCTGCGTGCGTCGATGGCTGCCCCGTAAAATGTCTCGATACCGACCGTATCAATCAGTTACTCGCTCAAAAACCTTCAGTCTCTAAGCAAGGGATTGGTTACGGTAACTGCGTCACCAAACCTAACATGGTCATTGTTAAGGAGCGGCTATGACATCAACGGATTTTGGTCCAGTAGCGGCAGGTTATCAGGCGTTCAAGGGAATG
Source organism: Shewanella sp. LZH-2 (assembly GCF_016859145.1). NCBI lineage: Bacteria > Pseudomonadati > Pseudomonadota > Gammaproteobacteria > Alteromonadales > Shewanellaceae > Shewanella > Shewanella sp. LZH-2. Next base: position 4,314,645 of record NZ_CP069350.1, read on the forward strand.
TTGTTCACCCCTTCGTCTCCCGAGACCCTGCAACTGCTGATCACTTGGTTAGAGCATAACCAGCAATATCCCATGCTGTTGCAGGAGGCTCGTAAATGGTTTACTGAGCCGATAGAGCTCGAATGTGACTATAACCGCATGTGTATAGGACCGACACGCTTGTTAGTGCCCCCCTATGAGTCTGTGTATCGCGATGGGGGAAGGCAACTCAACACCGACAACACCAGTACTGTGGCCAAGTTTTACCAAAAACTAGGCCTAGTAATAGATAACAAACTCAATGAACCTGCTGATTATATTGGCAATGAAATGGAGTTTCTCTTCTGTGCCGAAGCCCTACGCCATCACCATAGCAATACCAACCCCACAATAGCCAATGAGTTGAACCAGATGGCACAGTGTTTTTTACAACAACATCTCGGTACTTGGTTTGAATATTTCACAGACGGAATGTCACGCCATGCTCAGCTCAAGTTTTGGGACTGCTATGCCAAGGCACTAGCCGACTTTTTGGCGAACAGATTAAATATTGCAGGGGCCCATGCCCCATCTGAAAAGCCTCGACTCGATGCTTAAGGATATAATATGAAAAGATTAATCACTGTTATCACTAGTCTTACTGCTGGCATTTACAGCTTACCGCTACTGGCGAGCGAAACGTTAATGCCCCAACCTCAACAATGGCAACCCATACAGGAAATCGCCGTTCAAGGGGATATTCCTGAACTTCGTGGAATGCCACTACAGCCTGAGTTTCCTGCGCCCTTGGCCCAAGTCAATCAAGGCTATCTCGAAACGCTCGCTCCTGCGACTTGGTGGGCCGATCTACTGACCTACAGTTTCTTTGGGATGTTTTTCGTCTTAGCCCTGTTTGTTTTAATCAATGGCAAGGCAAAACTGACTCAAGGTTTCTCTGGCCATAAAGTCAACCGCTGGAGTGGAATGGATATATTGTTCCACTGGATAGGCGCAATTGCTTGCCTACTGCTGATCGGCACCGGACTAGCGATGATCGCAGGCCGTTTTTGGTTAGAACCGAATATGGGAGCAGAACGTTGGATCGGTTTTATCGGTAGCTCTGTAGCCATTCATAACCTTATGGCCTTTCCCTTTATATTAGGTTGGTTAGTAATGGTGGTGAAATGGGCCAACAAACAACTCCCTGAAGCCTGCGACTTAGGTTGGTTTAAGACGCTCGGCGGCTACCTCAACTTCGGCTCGTTCAAAGGTAAGCACCCTGATGCAGGCTTTGCTAACGCAGGCGAAAAACTCTGGTTCTGGTGTTTTGCCCTGTTTGGCGCTCTGATGATTGGCTCCGGTGTGGTCTTGATGTTCCCAAGCTTGGTCGCAACCAAAGATGGCGCCAATCTCGCCTTAATCCTGCATCTCGTGAGCGCTTTCGTGCTAGGGGCATTTACCGTCGTACATATCTATATGGCAACAGTGATTTCTGAAGGCGGTATGGAATGCATGCTCACAGGGAAATGCGATGAGAACTGGGCTAAGCAACACCACAATCTCTGGTTCCAGAAGTTACCTAAAAGCAAGTAAAAGCTGACGACTCGGGGTCACTGCAACTCCAAGTGAGTCAATAACGCCAGTATCCCCCCCATTCGGGGGGAATCACCCACACCCATGTCCGCGATCTTTAAGGTCAGGGCTAGTTGCATCTTAAAAACCCGTTACACCCTAAAATAAGGGGAAAATTATGAATAAAACCTCACTACTGCTACTCGGTCTCACGCTGCCTTTTGCCACTATGGCCGCAGAAAATCGTGATTGGGAACAACTCGATCGCCGCCTACAACACTTAGAACAGCAACAAACAACTCAACTGCAAAATACCGAACTTAGCCTCTACGGCTCACTGAGACCGACGCTAGTCTACAGCGATAGTCGTTTGAGCGACGATTGGGATGTTGGAGATGCGCTCTCACGTATAGGAATTAAGGGTAAAACTGAATTCGCTCCCGGCTGGGCATTGCTGGCACAGGGGGAATGGAAAATAAACCTGAACGGTGATGGTAGCTTTGGTGATGCACGCTTAGCTTTTGCGGGCGTAAGCTCTCCTTGGGGACAATTCACTCTCGGCCGTCAACGCCCCGTACAATATAGCCTAGTCGCCGAATATACTGACATCTTCAATAATGCCAACTCGCCTTTCGCCTACAATCAGGAGAGTCCTTTCTTTACGGATAATCTCGCGCTCTATCAAACAAAAATCGGCTATTTTACCCTTATGGGTTCCGCGCAATTTAAGAGCGAAGAGGCCAACAGTGGTGCCGATATGCTGAACGCAGGGCTTGGCTTCGACTGGCAGCAGTTGCACCTAGGCCTAAGTTACCTAGAGCAGGATACTTTCGAGTCCAATCTTAATACTGGCAAAGAAAATACTACTGGCTTTGCAATGGCTTATAGCTTTACCAATGGTGTCTATCTTGCCGTTGCCTATCAATATAAGGACTACCAACTCAATCAAGGCGAAGACCGAGAGGGCTATAGCCTCGATAGTGCACTCGCCCTTCCACTCGGCCAGGACTATAAGCTTAAGCTGGGTTACTTCCGATTCGACGATGGGATAAACGACTCAAGCAGTCTTAACTATCAAGGCGTTAATACCACAATAGAGTGGAATCCCAGCGCCAATGTGCGCCTACATGCAGAATACTTATATCAAGACAATGACAACCGAGATACAGATAACAGTATCGCTATCGGGGTTCGCTACGACTTCGATTTAAACTGGAAAGGTTAACCCAAACCCAGCCAAGGATGGCACTCCTCTCAACTGCGCAGATTGCTCATAAGGTACGGCGATACGCGGCGGGTGTTAGGCCGAAGGTTTGTTTAAAGCGTGCCGAAAATTTTTCTGCTGACAAGTACCCGCAAGACAATGCGACTTGTAAAACTGAATCGCTAGAGTTTTGCAATAGTGCTAAACCCTGGCACAAGCGCACTTCGGCAAGTAATTGCCTAAAGCTTGTGTCTTCCTGCGCCAGTTTACGTCTTAAACTGGCACTGCTCATATGCAACTTGTCGGCGATTTCCTCTTGCTGCCATGGGGCCGAAGGATGTTGACTCAGTATTGCCAATACGGCTTGGGTGACACTCGATTGCTTATGCCCATAAAGCCAATTCACACTACTTTGCTGCGGCAAACTTAACAATAATGCGGCTAAATAATGCATCTGCACCGATGTGGGCAGCGCCAAGGTCAGGCTATGCAGTAACGCATTCCAGGCAAAATCGACCGAGCGTGAGATCGTTTGTGTAGGCTTTGGCATCATCCTATCGGTTGCCGCCAGCGTAACGCCTGAGGGCAACTCATAGGGCAAGACGAGTTGCACCGCTCGGTAACGTCCGCTCATCGGCCGATTGACGAAACTGATATGGCTTCCGGCGGGTAACAATAATAGCTGTTCCGCATTCACGGCGAGGGTATCATCTTGCCAAAGCAACGACTTTTCCCCTTGGATCACTCTAATAATCGAGGGCTGATGCACAGGCACCCGTGAGAGTGACTGCGCCTGTTTCGAGTCGTATTCAAACATGCGGATCATACATCAGCCCTGTAATATCAGCGGTGATACACTGCGGTCAGCTTAGCGTGCCCTAAAGCTTGTGCATTGAGCATAAAGCCTAACAGCGCGGGTGAGGCATCCTTAGGTAACTCTAATGGCGACGGTAGCGCCCACACTGTAAATTCATATCGGTGCATGCCATGCCCCTGTGGTGGACAGGCGCCACCAAAGTCGGTGGTGCCAAAATCGTTCTTTAGCGCAATCGCCCCTTTAGGTAATGCATTGGCTTTAGAACCCGCACCTTGCGCTAATTGCTGTTGATCGCCACCAATATTATAAACTGCCCAATGCCACCAGCCGCTGCCCGTCGGTGCATCGGGATCATACGCCGTCACCGCATAGGCTTTCGTGCCTTCAGGGGCATCGCGCCAAGCAAGTTGGGGCGAAATATTTGCGCCTGTACAGCCAAACCCATTAAAAACAAATTGATTAGATAATTGCTGACCTTCACTAATATCTTTGCTCGATAAGGTCATGGCCTGCACCGACCCTAATACTGCGGTAAATAATCCAATTCCGACTATCCACTTATGTAAATGCTTCATCACAATCTCCAATTGATACGTAACACCGCTAATTTACGTCAGTCTTAAGTGGCAAACCTGCCTCAAAACGCCAATTTTCTTCCCTAAATGCTCAAAATTGAGAAAAAGTCTCGACTTTTTGTCATATTTAAGCACTCAAGTGATTTTGTAAAGACTTAATCTGCATTTTTATGCAGGGATGGCGTACTCTATAAATTACCAAGCAAATTAATACTGTAGTTTGCGCGTAATTAGATATTTATTATTTATAAATTTATGCATTTTTAATTTTAAAAATAAACTGACAATATTTACTTTCGTTATTTAGATAATGATACTTAAGGATGATTGACTGTAATTACACAGATAAAACTTATTGCAATAAATAATTACAGTTAATTAAAAATAAGACACCGATCATATTTTTATTGGCAACACCTAGATAAACTCCATGCCGTAATAAAACGAATTAATAATTTTCTCGAATTTCATAATGGAGTTGTATATGAAGAGGAAATCTAAAATCATGGCACATATTCGACGTACTAGACATATCATGATGCCTAGCCAACGTGATTACTTCGACCATTCATTTATCTTCCTTCGCTAATCTTCGCGTAGGTAGTAGACCAATTAACAGGTCTAAAGTGGTATTGCCCTCGTAAGCGCATACACTTATCGTACTGTTTTTTTTCAGGTTTATTATCTCGCACCTAAATCAAAGCATTCTTTTGCTCGTGCAGTAACGCTGCGGCTAAGTCATTCATTTTGAATAAATCTATCTATTTATTCTTGGACGACTTATAGCTTCATCATATCTGCACACGGAATAGCCATATCTAATTTAATACCATTAATATTTTTAATTAGGTATAGGCCAAGTTGTATCCAAAACTTTTTAAAGTAAAAGGGAAATTAACGATGAAATCATTAAAAGTTGCCGCCAGCTTATCTGTTAGATCATGTTTTGAAATAGACAGAGAAGTTGTCAATGTATTAACCACAGATTTTTGCGATGTGGGCGCGGCTGTAGTTTCTGTTGATGATGTTAAAAATGGTATTGTTGAAAAAATTAAAAATACCGGATTAAAACTGCCTATTTTCGTATCCGTTTGCTGTGAAGAAACCTTCCCAGATGATATTTGCTCCTCGATTACCGGGGTATTTGAACTCTGCGGTAGCAATACCGATTTCTATGGAAAACAGGTCGAAACCGCCGTCCAAAAATATGAGCAAGCCCTACTACCACCTTTCTTTGGCACACTGAAAAAATACGTGGAAATGGGTAACTCCACCTTTGCCTGTCCAGGCCATCAGGGTGGTCAATTTTTCCGTAAACATCCTGTGGGTCGCCAATTTTTCGATTTCTTTGGCGAAACCATTTTCCGCTCAGATATGTGTAATGCCGACGTTAAACTCGGCGATCTATTAATCCACGAAGGTGCACCGCTGGATGCACAAAAATACGCGGCGAAGGTATTTAACGCCGATAAAACCTACTTTGTGCTTAACGGCACTTCTTCTTCAAACAAAGTGGCGACCAACGCACTGCTAGCGAAGGGTGACTTGGTATTATTCGACCGTAATAACCACAAATCCAACCATCATGGCGCGTTAATTCAAGCGGGCGCAACACCGATTTACTTAGAAACTGCCCGTAACCCCTTCGGTTTTATTGGCGGTATCGACGCCCACTGCTTCAAAGAAGCTTATTTAAGGGAACAAATTCGCGAAGTTGCACCAGAGCGTGCCGATGAAAAACGCCCGTTCCGTTTAGCGATTATCCAACTCGGTACCTACGACGGCACCATCTACAATGCTCGCCAAGTAGTTGATCGTATTGGCCATCTATGTGACTACATCCTGTTTGACTCGGCTTGGGTGGGCTATGAACAGTTTATTCCTATGATGAATGACTGCTCACCACTGCTGCTAGAACTGACACCTGAAGATCCCGGTATTATCGTGACTCAGTCAGTACACAAACAACAGGCCGGTTTCTCACAAACCTCGCAAATCCATAAAAAAGATAAACATATCAAAGGCCAAGCCAGATATTGTAACCATAAACGTTTCAACAACGCCTTTATGATGCATGCCTCTACCAGCCCCTTCTATCCGCTGTTTGCCGCATTAGATGTGAACGCTAAGATGCACGAAGGCGCTAGCGGTCGATATCTGTGGCGTGAAGCCGTCAAAGCAGGGATTGAAGCCCGTAAGTTACTGCTCAAAAAATGTAAATATATCAAACCATTTATCCCAAGCATGATCGATGGCCGCCAATGGCAGGATTATCCAACCGAGCAAATGGCCGATGATTTACGTTTCTTCGAGTTTGAACCAGGACAAAAATGGCACTCCTTCGAGGGCTATGAAAAAGGCCAATATTTCGTTGACCCCTGTAAGTTCCTATTAACCACACCAGGTATTGATGCCGAAACCGGTAAATATACTGAGTTTGGTATTCCCGCGACGATTTTGGCTAACTTCTTACGTGAAAATAATATTATTCCCGAGAAGTGCGACTTAAATTCGATTTTATTCCTGATGACGCCTGCGGAAGATATGGCAAAGATGCAGCACTTAGTGTCGCAAATATCTCGCTTTGAGAAATTAGTCGATGAAGATGCGCCATTATCTGAAGTATTACCTAACGTCTATAACGCCAATAAAGCCCGTTATAAAGACTACACCATTCGCCAACTCTGCCAAGAAATGCACAACCTTTATGTCAGCCATGACGTAAAACAACTGCAAAAAGAAATGTTCCGCCATGCTCACTTCCCAACCAAAGTGATGGACCCGCAGGAAGCTAACCTCGAGTTTATTCGTGGCAATGTCGAATTAGTGCCACTGTCGCAAATCGAAGGGCGAATTGCCGCAGAAGGCGCCCTGCCATATCCACCAGGGGTGCTATGTATGGTGCCAGGTGAAATATGGGGTGGCGCAGTACAACGCTATTTTTTAGCTCTCGAAGAAGGCATCAACTTATTACCCGGATTCTCTCCAGAATTACAAGGTGTTTACCTCGAAAGCACCCCAGACGGAAAAATCCAAGCCTTAGGTTATGTATTAAATAAATAATTGAATCTGACTGTAGAGTTAATTAACCCCGCTCTACAGTCAATTTCAACCTTCTATAATGAATTACATTATTAGGTCATTATTATGAGTAAATCAGAAAATAAAATTGGCGTTGTCCAATTAACGATTATCACCATAGTCAATATGATGGGCTCTGGGATTATCATGCTGCCCACCCAATTAGCCCAAGTCGGTACTATCTCTGTGCTTTCTTGGCTTGTGACCGCCGCAGGCTCAACCGCGCTGGCTTTTGCGTTTGCAAAATGCGGTATGTTCAGTAAAAAAACCGGTGGTATGGGCGGTTATGCCGAATATGCCTTTGGCCGCAGCGGTAACTTTATGGCGAACTACACCTATGCGGTTTCGCTACTTATCGCTAACGTCGCCATCGCTATCTCCGCCGTGGGTTATGCCGCGGTGCTACTCGAAGTGAACTTAAGCCCAATGGCTATCTGTCTTGCCACCATTGGCGTGCTTTGGTTAGCCACAGTCGCAAACTTTGGTGGTGCTCGCATTACGGGTCGCGTGAGCAGCGTGACCGTATGGGGGATTATTCTGCCAGTGATTGGCGTGTCGTTAGTCGGTTGGTTCTGGTTCGACATCGACCTCTATAAAGGCGCATGGAACCCACATGATATGCCGTTCTTCAAAGCCTTAGGCGGTTCTATCGCGATGACCTTATGGGCATTCCTTGGCTTAGAATCGGCTTGTGCTAACTCAGAGGCCGTTGATAACCCAGAGAAAAACGTTCCTATCGCCGTAATGGGCGGAACCTTAGGAGCGGCGCTTATCTATATCGTTTCCACCAACGTGATAGCTGGGATTGTGCCTAACGCCGAACTTGCTAATTCAAACGCACCTTTTGGTTTAGCCTTCGCGCAAATGTTTAACCCTGTTGTGGGTAAAATCGTAATGGCCTGCGCCATTATCTCCTGTACAGGTTCATTGCTCGGTTGGCAGTTCACTATCGCGCAAGTGTTTAAAGCCTCTGCCGATGAAGGTTTCTTCCCTAAAGTGTTCGCTAAAGTCAGCAAAGCAGATGCGCCAATTTGGGGGATGACCATCATCGTTTCGATTCAAACCCTGCTGTCTTTGATGACTATCAGCCCATCACTGAGCAAACAGTTTGAAGCGCTCGTTAACCTTGCGGTGGTAACTAACATTGTGCCTTATATCCTGTCGATGGCAGCGCTAGGTGTGATGCAAAAACAACTCAAGGTGCCAGCGAACAAAGCCCGTGTCGCCAACGTGATTGCGATTATCGGTGCTCTGTATAGCTTTTACGCCCTCTATAGTTCTGGTGAAACAGCTGTGATGTTAGGCGCTATCGCGACCTTCTTCGGCTGGACTATCTACGGGGTGATCTCCAACAAAACCCCAAGCGTTGGGATTAAAGCAGCGTGAGCACAATGCCCCTGCGAGTCTCATTTAATACATAAGAAACTTAACAGCAATACGTCATTAGGGACCTTAAGCCGCAGAGCCTAAGGTCCCCAGACAAAACTTGCCTAATTTAGGTGGAATGATGAAAAAAACCTGCATCGCGTTAATGCTACCTATGCTGTTGGTGGCCACCAGCAGCCAAGCGATTGAACTTTATAACGATCAAAAAAACTCATTAGATTTAAGCGGTTGGTTAGGATTCGCGGCACTCAACGACAGCCACGATACCTCAGTAATCGATGACTCCTCCCGAGTACGATTTAGCTTTGAACGCAGCGAGAGAAATGGCTGGACCGCCTTTGCCACCACGGAATGGGGCATCAACATGGTGTCTAGCGATGACAGTTTAGTGATGCAAGGTGGCAAATTGGCCGCCGAAAAAACCGAAGACTTCCTCTACAACCGCTTAGGTTATGTCGGTATGTCACACGATGAATGGGGTAGCCTCAGCTTTGGTAAGCAATGGGGCGCTTACTACGATGTTGCAGGCACAACGGACTTACCGAACGTCTTCGCCGGATATAGTGTCGGTGCCTATGCCTTTAGCGATGGCGGTTTAACCGGAACTGGCCGTGCCGACTCCGCGTTTATCTACCGTAATAGCTTTGGCCCAATGCAAATCGCCCTACAATACGCCGCCAAAACCAATGGTGATGTCACCTTAAAAAACGACGACGGCAGCGAAATGACTAACTCTGAGCTCAATTTCGACAGCAGTTACGGTGCCAGCCTGACCTACTCACTCACCGATAAATTTAAACTGCTAGCCGGCTTTAACCGTGGCGACTTTGAAGGCCACCTAGGTAACACTCAAGTCGATGAAACCAACGAAATCGTCGGTATCGGCGCCATGTATGGTGATTACTATCACTACGCCGATAACCGCGAAGCCAGCGGTCTCTACGTCGGCTTTAACGCCCATCAGAGTAAGAACAATGAGCTAGTCGGCGGCGAACTCTACGACGCTACTGGCGCTGAGCTGATGACGGCCTATCAATTCGATAATGGCTTTGTGCCTATGATTGTCCTCAGCTATTTGGACTTAGACACAGATGCCAGTACGCCCATCCAAGGCAAATGGACCCGCCAATTCGCCATGCTTGGCCTGCACTACCGTTACAGTAACGACACTGTGATGTTTGCCGAAATGAAGTTAGATTTCAGCAACATGGATGATCCAGCACTCGAAGCGCAGGAAGATAATGGCTTTGCGGTAGGGATTAACTACTTCTTTTAGGAATGGAAAGTCTTCATCAGGCTCTCCCGTACATTGAGGGATAGTGGCTCACGTTCCTCATATCCGTGAGCCCATTTGAGACTGAGGTGCGGCGCACGTTCCGTCTACAAACGCTCGCCACACACTCATTGGATGGTACCGCTGGTTTACCATCATCTCTGCGCCACTCCAAATAGGTTTACTGGAGTGGCATTTTTTTCACCGTTACTTGGCGTGCTGACGGCCTGAAGAGGCTTTGTTTCCGCGGCCTTGGTGGCCAGCTTTACCCTGCTCTGATTTTCCCTTAAAGCCCGACTGACCAAAAGGAGCCTTAGCTCCCGGACGGCTGCTCTTAGGCTGCTGACCTTGCGTTGCATTCGCCCCAGACTTGGGTCCCTTAGGCTTGCTTGCGCTCGGTTTGCCCTTGGCATCGCCTTTGCCTTTACGCTCATCAAACTGATTACCCGAGAAGCGTGTCAGGGCTTTTTGCCCTTGGTTGGCATCCTTCATCCATTTAGGGCCACGTTCGTTGCGCCCTTCTGGCGGCACGAGGTGATTCGGGCTGTTGCCAATCAAATCTTCACGCCCCATGGCAATCAAGCCTTCACGGATAATTGGCCAACCTGCTGGGTCGTGGTAACGCAGCAGCGCCTTATGCAGGCGGCGTTGGCGGCCCTTCTTCGGCACTGGCACCACCTCACTGGTGTGCTTGACGTTTTTCAGCGAGTTCAACTCAGTGTGATAAATGGTCGTCGCATTGGCCATTGGCGATGGATAGAAGTTTTGCACTTGGTCGAGCTTAAACTTACGCTCCTTCAACCAGAGTGCGAGGTTGAGCATATCCTCGTCGGTTGTGCCGGGATGCGCCGAAATAAAATAAGGGATCAGGAACTGCTCTTTACCCGCTTCCTTAGAAAACTTATCGAACAGCTCTTTAAACTTATCGTAGGCGCCCATGCCGGGTTTCATCATCTTGCTGAGCGGCCCTTCTTCGGTATGCTCAGGGGCGATTTTTAAATAGCCGCCCACATGGTGCTGGACCAACTCTTTGACATAAGCAGGATCTTCAATCGCTAAGTCGTAACGCACACCCGAAGCAATCAAGATTTTCTTAATGCCGGGCACAGCACGAGCGGCGCGGTACAAGTCGATAGTATGTTTATGATCTGTGCCTAAATGGCCGCAAATCGATGGATACACACAGGATAAACGGCGACAGGTTTTCTCCGCTTTTTCACTGGTACAACCGAGGCGATACATGTTGGCAGTGGGGCCACCTAAGTCAGAAATCACCCCAGTAAAACCGGGAACCTTATCCTGAATATCTTTGATTTCTTTGATAATCGATTCTTGCGAACGGCTCTGGATAATCCGGCCTTCGTGCTCGGTAATCGAGCAGAATGAACAGCCGCCAAAACAACCACGCATGATGTTGATCGAGGTTTTGATCATGTCATAGGCAGGGATTTTCTCCTTACCGTAGGCAGGATGCGGCACCCGTTTATAGGGTAAATCGAACACGGCATCCATTTCGTCGGTATTGAGTGGCCAAGCTGGCGGGTTCACCCACACGCCACGGTCACCGTGGGGCTGGAACAAGGCCCGCGCACAACCAGGGTTTTGCTCTTGGTGCAAAATCCGCGAAGCATGGGCGTATAAATATTTGTCTTCAGACACCTTTTCAAAGGCAGGCAGCAGCACATAAGTTTTATCCCATGGCTTAGGGCGTGGCGGCTGCACACTGATAGGCTTTGGCGCATCGTTATCGAAAATTTTAACATCCGATGGGCCAGATAAATTGGCACAGCCCACATCGTCGGCGCCATAGGGGTTCGGAATAGGATCGATCTTATGTAGTTGATCTATCTTGCGAGAATCCATCCCACGCCACTCGGGCATAGGCTCTTTACGGATAACGGCAGTACCGCGCACATCTTGGATATCCGCAATCGCTTCGCCCGCCGCTAAACGACGCGCCACTTCGGCCAGCGGACGCTCGGCGTTGCCGTACATTAAAATGTCGGCCTTGGCATCAAAAATCACGCTGCGGCGGACTTTATCCGACCAATAATCGTAGTGCGCAATACGGCGCAGACTCGCTTCGATGCCGCCGATAATGACAGGCACATCTTTGTAAGCTTCTTTACAACGTTGGGTATAAACCGTCACAGCGCGGTCGGGGCGCTTACCGCCGACATCGCCAGGAGTATAGGCATCATCGCTGCGAATTCGGCGATCGGCGGTATAACGGTTGATCATCGAATCCATATTGCCGGCGGTGACACCAAAAAACAAATTCGGGCGACCAAGCTGCATAAAGGCATCTTTGCTCGACCAATCGGGCTGGGCAATAATCCCGACGCGGTAGCCTTGGGCTTCTAACATACGGCCAATCACCGCCATACCAAAACTAGGATGATCCACATAGGCATCGCCAGTGACGATAATAATGTCACAGCTGTCCCAGCCTAATTTCTCCATCTCCTTGCGGGACATAGGTAAGAAAGGCGCTGTGCCAAAACATTCGGCCCAATACTTGGGATGGCTAAACAGTGTGGATTCAACTTGCATCGATTTTGACCCAAAAACGTAATGTCAAACAAAGGTGCAGACAAAAGCAAGCCGCACCGATTTAGGGACGCGGAGTATAGCAGGCAAACAGGGATAAGTGCGATTAAAAAAACAGCAGCCGAGGTGTTTTTCGGGGTATTTACGCCAATGCGCTTAATACCCCTAAAGTGGCTAAGGATATGGCTTAGACGGCCATTACCTATCCCAGCAGTTACAGACTTTGGGAAAAATGCACTAAGTTGACTAGGGCTAGGCTGATAGTCACCAACCAAGTGAGCAACACGCCCCAAAAACGGCCGAAATGATAACCGCCTTTGCCTTGAGTTAAGCCAATAGCATGGAGTAAACGCGCTACAATCCATACAGTACCAAAGCAGTGCAAATAGAAATGCGCTAAGCCACCCGCCTCGGCCACTAGCATTAAAATCAATACGATGGGCGCATTCTCAATTAGATTTGCGTGCACCCTGTTCGCCAGTGCTAAAGCATCGTTACCGCCGTCACCGAGACCGATTTTTTGGCTTCGTCTTAATTTCACCACTCGATACGCTAAAGCAATGATTAACAACCCAGTCAAGCTGGCGTAAAACCCTGTTACGATTAATGGCATAGCAACTCCCTTTTAATTAACATAAGCGCGGTATACACCGCAAAAATTCAGCAATTTATTTGTATTAAGGTTAAAAGCCATTAACCTTTTAGTGACGAGATAGGTTAATATGCGCACGCAATCTCTTACAACTTTTTATACAGCGAATAGCCCGATTGGATAACGAACAGTTTCTCGAAAAGCGTAAATTTATCATTAAGCTAGGTAAGGCTTTGCATAAGTTTGGCACACCCGCTTACCGTCTTGAAACCCATTTACAAACCGTTTCTCGGACGCTCGGAATCGAAGGTTATTTTTTAATCTCGCCGACCTCCATGACCTTCGTATTACAACACGATACCGATCAAGAATATAACCATGTTGCGCGGGTAAAACCCGGCGAGTTGGATTTAGGTTCTCTCGCCCGCACCGATGAACTGGTGGATGAACTCACCTCAGGTAAACGCACGCTCACCGAAGCCTTAGACAGGCTAGAGGAAATTGCCAACAAACCCAACCCCTACGGCCCAGCACTAACTTGTTTTTCCTTCGGCACCTCAGCAGCGGCATTTGCCATGTTGATGGGCACAGGGTGGAACGATGTTTTTTGGTCTGGTTTGTTAGGCTTGCTAGTCTATGGCTTTGTATACCGCGCCGAGCGCTCGACTCGCATGGCAGAAGTGTTAGAGCCATTCGCGACGATTGTTTGCGCCATTGCCGCCTGCGCCATTGCCCGCATCGACCCTAATATTAATATTCCGGTGGTGATCCTCTCCTCGATCATCATCTTTATTCCCGGTTTAGCCTTAACCTTGGGGCTTGCTGAGCTGGCGGCACGCGATTTGATTTCGGGCACAGCGCGGATCATGGACGCCAGTATGCTGTTGTTTAAGCTATATTTTGGTGCAGTTTTGGGGATGGCAATTGGTAAAGCCTTCTTCGGTGAGGCCATTTATATCGAACCGGAAGGATTGCCTCGCTGGGCGATTTGGTCGGCGGTGCCCATCCTTTCTATGGCGCTGGTGTTCATCTTTAAAGCACGGATGCAAGATTCGCCTTGGGGCGTTCTAGCGGGAATTGTCGCATTTTTCTCCGCCATGTTAGGTGGGCACTTTTTTGGGGATTCGGTGGGGATCTTTTTTGGTGCCCTAGCCGTAGGAGTTTACTCCAATCTTTATGCCCGTTGGATGAAGGCTCCCGCCTCAATTGCATTGCTGCAAGGCATTGTGATCTTAGTACCCGGCAGTAAAACCTACATAGGGCTGAACGCGCTGATCTCCGGCGAAACTATGCTTAACCAATCCCATATTGGCTCGCAGATCTTTTTGATCTTTATGTCGCTTATCGCCGGACTGATTTTTGCCAACGTCGTAGTACCACCAAGGCGTACGCTATAACATTCATCCTCAGGGCTGGCGCCAACTCCAGCCCTATTCTTAAAATAACCTTATGTAAAATCATAATCTTATTAAAATGTTTACTTGACTAATCGTCATATCCCGTGTGTTATTAAATTGTGAAGCAGCAGAACCTTAAGCTGTTGCCATCCAGTTTACGGGAGTGGTTTTATGCAGAAGTTTACCCTGTATGCATCGATTCTACCTTGTTGCCTCTGTGGTCTAGTCAACCTAGCCACAGCGGATGAGGTTGCGCCCAAAACCACCTCGGATCAAGCCCCAAAAAAGGTTAGTAAGATCATCGTTGTAAGCAATCCTATCTTCGACGAGTCAGATCCCGATGCATTTTTTATCCACCGTTGGGCGAACTATCTGCATATAAATACCAAGGAATATGTGGTTCGCGATAAGCTTACCTTTAGCGAAAACGATACGGTCACCCAAAAAGATCTCGATGAGTCTCAACGTTTACTACGCGCCGAACCCTATATTCGTGATGCCAAAGTTTATACAAGTGAGAAGGATCCCCAAACGGATTCTCCCCTCGAAGATGAATCCATTATTATTGAAACTTGGGACAACTGGTCGCTACTGCCAACGGCCAGCTTTAGCAGCTCAGGAGGTGACACTCGTTATTCCTTTGGCGTAAAAGAAGATAACCTTCTAGGTACTGGCATTCGCACCCGCTTAAAGTATCAATCTAACGAATCCCGCACTGGCTATAAGTTTGCCTTTGAGGCACCCGTGAGTTTTATTGATCACGGCATTGTCGCCGCTGAATTTTATGATAATAGTGACGGCCAAGCTAAACATGTGTACGTGAGCAAGCCTTTCTATTCATTGAATACTGAGACCATGTACTCGGCCGAGTTTTTAGATGATAGCCGCACCGATATTTTGAGACAAAATGGGCAAGAGGTGAACGAGTTTGCCCACACTGTCGATTACCTTAATTTGCAATATGGTTGGTTACTCAATAGAAGCAACGACAATCTGTCTCGCTTTATTGCTGGCTTTACCCAAGACAAACACGAGTTTGCCAATTCAGAGGTGTATCCCAACTCAGAGTTACCACAAGATAGGGACTTTATGTATCCCTGGGTTGCCTATGAATATGTTCAAGATGATTTTCAGATACTCAACAACGTGCACCTGATCCGTAATAATGAAGACTTTAACTTAGGATGGCATCACTATATCCAACTCGGTATTGAAACCAATGATATCGGCGACAATAACCCAGTGGGTTACCACTTTAAATGGCAAACCAGTAGGGGTTATAAATTTGATGAACATCTTTGGTTACTGGAAATGGGCGCGACCAGCACTCTAGGCACCACGCAAAAAGACACTTTTCAGGCTAATGTACAAGCGGAATACTTCTATCAAATCAATCCAAAATGGATTGCCTATGGCAAAGCTTGGGCAAGCCTGTCCAATAATACCTATCTCGATCTAACTCAAGGACTTGGGGATGAAACTGGAGTACGAGGTTATCCCAACGAATATCAACAAGGGGATAACCAATGGTTATTTACCGCTGAAATCCGCAATTATCCGAATATCAACTTATACCAATTAGCCGAACTCGGCTGGGCAGTCTTTGCGGATGTAGGCCAAGCCTCTGGTGGCCCCTTAGCCGACAATAACGAAGTCAACGGCCCGCTCGGTAGCATAGGTATTGGCGCGCGGATTTATTCATCTAGATCCAGCTACGGCAACGTCGCCCATATCGATTTTTCGGTACCTTACACGGGGGGCGATTCAGTAAACAGTTGGGAATGGCGATTCTTAGTCAAACAAAGCTTTTAAGCTATTTAGTTGACAGAATATTAGCCTTAGAGACGCTATAAACCAGTTTAAATCTGGCCGATAAGAGCGATCCCTATGGCTCACTTTTAGTGATTTTTAAGTAGGCTATATTCTTCTAATCACTAAAGGGGGATTTATAGTGGTCAACAAAATTGGATTATCATCTCTGCTATTACTTCAGCCTTTAACCGCTTTTTAGTCGAGTATTTTCATTCTCAAGTTCATTTAAGCAAACCACTGACACTGTCCCGATACCACTAAATTTAGCTCGCCATTGAAACCAGCCACATCAAATATCTCATCAGTTCATAGCCTTACAGGTATTTCAATCCGAGGCGCATAACGCAGAAAGAGTTATTCCATTTTAAGTCAATCCCACAGGAAGCAGGATGCCTTTGAGGCTCTCAGGTGTTCACTGCATGGTAAAGCGCTTATGCTGCGCTCGAGGCTTTTGGCAGAGCCCATCATGCCTTCAAGCCTTCACCTTGCCTAAAGTGCTTTGCTCTCCGCTAAATGAACGGATATTGAATACGATTGGTATGGTACATCACACAGTGATGCGCTCATAAATGAGAGGGATAAATGCTGCAGAACAGGATTCCGCGACAATTTAAATAGATAAATTCCAAAGACGAAAAAGCCCTAACATTGCTGTTAGGGCTTATCGAAATGTTGGCGGAGCGGACGGGACTCGAACCCGCGACCCCCGGCGTGACAGGCCGGTATTCTAACCAACTGAACTACCGCTCCTTTAACTTAACGTTTGCACATTAAGCTAAATTAGGCGCTTGGCGATGACCTACTCTCACATGGGGAGACCCCACACTACCATCGGCGCGATTGCGTTTCACTTCTGAGTTCGGGATGGGATCAGGTGGGACCACAATGCTATTGTCACCAAGCAAATTTGGTATCTACTCCCCATCTTATGTGGGCAGTAAATGAATTTGGAAAGCTGTTTGAGTTCACAAGTACATGGAGGTACTTGATGTCATAAATGCAGGAGCATTTTATGACCACTTCTTAAGTGTTTGTATTCGTCTAAGTGCTACTTAGCAAAACCCATCTGGGTTGTATGGTTAAGCCTCTCGAGTCATTAGTATCAGTTAGCTCAACGCCTCACAACGCTTACACACCTGACCTATCAACGTCCTAGTCTCGAACGGCTCTTTAGTGGACTTAAAGTCCAAGGGATGACTCATCTTGGGGCTCGCTTCCCGCTTAGATGCTTTCAGCGGTTATCGATTCCGAACATAGCTACCGGGCAATGCCATTGGCATGACAACCCGAACACCAGCGGTTCGTTCACTCCGGTCCTCTCGTACTAGGAGCAACTCCCCTCAATCATCCAACGCCCACGGCAGATAGGGACCGAACTGTCTCACGACGTTCTGAACCCAGCTCGCGTACCACTTTAAATGGCGAACAGCCATACCCTTGGGACCGACTTCAGCCCCAGGATGTGATGAGCCGACATCGAGGTGCCAAACACCGCCGTCGATATGAACTCTTGGGCGGTATCAGCCTGTTATCCCCGGAGTACCTTTTATCCGTTGAGCGATGGCCCTTCCATTCAGAACCACCGGATCACTATGACCTACTTTCGTACCTGCTCGACGTGTCTGTCTCGCAGTTAAGCTGGCTTATGCCATTGCACTAACCGTACGATGTCCGACCGTACTTAGCCAACCTTCGTGCTCCTCCGTTACTCTTTGGGAGGAGACCGCCCCAGTCAAACTACCCACCAGGCACTGTCCTTACCCCAGATAATGGGGCCAAGTTAGAACATCAACACTACAAGGGTGGTATTTCAAGGACGACTCCATCAGAACTAGCGTTCCAACTTCAAAGTCTCCCACCTATCCTACACATGTAGGGTCAATGTTCAGTGCCAAGCTATAGTAAAGGTTCACGGGGTCTTTCCGTCTAGCCGCGGGTATACGGCATCTTCACCGCAATTTCAACTTCACTGAGTCTCGGCTGGAGACAGCGTGGCCATCATTACGCCATTCGTGCAGGTCGGAACTTACCCGACAAGGAATTTCGCTACCTTAGGACCGTTATAGTTACGGCCGCCGTTTACCGGGGCTTCGATCATGAGCTTCTCTTGCGATAACCCAATCAATTAACCTTCCGGCACCGGGCAGGCGTCACACCGTATACTTCCTCTTGCGAGTTTGCACAGTGCTGTGTTTTTTGATAAACAGTTGCAGCCACCTGGTATCTGCGACTCCCGTCAGCTTAGAGAGCAAGTCTCATCACCAACAAGAGCGTACCTTCTCCCGAAGTTACGGTACCATTTTGCCTAGTTCCTTCAGCCGAGTTCTCTCAAGCGCCTTGGTATTCTCTACCCGACCACCTGTGTCGGTTTGGGGTACGATTCCCGCTAACCTGAAGCTTAGAAGATTTTCCTGGAAGCATGGCATCAACTACTTCATCCCCTTGGGGACTCGTCATCAGCTCTCAGTGTATAGTGACCCGGATTTGCCTAAGTCACCCACCTACCACCTTAAACGCGGACTACCAACGCCGCGCTAGCCTAGCCTTCTCCGTCTCTCCATCGCAGTTAGCGGAAGTACAGAAATATTAATCTGTTTCCCATCGATTACGCCTTTCGGCCTCACCTTAGGGGTCGACTCACCCTGCCCCGATTAACGTTGGACAGGAACCCTTGGTCTTTCGGCGAGGGGGGTTTTTTCACCCCCCCCCCTTTATCGTTACTCATGTCAGCATTCGCACTTCTGATACCTCCAGTGTGGGTTACCCCTTCACCTTCAACGGCTTACAGAACGCTCCTCTACCGCGCAACTCTAATGAATTGCACCCGTAGCTTCGGTGGTATGTTTAGCCCCGTTACATCTTCCGCGCAGGCCGACTCGACTAGTGAGCTATTACGCTTTCTTTAAATGATGGCTGCTTCTAAGCCAACATCCTAGCTGTCTAAGCCTTCCCACATCGTTTCCCACTTAACATACACTTTGGGACCTTAGCTGACGGTCTGGGTTGTTTCCCTTTTGACGACGGACGTTAGCACCCGCCGTCTGTCTCCCGAGTAGTACTCATTGGTATTCGGAGTTTGCAAAGGGTTGGTAAGTCGGGATGACCCCCCCCCCTAGCCTTAACAGTGCTCTACCCCCCCCCCAATGGTATTCGCTCGAGGCGCTACCTAAATAGCTTTCGAGGAGAACCAGATATCTCCCGGTTTGATTGGCCTTTCACCCCCCAGCCACAAGTCATCCGCTAATTTTTTCAACATTAGTCGGTTCGGTCCTCCAGTTGATGTTACTCAACCTTCAACCTGCCCATGGCTAGATCACCGGGTTTCGGGTCTACGCCTTGCAACTAAACGCGCAGTTAACACTCGGTTTCCCTACGGCTCCGCTATTCGCTTAACCTCGCTACAAAACGTAAGTCGCTGACCCATTATACAAAAGGTACGCAGTCACGGTCTCAAGTACCGCTCCCACTGCTTGTACGTATACGGTTTCAGGTTCTATTTCACTCCCCTCACAGGGGTTCTTTTCGCCTTTCCCTCACGGTACTGGTTCACTATCGGTCAGTCAGGAGTATTTAGCCTTGGAGGATGGTCCCCCCCCATATTCAAACAGGATATCACGTGTCCCGCCTTACTCGTTTTCATCAAAGGTTAGTTTTCGTGTACGGGGCTATCACCCTGTGCCGCTGGACTTTCCAGACCATTCCACTAACACCCCTCTGACTTAAGGGCTAATCCCCGTTCGCTCGCCGCTACTAGGGGAATCTCGGTTGATTTCTTTTCCTAAGGGTACTTAGATGTTTCAGTTCCCCTCGTTTGCCTCATGTAGCTATGTATTCACCACATGATGACCGCTTATGCGGCCGGGTTCCCCCCCCCCATTCGGACATCGTTAGCTCAAATGCTTGTTACTAGCTCGCCAACGCTTTTCGCAAGTTACTACGTCCTTCATCGCCTCTGACTGCCAAGGCATCCACCGTATACGCTTAGTCGCTTAACCATACAACCCAAATAGGTTTCACTTACGTGAGCCACTTGCGCTGTTGCGACCAGCTGGTTTTACTTGTCTCATCTTCGACCAAGAAGATGGACTCGCCTTAGACTTGAATATTCAAGACACTTAACAAGTGTTTTAAGAACTCAATTTTTTTTCGTATTAACACAACGACAGACATCATTGTATTAATTACTATCAGCTTTCCAAATTGTTAAAGAACAATGCATACCGGCTCGCGGTGCATGTCGCTCTCCCTTCCCTTACAGGAAGTTCAACAAGCCATCTGTGTGAACACTCAACAAACATCGAGTTAGTCGTATAGGTAAGGAGGTGATCCAGCCCCAGGTTCCCCTAGGGCTACCTTGTTACGACTTCACCCCAGTCATGAACCACAAAGTGGTGAGCGCCCCCCCCCCGAAGGTTAAGCTACCCACTTCTTTTGCAGCCCACTCCCATGGTGTGACGGGCGGTGTGTACAAGGCCCGGGAACGTATTCACCGTGGCATTCTGATCCACGATTACTAGCGATTCCGACTTCATGGAGTCGAGTTGCAGACTCCAATCCGGACTACGACGAGCTTTGTGAGATTAGCTCCACCTCGCGGCTTTGCAACCCTCTGTACTCGCCATTGTAGCACGTGTGTAGCCCTACTCGTAAGGGCCATGATGACTTGACGTCGTCCCCACCTTCCTCCGGTTTATCACCGGCAGTCTCCCTAGAGTTCCCACCATTACGTGCTGGCAAATAAGGATAGGGGTTGCGCTCGTTGCGGGACTTAACCCAACATTTCACAACACGAGCTGACGACAGCCATGCAGCACCTGTCTCACAGTTCCCGAAGGCACAAGTCCATCTCTGGTCTCTTCTGTGGATGTCAAGAGTAGGTAAGGTTCTTCGCGTTGCATCGAATTAAACCACATGCTCCACCGCTTGTGCGGGCCCCCCCCCCGTCAATTCATTTGAGTTTTAACCTTGCGGCCGTACTCCCCAGGCGGTCTACTTAATGCGTTAGCTTGAGAGCCCAGTGTTCAAGACACCAAACTCCGAGTAGACATCGTTTACGGCGTGGACTACCAGGGTATCTAATCCTGTTTGCTCCCCACGCTTTCGTGCATGAGCGTCAGTCTTTGTCCAGGGGGGCCGCCTTCGCCACCGGTATTCCTCCAGATCTCTACGCATTTCACCGCTACACCTGGAATTCTACCCCCCCCTCTACAAGACTCTAGTTCGCCAGTTCGAAATGCTATTCCTAGGTTGAGCCCAGGGCTTTCACATCTCGCTTAACAAACCGCCTGCGCACGCTTTACGCCCAGTAATTCCGATTAACGCTCGGACCCTCCGTATTACCGCGGCTGCTGGCACGGAGTTAGCCGGTCCTTCTTCTGTAGGTAACGTCACAGATGAGCCGTATTAAGACTCACCCTTTCCTCCCTACTGAAAGTGCTTTACAACCCGAAGGCCTTCTTCACACACGCGGCATGGCTGCATCAGGGTTTCCCCCCCCCCATTGTGCAATATTCCCCACTGCTGCCTCCCGTAGGAGTCTGGGCCGTGTCTCAGTCCCAGTGTGGCTGATCATCCTCTCAGAACAGCTAGGGATCGTCGCCTTGGTGAGCCATTACCTCACCAACTAGCTAATCCCACCTAGGTTCATCCAATCGCGAGAGGCCCGAAGGTCCCCCCCCCCTCTTTCCCCCCCCCCGTAGGGCGTATGCGGTATTAGCAGTCGTTTCCAACTGTTATCCCCTTCGACTGGGCAGATCCCTAGGCATTACTCACCCGTCCGCCGCTCGCCACCTCAGGAGTAAACTCCCTCGTGCTGCCGCTCGACTTGCATGTGTTAGGCCTGCCGCCAGCGTTCAATCTGAGCCATGATCAAACTCTTCAATTAAAGTTTTTTGTTTAACTCGCGTTAAACGACTCAATGAATTCTACTGTTTTGATTCGCTTTGCTCACTAAGAAGCATCGCGTTTTAATTCATACATTACTGTATGTACATATTGCTATGAACACTCATTCATTGATTTAATTCTTTGATTACTCGCCAAACGGCAGAGTAATTTTGATTAACTCAACACCTGTGAGTGTCCACACAGATTTCTTGTTTAGATTGTTAAAGAGCATTTGACCTCATCGCTTGCGTTACCGCTCACTGGGTCAGGGCTGCGTATTCTACGCATTTCCCTTGTCGCGTCAAGGCGTTTTTGCAAACTTCTTGAGGCTTTCGAATCAACTGCACATTTTGCATTCGATTCGCACTGTAACCGCGTTAGCTTTCGCTGTCTGCCGTGTCAGTGGATGCGCATTATAGGCAGCGAAACTTTTTGTGCAAGTGCTTTTTTCGTGTTTTTATGATTAATTTTCAAATAGATTGTTACACCCAAGCTAGGCACAACCTACACACTCGTTATACCCAGAGTTATCCACAAACGCTGGATTTATGCGCAATACAAACCTAACAGCGAGCCTTTATTGAGTAAACGAGTGTGTGCTAAAGATAGAAGAAAGAATAAATGAGGCGGTAAATTTGGAGCTCTACATTATTAAGCAAGATGAAGGCTATTAGTGTCAGCCGCTACTTTATACATATATAAGCTATAAAGTAGCGTGTAGTGATGCACTTATACGTACATATAGGTACTTAACTTGCACTCCAAAGAAGCTGTCCGCAATCGGTAAGATCATACCCCCCTAAAAGAGCCGCCATTTGCCGAGTATGCCCACTGCTTAACATAGTAAACAATTGTTGTAGCTGCCTGCGAAAGTAAATACTTTGTGGCATCACAAAGTCGAAGGACTCCCTGATCAGTGGCACAAAGCTTAAACCGCTCTCTAAAGCAACAGACTGACAACCAAAACCAATATCTGCATCTCCACGTGCAATATAGCCTGCAAGTTCACGCTCACTATAAGCTGTGAGTATGATATTAAGCTGATCTAAACGTGCACCTTGCTTTAATAGCCACTGCTCTAGATGCTGCTGACTGCCAGCGCCGCCTTGGCGACTGACCCAGCGCCAAGGCAAACTGAGAACTTTATCCTCTTCTTGACATCTGTGGTGCATATCGGTGCGCATGATCAAGCCTTGCTGACGGGAATAGCCGTGCACCATGATCCATTGTTGGTGGTTTTGATAACCTTTAAGCAATGCTGGATGGCGGATATTTCTATCTTCCATACTCCCCCAGTGCAAGGTACACACATCAGCATAGCCCTTAGCTAATAACTCCAACCCCAAACGAGAGCCTGTTGCACTGTAACTAATAAGCTCACGACTACCAACCTGCGCCATCAAACGCGCCACTAACATTGACAACAGAGGATCATCACTACCAGTAATCAATAGTCTGTCAGTTAACATACCGCTATGGCAGGAGTCCATCACCCAGCGGTCAATCAGCACCTTAGGGAATAACCATTTGCCGGTGATTTTTGTTGCGGGGAGAATTCGGTCATTCGCCATCGCGTAAACCTTTTTCTCATTAAGATCTAAATACTCAGCAACTTGCTTCGCGCTCATGTAAATCAATTCACTGGCGGATGTCATCTTATATCCTTGTCGTCTATCTCTTTTGAGTCCGGTCGCTATCTGATAAGGTCGCTATTTATCGGAGTTGGTATTCACATCAAATTCGAGATTTTCACTGCCGTGGTAGACCAAAAAATGACGCCCTTTGGCCCGAGCAATAATCGTGATACCAAGTTTTTGGGCAAGCTCCAGACCCATTTGCGTTACACCACTTCGCGACAGCAGTACAGGTATCCCCATTTTGGCGACCTTAATCACCATCTCCGAGGTTAACCGTCCTGTGGTATAGAAGATTTTGTTATCGCCCCGATCCTGTGCTAACCACATATCTCCCGCCAAGGTATCCACCGCGTTATGACGGCCAACATCTTCTACAAAAGCAAGGATCTGGTCAGCTTCACAAACACCACAACCGTGCACGGCACCTGCATTTTTGTAGGTCTCATTATATTCATTGATGTTTTTGAGCAAGCTGTAGAGCGTACTCTGCTTAAGGCTTGGGGTAGGTAGCTGAATACCATCTAAATCCTGCATAAAACTGCCATATACAGTCCCTTGACCACAGCCGGACGTAACGGTTTTTTCAGATAACTTTTGTTCGAGATCGGCGGTTTGCTCATGCGTTAATACCGCGGCAGAATTCACATCCCAATCAACAATTACAGACTCTAATTGAGCAACATCCGAGATAAAACCCTGATTTTTAAGATAACCAAGAGCTAATGACTCAGGCTTTGCCCCCAATGTCATCAGGGTCACTATCGGGCGCCAGTTCAGATAAACCGTTAAAGGTCGCTCACAGGCAACATGCTTATCAATAACCACTCCTGACTCATCCACTGCTTTGACGGCAATAGTTAACGGCACTTCAGTTTGAGTTTTTACAAAGGAAAAGCTTCGCTTGGGTAGAGAAGGATGGTCATTGGCGAGCATCTGCTGAGCAATATTAGAACTGTTATCAGAAATCATAATGTTACCGCTTTACGAGTGATGGCATCAGCATAGCAATATTTATACCTAGGTATAAAACTCAGGGCTAAATGCGTGATCCGTCGCAATACGAAACATTCTGGCGCATCAAAATGTCTCAGACAAAATGTCCATTCGGACAAAATGTCTCGTTTTTAACCCTATTTTGATGATCCACTTCAAACTAATTCCCCCTGTTTAATGGCATTAATATTGCAGTGACCTTTTATCACGATAAGCAGGGGAAATAGCGCCGGATGCTAAGGCTTATCTCCCTTACGGTTGAAACGGAGAGACAATGCAACATACTACTAGTGTTTGGCCCATGTACGTTTCACTCAAAAAAGTAGAGAAACAGGTGGGTCGTTGGACCTCAGTACAATGGGAAATCGATCATTTACTTCCCGCAACCCACGAAGCCCCCGAAGGAGCGACCTTAGTACTGCTAGAGCTGCACAAAGATGAGCGCGCCAGTTACCGCATCAACCTCGATATGGACAATGCGATGTTGTACTTAGTCTGTGATGAAATGGCAGACGGTACTTGGGTCCCCGCGTTACTTTCGGCAGATCAAAATGTTGCTGCGGGCTGTCTTGAAGGCAATACGCCCGTAATCAACACGCTTATGCCTGAAGCGATTGCCTGTTGGATCGAAGCCTTTATCACTCAATATGGTGAAGTTGAAATCGCTGCTTATCGTCGTAAGCATGTGGATCACCGTAAAAATCAAGGTCCAAGCCACGATCCATTGCGGAGGGACTAATGGCTGATTCAACCCCAAAGGCAAACGGTTTTTTTAGCCGTTGGAGTCAACGTCGTGAGCAAGTGGCGGCTGAAGAAGCCGCTGTTAAAACGCAAACGACTGCTGAAGAACTTGTTGATAATAAGGCAGAAGAGATCACTCAAGAGCCTACCGCCGCGCAAGAATCACAGGGTGCGCTTAGCCAGGCAAATGAAGACCCTCATCGCATCCTCACGGCAGAAGATCTCCCTAATCCTGACGAGATTGAGATTGGTGGCAGTTTCGCTCAGTTTATGGGGGCGAATGTTGACCCAGCAGCAAAAACGGCAGCGCTACGCGCCCTCTGGAAACAACCGCATTTCAATGAGATAGATGGTCTTTTGGAATATGCTCTTGATTACAGCAACCAACCGAAACTAACACCAGAAGTCTCCGCTGAATTAGCCCAAAAAGTATTCCGCTATATCACCAAAGACAGTGAAGAATCAGAGATCGAACCGACCTCAACACCAGACGATGTAGTGATCGGTGCAGAAAATACCATCGAATCAAAAAACAGTGATATCGAAACCGAATTGGCCACCATACCGATTGCGGACAATTTGGATGGGGAGACTGATGACCTACCCCAAAATGCACCAGAGCCATTAGCTCAGATGCAAAAGCCAGTTGTTTAATGTCAGTTTAGCTAATTTTTATGTCTATAACTTTGGTATGTGAATTGCTGTACTAAGAGTACAAAACTTAGATAAAAGCAGAAAAGGCAATGACTTAGTATCAAATCAATGCCTGAATCTGTAACAAAACAGCGATAAAAGAGCAGCCAAAGTACTGTTCAGGAACGCAATGTGAGCACTCATTTGACAACCAATCAAACCCAGGCTGCGCTAAAACAAGCGCGGCAAAATGTGTTAGCCCAAACGCAGATTTTACAGAATCTGATCCCGCCAACAGTGAGTTACACCACTGAAGGCACAGTGCTAATTATTGGCCCTGAGGATCTCGCACGCCTCGCGGCGGACAAATTGTCCACTATGGCAAGCCGCGTCATTTTAGCGAACGAAGCGATTACCAGCCAAGATGAAGCACACCTTGAGCGAGTGATGGCTGCCGCCACGAATGTCGAAAGTTACTACAACAAACTGATCGGTATTAAAGGATTTTTAGGGCAGTTCCAAGTTAGCGTTGAGCATCAAAACGGTGCAGCGGAATTGAGTGTTGTCGCCATTCGTAAACCGCACTTTGACTTGATACTCGATTTAAGCAGCACACCTTGCTTGAATCTTGAAATGCTACCACCGGGATATTTCTATGTTGGCCAAGACGACATAAAGCTCGCCGATGCACTAGAGCAACTCCCTGAACTGGTAGGGCAATTTGATAAACCTCGTTACGTCAAAATCAATGCCGACCTGTGCGCCCATGACCGCAACGGTATCAACGGCTGTAACCGTTGCCTCAACTTCTGCCCTGCCGATGCAATTAGCAGTGTCGCCAAGAAAATTGAGGTCGATCCTTACCTCTGCCACGGCGCAGGCAGCTGCTCAAGTGCCTGCCCAACGGGTGCGATTGGTTATGACTTACCGACACCACAGGCATTGCATTCTTACCTGAATAAAATTATCAGTCGTTACCGTGAGCAAGCGCAAACAGCACCAGTGATATTGTTCCACGACAACGCGGTTGGCGCGAGCTTGATAGGGGACGACTTAGCCGGGGATGTGCTCCCTGTCGCCCTCGAAGAAATCACCGTTGCCAGCATTGACCATTGGTTAGCTTCACTGGCTTGGGGCGCACGCCAAGTGTTAATCCTCAATACCGAGACAACTGCCCCTACGCTCACACAAATGTTGAAAGGTGAACTGGCTTTAGCCAACAGCATTTTAGATGAAATGGGCCAACCGCAGCGCTTGAGTCTTATCGACCCAAGCATGCTGGCGAATTTGGAGCCTGTGCTCGACATCAGCCTCGATTGGCCAGTGATTGTGCCCGGCGCTTTTGCGTCCACCAGCAAACGTAACACTCTGTTTGATGCGATTGACCATCTAAACAGCCAAGCGGGTGAAATCAACAGCTGTTTAAGTATCAACAACGTTCCCTACGGCAACGTCAGCGTCAATGTCGAGAAATGTACCCTGTGTATGTCCTGCGTGGCGATTTGCCCCACCATGGCATTACAAGATGGTGGCGACAAACCTGCACTACACTTTATTGAGCAAAACTGTGTGCAATGTGGCTTATGTGAGGCGGCTTGCCCTGAAAAGGTCATCAGCCTGACGCCACAAATTAACTTTGATAAAGCTGCTCGTCAGCAATTACAAACCCTGAAAGAAGAAGCCCCGTTCGAATGTATTCGCTGTGGCTCTCCTTTTGCGACCCAATCTATGGTGCATCGGATGCTGGATATGGTCGGCGCGCACAGTGCATTTTCAGCCAATATAGAACGCTTGAAAATGTGTGGTGATTGCCGGGTAAAAGACATGTTTGAAGACATTCTTCAAGATCCTGAAAAGCAACTGCGATAAGAGATCCGCTATGACCGAATCAGTAAGACAAGTATCAGAAAACGATCAGTTGAGAGCCGATATCTATCAACTGTTAGCCGCCCTTTTGCGTCGCCATCCTAGCCCTGAGCTGCTGCAATTTTTGGCCAACCTTGAAATCGATGCCGATGAAGACAATGAGATGACCAAGGCTTGGTTATCTGTACAACTGGCTGCAAAGCAGTTCAGCAGTGAACAATTAGAAGATGAGTATTTTGCCCTGTTCCTCGGTGTGGGTTGTGGCGAAATCCTGCCCTATGGCAGTTGGTTTATGACTGGCTCATTAATGGACAAACCCTTAGCACTGCTGCGCCAAGACTTGATGCAACTCGGTTTTGAGCGCGAAGAAAACGTCAAAGAGCCCGAAGATCATGTCGCTGCTCTGTGTGAAGTGATGGGCACATTAATTCTTGAGGCTCCAGGTTATCGTCAACTAGCGTTTTACCAACGCCATATTGGCAGCTGGATTAAGCGCTTCTGCGACAACCTAGGTAAAGCACCTAGTGCCGCCTTTTACGCTACGGTTGCTCAGCTTGCTAAAGCGTTTTTCGAGATGGAAGCTGCGGAGTTTGAACAACTCAGTTTAAATATCCCAGTTAATTGTCCGGGCAGTACAGAACTACAGCCAGCGGCTAGCGATATCGAAAAACAAGCGGAATTAATGAACTAAACTTTAGGTAATTTGCGAGCAGTATCTTGCTGTCTATCGCATATAAGTTTGATAGGCAAAGGTGGACTTAACGTTCACCTTTGCCACAAAAAGGAAGCTTAGGCTTCCACAGTAACCGAGGTGGTCGTGGTTTGTATCACCTCATTTAGTAACACAAGGAGACACTATGAAGAAGCAAGCTTCCGACATGGGCCGCCGTCAACTGCTCAAAGCATTAGCACTCGGCAGTGCGGCTGGCGCGGTAGCGACTGTGAGTAGCCAAGCATTGGCTGCGACCCCCACTGTTGCCCCAAGCGAACCTAAGAGTGACAACTATCGCGAAACCGACCATATCCGTAATTACTATGCGTCGTTGAACAACTAACCAGAGGAGTGTGTGTGATGCGATTAACCCGCAAAACAGACCAAGTTGTCGAGCCTAAAGCGCCCGCCCTCGGTCTCAATCGTCGCCAATTTTTAAAATCGGCAGGTCTTGCCACTGGTGGTATTGCTGCAGCGTCAATGCTAGGTACTGGCATGATGCGTAAAGCAGAAGCCAAAGATATCCCCCACAATGCACCGACTGAAGTTAAGCGTACCATTTGCTCTCACTGCGCAGTGGGTTGTGGTATCTATGCTGAAGTACAAAACGGTGTGTGGACAGGCCAAGAACCCGCATTTGACCATCCATTCAACCAAGGCGGTCACTGTGCTAAAGGTGCTGCTCTGCGTGAGCACGGCCATGGCGAAAAACGCCTGAAATACCCAATGAAGTTAGAAGGCGGTAAGTGGAAGAAGATCTCTTGGGATCAAGCCATCAATGAAGTGGGCGATAAGATGATGGCGATTCGTCAAGAATCAGGTCCAGATTCTATCTACTTTATGGGTAGTGCTAAGTTCTCAAATGAACAGGCTTATTTATATCGCAAATTTGCCGCATTGTGGGGCACGAACAACGTCGACCACTCAGCCCGTATTTGTCACTCTACCACAGTAGCTGGTGTTGCAAACACTTGGGGCTACGGTGCGCAAACTAACTCGATTAACGATATTCGCAACTCTAAGTGCATCATGTTTATTGGGGCAAACCCAAGTGAAGCTCATCCAGTTGCAATGCAACATATTTTGATTGGTAAAGAGCGCGGCGCCAAAATTATTGTCGTTGATCCTCGTTTCACCCGTACTGCAGCTAAGTCTGATGAGTACGTGCATATCCGCCCAGGTACCGATATTCCGTTCATTTATGGCCTGTTATGGCACATTTTTGAAAATGGCTGGGAAGATAAAGAATTTATCAAGCATCGTGTTTACGGCATGGAACGTATCCGCGAAGAAGTGAAAAAGTACACCCCAGAAGAAGTTGAAAACGTAGTGGGCGTACCTAAGGCACAAATGTATCGTGTTGCCAAGATGATGGCTGAAACCAAACCCGGCACCATTATTTGGTGTATGGGTGGTACTCAGCACCACGTCGGTAATGCCAATACCCGCTCATACTGCTTATTGCAATTAGCTTTAGGTAACATGGGGGTTCCTGGTGGTGGTACTAACATTTTCCGTGGCCACGATAACGTACAAGGTGCAACTGACTTTGGTTTGTTATTCGATAACTTACCCGGTTATTACGGTTTAACCACTGCAGCATGGAACCACTGGGCCAATGTGTGGGATCTCGATCCTAAATGGGTGGCAAGCCGTTTCGACCAAGGCGAATACTTAGGTCAAACACCACAAACTTCAACCGGTATTCCCTGCTCTCGCTGGCACGATGGCGTACTTGAAGATAAAACCAAAATCGCGCAAAAGGACAATATTCGTTTAGCGTTCTTCTGGGGGCAATCGGTCAACACTGAAACCCGTGGCCGCGAAGTACGTGAAGCACTGAATAAAATGGATACTGTGGTGGTTGTGGACCCATTCCCAACCATGGCAGGCGTGATGCATCAACGTAAGGATGGGGTGTATCTACTACCCGCTGCGACTCAGTTTGAAACCTACGGCTCAGTGTCAGCCACAAACCGCTCGGTTCAATGGCGTTCGAAGGTGATAGAGCCGCTGTTCGAATCACTGCCAGATCACGTGATCATGTGCAAACTCGCTAAGAAAGTAGGCATAGATAAAGAACTGTTCAAACAAATCAAAGTCAATGGTGATGAGCCATTGATTGAAGATATTACCCGCGAATTTAACAAAGGTATGTGGACAATCGGCTACACAGGACATAGCCCAGAACGCTTAAAAATGCACCAAGAAAACTGGGGTACTTTTAATGCTGACAGCCTAGAAGCACCGGGAGGTCCAGCCAAAGGTGAGACCTATGGCTTACCATGGCCATGTTGGGGCACGCCAGAGATGAAACACCCTGGCACCCAAATTCTGTATAACGAAGCCAAACATGTTAAAGATGGTGGTGGTAACTTCCGCGCCCGCTATGGTGTTGAGCACAATGGCGTCAATATTCTTGCTGAAGGCACTTACTCTAAGGGTAGTGAAATCCAAGATGGTTACCCCGAATTTACCGCCGATATGCTCAAGCAATTGGGTTGGTGGGACGATTTAACCGAAGAAGAGAAAAAACACGCTGAAGGCAAAAACTGGAAGACAGATATTTCTGGCGGCATTCAACGTGTTGCCATTAAACATGGCTGTATTCCCTACGGTAACGCGAAAGCACGTTGTATCGTTTGGACTTTCCCAGATGATATCCCACTGCATCGCGAACCACTCTACACTCCTCGTCGTGACTTAGTCGCTAAGTACCCAACCTACGAAGACCGTATGGTTGCGCGTCTACCGACACTTTATAAGTCGATTCAGGATAAGGACTTTACCCAAGGTTTCCCACTGACACTGACCTCTGGTCGTTTAGTGGAATACGAAGGTGGTGGTGAAGAATCTCGTTCTAACCCTTGGTTAGCCGAGCTACAACAAGAAATGTTTATCGAAATGAACCCGGCAGACGCTGCTGACCGTGGTATTCGTGACGGTGACAATGTCTTCGTTCATAGCCCTGAAGGCGCCAAGATCACAGTGAAGGCAATGGTGACGCCACGGGTTGTACCGGGTGAATGTTTTATGCCGTACCACTTCGCAGGGGTATTTGAAGGCGAAAGCCTAGCGAAAAACTATCCAGAAGGCACTGTGCCTTATGTGATAGGTGAGTCGGCAAACACCATTTTAACTTACGGCTATGACGTTGTGACTCAGATGCAAGAAACGAAGTCCAGCTTGTGCCAGATAAGCAAAGCCTAACCAACTTGATGAGGAGATAAGCCATTATGGCAGTCATGAAATTTTTGTGTGACACCAAACGCTGCATCGAGTGTAACGGCTGCGTCACAGCATGTAAAAACGAAAACGACTCCGCGCTGGAGTGGGGTATTCAACGTCGCCGCGTGGTGACAATTAACGATGGTCAACCAGGTGAAGCATCGATTTCAGTCGCATGTATGCACTGTACCGACGCTCCTTGCATGGCCGTATGTCCGGCAGATTGTTTCTACCGTACTGACGATGGCATTGTGCTGCACAACAAAGATACCTGTATCGGTTGTGGTTACTGCTTCTATGCCTGTCCATTCGGTGCACCACAATTTCCGAAGAAAACCGCCTTTGGTAGCCGCGGTAAAATGGATAAGTGTACCTTCTGCGCCGGTGGCCCAGAAGAAACCTTCTCCGAAGCCGAGCACAAGAAATACGGTGCCAACCGTATTGCTGAAGGCAAGCTACCTATGTGTGCAGAGCTTTGTTCAACGAAAGCACTGCTCGCGGGTGATGCGGAAGTGGTATCAAACATTTACCGTCAACGTATGGCATCTCGAGGCAATCCTAACGTGATTTGGGGCTACAACCCAAAAACCGGTGAGATTAACTAAGCAGAGTGAAGGTTAGGGAGTGATCCCTAACCTCTGGCAAGGAGTGAAAATGTTAAACAAACAGTTAAACAAATCACTGCGCAGTCTGTTTGCTCTGATGGTACTCGTGATGGGATTGGGACTTGGCTCAGTCATGAGCGCAGGCTCAGTACTGGCAAGTGATCAGCAATCGAGCCAACAGCAGGCGAAAGCGCAAACCAGCGAAGCCGATCTGTGGCGTGCGGTAAAGTCAGGTGAAACTGGCTATACCACGGCCAAAGGGGTCGAAACTGGAGTATTGATTAACGTTGCCGGTAACCAAGGTAAAGAAATAAGGAATCAATATATCACCCCGATTATGGCCTTGGCCGTGACGGGTGTGTTTGGTGCTTTCTTACTGTTTTATCTGGTGAATGGTCCTTCAAAAC
This sequence comes from Shewanella sp. LZH-2, assembly GCF_016859145.1. Classification (NCBI taxonomy): domain Bacteria; kingdom Pseudomonadati; phylum Pseudomonadota; class Gammaproteobacteria; order Alteromonadales; family Shewanellaceae; genus Shewanella; species Shewanella sp. LZH-2. The sequence continues at coordinate 4,347,570 of NZ_CP069350.1, forward strand.
TCAGCCACGGTTTCTCGGGCAAGATGGTTGTACGTTGGTCAAAGGCAGATTTGTGGATCCATTGGATCATGGCAATTAGCTGTCTTGCACTGATGTTTACTGGCTTAACTATTATGCTCGGTAAGCATGTCGTGCAGGAGCTGCTTGGGCCAGATATCTGGGCACCACTGATCTACGGTAGTAAAACTGTGCATGACTGGGCTGGCCCCGTCTTTATCATGGCGTGGATTGTCTGCGTAGTGAAATGGATGCCACTTCAAACCTTTAAGATGTACGATCTTAAATGGTTCTTAGTGGTCGGTGGCTATATCAACTTTGGCCCATTCAAAGGTAAACACCCTGACAGTGGTTTTGCCAACGCCGGTGAGAAAATGTGGTTCTGGACACTGACCCTATTCGGGCTGTTTATCAGTGTATCTGGCATCATGTTGGTATTACCCGGCTTAGACCTACCCCGTGAAGCCTCGATGGGCGCGCTGCTGATCCACTCGATCAGTGCCGTTATCCTGATTGCCTTTACCATAGTGCATATCTGGATGGCGACCGTACTCAGTGAAGGCGGTATGGAGTGCATGAAGTCAGGCTATTGTGACGAAAACTGGGCAATCCAGCACCACAATTTATGGTATGACGAAATCAAAGCCAACGGCAGTCTGCGTTATAAAGACTAACGCAAGGGGTTATACTTAACCCGATAAAAACACCTCGCACTGCGGGGTGTTTTTTTATCCAAACCAAACCAACAACTTATTAACAAACATTTTGTTTTGAAGTAGAAATTGGGCAATTTTGTCATCTCAAATAAACCGCCAAAGCATGAGCAAGTTAACGCTTTTGGATTGGCGTATCATCTTCTGTTACCGCAAACTGTTCTAGATCAAATCCTACTCAATCTTTTCCTACTATATTGCCGTCACGCGCGATGATTAACGGCAAGCAAGATGATTTTATTATCTTTTTCACCTCTAATCTTCACTTTTTGATAACAAGCACCACTCCTCGAAAAGTCGCGCCATCCCAAGAACCATAACCCCTATTTCAGGAGTCAGCATGAAGCAACAACCTAGCGATTTAACTCGCCGTTCTTTGCTTAAAGCACTCACCGTTGGCAGCGTAGCCGGCGCCGCAATTGCCGCTACCGGCATCAGTGCAGCCCAAGCCAGCGAGAGCAGCAAGGTAACAACTAAAGAACCTAAGGGTTACCACGAAACTGCGCACATTATCAGCTATTACGATAGCCTGCGTAGCTAATCTAGGAGAAGTCAGCGATGAAGTTAACTCGCAAGTCCGATGTCGCCAAAGTGGCCGACAAACCGACGTTAGGCATTAGCCGTCGTCAATTTATGAAGCAAGCTGGTATTGCTACTGGTGGTATCGCAGCCGCTTCTCTGATGGGTACTGGCATGATGCGCCGCGCAGAAGCCAAAGATGTACCGCACGATGCGCCTATCGAAGTTAAACGTACGATTTGTAGTGCCTGTGCCGTCGGTTGCGGTCTATATGCCGAAGTACAAAACGGTGTATGGACAGGTCAGGAACCTGCATTTGATCACCCATTCAACGCCGGCGGTCACTGCGCCAAAGGTGCTGCACTGCGTGAGCATGGCCACGGTGAAAAACGCCTGAAATACCCAATGAAATTGGTTGATGGCAAGTGGAAAAAAATCTCTTGGGAAGATGCGATTAACGAAGTGGGCGACCAAATGCTCAACATTCGTAAAGAATCTGGCCCAGACTCAGTGTACTTCATGGGTAGCGCTAAGTTTTCTAACGAAGGCTGCTATATGTACCGCAAACTGGCGGCCATGTGGGGCACAAACAACGTCGACCACTCTGCTCGTATTTGTCACTCTACCACGGTAGCCGGTGTTGCTAACACTTGGGGTTACGGTGCGCAAACTAACTCTTTCAACGATATTCAGAATGCCAATGCTATCTTCCTGATCGGGGCAAACCCAGCGGAAGCGCATCCGGTTTCAATGCAACACATTCTGATCGCTAAAGAGAAAAATAACGCGAAAATCATCGTCGTTGATCCACGTTTCTCTCGCACAGCAGCGCACTCAGATCTGCACTGTGCAATTCGTCCAGGCACCGACATTCCGTTTATCTACGGTATGTTATGGCACATTTTCGAAAACGGTTGGGAAGATAAAACCTTTATCAAACAACGCGTATTCGAGATGGAAAGTATCCGCAGAGAAGTGAAAAAATTCCCGCCAAAAGAAGTGGCGGATATCACTGGCGTAAGCGAAGAAGTGGTTTATCAAGCCGCTAAACTGATGGCCGATAATCGTCCTGGTACTGTGATTTGGTGTATGGGTGGTACTCAGCATCACGTCGGTAACGCTAACACTCGTGCTTACTGTATTCTGCAATTAGCCTTAGGCAACATGGGCGTATCTGGCGGCGGTACTAACATTTTCCGTGGTCACGATAACGTACAAGGTGCGACTGACTTAGGTCTGTTATTCGATAACTTACCAGGTTACTACGGTTTAACCTCTGCGGCTTGGACTCACTGGACCCACGTGTGGGATCTAGATATGGAATGGGTGAAGAGCCGTTTCGATCAAAACGCCTACTTAGGCAAAGATCCAATGACCACTCCAGGTATTCCTTGTTCTCGCTGGCACGATGGCGTGTTAGAAGACAAGAGCAAACTGGCTCAGAAAGACAATATCCGTATGGCCTTCTTCTGGGGTCAATCGGTCAACACTGAAACCCGTCAACGTGAAGTGCGTGATGCCTTAGACAAGATGGATACAGTCGTCGTTGTCGACCCATTCCCAACAATGGCAGGTGTTATGCACCGTCGTAAGAATGGCGTGTACCTGTTACCTGCTGCGACTCAGTTTGAAACACAAGGTTCAGTGTCTAACTCAGGCCGTTCTATCCAATGGCGTGAGCAGGTTATCCAACCTTTATTCGAGTCAAAAACCGACATCGAAATCATGTACCGTTTAGCGCAAAAACTCGGTATCGACGAGCAGTACACTAAACGCATCGCCAAAGAAAACGGCTTACCAGTAATCGAAGACATTACTCGCGAAATTAACCGCGGTATGTGGACTATCGGTATGACAGGTCAAAGCCCTGAGCGTATCAAGTTACACACCCAAAACTGGGGCACCTTCAGCAATAAAACGCTTGAAGCCGCAGGGGGGCCTGCGAAGGGCGAAACCTACGGTTTACCTTGGCCATGTTGGGGTACACCAGAAGCTAAACACCCTGGTACCCAAATTCTGTATAACCAAGCCAAACACGTAAAAGACGGCGGCGGTAACTTCCGTGCTCGTTATGGTGTTGAATACAACGGTCAAAGCATTTTGGCGGATGGCACTTACTCTAAAGGTGCGGAAATCCAAGATGGTTATCCTGAGTTTACTGCCGATATGCTCAAGCAATTGGGCTGGTGGGATGATCTGACTGCCGAGGAAAAAGCCGAAGCCGAAGGTAAAAACTGGAAGACTGACCTGTCAGGCGGTATCGTGCGCGTGGCAATTAAGCACGGTTGTATCCCATTTGGTAACGCCAAAGCCCGCTGTATCGTTTGGACCTTCCCAGACCAAGTACCTGTGCACCGCGAGCCGTTATACACAGCACGCCGTGACTTAGTCGCTAAGTACCCAACCTACGACGATATGCAAGTTCATCGTCTACCAACACTGTACAAGTCAATCCAAGAGAAAGACTTCAGCGGTAAATATCCATTAGTACTGACCTCTGGTCGTTTAGTGGAATATGAAGGTGGTGGTGAAGAATCTCGTTCTAACCCATGGCTGGCTGAGCTTCAACAGGAAATGTTTGTTGAAATCAACCCAGGCGACGCTGCCGACCGCGGTATCCGCAACGGTGAGTTTGTATGGTTAGAGGGCGCCGAAGGTGGCCGCATTAAAGTACAAGCCATGGTAACGCCACGCGTTAAACCGGGTGTGACCTTTATGCCTTACCACTTTGCGGGTGTGATGCACGGCGAAAGCTTAGCGCCTAACTACCCTGAGGGCACAGTGCCTTACGTTATCGGTGAATCCTGTAACACAGCACTGACCTATGGTTATGACCCTGTGACCCAAATGCAGGAAACCAAAGCGTCGCTCTGTCAGATCGTTAAAGCGTAAGTGCAGCTTAAGCTAGGAGAATTGCCACTATGGCTACAATGAAATTTTTGTGTGATACCAAGCGCTGCATCGAATGTAACGGCTGTGTCACCGCATGTAAAAACGAAAACGACTCCGCTCTCGAGTGGGGTATCCAACGCCGCCGCGTGGTAACCATCAACGATGGTCAACCAGGTGAGGCATCAATCTCTGTCGCCTGTATGCATTGCTCAGATGCACCATGTATGGCGGTTTGCCCAGCAAACTGCTTCTACAGAACCGATGACGGCATTGTGCTACATAACAAAGATGCCTGTATTGGTTGTGGTTACTGCTTGTACGCCTGCCCATTTGGCGCACCACAGTTCCCGAAAAAAGGTGCCTTTGGTAGCCGCGGTAAGATGGATAAATGTACCTTCTGTGCCGGTGGCCCAGAAGAAAACCACTCAGAGGCAGAGCGCCAGAAGTACGGTTCAAACCGTATTGCTGAAGGCAAACTGCCAATGTGCGCAGAACTCTGCGCCACTAAAGCCTTATTAGCGGGTGATGCAGAAGTTGTTTCGAACATCTTCCGTGAGCGCGTGGCTTACCGTGGTGCTAAAAACGCGGCTTGGAATTAATTCAGGTCACAGGATCTGTCCACAGACTTAGCTTGGTGCCTGCTTGCAGGCGCCACTAAGCGAGAGAGGATGTATGATGAACAAATGGTTCAAACACATAGGTTTAGCCATAGCACTGCTATTTAGTGCCGTGTGTCTAGCCAATGGTGGTGATGGACAGGCGATCCAACCTCAAGCCTCTGATGCCCAAATTTGGGCACAGCTGAAGGATGGCGCGACGGGATACACTACCTCACAAAGCGAGTTCCACGCACAGCCGATCAATACTTATGATCTACGGGTGTTGGAGCTACGTAGCGACTGGTTAGCGCCGGCTTTAATGGCAGCGCTATTCGGCATGATCATTATCTTTGTCTTATTTATCAAGGTGAACGGCATTTCTAAGCTACACCATGGTTTTTCAGGCAAGTTAGTGCATCGCTGGTCTAAATTCGACGTTTCTATTCACTGGTTAGGTGCGATTCCGTGCTTACTATTGATATTAACGGGCTTAACCTTATTAGCAGGTCGCTTCTTCTTCCAACCTTGGTTGGGCGAAGGCATCTGGGAAGCTATCGTCTATGGCGCTAAGCAAATCCATGATGTGATGGCGATTCCGTTTATGATCGGCTGGGCATTGATGACAGTGTTATGGGCGAAGAACCAGCTGCCAAAAATGTACGACGTGAAGTGGTTCCTGGTTGTTGGTGGTTACATCAACTTTGGTCCATTCAAAGGTAAACACCCTGATGCAGGCTTTGCCAACGCCGGTGAAAAAATGTGGTTCTGGGCCTTTGCCCTGTTCGGGTTAATCATTTCAGCATCTGGCATGTTGTTACTGTTCCCAAATCTTTTCGAACCAAGCCGCACCTTAAGCTTAATCGCGCTGGTATTGCACTCAGTGAGCGCCATCGTGATCTGTGCTTTCTCTATCGTGCATATCTTCATGGCAACGGTAATGTCAGAAGGCGGTATGGAGTGTATGGTGTCTGGTTATTGTGATGAAAACTGGGCAACCCAACACCACAACCTGTGGTACGACGAAATCAAAGCTAACGGCACGTTGAAATATAAAGAGTAAAAGTCGCTGAAAATAAAAAACCTCCACTGTATTTGTGGAGGTTTTTTTATGGGTAAAATAAGTGCGTTAACTCGAGCGATTAGAAGCGATACATCACAGAGACACCGATATTTCTGGGATCGATAATCGCGGCATAACCATCGGGGTAACTGCGGCTGGCGGGTTCATTTACCGTCAACGCTTGCTCATCAAACAGGTTGTTGACAAAGCCGCTAACTCTCCAGCTATCGGTTTGATAATCAAGGCTCACACGCGCCACGACATAATCACCCGCTATTCTAGATTCGGTATTATTAATATCCGCAAAATACTCGCCAACATAGTTGCCTGAAAAACCGAAAGAGAACGCATCATTCATCCAATACTTGAATCCAGCATTAGCAGTGATGTGCGGGGCTGAGTTCAACTGATTACCGATAATATCCCCATAGCTAGGGTCGGCTTGCTTGATTTCACTATCGAGTAAACCTACGCCCGAAATAAACTGCCAGTTTTCAGTTAACATGGCGCTGAATTCGGCTTCAATACCGTAACTGACGGCTTTATCGATATTGGTAATTTTGCGGGCGCTATTAGACGCTTGATAACCATCAAAATCGTTGTAGAAGATATTAGCACTTAAGTTGACATCGCCATTGGCAAATGCGCTACGGCTACTCAGTTCATAGGTATTTACAAACTCTTCATCGTAGTAGTAATACTCGCTTTCCACCAAAGACAGCGCGCCACCACCCGAGTTATAACCACGACGAACACTGGCCGCTAAGGTGGTATTATCATTCAGCGCGTATTGCAGTACTAACTTCGGCAGGGTAACGGTATTGGCGTCATCGAGTTTTTCCTCAAGTAGACTACCTTGATAGCGCATGTTGAAGTTACGTAATTGCTCCTCACGCATCACGCGGCCACCAACAGTAATCCAGATCGAGTCGGCGAGCCCATAGGTGACTTCACCATAAACGGAGGCTGACTTAGTGCTGTCATCACCACTATAGATTGAGCTGCCAGTACTACCAAAATCTTGGCTACGTTTAAAATAGGCTAAACCAACAAAACCGTTGAAATCTTTGTCTTTAAGGCCAAAGCTATATTTGCCATCTACGGTATAACTCTTGTCCTCCATATCCACATATTGCTGGGCGGTCACGAGAGGGTCATAGGTTTCAAAGCCCCAATCGTAATCCATATAGGCGACAATCAGATCGAGGGCTTGCCCTTCCCCGAGGTCATAATCCACTTTCACTGAGTGAGTTGTCGATTTAGTCTCGATATAACGTTGGGAAATCGGCTTATATGCCCATGGATCGTCACCGGTAAAATAGTTACGCCCTGAGTCACCTTTCTCATCATTGTATGAAAAGCTGTAGAGCACTTTTAGGTCTTCAATTGCGCTCGGTTGCCACAAAAATTTGCCGCGCCAGCGATTGGTAATGAGTTCATTTTGATCAAATGTGGCGGGATTCGTCTCGTATTCCAAGCCTTTATTGTAGGTTTCGCCCGTCACATTTTGCCCGCTCACCCTAAATGCTAACTCATCATCGAGGATGGGGCCTGAGAGCATCACTGCACTGTCGATAAAGTTATCTTGATTGCGATAACCCACGCGAGCCGCGCCCTGCCAATCGAAGGTTGGATCTTCGGTTTTAATAAATACCGTACCGCCAATGCTGTTACGACCATTAATCGTCGATTGCGGACCGCGGAAAACCTCAATTTGTTGAATATCCCACAGCCCAGTATCACCAGTAAGATCAGCAACAAAAGGCTCCGCCACACCATCGACTAAGGTTGATACCCGTGCACGAGCCCCACCGGTGAAAGAGTTAAATCCGGAGGCCGAACCATTACCAGAAACCCCACGGATATCGGGCACAGAGCCGGATAACACCACCACGTTAGGCACCTCAGATAAGGCACTTGAGGTTGATTGGTATTGGCCGCTATCGAGGGTTTCCTTATCAATCACTGAAATAGATGACGTCGTATCCTTCAGGCTACGCTCAATCTTTTCACCATAAACAGTAATTCTTTCAATCGGTTCTGAAGATTCTGCATCCACACCAGCATAAACGGAAGAGACCAGTAAACTCGAAACTATTGCGGCAATTGCACTTTGCTTAAACGCCCTGCATTTCATAAAAACCTCGACTGCACTCATTGATAAAAAGGTGTTAACTAAAAATGCCGACAATTTATCTTAAAACAACCTTAATCACAATTGATAATCGATATCATTTACATTCAACAAGTTACTTTGTGATGTAACGCAAATACATTAGGTATCGAAGGGAAAAACATCTGAAATCAAGGGGGTAAAAGCAACTTTTTGCAGATAGCGAGACGTAAGCTTATAACCGCCACGTGCATCAGACTGCTGCACCGCTAGCGCAAAGCTTTTTGAGTGCCGCAGATATTCCGCGAGTTAGACTGGCGTTAAACGTTTTAAATAACTAACTGATACCAAAGCATTTCCCTTAGCTATGCCAAATCCTCCCTAAGAACCATCTCACTTTACATTAGGCAAGTCAGAGCGCCGCAGCGGATCATCCGTAGCTTGCCGCACCCGGCTCGCCCAGTAGCCTGCCAGCAGGGCGCCTGAAAGGTTATGCCAAATTGAGAAAATCGCGCTGGGGACGGCGGAGACTGGGCTAAAAAACTTGATACACAGAGCGGTCGCGAGGCCAGAGTTTTGCAGCCCCACCTCAATCGAAATGGTTTTACACACGGTGTGACTAAAGCCGAGCAAGCGGCAACAGGTATAACCCAAGGCGAGTCCTAAGCCATTATGTAGAAACACCGCGAGTAAAATCACAGGTCCCACCTGCGCAAATTGCCCCGCATTTAAGGCCACAATAATACTGATGGCCAGCACAATCGCCACGATAGAAATAATGGGCAATGCGGGGGCAAGTTTAGCCACCCGCGGTTTAAAGAAATGATTCAATACCACACCCACAGTCACAGGGATAAGCACGATTTTAACGAGGCTGACTAGCATATCCATTAAAGGAATGGCGACCATCTCGCCGATTAATAGCTGGATAATCAACGGGGTGAGCACCACACCCACTAAGGTGGATAGCGCCGTCATAGTGATAGATAAGGCGACATCGCCCTTGGCCAAATAGCAGATCACGTTCGATGCCGTGCCGCCCGCCACGCTCCCCACCAGCACCATGCCTATGGTCAATTCCCGATTGAGCCCTAACAGCAAACTAATAGCTAAGGCACTTAAGGGCATTAGGGTAAATTGCAAGATTAAACCTGTGATAACGGCGCGTTTCTGCTTAAATGCATTGGCAAAATCCTGCAAATCTAAGGTCAATCCCATGGATAACATAATCACCACCAGCAACGGCACTATGCTGGTTTTCAATCCGCTAAACCAAGCTGGCATCAAATACGCCGTACCCGCCCCGAGTAAGGCAAATAGCGGAAAAAAGCGGTTGATATTAACCAATGGGAATCCTCCAAGATTTCAGGCGATTTGAGGAAATTAAGCAATGTCCGCTGGGATAATGACAGCCTGACTCCCTCAGCACAAGCCAAAGCGTCCACAAGTAAGAACCTCAACTTTTAATCATTTCAGCCTTTCGATTGAGCTCTTAAGTTAATCGCTCAAATTCAATAACAAAGAGCCAAAAACCTCAGTAAATATGCATCTATGTTTACTAAAACATGATCTGCTTAACAAAAAGCCCGTGATTTCCTTGTTAGGAAACCGTAACTTATAACCAGTTCACGTTTTATTTACTCCATACGAGGTAGTCTAATTGCGCTAGGTGGTCGTGAATTACCTAAAGCAATTTTGGTGTTTACGGTTAGCACTCTCAGATAGGAATCGTTATGTCTTCAGTTATTCAAACGCTCAGCGGCGCGATCGCAACGCCTTATCAAGCGAATATTACCGTCCCTAACTGGATGCTCAGCTCGATGGAACGAGTCATGCAGTATTATGTCGATAAGAATCTTCGCCTTGATACGCTCTCCGCCGACATCATGCCCGCTCCAGTCGAAGGCAAAAAGTACATGCTTTATGCCCATGTGCCCTTCTGCCATACCTTGTGTTCTTACTGCACCTTCCACCGTTTTATGTTTAAGGAAGACAAGGCGCGCGCTTACTTTATCTCCCTACGTAAAGAGATGGAGATGGTCAAAGCCTTAGGCTATGACTTTGAATCTATGTACATTGGCGGCGGTACCACCACAGTATTAGAAGACGAACTCGCCCGCACGATTGAGCATGCAAAGACCTTATTCCCAAGTATTAAAGAAGTGTCTTGTGAATCGGATCCACAGCATTTAGACAGCCCAGGCTTTAAGCAACTCAAGGGCTTAGTGGATCGTATGTCCATCGGCGTACAAAGCTTTAACGATGACATTTTAAAAATGACCGACCGCCTTGAAAAATTCGGCACAGGTCAACAAACCTTCGACAAGATCATGGCGGCTAAAGAGCTGTTCCCCATTATCAACGTCGACCTGATTTTTGGCTTCCGCGGCCAAACCGATGAAGTGATCCAGCACGACTTAGACATGGCCTCACGCCTCGACCCAAGACAGATCACCACCTATCCACTGATGATTACGCACCAAACGCGTAAGAGTGTTAAAGGTAAACTGGCCGCACCACAGGCGGATATGGCCAACCAATATCGTCAAATTTTAAACAGTCTAAATGGTCAATATAATCAATTGTCTGCATGGGCCTTTGGTAAAGCAAATGACGAAGGCTTCGACGAATATGTAATCGACTACGATGAGTATTTAGGGGTGGGTTCTGGCTCATTTAGCTTCCTGAACGACACTTTATACGTCAACACCTTCTCGCTGCGTAAATACCAAGAGCGGATCGCCGCCGGCAAGATGGGCGTCGAGCAACAGAAGAACTACAGCAAAAAAGATGTGATGCAATATCGCTTCCTGCTGGGGATGTTCTCCGGTCGTCTGTCGCGCAAATACTTCCGCGAAACCTTTGGCGTAAACTTAGACACCGCGCTGTTTAAGGAAATGACCTCGATGAAGCTGATTGGCGCCATCAAGAACGACCCCACCGATCCCGATAATCTGATCATCACAGATAACGGCAAGATGATGGGCCTGTTAATGATGAAAGAGTTTTACGCTGGCATGGATAACGTGCGCGCCCAATTGCGTAAACCACTCAAACCCTGCGATATGTAAATATCAGTTAAAGCACAAAAGGCCCAAGATGGGCCTTTTTGTTAGCGCCATTTCAGGCTACGCTTGCCATCACTCACACATGAGTCTGTCACCCAGTGATAAAGGAGTATTCGTTATGGGTTTTAATGAGCAAGAAAAACAAGCACTACTCGCCGTTAAAGGCGTTGGTCCTACCGTAATTAAACGCTTTGAAGAAATCGGTATTAGCTCACTCGCGCAGTTAGCCGAGCATGAGGTCGAGGATATCGCCAACCTCGTCGCTAGCATGTTACGCACCACTTGCTGGAAAAACAGCCCGCAAGCACGCAATGCTATTGCCGCAGCCATCGAACTTGCCCGCCATCAATAATCTTTTGATTTCCAATTCGTTGAGATATTTATGCCATCTTATTTACGCATCTTAGCTTGCACTCTAACCGCGTTGTTATTTAGCACATCGGTTTTTGCCAACGACAGCAGTTTCGGGGATGCCAATGGTTCAATCACCCTTAAATATCAGCCGCATATCAGTATGGACAAAGAGTCACTCTTTATCAGCGAGGCCGAAATCAGGGTCGATTATGTGTTTACCAACACCAGTTCGCAGGATCTTATCGTCCCTATCGCCTTCCCCATGCCGCCGATGTTTTTTGGCTCCGCCGATCACAGCAGCATCGATAACTTCACCCTTAAAGTGAATGGCAAACCCCAGCCAACTGAGCACAGGCTCGTCGCTCAACTTGCCGATAAAACCGATATTTCTGCCGAGCTTAAAAAACTCGGCTGGGGTGTAGAGGAAGTCGCCTATTTTGCCGAATATAGCAAAGTCCCCAAGGGCAAACCTGCGCTCCCCAAGGAATGGTTGGATGAGGAGCAACAAATCGCCTTTACCCTAAGCGATTACTTTGTGTGGGAACAAACCTTTCCCGCGGGCCAATCTGTCTCCATCAGCCACAGTTACACGCCTAGCCTCTCAACAGGCATCCCCGATACTGCCAATAGTATTATCGATACTTACACTGAACTTGCCTGTTTAGATGAAAGTGCTAAGCAAGGTATTAAGAAGCGTAATCTCGTCGTTAAACAAGACGGCGAAGATGTTGAATATGGCGTGGAATGGAGCCACCTTAGCTATATTTTGGTCACGGCCAATAACTGGCAAGGAGCGATTAAGGACTTTAAACTGACGCTGAAAAAATCCCAACCGACTGATCTCGTCAGTTTGTGTTTTGATGGTGAACTTAAAAAAACCGATTCACTCACCTTTGAGTTTCAGCAAAAAAAATTCACGCCAACGCAGGATCTCAGCATCCTATTTATCCGTAAACCGGATTTTGAATAATCAAAAAAGAAGCCAGCTAGGTGCTGGCTTCTTTATAAATCACTGTTTTTAAATTAAAAACCATAAGTCATACCTAACCAGTAACGGCGGCCATCTTCAATGTAGCCATATTCTTCTTGGGTTATTTCCTTATCGAAGGCGTTATAAATACCCGCGCTGAACTTAATGCTGTCATTAATGCGATAGTTGGCCCCTAAATCTAACAGCGTATAGGACGGCGCAATCAAACTACGCGAAGAAGGACCTGTGGTCGGCTGGCTCTCTTCGCCACGGTAGTTAACCCGCAGCCAAGTATTTAAGTTATCTATAGGCTCATAGTTAACCGACAATTGCACCAGATGTTTAGGTAGCTGGTTCAATGGACTCCCTTTGTAAGCGCCCGTTTTTTGCTCCGAATCGGTATAAGTGTAGTTACCCGTGAGCGCCAAGTTGCTGAGGATTTTATAGTCGATACTCAGCTCAACCCCTTGGGTGACTGCCTCATCGATATTCACATAGGTGGTTGGGTCGGAACCAAACTGATTCGGCCCATCAGTACATTGAGTCGCAGGGCAAGCGACACGGGTGATCTTGTCCTCAAACTCGTTATAGAACACACCAGCACTGGCCGTGATGGAATCGGTCAAATCCGTGTAAATGCCTAACTCATAGTTCACAGAGGTTTCGGGTTGCAAATCCGGATTACCATACATATTGCCGCCTCGGCTCACCTGCCCCCAATCTGGCACGGTTTGCCTTAGGCTCGGCGCCCGAAAGCCCGTCGACACACCGCCTTTTAAGGTAGTGTGCTCGGTCAGCCCCCAAACACCATAAATCCGTGGACTAAGGTGGTCACCAAAGTTTTCATCATCGTCTAAACGCAGGCCCAAGGTTAAGGCAAAATTATCGACAATACGCCATTCATCCTCTGAGAACACCGACCATTGACGGCGACTAATATCGGTTAAGTCACTGACCTGATTGCCAGTTTCATCGGTGAGATCTTGATAATTGAAAGCAGCACCAAAGGTGGCGGTATGGCTTTCACCTAGGGTGGCGATCACACTGGTTTGAGCATCGGTATTCTTGATTTTCATCTTGCGGGACTTGTTATCGTACACTTCGTGCTTGATATAAGTATCCGATGTGCCAAAGTCCCAACGTCCGGTATGCGACAATGAAATCGTGCTGTTTTCATACTCGGTTGTCGACGATGCAGGGCAACCACTGCGGCCACAACTGGCCCCCGGCGCTAATGGCGCAACGGTTTTCCCTAAGGTGCTATCCAACTCTTGGTTGGCGATACCGACTTCCAACATGATGTCATGGTCTTGATTCGGCGTGAGGGCAAATCTGGCGGTGAGATTATCCGCATCACGGCCTCGGTAACCACCGTAGATATTATCTTCTTCACGCTGGGTATATTGGCCGTATAACTGCACGCCAAGCAAATCTTTAATCAAGCCACCGTTCACAAAAAAGTTGCCCTGATACACATTGCCCGAGGCTGACTTCTCCTGCAAGGTGCTATCGAGGCGCAATTCCCCCTGCCACTCATTGGGCACTTTACGGGTGATAATGTTGATCACCCCACCAATAGCGTCAGAGCCATAAAGCGATGACATGGGGCCACGGACAATTTCAATCCTATCAATTGCGGCGAGCGGCGGCGTCCAAGCGCCTTCAACACCCGGACCATCGCTGTTGGTGCGGGTCTCGCGGGAAGACTGGCGTTTACCATCGACGAGGATCAACGTGTACTGGCTGCCCATGCCCCGTAGACTAATGTCCCGACGGTCGGCACCGCCAGTCACCACCACGCCGGGGACTTCTAACATGGCGTCGGTTAAGTCACGGTAAAAACGTGTATCAAGATCCTCTCGGGTGATGACGCTGATAGAAGCGGGCGCGTCACGTACTTGCTGCTCAAAGCCCGATGCAGTAACGACAATTCTTTCCATCATCTTGTCTTGATCGGGTGCGGTATCCGCCAAAGCCTGAGTGGCTGGTAGCAATAATGCGGTTGATACTAGCTGTGCGAGAATCTTTTTACGACGTAACAACATAACCAACGAATCTCCCTTAACGGCTTTCTAAATGATAATAATTTTCAATACGGTAATGTATCCCTATGTTACAATCGGCTCAAGTTAGACTTTGAGTAATCACTTGTAAGAGTTGCTTAAGAATGAATAGAAATATGGTCAAGGGCATGATCGTGTTTGCCGCCATCGCGGAAAAAGGCTCGATGAGCGCTGCGGCAACACAGCTTAATCTGAGTTCATCGGCGGTGAGCCAACAAGTCGCAAAGCTTGAAATGGATATGGGAATTAGTCTGTTTCACCGTAATACCCGCCACCTGACACTCACAGAGGCGGGCACGTTATTTTATGAAAACTGCATTAAAATCATAAAAATAGTAGAAAGTACCGAACATCAGCTGCATGCATTAAAGGGCACTCCCTCGGGGGAGCTTAAAATCGCCGCGCCAGTCGGTTTTGGTGGTGGTTTACTCAGCCAGCCATTAGCGCACCTGTTGGCGGCTCATCCGCAGATCAGCCTCAATCTGCAATTGCAGGACGGCCCAATTGATATAGTTAATGAAGGAATCGATCTGGCAATTTGCATCGGTCCCCTATCGGATTCAAACCTTATCGCTCGCCCCTTGGCGGATTGGCGCATGTTGCTGTGTGTGGCTCCGAGCTATATTCCCCAGCATCAGAGCCTGCAACACCCTGACGACTTACAAGGATTCAACCGTATTAGCCATAGCTATGCTAAACCCGAGTTCTTAACCCATTTACAGACTCAAGAGCGAGTCGAACTCTCAGCCCAGCGCATCAACGTCAATAATATGCAGACGCTTATCCAACTCACTCTCGATGGATTGGGCTATGCCGTATTGCCAGAGCCCGAGGTGCATCAATACCTTGCATCTGGCCAACTGGTAACACTTTTACCCGAATGGTCGCTACGCACCTACAGCGTTTATAGCGTGACCTCGGCGCGGGATAAACAGCCCGCCAAGGTGAAAGAAGCCATCACTGCGCTCAGCCATTATTTTAGCCAGATGGATTTTAGCCCGAGCCCAGCATTACTGACTCAACCCAGCGCCTGCGAACTCACGCCAAGATTAGCCATCCCCGCCTAACCGCTCGTTGGCATGCGTTTCATTTATCAGGTGAGTTAGAGTATGCTGTTTTATCCATTTGATTAAGCAGTAGTAATGTAATGCAAGATGTGGCCTTAGTGTTAGAGGGCGGCGGCCTGAGGGCAATTTATACCGCCGGCGTGTTAGATGCCTTTTTGCAGCAACAATTGCACTTCCCCTATGTAATTGGTGTATCGGCGGGGGCGATTTATCCCGCTTCTTATGTCTCACACCAATTTGGCCGCAATTTAAAAATTCAGCAGCAATATCTGCGGGATAAGCGCTACATGGGGCTGCGCCACTGGTTAGCCACGGGGAATTACGTCAATACCGATTTTACCTATAAGCGTATGGCCTATGAGTTACTGCCTTTTGATTTTAAAACCTTTTTAACGAGCGGTACTGAGTTTAAGGTCGGGGCATTTAATTGCCAGACAGGACAAACCGATTACTTTGGCATGGCCGATTTTCAGGAGCACGACAAATTGCTCGACGTGCTTATCGCCTCCTCTAGCCTGCCTTTTATGGCCAATCCCTATCGGATAAACCATCAAACCTACCTCGACGGCGGCATCGCCGCGCCCATTCCGGTAGCGCAGGCGCAGCAAGAGGGCTATTCACGCCAAGTGGTGATCCTGACTCAGGACGCAAACTATCGAAAATCACCGATGAAGTTCAATTGGTTAGCTCGCAAGCGTTATCAAGCTTATCCGGCGGTAGCCGCTGCACTTAAAGTGCGTCACCAACGTTATAACCAATCCCTCGAGGAACTCGCCCAGAGTGTTGCCAGCGGCCAGTCCTTTGTGATCCGCCCTGCTGCGCCACTTAATCTTTCGCGACTTGACCGCAATATCGATAAAGTGACCGCCGTGTATCACCAAGGCCTAGCCGATGGACAGGCGATTTTGCCTAAGTTACAGGCTTGGCTAAACACTGGAGCAGAAGTTAGTTAGAAAGCGAGGCGCTGACTTTGTTAATAATTAGTTCCCGCAACCATTTATGGCTAAGGTCGTGCTCGAAATGCTTATGCCACATCAGCAGATACGCCCCGGGGATCAGTTTAATCGGCGAGGGTAAATACATAAGATCAAACGACTTCATCACCGCCAAGGCATAACGGGACGGAGCGCAAAGAATTAAATCGCTTTGTTCACACAGGGCCAGCGCACTCTGGAAGTCGGTCATATTCACCGCAATATCCCGTTTCCGCCCTTGCATTTGCAGCACATCGTCCAGTAACCAATGTTCCAAGCCGCCAAAGGCCACCTGCAACTGGCGATAGCTTAAAAAGGTGTCGAGATTCCACTCCTGCGCTAATGCAGGATGGTCGCGGCGCATCAGGCAAACCGTATAATCCTGCACTAATTCAACATAGTGGAGATCGTCCGGAATATGGTTAACATGCATGGGTGAGCGTTCATCCCATTCGCGGCAGCCAATAGCCAAGTCAATATCGCAGCGCTGAAGTCTGTCCATGGTATCGAGCCGCCACGTTTGGCAATTGAGACTCACCCCGGGCGCCTGCGCTAAGAGCGAAGGCATAAAATGCGGGAAGGTCAGCGAATAGGTGGTTTCGACCAGATGCATCCGAAACTGGCGCTGACTTAAGGCGGGCTCAAAACTGTCTGGTCGAGTAAATTGCGCTAATTGCTGTAAGCATTGGCGCAAGTCAGGCGCCAGCGACAGCGCCTTGGGCGTCGGTTTGAGGCCGTAGGCGGTACGTTCGAATAAGGGGTCATCAAACACTTCGCGCAGGCGAGTCAATTGCTTGCTTACCGCCGACTGACTCAAATGTAGCCGCGCCGCCGCGGCTGTGACACTCTGCTCCTCGAGGAGAATTTCCAGTACGGGCAGTAAGTTTAAGTCTAAGTGTTTTAGCATTTAACCCCTCGCTTTTAAGGGATTACACCTCAAGTTTTGCGGCAACTTCATCAGCAGTAGCGACAGTAAAATCACTAAAATCCCTGCCCACTGGCGCATATCTAAGGCTTCACCCACAATCAATACGCCTAATGATACGGCAACCACGGGATTGACTAAAGCCACCATCCCCATGATTTCTGGTCCTAAATTTCGCATCGACCACAGCCAAGCCCAATAGGCCACCGCGGTATTGGCAGTAGCTAACCAAATGAGTGAAGGAACCACATTCATACTCGGGATCTGTGGCGGCCCCGCCATAAACCACGCCAGCGGGATCAACATCAATCCCCCCAAGAGTAATTGCCAAGCGGTGAGCACTAAAAAGTCGCCCACATCCCAGCGCTGCATCCAGCGGGAAGAAAAGGCAATCAACGTTGTCGCGCTCAGCATACACAGGACACCAATCGGGTCGAGATCCGCCGAAGGATTAAGCAATAAAATCACGCCACCGAGGCCCATTAAGCCGAGCAGTAACCACTTCATCCCCGGGCGTTTTTTATCGATCAGCCAAGCGAGGATCAAAAAGATTAATGGCAATGTCGCACCCAGCGTGCCCGCAACGGCGCCGGGTAGCCGATAGGCGCCAATAAACAGCAGCGCAAAGAAGGCGCCAATATTACAAAACGCCAGCAAGCTTAATTTAGACCATGCCAGCGTCGGCAAACGTGGCCGCAGCATCAGCAGCAATATGCCCGCAGGCAGCGCGCGCCAAACCGCCACCCAGTAGGGCGACATATCCTGTAAGTAAAGACTCACCAGTGCATAGGTGGTCCCCCAAAACACCGGGGCGAGTAACGCAATCACAAACGGCATAATGACTTCTTAAAAAGTATCTTGATATTAAGATATATTACTTTGAGAGAATAAAACAGGCAAGCGCTGAGATAAGGTTAATAGGGAGAAAAGAAAAGGGACTAGCGTTTATGCCGCTGTAGATATGCGCACGCAGAGCTGTGCTTAAGCCTTGTTTGCCGTATAATCGGGCGTCATTTTTTATAGGCGGGCAAGCATGTTCCATATCGCACTCTATGAGCCAGAAATCGCACCCAACACGGGTAATATAATTCGCCTTTGCGCAAACAACGGCAGCCAACTTCATCTAATTGAGCCACTTGGATTTGATTTTGAAGAGAAAAAACTGCGCCGCGCGGGCCTAGACTATGCCGATTTAACCAATGTGACTCGCCATAAAAACTTTGAGGCCTTCCTCGAGGCCATGGCAGGCAAACGCATTATGGCCTGTACCACTAAGGGCAGTCGCCCTCACACTGAACTGAGTTTTGCCAAAGATGACGTGCTGTTATTTGGCCCTGAAACCCGTGGTCTACCTATGCCGATTATCGAGTCGATCCCAACCGAGCAGCGATTACGCATTCCGATGGCGGCCACCAGTCGCAGCCTTAATCTCTCCAATGCCGTGGCGATTATCAGCTACGAAGCCTGGCGTCAGCTCGGGTTTGAAGGCGCAATTTAATACCTAGGAATACTGATTTGGATTAGGCTGGACTTAACCAGCCAATTTTCCAATCACTCAGCCATCCACGCCGAAAGATAGCTTTAACTTAATTCACACCAAAGCCATATAACCTTGCCGCTAGGTGTGCAGTGTGAATTGTCATTGTTTCCCCAGTGACACGCCGTGAATATATCCCTATAGGCTCGACGGCGGCATCCCTGCCGCCAACGGTCACAGTTGCAACAATAACAATCTTTACGACCAAAGAACTGTTCATCTGGCTAAAAGATATTGCCCCAAAGATTGTTTTGAGCACATGATCAATAACTTTCAGCTACTGAGCATTGACCAAACTTTAGTAATGATAGAAAGTGCCCAGTATTGTTATTGAATCAGAGCAAATTTCCATGCTTTTAAAAAAGATGTTTCTTGCAGCGTTTATCTTATTTTCAGGATTTGTCGGCTTCCTGATCGGTTTATTTTACTCTTCTTCGACTATTGATATCTGGTTCAATAGAGCACAGGTAATAACGTCGGTATTGGCTTCGATTGCGACGGTTCTTGGGGTTGCGTTGGCGTATCTCGCTCTTGATGCATGGAAGTCACAGTTAAGAGGAAGCCACATTTATAACCTATCCTCAGAACTTCAAGACGCTTTGTTAACTACATTAACCATCGCTTTCAACAAAGATACACCTATCATTGGTAACCAAAAATTCGGTGAAACAGGATTTAGAATAACCAGACTAAGCCTTGAGTTAAAGTTAAAAAAATTTGATCCTGAGATATTAACTAAAATATCCGATGTTCAATCAATGATTGCAGAAGATGTAAGGGCTAACGACTTAGTTTCCGACAACACTATTTCAACACTGCTCACCATTATAAATGAACTAGCACGAAATATTAATAATCAGTTTAAATAACAGAACGTAAATAAAATTAATAAAAAAGGTAATTTTCTTAATCTCATTACTGCTCAACTTTCAGTTATTGGGATTATTTTTATTTATTCGAAATGAAGATAATTCCGTAAAAAATAAACTCGATTTTTTCCCAAAGTGAGTTGCGTATTGTCGAGCATGAATTAGTCAGCTTAATGAGATGGTGCGACAGGCGTCATTTCTATCCCACGAAAGAGCTGATAGCGGTCGATATCATCATCTAAATATTGGATATTTTGCGTCCACTGCCATGCGCCTTGGGGCGATTTTGCTTCGAATAACAGTTGAATTAAAGCGGCGCGCGCATTCACAACTCCCTCGCCCAGCAGGGAATAATCGCCATTTTGTTGATATAAACTAAAGAGTTGCTGCTTTTCCTGCGAGACACCGTCGTAGTAGATCAATAGCACTTGCTCGCCTTGTTCCCGAAACCACCAAGTCTCGCTGTAGGGAGCGTGCGTACCGACACTTACGGAGAGGATCAACTGCCGCTGATCATGGGAACAAAATCCATTGACCGTCACTTGTCTAGGGGTGTCACTTGCCTTAGCGGCATTGCCCTGCCACTGCCCCACCATTTGCGGGCAAAACGCCTTAAAGCTTACCTTAGCGGCTTGCGCAGGAAAGATAGCCAAGCTGCCCAAGGCGAGTATCAATACATTTTTGATCAATAGCTTGCCCAGTTTTTGCGGGATGATTAACGCCATATTCGAGTCCTATTTCAATCTCCCAATACATTAGCGTTAAAACACCTTAGCCACAAATACGCCATAACACTTTGCGCCATACCCAACCTACCTCGTCATCAAAATGCGGCCAGTGGTTACAGTTACTTACATAAAAGTCACTCTCACCACCGATAGACTCAGTTTGATTTCATGCTCAGTTTCTATACTGTGATGTTTAACGGGACAAAATAACGATAACACTCTGAATGATAAGGAGACATCTAGTGAAGAAGGCAGGCATTTTACTGCTTAGCTTACTCATGCCTTTCAGCACGGCATTTGCAGAAGCAAGCAAACCACTCTCAGTCGAATTACTTTGGCAACTCAAACGCATAGGTAACCCAGTGGTGTCCTCCACGGGCGAGCATATTATTGCACCTGTGACTGAATACGACCTTAAGGAAGACAAAGGTTCAACCCAACTGTGGCGCTTCGACGGTGAAGGTAAAAATAACCGTGCGATTACCGCCAAAGGCTTAAAAGTCAGCGAGCCGGTGTTTTCGCCAGATGGTAAAACCTTAGCTTTTATCAGCGAACGTAACGATGATGACGCGGGCCAAATTTACCTACTACCTATGGATGGTCCGGGAGAAGCCTGCAAGCTCACGGACATTCCCACCGGCGTCAATGGCATCAAGTGGGTTGGCAAGCATTTGTATTTTATTAGCAATATCTTTCCTGAACAGAATTGGGAGCAAATGAAGGCCCAGCTCAAGACAGATAAAGATAATAAAGTCTCCGCCCGCCAGTGGAATGCACTGCCCTATTCGCAGTTCGATCATTGGTTAGATGAGCGCCGTCAGGCCCATGTATTTAGGATCCCAGCCACAGGCGGCGCGGTTGAAGCCGTGACTCAGCCTTTAGGCCATGAACTGCCACGCTCAAGCCAAAGCAGTTCAAGCTATGATATCTCCCCCGATGAGAGCTTAATCGCCTTTAGCGCCTATGGTTCGGATAATCGGGTTGATCCTAAGTTAGATTTGTTCCTCGCCACTATAGGCGGCAGCAAGGCTGAAAACATCACTCCAGAAAACCCCGCGCCGGATCTCAATCCATCCTTTAGTCCTAACGGTAAAACCTTGGCCTTTACTCGCCAAAAAATTACCGGATTTTATGCCGATACGGCAAGGCTAATGCTGCTGGATGTAAGCAGTCGCAAACTCACCACGCTCACCGCGGATTGGGATCGCTCAGTGTCTGACTTCAACTGGACACCCGACAGCAAGGGGTTATATGCCAGCATTGATGATGCCGCCACTAACCGTATTTACCATATCGATGCCAAGAGCGGTAAGGCCAAGGCCATCACCCAAGCTACCGACTTTAGCCAACCTGCTATCGCTAAAGATGGCCAGTTGATTGCGACCAATCAAAGCTTTTTGTATCCAGCGCGTTTAGTCAGCATCAATCCTCGCAATGGTAAAACCGAGCGTTTAGAACAGTTTAACGATGATATTTTAAAGGATGTCGATTTAGGCACCTATGAGTCGGTCACCTACAAAGGTTACCAAGGCCAAGACATTCAAATGTGGGTGCACTATCCTCCCGGGTTCGACCGCAGCAAAAAGTATCCGCTGTTTATGTTAATCCACGGCGGCCCACACAATGCCATTAGCGATGGTTTCCATTACCGCTGGAATGCGCAAACCTTCGCCTCTTGGGGTTATGTAACCGCGTGGCCAAACTTCCACGGCTCTAGCGGTTTCGGACAAGAGTTTGCCGATGCCATTAACCCAGATTGGAAAAACAAATCCCTCGAAGACGTGCTCAAAGCCGCAGACTGGTTTAAGCAACAAAGTTGGATCGATAGCGATCGTATGGTTGCAGGTGGTGCCAGCTATGGTGGCTACTTAACCTCGATTATTTTAGGCCAGCCGCATCCCTTCAAGGCGCTGCTGATCCATGCCGCGGTATACGACATGTATTCACAAATGTCGGCCGACTTTGCCGTCCACAGCACTCGTTTTGGTAACTACTGGGATAATCCTGAGCTGTATAAAGCGATTTCACCCCATTACTTTGCCGCCAACTTTAATACCCCAACCTTAGTCAGCCATGGTCAACTCGATTACCGTGTGCCCGTCGGCCAAGGTTTTGAGCTGTTCCGCACCCTGCAAACCCGTAATGTTGAATCGCGGATGATTTATTTCCCCGATGAAAACCATTGGATTATGAAGCCTAACAACTCCATCTATTGGTATAACCAAGTGAAAGATTGGATGGCTCACTACGCTAAGCCCGGTGCGCAATAACGCCTAGAACCTAGAACCTAGAACCTAGAACCTAGAACCTAGAACCTAGAACCTAGAACAGAAAAGCAAAAGGTCTGCACTCTGCAGACCTTTTTGTTGGGCGAAATAACTAACGCCAGTGGTTATTGACCAAAACCCACCGCATTAATATCAACGGTTTGCACTTGGCCATACTTGGCCGCGATAGGCGCAATCTTGCTGGCGTTGCCGATCAGCACAAACTGTAAGTCCTTTTGCGGGAAGTAAGTTTTCACTAACCTTTGGGTTTCTTCTAAGGTTAAGCCGTCCACTTTTGCTTGGAACTCGTTGATAAACTTATCATCGAAGCCATAGAGATACATGCCAGATAAGAGTCCAGCCAATTGGCCCGAGGTTTCGAACTTAGGCGGGAACTGACCTTTAACATAGGCCTTAGCCGAATCAAGAGTCGCTTGGTCAACGCCTTTTTCCCATAAACGAGCATAGGTTTTCAGCGCTAAATCAATCGCTTCTTGAGTGGTTTCCGTCTTAGTGAAGGTGCTAATGGTAAACACGCCCGAGTCGGTATAAGGACTAAAACCGGAGCGCGCGCCATAGGTTAGCCCCGCATTCACCCGCAGCTCATCGTTCAGCCAAGAGGTAAAGCGGCCACCTAAAATGGTGTTCACTACCGTTAGCCCTACATAGTCTGGGTTATCACGGCTAATGCCTAAACCACCGATAACAAAGGTAGTTTCCATCGCATCTGGCTTATCCACCAGCAGCACTTTGGCCTCAGTTAACTTAGGTAAACCTTGGTTTAAGTCGGGCTGAACGAGTTTTTCGCTGCCTTTCCACTGACCAAAAGTCTGGGTTAGCTTGGCCTTCATCGCCGCCACATCAAAATCCCCCACCACCGCTAATGCGGTATTGGCAGGTTGATAGTAGCTTTTATGGAAGGCGCGCAGCTGCGACACTGTGACTTGCTCAAGTGACTCGCGATTACCCGATGAAGCATTACCGTAAGGATGAGTACCGAACACCAGTTTATCGAAGTAGCGACCAATCACGGCGCGCGGGCTTTCTTTATCCTGCTGCAGACCCGCAATGGCACGCTGCTTAAGCTTATCGAACTCGGCCGAATCAAAATCGGGGTTTAATAGCGCGGCGCTGAATAGGCCAAGCATCACATCGGTATCTTTTGCCATAAAATCGGCAGCCAGATAACTGCCTTCTTTATCGGCTTCGGCCCCTAAGCTAGCGCCGAGAAAATCCACTTGTTGCTCAATCTCGGCCTTGGACTTACCTGCCGCGCCAAGGAGTAAACCTTCGGCGGTCATTTGGGCTATACCCGCTGTGGTGTCATTTACCGCACCCGCACGCACGACCGCGTTTAGGGTGATCAACGGCACTTCGCGCTGTGGCATTAAATACACGGTAAGGCCGTTATCTAGCACTAACTTGTCGTAACTTGGCATGGCAAAGCTGCCGGTATCGACGCGTTTGGATGCCGTGGTGGAGGCGCAGCCGGATAAGGCTAAGCTAGTGCCTAGGGCCAATGCGACCACTAACTTAGTCGGTTGCCAAGATGATTTTACAAAGGATGATTTTACAAAGGAGAGTTTCATTGCTATCGATTTCATTGAGAGTTCTCCTCGTTTGCCGCCAATACCGCGACCGTGCGATTCGATTTGCGTAAATAGGTTTGGGCAACACGTTGGATATCCGCAGGCGTTACCTTGTTATAGGCCTCTGGCGCATTAAATAACTTGTCGTAACTGCCAAAATACATTTCATAGGTACCGATAGTGTTGGCCTTACCATTAATGGTTTCCATCGCGCGGTAAAAATCCATCAACTTGATATTTTTAACTTTATCTAGCTCTTGTTGGCTAACGCCATTGGTCGCAATGGCATCGATTTGTTCAATCAGCGCCCGCTCTAGCGTCGATGCTTTCACCTCTGGCGTAGCTACACCCATGACGTAAAAGAGATTGGGATCGACCGACATCGGCATATAGGTTTGCGCTTCTAAGGCCACTTGTTTATCTACCAGCGCTTGATATAAACGCGAGCTATTGCCTTGGCTTAAAATCGAACTTAATAAATCCAGCGCATAAAAATCTGCGTGAGTCGCTGCCGGAATATGGTAAGCCAGCATCACATTAGGCGTACTGACCGAGGCTTTTTGAACAAAGGTACGGCGCTCACCCTTTTGCTCAGGCTCCACGGTACGCACGGCCTTTGGCGGTGTTTGCGCAGGAATAGGCGCAAAGTACTTGTCGGCCAAGGCTTTAACTTGGGCAAGCTTCACATCACCCGCAATCACCACGACCGCATTGTTTGGCGCGTAATAGGTCTTATGGTATTGCACTAAATCTTCCAAGGTCCAAGCGGCGATATCCGATTCATGACCAATCACTGACCAAGAATAGGGGTGCGCTAAAAAGGCTACGCCTTTAACTTCGCCTTCAAGGGTATTCCAGTTGGAGTTTTCAAGCCCAGTTGAACGCTCCGACTGCACTACGCCACGTTCGCTTTCCACCATAGCGGGATTGATATCTAAGTTGGCGATACGGTCAGCCTCGAGGTCGAACATGGTTTCTAGCGCATTAGCGGGGAACCAATCGGTATAAACCGTCATATCCTCTGTGGTATAGGCATTGTTAGCCCCGCCCGCCGCTTCCATGGTACGGTCGAACATCTTAGGGCCGTATTTTTTCGAGCCGTTAAACATCATATGTTCGAAAAAGTGTGAAATACCGGTAATCCCCGGGACTTCGTTACGGGAACCGACTTTCCAAAATAGATACATGTTGGCATTGGGAATAGAAGAGTCCTCTAGCACCATGATTTTCATGCCGTTATCTAGCGTGAAACTCTTAATATCTTCTGCCGTGGTGGCCTGTGCTTGGCTTAGGGGATTAAAGAGTCCCATCGCCAATACCAGCGCCGATAGCGTGCGCTTCATCTTGTTCGCTCCTTGCTGTAAAAATTCACATAAGAGGGCATATTGATTAACAAATCAAGGGCGAAAAGATCTTCCCGCCCAATTTTTTGTAAGCTCAAGTTATACCGAAAAGCTGACGGAATAAGGCTTAAGCGGTTTATTGTGCCTTCAGTGCCGTAAGGGCAACCTTAGTCATGGCCTCAACACCAACTTTTAACGCGCTTTCATCCACATAAAATGCGGGCGAATGGTTACTGGCCGCCGTTTCAGGATCTGTGCCCTTTGGCGTTACCCCAAGGAAGAAAAACATCCCAGGAGACTCTAGGGCATAGAAGGAAAAGTCCTCGGCACCTGTGATTAATCCTGGCTCAATCAGCATCTTATCGCCGACCACACTGGCAAGCACTGGGCGCATACTGGCGACCAATTCGGGATTGTTCACCACCACGGGGTAACCTTGATGGATTTCAGTTGTCGCGGTGGCACCTAAGGTTTTTGCCGATAATTCAGCGATTTCGGCCAAGCGCACCTTAATATCGGCACGCATAGGCTGGTCAAAGGTGCGGATGGTGCCAATCAACTCGACTTCATCGGGAATAATATTCGAGCGAATGCCACCATTTACCGCGCCAAAACTCACCACTGCGGGCGCTTTGGTAATATCCACCTGACGACTGACAATAGTTTGCACATTGGTAATAATTTGCGCCGCGGCGACAATAGGGTCGACGCCATTCCACGGACGCGAGCCATGGGTTTGGCGACCTTTCACTTTGATCGTAAAGGAATCTTCACTCGCCATAGCTGGGCCGCTGCGCACCCCAATCATGCCGCTTGGCATACTCGAGGTCACATGCATGCCAAACACTTGGTCGGGTTTACGCTTGGCAAATAGCCCTTGTTTTAGCATGAGTTCAGCGCCGCCCTCTTCGCCATCTGGCGCACCTTCTTCAGCAGGCTGGAAGATAAACATCACATCGCCGGCAAGGCTATCCTTCACTTTCACTAAGTTCTCGGCCACGCCCATTAACATAGCCACATGGGTATCGTGGCCACAGGCATGCATCACCCCTACGGTTTGACCGCGATAGGTATCTGTTGCTTTAGAGGCAAAGGGCAGATCGACGACTTCGGTCACGGGCAAGGCATCCATATCCGCGCGGAGCGCAATTAACGGACCGGGCTTACCGCCCTTTAACTTTCCGCCTTTCAAGATAGCAACAACCCCAGTATGGGCAATGCCCGTTTGCACTTCTAACCCGAGGGATTTCAGATGCTTTTCGATAATCTTGCTGGTGCGAAACTCGCGATTAGATAGCTCTGGATGCTGGTGTAAATCACGGCGCCAGTCGAGCACCTTTTGCTCCACCCCCGCCGCCAACTTAGCCGCATCGGCCTGCGCCGCATAGGCAGAACTTAAGCCTACACCCATTAAACTCAAAGTGACGATGGAAGCCAGTAAGCTCTTGGCCAATTTTGATGTACTCACACCGAATGAACTCACATAAGGTGCAAAGGATGTGGCGACAGAAGATGTTGATAAAGCGCGCGATACCGAGGATACAGTCATAGCGATAACCTATTGTTGTTTTTATAAGCTATCTAAACTACACGGACATTGAGAAATTGTTAATAGATTTAATAGCAAGGCTTGTAACGAAGAATTAATGTGGGATAAACACATCATTTATGGCCGATGACAATCCACACTTGGACGCATAAAAAAGGGCCTCCGTTAGAAGGCCCAAAGACAAGGTACTACTTAAAGGTGAAGTTTACTTATTAACATTCCATTTTTGACGTGATGCGGCCATCAAGCCAAGCATCAGGACAGCAAGCCAGCCCAAGCTACCGCCATCGCTCTCTTTAGTCTCTTCAACAGGTGGTGTTGGAGGTGTTGGTGGCGTAGGTTCTACACCATCAGAGTTCACGACTAAGTTAAAGCTCGTTTGCACCATGTCATTTTGATAAACCTTATCAAAGGCTTTCACTGTGACAGTGGTTGTACCGTGCCAATCTTTTTCGGGAGTGATGGTGACTTGGTTACCATTAACAACTGAGGTGATATGCGCGCCTGTGACTTGGATACCATTAGCGGTATTTTCTTTGTCTTGCACTAGCACCTCAAAACTGATGCTGGTGTTTTCAGCAACAGACATATTGCCGAGTGCACCTATCGCAAGGTTTGAAGGTACTTTGAGGCTTCCGCTAGAGGTCACACTACTGCTGCCAGTGTAATCACTTTTAGCAATAATCTGCAGATCTTGACCTACCGCTTTGGCGCCAACACGAGCCGAGAATGATAGTTCGATTGCTGTCGCTTCAGGCCCAGTGTAGTTAGCACAGACCACTAAGCCTTCTGCAATTTTCTTATCCAGATCGTTAAAGGCAAAGCCATCACCGATATAACCATACGCAGGGCCAAAGGTGCCACGTGGTCCATAGTAACCATGTAAACCAATTGAGCCTAAATGCGCTTTGTTACCGGTTAATTTGTCATAGGCAAAAATAAACTCATGTTCACCAGGGGCAAAATTAAGCTGAGTTGAGGCTAATAGCTCAAAACTGTAACGGGCATCGTAATCAGGATCATGGTTAATACCAAAGGCAAAATCCTGACGCATATTGTCCCATTCAACAATCAGATAACGTCGGTCATTGGTAACAGCAAGCGATACGCCGTCCATGCTTTCGGTATCCAAATTATATTCTGGGATGGTAACACCATCTCCACGCCATAACGGAGCAATCACAGTATCAGGGAAATATTGCTCTTCCATTGGATAGTGAGCAGCCCAGAACAGTGGTAGTTGATCGAGCTGAATAAATCCACCAGGAGAAATACTTAAGGTATCTTTGTGTGAATACTCTTCTGGATTGTTATACAGCGGGATACGATCAATACCAAATGCGCTTAATGGCACAGTTACCGTATCATTCACCCGACCAGCAATTGCCGCTTCAGACGCGATTCCAGCCTCGGTAAATAAATCCAAATAATAAGGATTTGAACCGATTGGAATTCGGCAGCTCTCATCGGTATCGCTCGTGGTGAAGAGATATTGACGTTTTTGCGCATTGCTCGCCTGTTGCATCGCTTTCAGGGTGATTTGCTGTGCAGCAACAGTCAGGCCGGCTTTAAGATCTTGGTTATTGCTGTTCGCTTTTAGCGTGTTAGGCAATAATTGCAAACCTTCGGGCAGTGTTAAGGCAATATTCACATCGCGCTCTAATCCGAGTAGGTTTGGTGCCATCAGCATCTTAACCTCAACAACATCGCCTTCTTTGGCTTGTTGTTGGCTGGTCGTGATACTGACATCATTGCCCTCATGCACTAAATGCACGGCCATTTTGCCAATGTTGCCAACGTTTTGCGCACCATTACCGACTTCAACCAAGCCGTATAAGCGATCACCCGCTTTACTGCCTGTGACAGACCAGTTCATTTGCAATTGGTAAGGATCGATACCATTGGTACTTGCTGGCCCTGTTACATTCAGTTGCTTAGTATCAGTGTCGGAGATAATCGCCAGACTCGCTTTAATGCTGTCTTTGGTATCAATCTCGTCTCCCCATGGGCGCTTAAAGTTACCTAACATCACCCAGTAACGGCCTGGCGTTGGATCATTGATCGCGCAATAGTCGGTAACATCGGTATAGGAGTAACAAATCGCCTCGTCATACCATTCCACTTTGCCGTTGCTATTCAAGTCCATACCAATATCTAAAGACGTTGATGCGGCATTATCTGCAGAGACTTCTTCCCATACGATGCGGCGAGTGCCTTCTGGTACGTCAAAGAAATGCACCGAAACACCCGGATTATTTTCCAATGTTTCAGGCTTTGTAAAGTCAACATACGCGGCATTAAGTTTGTGCTCTGTGACTGTACCTGCGGTTAAGCCACTCACTTTGACATTCAGCGCGCTGATTTCTTTGGTCATCAACTCTGGTGTCAACATAGTGCCAGTATCGCGGTGGATTTTTCCTGCGACAATTTCAGGCAAGCTAGAGCCGGTAAAACGTGCCATTACGGGCAAGTATTGATCTGGCAAACTGGCGTCCGTCGGTTTCAGGTCAATTTTACCAAACACTTCGTTTGAGGAAGAGTTAGCGTTGACAGAGGTTACATCGAGGATTTTCGCCGTTACCATAATACTTTGCTGCTCACCCGCTTTTAACTTAATCGTTTGCGGATAAACACTTAGCTCAAGGAAAGGCGCGCCTTCTGTGGTGATTTCGGTCGCACTCACGTTCCACTCACCGTCTGTCGTGGCAGTAAAGGTACGCATCCAAGTGCAGCTACTTTTACATTCCGCATTGACTAAATAAGGCACGTTTAACGCGGTCACATCGCCACCTTCCATGGGGTTGGCTGCGCGATAATTGTCACCGTTTTCATCCATCACCAGACCCGCTTTTACCGCTCTGGCTACGTTAATCACTCCGCTACCCATATCGTAGAAAGCTGCATCCACTAATTTTGGCGGATTATCGTAGGTTGGAGCTTTACCTAACACGGCGGTGGTCATCAGTGCCGACTGGATCATCGCAGGCGTCCATTGTGGGTGCGCTTGGGTTAATAACGCTAAAGCGCCCGCCACATGTGGACCTGCCATAGAAGTACCACTAATGGCTTCATAATCACTCGGTGAGGGATACAAGCTAAAAGGCATTTCGTCAGAATAAGCAGCAAACACGTCCACCCCGGGGGCTGACACGTTTGGCACCATTACATTGGGGTTAGTGCTACTTGGACCACGGGAGGAGAAGTCAGCTAACACATCGGCTTCGCGCTCAGTGGTGATAATCTTACCCGCAGTGATGGTGACTTTAGGCTCTGTGGTGTTGGCAATCCATTCAACAAGCTGATTGCCTGATGCCGCGTCGATGTGCATTCCAGGGATAGGGAAAGGGTTTAAATTTAGGCTATTCGCGCCAGTACCATCGTCCCAAGATACGGCGTTATATAAAATAATCCCACCTGCACCGCCCGCAGCAACGTTAACACCTTTCTGTACGCGAGCATTTTCACCGCGCTTACATAACACGATATCATCGCTATTGAATGTGCCAGCTGGGAAAGGAGCCAAGCACAGTGGATCACTATAGGTTGCGGCATCAACTAAACGGCCAGTGATATCTCCCGTTACGGCATAACCTGCCATTTTATTAGGTGCGTTTTCACCTGCAAAAGTGAGCGAGCCTTCAACAGGTTCAATTTGGCGACCATGGGTACTGGCGGCAACGGATGTTAACCAAGGTGAGACATGGTCGATATAGCCTGGGCCATAGCGTCCCCAGTTACCCGCCGAAGCGGCAACAGAGATCCCCGATTCACGCGCAGCTAAAAACGCCATTTCAACGGCATCGTACCAAGGCAGACTTTCAAGTCCACCGATAGAGAAGTTAATCACATCGACGCCGTCGATAATGGCATCTTCAATAGCAGCGACTAATGCATCGCCAGGACAACCACCGTAGTTTTCGCCATACGAACCACCACCGGGATAACACACTTGGTAGGCAATAATGTTGGCTCTTGGGGCAACGCCTGAAATTTCGGGAAAGACTAAAGAGGTATCAAAACCATCTGATTTTTCATCCGTTCCACTCAGTTTAAAGGGCACATTGTAGAGCACGTTACCCGCAACGGTACTGGCAGTATGTGAACCATGGCCGTTGTAATCTTCACCATTGGGTGGGCGTTTATAATCCACTTCCCACGGTGGCAGATCGGGTTGGAAAATCGGATCTTTATAGGTATCGGTAATCATATCGTAGGAACGAACACCGATAAGCTTACTGTTACACATCAAAGGATATTCTTGGCAGTCGCCCAGATAATTGCCTTCGCCTAATGGGTTGACGTGCTTATAACCGTCTGCCGAAACTGCGGCAAAAGACGGGTGATCTGAGTTAATCCCAGTGTCGATAATACCGGCAATAATGCCCTCACCACGCATCGCAACGCCGTCGGGAGTGCTCGTGCCCTGCCAAATCATATCAGCGCCAATATGCTTAGGGCCGACATCGGTGAATAATTGATATTCCTTCGCCCGAGTCACCGCTTTAACATTGGGCAGCTTAGCCACTTCAGCGGCTTGCTCCTGAGTTAACACCATGGTCATACCGTTTAGTGCCACATTAAAGCGACGCTTTATTTCAGCATCTGGCGCAACACGCTTGATTTGGCTAGCAGTTTCATTCTGAGAGCGCGTTAAAAAAGCTTGGTAGTTTTTAACGGTTTTGCTCTTTAAATCGATTGTCCCAAAACGCTCATTAGAACGTATTGCGGGCTGATTGCTACGAGGCGACGTGGCGGCAAACTCAGGTCTATCACCCTGATAAAGTGAAACAGGAGCATCCATTAATTGAATAATATAGGTATGCGTTCCATCAATGTCCTTTTCCCATGCAAATGGCGCCTTATTGCTACTCCCATTTACAGCGCGATGGACGTTCATACCAATTTGACCCGGTCTATTAGCGCGATTCAAAGCCGGATGGGTTGGTTTATTTTTATTGGCTAATATTTGTTCGGGTGCCAGCTTGATACCAATAAGTTTTTGCTCGGCTTGGTTCCTATCTAAAGGATTGGCAACTAACGTCCCTATTCCGGTCGCATATAGCGCCGCAAAGGTCATTATGCTGATCTTCTTCAATTTCATTACTCATTCCTTGTTAGATTTATGTTGCAAATTTGTTATTTGCAGAATGAATAGTTACCGTCAGCAATACTTTAAAGCCAATGCATTTTACGTATCAGTTGATGACAAAAAACTATACGAGAACAGAGCCAAATAATTAAAAAATCAAAACAAACACTTACTCATAATTGTTAATTATTCATATGAAGATAAAGATACAAATTGTCACCAACGTCTGCTTGTCGATACTGAGCTACAAGGGTATGTTGCACATATGTTGTAATTACTTGACAAATGACTTGTGATTGAGTTTAAGCATCTTAAAAATTTCCAGATTTTAGCCAAAGAACGTAATTTTCAAAAAGCTGCCCAAAAATTAAATCTTGCTCAACCTTCATTAAGCCGAAGCATTCAACGACTCGAACATATACTGGGTACAGAGCTTTTGCTGAGGGGAAATCAATCAACTTCTTTAACCCCTGCTGGGGAGCTCGTTCTCAGCCATAGTCAGCATATTTTGCAAAACGTCGAAGCCCTTCGAAAAGAATTACACTATATGCAGGGTAAGAGCAGTGGTTATTTATCTATAGGTGCAAGCCCTGTACCGGCAAATACCATTCTAGGGCCGATTCTCGGACGTTTTTTTGAGCAATACCCAGACATTCATATCGATCTCGAAGTTGGTACCTGGCAACAACAACTGGAAAAATTGCTACGCGGAGAACTCACTCTATTAATTACTGATGTTGAAGGTGAGATTATTGGCCACGAAAGCTCGATACAATCCTTTAATTTACCTTCTTTTGAAGCGGTTTTTTGTACCAGAGCTGGACATCCGTTGACGTATTTAGATCGTTTAACCCTAGAAGATATTCGCAAATATCCACTCGCCATACCCAAAAACTTACCTTATGGCGTCAGTGAACAATTTGGCGATCTGTTTAATAAATATCGCAATGACTTTTCGGGATTATTACATTACGATTCTTTCCCACCGATAAAAGGCGCCCTATTACACTCTCAAATTGTCGCATTAACACCACAAATCACCTTATTTGATGATGATATTAAGCATGCGGTACGAGTAATAACCCCCATCGATATGCCTAAACTAAACGTATTTTTTAGTGTGGTAATGCTTAAAAACCAAATCAGTGCTCCCGCAAAACGCCTTTTAAGTTTGCTACTTTAAGTGATATTTGGATTTACTACGGAAGATATAGCGCCACTGACATTAAAATGAGTATAAAAATGAGTATAAAAATGAGCATTCAAAACAAGATAACTCTCGATTAAGCTATAGATAATTTTTAGCCATTCATTCTGTCAAATATGGTTTATTAACCTTGGCATTTATTACGAATGCAGAATTAGTTACGCTCAGTTAAATGATCAGACAACGAGGAATAGATATCCTTACCGGACAAGATTTTGGACAAAAGCGTGATAGACCCCTTGCTCTAACTCGTCAGTTTCGGATTAAAATTTCTATGGATTAACGCCTATATAATACGCCACAACGTATTACGATAATTTTAATAGACCACCGAAAAAACTAAAACCAATCCATCCCTAAAGTGCCGAGCATTGGTGGTCGTATTAATTGCCTTGTTATAACGCTAGTCTTCGATTGCCCAAGAATTGATACTATCTTGGACAGCTTTGCCAGCACCATCAGCACTAGGATAAATTGTTGCGCCGTTTATCCCTGCTTTCAAGCATAAGCGAAAGAGACTTTTAGCCTCTGAAACTGGAAGTGTTAACTTCAATAAAGGGGTGTTAGGTAGCGTAGAAAATTCATATTCCAAGCCTTTTATCTCAAAGTCCCCTGCACGCGCACCTGTGTGAGGATGAACAGTAAATAAGCCCGACTGGGCTGATAAGTGGTTAGATGTACTACCTGGAACTTGCACCAAGTTTACATTTTTATATAGGTTTACCATTTCAGTATTAAAAACCCAAATTGCCAACTTTGAGTTTTTCTTCCATGCCTTAAAATTACTCATAGCAGAAGACACTGCGAAATACACAGCAACATATGGTTGTCTAGTCCAATCAAGTAAACGTGTTGGAACACCATGATGTTGAGCTAAGGCCATTAATTCAATAAGCTCAGGATTAGGCCAAAGTTCAGGATTTTTGTAATACCTATCTTGCACTTGAGAACTAAGGGTCTCATTTCGAAACTTCATGGAATCATTAGGAACTTTTACGCCGATGTTGTCACAATATTCCGCAAATACTTCTAAGAGCCTTACTTCAGTAAATACCAACTGATCAGCCTTAATTCTTTTCCCAAAGAACTTAAGTAGTGAATTGTCTTCCTCATTTCGAAGTAATGAAGGAACAAGCGACCAAGCAGAGTCAGCTTGACCGCGATAAATTAACTTGTACGGTTCAGCAAAAAATGACTTGGTCGGGCTTAGAGCCTCCCAGAGGTCATTAGCTGTTTCGTAGTTTATTTCTCGAAAAGCCGTATATTCCAATTCATCCTCCTGAAATCAAAATAAGTCGGCCAAAATAAGTCGGCCACCCATTTTAAATCAAAAACATAATACACTTTTAGGTTACCTACAACCCGTTCTGGCTCAAATGGTTTGAACAAGAGCTATCAAACGTGGCTAGGACTGAATCTGAGGCAATAAATTGAGCTAATTCATTCAAAAATGGTGCATTTCAGGCATGGCAAGCCATCCCATAGTGATTGAGAGATATTAGGCGGTGATTATTTTCGAAGTTATACAAGTCGTTGTCAGTTGCAGCGCAAGTGCTGGCAGCTTGATGCAAAGTGCCGTCGTCGCTTTTCGAGATGTTCGCAGTAATCGCTCAGTTCTTGCAATGTGCCTACTGGACCGTGAAATAGTTTGCCAAACTCGGTGGTCAGTTTGAGCCAGTTCTTATGGGGGATATTTAATCTGGTAGCAATAAATCTAGCCACCCAATATAAATCAACAACATAATGTACTTTACGTTTGTCTACAACTTGTAAGATCTAAAAATTGCCTAAATGAGAGTGCAAAAGTCACAGGGGCAGTATCTGAGGCAATAAATTGAGTTAATTCTTTCAAAAATAGAGTGTTTTAGACGAGGTAAGTTATCCCATCGTGTTTTTGGGATGCAAGGTAAGCATTGCTTTCGAAGTAATATAAGCAGTTATCAGTTACTGTGAAAATGCTGACAACTTGCAGCAAAGTGCCGTCGTCGCTTTTCGAGATGTTCGCAGTAATCGGTCAGTTCTTGCAAGGTTCCCACAGGACCGTAAAATAGCTTGCCAAACTCGGTTGTCAGCTTAAGCCAATGATCATGGGGGATATTTAATCTGTTCAGTATCTTACCGCTACTTTCACTGATGCTTCCACGTTTATCGTTGCGAATAATTCGGCCTGTATCATCCACCAATTGAAGGTAATCGGTTAAGGAAAACGCAATGCCATTGGGTTGGTTGTCGCACTCGTTACCAATAAATGGCAGGAGATTGCTCGGCTGCTCACCTTTTAATGCGGCCCGAATACGTAGTTGGATACTGGTATGGTCGGATTGTTCTAGTGTATCAGCAAGTTGCGCTCGAATCGGATTCAAATCAACATAGGCCATACAGGCTAATACCGCAGCTTCATCGAGTAGGGCTTGCGATTTAAAACGACCTTCCCAGAAACGACCTGTACAGTTATCCTCTTGATTTGCTTGTCTTGCAATTGGTTCGTTGAGGCAGCGCATAAACCATGAAATATCACACAAACGACTACGATAAAGGGCGATTGAATGCTTTAATCTGCTCACCTCATGCGCTTCAACCAACTCACCTTTTGCGAACTTTTGCGTTAACGCATCGCCTTTAAACAACTTATGCCACTGCTCAAGCACTTCGCGGTCAGTCCAGTGATTTGCCGTCTCGATATCGACTCGTAGCACCAGATGCAGATGATTCGACATCACCGCAAAGGCCGCCACATCAATAGCAAAAACGGCTTCAAGTTCAAACAGTAGCGATTCTACCCAAGCGCGGCGATGGTCATAGTTTTTACCCGAGTAACTATCATCGCCACATAAAAAAGCCCGCCGAACAACTCGGCTACAGCAATGGTAATAAGGCGTGTCTTCAAGGCTTATCTGGGTTCTACGAGGGCGCGGCATACAAACCTCCTTGTTTAATGCTTAACCAAAGCATAGTCGGAGATTAACTACCGCGCGATTCGCGCGATTAAGGTTGGGTGTCCGATTGTCTGCGATTAAGGTTGGGTGTCCGATTGCCGTGCATACTACCGCGCGATTAAGGTTGGGTGTCCGATTGCCGCGCGATTAAGGTTGGGTGTCCGATTGCCGCGCACGATTGCCGCGCAAATACAACCAAATCGGTGCGACAGTGCATAAGCAATTACCCAAGGATGCGCTTGTTATTATTGGGCTAACCATAGATCCTGAACTCGAGTCAGAGCTCGAAATCATGGTGATTGCAACAGGAATTGGATTAGAGCAGACAGCAAAGCCAGACCCTGTGCAAATTGTTGAGGATAGCTATATCAATGTGCATGATTTTATTAAGCGTCCAGCCTTACCTTTACCCGAACCAGCACAATCGAAGTTTGATTTAGACAAGTTGCAAATCCCAACTTATCTGCGACAGCAAAAGCCTCCAACGCATTAGTGGGCTTGGTGCAAAAACACCACGTCTTTATCTATCACTTCGAGCCGCCAGCCGTAATGCTCGGCGAGCCATTGAAAGGTGGCTTCGGAGTAAAAGTTAATATGAGTGGGATCATTTTTATAATGCCAAGCGCTAAATGCCGTGGGATTAAGCACTCGCTTGGTCATCACGGCCAAAATGCCTTGAGGTTTGAGCATCCCCTTCAACAGAGTCAGCAAAGCATCGGCATCACTCACATGCTCAATAACTTCGGTCAGGGTAATAAAATCGTATTGCCGAGTCAGTAACTCGGGGTGGTGAGCGTAATAAAGATCGTAGTTCTCGACCCGATAACCCCGCGCTTTGGCCATCAGACTTAAGACTTTGCCTTCACCACAACCAAAATCGAGCCCTAACGCCGATGGAGTAAAGCGGGTCAACAAAGGAGCGAGGGTTCTATCTAAAAACTGCTGATAACCGAGGTCCTGTGGATGATTTTCGTGCTTGTCATATTCGGCTTTTTCGGCTTCAGAGCTTAGATAAAACTCGGCGGGGACACTCACCAAAGCACAGCGCTGGCATTGTTGGTAACAACGACGTTTATCTTGATGATAAGCCACTAAATCGGTGCTATGGCACAGCGGACAGGTATTCAACAGCAGTTCCTAAAAAGTCGTAAGGCAAACGGCAGAGATTGCCTTTAAATAGATCGCGATTAACAGCTAAGGTTTAGGGATTTTACGCTCTTTGGCCGCCGCTTCCTTGGCTTCTTGCAGATATTTTTGCTCACGGCTTTCCCTTTCATCAAATTGCTTTTGCGCCTTGAGCTTTTGTTGCACTTCCCAATCCTGCGGATTGGTTTGCTGTTTTATTGTTTCTTCCCGTGCTGAGGTTGTTTTGGCTGCTTGGCGCGCCTTTTCAAGTTGCAGTTGTTCAATCCGCTCAGAGTCGATACGCGCCTTATCAGCCCTTTGCTCCAAGGTTAACCGAGGTTTGGGTTGTTCAGCAGCATTTACCGCGGAGAACACCGCGGCGAGACACATACCTAAAACGATAGTTTTGACTAGTCTTTGCATCCTACACCTTCTCTAGAGTCCTTAATTCACAAATGGCCAGGCCAAACTGAGCCTGCATGGCAAAACATAGCATAAAACATTATTTTGCCGTGATGAGTTAGCATGATTTTCGCTGAAGTAAATCAAATGAACCTATCTTAAACTGTTATTTTTTAATTTATATTTGAGCAAAACATCGATTCGGTTTATTTTTAACCCCATATGAATGATGTACGATTTGATATAAACAAAAACTAAGGGAAAGGATGTGACCTTAATCTGTGTCACCGAGGGAGTATCCTAATGATTCGATGGCAGCACTTGCTAAATAAACTCACAACAGATGATCCGCTGTTGCAAGAGAAACTCTCTATTTGGCGAGCCCATCCCCATAAAACACCCCTCGCGCTGATCCAAGGCTTTAGTTTTATTAGCGCAAACAGTGCCACCTTAGACTACTTTGGTACTGAATATGACACCTTTGTCAATGCCACACCTTATGATTTTTCCCCTAGAATTCAATCATCTGGGCGTAACAGTGTTGAATTTGCGCGGGAGATGATCCTTGAAGCCGTCTCGGGGGTTAATGTCGAATTCAGTTGGCTCCACCTTAATCATCAAGGGAATGAACTGCCCACCCGAGTAAACCTCTATCGTTGTTATTTACAGCAACAACCTGTTGTACTGGTCGAGTTACAAGCATTAAACCGTAGAACTCAAGTCAGGCCAGCCATTGCCGATGGTTTTGCCCATATCCCGAAAGAAATCCTCTCGACGACCTTGGAGGAAAGTGCCGAGGCCGTTTATATCACCGACACCGACAATAAGGTATTGGCGGTCAATAAGGCGATGTGTCGTATTTGTGGCTATAGCGCGGAACAATTAATCAATAAAACGCCCGATTTTTTAGAAGCAAACCCGCTTGATCTCAGTGAACAAAGCGAGTGTTTGCAGGCCTTAAAACAGCGCGGCTTTTGGCAGGGTGAAGCCTTAAAACAACGCTCAGATGGCAGTACATTTCCCGCATGGCAGAGTAGTCGGCGCATCGCTGCGGATGGCATTCAATATCATGTGAATATCTTTAGTGATATCAGCACCAAAAAGCTGCTCGAGACGCAACTTACCACCCGCGCCATGTATGATACGTTAACGGGGTTACCAAATCGTTTTCATCTTAAACAGATACTTAATGGCGCACTTGAGAAATTAAAAGACGATCCTCTCGTCCTCGGCGCACTGATGTTTTTAGACCTCAACGGCTTTAAAAATATCAATGACAGCTTTGGCCATTCAATGGGCGATAGAGTATTACAACTCGTTGCCGCCCGTTTAGAAGCGGGTTGTATCGAAAAAGCGGATATTGCCCGTATGGGTGGGGATGAATTTACCTTAGTGCTACAAGATTGTAGTTGTAAGGAAGAAATCCAAGAGTTCGCAGAGCAAATTTTAAGTTTATTCGACAGTCCGTTCGAAATCGAAGGGCAAAAGTTTTTCCTCGGTACCAGTATTGGTATCGCGCTGTTTCCTACACACGGTGATCAGGCTGGCCAACTGATTAGTTTGGCCGACACCGCCATGTATTGCGCAAAGAAGAACCAGCCTCATTTAGTGTTTTATGATAAAGCGATGAGCCAAGCCGCTGAGCTTAAGTTAAAACTCATCAATAATCTCAGGCATGCCCACAGTTTAAAGCAGTTTAAACTCGCCTATCAGGCCATTGTGGATTTGCACACCAACACCCCCATTGGTGCTGAGGCACTACTGCGCTGGCAAAAATCTCCCAGCGAGCACTATGAGGCCGCTGAGTTTGTGCCTTTATTGGAGGAAACGGGACTCATTGTCAGCATAGGACAATGGGTACTCGAACAAGCCTGCAAGCAAGCATCACTATGGCGCGCACAATATCAGCCCGATTTTAAGATTTCGGTTAACGTCTCTCCGCTGCAATTAGAGCATGTAGACTTTGTCGGCCAAGTCGTCAGTGCGCTGGAAATGGTCGCCCTACCCGCTGAAGCCTTAATTTTAGAAATCACCGAATCTGCACTGCTACGCCAACCAGAACAGGCTCGCTATACGCTAGAACGTATTAAAGCCTTAGGTGTAGGCATTGCCATTGATGACTTTGGTACTGGCCTTTCTTCTTTAAGCCGCTTAGGTACCTTGCCCATTGATAGTGTCAAGATTGATGCTGAGTTTGTTCTACGTTTGAATGATGTATCAGGCCAAAAACTCTGCCATGCCATTGTGCAATTAGCACAGGCGCTCAACATTCACTTTGTGGCGGAAGGCATTGAGACACAACAGCAAAAAGACATTATTACCCATATGGGACAAGGCTTTGCCCAAGGCTTTTTATTTGGTTATCCAAGTTATGTTGAGCAGTTTACTCAGTCCTATTTAGCCGAGAAATACATTGCTTAAATAGAGACAATTAAAGGCGCTTAAACACAGTGACTGATTGTTTATTAAGATAATATAGATTGGCTATCGATAGGCTCGATAGCCCTGCCAGCACACCATAAAATATGGAATCACTCCCCTGCAAAGCAATTGGCTGGCAAAGCTATCTCATCATTTGCTGTGCAAATGAATCGTCACTATTAAACCTTGTTTTACGTTACGTTAGCGTGATCTGAATAAGATTTTAACTATTTTAATTCGTACAGAGTCTCAAAAATGCAAAAAATGAAAATCACTTGCCGCAATTCTAAAAAGTGAAATTAATCATAGCGCAACCTCACCTCTGCGGGCATCGCCTGCAATCGCATCGCAACCATAGCATCAAAGGCGACCAATAACGGGTTCACATCTAAACCCTCATCAAGCGCTTTTAACATGTAAGCACACGCCTCCAAGGTTGAGAGACTATCGCTGCGGCTTGATTTGCGGATCTTGTATCTTGACGTATAGCCTTCGGCCAAATGCACTGCCGGAAATTGTGTTAACCATGGATTTAATTGCAAGATTTTAAAGGCTTTTCTCCAGGTACCATCGATTAATAGCAACACACAATCAGCGCATATAGACTGACTTTCAACACTCGCGCTCTGCTCAGAGGGATATACAAGATAAACAGGGCGC
The DNA here is from genome assembly GCF_016859145.1 of Shewanella sp. LZH-2. Classification (NCBI taxonomy): domain Bacteria; kingdom Pseudomonadati; phylum Pseudomonadota; class Gammaproteobacteria; order Alteromonadales; family Shewanellaceae; genus Shewanella; species Shewanella sp. LZH-2. The sequence continues at coordinate 4,388,606 of NZ_CP069350.1, forward strand.
TGACATCGGCTTAATTGCTCCCGCAGCGAGGCAAAATCCGCTTCAGACTCACCCACATATACTTGAGTATTGGGTATCACTAGGCTTAACACCCTAACACTATTCTTTTTATGTTCGACTTCAGAGGGGTGCTGTAATACCAACAGCTGCGTCTGCGGTTTTATCTGCTGTACATGGGAGCATAAGCACGCATTGATTGGATAACAGCAAGTAGGGCAATAATGGCGGCTCAAAGCGCGTTCTCGATAAATAATTTCCAGTAGTATAGCAACTTGAATTATCCATAAAAAATGCCCGTAGCTATGGTCAAATAAGCTACGGGCAAAGGGTGTTTCTTTAATTAGCCGTTTAGGGCGTATTAATGCTCTGCGGCTAATTGCTCTTGGTGCCAGTGGTCGAATCGGCTTAACGCCATCATTGACAGTAAGCCGATAGAGAAAAATCCCATCACTAACGCCACCGCATAGGGTGCAGTCAGGCTTGTTTGCTGCACTAGGCCTGCAATCACTGATGCGCCACTCATTTGGATAAAACCTAACATTGCCGTTGCCGTTCCCGCTCGCTCGCCAAAGGCAGACAGTGCCATACTGGTTGCTGGGCCTAATAAGAAAGCAAAACCAATACACAACAGCATCATAGGCAACATAAAGGCGAAGGCGGCAGCCATACCCATACTTGGGCCAAATGCTTGCGCAGCGATAATCAATACCGCCGAGAGCACCAACAGTGCTAATGCGAAGATCGCGGTGGGACGATTACCTAATTTACGGATCACTACTGGCGCAGCAAAACAAGCACCGATATTGACCAAAGCATTCAATCCAAATAAACCGCTAAAAGCCAGCTCGGATACCCCTAGATGGCCAATAAGCCACACGGGTGAGTAGGACACATAACTTAAAATCGCCGCCATAGCTGACATACAAGCAAAAGCATAAAACAAAAAATGCGTATTACTTAACACAGGTTTATAGCGACTCCAACGATAAAGAGGGCCAGTACTAACGGTATTGGCTGGACGAGTTTCGGGTAGACGATAGCCGACCAAGAGCATCATTAAAATCGCGTACAAGGTCATAAATACAAAGGTTGATCGCCAGCCAAACTGCATGGCCAATAGACCCCCTAAGGTTGGCGCCAGAGCAGGGATCACGCAAATAGCCCCATTTAAGTAACTGTAAATCTTGGCGCCTTCTTTTGGTGAGTAACAATCGCGCACTGCACTAAAGACCACAATGGAGGTCGAACAGGCAGCCAAACCTTGTAATACCCGGGCAATTTGTAACCAATGGAATTCAATCGCGGCGGCCGCAAGCAAACTGCTGGCGCCATATAACAACACGCCAAAGAGTGCCACAGGGCGACGACCATAACGGTCTGCTAATGGGCCAATCAATATCTGCCCAACGCCCATAGCAAATAAAAATAATACCAGTGTCGACTGCACTTCGCTGGCAGATACGGCGAACTCTGCCGCCATGGTGGGCATAGAAGGTAAGTAAATATCAATTGCCAATGGGCTGAGTAGCACCAAAGACATCAAAATAGGTAACAGATTGCGCCGCATAACATGTATCTCGGTTTAACAGTAAAAGGTATTTCAGTGGGCGGTAGTTTAAATAACTCAAGGTATGAACAGAAATGGTATAATTTCCAAAGTGAATTTCCTTTGAGGAATATCTATGAATCTCGACAACTTAGCCAGAATCGACCTCAACCTACTGGTGATATTGAAGGTTTTGCTCGAAGAGCAAAGTGTCACCCGCGCAGCGAGCCGATTACACATTAGCCAGTCGGCGTTGAGCAAGAGCTTGAATCGCCTGCGAGAAACGTTAGATGATCCCCTATTCCAACGTACTGCCCATGGCCTAAAACCCACAGCACATGCGCTCAATATTGGACAAAAGCTGCCGAATATTCTGCAGGACTTATATCAACTGACTCAGCCACCAACGTTTACACCAGCCAGCAGTAATAGGCAGTTTTCCTTTGCCATGGTCGAAAGTGCCTACGAAACCTTGATCCCCTATTTTATAGGTCCACTATTAAATAGTGCGCCCAATATCAAGCTCGATTCCTATGTCTGGACCGAAAAATCTATGCATGACTTGCAGCAAGGGCAAATTGACTTTGGGATTTCAGGACGGGATCTACACCCACTCTCAGATTCACACACTGACCGACTACCAGAAGGCATTGCCTGCCAAACCCTGTTTACCGATAGACAGGTATGTTTGGTGCGCCAAGCTCATCCCTTGATGGCCGCTCTCACCTCGCCCCAATGGGATTTATCCTTGTACTTAGAGATGGCGCATGTGCAAGTGCGCTGTGAAGGGAGTGATTGGTGGGCGCTGGATTATTTTCTGGCAGACCTAGGGCACAGGCGCAAAATTAGCACCACAGTACCAGATTTTTATGGCGCGGCGAGTGTTTGCGCCCACAGTGATTTGATTTTTACCTTACCTTCTAGCTTTGCCCTACATGCCTGTAAACTCTATCCATTAAAGCTGTTGCCTTTACCCTTTGAGTTTATGCCAATGGCCTATGTGTTACTGTGGCATCAACGCAACGATGAAGATCAAGGCCATAAATGGATGCGCGACACTATCTGCCAAAGTGTCGAAAAGCTGATGCTGCCGCAGGGTTAATGGAGTGACCAATAAACAGCCCAGAACACTGACGTATTCTGGGCTGTTTTATTCAAGCAAACTTACAGAATAAACGTCGCGACCTGCGCATTAAGATCATTAGCACGCGCCTTTAATGCCTGAGCTTGGGTCAGATCCGACTTCGCTGCTTCGGTAATTTCGTCGGTCACATCCTTAATGGCCACCGTATTTTGAGTGATTTCACCCGTTACTTGGGTTTGCTCTTCAGCTGCGGTCGCAATTTGGCCTGCCATATCCGAAATCACATGTACGGCTTGAGTAATCTCCTCCAGCGCCTTCGCTGCGGCATTAGCATCTTCAACACTATGACCCGCTAACACTTGGCTGCTTTCCATCAAACTCACCGCCTTCGCCGTTGTACGTTGCAGAGTTTCAATGGTCGCATGTACTTCTTGGGTCGAATCTTGTGTTCGGCGTGATAACACCCGCACTTCATCGGCCACCACCGCAAAGCCACGGCCCTGCTCACCCGCACGGGCAGCCTCAATCGCCGCATTAAGGGCTAACAGGTTAGTCTGCTCAGCAATCCCTTGGATCGTTGCCAAAATGCTGGAAATGGATTGGGCGTGACGACTTAAATCTTCAATAACCTCAGTTGCTTGAGTGACTTCATCCGCTAAAGAATTAATCGAACTACGGGTCTTATTAACTAACTCTTTCCCTTGGAAGCTGCTCGCTGCCGATTGCTGCGCAGCTGTAGCGGTATTTTCCGCATTCGCGGCAATTTCATTAGTAGCACTCGCCATTTCGGTTACGGCGGTCGCGACCATGGCAACTTCTTGTTGCTGGCGCTGTAATTCGGCTACGGCAATATGGTTAGTTTTGAGGCTACGCTCTGCGTCCGCATCCAGTTCACTGGCCAACTGACGAATATGGCTGATGAGCTGATGCTGACTGCCGACAAATCGATTAAAGCTGTCGGCCAGTACGCCCACTTCATCTTGCGTATCAACCTCAATACGTTGGGTTAAATCGCCATTACCATCGGCAATACGCGCTAGCGCCTGCGATACACGTCCAAGCGGACCTAGCAATAGATTCACCAACCAAGAAATGGCCAATACGCTGAGTAATAGCATGACGGCCGACAGCCCCAATTGGGTCAGTAATAAATTAGTTAATGGCGCCTCAAGCGTCTCTTTGTCCAGTACTATCACTAATTCCCAATCGGTATTGGGAATATCGACACCCCAAACTAACTTATCGCGGCCTTCGTTTTCGAAATACATTGGCAGCCATGTGCTGGCCTGACGGCTCTGCTGGGGTAAATTATGATTAAGGTCGTTGTCGATATCGCTAACGGGTTTCATCGCCTTATAGGCATCTTTGTAAGCGATGACAGTACCATCTTTGTGCAGCATGATTGCATGACCATTGGCTGGTAAGGTCATGCGATTGACACTTTCAACCAAACTCGCAATCGACAGGTCGCCCCCAACCACACCTTGTGAAACCGCCTGTGCCATAGTGACCACTAACACATTGTAAGCTACGTCAACATAAGGTTTGGTGAGAATAAGACCGCGCTCATTTATCGCTTGTTTATACCAAGGGCGCGCTCTCGGATCGTAACCCGTACGGTCTATGCTTGGATCGGAGTCCAGCATCTGCCCCGCTTGCGTACCGTAGTAAGTGAGTTGGAATCGCCCAGAAGCTTGCGCCTGCTGCAATGCGTTTAAACTGTCACCTTCAACTTTAACGGCTAACGCCCCTACGATATCCTGACGCCCAGCTAACCACTCTTGAATGCGCTCAGCCTGTTGATCACCCAGTCGCTGCACCTGCTCCAAACTATTTTGCAACAACAATGACTTTTGACTGGAATAACTTTGCCACGACAGCAAGCCAATCACGAGGGAAAGCGCAATCACGACCGAAATCAGGATCTTTTGTTTAAGCGAGTATGAGTTCATGTTGGTATCTACGGTTTTACAGCTTTGAAGGAAGAAGTGGTAAGACTGGCTGGCACTTACTGTAATAAATTTACAGTGTTAGCCAAAACCAATCAAAAATTCGGCTAAATTTTCGCACATGTTACAGCGCAAACAAAGAATCACTCGTCACCAAATTAATAAATAATTAAGCAAAAACATAAAGATAACCAATTAAAACCTGAGCAACACCAAATAACAACCCGAAGTTCACATCAACCACAAGCCACCAACAAACTAAAGTCATGGACGTAAAAGAACGTAAATTAACCCAAATTAACGTGACCCAATCCGTTTATTTATTGCACACTGAACGTCCATAACATTGGGGAAAGAGGCTTCTCTAACATAGCAATTTGGCCAAGCCCGTTATCAAATACTGGGCGACTCACCTTCAGCCTCACCCATTTTGATTAGGAGTTCTTATGATTTATCAACAATTTCAACAGAGCCCATTTCAGCCACGCATTTCAGGAGCACGGGCTTGGTTTGCGATGGCAATCAGTGTCAGTCTAATCTGTTTATCACTGTTTTTATTACCTTTTGTGCTTTTATTTGGCGCAATTGCTCTAGGCTGCTTAGTGCTATTTAGTCGTATTTATGTAGCGCGCCAATTGAGTAAGTTTAATCGTGAGCAAGCGCGCCGAGCGCAGGCACAAGCGAGCGAGGCGACTAGCCAAACGTCAGCGTTTAATCAAACCGCGAATGTTGTGCGTGAACCCCATGCAACTGAGTACCGAGGTCGTATCTTTGAACATCAAAAAGAGGAAGAGTAGTCCTCAGCACTTAGTAGGTCTTTTGCACGATTAAGGGTATGAATTTCACCGGGATCTTGAGTGATCTTCATTACAGTATCGATTTGTAAAACAAGCGATTGCCAAAGAGGCTCGATGATCTCAGCCTCTTTGCTATTAGCATGACGGCGCGCTAGATTTAGCAGCGCCGCAGAACCCACCACATCAATGCGCCCCAAAATGCCGTCGGCCAATGCCATACTCAGCTCAATCATGGCAGGCACACTGTGACCATATTTAATGACCTCACGCAGATAGCGCTCAGCCTGACTCACATCGCCACCCAAGCCACTTCCATCATTTAGCATATGTTGCGCACGGGTAAGCATGGCATCGAGCTGACCTTGCTCTGCCGCTTCGGCCATCCAATACTCACTCGCGATGGGATCTCGCAGACAACCATCACCATTGGCGAGCATTAAGGCCAAATGATATTGGGCATGGGGATAACCCGCCTGGGCCGCTTTACTTATAAAATGATAGGCTTGCGGTAAATCCTTGGTTTGATAGTAAAGCACACCTAAATTCGCCATGGCTTCGGTTTGCTCACCTTCGGCCGCCAGCTGTAAAAAGTGTTTCGCTTGGGCTAAATCCGGCTTAAATGACTCACTGCCCACCAGGTAAAAATAGCCAAGCAGCGCCATCGCATTGACCACGCCAGCCTCAGCCGCAGTAGCTATCGCTGCCTCGCCTTTAATGGCATCGGCCTCTCCCTGATAGCCATGGATTAAACTCACTCCATGCTCATAGAGGGCTTGCATATGGGTTGGGGCTGCAAGGGCAAACCAGTAGGCGGCCTTAGCAAAAGTATCACTGGCTTTTTGTGCGACAGCTTTTACTACTGGGCTATCGTCTTCAGTGCCATAGTACTGATCGACGAGGGCAAGCTCCTGCTCCTTAAGCATTAATGCTTTGGTTTTAAAAGAGATCCCCACAAGATACTGCGCATTGGGATCATCCTCCATCACCGCGCGGTAACAGAGATCTTTAACCGTAATCGCATCGCTGGCTTGAAAGCGGTATGCAGGCGCCTCGCAGCCAACCACCTTCGGATACAGATGCTCGACTAAAGCGAGTACATCTTTAATGGCTTTTTGGGCCAAGGCGAGTAACTGCTCTTGGGTAAGATGATATTTTTCAGGGTGAGCGCCACGGTTACCATCAGCGCGCAGGCGATGCAACGCTCTGGTGGTCTTCACATCGATCAGCCGTTTTTGATTTAACAGCTCAATACGATCATAGAGATTGGGGCTAGCAAAGGACACCGCTTTACTCTGCCCTAGCAAGTCAGTCAGCCTATGGGTAAAACTGCGAATATGCAGTAATGACTGAGTAGGCACATCCTGCACATAGTTTTTAGCATTGAGGTAATCATCAAGAAGCGAGGCCGAAAACCCTTGGATAAATTCACTATCCAGTAACTCAGCCTCAGTCCCCATAAATCCTTACCTCAAATTGAATTTGCTCAGTTGATATTATTCCGCAGTTGGCTTTTTAGACACCATATACAAACGGAACAATGCCAAGTTTACGAATAACCCAATAAATGCCATAAAGGTATCCGCGAGCAATTGCACAGGCAAGCCACCAAAAGATGCCGCTGCTGAAAGCTGGCTACCAACCACAGAAAGCGGTAAGTAAAGCATTAATAACGCAATGGTTTTTAACACAATCGGGCCACTAAAGCTAAAGCTTGCCTTAATCGCTTCCAGCGGTGTTAAACGCTCAACCACCACCATAAAGTTCACATAGGCTAGGCGAGCAAACAGATAAAAGCTAATAACGAGTCCCACTAACCACATAGGGCCAAACGCTGCAAATAGCATCACTGGCGCTAAAATGGCCAGTCCAGAGAATACGCCAGCCAAGAGTAAAGGTGGCACAAAGGGTAAGCTGGCTTTCAGTACCATACCAGCCGATGGATTATGCCCTTGGGATCTCAGTTCTAAAAACAGCGTTAACGCCGCAATCAATACCGAGAAGAGCAGCAGAAGGAGCATCATAGCGATCATGTGTGATGCGCCAAACTGCGGGTTTTCCAGATCAACTTTGCTCATCTCTGTGCCAAGCCATAGCTGAATACCAACCTGCACTAATAACAGTGGCACCGTCAGCATGGCAAGCTGAGTGAGATGATTACGGAAAAAGTTATAAGCTTCGGTCAAAATTGCGGATAGTGACATGCGCCTTTCCAAAATAATTGAAGTAAATTAACACCGTGAATTGCCGCTAAGGATACCCAAAATCCCGCCCCAATGCACAACACAAATCACCTGAGTGAACCGTAAATCACAGAAAAGGGCTGCAACAAAAGTCTCAAAGCCGTTACACTGTCCACTTTATTGCGCGCAAACCGTCAAAGGATGCCACTCTATGAAACACACTTTCACACTCTCTATTCTGATTAGCGCCACACTTTTAGCCACTCCCGCCAGTGCAAGCTGGTTAGATAACCTCGCTGGCACACAAGCAAAAACAGAGAAAGTGGCCACAGGTAGCGTCACCCAATCCAACGCATTAGTTGGCAGCGTGATGTCGCAACTCGGACTGAACCAAACCCAAGCCGAAGGCGGTTTAGGCAGTCTGTTGGGCCTAGCACAATCGAGTCTAGGTTCGAATGATTACACCAAACTAGCTGCCAGTATCCCTAATGCCGACAGCCTATTAGCCGCAGCACCTAAACTTGATGCGAACTCAGGCGTTTCTGGCCTGTTGTCTAAGGCTGGCAATATTGGCTCTTCTCTGCAAGGTAGTGCAATGGTGTTAGATGCCTTTGAAAAACTGGGTATTTCTAAAGAATTAGCCATGCCAATGATCAATATTGCCAAGTCTTATCTTGAGACAAATGGTGCCGAAGGCAGCTCAGATCTGCTGATGAAGGGTTTAAATACTCTGCTGTAAATGTCGCCCCACCCTAAGCCTATGCTTAGGGTGAACTTTAACGTGAAAAATCACTCTATCTAGTTATTCCTTCTTGCCAGAGCAGTGCCACTTTATGATTGCGAAGCTGAAACGATTCCTTCAATCCCACACCCACGCCATCTCCCCAGAGGAGAAAGCCCACCAGCTAAAATTAGCGGCGGCGAGCATGTTGCTCGAAGTGGTATATGCCGATGAAACCCTCGCCGCAGAAGAAAGAGCACTATTGCCTAAGCTGCTGACAGAGACCCTATCGATGTCGGCGCAGGATGCTAATGATTTAATTGAAGAAGCCAAAAAAGCCCAAGGTAATGCCACCTCATTATTTGAGTTTACCAATACCATTAATACCGAATTTAGCTTGGAGCAAAAACAGCAATTATTACTAGCCATGTGGCAATTAGCCTATGCCGATGGACAACTCTCCCAGTACGAAGATCAAATCATTCGCCGTACTGCTGATTTGCTGTATCTCAAACACAGCGAGCTTATTCAGATGCGTAATCAGGCCATCGAAGCCCAAGTGGCACGCTAAAAGCAAGCCATAAAAAAGCATGAATGGCAGTACTGCCATTCATGCTTTTGAATCAAGGTTGTAGATTGCCGTTTCCTGTTCCAGCTGGCTTAGGCAAGCGCCTTACCAATTTCAAAACCGACGCCTCTTAGCTCCGTTAACTTAGACCGAAGCCCACCCATTTCCATTTTTAAGCCTTTTTTAGTCGCAAGCTGTGATAGCCAACTGGTTTTATCGTCATCCTCAATAGTGTCCCAGTCCGCTAATACTTTGTGGGATAAACACAACAAAGCTGCCAATTTAGAAAATGGATTCGAATCCTTAGGATGATCTTGGTAAAGAATGCCTTGCACCAATGCAGGGGTAAATTTCCAATTTTGAGCCAACAAAGCACCAATATCGGGGGAATCATAACCGAGGAGTTCTCGCTCAAAAGCATGCTTATCTTTACCCTGTGCGACAGCTTCGTTAATTTTTTCAGCATCTTCAGGGGAAATTGCCGCAATCAATAAATCACCAATACGGTGAAGGATGCCGCAGGTAAAAGCCTCGTCGGGCTGAACACCGCACCGTTTAGCCATCTCTTGGTTGTAGAGTGCAATTTCGAAGGTTTGTCCCCAAAACTGCGCTAAATCAACACCATTGCATTTAGGCACCGCCCCCATCACGGCAGATGCTAATACTAAGGTACGCAAGGTTTGCATTCCAAGGCGTACTACGGCTTCATCAATACTGCCCACCTCGCGACTGTGGCCGTAATAGGCGCAGTTAGCTAATCTGAGTACCTTGGCACTGATCAGGGGATCATGAGACACCTTAGTCGCAATATTTTTTACTGTAGCGTTGTCGTCGTTAACGACATCAAGCAGTTCACTGATTGCTTTAGGTAAACGAGGCAACTCATCAACTCGACTCAGTAGCGCAGCAGAATCCATATTTATTCTCCTTCTAGATGAATGATCAAAATATAGAACACAAAATCTCGCCTCGCTCTTAAGCTTATGAACACTTATGAGTCGAATGTGCAGCTTTTCAGTCAGTATTTAGCAATCGCAATCTTAGTGAAAATTCAGCCCGCCAATCATAAGAATGCCTCTGCAACATAGCAAAAATCACAGCAATTCGCGCTTTGCGTTATAGGTAAAGAGATTAGACTTGCTCAATAGTTAATCTTATTTGTAAATAAATATTTCAAATAATAAGCAATGGATGTTATAGATTAAATATTGTTCATCAATTGTAAGGAAGCACTATGGGCCCAAATGCACTTGTTAATCGCACCGGGATTATTATCGTTAGCGCACTGATCACCTTAGGTTTGTTCGTGTTTATGGCGCAACTTATCCATAATCCACAGCCATTGAGCGGACAAACGTCAGATGCGCCGCAAATCAATATTTTGATGAGCGAGCGAACACCCATTCCTCCGAAGGAAAGTCGCCAACCCGAACCGCCAAAACCCATCCCAACAAGGGAGCGGGTCACAACGCCGGGCGAAAGTGCTGAAGTGGTCGAATTTAGCCCCCAGACTTTTACCCCAGAAATGCCAATCCAAACGACATTCTTTAACCAATCGACTATCACCGCTGAGGCCTTACCCGTGGTGCAAGTGTCTCCTCGTTATCCGATTGAAGCAGCACAAAATGGCAAAGAAGGTTATGTGGTCGTAGGCTTTGATATTACTGCGGATGGTACGGTCAGCAATGTGCGCGTGCTCGATGCTAACCCGAAGCGAGTGTTTGATAAGGCGGCGCTTCCAGCAGTGCAAAACTGGAAATACAAACCTAAGTTTGATGCGGGCAAGGCCGTACCCCAATTAAATCAACAAGTACAACTCGATTTTAAACTGGATCAACAGATTTAAGACTCGCAGATCAGCACGCTTAAAACCTTGTGTGCTGATCTGTCATTATTTGAATGACATCGGGATTAAGCAACCTTGTTAACCGCCAAGGCCCGCTTACGACTAATATGGCTCTTTTGCCACCACAAGAATGGGGCAACAAATAGGATTAACGCAAACACATAGGCCATGCTTGCCCCAAGCGCGATACCTAACGCTAAGCAGAAGCCACAACCTAATACCACTAAAGGTAAGTTGCGACGGGGCAATAATTTAGCCGCAGCTAACATCGCCATTAAGTAGATCACCACGAACACCCCGTTACTCCAGGCAATAAGATGTTCGAGTTCCTGACCCGTGATGTGAGTCAGCACTATCACACTCGCCATCACGCCGAGTAAGGCCGCCAAGGCACGGATCGGCACACCATGACGATTCTTAACCGCAAAGCAGCGCGGTAAAATACCTTCACAACTAAAACTCCATACAAGACGCGCAGCGCTGGCGGCATAGACGTTTACTGTGGCAAGGCCACTGGCAATCCCCAGTACACCAATCACTTGCGCACCGTATCCCCCTAAAAGCGCATCGAATACACCAATCATCGCCACGCTTTTGTCAGTTGGCACTAACAGTAAAATCAGTGTGCAGGCCACATAAATAATCCCCACCAGCACAGTCCCCATCATCATGGCTGGGATCATATCCTGCTGTGGGCGACGAAAATCATCGGCGAGATGAGTCATCGCCTCTATCCCTAAAAAGCTCCAAAAAGCGATACCTGCGGCAATCATCATGGTAGAGATTTCTGGTGAGCCATAGCTGGCAAGTGAGGTTAAATGCCCAGGCTGAAGACTGCTTGCGCCAAAGAGCACCACCACAATGGCGACAATACAAAGGGTTAAGCAGAATTGCAGTTTGGCCGACACTTGAATGCCACGAAGATTGAGCAGGAACAAGCCAAAAATAACGAACACCTCAGCGCCCACCTTGGGCCAGCCATCGAGGGGAATGAGTGCATTAACAAACTGGAAAGTCATCAAAATCGCGGCGGGCGCACCCATCGGCACGACCAACAAAAAAATGAGTCCGATAGTACGGCCTGCGGTACGCCCAAAAGCCTTTTCCACAAAATAAGCGGGACCCGCAGCATGGGGAAAAACACTAGCCAGCCGCCCAAAAATCAGCGCCACCGGAATAATGGCTAAGGTGAGGAGTGACCAAGCGATAAGCGCACCAGCATGGGCCTTGTCGATTGTCATTTGCGGGAGAATAAACACCCCAGTGCCCAGCAAAGTGGTGGCCATCAAGCCTGCACCTTGCCAACGTCCTATAGTTCCGCTATGTGAGTTCATCTGTTAACATTCAATGGTTTTGAAGCCGTCAGTATAGTGAAATTTTACGCCGCAATCTGCCGTCAATTTCGGTGTTCTTAGTGGTAAACGCCAGCACAATGACGGTAAAAAGCACTATTTCAGGCAAAATGACGGTGTAACTCAAGGCCTTATACTGAGTCGTACTTTTAGGCCGCCTCACTTGTTATACCTATTTTTTTCGGAGTCCACGTTGGATAAGTTTGATACCGCCATCATCGATTGTTTGCGCCAAGATGCTCGCCAAAGTGTTTCCAGTATTGCAGAGCAGGTCAATCTTTCCCGTAGCGCGGTTGCCGAGCGGATAAAAAAGCTAGAGCTAGGTGGCGTGATCCGTGGCTATCAGGTTTTACTGAGCGAATCGCAAAAAGAGGGAGTGTCGGCCTACTTCGAAATCCAACATAAATGTCCCCGCTGCGCCGATGTGGTACACGTGTTCCATGCGATCCCCGAAGTAATTACCTGCCGTGGTATTTCCGGTGATATGGATTTACTGGTGTATGTCCATGCCCCATCAATGCGTCGTCTGCATGAAATCCGCGAATATATCGATACTCACACCGATATCATCAAGATTAAAACCCATGTGGTGATGAGCGAGTGGATTAATAATACTGGCGAGTAACCTTGCGTGCCCCAAACAAGAAACGCCACCCCTAAGGAATAAAGGTGGCGAGGCCCTTGTGGAGGCAGGGCAAACAATACCTAAATATCAAATATGGCTTCCCTTCCCAATAACCTCCCTGTGACAGCAAATCGCGACAAGACAACGCACCTTTAATCACTTCAGCCAGCGTTATTAAAGGGAGTTAGCTCACGGTGCTTCCTTAGACACCGCTTCGCCATTCACCGTAATTCCTTCTTATCTATAACATTGAGCCAACCATGCTCAATCAAACGACCGTCATTTGCCCCGTGTAGAGAATAAAGTTACGCAGTAGTAGCACACCAATCAGACTTAAGCATGCGGTGCCTGCTACATAGGCCCACTTACGCTTTGACGTGGCTGTCATAAACAGGTTCATTGCCAAGGGGCCCGATAATCCGATCCCAACAATGCCAATCCAGAAAACCCATCCCCAGAAGCCATAACCTATCGCATTGAAAGCCGCAAATTTGCTTTGACCGCCTGACAACACTAAGCCCATAAAGAAGGTAAAAATCAGCACTATCTCCACCAAAATCAATGGGATTTCAACCTTATGGATAAAGTGAACTTCCTTGGCGTTAGGATTAGCATTAAGCAACACCCCACCCAGCAGAGAAAATGCCGCGCCGGATGAGAGTCCCGAAGCCAAAAACAGCAGTGGCAATACGGGGTTTTTCAACATCGGATAGCCGGGTAAAGCCGAGAGTAAAAAGCCAGTATAAGCCCCCAGCGCGAGGGAAAAGATCACCAATAAACCGGTAATCGTCGCCTCGAAGCGGCTAAGCCAAGCTGTCAACTTCAGCACTATGGGAAAGCGACTCTCACACCATGCATCAATAGGTTTACGGAATAACAAACCAATCCACATAAACATAAAGACTTGGTAGATGAGCAGGATCAACACACCCATAGACATCACAGACTTAGGATTGTAGAAGACTAATATCTTCCAAAAATCGAAGGGCTTAGTTAAGTCCAATACCAAGATGCCCAAACCCGCCATCACCGCCACGGGCGCCACAATACAGGCCGCCTGCACAAAGCCAGACTGGTAGGCATTATGTTTCAACACAAAATGCTTGAGTAACACCGCAAAGAACATGGCGCCAGCAGATGCCCCCGCTAAAAACAGGTAAATTGCAATTGGCCAATGCCACACTAGCGTATCAAAATGTAGGGCGCTCATATTGCCACCTCCCCTGATTTAGCCACAATGCGGAACAGTTTTGGCCGAGTGCCGAGGTCGACCTTAGCCCTTTGGGTTGGGTTAGCCTTTAGCACTTGTACCACCTGAGAAGTGGGATCTTTTAAGTTGCCAAAGACCAATGCCTTAGTCGGGCAGGCAGCGACACAGGCAGGTTGTTTACCTTGGGCGAGGTTTGTCTCACGGCAAAAATCGCATTTGTCCGCAGCGTGGGTAACAGGATTAATAAAACGAATTTTGTATGGGCAGGCTGCAATGCAATATTGGCAACCCACACACTTCCAAGCATCTACCGCCACAATGCCAGTCTCTTTATCGATAAAGGCGGCACCCGTCGGGCAAACATTGACGCAGGGCGCGTCTTCACAATGCTGGCAAGACTTACGACTGAAGTGATAAAACTGGTTCGGATATTCCCCATAGGGTCCAGTTTGCTCTATTTTTAATCGGGCAACACCCTCGGGCACTTGGTTGGTTTCACGGCAGGCAACTTCGCAAGCTCGACAGCCAATACACTTAGTTTCATCGTGGATCAGTGCGTATTTCACACTAGGTTCGGCTTTAGCCTCATTTGAGGCATTCACAGTAGCCAGTAATGTGCTACCCGATGCCCCTGCCAATAAGGCGCATGCTCCTTTGAGAAATCTTCTTTTTGAATTTTCCATAACCTTACTCCTGCTGGCCTGTATGGCAAGTACGGCACAGCTCACTGCGAACCTTAGGCGTCATCTCTGCCATAGGATCGGTTGGGCTATGTAATTTATGGCAAGCGGCACAGGCCACTTTTTGGGCATGCACATTATGCGTCCACTCTTGGGAGCTGAGTTTGGCTGGCATATGGCATTTTTGGCACACCTTTAATTGCACAGCAGCTTCGGATGCCTCATTTAATCCAAAAACCACTAAATCATTTGGTTTTTTGGGATGATCACCTTTTTCACCATGACAGCTTGAACAGGTCATTTTCATGGCATCCTGGCCGTGATGCCCTAACATTTGACCATTACGCTTATGACACTTCATGCAAGCATCACTATTAATTTGCTTCGCGGGTTCAGCACTTGTTGCGGAAAAACTGAGCAGCAATGCCATTGCACCCAAGCGTAATGACCACAGCCATTGTCGTGTAGACATAGCGAGTCCTCATATCAATTCATTGGGAAATAAAGAGGAAGTCAGGGTTCGGAGAACTCCGAACCCGACGAGCGTGGTCAAACGGCTAGCGCTTGCTTGAGACTTGTTGCATCCCACTGTTTATGCTGATTCATTTCAATAAAACCAATATTGAATTTGCTGAATAGCTTTTTCATGGGTGAATTGATTTGCTTACCGGCGTCACTGATCACCATTTTGACTTCTGAAGAATCATGGTCAATCAACACATAGTCGAGACGGCATTCATGGTTTAAATCAGCATCGTGCTGGTCCATGTCAAATACAGTGTCGAGTGGAACATTGCAGCAGACATCGTATTTGCCTTCAACGACAGTTTTTAGTGATTTAAAAAAGTTGAAACTATCTTCATCAAATAACACTGGTTTGAGTTTCATTTCATGATGTGCAGCCTCCTCGGGATCCGCCCTAAAAAACTTAATGCAAGTCATGACAAACATTACAAACACAAATGGCACCGCTACGAATAGTACGAAGTACATAAACGCATAGCTGAGAATGACTGAAGTATTCATATACGCCTCCAATAACACAATTATATTTTTGTTTTCTCCTTTAAAGCACCTTCAGTATTATTGCAGACGGGATTTATTTTTTTGATCTGGATCACATGTTTAAATTCAAAATTAAACATAAACAACAAGTTAGGATGCAGGACACATTACTGTATAGCGTAAATCTAAAATGCACATATTGATAATAGTTAATTAAAAAAATGAAATTGGCGTAACTGAATATCAAAAATTAAAATTTCAAATTAGTTTAATAATATTTTTTGAAATATAAAAAATCAAATTCTAAACCTATTGTTACATATAGATAAATTTAAGGTGCAAAACTTGGGATGGATTTCACATTAAATTAAATTAATAACACCATAATTAGGTGTTCTTTAAAGTATTTACTCAATATTAAGGAATATAAAAAATGCATATTAGTAACATGGATGGCCTCGATATTCTGAGTTTAAAAATACTTGTTTCATTATATGAGAACAAGTCTGCAACCTATGTATCAAAGGCATTAGATATCCCAGCCCCCAAAATAAGTCGTAGCCTTAAAAACCTGCGAGAAGTATTTGGTGATGAGCTTTTTATCCGTAAGAAATATGGCTTATTCCCCAATGAATTTGTCACGCACTTATACCCGATAGCGAAACAAACCATTGAATGTACAGAGAAGTTTCAAAAGGTACGAGCAGCCAATGTCAATCATGTTAAAACACATGTTGAGATTGCCGCCCCAGGCCTTATTGCCTATGCTTTCCCTAAAGCCTTAATGCAAGCTATCAAAGAAGAGCAAAAATCTATCCATATCAATATTACCCCTTGGTCACTGCATACCACGCAGGACATCATCAATGGTGATACCACCCTCGGTATTTGTTGCAATAAAAGTACCGCAGATGTCGCAGCCTATGGAGACAAGTTACAAACCACAACACTGCAACGTATGGGTAAGGTGTATCTTATTGCTAGCCGAAATCATCCCATTTTTAAGCGAGAAATTACCTTAGAGACGATTGCAGAGTATCCCTATGTCAATACTGATCTCGGTAATCCCAGTACTCGCCTTAGCCCATATCAAGAATTCTGTATAAAAAATGGTATAAAACTCAATACTGAAATTACCATTACCAGTATTTCTAGTTTGTTTGAATATTTAGGAGAGAGCCAAACTATTTCTTTATTACCCTACCGAGTGGTTTATGAAATGGTGGCAGAAATACCCGAACTGCATACCTGTCAATTATCACAACTTGAGGCAGAACGTTTATACGCTGACACCGAAGCACCGACGATCTTCTTGGTGCAAAAGAATCAGCCCAATCGCGCTAGCGAAGAGCTGGTGTGGCTCAGTGAACAAATAAAGAAAATTGTTGATAGCATTATTTAGCGATAAATACTTAACACGTTTTCATCTTATTATTCGAGGTGATAGGCATATTGTGCCTTAGCTTAGGCTCCACCTCACCGCTCCTCCGTGTCGTCCCAAGTTTTGTTAAGACAGGCATACATCTTAATCGTCAAACACGTTACACTAGGCCCATCTTTATCCTGATCAATCTTGCTATGCGAACCGAAAACACAGCCACACTTAATCTCATGTGGGGCGCACTGATTCTGGAAGAATTAGCACGTCTTGGTGTGCAGCATGTCTGCATGGCACCAGGCTCACGCTCAACCCCGTTAACTCTTGCAGCAGCCCAGCAAACCAAGCTGAAACGTCATTTGCATTTCGATGAGCGCGGCTTAGGGTTTATGGCGCTTGGATTAGCCAAAGCCAGCTCTGCGCCCGTAGCTATTATTACCACCTCTGGCACGGCCGTCGCTAATCTTTATCCTGCAATAGTCGAAGCGTGGCTCACCCATGTGCCTTTAATTGTCCTTAGTGGTGACAGACCGCCAGAATTACTCGGTTGTGGCGCCAACCAAGCCATAGTGCAACCAGCCATTTTTGCCCATTATGCCCAGCAGGTGAATCTCCCCACACCGGATGCGCACATTGCACCGCAGATGTTGCTCACCACGCTTGATGAGGCCGTGGCCAATCAAACACGCCCTGTGCATATCAACTGTATGTACCGTGAGCCGCTATATCCGAATGAATTAACTGCCACAATTCTCGATAGCGAATCGCCATACCTCAAGCCGCTGCAAACATGGCTGCAACAAGCACGTCCTTACACTCTTTATGGTAAGCGTGAACAATTAAGCAGCCCGAGCGAAGATGCCATTATGCGTTTCGTCCATGGTAAGGGCGTCATCATCGCGGGTACGCTCACGCCAGAGCAAGATCCACAGCAACTCATTGCGCTATCTCAAAAAATTGGCTGGCCGTTACTGACCGATGCTCAGTCGCAACTGCGACAACATCCGGCGGCGATTGGTAATATTGACCAACTACTGCAACATCCCAAGGCGCGCAATCTGTTACAAGAGGCAGACCGCGTGCTGGTGTTTGGTGGACGTTTATTGTCTAAGCGTTTGATTGCTTACCTTGCCGAACAAAACTGGCACAGTTACTGGCAAGTGCTGCCGCAGCAGGACAGGCTCGACCCAAGCCATAACGCTAAACACATTTGGCACGCCAACGCCGCCCAATTTGCATCGCTTAACTGGTATCGCTCTTCATCGGCGAATTGGGCTAATACCTTAGTTAGCTACAACGATGAATTGCATAGTTTATTCGTGCGCAATATTGATCAAGGTGAGTTTGGTGAAGCTCAGGTTATCCGCGCGATTGCCAATACACGACCACTGGAGCAGCAATTGTTTATCGGCAATAGCCTGCCGGTACGTTTGTACGATATGTACGCGCCAGTGAGCTGCTGCACTGCCACCACTTACACTAATCGCGGCGCCTCGGGGATCGATGGCTTACTGGCCACCGCCTGCGGTATTGCAGCGCACCAAGGTAAACCGACCAGCTTGATTATTGGGGATTTATCCCAGTTGCATGATCTCAACTCCTTTGCCATCGCCCGCAATTTAACCAGTCCGCTGGTGATCATTATCCTCAACAACGATGGCGGTAATATCTTTAATCTCTTGCCCGTCCCCAATGAGGAACTGCGCAGTGATTACTATCGGTTAAGCCATGGTCTGGAATTTGGTTATGCCGCCGCTATGTTTAATCTTCCTTATAACCAAGTGGATAACTTAGCCGACTTCCAAAATAGCTATAATGAAGCGCTGGATTATCAGGGTGCTTCTGTCATCGAAGTCACCGTTAGCCAACACCAAGCCAGCGAGCAGATCGCCGCGCTGAATTTATGGGTGAAACAAAGTTAATGCCGACCGTGGCCCGTTATGGAGAGACAGCGCAGCCAAACTTGGTCCTGATCCATGGTTTTTTAGGATCGAAGGCCGATTGGCTACCGCTGATCCCTAAACTCAGCCAACATTTTCACTGTATCTGCCTTGATTTACCCGGCCACGGCGACAATCAACCAGAAATCGCATCGACGCTCACTGATGGCTTCGACTTTTGTGTCCAAGACATTATCAGCCGCCTCGATCGCCTCGGCATTGAAGCGTTTTACCTCTATGGGTATTCCCTCGGTGGCCGGATTGCCTTACATCTTGCCCAAGCTTATCCGCAGCGAGTGTTGAGTTTGTGGCTAGAATCCTGTCATCCCGGGCTGACAAATACCGAAGAACAAGCCGCGCGCAGCAAGAGCGACAACCTGTGGGCCAAACGGCTGCAAAGCTTGAGTAGCGTGGATTTTTTACAGCTTTGGTATCAACAGGCCGTGTTTGCCGATATGCCCGACAAGGCGCGCAATGCCTTGATAGCAAAGCGCGTGGCGCAGCTCGACCAACATTCCAAACACACACTCAAGCAAATCTTTTTGGCTACCTCACTTGCCCGCCAAGCTTCACTTTGGGATCTACCTGCAAGCCTTGCTTGCGAATGCCATTTTTTTGCCGGCAGCCAGGATGCTAAATTCACAGCAATAGCAAAGGACTGGCAAGCACAACAACCCATCATCTTGCATCAGATTGAACAGGCAGGGCATAACATACATCAAGCCAATCCTGCGGGATTACTCGCCTGTATAAGAAGTTTGTTCGTCGAACGCTTGACGTAGAGATACACGCAAACAGACCGCTTTTAAATCGATAAAGCGTTAAGGAAAATATGATCTTAACTTCACTTAGCTTGTATTTATATCGCCTGCCCTTAGACCGCTTTTTGCCCGTGGGTAAACAACGCATTGACTACAGAGCTGGCTTAGTACTACAGGCAAAAGCGCAAACCGAAGGTGAAGTGCGTGAGCAGTATGTTGAAATCGCGCCACTCTCAGGATTCGATATCGACCAACAGCCATTATTAGGCTTTAGCCGTGAAAGCCTCGATGAGGTTCAACAAGCCTTAGTGGCGCTATTACCCAAGCTGCAAAACCAATCTATTGATTGCTTGCTCGAGCAGGCCGAAGCGAGTCCCTATCCGTCCATTGCCTTTGGCTTAAGCCTGCTACATGCCAAACTCAGCGGAAAACTCGATACGGTGCGCCCCGTTACCACCACAGTGCAGTTGATTTACCAGCCAACAGATGCGCCCAAAACCGAGTTGGCTGCAAAAATCGCCAATCTCGATACTAGCGTGCGCTCAGTTAAAGTGAAGGTTGCACAAACCTCCATGGAAGATGAGTTGAGCCTGATTTATGGCATCTTAAGCCAAAGACCGGAACTCAAGCTGCGCTTAGATGCCAACCGTGGATTTAGCTTAGAACAGGCCCTCGACTTTGCCGCTTGCTTGCCACTGGATAGCATTGAATATATTGAAGAACCTTGCCAACAGCCGCAGGATAATCACACTCTGTATCGCGCCATTCCCCTGCCCTATGCCCTAGATGAATCCCTCAATGACCCAGATTATCAATTTGTGATGCATGAGGGATTAACGGCATTAGTCATCAAACCCATGCTACTGGGCAGTATTGAAAAACTTCAGCGCCTTATCGACGAGGCGAACAGCCATGGCGTGCGCTGTATCTTAAGTTCCAGCCTTGAGGCCAGCTTAGGTATCAATGATTTGGCCCATTTAGCCGCCATACTGACGCCCGATGAAATTCCTGGGCTCGATACGTTAGCTGCCTTTAGCCAAGACTTAATCGTACCAAGCGGCAAGCCCCAAACTCTTACGCTTAAATGCCTTAAACTTGTCGCCAGTACGCAGCAGGATTAATCGACAATGTCCGAATCTCAAACATTGGCTTCATCCCAATCTATTTCACAGCAACGTATTTCGCCATTACATAGCGCCGCGCTCATGTCGCCCCCACAGACGGCGGTTAAGCACAATGGGCAAGACATCAGCTACGCGAGCTTAAGCCAAATGGTGCTGGTATTAGGTGAGCAGCTCACGCGCATCGGCGTTGGTCAAGGGCAATCACTGGCGTGTATCAGTCGTAATAATCTAGAGATGATTTGCCTGTATTGGGCCTGTGTGGATATTGGCGCCATCTTCTTTCCTATCTCACCGCGCTTTCCGCTGGCGCAAGTTCAAGGGCTTATCGATAGCCACCAAATCCCTTTCTATTGGAGCGAAGATGAGCTGGCTTTATCAGGCTGTCATCAACTCACGCTAGATTTTAGTCTAGGCGTGGCTCCAAACGCTGGCCTAACCGCGACAGCTTTTGATATTTATCGTCCTAGTAATGTGATTTTAACCTCTGGCTCTAGCGGCTTTCCCAAGGCGGCCGTACACAATCTTGCGAATCACATTGCCAATGCCGAGGGCGCCCGCAGCCTGATCCCACTCATCAAAGGTGATGCTTGGTTATTATCATTACCGCTGTTTCATATTGGCGGCCTTGCAATACTCAACCGCTGCGCCCTAGTCGCGGCGACTGTGGTTCTGCCAGATCTCGCTCTCCCGCTACAGGCACAAATCGAGCGCGATGCGTTAACCCATATGTCCCTCGTGCCAACCCAGTTAGTCAATTTGCTCACTGACAAACAGGCCTCGCTCAGCAGTATTAAAGCCCTGCTACTCGGTGGCGGTGCCGTTTCTATCGATTTACTGAAACAACTCGAACAGCGCCATATTGCCAGCTTTACCAGCTACGGCATGACAGAAATGGGCTCGCAAATCACCACAGGCCCAGCGCTGAGCGATGGTACGAGTGGCAAATTACTCCCAAGGCGTGAGCTTAAGATTGTCGATGGGGTGATTTGGGTTAGGGGCGAATGCTTATTTATGGGCTATCTCACTGATAAGGGAATAGAAAAGCCCCTTGATGCCGACGGTTGGTTTTATACCAAAGACAGAGGCGAATGGGACGAAAACGGCAATCTCCGCATTCTTGGCCGCGTCGATAATATGTTTATTAGCGGCGGCGAAAACATTCAACCAGAAGAGATTGAAGCGGCACTCAAACTTCATCCGCTAATAGATGAGGCAATCGTCTTCCCTCAGCCCGATCCCCTCTTCGGCCAGCTCCCCGCCGCCATTATTCGCGGTGACATTATTCGCGCTAAGACTATATGCAGCAACACCAGCCGCAGCAACACCAGCCGCAGCAACACAAACCGCAGCCACACCAGCCAAGAGATGAGTGCGATAGAGGCCGAGCTCGAAGTCTTTCTCGCCGACAAAATCGCCCGCTTTAAAAGACCACGCCGCTATTACCCTTGGCCAGAAAATGCCGAGCAAACAGGCTTAAAAGTGAATCGGCAACCGTTGATTGCCAGCATCCAATCCAAGTCTTGATGATTTCGGCCACAAAAAAACCTGCCGAAGCAGGTTTTTTTGTTGTCTTGAAAGAAAACGTAGCCGAATTAGGCTTCCATACAAGCCTTAAGCTTGTTCATGGCGTTTTTCTCTAACTGGCGAATACGCTCAGCTGACACTTGATAGGTTTCTGCCAATTCCTGCAGTGTGGTTTTATCATCGTCTAACCAACGGGCACGCAGAATATGCTGGCTACGCTCGTCTAAGGTTTTGATGGCCGATAATAAACGACCTTGGGCATTGGATTCCCAGTTATCGTTTTCGATGTTTTCGGCTAAATCCGATGAATGATCTTCAAGATATTGCACTGGGGCAAAATCCTGCTCATCATCGTTGTCACTGCTCAGATCAAACGCAGGATCCTGCGCCGCCATACGTGATTCCATCTCAGTCACATCGGCCTTAGAGACACCTAAGTTTTCTGCGACCATTGCGACTTCATCATCGCTAAACCAACCGAGGCGAGTTTTCGCTTTACGGATATTAAAGAACAGCTTACGTTGCGCTTTGGTGGTAGCGACTTTAACAATGCGCCAGTTTTTCAGCACATATTCGTGAATTTCAGCTTTAATCCAGTGCACAGCAAAAGACACTAGACGGACGCCTACATCGGGATCGAAACGCTTAACCGCTTTCATCAGACCGATGTTGCCTTCTTGGATCAAATCCGCCTGCGGCAGACCGTAACCTGAGTAGCCCTTAGCAACATGCACCACAAAACGTAAGTGCGACATAATCAGTTGCTTCGCTGCTTGCAGATCACCCGTTTCCTGCAAACGCTTGGCTAACTCATACTCAGTCTCAGCGTCTAACATTGTCATGCTAGTCACTGAATGGATATAAGCTTCTAAACTACTGCTGCCCTGAGGGACTGTTAGTGCCATTGATTGCGTTTGAAAGGTCATTCGCGCTCCTACTTTCTTGCTACTTATCAAATATAAGTCGATTTCATCCTGTGGCTTAACTCAAAACACCTTAAGGATGAGCTGACGAACTATCGGCTAATTGACAGAGTATGTCAACCTTCGCTCGTCTGGGATGTTACTTTTAACCCCGTTGAATAGACATTGCAAGTGAACAAAAGTTCATCGTTTGCCTTATCTAGCCGCATTTTTAAACGATAAGCGATTGATCATTAAGAGGGTTCAATCGCTCTTAAATGTTGTCGTACCGAAAGGTAAGAGCCCAGCCAACCTAAGAAGGAGGCTAAGCCCACTAATTGTAGCAGTTCGGTAAAGGTCAGAGACTTCATCTCTAGCTGACTACCATACAAACCGAGCAATTCGGCTAGGGCAGAATCCAGATACCAAACCAACAAGTTAATGATAAGCCAAGCTAATACACCGCCAATCACTCCGTACCAAATACCGGTATAAAGGAAGGGACGCTGAATAAATGCCTCGGTTGCCCCGACTAACTTCATCACTTCTATCTCACTACGGCGATTCATAATGGCTAAGCGAATCGTGTTACCTATCACTAATACCACCGCCAAGACGAGTAACGCCGCAATCGCCATTACCGTGCGTTCGAGTAAACGCACCACAGCCTGTAGCCGCTCTAACCATTCAATATCTAAGCGACCAAAACTGATTTCAGGCTCGCGCTCAAGCTTAGTCAATAATTCGCGAGCTCCCACTGGCGTGGAATAGCGCTGGGTTGGTGTCACGGTAATTACCGCGGGAAGCGGATTTTTATCAAGATAGGCTAACGCTTCACCAAATCCAGATAGACGCTGAAACTCCTCAAGCGCTTGATTGCGGTCGATATACTGTACCTTTTCTACCTCGGGATAAGCGCGGATACGCGTTAACAAACTTTGAATAGTCTGCTCGCTGCGATTTTCATCGATAAAAAGTGAAATCTCCGCCGCGCTATTCCAAGAAGTGGTAATAGTCTCGGCATTTTTAACTAGCACTTGCAATGCTGCGGGCAAGCTTAAGCTCACCCCAAGCACAGCCATCGTCATCAAAGAAGAAACGGGACTGCGCCATAACTCGCCCATACTCGCCATGGCTTGCTGCACATGACGAATAAAAAACATCACGATGCGCCCTGAAATGGGCAACTTACTGCGCGTTAATTTGGCGTTATCACTCATAGCGCATTACCTCGAGCAGTCGCGTGTCCATGATGTAATTCCTGGGCACCGAGCATACGTCCTTGCTTCAAGGTAAAAGTGCGGTATTTCATCCGCGCGATCAGTCCCAGATCGTGGGTGGCAATGAGCACGCTCGTGCCTGCATCGTTAAAGGTTTCGAATAGGCGCAAAATATCCATCGACAATTTAGGGTCCAAGTTGCCCGTCGGTTCGTCGGCCAGCAATAGTGGCGGTTTATTCACGATCGCGCGGGCGATACCGACACGTTGCTGCTCACCACCGGATAACATGATGGGGTTATGGCGCTCTTTGCCATATAAACCCACCATATCCAACGCGCCAGCGACCCGTTTGCGGATCTCCCCATGGGAGAAACCTTCAATCACTAATGGTAAGGCAACATTGTCGAATACGCTTCTGTCCATCAATAGATGATGGTTTTGGAAAATCATCCCAATATTGCGGCGCAAATAGGGCACGTGTTTGGGGCTGATTTTGGCAATATCGTGGCCATTAATCGCCACACGGCCAGTGGTGGCGCGCTCGATCACTGTGATTAATTTCAACAGGGTACTCTTACCGGCGCCCGAATGGCCGGTTAAGAATGCCATTTCACCTTTTTGTAGATGAAAATTCACTTCCTCCAGCGCCATTTGGCCACCAGGATAAATCTTACTGACCTGCTGAAAATCAATCATAAATTAGCTATCCGCTTTCTCTTGAGTGAACAAGGCATCAATAAATTCTTTAGAATTAAAGGTACGCAAATCATCAATTTGCTCACCCACGCCAATATAACGTAGCGGGATTTTAAACTTGTCGGCAATCGCAAACACCACGCCGCCCTTGGCGGTACCGTCGAGCTTGCTGATGGTCATGCCGGTAACGCCAACGGCTTCTTGGAATAACTGCGCCTGGCTAATCGCATTTTGGCCCGTGCTCGCATCTAAGGTCAGCATCACTTCGTGCGGCGCTTCTGGGTCGAGTTTCTTCATCACTCGCACCACTTTCTTTAACTCTTCCATCAGATGCGACTTGTTTTGTAAGCGACCCGCTGTATCAGCAATTAATACATCAATTTTTCGGGCTTTAGCCGCTTGCAGCGCATCAAAAAGTACCGAGGCACTGTCGGCGCCGGTATGTTGGGCTATCACAGGGATATTATTGCGTTGGCCCCAAACTTGTAATTGCTCCACCGCTGCTGCGCGGAAGGTATCGCCCGCCGCTAACATCACAGACTTACCTTGGCGCTGGTATTGCTTCGCCAGTTTACCGATAGTGGTAGTTTTACCCACGCCATTAACGCCAACCATAAGAATCACATAGGGGCCGCTAGCATTTTCAGGCACTAATGGGATTGCCACAGGGTCGAGCGTCTTTTGCATTTCATCGCGCAGCAGATCGTATAGGGCTTCGGCATCCTTTAATTGCTTGCGAGACGCGTGTTCCGTCAGGCTGTTAATCAAGCGAGAAGTGGTTTCTACACCTACGTCGGCGATCAATAACTGTTCTTCCAGTTCCTCAAACAGTTCATCATCGATTTTTTTGCCACGAAATAGGCCGATGAAACCGCTACCAATATTTTCGCTAGTACGCATTAAGCCGCGTTTTAGACGCGCGAAGAAGCTTTCTTTGGCGGGTTTGGCCTGGGGTTCGGGTTGTTGCTCAAGGGGTTGTTCAGCTTGGACCTGTGCAGCGGCAATTCGCTCTGCTTCTGCTTGGGCTTCAGCGGCCTGTTCTTCGGCAACTCTTTCGGCTTGTGCTTGTTCAGCGGCTAACTGCTCTGCCTGCGCTTGCTCCGCTGCTAAGCGCGCGGCTTCGGTCGCTTGTTGTTCGGCAATGCGCTGGGCTTCCGCTTCTGCTTCTGCTTGAGCTTTTGCCGCTTGTTCTGCTGCAACTCTTTCCGCTTGCGCTTGTTCAGCGGCTAACTGCTCTGCTAGAGCTTGCTCCGCCGCTAAATGCGCGGCTTCGGCGGCCTGTTGTTCGGCTATACGTGCAGCTTGCTCTTCGGCAACACGCTGGGCTTCTGCTTGAGCTTGAGCTTGAGCTTGAGCTTTTGCAGCTTGTTCTGCTGCAACTCTTTCCGCTTCTGCTTTTTCGGCCGCTAATTTGTCGGCTAGAGCCTGTTCGGCGGCCGCCTTTTCAGCCGCGAGACGGGCTTCTTCAGCTTGCTGCTTTGCTAATGCTTCGGCTTGCTCGGTTTGCGATGGAGTAGAGACCGGGGTTTGCTCGACAACCTCATCTTGTGATTTATCTTTACGAAACCAGGAGAAAAAACCTTTCTTTGCCATGTGTAATTCCAGCGCTCTACTTCAGTGTTGAATTTAAAATAAGACCCTGCCGTTATACCAGATTACCGCGGCAATTACGCCCAAAAAGTCGGCAATTAGTTCTGCTCTATCAGCCTTCTCACCTTTTACTAGGAGTTTGATATAAAATAGTGGCCTTTATTAAGGTGGCATAGTCTACCACTTTCTTTCTTCAGGCAAAATCACGGGGGCACTTTGGCTAATAATCGTGCAAACAACAAGCAAGTGACCAAGAGTCAAACGGCCAACAAGAAAGCCGGTAGTGGCCAAGTGCGGATCATTGCCGGGCAATGGCGTTCGCGCAAACTGCCCATCCATGATTTAGACGGCCTGCGGCCGACCACAGATAGAGTCCGCGAAACCCTATTTAACTGGCTTGCCAATGATATTGCCCACGCAAGGGTGCTCGACTGCTTCGGAGGCAGCGGCGCCTTGGCGCTTGAGTCTCTCTCGCGCTACGCCAGTTACGCCAAGATTATCGAGTTGCAACGTCCTGCCGCCATGCAACTTAAAGCGAATCTCAATACCCTCAAATGCGACAATGCCGAGGTACTCAACGCCGATACTCTAGTCGTGCTGCAAAATGGCTGCGAGCAAGGGTTTGACGTGGTGTTTATCGATCCGCCTTTCCGCAAAGGCTTAGCAGAAAAAACCATTCAACTGTTGGACAGCCAAGGTTGGCTTAATGATGGTGCGCTCATTTATGTGGAGGTTGAGTCGGAATTAACTCAAATGGCAGTCCCTGCGACTTGGCAACCACTCAAAGACAAAACCGCAGGGCAAGTTAGCTATCGCTTATATCAATACCAAGCCGAAGATACTCCGGCTGACACCGAGGAATAGCATGTCGTTTCTGATCAATATGGGCAAAGCCATTACCTTAATCGCGTGGCTGATGATGGCTTATAACCTTGTTATGCCTTTTGCTGGCAATATCGGCATTATTCTCAATATCTTGCTCGGCATTACTTGCTTGATGCATTGCTTCCAGGTTGCCATCTTCCATATGCTGTTTAAAAATCTGCTGACGCTGCGCAAACAAGATTATCTGCAAGTGTTTATCTTCGGCGTATTTAGTTTATTGAGCTATCGTCGACAGGTGTTAGCGCAGGCGTAAGCGCACTAAACCTTTGTCGAAAGGCACTCGGGGTTAGGCCGGTAATACGAGTAAACGCTTTGCGACAGGCGCTCACATCCTCATAGCCAACTTGGTGCGCTATGGTCTCGAAACTCAGTAGACTATTTTCGAGTAAGTCGCAGGCCTTTTGGATCCTGAGTTTTTGTAGGTATTCATTAGGCTTATGCCCTGTCGCTTTCACAAAACGTCGCAAAAAAGTTCGCTCGCCCATACAGCACTGCTGCGCCAAAACCGCAACACTCATCGGCTCACCATAGTCGGTTTGTAGGCGATTTTGCAGATTCAAGATCACAGCATCCCCATGATCTCGTTTAGGTAAAAACTGTTGGTAATAACGCTGTTCACGCCCACCAGTGTCGATAACAAGGTACTTACCCAGTTGGCGCATGACTTTCACATGGCAAAACTGCGCGACTAACTCTAGCCCCAAGTCGAGCCACGACATCATGCCAGCAGCCGTGATGATATCGCCCTCGTTAACCATGATTTTTTCGATCTCGAGTTTCACTTGTGGATATTGGGTTTCAAACGTTTCCACTAATCCCCAATGGGTTGTCGCCTTGCGGCCATTGAGTAAACCCGCTGCGGCCAGCACAAATGCTCCCGCACAGGCGGAGCAGAGGATAGCTCCTCGGGCATGTTGCTGCTGTAACCATAATCGCAATGAAGGCGCTGCATTGAAGTAAAGCTCAGTCTCGATGCTCGGCGGGATAATCACTAATTGATAGCACTCTTCGAGATTCATCTCCTCTAGGGATAACCGAGTCACTGCAAAACTGCTTGAGCTTAGGGATTTATTTTCGTCAGCTAACATCAGCTTGTTAGCCACCAGCAACATCTCTTCTAAGCCAAATACGGCTGAAGTTAAGCAACCGGGTATGGCTAATATCGCCACTTTTAATGGGGATGACTCGGCAAAATTTGTCAATTTAAGCACCATAGATGTCATTTCTGCCACTCTTAATGGTAATGAATCTACTGCAAACTCTCCTTCGAAGACATCTTTTGCAAGAGAAACGAACAGGAGAAAAATATGTCGAGCTTAAACCAGATCCCAGTGAACAGCGCCTTAGTGATTATTGATGTGCAAAATGACTACTTTCCCCATGGGGCTTACCCACAATGGCAAGTCGATGAGGCATTAGCGCGCACCTTACACTCAGTGCAATGTGCCCAGCAACAGGCAATACCGATTATTCTCGTGCAGCATATCGCCGATACTGCTCAGGATGACGCCCCCTTTTTTAACCCACACACTCAAGGAGTTGAAATCCATCCAGCGCTTTTAGCTGAGCTACCCAATGCCCCAATTGTGGTAAAACAATTTGCCGACAGTTTCGATGGCACAGAGCTAGCCAACTTACTCCAAGATATGCAAATCAAGCATTTACTCTTATGCGGTATCATGACTCAAAACTGCGTGACCCATACAGCGCTATCACCCGCGGCACAAGCCTATTCAGTGCAAGTGATTGCCGATGCCTGCACAGCTCCCACGCAAATGGTGCATCAAATTTCGCTAAGCGCCTTGTCCCGCAGAGTGGCATTAATCAATAGCCAAGACTTATAAGACGAGAAAGCAAAAAACCCTCGAAAGAGGGCTTTTTATTTGAATATCAAGCTATTGAAGCGCTAAACCTTATCCTTTTGGATAGGGGTGAGCAACACCTTTGTGGCAGTCCACGCAGGTCTTTCTTGCTTCAGGATCTTTCTTGAAGTTGTTGGTGTGCATTCTCACAGCCATTGGCTTCATTGTTTCAGGTTGATTTTCATAAATACGAGTATGGCAGTGTTGACAGTTAGCAGAGTCATTACCACGGAAGTAAGCTAAAGCTTTGTCAGCTTGCTCTTTGCGGTTTTCGTCTAGCCAAGCTTGAGTGTTAAAGCCATCGATAGTTAAGAAACCGTATAAGTCCTTAGATACGATGATTTTCTTGATCAAGTAATCCACTGGAGCATGTGGTAAGTGGCAGTCTTGACATTGTACGGTCACACCAGCACGGCCACCGCCATGGGCAGAAGCTAACACTTCATTTTTCAATGAGTGGTTGCTATGGCAGCTCATACAGAATGCGTCTTCACTCGTCGCATGTAAGGTTTGTTGGGTTGCAAAGTAGCCCACAACACCAATAACGATACCAACAACCAGTAGCGCTAGGATGGAATATTTCGCGCTGGGTTTAAATAGTGCACGCCAGTTCATCACTCTATCTCCGAAAATATGGTCAAAATTAGTTTTTATAAGACTATTTTATATTTTTTCATTTATTAGAAATTTGATTTCAAGCCTAAAATGCCGATTAATGTAAACTTAAAAGCGCAAAATGAGACTTAGCTCTAACTCTGAATAATACGACTCGCTAAAACCAGCTTAGCAGAGCATTAGGGTACTTCAACTCTCACTAATACATTCATCATTATGCTAAGCGACAAATGATTAAGTACTACCTTAAGAAGCTAAGGCAATGAAATCATTTTTAGAATACAAAAATGTGATCAAGACGACATTTAACCTTTGCTATAAAAGCCTGACGCCTAAAACTAAACTCAAAATGAAACTTTTTATGCAATTTGTTGGTCTTTAAGGATAGGTACATTGGCAACGGTTTTTTTATGGCTAAGTTTTGGATCACCATAGCACTGTTATTTTCACTTATCGCTCAGTCGGCGATGGTGAATGCTATGCCAACTTCAGCGATGAATGACTTTCACGATATATCCAGCATGCAAATGGTTGATGGCAAAATAAATTGCACTATGCCCGATTGTCCCCCAGACGAATGCATGTTGCATTGCCAAGACTCTCTTACCAACCATTGCAAAACTCATTGCGTTGCACAGCTTTATCTCTCAACATCACAACCACAACTCGCGTTGATGAGTCATGCTAGTAATCGTATTACGAACAAAAGCTGGGCGATTCAAACCGCCGACCTTGGGTTGACCACACCACCACCCAACTCCGATTTGCTGTAACCGATCTTAATCATTAAATCGATTCAATCGCTCGCGAAGCTGCCACCACGATTTGGCGCTCACGCGAACACGCAAATTTTGGAGTTTATTATGAAAACGACCTTATTTAGTAAAATTTTCGTTGGCGTTACATTCATCATCAGTACTATTGCTATCAGCATGACGGCGAGTGCTGCGACCTTGAAAGGCACTGATACACTCAATGTGGTCAGCATTAATGGCCAAGCTACTAAATCCTTTAAACCAGTACAACTATCTGAAGGTAAAGTGCTAATTGAAGTAAAATATCAAGATCTATTCAGTTATCGCGCCGATGACAGTGGCACTTGGGTGAAGTCTGAGCCTCTATTCTTTACCCTGGATGTTGCACCGCAGTCGAATTACCAGATCAGCACTCCAACATTAACTAGCGAGGCTGATGCCAAACGTTTTATCAATAACCCTCGTATACAGCTCAGTGTAGATGGTGCCACACCACTGCCACTCGTCTTGCAAAATCACAGTCAGTTAATGGCAGAGATCTTGCGAAATCAAGTCGCTAGATAATCCAACCTTAGGAGCGATGAGCTGAGGCATTAACTAAAATGTGAGTTAACGCATTGCAGCATAATGCCTCTGTGCTAGAATCCAAGCGTTCATTATCTGGAATTATTATGCATCAAACACTTAGTCGTTATTTATTAGTCATATTCACTTTACTCGCATTGGTCGGGCAAGGTGTTGTGTCTAATGGACACGCTATGGTGATGCGCTCAATGGAAATGGGCGCTATGGTTCATAGCCTTTCCAACCAAGGAATGGATCACGCGGCAATGATGCAAATGAACACCGAGCACCACGCTGACGCCAGTGCAATGGCCAATACAAATTGCTGTAACGATCAAATGCTTCCCGGCGCAAAACAGCATTGTTGTAATGGCACCACGTCCTGTCTTAACGATTGTGGACATTGCTTGACGATCTCAGTTGCTGGCACGCTTTTCAGTCCACAACTTTGGCCAAGTGTGAGTCTGAGTGATACCCCAATGGCCACTCCTATGCCTCATTTCCACTCTATCTCTTTATCGTCGGCCTTCAAGCCACCGATAGCCTAGTCCTAGCCTCATTGTGCCCTTTTTTCAGGGCGAACCAAGCTAACTATTTATTTTGCCGTTTATTGTGGTGCCCTCTTATCAAGCACCCAGAGTAAAGCTAAAACGTTGACTGTGCGCGATGCTACCCATGGCATTAGTTTTGAGTATGCACTCAAGAAATAAGCTCAATCACGTTTTATGCACTCATATTCGGCCCTAAAACCCGATGGAGTGAATATGAAAACCTTAACTAATCTTGCCTTAGTTGCATTTTTAATGACCAGCACCAGTGTGTTTGCTACAGCAACACCCCATGAGCATCACCACAACAATGCCGCGCCACAGGAACAAGCTGTAGCCTATGTTTGCCCAATGCATCCCGAAGTTACAGGTAACAAAGACGATACTTGCCCTAAATGTGGCATGAATTTAGAGCCTAAAGCGACGACAGAAAAAATGGCTGACGGTGCAATGCACAAAGATCACGCGCACCACTAAGCTAGGCTGGAGATGAGGCATATGAACCAATTTTACAAAGTAAAAAAACCGTGCACTAAGGCTGTGTTGATACTCAGTAGCCTTCTGCTGGGCACACCTTGGTTAACCCAGGCTCAGCTTGCTGATCCTGCGGCTCAATCAGAGGCGGGGCATCAGCATAACAGCAATAGCGCCAATCAAGTCAAAACATATACTTGCCCTATGCACCCTGAAGTAGAAAGCCATGAACCCGGCCGCTGCCCTAAGTGCAATATGTTCCTCGTTGAGAAGGAAGAAACAAGCAATACTGCACAACATGACGAACATCAAGCACATACACAAAACGCCAACGCGGCTCAAGTGTTTGATACTCCAACGCCTAAAGCCAATAACTTAGTCAAAAATCAAAATTCTGGCGCAACGATTAAGTATGTGTGCCCAATGCATGCCCACATCATTAGTGATTTTCCAGGTACTTGCCCTATTTGTGGGATGAATTTAGAGAAGGTCGAAACAGGCGGTAATACGCAGGAAATTAACATTAATGTCTCTGGCGGTATGCAACAAGCACTTGCCCTTAAAGTCGCCAACGTTGAGCGCGATACCCTATGGAAGTTTGTCGAAACCGTGGGTCAAATAGACTATGACGAGAGCCAGATCAGCCATATTCATGCCCGCGTTACTGGCTGGGTTGAAAAGCTAATGGTTAAATCCATGGGGGATACCGTCAAAAAGGGGCAGCTACTTTATGAGATCTACTCACCCGATTTAGTCAATGCTCAGGATGATTATCTGCTCGCCTTAGATACAGCGAAAACCTCCGATAGCCAAAGATACCAAGATCTGGTTCGCAGGGCAGGCTTAAGGCTGTCGTTCTTAGGGTTTAACGAACAACAAATCAAACAATTAGCCAGCTCACGCCAAACCCAATATCGAGTACCGTTTTACGCACAACAGGAAGGTGTTGTCGAAACACTCTCCATCCGTGACGGTATGTATATTGAGCCTTCTACTGAAGTCATGTCATTGGTCGATCTTTCTAAGGTATGGGTCATCGCCGATGTGTTTGAAAATGAACAAAGCTGGATTAGGGTTGGGCAAAAAGCCGAAGTCTCTGTGCCCGCGATGAATATCAACGGTATAGAAGGCACGGTTGACTATATCTATCCCGAGCTAGACCCTGTTACCCGTAGTTTGAGAGTGCGCGTGGTACTGAATAATACCGATGTCTCTTTAAGACCCAAGACACTCGCTAAGGTTTCGCTCTTTGGCGGCCCAAATAAGGATGTACTCGTGATCCCACAGGAAGCGCTCATCCAAACGGGTAAAGAAAATCGCGTAATAGTCAAACAAGCCGATGACAGCTTTATCGCAAAAGCTGTCACTGTAGGCATGATGAGCCAAGGCAAAGCCGAGATAGTCTCGGGCCTAAGCGAAGGTGAACGTGTCGTCACCTCAGGGCAATTCCTGCTCGACTCCGAGGCCAGCCTCAAGGGCAGCCTGATGCGTTTAAGCAGCGGTCATCAGCACTAGGAGCGCATTATGTTGAAATATATTATCGAGTCCTCGATCAGACAAAGACTTATGGTGTTAATTATCGCCATCATGGTTACTGTCTGGGGCGTGCAGGAGTTGCGTAAAACGCCGCTCGATGCCCTGCCGGATTTGTCCGATGTGCAGGTGATCATTAAGACCCCTTATCCAGGGCAAGCACCAAAACTGGTTGAAGAACAGGTGACCTACCCATTATCGACCGCCATGCTAGCCGTACCCGGTGCAAAAACCGTGCGGGGTTTCTCGATGTTTGGTGACTCTTATGTGTATGTGATCTTCGAAGATGGCACCGACATCTATTGGGCGCGTTCACGGGTGTTGGAGTATTTAAGCCAGATCAGCAGTCGCTTACCTCAAGGGGTACAACCCTCACTCGGCCCTGATGCCTCAGGTGTGGGCTGGGTGTTTGAGTACGCACTGGTCGATCGCTCCGGCAACTTAGATCTCTCGCAACTTAAAAGCCTACAGGATTGGTATCTCAAACTCGAGTTGCAAAGCGTCGCAGGCGTATCTGAAGTTGCCACGGTAGGCGGTATGGAGCAGACCTATCAGATCGTGCTCGAGCCAGACAATATGGCGATCTATAAACTCGATATCGCCACCGTCAAAGAGGCGATAGAAAGAGCCAATAGCGAAGCTGGTGGTTCAGTGGTCGAAATGGCCGAAGCCGAATATATGGTGCGCGCCAAGGGTTATCGTCAAACATTAGCTGATTTTCGTGAAATCCCATTAGGGATTACTAGCCCTTCCGGAACAGCTTTACTACTCAAAGATGTCGCTACCGTGCGCAAAGGCCCCGCTGCTCGCCGCGGTATTGCCGAGCTTGATGGCGAAGGCGAAGTCGTGGGCGGCATTGTGGTGATGCGGTACGGTGAAAACGCGCTTTCCACTATCGATGCGGTTAAAGCTAAACTGGAAGAGTTAAAAACAGGTCTGCCTGAAGGGGTGGAAATCATTCCAACCTATGACCGCTCTCAATTAATTCAAAAGTCTGTCGACAACCTATTCAGCAAAGTCATTGAAGAAATGTTGGTAGTGGGCTTGGTTTGCCTATTATTTTTACTGCATGCACGCTCAACGTTGGTCGCGGTGATTACTTTACCGCTGTCGATTCTTATTGCCTTTATTGTGATGAATAAAATGGGGGTGAATGCCAATATTATGAGTCTTGGTGGCATCGCTATTGCCATCGGTGCCGTAGTGGATGGTGCGATC
This sequence comes from Shewanella sp. LZH-2, assembly GCF_016859145.1. Classification (NCBI taxonomy): domain Bacteria; kingdom Pseudomonadati; phylum Pseudomonadota; class Gammaproteobacteria; order Alteromonadales; family Shewanellaceae; genus Shewanella; species Shewanella sp. LZH-2. Next base: position 4,423,760 of record NZ_CP069350.1, read on the forward strand.
GTCATGATCGAAAACCTGCACAAACATTTAGAGCACTTTAAAACCGAACATCAACGCGAACCGTCGGTTAAAGAACACTGGGAAATTGTTAGCGCAGCTTCTATCGAAGTGGGCCCTGCACTGTTTTTCTCACTGATTATTATCACCTTAAGTTTTGTACCCGTATTTGCGCTAGAAGCGCAGGAAGGACGCTTATTTGCGCCACTGGCTTACACTAAAACCTTTGCCATGGCGGCAGCGGCATTATTATCCATTACGCTAGTGCCAATTCTGATGGGTTACTTTATTCGTGGAAAAATTCCTAGCGAGCGCAGTAATCCCATCAGCCGAGTGCTAATTGCCCTGTATCAACCGTCGTTGAAACTGGTGCTGAAGTTTCCAAAAGTAACCCTACTAATTGCTTTAATGGCACTGGCCAGTGCTTGGTATCCCATGACACGTATGGGCAGTGAGTTTATGCCTGCGCTCGAAGAAGGCGATTTACTCTATATGCCAACGGCATTGCCAGGCATTAGCGCCAGCAAAGCCGCCGAAGTGCTACAACAGACGGATCGTTTGATTAAAACCGTCCCTGAAGTCGCTCGCGTATTTGGTAAGGTGGGGCGGGCCGAAACGGCGACAGATCCTGCGCCACTCACCATGCTCGAAACCACAATCATGCTAAAACCCCACAACGAATGGCGTGAAGGCATGACCTTAGATGGCATCATTAATCAGTTACAGCAGACGGTAAAAGTGCCTGGCCTCACAAACGCTTGGGTACAACCGATTAAGACACGTATCGATATGCTATCAACGGGCATTAAAACCCCCGTAGGCATTAAAATTACCGGTGCAGATGTCAATGAGCTGCAAGCCCTAGGCACCAAAATTGAGGCTATCTTAAGCAAGGTCCCACACACTAAATCGGCCTATGCAGAACGGAGTGGTGGTGGACGCTACATCGATATCACGCCAAAACTGGATGTTGCCGCTCGTTATGGTATGTCATTACAAGATATTCAGGATGTAGTGCGTTACGCCATCGGTGGTATGGATATTGGCGAGTCCGTACAAGGTGCTGAGCGTTACCCTATTAACCTGCGCTATCCAAGAGAGCTGCGTGACAATATCGAGAAACTGCGTGAATTACCTGTGATCACTAAATCGGGAAATTACTTACCACTTCGCAATTTAGCCGATATCGAAATCACCGATGGTGCACCAATGCTCACCAGCGAAAACGGGCGCTTAATCTCTTGGGTATTTATCGATATTGAGGGCACTTCTATTGGGGAATACATTAACACCGCGAAGCAAGCTTTAAATGCCGAACTCAAAATGCCGCCCCGTTATAGCTACAGCTTTGCGGGCCAGTACGAGTATATGCAACGGGTCGATGCCAAACTAAAGCAAGTCATCCCAATGGCATTAGGAGTCATCTTTATCCTACTGATGATGACCTTTGGCTCTACCATGCAAGCGAGCATGATCATGCTGAGTCTACCCTTTGCCTTAGTCGGCAGCACTTGGCTATTGTATCTACTGGATTACAACATCTCTGTTGCCGTCGCTGTTGGTATGATTGCCCTTGCTGGGGTAGCAGCAGAATTTGGGGTGATTATGTTGGTCTATTTAAATAACGCCATCAAACATCGACAGGAGAAAAACCTTTACCACAGCGTTGAAGACTTAAAAGAAGCCTTGATAGAAGGTGCGGTCATGCGGATACGTCCTAAAGCGATGACAGTTGCCACCATCTTCTTCGGCCTACTCCCCATTATGTGGGGCGCAGGTTCGGGTAACGATGTGATGCAAAAAATCGCCGCCCCAATGGTCGGCGGAATGGTAACAGCACCAATACTGTCGTTGTTTGTACTGCCGGCACTGTATCTTCTCATTTACTCGCGTAAATTAAAGCAAGACGCAGTTCACTGATAGTACAGGCATAAAAAATCCCCCAAACCATAATAGTCTGGGGGATTTTTATTCAACCGCATTTAAAAGGGCTTATTGAACCGTGTTAACAAACACAGGGTTAGAATAGAACCACAGGTCGTTATAGTTACGATCATTAATCTTGTTATACCAAGACTGTACCGATTCACCTTCCGCTTGATTAATCACAGCTGACTTCAAAGGATTACCTCTTTCCGTCAGATTAGCTTGGTTATAATCTAAATTAGTCCCACGCAGACGGAAATATTGATGCCGATCCGCGATAAAACTGTAACTCATACTGTAGTAGCCATCGGCATCTTTATGCCAGTCGGCACGAGTAAAGGTTTTAACGACTAAGGTTGAATCGTTTGTTTCTTTTCTGTAAGCCGCGGTCCCAGGCTCAGCACGCTGACCCACGTTACCCGCAATCAAGTCTATGTGGTTTACACCAGGGTTAATTCCAGCATAAATTTCATTACCTATATCGGACTCTTTATTATTCAACGCCGGACTTTTAAAGCGGATAGTGAGTGTTAACTTATCGCCAGGTTTAGCCACTAAAGTTTGTCCCATGGTAACGCTATTCTTATTGCCATTTTCAAGCTTAAAATCCAAGGCATCGATCAAGTCACCAAACACAGAAAAGCTATTGCCCGAGCGTAATCCCTTCAAAAGCGCTGTAGTATCTTTGCCATCGACCCAAGTGTAACTTTTCGCATATTCACCGGGATAATAACTACTAGCGTAGGGAGTACGTGTTTTGAAGTGGATATCCGAGTTACCCATGTTCCAAATTCGACGACCTTCACCCAATAATGCATCCCACCAGCCACCGACCTCAGCAACAACCGGATCGACGCCGCCGTACACTCCACTACTACGCTCACCATAGTCACCACGGTTACCACTGAACTGGCCACCGACAAGACCTTCAACCATAAAGAAAACATTCGGAGCAACATCGTTCAGCTCTCTAACATCTTGAATCGTATAACTGGATAAATAACGACGAGGATGATTCAGCATCCCGTAGCTGCTGTCTGGATAATGAGTCTCTAACCACTTCAAAGCAGCAATAGCATCCTCGTGAGTCTTATTTTGACGGGTATCCCCCGCAGCCGTCCATGCAGCAACATCTTTGGGATCAAAGTTCGTGATATCATTTTTACTGCTAAATCTGTACTCAAAGGTCTTAACCGCAGACAGAACTTTGGCTTCATCACCTAAAATACCAATGTTAAAGTGCTCATGGGTTGGCATATCCCACTCAAAACTTGAATAAGCAATCTTGCCCTCATAGTTAGGCATGTTCTTCTTTAAACCGGGAATTTCATACTGAGTTAACGCATCGTAAAACAGTAACCCACCGACGTCGTTATCATCATTATCTTGACTGTTGTTACGCATATGATTTGATAATGAAACATAGTCTAAACCGAAGTCACCAAAGGCCCATTTCAGAATATCAGACTGGGTTTCACGAGCATCCTGCGAAACCGCAGTGTGAACGTGTAAGTCACCTTTTAGCCAACGCCCACTGGGCTCAATGGGTGTAGGATCAGTCTTATCAGAGTCAGAATTACAACCAGATAGCACTACTAGAGACGATAATAAAACAACATTGAAATTTATGACCTTATGCATGAATAACCTCTTTATATTCAAAAGTTTTAGCAATAAAACCCGAATATAAGTCGAATGCATGACACCCTAATGACACTGATGTTTACGATCCATAAAATAAGCCTCTCAGTTTACAACGCTTATATGTACCATTAACGCAGCGCACCACAGAATTGAATTGACTCGACTCACTGCTGTAGAAAGGATGCCATCACATGACTAAGCCATCTTGTTTAATCATCAGCCAAATATGGCCACAAAGACTTTTCCTTAAAAAAAGATTACATGTTTTACTCGCTTCGTTCAGTTTATGCTCTGCACTAATCATGTCAGCAGCACCCGCATATGCCGCCCCCGCCACAGGGGAATTTGTGGCCAATAAACGCTGTGAGTTGTTTCAGTCTAAAAATAAACAAACCAATCCCGATGATTGGCAGAGCAATATCGGGGAGCGTTATCCCGTTACGGAGATTTTAGGAAACAGCGTCAATCCTGACTGGATTCGCGTCCGCACCAATGCCATCAGTTCACCGTTACGCTGGATTAAAGGTGATTGTGGACAATACAATACCAATGTAGCAGCGGCAGAGACTTATCAGCCAAACTCAACCAAAGAGCCTGCGCAAACCACTACAGCCTCTGATATCAAAGCCATCAATCGTGAAAGCCTAAAAGAACGAGGTACGCCAGAGAAACGCCAAGGCCATGTGTGTCAAATCGAGGATAACTACGACTCCCATGTGCTCGCCTTAAGTTGGCAAAGCACCTTTTGTGAACTCTATGGCGGTCGTAAAGCCGAATGCCGCGCCTTAAGCCAAACCAGTGATGCGCCTCAATGGCAACACTTTAGCCTGCATGGCCTCTGGCCTAATCGCCAGCAATGTGGCACTCGTTACGGCTTTTGCAGCAGCGTAAAACAACAACCGAGTGACTTTTGCGATTATCCTGAAGTACCACTCAATGCCTCTGTGCAAAAGAATCTGGAAGAAGTGATGCCTAGTGCTCGCTACGGCACCTGTTTAGAACGCCATGAATGGTGGAAGCACGGTACCTGTCGTAATCAAGACCCCAATGACTATTTTTTACTGGCGACTCAGCTGACGCAGGAAGTCAATGCCTCGACATGGGTACAACAATTTATCCATGAAAGAATTGGTAAAAAAGTCACACAACAAGAGTTGAATCAAAGCTTTGATACTAGCTTCGGTAAAGGTGCACACACTAAGATCACGCTTGATTGCGCCAAGGGACTCTTAAGCGAAATCCGGATTAATCTTCCACAAGAGATCAAGCTATCAGACTCAATTCCGAGCCTACTTGCTAAAGCACCGAAGGCGAAAAAGACTAACTGCCCAGACCCACTCTCTATCGACAAACCAAACTAACTTAACCTGAACTTGGGGTAACGAGTGTCGAAAAAATCTAAATTTAACAAACCAAAACAATACCATAAGATATTGTTTTTAAAAAACAATTTTTTCTGACTGAATGCGCAGATTTTTGTGCATATCAAGGCGCTCTGTCGTATGCCATAGCGAGCTATGGTTAGACAGAGCAACACAGAGAGGCCCAAAAGATGCCTATTCAGCGGCGCTACTTATCCCTAGCCCAGGTTAACTTATTGGTTTTCATTTTGGGATAGGTGTATTACCGCGAAAGTAGCACCTTGGGCGTCAGCAATCACCGCAAAACGTCCCACATCAGGGATATCGCTTGGCGGCACGCATAGCTGTGCGCCCAGCCCCTGCGCCTTAGCGGCAAAAGCATCACAATCCGCCACCACAAAATAAGGCATCCAATGGGCGGGGATCTCGCCCCATTCCGGCATCATTTTCATCATGCCCCCCATAGACTGGCCGTCAATTTGCCACTCGGTGTAATCGATGCCGGGCACATGACTGGGGAGCGCGGTCCAAGGAAACACTTGAGTGTAAAAACTGGCTTCGGCGCTAGGTTCACGGCAAGCCAGCTCCACCCAACACAGGGTATTTTCTTCACCTTGGCGACGTGAGCCCGAGTGGTTTTTCGCTTGCCACAGGGCAAAGCGTGCTCCTTCGGGATCGCTCACCTGCGCCATCACGCCCGCATCACCCACCACATGCGGCCCCATGTGCAATTGCCCACCCGCAGCCAGGATGGCGGCAACCGTAGCTTCGATATCCTTAACCGCAAAATAGATCCGCCAATGGCTAGGGATCTGTGGTTCCGACTCAGGGATTTGATACATAGCCCCTAAATCGTCCCCCTCCAGATTGAACAGCGAGAAATGACCATTAGGAATTGCCATTTCCACCGCATTCCAACCAAACAGCGCATGGTAAAACCCCTCTGCACCCTGCCAGTCATGGCTCGCCAATTCAACCCAACAGGCCTGTCCCTGTGCGTACTGAGTAATCCTCATTGCAGACTCCAATCAAACAGATAATGTGTTCGAGTTAAGCTGGAGTTTATGCAACTGTCCAGTTTTGGCGGTAAAAAGATGAATACAAAGAAAAAGCCCTCAATTTGAGGGCTTGATTTGCGAGCGAAATACTTAGGAGAACTGCGGTAATAAATTCGCCATCGCGAGTAGATGACAAGCACCCGTCACGACACCAAACAACACCACAAGGATAATTAACGGCGTGCCACCAAAGACCCTAAAACCTTGATGGTTAGGGAAGAGTTGTCTCGACTTGTAGGCCATCAGCGCTGGCACGATAACAGCCCACACGGTTGCCGCTAAGGCTGCAAATCCAATGGCAATTAAAAAGCCATCGGGAAACAGCAAACCAAATATGGTGGGCGGCACAAAGGTGACAATCGCCGTTTTCATCCGGCCAGAGCGCGTATCGTCGAATCCGAATAAATCGGCCAAATAATCGAATAAACCTAAGGTCACACCGAGGAAAGAAGACGCCACAGCTAAATTAGCAAATAGGGTTAACATGCTGTTTAACCAGCTGCTTTCCATTACTTTCGACAAGGCGCCGACTAACACACCCATATTGCCACCCTGGGCAATAATCTCACTAAACTGGCTGCGGGGAATATTGCCCATAGTGGCGACTAACCAGCAGGCATAAATGATCAGCGCGATAAAAGTCCCGACAAAAATGGCTTTGAAAATGGTCGATGAATCTTTGCCATAATACTTCACCAAACTCGGCACATTTCCATGGTAACCAAAACTGGCTAGACCAAATGGCAAGGCCGCCCACAGATAAGGCATAAAGCTTTGCTTTCCATCCGGTTCGAGCAACTTAGTCACATCGATTTCGATCAGCAAATTACCAATCGCGAGGAAGAAAGTGATGATCATCCCGCCGAGCATAATGGTCGTAATACGATCCACCGCCTTGGTACTGATCAACACGATACAGGCGAGCACGACAGCAAATACTAATCCGGCGACACTTTGAGGCAGCTCAATCCCCATACCTTGGAGGCTATGGTTAACAATCGAGCCACCGCCACTGATGTAGGCGTAGGTTAAGATGTAGAGCACGAAGGCAATGGACACCCCATTCACGATGCGCCAAAACTGGCCTAAAGTTTCCTTGGTCAGGGTATCGAAACTCGCTCCCGGCTCGAAATGCAGGTTGGTTTCGAGCAGTAACAGTCCCGACATCAACATGCAAAACCAAATACCGAGTAACATCAGTACCGAGTAACCAAACCACATGCCAGCGCCCACGACAGGCAAAGAAAACATCCCCGCCCCTACTGTGGTACCGGCAATAATCATGGCACCACCGAGCAAAGACTTGCCCACCGGCTTATTCTTCGCCGCATTCATATGGTTAGCCATTAAGCGATATGCTCCGCGGTCACGCTGGCGACAATCGTCTGCCTTACAGAGGCTCTGAGTAAGCTATTAGCTTGATCGCGAATGCGCTCAACATCAGATTTATCTTCCTTACCAGAAAAATAACCTAACTCTTTTAGCTTAACACTCAAGGTGTTATAGAGTTTCTTATCGTAAAATTCTGGTGCGGTAATGCCATGCAGCGCCCCTAAACGTTGGGCAAGCAGATGGCTTTCAGACTCGAGATCCGAACGCTCCATCTTAGGTCTATGGGCCAGCAGATTGAAGATAATGGCATAGCGTTGCAAGGTCTCACTAACGCTGCCAGCCAACAATAACATTTGGCTGGTGTGCTCGGTCACAACCGACAACATATCGCTTTCCTGCACTAGACCTTGCTCAATAAACAGCTCAAGCACTTGATTCACATAGCTTGGGAGATCTTTGATCCCCATAAACAATTCCGCCTTCAATAACGGATAAAAGTCGTTCACTATCCCAAGGATTTGCGCTCTTGAAATCTGTTTATTATTGATTAAACAGCTGGCAATTAATGACGGAATAATAAACAAGTGAATGATATTATTGCGATAGTATGTCATTGACGTCGCTTGTTTTTCATCAATTGACACTATCTCACCCAAAGGATCGGCATTGATGGAGAACTTGTTCAGCTCTAATCCTTGTTGTACTAAATGCTTGCCATCACCTTCGGCAACCGACGTAAACGACGTGTAAGGCACACGCTTAAGCAAGGTCAGGTATAAATCTAACTGACGCTCGAGCAAACAACGCTCTAAGGCATTTTGCTCTGACGCCAACAACACTAAACTGGTCAAGGTAATAGAGCTGGCGGCAGCGGCGTCGTTAATCCGCGTCATCACCCGATTTGCTAACACGTTCACCGCTGGAGTTAACCAAGTCGGTTTTTGCTCAGGATCATCAGCCACTTCACTGCGCCAGTTTGGTGCCGTTTCATTCAAGAAATTTTGCAATGTAATCGGCTCACCAAAGTTGACATAACCTTGGCCAAAATTACCTAATTTACGAATAGCACCAAAGACTTGCCATACAGATTCTTTCTGTTTTTTCTTACCGCTTAGCTCTTTGTGATAGGTCGCCACTTCCATCACGTGATCGTAGCCTAAATACACAGGCACTAAGGTGACTGGGCGTTCGATACCACGCAGCACACTGTTGATCGTCATAGCGATCATGCCCGTTTTAGGCGCCAATAGACGACCGGTACGAGAACGGCCACCTTCAGAGAAATACTCAACCGAATATCCCTTAGCAAACAGCTGATCGAGGTACTCACGGAACACGGCCGTATAGAGTTTGTTGCCGTTAAAACTACGGCGAATAAAGAAAGCCCCGCCACGGCGGAACAGCGGCCCCGCAGGCCAGAAGTTTAGGTTGATACCCGCAGCAATATGCGGCGGCACCATACCTTGGTAATACAGAATGTAAGATAACAGCAGGTAATCCATATGGCTGCGATGGCAGGGCACATACACAATCTCATGACCATCGTGGTGTAACTGCCGAATATGCTCGGCACCTTTGATGTTAATACCGCTGTAGAGCTTGTTCCATAACCACGTTAAAAAGCGCTCAGCAATACGTACGAGACTATCGGAATAATTTGCTGCAATTTCATCAAGATATTCAATTGCCGTTTCACGCGCTTGGGTTTCAGAAATCTTCTTGCTCGCGGCTTCTTCCTGAATCGCCTTGCGTAAGGATTCAGATTTCAGCAAGGAATGGAATAACGCCTGACGATTAGGCAACACAGGCCCCGTCATCACCTTACGTTGGCGGCGAAAATGCACTCTCGCTACTCGAGCCAATTTATGGGCAATGCCCATATCGGTACCATGTTCGTCGGCCATGTAACGCAGCGATACCGCATTAGAAAATTGCACAAAGTTGTGACGGCCCAAAAATAGGATCATCAAGCACTTACGTAACCAAGTAGGGTTCTCGCGCTCAAGCACTGCCGCCTTCATGGTGTCGTCTTCTTTACCCGGAGTACGACCCCAATACAGACTCACAGGCACCAGCTGGATATCTAACTCTGGCTTTTCCTTATGGACGGCCAACAAACGCATAAAACATTCGAGGAATGGCTCATTGCTGGCGCGTTCACCAAATAAGGGCTTACGACCTTCAAGGCATACCACCCGTGGCGCCACAACGCCATTCACCACCAGCGGCTCGTAAGGGCTTGGCAAACCAAGTTTCGTGGTGATCTCGCTTAACGCAGCAATATCACTCAGGGATTCTGTTTTCATTACATAAGCAAGCGGTCTGGAGGCATCCAGATTCAGATCGGCAAAGGGATCCTGTGGCACAACAATAGTGTGCACTAAGTGCTTTTGGATCCAACGTAATGATTTCAACCAAAGAGAGTCTTGTTTAGGCATTATTCTTATGCAATGTAAGTACGTTCATTAGCCCCATAGAATACCAGATTCTAGAGAATATACCCAAACAACCTAAAGATGCAGGATTCAGCAGCTGATTTTAATGACTTAGTAACGCACTTTAGGCAACGCCATTTATTGCTGCCGTGCAAATGGCATTCACCCCATAGATGACGATTACGGTTATTTGCAGATCTAGCTGACCAAGTTAAAAGTGGTTAATACTTGCACTACAAATAATACTGTATATACTAACAGTAACTGTATAGAAAAACAGGAAAGACCATGAGACCGTTGACGCCACGCCAAGCCGAAATTTTAGAGCTGATTAAACGTAATATTGCCGAGACTGGCATGCCACCCACTCGGGCCGAAATTGCCACCCGTTTGGGTTTTAAAAGTGCAAATGCCGCAGAAGAACACCTTAAGGCATTGGCGAAAAAAGGCTGCATCGAGATCATGCCTGGTACTTCCCGCGGGATCCGTCTCCCTGTAGAGGAAGAAGATAACCGCGAAACAGGCTTGCCACTGATTGGCCAAGTGGCAGCGGGTGAACCTATTCTCGCCCAAGAGCATGTCGAACAGTATTACCAAGTCGACCCCAGCATGTTCCACCCTGCTGCCGATTTCCTGCTGCGCGTAAAAGGCGACAGTATGAAGAATATCGGCATCCTTGAGGGTGACCTGCTTGCCGTTCATAAAGTACAACAAGCGCGCAATGGACAAGTTGTTGTTGCTCGCGTTGATGATGATGTAACCGTAAAACGCTTTGAAAAAAAAGGTAATTTAGTCTACCTACATGCCGAGAATGAAGACTATTCACCGATTAAAGTCGATTTGAGTTTCCAAAGTCTAACAATTGAAGGGCTCGCCGTAGGGGTGATCCGCAACGGAGATTGGCTATGAACAAACTATTAGGTAATGCCCCGCGTCACCCCGGTTTATGGCTCGATACGGTTCGAGATACAGAGACCGACTGGCAGCATACATCAATAGTCACTATGCCAACTCAGAGCCAAGGGCGCCAAGAGCTGACACAGCTGAGCAAACAACTTGCCCAACTGAGCCAACAGGGAAGATGGATAGTGCTCATCAACCCACCTAGTATTGGCTACAAGCAGCTATTAGCAAACGCAGGTGTGCGTATGGATCGCGTACTATTGGTTCACGCAAAAGATGAGGTCGAAACCCTTTGGGCGATGGAAAAAGCCTTAACCAGTGGCACATCTAGCGCAGTGATTACTTGGATTAACGCCCTAGATACTCGCGATAATCGTCGCCTACAAATTGTAGCAAAGAGCGCACGTGCAATGGGTATCGTGCTTGAAGGTTCAACGAATGACCAACCTTCTAGCACCAATCTCACACAATCGGCTAAATTTACTCAACCCGCATTTTTCAGCTCTGTTCATTAAAAATTTTTCACACCGTATTTAGCCTTGAAAGCCGCCTCACCTGTGAATGTGAGGCTTTTTTTTGGCAATTTTTCAGACAATTAGAAAAAGAAGTGATCTTGATCAATTTTTAAACAGCAAGTATGTTTGATTTAGGCGCACATGATATATCGCCTGTTTAGGCAGAAATATCGCGTTATTTTCGAATATCGCTCGCCCACAAAAATTGAGAATAATGGGTTTATTCAGCAGTATGTGCCAGTGTGGCTAATACCAGCAGTAACAATACTTGATCATAAGTAAGCCGCCAACGCACGTTGAAGTCAGAAACACTTTTTTGGGAACTGAAGAGTTTGCATAGAGTTGAGACTTACTGTGTTGCTCTTCTTTGTAGTTGCTATTTGCAATTAGCAGAGGAGAAGTCTTGTGAAGCAATGGTTGTATTGTTTACTCGTGGTGCTATTCGCCCCACCGTTGGCCGCAGCAGACATGCGGTTCAATATGACGCCTGGCGTAACAGAAATCAGTGGCAAGGTATACCACCTGCACATGACGATTCTGTATATCTGCTGCGCGATAGGCTTAGTGGTTTTTGGCGTGATGATTTATGCCATGATCAACCACAGAAAATCCAAGGGCGCGGTCGCGTCACACTTCCATGAGAGTACAAAAGTTGAGATCGCTTGGACGATAATTCCCTTTATCATTCTGATCTTAATGGCGATTCCGGCAACTAAAACTCTGATTGCCATGGAAGACCCCAGCAATGCCGATCTCACGGTAAAAGTCACAGGATCGCAATGGAAGTGGCATTACAGCTATTTCGATCAAGATATTGAGTTTTACAGTATTCTCGCCACACCAAGACCTCAAATCGAAGGTAGTGAGGCCAAGGGAGAGCACTACTTACTCGAGGTCGATAAGCCCCTTGTCCTGCCTGTAAATAGAAAAATCCGCTTTCTGATGACTTCTGAAGATGTTATCCATTCATGGTGGGTACCAGATTTTGCAGTGAAAAAAGATGCTAACCCAGGGTTTATCAACGAGGCGTGGACCCGTATCGATAAACCCGGCATTTACCGTGGCCAATGTGCCGAACTTTGCGGCAAAGATCATGGATTTATGCCGATAGTGGTTCAGGCACTGCCCGAAGCCGAGTTCGATGCTTGGGTTGCAGAACAAAAACAAGCTGCCAATGCCGCAGCGCAAGCCGCACAAGCCGCCTTATCACAAACACTGAGTAAAGAAGAGCTGATGACTCAGGGTGAGCAAGTTTACCTTGGTCACTGCGCAGCCTGCCATCAACCTAATGGCGAAGGTCTCAAAGGCGTATTCCCTCATCTCAAAGGCAGCCCCATCGCTACCGGGCCACTGAGCGGTCATCTTGAAATCGTGCTCAATGGTAAAACGGGTACGGCCATGCAAGCCTTCAGTAAACAATTAACGCCCCAAGAAATTGCCGCAGTGATTACCTATGAGCGTAATGCGTGGGGCAATAACACGGGGGATACGGTGCAAGCCAAAGACGTTGATGCCCATAAATCCGGTGGCACCAATAGCGAACCAGTAGCAACGACTCAGCCCCCCTCAACCACCGATGCGCCCAAAGCGGCGACAGAGCCCATCGCCAGTGTCGATCCCGCGAGTCTTCCAACGCTCAGCCATGATGAACTGATGGCCGAAGGAGAAAAGACCTATGCCACAGTTTGCGCCGCCTGCCACCAGCTAACGGGTGCAGGTATGCCTCCCGCCTTCCCCGCCCTTGCTGGTAGCGTTATTGCAACAGGCCCAGTCGCCAATCACATCGATATAGTGATGCACGGTAAACCGGGCACGGCGATGCAGGCATTTGGCAACCAACTCACGCTACAACAGCTTGCCGCCATCATTACCTATGAGCGCAATGCGTGGGGCAACAATACTGGCGATACAGTGCAACCCGCTGATATTGCTCGCCATGGACAGTAGGGGATTAAGATGAGCACACTGACTCAAGATCAAATTGCCGCCCATGATGAACACCATCACGGTGCACCTAAAGGCATCATGCGCTGGTTACTCACCACCAACCACAAGGACATTGGCACCCTGTACCTATGGTTTAGTTTCATAATGTTTTTAACCGGTGGTGCGATGGCCATGGTGATCCGCGCCGAACTCTTTCAGCCCGGATTACAACTCGTTGAGCCTAACTTCTTCAACCAGATGACTACAGTACATGGGTTAATCATGGTATTCGGCGCTGTGATGCCAGCCTTTACCGGACTAGCTAACTGGTTAATCCCGATGATGATTGGTGCGCCTGATATGGCGCTTCCACGTATGAACAACTGGAGTTTTTGGATCCTGCCCTTCGCCTTTGCAATATTGTTGAGTTCATTGTTTATGGAAGGCGGCGGCCCTAACTTTGGTTGGACCTTCTACGCACCACTCTCGACCACTTATAGCCCTGACAGCACAGCATTATTTGTATTCTCGATCCATATCATGGGGATAAGTTCGATCATGGGTGCCATCAACGTGATCGTAACCATAGTCAACCTGCGCGCTCCCGGCATGACGTGGATGAAGTTACCACTGTTCGTATGGACTTGGCTGATTACCGCCTTCTTGCTGATCGCCGTTATGCCCGTACTCGCGGGTGCCGTCACTATGGTGTTAACCGATAAGTTTTTTGGCACTAGCTTCTTCGAGGCGGCAGGCGGCGGCGATCCTGTGATGTTCCAGCATATCTTCTGGTTCTTCGGTCACCCCGAAGTCTACATCATGATTTTGCCTTCCTTCGGCATTATCTCTGCCATAGTTCCTGCTTTCAGCCGTAAACCATTATTCGGCTATGCATCCATGGTGTATGCCACGGCGAGTATTGCGATTCTGTCCTTCCTCGTGTGGGCGCACCATATGTTCACCACCGGCATGCCTGTGTTTGCCGAGTTGTTTTTTATGTACTGCACTATGCTGATTGCCGTGCCGACAGGGGTAAAAGTGTTTAACTGGGTAGCCACTATGTGGCGCGGCTCACTGAGTTTTGAAACTCCAATGCTGTTCGCGGTGGCCTTTATTATTCTGTTCACTATTGGCGGCTTCTCTGGCCTGATGCTCGCCATCACGCCAGCCGACTTCCAATACCACGATACTTACTTTGTGGTGGCTCACTTCCACTACGTGTTGGTCACTGGTGCGATTTTCTCCATAATGGCAGCGGCCTATTACTGGCTGCCTAAATGGACCGGGCATATGTACAGCGAAAAGCTCGGCCAGTGGCATTTTTGGTGTTCGGTGATTTCAGTCAACGTGTTGTTTTTCCCGATGCATTTCTTAGGTCTTGCGGGTATGCCAAGGCGTATTCCCGATTACTCGATTCAATTTGCCGATGTAAATCAAATCGTGTCGATTGGGGGTTTTGCGTTTGGGCTATCTCAGCTGATTTTCCTCGTGCTGGTGATTAAGTGTATTCGGGGCGGTGAAAAGGCGCCCGCCAAACCTTGGGAAGGCAGCGAAGGCTTAGAGTGGACCCTACCAAGCCCCGCGCCCTATCACTCTTTCACCACGCCACCCGAGGTGAAATAACATGCAAGGCCAACCCCATCAGCCCAACATCAAGTCCAACCGTAAGCTCATCAGCCTGCTGGTGCTGGGCTGCCTTGCGATGTTTGGCTTTGGGTTCGCCTTAGTGCCGCTCTACGATGTGCTATGCGAAAAACTGGGTATTAATGGCAAAACCTCTAATACTGCCAGCAGTTATCAGGCGATCACTGTGGATAAGAACCGGGTGGTAACGGTGGAGTTTATCTCGCAGGTGCAGACGGGCATGCCGTGGAAATTTGAACCACAAACGAAACGGCTCGAAGTGCATCCGGGAGAACTCATCCACACGGCATTTCTGGCGCAAAATGTTTCGAATAGAGCAATTGTGGGCCAGGCGATTCCTTCAATTTCGCCCGGCCAAGGCGCAGCTTATTTCAATAAAACCGAATGTTTTTGTTTTAACCAACAACACTTAGCCGCCGCGAGTCGCGCCGAGCTGCCGTTGATCTTCTTCGTGGATCCTCAATTACCCGAGTCTATCCACACCTTAACCCTCTCTTACACCCTCTACGACATTACCGACAAGCAGTTAGCGTCTGCCATAGAGCAAGGAGCTGCAAAATGACCACTAAACATGAGACTTACTACGTCCCCGCCCAGAGTGCTTGGCCGATTGTTGGTGCTATCGGCTTGTTTTTAATTGCCTTTGGGGCAGGACATTTTGTACATCAACTCAAATCTGGCGCTTCGGGTGGCGGTTATATTTTACTGGCAGGCATCGCCGTCATCCTGTTTATGCTGGTAGGCTGGTTTAGAACCGTGATCAAAGAATCGATGACGGGCCTCTATTCCCATCAAATGGATAGATCGTTTCGCCAAGGCATGAGCTGGTTTATTTTCTCCGAGGTGATGTTCTTTGCCGCCTTCTTCGGCGCCTTATTTTACGCCCGCATGATCGCAGTGCCCTGGCTCGGCGGCGCGTCCAACAATGCCATGACTCACGAAGTCCTGTGGCCACACTTCGAGGCCGTTTGGCCACTCGTCACCACACCAGATGGCACCAAAACCGAAGCCATGCCATGGAATGGGCTACCGCTAATCAATACCATTGTGCTGCTGACTTCCTCAATCACGCTGCATTTTGCCCATATCAGCTTAGAAAAGGGTAAGCGTTCGGCCATCACCCTCTGGCTAGGGCTCACGATTTTGCTCGGAATTAGCTTCCTTGCTTTGCAGGCCGAGGAATATAGCCATGCCTACCATGAGATGGGGCTAACGCTCACCTCTGGCGTGTATGGCAACACCTTTTTCCTGCTGACGGGTTTCCACGGCATGCATGTCACCTTGGGCACTATCTTTCTATTAGTCTTGTTTTTCAGAGTGTTAAAAGGCCACTTTAGTGCGGATAAACATTTTGCCTTCCAAGCAGGCAGTTGGTACTGGCACTTTGTCGATGTGGTTTGGCTCTGCCTGTTCGTCTTTGTTTATGTGCTTTAAATATTCGTTGAAACAATAAGTTGAAAACTTAAGGCGTGGGATTGAGACCAAGCAATCCAGTCCCCAAAGCCACCAGCAAGAGCAGGATAACCAGTACAGAAAACATCACCCTACGGCCCAAATAGCGGCTCATTGGCACCGGGTGTTCAGCGGTTTGGTCGTCACCTTTAACCATAATAATTAAGGCTCTGCCTAGGTTAAAAATGATAAACAGCAACAGCAGTACTAAAACACACTTAAAAATGAGCGGGATGTTCATACGCTATCCTTATGTTTTGCTCGCCAAATTGATTTGGTTACCAAGATTTATTTGGTTGCATAGGGGTGTGTCGTTACTACTGATATTGACTGTGGTGGTATTCGTGGTTTTGGTCAAGCTAGGTTTGTGGCAAATGGATAGGGCAGTTGAAAAAACCGAACTACTCGCACAAATGGAGGCAAGACAATCCGCTGCCACACTCAATCCTGAACAGCTCATAGCTGAATTGGCTAAAGGCAGCGTCACGGGCTACCGCTTACAAGTTCAAGCAAAATCCGCGAATCCACAAATCTGGTTGCTCGACAATCAGGTCTATCAAGGGCAAGTGGGCTATCTCGCCTTTCAGCTACTGCAAATAACGTCAGAAAATCAGATAGATAATCCTGTTCAACCTTGGCTGTTACTCGAACTTGGCTTTATTGCCGCTAAATCCCACCGAGATGCCTTGCCCGAAGTCAGCCCCATAGTCGGTGAACTGGTTCTTACAGGCCGCCTCTATCAAAAACAGATTAATCCCTTGAGCCATCACTTACTGGCAGAACCCTTCACCACGGAACAAGGCGAACGGATTCGGTTTCAAAATCTCAATCTACCCGAGATGGCACAAATGTTAGGACATCCCATCCTACCCGCGGTGTTACAATCCGATGTCTTACCCCAATTACAACCAGCGCAAACCTTGCCTCACCCTTGGCAGCCTTTCCCCCTCTCGGCCCAAAAACATTGGGGTTATGCATTGCAATGGTTTGCCATGGCAACAGTGTTTGCGGGGCTGATGGGTTGGCAAGCAATGAAATACCTCAAAAAATCACGACAACGGCATCAAGCCGATAAGGAAGCGACTAAGACCGAGTAACAGATACCAGCAAGATTTTAATAAAAAACAATAAAACAAAGCATTAGGGACAATAAGAGGAGCAAATATGGACTCCCAACAAACAGCCAAATACCGCGCATTGGGGTTATTGCTACTGACCTTTATCGCGCCTGTGGTCATCGCTAAGTTAGTGCTGAGCATGCATTGGTATCAAGGCGGCTCCACCAACCACGGTGAGCTCATCAGCCCAGAAACCAGCTATACCAGTCTTGGCCTTAACAATCCTCAGCCTAAGGAATGGCAACTACTATATTTATTGCCCGCAAAGTGCGATGAAGCTTGCCGCGAGCGCTTGTATATCCTGCGTCAGAGCCATACCGCCTTAGGGCCAGATCAGGCTCGTGTCGAACCGCTTATTCTTGTGAATCCAGACAGTGACTTAAACGCATTAAGCAGCTTTAACTTCAACACTCAGCCCGCCAGCCAAAGCCTCAGCCAATGGCTTGACCAACAACAGCTGATTATTGTCGATCCACTCGGCGCACTCGTGCTGCGTTACCCCCAAGTGCAAGGCAAGGCGGCACATTTAGCTCAGGGTAAGGCCTTGGTCGCGGATCTCCGTAAGTTATTGAAACTATCGAGGGTAGACTAATGCAACTGACTTGGCTCCTCCGCGTCACCATAGTCTTTACCCTGTTAGTAATTTTAATGGGGGCTTACACTCGGCTCTCGGACGCAGGACTTGGCTGCCCAGATTGGCCCGGTTGCTACGGCCATATCAAAGTGCCCACCCACGACCATGAGATCTCCCATGCCCAAACCCTATTTCCCGACCACGATATCCATCCCGAAAAAGCTTGGCTCGAGATGATCCACAGGTATATTGCGGGCGCCTTGGGCATCCTCGTCTTACTGGTTTTTATTCTCTGCCTAAAAACATCCGAAGCTCCCAAAAAACTGCCTTTGGCCATAGTGTTACTCATCATATTTCAGGCAGCGTTGGGGATGTGGACTGTGACGATGAAACTAATGCCGATTGTCGTGATGTCCCATTTAATTGGCGGCTTTAGTTTACTCTCGCTCTTGCTATTGCTGTATCTGCGAACACGACCCAAGCGAATTTTCGAAACCGCTGATATTCACAGTCAGCGTGTTGCGGATGCAGGATTTAATGGCGCCCATGGTTCGCGGATTGGCACGAGCCTTAAATTCATTGGCCAGAGTAAACACTTGCCGAAACTGGCGCTGTTGAGTCTGCTGGTGCTTATCGGCCAAATCATGCTCGGCGCTTGGACCTCCTCCAACTATGCGGCCCTCGCCTGCACAGCTTTACCGATTTGTGAAGGTAATTGGATGGACAACCTCGCTATTGCCGATGCGTTTTCCCCTTTCCAAGGGCAACACCCAAGCTTTGAATTTGGCGTATTGGATTACCATGCCCGCATGACCATTCATATCGCCCACCGCGTTGGCGCCATTATTACCGCCAGTCTATTGTTGTTGCTCGCCTATCGGTTATTTTTCAGCACCCAGCTCAAGGCCCTTAGCCTATTGTTGGTCGCCTTAGTGATGCTGCAAGTCAGTTTAGGGATTTCAAATGTGGTGATGCATTTACCACTGGGGATTGCCGTTTCCCACAATGGCGGCGCGGCATTATTGCTACTCGCCCTAGTCGCAATTAACTATTTTCTTTGGCATAAGCCATCTTCAACATCGAGGGTTTAACCATGGCAAAACCGCTCTCAATCAGTAGTCACCCTAGTGTTAATGTGGCTTGGCGTGCCTATTTCGAGATGACCAAACCTAAGGTGGTGGCTTTAATGCTACTCACCGTCTTAGTCGGCATGTGCTTGGCCATGCCAACGATATTACCCGTACAACCTTTGGTCGCAGGACTTTTAGGTATCGCCATGATGGCGGGGTCGGCCGCCGCTTTAAACCACCTGATAGATAGGCGGATCGACGGCATGATGGCACGCACTTATAACCGTCCGCTGCCCAAGGGCCGAGTCTCAGCAACAAGGGCGTTGTTGTTCGCGGCACTCTTAGGCAGCCTAGGTTTTGTGATCCTCTATGTTTTTACTAATCCGCTCACCGCTTGGCTGACCTTTGCCAGCTTGATTGGTTACGCCTTGATTTATACCGCCTATTTAAAACGGGCCACGCCACAAAACATTGTCATTGGCGGTTTAGCGGGCGCAATGCCGCCGCTCTTGGGCTGGACGGCAGTGACGAATCAATTCCATGGTCATGCGCTATTGCTCGTCATCATCATATTCCTGTGGACGCCGCCGCATTTTTGGGCGCTGGCGATTCACAGACGCGCAGAATATGCCAAAGTGGATATTCCCATGCTGCCCGTAACCCATGGGGTAGAATTTACTAAGACCTGTATCTTGCTCTATACGATTTTGCTGGCGATAGCTTGTCTATTGCCTGTGTTAGTCGGGATGAGTGGACCGCTCTACTTTGTGTGCTCAAGCATACTAAGCACCGGATTTATCTATAAGGCGTGGCAATTAAAGTATCAGGATCGTGAAGGACTGGCGATGCAAGTGTTTCGCTTCTCGATTTATCATTTAATGTTGTTATTTATGGCATTACTGCTCGACCACTATCTTTGGGCGTAATGTGCAACGCTCGATGGGCATAGGACGGGCATGGCCTGAGGACAAAATATGCAACAAAGAATCTCCAACAAGATCTTAGTGATAGCGATTCTATTAATAGGATTGGGAGGGCTATTTGCACTGAAGTTCAATCCACCTAAGCCCGTTGAGTTAGAGAGTGGTTTTTTGTTTCCAGAGGCCTTCGAGCTAGCGCCCTTTGAGCTTGTCGATCAACAGCAACAACCCTTTACCAATGCGAATTTGAAAGATCAATGGAGCCTATTTTTTATCGGCTTTACCTATTGCCCCGATGTCTGCCCGACCACCTTAAACAAACTCGCCGCCGCCTATCCTGAGCTAAAAAAAATTGCGCCCATTCAAATCGTGTTTTTATCCGTGGATCCGAAGCGGGATACCCCAGATAAACTCCTCACCTATGTGAATTTCTTTAATCCTGAGTTTAAGGCGGTGACGGGTGAGCAAACCCAAATATTCCCCCTCACCCGCAGCCTAGGACTCACCTATGCTATGGTAGGTGAAGGAGAAAATTATCAGGTCGATCATAGTGCGGGCTATGTGCTGGTTTCCCCTCAAGGCACGCGGGTAGCAGTGTTTAAACCCGGAGTCACCTTAGGTAAAGCACCTCAGATTCTAAACGAGGCCTTAATCAGCGACTTCGATAAAATCGTCAACAGCTATAAACCTAAATAGCCATCGCAGATGAGACTATTCTTTGACCCAAGAACCGTCGTCTTTCGGTCTCACCCAAGGCTGAGAAAACCAGTAAAAACCATTGCGCGTCTTACTTGGTGCCGTACAGTTGTAGCGCGAGCGGCCAGCAGGCAAGGCTAAATCGGCTTGAATGCTAAACTCGTTTTCACTTAACCAAGTAGGTGTTTTAGCGCCTTGCCCTTGGATATAACACATCACTTGCTTGGCCGAAATATCGCTCATATCGAGCTTCACCTTAAGCTCGGGGCGCCAATTTCCGCCCTTAAGCTCAGGATCGCTAGGTGTTTGCTCAAGCACCGGCATATTGAGACTGTATAACTTGGCTTTTAGGCTCTTTAAATCCGCATATTGCCCCGCCACAGGGAAGCGCGGCAGCGCCGTGAGTGGCGAATAAGGTCCCGCCGCCCCTGACTGTTGGCCAAAGGCAACAAAGCTGTTTTCGGTCAACATGTCTTGAATCGCCTGATTGTATTCGCCATAGGGATAGGCCAGCATTTTAAAATTCTGCCCAGTCGCCTCGCGAATCGCATTTTCGGTGTCCTGAATATTGGCCTTAATTCGCGCCAACCATTGGCTTTGAGATTCATTGTCCAGCCTGCGGATCAGATGCTCATGGGCCCAGCTGTGGTTAGCAATATCGGCCCCTTCCTTGGAGAGCGTGATGAGCTGCTCCCAAGTCATCATCTCGGTAAACTTTTGTTTAATAGGCTCAATTGCCACAAATAAGGTGTAGGGAAAACCAAATTCCTTTAGGATGGGATGCGCTGTGGTCGCAATGCTGCGATAACCATCATCGAAAGTAATCGCCACCGTTTTGGCGGGTAAATCTTGTTTTTGCTTTATCGCTTCGACCACCTGCGATAACGGAATCACCTTAAAGCCATCATTCGCCAAGAACTGCATTTGCTCACGAAATTGTGCAGGCGTGACGCTCGTCGCCGCCGGCGTGGTTTCTGACACATGGTGATACTGTAGAATGACCACGGCATTGGCCGAAAAAGTCATCAACCCGAAGAGTGCCAATAACGCACGTTTAACCATAATGTGAATACCTCCAATATCAATGACTACTGCAAAATCTACCGCACTCGCGCTGCTGTTTAATGGCGCTAAAAATCGCCAACTGTTCGCGCTTGCACTGCCGATGATCCTCTCCAATATCACGGTTCCGTTATTGGGATTAGTGGATACCGCTGTGATAGGGCATTTGAGTGACGCCTATTATTTAGGGGGCGTCGCACTCGGGTCAACGATTATCACATTAATCATTTGGTTATTAGGCTTTTTACGAATGGCGACCACAGGCTTAGTCGCACAGGCCTATGGCGCAAACGATACTGCGAGCCAATTAAAATTGCTGGTTCAAGGCGCGATACTGGCGATTGGACTGGGTATCGCGGTGATCCTATTGCAGCTCCCGATATTGAATTTAGCGCTCGGCCTCTCCGAGGCAAGTATGGAAGCGGAGCGTTATTGCCGAGAATATTTTCAAGTCCGCGTTTGGTCGACGCCATTCGCCCTACTCAATTTAGTTATGCTCGGCTGGCTCCTTGGCCGGCAACAACCCAAGGCGGCGATGTGGCAGCTTATCCTCGCCAACTTAGCCAATATTATCCTCGATGTACTGTTTGTAATGGGATTCGGCTGGGGCGTAAAAGGCGCAGCACTTGCTTCAGTATGTGCCGATATCACCGCCTTTAGCGTTGCGCTCTACATGGTATTACAACAGCTTAAGCTGTCGTCTCAATTTAAATTTGACCAATTGCGTGTCCATCTGACGTTTGCCGGTTACGGCAAACTGCTCAAACTCAATAGCGATATTTTTATCCGCAGTCTATGCCTGCAAGCTGCCTTCGCCTTTATGACCTTTCACGGGGCAGGCCTTGGGGACAATACCGTCGCAGCCAATGCAGTGTTATTAAATTTACTGCTATTAATCTCCTACGCCCTCGATGGCATCGCCTATTATGCCGAGGCCGAAGTGGGCAAAGCCTATGGTCAAAAGCGCGCGCAGCAATTGCATGAAGCCGTGGTACTGGCCTGGTGTTGGTCTGCCATCACAGCAGTTGGGTTTACACTGATCTTTAGCCTTTGGGGAAGCCATATTATCGAACTGTTGACCAGTATTGATAAAGTCAGAACCACAGCACAGACTTATCTGATTTGGTTGGTATTGCTACCGCTTTGGTCTTTTAGCTCTTACCTATTCGATGGTGTTTATATCGGTGCGGCGCAGGGTAAAGTGATGCGTAATAGCATGATTATTGCGACATTTGGTGCCTTCTTTCCGACATGGTATTTACTACAATCGCTATTGCCTTCTGAGCAGGCTAACCATGCTCTGTGGGCTGCCATGACAGCCTTTATGTTAATGCGTAGCCTGACCCTTGCTGCACATTATCGCTTTAGTAAGACATTTATTGTTAGTTAACTCAGTAAAGACAGTAGCTTACTTAGGTTTGACCGATTATTATACGCACAACTTTTGTAATATAAATGTGATATAAAATGAAAAGGATTTTACCTCTACTGCTCCTGTGGCTAAGCCTGCCACTGCTTGCCCAAACGGTACCACAACTTCCCGTCGAGGCTTTTGCTAGTATTCCCGATGTCAGCTCTGTGCAATTGTCACCCGATGGTAAAAAAATTGCCTCCATTGTTCGTGTCGAACAACCTAAACTCAAGGGAACCGTTGTCAGCATTCTCGATTTAGAAACGGGTGAAAAAGGCGTTGCAGTTCATACTGATAACCAAAAATTTGTAATGCTGTCGTTAAGGTGGGCAAACAATACTACATTGTTAATAAAAGCTCAGTTTCCAGCAAATCGTTATGGAACACCAACAACCGAAACCCGCCTAGTTAAGTACGATTTAACCACTCGAAAGACTTCGAGTGTACTTGCTCCTAGTGTTATCGATCGACTCAGTTGGATACCCCAACATCAAGGGCAAATTATCGATCTGATGCCAGATGACTCGGAACATATTCTGCTATCCCTTGATGGCATGGGCCAAAATGTAGGGGAAGACAGCGTACTCAAAGTCAATCTGTCACAGGGAAAGTCCTCCTACATTCAAAATGCTAAGCGTAATATCATCGGCTGGGTTACCGACAGGCAGCACAAGGTCCGAATTTCCATCTATAACGATGATACTGAGTACCGAATCTACGAACAGCCCGAACAAAAAGCAGAGTCTCGCTTGCTTTGGAGCTTTAAAGCTTTCTCTGAAGAGAGTGTCTGGCCACTGGGGTTTGATGCCGACCCGAATATTCTGTACGTACGCGCCTATCACCAAGGATTTGAAGCTATCTTTAAGGTGAATTTAACCGATCCTAAGCTCACCAAGGAGCTGGTGTACGCCAACGAAAATACCGATGTCGAAGGCGATCTCATCTATTCAGAATTAAAGAAAAAAGTTATTGGGATCAGTGAGGGTGATGGCGAAGAGTATACTTTTTGGGATCCTGAATATGCGGGCCTACAAAATGGGCTGAAAGCGGTATTACCCAATGCTCACAACTACATCACCCAATTTAGCGCCAATGAACGCCGCTATATCGTCTACTCCACCAGCTCGACTCAGCCCGGCACCTATTACTTTGGCGATAGGGATGAGAAGGCGCTGTTTCCGATTGCTGAGAGATATAGCAAGCTCAGCAGCGAGCAACTCGCCGACACGCAATACTTAAGCTACGAAGCGCGGGATAAACTCAAAATCGATGCTTACCTGACAGTGCCAAAGGGCCTCGAAGCCAAGCAACTGCCAACCATTATCTTCCCCCACGGCGGCCCCATTAGTTACGACAGTAATGACTTCGATTATTGGGCACAGTTTTTTGCCAACCGTGGCTACGCAGTATTCAGAATGAACTTTCGGGGTTCAGCAGGCTATGGCTATGAGTTTATGAAAGCCGGCCTAAAAAGCTGGGGGCTCGAAATGCAAAACGATGTGGAAGATGGCACGCGTTACCTAATCAATCAAGGGATTAGCGATCCGCAACGTATCTGTATTGTCGGCGCGAGTTATGGTGGTTATGCAGCACTGATGGGCGCCGCAATGACACCCGAACTGTATCGCTGCGCAGTCAGTGTTGCTGGGGTGACAGACGTGGCTTACCTGGTAAAATCCAGTCGCCGTTTTACCAATTATGAAGTCGTCAAAGAACAAATTGGCGATGACTTTAACGTCCTCTATGAACGCTCGCCCATCAGCAAAGCCGATAAGATCACCATCCCAGTATTACTACTGCATGGCGATAAGGACCGAGTGGTCAAGGTACAACACAGCCGCGAAATGTTTGACGAGCTAAAATCTCGTAAGAAAAACGTCGAATATATTGAGCTTGAAAATGGTGACCATTATTTGAGTAACAATGACCACAGATTAACCACCTTTAAGGCGCTGGATAAGTTTTTAGCAGATAACCTAAAAACTCAGTTGTAGCATCAAAGCCAAATATAAAAAACGCGACTCAAGGTCGCGTTTTTCATTTAGCTCAACTCAAAAGATTAAGCGTAAGAATGCTCACCGTGTTGGTGATCGGTTACGTCACGCACACCCGTTAATTCACCAGGGAACATATCTAACAGTTGTTTTTCGATACCATCCTTTAAGGTGATATCCACTTGCGAACAACCGTTACAACCACCGCCAAACTGCAATACCGCAACGCCTTCTTTGGTGATCTCAACCAACATAATGTTGCCGCCATGGCTAGCTAATTGTGGGTTGATTTCTGATTGAATCACGTATTCGATACGCTCCACTAAAGGCGCATCACCCGCAACTTTACGCATTTTCGCATTTGGCGCTTTAAGGGTTAATTGCGAACCTAATTGATCGGTCACAAAGTCAATTGAGGCTTCTTCTAAGAAAGGTGCACTCTTTTCGTCTACCATGGCGCTAAAGCCATTGAATGCTAATTCAATATCATCGCTTTCAACGGCATCAGGTGGACAGTAAGACACGCCACACTCAGCTTGTGCGGTACCTGGGCTTATCACAAATACACGAATATGAGTGCCTTCAGGTTGATCTGCTAACAACTTTACAAAATGGGCTTGAGCCGCATCGGAAATCGTAATCATGGAAACCAGCTCCGTCAGGGGATACCTGAGTGTTTTAGTAAGAATTAGCCGTATGATACTCCTAGTCACTCGCGCTTTGTAGTCCCCTTGGGCGCAAGTTTATGGATTTTTGCCATAGTGATCACGATTCAAGCCTTATTTAGCAATTTATAAATAACACTTAAACATCAGCATTATGCATGAGTAAACAAGCATTAATAAAAAGAAAAGCGACTCAATTGAGTCGCTAAAAAGATCCTATAAAAGACAAATTATTTTGCGGCTTCTTGTCCTGCGATACGACCAAAAACAATGATATCTGTATAAGCATTACCACCGAGACGATTGGTTCCGTGGGTTAAACCCGTCACTTCACCCGCAGCAAACAAGCCCGGGATCACCTTTCCTTGTTCATCCAGTACACGAGTACGTTTATCAACCACAAGGCCGCCCATCGTATGGTGCACAGAAGGTGTCGCTTTTAAAATCCAATAAGGTCCTTTACTTAAATCGACTAATCCTGAGCGATGATTAAAGGCCTCATCCTTTCCTGTTGCGGCATAGTGATTAACGTCTTTAATCGTTGATAACAGCTTATCTTCAGGAATATTAAAGACTTTAGCGGCTTCTTCTAGGGTATCGACCTTGTACATTAGCCCATCTTTTGTGAATTCCTTCAGTTCACCTTGATGCATTTCAACTGTATGGGCAACGTTTTCAATATCTTGATTCCAAAGCACATAAGTATAGCGGCCAGGCTGGGCTAGAATGGCCTGTGAAATCACATCTCGGCGCTCCAATTCCTCAACAAAACGCTCACCCTTCTGGTTGATTAGCACCGCACCAAAAAAACGAGAGTCTGCAATCAAGGCAATCGCGCCCGAGGTTGGGCTACAAATAGGATATGACTGGATATATCCCATGTTTTTAGCCGCTGCGTGAATTTTCTCTGCCATTACAATGCCATCACCAGTGCCGCCCGCATGGCCTGTACTACCATAGCGCTCGTCGAGTTCTGGATTGTATTTCTTACGCATCTCCATATTAGAGGAGAAACCACCCGTCGCAATCACAACACCGCGTTTAGCATGGTAAGTGATGGTTTTGCCATTATGTGTCGCTTCTACACCCACAATGCGACCTGTTTGATCTTGGATTAACTTTTCAGCCTTAGTATTGGTATGGATCGGTAAACCGACTTCATCAGCTTTAATCGAAAACTTACTAATGACCTCAGCCCCAGTATGACCTTTAGGGATTAATGCCCGTTTAACGCTGTGTCCACCAAACTGAAATAATTGATCTGGGTAGAATTCTACTTTGACGTAATCCCTTAGCCATTCTGCTGCACCGACGGCATTATCGACCATGGTTTTAACCATTTCAGGATCACCTTTGAAATCGCCACCTTTTAGCGTGTCGCTTATAAACAGCTCTTTGCTATCGGTAATTCCCATATTTTTTTGCACCCAACTACCGGCCACATTCATCTCAGCGCCAGAGATCAATGAGTTACCACCAATAATTGGCATTTTTTCAATAATAACAGCGGAGCGACCTGCAGCTTTCGCCTCTAAACCCGCGCTAAAACCTGCTCCACCCGAGCCAATAATCACCACATCATAGGTATATTCTGCAGGGGTTAACGCCTCACTTTTCTTAGCAGAAGCCGTTGCAACAAGAGTAACTCCCGCGGCTTCAATACTTTTCCCCACGGCTTCTTTAAGCGCTTTAGACGTTACGGTGGCGCCAGCAATGCCGTCAACCTCGATAGAGTTATTATCAATAATTGCCTGTTTAACATCTTTAAATACGGCGCCAGCAAGGACTTTATTTTCCTTTTGCTTGAGTACATCAATCGCAACAATATGTCCGTCTTTAAATGTGGTTTCGACCTGCACTTCGCCATGCTTACCTTGAGCTGTTCCCTGGCTTTTTACTATTTGATGGGTCACTTGACAGCCAGCAATAATTACTGTTGCAGTGACAGCAATACCAATAATGGATTTTTTATATTGCATTACAATTCCCTTATTATTTTTGATGAAAAATAGAACAACACCAAATTAAATGAGATTTAACTTATTAAAATTCGATAACCGATTAAAACTGATAACCAACAGATACACCGTATTCAATCCCATCATTATATTGTGATCCCCAGCTATCATAATGAGTGACATATATTTTTGAAAAAATTGAATCAGTGAGGCTTGTTTGTAAGGTTGTGATTATCTGATGGCCATAGCTGTCATATGAAAATAATGCTTGATGCGCTTTATCTCTATCAATTTGCGCCTCATAATTCAAACTTAAGCTATGTTTAAACCCTAGTAATTCAAACGGATACTTTGCATTTAAAACTACTGCATAACCTGACAGGTCGTTAAACTTCTCAGAGGTAGGGGAAAAGCTACCAATGGTATAATTTAAACCGACCCCATAGTTGAGTGATAGATTTTTAATTTTTGCATTATGGGTAACACCTAAATAAAGATTATCTTCCACTAGCGTTTCACTCGCAGAGATAAAGTTCTGAGTCCAAAAGTTGAACTGCGATTCTCCGAGCTTATTTTCAAGTATCAATAATGACTTAATGGTAGTTTTGCCATCAAGGTGCTTCTGATTTTCCGCGATTTCAGCAGGATTTTCGAGCTTAAGATTAGCAAAGTAAGTCCCCCAATCAGCAATTCCCAAATGATTCAATTTTACAAAAGGCTGATTAAAAACACCTGGGTTATCATGTTTGGCGTCACTGGTATAAAACTTATAACCTAAATCCACGCTAGTTTTATTCACATCAGCACATACTGAACCACTAAATACTATTGTACTAACTAAAATAGATGCCACACTTTTTTTACACATAGAACCCTCTCAACCATGTATTCTAGGAAGTATTTTTAAATACCTTCCAACCAGTAAACTTTATATAATAACGTTACTACGAATAATATGATGACTATGTGATCTAAGCACGACAGTGCTTTTGCATTTTAAAAGTGTGTGGTTTTATGCAGTAAAATTACAACTCCAATTATTTAATTGTTAGATATTTCTAATCTAGCGGTAAATAAATTATTTTTAGATGAGCTAGTAAAAATCCAACCCAGTTGATTTGCGAGGCGCTTCACCAGTAAAAGCCCTAAACCAAATCCATGGTGACCATTACTATTATAGGAGTTAGTTATTTCTACATAATAACCATCTTGAGTAATGCTAATATCCATCCCACCATGCTCAATACTATTCCTTAATAAATTGCTTAATATTATTTTTAGCGGATGAAGTTGAACGGGCAAACAAGTATCGTCAGAAAATAATTGAATTTTTTGCTCATGACCATGAACCCGCTGCTGCTCATCGATAATACTGGCAAGTAAAGGCGATAACGCGACGTTTTCCTTTTCTAAGCTGGAACACTCTTTATTAGTCAACCACAGTAAGGTTTCAATAAGTGACTTCATTTGATTGGTCGCTTGGGAAGCATACAGCGTTGGCCCTGTAAGCTCACCTTGTTGTAATGCGAGGATTTCGAATGAAGATTGGCATATGGCAACTGGCGTTCTTAACTCATGGCTAGCAAAGCGTAAAAAATTAAGTTCGCGTTGCTGAGCCTCTTGAAGCTGTAAAATCGAGTTATCTAAAGCATCAACAATAGCTTTTAATTCAGCATATTCTTGTTGCGGCAAACTCAGTTTGCCTCCGGCTTCCCAGTCATGCTGCTTAATCGCATGGCTAATTTGATGCACAGGCGTAATCACTTTGCTTTGCATATAAAACGCTAAGCTTGCACTGGCACAGAAGGTTATCAGCACTAGCAGCAAAATGGCCGTCATGTTTTTAGGGGCAAATTGCAAGTCATGGGTAACACTAAACTGCAGCCAAACGTAGAGCGGCTGGCCAGCTTGGGGGTAGTACACACTCAGCGCGTTAACAATGGGGCCTTCTGCATGCTCATAGCGAATTTTGCTCGCATCTGTTAAGACTTCATTGTGACTTAACTCACGAATGTGTGGCGGAATATCTAGCCAATGAGAATAGACGGTTAAGTTATCGGTTTTTAGAATCGGCTGATGCTGTAATGGTTGCTGAGTTGGCTGCGCCACCTTCAGTAATGCTTCGGCTGCTTGCCCTGCATTATGCATTGTGACTTCATGCATAGAAATCATACCTGCACACATCATGCAAAGCGGGATAAAACTATTCACGCCTAAGGTTATTAATAGAAAAATCACTCCCCACACTTGATAGCTACGCTTAAGGCTAAATTTAGGCGCTTGCATTGATGTCATCCCTAAGGCTTAAGCCAACGCCACGAATTGTATGTAATATTTGCCGCTCAAAGGGGCGATCGATCACTCGGCGCAAAAGATGAATATGGCTGCGCAAGCTGTCACTATCTGGTGCACAGTCGGGCCAAAGCATTCGCTCAATCTCTTCTCTACTCACGGTTTCTGGACTACGACGCGCTAATAAAGCCAGGATCTGCCATCCGGTTTTAGACAAAACCAGCAGTTGCCCTTGCCGATACACCATGTGGTTTGCAAAATCGATTTCTAGGTCACCAATAGCCAACCTTTGGGGCGCGGGACGGCGCTGGGCAACCACCTTTAGCCGCGCGACCAGCTCCTCCATCGCAAAGGGTTTGACTAAATAATCGTCCGCGCCAACAGCAAAACCACTCAAGCGATCATTCAGACTACTACGTGCAGTTAACATGATTACTGGTGAGGGAATGCACTGTGCTTTCCAGCTTTCACACGCCTCAATGCCATCACCATCCGGTAAATTAAGATCGAGAATAATGGCGTCAAACTGCTGCTGGCTGATCAATATTTCGGCTTGCGCTAGGTTGAACGCGTAATCACACTCTATGCCACTCAATTCAAGATATTGGATGATGTTGTTAGAGAGAAGCCGATTGTCTTCAACCAGTAATACCAACATATTTAGATCAACTCATATTGATGGGCCAGATGAATTAAGTTTGCTCGATTCGTCGCCCCAAACTTCCTACGCATGGATTCCATATGGTATTCAACTCCCCTAATGCTTATCGGGAGCTGGATTGAAATTTCATCATTCTGCAGACCGTTTGCGACCATAACTAAGATATCTCTCGCATTATCTTTCAGTAGAGAACTTTGAAGAAACGGATTAAACAATGACTTATTACATTCAAATAGCTTGTTTTGGGCATCCTTTAAGGTCGCGCTCAAATCCGTTAATTGGATATCCGAATCATCCAGATGACTCAGCAGGATAAAGCGACCCACCCAATGTCGATTGCTATGGCATCCAACGGGCCAACTTAATACGGTTTGAATATGGTGTTTATTGAAAAGTCGGCAGGCCTTGTCACTTTTCTCACACGACAAACGATACATATAAGATTTTGATGTATCTAACGAAAAACCAAAATTAAAGTCACTAGCGGCAATCTGACTTAAATAAAAACGCTGCAATTGGGCAACTTTAGGGGATGAAGCTACGCTGGCAGTGGGTTTACGCAGCGAGGCTTGCGAGAACAGGTTGGTTTCTTTTGGAAAGTGATAGTTTTCATACGCACAATGTGCGACTCCTTGAAACCAGAATCCACTAAAACCGTGCGGTTTCAAAGCAGTACTTATCGCTTGAATAACGTCTTGTAATGTCGATGCCGTATTGGCATTTGATAGCGCCCGTTTAGCGTCCATAAATACCCCCAAACAAAATATGATTAGAAGGTATCTCAATACAAGCAACAAACAAAACTTATAGATACATATACTTACATTTGATCTCAAAACTAAAAGTTATTTTTTACATCCCGTTTTTTTGACATAGTTTTGACGTTCGTAACGCTAAACTGCAACGATCTTTGCTAACTATAAGTCGATTGCCTCCAACAAGCCTGGCGCTTCGGCTCGTGCAAGACACCATATTTGAACATGCACGTATCGCGCTTCAAATAAACGGGCGATTTCCGCAACCGTCGTGCCTGTCGTCACCACATCATCCACTAACGCAATCCGTTGATAGGCAAAATCGGCATTTAAATCAAAGGCATCCTGTAGATTTCGTCGCCGCTGCGCACCATTGAGCCCAGCTTGTGGGCGGGTATCTTGCAGCCGAACCAATCCGTCACTGATCAGAGGGAGCGAGAGCTGCTTCGATAACTCATGGGCGATGAGCCAAGCTTGATTAAATCCGCGTTGCCTTAATCGGTTGGGGTGTAAAGGTACTGGTACTATGGCCTGTGGTAGAGTGGTTAATCCTTGCTGTTCAAGCTGACCAACGCGCGCCACTAAGGCTTGGCACAATAAGGGTAAGGCGGCAAGTTGTCCCTGATATTTGATAGCGGCTATCCAAGGGCCAAAACCTTGATGATAACTACAAGGAGCGATGACTTTTCGCGGCTGATGCTTTTGGCATTGACCACAATATTCCAGCTCAAGTTGCATGGATTTGCCGCAACCTAAGCAAATGGGGCTGTGATACAAGCCAGTTTGCAGGCATACCTGGCAAAATCCTGCTTCCGTTGAATTTAGGGATTGGTGGCACAGTAAGCAGCGGTTAGGTAAACTGCCCACCAAGCAACGCTGCCCCCAATGCGAGACTAAGCGTAATAGCTTCGCCCCCTGTTGCGACCAAATCCATTTGCTATCGCCCGACATACAACATCCTATTTGAGGTATTTTAGTGAACGCTACAACGTCTACTCATCATCCCCAACTGCATATCGAAACCATTGGCCAAGGGCCAGATCTGGTGATGATCCACGGTTGGGGGGTTAATAGCGCCGTGTTTACGCCGCTGCATGAGCAACTGTCTGAGTATAGAGTGCACTATGTCGATCTGCCGGGTTTTGGCTTAAGCCAACCGATAGCGGGCGATTTATCTGCTTGGGTCGATGCGTTAATCAGTAGCTTACCCGCCAATGCAATTTGGGCTGGCTGGTCGCTGGGCGGTTTAGTGGCAACTCAAGCTGCCATTCGCTATCCATTGCAAATTAAAGGGTTAGTCACTATCGCCTCTTCCCCCTGTTTTATGGCAAGGGAAGCAGAAGCATGGCCCGGTATTCCGCCACAAGTGCTCAGTATGTTTGGCGAGCAGCTTGGGCAAAACTTACCTAAAACCATTGAACGTTTTTTAGCAATTCAAGCCATGGGCAGTGAAACCGCCAAAGAAGACATCAAACAGCTACGGGATTTAGTCTTAGCCCGCCCACTTCCCGATGCTGCGGCATTAACTCAAGGCCTTGATATGCTGAATCAAGTTGATCTCAGACCGCAGTTATCGAGCATCAACCAACCTTGGCTACGGATTTGGGGCAGGCTTGATGGACTCGTGCCCAAACGCGTCCAACCTAAAATGCCAACAGCAAGCCACATCACCGATGTGATGCTCGCCAAAGCATCCCACGCGCCATTCGTGTCACATAGGCAAGAATTCTTACAAGCACTCTTACCTTGGTTGGTACAATTCAAGGACTAATGCTTTATCTTTGTGCAATTAGTGGCTAGTATTTAACCATTAAGGCTACAAGGAATTTTTCATGCTGCTTGTCAGTAACTACCCCCAAGTTCCGCTAGCGACCACGAATGTCGCGACGGACTCGGCTCGGGTCGACAATCAGCTAAAACCAGTGGTAATCCCACCTCAGGCTGCGACTAAAGGCCATGAAGAACGCGCCTTTAACCCGCAAAATGAACGTACTGCAGACCAAGCTCAGCAACAGGCTCGCTTACTTGAGCAAAATCAGCAACAAGTTCAACAAAAGCAGCAGCAACAGCAATCCTCGCAGCAACAGAGTCAACAACAGCAAGAAAAACAAGCTCCAGTTGTGGCTGCTGATCGCGCACTTCCTAAAACGCTTAGGGTGCCAGTCCGAGGTCCTGCGGCCTTGCAACGCAAGGATATTCGCTTAAAGGTTGGCCAAAACAATACTCCGCCAACAAATACTAATGTAAAAACCAATACCAGCGCCGCTCGTCAATCTATACAAGGGGAGTCACCTCAGTTTTATCAACAAGTTGGGCAACGTATTAGCCAATATTATGCGCAGCAGACTCAACCAGAGGCCGAGCCCGCCATGTCGTCATGGATTTGATGGGTTATGGCGTGTAGAAATAAAAATGCCGCTGAGTAAGCGGCATTTTTTATGCGGTTATTTGCTCGAGTTACCCGAGCGATACAGCTCTTGCTGGTAGGCTAAGCTGCCCCACAGGGCCCAACTTAAGGCCTTTTTCTCTAGCGCCTGCGCCGCTGGTGCATAAGGCGTTAAGTGCTCAGTTTTTTCATCATATTGGAAACCTTGCGCCGCTTTCTCTGGCTGCAGGATCACCACATCCTTGCCTTCCATCAACGCAAAATTTTTGTCGTATTGCATC
The DNA here is from genome assembly GCF_016859145.1 of Shewanella sp. LZH-2. Lineage (NCBI taxonomy): Bacteria > Pseudomonadati > Pseudomonadota > Gammaproteobacteria > Alteromonadales > Shewanellaceae > Shewanella > Shewanella sp. LZH-2. Next base: position 4,457,796 of record NZ_CP069350.1, read on the forward strand.
AGTGCACGCCCAGGCCAATCATCGCTGACCTGAGTTAAGTCACGCCCTAACATAGGGTAAGAGTCTGAAATACCAATCAAAGATAGCAAGGTTGGCGGTAAGTCGATTTGACTCACGATTCGGTGATCGCGTTTTGGTGCAACATTATCCCCAAGGATTAACCCAGGAATACGGAAACGCGATACTGGCACCAGATCCGCACCACCGACTCGACTGTCATGGTCAGCTACCACAATAAAGACGGTGTCCTTCCAGTAGTCGGCATTTTTGGCCAGCTTAAAGAACTCACCAATTGCATAATCGGCATATTTTGCCGCGTTATTACGGGTTTGTTTAGGTTGCTCATACAGCTCAATACGGCCATCGGGAAATTCGAATGGATCGTGGTTACTCGAGCTAAACACTAAACTAAAGAACGGTTTACCTTCGCTATGCAGACGCTCAAACTCACTATTTGCCTTACGCATTAAATCTTCATCAGAAGCACCCCAAGAGCCGACAAACGCAGGAGATTTATAATCCTTCTGATCGATAATGTCGCTAAAACCATTCCCGAGGAAGAAGCTACGCATATTGTCAAAATGGCTCTCACCACCATAGATAAATTGGGTGGTATAGCCGTGATTTTTTAACAATTCAGCGATACTGAAGAAACCCGTCTGGCTCTTGCCTAATTTCACCACCGCACGGGCTGGCGTAGGGGTAAAACCAGTCGTAACAGCTTCAATTCCGCGCACAGAGCGTGTGCCAGTGGCGTAGAGATTATCGAAATACCAGCCTTCCTGTGAGAGGGCATCGATATTCGGCGTTAACGGCAAACCGCCTAAACTCCCCACAAAACGGGCTCCCAGACTCTCTTGCAGCAAGATCACTAAATTTTTAGGCTTTCCGGTATAACTGGCTTGGTTAAAGCTCAGAGAGGGAAGTTCATTTGAGGTAAACGCACTCTCAGGGCGACCGCTCTCCTGCCTAATGACCTTGATAATCTCATCTTTGTCCAAGGAGCCATACACCTTAGAAGCATCTTCCTCACTGCCCATTTGTTTGATCGCAAATACTAAAGAATAAGCGGAGTTAATCACTAAGGAGTTTACTAATGGATCATCGGCAAATGCCACCATCGCAGGGTTAATCGGTCTATGACCTAAGGTTGAACGCGCACCCAATAGGGTCAAAATGATAACCAGCACGGCTAACACCGGGCGCCAATACCAACGGGGGAAACGCAGGTTTTTACACAACTTACCGCTCAATACCCAGCCGCCCCATAGGGTTGCGATACTCAGCACCACAGAAAAAATCAGCTCAAGCTTGCGTCCCGCCCACAGCATCGACAGCACTTCTTTGGGATAAATCAAATACTCCACATACAAACGATTAGGGCGAATGCCGTATTCCTCAATAAAGGCGGGCGTCGACACTTCGAGGAATAAGATAGTCCAGAGGCCTATGGTTAGCCATAAACGCAGAATCCATTGCCATGCTCGGCCAATCAAATGATCGCCCGAAAATATCGCCGTACCTAAAGCAGCCACACCCCATAACCAACATAGGGTTGCAATATCGACACGAATACCTTGCAGCAACAAATGCGACCAACCGTCAACAGCGGCTACACGTTCGCCCTGCCACAGGCCTAAACCGATTCGGCTAGCGGTAGCAATAGCCAGTACTAACAGACTGAAAATAAGAATGACGCGAAAGGGCCCGTGGGCGCCCTTGCGTCCACCAGCAGATAAACCTGACTGCATGTATTACCCCAAAAACATTAAACGCACACTCAGCTTTGGAGTGTCAATTTGAAAAATTACCAGAAGTTGCTATATGACAACCGATCTGGCTTAAGGTTGCATTAAATTGCCGCCTTTATATTACCTGTCGTAGCAAACATGCAACAATTTTGTGATTGAGGGGTAAAAAATGTCGACTCGGGCACATGCTAACACCCGAGTCGCATCGAGATGACTTACTTTTTCAGCTTAGCGAAAGCATCAGCAAAGGCATTGCCCATCGCCGCATTGACAGGGGTTGGCTTGGGTGCTGACCGCCCAGACTGAGGTTGTGATGATTTGTGTTGTGACGCTTTGTGCTGATTCGGCTTGCTACCCTGATGCTTACCCTGCACTGGCGTGCGAGTTTGCGACTTACTCAGATCAATCGCCTCATCCAGACGCATACTCAGGCCAATTCGGCGGCGCTCCACATCCACTTCCATCACCTTCACTTTTACCACATCACCCGCTTTGACCACGGTATGGGGATCGGTAATAAATTTGTCGGTTAATGACGAGATATGCACTAAACCATCTTGGTGCACGCCGATATCCACAAAGGCACCAAAGTTAGTCACGTTGGTGACAACGCCTTCAAGAATCATCTCAGGTTTCAGATCCTTAAGCTCTTCAACCCCATCTTTAAACTTAGCGGTTTTAAACTCGCCACGGGGGTCACGGCCAGGTTTATCCAGCTCGCTAAGGATGTCGGTCACTGTCGGCAGACCAAACTCAGGAGTCGTAAACTCCTGCGGTTTGATGTTGCGTAATAATTCTGAATTGCCAATAAGGCTCGCCACATCGACTTGTTTGGTCTTGGCAATCGTTTCGACCAGCGAATAGGCTTCCGGGTGAACCGCTGACATATCTAATGGATTATCGCCGTCACGAATACGTAAAAAGCCTGCGGCTTGCTCAAAGGCTTTAGGGCCTAAACGCGGTACTTTTAACAGCTCTTTACGATTTTTGAAGGCGCCGTTGGCATCGCGGTAATCCACCACGTTTTTGGCCAAGGTTTTATTTAAACCTGCAACTTGCGATAGCAAAGGCACAGACGCCATGTTTAAGTCCACGCCTACACCGTTTACACAATCCTCGACCACGGCTTCGAGCGAGCTAGAAAGCTGGCTTTGACTCACATCGTGTTGATATTGACCAACGCCGATAGACTTAGGCTCAATCTTCACCAGTTCCGCTAAGGGGTCCTGTAAACGACGGGCAATTGAGACCGCACCGCGAATCGAAACGTCTAGCTCAGGGAATTCTAATGCCGCCAGCTCTGATGCGGAATACACCGAGGCGCCCGCCTCGCTCACCATCACTTTGGTCAGCTGTGGTTGGCTGTCCTTGAGGCTGGCGATCAACTCAGCCGCTAATTTATCGGTTTCACGGGAGGCGGTGCCGTTACCAATCGCAATTAACTCTATCTTATGCATTTGCACTAAGTTGGCCAGGGTACGAATCGACTTGTCCCATAAATTCTGTGGTGCATGGGGGAAAATCGTGGTGTGTGCCACCAACTTACCCGTGTTATCCACCACGGCGACTTTAACGCCAGTACGTAGACCTGGGTCTAGGCCCATGGTTGCCTTGGCGCCCGCTGGCGCGGCCATCAGCAAATCACCCAAGTTACGGGCAAATACGTTAATGGCTTCCGCTTCGGCGCGCTCACGCATTTGCGAGATAAACTCGGTTTCCATTTGCAGGGCAATTTTAATTCGCCATGTGGCAGTAACGACCGTTTTGAGCCACTGATCCACACTGCTATCGCCCAGCTTTAAGCCTAAATGCTCACTAATAATGACTTCACAGTAACTGCCTTGACCCGCCTCTGCACCGGGATCGGCATTCATCGATAATGACAGGAAGCCTTCATTACGGCCACGGAGCATAGCTAAGGCGCGGTGAGATGGCACTTTGGCCAAAGGTTCGTTGTGCTCGAAATAATCGCGAAACTTCGCGCCTTCCTTCTCTTTGCCGGCGATAACACGGCTCTCTAACACACTGTTTTGGCTTAAATGTTCGCGAACTTTACGCAGTAATTCCGCATCTTCGGCGTAGCGCTCCATCAGGATATAACGGGCACCTTCCAATACCGCTTTGGTGTCGGCAAAACCCGCTTCTAGATTCAGATAAGCCGCAGCCAATGCTTCAATATCGGCATTGCGATCCGCTAACAAGGTTTCGACCAGCGGCTCTAATCCCGCTTCAATGGCAATTTGGCCCTTAGTGCGGCGCTTAGGTTTGAAGGGAAGATACAGATCCTCGAGACGCGTTTTACTATCGGCGCCTTCGATTTCCCGTTGCAGCTCAGGCGTTAACTTACCCTGCGCTTGAATGCTGGATAAAATCACCTGACGTCTGTCATTTAACTCACGCAAATAACCTAAACGGCTGTACAGCGTACGTAACTGGGTGTCGTCTAAACCACCAGTCGCCTCTTTACGATAACGGGCGACGAAGGGAACAGTGGCACCATTGTCGAGCAAATCTATGGTGGCAGTGACTTGATGCTCACGAACATTGAGTTCCTGAGCAATAATTTGGGCAATAGTCTGCATAAATAAAGTATCGTGCCTAACGGTTTGATTAATCCTAATTGCGCCCAAGATACCACAGGCGCAGTCGTTGTTTCATATGATGCGAGCGATTTGCCGCTGAAAATCGCCGAGAGTTTGATCTCGCGAGGTTTATTCCCCCTCGTCCGCGAGCGACGAGTCAAGCAAGGTGTCGAACGGCGTATAACGGATTTCGTTGATATACCATGTCTTTGGGCCAGAGGGCGTTTGCACCACCACTTCATCATCAACTTGTTTGCCGATAAGCGCCCGAGCCATGGGGGAATCAATAGTGATATAACCCAGTTTAGTATCGAGCTCATCTTTACCGACAATCCGATAACGCACCCGCTCACCCGCGTCGTTTTCAAGCTCAAACCAAGCACCAAAGTAAATTTTGCCTTCCTGCTGCGGAGAATAGTCGACAATTTTGAGTTCTTCGAGACGCTTAACCAAATAGCGAACACGACTATCTATCTGACGCAAAAGCCTTTTATTATAAGTGTAATCCGCATTTTCACTTCGATCGCCCTGCGCGGCGGCCTCTTGCACTTTGAGGGTGATCTGCGGGCGATATTCCTTCCACAGGTATTTTAATTCTTTATCTAAGGTCATCCAGCCTTGGCGGGTGATCAAATGCGCTTTCATGTTAAGACTCTATAGTTAACTAACAACGAGCATAATTTTAAACAGGCATGGCACTGATGATACTCAGAGTCGACGCCAAAGTTAAGGACTAGCAAAAAGCACCGCTGCCAGAAATGCCAATTTAGTTACAATTTCATATGTATAGTGAATATATTCAACGATTCCCATGCAATTTCATTTGCTTAGTATTAACATGAGTTGGCAATTTGTCGCATTCGACCGTGGTTGGCTTACATCATGAGCTAGTCGCTCAGATTGAATCCAGCTATATTAAGCGCATTCTTGGCAGATTCGTTTTCAATTTCAGCCAGTTAATCTTTGTTGTATGACGGCATAAAAAATAAAAGCAATAATCCGAGCAATTTAAGGACATCCCATGGGACAAGAAACCTCGAAAATCCTCGTTGTCGATGATGATATGCGCCTACGAGCACTACTCGAGCGTTACCTGATGGAGCAAGGCTATCAGGTACGCAGTGCGGCCAATGCTGAGCAGATGGACCGTTTACTGGAGCGAGAAAACTTTCATTTGATTGTGCTCGATCTGATGTTGCCCGGGGAAGATGGCTTATCTATCTGCCGTCGTCTGCGTCAACAGGGCAGCACCATTCCGATTGTGATGCTCACCGCCAAAGGCGATGAAGTCGACCGCATTATCGGCTTAGAACTCGGTGCCGATGATTATCTGCCAAAACCTTTTAATCCGCGGGAATTATTGGCGCGGATAAAAGCGGTGATGCGCCGCCAAATACAGGATGTGCCCGGCGCGCCCGCGCAGCAAGAAGCCGAAATTAGCTTTGGCGAGTTTTCCCTCGACCTAGCTACCCGTGAGATGTACCACGGTGATGAAGCCATCGCGCTGACCAGTGGCGAATTTGCGGTATTAAAAGTGTTAGTTACCCATCCACGCGAACCGTTATCGCGGGACAAACTGATGAACCTCGCCCGTGGTCGTGATTATTCGGCGCTCGAGCGCTCGATTGACGTGCAGGTATCGCGTCTACGGCGCTTAATTGAAAAAGACCCCGCTAATCCGCGCTACATTCAAACCGTGTGGGGATTGGGTTATGTCTTTGTGCCCGACGGTGCCGCCCGTCGATGAGCTGCTTTTGGCCTGTTGTTGACGCTTTTTTGGCACGACTATGAAACTTAAGTGGTGGCAGCGACTCCTTCCGCGCAGCGCCTTTAGTCAAACGGTACTGCTGATTGGTTGTTTGCTGCTGATCAATCAGCTGGTGTCCTATGTCACTGTCGCAGTGTATGTGTTAAAACCCAGCTATCAACAAATTAACCAGTTAATTGCCCGTCAAATCAATCTGTTATTTGTCGATGGTGTCGATATCGGCCGCGAGCATTTAACCATAGTCGATGCACTCAATGCCAAAGTCCGCGACGATGGCATGAAGGTGTATAACCAACAGCAAGCCCGTGAAGCGGGCATCGAACAAGCCACCTACTACGGTTTTTGGTCATCACAGATGTCGGAATATCTCGGTGGCGATGCCGAAGTCCGTGTTACCCACGGCAGTGTTTTGCAAATTTGGATCCGCCCACCGCAGGCGCCGTCTGTGTGGATTAAAGTGCCGCTGATTGGGCAAAATGTTTCCGACTTGTCGCCACTGACCTTGTACTTGATGGTGATCGGTGCACTCAGTGTTGCCGGCGGATGGTGGTTTGCTCGCCAGCAAAACAGACCATTAAGGCGCTTACAAAAAGCCGCGATCTCGGTGTCCCGTGGCGAGTTTCCCGATCCTTTGCCGCTTAAAGGTTCCAGCGAACTGGTGGAAGTGACCAACGCCTTTAACCAGATGGCCCATAGCATGAAGCAGCTAGAGCAAGATCGTGCACTGTTGATGGCGGGAATTTCCCACGATTTGCGCACGCCGCTGACCCGCATCCGCCTTGCCTCTGAGATGATGGTTGAAGAAGATCAATATCTTAAAGACGGTATCGTCAACGATATTGAAGATATGGATGCCATTATCAGCCAATTTATTGCTTATATTCGCCAAGATCAGGAAGCCAGCCGCGAGCTCGGGCAAATTAATAAACTCATTCAAGATATTGCCCAGGCCGAAGCCAATCGCGACGGTGAAATTGAAGTCGTACTGAGCGATTGCCCCGAGGCCTTATTTCAAGGGCTGGCGATTAAGCGGGTGTTGAGCAACTTAGTTGAAAACGCCTTTCGTTATGGCTCCGGCTGGGTGCGAATAAGCTCGCAATTTGACGGCAAACGCATCGGCTTTAGCGTTGAAGATAATGGCCCAGGGATAGATGAATCACAAATTCCTACACTGTTTCAACCTTTTACCCAAGGTGATATTGCCAGAGGCAGTGTCGGCTCAGGGCTTGGGCTCGCCATCATCAAACGGATTATCGACCGCCACCAAGGCCAAATTACCCTCTCGAATCGCGCCGCAGGCGGTTTAAAAGCCCAAGTTTGGCTACCGCTAGAATAATCCCAAAATCATAATGACAACGCTGACATTTGATTGGTTCTGTCATATTTATGTCACGCGAAATTCATAAACTTTAGGCAGTTAACTTACCTTAAGTTTCCAATGAAGATTGCATCATGAAGATTTCGACCTTGTCACGTACTGCTTCGGCGCTGTTGTTATTGCTTGCGGGATTATTAGCAGCAGTAGTACTTTGGAGTAGCGATCAAAGACAGCAGATTGAGCAACAAACCCAAGTACTCCAAGGCCTGCAACAGGACTTTCTCGTAGGCGTTCGCCGCGATCTTGATGGCTATTTAACCAGCGGCAACGCGACCCAACTCGAAGAAGCCAAAGCCAAGCTGAGCAAAATCAAAAACCAACTCAGCGAACTCAACCTTGCCGCATCAGGTAATGCCGATGAGGAATTACAGGCCGGCCTGAATCAATTCATTCAAGACTTAGACACTAAATACCGCGCGGCGGGCAAACTAGCAGGTAACCCAAGACAACTGCTGGCTCACGCAGAATCCGAAATGCTCGACTATAACCGTAGGCTTGGTAGCTATGCCGACAAAGGCTTAGCCGTTAATGCAGCAATAGCCGAGCAATATTTGCAATTAAGCCGTGACTTTCCCAGTATTGTTTATCAACTGTCGCAGCTTACCGATGGCTATCTCATTGATAAAAACCAGCAACTTAAGAATATTCTCGACAGCACCAGTAAAGCGCTTAACCAATGGCGCGATCAACTCAACGCCCTGCCATTAATCGGTGTATATGAACAACAGGAAGCCGATGAATTTGCCCTCGGCGCAAGTGAGCCGCAGCAAATTGAAGTGGGCGAAAATGATCGCAACGAGCTGTTAAGCCTTGCCAATCGATACAATAAAGAAGTCGCCAACACCCACCAATTGCTGCAAGCCAATCAGGAGATGCAAGCGCAATTAATTCAAGCGATTGGCAGAGTTGAACAGCAGCTCATTGCCCTCGGTGAGGCACAGGCCGCCAAAAACCAACAGCTCAAATATGAGTTACAAGTCATTCTTTATGCAATGGTTTCGATTATGGCGCTATTTGCGATCGGCTATTTAATCCTGCAACAGAACCGCGTGGTTAAACCCCTTAAACGCCTCAATCAAGCCTTTATGCAATTAAGCGAGTCCAACAGCCGTGAACGTTTGGACATCAATCGCCGCTGCGAAACCGGCCAAATTGCAGGGCATTTTAATCAGCTACTGCATCGTTTTGAACAGGAAGATGAACTCCAACGCCAACAAATGACTAAGGTTTCTCAATCCTTAAGTCAGTTGGTCGCGCGCATTACTCAACTGTCGCAGCACACCGAACACACTCAGACCATAGTCGCCGACACGCAGTCGCAAACCGAGCATATCCGTAGCCTCGCCAATGAGGTCAGTCATACCTCGGCTCTAGTCGAGCAGAGTGCGGTCGAAACCATGCGCCAAATGCAGTCGAGCCAAGCCGAGGCCGAAGCGGTACTGAGTGCCACAGAGCAAACCCAAACGGCGGTTGGCCTTTGCCATGCCTCGCTCGAAAGCCTGAATAACTCAGTGACAGATGTGGCAAAAATCATTGATGTAATTGGCAATATCGCCGAGCAAACTAATTTACTGGCACTTAATGCCGCTATCGAAGCCGCCCGTGCAGGCGAGCAAGGTCGCGGTTTTGCCGTGGTCGCCGATGAGGTGCGCAGCCTTAGCCAACGAACTCAGGTATCGTTAAATGAAATTGTGAAAATCCTGCATCAGCTCACCCAATCTAACCTTGCTCTCGGCGAGAGTGTCGATGGCATTGCCCAAGCGACCGATAGCCAAAAACAGCGGGCACAGAGCCTATGGCAAATGGCACAAACCGTACAAAATCAAGCGAGTGAAATGGCCAATACCGCCAAACAAGGCTCGCTCAACGCCAAGGAACAGGTGGATTACCTCGATGAATTTGTTCGCAGCATGGATAACCTGAAAGACCAAGCGCAAACCAGTTCGCAGCAGAGCGAAGTCATCGCCCAAGAAGTGCAGCAAAGCGTGGAAAATATCGAAACCAGTTTAGGTATTGCCGACAGTCGTGTCGTGCCAATGCGCGCGGCTTAAGCTTAAGCACATAAAAAATGGCAGCAAGAGATCAATCTCGCTGCCATTTGCAGGGGTTAACGAGCGTTAGTCGTTAACGAGCATTAGTCGTCAATGCGGCAACTGTGGATTTGCATGCCATCAAACTGACATTCCACATTAACCCATTTACCATCAAAGGTCGCTAATGAGGCATCACTAGCATGGTAACCCCACAGACTGTTCTGGCTCACCTTTCCGGTTAACTCCAGTTCATTACTCTGCTGTTCAAGATCAATTTCCTTCACTAGCCATTGGCCATCGGCTAATTCAACACCTTCAATTTGCAGCCATTTTTGATCAAGGGTTGCAAGGGTTAAGCCATCATCAAACTGGGTTCTCGCGTCGATAATAAAGGTAACGCCATTAATTTGTAGCTGATTATTGCTATCGAGCGTCGCTCGCCCTTCAAGCTCAAACTTGTTGCCTAAATCGGGTAATGGACCACCCGCATCTGAACTTTCAAAGTCGACCTCTTTGGCCCACAAGCCCTGAGCAGTAGATTGAATATCCACCTCTAGGCGCTTACCTTCCAGCAAATTGGTGCGATTACCATCTTCAAATTGAGTCTGTTCAGTCACATAGAGTCGTGTGCGGCTATTAAGCTCAAACTGGCTCTTGTCTTGGTTAACCCAAGTTACTGTACCCTCTAACTCCATCTCGTTGAACGTCGGCACATCACTCGCATCTTCAACATCGACTTCATGGGCCTTAAATACCGCACCATCCTGTTGACCTTCAACCTCAACCCACGCGCCTTCGGCGAGTTGACCCTCTGGGGTGATACCAGCGTAATCTATTAGGGCTGAGCCAAGGCGGAATTGCTGCGCAACGGGATCAAGCTCTGTTACCCGACCTTCGATTTCAGCAATTGCGAAATTCGGGAAAAGGTTAATCGACTCTACCAGCCACTTTCCAACCGCAGTAGGATAGCCATTTACCGCTACCCAATCGCCCTTTTTATATTGGCTAGCTGATACAACGGCTAACTGTATGCCATTGACTGTAATATTATTTTGATTGATGGCACTGATTTCACCGACCAGCGCAGGATCGACAGCAACCGTTTTAGCCTGCTGACCTTGGTTAACCAAATCTAGGCGCATCCCCACTTGAATTGCTTTGGCATCCAGTGGTTGTTGTTGATAACGAATATCTGCATTGGCGATATTAATCTTGTATCCATTCACAGTGATCTGTTGATGGTCTGCGGACACTTGAGTCACAGTCCCCATCACTTTAGCGGGTAAATTCGCGGGAGGTGGCGTCACATCCGTTGATGAACCGTCGCCACCACAAGCGGTTAATAGTAATGCGCTAATACCTACTAAGTGCTTATTCATTTTTTTCTCCCTTATTTACCTTGTTAAATCAACGGCTGGCATCTTAGTATGGGAAACGTCAAGCAAACGTGAAGAAATGAAGATAAGTAATGAAAGTATTAATTGTTGATGACAATCATGATGTTATAGAAACAATCATGGACTATTTAACCCTCGAAGGCATTATTGCTGACTGCGCCTATCACGGTGAAAGCGCCATCAATTTAATACAGCAAAACCATTATGACGTGATCATTATGGATATTATGATGCCCAAATTAGACGGTATTCGTACGGTCAAAAAACTGCGCGAAGAGCTGTTTTGTAATACGCCGATTTTGTTTTTAACCGCTAGAGATAGCCTGCAGGACAAAATTGACTCCTTTACCTCGGGCGGTGATGACTTTTTAAATAAACCCTTCGCCATGGAAGAACTATGCCTGCGTCTACGGTCACTGCATAACCGCGGGCCGCGTTTAGATGTAGGTATATTGCGCTTTGGTGAAATCAGCTTAAATGTCGCAACGCAACAAGCATGCCGCGCGGGTAAGGAAATCAAGCTGAGTAAAATCCAACGCACGATTTTGACGCTACTGCTCAAACATGCCCCCGCCATTGTGAGTAAAGAACAAGTTATCGATGCGGTTTGGGGTGACGAAGCACCCTGTAGCGACGCGCTTCGTAGCCATATTTACGGCCTGCGTAGCGCATTGGATAAGGGCTTTACAGATTCCAAACTAGAGACGATTCATGGCCAAGGTTACCGACTCCTCCCATAAGCCATTACCGAGCTTATACAAAAAAATTCGCCTAACGTTTTTAGTGCTCACGAGCCTAATGTTCGCGATTTTCTGGGGTTTGATTTATATCGCCGAAGAACAAATTGAGGTCATTAGCCTTGAACACAAACTGGCGACCGAAACCCGCGAATACCAAAAAAACTATCAACGATTTGGCGATAAAGCCCAGCTCCCCGATATCCACGAACTCACCACCTATTGGAGCAAAGAGTTTGTGCCGCAATGGCTGCAAGCTTATCAACAAACGGGTTTTTATGAGCACCAATTGGGCGCCGAAGATAAGCACTTTTTGATTTCGCCGCACCCATCAGGGCAAGGTTTATTGTATGTGGTGTATAAGGATGATGCGGATGACTTTCTCGATGGGTATGAGGACAGGCTGCATATTTTGATATCCCTCTTCGGGGTAGGCTTACTGCTGTTCATCATGGCCTATGGCTTATATTTTGTGCGGCTACTATCGGCACCGTTTTTTGAAATTGAACGCAAAATCAATGCGCTGACGCCAGAGGAGCCAAGCTTTATCCCTAGCACGCCCTACCGTGAAACCCGCCATATCGAACAAACGCTACTGGAAAATAAAGCCAAAATTGCCGCCTATTTTACTCGGGAGCAGGAGTTTAGCCGCTTTGCCTCCCATGAATTGCGCACGCCCATTATGGTGATCCAAGGCTCGACAGAATTACTTAAAAAACTGCCAAACAACGCCAGCGAAGCCCAGCAGCGGATCGCTAACAAAGCCATTGCCCGCATTGATTACGCAAGCCAACAGATGAAAACCCTCACCGAAACCTTTTTGCTATTAGGTAAGGAACAAATTGAATCGCAACACTATGATCAAGTTGATTTAGCCGCACGGCTTACGCAGCTATTAAGTGAAATGGCGCAGCATTTTGCCAAACACGAAATCCGCTATCAGCTCAGCGTTAACCAAAATACCGCCATTTGCGCACCGGTGAGTTTTGTAGACATAGTGATAGGCAACTTAATTAAAAATGCCTTTAACTACAGCAGTGGTGATATTGAAATCACGCTGAATAACAATCAACTAACCATAAAAAATCCGCTTAGTCTCCACAGCGCCGAGCCCACAGGCTATGGCTGTGGTTTGATCATTATTGAACGTATCTGCGAGCGCATGGGGTGGCACTTTTCGGCCAAAAACCTAGGGAATGACTATCTGGCAACTATCCAATTTATGGATAACCGCGAGCCACAACAGCATCTAAATGAATCCGCTTAAATTCTTCACAACTGCTTCACGCTCGTCTTGGCATGATACTCGCCGCAGATGAGTCGCCCAGCGGCGTAAGATTAGAAAGAGGACATTTAGATGAATAAAATCACCTTAAGCATGTTAGCAATCACATTGTCATTGAGTGCCTTGTGCAGCCAAGCTGGATTTCAACCAACAACGGGCGAACCCCAATTACGTGGCGGCTTTCAAGGCCCCAGCGCACGGCAAATTATTCATGATGTCGTCAGTGCACTCAATGCCAGCGATGACACTCAAGTGGAGTTAACCGGCCATATCATGTCTTCAATTGGCCACGATGATTATATTTTCCGTGACAGCACGGGCGAGATTAAAATCGAAATTGACGATGATCTGTGGCTCGGACATACCGTCACGCCTGAAACCCAAGTCATTATTCGCGGTGAAGTGGATAAGGACTGGTCAGAAGTCACTATCGATGCCGACAGCATTCAACTCGTTCAATAACCGTATAAAAAAGCCCGAATAAAAAAGCCAGCCTCATCTAGGCTGGCTATTGTTCTCGCTCAAGCAAGCGACACATCAGCCCCATAAGTTCAGGGGCATCCGCTTATCTTAACTTAAAGCCGCCAACACCACTTCGGCTTTACTCACTTCAAATGACTTAGGTGCTTCTACATTCAGTAACGTCACCACGCCATCATCGATAATCATCGCATAACGTTGTGAACGTACACCACCAAAGCCAGCGGTATCCATCTCTAATCCGAGCGCCTTAGTAAAGCTGGCATCGCCATCGGCTAACATCAGTAGTTCAGACGCATTTTGCGCTTCGCCCCACACTTTCATCACAAAGGCATCGTTTACCGATACGCAGGCAATTAAATCAACGCCTTTGGCTTTAAACTGATCGGCCAGCACCACATAACCGGGCAAATGCGCTTCAGAACAGGTTGGTGTGAAAGCACCAGGCACTGCAAATAACACCACTTTTTTACCCGCAAACAGCTCGGTAACTTGATGATTTACCATGCCATCTTTTGTTAATTGGCTTAACGTCGCCGCTGGTAATTTTTGACCTTGAGCAATCATGTCTCTCTTCCTTTAGTTAACGTAACTCGCCCATACTAGCCCGAATCCGACAGGATAAACACCGAGAGAAAAAGGGGGGATTGACCATTGCTACTTCCAACCAGACGATAGATTGATTCTTACCTTCAAATCCTCAAACTGTGACGGAACGCTACCAATATTTATAGTGAGGCTTAGTGAACCAGCATCACTAGGAAAGAAATTAAAATATCGCATACTTTTTGTTTTAGCTGGCATTTCAATTGATGAAAACGGTACAGCTCGATCACTCACATCTTGGTTTTTATAGCTATATCTTCCATTCCACTCATATTCATTAGCCCATGATGCTTCTTTAAGTTCTTGCATCCTTTTGAAATGAGCATTTAAAGGAGATTTCCTGTAAAAAAAGGTAACGCCTAAATCATTTACAATTTTAAGCTCAACTTCGGTATCAAGTTCAGCAAAATCATGTTCATTATTACTGAATAGCTCGATATTTATAGTCGAAGTTTCATGAGACTTATAACCTTTTAAATCAAACTTATGCTTTGATCCAGTCTCAAAAGGAAAATCTGGCAAAGTAAGCTCGTACGTAATAAGTGGCCAATAACCATATGATTTAAAATCTCCATCCCCCTTATATCCGCAAGACATAAGGGAAAGGCACAAAGAGAGTAATATCCATTTTTTAATCAAAGCAAACTCCATGCTTCTAAATTTAACGTCCACCAAAATAAATTAGAGAACCCAAGATAAAACAAAAACATAATGTACTTTAGATTTGCCTACAACTTACTCAGGCTAAAGTGGCTTGAATAGGGGTCATTAAAACTACCGCGCAATTAAGGATTGATGTCTATTTTTCGTTCACCAAAGCTAGCTCAAAGCGATTTTTCATTAGCTTTATGTATGATTTACTTTTAGGCCAACTCAATGAGACGTCTTTGAGGTTTCTTGAACATTCAGGGGAAACGAGAAACTCAATTTCATTAGCAAGCATAGTGCTTACTATATACTCATAAGGTTCCGAGTCTTCATGATAGTCGATAGCATAAAGCCCCCAGCACTCGTTGATAAATGGGTCTATAACCCCGTAAATAAAATCAGTAGTGCTACATTCAAAATCATGAGGAATAGCAAAATGCTGTATTGAGTTTCTGAGCATCCCAAACTTTTTAAATAGCTCTAAGTTTGGCAGTTTTATACCAGTCGTAGCCCAAAGTCTTTCGGGTAAATCAGAATACTGAATAGTTTTTGCTTTTTGGACAAGAGCATTGAAGTCTAAAGCATCACTATGAACTTGTGTGGAACGTGGGATTTGCTCAAAGATGAGCAGTGGATGCTCTTCTGCAATACGCGCTTTTATTAATATCTCTGCTGCATGAGCAGCCTGTAATACAGAAAGTTCTGACCACTTATCATTTTCAAAACTGTGGAAGTTTGCGTGCCAGTTTGCATGTGCAAGAGCAGCAATACCTAACTTCAGCATATCTTGTGGCACATTTTTTAATTCTTGGTGCATGCACTCAATTCCTAGCATGATTAATAATACCCGCCACAAATTCGAGCAACCTCTTGCGAGTCAAGCGCACACAGGGCGTGATTTTGATGGCGACTGTTATGATTTTTTACAGCCATTAGATGCCCACAGCTTCTTAAGCCGCTCTGTTGGAAGTTTTCCGTTATTGAAGCGCATTATTTCTAATAGTACTTTGCAAATTTGAACTCGCGCATTTTCTACTTGACTCGACATATCTTCATAAGTGGTATTCTTTGTTCGGAAAGACTCAATTAATATTGAATTATGCTTTTCAATTTCATTGTTTAAAACTGCTAACAAGTGATCATCAATTACATCGTCAACTTGTTTCGCTCCAATTTTTAGTGGCTCAGCAGCGCGCTTTTCAGCATTTTTTATTATTTTTTCAGGTACATTTTTATTCGCAACTTTAGCCGAATAATAAGCCTGAACCAAAGACCCAAGAGCGCTGAGGCTCGCTACTACTATTCCAGCTAAATCCAAAGTCCTCTCCTAAACATAATATTTCTATCGTACATCTTGCTTAATCTCACCATCAACACTTGGCAAAATCACTCACAAACCACTGATTTAAAATTTGATTTCCACAATAGCAAAAATCATTCTGGGTAGAAAGTGCGCAAACGCATGATTTCTGCTTGTTTTGCGGTGTGCATTTTGAAATAAAAAAGCAGCGTATCGATGGATACGCTGCCATGTTAAGGTGAGACCGACTTCTTACTCTGCGTGCATAGTCAGTATGGCCTTTGATAAACTCAGTCAAATTGCACATCAAAATCAAATCTTAAATAAACTCTTCACGTTTACGCAGTACAGCCAACAGTCCTAAACCAAGCAGAGCAAAGAAAGAAATAGCGCCGCCTTCTTCGACAATAATTACCTCACCAGAGCTATCGCGGTCACGACTTTCTAGCGGCAAGGCATATAAGCCATCGGTATCATCGGCGCTAATGGTCGCAACAATATCGCTATAACCAACCTCATAGACATCGATTAATACATCGTAGTGATCCGTTTGATAGCCAGTGTAGAGGGTCGTCAGTACTTCGTAATCATCCTGAGTCGAGTCACCGTAGATGGTAAACACGTCCGTGGTGTAGTAATGCACCCAAGGGCCACCGTTACGACTGAGGTATAACTCGGCAAACAGGTCGGCGCGCTCATTAAGATATGCACCAAACACATCTACATCGAAGGTTACGCTAAAGGTTTGATAAAACCCATCGTAATCAAAGTCTTCAAACAAACGGCTGCTGGCATCAAAAATCGCAAAGCTGTGATAAATAGGGGCGCGATAGGGATCTTCTGTGGCGGCGCTTGAACTGGGGATCGGCTGACTCGTATGTTTGGCGATCACTTGTTCGCGAGTCATGGGGGTTGCACCCATCAATTGTACTCGCTGAACATTCGCACCTTGTGCCGAGAAGGACGGCGCTAGCGATTTAACCGCAGCGGCAGTAGCTTCCGCTACACTTTGAGCGGGAGCCGACTGTTGCAATAGGCTTAAGGCTTGCTGCTCTTGCTTGACGGCTTGCTCGGCATCGGTCTTTTTCATCATACCAATACTCGCTGCACTAAAAGGCGCCAAGTTTGACTCGTCGCTCGGCTGCGCGCTCACCATTGTCGATGCCAGAAATGCACTGGCCAATACCACAGCCTTCACATAAGTCGTGGTTGCGATAACTTGTTGTTTCACTGTGTTCATCTTGAATACCCCATTGGATAATCCGCTCAAATTGGTGACATTAGAGGGCACTCAAGGTGAACATAAGCTGAACATTAAAATCTGCTGTATTTCAGAGCAACACCGCTGTTCAGCCTTAATTCATCTGCTGTGGTTAACACTACTAATATGTCACAGGATATGACTCCTGATATGTAAAGAGGTTCGATGAGGATTAACTCGATAAAATCTCACGAATCACAGTGAATTTTAAAGGAATTGTGTTTACCAATTGGCTGATCTCTATGTGTTTGTTATGGTGATGAGGTATTCTTAGTCGACTCGATAAGCTATCAAGCTCGCCACTTACTTAAGATCGCCGAACCTGTACGGGTAACAGATATGAAACTTGGTTTGACACTGACCCTAGTCGCTTGTTTATGTGCCTCCTTTGGCTGCATAGCGGGCAATGATAAACACGATGATCGCAATCAATCGCGCGACCAAGGCGTTAAGAATGAGCAGCGCCGCCTTGTGGTGAATAGTCCAGACCAAGCCGTGGCTATGGCACAGCGTCAATATCGAGGCAAAGTGCTCAGCGTGCAGTCGAGCGGCTCAGGCTATAGAGTCAAAATCCTCAATAATGATGGCCAGGTTTTTTCAGTTTCGGTGGATGCCGCCACAGGACGCGTGTCGAGGAATTAATATGCGACTCTTACTCGTTGAAGACGACGTAGCACTGCAAACCAACTTAAAACAGCACTTGCTGGATGCCCATTACAGCATTGATGTCGCCAGCGACGGCGAAGAGGGCTTGTTTCAAGCCGTTGAATATAACTATGACGCAGCCATTATTGATGTCGGTTTACCTAAACTCGACGGTATTAGCCTTATCCGCCGCATTCGCCAAAAAGAGCGCGCTTTCCCGATCTTAATTTTAACCGCGCGCGACAGCTGGCAAGATAAAGTCGAAGGCCTCGATGCTGGTGCCGACGATTATCTCACTAAGCCCTTTCATCCCGAAGAATTAGTGGCTCGGCTCAAAGCCTTGATCCGCCGCTCGGCAGGTAAGGCAAGCCCAATCATCACTAACGGCCCCTTTAGTTTAAATACCAGTAGCTTAGAGGTCCGCAAAGGGGACGAACTCGTCACGCTAAGCGGCTCTGAATACAAGCTATTTGAGATTTTTATGCTGCATCAAGGCGAAGTGAAATCTAAAACAGCACTCACCGAACATATTTATGATCAGGATTTTGATCTCGACTCTAACGTTATCGAAGTCTTTATCCGCCGTTTACGCAAAAAGCTCGACCCCGATAACCAATACAATCTAATCGAAACCCTGCGCGGCCAGGGCTATCGTTTAAGAGTCATTGCTCCTGAGCAAGGTACTGATGAGTAAGCGCGCGCTTGTCTGGCAGTTGCTCAACTCCTTAAAGACTCGGCTCGTCCTCAGTGCGCTGTTATTTATATTAGTGCTGCTGCCGCTGATTGGGGTCGCCCTCAATGACGCCTTTGCTGAACAGGTAAAGAGTGCCGCTAAAAATGAGCTAAGTGCCTATGTATATTCAGTATTAGCGGTGACTGAAGTCGAAAATAAACGGATTTTTATTCCTGAATTAGTGCTCGAGAACCGCTTTAACCTTATTCAATCAGGCCTCTATGCCATAGCCACCACCGAAGATGCGGAGCATAAACAGAGCATCGTCTGGCATTCGCAATCCTTTATGGGCATCACGCCACCAGCACAGTTCACCATTCCGCCAACCGGCAAAAATGCCTTTGAGCAAATCGACCTCGCGGGCGCGCCACACCTTATCTATAGCTTTAGTGTGAGCTTTGCCAGCCTGAATGAAAATGTACCGGTGACTATCCATATCATTAAGGATGAACAGGAGTTTCAGCAGCAGATAGCTCAATTTAATCAACAGCTTTGGACTTGGTTGCTGATCTTAATCCTGGTGATGCTAGTGTTTCAGTTGAGTTGGTTGATTTGGACTATTAGGCCGCTGGCACGCTTTACCCAAGAGCTGCACGATGTGGAACAAGGTAAATCAACCCAGCTAAGCAGCCAGTACCCCAGCGAGTTACAGGCGGTCGCGCGGCAGTTGAATATCTTGCTCAATACCGAGCAAACCCAGCGTAAGCGCTATCGCAATGCCCTTGCGGATTTAGCCCATAGCCTAAAAACGCCACTGGCGGTGATTAAAAGTCAGGTGGATTTAAGTGAAGCCTCGAGTGAGCAAGTGTCTAACATC
Organism: Shewanella sp. LZH-2; assembly: GCF_016859145.1. Taxonomy (NCBI): domain Bacteria; kingdom Pseudomonadati; phylum Pseudomonadota; class Gammaproteobacteria; order Alteromonadales; family Shewanellaceae; genus Shewanella; species Shewanella sp. LZH-2. The sequence continues at coordinate 4,477,217 of NZ_CP069350.1, forward strand.
AGCCGCATTATCAGCCACCAACTCAAACGCGCCCAAACCGCGGCGGCCGCCTCCTGGCATTTAGGCATTAAGGTGGATGAGGTGGCCAATAAACTGCTTCGCACCTTAGCCAAGATTTATCGAGAACCGCAAATTAACCTCGGTGGCGAAATCGCTGAACAAGCGGTTTTTAAGGGCGATGAAGCCGATCTCACCGAGATTTTAGGTAACTTACTCGACAACGCCTGCAAAGCCGCCAAATCAACGGTCAAATTAACCGTCACCGGCGATGCTTATCAATTGCAACTTTGTATCGAAGATGACGGCCCAGGGATCAGCGAAACCCTGCAAACGCAAATCTTTGAGCGCGGGATCCGCGCCGATTCCTATCATCAAGGTAACGGCATAGGTTTAGCGATTGTCCGCGATTTAGTGGATAGCTATAACGGTCGAATTTCTGTTTCCCGCTCAGAAAATTTAGGTGGCGCCAAGTTTACCGTTAACTTTACCCATTCTGCTTAATCTTTTATTTTCAATATCATATATCGTTTTATTGGTAAGAAAATAAATCTACAACACGCTTTTGCCGCACAATATACTTTCAGCTTATGTTCATATTCACGCGCCTATGATGCCAATAACATCCGCAAATAGGATTATTGGAGCGAACCATGAACAGATTATATCGATGGAAATGGCTAGTGTTATCGGCGGCTTTAGTTGCTCTGCCTTTCACCGCGCCGACGCAAGCTGCGGGCGTATCCGTTAGCCAAGGTTCAAGTGCTTCACTGAGCCAAGCCGAACTCGAGCAGATGCTTGCGCCTATTGCCCTCTATCCCGATAGTTTGTTGAGCCATATTTTGATCGCCTCAACCTATCCACTCGAAGTAGTACAAGCGCAACGTTGGTTGGAAGATCATCCTAAGTTGTCGACTGATCAAGTGATGTCTCGCACCGAAGACAAGGACTGGGACCCGAGTGTTAAAGCACTCATGGCTTTCCCCAATGTCTTACAGAAAATGAGCGAAGATTTGGATTGGACCCAAAGACTTGGCGAAGCCTTCTTGGCCGATGAGGCGCAAGTGATGGACGGTATTCAATCACTCAGACAGCAGGCGGATAAAGCCAACAGTTTAGCCAATATGGAGAATATGGCGGTAACTCGCGCCAATAACCAGATCATCATCGAGCCTGTACGCCGCGAAGTGGTATATGTGCCTTATTATGACCCCCGCGTAGTTTACGGTACTTGGCGTTGGGGCGTGGCCTATCCGCCAGTATATTGGGAGTTTGGCGGCTATGTTGGCTACCCTTACCGCCCAAGCCATAGCTACTTTTACTGGTCGCCTGGGATCCATATTTCCTTTAACTACTTCTTTAGCTCATTTCATTGGCATCGCCATAAAGTCGTCGTGATAGATCACCATCACTCCCACCATTATCGTCCACGGGAAAGATATTCGGTCAGTCATGGTGCTCAACCTTGGAAGCATAAACCCGAGCACAGACGCGGCGTGGTTTACCATAATCCCGTGGTAAAAGAACGCTACTACGCTGACAGCAAGTTCCGTGGCCGCGACTCCCACTCCAGTGGCAGCAGCCAGCACTTTACTAGCCAGTACTCGAAATCAAGGGAACACCAAGACGCACGTTATAACCGAGACAGCAAGGGCTATGATAAAAGCCATGATAAGGATAGAGGCAATAACTTAAGCCGCGACAATAACTATAGCCGCGAGCGGGCGCCCAGCTTTCAGAATACTCAAGCCGAGTTAAAAGAGCGCCGCGTGGCACCGACGAACTCGGCGCAAACCAAAAGGGAAGGTTACCAAAAAGAGCGTAACGACAATGCCCGCAATGATAATCAGGTAAGGCAAATGCAGGCTAAGGCATCACGAGAACAAACTAGGGACAACTCAACAAGGCAGTATCAGACTCGAGAGCAGCAACCGCGCAGCTTTGAGACCCGTACTCAGCCACAAAGACAGGAAGCTCGCCCCGAGGTAAGACGCGCCGAACCGCAACGTATGGAGCAGCCCCGTCAAGCACAGCCAAGACAACGGGAAGATACGAGAGTAAGGCAGAGCGAACCCCGCCAAAATATGCAAGCATCACGCAGTGTGGAGCGTAATCAAGGCCGCTCAACTCAGAGCCAAGAACGTCGCCACCGGGAATAAGCAAAGATCAAATATAGCAAAAGAGCGCGAAGATTCGCGCTCTTATTGATAACTCAGTCGTTAAAACTTTAGGGTCAAGGACTGGCCTTCTCCCATACCTTGCCACTCGATGGTAAGCTCCATTATCTCATTGATAATATGTTCAAAGTCAGATTGTGAAATCTCAGGTACGGCTAATTTACGGTTACTACAGGCCTGCTCGAGTAAATAGATAAATCCCGCATAGCTAGGCGTATCAGCAGACCATAGCAGAGATTGCAATGCTTCGACGATCGATTCGGTTTGCCAAATGTCAGTTTTATCAGCAACCGCTAAAGAAGCTTCGTTATGCTCAAGGGTGAAATTGATATCGGCACCAGCACGTATTTGCGCGAAAAAAGCGCCTTGAATACGCAGGCGTTTTTCAACGACGTAGTGAATCATATCGTGGGGAGCAATCCCCTGCTCAGGCATCTGAGTTTGTGTGGCACTACCATCCATGCGAACACAACGTAATTGAGCGTAACGGGTCGAACCTTTAGTGAAGATAACTTGCATAGCGCTGTCCTTAATGTATCCATGTCCTATCGCCAGACTGACTCAAGTATAGTGCTAAATGGATAAAAAACGGCCTAAAAATTGCGTTCAATAAAACGTAAACAATCATCCGCAGATAAGGGTTTACTGAAATAATATCCCTGCACCAGATCGCAACCCATGCTCGAGAGCAACACCAGTTGTGCCTCGTTTTCCACCCCTTCAGCCACCACGGTTAACCCTAACTCATGGGACATCGAAATCGTGGCCGCGCTGATTGCCGCATCGTTTGGATCATTTTCAATATCCTTCACAAAGGAACGGTCGAGCTTAAGCCGATCTAAGGGCAGCAACTTCAAGTACGAGAGTGACGAATAGCCGGTGCCAAAATCATCAATTGCCAATTCAATCCCATATTGACGCAACTCGGCCAGCAACTTGGCATTTTGCTCAGGATACTGCATGGCGACACTTTCAGTGATCTCAAGCTCCAATGCTCCCTTGCCAAGATCATATTGAGCTAACACATTGATAATATCAGCAACTATGGTCTCTTTACGCAGCTGATGCGCCGACAGATTAACCGCCATTCGCAAGTCTTTCGCGCCCTTTTTACGCCACTGCGCCAGTTGTGCGAGTGCTTGCTCTAATACCCATTGGCCGATGGGGATAATCATGTCGATCTCCTCGGCAATAGGAATAAAGCGATCGGGAGCAACCAATCCCAATTCAGGATGCTGCCAGCGGATCAACGCCTCAACACTCACCATTTGTCCGGTGTTGATATCGATCTGCGGCTGATAATGCAGCAGTAACTCATCACGGGCAATGGCTTGCCTGAGCCCAGTTTCAATTTGCTGGCGCTCAGTCACTAAGGTATTCATTGCAGCTGTGAAAAACTGATAGTTGTTTCGCCCCGCAGCCTTGGCGCGGTACATGGCCATATCGGCATTTTTCATCAGCGCCTCAACACTGTCACCATCGGTTGGGAACAGGCTGATGCCTATGCTAGGTGATGAATGTAAGGGCTTGTTATCTATGATGTAGACTTGATTCAAACCACTGCGCAAGGCTTCCGCCACCTTAGCGACGCTATCGTGATCCGTATCAGACAACACCACGACAAATTCATCACCGCCTAAGCGCGCGACGATATCGTCACTGCTTACAATACTCTTTAAGCGCCGCGCCACTTCGAGCAACAACATATCGCCGACATGATGTCCCAGGGTGTCGTTAATATTTTTGAAATGATCCATATCGATAAACATTACGGCAATCTGGGTTTGGCTGACAAAAGCCTCCTGAAAAACCATCTCCAAACGCGATTGCAGACTCAAACGATTCGGTAGCAAAGTTAAGGAATCATGATGCGCTAAGAAGTGAATGCGCTCCTCATTCACTTTGCGTTCGCTGATATCGGTAAAACTGCCGATGTAATGGCTGATTGCCCCAGTTTCGTCGCGCACCACAGACATCATCAGCCATTTCGGGAAATCATAGCCATCTTTGTGGCGATCCCACACTTCTCCTTGCCAAAACCCCGTTTGCTCAAGCGCAGCTCGCACTTGAGCATCAATGTTTTTATCGGTTCGAGCGGCTTCAATAAAACGACAGTTTTTACCTATGATTTCATCCCTTGAGTAACCAGTAATTTGGCTAAAGGCGCTATTAACATCCACGATGACATCATTGGCATCGATAATAGTGATACCTTCCCCACTTTGCTGGAATACCTGTGCCAGCAAGTTAACTCGGGCAATAGTTCGCTCTTGCGCGGTAATATCTTCAACAATAAACAGGATAAGCGGCTCACCATTAGCTGCGGCCACTAAGGAGCCATTCAGTCTGACGGCGACTAGCTGTCCATCTTTATGCCGATAGTGCTTCTGATAAGGACCATAACGGCGTGTTTGCTTGAGGCGTTCGAGCTGCTCAGCCTCAGTCACTTGGTAACGAATCGGGGTAAGATCCCAAGGATCAAGCGCCTGAAGCTCCTCTAGTGTGTAGCCCGTAATTTCAGTAAATGCTTGGTTAATGGCAACAAAGTGCCCATCCTCAAGACGTTTTAACACATGACCAACGGGTGCCTTATCGAATAGGTTACGGTATTTTTCTTCGCTCTCGACGAGGGTGGCTTGAAATGCTTGGTTACGCGCAATCTCCTTCGAAAGTGCCATAGTTTTTTCTGCCACTTTATCCTCAATCCGATGACGCTCACCGGAAGAGATTAATGTCACACCACTCACAACGGCACAGGTGATAAAGGCTAAAAGTAATAGCAACAGTGACAGACTGTAAGATTCACCCATCAGTTGAGCATACGACTCGTAAATCACAATATGCCATTGCCTATCGGCAAGCGTTAAGTGGGCCTGATAGTATTGGCCTGTTTTATCGCTATGTAACTTACCAGAAAAGGTAGGAAATTCTTTCTGACTATTCGCATAGAGCAAGGCTCCATCAGCACTCATATCCGTTAGCCGCCAATGCAAACCTTTTACCTGTTCGACTTTATTGATGATGCTTTGGATATCGATCACCGCCGAACAAAATCCTTTAATGTTACCAACGCGATCGAAAGAAGGCACCAATAGTAGCGTGCCTCCAAGGCCATGAGGATCTTCAGCTAATTGGATTTTGCCTGTGATGACCGGCGCAAGCGTTGATCTCCCTTTTGCTATGGCTGCCGCCCTCGCAGACTCGCTGTTGAGATCTAATCCAAGTACGGCGCGACTGCTATACATAGGTTGCACATACTTAACAGGCACAAGCCAGCCGTCGGCGTTTGGTTTGCCCCCCTCTAAATATTTGATATTGAAAGGTCGCCCCAGCTCAGCTGTGGTTGCAGACTCAAAACTCTGTTTATCGCTCGCCGCAATCAATGGTGACCAAGCCCAAGCCTTAAAGCCATCTAATTGGAGTCGATTACGTTTACCGAACTGAATAAATTCATCTTCCGTGACTATTTCACTGTTATCAAACAGGCTGGCAAGGGCAACTAATTGTTGTAGATTGGTTCCCTGAAAAGTTTCCACACTACTGATAATCGCATTGGATTGAATTTGAAACTTATCCTGCAGTTGCTGCCGCTGGTTCATATCTGCGTAATAATAAATCCCCACGCAAAGTAAAAAACCAATCACCAAAGGTAGTCCTGTTTGAATCCGCCTTGAGCGCCAAATGGGTCGCCTATCAAACACTAATATGGTTAGCGGGATAAAAATGACCGCTCCAAGGAAATCGCCCATCCACCAATTGAGCATACTGGTAACGAGATCCGAACTTGGAATCATGCCGTAAACTGCAAGTGCAGCATTACCCAATAGAGAGGCAATAATACAACCAGCACTGAGACTAATCATTGATTTAATAACAGTTTCTGGTTTATCAAAGGTCAGTAAAGGATCGATGTATCGAATAATTCGAGCAGATATAATGGTCTGTAGTAACGTGCCCAAGGCAATACTGATGGGCAACCAACCGAGATGTAGTTGCCCACCAATATTAATATTAATCAGCAATGCCCCTATAAAAACCCCAATCCAAGGCGCATATGCTTTCCATAAAAGACAAGCAGCGATTGCTATCCCTGCCGCGGGCCAAATTGCCGCAGAATATCCGGGAGGTAAGGCAATCATCAAACCCATTTTACCGACAATAAAGTAGGCTAAGGCTATGAATAAATTGACCTTAAAATAGTGCGCAAATGCGTTGATATTTAATCCCTTGTAGTAATTGGGTTGACAATCAGAATGGGCCCATAATGCCTTAATCTGCAAATCAATCTCAAGAGTAGTCAAACCGTTAGCTCATTGGGAGTTGAAAGCCAAAGCGGTACCATGATGTAAAAATTATTTTTACGCTGTCTAACCAGTTAAACTGCCACAAAACACCCTAGGGTGATAGCTACACTTTATTGTAGGATTCAGCATTGAATATCGGCAAGGCATCACTAAAATCAGAAAGTATAAACAACCAACTCGGCAAATAAGCGCGCTAAACGACTCACAGTGAAGCCAAGACATTTGCATATCTTCATCACAATTTCCACACAGAATGTGAGTGAAATCAGTTTATTTTTAGTTAAACATGTAACCACCATGTTTAATTATGGTTTTAATTAAGGTTTTTTTAATGCAAAAGCCCTTTTGTGACCTAGATCTACTTTCAATCAATCCCCGCTTCTTGTTATCCTCCCGCCCGCACAAAAAAGTTGCAGCTTGAATTTTTATTCAGCCAACAATTCTTCTCGCTTAACGCTGGACCTGTTAATTGAAATTCGCACTCAGCCAATTTTGCGCTGAAGGATTGAATCTCGTTGCGAGGTTCTCCCACTTCAGTATGACAAACTTAGCCTTGCTTTTTGGGTTACTGTTTGTGCTGCCCGCAGCTGACTTAGTGTCAGTGATGGTCGGCGGCTGCATCGATATTGGCGAATTAATCACCCTGAGCGATGGATTTTTAATCGAGTTTTTCGGCGCCACGCTGCTGAGCATTTTGCTGCTCAACCCCCAGATTATTAAGCAATTGTGGAATTTGTTCGACAATGGCTTCAAGTTTTTCAACAGCTTAGATTTAACTAATGCTGCCCTGTTTTTAGCACCCCCAAGGCTAAAATCCCTCGAGCACCTTGCGCACGGTTGTCGCGCCCCACCATTGTAACTCTCTGTTTTAAAATTCAAATTTAGCATTAAGCGCTGAAGGTCGATCCTCAATCTTACATTGGGGTGGCAGGCATTTTTTGTGCCGCGCTCGAGCCACTTTCGGATTTGCCTTCGGATAACGCCGCTCAATGCTACTGCCAATCTCTCAGGGCAGAGTTGTAAACCTTAGGGTTAGAGGAATCTTCCTTTGTTAATTCGAAATTTAAGTAAAGTAGCATTCGCGGCGCTTGCCCTGATGCTCGCAGGCTGTGATGGCGGCGTATTGGACCCCAAGGGCCAGATCGGTGCCGATGAAAAGCACCTGATCATCATCGCTACCCTACTCATGCTGATTGTGGTTATCCCCGTGATCTTTATGACCTTGTTCTTCGCATGGAAATACCGTGATGGCCGAGATCAGGAGGTTTACGCCCCTAAATGGTCCCATTCAAGCGCGATTGAAACCGTGGTTTGGATTGTGCCGATAGTAATCGTCGTGATTCTAGGGGTGATTACCTGGGGCTCGACCCATGATCTCGACCCTTACAAACCACTCGAACACCAGGCCAAGCCGATTACGGTTGAAGTGGTTTCTATGGACTGGAAATGGTTATTTATCTATCCAGAACAAGGCGTTGCATCGGTAAACGAACTGGCTTTCCCAACCAATGTACCGGTGAACTTTAAGATCACCTCTGATACCGCAATGAACTCTTTCTTTATCCCGCAGTTAGGTAGCCAAATCTACTCAATGGCTGGGATGACGACTAAGTTGCACCTGATTGCCAACGAACCCGGTACCTATGACGGTATTTCCGCTAACTATAGCGGCGCAGGTTTTGCGGGCATGAAGTTTAAAGCCATTGCCACGCCAACGGCAGCCGACTTCGATGCTTGGGTTGCCAAGGCAAAACAACAGGCGACTAAGACCTTAGACTCTGCGACTTACCAAGCCTTAGCACAGAAGAGTGAAAACAATCCTGTTGAATACTTTGGCTCAGTGAGTCACGGCATGTTCGATCAAATCGTTATGCAATACATGCACATGGACTCAAACGAGCACATGGCAGGCCATGAAGGTATGGAACACATGAGTGCCGACCACGATATGGCGCATATGGCGAGCGAACAGAAGATGGCCGACATGGAAAGCTCAACCCATTCTGACACTTCATCAACAGAACACTCATCCACTCACCCAGTGGAGGCGGAGTAATCATGTCTTTTCTCGGTAAATTAAGCGTAGATGCGATCCCGTATCATGAGCCTATCATCATGGTGACCCTTGCGGTTGTTGCCGTGATAGGCCTGTACGTCGCAGCCTTGATCACTAAACACAAAAAATGGGGTGTGCTTTGGCACGACTGGTTAACTTCGGTTGACCATAAACGCCTCGGTATCATGTACATAGTGCTTGCCTTCATCATGCTGATCCGCGGTTTTTCCGACGCCATCATGATGCGTACCCAACAGGCACTGGCCACCAATGGCGCCGCAGGTTATCTGCCGCCTGAACATTACGACCAAATCTTCACTGCCCACGGCGTGATCATGATTATCTTTATGGCGATGCCATTTATGATCGGTCTAATGAACTTAGTGCTGCCACTGCAAATCGGTGCCCGCGACGTTGCCTTCCCCTTCTTGAACAACCTCAGCTTCTGGTTAACCGCATCTGGTGCCGTGCTGATCAATATTTCATTAGGCTTAGGTGAATTCGCCCGAACCGGTTGGGTGGCTTACCCGCCGTTGTCTGAGCTGGCTTACAGTCCGGGTGTCGGGGTCGATTACTATATCTGGGCGCTGCAGATTTCGGGGATAGGAACAACCTTAACTGGGGTCAACTTTATCGCGACTGTGCTTAAGATGCGCGCCCCTGGCATGAAGCTGATGCAAATGCCCATCTTCACTTGGACTTGTACTTGGGCCAACATCCTGATCGTGGCGTCGTTCCCGATCCTGACCGCGGTTTTAGCACTGTTAACACTCGATCGCTACATGGGTTTCCACTTCTTCACCAATGATGGTGGTGGTAACGCCATGATGTATATCAACCTGTTCTGGGCTTGGGGTCACCCTGAAGTGTACATCCTGATTTTACCTGCGTTCGGTATCTTCTCGGATGTGATTTCAACTTTTACCTCTAAGCGTCTGTTCGGCTATTCCTCAATGGTCTGGGCCAGTGGCGCGATTTCGATCCTCGGTTTTATCGTGTGGTTACACCACTTCTTTACTATGGGCTCGAGCGCCAACGTCAACGCCTTCTTCGGCGTGATGACTATGGTGATTGCGGTTCCGACTGGGGTCAAACTGTTTAACTGGTTGTTCACCATTTACCGCGGCCGCCTGCGCTTAACAGTGCCAGTACTGTGGACCTTAGGCTTTATGGTGACTTTCACCATTGGTGGGATGACGGGCGTGTTATTGGCCGTACCTGGTGCCGACTACGTGCTACACAACAGCTTGTTCCTGATCGCTCACTTCCATAACACCATTATCGGTGGTGCCGTGTTTGGTTACTTAGCCGGTTTTGCTTACTGGTTCCCGAAAGCGACGGGTTTCCACTTAAATGAGCGTTTAGGTAAAGCGTCATTCTGGTGCTGGCAGATTGGTTTCTATGTGGCCTTTATGCCGCTGTATGTACTCGGTTTTATGGGTATGACTCGCCGTATCAACCACATTGATAACCCAGCATGGAACCTGTGGATCTATATCGCTGCCGTGGGTGCTTGCATCATCATGGTCGGTATCATTCTGCAATTCGTGCAACTGTACGTGAGTATCCGTGACCGCGACCAAAACCGTGATACCACGGGCGACCCATGGAATGGCCACACGCTGGAATGGTCAACCGCATCACCACCACAGTTCTACAACTTTGCTAAGTTGCCACAAGTGTCTGATATCGATGCCTTTACCGATGCCAAAGAAAAAGGCACCGCCTATCAACGCCAAAAACACTATCAGCCAATCCATATGCCGAAGAATACCCCAAGCGGTATCTTAATGGCGCTGGGTATTACCGCCGCGGGCTTTGCTGCGATTTGGCACATTCTGTGGCTCGCGATTGTGGGCATGGTGGGCGCGTTTATCGTGTTCTTATTCCGTGCTTATAACAACGATGTCGACTATTACGTTCAACCCGATGAAGTGGCACGCATTGAAAATGCTCACTTAAACAATGTAGTAAGGGGCTGATATGAGTGTTGCAATCCCAGCTGATTTAGACGTTGCTCACGCCGAGGAGCACCACGAGCACCATGATACGGGTGGCAACACCCTATTTGGTTTTTGGCTCTACCTGATGACCGACTGCATCCTGTTTGCATCGGTATTCGCCACCTACGCCGTGCTCTATATGAACACCGACGGCGGTGTCTCGGGTAAAGACATTTTCGAACTGGACTTTGTGCTGATCGAAACCGCAGCCCTGCTGCTCAGTAGTATTACCTATGGCTTTGCGTTGATTTTCGCTAAGCGCCACAACAGGTTGGCGACCCTCACTTGGTTAGCCATTACCTTTGCACTGGGCTGTGTGTTTATCGGCATGGAAGTCTATGAGTTCCATCACCTGATCGAACATGGCAACGGCCCACAACGCAGCGCCTTCCTGTCGTCCTTCTTCACCCTTGTCGGTATGCATGGTTTGCACGTAACCGCAGGGCTAATTTGGATGGCAATCATGATGATTGAAGTCGCCAAAACGGGCTTAGGCAACCGCAGCATCACTCGCTTGAGCTGCTTAAGCTTGTTCTGGCATTTCCTCGACATCGTGTGGATTTGCGTATTCACCGTTGTGTACTTATTGGGAGCACTGTAATGGGCGCACATACTCAATCACATGACCATAGCCATGGCGCAGACGATCTAGCCGCCAGCATCAAGTCCTACTTAGTCGGTTTTGTGCTGTCAGTGGTGTTAACTGCCATCCCATTCTGGGCGGTAATGACCCATCACTTCGAGCAATCGACGACGCTTGCCATCGTTATTGTCACGGCACTGGTGCAGATTTTGGTACACCTTAAGTACTTCCTGCATTTGGACTTCTCTAAGGAAGGCAAGATCAACACCTTCTCCTTCCTATTTACCGCACTGATCATCGTGATGGTGGTTGGCTTGTCGGTATGGATCATTCTCGAAGCTAACGCTTTGATGATGTAACGAGACACAGCAAATGAACACACAAGCTAGATTGACATCGACGCAATGGAAAGCACGCTTCAAAGGGTATGTACAGGTAACTAAGCCTGGCATCATTTTCGGGAATCTGATTTCCGTTGCTGGCGGCTTCCTATTGGCCGCTAAGGGCGATGTGGATCTGGTCTTGATGCTGGCAAGCTTAGTGGGATTATCCTTAGTCGTCGCCTCAGGCTGTGCGATTAATAACTGTATTGACCGTGACATTGACGCCAAAATGCAGCGCACCTGCAAACGCGTCACCGTCACGGGCGAAATTCCCCTAAGCCATGTCTTGCTGTTTGGCATCGCCTTAGGCGTGCTTGGATTTGGCATCTTAGCTCTGTTCACTAATGCCTTAGCCCTGCTGTTTGCCGCTATTGGCTATGTCGTTTATGTCGGGATTTATAGCCTCTATATGAAGCGAAACTCGGTTTACGGCACCTTAGTCGGCAGCTTTTCGGGCGCAGTACCGCCCGTGGTGGGCTATTGCAGCGTGACGGGGCAAATGGATATGGGCGCAGTGATTTTATTGCTGATGTTCAGCCTCTGGCAGATGCCACACTCCTACGCCATCGCGATTTTCCGCTTTAATGACTATGCAGCCGCGAAGATCCCCGTGCTGCCCGTCGCCGAAGGGATGGCCAAGGCGAAACACCATATAGTGCTCTATATCGCAGTGTTCGCCTTGGTCAGCACCATGCTGCCACTCGCAGGTTACACCGGCACCGCCTTTATGGCCGTGACCTGTGCCACCAGCCTCTGGTGGCTAACTATGGCCCTCAAAGGTTATCGTCAAGATGTGGATATGCCACGTTGGGCCAGACAAGTGTTTGGTTTTTCAATTATTACCATCACAGCACTCAGTGTAACCATGGCGCTGGATTTTCAAGCGGTCAGTCAAACCCCACTGTTTACCTTAGTGCGATAAACATAACCTTTATTCAAAAACAAAAGCGCTAACCTAGGTTAGCGCTTTTTTATTTGAACACTTTTGAAAGCACCATGCCGTTTCAAGGAAAAGCAGAGTCGCAGGCCTTATACAGACTTTATGATGTCTATTTGCAGATCTCAGTGATCAGTTGATAGTTTGGATCCTCGGTCTTAACAAAATTACCTTTATCCTCAACAATATCAAACAGTTTAATTGTGCACTGATCTTTTCCGTTAATCTTATCCACAAAATACTGAGCTTCATAATTTGCTCCAGCCTTGGGCGTAAAACTGACTTTTTTCACACAATAGGTATAACCATCAATTCGCGTGTTAGCGCCGTCAACCCATACACCTGCAAAATAGAAAGAAAGTGGTACTCCAGCCTCTACTTTTAACTCAGTTTGTTGCTTTTCATGGACATCTGAACGATACAACGGCATCCCGATTTTCCGGCCTGCTTGGCGATTTGCCAATAAATTCGCCTTCATACCTAATACAGCAATTTCACCACCTGGAATGAAATTATGCTTGATACAACCTTCAGTGTTATCAATCCATACCGACGTATTAGCGCTGTCAGTCGATAAAACACGAAGCGAGGCGGTTTCTTTTTCTGGCGCAACTTTATAGCCGCTAGTTGCACAAGCCGTTAAAACTGAGGACATTAATAAGACAGATATTGTCTTTAACTTCATAATATTTCCTTTTATATAAAGCACAGATAAGATTGTGCAATCTGCCAAGAAAGCACAAAAATAGTCACATCAAATAGTTAAATAATTCAATCGAATAAAAAACGAATGAAATTCACGACTTCATTGCCGATTTTATATAGACATCGAAGCGGTTTTTCTTAGTTTCGATAACCATACTGGGCTTAACGCCGGCGAGGTCTTCGGCATAATCGGGGCGCTTCACCACTACACGCTTACGGGCTAGGGCCATGGCGGGGGCGAGCAAACCATCGGCGTCAAGATCCGCGCCGACTAAGGTTTGGAAGACTCGCATTTCTTTTTTTACTAAGGCTGATTTGTCACGGTGGGGGTACATAGGGTCGAGGTAGACGACATCAACTTCTTGCTCCAATTTTGCGAGTGCTTCGAGGCTGGAACCATGGAAAAGCTGCATACGTTCACGCATCCAGTCGCCGATTTCGGCATCTTGATAGGCGCGGCGTAGACCGTCTTCTAATAATGCGGCCACCACAGGATGGCGCTCTACCATAGTCACAGTGCAGCCTAAACTTGCCAGCACAAAGGCATCGCGGCCGAGGCCCGCAGTACCATCGACCACTTTTGGCGTAACGCCCTGCTTTAACCCAACAGCCTTGGCAATCGACTGACCACGACCGCCACCAAACTTGCGTCTATGGGCAACCGCGCCTGTCACAAAATCCACCACTATGCCATCGAGCTTAGGCTCATCACGCTTATGTAGCGTCAAGGTGTCTGATTCAAAACGCAACTCAAATGGCGCATCGACATCAAACACCAGTTGCCAGCGGGCACAAATGTCCACAAGTGTTGGAAATTGCTGATTAAAAAAGACTGGAATAGGCAAAGGGATCACTGTTTAACGGGTAGAAATTGCGGCCATTATGCCAAAGAACCGCCTTGATGAACATGCAAGCAAATCACCTTGTTTGCGAGTATTAAGTTGTTGGTCAATTTGTCTAACTGCTCCTATAAAAACTCAAACATCAATCACAATGTAATTGACTGATTTATAATGGAAGAAATCTATTTATGTAACAAATTAGCGATTTATGTTATATGTCTTATTCCCAGTCAACCTTAGCGACTTCCGTATGGAATAAGGACATTTTTTGCTTAACTGGCTGAAAGGTTTTTTGTTTATCAGAGAGCAAGACTTTTTAAACCCTGATAGAACCATATTAAAAACCAGTTTATTGCGGATTATTTTGCTAAGTGGTGCAGTATTGACCACCAGCATAGTGCTGCACAGTTCATTGATTGCATATGAACTCAACCTCAGTTTTATTATTGGCATCACGGTCAGTTTTTTAACTGTGCTATTTCTTGCGCTATGGTTTACCCGTCGATGTTTACTGGCGAGTTCAATCAGCTTGCTGGTCATGGTGGTTGCAGCCTGTTTGTCTATCTTGTTGTTTGTACCTAATTTCAATTTGTCGCAGGCGGGTATTACTTTTCTGTATACGCTGCCGCTGATGGCGCTTTTTCTGTTTGGCAGAAAAGTCGCCTGCTGGATGATGTGCTTCAATGTGTTGCCTTTTTTATTATTGCTGCGTAACCAAAACCTCCCGCCCCTTGTCGATGTGGATATTAGCCTGCCCGCAACTCACGCCTATCTAAACGGGTTACTGTTTATGTTTTTTAATATCTGTATCCCCTTATCGGCAATGCGGCTGTTAAAAACCCAAAAAATCCATGCACAGCAGATGATTAAGCATCAAAAGGCACTGCAACATACCTTAGATCAATATGCTGAGATTTTTGAGAATAATGGCACAGCGTCTTTCTTCTGTAATGAGGATGGGGTGATTCTCAACCTAAATAATGCGGCAAAGAACATTGCTACCGATATCACACTCAATAGCACTCGCCTATGTGACATTTTTGATTTAACTGAAGATGCCAGCGTCAATTTACTCGCCGCGTCATTTCAGACCCGTTTAAAAAACAACCAAAGCAATCGATATCTCCTGCAAAAAGCCTCATTGGAGCACCACGATACCTTGTTATTTCACTGTCACGATATCACGGCGCAAACCAATCATGCGCTTGAATTAAGTCGACTTAAAAAGCACCATATCAGCACCCATTTTTATGATTTAGTCACGGGTTTACCCAACGAGAATCATTGGTATAACCCCGCTCCAAGCGTGACTCATCAAGCAATGACCGTCGCCTTAGTTAAGATAGATAATCTCAGTCAAATCAATGCCGCATTTGGGATCGGCGTTGGTGATGCAATTCTAAAAGCCTTTGCCATAGAACTGAAAGAACGTGTCGGCCATCAGGCCAAAATATACCGCTTTAGGGGCGCATCCTTTGCCCTAGAATTCACCGAACTACCGTTAATCTCCCCAGAGACGCTTGCACAACAATTGCGGCAACGCATACCAACCAGTTTAAAACTGAAGCAAGAACAGCAGATTGAATATCATCTCGAATGTCGAATAGGTTGCTGTTCAGGTAATAAATCCGCGCCGCAGCAAGCCGCCGAGCAATGCTTAATTGCCATCAAACAAACCACCCAAGCTAACCCTGTCATGGTGTATTACGTTGGTTTGATTAACAATTTGCTTGAGGCCTCCTCGCAAGAAAGTAAAATCCGCGATGCGTTAAAACACAACCGTCTTGAAATGTGGTTACAGCCTAAAGTGATGGCTGATGGCCATATCATTAGCTTTGAAGCGCTCGCCAGAATGTTCGATAAAGACGGCAGCATGATCATGCCAAGCACCTTTATCCCCATTATAGAGTCGTCACAATTACAGGCGATTTTTGCGATGAAAGTGCTTAGACAGTTACTCCAACTGATCCGCTCTTGGCCAAAAAATGTCCCTATGGTCAGGATAGCTTTCAACTTGTCAGGGCAAGATATACTGTCGGATCGCTTCTTTAAAGTCTTGATCCAAACCTATATGAATCATCCTGAACTCATCCCATTATTAGAAATTGAAATTACAGAAACTTCAGTATTTTCAACATATAAAGAAACTGGCAGACGTTTAAACACTCTTGCTCGTATGGGCGTATCCATTGCGATTGACGATTTTGGCACTGGCCATGCGTCACTAAGCCAGTTAATCGATATCAGTGCCGACACCATTAAGATCGACCGTTACTTTGTGAGTCAGCTAGGTATTAGCGAGCGCCATACTCAAATTGTCAACGCCGCAATTTTATTAGCTAAAAGTTTAAACCTGAATGTCATTGCTGAGGGGATCGAAACCGAAACGCAATTAATGCAACTGACCGCACTAGGGTGTGAACAGTTTCAAGGTTACTTATTTGGTAAACCCGCCCCCGCTGGGCTTTGGCTAAAAACCTTCCAAATGCAAACCCCTTCACATTGGCTAGCCCATAAAAAACGGGCGAAGTGAGGCATTAATTTTACGCCATAGGGCATCCTAGGTATAATTGCCGACATGCATTTGCCTCCCTTTGCTTTGTTTGCAAATAACTAGGATCCCCCATGTTAAGTTACCGTCACGGTTATCACGCTGGCAATTATGCCGATGTGCTGAAACACGCTATGTTGCTGCAAACCTTGCAGTTAATGCATAAAAAAGACAAACCGCTCGTGTATATCGACACCCATGCGGGTGCAGGCGGTTATGCGTTAACGGATGAGTTTGCCCAAAAGACAGGTGAATATCTCGACGGGGTGGCAAAACTGTGGGACAAAACCGATCTGCCCAAATCCTTGCAAGATTATATAGATGCGGTGCGTCATTTTAATGAAGACAATCCAGAAGAACTGAACTTTTACCCAGGTTCGCCAGCCTTTATCGATATGGATCTTGGGCCAAAGGATCGTATGCTGCTGCACGAGCTGCACGGTACCGATCATCTGCTACTGGATGAGTATTTCGAACAAGATAAGCAAGTTAAAGTGATTAAAGGCGATGGCTTAAAAGGGCTGATTGCCGCAGTACCGCCACTAGAGCGCCGCGCACTGGTACTTGTTGACCCCAGTTATGAGATTAAGACCGACTATCAAACAGTGGCCGACACGTTAATCAAGGCGCACAAACGCTTTGCCACGGGCGTATTTATGCTCTGGTATCCGGTAGTCAACCGCGCGCAAACAGAAGAAATGCTCTCCCGCTTAGCCACTAGCGGTATTAAGCGCCAACTACGTATCGAGCAAGCCATCAAGCCCGATTCTAACGAGTTTGGCATGACAGCCGCAGGACTATGGGTTATCAATCCACCTTGGCAACTGGATGAAATTGCAACCGAAGTGCTCGATTACTTAGGTAAAACCTTAGGCCAAGCAGATGGTCATGTCAGCGTAAAATGGGAAGTTGGCGAATAAGCTCAGCCAGATTGGCTTCAACATTATGAAGCTGCAACATAGCGCAGCGGATACTTTACTTGTCCCGCTGCGTTTGTTGTTAAAGCAGAATATCGATAGTTACAGCGAACCTTATACCTTAGTGCTGCGGTAACGCTTGAGCAGAATTTGCACCCGTTCTACGTAGGCTTGGGTTTCTGGATAGGGCGGAATACCGTTGTACTGAGTCACAGTTGTAGGCCCAGCATTATAGGCCGCACAGGCCAGCGCAATATCCCCATTAAACTGTTTTAGCATTTGCGCCAAATACTTACTGCCACCGAGAATATTCTCCTCTGGCAAAAAGGCATTAGTCACACCCATCTCTTTGGCGGTTTCGGGCATCAATTGCATTAACCCCATAGCCCCCGAGCGGGATATCGCTCTAGCATTAAATGCTGACTCAGCATGGATAACCGCACGGATAAGTGCAGGATCTAACCGATGTTTATGGGCCGCGCGGCTGATTAAACTCTCGTAATTACGGGTAAACAACCGAATACCATTCCAATCGATAGTCGAGTCCGGGCGACAAGCAAAGCAATCGTACAGTAGGATCTGGTAATCGCTGCTCGATGGCGCTTTATCGGTAAAAACCGTTACCCCATTGGCCTGTTGATATTGATAAACCTTAAATTTTTCTTGGCCTTCCGCGCTGACGATGCCACTGTCAGAATAGCGCGCCACAATGCGCGGCTTAGTCGGTTTGACCTCTTCGGCGAACACGGTTGCAAAGCTCCCCCAAGTTAACAATAAGCCGAGCCCATATAGCGCAATCGACTTAAGGTAAGTAGGTGGTTGGTGCATTGCTATCATCAAAGTCCCGTGTATTCGTTTAGTTTAAGTATTTCAATAATAGCAAAGAGTTGCTTCATCTCACGGTTTAACTGGCTAAATTCTGTCGAAAAATTCGCACTATCAAAGATAGAGCGCATTTGGAAACGACTCCTACGATTGGGCAAAAATAGGATCAGCCGGTTGCGAAAGAAGGCACATTGGATATCACCAGCAAAGACCTTTGCCAGTTGCTGTAATCGCTCCATAAAAGCGGTGTTGAGCAAATAACGTGATTCAATTTGATCTGTTGAAAACACATCAAACTCTTTTTCAAACAAGGGGTCTTCTAGTCGCACTCTTTGCAGCCCCGAATGACTGTCGGATAAGAAATTCGCTAATCCGCCACGATCCTTTAATACCACGGTATGGCCGATAAACTGCTTGTGACTACTGAGCTCGACCACAGTGCCGCGAAAACGGGTTTCAGTGCGGGTTACGGTTCTGCGTTTATTACCGTCCCACTCTTCCACTCGCACATCTTTGGTCAGGGTTAACTCATTGACGATTAGTTCTACGCCTTTGTATTGACCGTGAATATAGTCACCAAAACTCACCTTGTCGTAATGAGGTAAGACTTTTGCCGCCGAGAGCCGATTTATATCAAGGCGCATCTCGCGATTGTAGATAAAGTCTTCACCAAAATACTTAAACATGATGGGATAGATTTCTTGCTGCACTTGACGCGTAAACTGCCTTGTCGGGGTAAAACTCCAAAAACCTAATACCAGCAGTGCAATCATTGGTAGCGGAAACAACACCAGCCCACGGCTATGTCCCAATATCGTTAATAGTACGAGACCTGCAACAATAACTAAACTGAGATACAAGCGTTGACGTGTTGCCTTAAGGCTCGCCACGCGCTTGGTTTCATAACGGGCAGCAAGCGGTGCAAGGTGGGAATCATAGTACTGTTGCAGCGACTCCCTATCCGCAGGCTCTGCCGACAGTTTTACTGTCTGTCGCTGTGCCTTGATGGGACTGCCCAAGATAAAGGTGAGTATATTCATTGAGATCGTTATTTTACGGGGGTATTTTACCCCCGCAAATATTAAAGATTACAGATAATCTGCCGCGTCTATTGGTGCTTTAGATGCCTCACTGACTTCATAAAATGGCATCACTTTAATCTTAGCCATTGACGCAATAATCGACCCGGGAAAAATTTCAACGGCTGTATTTAACTCCGACACCGCTGAGTTATAGAAACGACGAGCCGCCGAAATATGTGCTTCGACCTCGTTATAGGTTTGCATGGCTTCAAGCATAGTGTTGTCGGACTTCAGCTCGGGATAGTTTTCAACATTAACCATCAATGTAGCCATTTTGTCATTTAACTGCTCGGCTTGTGCAATATGCTCTTTAACCGCATTGGGGTCAGTCTTGTTGTAATGACGGGTTAATTGCGTGCGTAGCTCAGTAATTTCAGTGAGCAATGACTTTTCATGATCCATAAATCGCTTGGCGATTTTGAGGATATTGGGCACGAGATCGGCGCGTTTAGCCAACTGCACATCGATCCCCGACAGAGCCTCAAGGGCGGTATTGCGTTTTTTGACTAGGCTGACATACCAAAGATAGGTCACGATAAAAATCAGCGCTAATCCTAGTAACAGTTTGTCCATCTTCCATCCTTAGTGTTTATTATTGTTTTTAATGGCTACAGCTAACCATAAATAAGCAAGAATTTCATCTAAAGCGTTAGCTAGTGCAATGAAATGTTATCTTTTACTGCACAGGTAAGAGCCTCTGACCCAAGATTTTTTGTGACAAGATTAAACCCGAATTGATTGAAAACATTCAGCTTGGATACAGAAAAACTAAGCTATAGTTAATTTGCACAACGTTTAGAGCAACCTTTTTGCTCGTGAATACTGGACTCCCCGTGAGTCCATTTTTTTATCCAAAATCTGCCTATATACTGCTCTAGCCTCATTTAAGTTTTATTTAAAGCACAAGCATCATACTTTTCGGCCAATTTTTTCACTTTTACCTTAGCGTTAATCCAATCACTTGAGCGAGAGGCTCCTCAGCCAAGTCACGCCGCATCGATTCAGCTCACGGATAAAAATGCGCTAGCAAAGGTCGACAGAGGCAAGGCATGAGTTTGAAATCCAATCATATTCCCATAAAGACACCGCCCCCACATGACATCAACTCAAGTGGCTGGTTTGTACGCTTTCTGAATATTGTCGAACGGTTAGGTAATTTATTGCCACATCCTATTACCCTGTTTGCTCTATTTTGTGTCGCCGTAATTCTGGTGTCTGGCATTGCTGGTTACTTTGAGTTGACGGTGGCCGATCCACGCCCCGAGGGCGCCCACGGCCGAGGTGCCGATGGACTTATCCATGTAGTCAGCCTGATGAATGCCGAAGGCTTGCGGATGATAGTGTCCAACTTGGTCACTAACTTTACCGGTTTTACCCCCTTGGGCACGGTTCTGGTTGCCCTACTGGGTGTGGGTATCGCCGAGCGTTCAGGACTATTATCCGCCGCCATGCGCGCACTCGTTATGGGTGCATCTAAGCGTTTAGTGACAGTGACTATCGTGTTTGCGGGAATTATGTCAAACACCGCAGCAGAGCTTGGGTATGTGGTATTAATTCCCATGGCGGCGATGATTTTTCATTCCTTAGGCCGTCATCCATTAGCAGGCTTAGCCGCCGCATTTGCAGGAGTATCAGGGGGATACAGCGCAAATCTATTGCTAGGTACTGTCGATCCACTATTATCGGGCATAACTGAAGCGGCGGCGCGGATGATCGACCCCGACTACAACGTCGGCCCCGAGGTTAACTGGTACTTTATGTTTGTCTCGACCTTTGTGATCACTTTCCTCGGCGCCTTTGTAACCGAGAAAATTGTCGAGCCCAAACTGGGCAAGTATCAGGGCGATGATGCCGATGAAACCGTGCATCAATCCATGGGCAATGTCACTGAGTTGGAAAAACGCGGCCTCAAGTGGGCGGGATTAGCAATGCTGGTGTTGGCGGTGATCCTTGCGCTATCTGTCGTGCCAGAGGGTGCACCACTGCGCGATCCTAAAACCGGTCTGGTTTCGGGCTCACCCTTCCTCAAAGGCATCGTCGCCTTTATCTTTATCTGTTTTGCGATCCCGGGTTTTGTCTACGGTAAAGTGGTAGGTAGTATTAATAACGATAAAGATGTTATCAATGCCATGTCGCACAGTATGAGTACAATGGGACTGTATATCGTACTGGTGTTCTTTGCGGCACAATTTGTGGCCTTCTTTAACTGGAGTAATCTCGGCGCCGTGTTAGCCGTGCTGGGCGCAGATGCCTTGCAATCCATAGGGTTAACTGGGCCAATCCTGTTCCTGTTTTTTATTATGCTGTGCGGTTTTATCAACCTAATGCTGGGCAGTGCTTCAGCACAGTGGGCCATTACCGCACCCATTTTTGTGCCCATGTTGATGTTGGTTGGCTATGCGCCAGAAACCATTCAAGCGGCCTACCGTATTGGGGATTCGGTAACTAACTTAATCACGCCAATGATGAGTTATTTCGGATTGATTTTAGCGGTGGCCTGTCGCTATCAGAAAAACCTCGGCATAGGCACACTGATCGCCACTATGTTGCCTTATACCTTAGTGTTCTTCATCGGCTGGACGGCGTTTTTCTTTCTGTGGGTATTCGGTTTTGGTTTACCAGTAGGGCCAGGGGCAGCAACTTACTATACGCCTTAGGCACGAGTTTAACTTTCGCTAGGTTGATTAGGGCGTCGCAGCTAGTCTCGGCGCCTTTTTCATGGACAGATTTAACGGGCTAGTCGTACAACCATTCCATTAAAAAGCCACAAATCAGTAAGAAAACCCCAAAGTTAAACACCATCGTTTGTAATTTCGACTTAGGCGACTTATCGTCGGCTTGGGTCATGACCTGACTTAACGGTGTAAAAAACATATTGGGTTCGAGTCCCATGCCGATAAAAAATACCGCTACGGCAACACTACGGATGAGTTCGGGGACGACAAGCTGCTCAAGATAAAACTCATAGGCACCATAGGCCAAAATGCCAATAGCGATAGCATGGCAAATCATCGCTACGACAAGTTGCTTAGTGATAAGACTGCTCACCGATGACACGATTTTGCTCCTACGCCAGCGCTATGTATTGATTATGGACGATATTTGCCGCGCAGTTTATCTCTTCTGTGATTTAACTGCATCCATAGCGTCCAGCCAAATAGCACGCCACTCGCGGGATAAATATATAGTGCGACTTTCATTGCCTGCCAAAATGGTGTCTCAGCGGTGAAGTATTGAAACCCCGCCACCAAAAGTGACGTCACACTCCCCCAATACAGTACGCCAATCACCAAGATAAAATACCACTTTCCCTTTGCGAGAGATGCCTCTAATTTGATTAATTGATCCTTACTGACTGCCGACATCACTACTCCCTTTTTACCTTGACTCATTTAATATGCCCGAATTAATTCAAGGTAGCTATCCATCCTTGTAACGATAATATTTTTCGCCCAACAAAAAGCCCTGTAAATACAGGGCTTTGATTAAAGTGTTAGATTACTCCGCCGATGTTGGCTTTTCGTCTTTCGCTTTTCTCTCTCGTTTACTAAAAATCCGCTCAACAATAACGAAGAACAGTGGCACGAAGAAGATACCTAAGAACGTCGAACTCATCATACCGCCAAGTACACCAGTACCGATGGCATTCTGGCTACCTGAACCTACACCCGTACTAATGGCTAACGGCACAACCCCCAAACCAAACGCGAGCGATGTCATCAGAATCGGACGCAAACGCACACGTACAGCATGTAACGTCGCTTCAACCAGACCCGCCCCTTTCTCGTAGAACTCTTTCGCAAATTCCACAATTAAGATGGCGTTCTTGGTTGCCAAGCCAACGGTTGTCAGCAGACCTACTTGGAAGAACACGTCGTTTGGCAAGCCACGGCCATTCATCGCCAGCAGGGCACCGATAATACCTAGCGGAACCACTAGGATTACCGCAAACGGAACTGACCAACTCTCATACAGTGCAGCCAATACGAGGAATACCACCAGAATCGACAACGCATATAGCGCAGGCGCTTGGTTACCCGATAAACGCTCCTCATAGGATAAGCCGTTCCACTCGATGCCAAAGCCCGGTGGTAACTGTTTAACTAGGTCTTCCATAATATTCATGGCCGCACCAGTACTAAAGCCAGGTGCTGTTGCGCCTTGAATATTCACCGCAGGTAAACCGTTAAAACGTTCTAGACGTGGTGAGCCGTATTCCCAAGAACCTGTCGCAAAGGCTGAAAACGGCACCATATCGCCCTTGTTGTTACGCACATACCAAGTGTCTAGGTCTTCTGGCTGCATACGGTATTGAGCATCACCTTGCACAAATACCTTTTTAACACGGCCTCGGTCGATAAAGTCGTTAACATAAGAACCACCCCACGCCGTTGCCAACACATTGTTAACGTTAGCAATCTCAACGCCTAATGCGCTCAACTTAGCATGATCAATGTGCAATTGATAAATTGGCGCATCTTCCTGACCATTAGGGCGAACCCCCACAAGGTTTGGATTTTGAGCTGCCATACCCAGCAATTGATTACGCGCCGCCACTAACTTATCGTGACCTTGGCCGTTTTTATCTTGCAGGTACATATCGAAACCATTGGCCGTACCCAACTCGATGACCGCTGGCGGTACGAAGGCGAATACGAAGGCTTCTTTCATTTGGCTGAATACACCCATAGCGCGGCCCGCAATGGATTGTACATCCATACCTGGCGCTTCACGCTCTGACCAATCCTTCAAGCCAACGAAGGCAATACCCATGTTCTGGCCTTGACCCGCAAAACTGAAGCCCGCCACGCTAAATACCGACCTTACGCCTTCTTCAGCCATAAAGTGATCAGAGACTTTCTCTAACACTTTCATGGTGCTTTCTTGGGTAGAGTTGGTTGGCAAAATTGCCTGCGTGAACAAGATACCTTGGTCTTCGTCTGGTAAGAATGCCGTTGGCATGCGCATGAAAATCCAGCCCACTGCCACCACTAATGCAGCGTAAATCATCATGACCCTGAAGCCACGCTTCACAATGCCAGCCACGCTCGATTCGTAACGGTTCGTTAAGCGATCGAAACCACGGTTAAACCAACCGAAGAAACCCGTTTCGATATGGCCATGACCCTTCTTCAACGGTTTGAGCATAGTCGCACAGAGTGCGGGAGTTAAAATCAAGGCCACCAGCACAGACAGCGCCATCGCAGAAACGATAGTGATCGAGAACTGACGGTAAATTACCCCAGTAGAACCCGACATAAACGCCATAGGTACGAATACCGCAGACAAGGTCAGACCGATACCGACTAACGCGCCAGTAATTTGATCCATCGACTTACGGGTCGCTTCGAGTGGACTTAAGCCCTCTTCGGCCATCACCCGCTCAACGTTTTCAACCACCACAATCGCGTCGTCCACGAGTAGACCAATCGCCAGTACCATTGCAAACATGGTGAGGGTGTTGATGGAGAAGCCCGTTGCCGACAGAATCGCAAAGGTACCCAGCAATACCACAGGTACTGCAATCGTTGGAATTAAAGTCGCACGGAAGTTCTGCAGGAAGAGGTACATGATGACGAACACCAGTACGATCGCTTCAAGCAGAGTGTGGACTACGCCTTCAATCGATTTATCAACGAATGGCGTTGTATCGTAGGGGTAAACCACATCTAACCCAGCAGGGAAGAAGGGACGCAACTCTTCCACTTTAGCGCGAACCGCTGCCGCCGTATCTAAGGCGTTAGCACCGGTTGCCAGCTTAATCGCAATACCCGAGGCAGGTTTACCATTATACAGAGACTCTACGGCATAACTTTCTGAACCCAACTCGACACGCGCCACATCACCCAAGAACACGTTCGCACCCGACGTATCGGATTTAAGAATAATCTTGCGGAATTGTTCTGGCGTTTGCAGACGGCTCTGTGCCGATACAGTCGCGTTCAGCTCTTGTCCTGGCAGTGATGGCGTACCACCAAGTTGACCGGCAGATACCTGTGCGTTTTGCGCGCGGATAGCACTCACCACATCTAAGCTAGTGAGGTTATATTGAGTCAGTTTCAGCGGGTCTAACCATATACGCATCGCGTACTGAGCACCGAAAATCTGAATTTCACCCACGCCCGGTACACGGCTCATAGGATCTTGGATGTTAGCGCCCACGTAGTCGGCGATGTCACCCTTGTCCAAAGAACCGTCGGTCGATACGAAGCCCAATACCATCAGGAAGCCAGAGCTTGACTTGTTAACGTTAACCCCTTGAGATTGAACCTCTTGTGGTAACAAGGTCATTGCGCCCTGTAACTTGTTTTGTACCTGAACCTGCGCGATATCCGGATCGGCCTCAGCGTTAAAGGTTAAGGTAATCGATGCGTTACCAAAGCTATCACTGGTTGAAGCGATATAACGTAGGTGGTCGATACCCTTCATACGTTGCTCAATCACCTGAGTTACTGAGTCTTCAACGATTTTGGCCGATGCACCTGGATAGTTCGCACTGATCACTACTGTCGGTGGCGCAATACTGGGGTACTGCGAGACTGGCAGGGTTCGGATCGATAAAATCCCCGCCAACATAATGATTAAGGCGATCACCCACGCAAAGATGGGACGATCAATAAAAAAACGTGCCATAGCTATGCCCTATTTTGCTTGGGTTTCAGAAATAACTTTGGTGGTGACTGGTGCACCTGGACGGATCTTTTGTAATCCTTCCACAATCAACTTATCGCCCGCTTCTAAACCAGCAGTAATACGCCATTGATTGTCGATAACTTCAGCTGTTGTAACAATTTTTGCTTCCACTAGACCTTGATCGTTCACCACCATCGCCACGGCCTGACCCTTAGCGTTACGGGTAATGGCTTTTTGCGGCACTAGGATGGCTTGAGGATCGGTACCGGTATTCAATACAGCACGAACATACATGCCAGGCAGTAAGATGCCATCTGGGTTAGGGAACTCGGCGCGCAGGATCACTGAGCCAGTATTTTCATCCACGCTCACTTCAGCAAATTGCAGCTTACCGTTGTGACCATAAATCGTGCCGTCTTCTAAGACTAACTGCACGTCAGCATTGTCCGCCGCCTGCAGCTTACCTTGCTTCAGTTTGGCTTTTAGGCGTAACAGCTGGGCACTCGATTGAGCGATATCCACATTGATAGGATCAAGCTGTTGAATGGTTGCCAGAGTTTGGCTTTGGTTAGCCGTGACTAGCGCACCCGCTGTTACACTCGACTTACCGATACGGCCTGAAATCGGCGCTAATACTTCAGTGTATTGAAGATTGATTTTCGCAGTATTGATTGCCGCTTCCGCTACAGTCACACTGGCCAGCGCTTCTTTGTAAGCGGCTTCGGCTTCGTCGAAATCTTGTTTACTGATCGCGTTAGTTTTAACTAACTGCTGATAACGAGCCGCTTTTGCCTTGGCAGAAGCAAGGCTTGCATTTGCTCGAGCTAAGTCAGCATTTGCACTGACAAGTGCGGCTTTATAAGGCGCAGAATCAATTTGATAAAGAGATTCGCCTTGCTTCACATTGCCGCCTTCGACAAAGCTACGCTTAGTGATAATGCCATTCACTTGAGGACGAACTTCGGCTTCAAGAAATGCCTTGCTACGACCCGGTAACTCGACTTGGATAACCTGTGGCTTAGCCTCCACTTTGATTATCCCAACTTCCATGCTCTGCGGCCCCGCGCCGCCATGAGCGGCTTTATCCTCTTGAGGGCTACAAGCTGCCATCCACAACGCCACGCTGATTACTGAGGCAAGTTTAATTGTCTGCCGCATGAGAACTCCTTTAAATTTTAACGCCACCGTGTTCACACAATATGGATGATTTCACGGCCATAATTATAACTAAAATCAAAGCTATTACTTATCGTATACCCTATAAGGATCAACAAGAAAGATAAACAAACAAAAGTGTAAACTAATGAAAATATTCACACCTTTGCCAATACCTTATTAGTAGAATTGTTATCCTATTTAAGAAGTATGTTAACTGTAGATAAGATTGTTAGCGTTATACGATACAAAGCACTTATTCAGCCTACTCTATATCAAAAATGTTGCAAACATGTTTGGCGACACAAATGTTTATACTCGATTAACCTGAGTAAACATTTATTTGATACAGCTAGGGCATATTAGCACAAGCTTTTACATAAGGTTTTGTGCATATATAACCCTTGTGTGGTCATATTGGATCAAGCATGGAATGACCATACCTTGCTATCCGAATGCATACTATTGCTACGTAAATCCTTGTTACAAATGGGTCAGGGAAACGAATAGATATTCAAACCTTTGGACGCGACATTTTATGACCAAGCGTTGTATAGCGCAAATTGGATATTACATTTTGCACCCCATTTAATGAAACTCAGCTTCCCAAAAAAATGCAGTTTTATAAATTACGCTTTTATTGACCCTGTTATTTCGCTGCTTATTCACATTCATTCATATCTTTTCGTTATTGGTTCATCCCAGGCGGCACCGCTATTAACAATTTATTTTTACGATATAGGTGCGCTAACAATTTCCAATCACTTTGAGATGATGATTATGAAGATTCGTACTAAATTGCTGCTCACTGGGGCGTTACTTTCTTTGGCGGCCAGCTCCCACGCTGCTGAAGATAATCAACTCTTTGGTGGCACCCTTAACGGCAATGTTAATTTTGCTTCGGACTATGTGTTTCGTGGTGAATCCGAGACCTTAGACGGCGATATTCCGGTCGTCCAAGGCACATTAAGTTGGAACCACAATCAAGGCTGGTATGCTGGGGTATTTAGCTCCAACATTAAGTTTGCTGACCCAAACTTAGAAATTGTTACCGCGCCTTTTATTGGTAAAGCGGGAGAGTTTGGCGATTCTGGCTTTACCTATGATGTCATGCTGTTTTCATACCTTTACCCCGGTGCTTCCTATTCCAACTACACCGAATTATGGCTAAAAGTGGGTAAACAATTCGGTCGAGCCAATCTGCAACTCGAAGTCACCCCAACGGTGGATGACTGGTTTGGTGTCGATGGCTGGCACGGGGTGAACTACGCTCTACACCCAAGCTATAGCTTTGACAACGGTGTAAAAATCTCAGCATCTGTGGGTTATCAAGACCTAACGGGTGATGGCGCCGAAGGTTGGGGCCACTGGAACATAGGTTTAAGCAAAGCCTATTACGGCCTTAACTTCGATTTACGCTACCACGGCAGCACTGTCGACACTGACCATAAAGTCTATGGTACACAAACTGAAATCTTCGATGACAGAGTCGTCATTGGGATCAGTAAAAGTTTCTAATCCTGTTTTTTGCTTATACGTTCATCCCGCTGCTTCCCTGCAGTACTCCAATTGCTTGAAATATCGAGCCTTGACCAGCCAAATTTGGCTGGTCTTTTTTTATCTAAATACGATTATCACCCACGCTACAGGCTAACACCCGGCTGATATCCGCAAGACAACGGCCCGATTCCTGCTGCCATTGATTGAACACGGCCTGTACCTGTTTTAACGCCGTTTGCGAGCTAAAGCCGGCATCTACCAGCTTGTGCGCTTTAAAATAGCCTTGCACATCATCGGTTAACAAAAAGGTATCCTTACCGATTGCGCGCAAAAAATACGGCCCCGTATTGCCTCCGAGACGAGCACCGCGCTTCTTTAAGAGCGCCCAGAGTCCGACGATATCTTCGGTCGGCCAGTCGGCAATCAGCTTAGCCAAGCTGCCATGTTCGCGGGCAATATCATGGATCATCAAAGCATTATCATAAATTGCTTGGGTTTTCTTTAGGTGGCGAATCAAGGTCGCATCCGCAGCGCGAGCTTGGATCTGCTCGGGTGACAACATTAATACCTTCTCGGGCACAAAATGAAAGAAGGATTTTTCGTAAGCAGGCCATTTATTATCGACCACGCGCCAGACAAAACCACTCTGGAACACTTGTCGGCTCATGGCCGAAAGCAGCGTAGCATCATCGTATTGACGAATTTCAGCACTCGTTAGGCACCCAGGAAGTAAGGCTTCGAGTCCCTTTTTACCGCCTTTGCGCTCACTCGCTCTGGCATAGATGGATGAGAAACTTTCTAATTGGCTCATGCTGTTACCTTTGATTATCGATATTTCACTAGCGTTTCTAGGCGTTAATAGTACCGAATTTGAGCCCCCGGGGATCATTCCGTATGGAAAACCTGTTTTACGTCCATTTCTGGCCCTTTGAAGAAATTCCCACAGCACGCATGTTGATACCGACTAAAGTTAAGGCGTAGAGTCAAAAAATGCAGTGGTTATGGGGTCGGTACCTATGGAGCTTTTCTATCATCCGTTATCACGATATTCACAGAAAGTATTAATTGCTCTCTATGAGAAACAAGCGAACTTTTATCCGCGGATCACTGATTTACGCGACCCACTGGCACGCAAGGCCTTCCAGCAATTTTATCCTCCTGGCAAACTGCCATTGCTCAAAACGCAAGAAGGCCAACTGATCCCCGAATCCAGCATTATTATTGAATACTTAGACAGGCATTTTCAAAACGGTACAGAGTTATTACCCGCGGAGGCTGAACGGAATTTGGCGGTGCGCCTATTCGATCGCATTATTGATTTTGATATCAATAACCCACTATTCCAATTAGAAAAATTAAAGTATGCCCCTGATGGGCATGAGTTCGAAATCAAGCAGATTGAAAAACAAATGCTTACCCAATTTCAACGCTTAGATAGCCATCTTAGTCAAAATCATTGGGTGTGTGGCGACAGTTTTACCTTAGCCGACTGTGCACTGATCCCCTGCTTAAGCTACAGCTTTGCTCACTTAAACCTATTGGATTTAGATGAGTTAGTCCGTTATTGGCAACAGGCGCAGCTTCGCGGCGCCTGGACACTCGTGCTTGAAGAAGTGCTACTAGCCGAAATGGAAGAAGACACTGGGATTAGAAGTATTCCCTAGTACCAGCGTCCTAAAGATTGCGCTCTTTCTTTAATTGTAAAAATGCTTTCCATTTCACGACTTCGGGCGGTAACTCAGGAGCCGGATCGG
This sequence comes from Shewanella sp. LZH-2, assembly GCF_016859145.1. NCBI lineage: Bacteria > Pseudomonadati > Pseudomonadota > Gammaproteobacteria > Alteromonadales > Shewanellaceae > Shewanella > Shewanella sp. LZH-2. The sequence goes on from NZ_CP069350.1 coordinate 4,507,621, forward strand.
TATAGCCTGCTTCTTTAACTAATACCTCTAAAGGCACTTGCTTACCTTTACACACAAACACACCACGCACATGCACTATACAATGCAGGCCGCGCTCACTGATAAAGCGTTGTTCAATATAGAAATATTTTTCATCCCAGCCCACGACCTTGGTTTCAATCTCAAACTTTTTCAACGGTTTGATATCGCGGATATAGGTAAATTCGGCGGCGTTAACAATTGGCATCCATTTTAATTTGAGGAAGCGCTTCAGCAGCCCCATTTCGGCCAACATATAAGTGCGAGCCAGATCCATAAACGCTGGGTAACGGGAGTTAGTGAGATGGAAATTGATATCGCAATCACTGGGCAACGCGCGATAAGTAATGCGGCTCGTCCCCAAAAAATCAATCTTACGGCAATGGCGCGTGCGCCAAAATAACAACCAAAACAAACGGAAATACAGATTCATATGCAGTCGCCCTAAAAAGAAGAGCCACAGGCTAACAGAGGTCATACCAGAGGGCAAGCGAGATCTAGCTCACAAAAAAGGCGCCATTTGGCGCCTTTTTATGCTCAAGCACAGCTATTTAGTATGGCTTAAGCGGCAATCCCAGAGTGGCGCAGCAGCGCATCAATACTTGGCTCGCGTCCCATAAACTGTTTGAACAAGTCCATAGGCTCAGCAGAACCGCCCATTTCGAGGATGTTGTGCAGGAAGCTACGGCCCGTATCAGGATTGAAGATACCCTCCTCTTCGAAGCGAGAAAACGCATCCGCCGACAGCACTTCGGCCCACTTGTAGCTGTAATAACCCGCAGCATAGCCGCCGGCAAAAATATGCGCAAAACCATGTTGGAAACGGTTAAATGCAGGCGGAATTAACACGGCCACCTGACGACGCACTTCATCCAAGGTCTCTTGAATACGCGCCCCTTTGGCGGGGTCATATTCGTGGTGCAGTCTAAAATCGAACAGTGAAAACTCCAGCTGGCGCAACATCATCATGCCAGATTGGAAGTTTTTCGCCGCTAACATCTTGTCTAGCATGGCTTTTGGCAAAGGTTCACCGGTTTCGTAGTGACCGGAGATCTCCGCTAAGGCTTCTTCTTGCCAGCACCAGTTTTCCATAAACTGGCTAGGCAATTCGACTGCATCCCAAGGCACACCGTTGATACCTGACACGCCAGCAACATCGATTTTGGTCAGCATATGATGAATGCCATGGCCAAACTCATGGAATAAGGTCGTCACTTCATCGTGGGTGAAAAGCGCAGGCTTACCATCCACAGGGCCATTAAAGTTACAAGTGAGGTAGGCAACTGGTTTCTGTAAGCCATTGGCGGTTTGACGACGCACTCGGCAGTCATCCATCCAAGCGCCGCCACGTTTACCAGTGCGGGCGTATAAGTCTAAATAGAAACTGCCTCTGTGCTCGCCCGTTTCGTCAAAAATATCAAAGAAACGCACGTCTTTATGCCAACGGTCAAACTCGGTTTGCTCAACAATCTTTAAGCCAAATAGGCGTGAGACAGTGTAAAACAAGCCAGATAGCACTTTATCTTCAGGGAAGTAAGGGCGCAGCAACTCTTGGGAAATCTCATACTTATGTTGCTGTAACTTCTCAGCGTAGAAACTTAAATCCCAAGAAGCCATCTCGCTCACACCATAATGCTCCAGTGCAAAGGCTTTTAACTCGGCTAATTCGGCCTTGGCTTGGTCTTTTGAACGCAGCGCCAATTCATTTAAGAAGGCCATCACCTGCGCAGGCGTTTCAGCCATTTTCGTGGCGAGGGATTTTTCGGCAAAGCTATCAAATCCTAATAACTGTGCCAATTCATGGCGCAGTGCGAGGATTTCATCCATCAATGGACCGTTATCGAATTCGCCCGCATTTGGACCTTGATCCGAGGCGCGAGTCACGAAGGCTCGGTAACACTCTTCACGCAAGTTGCGGTTTTCGCTGTAGGTCATCACAGGTAAATAGGAAGGGAAATCTAAGGTAAATAGCCAGCCCTCTAATGCGCGGGCCTCGGCCATCGCTTTTGCGGCCGCTTTAGCTGAATCGGGCAAGCCAGCGAGTTCTGCCTCATCGGTAATTAACTTAGTCCAGGCTTGGGTCGCATCGAGCAGTTGATTGGAAAAGCCGCTGGTAAGTTCAGAAAGACGTTTAACGATTTCACCATAACGCAGTTTTTGCCCATCGTCTAAGCCGATACCCGAAAGCTCGAAGTCGCGTAAGCTGTGCTCAATCACCATCTGTTGTGCTTGGCTTAATTGAGCAAACTCTGCCGATGCACGCAGCGATTTGTAGGCCTCGTATAACCCTTGGTGTTGGCCAACGTAAGTGCCGTATTCGGATAACAGTGGCAAACAAGCATCATGGGCCGAGCGCCATTCATCTGTGCTCACCACTGAGTTCATATGGGAAACGGGTGACCAAATCTGGCTTAACTCATCATCTACTTGCTCCAGAGGGGCGACTAAGTTATCCCACGTAAAAGGCCCAGGGTTTTGCAGCACTTCATCAATCTTGGCACGACACTGAGCAATGGCTTGCTCAACGGCAACTTGAATATGTTCAGGTTTAATCTGTGAAAAAAGCGGTAATGCAGCGCCGTTAAGCAAAGGGTTGCTCATAATGATTCCTCTACAATCTGTGTAGCTAATAAATAAGGGCTTATGTTCAATTTATCAAGGCGAGAAAACCGATTGCTATCTTCGTTTGTAGGCCTAACGCCATTTCATCAATAAAAAAGTGAACCAGCTCTCAATTAGGATTTACACTAAATTTACCCTTTGAATCTTGATAGTTTGATCGCAAATCAAATCCATTCTCATTAACGCTTATATGTATATAGGCTAACATCTGTGCATATTCTATATTTTCAATTAGATTGGCTTATTTATGGCAGCATCAGTTAAATCCATCATTAGCGCCGTAGGCGCCATTAGCTTAGTTTGCTTTAGCCATCCATGTTTGGCCAACGAGAGCTTGGCGCAAACCGAAGGGATATTAAACAGCAAATTATCTGCGGCTAACGTGCCTTTAACTGCTAACATCGATTTAGGCTGGGATAGCAAGTATGTTTCGCAGGGGCGCAATAACTTGGCTAAAGGCGGTATTTATTGGATGAATACCAGTATTCAATACGGCAATCTCACCACCTATGCCCTCGTTGGCCGTGGTGATAGCCAAGCCTATACCGAGTGGAATATTGGCCTAGAATACGCTTTGGATTTAAGTGAACATTTAGAAGCGAATCTTGGCTATCAACGTATTGAAGGCTATAGCAGTAGCCGCTGTCAGGATAACGAACTGTTTGCTGAATTGGCTTACACCGCCAAGCCTTGGCTAGTGCCTTCCGTGAGTTATGTCTACTCCACCGAGGCGGCGGGCTATTTTGTGGAGCTGAGCCTACACAGCTATTGGCAAGTTACAGAGCAATTCACACTCTCCCCCTACGTAACACAAGGCGTTGATTTTAAATATCGAACAGAAGAGCACAATGGTAGAAATCATCTCCAGTTTGGGCTAGAAGCAAGCTATAACCTTACCGAGAATATGAATATTAGTGGCCATATTAGCCACAGCATTGCGCAGGCAGATATAGAGCAAGAAGCGGCCACGAATGGCGACTTTAGCTCACAGGATCAAACCTATGCGGGCATCCACTTCAATATCAGCTTCTAAGCGTTACTCGGCCTAACTCCCTTCGGCTTGGCAAACCGTTCCCGTCCAAACTACACTCAAGATGTCGATGGAACGACCTTGATTTAGCGAGGCACAGGGAATGTTGGCTCATCAGTTTAAAATACTCACGAACACATTTATTACACTAGCATTTTGTACTCTGCCATCCTTAGCGGCACCCGAGAGCGAGCCTGAATTAGTATTAGAATCTCTGTCAAAAAGTAGTACGACTGACTCACTACCACTGGGGACCCTGCTCGACAGTCAAGGTAAACCGCTGCCCATTCCTGCAGAGCAAAGCGCTTTGGATTATTCGCCTCCCACCGTCAATGTTGACAATACGTCCCCAAAAACAAAGACCAACAAGACGCAATCCACTAAGACTAAAAATAAAAAATTGAGTCGCAAGCAACAACTCGCCAGCAGAGATAAAGTCGCTAACGATCCTAGTTGCCGTTGGCTTGATGCGCGCATGTCACAGCTCGAAACCCAGATCGGCAATAAGCGAGAGCAAGCCGCCGACTACCATAGCGATGAACTCAATGCTCGCAAGCAGGAGTGGCAATGCCTTAAATGCGGCGTAGAAGGACCAAACCCTGATGATTACCATCGCTGCCAATATCGCCGTTAAGCTTAAGCTAACCGCCAAGGGATAAAATCTCCGCTTCATGGAGATTTTTTGTGGCAAACCAAGGTCTATACCCTGGCGACTTAATGGGCTGGTCTGCAAACCCATTCCAACCTACAATGACCTTCTGCTATTAAGCACCTCATTCTTAGAGTTAGACGGAGAAACTCATGGCTCAACATTTTGACTATATCTGCCTAGGCGCAGGCAGCGGCGGTATCGCCTCAGCTAACCGAGCTGCCATGCGTGGCGCTAAAGTGCTACTCATCGAAGCAAAACACGTTGGCGGCACCTGCGTAAACGTGGGCTGCGTACCCAAAAAAGTCATGTGGTATGGCGCGCATATCGCCGAAGCCATGAACCTCTACGCCAAAGATTATGGCTTTGATGTTTCAGTCAACAAATTCGACTGGAACACCTTAGTAAACAGCCGCGAAGCCTATATTGGTCGCATACACGAGGCCTACGGTCGCGGTTTTACCAATAACAAAGTCACCCTGCTCAATGGTTATGGCCGTTTCGTTAATGGCAACACCATTGAAGTGAATGGCGAGCACTACACGGCTGACCATATCCTGATCGCCACCGGCGGCGCGCCAACCATCCCAAACATTCCTGGTGCCGAATACGGGATTGATTCCGATGGTTTCTTCGCCCTGCGCGAACAACCTAAACGTGTCGCAGTCGTCGGCGCTGGCTATATCGCCGTCGAAGTCGCGGGCGTGTTACACGCACTTGGCAGTGAGACTCACTTGTTTGTGCGTAAACATGCGCCGCTGCGTAACTTCGATCCTATGCTAATCGACGCCCTCGTCGATGCCATGAAGACCGAAGGCCCAACCCTGCATACCAACAGCGTCCCACAATCTGTGGTCAAAAATGCCGACGACAGCCTGACTCTGAACCTTGAAAATGGCGAAAGTGTGACCGTCGATTGCCTGATTTGGGCTATCGGCCGTTCACCCGCAACGGGCAATATCGGTTTAGAAAACACCGATGTGCAACTGGATAGCAAAGGCTATGTGATTACCGACGCGCAGCAAAATACCACCCACAAAGGCATTTATTGCGTGGGCGATATTATGGCGGGCGGTGTGGAGCTGACTCCTGTTGCAGTTAAAGCGGGTCGTTTACTCTCCGAGCGCCTATTTAACGGCATGAGCGATGCCAAAATGGATTACAGTCAAATCCCAACCGTGGTCTTTAGCCATCCACCGATTGGCACTATGGGATTAACCGAGCCAGAAGCCCGCGCGCAATATGGTGATGACAATGTGAAGGTCTATACCTCAGGCTTTACCTCCATGTATACCGCCGTCACTAGCCATCGCCAAGCCTGTAAGATGAAACTGGTCTGCGCCGGTAAAGAAGAGAAAGTCGTTGGTATTCATGGCATTGGTTTTGGTATGGATGAGATCCTCCAAGGATTTGGCGTTGCCATGAAAATGGGCGCCACCAAAGCCGATTTCGATGCCGTTGTCGCCATCCACCCCACTGGCGCTGAGGAATTTGTGACTATGCGCTAAGCGCATGACTCAAGTTTTAAATCAGGCTCAATAGCCTGTGAATGTTGCATTTTATCGAAGCGGTTCTGATATTCTCAGCGCCGCTTTTTTTATGTTCAACGATAAGCCATCAAGCCTATTTATCCGCTCTTAACATCCCACTCTTTCGCCCCCATTATCGGTTAAAAGCACAGGTAAATTTATCAGTATTCAAATCAATTTCCCTTGCTTTACGCCAACCGAAAGTATGCAAACTGGGCATTTCAACTTGATATTTTGCTAATAAAGATCTTATTATAGTTATAGCACTAACTATTATTCACTCTAAATAAATCAAGGAGGCATTATGTCAGCTCAGCATGCTACAGATGAAAACCCCATCTCACAGATCATCCGTTCCACCCGGGAACGCCTTCATGGAACACTACAATATTTCTGCCTGTTCGCCATTCTAAGTACCTATCTCTTTGTCATTTTGAAACCGAGCTTCATTCAAAATAACAAAGCGTTAGGAGGAAAATAATCGATGAATTCCCTCTCTTACGTTTCATTGGCAATTTACTTTATTGCCATGCTCGCTATTGGTTTGTTCGCCTATCGTAAGTCGACCGATGATGTCTCTGGTTACATTTTGGGTGGCCGCCAAGTGAGTCCGCACGTCACGGCTCTCTCGGCCGGCGCCTCGGATATGAGTGGCTGGATGCTGATGGGCCTGCCCGGCGCCATGTTCCTAGTGGGGTTTGAAACCCTGTATATCGCCCTCGGATTATTAATTGGTGCTCTAATCAATTATCTGGTTGTTGCCCCTAAATTACGGGTCTACACCGAGGTCGCCGATAACGCGCTGACTATTCCAGAGTTCTTCGCCAAACGCTTTGGTCAGGCCGATAACAGCATTCGCATTATTGCCGCCGCCATCATAGTGATCTTTTTCACCCTCTATACCTCGGCGGGATTAGTCGCGGGCGGCAAGTTGTTCGAATCCGCCTTTGGGCTGAACTACGATATTGGCCTAGTCGTCACCTTAGCCGTCGTGGTGTCGTACACTCTGCTGGGGGGATTTTTAGCCGTTAGCCTCACCGACTTTGTGCAAGGCTGCATTATGTTTGTCGCCTTGGTGTTAGTGCCTTTCGTGGCATATCAAGAATTTACCAGCGCAGATCGTATGATGAATTTTGCCTATCAGTCGATCCCGCATTTTACCGACGCGATGCAAAATGTGACTCTGCTTGGCTTAATCTCGAGCCTCTCGTGGGGACTTGGGTATTTCGGCCAGCCGCATATTATTGTGCGTTTTATGGCGATCCGCTCGGTCGCCGACATTAAAACCGCACGCCGCATCGGCATCAGTTGGATGACAGTGACCATTATCGGCGCCCTAGCGACGGGCTTGGTCGGTATCGCCTACGCCAATAAATTTGGCATGAAACTGTCAGACCCTGAAACCATCTTTATCGTATTTTCAGAGCTACTGTTCCATCCCTTAATCAGCGGCTTCCTGCTAGCAGCGATTCTCGCGGCCATTATGAGCACGATTTCATCGCAGTTATTAGTCTCGTCGAGTTCGCTGACCGAAGATATTTATCGCACCCTCTCGAAGAAACAAGCGAGCGAGCAAGAGATGGTCAAAATGGGTCGTTACGGGGTCGCAGGTGTTGCCATTGTCGCAACGCTGCTGGCGCTTGATCGCTCTAACAGCATCCTCTCCCTCGTGAGTAATGCGTGGGCAGGCTTTGGTGCCGCATTTGGTCCGCTGGTGCTGTTTAGTTTGTATAAAGCCAATCTCACCCATAAAGCGGCGATTGCGGGGATTATTTCAGGCGCGCTCACGGTACTCTTTTGGATTTATGCCCCCGTGCTTGCCGATGGTAAGGCATTGACTAGCTTAGTGTATGAGATGATCCCAGGCTTTGTTGTCAGCAGCACTGTGATTTATCTGGTGAGCAAATTCGATACCGATCCTTGTCCTAAAACCACTAAGCAATTCCATCAGGCTGGTCGTGTACTGGCTGAGGAAAGCTAAGGAGGCGGTTATGACAGACTCTCCCCGTAAACGTATCGTCGTCAAAGTGGGGAGCGCCTTAATCGCGCCCCACAAGCAAGGTTGCAGTAGCCATTATCTCTTGGGTATCGCGCAGTTTATTACTTACTGCCGCGTCCAAAGTATCCAAGTGGTACTGGTTTCATCCGGCTCGGTTGCCGCAGGTTGGCATCATTTTGAGGGCCAAACTCAGCCGAGTGTGACGGTGAAAAAGGCCATGGCGGCTGCGGGTCAGGCGGATATGATGGCGACATGGAATAAGCTATTTGATTTTCCCACCGCCCAACTGCTGCTGACCCATGGAGACTTACGTAATCGCGAGCGTTATATCAGTATTCGAGACACGATTTTTAGCCTGCTCGAACACGGTTTAATGCCGATCATCAATGAGAATGATGCCGTTACCGCTGACAAACTTAAGGTTGGCGATAACGATAATCTCTCGGCCATGGTGGCGGCTGCGGCCGATGCCGACACCTTAGTGATTTGCTCGGATGTGGATGGACTCTATGATCAAAATCCCCACGAACATCCCAATGCCAAGTTGATAAAGCAAGTCACTGAAATCAATGCAGATATCTATGCGATGGCGGGAGGCGCCAGCAGCGATGTTGGCACAGGTGGCATGCGCACTAAAATCCAAGCCGCCGAGAAAGCCATCTCCCACGGCATTGAGACCTTTATTATCAATGGCTTTAATGCCGATTCCTTTAGCCAGCTGCTAAAGGGGCAAAATCCGGGCACCCTCTTTACCCCCTACGAAAAACCGATGCAGGAGCATTTGCATTGGATGACCCACACCTCGCAAGCGCAGGGCGAAGTGATCGTCGAGGATGATTTTGACCTCGCACTCGATCAGCACAGCGAGCAATTAACCAGTGATGATGTGGTTGAAGTCAAAGGGGATTTCTCAGTGGGCGACACCATTCTGGTGCGTAAAGGCGATGGCACTAAGTTAGCAAAAGCCAAATCTAACTACAGCAGTTGCCTACTGAGTTTTATTACCGAGCAGGATGATCAGGCGTTTGCCAGTGAATTCCAGCAAAAAACCGGCCCCATCATTTCCGATAAGAATATCGCCATTCTTAAATCCATTTGAGTGGAGAAACTATGAGCCTAATTAAACAAATATCTGCCGATGCCGCCCATGCGGCCCGCACACTAGCCCAACTCGATGAGTCGTTAAAAAACACCGTATTACTGGATATGGCGCGCTCATTAAGGGAAAAAAGCTATGAAATCCAAAGCGCGAACCTGATTGACGTGCACCGAGCGACTCAGGACAACTTAAGCCCTGCCATGGTCGATCGCCTCACGCTGAACCAGCATCGTATTGAGGCAATGGCGCAAGGAATCGAAACTATCGCCGCCCTGCCCGATCCCGTTGGGCGCGAGCGTTTTATTGGTAAACGACCTAACGGCTTATCCATCAGCAAGATGCGCGTGCCACTCGGCGTGGTGTGCATGATTTATGAGGCGCGACCTAATGTCACTGCCGATGCAGGCGCCCTGTGCTTTAAATCCGGCAATGCGGTGATCCTGCGAGGCGGTAAGGAAGCACTCCACACCAGCCAAGTGATCGCCAGCATTTTACAGGCGGTACTCACCGCCTATGGTTTACCTAAAGCACTAATCAGCGTAATCCCCGATCCTGACCGCGCCCTGATGCTCGAACTGATGCAGCAGCGGGAATTTATCGATGTGATCATCCCTCGCGGTGGCGAAGGGTTGATTAATTACGTCACTGAAAACAGTAGCATTCCGGTTATTCAACACTTTAAGGGCGTGTGCCATTTATATGTGGATAAGGACGCCAATCAAGATATCGCCTTAAATTTGCTGCTTAATGGTAAAACCCAACGCACAGGCGTATGCAACGCCCTCGAAGGCTTGTTAGTGCATAAGGATATCGCGCCGCGATTCTTGCCCCGCGTCGCCAAAGCACTAGCTGAGCATCAAGTAAAAATCAATGCATGTCCTCCGGCCGCCGCGTATTTCGACGCTTGCACTTATATGGCAGAAGAGGATTTTGGACAAGAATACTTGGACTTAGAAATCGCCATTCGCCAAGTCGACAGTTTTGAAGTCGCCACCCAACATATTGCTAAGTTTGGCAGCCACCATACCGAGGTGATTTGCACCGACAATGAACTCACCGCCGCCCGCTTTCAACGCGCAGTGGATGCCTCGGTCGTTATGGTGAATGCCTCATCACGTTTTTCCGATGGCAGCGAACTCGGCCTCGGCGCCGAAATCGGCATAGCCACCACTAAGCTACATGCCTACGGCCCCATGGGACTCGAAGCCTTAACCACTGAAAAATACCTGGTTTCAGGCACAGGACAGATTAGGGCTTAGTGTGATTAGTCGAACAGCAATAACAGATTATCTGTTCGCAAATGATTAAGCACTGGCATTCCAGTGACTCGCCGTGAATATATCCCTATAGGCTCGACGGCGGCATCCATGCCGCCAACGGTCACTTACATGCCAGTGCTTAATCTCGTTAATTCTGGTGTATTCCTGTTGCTAACAATTTATAACTCGAGCTCCACACATATTGATAGGTAATTAAATAAATTTTTGAATGTAGTCACTCATTACAAATTACTCTTAAATAGCTTACTGTTCCTCTTTTAAATCTAACGTAACAAAAATTACCTTTGTATTAATTCCAAGGTACTCATATGCTGCTCTTGTTTTTTTAACAAAGCTTTCATCTCTTGAGAATATTACGTCTGCGAATGAAGCTATAGATGCATGCCCTTGGTCGCTAAGTGCAGCAGTAAAACGACGCTCTTTATAAGTCTTAGAATCTGGATAATAACCAATAAAATTAAGATGATTATATATACATGTAATTTTTTGAAAATTAAATAATGACTTCCCTGGCGAAATAAGGTCTGATTTTATAAAGAAGAAATCATCTACTGTCCAATTTAAATTTTTATACTCTTCTTTATCCTTATATAAGTCCCATATTTTTTCAAGAACATTTGGAGGCGATATGTTATTTAACTCCACTGGGCCAATATTCATAGCGTTTCTGAAATCTCTTACACCAGACCAGTTTTCCTCATCGTTCACATTTGATGACATCAATGATGCAGATTGTTTAAGAGCACTATCCATGCACTCCAAGGAATTTTTTGCGGTATCTTTAATTGTGTAAGCTAAATTAGGGCTACTATCGTTTAGAGTGTCTGCTTGCTCATGAAGATGAATCATAAGATTAGAAAAAACTCCGAGTAATTCACTATTAATCTTTTCAAAGTTATCACCTTTTCGACCACCATATATTTTAAATACTGTTTGCATCATTGAACCAAGCAATTCCTGATACAAAGGTAATTGGTCGCAGTATTCTTTGTAAGCTAAATATGAATCTTTTTTAGAAACAGTAGCTTTATCTGTTTGTTCAAATGAGTCTGTCATCATCTGTTTTAGATGGAGTGCATTTAAATCGTTTAACACATCCAAAAATTTACTAGCATATTCTCCAGACCTTTTTATCTCATTTAGAGTCTCATCAGAATAAACGATCTGGAAGTTTTCCTTTAACATATGTGCAAAATCTATCATACCGAACTTTACAAACACATCGAGAATATTTTGGTCAAGGTAAGCAATAGTTTTACCCTGATATACGGGGAAATTTAACATTTTACACCTCATATGCAGCAGATGCCGCCGTCGAGCCCTCAGGGACGACTTCTTATAAAATAAAAGGGCGGCGTGTCACTAAAGTGAGAGTGCTTAATCGCAGCCATTTACTAAATCCTATGCAAAACTTCGCGGCATAGTTTACTCCACCCCATCACACTGAGATTTACCCGCTTGATAACAGCTGGGTTGCCGTGGGCAGACGGCGCCGCGGGAGCAGATAAGCCGAGCATCATTTTTAATACCGCGTTCAATCCAGTTGATATTCAATATCTTAGCAATGCTGACTAAGTCACTTTTTATATGCTTAGGAATCGCGACTGATCCGCCACCAGCAACACAGGCTGATTTTAGATCATGGGCGATAGAGAGGGCATCTTTGCCTTGGGCTTCAATGGCCGGATTGAGATCAATGCCAGCGCAGAGCACATGGGGGTTGCCCGCGGAGTCTTCGACCTTGATCGATTCGCAGCAATAAATCCGTGGTTCATTGCCCACATTTAAAATCGAAATTTGCGCGGAGGTCCCAACTGAAGGCTCGCTGATCATTCTAAACACCGCCCAGTGTTGGCAGGGGTCTTCCACCAGGCGCATATTGCCCCAAGGCAAGGGAATACCGTTACCGCGGTAAACGGCTTTAAGCTTGCCCGGCGCGTAGGCATCAAAATAATGCCAATGGGGATAAGGCGATACGACCGTCATCCGCCGCATAGCCACCGAGGCCGACACTTGTAACTGTTTATGCACCTCAATTTCGTAACCGTGGCGGTCGAGTAACTGCCGATAAGGCACTTTAGGGCATAACAAGGCTCCCGCGAAAAAGCTGGACTCAAAGTCGCGCCATGCATGCAAAATATCCTGTGCGTTCAGGGTATTAGACTGCATGGTCACTTCTTCATCCATCTCCAGTTTTCGGCCGGAGATCATCACACTCTTAAGCCCATCTTTGTTGTGCAATACGCAATGACCGATATGGGCGGCGAGATCGTACTTCAGCCGACTGGGGCGATTTTTAAGGACTTTATTGATGTAAATCGTGCTGGGCGGCTCGAAGAAAGAGGTCACTAACTGATGGGAGCTTACGCCACGCTCGTCGATCACCTCCTGGGGCGTACTATCTATCCATTTGATTTTTAAGCCTACTCCCTTGGCAATATCCAACATATCCTCGAGGGATAAGGGCATTCGTTTTAACCCAACCTCTTCGGCTGCACGTTCAAGATCGGGGAAATGGTTTTGATGGTGCTCCTGATGGGCGCGGATTAATAAGTGGGCGAATTGTCGACCCGAGATCCCCGTCTGGGATAGCATTTCAGGAATCGCTATTTGCAAAATATCATTTGAAAACAAAAAGCTGGGTTCGAGTGCCATGCCACTGATCCCACCACGGCGGCCCTTGTCCGGCGTGATGGCACTCTCCTCGGGCACGTCGTCTAAAAACCAGTCAACGTCCTTTTGAAAAACCGTGGCAATCACGGCCAACATTTCGGCACTCGGCACGCGTTTTCCGCGTTCGATCATCGACAAATATGACACAGAGGGCGCACTGCCTGCATCGACGCGGATGCAACGCGCGGATAAATCTTCCATGGTTAAATTGTTACGTTTCCGTAGGTTACGTATTTTTGTTCCAAGGAAGTGTGATTTTCTCATCAAGCTCTGGTCATTGCGCATTTTGTAAAATTCACATTGTAAAATTTTTATTGTGAAATTGTAGTCAAAAAAAGACTAGACTACAAATTAAGCAATCGAGGAAGGGTTATCCACCTAGCACTGCTTAACGATTAACGCTGTTGGACAAGCTAAAGTGAAATCAAGGCCCTAATTTTTAAATTGGAAAGTGTAGAGGAACTAGCGATGAATATGTCAATTATCAAGAGCAACCAGATCCAATCGAATCTTAACAGCTTCATCGCAGAAGAAGTGCTTGCCGTCGCCCAAGTGAACGTGGCCGAACATGAAAAACTTGCCCAAGCGAAGCAATTCCTCGACCGTCATTTCCCGCTGGATGCGGGTTCGCACCAAGATGTGATCAGCTATGTGGTTTATTACCAACACCTGCTGGCATTTTTTGCCGACGGCAGCCACAGCGGATTACGCCAAACCAAGCAGTTTGTTGCCTTCAACGGCACTAAAGATGCACCAAGCGCCATAGTGTTACAGGACCAAGGCTGCCATGTAGAGTTATGTTTCGACCGCACTGGCATGATAGGCGCGCGGGATTTAGCGAATTTGGAAGATGTGCAAATCGAAACCCCAATGGCACAAGCAACTGAGCCAAAGGACACTCGCAACGCCACATCTCGCCACTGGTTAAGCCTGTTACATGCGGGAATGCCAAGCGCCAACGATATTCAAGACAAGTTGTTTACCGCTAAAGACGGTGGTGATTACAGCCTGCAAAGCATCGTTAATCTTTAATTTAATCCTACAGTTGGAGGAGATGAAACCATAGGTGAATCTCCTCAGCTTTCCTTTATGATCATTCCATCGGCCCAATAGTCAGTAAAACTGACTCTCAAAATAAATTAAATTGATTTTATTGAAGATTAATTCCATCGCTATAATACCCGCTTTTATCAGCGTCTCAGTTCTAACCTCGTTGCCATATAAAACCGCGCTCCAGTAGTTAGAACCAAACACTCAGTCGCAAACCTAAGGCGTTATGAATTTTTCATCGATAGTCTCGCAACTTAAGCAACCTCATCGCCTTATGTTTATCTGCGCAGCGCTACTGTGTCTCGCGCCTTTTATCTCATCCCCTATGGCACTTGTGCTCGGTTTTACCTTGGCCAGCCTAGGTTGGGTACCAAACGACTGGAATATCGCCGCCCTCACCAAAAAATTACTGTCCTATTCGATTATCGGCTTAGGCTTTGGCATTAACTTCAATGCCGCGATTGAGGCCAGTAGCCACAATCTCGGGCTGATTGTCGGCTCGATTATTTTTACGCTGCTCTTAGGCTTTATGGTGACTCGCGCTTTAAAGTTTGACCCGATCACAGGGCATTTAATCGCCTCAGGCACCGCGATTTGTGGCGGTAGCGCTATTGCTGCCGTATCGCCCGCCATTAATGCCAAACCAGACCAAACCGCCACCGCATTAGCCTGTGTATTTGTACTCAACTCGGTGGCTTTATTTTTATTCCCCGCCCTCGGGCATTTGCTCAATATGAGCCAATACGATTTTGGCGTGTGGAGTGCCATCGCGATTCACGATACTTCCTCAGTCGTCGGCGCGGCCTCTGCCTACGGTGATGAAGCACTTAAAACCGCCACAACCATTAAACTGGCGCGCGCACTGTGGATTATCCCTATCGCCCTTGTCAGTGCGCTGATCTTTGGCGGCGATAAACGTAAGCTTAACCTACCGTATTTTATCGGATTTTACTGTTTAGCCATCGCAATCGCCCATTGGTTGCCGCAGTATCAACCACTCTACGACACGTTGTTTATGGTGTCGAAACGTACCTTGGTCCTATGTCTGTTCTTGATTGGTGCGGGGATTACGGTGCAAAAGATGCGGGCAAGCGGCCCTAAGCCTTTGCTACTGGGCGTGATCCTGTGGACGGCAATTGGGGTAACGTCTTTAGGTTATATTCTGTATTTTCAATAGATTGGATTTGAGCCTAGCGGCTCAGATTGACGCGCTAACGCGGGATGCATTATTCGGCGTTGGGTTTTATCTGCCAAGCCAACCCCAGTACGCCTAAAAAAGCGGAAAATTCGATCAGCGAGCGGAGTAATCCTGTGGTTTGCGTGGATGCAACGAGGGCAATAAAGCAAAACACAATCAGCAGCGAGTTTTTCAATTGCATCATCCGACAAATTTCGAGGATGATCATTATTGTTTAGAACTAAAAAGCCAGCCAATATCGATTTTCAATAATAAATAGCTATAAAAACTAAGCCTGAGAGTTTAGCTTAAGCGGCTTTATGGGCGCTATCGGACTCGTTTGCCGCCAGTTCTTGGTTATGTTCTTGAATAAAATCCTCCATAAACCAAGCACAAAAGGTGTGGCGGCCATCCACATCGGCCTTGCCATAAATGGTCGACGCCTGTTGGCGCACGGTTTTCTCTTTTGTCTGCCTCACTTCGGCGATTTCTTTAAAACTCAGCCCCTTAAGCAATAAAAATGCGACTTGCTGCTCGCTCTTGGTAAAACCCCAAGTATCAAACTGGTTCGATACGGCTTGGCTGTATTCCTGTCTGGCGGAGCGCATTTGGGTCGACATATTGTCGATTTTCTTATCGGCGTACTCGAGGCGTTTTGCTAAGGCTTTAACCTCACGCGAGCGGCGCATTAAATCGTAACTTAGATAGATGGCACCGACGGCGGTGAGCACTAAGAGTATGGCTTCCTGCACTAAGTGCCATTGCGGAATGCCTAATTGAATGTCGGAACTAATGTCAAAAAGCTTAAAGCACATGATGAGTGCCAGCAGACCAATAATGACAATATCCTTCATCTAAAACTCCTAAATAAAAGCAAAATCAATCAATTACTTTATGGGACATATGTACCATAGGCGGATTTATGATACAGGTCCCCGACGACTTTCACCCGTCAATCCCTACACTGACAGCATTGTTTAATACCACAGAATCATCTCATGTCTGTCAGTTCGTCTTGTATCAAGTTATGTCTGTTGACCAGCTTAGTCGGCAGTAGTTTCCTGTGTCTTGCGGCGGAAGCCGACCTTTCCCAAGCGCTTTCGAGCAGCCAAGCTAGGTTGACTCATCTCACTTCGTCGAATACCCAATCGGCAAATTTATCCAGCTCGACCTGGCTCACTGGCCTGCCGAGCATTAGCTTAAGTCACCTCGGGAGTTTGGATAATAGTAACAGCTACGAGCAGGAACTCTCAGTCAATTTGCCATTTAAATCGCCCGCGCTACACAGCAGCGATAAGCAAATAAAACAACTCGCCGAGCAAATTCATCAACAACAAACAGCGCTGCAAGGCTTGTATCTCTCGGGATTATTAAGGCAGAGCTTGTGGGAATACCGCCAGAGCGAAGTCAAACTGTCGCAGCTGGAGCGCAAACAGCAGTTGCTCGATAAACTCCATCGCCAGCAAAAACAACTGACCGATGCGGGGGAACTGCCACTGGCCAACACTCTGCTACTGGAGCGGGAAAGTGTCGATATCGCCTTAAGCCGCGCCGACATTCTGCAGCAACAAGCCCAATCTTTAGCCCTGTATCAACAGCTGACGGGTCAAGACCGAATGCCGAGCGCGATAGAAGAAACGGACCGCCCGCTTGGCAAGGGCGCGGAGACCTTAGCCCAACATCCCCTATGGCAATTGCTAAAGCTGCAACAACAGCAACACTTGTTGCTAATCCAAACTCAGCAAGCGGGTGAGCGCGATCCTTGGACCGTCTCACTCACAGCAAAAAATACCTCGGATACGGGCGTGGATGATCAGCAGTTAGGCATAGCCGTGTCAGTGCCCTTAACCTTGGGCTCGGCGCTGTCCCAGAGCGATTTGTCCCAATGGCAACAAGCGAATACCGAGCAAAGTCTCAATCTTGACCGCAGCGCCCTCGAGCTTAAAAACCAATGGGATCAATTAGTCCGCCAGCAAACTAACCTCGTCGAGCAACAGCGCCTACTCACCCAAGCGCTCGCCCTCAGTCGCACCATTACCGAGGAACTCGCCAAGGTAAAAGATCAAGATCAGGTGAGTTATGAAGTCTGGCTACGCCGCTATATGGAGGCGCTCGACACCGAATCCCGCTTGGCGCTCAACCGCGTCAGTTTACAACAACTGCATTCCCAACAACTCCAAGCCTTAGGAATTTCATTATGATGGCCAAGTACGGCGCATGCCTTCTCTGTTTATCCACGAGTGTTGTAGGTTTGGCACAGGCCGAAAGCTTAGCCATTAGCGCCTTAGGTAATCTCGACCTCAGTTACACTCACCCCCAAAGAGTCGCCAGTTATGAGGGCAGCCCTCTGCCAGCGCAGATTGAAATCCTCCCCGGCAATGATTACTGGATCAGCACGCCCGAGAACATCCAGCAGGTGCACTTTCTCGTCGGCCAAGGCCAGCGCGTCAGTAAAGGCCAAGCGATAGTTAAACTCACAGGGCCAGAAGTGTTCCACTACCTCGCCCAAGTCGAGGCCGCGGCTACCCTGTATCAACTCGCCAAGAGTCGTTATGAGCGCAACAAACCTTTGCTCGCCAATGGCAGCATAAGCGCCGAAAAATGGCGTGAGATCAGTCAGGACTATTTCACTACTCACCTCGAATACGAGCATATGCAGCACTTTATGGAGCGCGTCCACAGCACGGATGCGGCAACTGACTCCTTAGTGGTCGCCGCGCCCGTTGACGGTATCGTTAAACTCAATGCCATCAGCGGCCCTTATATGGCGGGGGATCAGCTATTTTCACTGGCGCCCAATAACAGCATCCGCGTCAAAGTCAATGTGCCGACGGGGCAGTCACATTCCTTGTCGGCCATCAACATTAATCAATGCCATATCGCGATTGAGTCACTGTCGGCGATTGCCGAAGGCGCCTTTGTTACGGCTTGGTCATCGGCGGTGCCGCAGGAATGTAACCTGTTGTTAGGCCAGCAAATGACAGTGGTTCCCGAGTATCAAAAGGCCGTGTATTTACTCCCCAAAAACAGTGTGTTTAGTTGGGAGCAAGACAGCCAAGTGTTCACTCGGTCCGATAGCCAGCTCAATGCGCTAACGGTCGATATTTTAGGCTCAACGCCGGAGCAATATATTGTCGCCAGCGATCAAGACTTGAGTCAGCTGCAAGTCCTATCCCAGTCGGTTGCCGCGGTGAAAGGCATCATGCTCGGTTTAGGAGGCGAATAAGATGCTCACCTCTGTGATCCGTTTTTCGCTCACTCAGCGACTTTTTGTGCTGATTGTGGCGCTGATCCTCATGTTGGCTGGCGCACGCGCTTGGTTTGCCATTCCCTTGGATGCCTTTCCGGATATTTCCCCAACCCAAGTGAAGATCATCCTCAAGGCTCCCGGCATGACGCCGGAGGAAATCGAGGCCCAGATTACCGTCCCGATTGAAACCGAGCTGCTCGGCATTCCGCAGCAATCGATTCTACGCTCGACCACTAAGTATGCCATTAGCGATATCACCCTCGATTTTGAAGAAGGCACGGATATCTATTGGGCGCGCCAACAGGTGAGCGAGCGCCTCACTGCGGTCTGGGACAGTTTTCCCGAAGGTGTGAGTGGCGGTGTGGCGCCCATGAGCACGCCGCTCAGTGAAATCTTTATGTTTTCACTCGAAAACCCCAATCTTTCCCTGCTGGAGCGACGTCAATTACTCGAGTGGGAAATTCGGCCGCTGCTGCGCACAGTGCCGGGTGTTGCCGATGTGAATATCCTCGGCGGTTATGCCAAGAGTTTTAGTATCAGCCCCAATCCTGCGGCGATGGCGGCTGCGGGCGTGAGCTTTGCCGCGCTGCAACAGGCGATTGTGGAGAATAATCACAACGAAGGTGCTGGTAAGCTCACCATAGGTACTGACACCATCATAGTGCGCTCCGAGGGACGCATCGATGATATCGACGAGCTTAAACAGCTAGTGATCAAAGCCGATAATGCCAAAGTCTATCGCTTGCAGGATCTCGCCGATATCCAGATAGGCCACCTTGCACGCTACGGTGCCGTCACTAAGGATGGCAACGAAACCGCCGAAGCTTTAATCATTGCCCTCAAGGACGCCAATACGGCACAAGTGGTTAACAACATTAAGGAAAAGCTGGCGCAAATCAGCCTGACTCTCCCTGAAGGCAGCCAGATAAACACCTTTTACGACCGCGCTAACCTGATCAATACCGCTATTGAGACCATCTCCAATGCGCTATTCGAGGCCGTAGTGCTGGTCATCGTATTGCTGGCGCTGTTTTTAGGTAATGTGCGCGCCGCGTTAGTGGTGTCCCTGTCACTACCGCTAGCCGCACTGTTCACCTTTTTGATGATGGATTACTTCAATCTCTCCGCTAACTTGATGAGTCTTGGAGGCCTCGTTATCGCTATCGGCATGTTGGTGGACTCTTCCGTGGTCGTGGTTGAAAATATGGTGAATTTAATCGCCACTAAACAGCGTTTGCCGCGTTTACACTTGATCTTTCGCGCCACCAAAGACGTCGCCATTCCCGTAGTATCGGGCACGGTTATCGTCATCATAGTGTTCTCGCCACTGCTCACCCTCAGTGGTTTAGAAGGCAAACTCTTTACCCCAGTCGCCATCACCATAGTGTTTGCCATGCTGTCGGCGCTGGTGTTATCGCTGACCGTGATCCCCGTGATTGCCTCGTATCTCGTTAACGAAAAGGCCGCGAAAGAACCTAGGGCCATCGAAAAGCTCAAGCATCTTTACCTTGGAAGCCTAAAAGCCTGCTTTGGTTGGCAAAAACCTTTTATGCTCACCGCCTTTAGCTTGCTGATCGTCAGTCTGGGTCTATTTAGTCTGGTGGGGAAAACCTTTATGCCGACCTTAGATGAGGGCGACATCATTCTCCAGTTAGAGAAATCCCCTTCGATTTCCCTCGACGCCTCCAT
Source organism: Shewanella sp. LZH-2 (assembly GCF_016859145.1). Taxonomy (NCBI): domain Bacteria; kingdom Pseudomonadati; phylum Pseudomonadota; class Gammaproteobacteria; order Alteromonadales; family Shewanellaceae; genus Shewanella; species Shewanella sp. LZH-2. The sequence continues at coordinate 4,527,686 of NZ_CP069350.1, forward strand.
CGCTATCGATAAACAGATCCAGCAAACACTGCTAAGCCAAATCCCCGAAATCAAACAGATGGTGGCGCGCACTGGTGCCGATGAGATTGGTTTAGATCCCATGGGACTGAACGAAACCGATGTGTTTTTAGAACTGGCCCCACGCAGCGAATGGCGTTTTGCGACTAAAGAGCAGCTTATCGATGCCATCCGCACTGTGCTGCTTAAATATCCCGGCGTGAACTTTAACTTTACGCAACCGATACAGATGCGTGTCTCCGAAATGCTCACAGGCAGTATTGGGGATGTCGCGATTAAAGTATTCGGTAATGATATCGAGACCTTAGGCAAACTCACCGGAGAGATAGAGCAACTGGTCACCGCCACTCAGGGCAGCGTCGACGTTAAGATGGCAATGATTGAAGGTAGCCCCTTTATTAATCTCACCTTAGATAACGAGCTCGCCCGTGGGTTTGGGATGAGCACTATGGAATTTGCCCGTTACCTCAAGAGCCAACTCGAAGGCGTGGTCGTCACCGAAGTGCTGCAAGGGAAAAAGCGCACGCCTGTGCTTATCGCCAATAATCAAGCGCAGATCAGCAACATTAACGAACTGCAAAATCAGCTATTGGTGATGCCGGATCATTCCCTAAAACGCCTAAGCGATGTGGCCGTTTTGAGCTATAAACAGGGCCCAATCCTGATCGAGCGGGAACAGGGAAATCGCTTTTCGGTAATCACCACCAACGTTCAAGGGCGGGATATTGTGGGCTTTGTGGAAGAGCTTAACAGCAAAATCGCCAAGGAAATCAAACTACCAAGCGGCTATAGCGTCAGCTTCGGTGGCGAGTTTGAAAACCAGCAGCGCGCCACCAGCAATTTGTTGCTGGTGATCCCCATAGCTATCGCATTGATCACTTTGATTTTATTCACCACCTTCGGCTCGCTAGCAAAATCGGGATTAATCCTCGCTAACGTCCCGTTCGCTATGATGGGCGGTATCGTCAGCTTGTATCTCTCGGGGGAGTACCTCTCGGTGCCCGCCTCAGTAGGTTTTATCGCCCTGCTAGGTGTCGCGGTGCTTAACGGCGTAGTGATGGTCAGTTATTACGAACAAACCAAATACTTATTTGGCAGCCTCAGGGAGCGAGTCGAACAGGGTGCCGCGCGGCGACTCAGACCCATTCTGATGACGGCCACCACCGCCATGTTTGGTTTGATCCCCTTAGTGTTCGCCTCGGGCCCTGGTGCTGAAATCCAAAAACCCTTGGCCATTGTGGTGATCGGTGGCTTGCTCACATCGACCATTACGACCCTGTATTTACTGCCCATGTTGTATTTTTGGCTGGAGAAACGCCGATGAGCACGGAACAACTGCTAGTCCTGATCGCCCAAAACGATATTAAGGACGATATAGTCGACACTCTGATTGAGTTGGAGTTTTTATCCGGCTTTAGCTTGGGCAATATTTGCGGATTTAGCCGAGAGCACAGCCATTTCAATATCAAGGAACAGGTGGAAGGTTATCGGGAGTTTTGTAAGTTTGAGATTATGCACCCTGCAAGCCAGCAAAGTGCCCTGCTTGAAGCACTAGCAAAGGTCTGTAAACACAACCCTTGCCGTTATTGGATTATGCCCATCTATCAAAACGGCACGCTTTCCTAACGATAAAGGGCATACGGAACCTTCTGTATGTCCTTTGATTGACTACAGAATTGGTGTTGGACGACGCACTAAGTAACCACTGGCGATGGAGAGGATGCAATAGGCGGTAAAGAAGTAGAATCCGCTCTCAAACTCCGCCTTGGTCTTTAGCATTTCACCCATACCGCCCGAGGCATTACCCGCCAAAAAGGTAATGATCAGAGCCACCACAAACACATCGGCCATCGACCATTTCGCCAGCGCAGACACTAGATGATGAATACGCCACTGCAGCGCAATCGAACTCACGGTTTGTTGTACCAACATTAAGCTGAGTTTTACCGCAGGGATAATGATACTAAACAGCATCACCAGTCCTGCAACTAAGCCATTGCCAGTATTATATAATTCGGTGACTGTGCTCCAAATACTACGGGTTTGCTGCAATACTTGGACCTCACCTTTAAGGTTATTTAGCCCCAGCAGGCCACTAACCATATTCAACATGCCGCGGGCACTGTCGCGCCCCGAGTCTTCATCGAAACTTTGGGCAACCTGCTCAATCCCCTGTTCGGCTAATTTGGCCTTATTTATGCTGCCGTTAAGGCTCAAAATGGGCTGAGTTACGCCGGGAATTAACAACGCCAAAGACAGCAGAATAACGAGAATGGGAAGGAGAGATTGACGAACACTGTTCATAACTGAGCCCAAAGCAAACTTTCACCCAGTGTAAGGCTTTTGGCGCAGCGGGGGCAATGAATGGCACTTAAGATCTTGGTAGATATCAAGTGCAACTTGGGCAATCAATAAAAGGGTGATGGATCTATATCTAAGGAGCTTGGCGATACGCCTCGCTCAATGTGAAGGTCTGATTTAAGAAGGTCTACCATGGCGACTTCAGTGTAACGCTTTGCTTTTAGAGAATAAAAACACTTCACAATTGGATGTAATGCATCTCTATCCTTGGAGGTCCAAACAATACCAACTCGACCATCGGACAATTCGACTAAAGAGCCTACAGGATATACACCGATACAACGAATAAACTCATAAACCAGCTCTTGATCTAAGTGAAATGGCGTCAAGCTCAGTAAGATCTTAAAGGCGGCCGCAGGACTCATGGCCTCTTTGTAGCAACGCGTCGCGGTTAAGGCATCAAATATATCGACAATACAACTCATCCGACCGTGGCGAGGTATCTCATCTCCCTTTAATCCCCTTGGATAGCCCCGCCCATCTAATTTTTCATGGTGCATTAGGCAGATATCTTTACTTATTTGAGACAACCCTTTGGTTTCGTTCATTATTTCAAGTGCATATACTTGATGCAACTTCATATGCTCGAATTCTTCAGGCGTGAGCTTGCCCGGTTTATGCAGGACTTTATTGTCGACCTTAATCTTGCCGATATCATGCAAAATGCCGCCCACCGCCATTTCTCTTAACATAGCGCGGTCGAGTTTAAGGTATTTACCGAAAGTAACGAGCAGGAAGGCGACATTCACTGAGTGCTCTAACAGATAAGCATCTTTAGTGCGCAGTGCTGACATACACTTTAGGGCGTCTTCATCCAACAACACTGACTCAATCATGCTGTCAGCAAGTGCTTCAAAAGGAGCGACTTCAATCGCTTTACCCTCGAATGTTTCTGAGAGTACTTTGCGAATGAGATCCTTCGCTTCGGTCAAAATGACCTTCGCCTGCGCTTGTTGCTTCTCACGGGTCAGTAGGGATTTTTTAACTTCTGATAGGCTATCGTTGCTGGCTTTACGTTTAAAACCACAATGTTCAGCCGAACGCTCCGTATCGACCCAAACATATTTGATGCCACTCTTTGATAATTTTAGAATCGAGTCCTTGTGCTTGATTTGTCCAGCATTTGCAATTGCCAACCGGCCCTGATCATTTCTGTCAATTGCTGTGACAAACATTCCCAACGTCAATTTCGACACTGGCAATTTGATTAGGTCAACCGATTCTGCCGACTCACTCATACTAGCAACCCCAAGGCATAGAGAATATTACTGCTATCGACTACGTAACATGCCGCACTATTGGGCGCACGATGCCGTTGTTTACTTCCTGGAAGTATAGGACAGTATAACGCGCATTCTATGCTGAGGAAGATAAAAGCACCATATGCTTTGATGATTAGCATCAAAGAACAAGACAAAAACCTAGTAGAATCCTATGCCATTACTCAAGAGCGAGCTAATCGTCTAATAATATAGCACTTTTTAATATTACACATTCGAAGCTTGCCACCATCCAACGGCGATATTGGCAGTTATAGCAGGAATGAAGATCATCATCTATCTGCTCATCTTCATCATCTGGAGCAAAATGAGTGCACAACCGCGCCGCCCGCCTTGCTTCTGAATATTGCTGTAAACCCACCCGAAAAATCCAACGTTCAGTCTCATATTCAAACAGTTTGAGTAACTTTTGATCCATTCCCACCTCAATAGTCCTGCAAGGCTTGCTTGCCAGCATTACGCCACAGCTCACCGTCCTTCGCGACTAATAAAACAAATTGATGTTCAAGATAGACAGCTTTTACTTTGCCTTTGAGTTGGACTTTTTCGTCTGCGGCCAAGCGGTATTTATCGGTACTCATCACCGCATCCAAGCCGGTTTGTTCGAGGATATCGGCCACAGGTAGCTCAAGGGAAACCTCTTCAAGTTGACCGAGTTTGATTTGGCCCTTCACTCGCCCATCATTGCCCATTAACCGCAATCCAAGCCCAGCCAAAGCACCAATCACACCTTGACCAGTACCACCGTGCTCAGTCAGATGAATCTGTAACTGCTCAGCAAGCTGATAGGCGGCCGCTTTGGTAATGACTTCACGCTTGGCTCTGAGCCCAAAGTCTATCAGCGCGTTCACATCATAGTCGGAATCAACATCCAAAATTGCAATCCCAGGATCTGCCTTAGGTGCAGATTCAGCCACCAGATGCGCGACCGCCAGACGATAGATCTCGGCCTGTGATAACGGCGACTGCAACGCAAAACACATAGCGCTATTGTGGGAGGTGTAAGGAATATCAGGATGCACAAATAATTGGTGCCGCGTCACAAAGGAAGCCTTGCCACCCGAGTTTTGCGCGAGCAAATGTGCAATTTCCTCAGCTATCTCGCCTGTGCCTTTAGTGCCAATGTCGTCGGTATCATCGATACAAATAAGCCAATTTTTCATCGGTATTCCTAGCAGTTAAAACTTGTCACGGTGGAGGAGGTCATGGGCCTTAAGCCTATGCAGCACGGGAGGCACCAGCAGGGCACCTAAGGTGGCAAAAAATCCGCCCTTAAGCACGCTAGCACCCCATTGGATCAGTACAACATCGAGCGCCATGCCCGCCAGCGCATTGGTCAGAGCCACCTTGACCGCCCAGGCCATACAGCCAACAATGCCTAAAATCACGCAGCGCCAGTGCAGGCTTAAGGTGAGAGGTAGCAACAAGGCCACCAGATCCATCGCAATAGCAGGTAAGATAAACTTCAATAAAATCATTGGGCCGCCCTTACCAACACCGAGCGCCATCGCGACTAGCCCTGCAACACCACCACAGGCAATCATGCTGCCAAAACGCCCAAGTACGCCGTAGCAAATCAAATAGAAGAAACTCATCAAAAACATGCTATGGCCAGAAATCCCGAGCTTAAGCCTTAACATACTCGTCAATGCCACCAGCAAAGTGGCGCAAAAACCAATAAACAGCGAGTCCTGCAAACTCAGAGGAAGTTTTTTCTTCATTTTTTGTCTCTCGGTGAGTGCCAATGGGTGACACGCGTACGCTTGCCAAAGTGACGACTCTGGGCCGCAACCGCCATCTGGCGAGATAATTTAAGTAATTGGATTAATACAGGAAACAGCACGCAATACACTAGCTCAGGCCAATTTTTAGGATTTCGCAGCGCCTTAGGGGTAATACGCGCGCCTCGCAGACATTGGATCTGATAAATCTCGCGCACTTCATCCGCCATATAGGGCAGCAAACTCAAAGATGCGGCCACCACAAAGGCCCATTTGCTCGGCAAAAATGCACTTAATACTTCACCAATGCGCTCGGGCGCAGCCGTGATACACAACCACCAGCCGGGGATAGTCGCTAAAATAATGCGTCCCACCACCACGGCGCCTTGGGCGAGGTGATCAACGCCATAGAGCAATAAATAAAGACTTAAAGTAATCGTCAGTTGAATCACACCGAGTTTAACCACGCCCATAATACTGCCCCGGCGCGCTAAGCCATGGAGCACTAGCAAGCCATTCACGGCCGCCAGCGGCAGCAATAAATCGGCGGGCAATACAAAAGCGCAGGCGGAAAGTACGCAGACGAAAAACAGCGACAGCGCGCATAGCGTAGTTTCTTGCTTCTCGCGACTCCAACGCCGGCGGGCACGTAGTCGCCATCGACGACAACTAACCCACATAGCGCTCCTCCATCAGAGTGTCTTCCGTCAACAACCCATTGTGTAAACTGAGTTGCCGAGACACGGCACTATGCACGACTACTCTGTGACTACTCATTAAAATGGCGCAACCTTGTGCACTGAGGCGCTTGAGCAGATACCATACTTTGCGATAGTACTCTTTATCCATGCCCGCGAGTGGGTCATCGAGTAGCAACACCTTAGGCTGCAAGCAGGCTAATGATGCCAAGGCAATAAGATGCTGTTGACCGTAGGACAACTTATGAGGCGACTGTTCGGCCAGCGCACTCAATTCGAGATCGAGCAGCATTTGCTCGGCACGCTCTTTAGGCAGTTCGAAACGATTCAAACTAAACTGCATCTCGGCCAGCACGCTGGTTTCAAACAGTTGTCGACTCGGCCTTTGCAGCAATAACCCTAACTCGGCGCCGTACACACCGAGTTTAGGTTTACGGCCTAGCACCTTGAGTGGCAAACGCTGCTTTAAGTGCAGCATGCCCGCGATGGATTTTAAGAGGCTAGTTTTACCCGCACCATTATCCCCCACTAAGGTCACTATCTCGCCGGCGTGCAATTCAAACCCTTGTGGACAGCTAAACAAGGGCTGACAACCATCGAAGCAGAAATCAAACGCCTCGGCGCTCACCTGTACTTTGCCTAAGTGATGTGTACTTCCCCAAGCTCTCACTGGCGCTTCCTGCACGGTGGCATCGCTGACGGTATATATCCCCTCGGATAAACGGCCTGCCTCTAATTGACAATAATGCTGGATAATCTCGGCAAAGGCCGCCGCATTATGCTCCACCAACACCAATGCCATGCCTTCGGCAATTAGATTACGTAATACCGCTAACAGCTCACTCACGCCATGGTCATCGAGCTGCGCCCATGGCTCATCGAGCAAGAGTAAATGCGGCTCACACACCAACTGTGCGGCAATCATCAAACGGTATTTTTGACCGAGGGAAAGGGTGCTGACTGGGGTGTCGAGCCGTAAAAACAGCCCGACGCGTCGCAGCGCTAACTGCACTTTAGGTAACATATTCTCGGCGGGGATGCCGAGATTCTCTAAGGCGAAGGCGACTTCGGCCCCAACAGTCTGCCGCAGTAACTGAGTTTGCGGATCCTGCATCACTAAGCCAGTAACCAACTCTGGGTGACGCCAAATATCGCCCTCATGCGGGCGATTCTGTACGCCCGCCAGTAGATTTAATAGACTCGATTTACCCGAGCCCGTGGGCCCACTCACACAATGGCATTGGCCTGCGCCAATCGAGAGATTAAGCTCCTGTAAAACCGGGGCTAGCTGGCTGCCATAGTTAAAGCTGACACCGTCGAGCTCGAGTAATTTCATCTTAAATCTGCCAGTTCACACCTACGAAGAACTGACGGCCAGCCTGAGGCAGGGCTTCACTCTGGTAGTAGTTCTCATCCAATAGGTTAGTGGCACGCAGATACACGTCTAACTTATCGGTGATCAGCGGCTGCACTAAGTTGATATCCACTAAGGTGTAATTATCCAACGATTGCTGTTGATACTGGTTTTGTCCGTTTACCTTCACCTGAGTCGCATAAACCTGATCGAGGATACGTTCCACATTGAGGTGGACTTGTGTCTCGAATGGGAATTCATAGCTCATTTGCCAGCGCAGTTGGTGACGAGGACGGTATTGCAGCGCATCTAAGGTATCATCGCCTTCCATTTCTTTTGAATCTAAGTAGCTGTAGGAGAAGCTCAGATCCAAATGTTCAATCACATGGTTATTAATTTGAAAATCAATCCCTTTGAACTCATAGCGCCCCATATTTTGGTAGAAACCCGCAGTATCTTTGGCAATGTAGTTCTTCGCGTCCGTGTAATAACCGTAGAGCGAGAAGTCGGTGCTGGCGGGTAAGTTTTGCTCTAAACCCAACTCAACATGCTTAGACTCTTCTGCTTCTAAATCACGGTTACCCGATGATTGCGAGTACAAGTTCACCATGGAAGGGAAACGGACTTTACGTGCCACACTTAGGCTTAAACGTGAATCGGGTACCACTTGCCAGTAGCTAGATGCCATTGCCGAGTAATTATCATCCGTGCCATCAGAGGCATCGAGTGAATGGAAAGCTCCACCTAAGGTAACGCCATAGTTGTGCTCAGATTGATACTGATATTCGGCTGCCGCAGTATATAACCATGCAGAATCATTTAGGTTTTCAGCGCCACCAGAACCGCCACCGCTACCATTGCCGCCGCCAGAACCTGTTCCACCGCCGCTTCCAGTACCACCGCCAGAACCAGTTCCGCCGCCGCTTCCAGTACCACCGCCAGAACCTGTTCCGCCGCCGCTACCAGTGCCACCGCCGGAACCTGTTCCGCCACCACTACCAGTGCCACCGCCAGAACCTGAACCAGTGCCCGAGTTATTCCCCGTACCACTACCAGTATTGCTGGAGTATGTGTCCACTACAGACTTCCAGCTCTGCTCTTCAGCAATCACAGAGGTGGTTAACAGCCCGGCCTTATGAAAATCAGTGATCAGCTGTAAATTGACCCCTTGAACCACGGAGCGACCGTCTTGAGTTTGCGTTAATGCCAAATAAGTTTCATCGGCATAAGCGGCTTCTAAGGTATCGCTTTGATTGTGATAGCCAAAACCTCGCAGGGTAAAAGTATCGTCGAACTGATGGGCTAAGCCGAGCTGGAAGGTATGTGAATCGTAATCGTCGGTGCGCTCATACTTAAGTTTGCCACTGCCAGTTCCATCACGGGCAGGTTTGCCCCATTCGCCATTACGCAGTGCCGCGTTGGCAATCAGTTGGGTCTTATCCGATAACCAGTAACTACCTTGGGCATAAACGTTGGTGACTTCTTTATCTGAGTTGGCACGCAGTTCACCGTCTTGATATTTGGTCGGCTCGAAATCGTTCGACATCGGGAAACCATCGGTCTGTTGACGGCTAACACTCACTAATCCCTGCCAATCATCACCCGAACCTGCGGCGCTGATGTCGCCATTAAAGGTATTGTCTTTACCCGCTTCTACACGTCCAGACAAGGCGGGCGCAGTGCTGCCTTGCTTAGTAATAATATTGATCACCCCGCCGGCACCGCTTGGGCCGTACAGCACTGAAGTCGGGCCGACCGACACTTCAACCGAGGCAATTTGGCTGGTTGGGATCACGCTTGGGTCGAACTGCCCATCGTCGGCACTGCTCATGGGCACGCCGTTTACCAACAGAGTGACATGGCGGGTCTTAAAACCACGGATATCGACCCTAGGGGTGCCATCACCACCCACACGGATATAAACCCCGGGCACATTCTTCAGCACTTGGTCTAATGTCTGCGCACCCAAAGCACGGATTTCGGCCTCATTGATGCTCCAATGAGTGGTCGCCAATTGCTCCGCATCGGCGCCTTCGCCATGGACTACAATCACTTCATTCACATTTAGCAGGGGATCGCGGGCGATTTCATCGGCGTGAGCCGTTAAACTGAGCCCAATCGCTAACGCTAAGGACGACACTCTAAAAATCGTTTGTCTGGTAATCATATTATTGTTGTCATAGAGGAAATTTAAGATGTGCTCCCTATTGTGGTCTTAGATAATTCCGTCTCAACCAAAAAAAAATTAAAAACCAACCCAGATCGACTAATTACGGCAAATGGAACACGCCTTTAGTCACAAAGAGACAAAATGTCCAACACTGCCAACGGTATCGACAAAAAGACCCATCTTGGTCACATTTTTTTGCGTCTTAAAATGAGACTATGGTAAAAGTCACACACTCATGGCTTGCTTCTTGACACTGACGGCCTCGGCCTTTAATTTGAGCGAAAGATTCTTATTTACACGCTCTAATCAACTTGGTGTAAATGACTTTAAAAAGAATGCATTAACCTAGTTCATATTCACCGCTGAGAACCGGAACTTCAGCCACTACCTTCATTCCGTTATCTTTGGAGTTTTACTTGCCTGCTCATGCCCTGTCTGAAGACCTTAAGTCTCTCATCGACAAACTCATTCAAATGAAACAGGTTCCAGCGTCGGAGCCGATAGTGCAGCTATCTTTAACGACTGTCTCTATTCCTTTGATTTCATGGTTGGCATCACAAACTCAGTATCCACGCATCTACTGGCATGGGCGTGACAAAATTGAAGAAGTTGCAGCCATAGGTGCTTGTAAAGACATAAAATTTGAAACTGGCGTCCAGGATAACGAGCTGGCCAGTGTTTACGAACGGCAACGTGTTTTATCTAGCAATCCAGACATTCGATACTATGGCGGTGTAGCCTTTGACCGCAGCATTGAATCTTGGCCTGAGTTTGGTAATAGCCGATTTGTACTACCCAGAATCGAGTTTAGACGCAGTGCGGATCAGTTTAGTTTGCGGGTAAATCTTAATTTTGCCGATAACAATCCTATCGATGAGATCGACCTTGCGATTGCCGCTATTGAAGCGGTTATGCCAGCACGCCCCTTGGCGCCACCCAATAAACTCACCCTAGTGAGCCGCCAAGATATTCCGGACTTTCCTCGTTGGAAAACCTTAGTCGAACAAGTCGTTGAGCCTGAATTTAATCAAGATACGCCCAAGGTCGTTCTCTCACGTTTGACAGAGCTTAAGGTTAACGAGCAAGTTGATCCTTGGATGGTATTAGCCTGCTGGCAAGGCCGTAACCCCAATAGCTTTCAATTTGGATTCCAATTTAGCCCTGAGCGTACTTATATCTCCTGCTCCCCAGAGCGCTTATTTCGTCGTCGTCGGCAACAATTGTTTACCGAGGCATTAGCGGGCACGACAGTTCGCGGATTAAATAAAGAAGAAGATGTGGCACTAGCCAATGCGCTGCTGGAAGACAATAAAAATAGTGTTGAAAATCAGCTTGTTCGCCGTCACATAGTCAATATGCTCACGCCTTTGAGTCAGTATGTCGGTGCAGAAGAAGCGGCCACAATCTTTAAGTTAAATCATATTCAGCATCTGCACCGCGCTATTCGTGCCGAGTTAAAGCCTGGCGTGAACGATTTTCAGCTGTTACAAGCACTGCATCCTACACCCGCGGTGGGAGGCCTCCCTAGAGAATCTGCAATGAAGTTCATTCGCCAGCGGGAAGGCTATATGCGAGGCTGGTACGCTGGTGCTTGCGGATATTTTAATCAAGATGAGAGTGAGTTTTCAGTCGCCATCCGCAGTGCATTGATTGAGCCAGGTAAAATTAATCTGTTTGCGGGTGCGGGCATTATTGCAGGTTCAGATCCCGAGGCTGAGTGGCAAGAGCTAGAGAATAAACTTGCAACGATAATGTCGATTCTGATTGAACTATAAACATTTAACACTGATACCAAAACATTAAAAACCCTTTGCTTTGGTCTCGGTGTAAAGCCTATCCTGCTCACCGGAGTCAATGATTTTTTTATGTTCAATATCAAAATGTTGCTTTAGCATTTGTCCTTTTTCGGTATTGGCAAAGGCAAAAAAAGTTTCTGCATTTAACACGCCTTGGATAATCACAAACGTTTGTGACGCCCTCAGTTCAGGAATGAGCGCCTCCATATTCTTTTTGTAATCCAGTACTGCATCGATTCGTCCCGCATTTACACTATTGAGCATACTCAGCATGTCGCTACTTTCTTCGTAAAACATCGGTATGGAGGTCAGCATATTGTAACGATAGGCCAGCATGGCTTGGACTCGCTTATGGGATAAACTCTCCATCCCTGCCCAAGTTGCTGCAATTTGAGGCGTTACTGCGGCATCAATTGAATCAAGCTCAACGGCATTTTCACTCAGTAGGCTATTTTTCACATCGCCTTTGTACACGCTGAGAACCATATCAACCCGTCCGCTTTCAATCAGATATAAGGTACGAGCAAAAGGCATAAACTGCACATCGACCTGCCATTCCGGTGATGGAAAGACACGCCTGAGGAGATCAAAGTAGTAACCCGTCTCATCAGGATTAGCAAAACCTTCCCAAGAGGCTGTGACAAGATGCACCACGACCGGCTTATTGGGAGTCGCGAAAGCACAGAAACTCAATAAGCTAACACACAAGGCGGCAAGAAATAATCTCATCGGTTTCTCCTAACATTTCTTAGAAAGTGTAGGACAATTTCGATCCCTATGCCTTAGGTTTGCGCAGTATTCGCGGCTAAATTGCTTGAAATATAAACCGTAAGCTTGCATCTTCAAACATGGTCACTATAATGGCGGCCCGATTTCAGCACGCTGGAACGGGATAAAATAACAGCAGACGATTTAGCGGGTTCCCTCACCCCGCCCTACACAACTAAAAAGGCCACATATGTTAATGTTAACCCCTGCGCAGCTTCGCCGCGCACTCCTGCTATTAGTGGGATTTCACATACTGATTATTTGCCTAAGCAACTACTTGGTACAACTGCCGTTTCAATTGTTTGGTTATCACACCACTTGGGGCGCGTTTAGTTTTCCTTTTGTTTACCTTGCAACCGATCTAACGGTGCGCATTTTTGGACAAACACCCGCTCGAAGCATCATCCTCAAGGCCATGGTGCCCGCACTGATGATTTCCTATGTTATGGGAGTCGTATTCCATCAGGGTAGCTTCCAAGGGATGGACTCCTTAAGCCAATGGAACACCTTTGTGTTTCGTATTGCGTTTGCCAGCTTTGCGGCTTATTTGATTGGTCAGCTGATGGATATCACTGTATTCGCCCGTCTGCGCCAAAGCCGTTCATGGTGGGTCGCGCCTGCGGCATCGACGATTGTTGGTAATTTAGTCGATACCTTAGTGTTCTTCAGCATCGCTTTTTATGCTTCAACAGACAGCTTTATGGCCGCCAACTGGCCTGAAATTGCCACTGTCGATTACAGCTTTAAATTGCTTGTTAGCCTAGGGCTATTCTTACCCGCCTACGGTGTGCTGCTGAAAGTGTTACAAGACAAGATATTGCAAACCAGCCCACAAAAATCATTTTCCTGATTAACTCAACTGGCCAGACCTGTTATAATTTGAACAGTTTTTATTCGGCCCCAATGCGTTTGATACGCTATTGGGGCTGATTTTTGTGAGAGAAAATTATGTATTCAATTGAAATCAAAGCAATCACAACTCTGACTCCCGAGTTAGCCATACAACTCATCGAACTAAGTAAGCAAATTCCTGAGCTCGACCGTCCCTTGACGCCAGACACCTTAACGGCACGGCTTTCAGGCAAGACTTGCTTGGTTCTCCTAGCCTATGTGGAAGGCGAACTGGCGGGGTTCAAGCTGGGATATGAACAGGAAAAAGGGATTTTTTACAGTTGGTTAGGTGGCGTTGCGACAGACTTTAGACGTTTAGGATTAGCACAAAGCCTACTGGAATACCAAGAGAAATGGGCCAGCCTCCAAGGCTATAACCATATTCAGGTTAAAACCATGAATCGCTTCCCTGCAATGCTCAATCTATTGATTAGAAACCAATATTTAATTACCGAGCTAAATGCCGATCCCCAGAGTTTGATCAACCATAAATTGCATTTAAGCAAGTCTATTGCAGCGGCATAAATATACCATAGATAAAAATATGCATTTTTTGCAATAAATAGCTTGCAAACACAATTGAGAATGATTATCGTTAACTTGCGTTCCAAAACTCATCTTTAACACCGATGACTGGTAATCTGACGTTGTTAAAGTGCTCCTGAGTTTGCAAGCACGACATTGCTCACACACTCTTTTGTGGCCGGATTCATCATCCGGCTTTTTTTTGCTTGTTATTCAATAAAGCTCTTTGAACCTTATACTTAACTCGCGCAAAATTTAGATTTCAGCATTATGTCCCGAAAAATGTAAGCCATCGTAAAGGTTGTTTTGTTGATCTTCCTTAGCCTCGTGATACAAGCCAATGGTGAAGATTGAGCCTTTACCTAATACAGAGCTCACCTCTATGGTGCCACCGATGCGCTTAATAATACCGTAGCTGAGCGACAGCCCAAGGCCTGTGCCATCTTTACGCGTGGTATAGAAAGGATCAAAAATCCGCCCCAATTGCTCAGGCTCAATCCCAGACCCTTCGTCTTCAACCTCGATTTTGACGCCAATCGGCATATCTTGCTGCACCCAATCATAAGTGCGAACCCAAATGCGTCCCTTACCATCCATCGCATGGGCTGCGTTCACCACAAGGTTAATCAGTACTTGCAGTAACTGCGGGCGATTGACCTGAACAGGGCAACTGGCGTTCAGTTCCGTTATCAGCACAACTTCTTGCTTTTGAATTGAATGCCGCACTAACACCAGCATTTCCTCAATGATCGGCGTGATAGGGTGCATCTCTAAGGGAGCGTTAAACTCTCCCGGGCGACTATATTGCAGTAGGCTACGGATAATAGTGCTTATACGACCAACCTGCTGAATAACTAGATCAATTTCTTCTTTTACGACGTCGGCATTATCACCCAGCTCATAGCGCAGTAACTCCATATTGCCGAGGATAACAGCGGTCGGATTATTGATTTCGTGTGCAATACCAGCGGTTAACTCTCCTAGAGCGGTCAACTTTTCATTGGTCACTAACTGCTGGCGAGTCTCATTGAGTAGAGCGACGTTACGCTGTAGCTCTAAGGTCTTATCTTGCAGGCTACGAGTACGCTCTTCGACCTTCATTTCGAGCTGTTCGGCAGCGGCCTGAATTTGCGCGTTGCGCCGCTGCAATAGGTCGAGCATACGGTCGAACTGCTCGGCAAGATTCGACAACTCGTTATCCCTATCTAACCCCAAGGCACCAATACGCACATTGCGCCCAGACTGCACGGCTTGCACCACATGGTGAATCCGCTCAATCGGCTGCAATAAACTGTAGGCACCGCGGTAAACCAGCAATCCAGAAATAAGCAGCACTAACATCAGAATGGTACCTAACTCAATGATATTAAGCAGGTAGTTATGAATAAAAGGTGACTCCGAAAAACCGGTGTAAATCATCCCAATTCGTTGTCCACGGACATCTTCTAACGGCGCATAGGCAGAAATAAACCAATCATTGTACACAAACGCCCTATCGACCCATAACTCTCCGTGATTTAACACTTTTTCTCGCACTTCCTCCGAGACCAAACTCCCCAGCGCACGCCCTTGGGATTCATTCGGCTGTGGAAAAAAATGCAAAGGAACGTTAGTCGATACCCGAATATTATCGAGAAAAATCGTCACAGTACCAATTGAACGTTCGGGCAAAGTACCCTTGTCGTAGACAAGATCGCGGATATGATCAACGATGCGGGTGTCGCGGTTAAATAACACCCCGCCGTCGAGATACCATGCCACTTTGCCTTCAGTATCGGGGATCGGCAACAAGCTACGGCTGAGCAAACCACGGTCCTCAACTTGCTTATT
The DNA here is from genome assembly GCF_016859145.1 of Shewanella sp. LZH-2. NCBI lineage: Bacteria > Pseudomonadati > Pseudomonadota > Gammaproteobacteria > Alteromonadales > Shewanellaceae > Shewanella > Shewanella sp. LZH-2. The sequence goes on from NZ_CP069350.1 coordinate 4,543,098, forward strand.
GGGACTTTGTGCCCGCAAGGTCGCTAACAGTGGAATACTCGCTCTTTTCGCTAAATCAGGGTCAATCCGCGCCAAACGTTCACGAGATAACACCATCAGTCCCGAATAAGGCAACATTCCACCCATTTTCGGTAAAATCTGTCGTAAGTCAGGATCAGCCGCCGCTTCAGCGACACTGACCAGCCGCAAAAAGTCTAAATCGAGTTGCTGCTTTTGCTCATCAAGAAAACTATCTATGCTCGTCCTATGATCTAATGCACCACTGAGGATCGGCCTAAAATCATTCTGGAATGTCCATGAGGTCATCACTCTTTCTAGCTGTTTTTCTTGGCGAACTTGCACCTGTTGCAGGGTATTTTCAGCCACAGCCAAATCGGCTTTGACCTTCATAAACAGTTGCTTGCCTGTGTAGCTGATATTCCAGTAAATCGTGATAAACACTAAACTCACCAAAGTGAGCAAAATCGGCAGCAATGTGAGGATCAAAATGCGATAACGCACTTTAGCCTGCATTTGCTGCCAACTAACTCCAAAAAAGTGAGTAAAAAAAGACACTTAAAACTCCTGCTCGTCGCTAACGTCAAACCACTCTTTATATTTGCGATCTAAGGTCTTGCGGGAAACCCCTAAGTCCCGAGCAGCCGCAGATTTATTGCCAGAATGCAGATCGACCACACTCGTCACATGGTGTTTTTCCACATCTTTTAATGGCCAATCTAAAGGATAACCCTGCAAAGCCGAAGACTCGGTTTTAACCTGCTGCTTCCAGTACTCCGCTGGCGGCTTGCCGAGCAGAATACAGCGCTCAATCATATTACGCAGTTCGCGGATATTACCCGGCCATTCATGTTGTTGCAGCTTTACCATGTCTTCATGGCTCCACACCACTTCACGCACGCCTAATTCAGCAGCCAATTGGCGGGTAAAATGGTGGGTCAATTCGACCACATCTTCCGGACGCTCACGCAGCGGAGGAATAAAAATATCCAGCACATTCAGTCGATAATAAAGATCGCGACGGAAGTTCCCCGCTTCGACTTCATCCATCAGAGTGCGGTTAGTTGCCGCAATCACCCGGACATCAATATTGACTTCCTTCTCACTGCCCACCGGGCGAATCGCCTTCTGCTCCAGCACCCTTAACAACGCTGTTTGCATTTTGAGCGGCATCTCGCCAATTTCATCGAGGAAAATCGTACCGCCGGAGGCAAAACTAAATAGGCCTTCACGGTTACCTTTAGCACCAGTAAACGCGCCAGCCGTATGACCAAAGAGTTCACTCTCAAGCAGTTCGGGGGCTATCGAGCCACAGTTAACTGGCACGAAGGGCCCTTGGCGACCGCTGAGTAAATGTAATTGGCGCGCAACTAACTCTTTACCCGTGCCCGATTCGCCTTGAATTAACACCACGGCATTGGTCGGTGCCACGCGCTCAATCACTTGCTTCACCGACTTCATGGCGTCACTACTCCCTATGATGGTAGAGGAATAGCCGATAGAGACTTCGCGACGCAACATCAAGTTTTCACGGCGCAGCAAACGGCGTTCAATACAACGGTCAACCGCCGACATCATCTGCTCGAGGTGGAACGGCTTCATAATGAAATCTGAGGCACCTGCTCGCAGCGCTTTAATCGCCACCTCTAAATCCGCATAGCCGGTCATAAAGATTACATCGGAACGTCGACCTTGCTCGTCTAAGGCTTCGTGCCACTCGATACCCGAGCGACCGGGTAAGCGGATATCGACAATCAGCAAGTCGAAATGGCAGCGACTACGTAACTGCTCAGCATCTTCAATACTGCCCGCGGTTTCAACTAAGGCGAATTTCTTCGAAAGTGCCTTATTCAAAAAGCTACGCATCCCCGGCTCGTCATCGACGATCAGGACTGAAACAGCGGAAGGAAGGGGCTTGAGGTTATTATCTATCTGGCTCATAGTGCTCACTTCTGGACATTTTGACTCAATTGCGACCAATTCTAGCATTGAAACTAGACAAATAGGTCACTATGAACCATAAGAAGCATGCGCTGAGACAATTTGTCTGCAAACTATTTGCTGAGCCTGAGATCGAAGTCACAATTTAGATCAAGCTGTGAAGGTAAAAGCGTGAATATCGGTTTGGCACCCTATTTGCTTTCAACCGAACGCATTACAATTTACGGAACCTCCCACTCAGTAGGCAATTGAGTCGGAACCCTATTTTTCGCCAAGGAGTATCCATGCTAAACGTGAAATCCCATATGAAGTCATTACTGGGCCTGGTTGTTGCAGCCAGCATGCTCACAGTGTTACCCGCTCAATCGGCTGAAGTAATTAAGTTAGCCACCACGACCAGTACTGAAAACTCTGGTCTGTTACAAGAATTACTGCCTAAGTTTGAAAGTGCAACAGGCTATAAAGTACAAGTTATCGCAACGGGTACGGGTAAAGCATTGAAACTAGGCGAGCAAGGCGATGTGGATTTAGTGATGACCCACGCACCAAGTGCTGAAGCAAAATTTGTTGCCGATGGTTTTGGTGTTGAGCCACGTGGCATTATGGAAAACGATTTCGTGGTGTTAGGTCCTAAAAACGACCCAGCAAAACTACGTGAAAGCAAAACTGCCGAAGAAGCCTTCGCGAAAATCGCCAAGTCAGGCTTACCTTTCGTCTCTCGTGGTGACAACTCTGGCACCCACATCAAAGAGTTAGAAGTATGGAAAGCCGCAGGCGTGACTCCTGACTTCAAAGGTTACACTTCAGTCGGTCAAGGCATGGGTAAAACCCTGCTGATGGCAAACGAATTACAAGGTTACACTCTGTCTGACCGTGGTACTTTCGTGGCGTACAAAACTAAGCTGGACTTAGGCGTGGATTTCGATGGCGGTAAAACCCTGGCGAACCCATACCAAGTGATTCTGATCAACCCAGCTAAATACCCAGATCTGAACCACAAAGGCGCCAAAGCCTTCAGTGACTGGCTGATCAGCAAAGAAGGTCAAGCCATGATCAACAACTTCAAAGTTGAAGGCGAGCAACTGTTCAAGGCAACCTATAGCGAATGAGCGAAGGCTGGCTAGCACTGTTACAGCAGGCGTTAAGCCTGCTGTTTTCATTGGACCCCGACGTTTGGTCCATCATCTCAGTCTCGTTTTCGGTTTCTTTCGCGGCGCTGCTCATCACCTTAGTCCCCTCTATGGTGCTCGGTTTTGTGTTGGCGTTTGCCCATTTCCCCGGAAAGTGGTTTGTCACTAACTTAGTACAAACATTGCAATCGATCCCCACGGTCGTTATCGGCCTGCTGGTGTATCTCATCTTGACCCGCAACGGCCCGCTTGGGGATTTAAAGTGGTTGTTCACTCAAGAGGGGATGATCCTCGGCCAAATGCTGATTTGCGCCCCAGTGATGATCGCCATGAGCCAAGCCGCATTCACCAGTGTCGATCGCCGTGCATGGGAAACCTCACGCACCTTAGGCGCCTCTTGGTTTAGCGCGGTCTGGACCGTGTGTCGCGAACTGCGTATGCCGTTATTGCTGGCAATTGTCGCAGCCTTTAGCCGTATACTTACTGAAGTTGGTTGCTCGATGATGGTTGGCGGCAACATTTTAAATGTGACCCGCAATATCCCGACGGCTATCGCACTGGAAACCAGTAAAGGCGATTTCGCCCAAGCTATCGCCCTCGGATTAGTGCTGCTAATCTTGGCCTTGATCCTCAACTTTGCCTTAGGTGGTTTACGCGGCAAAGAAACGCCAAGGAGCCATTAACTTATGACCCAAGCCAAACTGATTGCCCGTGATTTGGAAATGTCCTTTGGCCCGCGCTTATTATTCAAAGCTCAGCGCCTTGAGTTATGCCAAGGGAATGTCATTTATTTGCAGGGTGACAACGGCTCAGGCAAATCAACCCTGATGAAGATCCTCGCGGGTCTACAGCCGCCATCTCAGGGCAAGATTGAAGTTAGCGGCTTTAAAAAGGATGCATGGTGGACACGTAACCCTTTGCTCGGCAAAGCCGTTTACCTCCACCAGCATCCCTATCTCTTTGATGGCACAGTCAATTACAACCTGACCTACGGGCTCCCCTTTGCGGCCTCAAAAACCGAAGCCAAACGTAGAATTGGCCAAGCAATTGAGATGGCGCAACTGGGCTCGTTATTAAATTCCAGAGCTAGCAATTTATCGGGCGGCGAAAGACAACGCCTCGCCATCGCCCGCGCTTGGATATTGCAGCCAAAGTTACTGATGCTCGATGAGCCGACCTCCAATATGGATAAGGACTCCCAAGCCTTAGTGCTGCAAATGATCCAACAGCTCAAACAGCAAGGGACGGGAATGCTATTAAGCAGCCACCAAAACTGTGCGCTCACCGCCATTTGCGAGCAGCAGTGGCACATTGCAGACCAACAGGTGATAACCTCCCATCAGCAAACGCCCACAAACTCCACACAGGGATCTTTATATGTCGTTGCAAATTGATGCGGTTATTCTTGCCGGTGGTATGGCACGCCGTATGGGCGGGGACGATAAAGGCCTCGTCGAGCTAAACGGCAAGGCCATGATAGAACACACTATCGAACGGATAAAACCTCAGGTTAAGGAGATCCTGATCAACGCAAATCGTAACCAAACACGCTATGCTGAGTTCGGTTTTACGGTGTTGAGTGATGAGCATACTGGGTTTCTCGGCCCCTTGGCGGGCATGATCACCGCTATGGGTCACACTCAAGCAGACTATCTGCTCGTGGTGCCCTGCGATTGTCCACTGCTGCCGCGGGATTTAGTCGCCCGCTTATTAGCCGCCATTGAGGCAAACGATGCTGAACTTGCCGTTGCCAGTGATGGTGAGCGTGAACAGCCCGTGGTGATGTTACTAAAGCCGAGCCTGCGCGAGTCAATGACCGCCTTTCTCGAAGCGGGTGAGCGTAAAATTGATTTTTGGTATGCCAAACATCGCTATGCCGTGGCGGCCTTTGCCGATCAACCCAATGCCTTCGTCAATGTGAACACGCCAGAACAAAAACAACGACTGGCAGCAGAGATAAACCAAAGCTAAGGCTTCAAATTTCCTAGATTAGAGGTGCAAATGAGTACTCCCTTCGTCAATCCGCTATCTATTCCCGTTCTCGGATTTTGTGCCTATAGCGGCACGGGGAAAACCACCCTACTCAAGCAATTGATCCCCGAATTAAATCAGCGCGGTCTGCGTCTGGCGGTGATCAAACATGCTCACCATGATTTTGATGTCGATATTCCCGGTAAAGACAGCTACGAGATGCGCAAAGCTGGTGCGCGGCAAATGCTAGTCGCCTCCCATGTGCGTTGGGCGCTAATGACCGAAGATGCCCGCGATGGCGACCCAGAGTTAGTCCACCTGCTCAAGCAAATTGAAGCCGATAAAGTCGATATCGTCTTAGTCGAAGGCTTTAAAAAACTCACGCTACCGAAAATTGAGCTGCACCGCGCTGCCCACGGTAAGCCGTTTATCTATACCCAAGACGACAATATTCTCGCCATCGCTTGCTGTGATGACACCGAGCTACCGAGCGAGCTCAGAAGACTCGACCTTAACAATGTCGCGCAAATTGCTGACTTTGTGATGGAATATGCCAATAGTTGGCAAGCCCCTAACCCCGCATTACCGCTCGCAACTGTCGATGCCTGCACCATGGGTAGTGATAAAAACCTGAGCGTGAGCCAAGGGTTAGCGCAGATTTTATCCCATGTCACGCCTGTCACTGAGGTGGAAGACATAGGCTTAGACGATTTAGATAATCGCGTGCTCGCCCGCGACAGCATTTCGCCCGTGGATGTACCGCAGCAAACCAACTCGGCGATGGATGGTTATGCCTTCGCCTATCAAGATCCGCTGCCTGCAAGCTTCACCTTAGTCGGCGAAGTCCTCGCCGGACATCAATATTCGGGCACACTCAAAGCGGGTGAAACCGTGCGCATTATGACTGGGGCCCCCATACCAGCAGGTGCCGACACAGTACAACCTAGAGAACTGGCTAACGAGGCCAATGCCAAGGTCAGTTTTGAAGGCCGCATTCAGCAAGGCCAACACGTTCGCCTTGCGGGCGAAGACATTGGCCAAGGCCAAGTCGCCCTCAACCAAGCCACACGCCTAAGCGCCGCCGAACAGGGCTTATTAGCCTCCCTCGGCCTTGACCGTGTGACGGTTTATCGCCGCCCGACCGTGGCCGTGTTCTCAACCGGGGATGAAGTCAGCCAACCCGGCGAGGCTTTGAATCCAAACTGTATCTATGACTCAAACCGTTACACCATCAAAGCGATGGCAAAACGTTTAGGTTGTGACGTCATTGACTTAGGCATTATCGAAGATTCCGAAAGCGCACTCGAAGCCACCTTAACCAAAGCCGCGGCGCAGGCCGATGTGGTGATTAGCTCTGGCGGGGTTTCCGTTGGCGATGCCGACTACATCAAGGCCGTGCTGGCACGCCTTGGCAATATCGACTTCTGGCGGATCAATATGCGCCCCGGTCGCCCACTCGCCTTTGGTAAGGTCGGCGATAGCTTGTTCTTCGGCTTGCCCGGCAATCCGGTGGCGGTGATGGTGTCGTTCCTACAATTTGTGCAACCTGCGCTGCGTAAACTCGCTGGTGAAACTCACTGGCAGGCGCCATTATTCCCAGCGATTACCGATGAAACCCTGCGAAGCCGCACGGGCCGCACTGAGTTTATCCGCGGCATTTATCGCCTCGGTCATGATGGCCGGCTGCACGTGACCAGCACAGGTAACCAAGGTTCGGGCATGCTCAGCTCTATGGTCAAAGGCAATTGCCTTATCATCATTGGAGATGATGCTGAGGTGGTGAATGCGGGTGAAACCGTGTTTATTCAACCTTTTGCCGATCTTCTATAAGAGCCACTGAGTCCCTATGAGCCAACTTGTGGATGCCTTTGGCCGTCAGGTCGAATATTTACGACTCTCAGTGACAGATCGCTGCGATTTCCGTTGTGTCTACTGCATGACGGAAGATCCCTGCTTCTTGCCCAAGGACCATGTACTGCACCTCGAAGAGTTGGCTTGGATTGCCCAAGCCTTTACTGAACTGGGGGTGACCAAAATTCGCCTCACCGGCGGCGAGCCGCTAGTGCGTAGCGATTGCGATCAACTGGTGCACTTACTTGGCAAGCTCCCAGGGCTCAAAGATTTATCGATGACCACCAACGGTTCTAGGCTCAGTAAGTTTGCCAAACCTATGTTTGATGCGGGTCTTAAGCGTTTAAATATCAGCTTAGATACCCTTAACCCCGAACTATTTACCCAACTGACACGCAACGGCAAATTAGCACGCGTTATCGAAGGCATTGATACGGCCATTGCCGCAGGCTTTACGCGCATAAAAATCAATGCCGTGATCCTCAAACAGCAAAACGATCATGAAGTCATCGATCTGGTTAACTTTTGCCGCGACCGCAAGCTCGATATCGCCTTTATTGAAGAAATGCCGCTGGGTGAAATGGATGAACGCAAACGCATGCGCCATTGCAGCAGTGATGAAGTTAAGGCCATGATTAGCGAGCATTATCCACTACAACTCTCCAATAAACGCACAGGCGGACCCGCGCGTTACTATAAGATGGTCGATAGTCCAATTCACATCGGCTTTATCTCACCCCATAGCCATAATTTTTGCCACGAATGTAATCGGGTGCGCGTTACCGTAGAGGGACAGCTATTGCTCTGTCTGGGTAATGAGCACTCCGTTGATTTAAAAAGCATTATAAGAGAGTTCCCCGGCGATATTGAACGGCTAAAAACCGCCATTCTCCAAGGCATTAAGCGCAAACCTCAGCAGCATGTATTCGATAATAACGAAGTACAAATTCTGCGGTTTATGAACGCCACCGGCGGTTAACCTCCTCACCTCAGGGCTAGCATCTCAATTTTGCCGTGATACACTCATGGCATTAGTCCTATTTTTTGTGTCACTCTTCCTATGGCGCTTACTCGTAAACAGTGGAATAACATCATTATTCTTGCCTGCGTGTTTATCATTGGCGTGCTCACGTTTATGGATAAGAAAACCCATAATGTGCCCAGTGATGCGCAACGACTATTTGATGATAATGCCCCACTGGCTCAGTTGCAGTTGGATGGTATTTGGCTGCACAAACAAACTTCAAGCTGGGAATGCGATCCACAAGTACTCAACTGTGAGCAATGGGCAAAGGCTTGGCAAGGTTTGAGGGTCTCGCCCTTGAATGACGCGCCACAACCCACTGGCAAACCTCAGGAACTGGTGATCCAAATTACCGATATTCGCCAATCACAGCGCTGGATTTATTTCCCCGATGAAGGCGTCCTTAAATCTCCCGCGAGCAACTGGTACTTAGTACCACCGAGCTTAAGGACGGGTTTACAGCCAATCCTCGATGCGAAACCTGCACGTTAATCTATTGAATAAAAGAAGCCAATCATGCCGGAATTACCAGAAGTCGAAGTCACCCGTCAAGGGATAACCCCTTACTTAGTCGATCAAACCGTGGTTGACCTCGTAGTACGTAACGCCTCACTGCGTTGGCCCGTTCCCGAACTTGCCAAACAGATCATTGGCCAGACCATACGCCAAGTGCGCCGCCGCGCTAAATATCTGTTAATCGATACCGATGCTGGCACCAGCATAGTGCATTTGGGGATGTCGGGCAGCCTAAGGATCCTGCCCCACGACACGCCAGTGGAGAAGCATGACCATATCGATCTCGTTCTCGCCAATGGCCGCATTCTGCGCTTTAACGACCCAAGACGCTTCGGCGCTTGGTTATGGTGCCAATTGCCAGAGGAAGCCCATCCGCTGCTGGAAAAACTCGGGCCAGAACCTCTGACCGATGCCTTTAACGTTAATCAGTTAGCTGCCGCACTGGCGGGCAAGAAGAAGGCCATCAAACTCTGCCTGATGGATAATCATATTGTGGTGGGTGTGGGAAATATTTACGCCAACGAAGCACTGTTTGCCGCAGGGATACACCCCGAGGCGGAGGCAGGCAAGATAGATATTGAACGCTTAACGGTACTGGTTGCCGAGGTCAAACAAATACTCGCACACGCCATCAAGCAGGGCGGCACCACGCTTAAGGACTTCACCAATGCCGAGGGTAAACCCGGCTATTTCGCCCAAAAGCTGCATGTTTACGGCCGCGGCGGCGAAACCTGCACTCAATGCGGCAATCTACTCAGCGAAATTCGCCTTGGTCAACGCACCACAGTGTTTTGCGGCATCTGCCAGACACGTTAATCTCGCCTATAAAAATACCTGCAATCGCAGGTATTTTTAGCTTCTTCAATATAAAGTTTGATTACTCTTTTAACCAACGGCCAGGATGATCGGTAAAGTAACGATACTCACGCTCTGGCGCTTGGCACTGAGGCTTAAGTTCCGCAGCGGATAACAAAATCCACTCGTCACGGTGGGCAATCCCCATACTCTTACCGCCTTTAATATCGAAACAACTCAGCTCAGCACCGCTAGGCACTAACACATAACGCTGTTTGTTCTCCTGCATCCATTGCCACGCGTTACGCTCCTGCTCTTCTACTGGCGCGAGATAACTAAAATGCGTCACACTCATGGGCGAGAACAGAATAAATTGCTCTTTAAAGTTTACTAACCCAAGCTCGGCATCCTCACCTATCACTTCGGCGGTATGTAGCATCAGGCTTCTGGGGGTGCGCATTTCATCAAGCATAGCGTAACCCCAAGTGCTCACCAGCACCCAGCCCAAGGCGGAAACCAGCCCCACCTTCACCAACGCAAACTGATGACGCGCCAGCCACAGCAAGGCACACCAAAGCACCCCGAGCAAAATAAATAAGTAACCAATGCCAGTGAGATCATCGGTATAGTCTGCTAGCGCTTTGACAAGCGCAGGGTGATGGATAAGCGCCAGCACGCCGGCCACTAACACGAGCGAGCCCAAGAACCACAGCACACCAGTGACTAGTTTTTCAAACCAAGCTTTGGGCGAAACGCCCGTTAATGCCGCCGACGCCGCAAGGACCAGCATAGGTAATGCGGGCAAAATATATACATTGCGCTTGCCCGGGCTAATGCTAAAAAACAGTACCACTAGCCCGACCCAAATCAGCAGAATCGCAATGGTGGGGTCGGCCTTCACCTTTTGCACCCAGTGTTTCCAATAGGCGACCACCAGCAACGAAATCGGGAACCACATCCAAGGGATCACGCTCAGCACGAAGAAATACCAAGGCTTGATATGGTGCCAAGCATTGACGTAACGCTCGCCCGTTTGCTTAAACAAAATGTTATTTTGATAGGCCACCATCTCGGGAGTGCCATGGGCTTGAACCGTCATCACCATTGGCACTAACCAACAGGCAATCACGACCAGCATGGCCAACGGCCCCGCCAGGCAAAGCCAAGTTAAGCGCCCCTCAAAACGGGTCTTATCTTTGAAGGCGTAAATCCCAATCGGAATGAGCAACAATAGGGGCAAAAAACCAACCCCCTTAGTGATCACCCCAAGCCCCATAAATGCCCAACCGATAAAATACCAATGCCACTTAGGCCCAAGCATAAAATGTCTGATTAATCCGTAACATCCCACGGTTATCCAACACATCACCATGGCATCTATCTGGGCATTTTTCGCCTGCATCAAAAACTGCGGCACGATAAGGAGCAATAGTGCAGCGTTGCGCCCAACCCGCACATTCCACAATCTGGCACCCAAATCATAGACAAGGAATACCGTCAGCAAGCCACAGAGGGCATTGGGGAGTAAAAAGGAGAATTTTAACGACCCCGTTAGTTGATAAAACAGGGCAATCGCCCACATAAATACTGGTGGTTTATCGGGATAATATTCCCCGCCCCGGGTAGGGAATAACCATTGGCCCGAGGCAACCATCTCCCGCGCAACCTCAACAAACCGCGGCTCGTCGGCAGGCCAAGGTGAACGAAAACCTATGCCAACCAGCAAGATCAGCAAACCCATCAACAGCAGCGGCCAGAGTACTTGGTAATAATCTTCGCTATTGAAACGACGATTCAATGCATCCATTCCTAATCCCTATTTAGTTTTCCAATTCATCCACCTGCTTACGCAGGCTAGAACGGTAAAGGTAAGCGCCGATAAGACTCGAGAAAATAAACAGCCCGATACTGATCCTCAGTTGGTTATGATCAGACAAACCAATGCCTGCGCCAGCGAAGCTGAAAATCAGCATCTGCGGCAAATAACCCAGCACGCTGCCAAACATAAATCCCCCCGCGGGGATATGTGTCGCCCCCGCAAACAGATTCGTCAGCAGATTACTGCCCACGGGTAACAGACGGATCATTAAGACTTTTAACCAAGTCCGATGAATGATCAGCGCCTCAAACTTTTGTAAACGATTGCCAAAACGCCGTTGCAGACTGCTTCGAATGGTTAATCTCGCGGTATAAAACGCCAGCACACAACCCAGCAATGCCGCTAAGGTGGAAAATAGACCGCCATAGATACCACCGAGGGCAAAGCCGAATACAAAGGCGATCACCTGCCTCGGCCCACCGACAGCGGTAAACAAGGCGCCAACCATCAGCAATACCGCCAGCGCATAGACCCCTTGAGCGGCAATAAAGTGTGCCACCCAATTGCTATCGGTCACATGCTCGAATAACCCTTGCGGGGCCGCAAACATTAACACCAGCAAAATAAAGACGATAAACACCGCCTTATAGAGTCGCTTCATCTTAATCGTGCCAGCGGGTTTCGCTACGGGCGACCTTAGCGATTTTCGCCCTGCGACCGAGCCACATGACGCCCATGATGTCGACAATCCCGACCCAGACCCGATTCCAAGCGGTATATTTAGACACCCCAACTTGGCGATCTCTATGATTCACCACAGAAATAAATACCTCTCCCCCCATGCGGCGCACGAGTGCAGGGATATATCTGTGCATATGGTCGAAGTAAGGCATACGAAGGAAGGTTTCACGGGGGAAGAGTTTTAGGCCACAGCCGGTATCGGGTACGCCATCGTGTAACAGTGCATCACGCACTTTATTAGCAAAGCGGGACTGGAATCGCTTCCACGCCGTGTCTTTACGGTTTTTGCGGTAACCGGCAATACAAAAGTGTTCGGCATGTATTTGCGGCAGTTGTGCCAACATGGCGGGAATATCCGCAGGGTCGTTTTGCCCATCGGCATCTAAGGTAACGATGTATTTACCGCGGGCATGTAAAACGCCTGTAAATATTGCGGTACTTTGGCCAGTACTGCGCTCGTGACGAATAGCTTTTGCGTTGCACTGCATCAGTTCAGCGGTATCGATGACTTCACCAAAAGTGTCATCTTGGCTACCGTCATCGACGACCAGAATTTCAAACTCAGTCATCCCTTGCAGGGCTTGGCATATCTCTTCCATTAATGGGCCAATATTGCCCACCTCATCTTTTGCGGGGATGACAACTGAAATCACATTAATACTCCAGCGTTTATGACCATAAATACGGTAACATAGGATTGTTGCAAAATAAAAATCTGCATTGATAGGATGTTATGAATTAAACCGTATGCAAGACCAGCATTGTATAGGCGTAAAATGCAAGAAAAGAGTACTTAATTTGGAACTGTGGATTTCATCGAAATGACATATTTTATCGCCACAGAAAATGCTAGGTTAGATAACTACATGCCAAACTTTATTGAATCTATGAACATAGTTGTGGTTGGAATGGGCTATGTCGGCCTATCAAATGCGGTGTTGCTCGCGCAGCAAAACCAAGTGACTGCTATTGATCTGATGCCTGAACGAGTCAAATTGGTCAATGACCGAAAATCAACCGTCGCGGACAACCTGATTGAAGAATACCTGTGCAATAGTGTCTTAAATCTGCGCGCCACGATGGACAAAAACGCAGTCAAAGACGCCGATTTTGTCATTATTGCCACCCCGACTGACTATGATCCGCAAACCAACTACTTTAATACTCAATCGGTCGAAAATGTCGCCAAGGAAGTCCTCGCCCTGAATCCCGACACGACGATTATTATTAAATCGACTGTACCCGTCGGCTTTACTGCGAGTTTGAGAACCAGATTAAATAGCGAGAACATTCTGTTCTCACCCGAGTTTTTACGCGAGGGCCAAGCTCTTTACGATAACCTTCACCCCTCTCGTATCATTGTGGGTGAACGTTCAGTTCGCGCCCAAACCTTTGCAACCCTTCTTGCTAATGCGGCGATTAAACAAGATATTCCGATTTTGCTCACCGACAGCACCGAGGCAGAAGCGATAAAGTTATTTGCCAATACATTTTTAGCCATGCGCGTCGCCTATTTTAATGAGTTGGACACCTATGCTGAAAGTCGTGGACTTAACACCCGCCAGATTATCGAAGGCGTATGTTTAGATCCGCGCATCGGCGATTACTATAACAATCCCTCCTTCGGTTACGGTGGTTACTGCCTGCCAAAGGATACTAAGCAATTACTCGCAAACTATAACGATGTGCCCAACAATCTGATCAGCGCCATTGTCGATGCTAACACTACCCGTAAAGATTTTATTGCCGATGCCATTATCCGTAAGCAGCCTAAGCGAGTGGGGATTTACCGATTGATCATGAAGTCAGAGTCGGACAACTTCCGAGCCTCTGCGGTGCAAGGTGTGATGAAACGCATTAAAGCTAAAGGGATTGAAGTCGTGGTCTATGAACCAGTCTTAAAGGAAAACGAATTCTTTAAATCAACCGTTATCCGCAATTTAGAAGAATTTAAAGCCATGTGTGATGTCATCGTCACGAATCGCATGGCCAGTGAACTCGAAGATGTTGCCGATAAGGTTTACACTCGAGATCTGTTCCATCACGACTAAGCGTCCCCAACACCAAGGTTTACCATGAAATACTTAGTCACAGGCGCGGCAGGGTTTATCGGCGCCAACGTAAGTAAACGCCTCTGCGCAATGGGCCATGAGGTGGTCGGGATTGATAACCTCAATGACTACTATGATGTTGGATTAAAACTCGCACGGCTGGCGCCACTCGAAGCGTTAAGCAATTTCCGTTTTATCAAACAGGACTTAGCCGACAGAGAAGGCATAGCAGCACTATTTGCGCAGCAGGGTTTCCAACGTGTTATCCATCTCGCCGCGCAGGCAGGAGTGCGCTACTCCCTCGATAATCCCCTCGCCTATGCCGATAGCAATTTAGTCGGACATCTCACGATATTAGAGGGGTGTCGCCACCATAAGATTGAGCATCTAGTGTATGCCTCTTCATCCTCTGTCTACGGCTTGAATCAAAAGATGCCATTTTCGACCGAGGATAGCGTCGATCATCCGATATCCCTGTATGCGGCGACTAAGAAAGCCAACGAGTTAATGTCGCACACTTACTCGCATCTCTATCAGTTACCCACCACAGGCCTGCGCTTTTTTACTGTGTATGGCCCCTGGGGACGACCCGATATGGCCTTGTTTAAATTCACTAAAGCGATACTCGCCGGTGAAACGATTGATGTGTATAACCATGGCGATCTCAGCCGTGATTTCACCTATATCGACGATATCGTTGAGGGCATCATCAGGGTACAAGACAAACCTCCTCGCCCAACACCGGACTGGCGTGTAGAAACTGGTACACCGGCTAATAGCAGCGCGCCCTATCGCGTATTCAACATAGGTAATGGCAGCCCGGTGCAATTGCTCGACTTTATTACCGCACTCGAGCGCGCGCTTGGCATCGAGGCGAAAAAGCAATTTTTACCCATGCAGCCCGGTGATGTGCATTCCACTTGGGCCGATACCGAAGACCTGTTTAAGGCGGTGGGTTATAAACCCCAAGTGGATATCAATACTGGGGTGAGCAGATTTGTCGAGTGGTACAGCGCGTTTTACGCAAAGTAAGCTCTTTGAGAAAATAAAAAGGCCTGCTGATTTGCAGGCCTTTTTATTGGATTAGCGCTTAAAAACGATATTCAAAACTGCTAAAGAAGGTCGCATTAGTATCGTTTTCTTGTATATCAAACTCCGATCTCGATACTGTACCGCCCAAACTCCACATGCCCTTCCACACCGGCATACGGTAGGACAACTCTAGCATTAGCAAGTCTTCCTTCGGCGGTTGCGGGGCCCATGTGGTAGCCACATTGGTGCCGTCTTTATTCAACTTGGCATAACGCAGTAGCGAGGTAAAACCGCGGCTGTTATGGAACTGACCAACCAAACCAAACACAAAGACTTGAGCATCGCTATCATAGGTCGAGCCTAAAGCTCTGCCGTAGTAACGCGCTCCACTGAGGTAAACAGGATCTTCATAGAAGCAGTTAGGCTTACCATCACACTCGACAAAGGTATCCGAGTATTCCATAAACAGCTTGAACTGTTTACCCGATGTGCCGAAATGAGTATCTATACCCCAGAGTGAGCCGCAATCGCTGCCGTTTTCGCAGCTGCGTTCAAGGTACAAACCAACGGGAATATCTTGCCAAGTATCTGCATAGCGTAAATCGATGCTCTGAGTTCTATGGCCCGCGTCACGACGTTGTTCGGCAAGGCAAGAATCTGAACCATCGATACAAACAGCACTGCCCGCCACCGAATCCCACCAGGAATCGAAGTCGCAATTCTGCCCTTCGCCACAAAAGAGTGTCGACCAAGACAGACCAATTTCTAGCTGCTGAAGGGGTTTGGCGGTGAAACGCATATCCCATTCAGCCGTTTTAGGCACGGCACGCTCTTTTTCAGCCATGCTAAAGCCAGTCTTGAAGGTCCAAGGACCAATCCAAGATAACCATGGCGTTTCGAAGGCGGCGGCATTATTGCGGCTGAGCGACAGTGACTGCATAGGACGCGCGTTATTAGAGCGATGCAATGCCGAATCGAATCCTGGGCCCCACCATTGCTCAACCGTACCTAAGGTGGCAATCCAGTTCCCCATGATCACCGCAAAATAAGACTCATCGAGGCGGAAGTTCTTGTTATCTTGCGGATCATACGTCTCGGCAACTGTGGTTTTATAGGCCACACGTGAGCCTAAATATTCGTAGGAGGCTTTAACCTCCCCCTTTTCACGGTAGTCGGAGCCATAATGCTGGAAGCGAGCGGGATCGGTCGCACCCGAGAGTTTAACCCTCGCATTGCCGCGATTATCGACGGCGTTTTGATAGTAAAAGTTCACGCGAGCAAAGGCTTGCACTAATCGGGGAGACAATAGCTCGGGTTCGACTTTTGCTAAGTCACCACCAATACCAGACCACATCAAGGGAAAGGTATTCACAGGCACACGGATCACGCCCGCATCGGCCAGTGCTTGAATATCGGCTCTTAAATAAATATCCGAGGCATCCACCCAAGGGGCGGCAGCAACGGAAGCAGAAAACAGTAAACCAGATGCAACGCTAGCAGCGAGGATAGTGGGGGTCAAAAAAGCCTTCATAACATCCTTTTCATTATCATCGCGAGGCCTGATGCCTCAAAGGTTTTATAGAAATACTCAGCCTTATCAGGCTTTTGCGAGGTTAAGCTTGGCGGTCAACGCGCTTGCTACCTCAGGGTGAACAAACTGGCTCACATCACCGCCATGCAGCGCGACTTCCTTCACTAAGGTGGAAGAAATAAAGGAATTTTCTTCGGCCGGTGTTAAAAACACGCTCTCAAGATCTGGGCTTAATCTACGATTCATATTGGCCAATTGGAACTCATACTCAAAGTCAGACACTGCACGCAAACCACGCACCAGCACGCTCGCACGCTGTTCCTTGGCAAAATCCACCAGCAAGCCCGAAAAACCAACCACTTCGACATTATCCAAATGCGCAGTGACACGATTCACCAGCTCAACGCGCTCCTCGAGGGTAAATCTAGGTTGCTTGGATGGATTGGCTGCAATACCAATAATCACATGCTTAAACAACTTAGCCGCACGCTCAATCAAATCGGCATGACCATTGGTAATGGGATCAAACGTCCCAGGATAAATTGCTCTTGTATGCACTTTGCTGGCTCGACTCAGATAAATACCTAAAAATCACTGCCGCCAGTCTACTCGTTTTAGCCACTTGAGTGAATCTTCCAGATAAAAACCACCAAAAATCCCATTAAAAATTGA
Organism: Shewanella sp. LZH-2; assembly: GCF_016859145.1. Classification (NCBI taxonomy): domain Bacteria; kingdom Pseudomonadati; phylum Pseudomonadota; class Gammaproteobacteria; order Alteromonadales; family Shewanellaceae; genus Shewanella; species Shewanella sp. LZH-2. Next base: position 4,560,169 of record NZ_CP069350.1, read on the forward strand.
AATACTGGCAAGAATTCCTCGGATTAAGCCCATGTAAAGGCATGAGCTGATATAATGCCGACTCGCAATATATTGGATTAAGTAGGCAATGGTTTTCATCCAACCGAGGAGGATTAAAACCATACTGCAACCGATTAAGTCCACGTAATCAGAGCACTTATATGAAAAAAATCGCCATTTTTTGCCATAACTTTTTCTCGAATGGCACGGTCAAAATTGCCTTATCCCAGGCCGAAGTGCTGCAGGAAGCCGGGCAAGATGTTCACCTCTTTGTGTTCCATAAAGAGGGAGATTTTATGCCGCCAGAAAATGTGACGATTCATTACCTGTATGACGCCGGCCAAAAGCCAAGCCTACAGGAACAAAGACAACGCCTGAAGGCCAAGGTGGCCGAAGCGGAACAATCGGGTAAGTTCTCGTTATTTTTAAGTAACTCGACCGACTGCGATGTAGTTGTATCGGGTTGCGACTTCGAACCCTGCTACTACTTTTGCCACTGCGCCCTTAAGCAAGAGCTATTGATGGAATTAAAGCGCGGTCCAGTGCATTTCTGGCGCCGCTGGAAAAAAGCCAAGGCACTGATAGGCAAAAAAATCATCACGGTTTCCAATGGCATCGCCGATGAGCTCAGAGCCACTTCCTGGCTCAAACCACAAAGCGTTCAGACAATCTATAATCCCTTTAGATTGGAGGAGATCCGCAAGAAGACTCAAGAAGAAATTGCCGAGATCCCAAGCGAGCCTTATATGATCCATGTCGGCCGCGTGACACGGCAAAAGCGCCACGATATTTTGTTTAAGGCACTTAGGGATATGCCAACAGCCCCTAAACTTGTCCTGCTGTGCAACCGCCCCAAAAAGGCGCGCAAACTGGCCAAGAAATACGGTGTCGAACACAGAATCATCACTCCAGGGTTTCAACACAATCCCTACGCTTGGATTGCCAAGGCCGAGTTGATGTTACTCAGCTCAGATTTTGAAGGCTTACCGACCGTTGTAATTGAGTCTTTAGCCTGTGGTACGCCTGTCGTCAGTACGGATTGCCCCCATGGGCCCAATGAAATTCTCACAGGCCATTTAGCACAATATCTCGTCCCCGTTCGCCAACCCGCGCTGCTGGCGCAAAAGGCACTAGAGTGCTTAGCCTCACCACCTGCTTTAAACAATCTAGACATATTAAAGGCAGTAGATAGCCAATATATTGCCGCTCAATATATTAACTTAGCGCAATAAATTACCATTTTAATTAGAACGCCATTTCTTATATTGGCGTTTTAATTAAAATTGCAACAAATTGATACAGAATGGGTGCGCATTAAATATTTATACAACAATTGTATCAATTATGTTTTTAATTCAATTAATCACCCTAATGCTTTTATTAAACTGATACAAATTAAACACATTTAAAAAACCTAGCTATATAAAACTCCGTTCTGTATTAATAAAATAATTATTTAATTGATCGGAAGAATTAAAAACCTCAAAATACTCGTCTTCGAATAAATTTGTCTCACAAATGGACGTTGTGAGTATTTTTGGGGTAATTATGGGTAAGCTAAAGGTCGCTTTATTAGTCGATGAATATTTTGGTGGTACAGGTACAGTGTACGGTGGATACGGCTTTCTTGCCCGTCATCTGATCGCCAAACACTTACCCAATGAGAATATTGAAGTAGAAGTACTGATAAAGAAAGATTGTAGTAAACAGCGCTTAATTCCCCGTCGTTATATGATTGATGGTATCAAAGTGTATCGTCTTGCTGCTAAGTTTATGGATTTTCTTAATATTAGATTCTTAAAAAAGAAAAACTATGATCTTTTCTTATCCATCGAAATGACGACACATTCCTATCGTATTCTTAAAACAATCCCAAATATCGATAAAAAACTGTTGTTCTGGGTTCAAGATCCACGCCCCGATTACGAGTGGGATGAAATTAATACCGTAAAACTCTTTCCTGAGAAAAGTTATTGGGATAGCAACATTTATCAGTTTGTCCACGACCTATGGGCAGCGGGTAAAGTTTCCTTTATTTCTCAAGCACGTTTTCTCGATAGAAAAGCGCGGGATCTTTACAACCTCGACGATAAAACCGAGATCAAATACTTACCTAATCCTATCGAAATCGATCACAGCTTCGATGTCGAAACCCACCCGAAGAAAAATCACATTATCTTCCTCGGCCGTATCGAGTCGGTTAAGCGTGGCTGGTTGTTCTGTGAGATTGCCAAACTGATGCCAGAATATGAGTTTTTCATGCTTGGTCAATCCTTTAGACAATCGAAGAAAAACCAATCCATCATGAATAACTACCTCGACATCCCTAACTTACACTTTGTGGGGCATGTTGAGGGTGAGAAAAAGGCACAGTTGATTAAGGACGCTAAGATTTTAGTGAATACCTCAATCCACGAGGCACTACCGATTTCGTTTTTGGAAGCCTTATCCTACGGAACGCTGCTCGTGAGCTGTCGTGATCCCGATGAACTCACCAGCCAATTTGGGGTATTTACCGGCACGGTATTAGGGGATGGTTTCGATAAAGTCCCACTCTTTGTCGACGGTATCCGCCATTTGATGGAAAACGAGCCGCTACGCCGAGAGCTGGCGCTAAAAGCGGTTAACTACATCAAAGCTAACCACAGCATTGAAGATTTTCAGAAAAACATGCAAGAAATTATCTTTAAGCTGGTCGAAGAGACTAAAGCGCAAAGCTAAAAACAAGGCCGACACTATGTCGGCCTTACTTTTTCTTAAAACAATTTCCAATAACCTAACTTGCGGCGCATTTTAAAGTGTCGCAGTAGGTTCAATGGCTTAGGTTTAAGCCAAGCGGTTCCCTTATCAATCAAGGCATCGGTCGCCGCGAGTACACGCTGGCTAGACTGACCATCTCCCGTGGGGTGAATTTGATTACAATAATCATGGATATGCGCCATCAAATCATCGGGGCGGCTAAGCGCTCGAGTGAGTGCAGGTTCAATCTCTTCGACTCGGTTAATATCGATTAAATGCGCCTTCGGTGACTGATTTTTAAAGGTCACTACAGGCTTACGCTGCATTAAAAACATCAATAAAATCGAGGATGTATCGCAGAGCATCACATCTCCCGCCTGCAAAAGTGGGATCACGTTGTCGGTTTCCACAAACTGCAGATTCTCATTTTCGAGAGTCTTGTATTGCTCAACAATACTTGGCTTCATCTTAGGGTGGAATTGTACCAACCAGCGCCACTGGCTCTTTTGCGACAGGGCTTTAATCTGCTCGAACACCTCAGGCGCACAGGTCAGACTGGGGGAGAATGTCGAGCAAAACAGCACTACAGGCCGAGGATCATCGGGCTTAATGTAAGGATTATCTTTATTTTCAATAAATAAAGGATCGAGTGCTGGCCAGCCCGTTTCGGCTACGGTAAAGGTGCCGAATTTTTTCTCTAGCTCAAGGAAAGGTAGCGTCGTCGCCGGCCCTTGGGTGCAATACAGGTCAAAGCAATCGCGGATTTCGAAGTGATCTTCTCGCCCCTTATGATTCATTTTGCCCGCATTAAAACCGTGGAACACACCCACTTTTACCCCAGGGATAAAGCTTGGCACTACGTTACCCGGCACAAACACCGCATCGGGTTTCCATGCCTTAACGGCATCGATATCGAGTAAGCGTTTTTCATCCGCTTTAAGGAATTTGGGGTCGACCTCACGGCCTTCGAGGAACCAACACGCCTCATCGCCACGCGCCAGAATCACTTGCTGCAGCGGCCTTAGCATCGCATAGGAATAGTTCTGTGCGATGTAGAACAAATAACGTCTTTTGTTTGATTTGCGCGCTTCCACCGCTTTCTCCTCGGGTAAATTATTTCGCTAGCGCGAGATATTGTTCGGCAATCGCAGTCGCATCCACCTTAGCTAAAATCTCCACATGTTCGAGGGATGGCGGCTGCGCGACCACGGCATCAATCATCTTGGCCAAGGCCGCAGGATTACGACGGGGCACAAGATAGGGAGCCAAATTTCCGGTCAAAATCTCATTCGGTCCGTGTGGGCAATCGGTACTCACCACTGGTGTGCCACAGGCTAAGGATTCGATTAATACCGTCGGCAATCCTTCGAAATCGGAACTCAGCACCAGTGCTTTCGCACGTTTGATCCAAGGAAAAGGATTAGTCTGGAATCCAGGAATGATTAAGCGCTTCTCGATGCCGAATTTCTTCGCTGCTTTAATTGCCTTCTTATGGTTATGGCATAACAACACTACGGGTAGCTGATTTTGGGTCTGTTTAAGAGCCTCAAACAACACATCGTGGCGCTTCTGCTTAGCAAAACGCCCCACGTGGATCAGATAGTCACCCTGAGGAATTTGCGGATTATCTTGCTGTGACTGAGCAACAATCTCATTAAATTCAAATGGATTGTAGATAGTTCGCATGGATGCTGGCTGCAAACGTCCCTTAGCTTGAATCTCTTTAGCTATGCCGTTGGACACAGTGATCAAATGCTGGCCATTGAGCGCTTTTTTCGCCCGCAGTTTCTTATAGTAGGCGAAGGGGCCTAACTTAAACTGACGACTCAATTCTTCTTCAACCGACGAGTGCACAATCACATAGAGTGGTGTCACCCCGGTTTTGGTCATCATCAAATTGGTCTTATCAAGATTAGATAAAAACAGATCGAACTTACCGACTCGGGACTCAATCTCGGCAATCTTTGCCCGTAACTTATCGACCGATGCCCCAAGGCGCCCGAAGTGGTCATAATCTTTATCTTTGTCGGCAAAGCATTGATGAACAGGTAAATTATCAGGGGTTTCGTAATAACGATTATCTTCCATGACCAAAAAATGCGGCTCATGCCCTAGGCTAATAAACTGCTTTGCCAAGGTAATCATGACCTTCTCGGCTCCACCACCCGCTAAACTGTCGATGGCTATGGCTATCCGCATGATTTTTCTCCTAAACGATAATCTAAAACTCAGGGTGACAGGCTAACAGTGGTTAACTGTGTGTCTGCTGAATAACCTGATCAAATTTCTCAATCACGGCTTCGACACTAATTAACGCCATAAGGTGCTCGCCTTTGGCACGGGTGCCCCATTTCACCTCACCGCTTTGCTGTGAGGCGATGGCCTCTTGATAGGCGCTCACCACATATTGCTGCGATAAATAAGGCCCGGTGCGACCTGGGTTGGAATGGGCATATAAACCTATAACTGGCGTCCCTTGCGTGACCGCCATATGTGCAGGGCCCGTATCGGGCGCTAACACTAGGTTGGCGCGTTTCAGCAGAGCCAGTAATTGAGTCAAACTGGTTTTACCGACTAAGTTATCGAGTTTGGCAGAGCACGCATTAGCAATATCTTCGGCCAATGTCTTTTCAAGTGCTGTTGGGCCACCGCAGAGAATAACTCGATACCCCTTATTCACCGCATGTTGCGCCACGGCGGCATAACGCTCGGGCAGCCAATTACGCTCGGCTTTACTGGCGGCCGCGCAAATGACCAATACCTTCTCATCATCGACAATATGGCGCTGGGCAAATTCAGTGTCCGCTTGAGGGACAGGAATATTCCAACTCGGGGTAATATCGCTAACACCAATCGCCTTGGCGAACCCCATAAAACCGTCGAGCACATGGGGTTGAGCTAAAGGTTCTACTCTATGATTGGTGACTAGCCATTGACCTTCTTTGGCGCGGGCACGGTCGAATCCGACCCGAACCTTTGCCGAAATAGCGAGGGATGCCAAGGTCGCACGCAGCGCCACTTGCATATGCAGCAGCACATCAAAATTACGGCCTTTCAATGCCTTATGCAGATAAAAATAGCTACGCCAGCCTTGGGATTTATCGAAAATCACAAACTCAATGCCGGGCAAGTGTTTCAGCAACTGATATTCAAGTTTACCTATCACCCAAGTGATTTTGAGCTGGGGATATTGGCGCTGAATGGCCTGCACCATCGCCACGGCATGACAGACGTCACCGATAGCCGATAGCCTCAACAGGCAGAGAGAATTCATGGTGTTAATATCTAAACTCAAGCGAATAGCCCTTAAGGTTATTTGGCGCAAGCTGAGGATCTTAATGTAGAATGGCCGCAGGTGCCACGCTTAAGTCAACAAATCTCCCATGAACGCACAAATCAAAATCATAAATACTGCCAATGGCTATATGGCACTTTGCCAAGATACGCCAGAGGACATCACACCGGCTTGGTTCTCGGTCGATTTTTGGCGCGAAAAAGCTGCAGTTGTGGGTTCATCCAAGGGCCGCTATACCACTTGGTTTGTAGCATTTGAGCACAGTCATTGGGTACTGCGACATTACTGGCGCGGCGGCCTGATGGAGAAATTCAGTAAGGATGCCTACTTCTATACCGGGCTTGAAAACACTCGCGCCATGGGTGAATTAAGGCTGCTTGACCTGCTTTACCGTGAGCAATTTGCGGTGCCTAAACCTATTGCCGCCAATGTTGTGCGTGATGGCTTATTTTACCGTGCCGACATTATTATTGAGCGGGTCGATGGCGCCGAAGACTTGGTCGCTAAGTTAACCAAAGGCACGATGAGCCAAGCCCAATGGCAAGCACTTGGCGCCACCATTGCCCAGTTTCATCGCCGCGGCGTTTACCATGCCGACTTAAACGCAAAGAACATTTTGTGGCAACCACAGCAAGCGGATAGCGTACAAGAATGTTTCTATCTGATTGATTTTGATAGGGGTGAAATCAAAACGCCCAATGCCCAATGGCAAAAGGCGAACCTTGAAAGGCTGCTACGCTCCTTCAATAAAGAACAAGGTAAGCAGCCAACACTTGCCTTTACACCCGCTAATTGGGCTGCATTGCTCGAGGGTTATCATTCAATTATCCCAAAAGCCTAATACCTCAGTGGCACTAGGCTGTTTGGTGCATGAGTAACGATTCGGCGAGAGCAAACTGACGCTGCAAAGCACCACGATTGGCTTCTACCACGGCAAGGCCTGCTTCAGCGGCTTGTTGGCGTAAAATCGGCTGCTCAAAATACTGGATCAAATTATCACCTAACTCTTGCCCTGAACTCACAATCCGCAAGCCTCCCGCATCTGCCAACATTTGGGTAATTTGGGCAAAATCCCAATGGTTTGGCCCTACCATTACTGGCACGCCCATGGCCGCGGGTTCGAGGGGATTATGGCCCCCATTTTCAATCAAAGTACCTCCCACAAAGGCTTGATCGGCCGCGCCATAAAAGGTTAATAGTTCACCCATGGTATCGCCCACCAGCACCTGCGTCGCGGCAGTTATAGCTCGAGCATCACTGCGGCGCACATATTCAAAACCTTGGCTAGCAGCAACCTCCGCTACCGCCGCAAACTGCTCGGGGTGACGCGGCGCAATGATCAGCAGCGCCTCCGGCCACTTAGCGAGCAACCGTTTATGGGCACTTAACATGGCATCAAACTCACCGGGGTGGACACTACCTGCTACCCACACGGGCGCCGTCTCACGCCCCCAAGTTTGTCGTAGCGCTCGTGCTAAGGTTAAGCGCTCGGGCGTAATACTCAAATCAAACTTCAAACTGCCGCAAACAGTCACTCTGTCAGCAGGCACTCCAAGGTCGATAAAACGCTGCGCTTCGGCTTGGGTCTGCACAGCAACCACATCTAAGCGTTGCAACATGGGACGACTTAATTGCGAACGCTTGGCATACTGCGCCGCCGATTTAGCCGACAGCCTAGCATTGGCGAGCATCAAGCGCACGCCGCGCTTAGCAGCCAGTGCCAGCAGATTCGGCCATAACTCAGTTTCCATTATGATGCACCATTTAGGGGATAACTGGCGCAGAAAACGGCTCACACACCAAGGCAAATCGAAGGGCAAATAGCAGTGCTGCACTTGATCACCAAAGGCTTTACGTACCTCGGCAGAGCCGGTGGGACTGGTGGTAGTAACCGTAATGCTTAGCTCAGGGTGCATTTGCATAATCAAACGGATCAAGGGAATAGCCGCGAGCGTTTCTCCCATCGACACCGAATGGATCAGTAAATCCGTCGGTTTAAGTTGGGCTAATCCGAAGCGTTCGTCCCAACGGCCACGATAGTCTGGACTTTTAATGGCTCTAAAAGCCAAATAGACAATGAGTAGAGGGGATAAAAGATAAAGCAACACACTGTAAAAAAATCGATTCATAAAATCGTGCTGATGAGATTTTGCCTGTTGGATAAAGGCAATGTTAGCATAATATACCCAAGCGACCTCAAGATACGAGTTCAAGCCTCTCGAAGTTGTTTGCGTATACCAATCCTATTGAATTTTTGTGCGTTGGGGCTTAATCAATAGGGTTTTAAATTAGGGATAATTTACCAGCAGTGTAGCGGTCGTTGGTTAGCCTTCTTTAGTCAATTTGCAGCGTTCACTAGCCACTTGGAAAACATATGAAAACCCGCGACAAAATTATTTACGCCAGCCTTGAGCTGTTCAATGAGCATGGCGAACGAAATATCACCACCAATCATATTGCCGCTCACCTAAATATGAGTCCCGGGAATCTTTATTACCACTTCCGTAATAAGGAAGATATTATTCAGTCGATCTTCAGTCTCTACGAGGCGCACCTTGAATCGGGGTTTCAGCCCTATGAGGGCGAGCAAGTCAACGTAGAACAGCTGATCGGCTATTTTGATGCGATGTTTTACACCCTGTGGCAATTTCGTTTTATGTACGCCAATTTGGCCGATATCCTCGCCCGCGATGAAGAATTAAAAAGCCGATATTTGCACGCCCAGCAGCAAGTATTAACCCGTTCAAGTCACGTGCTAGGTAAACTCAAGCAGGATGGTTTTTTAAATATTGATAACGATAAAATCACCCCACTTGCCGACACCATCAAGATGATTGTGAGTTTTTGGATTGGTTATCAGCTTACCCAGTCGAGCACGTCCACCATCACTAAAGGCATTTTGTACGAAGGAGTATTGCGGGTTTTGATGATTTTTAAGGCCTACGCCACGCCAACCTCCCAAGCGACCTTCTGCCGTTTAGAGCAGCACTACCACGAGTTAGCGACCCAAGATTCGCTTTAATCGTCCGACGCCGTCGCATTTAGCGCTAAACTCAACAGGTTGAACGTGCTAAATGCGGGCTCAATTCATGCCGTTGGCGGTGATGCGACATACATGCCGACTATGTTGCACATTAGTTTTTATAATGTAACAACCCCTTTAGCCCTAAACTAATTTATCTAGCTAACCTGCATGAAAAAAAGGCTGTAGGCCGATAGGGTTTAGCGTTAGAATGCCGCAACTCCCAGAATCAGAATAAAGTTAACTAAGGAGATATCAGGTGGCCTCTACCTCATTCTACGCACAGATTAATCAACAGCTTGCGGATATCAAAGCCGAAGGTTTATATAAAAGCGAGCGTGTTATTGCCTCACCGCAACAGACAGCCATTCAAGTAAATAACCAAGAAGTTGTTAACTTTTGTGCCAACAACTATCTAGGCCTAGCCAATCATCCTGAACTCATCAAAGCCGCACAGCAAGGCTTAGACAGTCATGGCTTTGGTATGGCGTCGGTCCGTTTTATTTGTGGAACCCAAGACATCCACAAGCAACTCGAAGCCAGCTTGAGTGAGTTCCTCGGCATGGAAGACACGATTCTGTACTCTTCTTGCTTCGACGCCAACGCGGGCCTATTCGAAACCCTGTTAGATGCCGAAGATGCGATTATCTCCGACGCCTTAAACCATGCCTCTATCATCGATGGCGTGCGTTTATGTAAGGCCAAACGTTTCCGTTACGCTAACAACGATATGGCGGATTTAGAGACGCAACTGATCGCTGCAAAAGCAGCTGGCGCGCGCAATATTTTGATCGCCACCGACGGCGTATTCTCAATGGACGGCGTCATCGCCAACCTGCAAGGTGTGTGTGACTTAGCCGATAAATACGGTGCATTAGTGATGGTTGACGACTCACACGCCGTGGGCTTTGTTGGCCAAAACGGCCGTGGTTCACACGAACACTGCGGTGTGATGGGTCGAGTCGATATTATCACTGGCACCTTAGGCAAAGCCTTAGGCGGTGCATCGGGCGGTTTCACTTCAGGTAAAAAAGAAGTCATCGACTGGTTACGTCAACGCTCTCGCCCTTACCTATTCTCTAACTCATTGGCGCCTTCGATTGTAACTGCCTCTATCCATGTATTAGAGATGCTCAAATCGGGCCAAGCACTGCGTGAAGCGGTATGGGAAAACAGCCGTTACTTCCGCGAGAAAATGTCAGCGGCAGGCTTTACCTTAGGTGGTGCCGACCACGCAATTATCCCAGTGATGATTGGCGATGCCAAATTGGCGAGCGATTTCGCTAACCGCTTATTAGCAGAACATATTTACGTTATCGGCTTCTCATTCCCAGTCGTGCCAAAGGGACAAGCCCGTATCCGTACTCAAATGTCGGCAGCCCACACCCGTGAGCAACTCGACAAAGCAATTGAAGCCTTTACCCGTATTGCTAAAGAAATGGCGATTATTTAGGACCCTACAAAATGAAAGCACTAAGCAAGTTAAAAGCCGAAAAAGGCATTTGGTTAGTCGATGCGCCTAAACCTGAAATGGGCCATAACGATCTACTGATCAAGATTAAAAAGACCGCCATTTGTGGCACCGACATGCACATCTACAACTGGGACGAATGGTCACAAAAAACCATTCCAGTGCCTATGGTGGTAGGTCACGAGTATGTGGGTGAAGTGGTTGATATCGGACAAGAAGTTCGTGGCTTTAACATTGGTGACCGCGTTTCTGGCGAAGGCCATATCACCTGCGGCCACTGCCGTAACTGCCGCGCAGGTCGTACCCATTTATGCCGTAACACCTCAGGTGTGGGTGTAAACCGCGAAGGTTCATTTGCCGAATATTTGGTTATCCCGGCCTTTAACGCCTTCAAAATCCCCGATGATATCAGCGACGATTTAGCCTCTATCTTCGATCCATTCGGTAATGCCGTGCACACAGCTCTGTCGTTCGACTTAGTGGGCGAAGACGTGTTAATCACTGGCGCGGGTCCTATCGGAATTATGGCTGCGGCCGTATGTCGCCACGTAGGTGCGCGCCATGTAGTGATCACCGACGTTAACGAATACCGCTTAGAGTTGGCCCGTAAAATGGGTGCTACCCGCGCCGTTAACGTGGCTCAGGAAAACCTGAAAGACGTGATGAAAGAACTCGGCATGACCGAAGGATTTGACGTGGGTCTAGAAATGTCTGGCGTACCTTCTGCCTTCCACGCCATGTTAGATACCATGAACCACGGCGGCAAAATCGCGATGCTCGGCATTCCGGGTGGTGAAATGGCGATTGATTGGAGCAAAGTGATCTTCAAGGGTCTGGTCATCAAAGGCATTTACGGCCGTGAAATGTTCGAAACTTGGTACAAGATGGCAAGCTTGATCCAATCTGGCTTAGATATTTCGCCTATCATCACGCACCACTACAAGATTGATGATTTCCAAAAAGGCTTCGACGCTATGGGCTCGGGCCAATCCGGTAAAGTCATCCTCAGCTGGGATTAATTCTCTTAGCTATGCCAGTCACGGGGCTGTACACATGCAGCCCCATGTTGCACACTTATCCCATCGCTTATCCTTTTTCAGTTATTTCAGGTTTTATTATGTCTTCCTTTAAACACCTTAGCGTGAATCAATTAGTGCAAATGACCGAGTCAAAGTCAGTGCAAATCGTCGATATTCGCGATGGTCATAGCTTTAACAACGGCCACATTGATGGCGCATTTAATTTGAATAACGAGAATCTAGCGCACTTTATTAGCCAAGCGGATATGGACAGTCCTTTAGTGGTGGTTTGCTACCATGGCATCAGCAGCCAAAATGCCGCTCAATATCTGTGTGAGCAAGGGTTTGATGACGTTTATAGCCTAGATGGTGGCTTTAGCGCTTGGCATGAGGCCAATGCATGATTGAGATTGGCAGACTCCCCAACAGCAGAGCCGCGCAGGCCTTTGTCGATTACCTCAAAGGTGAACAGATAGACTGCCAAATTCAGCCATTGCCGCAGGGAGTCGCTATTCTGGTTATCCGCGATCAGGATGCCGAGCAAGCCCGTAAAGAGTTCGCCCATTTTATCGCTCATCCTTACGATAACAAATACTTACAAGCCTCATGGGAGCATGGTGATACCAATACTAAGCTCGACTATGGCGCCCCTTCTTTACAGCTTTTTACCCAATTTATCACAGGCGCAGGCCCAGTTACTCTTATCATCTTCGGCCTCTGTGTACTGATTTATGCTGCGATGAATTTAGGCTTCGCCAGCCCCGTTTACCAAGCACTCTCCTATTTTGGCGCAGTGTCTGACACCAGTTTTAGTGAATTCTGGCGCGTGTTTACCCCAAGTCTGATGCACTTTTCCGCCATGCATATCATCTTCAATTTGCTCTGGTGGTGGTATTTGGGTGGAAAAATCGAGACTCGTATAGGCACTGCACCGCTGTTAATCCTGCTACTGGTCGCGGGTACTTTGCCCAATATCATCCAATACTATGTTAGTGGTCCCAACTTTGGCGGGCTGTCAGGCGTAGTATATGCGGTCGCCGGTTACACTTGGGTCATGGGGCGACGTAGACCAGAGGCGGGTATAGGCTTACCGCCATCCTACATGGGATTTATGCTGATTTGGCTGGTGTTAGGCTTTACGGATTTCTTAGGTGTTTCAGTTGCGAATGGCGCCCATATTGGTGGGCTATTGATAGGTCTCGCCCAAGGCTGGCTTGATAGTCGCAGTAAAGCTACTCGCTAACTCACCGCGATTTCTTCCATATTCAGATACAAATGCAGGGTAAGCCTTAGAGTTTACCCTGCTGTGTTTAGGCGTAATTACTTGGCTAGTTCTAGCACTTTGGCGACCAGCTTCTCGATGCCAGAGTGTGCCTCAGCAATATTCCCCGCCAACATATAAGCGGGCGTACTAACAATCTTATTATCCTCATCCACCACGATATCATGCACAGTCGCCGCCTGATGATTGCCGCCCATCAGATTAAAGGCTGCCACCGTATCCACATCATTACCGATAGTGCCCTTAGCGCCGTGCCCATATAAACGCGGGATCATCATAGGTGCGATGCAAATAAAGCCGACAGGCTTTTTCGCAAGAATAAATTCATTAATAAAATCAGTAACGAGTGGATTCACTTCACACTCACTGCCATTAATGGCGAAGTTACACAGATTTTTCGCCGCCCCAAAACCGCCTGGGATAACTAGCGCATCAAAGTCGCTGATATCGAGTTCAGTCGTTGCCTTTACTTCGCCGCGGGCGATACGCGCCGATTCAACCAGCACATTTCGTGTCGCCGACTTGTCTACTTCGCCGGTGAAGTGATTAACAACATGCATCTGATTGATATCAGGAGCAAAACACTGATATTGAGCCCCAGCTTTCGATAGAGATAATAACGTTAAAACCGATTCATGGATCTCTGTTCCATCGAAAACACCGCACCCACTGAGTAATACTGCGATTTTTTTCATTATAAATATCCTTCTTATGTCATTTGGTTTTAACAAACTGTAAACAAAATGGTTGATCTGCTTAAAAATCGTGCTAACTTAGTTCGTCGAATCTAAGGGTCGGTGAAAATTAAGCCAGCCTCTAGGTATTTTACGGAGTCAATAAAAAATCCACAAATCAGGAAGATTTTTCAAGAAACAGTATTGAACTCACACAAATATTATAAAAACATAAAAATCAACAACTTAAAAATATCGCACCAAGCCGTAATTATCGCCATTATTCACAGTTGACTTTTTCACTCACAGAGTTATCCACAGGCTGAGAGTCAATTTGCCATGGCTGAAATACCACTTCTGTGGCATGCTTAGCGCCATCTAAGTCATCGATAAACGAAAATTACTTATGCCGACCATAGCCAATAACCCACTTGTCCTTGTGGATGGATCTTCTTATTTATATCGCGCCTATTATGCGCCTCCTCACCTGACAAACTCAAAGGGCGAAGCTACTGGTGCAGTTTATGGCGTAGTAAATATGCTCCGCAGCTTATTAAGCCGTTATCAACCTAGTCATATCGCTGTGGTGTTCGACGCTAAAGGCAAAACCTTCCGCAATGACTTATATGAAGAATACAAGGCGCATCGACCACCGATGCCGGATGACCTGCGCTCACAAATTGAACCCCTGCACCGTATTATCCGTGCCTTAGGCTTGCCCTTAATCTCTATCCCAGGTGTTGAGGCAGATGATGTTATCGGCACTATCGCTCGCCAAGCGAGCCGCGAAAACCGCGCCGTACTCATCAGTACAGGCGATAAAGATATGGCGCAGCTGGTTGATGACAATATCACGCTGATCAACACCATGACAGATACCATTATGGGCCCTGAAGAAGTTGCGGCTAAATATGGTGTAGGTCCAGACAGAATTATCGATTTCTTAGCGCTGATGGGCGATAAGGCGGATAACATTCCCGGTTTACCTGGTGTTGGCGAAAAAACCGCATTAGCCATGCTCACAGGGGCGGGTAGTGTCGCCAATTTGCTTGCAGAGCCCGAAAAAGTCACCGAATTAGGCTTTAGGGGCGCAAAAACCATGGCGGCGAAAATCATCGACAATGCCGACATGCTAAAACTGTCCTATGAGCTTGCCACCATTAAAACCGATGTTGAACTCGAACAAGATTGGCATGAGCTCACCGCCAAACCTGCTGATCGAGACGAACTGATCAAATGCTACGGCGAGATGGAGTTTAAACGCTGGCTTGCCGAAGTCTTAGATAATAAGGCGCCAGCGACGGTCACAGCAAAAGCCGAAACGACCGAAACCCAAGAAGAATCAGCGCCCAGCGTCACGATTGAAACCCAATACGATACGATTCTGACCGAAGCTCAGCTTGATGAGTGGATTGCCAAACTCAAACAAGCGCCATTAATGGCCGTGGATACCGAGACCACCAGCCTCGACTATATGGTTGCTGAACTTGTTGGCATGTCCTTCGCAGTGGAAGCAGGAAAAGCCGCTTATCTGCCTTTAGCCCACGATTATGTTGGCGCACCTCAACAATTAGATAAGCAAACTGCACTCGAAAAACTTCGCCCCTTACTCGAAGATGCCAAGATCAAAAAAGTCGGTCAAAACCTGAAATATGACATCAGCGTATTAGCCAATGCAGGCATAAAACTCCAAGGCGTGGTATTCGACACTATGCTCGAATCCTATGTGTTTAACTCGATCGCCTCACGCCATGATATGGATGGGTTGGCGCTAAAATATCTGGGCCATAAAAATATCGCCTTTGAAGATATCGCAGGTAAAGGTGCTAAACAGCTAACCTTTAACCAAATTCCGTTGGAAACAGCAGCTCCCTATGCGGCGGAAGATGCCGATATTACGCTACGCCTACATCAACACCTGTGGCCAAGACTCGAAAAAGAAGCTGAATTAGCCTCAGTTTTTACCGATATTGAACTGCCGCTGATCCAAATTCTGTCCGATATTGAACGCCAAGGTGTGTTTATCGATAGTATGTTGCTTGGTCAACAGAGTGATGAACTTGCCCGTAAAATCGATGAGTTAGAAACTAAAGCTTATGATATTGCAGGTGAAAAATTCAATTTAAGTTCACCAAAACAGCTCCAAGTACTGTTTTTTGAAAAGCTGGGTTATCCGGTTATCAAAAAGACGCCTAAGGGAGCGCCATCCACCGCCGAAGAAGTGCTGGTCGAATTGGCATTAGATTTTCCTCTGCCTAAGGTGATCCTTGAGCATCGTAGTCTGACCAAGTTAAAAAGCACTTATACCGATAAATTACCTTTAATGGTGAACGCTAAAACCGGCCGAGTACACACAAGCTACCATCAGGCCAATGCCGCAACGGGGCGTTTATCCTCGAGCGAACCAAACCTACAGAATATTCCTATCCGCACCGAGGAAGGTCGTCGTATTCGGCAAGCCTTTATTGCACCGCAGGGACGTAAGATTTTAGCCGCCGACTATTCGCAGATTGAATTGCGGATCATGGCGCATTTATCCCAAGACGCAGGCTTGCTCAAAGCCTTCGCCGAAGGCAAAGACATTCACAGAGCCACCGCCGCCGAAGTATTTGGCACCGACTTTGACAGCGTAACCTCGGAGCAGCGTCGCCGCGCCAAAGCCGTTAACTTTGGCCTGATCTATGGTATGTCCGCCTTTGGATTGGCGCGTCAGCTCGACATCCCCCGCAACGAGGCACAAACCTATATAGATACTTACTTCGCCCGCTATCCTGGCGTATTAAGGTATATGGAAGAAACACGAGCCAGTGCAGCAGAGCTAGGCTATGTCTCTACGCTATTTGGTCGCCGTTTGTATTTACCCGAAATTCGCGACCGTAATGCAATGCGCCGCCAAGCAGCAGAAAGAGCCGCGATTAACGCCCCAATGCAAGGCACCGCCGCGGATATCATTAAAAAAGCCATGATCAGCATTGCCGATTGGATAAAAACTGATACCCAAGGTGAAATCGCCATGATCATGCAAGTGCACGACGAATTAGTGTTCGAAGTCGATGCCGATAAAGCTGAAAAACTCAAGCTCAAGGTGTGTGAACTCATGGCCAAAGCGGCCAATCTGGATGTAGAACTCCTAGCCGAAGCCGGCATTGGTGATAACTGGGATCAAGCCCACTAGCATTTAAACTGTAGACTTTAGCTTCGAACCTCATTGCTAACACTTACTAAGGCTCATTCATTACAGGATGGGCCTTTGTATTTGGTGCGACTTTTATGTACCTCTAAAATAGACGTCGCAGAGAACAAGATGAGGAGAAGTTGTTTACTCAAGCGAATACCCTGATGGCTAAACCCTTTCAAGAGCGGGAAATAGCATTCGACCCTATACAATACTCTCTGTTACTAAATGTAATCTCCCCTCAATTCTTGCTGCTTTAACGCCGGCATAAGCACAACCTGCTATCCGCGAGACACTCCACACAAGCCTAAACAATCGTTCGCTGATGGATACAACCAACAACAATCCCCGAAATAGAGTAAAAACATTAAACCTGAAGAATTGATCAATTCTGTACTAAAAATACAGTCTATTTAGCTAAAACAGTGGTTTAGATACTCTTTGTGAAAAGTTTAGATCAAACATCGCTGATTTTTTCACCTAAAACTTGAGATCTACCGCACACAATTATCACTTTTTCAAAAAAACTGTTTTCCATTTAAAGATAAATAGCGTATTATTCTCTGCGTAGGGTACAGAGGTTAAGATGTTCTATCTTTCAGACCTTTATTTCACTTATAGTGACGAGCCAAATTCTGGCGCCCCAGCAACTTGTTTGCTGGGGCTTTTTTTTGCTTTTTTTTTCGCTCTAGGGATGATTTCAACAAAGGCGAGTAAATTTTAGAGTATTTACTTTAATAAAAGATAAATTCGATGTATGCTGTCGTCATTGAGAACCATTGAAGGTAATTTGATGGTGCTTGAGTCTTGTTGAATTTAGCTTCTCCCCAAAAGAGCTAAAACTTTGGCCGGTGACTATTGTTATCGGCTATTTTTTTGCCTGAAACTTGAGGGTTGAGAGTTGAAAATCAATTGTTTTATAAGGGGATAGAGCGGGATATCGCAGGAGAAGATGGCCGAATGCACTTGTGGCATCCGACCATAAAGCAAAAGACTTACTCGGCGCCGTCTTGGTTTTCTAACTCATCGGCCAACCATTGCGGATGACACCATTCATTTAAGATACTGAGCACTTTAGGTTTGCCCGTGCCCTTGAGCGCAGAAAAAGGCTCAACCTGTACCCAATCTCCAAACTCAACCAGCGCTTTACGCACTTCGTTCACTGTCTTCATCTTCGCGCTTTGCGCCAGCTTATCTGACTTAGTCAGTAATGCGAGTACCGGAATTTCACTCGCCACCGCCCATTCAATCATCTGCATATCCAGATCTTTTAGGGGATGACGGATATCCATTAAAACCACAACACCACTTAAACAAGCACGCTTCTGTAAATACTCGCCTAGAGATTGTTGCCATTTAATCTTCATGGGTAATGGCACTTGGGCAAAACCATAACCCGGTAAATCGACTAATCTACGCTGTGCATCAAGCTCAAATACGTTAATCAGTTGAGTGCGTCCAGGCGTTTTACTGGTGCGAGCCAAGTTTTTTTGCTCAGTTAATGCATTGAGCGCACTCGATTTTCCAGCATTTGAGCGACCAGCAAAAGCAATCTCAACACCGACATCGCCAGGCAGATATTGATCCAAATGTGCAATGTCTGGTGCACTGATTAAAAACTTCGCCCTGCGAAAATCTATATGAGATTCAGTCACTATTTACTCCAATATATTTACTGCGCAATACCATAATTTATGAAGAATTGCTTACTTTTCCACGTTTTCGTGTAAAATATTACCCCGATCACATTAAACATATTTTACCACGCTTGCGGGTCACCCTAGTAAGCTCAGGATAATAATCTTAACCAGAAGTTGGAACGCCATGAAAAAGTTAGCTCTTGCGCTGTCTGTTGTAGTTGCCGCCATATCTTCACCTGCGATTGCTGAAGGTAATGCTGAAGCGGGAAAAACTAAAATTATCGTCTGTTCTGCCTGTCACGGTATGGACGGTAACAGCATGATCGATATGTACCCTAAGCTTGCGGGCCAACACGCCACATACCTCCAAAAGCAACTACATGATTTCCGTAGTGCGGCACAATCTGGCGGTAAAGATGGTCGTATGGATCCTATCATGAGTGGTATGGCAATGCCTCTTAGTGATCAAGATATTCTCGACATTACTGCATATTTCTCTACTCAAGCAATCCAAGTTGCTGAGGTGAAAGATGTTCCTGAGCTAGGTGCAAAACTTTACAAAGGTGGCGATGTGTCACGCGGCATCACTGCATGTATGGCATGTCACGGTCCAGATGGTAAAGGGGCTGAATCAGCCGGTTTCCCAGCATTAGCCGGTCAACACGCTAACTATATCAAGATCCAACTGACTAAGTTCCGTGATGCAGGTCGTCACAATGACCTAAACGGTATGATGCAAGATGTCGCTAAGAAGTTAAATGACAGTGATATCGATGCACTATCTAAATATCTTGCTAGCCTGAAATAAGGTTTAGCGATGTAAAGAAGGGTGTGTTGTCACCCTTTTTTTACACCGCCTAGTTTACGTTAACGTAAACTGATAAAGATTCATGCTTGACATGGATCACAGATTTGGGTTTAATAAGCCCCGTACCGAGATAAACCCATCTGTTTGTACAAATAAATTAATAATAACTTACAGATTTCGGTATAATTAACATTCAAGATATAAGAATAAAGACTCTCAATAACAACAATATAACTAAGACCACTCTCTAATAATAACAAGAGCAGTGATTTCGCTTTGAAATCCAGGTCAGTACATTTTTGTAAGGGACGGCCGATAACGCCAATTTGCGAAAGCAAAACGCCTTACATTCAGGGTAACTTGCCCCATCAGGACACAGTTTTACATGATGTAAACTGTAGCAAAGGAAGCTAATCGCTTTGGATGCACTGGCTGGAAGCTTGTTATCACTGGAAGGTACTTCAAGTAACAAGGATGGTTGATTTAACGTCATTGATGACGCTGCTATAAAAGATGTGTCTTGAGACCATCTACGGAAACTGTGGTCAGGATGGCGACAGGAAAGAATTAAGAGTCTGGAAGACCGCTAACAAAAACACGCAGGGAAAGCAGTAAAAAAAAGAAGGATACCGACCGGGAAAGTCGCATAGCAAGTACGGATACTTGGAATCAGAATAGGGTGCTAAAATGCACTGTTTGTAAGGCGGCAGTTTAACTGCCGCCTTTTTTCTTTGTGATTTTCAGTCAAAACGCACTTTGTCTAGAAAGTGCACTCTGCAAATATAATTGTTACAATCAAAGCCTTAATCTTTTATCAGTTGACTCAATGCGCAGATGTCCCCTTTGTCATAGCACACAAACACTGTTGCTCCTACAGGACAAAAAACGGTGTTTTTATATTTGCCAGACATGCGGACTCACTTTTGCTGATGCAAATAGCCATCTTCCTCCTGCGGCAGAAAAACAGCGCTATGGACGTTCGCGGATTGCCGCCAAACAGCGCCAACTCTCGCAATTTATTTTGCCGCTACTGACACAAATACAACTGCAGCAAAAAGGTAGCCTTACGGGCTTAAATTTTGGACGCGTGTTAGATCAAACCAGTCTGGCGACCATTGAATCGGCGGGGCACACCTTCAAGCAATATGACCCTTTCTTTGCTCCTGACCATGAACCTCTAAAGCAAGAGTATGATTTTATTTGCTGCTACCGAGTATTTGAGCATTTTCAGTATCCCTTCAAAGAATGGAGATTACTGACCCGCTTGCTTAAACCAGGAGGCTGGTTAGCAATTAGTACTCCTTTATTAATTGATTTAGAAGGTTTTGCTAAGTGGCATTATAAAAACAATCTCACTCACGTGAGTTTTTACCAAAGACTAACTTTTGAATACCTAGCGAGTAATAGTGATTTTGAACTATTATTTGCCGCGAAAGACCTCGTTTTGATGCAAAAAACATCATAATCTGGTATAACAGCCGACCGAATTTAGCACTTAGTCGATCCAGTATCGGCTAGGCCATACGATGTAAATAATTGAGAAAATCATGTCTCGTAGCAAGAAAACACGCAAGGGCGGCGAGAATAGCCCCAAACAACAGCCAAGAGTGAAAAAGCAGGACCGTGCTGAAGTAACAGGCAAGCGCGCAGAAAAGGGTAACAAGTCTGGCAGTCGTCATAATGAAGCGCTGATCCAGGCTCAAGCACCACAGAAAAAGGCTGCACAGAGCAAAGATCCTCGCCATGGCAGTAAAAAACCTGTGGCTTTGACGTTGCCAACCGCGACAGAAAAGTCAGCCACGCCAAAGGTTAAGCAGCCAAAGTTAACTGACGAGCAAAAATTACTGAAGCTGGAAGAAGATCCAAGACTAAATCAGTTGCTCGATATGCTAGAAGAAGGTCGCAACTTAAATGATGCCGATCAAAAATGGTTAGATCAGCAGCTGAATAAGATTGAAGCCCTGATGATTAAACTGGGTATTAGCGATGAGCTAGAAGATGAAGTGCCAGCGAAATCTAAAGCTGATTCAGATGACGACCTGTTCGATCGCTTTGAATCCGGTGCCGAACTGCTAAAAGATTATCAAGATAAGTTTTAAATCTTAGAATATGCATAAAAACAAAACGATTATGTTTTGTTTTTATGCTTTCTGAACAAGGAGTTCTCGTGTCTACCACTCTTATCGTTCTTGGTTTTATCATTATTGTTGCCCTCAGTAGCTACGCCACTTTTTTACTCCTCAAACTCAAGCAACAAAAACACCGTCAACAAGCGCTTTTTGCCGAGCGCGAAGTGGCTGCTAATGCCAAACGAGCACAAGTACTCGAAGATATCCGCTATATTGCGACAGCCATGATTGAAGACCGCTGTGAAATCTCCGAAGGCGTGGTCAGGATTGGGCGTTTGTTTGAGATTTTATCCCTCAGCGAGCGAGTCGCACCAGAGTTTCCTGCACTCTTCCAACATTTTGAGTTAATTAAAAATCATCCGATTATGGAAGCCCGCCAAGCTCTGCCAAAGCAAGATCGAATGAAACTCGATTTTACACGAATGAAATCTGAAGCTGAGCTTGCCGAAGGTATTAACGAAGATGCTAAAAAGTTGTCGACTTATCAGCTAAAAGCACCGCACTAAAAACGCTTACTCCGCCTCGAAGCCAAATTTGGATCGGTTTCGAGGCGATCAATTTAAATCCGTTCATCACATAGAGTGCGACTTCCCGTGAGCCTGTGCACAAAACCTCCAAAAAACGACAGACACACGCTCTTTTTTCATAGATATTGCGTAACTTCTAAAATGGCAGACATCATTTTTACAACCTAGATCAAGGTTATTTACCTAAGAACCTTGCATACTTCGTTTGTTGCTAATTTACCCTCGGAGGACACGCCTTGAAGCAGCCCACTCAGATAAGCTGGGATCAGTCGATGATCGAAAAATATAACTACAGCGGTCCCCGTTATACTTCTTATCCAACGGCGCTAGAGTTCGATGATTCATTCACTGAACAAAACCTGTTAACGGCGATTGAAAACAGTAAGAGTGACAAACTGTCGCTGTATATTCACATCCCCTTCTGCGCCAAACTTTGCTACTACTGTGGCTGTAATAAAGTCATCACTCGCCACGCCCACAAAGCCGATCAATACATTGAGTATTTAAGCCTCGAAATTATTAAGCGTGCTCCGCTGTTTAAGCACTACACAGTCACCCAAATGCACTGGGGCGGCGGCACTCCAACCTTCTTAAATCCAGAGCAAATTTTGAAGTTAACCGACTTAATCAAGGCTAACTTTAACTTTGCCGCTGAAGGTGAGTTCTCGATCGAAGTAGACCCGCGTGAGATTGAGCTTTCAATGCTCGATACCTTAAAAGAAGCAGGCTTTAACCGTATTTCTATCGGGGTGCAGGACTTCAATAAAGAAGTACAAGTCGCAGTTAACCGCGAGCAGGACGAGCAATTTATTTTCGATTTAATGGCCAAAGCCAAGGCCATGGGATTCGTCTCAACCAATATCGACTTAATTTACGGTCTGCCACACCAGACACCCGAAACATTCGCCGCCACCATGCAGCGCGTGTTAGACCTGTCGCCCGACCGTCTATCTGTATTCAACTATGCCCACTTACCTGCACGTTTTGCCGCGCAGCGTAAGATCAAAGATGAACATTTACCATCGCCGAAACAGAAACTCGAGATGTTGCATCAAACGATCGAGACCTTAACCGGCGCGGGTTATCAGTACATCGGCATGGACCACTTCGCTAAGCCTGACGATGAGCTGGCTAAGTTACAACGCGAAGGCAAACTGCACCGTAACTTCCAGGGTTATACCACCCAAGAAGAATGCGACCTGCTCGGTCTGGGCGTGTCTTCAATCAGCCAAATCGGCGATTGTTATGCGCAAAACCAGAAGGACATTCGCCCTTACTACGAAGCCATCGACAAAGATGGCCATGCGCTGTGGAAAGGTTGTAGCCTGAACCGTGACGACGAAATCCGCCGCGTAGTGATCAAACAATTGATCTGCCACTTCGATTTAGATATGGCAAAAATGGATGACAAACTGGGTATTAAGTTTGAGGAATACTTCGCCGAAGACTTAAAACTACTGCAAACCTTTATCGACGATAAGTTAGTTGAAATCGCCGACAGAAAGATCACCATCAGCCCAACGGGCCGCCTGTTGATCCGCAATATCTGTATGTGCTTCGACCTTTACTACCGTCAAAAAGCGCGTCAACAACAGTTCTCCCGTGTGATCTAACACTGACACATCTCCAATAAAAAAATCCGACTCAAATGTCGGATTTTTTATTGGGAAATAGAGCTGATTACTTAAGCTTTAGCCGCATACAGCGCCTTACGCTCACTCTCGGATAAAAACGCCATTTCCACCCCGTTGCGTTGCACCTGAGCCAGCTCAGCATCACTTAGTCCCAGTTCAGACTTAGCAATGCGATACTCATGCTTGATATCAATCGCACTCACACCCGGATCATCGGTGTTCAGGCTTATCAACACACCGGCATCCATAAAGGTTCTGAAGGGATGTTCAGCATAGGAAGACACTGTCGAGGTGTGTAGGTTGCTGGTAGGGCAAGATTCGATACCGATACGGTGTTTAGCGAGATATTCCATCAGCTTAGGATCGTGAATCGCATTCACCCCATGGCCGATACGTGTCGCACCCAACTCCTGAATCGCTTGCCACATACTTTGCGAACCCGCCGCTTCGCCCGCATGGGCGGTAATCGCTAAGCCCGCGTCTCGCACTCGCTTAAAGTGCTCATTAAACAACTCGCCAGGAAAACCTAACTCATCGCCAGCTAAATCCATCGCGACTAAGTGTTGTTTATGGGCGAGTAAGCCTTCAAGCTCCTGAGTACAAGCGGCTTGGCCGAAAGAGCGCGACATAATTCCGATAAGATTGATTTTAACTTGGTAATCTTTCAGGCCCGCTTTCACCCCATCGATAACCGCTTCAACCACACCTTCAATCGGTAGTTTATGGTTCATCGCCATGTAATATGGGCTAAAACGCAGCTCCGCATAATCAAGGCCAGATAACGCCGCATCGGCCACGTTTTCATAGGCGACACGTTTTACCGCATCTAAATCAGCGAGAACTGCCACCATCCAGTCAAGCTTCTTCAAGAAGGCGACTAAGCTGGTTTCTTTCCCCTGAATTTGTACAAATGGCGCGAGAGTCTCTAAAGAATCGGCAGGCAAAGCAATGCCATGTTGGTGTCCGAGTTCCCAAATGGTGTTCACTCGCACGTTACCATCTAAGTGACGATGCAAATCCACCAATGGAATGGATGTATTGATCATAATTAACCCCTATGTGAACTACCCAGCCAATGCTTTTGTTATTTGGTCTAGGGCGGACACTAAGTTTAACACGCATTCTTGGGTGGCACTTAGCTAAGGGCAGGATTTAAATTCACATTCAGTCACAATTCTGCTTAATATGCGTACAAGAATCTGGGGTAAACCTCAGGCATAATGACTTCAATAACAACGAAAATATCCGAGATAAATCATGCATAAACTCTTTACCCCAAGCTTACTGATTTGCGCCCTAACTGCCTGTAGCACAGCTCAAACTCCTATCGAACATACACCGACAACCATCACTACAGCGCAGGCGCCAGCCAAAACTATGGCACCAGCACTGCAAGCGATTGTGGATCAAAGTTGGCAACTCCAACTCAGTGCCAGCCCAGAAATGGCCTATGGAATGGGGGACAAAAGTGCTGCGGGTAAACTACAAGATCTGTCACCAGAAGCCTTAGCCAAGCTCAATCAAGGACAAATTGCCATTCTGGCCCAATTGAAAGCACTGGATCGCAGCAAGCTGAGTAAAGAAGATAAAATCAACGCCCAAATCCTCGAGGATCAGATCCAAAATGAGGTAGACCTGTATAAATACAAGGATTACTACCTACCAATCACCGCAGAGAGCGGCTTCCACGCCTATATATCTTCCATTGCACAAGGGCGCTTCAACACCCTAGAGGATTACCAAAACTACCTAGGTAAGCTTAAAGCGCTACCGACCTATTTTGCCCAGCAAACCCATTGGTTAAAACAAGGCTTAAAGGAAGGCATTACGCCCCCTAAAGCCACGCTCAAGGGATTTGAAAACAGCATTAGTGCTTACATCTTACCGGTAGAGAAAAGCAGTTATTTCAAGCCATTTACTCAATATCCAAGCCACTTTACCGAGGCGCAAAAAGCACAGCTCACCCAAGAAGGCCGAATCTTAGTCGAACAAAATGTAATCCCGACCTATCAGGCTTTTTATGATTTTATGACTCAGGAGTATATGCCCAACTCTCGGGAAAATATTGCCGCCAACAGCTTACCCGATGGTGATGCCTTCTATGAGAACCGCGTTCGCTACTACACGACCTTAAATATGACCTCGGCCGAAGTGCACGAACTTGGTTTAAAAGAAGTTAAGCGTATCCGCCAGGAAATGGAGAAAGTCATTAAGTCTGTTGGCTTTAAAGGCAGCTTTGCCGATTTTTTACATTTCTTAAGAACCGATCCCCAGTTTTACACCACCAGTGCTGATCAGCTCCTGAAAGAGGCGGCCTTTATTGCCAAAAAAGCCGATGCCATGTTGCCCAAATATTTTGGTAAATTGCCGCGAAAACCCTATGGTATCGCGCCAGTGCCGGCCGAAATTGCCCCTAAATACACCTCAGGCCGTTATTCAGGATCTAATCGTGATGACGAGCCGGGTTACTACTGGGTTAATACCTACGCCTTAGATAAGCGCCCGCTCTATGAACTCGAAGCGCTAACGCTACACGAAGCGGTGCCCGGACATCA
Organism: Shewanella sp. LZH-2; assembly: GCF_016859145.1. NCBI lineage: Bacteria > Pseudomonadati > Pseudomonadota > Gammaproteobacteria > Alteromonadales > Shewanellaceae > Shewanella > Shewanella sp. LZH-2. Next base: position 4,586,139 of record NZ_CP069350.1, read on the forward strand.
TCTGCAGATTTCACTCAACTCCGAACTGAGCTCGTTGCCTGATTTTCGTCGCTACGGCTACATTTCGGCCTTTGGTGAAGGTTGGGGATTGTATAGCGAATACTTAGGCTTAGAAGCGGGATTCTATCAAGACCCTTACAGTAATTTTGGACGCCTCACTTACGAGATGTGGCGTGCCGCTCGCCTTGTTGTCGATACGGGGATGCACGCCCAAGGCTGGAGTAGAGAACAAGCCATCGAGTTTATGGCGAGCAACACGGCGTTATCGCTCCACAATGTGACCACTGAGATTGACCGCTACATTACCTGGCCAGGGCAAGCACTCTCCTACAAGATTGGTGAGCTCACCATTAAACGCCTACGCGCGAAAGCCGAGCAAGCCTTAGGCGACAAATTCGATATTCGCGCTTTCCACGACGCCGTATTAGAAAATGGTTCAGTGCCTATGTCAGTGCTGGAGCAACAGATAAACGACTTTATAGAAGCACAAAAAGCCGCAATTTAAGTTCATCCCAAGGGAGCGGGTATTTTCCTGCTCCCTTTCCTGCCCGCCCCAGTTCTCTGATACACTCTAGCAAACCTTTTTGCCCGAGATGTGCGACAGAGTATGAGCCAAACGCCCCAAAACTTTCCTATGAAAGAGTTTTCCAAGGTAGCTTTTTCAACGGAACACGATTTAAATACTTCTGAACAGCAAGCCTTTTGGCAAACCGTTATCCAAGACACACTCAAAACCCCCGATGGATTAACCTTGGCCTACATGATGGTCAAGCATCCCAAGGCCCATGCCAGCATAGTTATCAGCAGTGGCCGAGTTGAGTCCTACTTAAAGTATCAAGAATTGGTATTTGACTTGTATCAGCAAGGCTATTCGGTGTTTGCCATTGATCACCGCGGCCAGGGATTATCGAGCCGCATGACGGCAAATCCCCATCAAGGCCATGTGCGGCGGTTCAACGACTATATCGACGACTTTGCCCTGTTTATGCAAAGCGTTGTACTTAAACATGCCACTTCACCGCTGTTCTTACTCGGGCATTCCATGGGCGGCGCCATCGGCACCTTGTATCTCAAACAACATCCAGATGTGTTTACCGCGGCGGCATTCTCAGCCCCCATGTATGGTATTAAGTTACCTATGCCTAAAGGGTTTGTCCGTTGGTTAGCCAGTAAGCTCGATACCAGCCTCAACGGTGGAGAGCCTAACTATGTTCTCAGCGGGCAAAACTATAAGGCCGCTCCCTTTAAAGGCAATGATCTCACCCATTGCCAGAGCCGTTATCAAGCTTACCGAGAATTGTACGATGCAGCGCCAAAGCTGCAATTAGGCTCACCGACTAACCGCTGGTTGACTGAATCCTTAGATGCGGCCGATGCCTGTGTCTTGGCCACGGCATATATCCGCACACCCATTCTGATCCTACAAGCTGGTGAGGATAAAATTGTCGACAATGCCGCACAAAATCTTGCGGTGAGTTCTAATTGCCAACTAAAAGTGATTGCAGGTGCTGCCCATGAAATTTTTATGGAGAAGGATAGCTATCGCAATCAAGCACTCAATTACGTACTCGACTTTTTTAAACGCTACGCAACAAGGGACGTGGACAAGCAAGCTGTATAAAATCATTAAAACTCAAGGCTCGAGCGATATTGTAGCCTTGAAAGTGCGTACATCCTAAGGCTGTAAATAGCTGCTGTTGCTGTACAGATTCGACACCTTTCGCCACTATCGGCAGTTTAAAAGATTGTATCGATTGGATAAGCGCTTGGCTCCAACTGGCATCAACCAGCAAGCTTGCAGCACAATGCAAATCTAACTTAACCTCTGTAAGCGGGTAGTGGTGTAGGCAACTTAAGGCGCACTGGCCAGCACCAAAGTTATCTAATGTAATCGCAATACCAGCCTCTGTTAACTGTCGGATACGTGGCTCAACAAAAGCGTTAGCAGTAAGTAATATACCCTCAGCAAGTTCAACCCCCAGTTGCTTATCATCAAGCTCATAGGAACGAACTAAAGTAATAAATTGATCTACAAAATCAGCTTGGCAAAAAGATAAGGTACTTATATTCAACGTCATACGCGGCAGTATGATGCCTTGTTGCTTAAACTGTTTGACTAACTGACAAACTCGATCGGCAACATTTAAATCAAGCGCGGCGATTAATCCATTATGCTCAGCTAAGCGAATAAACTGCGCTACAGGCACGATTTCACCATTGGTTAAATACCAGCGAGATAAAACCTCTGCAGAAACAATTTTGCCTTGCCTATCAACAACAGGCTGGAACATCAAAGAGAGTTGATTGTCAGTAATCGCATGTTGCAATGCACTGATTAATGACGATTCAGGATCAACAGCAGACGCTAACTCTGGATGATAAAACGCGCATCCCTCATGCTCCAGTGACAGAGCACACTTCATTGCGAGTTGCGCACGCTGAACCACGAGTTCTGGAGTGAGAGTATCGACGGGATCTAATAAACAAATACCCACGTTGGCACTCAAACTAAAATGAGACTCTCCATAATGGAAAGGGCGAATCGTAATTTGTCTTAACTCGGTTGCCAAAGCTAATGCTCGACGCCCTGCAATCTCAGCATCAACGGCCAACTCCTTAATTAAAAGAGCAAAATGACCAAGTTCAATATGAGCAACGACAATGTTCTCTGTAAAGTAACTCGAGAGCCTTGCACTTAGCTGCGACAGTAAACGCTCAAGTTCGTGGGATGATAATGCCTCGCTAATGCCTAAGGTATCGACATTAACGAATAATAATGCTCCCCATTGGCCAGAACTATTACGTTGAGTCAGGTAATGTGACAATTGCGCCATAAATACTTCAGGAAGCATCCGATGACCACCTGCCGATTGCTTCACTAACTCCGCAATCGCAGCATGGTTTCTCTCACTCTCTGATACATCGACATGAATGCCTATCATCCGAGTCGGTCTACCAAGATGGTCCCAGTCGACTAACATGCCACGGTCAAATACCCAGACATAATGCCCTTCGCGGTGCTGTAAGCGATGAACACTCTCAAACTCTTTTGTTTTTCCGCTCACATATTCCTGCAAGCAATGCAATACAGCCTGTCTATCCTCGGGATGCAAACGTGTTTCCCATGTCTGGAATACCCCTTCCAGTTCATCGGGTTGATAACCTATCATTTCTTTCCAGCGGTCGGAGAGAAACACTTCGCCAGTACGAAGATCCCAATCCCAAATACCATTGCGCGACCCTTCAACGGCAAATAACCAACGCTGTTCACTATCATTAAGCTGTTTAACCGCTCGCGCTAACCGCTCATGAACCAATTGAAGGTTTGTTTGCAGGGATAAAATCTCGGACGCACTCCAAGGTACTTGAGTAGAAAATGCCGATGTGCCGACATGTTGTGCCGATTTGCATAACAGCTTCAGTGGACGTATTAGCAGATAATATAACACGCAGGTAAAGCCAATAAGCAGCAACGCCCCAAGCCCCCACACACGCATAAATCGCTGTTGTAACTCGCTTGATGCTCTCGTGACCAAAGGGGCTAGATCAGATTCAAGATAAAGCAGCTCTGTGGCCCCAGGATACTGGGCGTCAACTGGATAATAAGCTTGAATTGATAACCTTTCTGGATTGACCGAAATACTTGCCTGACCTGATTGCACTACGGCATGATGTCTAAGCACATCATATCCATCAATCACTTCTATCGCATTGCTATCGCGCCAAACAGTATGATTAGCAAAACGGATCCGACTGTTCGCATCCAGCAAGATATAAACCATCACATTCATATCTAAGGTTGCTAGAGACACTTCCTGCTCAATCCGCTCAATATCTTGCAATGCCTGTGCTGACTGAACGACAGCCTGCATACGCAAAAGCTGCTGTTTTATCTGACTAACTTGACGATCAGCTAACTCCTTACGCACCAGTTCACTCTCATAAAAATACTCAGCAGTCACTAACACTAAATAAAGTGTCAGCATACACACAGGAATTAATACGGCGAGTGAGAGTTTGCGAAGCATTGGTAGCTTATGATCTTAAATAAAGAAATAGACGCCCTGTATGCTAACGGTAAACCTACGACTAAGCAAAAAGACTTAACATAAATACGAGTATTTTGGAGAATACTGCCTAAAAATTAAGACAGTGATTGATTGTAATCATCTAATAACATTTAGATGTTTTGAATATGTAGATGTTTTGAATATGGGATCGCTATGTTACAACAAACAGGCAGTTTGAAATTTCAAAAACAAAAAAGCCAGCTTATTCAGCTGGCTTCATTGTTTATTTAGGCGCTTGGCGATGACCTACTCTCACATGGGGAGACCCCACACTACCATCGGCGCGATTGCGTTTCACTTCTGAGTTCGGGATGGGATCAGGTGGGACCACAATGCTATTGTCACCAAGCAAATTTGGTATCTACTCCCCATCTTATGTGGGCAGTAAATGAATTTGGAAAGCTGTTTGAGTTCACAAGTACATGGAGGTACTTGATGTCATAAATGCAGGAGCATTTTATGACCACTTCTTAAGTGTTTGTATTCGTCTAAGTGCTACTTAGCAAAACCCATCTGGGTTGTATGGTTAAGCCTCTCGAGTCATTAGTATCAGTTAGCTCAACGCCTCACAACGCTTACACACCTGACCTATCAACGTCCTAGTCTCGAACGGCTCTTTAGTGGACTTATAGTCCAAGGGATGACTCATCTTGGGGCTCGCTTCCCGCTTAGATGCTTTCAGCGGTTATCGATTCCGAACATAGCTACCGGGCAATGCCATTGGCATGACAACCCGAACACCAGCGGTTCGTTCACTCCGGTCCTCTCGTACTAGGAGCAACTCCCCTCAATCATCCAACGCCCACGGCAGATAGGGACCGAACTGTCTCACGACGTTCTGAACCCAGCTCGCGTACCACTTTAAATGGCGAACAGCCATACCCTTGGGACCGACTTCAGCCCCAGGATGTGATGAGCCGACATCGAGGTGCCAAACACCGCCGTCGATATGAACTCTTGGGCGGTATCAGCCTGTTATCCCCGGAGTACCTTTTATCCGTTGAGCGATGGCCCTTCCATTCAGAACCACCGGATCACTATGACCTACTTTCGTACCTGCTCGACGTGTCTGTCTCGCAGTTAAGCTGGCTTATGCCATTGCACTAACCGTACGATGTCCGACCGTACTTAGCCAACCTTCGTGCTCCTCCGTTACTCTTTGGGAGGAGACCGCCCCAGTCAAACTACCCACCAGGCACTGTCCTTACCCCAGATAATGGGGCCAAGTTAGAACATCAACACTACAAGGGTGGTATTTCAAGGACGACTCCATCAGAACTAGCGTTCCAACTTCATAGTCTCCCACCTATCCTACACATGTAGGGTCAATGTTCAGTGCCAAGCTATAGTAAAGGTTCACGGGGTCTTTCCGTCTAGCCGCGGGTATACGGCATCTTCACCGCAATTTCAACTTCACTGAGTCTCGGCTGGAGACAGCGTGGCCATCATTACGCCATTCGTGCAGGTCGGAACTTACCCGACAAGGAATTTCGCTACCTTAGGACCGTTATAGTTACGGCCGCCGTTTACCGGGGCTTCGATCATGAGCTTCTCTTGCGATAACCCAATCAATTAACCTTCCGGCACCGGGCAGGCGTCACACCGTATACTTCCTCTTGCGAGTTTGCACAGTGCTGTGTTTTTGATAAACAGTTGCAGCCACCTGGTATCTGCGACTCCCGTCAGCTTAGAGAGCAAGTCTCATCACCAACAAGAGCGTACCTTCTCCCGAAGTTACGGTACCATTTTGCCTAGTTCCTTCAGCCGAGTTCTCTCAAGCGCCTTGGTATTCTCTACCCGACCACCTGTGTCGGTTTGGGGTACGATTCCCGCTAACCTGAAGCTTAGAAGATTTTCCTGGAAGCATGGCATCAACTACTTCATCCCCTTGGGGACTCGTCATCAGCTCTCAGTGTATAGTGACCCGGATTTGCCTAAGTCACCCACCTACCACCTTAAACGCGGACTACCAACGCCGCGCTAGCCTAGCCTTCTCCGTCTCTCCATCGCAGTTAGCGGAAGTACAGAAATATTAATCTGTTTCCCATCGATTACGCCTTTCGGCCTCACCTTAGGGGTCGACTCACCCTGCCCCGATTAACGTTGGACAGGAACCCTTGGTCTTTCGGCGAGGAGGTTTTTCACCCCCTTTATCGTTACTCATGTCAGCATTCGCACTTCTGATACCTCCAGTGTGGGTTACCCCTTCACCTTCAACGGCTTACAGAACGCTCCTCTACCGCGCAACTCTAATGAATTGCACCCGTAGCTTCGGTGGTATGTTTAGCCCCGTTACATCTTCCGCGCAGGCCGACTCGACTAGTGAGCTATTACGCTTTCTTTAAATGATGGCTGCTTCTAAGCCAACATCCTAGCTGTCTAAGCCTTCCCACATCGTTTCCCACTTAACATACACTTTGGGACCTTAGCTGACGGTCTGGGTTGTTTCCCTTTTGACGACGGACGTTAGCACCCGCCGTCTGTCTCCCGAGTAGTACTCATTGGTATTCGGAGTTTGCAAAGGGTTGGTAAGTCGGGATGACCCCCTAGCCTTAACAGTGCTCTACCCCCAATGGTATTCGCTCGAGGCGCTACCTAAATAGCTTTCGAGGAGAACCAGATATCTCCCGGTTTGATTGGCCTTTCACCCCCAGCCACAAGTCATCCGCTAATTTTTCAACATTAGTCGGTTCGGTCCTCCAGTTGATGTTACTCAACCTTCAACCTGCCCATGGCTAGATCACCGGGTTTCGGGTCTACGCCTTGCAACTAAACGCGCAGTTAACACTCGGTTTCCCTACGGCTCCGCTATTCGCTTAACCTCGCTACAAAACGTAAGTCGCTGACCCATTATACAAAAGGTACGCAGTCACGGTCTCAAGAACCGCTCCCACTGCTTGTACGTATACGGTTTCAGGTTCTATTTCACTCCCCTCACAGGGGTTCTTTTCGCCTTTCCCTCACGGTACTGGTTCACTATCGGTCAGTCAGGAGTATTTAGCCTTGGAGGATGGTCCCCCCATATTCAAACAGGATATCACGTGTCCCGCCTTACTCGTTTTCATCAAAGGTTAGTTTTCGTGTACGGGGCTATCACCCTGTGCCGCTGGACTTTCCAGACCATTCCACTAACACCCCTCTGACTTAAGGGCTAATCCCCGTTCGCTCGCCGCTACTAGGGGAATCTCGGTTGATTTCTTTTCCTAAGGGTACTTAGATGTTTCAGTTCCCCTCGTTTGCCTCATGTAGCTATGTATTCACCACATGATGACCGCTTATGCGGCCGGGTTCCCCCATTCGGACATCGTTAGCTCAAATGCTTGTTACTAGCTCGCCAACGCTTTTCGCAAGTTACTACGTCCTTCATCGCCTCTGACTGCCAAGGCATCCACCGTATACGCTTAGTCGCTTAACCATACAACCCAAATGGGTTTCACTTGCGTGAGCCACTTGAATTGTTGCGACCAGCTGGTTTTACTTGTCTCATCTTCGACCAAGAAGATGGACTCGCCTTAGACTTGAATATTCAAGACACTTAACAAGTGTTTTAAGAACTCAATTTTTTTCGTATTAACACAACGACAGACATCATTGCGTTAATTACTATCAGCTTTCCAAATTGTTAAAGAACAATGCATACCGGCTCGCGGTGCATGTCGCTCTCCCTTCCTTTACAGGAAGTTCAACAAGCCATCTGTGTGAACACTCAGCAAACATCGAGTTAGTCGTATAGGTAAGGAGGTGATCCAGCCCCAGGTTCCCCTAGGGCTACCTTGTTACGACTTCACCCCAGTCATGAACCACAAAGTGGTGAGCGCCCCCCCGAAGGTTAAGCTACCCACTTCTTTTGCAGCCCACTCCCATGGTGTGACGGGCGGTGTGTACAAGGCCCGGGAACGTATTCACCGTGGCATTCTGATCCACGATTACTAGCGATTCCGACTTCATGGAGTCGAGTTGCAGACTCCAATCCGGACTACGACGAGCTTTGTGAGATTAGCTCCACCTCGCGGCTTTGCAACCCTCTGTACTCGCCATTGTAGCACGTGTGTAGCCCTACTCGTAAGGGCCATGATGACTTGACGTCGTCCCCACCTTCCTCCGGTTTATCACCGGCAGTCTCCCTAGAGTTCCCACCATTACGTGCTGGCAAATAAGGATAGGGGTTGCGCTCGTTGCGGGACTTAACCCAACATTTCACAACACGAGCTGACGACAGCCATGCAGCACCTGTCTCACAGTTCCCGAAGGCACAACCGCATCTCTGCAGTCTTCTGTGGATGTCAAGAGTAGGTAAGGTTCTTCGCGTTGCATCGAATTAAACCACATGCTCCACCGCTTGTGCGGGCCCCCGTCAATTCATTTGAGTTTTAACCTTGCGGCCGTACTCCCCAGGCGGTCTACTTAATGCGTTAGCTTGAGAGCCCAGTGTTCAAGACACCAAACTCCGAGTAGACATCGTTTACGGCGTGGACTACCAGGGTATCTAATCCTGTTTGCTCCCCACGCTTTCGTGCATGAGCGTCAGTCTTTGTCCAGGGGGCCGCCTTCGCCACCGGTATTCCTCCAGATCTCTACGCATTTCACCGCTACACCTGGAATTCTACCCCCCTCTACAAGACTCTAGTTCGCCAGTTCGAAATGCTATTCCTAGGTTGAGCCCAGGGCTTTCACATCTCGCTTAACAAACCGCCTGCGCACGCTTTACGCCCAGTAATTCCGATTAACGCTCGGACCCTCCGTATTACCGCGGCTGCTGGCACGGAGTTAGCCGGTCCTTCTTCTGTAGGTAACGTCACAGATGAGCCGTATTAAGACTCACCCTTTCCTCCCTACTGAAAGTGCTTTACAACCCGAAGGCCTTCTTCACACACGCGGCATGGCTGCATCAGGGTTTCCCCCATTGTGCAATATTCCCCACTGCTGCCTCCCGTAGGAGTCTGGGCCGTGTCTCAGTCCCAGTGTGGCTGATCATCCTCTCAGAACAGCTAGGGATCGTCGCCTTGGTGAGCCATTACCTCACCAACTAGCTAATCCCACCTAGGTTCATCCAATCGCGAGAGGCCCGAAGGTCCCCCTCTTTCCCCCGTAGGGCGTATGCGGTATTAGCAGTCGTTTCCAACTGTTATCCCCCTCGACTGGGCAGATCCCTAGGCATTACTCACCCGTCCGCCGCTCGCCACCTCAGGAGTAAACTCCCTTGTGCTGCCGCTCGACTTGCATGTGTTAGGCCTGCCGCCAGCGTTCAATCTGAGCCATGATCAAACTCTTCAATTAAAAGTTTTTTGAATCCGAAGATTCGGCTCAATGAATTCTGAATCGACTTAACTTAATAAGTCGTTGTACATATTGCTATGAACACTCATTCATTGATTTAATTCTTTGATTACTCGCCAAACGGCAGAGTAATTTCGATTAACTCAACACCTGTGAGTGTCCACACAGATTTCTTGTTTAGATTGTTAAAGAGCATTTGACCATTCACTTCGCGTTACCGCTCAGCAGGTCAGGGCTGCGTATTCTACGCATTTCCCTTGTCGCGTCAAGGCGTTTTTACAAACTTCTTGAGGCTTTCGAATCAACTGCACAATTTGCATTCGATTCGCACTGTAACCGCGCTCGCTTTCGCTGTCTGCCGTGTCAGTGGATGCGCATTATAGGCAGCAGAACTTTTTGTGCAAGCGCTTTTTGTCAGAAAATTACGATTAATCATCTAGACGCCTAGATATCCAGCAACATGAATAAAAAAGGGACTAAACAGTCCCTTTTTAAACTCATTTGGTTAACGAAACAGTAACTATGGGCTGAAGAATCGCGATTCTTGCTCGACTTCGACTTCTTCACCATCAATATGGGTTTTCACTTTTATCTCGATGTTTGTCACTGAACGCGAAAGTTCGACCGGATCGACCCCGATACTAATAGGTAGAGTTAATACCTCTCCACCAGCAATCGTCACTGAGGTAGGTCCATACCACTTATAGTTGTTGAGGCCTTCAACACTCATCGTGTATTCATGGGCTTGCTCTGTCTTGTTCAGGATCTTCAAAGTGAAGGTGTTTTCAATCAAACCTCGATCATTTTCTCGATAGAGTTGATTACGGTCGCGGATAATATCCATACGCACTGGCGCAATTGTCGCACTCGCATAGATAAAGATCAGTATCATCGCGGCCAGCACCACACCATAACCCACCAGCTTCGGACGCAGTACCTTCTCTTTAATACCTTCGAGTTTATTTTCGGTGGTGTAACTAATCAGCCCTAGAGGATATCCCATCCGCTCCATGGTTTGGTCGCACGCATCAATGCAGGCACCACAGTTAATACATTCATATTGCAAGCCATTACGAATATCGATACCGGTAGGGCAAACCTGAACACAGAGGTCGCAGTCAATACAATCACCTAGACCCATTTCTTTGGGGTCAGCTTTACGTGAGCGCGGGCCGCGGGTCTCACCGCGTTTTGCATCGTAACCAACGATATAGGTGTTTTTATCAAACATCGCCGATTGGAAACGCGCGTACGGGCACATATGGATACACATGATTTCACGCATCCAACCCGCATTACCGTAGGTCGCTAAGGTAAAAAACACCACCCAGAAGTAGATTGCGCCTGATGCATTAAGGGTAAATACATCGACATAGACTTCACGGCTCGGCACAAAATAGGACACAAAGGTCATTGCCGTGATGAGCGAAAGCACTATCCATGCAGTGTGTTTTGCGGTTTTGCGCCAGATTTTGTCAAAACCCCATGGCATTTGATCTAGCTTAATGCGCTTATTACGGGCACCTTCGAGTTTTTCCTCAAACCAAATGAACATAAATGTCCATACGGTTTGCGGGCAAGTGTAACCACACCAGACTCGGCCGAGATAGGTTGTCACAAAAAATAACGCAAAGGCGGCTATCATAAAGAGAGCGGCAAGTAAGGTCAGATCCTGCGGCCAAATCGTTAAGCCAAAGACATGGAATTTCTGCTCAGCGAGGTTAAACCATACGGCTTGACGATCTCCCCAAGGGATCCAAGGTAATATCAGGAAGAAGAGCATTGCTATCCAGCCCATGCGGCGGCGTAAACTACTCCATAATCCATCGATTGCACGGACATAAATCCGATTGCGGGGGTTAAAGCGATCAGCCTTATCTGCATCAGGCTGGTGAATCTTAATTCGATTGGTTTTCGAATAGTCCTTGTTATTAGATTCTGCGTTCATCGTGACAGCCTTTTACTGCTTTAATATTGGACGAAAACTGGCTTATTATACCCATATTATTAATGGTTATTCACTTATGTTGGACTAAAAGATGAAAGGTTGGATCATATTAGCGCTCCTTTGTGGTGCATTATATTACTTATACACCGAAACAGACAAACTAGATGCACCTATAGCAAAAACAGAGGAAATGGTTCAAAAGATAGAAAGCAAAGTGAGCTCAGCAATGGGCACTCAGATAATTAAAATTAATCAAAATCTCACGAAAGCACGAACAGAGATATTGGAGCGGTTATCAGCATCTGAGGCTGAAGAGTTTAATAAAATCCCACTCACCGAAGATGGCATTGCTGATTTTAAAGAAAACTACTGCGGCACTACAGCCACTGAGCATCCCATTTTTAGCCGAGATAACTTGCTATTTATCTGCGATAACCTCTAATTCCACTAACAGGCAAACGGAATTTTGCAATTCATCACTAAGCATGGTGCTTAGGCGATTGACCAGAAACATGATTCCGCCTAGCCTTTGAGCTTCAATTATATAGGCCTTGCATCATGACTAAACCAGTATCAGATATTTTTGATCCCACACTGTGGGATGAAGTCGACGGATTTAACTTCGACGATATTACTTACCATAGAGCCAAAGCCCACGGCACAGTGCGTATCGCCATCAATCGCCCAGATTGCCTCAATGCCTTTCGTCCAAAAACGGTTGATGAGTTATATATCGCCCTCGATCACGCTCGTCAATGGTCCGATGTAGGTTGTGTATTACTCACTGGCAATGGCCCCTCGGCTAAAGGACAATACTCATTCTCCTCCGGCGGCGATCAACGCATTCGTGGTAAAGATGGTTATAAATATGAAGGCGCCGAAGAGGGCAAAGCCGATTTAGCCAGAATGGGGCGTTTACATATCCTCGAAGTCCAACGATTGATCCGCTTTATGCCAAAAGTAGTGATCGCGGTCGTGCCTGGTTGGGCCGTGGGTGGCGGACACAGTTTGCATGTGGTTTGCGACTTAACCTTAGCCTCCAAGGAACACGCCGTCTTCAAACAAACCGATCCCGATGTCGCGAGTTTCGACTCAGGCTATGGCAGTGCTTATCTTGCCAAGATGATTGGCCAAAAGCGCGCGAGAGAAATTTTCTTCTGCGGCTTTAACTACAGTGCCGATGAAGCCTTTGCCATGGGAATGGTGAATAAATCGGTTCCCCATGCCGAGCTAGAAACCGAAGCATTAATGTGGGCAAAAGAAATCAACTCGAAATCGCCGACAGCGATGCGGATGTTGAAGTACGGCTTTAACATGACTGACGACGGCATGGTTGGCCAGCAACTGTTTGCGGGTGAAGCAACACGTTTAGCCTATGCCAGTGCAGAAGCTCAAGAAGGGCGCGATGCTTTCCTCGAGAAACGTGACCAAGACTTCTCAGCCTTCCCTTGGCATTACTGATCGAAGCTGATTGCCATATAACGCCCTCATTTGAGGGCTTTATATTTTTTTAGCGCTTATAGATAGAAAAAACCGTTTAAACTAATCTCAAAATACGGCTTTAAATTTTAATGAGAATTGTTATCATCTAATCATTCCCAAAAGGGGCTTACATTAGAGGATAGAATCATGACCAAGACACTTACTTTTGCCGTATTACATTTCAGCGTTGCCTTCACCGTTACCTATTTATTAACTGGTAGTGTTTTAGTCGGTGGTGCCGTTGCCTTAGTTGAGCCCGCGATTAACACTGTGGTGTTTTATTTCCACGATAAAGTATGGAAACGTTTAGAAGCAAAAAAGCAGCACGCACTTAATGCAATAACGGCTTAATACACTCAGCCACCAGCACATACTCTAATCAAGCCCCAATAAAAAACCGCCATTTAGGCGGTTTTTTATTGCTTCCAATTTATTCCACCGTCACCGATTTAGCGAGGTTTCGCGGTTGATCCACATCGGTGCCCTTAATTAACGCAACGTGATATGACAGCAACTGTAATGGAATAGTGTAAATCAGCGGCGCCATAAAGATATCGCAGTGTGGAACCGGGATAACCTTCATAGTCTCGTCAGACTCAAACTCAGCATCCACATCGGCAAACACATACATTAAACCACCACGGGCACGCACTTCTTCAACGTTAGATTTCAGCTTTTCTAACAGTTCGTTGTTTGGCGCCACCACTATGACGGGCATGTCGGCATCAATCAAGGCCAGTGGGCCATGTTTCAGCTCGCCAGAAGCATATGCCTCAGCATGGATATAGGAGATCTCTTTAAGTTTCAGCGCACCTTCCATCGCAATAGGGTACTGATCGCCACGGCCAAGGAATAAGGCATGGTGTTTGTCGGCAAAGTCTTCCGCCAATTCAGCAATCGCATCATCTAAGCCTAATGCTTGCTCCACTTTGGCAGGCATAGACTGTAGGCTTTGAGTGATCTCGGCCTGCATTTGCTCCGACATGCCATTATGGCGACCGATCACCGCAGTCAGCATTAATAAACCCGCTAATTGCACGGTAAAGGCTTTAGTTGAAGCAACGCCAATTTCGGCGCCTGCTTTCATCATGTACGCCATGTCAGACTCACGAACTAAGGAAGAGCCAGGCGCGTTACAGATGGTCAGTGTCGCCTTATAACCCATTTCTTTGGCTAGGCGCATCGCTGCAAGCGTATCGGCAGTTTCACCGGATTGAGAAATGGTCACCAACAGGCTGTTAGGGAACAAATGTGACTTGCGGTAGCGGAATTCGGAGGCGATTTCGACATTACAAGAAACGCCAGCCCAATCCTCTAACCAATAACGCGCAGCCATGCCCGCATGGTAGCTAGTACCACAGGCAATAATCTGTACGTGTTTAATATCTTTTAAGAATTCAGCGGCATTATCACCAAAAGCTGTGTCGAGCACTTGTTTGTTGGCGATGCGGCCTTCAATAGTACGCGTCAGAGCCAGTGGCTGCTCATAGATTTCTTTGAGCATATAATGGCGATATTCGCCTTTGTCACCAGCATCGTGGGTGATTTCTGATTCTTTAACTTCGCGCTCAACTTTATTGCCATATACATCGAAAATGCTCACGGTGCGACGAGTCACTTCGGCCACGTCACCTTCTTCTAAAAAGGCGAAAGAGCGTGTGACAGGCAGCAGTGCCAGTTGGTCGGAGGCGACAAAGTTTTCACCTAAACCAAAACCAATCACCAGTGGACTGCCGGAACGCGCGACGACCATGCGCTCGCTGTCGCGGCGGTCAATCACCACAGTGCCATAAGCGCCTTCGAGTTGTTTAACCGTGGCTTGCACCGCAGCCAGTAAGGTGTCGTGCGTTTTTAATTCATGATGAACTAGGTGGCAAATGACTTCAGTATCGGTATCAGAGCTGAAGTGGTAGCCGTGTTCTTTAAGCATTTCACGCAGTTTATGATGGTTTTCGATAATGCCATTGTGCACAACGGCAATATCGCCTTCAGATAAATGTGGGTGAGCATTGCGCTCGCTTGGCTCACCGTGAGTTGCCCAACGAGTATGCGCAATACCAGTGCCGCCTACTAACGGGTCGGTTTCGAGTGCAGCAGACAGTTCCTGTACTTTACCCACGCGGCGGGTGCGATTGAGTTCGCCATTATGAATAACCGCAACACCCGCGGAATCATATCCACGATATTCTAAACGACGTAAACCTTCGACCAGAATTTCGGCCACATCCCTTTGCGCCACAGCGCCAACGATTCCGCACATAGTTTTTACCTATAAAATGAAAAATAAAAATGAAGTTATTTGAGTCATTTGCTCTGGCTTATCACGGGCAAATGCCTAAGGCGAGTAGGGCGCTAAGATAACTTTCACGCCTTGCTCGGTAATTTGGTTAAGGGCGCGCTCTTCGATGCGATCATCGGTGACTAGTACACTGATTTGCGACCAAGGTAGTTCTAAATTAGGGATCCGCTTGCCGATTTTGTCCGAATCCACCATCACGATGACTTCGCGGGAAACCTCAGCCATCACCTTACTTAAACCCGTCAGCTCATTAAAGGTGGTGGTGCCTCGCGCTAAATCGATACCGTCGGCACCGATAAACAGTTGGTCAAAGTTATAGGAGCGTAATACCTGTTCGGCCACTTGGCCTTGAAAGGATTCAGAATGCGGATCCCAGGTTCCACCGGTCATCAATAGGGTCGGCTCATTTTCAAGTTCGTGAATCGCGTTAGCCAAATGAAGAGCATTGGTCATGACCACCAGCCCACGTTTGTGGTCGAGTTCAGCAATTAAGCCTGAAGTGGTGGTACCGCTATCGATAATGATGCGATTGTGATCTTTAATCAGCTGCGCCGCAGCTTTAGCGATGGATAACTTGTTAGGCGCAATCTTGGCAGAAAACTGTTGCGTCACTTCATCGGGAATAGCTACAGCACCACCGTAGCGGCGTAGCAGCAGTCCGGTTTTTTCAAGTTCTGCTAAGTCTTTACGAATAGTCACTTCTGAGGTTTCGAAACGTAATGACAACTCATCGACACTCACTTCACCCTGTTCATTCAGGATGCTGATGATACTGTGGCGTCGTTGCTGTGTATTTCGTTTATTCATAAAACCTTTCAGTTAACTTTCGATTCGAAAGATATATTATAAAGAAACGAAACATTTTTGCTAGTATTCGAAAGATAATTTCGAATCAAGATGGGTCGCTTTTAAGTTGGATTAATTAACTTTATGAAAAATAATAAAAAAGCAGTTCACCCAAAGGTAAACTGCTTTAATTGTATGAAACTTAAAAAGGGGAACTGAGCTTAAAACTTAGCTTCAAGTGCCACGCTGAAGTTACGATCTTGGCCGATAGTGACCATCTTATCGCTACCACCATCTAAGTATTCAGTATCAAATAGGTTTCTCACGTTTGCGCGGATGCTTACGTCTTTACCCATAATATCCATAGTGTAGGCAGCACCGATATCGAAGCGGACATAACCGTCTTTACTGATAGTGTTATTCACATCGGCAAAACGCTCGCCAACATAGATAGCACCGAAGTTCATTGCAAAGTTGTCAGTTACTTCATAACGAGTCCAGATATTGGCAGACCATTCAGGGGCATCAATAGGAGTATTACCTTCACGAGCATCACCCGTTTGATATTCAGCATCTAAATACATCATCGATGATGTCACAAACCAGCTATCTCCAATTTTGCCTTGGGCACCCATTTCAAAACCACGGTGCTTTTGCTCACCACCTTGGGTAGTGATATCAGTATAATCACCAATAGGCGTTGGTAATTTTTCTGAAATGGTAATGTTTTCAAGTGTGATATCAAATACCGCTGCCGTTAGCAGCAAACTATCGTCAAACAGTTCCCACTTTGTTCCCACTTCATATTGAATACCGTATTCAGGCTTTAGGTTAAGTTTGTTATTGATATCGTATTCGTTATTCACTGCACCTTGTGGGGTGAAGCTTTTTGAATAGTTGACATAAATACTGCCATTATCCATAGGCGAATAAATCACCCCGAATTTTGGCGATACGGCATAGCTATTTTCCCCTTCACCGTCTTTTTTCTGCTCGTCATAACGTACACCTGCAAGCAATTTCCATTGTTCGTTGATGGTCATTAAATCTTGCAGATAGAAACCGTAGTATTTGTATTCGCTTGGAGCACTTAATTTGCCCTGATGGTAATCAAGGTCAGGCTGAACAACCGGTTGTCCAGGGATCACTGTTTGAGTTGCACCACGAGCGATTTGTTGCTGGTAGAAGTAATCTAAATAGTTGGCACCAATAAGGAATTGATGCTCCAAGCCTGCTAATTCAAACTCGCCCGTAAAATCAATATAAGCAGTTTTATGCTGCCAATCGTCATATCGATCAAAAGGCTTGATGCTATACCCCTTGGTGAAGGGATCTGCCGCATAAACAGGGGCAGAGTCGAAACGTTGGCGATTAAATTGTTGATCGTTGTAACCGACTTTAACTTTCCAGTCGTTACTCATTTGCCAAGTCAGATCAGCACCTAAATTTGAAACAGTATTATCGGTAAAGGCCCAAGGCGCGTCCCATACGGTTTTCCGCTCGCCAATCACATTGCCTTGTTTATCTAACCAACCACCCGCATCGATGCCCGCTTTGTCTTGGGTATGGTCGTACTTAACTGATAACAAAACATCATCACTGATATCAAATTCTAAGTTTAAGTAACCCAACCAACGATCACGCTCTTGGTTTTCATTAGTAGTTGAATATTCGCGCCAGTATTTAGTGTCTTGTTTAACTAACACACCACGATAACGAATGCTTTGAGCATCGTTTAAGCTGCCTCCCGCATCTAACTGCGCACGGGTAGAGCCGTAGCCATCAGTATCAAAACCTAAATCGAGCATTGAATCATAGGTCGGCTTTTTGGTGACCATATTAACCAAACCGCCAGGACCGGATTGGCCATACAACATACTTGAAGGGCCTTTTAGTACCTCAACCTGTTGTAGCGTTTCTATAGGTTGAACGTAATGAGACCATTGCTGGTGACCGTTGATGAGATAACCGTTGCCCGAATCGAGTTCGAAGCCACGAATACTGAAGACTTGGCGGTTCCAACGAGTAGTACCCGCCGTTACGCTCGAATCGTTAACTAAGACTTCTGCAAGGTTAGTTGCTAATTGTTCGTCAGTCACAAAATCAGGGATAACATTAACGGACTGCGGGGTATCCATTAAGTCAATATCGCCACGCATAGCGCCCGATGCGCTACCGACTTTATAATCGTTAAAAGTACGGCCTGTTACATTAATACGTTCTATATTTGCATCGTTTGGCGCTTCTGCCATAACAGGCATCGCCATTAATGCAGCCCCAACGGCCAAACCTACAACTGAATATTTAAATACCATTGCCAACACCTCAAGTAGACCTTTCGTCTTAGAATTGCAGGCAATATAAATAAGAATTGTTTTTATTTAAGGATCTTTACATGGATTTACAATTTGGCGTGACTTAGATCAACTTTGAATAAAAACAATGAATTACCCATAACACCACAGTATTAATTCAACATTAATTTAGCTGATTTTTATTTGGAGAGGATTTAGACCTTTGACAAAAAAACATAAAGCGGCTAATTGCCGCTTTCTATAACAAAAAATAAAGCCGTTACTTCTTAATCTTTACCGGACGTTGCCAGCCAGTCAGATGTTTTTGCTTAACACGGGTGATCACTAGCTCATCCTCACCCACATCACGGGTAATTGTTGACCCTGCACCGAGCGTCGCGCCTTTACCAATGGTCACCGGCGCCACCAGCTGAGTATCACTCCCCACAAACACATTATCTTCAATCACGGTTAAGTGTTTATTGGCACCATCGTAATTACAGGTAATAGTACCCGCACCAATATTCACACCCGCACCGATTTGCGCATCGCCTAAATAGGCTAAGTGACCCGCCTTAGACCCCACACCTAAAACGGCTTTTTTCATCTCAACGAAGTTACCGATATGGGCATCTTGCATTAACTCAGCACCGGGGCGTAAACGGGCAAAAGGCCCCGCACTGGCTGCTACGCCGAGTTTAGCGCCTTCGATAATAGAGTAAGGTTTGATCTCGGCATTGTCGGCAATTTCACAGTCGATAAGAATTGCACCAGCGCCGATGCTAACGTTATTGCCAATCACCACTTTACCTTCGAAAATCACATTCACATCGACCATCACATCCATACCCACGGTCACTTCACCACGGATATCGATACGGCTTGGATCGCGCAAATTAGCGCCAGCAATCATCAGCTTTTCGGCTTCACGGGCCTGATAAGCGCGCTCAAGTTGCGCAAGCTGCACGCGGTTATTGGCACCTTCCACTTCGATAGCAGATTGCGGCTGAGCAGTATTAATCTCAACCCCATCGGCGTGGGCCATGGCGATAATATCCGTTAGATAGTATTCACCTTGGGCATTGTTATTCGATAAGCGACCAAGCCAGGTTTTTAATGCATTACCAGGAACAGCCATAATGCCCGTGTTAACTTCATTAATAGCAAGTTGCTCTGGATTAGCATCTTTTTGTTCGACAATACCGACAACCTTGCCCTGTTCGCGCACGATACGGCCATAGCCAGTTGGATTGGTTAGATTGACGGTTAAAATCGCCACGCCATTATCGGGACGCGCAGCAAGTAATGCTTCAAGCGTAGAGGCTTGGATTAACGGCACATCACCGTAAAGGATCAGCACAGTATCATTATCATCGATATTAGGAATCGCCTGAGCGACCGCATGGCCAGTGCCTAACTGCTCGGCTTGCAACATCCAATTGAGTTGCTGCTCACCCAAAGCGGATTTTAATTTATCGGCACCGTAGCCATAAACGAGCTGTATAGTATCACTGCCAATATGGTGTGCAGTATCAATCACATGCTGCACCATGCTCTTATGAGCGATAGGATGTAATACCTTGGGAAGATCCGAGCGCATGCGAGTTCCTTTTCCTGCTGCCAAGATCACTACATTTAATGCCATTGCCATATCCTTGATTAACATCCCAAAGGGATAAACTGAGCTCTATTTAATGGCGCAATTTTAACGGAAAGGCGCAGCAAAGCGAAAGGCAGATCTCAAAACGCAGCGAAAAAACCAACAAAAAAGGCGGGTATCTTTCGATAACCGCCTTTTATCACAAACAATAACCTTTATCTGGCAATGTTTTTCTTGATGGTTTCAACAACACGTAATTGAGCCATTGCTTTCGCTAACTCAACCATAGCGGCATCATAATTAAAGTCCGCACCCGCAGTTGCCATATGGGCTTCTGCACGACGCTTGGCTTCTAATGCTGCCTGCTCATCAATATCTTTGGCACGCATAACCACATCAGCTAACACAGAAACAGAAGAAGGTTGTACTTCCAGTAAACCACCAGAAAGATAAAACACTTCTTCGCTGCCGTCTTGTTTGACGATGCGCGCCATGCCAGGTTTGATATAGCTTAACAGTGGAGCGTGGCCATGCATGATGCCCAACTCACCTTCAGAACCGGTCACTTGTAGGCTAGCTACGCGACCTGAGAAGATGCTGCTCTCTGCACTTACTATATCAAGCTGTACTGTCATGGCTGCCATCCCGTTCTCCTTAAAAAACTAAGTATGACTACTTAGTTATTTCTTTTTGTTAGCTTTCTCGACAGCTTCGTCGATAGAACCAACCATGTAGAACGCTTGTTCTGGAATGTGGTCGAACTCGCCACTCAGAATTCCCTTAAAGCCACGGATAGTGTCTTTCAGAGAAACGTACTTACCAGGAGAACCAGTAAAGACTTCTGCTACGTGGAAAGGCTGAGACAAGAAACGCTCAATCTTACGTGCACGGGAAACGGTCATCTTGTCATCATCTGACAATTCGTCCATACCGAGAATCGCAATAATGTCTTTCAGCTCTTTGTAGCGTTGCAGAACAGTTTGTACACCGTTAGCTACGTCATAGTGCTCTTGACCAACCACTAATGGATCTAATTGACGAGAAGTCGAATCCAATGGGTCAACCGCTGGGTAAATACCCAGAGAAGCGATTTGACGTGACAATACAACAGTCGCATCTAAGTGAGCGAAGGTTGTTGCTGGTGACGGGTCAGTCAAGTCGTCCGCAGGTACGTATACCGCTTGTACAGAGGTAATAGAACCCGTCTTAGTTGAAGTAATACGCTCTTGCAGAACGCCCATTTCTTCAGCCAGAGTGGGTTGGTAACCTACCGCAGAAGGCATACGACCTAACAGTGCTGATACTTCAGTACCGGCTAGGGTGTAACGGTAGATGTTGTCAACGAACAACAGTACGTCACGACCTTCGTCACGGAACTTTTCAGCCATAGTCAGACCGGTCAGTGCTACACGCAGACGGTTTCCTGGTGGCTCGTTCATTTGGCCATAAACCATGGCTACTTTGTCGAGAACGCCAGAATCCTTCATCTCGTAGTAGAAGTCGTTACCCTCACGAGTACGCTCACCTACACCAGCGAATACAGAAAGACCTGAGTGAGCTTTAGCGATGTTGTTAATCAGTTCCATCATGTTAACTGTCTTACCAACACCCGCACCACCGAACAGACCGACTTTACCACCCTTAGCGAATGGACATACAAGGTCGATAACCTTGATACCCGTCTCTAACAGTTCAGTCGTGTTTGATTGCTCTTCGTATGAAGGAGCGCTGCGGTGAATCACATAACGTTCTTCTTCGCCAATTGCACCAGCTTCATCAATAGGGTCGCCTAAAACGTTCATGATACGGCCAAGAGTGGCGGTACCAACAGGAACAGAAATAGGTGAACCTGAGTTTACTACCTCAAGACCACGACGCAGACCATCAGAAGTACCCATAGCGATGGTACGAACTACACCACCACCTAGTTGTTGCTGAACTTCCAGCACCAAACCATTACAGGAGCCTTCACCTGTGATCTTCAGAGCGTCATATACCTGAGGTACGGCATCTTGTGGAAACTCTACGTCCACAACCGCGCCAATCACTTGGACAACAGTACCTGTGCTCATGATTAATCCTCTAAAACTTGTATTCGTTACCTAACCTAAACCGCAGAGGCACCAGAAACAATTTCCGACAGTTCTTGCGTAATCGCAGCCTGACGAGCCTTGTTATAGACCAATTGCAAATCGTCAATCAGTGTACCCGCGTTGTCCGTTGCCGCCTTCATCGCCACCATACGGGCAGCTTGTTCGGAAGCAATGTTTTCAACAACACCTTGGTAAACCTGAGATTCTACATAACGAACCAATAAGGTATCCAAAAGGGCTTTTGGATCAGGTTCGTAGATGTAGTCCCAACGATGAGCAACCTCATCATCTTCCGATTTAGGCAAAGGTAGCAGCTGCTCGATCACAGGAGTCTGCGTCATAGTGTTTACAAACTTGTTGAACACTACATACAGACGATCCAGTTTGCCTTCGTTGTAAGCATCTAGCATCACACGTACTGTCCCGATCAGGTCAGCGAGCTTTGGCGCATCGCCTAAACCTGAAGCATGGGCAGAAACCTGTCCACCGAAGCTTTTGAAAAACTGCACACTACGAGCACCAATAGGGCAGAATTCAAATTCTGCACCTTGCTCTTTCCAGCTTTTCACGTCTGCAACAACCTTTTTAAAGAGGTTGACGTTCAGACCACCACAAAGGCCACGGTCGGTTGCTACAACAATGTAACCAACCCGCTTAGCCTCTCTCACCTCTAAGTAGGGGTGTTTATACTCGAGAGAACCTTGCGCTACGTGACCGATCACCTTACGCATGTTTTCCGCGTATGGACGGCTCGCAGCCATGCGTTCCTGCGCTCTGCGCATTTTGCTGGCTGCCACCATTTCCATGGCGGACGTGATCTTCTGAGTGTTTTTTACACTCGCGATCTTGGTTTTAATCTCTTTAGCGCCGGCCATCTCTACTCTCCAATCTGGACCTGAGGTGTCTTAAGACACCTCTATCATTGTTACCAGGTTTGGGTTGCTACGAACTTGTCGAGGCCAGCTTTTAATTCAGCTTCGATATCGGCGTTATAATCGCCAGTCTCGTTGATAAGCTTGATTAAAGCAGCATGCTCGCTGTTCATGTACGAGAGCAGAGCGGCTTCGAAATCACCAACTTTTTTCAGCTCAATGCCCTTCAGGTAACCTTTTTCAGCTGCGAAAATAGACACAGCTTGAGCAGCTACACTCATAGGAGCATATTGTTTTTGCTTCATCAGTTCGGTAACACGCACACCATGCTCTAGCTGAGCACGAGTTGCATCGTCTAAGTCAGATGCAAACTGTGAGAACGCAGCAAGTTCACGATACTGTGCAAGAGCAGTACGAATACCACCAGACAGTTTCTTGATGATCTTAGTCTGAGCCGCACCACCAACACGAGAAACAGAAATACCTGGGTTAACCGCTGGACGTAAGCCAGAGTTAAACAGATCAGTCTCAAGGAAGATCTGACCGTCAGTAATCGAAATTACGTTGGTCGGTACGAATGCAGATACGTCACCCGCCTGAGTTTCAATAATAGGCAGCGCGGTTAACGAACCGGTTTTACCTGTTACTGCACCTTTAGTGAACTTTTCTACATAATCTTCGTTTACGCGTGAAGCACGCTCTAGTAAACGAGAGTGTAGATAAAATACGTCACCAGGATAAGCTTCACGGCCTGGTGGACGCTTCAATAGTAACGAGATCTGACGGTAAGCAACTGCTTGCTTAGACAGGTCATCGTATACGATCAGAGCATCTTCACCGCGGTCGCGGAAGTATTCACCCATAGCACAACCAGAGTACGGTGCTAAGTATTGCAGCGCAGCAGCTTCAGAAGCTGTAGCAACCACAACGATAGTGTTAGCTAATGCACCGTGTTCTTCTAGCTTACGCACTACGTTAGCGATAGTAGAAGCCTTTTGGCCTACTGCTACGTATACGCACTTAATGCCAGAATCGCGCTGGTTGATGATTGCGTCGATCGCCATGGCTGTTTTACCAGTTTGACGGTCGCCAATGATCAATTCACGTTGGCCACGACCGATTGGGATCATAGCGTCAACGGCTTTATAACCAGTTTGAACTGGTTGATCTACTGACTTACGCTCGATAACACCAGGAGCAATCACTTCAATAGGAGAGAAACCATCGTTGTTGATAGCTCCTTTTCCGTCAATAGGCTCACCCAGAGTGTTAACTACGCGGCCTAACAGGCCACGACCGACTGGAACTTCCAGAATACGGCCAGTAGTTTTAACTTTTACGCCCTCTGCTAAATCAGCATAAGGGCCCATTACTACGGCACCGACAGAATCACGTTCAAGGTTCAACGCGATTGCAAAACGGCTACCAGGCAGTTCGATCATTTCACCTTGCATCACATCGGCTAGGCCGTGGATGCGGATAATGCCGTCACTAACCGCAACGATAGTACCTTCGTTACGAGATTCGCTAACGACTTCGAACTGCTCGATCCGCTGCTTAATCAGATCGCTGATTTCAGTGGAATTCAGTTGCATGCTCAAACTCCCAATTACGACTGCAGCTTTTCAGACAGACGCGATAACTTACCGCGGACAGAGCCATCAATGACTAAGTCACCTGCCTTAATGATTACACCGGCGATAAGCGCGGCGTCAGTGCTGCAATTCAGCTTAACTTTGCGTGCGAGACGTTTCCCTAAAGAAATACTGATCTGCTGCTGTTGTTCAGAGCTGAGCTCAGCTGCAGAAACCACATCGGCTTCCACTTCTTTTGCCCACTCATTACGGTATTGAGCAAAAAGCTCATATACAGCAGGTAGTACCTTTAAGCGACCGTTTTCAGCCATTACCTTTATCAAGTTTTGACCTTGCTCATTGATTTGCTCACCACACACACTGATAAAGAGTGCGGCGAGTTTGGTGCTGGCTAAAGAGCCAGTCAGCAGTGGCTGCATGGTTTCGTTTTCACTAACCAATGCGGCAAACGTGAGCATTTCGGCCCAGGTATCCACTGCGTTGTGTTCAACAGCAACGTCAAAAGCTGCCTTTGCGTAAGGGCGAGCGATGGTGGTTAATTCAGCCATAACTCAAACTCCCTTATCAAATTTCAGCGACTAGTTTATTAACTATGTCACTGTGGGCGGCTGGATCAATAGAACGCTCAAGGATCTTCTCAGCACCCATGATGGCAAGAGTAGCAACCTGCTTACGCAGATCCTCTTTCACGCGATTACGTTCAGCTTCAATTTCTGCTTTACCCTGAGCGATGATTTTGGCACGCTCAGCGTCTGCTTCGGCTTTAGCTTCTTCCACTATTTGAGCTTTACGCTTGTTAGCTTGCTCAATAATTTCGTTAGCCGTCACCTTGGCTTCTTTTAGTTGGTCAGTCGCTTTCGCTTGAGCCAACTCTAGGTCTTTTACCGCACGATCAGCATCAGCTAGACCGTCAGCAATCCTTTTTTGGCGCGCTTCGATGGCATTCATCAAAGGGGGCCATACAAACTTCATGCAAAACCACACGAAGATGATAAAGGCGACCGTCTGACCGATTAGGGTAGCGTTGAAATTCACAACAGCCTCCTATTTAGAGTTAAGACAGAAGCGTTTTCTTACAGCATTGCACCCAGTGGGTTGGTGAACAGCATGAATAATGCGATACCAACACCGATCATTGTTACGGCGTCTAACAGACCCGCTACGATGAACATTTTAACTTGCAGCATAGGAGCCATTTCTGGTTGACGCGCAGCGCCTTCCAGGAACTTGCCACCTAATAAGCCGAAACCGATTGCAGTACCAAGAGCACCCATACCAATCAGCAGAGCAACAGCGATAGCTGTCATGCCTAAAATCGTTTCCATCTGTATCTCCAGTATCTAAAATCTAAATCTAATTAGTTGATGATTTAGTTTAAAATTTCTTCAGCAATCCTTAATGATCTTCATGGGCCATGCTTAAGTAAACAATGGTCAACATCATGAAGATAAACGCCTGCAGCGTGATAACCAAAATGTGGAAAATTAACCAACCTAGTTGCAGAGTCACACCTAGGGAAGATAATAACAAGTTGGTACCATACATCAGCGCAATAAGGATGAAGATCAACTCACCTGCGTACAAGTTACCGAATAGACGCAATGCCAATGAAATTGGTTTAGCGATTAAGGTAACAGTCTCTAATAGGAGGTTGACGGGTATCATTGCCTTATGGTTAAAGGGCTGTAGCGTCAGTTCTTTAACAAAACCAGACACGCCTTTGACCTTAATGCTGTAGTAAATAATCAGCACAAACACACCGATAGCTAAGCTGAAGGTGATGTTTACATCAGTCGTCGGAACCACTTTTAAGTATGGAATTCCCGCTAAACTTGCTAGCCAAGGCAGCCAGTCTACAGGGAGCATATCCATGAAGTTCATCATGAATACCCATACAAAAATGGTCAGAGCTAAAGGCGCGATCACGGCATTGCGGCCATGAAAACTTTCTTTCACGCTGTTATCAACGAACTCCACGATCATCTCGATAAAGCATTGCAGCTTACCGGGAACACCTGAAGTCGCTTTTTTACCAACACTACGGAAAATCCACAGGAACAGAACACCAAGACCAACCGAAAAGAACAACGAATCAATGTGCCATGTCCAGAAGCCTTCACCAACGTGTAGGTTGGTAAGGTGATGCTGGATATAGCCCTGCGGTGTTAACGCTTCACCAGTTGCAGCCATGATTCATCCCACTTAACTTTGCTTGAAGTATAAAGGAGCTGTCCAATGCACGATCAACGTCAGCACGTAACAAACAAAAAGAGGCATAAATGCGACCTTAAGATTGATAAACACTAGCGAAAACATTGCGATGGTTAACAGCAACTTTACCGCTTCCCCCCAGTAAAAAGTTTTAATCACTTTTGCAGCTGAACTTGCTCCCGTATGGGAGAAAGCGAGGGTCGCGAATACAAAATTAGGGAGCACAGCAATTGAACCACCTGCTAATGCAGAATAGCCAAACTGAACTCCCCACACGACGAAAAAGAGAATTGAAGCACCCCCAGCCACCGCCGCCTGCATCATCACCAATTTATAGGCTGACCACCGGCCACGACGCGCTAAAACCTTACTCAACTCATCCTCTCCGCATTTATACTTTTTGTTTCGATGACCGGATGACAAATATCCGTATTTATGTCGATGCACAAAAAGCTTGCGAAAGTATACCTTTTCACGCCTTCATTGCAACTTTGAGATAAGGAAAAACAGCACTTTTAACGTGATATAGCGCCAAAACAGTCAAAATCCGAAATTAACATATGTCACAAATTTACATTAAAAACTGTTAATCTACAGACATTAACGAATTTTGCTAAGAATTCCGTCTAATTCAGCCAGATTCTGATAGTTAATTACAATTTTACCCTTCCCCTTACTGCTATGAGCGATCGAAACCTTGGCACCTAATCTTTCAATTAACTGCTGCTCTAAACGACAAACATCTTGATCTTTAGTCGTAGTTTCGACGGGTTTGGGTGGATTTAAGGTTTGATTAATCAATCGTTCAGTTTCGCGAACGGTTAATTCCTTGGCTGCCACTAATCTCGCCAGATTTGTTTGTTCTTCACCCTCAATTGCGAGCAAAGCGCGCGCATGGCCCATATCAATATCGCCATACTCGAGTAAACGCTTAACAGGCTCATTTAAACCGTTTAAACGTAACAAGTTAGATACACTCGCCCGAGATTTTCCCACAACATCGGCGACCTGTTGGTGAGTCAGTTCAAATTCTTGCATTAAACGTTGTAATGCAATGGCTTCTTCCATGGCATTTAAGTCTTCACGCTGAATGTTTTCGATCAAGGCGATAGCAATAGCGGCATCATCGGGAACCGCTTTAACGATACAAGGGATTTTTTCAACACCCGCCAATTGGGAAGCGCGCCAACGGCGCTCACCGGCAATAATCTCATACTGGTTATTGCTAACAGGGCGCACTACAATCGGCTGGATAATGCCTTGATTACGGATGGAATGGGCAAGTTCTTCCAATGCCTCGGGAGACATGTCCTTACGAGGTTGGTATTTTCCCGGCTGTAATAGGTCGAGATCAAGATGGATAAGTTCTTCTTTTTTATCGACAACGACCACTTCTTCCGTGTGTTTTTTACTCGCGGCGTGGCTATTACTCAGTAAGGCATCTAAGCCTTTACCTAACCCTCTTTTCTTTAACGTCATGGTTTTCCTTTACGCTCGCTTAGCCTGAGTTTTCTGTTCGGAACGGCGGATCATCTCACCAGCCAGCGCTAAATATGCTTTAGCTCCCGCGCTCGATTTATCATAATACATAGCGGGTGCACCAAAGCTCGGCGCTTCGGCCAAACGCACGTTACGCGGAATAACTGTGCGATACACCTTATCGCCAAAGTGTTGTTTTAGCTGATCGGACACATCATTTGAAAGACGATTACGCGGATCATACATAGTGCGTAAAATCCCTTCGATACCAAGACCAGGATTCACCACGGCTGCCAATTTGGTGATGGTATCGATCAAGGCGGTTAAACCTTCCAGTGCAAAGTACTCACACTGCATTGGCACCAGCACAGAATCCGCCGCCGACATAGCATTAACCGTCAACATGTTGAGCGAAGGAGGGCAATCGATAAAGATATAATCGTATTGATCTTTTATCGGCGCGAGCGCATTACGTAAGCGCACTTCACGGGCAAAAAACTCCATGAGTTTGATTTCTGCCGCAGTCACATCGCCATTACTGGCAATTAGATCGTATTTTCCCGTGGTGTCTTTGACCACTATTTCATCGAAGGGCTTTTCTTCTACCAGCAGTTCGTAAGCCGTGTTTTCGACTTCATATTTATCGACACCGCTGCCCATAGTGGCATTGCCCTGTGGATCAAGATCGATCAGTAGCACTTTACGCTTAGTCGCGGCTAATGAGGCGGCTAAATTGACACAAGTTGTTGTTTTCCCTACGCCACCTTTCTGGTTGGCCACGGCAATTACTTTACCCACAATGTCACCCTGTATGTAAATTCTGGTTTATTGCCTACTTAAAAATCCATTCAAAATGAGGAGCTTTAAGCCTGTTATTCTTTGATTATTTTGAGTAAATGTCTTTGCTCATCGAGTTTTGGCACCTTGAGTTCGATGGTTTCAGTTATCGCAAAGCCAGCGGGGATTTGTTGCATCTCTTCATCACTCAGTTGTCCCTTGAGCGCATAAAACTGCCCATGCTCAGCAGGCAAGTGATGGCACCATGTCAACATATCATGGATTGACGCAAAGGCACGGCTTAGCACACCATCGAACTTTTGCTCGGGTTGATAGGCCTCAACTCGGCTTTCTATCGAACTGATATTATGAATGCCTAATTCGAAGGCTACTTGTTTTTGAAAACGAATGCGTTTACCTAAGCTATCAAGTAGCACAAAAGTTTTACCAGGATTCATAATCGCCAATGGGATGCCAGGCAGTCCAGGACCAGTTCCAACATCAATAAAGCGTTCACCTTGCAGATGTTTTGATACCACTAAGCTGTCCATGATATGACGGACAAGCATGATCTCGGGATCTCTTACTGAGGTTAAGTTATAGGCTTTATTCCATTTGTTGAGCATGCCAACAAAATCAAGCAGTTGCTTTTTCTGCTCAGCGGTAGCGGGCAGATTAATTTCGGCTAAATAGGCCTCTAACTGGGCAGATAACACTGAACAACCTCAACAAAAATGCAATGATAAACTCGTCGGCTATTATGAAGCCCTGAAACGTCGAAGGGAAGCCTGAATGCTTCCCTTCTGCGACCAAACTGGCGATTAAGCTAGCTTTTACGCGCTCTTGCGTAATAAACCACGTTTTTTCAGATGTACTAGCAGAATTGAAATAGCTGCTGGGGTGATACCTGAGATACGTGACGCTTGACCAATGGTTTCAGGCTTATGGCTATTTAACTTAGCAATCACCTCATTTGAAAGCCCAGGAACCTCTTTGTAATCAAGGTTCAATGGCAAACCCGTGTTCTCATTACGTACCGCTTTATTGATCTCTTCCTGCTGACGTTGGATATAGCCAGAGTACTTAACTTGGATCTGTACTTGCTCAGCGGCGAGTGGATCGGTAAGACCAGGACCAAAGCCTTCAATCTGCATCAGTTTGTTGTAATCCATTTCTGGACGACGAAGTAATTCTTCAAAAGATGCTTCGCGAGAAATAGGCGTATTCAAGTGCGGATTTAACACTGGCACTAATGGAGAGTTTGGATGGATCCACTGGCTACGTAGACGTTGTAGCTCTAATTCGATCGATTCCAGTTTTTCACTGAAAGAGGCCCAGCGCGCATCATCCACCAGACCCAATTCACGACCTTTTGCGGTTAAACGCAGATCGGCGTTGTCTTCACGTAGCAATAGGCGGTATTCGGCACGGCTGGTAAACATGCGGTAGGGTTCTTTAGTGCCTAACGTCGATAAATCGTCAACCAATACTCCGATGTAAGCTTCATCGCGACGAGGGCACCAAGCTTCTTTGCCTTGAACTTGCAGTGCTGCGTTCATGCCAGCGAGTAAACCTTGGGCGCCAGCTTCTTCATAACCGGTTGTACCGTTGATCTGGCCAGCAAAGAATAATCCATTAATGGTTTTGGTTTCTAACGAGTTTTTAAGATCTCTAGGATCAAAATAATCGTATTCAATCGCGTATCCTGGACGTACGATCTCAGCATTTTCCATCCCTTTGATCGAACGAACCAAATTTAACTGTACATCAAAGGGAAGACTGGTAGAGATCCCGTTAGGGTAAATCTCATTGGTGTTTAAGCCTTCCGGTTCGATAAAGATCTGGTGCGATGATTTATCAGAAAAACGATGGATCTTGTCTTCGATAGAAGGGCAGTAACGTGGGCCGATCCCCTCGATAACACCGGAGTACATTGGGCTTCTATCTAAACCTCCACGAATAATATCGTGGGTTTTTTCATTGGTATGGGTGATCCAACAAGAAATTTGTTTCGGGTGATGGCTCAAATCGCCCATAAATGACATTACAGGTAATGGCGTATCACCTTTTTGTTCTGTCATTTGAGTAAAATCGATGGTATTGGCGTCGATACGTGGTGGTGTACCGGTTTTTAAACGGCCAACACGGATAGGCAACTCGCGTAAACGATGGGCGAGTGCGATAGATGGTGGATCGCCTGCACGACCGCCACTGTAGTT
Organism: Shewanella sp. LZH-2; assembly: GCF_016859145.1. Lineage (NCBI taxonomy): Bacteria > Pseudomonadati > Pseudomonadota > Gammaproteobacteria > Alteromonadales > Shewanellaceae > Shewanella > Shewanella sp. LZH-2. The sequence goes on from NZ_CP069350.1 coordinate 4,617,141, forward strand.
TTCTAACCCTATATGGATCTTACCACTGAGGAAAGTCCCTGCGGTTAATACGACAGCAGCGGCTTCGAAGGCTAATCCCATCTGGGTAACGACACCGATAACGCGATCATTTTCTACAACAAGATCATCTACAGCTTGTTGGAAAATACGTAAGTTAGGTTGGTTTTGCAGAATATTTTGGATCTTCTGACGATATAACGCGCGATCTGCCTGTGCACGAGTTGCTCTTACTGCTGGGCCTTTACTCGAGTTTAAGGTTCTAAATTGGATCCCTGCATAGTCGGTTGCGATCGCCATTGCACCGCCTAATGCATCGATTTCTTTAACCAAATGACCTTTACCAATGCCACCGATCGCAGGGTTACATGACATTTGTCCTAAAGTATCAAGATTATGCGTTAGCAATAATGTCTTAGAACCCATTCTTGCTGCGGCTAATGCGGCTTCAGTTCCGGCATGACCACCACCAACTACAATAACATCAAACCGTTCATGAAAATGCATGACCTTACCTTTAAAAACTTAAGTGACCCAATGAGAGCTGATCATTTTAGCATTTGCTTTGATTGAGGTGAATGATCATTTTTCGAAAATAGATCCAGTGGATCGGGACTAATAGATCTTAAGATCTTTATATAGATCTTCTTATTATGTTTACTATTAGGATCGCACTTTCCTGTGGGTAAGGCTAATTTCTCTTTTATATCAGTGGTTAATGAGCTTTTGATCCTGTGATCTAACCGAGATCTACTGTCATTAAAGGTGGGGATAGATCCGCTATTTATCCACAGGGTGGATCTTTAAGCGGATCATGATGTGAATAGCACAGAGGTTGATCAGATCTAAATAATAGTTTATCCACAAAAATATACATATAAATAGTTTTTTGTGGATAAATAAGATCTAAACTGTGGGTTGTTTCAGGTATTTTGAAAATGAGGATCTTAAATTTGATCTTGCCATTGTGCCAACCACGCTAAAGCTGGGTCTTCTGGCACAGGATCCTGTTGTACATCGATCTGGATCTTATCCACAAACGCTTTTGCACCGCTATATTCAAGTCCATCAACAAGCTTCTCTGGGCCTTGGCAAAAGGTGTCATAACTCGAATCACCAATGGCACATAATGCGAACTTAATTTGGTGTAGATTTGGTGTATTGAGTAGAACTTCTTTACAAAATGGCTGTAGATTATCGGGAAGATCACCTGCGCCATGGGTTGATGAAACGATGATCCAGAGGGAATAGGGTTGCAGTGAATCCAGTGTTGGACTTAAAAAAGTGTCTACTTCATGCCCTAATTTGGTCAGCTGAGCCTGCATTTCATCTGCAATATATTCGCTGCTGCCGAGGGTGGTACCGACTAATATAGCAATTTTGGTCATTGTTACTGCTCTCTGTGGTCGTTAATTTTCTATCATTTTTGGGGCTTACATCTACTTAGCGTATTTTGTTGTATAAATTTAGCCAATATTGATTCGCAGTCTGTTAGTATCCTTGGCTGCAATCTTGGTTTTATACCGATAACCTTAAGTTTTTTATAACAATTATAATAGGATAACAGATGACTACACCTGTTGATGCGCCAAAATGGCCACGTCAAATCCCCTATATTATTGCCAGTGAAGCTTGTGAGCGTTTCAGCTTTTACGGCATGCGCAACATTCTAACACCTTTCTTAATGACAGCACTTTTGCTGTCCATTCCGGAGGAGCTCCGTGGCGCCGTAGCTAAGGATGTGTTCCATTCCTTTGTAATTGGTGTGTACTTTTTCCCATTATTGGGTGGCTGGATTGCGGATAGATTTTTTGGTAAGTACAACACCATTCTTTGGTTAAGCTTACTTTATTGCGTGGGCCATGCTTTTTTGGCGATTTTTGAGCACAGTGTACAAGGTTTTTATACGGGGTTATTTTTAATTGCTTTAGGTTCTGGTGGGATAAAACCTTTAGTTTCTTCCTTTATGGGCGATCAATTTGATCAGACTAATAAGTCATTGGCTCAAAAAGCCTTTGATATGTTCTACTTTACTATCAACTTTGGTTCTTTCTTCGCATCCTTATCTATGCCATTGTTACTTAAAAACTTTGGTGCCGCTGTTGCTTTCGGGATCCCCGGCGTGCTGATGTTTATTGCGACGGTATTTTTCTGGTTAGGTCGTAAGCGTTATGTGCATATGCCACCAGAACCAAAGGATCCCCATGGTTTTTTACCTGTGATCCGCAGCGCCTTGCTTACTAAAGTGGAAGGTAAGGGAAATATCGGTTTAGTGTTGGCACTAATTGGTGGGATATCTGCTGCCTATGCGCTGGTGAATATCCCAACTCTAGGAATCGTCGCGGGCCTTTGTAGTGCTATGGTGCTACTGATGGGGTTTGTAGGGGCTGGCGCTTCATTACAACTTGAGCGTGCTCGAAGCTGTCATCCTGATATTGCGGTAGATGGTGTACGTTCAGTCCTTCGAATTTTGGTTTTATTTGCGTTGGTTACCCCATTTTGGTCGTTATTCGATCAAAAGGCTTCGACTTGGATTTTGCAGGCCAATGATATGGTTAAACCTTCGTGGTTTGAACCTGCAATGATGCAGGCTTTAAATCCACTGTTAGTGATGCTATTGATCCCATTCAATAACTTTGTGTTATACCCCGCGATTGAGCGTATGGGGATTAAGTTAACCGCATTACGTAAAATGGGGGCGGGGATTGCCATTACTGGATTGAGTTGGATTGTGGTGGGGACGATTCAATTGATGATGGATGGTGGTTCAGCCCTTTCGATCTTCTGGCAAATTCTACCTTACGCTTTGCTGACTTTTGGTGAAGTTCTGGTTTCGGCAACAGGATTAGAGTTTGCCTATAGCCAAGCGCCTAAAGCGATGAAAGGGACAATCATGAGTTTTTGGACGCTTTCCGTTACCGTTGGTAACCTCTGGGTATTGCTTGCCAATGTGAGTGTTAAAAGTCCTGCTGTGACTGAGCAAATAATGCAAACGGGGATGAGCGTGACGGCATTCCAAATGTTTTTCTTTGCGGGTTTTGCTATTTTGGCGGCATTAGTGTTTGCACTGTATGCCCGTTCATACCAAATGCAAGATCACTATCGGCAGGTATGATTGAGCTGATATTTTTTGGTTAAGATGTTTAAATTATGGTAATTCATTGGTTTAAGCCAATGATACTGCAAAATGCCAGCCAATTTCAGCCCTAAATTGGCTGGCAAACATATGCTATTTAACCTCAGATCGGGTTAATAGATGAATAAACGCACCAGCCGCTTATGTGCAACTAAAATCAATCCCAATCGACTGATTGTGATATCAGTTACTCCATTTTTGTGCTTAACAAAGTATGCAAGATCGGTAAATCAACGTGTCTTTTAGCGGTTATGGCATAAAAACTTTCAGTCACACAATCTAAGGCCGCGTAGTTTTTCAATAGTCCCGCTTGAATCTCATCTTGTACAACCACTTCAGGTACTACGGCCACCGCACCCGAATCCCGCGCTAATAGTCTGAGCATCGCCATATCATCGACTTCTGCATAAGGGGTTAGTGAGAGACCATGTTGCTCGCAGTACAAATCAAATTGCCTACGAATATCACTGTCGGGGCCTGGTAATAGTAATTTTACTTTTGTGAGATCCTCTGGAAAGCGTAATGCATTGAATTCCGCTTTATTTGGGCCGACTAAGCATACGCCTTGCTGAGCAATTAATTTACAGCGCCAAGGGGTTGAAGAGTCCGATGCCACAGGGCGATTTGAGAGGATCAAATCTAATTTATGTACACGCAATTGCTCGAGTAGATCATCAAAGTTGGATGATTTTAAAGCAAGTTTGACGTTATTTAATTTAATGACCGGGCGTAGTAAGTTTTCTTGGAAATTGCGTGAAAGGGTCGCCACTGCACCTATTCTTAGTAGCTGAAGCCTTTGGTGCTCGCCATTTTCCATAACTGAAAGCAATTCGTGGCCTAAATTAAAAATTCCTTCAGCGTACTCGAGAACGAGATGCCCAACCTCTGTCAGTAATAATGCTCGGCCTTGACGGTGAAACAGATCATGCCCTAGTTGTTCCTCTAACTGTCTGATCTGGGATGATAAAGCCGATTGTGAAATGTTTAGCCTCTGGGAGGCTCGAGTTAAATGTCCTTCTTTAGCGACAGTCCAGAAGTAATGTAGATGGTGAAAATTGAGGTTTCTCATAGAATCGTTCACTTATATAGAACGTTATGTGAATATCTATCTATTTTACATCCCATCACTGATACGGCAACAATAGCCTTCCTTATTCAGCCTCGTTATCGCGTTGTAGAGGGCTAGGTTTGCTTAAAGTTAAGAATTACCCCCCTCACTTCAGGAGTGAGTATTCATCATGGATCATCAATCACATTATAAAATGCCAAAGCGAATTGCCTTGTTAAGCAAACATGGCAAGGCGGCACAAATTGCGCCAATTCTGTCGCCACTTGGGATTGAAATTGTCGCAACGGATGCATTTGATACCGACATGCTGGGCACCTTTTCTGGAGAAGTTGAGCGTACGCTTTCACCACTAGAGTGCGCTAAGAAAAAAGCGCGACTTGCCTGTGAGCTAACAGGTCTAGAGGCGGGGTTAGGCAGCGAAGGTAGTTTTGGTGGAGGGCCTTTGCCTGGAATAATGAATTGGAATACAGAGCTGATCGTACTGCATGATGTAAGGCAAAGTATTGATATCGTCGCGAATGTATCTGGTCCGGTAAGCTTGCAAAGTTACCAAGGGGATGATGTGAGCGCACTGAGTGCGGCGTTATCTGGTGCTGAAGAGGGTCAAGCGTGGATAGTTAAGGTTGATGGTCATACGATCAAAGGTTTAGCCAATCTAGATATGTTGCTGGCCACATTAGAAGCGATGAATCTAGGGCCTGAAAATGGTCGTTTTGCTTGCCCAATTGATGTCGCTCCAGACCTTCGCGCGATGCATTCTCCGCTGCGGCAGCAATATATTATCAAGGCCGCACAGCAACTGGTTGAGCGCCTTCAAACACATTGCCCACAATGTCATCAAGCGGATTTCTGGCTACGCGATCGCATCGTTGGTTTGCCTTGCCGCGATTGTGGTACGCCAACAGATCTCGCTAAAGCTTTTATCCGTCAATGTCTTCACTGCCAATATCAACAAATTGAAACCAAAGAGGAGAGTGTGGCTGATCCTTATCGTTGCCACTGGTGTAATCCATGAGAACAGAAAGACTTAATGCGCTGAATCCTGCTGATTTACAACGTGCGGGAGAGTTGCTAATTGCGGGCGAACTAGTCGCAGTACCGACTGAAACTGTCTACGGGCTTGCGGCGGATGCCAGCAACCCTGAAGCGGTTGAAAAGATTTTTTCGGCTAAACAACGTCCTAGAAATCATCCACTCATAACTCATATTGGCAGCATCGATCAGCTTTCTCGTTGGGTTAACGTTATTCCTGATTGGGTTGCACCACTTGCCGAGGCGTTTTGGCCTGGGCCGCTGACACTTATCTTTGAGCGTCATCCCTCGGTTTCGGATGTTATAACCGGTGGATTGCCCAGTATTGCGATAAGAATGCCTGATCATCCGGTGCTTTTATCACTACTGCAACAGTTCAATATTGCCGTTGCAGCTCCATCTGCAAACTTACATAAAAAACTCAGCCCGACTAGTGCTGAGCAAGTATTGAGTGGGCTTGATGGAAGGATTGCTGCTGTACTCGATGGTGGGATTTGCAGTGTGGGTACTGAGTCGACTATTTTACGGATCAGTGAAAATCAAGCTGAGATTTTGCGAAGTGGTCCATTATCCGCGAGGGATTTTCAGCCCTACTTACCGTTCTCCGTTATTACGCCTGAATGCCATCAAGAAGCGATTTCTGGCAATATGAAAGTCCATTATCAACCTAATGCCAAAGTCGTAATTTGTGCTGCTGCTTCACTCGCAACGCAATTTTATGCAGAGCCTGAAGCTACGGGGATATTGGGATATTCAGCCCTGATGGAAAATATCCATTGCCAACATAAGCTGATATTACCGAACAACCACCAAGGATATCGACAAGCTCTTTATGCCTCTCTTTACGCATTAGACCTAAAGGGGATTAAAACACTTTTGGTTGAAGCGCCGCCTCGTCTTGAGGAGTGGGCTGATATTTGGGATCGATTAAACCGCGCGGCTGCGGAATAGCTTCTCTGTGGTATGGTCCAGTTTTTTGCAAAAAAATGCCCCTCGTTAAAATGTTAACGAGGGGCATGTGTTTTTTGGGTAGCAACCTTTTAATCATCAATTAAATATTTAAAAATCATAATATTGATTTTAATTTATCGGATGCGTTTTACTCTTTTACTTCCCTATAGAGAAACTAAAAATATAAAACTACTCAAAGTGTTAGAAAGCTATTGGTGCACATGTGAAGTGCAACCTTTTATTAGGTTTTGCCATGGAGGAATCCATTCTAGGGGATTTTCAGCATGTTAAAAGTGGGATATCTGGGAAAGTAGGAAGTAATAAATAGACTTTTGATTAATTAGCTTGAAACCTTTTATTTTTAAATAATTTATTATTATTTGGCAGTATAACAACATGCTAGTAGTAAGCCAGCCGTTGTTAGGACTAGCCTACTACTATTCCGTGGGGAGCGTAGTAGTCTAAACTGAGTACACGTGTATAGGTGTTTATCCTTTGGCCGTTTTGAAATTATTACGTCTTACTAGCTTGGTATTAATGCGCTCTTGTGTGCCGATGACAAAGACAAAAAAGATAGGAACAAAGAATATTGCTAGTATGGTTCCGCTAAGCATACCGCCGAAAACGCCGGTGCCAATAGCGTGTTGAGTTTCTGCACTCGCGCCGCTTGCAAGCATCAAAGGGACTACGCCAAGGGTGAAAGCTAGCGAAGTCATCAAGATTGGACGCAGACGCAGCCGTGCAGCGGTTACTGCTGCATCGACCAAACTGCGTCCCTCGGCGTGTAATTGACGGGCAAATTCGACGATAAGGATGGCGTTTTTCGCCGATAAGCCAATGATGGTAATCATCCCCACCTTGAAAAACACGTCATTAGGCATGCCTCGTAGCATAACAGCTGCCACGGCTCCGATGAGTCCCAGCGGTACTACCAGCATTACCGATAGCGGAATCGACCAGCTTTCGTACAGTGCAGCAAGAACTAAAAATACCACCAGCGCAGACAACAACATCAGCAGCGGCGCCTGTGCAGCCGATTGGCGTTCCTGTAATGATGCCCCTGTCCACGCTATCGCATAGCCTAGTGGTAACTGTGCCACTAGGCGTTCCATTTCTGCCATGGAAGCTCCGCTGGAAACACCTGGCGCAGCACCTCCCGAAATTCGTACTGCCGGAAAGCCTTGAAAGCGCATCATTTGCTGTGGCGATTCACTCCATTTGGGTGTCACTACCTCCCGCAGAGGTACCATGCCACCGCTAGTATTACGCACCCGCAGGCTTAGCACGTCATCTAGCTGCATACGTGCAGACGCTTCCGCTTGAAGAATGACTTGTTGCATACGTCCATTATTCGGAAAATCATTGACATACTGTGATCCCATGGCTGCCGAAAGCGTGCTGCTTACCGCTGCGAAAGACAGGCCCATAGCCTCGGCTTTTGGTCGATTTATATTTAGGTTAATGCTTTCACCGGGCGGTAAACCATCTGGGTAGACATTGCTAACCACCTTGCTTTGAGCCGCTAACTCGAGCAGTTGCGCCTGTGCAGCAAGTAACGCCGTTTCACCACGGTTGGCTCTATCTTGCAGGTATAGAGTGAAGCCTGATGAAGTCCCCAGCTCGTCGATGGCAGGTGGCATCAGGCTCATGACAGTGCCTTCGACGTTATCTGCCATAGCTTGTTGTGCAAGTTCTGCTTCCTCTGCCGCTGTGGCACCATTACGTTTATCCCAATCTTTGAGCATAGTGAAAGCCATGGCGGCGTTTGGGCCTGAGCCTGCAAAGCTAAAGCCCTGTACTACCATATTGGTATCCAATGTTGGGCGAGTAGCTACGTGTGCTTCATATTTTTTTACCACTTCTAGTGTACGTTCGCTCGTTGCGCCAGTGGGTAATTGAATAGAGGTCATGAAGTAGCCTTGATCTTCGTCGGGTAGGAAGGACGAAGGTAATTCCTTAACCGCTAATACGAGTACAGCGCAGATCACTGCAAATGCTGCCATCATTCGCCCGCTACGCCCTACCAAGTGTACTAACCGTGCACTGTAACGAGTCGTCAAGCGTTCGAAGGCGCGGTTAAAAGCACCAAAAAATCCGCTTTTGTGTTGGTGATCTGCACTGACAGGATGCAATAGTGTCGAACATAGAGCTGGGGTTAAAGACAGGGCGAGGAAGGCTGAAATTAAGATCGACACCGCCATAGCCAAACTAAATTGTTGATAGATAACGCCCACCGAGCCGGTACCAAAGGCCATGGGAATAAACACAGCCGTTAGCACTAAGGTTATACCTATTACCGCACCAGTAATTTCCTTCATCGCCCGTGAGGTCGCTTCTTTGGGAGATAACCCTTGGGTCGCCATCAGCCGTTCCACGTTTTCAACCACCACAATAGCGTCGTCAACAATAATGCCAATGGCCAATACCATGCCAAACATAGTCAGCGAATTTATTGAAAAACCCGCCAGCAACATTACGGCAAAGGTGCCGAGCAATGCGATGGGGGCGACGATGGCTGGAATTAGTGTGTAGCGCAGCTTCTGCAAGAACAGGAACATGACCAGAAACACTAAGCCCATAGCTTCAAACAGGGTATAGATTACTTTTTTGATAGACACTTTGACGAAAGGTGCTGTGTCGAAGGGCACTGAATAGCTTATGCCTGAGGGCATGCTGGTTGCTAGTTCGGCTAAGCGTTCTCGCACTGCTGAAGCGGTGCGAACGGCGTTGGCGCCTGGGGATAGTTGAATCGCGGCACTGGTTGCCGTTACACCATTCTCACGGTTCGAAAAGCCATAGGACTGAGCGCCCAGCTCAACTCTAGCCACATCAGCCAACACCAATTTGGCGCCATCGACACTGGAACGTAGGGCAATAGCGGCGAACTCCTCGGGTGTGGTCAGTTGTCCTTGTACGGTCAATGGGACTGTTAGGCGTTGTCCGGGCAAGGCTGGCTCATCACCGAGTCGGCCTGGGGCTATTTGTGCGTTCTGCTGTTCAATCGCCAGAGCAAGGTCGTTCATTGTCAGCCCATAGGCGGTGAGTTTATTGGGGTCAACCCAGACACGCATGGCTTGCTCTGCACCAAATAATTGCACTCGTCCCACACCGTCGATTCGGCGTAGTTCCTCGACAACATTTCGCGCCAAATAGTCGTTTAGCGCGACTTCGTCGAATTGACCATTAGGTGACGTCATGCCAATCATCATCAGAAAGCTCGATGCCGCCGACTCAACCTGCAGACCGCTCTGCCGTACGACTTGAGGTAAGCGTGGTTCGACTGCCTTAATGCGATTTTGCACATCAACTTGGGCAAGTTCCGCATCTGTGCCCGGTTTGAAGGTGGCGGTAATTTGTGCACTTCCTGAGCTGTCAACTGATGATTCAAAGTACAGTAGGTTTTTTACCCCCGATAGTTCACGCTCGACAAGGCTTATCACAGAGTCATTAAGTGTCTGTGGCGTGGCTCCTGGATAAGCGGCATAAATGCTCACCGACACGGGGGCAACCGAAGGGTAGCGAGAGATAGGTAATTGCGGAATCGAGATGACACCAATCAGTACGATAAAGAGGGCTATCACCCATGCAAATACTGGGCGGTTAATAAAAAACTGTGGCATGGTATGTCTCCAAATCAGCGCACATCGGCACTTAATTGCTGCTCTGCTGTGGGTTGCCAAAGCCGAGCATGAACCTGCGCATCAGGACTTAGCCGTTCGATGCCTTCAACGACTATCTGCTGGCCAGCAGATAGTCCTGATATCACGCGGTAGCGGCCTGCCACTAGCTCATCGACTTTAATTGCTACTGGCTGTACCTTGCCCTCCGCATTGAGTACCCATACTTGGGGTTGACCCGCCTTACGGGTGACCGTCTGTTGTGGCACTCTCAGAGTGGAAGAATAGTAAGTCTTTGGAACCCGAGTTTTTACAAAAAGACCGGGCAATAGGCGATGTTGTGGATTATCAACGAGTACACGCAGCAGTACATCGCCGGTACCTGTATCCACCTCGGAGCCCGAAAATAAGATATGACCTTTCATGCCAAGAGACTCACCGCTGCTGCTTAGGATCTCTACGCTTAACTCTGGGTTAGCTTCGTTTGCTTGCTGGCGCATGCTGTCTAACATTGATGCTGGCAGTCGAACATCGACATACACTTGGTCAATTTGTTGGATCCTCGCCATTGGGGTGGTATCAGTCGGTGAGACTAAGGCTCCTTCACTCACTAAGGCTTGATCAATTTGCCCTGATATAGGGGCTTTGACGCTGGCAAATTCTAAATCTAACTGGCGCCGCGTAAGTGTCGCTTGGGATTGGGCGACATCTGCTGCGGCTTGATCGCGCAGGGAAATTGCATCATCAAACATTTGTTGGCTAACCGCTTCGGTTTTTAACAGGGAGGCCAAGCGTGCCGTTTCCTGGCGAGAACGAACCAATACGGCTTCGGCTCGTTGCAAGGCGGCTGCCGCAATAGCAACATCGGCTTTAAATTGTGCAGGATCAATCTGGAATAGCACTGTGCCAGATGTTACCTCGCTGCCTTGTTCGAACAGACGATGTTGAACTATGCCGCTAACTTGCGCGCGGATCTCTGCACTGCGAACAGCAACAACTCGACCAGGTAGATCTTCTGTGACCAATAGTGCTTCGTTATCCAGTGTGATTACAGAAACCTGGATTAGAGAGGGGGGATTTTCCTCCTGCTCCGCGGAGTCGCAACCCATCAATCCCATTACGGCAATTCCTACCAAGAGTACCAAGTTTAAATGCCGTTTTTTGCTGAACATAACCAACTATCCTCTATTTGCTACGTTCTCACTGATGACATTGACCAATGCTTGAGAACTCACTGAATTATGACGAGTCGCTATTGCGAATTATTCGAGGCTTTGTGGAGAATGTGTGGAGGGAGTGATAAAGTTCTTCAATTTCAGCCTTAGAGCTATTTATGTCCAATCTCAATGCCACAAAAAGTCAGATGACTTCGGCACTTGTACTGATTGCCGAAGATGAAGCCGAGATTGCCGAGATTCTGATTGCCTATTTACAGCGAAGTGGGCTGCGAACTCAACACGCTACGGATGGTATTCAAGCATTAGCCATGCACGGTACATTTAAGCCCGATCTGTTGTTGCTTGATGTACAGATGCCTAATCTCGATGGCTGGAAGGTATTGAATGAAATTCGTTCCCGTGGCGATACACCAGTGATCATGCTTACCGCGCTTGACCAAGATATCGATAAGTTAATGGGGTTACGCCTCGGTGCCGATGACTATGTGGTTAAGCCTTTCAATCCTGCTGAGGTGGTCGCTAGGGTTCAAGCTGTTTTGCGACGCGTCCGAATTAACCCGTCTACCAATAGCCAAATATTGCGCGTCGGCCAGTTTCAAATCGACTTAGACAGTCACGAGGCCAGCGTGAACTTGAAAGGTCAGCAGCAAATACTCGATCTGACACTCACTGAATTTAAACTGTTAGCCTGTCTGATGCGGGCGCCAAAACGTGTTTTTAGCCGTGAGGAGCTACTTATTAATTGCTTGCCCGAAGGTGATACTCAGGAACGCACTGTAGATAGTCATATCAGCAAGCTGCGTAAAAAACTTGAAGCCCTTAATATTCAAGGAGTACCGCTCAGCGTCTGGGGGGTTGGCTATCGCTTTGGTGGTGAAGTATGAAGCAATCACCGGGCTTACGCAGGCAAATCATTCAATCCTTAGCAGTGATGACGCTAGGGATTATTTTCCTGTCGGTATTTGGTTCCTATGTTTTCTATGCCATTGCGGTGACCTACTTGCCTGGCAGCATCTCTGAAACTTGGATGCCTTCTCGGATGGAGATGATCTGGATTGTTTGCACTATCGCCGCCGCATTGGGGATGTCGCTTTTTGTTGCTGTTCGTCTGTCTCGGCGAATCCTCAATCCGTTGAATTCTGTGGCATATAGCCTACGCGAAGTCGCTCTAGGTAAACTCAACGCACGCGCAAAAATGGATCAAGACACTATGGGAGAAACCGCGCAACTGGTCAGTGACTTTAATGCGATGGCTGAGCGATTAGAGTGTATGACCCGCGAGCGGGAGTTTTGGAATGCGGCCATTGCCCATGAGCTTCGCACTCCGGTCACCATTTTACGTGGTCGATTGCAGGGCTTAGCGGAAGGTGTTTTTAGTCCTAATAGTGAGTTGTTCGAGGGATTGTTACGGCAGGTCGAAGGCTTAAATCACCTGATAGAAGATTTACGAGTGCTTAGCCTTAACGACAGTGGCCACTTAGAGTTACATCGTGTAGAGGTTTGTTTAGCGGATGAACTTAGTACAGTGATTGAAACCTTTGCAGCGGCTTTAGATGCCAGAGGACTCAAACTTAAGTTGGAACTCGATTCTAGCCTTCAAGTTTACTGTGATGCCATCCGTATCCGTCAGGTGCTAATCGCACTACTAGAAAATGCTCGCCAGCATGCAGAGCCCGGCGATTTAACCGTGCGGCTCTATCATTCGGATGATAATTGCTATCTAAGTGTGGAAGATGAGGGGCCAGGTATCCCTGATGCTGCCGCCAGTTACGTATTCGAAGCATTTCGTCGAGTCGATCCTTCTCGTTCACGAAAAAGTGGTGGTAGCGGGCTTGGTCTTGCCGTGGTTAAGACTATTGTTGAAGCTCACGGCGGCCATGTGGTCTGCCAGCCATCGGGTCGTGGAGGAACAGTATTCGTTCTATTTTGGCCAATTAGGCAAGTTTAGGCTTTATTCTTGTCTACTAATATATTTATTTAATAGGTTTTTTTCTTATATTACAAATGTGCTCCAAAATTTATCTTCGGAGCACATACGGAGCAAGAATCGACAAAACCCTTCAAATTGCTTCCCACCCAATAAAACAAAATTATTTTAAAATCATAATGTTGTTTTGATTTGGTTTGATGCGTTTTACTATTTTACTTCCCAATACAGAATGAGCTAAAAATTTTGCCGAGTAGATCGTCTGAAGTAAAACGGCCAGTGATTTCAGACAGGGCGAGTTGCGCCATTCTGAGCTCTTCTGCTAACAGTTCACCTGCGAGATAAACCTCTAATTGCTCTTTACCTAGTTGCAGATGGCTTGCGGCAACATCCAATGCTTCGAGGTGACGACGACGGGCGATAAAGCCACCTTCGAGGTTGCTTTGATAACCCATCAAGGATTTAAGGTGTTGCTTTAATTCCTCTACGCCCAGACCGGTTTTGGCCGAGATCCTATACACGCTATAGCCTTTTTCTTCAGTCATCTCGAGGTTTTCACCGGTGAGATCGGCCTTATTGCGGACAACGGTCACGCCTAAATTGGTGGGGAGACGATCGATAAAATCCGGCCAAATATCGTGGGGATCGACGGCATCCGTGGTGGTGCCATCGACCATAAACAACACCCGATCGGCACTGTTGATTTCATTCCAAGCGCGCTCGATACCGATTTGTTCAACCGTATCTGTGGTATCACGTAAACCTGCGGTGTCGATAATATGCAGTGGCATACCATCTAAATGAATGTGTTCGCGCAGCACATCGCGAGTGGTGCCAGCTATTTCGGTCACAATGGCCGACTCTTTACCGGCGAGCGCATTAAGTAGACTGGATTTTCCGGCATTGGGGCGACCGGCAATCACCACCTTCATCCCTTCGCGGATAATCGAGCCTTGCTTGGCACTGGCTTGGACGGCGCTGAGTTTGTCGATGATTTTGTAGAGTGCATTGGCAATTTTGCCATCACTTAAAAAGTCGACTTCTTCATCGGGGAAATCAATCGCGGCTTCGACGTATAAACGCAGATGGGTGACTTGATCCACCAGCTCATGCACTTCCTTCGAAAACTCACCTTGCAGTGATTGCAGAGCGCTTTTGGCGGCTTGCTCACTGGTGGCATCGATAAGGTCGGCAATGGCTTCGGCCTGGGTTAAGTCTAGTTTATCGTTCATAAAGGCCTGTTCGCTAAACTCACCAGGTTTGGCGATGCGAATGCCTTTGACTTCTAATACGCGCTTGATCAGCATATCGAGGACGATTTGACCACCGTGGCCCTGCAGCTCTAATACATCTTCACCCGTGAAGGAATTAGGGCCTTTAAAAAACAGTGCGATACCTTGGTCTATCACTTGGCCTGAGGCATTTTTAAAGTCGCAGTAATCGGCGTAACGGGGTTTAGGTAAATGACCCAATACGGCCATGGCCACATCGGTTGCCTTATCACCAGAGATTCGAATGATACCCACGCCGCCCCGTCCGGGCGCGGTGGCTTGTGCCACGATAGTGTCAGTTGTCACGGAAATACCCATTAATATCGATCAAATTACCTAAAGGAAAAGGCGGCCAATGAAGCCGCCTTTTTGAATATGCTGAGCTGTTAGCTCCTATCTAGCGCTTGGGCTTATTTTAAGCCTTTTTTCTCTAGACCTGCATAAATAATCTTCTGCTGGATGATGGCAACAATGTTACCCACTAACCAGTACAGTACCAGACCCGATGGGAACCACAGGAAGAATACGGTAAAGATCACTGGCATCCATTGCATCATCTTCACTTGCATTGGGTCCATTGTCGGTGCGATGGGTTGCATTTTTTGCATCACAAACATGGACACACCCATCAGCAGCGGCAGAATGTAGTATGGATCTTGTACTGATAAGTCATGGATCCATAACATAAATGGCGCGTGACGCAGCTCGAAGCTTTCTAACAATACCCAGTACAAAGCAATAAAGATTGGCATCTGTAAAATAATAGGTAAACAGCCACCCATAGGGTTAACTTTTTCCTTCTTATACAGTTCCATCATGGCTTGACCCATCTTTTGACGGTCATCGCCGAAACGCTCTTTTAGTTCCTGCAGTTTTGGCTGTAGGTTACGCATCTTAGCCATTGAGGTGTACTGCGCTTTGGTAAGCGGGAACAGTAAACCACGAACGGTTAAGGTGATCAGGATAATTGCCACACCCCAGTTACCCACAAATGATTGATAGAACATCAATAACCAGTGGATTGGAACGGCTAACCACCAAAGGAAACCGTAATCAACTACTAGGTTTAAGGTATCAGATAACGCAGATAGCGCTTTTTGATCTTTAGGGCCAACATAGAACTGTGAGCTAATTTCTTGCGTTGCACCTGGTGCAATATCATATACCGCGCCACGGAAACCAATGTTCGCTAAACCGCCAGCGCTTACACTCGAGAAAATCGTGTTGCTATCGGTTGCTGGTGGGATCCAAGCTGATACGAAATAATGTTGCAGCATCGCCGCCCAACCACCGAGAGTCGGTTGATTGAGGTTGCTCTTGCTCATATCTTCAAACTTGTACTTTTCGTAACGTACATCTTGAGTCGAAAACGCGGCGCCACGGTAAGTTGGCATCATCATGCTGCTTTCAGATGGCTTGATGGTCTGTTTAATCTGACCGTACATCTGAACTTGTAATGGAGCAGCTGAGGTGTTGTTGATTTTGTAATCGATATCAACGTTAAACTTGCCACGATGGAATATAAACACTTTTGTGTAAGTCACACCGTTATCAGCCACATAGGTCAGTGGTACTTCTAAGGTGTCTTGGCCATCGGCTAAGGTAAATTCAGTTTTGCTGGCGGCAAATGCGGCGCGACCTTTAGCACTGCTATCGATACCATCACGGCCAATTAGGCCACTCTGAGCGATATAAGTGTAATCTTTGGTTTGCTCAAGCAAAACAAATGGCTGGTCTTTACCCTGTTCCAATTTATGTGAAACCAGTGCAGCAAAAACAATATCACCACCCACAGGGTTGATTTGCACATCGAGCTGATCGGTTTTAACCGTGATTAGATTTTGCGTCGCAGCGACTGCTGCTGGCACACCAGTATCCGCTTCTGGAACATCAGCACTGTGATTAGTGGTCGCATTCGCCACTACAGACGATTCGGTTGCAACGGGTTTTGGAGCTTTGTCTGCTTGCCACTGTTGCCACAGCAAAAAGCTGACAAACAGTAGTCCTATTAGCAATATATTGCGTTGAGATTCCATAGCCTATTTATTACACCTGTCATTTTTAGGGGGGACGGGATCACTACCGCCGGGATGCAAAGGGTGACATTTTAATATGCGTTTCAATGCAAACCAACAACCTTTCGCGGTTCCGTGCACTTTTATTGCCTCAATGGCGTAATGAGAGCAAGTGGGATTGAAACGACATCGAGGTCCCAAGATTGGGCTGATGAAGATTTGATAGCCACGAATAAACGTGGTTGCTAGCCATTGTAGCGGCGACTGAGTTTGCGCCATAGCTTTTCTATCAACTTGTTGAGTTCGGCATTTTCCATTTCCATCACCCCATTTCTAACCAGCACAACAATATCAAGATGAGGAATATTGTGTTGATTGAGGCGAAAACTATCTCTGATCACTCGCTTAATGCGATTTCGCTGATTGGCACGTTTTACGTAGCGTTTAGCAACAGTAAGACCCAGACGCGGATGTTGTTCCGAATTAGGAATGGCAAGCAAGGTTATTTCAGCAGAAGATGCTTTGATGGGATTGGAAAATACAGATTTAAATTGCGCGGGAGTTAGCAAGCGTAACTCCCGCGTAAAGGTATAGCTAGTCAACTAGTTATCCACTTAATTAAGCAGATAAACGAGCGCGACCTTTCGCACGACGACGTGCAAGCACCTTACGGCCGCCTGCAGTAGCCATACGAGCGCGGAAGCCGTGAGAACGCTTGCGCTTCAGGTTGCTAGGTTGAAAAGTACGTTTACTCATGATGGCAATCCGTCTTTGTTATTAGTGAACATATCCTTATCTCCACGAATAGAGGTAAGGGTAAAAAAGAGGCCGAATTGTAATCACTTTACTTGTCCCCGTCAACAACGAAAGTCAGCAAGTGGGTTATTTCTGCCAGCGTATCCTTAGATCAACTCCCCCCACACACTATAAGATGTGGATAACTCTGTGTATGGACACTACATCTAGTAGTTAAGAGGATCTGTTAACAGATCAAAGGGGCGCCATTATAGATCAATCTGGATCGCTTAATAAAGCGGGATTTTCCCTATTTGTTGAATAAAAGGATCGAATTTGATCTTTGATGATCGAGGATGCTGACAAAGAATGATCTTGTTGGGGATAATTATTTTTTAAGGATAGCGATCCTTGAGATCTCGCTATAGAATACACCTCTTTTTGATGATCTTTTGGGGATAACTTA